>NZ_CP187401.1:0-557500 GCF_049817085.1 Methylocystis sp. SB2
GCGGCAGATGCAGGGCGGGGCAGGCGGCCGCGCGATGGGCTTTGGCAAATCGAAAGCGAAACTGCTGACGGAGACACAGGGGCGCGTCACCTTCGAGGACGTCGCCGGCGTCGACGAAGCCAAGGAGGATCTGCAGGAGATCGTCGAATTCCTGCGTGATCCGCAGAAGTTCCAGCGGCTCGGCGGGCGCATTCCGCGCGGCGTCTTGCTCGTCGGCCCGCCCGGCACCGGCAAAACGCTGCTGGCGCGCGCCATCGCCGGCGAGGCGGGCGTGCCGTTCTTCTCGATCTCGGGCTCCGACTTCGTCGAAATGTTCGTCGGCGTCGGCGCTTCGCGCGTGCGCGACATGTTCGAACAGGCGAAGAAGAACGCGCCCTGCATCATCTTCGTCGACGAGATCGACGCGGTCGGCCGCCATCGCGGCGCCGGCCTTGGCGGCGGCAACGACGAGCGCGAGCAGACGCTGAATCAGCTGCTCGTCGAGATGGACGGCTTCGAGGCGAATGAGGGCATCATCCTGATCGCCGCGACCAACCGTCCGGACGTGCTCGATCCGGCGCTGATGCGTCCGGGCCGTTTCGACCGGCAGATCCAGGTGCCGAACCCGGATTTCATCGGCCGCGAGAAGATCCTAAAGGTTCACGCCCGCAAGGTGCCTTTGGCGCCGGACGTGGATTTGAAGATCGTCGCGCGCGGCACGCCGGGGTTCTCGGGCGCCGATCTGATGAATCTTGTCAATGAGGCGGCGCTGCTCGCGGCGCGGCGCTCGAAGCGGATCGTCACGAAACAGGAGTTCGAGGACGCCCGCGACAAGATCATGATGGGCGCCGAGCGGCGCACGCTGGTGATGACGGATGAGGAGAAGAAACTCACCGCCTATCACGAAGGCGGCCATGCGCTGGTGCAGCTCTCGGTTCCTGGCGCGATGCCGATCCACAAGGCGACGATCATTCCGCGCGGCAGAGCGCTCGGCATGGTGCAGGGCCTTCCCGAGCGCGATCAGATCTCGCAAACTTACGAGCAGCTGACCGCGATGCTCGCCATCGCCATGGGCGGCCGCGTCGCCGAGGAAATGATCTTTGGCCACGACAAGGTGACGTCGGGAGCGGCCTCGGACATCCAGCAATGCACCCGTGTGGCGCGTGCGATGGTCACGCAGCTCGGCTTCTCGGACAAGCTCGGCACCGTCGCCTACGCGAATCCCGAGCAAGAGCAGTTCCTCGGATATTCCCTCGGGCGTCAGCAGACGATTTCCGAGGCGACGCAGCAGACAATCGACGCCGAGGTGCGCCGATTGGTGCAGGAGGCCTATGACGAGGCGATGCGCATCCTGTCGGAAAAGCGCAGCCAACTCGACACGCTCGCCAACGCGCTTCTCGAATTCGAGACGCTGTCCGGGGACGAGATGAAGGGCCTGCTCGCCGGCAAGCGGCCGGTGCGCGAAGAGACGACGCCCACGCCGCCGCCGCGCGGCTCGGCGGTGCCGACGACGGGGCAAAAGCCAGAGCCGGACGTCGGCGGCATGGAGCCGCAGCCGGTCTAAACTGTGGCGATTGAAAAGAAAGGCCCGGCGTCTGCGCCGGGCTTTTTTTTTGCAACGCGAGAGGACCGGAAGCGCGTTTTCGAGCTCCTCCGCGTGGCGGGTTCTGCGCCGTATTTGGCGACAAAGTCACTGTTTCAATGCGCCATAACGAGCAAAATGCGTCAGCCTCGAAGAGCGTCTCTTCGAGACAAATTTTATGGAGGAGTCATAATGAGCTCAACGACTGACACAGCAGCCCGCGCTGCTGCTGGCACGGAAGCTGTAGTAGACCTGAAGGGCATGTGGATCGGCTTGGCCGTTCTGAACGGGTTCTATCTGGTCGTCCGGATTTACGAGCAGGTTTTTGGCTGGCGCGCCGGCCTTGATTCGTTCGCTCCGGAGTTTCAGACATATTGGATGTCGATCCTTTGGACCGAGATTCCGCTTGAGCTGATCTCCGGCATTGGCCTTGCGGGCTTTCTTTGGAAGACGCGCACGCGCGACTTCTCGAACCTGGCGCCGCGCGAAGAGATGCGCCGCCTGGTTGTCGAAGTGCAATGGCTCGTTGTTTACGCCGCGGCCATTTACTGGGGCGCGTCGTTCTTCACGGAGCAGGACGGCACCTGGCACATGACGGTGATTCGCGACACGGACTTCACGCCGTCGCACATCATCGAGTTCTACATGAGCTACCCGATTTACTCGGTGATCGCGGTGGGCGGCTTCTTCTATGCGAAGACGCGTCTTCCGTATTTCTCCAAGGGCTATTCGGTGGCCTATCTGATCGTGGCGATTGGCCCGTTCATGATCATCCCGAACGTCGGCCTGAATGAGTGGGGCCACACGTTCTGGTTCATGGAAGAACTGTTCGTTGCGCCGCTGCATTGGGGCTTCGTGTTCTTCGGCTGGATGGCGCTCGGCGTGTTCGGCGTCGTGCTTCAGCTGCTGATGAACATTCAGCGCCTGATCGGCAAGGAAGGCGTCGCCCTCCTGACCGAGTAATCCGAGACTTCGCCGCCCGCCTTGTGGCGGGCGGCGTCAAAACAAAAAGGGAGAAACTCCTATGGTGATCGTCATGCTGTTGCTGGCCGCGGCGCTCTCGCCGCTCTGCTTCCTGTATGCCGCGCCGCGTCGGCTCCCGCAGCGCGCCCGCTGCGAATTCGCGCCTTCGCGACGTCGCCAGGATTAGTGTCTTGATGGAAGGCTGGCCCGCCAGCGTCGCTGTGAACGCGATGACGGCGGCGTCCGCCGACCGTCGTTAGATTCTTCATTCAGCCTCAGCCGCTCCTCGGCGCATTGTCTTGCTTCTTTCACTGAACTAGATCGTCAATGGCGGCGCGCGAGACCCCCGCGCCGAACAGGAGAGGCCAATGAATGATCTTCTCGTGATTGCATTTCCGTCGGAAGAAAAGGCCGAAGAAGTTCGGCAGAAGCTTTTCACCATGCAGAAGGAATATCTGATCGAACTCGGCGACGCGGTCGTCGCCGTAAAGAATGCCGATGGCGCGATAAAGCTCAATCAGCTTTTCAACACAACGGCCCTTGGTGGAGTTTCCGGCGCTTTTTGGGGCGCTCTGATCGGATTGATCTTTATGATGCCGTTCGCAGGCGCCGCGATCGGCGCCGGCGCCGGCGCCGTCTCGGGCGCGCTGACTGACTTTGGCATTGACGACAAATTCATGAAGGACGTGGCGGCCGCGGTTCCGCCCGGCGGCGCCGCGCTGTTCCTGCTCGTGCGCAAGATGACGACCGACAAGGTTCTCGAAGGACTGAAAGGAGTCGGCGGCGTGGTGCTGCGGACGTCATTCGATAAGTCCAAAGACGACGCCATCCGCGCCGCGCTGGCGGCGCAACCGACTTCGGCCTGATCGGAGCGCGCGCCGAGTAGCTCTTCGGCGCGCGCCTCTTAGAGCGCTTCCGATCACATGGACTCATGTGATCGGGAAGCGCTCTAAATCAAAATGTTGGAGCAGTTTCTCATCGAAAAAGTCTGTCAACTTCCTGCTTAGAGGGTCTCCTCCGCTTCGCGCGCTTTTCGGCGATGGGAGTGCAGCGTGATGTAGATGCTGGCGGCGACAAAGGCGATGCCGAGCAGGGAAACGATAATGAACAGCGACGAACGCTGAATGATCGCCACCGCGGGCACGAACAGTCCCAGAATAACGCCCACGACGCAGATCTGCCATGCCGCCGCGTGAACGCCCGCCACGAAGGTCGCAACGGCAAGCAACACCATCAGATTGAGGCCGGCGGCGTTGACGTCGATCAGCTGGCGCAGCGGCGGCGAATAGATCAGCCACATGCCGAAGAGAAACGCCGCCCAGTGCAATATTTGGGTCCAGACCAGCCGCGTGCGCTCATGCGTCGTTTCCGTGTGCCGCCAGCCGATATAAATGCAGATCGCGCAATAGACTGGCGTCAGGAACTCCCAGTAGTAGGCGACCGCCTGTCCCGTGAAGGTCACGATGCCGATGCCGAGCACGGCCGTCGACAGCATCACGATATAGGGCAGGTCGATTTTGATGACGTCGAGGAAAAGAACGCCGGCCGACTGGGTCCGGATCTCTTCGATGCCATGCTCGATCGTCGTCGCCCAGCTCTCATGCTCCGGCGTAACGTGGGGCTCTTGGGGTTCGGCCGGGCCGGAGCTATTGGACATGAGCAATCCCTATTGGTTCGGGCGCAAACGCAGCGGCGACGATCCCCGCTAGTCCCTCGCGCCTGTTGGCCGAATTAGAAGCTCAAGATAGTTCGTGCACGGGAACCGAGCAACCGGCGAGATGGGAATTGGGCCGGCATGTCCGGCTGCTGGTAAACTCGGGCTCTATCGCGGAGAAGACGATAGCGCATGATGCTGGACGTCGGCCTAATGTCATCCTCGCGTCACAAGGGCGCCGGCAAAGGCTAGACTTGACGAAACATCCGACGTCGTTCGTTTTGATATCGGCGGGCAGGGAAGCTGGGTTAGGAGCGCTCATGGCCAAAGCTGACGACGCGGCGGCGATCATCACGGTCGAGGGCCTGCAAGATCTGCTGCGGGCGATCCGGGCCGGCGGTTATCGCCCCATCGGCCCCACCGTGCAAAATCAGGCGATTGTTTACGACGATATCGAATCTGTCGACGATCTGCCCCGCGGGTGGATGGACGAGCAGGACGGCGGCCGCTACAGATTGGCCAGACGCGATGACGATGCGCTCTTTGGATATTCCGTCGGGCCGCAGTCGTGGAAAAAATTTCTACACGCGCCGAAGCTGCGGCTTTGGACGGCCGAACGCGACGGCGAGACCGCAAGCGTCACGCCCGAACCCTCGCCATCTGATCGTCTCGCCTTCGTCGGCGTGCGGGCCTGTGAAATTCGCGCGATTGAAATCCAAGACAGGGTTCTCGTCGGCGATCTCTATGTCGATCCGCACTACAAAGCGCTGCGCGAGCGCGCGCTGATCGTTGCCGTCAATTGCGGCCAGGCGGGAGGCACGTGCTTCTGCGTTTCGATGCAGGCGGGTCCGCGCGTCCAGCAGGGCTTCGACATCGCACTGACCGAGCTTCTCGATGGGACCGAGCATAGCTTTCTTGTCGAGACCGGCAGCGACGAGGGGCGTGCGCTCCTGGCGCAGGTTCCGCATCGGCTCGCATCAAGTCGCGAGGTCGAAGCCGGTGAAGCTGTCATCGAACACACCGCATCCTCGATGGGCCGCGAAATGCGTTCGGACGACCTCAACGAACTGCTGATGAGCAATCTCGAGCATCCGCGCTGGGACGAGGTGGCGACCCGCTGTCTGAGTTGCACCAACTGCACCTTGGTCTGTCCGACCTGTTTCTGCACGTCTGTGGAAGACGTCTCCGATCTTTCCGGAGAACGCGCGGAACGCTGGCGTCGCTGGGATTCCTGCTTCACGATGGATTTTTCCTATATTCATGGCGGCAGCGTGCGCGCCAGCGCGAAATCGCGCTATCGCCAATGGATGACCCACAAGCTTGCGACTTGGATCGATCAGTTCAGCTCGTCGGGCTGCGTGGGGTGCGGGCGCTGCATCACCTGGTGTCCGGTGGGCATCGACATTACCGAAGAGGTGCGCGCCATCCGCGGCTGTGACACGTCCTCCGGGGACTGGCCATGAAGGACATTGCCGATCTGCTCCGACATCATCCCTTCGCGGAGGGGCTCGACGAAGAAACATTGGCGCTTATCGCCGGATGCGCCAAAAATGTCGTCCTGCAGCCGGGCGATTATCTGCATCGCGAAGGCGCCGCGGCGGATTCCTTCTATCTCCTGCGACATGGCGCCGTGGCGCTCGAAACTTTCGTGCCCGGGCGCGGAGCTTTCACCTTTCTAACGGTCAAGAGCGGCGAAATTCTCGGCGCCGACTGGCTCATTCCGCCCTATCGTTCGTCCTTCGACGCGCGCGCCGTCGAACTGACGCGCGCCATTTCCTTTGATGGAAAGTGTCTGCGCGGCAAATGCGAGGCGGATCCCCGCGTCGGCTATGAAATGATGAAGCGCTTCATTCCGCCGCTCGTCAAACGCTTGCAGTCGGCGCGCATGCAGGCGCTCGGGATGTATGATGCCGCAAACGCTTAAAGCCTGCACGCCGCCGCCCTATCCCATGGCGCCGAGCATGACGCGGGTGACGCGCTTCATTCGCGAGTCGGCGGAGGTGTTCACCTTCGATCTCGCGCCTGAGCGCGCGACGCCGTACACGCCGGGGCAGTTCAACATGCTCTACGCATTCGGCGTCGGCGAAATACCGATCAGCATCAGCGGCGACTCGCAGGAACCGGAGCGATTGACCCATACGATCCGCGCCGTCGGGCCGGTGAGCGCGGCGCTCGGCAGATTGAAGGCTGGCGACCAAGTGGGCTTGCGCGGTCCTTTCGGCGTCGGCTGGCCGGTCGAGGAAGCAAAGGGGTTCGACGTCCTGCTGATTGGCGGCGGCATCGGCCTCGCGCCGCTTCGGCCGGCGATCTACTGGCTGCTGCGCCATCGCGCCGCTTACGGCCGGGTGGGCGTGCTCTATGGCGCGCGCACGCCGGACGACCTCATCTTTGTCAACGAACTCGAAGAATGGCGGAAGACGCCTGACTTCCAGCTGCGCGTCGCGGTGGAGCGCGCCGGACCAGATTGGACCGGGGACGTCGGCTATGTGACGCCTTTGCTGTCCAAGCTTCGCTACGATCCGGCGGACGCCATCGCCATGATCTGCGGACCGGAAGTGATGATCCGCGCGACCGCGCTCGCGCTTGAAGACGCGGGCATTGCGGATTCGCGAATTTTTGTCTCGATGGAGCGCAACATGAAATGCGCCATCGGCCATTGCGGCCACTGTCAATTCGGTCCGCTGTTCATCTGCAAGGACGGGCCGGTCCACCGCTATGATCGCGTGCGCGATCTTCTCGCTTATCGGGAGCTGTGACGTGGCGCGCATTCGACCAAGACTCGCTGTCTGGAAATTCGCCTCATGCGACGGCTGCCAGCTCAGCCTCCTCGATTGCGAGGACGAATTGCTGGAGATCGCCGGCGAGGTCGAGATCGCGCACTTCCTCGAGGCGACGAGCGCGTCGGTCGAAGGTCCATACGATCTTTCCCTCGTCGAAGGTTCGGTGACGACCGCGCATGACGCGGCGCGCATCCAGGAGGTCCGTAAACAGTCGCGATTCTTAATTACGATTGGCGCCTGCGCCACCGCAGGCGGCATTCAGGCGCTGCGCAACTTCGCCGACGTGCGCGAATATGCCGCGATCGTCTATGCGCGGCCGGATTATATCCAGACGCTTGCGACGTCGACCGCGATCTCCGATCACGTGAAGGTTGACTTCGAACTGCGCGGCTGTCCGATCAGCACGCGGCAGCTCGTCGAGGTGATTTCTGCCTTCCTCGCCGGACGCAAGCCGCAAACGCCGCCGCACAGCGTCTGCGTCGAATGCAAGATCGCCGGCAATCTCTGCGTCATGGTCGGTCACGGCACGCCCTGTCTGGGACCCGTCACGCATGCGGGCTGCGGCGCGCTCTGTCCCTCCTACAATCGCGGTTGCTATGGCTGCTATGGGCCGATGGAGACGCCCAACGCGCCGTCGCTGTCGGTATGGTTGAGCAAGCTCGGCATGGACGAGGATGCGCTGAAGCGCGTCTACAGAACCTTCAACGCCAACGCCGACGCCTTCCGCGAGGAGAGCGAACGTCATGATCGTTAAGACGATCAAGGTCGATCAGCTCGCCCGGGTGGAAGGCGAGGGCGCGCTCAAGGTCGTCGCGCGCGACGGCGTCGTGCAGTCGGCGGAGCTCAATATTTTCGAACCGCCGCGCTTCTTCGAAGCCTTCCTGCGCGACCGCATGTATAGCGAGGCGCACGATATCACCTCGCGCATCTGCGGCATCTGTCCGGTCGCCTATCAGATGAGCGCGATTCACGCGATGGAGAACGCGCTCGGCGTCGTTGTCAATGGACCGTTGCGCGACCTGCGACGGCTTCTTTATTGCGGCGAGTGGATCGAGAGCCACACGCTGCACGTCTACATGCTGCACGCGCCGGATTTCCTCGGCTATGCGGGCGCAATCGAGATGGCGCGCGACCACGCCGATATCGTGCGTCGGGGCCTCGATCTCAAAAAGGCCGGCAATGCGATCATCGCGCTTCTCGGCGGCCGCGAGATTCATCCGATCAATGTCCGCGTCGGCGGCTTTTATCGTGCGCCGCGCCGGCGCGAACTTCAGCCGCTCGCCGAAGAGTTAAAGCGCGCGCGGGACGGAGCGCTCGCGACCGTGCGCTGGACGGCCGGTTTTGATTTTCCTGACGTCGAGCGCGACTATGAATTCGTCGCTTTGCGCGGCGACGGCGAATATCCCTTGAACCAGGGCCGCATCGTCTCAAGCCGCGGGCTCGACATCGCCGCCGCGGAATATGACGAACATTTCGAAGAGAGCCACGTCGAACATTCGACCGCGCTGCACGCGCATCTCAAGGCGCGCGGCGCTTATCTCACGGGGCCTCTGGCGCGCTATGCGCTGAACGCCGCGTCTCTCTCGCCGATCGCGCGCGAAGCCGCGCGCGAAGCGGGACTTGGATCGGTCTGCGCCAATCCCTTCCGCAGCATTATCGTTCGCGCCGTGGAAGTTCTTTACGCCTGCGACGAGGCGCTACGGATCATCGACCAATATCAAGAGCCTGACCGCCCGGCCGTCGATCTCGAACCGCGTGCGGGGGTTGGCTTTGCGGCGACCGAGGCGCCGCGCGGCATGCTGTATCACCGCTATCAGCTTCATGCCGATGGAAAGATCGCCGACGCCCGCATCGTCCCCCCGACGTCGCAGAACCAGCCGAGCATCGAAGAGGATTTGAAGATTTTCGCGACGGCGTGGCTCGATCTGCCGGACGACGCTTTGCGTCACCGCTGCGAGCAGACCATTCGCAATCACGACCCCTGCATTTCCTGCGCGACGCATTTCTTGCGGCTCGATGTCGACCGGGGCGGATAGTGCGCGCGAAGGACCGCGCATCATTGTGCTCTGTATCGGAAATCCCCAGCGCGGCGACGATGCGGCTGGCCGCGCGGTCGCGCATGCGCTGAGAGCGTTGCGGGTCGACGTCGAAATTATCGAGGAGGAGGGCGAGGCGACGCGCGTCTTGGCGCGGCTCGAGGGCGCGGACGCCGCCTACATTGTCGACGCCTGCGTTTCCGGGGCGACGCCCGGCGAGATCCGCCGCTTTGACGTCGGCGCAGGCTCGCTTCCGCGAGCGGCTTTCGGCGCATCGACGCATGGCTTCGGCCTCGCCGAAGCTCTGGAACTCGCCCGCGCGCTGGGCGCGCTGCCCTCGCGCTGCGTCGTCTATGCGATCGAAGGCGGAACCTTCGATATCGGCGCGTCGATGTCGCCGGCGGTGGCGGCGGCGGTCGACCTTGTCGCGGACAGACTGCGCGCGGACATTCTGGGCAAATAACCGAAGCGGGGTGATGCGCCGCACAAATTTGCCCCAAGCCCGAAACAACCGGCAACATTGCGGCAACCCAGCCGAAACGCTGGCATGCTTAAGTGTGCGCTCGCAATATCAGGATTTGCTCGCTTAGCGCCGCCGAACGCCTCCCCGCACAGCAGCGCCGCGCAGACCAAGTATGGAGAGCCGAATGCAGCGTCTCGTTTCCGCGTCGAAAGTCATCGTCAACTTCTCAACCGTTCAAATGCTCATCCGAGCGCCCAAGCATATCGCTCGACGCATTGCCGCTTCGCCGGAGGCGTTTATCAACGCCATAGAGCGTTTTGCAAAACATTAAGCGTTGCGACTGCCTCGGCCGTGCAAGCCTAGGATTAAACAATAGGCTGCGTCGGATACGCTTGACTATGTAAGCGTTCGCCGGCGGGTTGAATGACCTTGCGCCTGACCCAGTTGAACTGGCTAACAGCCAACCAATCTGGAGGAAAAAATGCGCAAGCTCGTGCTATTGATAATCGGGGCGTCTTTTACTTTCGCTCCGATGGCTCAAGCGCAGCGATCTTACCCTTACGATGGCAACGTCCAGTCCTATGGCGGGCTCTGGCGCTATCAGAAGAGGGATTATAGCACGCCCTGGCGGCCTCTTAACCCCGGCGTGTGCTGGCAGTGGAGCGATTCCGTCGGCAACTGGGTGTGGGTGTGCTGAGCAACACGCCAGTTCGATGAGACGCAAGAAACGCCCCGCTGTGCAGTCGGGGCGTTTCTATTGACGCTCATGAGTTCGCTTCGCCCAAGTCAAAGATCGCCGCAGTTGGCCGCGGAAATGCGCGGCGACTACCGCTGAGCGGCGGAGACAGAGCGCGCAGTCATTTCATCGCGCCTTCTGCCTAGGTGGGGCCGCATGTCGGCCATATTGGCGTTCGCAATTCAAGGTAGAGGAACAGCACCTCCATACAGGAAGGGCAGGCATGGGCTTTCCACGGGCGCCATCTTCTGTCGGGCTGTCGCCCGGAGAAAAAGAGATCGCCCTCCTTTCGGCGAATGCAATTACTGCTCGAACTGACCGTCCGCTCGGCAAGTTCGTTTGCATGGCCAGGGCAAACGGAATTTTTGCCGTCTCGGAAATATGCAAGGGACTCGCGATACTCACGATCGGCGACATGGTGATCGCCGATGGGGTCGGCGAATTCGTGTGCATTGCGGCGCTGACGATCGAGGCGTTGCCTTTCTTACGTTGGCGCGCATCGGAATATGCCAATTCAACCGTGTTATCGTCTCGATGATCAAAGGCCGTTGAGAGTGCTCCGAGAATTGGGCAGATGAAGCACTGGCCGAACGAAGATGCGGATTGGCGCGCAAATGAATTTGACGATGCGCTGCTCACGAGTCGGAGCGGTTGCGCTTCTGTTTTTGCTTCTCGCTGGCGCAGAAGCAAATGCGCGCGTCGCGAAGGTCACGGCTGAACCCATACCCGACGCCGTATGGGCTTACATGCAGGGAAGGTCGTGGCGCGCCGACCTTCCATGTCCCGGACGGGACCAGCTCGTTCTCTTGAGAGTCCCTTACCTCGATTTCGACGGCAACGCGCAGACTGGCTCTTTGATTGTCGCAAGAAGCGTCGCAAAAGCGGTCGCAGCCGCCTTTGAGGAAATCTACGACAGCGGGAAATTTCGAATCTATCGAATGTCGCTGATCGATGAATTCGGAGGGGATGACGCGCGATCGATGGCGGCGAATAATACGAGCGCCTTCAATTGCCGAACGACCGATCGTGGCGCGATGTCGCGACACGCCTATGGAATGGCTGTGGACATCAATCCCGTTCAAAATCCCTACCGGGAAGGACAGCTGACCGAGCCTGAAGCCGGGCGCGCCTATGACGAGCCCTCCAAGCGCAGGAGAGACATCGTCGGGATCATCGTCGACGGCGACGTCGTGACCAGGGCCTTCGCGCGACAAGGCTGGCGCTGGGGCGGACATTGGAAGCGAAGCGTCGACTATCAGCACTTTTCCAATGACGGACACTGAGGGCGTCAGGCGTGGGCGGGGCGAGCGACGCTCAGCGCGTCAGCCGGCCACGGCAAGTTTGATAAACGCCGATCTGGCCCACTCTCGAAACTAGGCGAATTTCTCTGCGGCCCTAAGGCTACGAAAAGGTTGAGAGATTTTTTCGATGAGAACCCGCTTTCAGCGTTGTGGCGCCACTGCCACAGTCGGGTGAAAAGCGTGCTGGGAGGGCCGAATAGCTTCTAAATTGCTTTGACTGTGCAGGGCTGGTCGCTTTCTTTACGGAAGCCGCCTTTGGTGCGGGAATTCGGCCCAAGCCGTTTTAAGCTTTAGGAGAAGGTATAATGAAGAAGGCAACTTTTGCCGCTTTGGCCCTCGCGCTGACGGCAGGGTCGGCCATGGCCGCCGACCTTCCGTCCTACAAGGCGCCGCCGCCGCCGCCCCCGCCGCCGATCATGACCTGGACGGGCTTCTACGCCGGTCTCAACTTCGGCGTCGGCTTTTACGCCCAAAATTCATCCAACGCCTGGGGCTGGGGCGTCAACAATCACGGCGGTAGCCGGGCGGGCGTCGTCGGCGGCGGTCAGATTGGCTACAATTACCAGATCACGCCGATGTTCGTGGTCGGCATCGAGACCGATTTCCAGGGCACCAGCATCGGCTCTGGCGCGGGCGGCAACAGCTACGCCTGGCTCTTTGGCGTCCCTCCCGTCACCACCGCGACCCTGAACTGGTTCGGCACCGTGCGTGGCCGCGTCGGCGTCAACCTGCTGAGCCCGCAATTGCTGGTCTATGGCACAGGCGGCTTCGCTTATGGCGAGGTGAAACGCAACGGCTGGTGGAACCAGAACAGCACGGTGCAGACGGGCTGGACCGCCGGCGGCGGCGCCGAGTATATGTTCGTTGCGCTCCCGAACTGGTCGGTCAAGGCCGAGTATCTCTATACGCAGCTCAGCGGCAACAACAACAACGGCTTCAATTTCGGCCTCAACTTGAACAACGTCAACAACCGCACGCGCTTCCACACGATTCGCTTTGGCGTGAATTACCACTTCAATTTCGGCTCTTCGGCGCCGGTGTTGGCGAAATACTGATCGATCATTCAAGCACGACGGATCCAGGAAAGCCCAGCCCTCGCGGCTGGGCTTTCTCTTTCTCACCGCATAGATTCAATACGCGGGCCGTGACCCAGTCAGACGCCGCCGGTCATCCGGCGATCGTCGGTTTAGTCGTGGGCTTGACTGAGCGTCGGGGCGCAGGCGTCAAAGTCTTTATTGCAGGGCGCACCCGGATTGTAGATTGCATAGGCGTAGCTGCAACACGGGTTGTGTGTTTTCTTCTCAGCGCCATAGTCCGCGTTGAAGGGGACCTCAATGCCGACGTGTTGATAGTCGCCGCTACGCTTTGGCGGAAGATTCGGTACGGTGTCGGCGGTGTTCACAAGACGGAATGTTTGAACCTTTAAGTTTTCGTAGTAATCGTGGAAGGGTTTTAGCCCAACCATTGGACTTGCCGAATTATAGTGTCGGGCCGCAATATTGTGAGAAGCCGCCAATGGCACAGCAAGCGTGGCAAGCGCCGAGCCGAGACTGTGGCCGGTGATGGTAAGAGGTTTAGGGCCGATTGTTTTGAGCTGGGCGTCCAGCGCCTCCACAAGTCCGGTGTAAACTGCGTACCAACCTCTTGCGACGAGAATGCCGGGAGGAGGATTGGGCGTCGGCGCGCTATACGCTACCGGTTTGAATTCAATATCGACTTCGAAGTCCTCAAGGCTTTTGCTGCCCCGGAAAACGAGATAAAGACTGCCGTCGGTCTTGGATTTAACCAGGCATCCGAAAGGTTCAGTGACTGTCTTTTTAAACTCTAAAGTGAACGTGCTCCAAATCAGCTGACCAAAAGCGTAGTCTTCCACTTTGAAATCTTTGGTGATCGGGCAGGCGTTAGCCGGCTGCCAATCAAAGTCTCGCGGCGAGCCGGCATTTAGCCATTGTTCATACATATGACTGAGCACGTTCACAAGGAACGTGCATACCTTGAAGGTTTGCTGAGAAGAATCTCCAAAGGATAGCGGTTGAGATGTTTTGCATGTCGTAGGGGTCATAATACCCTCCAGAAGAATAGATGACGACGATAATATTCGTGATGACAAGCTGCTGCAGGCCGGCGCCAGTGGCGTTCAATGATCGCGTAAGGGAGGGCCTGAACTTCTCCCAGTTGGTCGGGCTTTACCGGGAAATACCGGTTCATCCGCTGACGCTCTCGGCGCTTTATTGCCGAGCGAGCTATGGGGGCGCACGCCATTATAGCCCTATGCAAGCCTCGCATTCTTGGCGCGCTTCGTCGAGGCTGAAAGAATCAGGTCGCGTTCAGACGCTCCGCCCGGAGCTTTTGCTGGGATGCGCGCTGAATACCGCGCCTTCCAGTGGTCGCCGGAGCGTCAACGCATCTTAGCTTTTTTGAGAACATTGGTCGGAGTGAGAGGATTCGAACCTCCGACCCCCTCGTCCCGAACGAGGTGCGCTACCAGGCTGCGCTACACTCCGACAGAAATGGCCGAAGCCGCTTCGGGCCGGTTTATAGCCATAGCAGGATTGCGCCGCAACTGGTTTCCGGCGCTCTAGGGACGGACCCGCTCAAGCGTGACAAAAGCGAAGTCCGCTTCGTCCTTGGCGCCGCGCGGCGGCGCTTCGCGCGCGACCTCGCGCCAGTCTTTGGGGTCGAGCGCCGGAAAATGCGCGTCGCCCTCGATTTCGAGCGCGACCTCCGTCAGTTCGATGACGTCGGTGAGATCGAGAAAGGCGCGATAGATCTCCTCGCCGCCCGCGATGATGATCTCGTCGACGCCAAGCAGCGCGGCCAGCCGACGCGCCGTCGCCAAAGCCTCCTGAAGACTCGCCGCGACATGCGCGCCTTCGGCCTTGAAATGAGGATCGCGCGTCAGCACGACGCTTTCGCGCCCCGGCAGCGGCCGTCCGATCGATTCGAAGGTGCGCCGACCCATGATCATCGGCTTTCCCCAGGTACGCGCCTTGTAGCGCTTGAGGTCGCTCGAGAGCCGCCAGGGAAGGCCGTTGGCGACGCCAATCACGCCACTGCGTCCGCGCGCCACGACGGCGACGATTTTGGGCTCCATCGCGGCCTACACCGCGATCGGCGCGGCGATCGCCGGCCAGGGGTCGTAATTCTCGACGCTCAAATCTTCGTATCTGAAGTCGAAGAGCGAGCGCACTGACGGATTGAGTTTCAGGCGGGGCAGGGGTTTTGGCTCGCGTGAGAGCTGAAGCCGCGCCTGCTCGACATGATTCAAATAGAGATGCACGTCGCCGAAACTGTGCACAAAATCGCCCGGAACACAGCCCGTGACCTGCGCGACCATATGCGTCAGCAGCGCATAGCTCGCGATGTTGAAAGGCACGCCGAGGAAGACGTCGGCCGAACGCTGGTAGAGCTGGCAGGAGAGGCGCTTCACGCCGTCAATTTCCGTGACATGAAACTGGAAGAGGCAATGGCAGGGCGGCAGCGCCATGTCGTCGACCTGGGCTGGATTCCATGCCGAGACGATCAGCCGGCGCGAGAAGGGATTGCGCTTGATCTCCTCGACGACATGGGCGAGCTGGTCGATATCCCTGTCGCCGTCGGGCCAGCGCCGCCATTGCATGCCGTAGATCGGACCAAGGTCGCCGTCTTCATTCGCCCATTCGTCCCAGATGGTGACGCCATTGTCGCGCAGATATTTGACGTTGGTGTCGCCCTGCAGGAACCACAGCAATTCGTGAATCACCGATTTCAGATGCACGCGCTTGGTCGTGACCAGCGGGAAGCCTTGCGAAAGGTCGAAACGCATCTGATGGCCGAACAGCGATAGCGTTCCGACGCCGGTGCGATCGTCCTTGCGCACGCCTTCGTGCAGGACCTTATCCAGAAGGTCGAGATATTGACGCATGTCGCCGATTCAATCTTTTTTAGCCGAAGGTTACGACGCTCACTCCATACTCCGTGCGCGCCATACGAAGCAAAGGGCTGCGGCGTTCATTCCCACGGATTGACAACCGGCGCGCGCGCTTTCTCGAAATCGCCAGTATCTCGCGTCACGACCGTCAAGCCGTGGAGAAGAGCTGTGGCGGCGATGATGAGATCAGGCTGGGAGAAAGTATATCGCGTCTTGCGCCCTTCTTCGACGAGCAGGCGCCACTTCAACATGACATCCTCGCTAACCGGCAGCGTCCTTTGTGTAAACAGCGGCCGCACTTTGAGCGTGAGCCAGTCGTGCAATTCGGCCCGTCTCGAAGGGTCGGCGACAAGCTCAATTCCAAAGCGGATTTCCGCAAAAGTGACCACGCTGACATAGAGCCGATCGAGCGGCTGCGCAGCTACGAATGCGACGACCTTTGCATTGGGCCTCGGACGACGCAGTTCCGAAAGCACATTGGTGTCGAGCAGCCATCCGCTCACAATTCGATCTCGCGCACGGGCATCGCTTCCCGTTTGGGCTCAATGTCGATGTCGCGCGCGGGCGACGTCTGCATCGCGGCGATCAACGCGTCCCCCGTACGCTCTCCCTCGAGCCGACGAAATTCCTCCGCCGACACTACGACCACGGCGTCGCGTCCGTGCACAGTCACATGCTGAGGCCCTTCGCTGCGGACGCGCCGCACCAGTTCGCTGAAGCGCGCCTTGGCGTCTTGAAGGACCCACCGACCCGGTGAAGTCGGCTCCTTTTGCGTTGATTTCGAAAATCTAGTCATGGTGACTAGTTTAGCGTGATGGTATGGGTGCGCAAGATGCGGGCTACGATCTTGCGGCCAAGCCTTTGCGCGCTGACCCCGGCGTTCCTATATAAGCGCGGTTAGGGGAGTCTGTTTCCCCGCAATTTCGAGGATACAAACATGTCGCGTTTCTTCGCCCTTAAGCGTGGATCGCTGATTTCTCTTGCGCTTGCGACGCTGCTGGCGCTTGCGCCCGCCATCGCTGAAGCGCGCATGGGCGGCGGCGGCAGCTTTGGCAGCCGCGGCTCGCGCAGCTGGTCGGCCCCGCCGTCGACCCGCACCATGCCGGGCCAGGCCTCGCCCTTCGAGCGCAGCGGCACGCCGCGTCCAACGCCTGGCATGGCAGGGCCGATGTCGCAGCCTGGCGGCCTCTTTGGCGGCTCCTTGGGTCGCGGCCTTCTGGGCGGCCTCGCCGGCGGCCTGCTGGGCGCCGGCCTCTTCGGCCTGTTGACGGGCCATGGCCTCTTCGGCGGCATGGGCGGCTTCATGTCGGTCATCGGCCTACTGTTGCAGATCGCGCTGGTCGTCTTCCTGGCCCGCATGGCTTTCAATTGGTGGACGCGTCGCAATGCGAACGCCATGGCGGGGGCGGGTCACCGTCCGAGCCCGGGCTTCACCTCGCCCTTCACGGCGCGCGCGCCATTTGGGGCGGCGGGCTTCGGCTCCGGCGCTTCTCCGGAGGCGGCGATGGCGAAGCCGATCAAGATTGCGCCCGAGGACTTCAACGCCTTCGAACGCCTGCTCGGCGAATCGCAGGCCGCCTATAGCCGCGAGGATCTTGGCGCGCTGCGCGGCATGTCGACGCCGGAAATGGCCTCCTATTTCGACGACGAATTGGAGGAGAACCGCCGCAAGGGCGTCATCAACCGCGTCTCTGACGTAAAGCTGCTGCAAGGCGACTTGTCGGAGGCGTGGCGTGAAGGCGTCGAAGAATACGCCACCGTCGCCATGCGCTTTGCGCTCAATGACGTGATCGAGGATCGCGCCACCGGCAAGCCAGCGCCCGGTTCGCCCGGGCCGACGGAGACGTCCGAGGCCTGGACCTTCCGCCGACCGGCGGGCGCCGGACCGCAGGAGTGGAAGCTCTCGGCGATTCAGCAGGCCGCGTAAGTTCAGCATTGGGCTGCAATCTTTTGCCCCTCCCGCAAGGGAGGGGCTTTTTTATTGCCGGTCCGACGCGACCAGCGTCTTGACCCTTTGACCGACGTCCGCAATGCGTCGGGCCGTAGAATTTGGACCTTTTGAAGCGCGCGCCTCCGATGCTGCATGATCTTTCTGCGCTGCCGATCGACGATGTGCTGCCGGCGATCCGCGCGGCGCTTGAGGCGTCGTGCAACCTGGTCGTCGTCGCCCCGCCTGGCGCCGGCAAAACCACGCGCGCGCCGCTTGCGCTGCTCGACGCCGACTGGGCGAAGGGCGGCAAGCTCATTTTGCTGGAGCCGCGACGTCTCGCCGCCCGCGCGGCGGCGAGCCGCATGGCGGCGACGCTTGGCGAGGCCGTCGGCGAAACGATCGGCTTGCGGATGCGCCTCGAATCGAAAATCTCGGCGCGAACGCGCATCGAGGTCGTCACCGAAGGGGTGTTTGCGCGGATGATCCTCGACGATGCGGGGCTCGAGGGCGTGGCCGGCGTGCTGTTCGACGAATATCACGAACGCTCGCTCGACGCGGATCTCGGCCTCGCGCTGGCGCTCGACGCCCAGGCTGGGCTGCGTGAGGATCTTCGGCTCATCGCCATGTCGGCGACGCTCGACGGCGCGCGCGTCGCCGCGCTGATGGGCGCCAAGACGATCGAGAGCCAGGGGCGCGCATTTGGCGTCGAGACGCGTTATCTCGGCCGTGACGCCAATGCGCGCATCGACGAGGCGATGACGCGCGCGATCCTTCTGGCGCTGCGCGAGGAGCGAGGTTCGATCCTCGCGTTTCTGCCGGGGCAGGGCGAGATCATGCGCGTCGCCTCACGCCTCGCCGAGTCGCGGCTGCCGGACGACGTCGACGTCGCCCCGCTCTATGGCGCGCTCGATCGCGGCGAGCAGGACCGGGCCATCGCGCCGGCGCGGCCTGGCCGTCGCAAGATCGTGCTGGCCACGTCGATCGCGGAAACCTCGCTCACGATAGAAGGCGTCCGCATCGTCATCGACAGCGGGCTGGCGCGTGTGCAGCGCTTCGAGCCGGATCTCGGATTGTCGCGGCTCGAGACCGTGCGCGCTTCGCGCGCCAGCGTCGATCAGCGCCGCGGCCGCGCCGGTCGCACGGAGCCGGGCGTCTGCTATCGCCTGTGGGACGAGCCGCAGACGGCGGCGCTCCCGGCCTTCGCCGCGCCCGAAATTCTCGACGCCGATCTGTCCGGGCTTGCGCTTGATCTCGCGGCCTGGGGCGTCAGCGATCCGGCTCAGCTCAAATGGCTCGATCTCCCGCCGGCGCCCGCTTGGAAGGAGGCCGTCGCGCTCGACCGCGAACTCGGCGCGCTCGACGACGGGCGGCTCACGGACATGGGCCGCGCCATGCGGGCGCTGCCGCTTGCGCCCAGATTGGCGCGAATGGTGGTCGAGGCGGCGGATCACGGCGAGGCGAAGCGCGCTGCCGAACTCGCCATGCTGCTCTCGGAGCGCGTGATCGGCGGCGCCGACGCCGACCTTTCGCATCGGGTCGAGCGCCTGCACGGCGAAAACTCCAAACGCGCGCGCGACGCCCTGCGCCTCGCTGCACAATGGGCGCGGCAGGCGATGGCGGCGGCTGCTCGATCGCCCTCACTCCAATCCCCCGCTTGCACGGTAGAAGGAGCAGACCCGGCGCTTCCTGCCGCGAATCGCCGATCGTTCGCGTCCCCTCTCCCGCGAAGCGGGGGAGGGACAGGGAGGGGGCTGTTATCCGACGGCGCGCTGATCGCGCTCGCCTATCCCGACCGCATCGCCAAATCGCGCGGCGCGCGTGGCGAGTTCCTGATGGCGAACGGCCGCGCGGCGGTGTTGCCGATAGAAGATCCTTTGTCACGCGCGCCATTTCTCGCCGTCGCCGAACTCACTGGCCGGGCGGCGCAGGCGCGCATCCTTGCCGCTTGCGCGCTCACCGCCGAGGAGGTCGAGGCGATCGCCGGCGAGCGCATCGAGACTCGCGATGAAACCGTTTTCGACGCGGCGAACGCGAGCCTGCGGCGGCGCGCCTTCCGGCGCCTCGGCGCGATACGACTCTCCGAGCGCAATCTGGCGGTCGAGGCGTCTGACCAAAATGCGCGGATCCTTGCGCGCGGCGCGGCCGCGGTTGGCGTCGCGCGGCTGCCATGGACGAAGTCGCAGATGCAACGGCGCGACCGGGTCGCCTTTCTGCGCCGCGCGGAAGGAGACGAGTGGCCGGACCTGTCCGAAGCCGCTCTGGCGGCAAGCGCCGAAGAGTGGCTTGCGCCGTTCATTGCGGGGCGCACGTCGCTCGCGGATATTGCGGCCGACGAGCTCGAGGCCGCGCTCGTTCAGCTTCTCCCCTATGAGTTGTCGCGCAGGCTCGATGTGGAAGCGCCCTCTCATTTCGAGACGCCCGCCGGCGCGCGTCACGCGCTCGATTATTCCACCGAGAACGGACCAATCCTCTCGGTGCGCGTGCAAGAGCTTTACGGCCTTTCGAGTCACCCGACGCTTGCGCGCGGACGTGCGCCCTTGACGCTCGAACTGCTGTCGCCGGCGCATCGGCCGATTCAGACGACTCGCGATCTGCCGAGCTTTTGGAAAGGCTCCTGGAGCGAGGTGAAGAAGGAGATGAGAGGGCGCTATCCGCGCCATCTCTGGCCGGACGATCCGGCGGCCGCGCAGCCGACGACGCGCGCCAAGCCGCGTGGCTCGTGAGCCCTGCGGCCGAGCGAAGCGCGGAACCTATGGCGCGCTTGCAGTCGTGGCGCGCGCGGCGTCGCGCGGCAATCGCTCAATCGTTACTTTCGCTGTGCCGGTGTTGTTGTCGTAAAAGATTTGCTTGCGACCGTTTAAGGACACATGCGCAGCGTCGTTGACGAAAAGGAATAGCTCTCCCGTATCGCTCGCAACGAATTCCGACACGAAGGTTTTGCGAGGGAAAGCCGAATTGCAGCTCTTGCCGTCGTAAGAGTAGCTGTCTCGAACCCAGGCCGCCTTGGCGGCGTCCAATTCGTCGGCGGGCAACGAATCGATGCTCAGCGACAGGCCGCCGTCGACACAGGATTTCGCACGGGGGTGATCCGCGCAAAAAGACTTATGTTCGGCGGTTTCGCTGTAATCTAGCGGGAGCATCGAGCATCGCCGACCGCGTGGGGAGAGAGCCCCGCCGCCGTCGATCGGGACCAGCGGCCACTCAGAATCCCCTCGCGCTCCGATGCGGGCGATAGGATGGAACCAAGCGGCTGAAGGCCAACGACGTAAGGCGACGCCGGCGGTCTGAACCCAACCTTTCGCATCGAAGCCGTAGGGATCGGTGAGCATCAGCTGATCCAGCCAGGGATCATCGCTCTTGGGGTCGATGCTGATCGTCAGGCGATAGACGCCGCCGCGTTCAACCGTCCAGCGGCTCGCCCAGCAGGGATCATTCGTGGCAAATCGTGCAGATGCGCTCGCCACCCACTCGGAAGCGCTTGAATCCACGCAGACGCGACCAGATCCCTCGAGGTAATTGAAGCCAATTCGATTGGCGGCGAGAAGCAGGGGCGTGAACACAAAGATAATCGCGTAAGCGGCAGGCAACATCGCGCGGCCGACCCCAAGGACAGATCTCGCTGCAGGCGAGCTTCGTATCGTGCGCACGAGTTGTGACGTTGCGCTCGGTTTGGATTG
Source organism: Methylocystis sp. SB2 (assembly GCF_049817085.1). Lineage (NCBI taxonomy): Bacteria > Pseudomonadati > Pseudomonadota > Alphaproteobacteria > Hyphomicrobiales > Methylocystaceae > Methylocystis > Methylocystis sp. SB2. Next base: position 21,012 of record NZ_CP187401.1, read on the forward strand.
AATGCCGCTTTTGACTTTGTCGTTCTGAATGTTCCAAGCCACGCGGGCGTGGTAGCGCGTGGCGTCCTCATAGGCGTCGCTCCTATTGCGAAGAACGAAATAGGCGAGCACCAGCGCTATGCTGAAAAACGGATGATTCAGCGCAGCTTTCACATGAACGTAGAGATAGGACGGCGTGAAGGATAGGATCGTGTCGCCCACGCCGCGAAGGACATTTTCAGTGCCGGACATGAACCGCGACAGAGCGTCGCCAACTGGGCCGAGCACGCGGAGAAGCCATTGGAACGGGAGCGCAACTACTGAGATCTGGTTCCATATGCCTTCGTTGGAGTCGTCGATCGTTGAATCGAGCAACGGAAGAGCGAGCGCCGTGAGGAACAGGGCCACGAAGAAAAAATATGCAATTCGGTTCAGCCATACGTAGTCGCGGGCGATCTCCATCTGTTCCCGGTTGGGCGCGTCCAGGCTCTTCATCGCTCCCCGGGCAAAGTCGAGTTCGCGGCCATCGCTGCGTATGTTTGCGGGTTCAAACGCCGGGTCCGCTTGTCGAACGAGGGCGTAATCCGGTCCAGTCTCCGCGCGCGCGATGGAGCCGTCGGGCATGAAGACGTCGGCGCCCTTAGGCCCGGTTTGGGCTTGATGCGCGCTCGTCCCGCCAAGCGCCAGCGGCGCGTAATCGCCGCCTCCGTCTACTAAGCGTTCAACAACCGTGTGGTGGACGGTCGGTCGGTAGTAGGGATTACCGGCTGGATCCGTCAGGGTCACTTGCCGTGGATCGTAGCGATACAACACCGCCACGCCTGCTCGAGAGTCATGCAGCGGCCCGAATGGCGTGGCCGTTCTTCTGAATTCGGCCAACGCCGTTTCGTGAAAAGTGAGCGCTCTGTCGGTCGCGGCTGTCTGAAGTTCCCGAACCATCCAGACCAGCGGGCAATGCGCCGTCATGTCGTCAGGATAGCCGCCGCCGACGTCGGAATGCACGCCCGCGAACCAAACTTCCTGTATGCGTAAGTCCGGCTCATCGGGCTTTAAGGACACGCGGATCGGATGGAAAGTGAGGCGCTCATCGTCGAGCGAGAGAGCCTGTCGTATCCGGTGGACCTTCTTCCAGATCGTATGATCGCCGCCAAACTTGATGGGGAACACAAAGCGATGAACGACCTCGCGCATTTCTTCGATAGGCACCCCATAGGCTTCCACTGTGTCGAATAGGCCGACAAAGTCGATGGACAGTTTCTCGGGGTCGCGGTCCGAGGCGGCCTTTTGCACGTCAGCATAGCTTGGCTGCCCTCGAAGCTTTTTCCAGACGCCCAAGATGGCGTCTCGCAGCTTGGGCAGGCCCAAAAAAACCCAGATATTCTTTTTACGTTCCTCGTCTTGCCCGCAGAAGGCGCGCCAAGCGTCTTCGGAATTGCGAAGCATCTCCTGGTGCGACACGCGCCGCCCGTTGAATTCGGTCGGCAACAGACCCTGCGCGCGAATGAGGTCGATCAGCATCCGAATGGTGAAGGCGCCACGGCTAAAGCCGAACATATAGATGGCTGCGCCAGGCTCCCAATTCCAAGACAGGAAACGGTATAGCTTGCGCACGTTCGACGGCACGCCAAAGCCTGTCGCGCCGTCGAGCATCGCGAGCGGCTTGAAACCCTCGGTGCCGACGCCGGGAATGTAATAAACCACCTGATCTTTGTCTGAGAGGCAGAGCGCTTGCGAAAGCCGACAGATATTTGAGACTTGTACCAGTCGCCCGTTTCCGGTGCCATCGGCGAGCAGAACAATTTTCTTGGCCATAGCGAAACCTCGAAAAAATAATGCAAATACGGCACGAAAATCTACGAGCGCTCGTAGGGCTCTGCAAGCTTAAATTGCATCATCTCCCACGCCGAATTTGGCGCGGCGCCGATTTTCGCTTATGCCAAGGCGGCCAAGTCGACGCTCGACCAGTGAAGGATCGTTGATGTTTCCCAAGCCCGTCCCGAATCTGCGCCCGAATACATTCGAATATGAAGAGGCGCCGCTCATCAAGTCGACCGGCTTTCGCGAATATGACGCGCGCTGGCTGTTTGGCGCCGACCTCAATTTGATGGGCGTGCAGGCGCTCGGCATGGGCCTTGGCGCGCTGCTGCGCGAATTGGGCGTCGCGCCCGAAATCGTCGTCGGCCATGATTACCGCAGCTATTCTTCATCGATCAAACTGGCGCTGGTGAGCGGGCTGATGGCCGCCGGCGTGCGCGTGCGCGATATCGGTCTCGCACTGTCGCCGATGGCCTATTTCGCGCAGTTCGATCTCGATGTCGCCGCGGTGGCGATGGTGACGGCCTCGCATAACGACAACGGCTGGACGGGCGTGAAGATGGGCGCGCGGCGGCCCGTGACCTTTGGGCCGGAGGAGATGGGACGCCTGAAGGAGATCGTTCTCGCCGGCGAATTTCACGAGGCGGAAGGCGGCTCCTATCGCTACATCGAAAATTTTGGCGCGCGCTACATCGACGACCTCACCCGCCGGCCGCCCTTCACCCGCAAGATGAAGGTCGTCGCCGCCTGCGGCAATGGCACCGCCGGCGCCTTCGCGCCGCAGATGCTGGAGCGCCTTGGCTGCGACGTGATCCCACTTGACGTCTCGCCGGACTACACGTTCCCGCGCTACAATCCCAATCCCGAAGATATGGACATGCTGCACGCCATCGCCGACAAGGTGCGCGAGACCGGCGCTTGCGTCGGTCTCGGCTTTGACGGCGACGGGGATCGCTGCGGCGTTGTCGACAATAATGGCGACGAAATCTTCGCCGACAAGATCGGCGTCATGCTCGCGCGCGATCTCTCCAAGGTCCATCCGAATGCGTCATTCGTGGTCGACGTGAAGTCGACCGGGCTTTTCGCGACCGATCCCGAGCTCGTCGCGCGCGGCGTCGTCACGGAATATTGGAAGACCGGGCATTCCTACATCAAGCGCCGCGTCAGCGAGCGCAAGGCGCTCGCCGGATTCGAAAAGTCGGGGCACTTCTTTTTCAACGAGCCGATCGGACGCGGCTATGACGACGGGCTGCTCACCGCGGTGCACGTCCTCGAAATGCTCGATCGCAATCCGACGAAGTCGATGGCCGAGCTCTACGCCGAGCTACCGAAGACCTGGGGCTCGCCGACGATGTCGCCGCATTGCGACGACGAAAAGAAATACGGCGTCATCGACAAGGTGACGGCGCGCATCGAGGCGATGCGCGCGCAGGGCGAGCAGATCATCGGCCAGCCCATCCGCGACGTCGTCACCATCAACGGCGTGCGCGTTACGGTCGCCGACGGCACCTGGGGCCTCGTGCGCGCGTCGTCGAACAAGCCGGAACTCGTCGTCGTGGTCGAGAGCCCGGTGTCGCAAGCGCGCATGAAGGAAATGTTTACGGCGATCGACGGCGTGCTGCGCGAAAATCCAGAGGTCGGCGCCTACAACCAGACGATTTAGAGCCGCGCGGAGGCGTTGGGGTTCTCGACAAATCCAACGCGGCGCCGAAAATAGAACCGATGCAGCGCGCGCTCCTCGCCGATGTCCTAAGCTTTTTGCGGTTCTATACGCGCCTTCCGATCGGCGAGGGCGCGCATGCGCTGCTTGATTTCGCGCGCATGGCGCCTGCGCTGCCGATCGCCGGCGCCGTAATCGGCGCCACAGGCGCGGCGGGTCTGTTCGTGGCGCGCGCCTGCCATCTTCCTGCGCTCGTATGCGCGCTCGTCGCTGTCGCGGTCCTCGTGCTGGCCACAGGCGCGCTGCACGAGGACGGACTCGCGGATGTCGCGGACGGGTTCGGCGGCGGCGCGACGCGCGAGTCGAAGCTCGCCATTATGCGCGACAGCCGCGTTGGGACCTATGGCGTCCTGGCGTTGTGTTTCTCGATCCTGCTGCGCGTCGCGGCGCTCGCGTCACTCCTTGAGCGAAGCGTCGCACTCGCGGCCGGCGCCCTCATCTTTGCGGGCGCCTTGTCGCGCGTAGCCGGACTGGCGCCGATGATGCGGCTTTCGAGGGCGCGCGCCGATGGGCTGGGCGCGAGCGTCTCGGCGCCCTCGCGCGAGATTTGGACACGCGCCTGGCTCGTCGCCGCCGGCTTTGGTCTCGCGCCGTGGCTCGCCGGCGCCGGCTTAATCGAGATCGCAGTCGCGATCTTCGCCGCCTTCGTCATCGCTGCGCTTATTGCCAACCTCTCAAAAAAGCAGATTGGCGGCTACACGGGCGATGTGCTCGGCGCCGCGCAGCAACTCGCGGAGTTCGCCATTCTTGCGGCGCTATCGGCGGTTTGATCGTCAGGCGATCTCGGCAGGTTCGGCGTTGACGGGTTTCCCTGCTTCCGCTTCGGCGAAGCGCGCAATGGCCGCGCGAACTTCATTCACGGCCCCAAGCAGCGTTTCGACTCCGGCGCCAGGTTTGACGGCTTCGAGCGCCAGCCGCCGACGGAACGACCGTGCGCCCGGCATTCCGGCGAAGAGGCCGAGCAGATGACGCGTCATCGCTGAGAGCCGCTCGCCCTTCGCGAGTTCGCGCTCGACGTAGGGAAGGAACGCGTCCACGGCGTCGAATAGGTTGGCGACCGGCGCCGACTGTCCAAACAATTGTGGGTCGACCTCAAGCAGCAGCGCGGGATCATGATAGGCGGCGCGCCCGATCATCACGCCATCGACGAACTGCAGCTGTTCTTGCATCTCGGCGATCCGCGTCAGCCCGCCATTGATGGCGATCGGAAAGTCCGGCAAGGCGCGCTTGAGACGGTGCACCAGCGGATAGTCCAGCGGCGGAACGTCCCTGTTTTCCTTGGGTGACAGCCCCTTCAGCCAAGCCTTTCGCGCATGCACGAACAGCGCGTCGGCGCCGCTCTCGACGCAGGCCTCGGCGAGTGTGAAGAGAGCCTGTTCCGGCTCCTGATCGTCGACGCCGATGCGGCATTTCACGGTTACGGGAATGGCGACGGCGTCCTTCATCGCTTTGATACAGTCTCCGACGCGCGCAGGCTCGCGCATGAGACAGGCGCCGAACGCGCCATCTTGCACGCGATCCGACGGGCAGCCGACGTTGAGATTGACTTCGGCGTAGCCGAAATTCTCGACAAGCGCCGCCGACTTCGCCAGCGCAGCGGGTGCGGCGCCGCCGAGCTGCATGGCGACGGGCTGCTCAAACGGATCGAACGCCATCAGCCGCGCGCGGTCACCGTGGATCACCGCGCCCGTCGTGAGCATTTCCGTATAAAGGCGCGCGCGGCGCGATAACAGGCGATGGAAGTATCGGCAGTGCCGATCCGTCCAATCCATCATCGGCGCCACGGCGAATCTAATATGCTGATGTGTCAGCATTGTAGAATTAGTCTCAACGGCACAGGTCGCGTCATGCACGCTCCATTCAGCGTCTCGATACGACACTTTTCGTTCGGTTTCGACTCAGTGCGACCGCGCGTTTCGCGCCGGAAGTCTCTCGACGGCAGAACGGCGAATCGACGTCTCGTCGGTATTGACGCGATCTATGTTTCGACCATATTGGAAATATGGAAAAGCAGGCAGCCATTGCCGCCCTTGTCGCGCTCGGCCAGGAAACGCGGCTCGATATTTTCAGACTGCTCATGCAAGCCGGACCTAAGGGGCTTGCTGCGGGACAAATCGGCGAGCGGCTCGCGCTCCCGCCGGCGACGCTGTCTTTCCATCTGAGCCAGCTCAAACACGCGGACCTTGTGACCTTCCGGCGCGAAAGCCGGTCGCTGATCTACTCGGCGGTCTATCCGGTCATGAACGCGCTGCTCGCCTACATGACCGAGAATTGCTGCCAAGGCGCTGCAGCCTCATGCGAGGCCGCCGCTCCTTCAACTTGCCAGCCAAAGGGAAGCCATGAAACGCCTGCACGTACACCTGTCCGTTGATGAGCTTGCGGTCTCCATCCGGTTTTACAGCGCGCTTTTCGGGTCGGCGCCGACCGTCGCCAAACCCGACTATGCGAAATGGATACTTGACGATCCGCGCGTGAACTTCGCGATATCGTCGCGCGGCGGAGAGGCTGGCGTCGATCATCTCGGGATCGAGGTCGAGACGCCGGAAGAGCTGAAAGAAGTCTATCAGCGCCTGCAACAGGCCGAACGGCCGGTGCTGGAAGAGGGCGCGACAACCTGCTGCTACGCCAAATCGGAGAAGGCATGGACGTCCGACCCGCAAGGGCTGTTGTGGGAGTCCTTCCTGACGACCGGCGAAAGCACGATTTACGGCGACGACGTGGCGCTTGCGGGATTCCGCGCGAGCGCCGCTAAGGGGGAGTCCTCCGCCTGCTGCGGCGCGAAGCCAGCGCCTGTGACTGAAGCCGCCTGTTGTTCTGGAGCTCTGAACGACTGAGACCGTTTCACGCGTAAGCCATGGCCACAAAACGGACGCCTGAGCGATGACCATCACGATCTATCACAACCCCGCCTGCGGCACGTCGCGCAACACGCTCGCGATGATCCGCCAAAGCGGCGAAGAGCCGGTCGTCATCGAATATCTGAAAGACCCGCCAACGCGCGAGCGGTTTGTTGAGCTGCTCAAAGCCATGGGCATTTCAGCGCGCGATCTGCTGCGCCAGAAAGGCACGCCCTATGAGGCGCTCGGCCTTGGCGATCCAAAGTGGACGGAAGAGGAATTAATCGGCTTCATGCTCGAACATCCGATCCTCATCAATCGTCCGATCGTCGTAACGCCGAAGGGCGCACGGTTGTGCCGTCCCTCGGAAGCCGTGCTCGACATCCTCCCCAATCCTGCCATTGGCGAATTCACCAAGGAAGATGGCGAAGTCGTCGTCGGCAGAGCTGCTCAACCTCAATCCTGAAAGGACGAATATGACGACCATTCAAGTTTTTGATCCCGCCCTGTGCTGCAGCACCGGCGTCTGCGGCGTTGAGACCAATCAGGCGCTTGTGACCTTCTCTGCCGACGTTGAATGGGCGAAGCAGAACGGCGCGCGCATCGAGCGCTTCAATCTCGCTCAGGAGCCAATGGTCTTTGCTGAAAATGCGACCGTTAAGGCATTCCTCGAACGCTCGGGGCAGGAAGCTCTGCCGCTGATCCTCATTGATGGCGAGATATCGCTCGCCGGACGCTATCCGAACCGCGAGGAACTTGCGCGCTGGGCGGGCGTCAAAAAGGTAGAGGAAGCGAAATCAGGCGCGTGCTGTAGCGGTTCATCGCGCTGCTGAAAGGTCGACATGAAGTTTGTTGAACAGGCTCCGCGCTTCCTCTTCTTCACGGGCAAAGGCGGCGTCGGGAAAACGTCGATCGCCTGTGCGACGGCGATAGAACTCGCTGAAGCCGGACGCCGCGTGCTGCTTGTCAGCACCGATCCGGCGTCCAATGTCGGGCAGGTGTTTGGGGTCGGCATCGGCGATAAAATCACGGCGATTGACGCCGTGCCGAACCTGTTCGCGCTGGAAATCGACCCGCAGGCCGCCGCGCAAGCCTATCGCGACCGCATCGTCGGCCCCGTGCGCGGCAAGCTTCCCGAAGCCGTGGTGAAGGGCATCGAAGAGCAGCTTTCCGGAGCCTGCACCACGGAAATCGCCGCCTTCGACGAATTCACCGCGCTGTTGACGGACAAAGCCATTACATCGGGATACGATCATATTATTTTCGATACGGCCCCGACCGGCCACACCATCCGCCTGTTGCAGCTCCCCGTCGCCTGGAGCGGCTTCCTTGAGGCGGGGAAAGGCGACGCCTCCTGCCTCGGTCCGCTTGCCGGACTGGAAAAGCAGCGCGCCCAATACAGCGCCGCGGTCGCCGCTTTGGCCGACGGTCAGCGCACCCGCCTGATCCTCGTCGCCCGTGCGCAAAACTCCGCGCTGCGTGAAGCCGCGCGCACGCATGAGGAGCTGGCGGCGATCGGCCTCAATCAGCAATTCCTCGTAGTGAATGGTCTACTGCCGAAGGAAGAGGCGGCGCTCGATGCGCTCGCCGCCGCCCTTTACGCGCGCGAGCAGGCTGCTTTGGCGGCGACGCCCGATGCGCTTCGCAGCTTGCCCCGCGACTATGTGCCTTTGAAGCCGTTCAATCTCGTCGGACTTGATGCATTGCGTCAGCTCCTCGTTGCGACGCCGACGCACATCGAAACGGCGGTCGGCGAACCTGTCGAGCTGCACGCGCCAAGCCTTTCGGAACTGGTGGACGGCATCGCCGCCGATGGTCATGGCCTCGTCATGCTGATGGGCAAGGGCGGCGTCGGCAAGACGACGCTTGCGGCGGCGGTCGCCGTCGAGTTGGCGCATCGCGGACTGCCCGTCCATCTCACCACCTCCGACCCTGCCGCGCATCTCGCCGAAACGCTGCATGGTTCGCTCGACAATCTGACCGTGAGCCGCATCGATCCGCACGCGGAAACCGAACGCTACCGGCAAGAGGTGCTGAGAACGAAAGGCGCGGCGCTCGACGCGCAAGGACGGGCTTTGCTCGAAGAAGATTTGCGCTCTCCTTGCACGGAAGAAATCGCCGTCTTTCAGGCGTTCTCGCGCGTCATCCGCGAAGCGGGCGAGAAGTTCGTCGTCATGGACACCGCGCCGACCGGCCACACGCTGCTGCTCCTCGACGCGACGGGCGCCTATCATCGTGAGGTCGCGCGGATGCTGGACGCCAAGGGCGCGCATTACACCACGCCGATGATGCAGCTACAGGACGCGCGTAGAACCAAAGTTTTGCTCGTGACGCTCGCGGAAACGACGCCCATCTTGGAAGCCGCCAACCTGCAAGCCGATTTGCGCCGCGCCGGGATCGAGCCTTGGGCGTGGGTCATCAATAACAGCGTCGCGGCGGCGCGTCCGCATTCTCCCTTGCTGCGTCAGCGCGCCAAAAATGAACTGCTCGAGGTTGAGAAAGTGGCGACAACTCATGCGCGCCGTTACGCCGTCGTGCCGCTGCTAAGCGAAGAGCCGGTCGGCGTGCGGCGTCTTCTCGAACTGGCGGGCTATGCGACTGAACCAGCGTAAAACGTCTTGAGCTGACATCTCAGTTTCATGCAACCGTAGATGCCGCTTCGCTTGTCGCCACACGTCCATAGCCGGGCCGCGCCTAAGCGCCCGCTGGCTCGATAATTTTAGCGTCTCCTTTTGTTTGCCGTAATTGTGTATTTGAGGTAGATGCCGGAGCAAAAAAGCTTCCGTCTTGCTTGTGTCTTAAAGCCTAGACTTTGCGCTTCGGGAAGGATGTAGGATGAATGCGAATAATGCTAAGCTTTCGGCGGACAGCCAAGCTTGTGCATTCTTTGACGACGCCGCGAATAAGCTTCGGACCCATTTCGAGCGCCAAGTGCTTGCGGCGCTGCCGGATTTCGCGCGTCGAGCGCTTGAATGCGAGTTGAACGCACTCTCCAATCTGTCGAGCGCTGATCCTGTCCCGCCATTGGCGGAAATCTCGCTCGTGCGCGCAGAACAATGCGCGCATGACTTGCTGAGCATGAATTACGAAGGCGTCGCCGATTCATTTTTGCGGCGCTGCGTGAGCGAAGCGTCGGCGGACATCGCGGCGGCGGTGATCGCCGCATCCGGGCAGGGCGGAAATATCGTGATTTTTCCGATGCCTTCCAGCAGAGCGGCCGTTGGCCGCACGCTTTAGCTTTCTTGCGAGATCCGTCCGAAAAGGCGGCAAGGCGAAGGCGGCGCGAGCGAACTGCGGAGAGCGGGAATGAAGGAGGAGATCGACGCCTATCTGCTCAAGGAGTTGCATCGCGAGTTGAGCGATATCGAGCAGTATGACGTCGATCCGCGCATTCGTCTCATCTACGCCAAGGCGTTGGAGCTTTATTGGACGCTCTCTCGCCTGCTCGGGCTGAGCCGCCTGCACGATGGGCGCTGGCGCGCGCCGGACGCCGCTCAAGCGCAGGCGCTGCGCACGCGCCTCCAAGGCGTCATCCCGCCGCCAGCGGCGCATAATCGTCTGCTCATCGATATGACGGCGACGCATCGCTTTCGCGGCCATACCGGGGTCCAGCGCGTGGTGCGTGAAATCGCGCGCGCCTGCGTCGAAAGCGGCGAAGCGCTTCCAGTCTATCTGGAAGCGGGCCGCTTGTATGGCCATTTTCAGCACGACAATTTGCCAGACGCGGTTGAATTGCAATCGGGCGACACGCTGCTCTTGCTCGACTCCGGATGGGGCTTCGTCGAGGAATATCCGCCGCTCTTGAGCGCAGCGCATGAGGTTGGCGCCGAAGTCGTCGGCGGCCTCTATGATCTCATCCCCTTGCGTTATCCCGCCGCGACCGCCTTAAAGAACAGCGCGCCCTTCACGCCCTGGTTCGAGAAGGTGCTGCTGCAATGCGACGCCATCGTCTGCATTTCGCAGAGCGTCGCAAGGGACCTCGTGGACTACGTGCGGGAACAGGGTCTCGCGACGCCCGCGACTATGCGGATCGGCTGGTGGCCGCTTGGCGCCGATTTTAGCGCTGGGGCTCAGGAAGCGCCCTCAAAGGCCGTCGAGCAGATCGCTTCAGCGCCGACGCCGTTCTTCATGAGCGTCGGCACGCTCGAGCCGCGCAAGGCCTATCCCATCGCTTTGGACGCGTTTGAACGACTTTGGTCGGAAGGCTGCGAGACGCGTTACGTGATCGTCGGCCGGCCGGGTTGGAACACGCGGGCGCTGCAACGCCGTATAAGACAGCACAGCGAATACGGACGCCGGCTGTTCTGGCTCGACAATGCGAGCGACGCCGATCTTTCGCACCTCTATCCGCGCGCGCGGGGTTTGATCTTTCCATCCTTCGTCGAGGGCTTCGGCATGCCGCTGATCGAAGCCGCGCATCACGGCGCGCGGGTGATCGCAAGCGATATCCCGGTTTTCCGCGAAGTCGGCGGCGACGGGACTGTCTATTTCGATGTGCTCGACGCGCAAGCGCTCGCCGAGCGCGTGCGTGAAGCGCTCGTTGAAGTAAGAGAGATGAAAGCCCCGACGGTCACGACCTGGCGACAATCGGCCGCACGTCTCGTCTCAATGGTGCGGGGAGATCGCTATCAGATCGACGCCGTCGAACTCGGCAAGGTTCTGGAGCCCCCGAATGAAGTGGCGGATCGCCGCGTTGCCTCAACGACCGCTTCCGCCTATCTTCCGGCCGATTGAAGCGCAGCGAGGGCTCTCAACTCTCTCGTAGGGATCTTGCGTCGATGACCGCCAGCCTTTCCATCTGCATTCCCATCTATAATTTCGCGAAATTCATTCCTGAAACTCTCGATTCGATCCTTGGGCAGGACGGTGGGGATGAGGTGCAAATCGTCATCCTCGACGGCGCTTCGACCGACAACACCGCGGAAATTCTCGCGGGCTACGAGCGCAAGCATCCCAATATCAAATATGTGCGTCAGCCTCAGAAAGGCGGCATCGACCGCGACATGGCGAAGTCCGTTGAGCCCGCGACCGGCGATTATTGCTGGCTGTTCAGCGGCGACGACATCATGCGGCCGGGCGCGCTGCGTCGCGCGCTCAACGAAATTCAAAGCGGCCATGATCTCTATCTGTGCAAGCACATGGAGTATTATTTTTATCACGACAGCTGGACCGAATATCCGACCGTCGCGTGCGAGGACGGCGCCGTCTTCGAGCTTTCGGATCCGCGCAGCCGCCACGACTATTTCAGCAAAGCGGTCAACACCGAAGCATTCTTGAGCTTCATCGGCGGCATCATCGTGAAGCGCTCGACGTGGAATCGCGTGCCGCTCAATGAAAAATTCGTCGGCAGCTGCTGGGGGCATGTGGCGCGCTTTTTCGAACTGATGCCCGGCGGCTTGAGCATCAAAGTTCTCTCTGGCGCGCTGCTGGACCGGCGCCCAGACAATGACTCCTTCGCAGGCGGCGGCATGGTCAATCGCTATCGCATCGCCATCGACGGATTCCACAATATCGCCGACCACTTCTTCGGCCACGACAGCATCGAGGCTTTCCACGTGCGGCGCGTGATCAGACATGAGTTCCATCCGCTGGCGATGCAGCTTGGCAAATTCATGTGCTTCGTCAATCCGGCGGGCGAAAGCCGCACGCTGATGGATAGCCTGATGAAAAAGGTCTATTCCGATTTTTCAATCGGCAATCTGCGCGCGAAATTCGCCTATGCGACGATGTCGGCTGAGCGCTTCAGACGTCAACAGCCTGAACTCAGCGCGCATCATGAGAAACAGAGATCGCCGAACGGAAAGATGGACGAACGGCACGCTTGATGACCACTTCACGCAAGCAACAATGTTTTGAGACGAGCAAAACTACAAATGCGCTGTCAGACGACGCTTATCCCTACTCTCGTCGTGCGTAGCCTCGAGTTTGGCGGTCGGACATGTTTTCCGCTAAGTTGCGGAGCGAGCCAGCGGTTGGAGAAGTAAAGATGGAGATTCCGAAGAACATTTTTCAGTATGACTGGGCGGCGATGAGTGCAGCCGACCAACGCGCGTTCTTTGCGAAGAACGGCTTCTTGGTGATCCCTCAGCTTTTTACCCCCGAAGAAGTCGATTTAATGCACAAGGAAATTGAGCAGTACGGACTCGCCGAAAAGAAAATCGATATGAGCGAAGCCTTCTGTTCCGCGCCGTCCTTTGCGCCGATGGTCGATCATCCAAAGCTTGTTTCAGCGCTCACGAGTATTCTCGGCTCCAACTTCATCTGCTTTAAAGGCGCTTATGTCCCCAAGCATTCCAAGCAAGGCGTCAGCACTCCTCATCGGACGGCGTTGCATGTTGACTACGGCATCTTGGAGCGCGAGGGCGACTACCGGAATTCCAACGCCTTATGGGTCAATGTCGCTTGCTACTTGAGTGATATGACGTTCGAGCACGCCCCATTCGCGGTTGTGCCCGGCAGTCACAATTACTTTCACCTTGAGCCTGGAACGGACATGGAGAGCCTGAAGGAGGAGGCTGTCACATTGTTGGCGAAAGCGGGCGACGCCATTCTATTTTTGCATAACACCGTGCATGCCGGCGGTTCGAACGTTTCCGGATACACGCAGCACATATTGTTCTGTAGTTACAGGGCGGCTTGGGCGCGCCATATAGGCCGCGTAACGGAATGGCCAAAGCAGTTCGTTGAAAACTCGCCGCCATCAAGGCAGCGCTTGATCTCCGGCTTGAACGCAGGCGACGCGCAAGAAGAGCTACCCGCAGTCGTCAAGCGATACGTCCCAGCCTCCGTCCTTAAAAAATCCGCAGAAACCCTGTCGACGCTCGGAAAATACTCAAAGGCCAAGTCTCTAACGCGATTGGGCGATCGGCTTTGGGCGGCCTATGAAAAAAGGGTGGAATAGCGCGCTCGGATTTTTGGCCGTGTGGGCCGTGCCGTAAACGGCGCCGCGCACGTTCAGCGCGACCCGTCATTTTTTAAGCTTCGCCACAAAGTCTAACAGGCGAGTCCATAGAGGCTTTCTCGGTTCCTCAATATTGGCGAAGCTTTTCGCGACATAGACGTCATTTGGCTCAAGGCGACTCCACATGGCGTAGCCGGCTTTTTTCATGAACTCGACGTACTCGTCCTTATTAAAGAGGTTTTCGAGGATGACGACGCTGGGATTATACTTTTCCAGCGACAGTCCTCGCAATACGTTCAGCTCCCAGCCTTCGACGTCGATCGCGAGTATGTCGATATGATCGATTTCGGGCTCATGTTCCTTCAAAATGGTGTCTAACCGCCGCACTTTGACCGGCACGGTCTTGACGCGCGTGTTGTTCTTGACGGTTTCGTGTAGTTCGGCGAACTCGTCTTTTATGCCGAGAGACGAGAAAGACTCGAAAGAAACCGAGCCGCCCAGGTAATCGGCGCCCTGAGAGTCGACGACGAAGAAATCCATGTCGTCGGCGTCGACGTCGCTGCAGGCGTATTCATAGATCTGGTGCCCGCGGCTTCGATGGGCCTGGCAAAATTCCGGATTTGGCTCGATCGCGATGATTTTCCATCCAAGGTCGCGAAACCTTGCGCTGATGGACAGATAATCGGGTAGGGCGGCGCCAACCTCGACGAACACGCCCGGCTCGCTCTTATCCTTGAAGAATTTATCGTGGACCAGGATGTCCACGTCTTTTTCGGCCGTCATGGAGTCCCGCCCTGTGGTTTGATTGTCAATTCACCGCCCGACGCCAAAAATGCGTTTGATGGCGGTCATCTTGTCCTCTCGAGGAATGCTCGACGCTGGCGATTGCGTGAGCAATTCCCGCCAAACAGGTTGCGCGTTCGCCATGCGAACGGAGTCGGCGTCGAGTTTTCTGAACACGAAGCCCGCGAAGCCGTATTCGCTGCCTTCATACTCAAAATCTTCGATCCCTTCGGCCCAGATTGGCGGGTCGACAAGCGCGCATTCTCCCATGGCGTTGATCAACCTGTCACGCAAATCATGAGTCGTGTACAGGCGGTGATCGACGATCGGCTTGATTTGTCCCGGTCGCCAGCTTTCCTTGAAATCCACCGTCAGCACCGCGAGGCCGCCCGGTCGGAGAAATTCGCTGATAATGCGGACGAATTGCTCGTCATCCGCCACATGTTCCAGAACCGATACGCTCAGGCATAGGTCATAGGAACCTAGCCGGGCCCCGGGAGAGCGATAGAAATCGAGCAACGTCATTCCATTGACGTTCGGGTCGATCTCATCGATCCGGTAGCCTTGCTCGCAGAGCGTCGCGACGGCGGTGTCTTCAAAGGAGCCTGCCGCCAAGATGCGGGCGTTAGGGCATTCGGCCAGAAAACGCTGAGCGGTGTCGAGCGCAAAGCCTTGCTGAATATTCGCGCGTTCGATCTTACGGGCGAGCATGTCTGGGACATGTTGTGCAAGATCGCTGATCGCGTCGCTATAAGCGGCCCGCGAGCGATCGTCGAGAATCTTGTTAAAGCCGCGTCGATCGGGCGTGGCGCGGCTCGCCTCGCGCGCTCTCATCGCGCCGATCATGGACCGGTTCAATTCGGCCGCCACCTTCTCCGGAGCAGCGGCGTCGCGCAGCGCTTTGAGCATGGACGTGTCGCCTTCGGCGATATCGATCAGGTCGCGATCTTCGATGAAGATCGAAGGATTAACGTGAAACATGTGCCGAAACATCGCCGAGCGCGTCAATGCGAAAGGTCGTCCCGACGCCAAAGCAAAGTCGACGCAACTTGATATGCCGGATGACATGTCGTCATAGACGAAAGCATTCATCGTATTCGACGCGAGGAATTCAACGATCTGCGCATTGTCAAAAAAATGGCTCGTCGCCTGCAACTCAATACCGGGTTTGGTGATTGCTTTACTGCATTTCTCGACAGTTTCGGCGAAGCGGGATTCAGGGACGATGCTGGGGTCATCATGCGGGGGGAGGTTGATTCGAATCACGGCGCGGTCGAATTGGTCGTTCACCAGTTCGCAGAGCCGGTCGAATCCTTTTCCCGGCGTCGCGAAGCCGAAGGAGCCGATCGTGAAAACCTCGGGCGGCTGCGGTGACTTTGCCGGACGGGCTGGAAGAAACCGCGGCGCGCGCAGTAACGCGGGATTGCGGGGAACGAGCGTCGGATCGAGGCAAATGAGGAAGTCGAACGGTGCGACACTCGCGCCGTCGGCGATTTCCTGGGTCACCTGATGGAGAACGCCAAAGAGCGTCGCGCCGAGTTCCGACATCGGCGCCGTCGTAAGCCAATTCATCGTGCTAGGATGATGATTGAAGAGAATGACGTCGGGCTTCGCGTCGTGAACGGCGGTCTTCAATTCCTCGAATCCCGCGCATTCTACATAAGACCAGTTGATCGTCTGATCTTTCGTCAAGACGTCAAACAAGTTCCGGCCGTATTGATAGACGCCGCAATGTTCGCCTTTGTGTGATACAAGGAGGCCCTTTAGCATTGCTTCACTCCAAGACGGTGCGTTGAGTCAATCAGACGATCTCGATCTCCGGAAAGGGGAAGATCATCTTGCCGCCGCTGGCGAGATATTCCTGCTCCCGCGCCAATATCCCGTCCTTGAAATGCCAGGGAAGCACGAGGAAGTAATCCGGCTTCATCGCCCGCGCCTCGGCTTCCGAGACGATCGGGATATGTGAGCCGGGCGTGAAGCAACCGAATTTGTCGGGATTGACCTCGGCGATCGCCTCGACGAGGTCGGGGCCGATGTCGCAGAATTGCAGCACCACATTGCCCTTGGTCGAGGCGCCGTAGCCGAGGATGCGCTTGTTGTCGTCCTTGAGCGCGCGCAGCAGGCGGCGCAGGTCCTCGCGATGGCGGAAGACGCGATCTTCGAAATCGCGGTAGGGACGAGGCGTGTTCAGCCCCATCCGCTCCTCTTGCGCCAACAGCCAGTCGATCACCGCAAGATTGCGCTTGCGCTGCGCGTTCTTGTGGCCGGCGGTGACGGCGAAACTGCCGCCGTTGACCGCGTTCATCTGCACGTCGAGAATCTGGAGATCGGCCGCGCCGAGAATTTTCTCGATGACCCCCAGCGAGTAATATTCGATGTGCTCGTGGCAGATCGTGTCGTAGGAGGTGAGCCGCAGCATTGACGGCATATAGCTCTGCTCGAAATGCCATACCCCGTCGGGCGCGAGCGCTTTGGCGACTTCGCGGGCGAACCAGACGGGATCGTCGAGATCGTAGAACATCGCGATTGACGTGACGATCTTCGCCCGCTTCGGCGAGAGCTTTTCAAACGCCTGTGAAGAGAAGAACTCCGGCGCGAGCTTGATATCGTCTGGATAATATTGTCGGAACTTCGCGCCGGTGGGATCAATGCCGATGCGCGCCAAGCTCGACGTCGTATAGGCCTTGAGAGACGTCGCGTCGTTTGAGCCGATGTCGAGCACCGCGTCGCCGGGCTTGAGATCGGCGAATCGCTCAAGATGGGCGATCTTCTGGGTCAGGTGTCGCACCATCGACTGATTGAGGCCCGAGCGATAACCGTAGTTCTCGCCATACATCTCGCTGGCCTCATAGCTGTGCGCGAGCTGCAGCAGGCCTGAATCAGGGCACCAGACGAGCTCCAGAGGACCGACCGTGACAGGCGTCTCGCGAGAGCTCGGAAAAACGCCCGTGAGCGCCTGGTCGCCGAGCGCCAGAACCGAGACGAGATTGGTGGAGCCGCTAACGCGACACTTGGTAATTCTCTTCGTCATTGTCCAATTTCCCGGCGCATTCGCGAATGAACGTCCGCAGCCTTAGAGGCGGTGCGAACGAGGCGAGGAAGGCCTTCCGTATGATGCCTCTTGCAACTCACCGAAGTCTTGGCCTGAAGACGGCGGGAGTGTCAATCGCCCGCGTTAGAGCGGGTGATACTGATACAGCCAATTTTCCGAAAGCACGTCATCGCCGTTCTTGAGGAACAGGCGCATCTCCACTGGCTCAGAGCCTTCCACGGTCAGGTCGAATTGCGCCCGCCAATGGCCCGGCACATTGTCAAAAACCGCTTCGGTGAAGACGTAGGAGAACGTTCCGCGCGACGCCCATAACACGGGTTCGGGTTTCACGCCGAAGGGGAGTTTCGCGAGCGGCTCGCCCAGAAACTCCACCATGAACTTCCGGACGCCCTTGGGCCGCGGCCTGCCGGGCTGGCCGCCGTTGCCGAGCCTCGTCGCGACGCAGCGCGCGAGTTTGGTCGGGTAGGGCTCGTCCGCAAGCCAGTGCAGCCGATAGGAATATTCGAAGGAGGCGCCGGGAACGGCCGGCTTCTCGGGCGCCCAGATGACGACGATATTGTCGTGGATCTCGTCATCCGTCGGAATTTCGATGAGTTGAATCGCGCCCTTGCCCCAATCGCCCTTGGGTTCGATCCAGACGCTCGGACGGCGATCATAGAAGACGTTGTCGAGATAATGATCGTAATTGCGGTCGCGCTGCATCAGGCCGAAGCCCTTGGGATTATTGTCGCCAAACGCCGACGCCATGACCCGGTTCGGATTGTTCAACGGCCGCCACAAGCGCTCGCCTGCGCCCGTCCACATGCTCAACCCGTCGGAATCATGCACTTCGGGCCGCCAATCGATCGCCGTCGGCTTCGCGGTCTCCGAGAACCAGAACATCGAGGTGAGCGGCGCGACGCCAAAACGCGTAAAGGCGCCGCGCAAATGCAGCGAGCAGTCGATGTCCATGATGACGCCCTTGCCGCGCGTCATCAGGAAGCGATAGGCGCCGACGATCGACGGCCCTTCGAGCAACGCATGCAGGACGACGCCGTCGGCGGTCTCCGGGCCGATGTAAATTTCCGTGAAATCAGGGAATTCTTCGTTCGACCCCGCCTGCCAGGTATCGAGCGCGACGCCGCGGGCCGACATGCCATACTGGCGCAATTCGCCGATTGCGCGGAAATATGACGCGCCCAGAAACGCCACCCAGTCGTTTTTCTTCCAGTCGAGCGCGCCGTCCTTGGCCTCCTGAATGCGAAATCCCGCGAAGCCGGCGCCGGGCGGCAGTTGGCGCGCGATCGAATCCGCCGGCATATTGAAGTAGCTCGTATCGTAAAGAACCTCGCGCGCCTCGCCGTTTTCGACGACATTCATGCGCACGGCTTTCTTGAAGAACATCCCAAGGTGGAAGAACTCTACGGGGAAGCGGTCCTTGGTGTCGGCGAAAAGCGCGTGATCGGTGTTGTAGGTAATCTGTCCCCACTTCTCGTAGTCGATCTGCGAGGTGATCTCGGGGGCAGGGATATTCGGCTTGCGGTAAGGCTCTTTGATAAGGCGCTGCGCCGTCTGCTTGAGCGTCTCGAAGGAGAATGGCCGCGCTTCGCCGAGCCGAAGATTGGAGACGCTCGTCGCCGCCTCGCTGCGGGGCGCGCCGACGGCGCCCAAGGCGCTCGTCGCCGCCGCCGCTTTGATAAACGAGCGACGATCCTGCTTCTCGACCATCTCGGCGTCCTTGTTGCGAAGTTTGGGAGATGCGCGCCTGGGTCTACCGCCGCCGCGAGCCTGTCGGGGGGCGCGAGACATTAAAGCGCAGGACCCTTATTAGCCGCGAATCGGCTCATTGCGGATGGCGGTCCGCATGAAGAAGTAGAGTCCGATGAGTCCGGCGAGGGAGAAGATGATTTCGAGCGAGCGGCTGATGAGGGGATCAAGCTGAAAAAGCCCGCCCAGCGCCCAGCCCGCGGCCCAGGATGCGCCGACAAGCTCGGTGCCAACTAAGATCGCCACGGCGACGAGCGTCGACAGGCGCAGATAATTGATGGGCTTCTGGCTCATGACGTCATTCTCGAGCTCGACCCCTTAACAGGCGGCCGACGCCGCGCGCTCGCGTCGTGCTATAGCAAAGGCTGCTGCAAGGCAAGCCGACGGCGCGCGCCGCGGGGCGCAGACGAGGGCGAAGTCATGGATCTGGAACGCTAATTGACGCGCGCCGCGATCGCGTTTCGCTTCGCGTAGTCTTTCCGCTTGTATGTTTTGGCGCCGCAATGATAATCGGCGCCGCCGAAGGCGCGGCGCGCTCGCCACGTCGCGAATTCGAAAGGGTGACGCTTGTTCCAAGCCGCCAGCAAGAGCTATCTCAGCCGCAAATCCGTCCATAAGATCATCGACGATCACGCCGCCGGAGGAGACGGCCTCAAGCGCGCGATGGGCTGGGCGTCGCTGATGTCGCTTGGCGTCGGCGGAATCATCGGCGCCGGCATTTTCGTGCTGACCGGCACGGCGGCGGCGAATTACGCCGGGCCGGGCGTCATGATCTCCTTCGTGCTGTCGGGGCTCGCCTGCGCCTTTGTCGCGCTCTGCTATGCGGAGCTTGCGTCGCTCATTCCCGTCTCCGGGAGCACCTATACTTATACGTATGTGACGCTCGGCGAGATTTTTGCCTGGATCATCGGCTGGAATCTGGTGCTCGAATATGCCGCCGGCGCGGCGACGGTCGCCGTCGGCTGGGGCGGCTATTTCAATCGCGTCATGCAAGGGTTCGGCATACATGTGCCGCCGGAACTGACGACCGCCTTTTTTGCCGATCCGACGGCACACGGGGCGCCGCCCGGCGCCGTGCATGGATTGTTCAACGTTCCCGCCGCCGGGATCGTCCTGCTGCTCACCGCATTGCTCGTGCGCGGCACCTCCGAGTCGACGCTGTTCAATAACGTCATCGTTGCCATCAAGGTCACTGTCGTGCTGATGGTGATTGTGTTTGGCGCTGCGCATATTGATCACGCCAACTGGTCGCCGCTCATTCCCGAAAACACGGGCGAGTTCGGCGCTTACGGCTGGAGCGGCGTCGTGCGCGGCGCTTCGGTGGTGTTCTTCGCCTATATCGGATTCGACTCCGTCTCGACTGCGGCGCAGGAGGCGCATAACCCACAGCGGGACGTGCCGATCGGCATCATCGGCTCGCTCATCATTTGCACGATACTCTATGTGGCCGTGGCGGCGGTGGCGACCGGCGTCGTCAACTACAAGGAGCTGGGCGTTCCGGACCCGATGGCGCTCGTCATGGATCGCACCGGCGTCTCGTGGCTCGCCTGGGCGGTGAAGCTCGGCGCACTGGCGGGACTGACGACGGCGATTCTGGTGCTGCTCTATGGGCAGACGCGGATCTTTTTCGCCATGGCGCATGACGGTCTGCTGCCCCCGATCTTCGCGAAGCTTCACCCGGCATGGCGCACGCCCGCCGTAAGCCAGATTCTGGTCGGCGTGGTCGTGGCGCTCGCGGCGGGTCTGTTGCCGCTCGATATTCTCGGCGAAATGGTGAGCATCGGGACGCTGGCGGCTTTCGCGCTCGTCTGCTTGTCGTTGCTGCGCCTGCGTCGAATGCACCCGGAACTCCGCCGCCCGTTCCGCGCGCCCGGGACCCCCTGGCTGCCTATCGCAGGCATTTTGTCCTGTTTCGCCTTGATGGTCGCGCTTCCGCTCGATACGTGGCTGCGGCTGCTGATCTGGACCGTCATCGGCGTCGCCATCTACCTCTTCTATGGCATCAAGCACGCCAAACGCCTCCATTAGGCGGCTGGCGCGACGAGATTGAGGGACTGAAAGCGCGGACGGGGGAACCCTTGGCGGCCGGCGAGGTTACGACTTAGTCCCGATCATTCGTCGCAGCGGAATGATCGGGTCGTGACCTTTCGGGATGTCAAACGGAGTTCTCGCGATATGAATGCGCCGGCGATCGTCTGGTTTCGCAATGACTTGCGTATCTCTGACAATCCGGCGCTTCTGGCGGCTGCACGATCGGGAGCGCCGCTCGTCGCCCTTTACATCCTGGACGATGAAAGTCCCGGAGAATGGCGCACCGGCGCCGCTGCGCGTTGGTGGCTGCACCATTCTCTCAGAGCGCTGTCCGAGAGCCTCGCCGGCAGGGGCCTGACGCTGACCCTGCGCCGCGGGCGCGCTCCCTATGTCTTCGAGCAGATCATCGCCGAAACCGGCGCCGGCGCCGTCTTCTGGAACAAGCTCTACGAGCCTTGGGCGATCCGGCGAGACGCCGAACTCGAGGCGCAGCTGGCCGACGATGCAGTAGAAGCCCGTTGTTTCCATGAGTCGCTGCTCTTTGAGCCGGAGACGCTTCGCACCAAACAGGGCGAGAGCTTCCGCATGTTCACCCCTTTTTGGCGGGCCTGCCTCGCCGCGCCGATGCCGGAACGGCCGCTTGCGGCGCCCGAGGTTTTGCACGCCGCGCCGCTTCCGCCCGACAGCGACGATCTCGACGCGTGGCGGCTGCTGCCCCAGAACCCCGATTGGGCGATCGGCATGCGCAAGGTCTGGCTCGTCGGCGAGACGGCCGCGCGCGCCGAACTTGCAGACTTCGCGCGCCACCACGTGGTCGACTACAAGGTTGAACGCGACTTCATGGGCAGAGTCGGCGTCTCCAGGCTTTCCCCGCATCTGCACTTTGGCGAATTGTCGCCGCGCGAAGTCTGGCACGCGATCAGCGACCCCGGGAGCATCGGCGGCGAAGCCTATCTGAGGGAGCTTGGCTGGCGGGAGTTCTGCCATCACTTGCTGATCTCCCACTGGGACCTGCCTGACCGCCCTTTGGACAGGAGTTTCGAGCGCTTTCCCTATCGCGACGACGAGACGTCGCTCGACGCCTGGCGGAACGGTCAGACCGGCTATCCGCTCGTCGACGCGGCGATGCGCGAATTGTGGGTCACGGGCTGGATGCACAATCGCGCGCGTCTGGTTTCGGCGAGCTTCCTGATCAAGCACCTGCTCATTGACTGGCGGAAGGGGGAGCGCTGGTTCTGGGACACGCTGGTCGACGCCGATCTCGCCAACAACAGCGCCAATTGGCAATGGGTGGCGGGCTGCGGCGCCGACGCCGCGCCTTACTTCCGCATCTTCAATCCCGCGCTTCAGGGTGAAAAATTCGATCCGGACGGCGCTTATGTGCGCCGTTACGTACCGGAGCTCGCGGGGCTCGACGTCCGCTACATCCATCGTCCGTGGGCGGCGCCAGACGACGTCTTGCGCGCGGCCGGCGTCGTGCTTGGCGTCACCTATCCCCATCCGATCGTCGACCATGCCCAGGCGCGGGAGCGCGCGCTCGCCTCTTTCGAGGCCGTGCGGGCCCAACCTTCGTTGCGGGAAGCGTAGCGGCGCTGCGAGGAGGCGGAGCGCTCGCCAATGTCGCCGCGACCCGGTAAAGCCGGCGGCATGTCTGACGCCATTCATCCCTTTGAAGAAATCCGCATCCTATTGGCGGCGCTGCCCGGCCCCGATCTACGAGCCGCGGAGGCGGTCCGCGCGCGGGACGGCCGGCTCACCAAGCCGCCCGGCGCGCTCGGTCGTCTGGAAGAGATCGTTGAATGGCTCGCAACCTGGCAGGGCAGGGCGGCGCCTGCGATCGAGCGCCCGCTCGTCGCGGTTTTCGCCGCCAATCACGGCGTCGTGGCGCAGGGCGTTTCGGCTTTCCCGGCGAGCGTCACGCAACAGATGGTGGCGAATTTTCTCACTGGCGGCGCGGCGATCAATCAGATCTGCAAGTCCTATGGCGTCGGCCTGAAGGTCTATGAGCTGGCGCTGGAACGGCCGACCGCCGACTTTACTGAATCTCCCGCCATGGACGAGCGCGAAGCGGCGGCGACCTTCGCCTATGGGATGGAGGCGATCCAGGGCGATATCGATCTCCTCGCCCCGGGCGAGATGGGCATTGGCAATACGACGAGCGCGGCGGCGATCTATGCCGCGCTTTACGGCGGGCCGGCCTCGCGCTGGACAGGACGCGGCACGGGCGTCGACGACGCCGGGCTTTCGCGCAAGAACGCCGCAATCGACGCCGCGCTGGCGTTGCATGCGCGGGATCTCGCCGATCCTTTGGAAATCCTGCGCCGGCTCGGCGGGCGGGAGATCGCGGCGATGATGGGCGCCATCGCCGCCGCCCGTCTCAACCGCATTCCCGTGGTGCTTGACGGCTATGTCGCCTGCGCCGCCGCAGCGCTGCTCCATGCGATCGCGCCCGAGTCGATCGCCCATTGCCTAGCGGGACATGTCTCGGCGGAGGGGGCGCATCGCGACGTTCTGACGCGGCTTGGCAAACGCCCGCTGCTCGATCTCGACATGCGGCTTGGCGAAGGCTCAGGCGCGGCGCTCGCGATCGGTCTGATCAAAGCGGCGCTTGCATGTCACAGCGACATGGCCACGTTCGATAGCGCGGGCGTATCGGAAAAATCGGAATGATTCACGGAGGGCGGCTTCCACTCAAGAAACTGTCACATCCGCAGCGCATTGAAGTCAAAACCGACCCCTGAGGAGCGCGGTTACATGAACTCCAATATTTCATCCGCCTACGTGGCGGTGGTCTTGATGGCGGCGCTTGCGGCGGCGATGCCCTTTCATCTCAGTCGAATCCTGGGTCCGCAGCGGATGCTTCACGCGGCCTATGCCGCCGCCGCACTGGGGCTGTTTTATCTATTGGGCGCGACCGCCTTCGGCTGGACGTTCGAGAGACAAGGCGTCCTGCTTTGGGTCTACCTCGTTTTTTTCCTTCTCGCCGCGGGCATTGCGGCGCGTCGGCGCATGATGCTCGGCGCGATTGGGCTGCCCTGGCTTTCGGCGCTGATCCAGCTCGGCGTCGTCGCTTACATGTTTGCGCCGGACTCATTCCGAAAGCCGCCGGTGACCGCGGCGCTGTTCCTGTATTTCATATTCGAGGCGCTCGTCTGGCTGCGCGGCCGCGAGGCGCAGGAGCCCGCGCCGTCTGCTGGGGCCAACGATCGCGAGCGGCCGCCGCTCTTCATGCCAAAACGCCGTCGCGGTCTCGCCGAAGCTTCGCTGGCGGCCGCGGCGATCGCGATCGCCTTTCTGCTCGTCGCTGGACCGCAAGCGGCGCATATCGGGCCGGAGGCGGATCCGGCGCAGCAGGAGGCGCGGACCGAAGAGACCGCCCCGAGCGTCGAGACCGCGACCAGCGAGGAGCCCGCCGCGGAAGCCAATAGGTCCGCGACCAACGAAGAGCCGAAGACAGAGAGCCGAGAAAGCGCGTCGGCGGACGCCCCGCAAGCCGTCGGCCAGGCGACTGTCGAACCCTCGGCCACCGCGGCGAAGGACCCTGGAGTTTATACGGCGCGCGCGGGGGACACGTTTAAATCGATCGCCAGGCGGCTCTACGGCGAAACCAGCAAATGGCGCGCGATCGCCGAGCGCAATCCCGATCTAAAGTCGAAAAAGCTGCGCGCCGGTCAGCTCGTCAACCTGCCGTCGGCGCCGACGCGATGAGGTGAGGGAGTATATGGCGCGAATTCTCGGCGGCTCTTGTCGAACCGCCGAGACGCCTGTGAACGAGTCCGCGCCCAATCAGCACATGCAGAGCGCTTCGGAAGCCTGATCGTTCCAACGGTCGCCCACGTAACGGTAGCTTCTGTTCGAACGAAATCTCGAGCCGCCCTGATTGACGTGCTGCCATAATGTGAGCGTGCAGCCGTCCTTCACGCGGAACGACGAAACATGATCGTTCCACGACGGATTGTAGATCGTGCTTTCACACCCGCCGCCGTGGCCGTTCGTCGTGCATCCGAGACTTTCGCCGCGCACCATCTTCATCCGCTCGAAATTGTGGAGCGTGTAGCCGGAGCCGCCATAGTCTCGATGCTGGAAAATCCGGCAGGTCGCCTGCGCGCTGGCCGGAAATAACAAGAGGGCCGCCGTGAGGGCGGCCGCTGTATAGCAAGCCTTCATCTCAAACTCTCCGAAAAAGAAATTTAAATAGTCCGCATCAGCACGTTAACGTGCTGCGTTCTAATTGGTTCCGCGTCCTAGATCACGCTGCATTTGGGCGCATCGCCCAAATGCAGATAATCGTGATCGACTCCCAAAGTGTAGAGCGCGCTCTACGCGAAAAACCGGTTCCCACTTTTTCGCAGCGCGCTCTAGGCGGAGGTTGCGAACCGCAGCGTCTCCTGCTCGGTCATGACGGCGTCGAGCCGCTGGTCGTGCGGTTCGATCGGCACATGGTCGGCTTCCTGGCAGGAATAGGCGACGCCGACGGCAACGACCGGCTTTTTGGCGCGAAGGGTCGAGAGCGTGGCGTCATAGATGCCGCCGCCATAGCCCAGCCGAAAACCGCGCCGATCGAAGGCGGCGAGCGGCGAAAATACAATATCGGGATCGTATGCAGGCTTGTCGTCGGAGGGTTCGGACAGGCCGAACGGCCCTTTGACGAGGTCGTCGCCCGGCGCGAAGACGCGAAAGACCAGTGGATGGCGGACCTTGTGCATGACCGGCAGCGTCACGCAAAAACCTGCGGCTGTGAGGGCATCGATGAGCGGTCGGGTGTTCAACTCGCTGCGGATCGGCCAATAGACGGAAACGACAGGCGGCGCGCTCAGTTTCGCATCGCGCGCAATGCCGGCGACGAGCGCGACGCCCTGGCGCGCGACGGAAGCGGCCGCCTCATGCGCTTCGTGCGGCGCGATGAGATCGCGGCGCGCCAGCGAACGGCGCCGCAGCTCGGCTTTCAAATCGCTCATGCGAGAGCAATAACAGGGAAGAAGAGTGCGGGCCACAAGAGCCGTGGGACATCGATCCCGGGAACCTACAACGTAGGTGGGCGCCATATGACCAAGCCCACGGGCGAGGCCAGGGACAGCTCCCATAAGGATCGATAAGGCCCCGGGGAATAATAGTCCTGCACGCACCCCGCAGCGCCGCCCAATGAATGTAGCGCTATGCGCGGCCGGGCGCCAGTGGCGTCTGCGAGTTTCGCCAGAGCAGGTTCCGATAAAGTCGACGGACTTTTTCGTTTAGAACCTGCTCCAAATTTCGATTTGAGCAGTTCCTTATCGATCACATGAGTCCGTGTGATCGGAAACGCTCTAGGCGAGCGCCAACTCCCTTGGCGCGGACCTTTCGCGTTCTTTTCTCTCCACTGGGAGACGCTCGATCCGCGTCAGCGTAAACAGACCGAAGGGCGCCAGCGGGCGGCGCTCGACGAGCCTCATCTGCGGGTTCCGATCGATCCAGTCGCCGATGATCGACCAGGGAAATTGCGGGCGCCAGCCGAGTTTCGGCGCCATATGGCGGTCGAGCCACGCCTCGAGCAGCGCGATGGCGTCGTCCTTGCCGCTCACATGATTGACGAGCACGATCTCGCCGCCCGGACGCAGCACGCGCGCGAGTTCGTCGAGCATGGCCTGCGGCTCTGGCACGACCGTGAGGACGTAGGGCGCCACGACGCAGCCGAAACTCGCGTCGGCGAACGCCATGCGCGTCGCATCCATTTTCACGAGGCCGGCGACATGGCCGAGACGCTCGCGGCGCACGCGCTGCGCGGCGCGGCGCAGCATCGGCTCCGACAGATCGACGCCGACGACCTGCGTATTGGCCGCAAACATCGGCAGTTCAAGTC
Source organism: Methylocystis sp. SB2 (assembly GCF_049817085.1). Lineage (NCBI taxonomy): Bacteria > Pseudomonadati > Pseudomonadota > Alphaproteobacteria > Hyphomicrobiales > Methylocystaceae > Methylocystis > Methylocystis sp. SB2. The sequence continues at coordinate 47,712 of NZ_CP187401.1, forward strand.
CCGTGCCGACGCCGACGTCGAGGATCGGTCCGTGCGTGTTGGACGCAGCCGCGGCGGCGGCGCGACGGCCTGGCTTCAACAAAATGTCGAACGTCAGGTCGTAGATCGGCGCCCAGCGCGCATAGGCGGCCTCGACATTGCCGTTGTCGAGCGTTTCGACTTCCCGTAAAAAATTCCTTGCTTCGCTCATCGAGGCGCCCTTCGCACTTCTGCGGCGCGCAGCGGCGGCGCCTTTGATGCCATCATCATTGCTGCAGGCTCGATCCCGGCGATAAATCCGCCGCCGAGCACGCGCGCTTCATTTTCGTCTGCGTCGTAGAAGACGCACGCCTGCCCAGGCGAGACGCCGAATTCGCTTGCCGCGAAGACGACCAGCGCGCCGCCTTCCCCGCCCGGGATCAATCGCGCGGGGACTGGCGGCCGCGTCGAGCGCACGCGCGCCATGATGTCGAGGCCCTCAGGCGGCAGGGAAGAGAGCGCGCCGTCGCCAATCCAGTTCACGTCGCGGAGCTGCACCGCGCGCGTGTCCAGCGCCTCGCGCGGGCCGACCACGACCTGAGCCTTCGCGGCGTCAAGGCGCAAGACGTAAAGCGGCTCCGCGTCGCGGCCGGCGACTTTTGCGCCCAGTCCTAGGCCACGGCGCTGCCCGATGGTGTAGTGGATGACGCCGGCGTGGCGTCCCAGCACACGGCCGTCGAGGTGCACGATCTCGCCGGGCACCACCGAAGCTGGCGCAAGCTTCTCGACGACGTCTGTATAGCGCCCCGTCGGCACGAAGCAGATGTCTTGGCTGTCTGGCTTATCGGCGACCTCGAGTCCGAAGCGACGGGCCATGTCGCGAACTTCGGCCTTGGTATAGTCGCCGAGCGGAAAGCGCAGCATCCGCAGCTGCTCGCGGGTCGTCGCGAACAGGAAATAGCTCTGGTCGCGCGCCGCATCCTTGGCGCGGTAGAGCGCACGGCCGCCGCGTCCGTCGTCGCGAGCGGAAATGTAATGGCCGGTCGCGAGCGCGTGCGCGCCGAGGTCCTTCGCCGTCTCCATGAGATCGGCGAATTTGATGAACTGGTTGCAGGCGACGCAGGGCACGGGAGTCTCGCCGCTGGCGTAGCTCGCGGCGAATTCGTCGATCACCTTCTCGCGAAACTTGCTCTCGTAATCGAGAACGAAGTGCGGAATGCCCAGTCGCGCCGCAACATTTCGCGCATCGTGGATGTCGCGCCCCGCGCAACAGGCGCCCTTGCGGTGGGTGGCTTCGCCGTGATCATAAAGCTGCATCGTGACGCCCACGACGTCGTAGCCCTGCTCCTGCAGCAGAGCGGCGACGACGCTGGAGTCGACGCCGCCCGACATGGCGACGACGACGCGCGTCTCGCGCGGCGAGGAAGGCTGCGGCGCATGATCCGATACGCTATTCGTCATTTTCGGAAGCGACGCCTGTTTTTATACGGAAAGTGGGGCGAGATGGGTGAAGGGCGCAAAAGCCCCGGCCCGCCGCGCATCGGTGAGGCCGCTGTCACCATTTAGAGCATTACCCGTCCAAGAGGCAATCCTGTCGAAGTTTTTCGCAGATCCGACATTCCTGCGTCATATTGTTCGCAGCCGCCATCGCTGCTATGACGCCGCGGCGTTTAAGGCGCGGGGATGGATTTAAATGGCGGCGATGAAACTCCTGGCGGGCAACTCCAACAGGCCGCTGGCGGAGGCGATCGCCGCCCACCTGGGCGTTCAGCTCTGTCGGGCCCAGGTTCGCCGCTTCGCCGACCAGGAAATCTGGGTCGAAATCCTGGAGAATGTGCGGGGGCAGGACACGTTCGTGATCCAGTCCACATCCGCGCCGGCCAACGACCACCTGATGGAGCTCCTGATTATGATCGACGCGCTGCGCCGCGCCTCGGCGCGTCGCATCACGGCGGTCATTCCCTATTTCGGCTACGCCCGCCAGGACCGCAAACAGGGGCCGCGCACGCCGATCTCGGCCAAGCTTGTCAGCAATCTGATCACGCGGGCGGGCGCGGACCGCGTTCTGACCGTGGACCTACACGCCGGCCAGGTTCAGGGATTCTTTGACATTCCAACGGACAATCTCTTCGCCGCGCCAGTCATTGTGGCGGACATCAAGTCCCACCTTGAGCTCAAGAATGTCATGGTCGTGTCGCCGGACGTCGGCGGCGTGGTGCGCGCGCGGGCGCTGGCGAAGCGCATCGACGCGCCGCTCGCCATCGTCGACAAGCGCCGAGAGCGCGCCGGCGACTCCGAGGTCATGAACATCATCGGCGACGTGAGCGGCCACAACTGCATCCTCATCGACGATATCGTCGATTCGGGCGGAACGCTGTGCAACGCCGCCGAAGCTCTGCTCGCGGCGGGAGCAGGCTCCGTCTACGCCTTCATCACCCATGGCGTGCTGTCGGGCGCGGCGGCGGAGCGCATCGCCAACTCGAAGCTCAAGCAGCTTGTCGTCACCGACACGATCCGCGCGACGGCCGCGGTCGAATCCGCCCCGAACATCCGCGTCATTCCGATCGGCCATCTGATCGGCGAGGCGATCGCCCGAACCGCCAGGGAAGAGAGCGTCTCCAGCCTGTTCGATTAGACATTCCGCCGAGCTGCGTCAGTCAGACATCGAGTCGCGAGGGTTTCGGACGGAAGCGGAGGACGGTGACGCAAGCGCCGGCGAAGCCGAGCGTCGTCGTCACGATGCTCGCCTTGAGATAGACGCCGAATAGAGCCGGGCCCCATCCTTCAGCGGGCGCGCCGTCGAGGATTGGAAACGCCGCCTGCAAGACGAACAGGCTCGAATTGGTGAAAGCGCCGATCACCATCGCCCAGCGCACGGGCCAGACCAACGGGATGCGCGTTCCATAGAAGCCGAGCAGGAGCGCGCTCATCAGCAGAAAATCGATATGCGCCTGCAAGACCCGTGAAAATTTCCCCGGGAAAATCGCCAGCATGAGCGGCGCTTCCATTTTGAGCGACACCAGACACCACGCCAGAACGAGCGCGACGAGAATCCACAGGGCGGCGCCCCTCAATAGGATAATATTTGTGGTCTCGGCCGATTGCGCGTTGTCCGTCATCACGACATCCTCGGTTCTTCTCTGGCGATCGCCGGAAGCTCGATACATGCCGCGTTCAGCACGAAAGCGCTTGACCGGGACGGCTGATAAACTTGTCTGAAACGGCCGTCCGCTGCCTTTCTAGGGGGATTATCGATGACGAAGGCGCAGATCCTTTCGACCGAGCACGCTCCGCCGAATCGGCGACGCGAGTGGCTATGCGAGGTGATCGGACGCGAATACGCGCGCGTCGACGTGCGTCCTCTTCCGGCGCAACGCCTGTTCAACGAAATGACGATATATGCGGGGAAGGATGTTCGTCTTTCTTCGATCCGCTCAAACGCCATTTTAATCGAAAAGCCCAACCGGCCGTCGCTACCCGACAGCCACGATGTTTATCTCGCCGCCGTACTGCTTTCGGGCGAATATTTTCTGGAGCAGGACGGACGCCAAGTCTCGTTGAAGCCCGGCGATATGACAATTTACGACGCAACGCGGGCGCATAAGATTCACTGCCCGGGAAAATTCTCCAAGCTGATTGTCTCGCTGCCGCGAGCGACGACGCGTGCGTTCTCGCCCGAAGTCGACCGCTGCGCGGCGTTGCGAGTCTCAGGCACCGCGGGAGTCGGCGCGATGGCTGTGTCTTACATCCGGTCCTTCGCGGCCAATGCGGGCGAGCTGACCGGGGAATCCTTCGATGCGATGGCCAGTCACTGCGCCGATCTGATCGCCTTGTCGCTCTTAGAACCCAGCGAACATCACCGGATAGACCGAGGGCGCGAGGCCACGCTGCGCCGGGTGAAGCGGTTCATTGAGAGCCGCCTCGGCGATCCGCGGCTCGATCCAACGATGGCCGCGCAGACGCTGGGTCTCTCGTCGCGCTATCTCAATTCGCTTTTCGAAGCCGAGGGCCTCTCGCTGATGCGCTATGTATGGGCGAGGCGTCTCGAGAATTGTCGCCGCGACCTCTGCGCCGACGTTTGCGCGCCGATCGGCGAACTCGCCTACCGCTGGGGGTTCAGCGATCTCTCGCATTTCAGCCGCGCCTTCCGTCGGCGGTTTGGACAATCCGCGCGTGAGATGCGCGCAGGTAGCAACTAGTCCCGACTTGCCGTGGCGTCGGCGCGCATTTTCATATTTCGCGCGCCATGTCGACGAGTTTTGCGATCGTGCGCATATTGCGCGCCGTGCCATGCATGGCAGCGGGAATTTCGAGTTTCGAGCGCCCCATCCCTGCGCCATAGTGAACGTAAATCTCGCGTGATCCCAAACGCATTTCCTCGTCCGCTTTGCCTTTGGCGCGATCTAATGCATCGGGCGGCGGTGGACCATCGAGAAAAATGGCCACGGTGAAATTGGCCGGTTTTTCGGGGAAGGGATTTCGATTGAGAACTGCCTGCATTTCATCGGCGGTGCGCACAAAAACAGCGACGGGCTTTCCCGCATAGGCGAGCAGCCTCGCCTCCAGCTCCGACTTTACCCTTCTCGAAGAGGCTTTGCTTTCAAAGACGACGTTTCCGCTCGCAATATAAGTTTGGACATGATCGAAACCAGCGTCGACGCACATCGCCTTGAGTTCGGTCATGGCGAGTTTGCCGGTTCCTCCGACATTTACGGCGCGCAACAGCGCGATATAGCGGGTCATGTCAAAGCCGTGCATATCGACTTGGCGCTCGTCAATCTCAAATCGATACGATGTGGCTGCGACCAAATTCCGTGGCCATTTGCTTCGACATTTGTCAAATGGCGGCGCGCTCTTGCCCAAGCTGGCGCCGAATGCCAGAAGGCCGTGTGACTGCGAAGATTTCTCTCATGCACGACCCCGTCCCGCCGCGTTTCAATCTCGCGCGCTATTGCCTCGCCGAAAATGCGCGGCTGCGGCCCGACACGACGGCGCTCTCCGTCGTCGGCGACGCCAGCGCGCAGCGCTGGACCCACGCTGAGCTCGATTTGAAGGTGCGGCGTCTGGCCGCCGGTTTGCGGTCGCTCGGCCTTCCGGCGGGCGCGCGTGTCATGATCCGGATGGGCAATGAGGCCAACGCCGCGCTCGCCTATTTCGCGGCGATCGCCGCCGGCTATGTGGCGCTGCTCGCGTCCTCTCAGCTCACCTTCGAGGAAGCCGAGTTCATGGCGCGCGATTGCGGCGCGTCCGTGCTCGCATTGGGCGCATCCTTGGAGAACGAGCCGCATAGCGGAGACTTTCACATCTTGCGCGGCGCCGATCTGGCGCGGCTCGCCGAGAGCGCGCCCATCCCGGACTATGTGGACACCGGCGCCGACGATCCCGCTTATCTCGTTTACACCTCAGGCACGACGAGCCGGCCGAAAGGTGTGTTGCATGCGCATCGCGCCGCTTGGGGCCGACGGCCGATGCGGGAGCATTGGACGGGGCTTGGCCCCGGCGACGTGATGTTGCACGCCGGCGCCATCAATTGGACCTATACGCTTGGCGTTGGCGTCGTCGATCCGCTGTCGGCCGGGGCCAGCGCGGTGCTTTACAACGGGCATCCAGATCCTGCGGTATGGCCGCGTCTCATCGAAACCTATCGCGCGACGATCTTTGCCGCTGTGCCGGGCGTCTTTCGGCAGATCCTCAAATATGGCGCGCCGGAGAGCGCCAATCTATCGAGCCTGCGCCATGCGCTCTCGGCAGGCGCGGCGCTGCCGTCGAGCCTGCTCGCCGATTGGCGCGCCCGCACGAGCAAAGAGATTTTCGAAGCCTTCGGCATGAGCGAGATTTCGACCTTCATCTCCAGCGGGCCGACGGCGCCGGTGCGTCCGGACTCGCCCGGCAGGCCGCAGCCGGGGAGGGCGGTGGCTGCGCTGCCGCAAGAGGGCGGCGAGACTCCGCTTCCGCCAGGCGAAACAGGCCTCCTCGCCGTGCGCCGGGACGATCCGGGCATGATGCTCGGCTATTGGAACCGTGAAGACGAGGAGCGCGAGGCGTTTCGCGGCGAGTGGTTCGTCTCCGGCGATCTCGTCGAATTCGACGCCGACGGCTACATGTGGCGCCACGGCCGCGTCGATGAAGTCATGAACGCGGGCGGCTACCGGGTCTCGCCGGCGGAAGTCGAGAAAAGGCTGCTCGAGATCAACGGCGTCGTCGAAGCGGCGGCGGCGGAACGGCCCGGGCGCGACGCAACCGCGACGATCATCAAGGCCTATGTCGTGACGCGCGACGGCGTGGCGCGGGACGAGACCGCCATCCTCGAATATTGCCGCGCGCATCTCGCCGCCTACAAATGTCCGCGCGCGGTGATGTTCCTCGACGCGCTGCCACGCAACGCCAATGGCAAGCTCAATCGCGCGGCCTTGCCGTAAATAGAGAGGGCCCGAAGGTTCGCCGGGGCGTGCGGCGAACGATCGGGCCCAAGGTCCGCTCACAGGGAGGAGCGCGGACTACCGGAAGTTCATGGGGCGAAGATTCTCACCACTTCGGCCCCGTTCTGCTGCCGCGCGACGCGGCCACGGGCCCGCTTCTTGACCTTCGTCACAGGAATCTCGCCGTTGATGGTCGCCTTCATGTTGGGCGACGCCTTGAACGTGATGACTCGCCGCGCTTCGATCGGCACCGGCGCGCCGGTGCGCGGATTGCGGCCCGCGCGCTCGCGTTTCGTGCGCACGATGAATGAGCCGAAGTCGTGCAGCTTGAGCGACTCGCCGGACGCGAGAGTCGCCGCCATTTCCTCGATCACCAGATCGGTCAGGCGCTTGGCTTCGCGGCGCGACATGCCTTCGAGCCGGCGATGGATCGCCAGCGCAATGTCCTCGCGCGTGAGCGTGCCGCGCGCGCCGTCTTCATGCGACGCCATTTCATGTTCGACGTCTTCGCCATTGGCGCGCGCGACGAAGGGCTTCAGCATCTCTTTTGGATTCGCGATCGACATCAGCGCTCTAATCCCCAGTTTTGGGCCTGAAGCGGGGTTGCCTGTCCGCTTGGCCGAGGTATTGCGCAACTTGCGTCGGAAACTGATTGCTCAGCAGTGCGGCGGGTCACATTGCCGAATGGCTGTCTTTCAATGCGCATCTCAGGCATCGACAAGTAGCCGCCGCACGTTCCAATTTGACGCAACTTGGCGCAATATCTCGTTAATCTGCAGATTGCGTGCTAACGCGCGGCGCTTGAGCCGTTCCGTCGCTGGTCGCTGGATGCACAGCGATTTCATGGATAACTGGATGTGGGCGTCGCGGATGAGACGCCAAAAACTGTACCTTTTTGAAACGGCGCAGTCGCGAAAATGATCAGCCTGGACGAAAATGATACGCTTTGCGGCTTCGCGCCACAGACGCAGAAGCCCCACCGCAAACTGACTGCCGGATGAACGGCGCGGCCATGTCCGGTTCAGCTTACGTGCGTCAGAGTGAGCGTATCGGCAGGCGACTTACGAACTTCTCCCCGCGCCTGTTCTCCCTAGTGACCGGAGCCGAGCATGTCGCGCCAGCCTTTCATCCTCGCTGTCATACTGGCGCTCGCAGCCACCCCGGTTGTCGCACAGGATCTGGACGACGATTCCTCCGAACGCCATGCTCCCTACCAAAGCGAGAGCTTTGGTCATGGCCGCCACCAAAGCGAGAGCTTTGGTCATGGCTACGATCCCTATGATGACGGACGGGAAGCCTGGTTCGCGCCGGAGCCCTATCGTGGCTCGTGGGCGGACCACGCCGATGCTTATTACGGATACGGAGAGTGTCATTTTCTCCGAAAGCCGATTCATGGTCCGTGGGGCGAGATCGTCGACTATCGCCGGGTACGAGTTTGCGATTAGCCGGCGGCCGCGCCACACGATCCGTCGCCGGCACCCCGCCCCTCTCGCGCGGCGACGGTGGAGAGCCTCCCGGAGAAATCCGGGAGGCTTCTTTTTCGGAAGTGTTCGGCGGATGAAGACCTAAGGCTTGCTAGAGGGGGCGAAGGCCGAGCGCCTTGCCTTCCTTGGCGTCGCGGCGCCACACGCCGTCGGCGCCCTTCTCAAAATGCGCCTTGTGCCCCTTGCGGGCGGTGAGCACGAGCCGACCCCTGTCGAGACCCCAGCCAATGGGATCAAAAATGACGACGCCATTGTCGCGGCAGGCCGGAGCAAGCTGCGCCTTCAAGCCGGCGCCGCCGCGCGTGCGTGCATCCAGCGTCAGCATGCAGCCCGTATCCTTGTCTCCCTCGCGGAGAATCGAGTAGCGGCCAGAGGCCTCCGTCGGTCCGGCGGCATGCGCGAGCGGCGCCGAGACGCTCGCGGCGGCGAAAAGGCAGAAGCCCAGCCATTGCTGTCGTCGCCCAGAAAATATCGCCATTTGCGCCATGCTCCCGCCCTCGTGAAATCGCCTCACTTTGCCTTTTTTCACGGCCTGCGTCCAAGCCGATTCACACCGCGCCCGCGTCAAAGTGCGGCAGGTCGTCGCTTTTGCGCGCCGGGCCAAGGCGCGCTATCAATTTAAGCGGCGCCGCGCGGCGGCGAGGGAGTCAGTAGGATGGACCCAGCGTCCCTGGCCTTGGCCGAAAAATCCGCGCCGCGCTACACGAGCTATCCCACGGCGCCTCATTTCTCCAAGTCGATCGGCGACGGCGACGCGCGCGCCTGGCTCGCGAACCTCGATCCTTCCGCGTCGCTCTCGCTCTATTTCCATGTTCCATTTTGCACAGCCATCTGCGCCTATTGCGGCTGTCACACGAAGGCGGTGCGCCAGGACGCGCCGCTCGAGTCTTATGCGCAGACGCTAAAGAACGAAATTTCCCTCACCTCAGAAGCGACGCGTGCACGGCGCGTCGCGAGCATCCATTGGGGCGGCGGCACCCCGGGCATTCTCGGCGCTTCGCGTTTCAGCGCCATCGTTGCAGTTCTGCGCGATCATTTCGATCTTTCCGCCGAAACTGAACACGCGATCGAACTCGATCCGCGCATTCTCGACGCCGATCTCGTCGAGGCGCTTGCCGCCGCCGGAGTTACGCGGGCGTCGCTCGGCGTGCAGGATCTGAACGCGCATGTGCAGGAGGCGTCCGGCCGCATCCAGCCCTATGAAACGGTGGCGCGCGCCGTGGAATTGCTGCGCGGCGCAGGCATTACCGCCATCAATCTCGATCTGATGTATGGGCTGCCGAAGCAGAGCGTCGAAGACGCCGCGCGCACCGCCTCACTCGCGGCGTCGCTTGCGCCGCAAAGGCTCGCGGTTTTCGGCTATGCGCATGTGCCCTGGTTCAAGTCGCACCAGAAGCTGATCGACGCCGCGGCGCTGCCGGGCGCCGGCGAGCGTCTCGCGCAGGCGGCGGCCGTGCGGGCGACCCTTGAAGGCGCGGGATTCGAGGCGATCGGACTCGATCATTTTGCGCGTCCCGAGGACCCGCTGGCGGTTGCCGCGCGCGAAAGGCGCATGCGCCGCAATTTCCAAGGGTACACGATTGACGCCGCCGACGCGCTGCTGCCGTTCGGCGTTTCGTCCATCGGGCGGCTTCCGGAGGGCTATGTCGGGAACGCCACCGATCTTGCGGGATGGCGACGCGCGATCGAGTCAGGACGTTTTGCAACCACGCGCGGCGTCGCGTTCACGCGCGAGGATATCGCCCGCGCGGATCTGATCGAACGCCTCATGTGCGATTTCGATGTTGACTACGGCGCGGTGGCCGCGCGTCACGGCTATGCGGAAGACGCCTTCGACGCTGCGCAGGCGTCGCTCGACGCTCTTGCGGACGACGGCGTCATCGACGTACAGGGCCGACGACTCGCCGTGACCGAACGTGGAAAGCCCTTCGTTCGCCTTGTCGCAGCCGCCTTTGACGCCTACCTGCAGTCAGCGCCAGCCCGCCATTCCTCGGCGGTGTGAAGGGCGATTTGGCAAGGAGGCGTTCATGACGCCGCTTACGCTTTTTCTCGCAAAGCTGATCGGCGCTTACGCTCTGATCATGTCCGCCTGGATGCTGGTGCGCAGGGACGTGGCGCTGCAGATGATCGAGAGCGTTTCGCGCGAGCCTGTCGCCATCGCCTTCGTCGGCATGATACGCCTCGTGATCGGTCTCGCCATTGTGATCGGCCACGACATTTGGAGCGACACGACCGCGGCGCTCGTCTCGCTTATCGGCTGGATCACGCTGATCAGCGGTTTCCTGACGCTCTTTTTGCCGCCGCAGACGGTGCGCGACATTTTCTCTCGAATGGCATATGAAACGCGCTATCCCGTGTTTGCGCTCATCTCCTTCGCGCTCGGCGGCGCGCTGCTGATTGCGGGCTTCAGCGCCTGACAAGAATGATAATGGCGCTTGTTCGCCGGCGTCGGCTCCGCCATCGTGACGCCTGGATTCGACACCGTAGCCATGCCCATCTGGACGCCCGAACAGGATCAAGCGCTGACCGCCGTCGCGCGCTGGCTTGAAACGCCCGGCGCGCGGCAGGTGTTTCGGCTGTTTGGATACGCCGGAACCGGCAAATCGACGCTCGCGCGGCATCTTGCCGAACATGTCGACGGTGATGTCGCCTTCGCAGCCTTCACCGGCAAGGCGGCGCTCGTCATGCGCTCCAAGGGCTGCAAGGACGCGCGCACGATTCACAGCCTCATCTATCGCGCGACCGACACGGAAACCGAAGAGCCGTCTTTCGTTCTCAACGACGACAGCGCCGCGGCGCGTGCGAAACTCATCGTTGTCGATGAATGCTCGATGGTCGACGAGGAACTCGGCCGCGATCTTCTGTCTTTCGGCAAGAAGGTGCTGGTGCTCGGCGATCCGGCGCAATTGCCGCCAGTGAAAGGCGGCGGCTTCTTCACCGACGCCGAGCCCGACGTCATGCTGAAAGAGGTGCATCGACAGGCGGCGGACAATCCGATCATCCGCCTGTCAATGGCGATCCGCGCAGGCGAGAGCGTTGAGCGCGGCGTTTTCGGCGATACGCGCGTCATCAGCCGCGACGCGCTCGATCCCGCGCTCGTGACCGGCGCCGATCAGGTGCTCGTCGGTCTGAACAAAACGCGCCGCGCCTATAACGGACGCCTGCGCCAGCTGCGTGGCTTTACGGGCGAACTGCCGCAGTCGGGCGAGAAGCTCGTCTGCTTGCGCAACAATCGCAAGAAGGGACTTTTGAACGGCGCGTTGTTTACGGTGAAGAGCGCTGGAGCCCTTCGCCGCGGGAAGGTGAGAATGCTGGTGACGCCGGAAGATGGCGAAGCCGCTAAATTTCAGCGTGTGGCCGTCGTTCCGCAGCTGTTCGGCGCTGAAACCGACATTCCTTATGCGCTTCGCAAGGACTCGGACGAGTTCGATTTCGGTTATGCGCTCACCGTCCACAAGGCTCAGGGTTCGCAATGGGACGACGTGACGCTATTCGATGAGTCCTTCGCCTTCCGCGAACATCGGGCGCGATGGCTCTACACGGGCGTGACGCGCGCGGCGAAGAGACTGACGCTCGTCATGTGACGTTTAGCATGGGCCCTGCTGACCTCGGCTGTTGCGCCGAACTTTGGGTTTATTTTCCCCAGGCGTCGATGGCGTCGGCGAAGACGCGCTCGCCAGACGGGCCTTTTTCCATATTGATCGTCGCCGCGCGGCCGTCGGCGAGCTGCATCGGCAAGTCCAACGCCGCGAGCGACCGCAACAGGAGAATATTGCGCGCCTCGTGGTCGCCGCGCATCAGGCCGATGAGGAAATTGTTGTCGGTGATGGGCACAGGAATGCCGGCGACTTTTTCTCCCGACTGCGCATCGGAGCGGCGCATCTGGATGGGGCCGATGGCCTTGACGCCGCCGATGGGACTGCCGGGCGCCACCGTGAACGACACGTTGATGGTGTGCGAGGCCGAAAGGGTGGCGTCGGTGTTCTTGCGAAACAGCAGAGTCATTTTCAGCTTCGCGTCGGGGACCTCGATGTCGCCGCGAATGGCCGATCCCACGGGTTCGCCAGGCCCGCCGACGTTCTCCAGGCGCCAGACGGCGGAGCCATTGTAGATTTTGTCGACCTTCGTGGGCTCGGCGAGCGAGCCCACCCACATCTCCGCCTTTTGCGCGACCGGCACGGCCGGGCTACGCGGCGTCGGGGCTTTGGCCGCTTGTCCGTCGCCCGCGACGCGATCGTTTATCTTGCCGCCTTCGGGCCCATTGGAGGCGGACTTCTCCGGTTTCAGTTTGGCCAGATCCTCAGGCTGCTCGCGAAGCTGCCAGGCAAGAGTTCCGACGACCGCCACGAGCGCTACGACAACGCCGGCGACGGACAGAATGAGACGCTTCGAGCGCTGCGGCCTCGGCGCTGGCGGCAGCGGCGCTGGCGGCCTCTGAGCTTCACGCAGTGGGGCATCGTCTTCGCCCGTGATGGATGAGTGAGGCGCCTCGCGCCAAGACGAATCCGCGTTATCGCTCGGCGCGGGCTCGACAGGTTTGTTCGGATGCGGACTGCGTGGCGGCGCAGACGTCCCATCGCGAGATGGTGTCGCTTGCGCCTCGTTTGCGGCGAGCTTCGCTTCGACTCGCTGGATCGCGTCTTCGAGCGCGCGGCCTTCGGCGGCAATATCGGCTTCCGCCACCGGCGGCTGGATGCCGCGCAACTGATTGAACAGCGCTTTGCGGGCGCGTTCATAGACCGCTTGGCGCGTGTCCGGCGTGGACTGCGGCAGAGCGGCGACCGCTCTCGCGATCAAAGAATGGTAGTCTGCCATGTTCGGTTAAGAGCACTTCCGGCTTTTGGCGTCAATCCTGACGCCGCCAGAGTCCAAGAAAACCCGGGGATTTCGCGACGTCGGCGCCTCATGATCTCATAGGCGCCTCAGTTCACTCGATGTGTCGCCAAAATGGAGATCAAGCATTCCTGGCGTCAATGATCGCTTCAGCGCGCATTCTGCTTCATTCGCGCGCCTGCGCACGTGTGAGTATCGATAAGACCTCGAGCCTGAAGCATTCTTGCGACTGGCGCTCGTTCAGATGGCCCGCGATTTGCCGGATGTCTCGCGCTAAAATACTGCGCCGCGCTCATCGTCTATCGGCGCCGCAGCCCCAGGAAGCCTGCGCGTTAAACTTCGCCAAGCGGCGGTTTGGGGCGCGCCATTTGACGCGCGGGCGGCGGCGCGGCGATCAACCAGTAAATCGCGCCCGCCACCGCGCCGGTCAGAAAAAACAGCAGGGCGATTCTTAATTCGAGCGGACTCGCTTCGTGGGCGCGATCAAGTCCCATCGCAGCGCGGGCGATCCACGGCGACGCGCCGGCGAGCGTCGCGCTCGCGCCCGCATACCAGAGGAGCGAACGTGCGCCGGCGATCTCGCCGATCAACGCCGCGACCGCGAGGGGCGCGACGCAGGTGGCGATGATCATCGACCAAAGGATGAATCCGAAAGTCGCCAGAGGTTCGCTCCATCCGCCGCCGCGCACATCTTCTTCGACGAAGGCGAACAGGCCGGACGTCGCGGCGGCGAATCCCGCCTCCCGCGTCGCCGGATCAAGGAGCGCCGAGACGATAAGAAAAATGGCGGCGACGCCCACAGCGAGGACGAAGCCGAAAGCCATGACCACAATTCGGCGCATCATTGGAGCCGTCTTTCCTGGCGCGCCAAGCTATGGTTCGAGCACCGAATCCCAATAGAGATAATCCATCCAGCTTTCGTGCAGGTAATTGGGCGGAAACAGCCGGCCGTTGCGATGCAGGTCGGCGACGCTCGGCTGAAAGGGCGCCTGCGCCGGCGACATATGCGCTTCCTTCGGCAGTCGGTCGCCCTTGCGCAGATTGCACGGCGAACATGCCGCGACAACATTTTCCCACGTCGTCGCGCCACCCTTCGATCGAGGAATGACGTGATCGAACGTCAATTCCTCATGCTCTCCGCAATATTGGCAGGTGAAGCGATCGCGCAGGAACACGTTAAACCGCGTGAACGCCGGGTGACGGGTCGGCCGCACATACTCCTTGAGCGACACGACCGAGGGCAGACGCATCTCGAAGCTCGGGCTTTTGACGGTCTTGTCGTATTCCGAAACGATGTTCACGCGGTCAAGAAACACCGCCTTGATTGCGTCCTGCCAGCCCCACAGCGAGAGCGGATAGTAGCTCAGCGGCCTGTAGTCGGCGTTGAGCACGAGCGCGGGACACGCCTGCGGCGAGACGGTCTGCTGACGAAAGTGTGCAGTCACCCTGCTTCCTCTCGGATTGAGGAGGGGCCTGACGGACCGCGCCAAGGTCCAGCCCTTTGCGATGCCGCATATTTTACAGGCACCACGACAGGGTTGTGAAGGCCCGCGACAGGACTTCCGACGCGGAGGAGCGCTCCGCCTCTCGAAAGAGATAGACGCTGGCGAAGCAGTACGCTGCAAGCAACGGCTTGCATATTAAAGTAATCGGCATGTCTTTGTTTCGACGACATCTACGCAAGACTGTCGCCGCTCGCCGATCAGCAGCTCGTCCTTTGCTGTCGGATCGGAAAAAAACGGCGAATTATTCGTCCGGAGGCCTGACGCGCCCAAGCGTGGCCCTTGCCCACGGCCGACGGCCTGGCGCCTACTGCCGGAGTGATTCGCCTTCTTCACACGGCCGACTGGCATCTTGGCGCGACGCTGCAGGGCTGGTCGCGCGAAGCTGAGCACCGCGACGCGCTGGCGCAGCTTGTCGCCATCGCCCGGGAGCGGGCGGTCGACGCGGTCATCGTGGCGGGCGACATTTTTGACAGCCTCAATCCGTCCGCCGACGCCCAGCGGCTGCTCTACGACACATTGCGCGACTTGCGCGTCGCCTGTCCGCACGCGCGCATTGCGCTCGTCGCCGGCAATCATGATCCGGCGGCGCGACTCGAAGCGCCGCGCGCATTGTTCGAGATGGCCGACGTCGTTTCGATCGGCGCCTTTGCGCGTCGCGAGGGCGCCTTCGACGCCCGCTCGCATCTTTCGCCGATCCGCGACGCCAGCGGCAAAATTGGCGCACATTTGCTCGCGCTGCCTTATCCGCGCGCCGTGGATCTGCCCGTAACGAGCGGCGGCGGCGCCGCCAGCGCCGTGCGCGAGGCCTATCGCGAGGCGGTCGAAAGCGCGCGGCGCGAAATCGGCGCGGCGCCGCTCATCGTCACCGGCCATCTTCATGTCGCAGGCGCGCTCGAATCGGAAGGGTCCGAACGACGTATTCTCGTCGGCGGCGAACACGCCCTTCCGTCCGACATGTTTTCGCCGGATATCGCTTATGTTGCGCTTGGCCATCTGCATCGCCCGCAATCCGTCGACCGCGAGACGATCCGCTACTCCGGTTCGCTCATTCCGATGTCGAAGACCGAGATCGGCTATGCGCATGGCGTCAGCATCATCGATGTCGACGACAGCGGCGCCGTTGTCATCCAACATGCGCCGATCATCCGCCCCGTCCGTCATTTGCGCGCGCCGGCGACAGGCGCGCTGTCCGTAACCGAACTCGAGGCTGCGCTTCAGGAACTCGATTTGGACGCCTCGGCGCCGATGGACGCCTGGCCCTTCGCGCATCTTGCGATCAGAGTCGACGGCCCAGCCGTTGGGTTAAAAGCCGAGCTCGACGCCATTTGCGAGAAATTCCCGCTGCGCGTCGTTTCGACCAGCGTCGAACGGCCACAAGCGCCGGCGGCGGCGCCGACGCCATTGCGCCTTGCCGAGCGCAAACCCACCGATTTGTTTCGCGAAGCCTTTGAACAGGCGCACGGCGTAACCCCCACGGACAATCATTTCGACTGTTTCGAGCGTCTTCTGCAGGAGGCGTGACATTGCGCATTCTGGCGATCAGAGGCGCCAATCTCGCCAGTCTCGCCGAAGGCTTCGCGATCGACTTCGACAGCGAGCCGCTGCGCTCGGCGGGCCTCTTCGCCATCACCGGCGAAACCGGGGCCGGCAAGTCGACGATTCTCGACGCGATCTGTCTCGCGCTTTATGACAAATTCCCGCGCGTCGTCGCGGCCGGCGCGAGCGAAGGCGCGCCAGATCCGTCCGGAGAGACGCTCGGCTCTGGCGACCCGCGCACAATTCTTCGCCGCGGCGCCGGACGCGGGTTCGCGGAAGTCGACTTCATCGGCAAGGACGGGCTGCGCTATCGGGCGCGCTGCGACCTGCAGCGGGCGCGCGGCAGAGCGTCGGGCGCGCTGCAAAAGCGCGTCAGGTCGCTGTGGCGAATCGACGAGGCCGGCGAAATCGTCGCGCCGGTCGAGAGCGGCATAGAGCCCGTCAACGCCCGCGTCGTCGAATTGACCGATCTCACCTTCGACCAGTTTCGTCGCACGGCGCTTTTGGCGCAGGGCGAATTCGACGCCTTTTTGCGCGCAGACGCAAAGGAGCGCGCCGAACTTCTCGAAAAAATCACCGGCGCTGAAATCTATGGCGTTCTGTCGCAGCGCGCCTTTGAGCGCGCTCGCGAAGCGCAGCAGGCGACGACGCTTGTCGAACGCCGTCGCGCCGACATCGGCGTGATGTCTGAAGACGAGCGCGCCGCGATGGACGCAGACATCGCAGCGACCGAAGCCGAACGCGCGCAAGTCGCCGAAAGGCGCAGCGCGATGGCTGATGCGCTGCGCCGCTTCGACGCCTTGGCCCAGGCGCGAGCAAAGCTTGCGCAGGCGATGTCGGCGCGCGAGGGCGCCTTGCGGGCGTTTGACGAGATGGCGCCGCTGCGCGAAAGGCTTGCGGCGCTGGCGCAGGTCGAGCCGCTGCGCGCGCCGCGGGACGAGATGCGGCGCGCCGAGGATACGCAAAAGGCGGAGCTCGAAGACGCCGCCGACGCGAAAGCGAAAGCGGACGCCGCTCAAGAAGCTTTCGCCGCTCAGGAGGCGCGCGCGCGCTTCGCTGCAGAGTCGGTCGCCGCCTCGGAAGCGGAGATGGCCCGGTTTGCGCCGATATGGAGCGAAGCCGCGGCGCTCGACGCGCGCATCGCCAATTTGGCGCAGGAGGAAGCGAAAGCGCGAAGCGTCGCCGAGGGCGTCGCGTCGCGCGCTGCGGAGAAGCGCGCCGAACGCGCCGAAACAAGCGAACGGCGCGCCGAATTTGAACGCGCGAAGGAGACGGCGGTCGCCGATCTCGCGCGCCTCGAGCCGGCGCGGGCGCTCAGCGAACGCTGGCGAGACATCGACGATTGGCTGACGAAGCGTGCCGAAATCTCGCAAGCCAAGCGCGCCTGCGATGGCGCGCTCGCAGCGGCCTTCGCCGACATCGATCACGGCGACGCGACGCTTGCGGACTTTAACGCGCGCGATGCGCAAGACAGAGCGGCCTGTGAAAAGCTTGCCGCGCAAATCGCGGACCGCGACAGCGCGCTCGTCGCGCTCGACGAACCGGCCGCGCTCGCCAGCGCCGACGACCTCACGCGCGCCGTCGAACTGATCGACGCTTTGCGCAGATGCGCGCGCACATTTGACGAGGCGGACGTCGCGGCGGCTTCTGCGCATCAAGACATCGCCCGCTACGCGCAGGACGAAGCGGCGATTCGACAGAAGCTTGAGGGAGTACGTTCGGAGCGCGCGTTAGAGGCAGCGCAAAGCGCCGAGGCCGAACGCTTCGGCGAGTTGGCGGACGCCGCGGCGGATCCCCACGCGCTGCGATTGCGCGCTGCCTTGAACGACGATGCGCCGTGCCCCGTGTGCGGCGCGCGCGAACATCCTTTCTCTAAGACGCATGACGCAGCGAGCGCGTTAATCGAAGCGCTGCGCGCCCGGCGCAATGAGGCGCGGCAAACGCTCAGCAGATTGGACGAGGAGAGTGTCGCATTGAGCGCGCGGGCGGCGCAGGCGCAAGCGCTTCACGAAGACGCATCGCGTCGCGCGGCACAAGCGCGAGCGGCTCGCGGGCGCGCCGAGGCCGAATATGCGTCGCTGCTGAGCGGGGATTGCGCGCGAGATCTGGCGCCGGAGCTGGCGCCGTCAACGTCAATTCTGTCCGCCTCGCCGCCGCTGCAAGTACTGGCGAAGGAGGTTGCAGCCGTGCGCGATGGCGTCGCGCAAAAGCTTCGCGCCGCGAGACGGCTGCGTGAGGAGCGGGATCGACTGCGCGCTGAGCGCGACGCGGTTCGACTGGCGCTCGACGCCCGTCAGGAAGAGCGTGCTGCGCTCGCCGTGTCGCTAGAAGCTTCGCGCGAAGCGCGCGCGCGGTCCAGCGCGGAAAGCGCCGGACTTGTCGAGCGCCTGGAGTCGCTCGATCGGTCGCTCGCGCCTTATCTGCAGCTTTGCGACCTCTCGGCAGCGGATCTCGATCGCGACGCCGCTTCGGCGCGCCGCCGGCTCGAGACGGCGGGCGCGCATTATCGGGAGGCGCTGGCGCGGTCGGATGAGGTCGCCGCAAACCTCGCCGCGATCGGACTGAAGGGGGAGCGCGTTGCGGCGGAGGCAGACAGCGCATGCGCCCGCGAGGCCGAAGCCAAAGGCGATCATGAGGCGCGCGCAAGGGGCGTTACTGAGGCGCGCGATGCGCGCGCGCTGCTTCTTGAGGGAGAAGCGACGGCCGCGCATCGGTCCCGCATCGAGGCGCGCCACAGGGCGGCGATGGCGGCGCGCGACGAGGCGCGCCAGCGGCTCGCTGAAGCCCAGCAGTCGAAAACGGCCTGCGAGACGCGTCACGCCCATTGTGCAAGCGCCGCAGAAAGCGCGGCGGGTCGCGCCGTGCAAGCGCGCGCGGTCTTTGCAAGGGCGCTCGCGGACGCTGGCTTCGATGAGGCGACTGCGGCGCCTCTTCTTGCGATGTCGCGCGAAGAGCAGACGGAGCTGCGTCGCGCCGTCGAGGCGGCGGAAGCCGGGCGCGCCGCCGCCGAGGCCGCCGTCATGGAGCGGCAGGTCGATTTCGATGAAGCGCAGGCGATCGCTCCGGCGGGAGTTCCGCGTGAGATTCTCGCGGCTCAGGAGAAAGACATCGCTGATCGCCTCGACGAATTGTCAACGCGGCTGGGCGCGCTGGGCGAGCGCGGCGCGAAGGACGACGAGGCGCGGGAACGCGCGACAGCGCTCGCGGACGAGCTCGAACGCGCGCGCATAAACGCCAAACTCTGGAGCGAGATCAATGAAGCCATCGGATCGGCGAGCGGCGACAAGTTCCGCCGTTTCGCGCAGGCCGCGACCCTGCAGCATCTCGTCGCGCTCGCCAATCAGCGCCTGGCGCTGCTTGCGCCGCGCTATGCCCTCGAGCGCTCGGGCGAGGCAGGCGCGCTGGGCCTCCAGATTATCGACCGCGATCTTGGCGACGAGCGCCGTTCGACGCGTTCGCTCTCCGGCGGGGAGCGCTTCCTCGCGTCGCTGGCGCTTGCTTTAGCGCTTGCCGGACTCGAGGGGCGCGATTCATTCGTCGACACGCTTTTCATCGATGAAGGATTCGGCGCGCTCGATTCCGCGACCCTCGACGTCGTCATAGACGCGTTGGAGACGCTGCAGGGGCAGGGCAGGCGGGTGGGGGTGATCAGCCATGTCGACTCGCTACAGCAGCGCATCGGGACGAAAATCTGCGTCGAGCGCCGGGGCGGCGGGATTAGCGTGGTCCGACTGCGTGCGCCTGGCTACGCGTGACGCGTGATGCCACTGGCCGACCCTGAAAGAAGCCGCCGATCGATTCTATTCGGCGGAGAACTCGCGTCGAAAAAGCCGCAAATTCGCGACGACGCTTTCGGAAAAAAACCTGTGCTGTGGCGGTAAGGCCACAAAAAACAATGATCAGCGCCAGAGACTGTGGCGCCGGCGCCACAGGTCTTGTGCGTTGCGACGTCACATTACAGCTAGGGCAAAGTTTGTCACGGGTCTGTCATCCAGCGCCGGCTTCACTGTCTCCCGAAAGTTAACGGGGGAATGGAACCAATGAAACCTGGAGTTGGACAACGCGCGCTCGCCATCGCTGCGTTCGGCTTATATGCGATGGCTTCGACCGCTCCGGCCGCAGCCGACACTGCGTCTGAAATCCGCGCGCTCAAGGCGCGCCTCTCCAAACTCGAAGCCGACGAAGCCCGCGCGAGGCGCGAGGCCAGGGTCGTGCACGCGTCGCTCCCGGCCGACAAGGGGCCGCCTCCGCCGCCGCCGCCGCTGCACTGGTATGAAAGGCTGAGCCTGCGCGGCTATACGCAGATGCGCTACAACGACATTATCAACGGCGGGCCGTTCTACAACGATATCAGCACTGTCGGCGACAAATCGGTCGGACCGCGCCAGAACTTCTTCATCCGCCGCGCCCGCATGATCCTGAGCGGCGACGTCTCCGATCATCTGTACCTTTATTTCCAGAACGATTTCGCGAGTTCTCCGCCGAACGCCTTCTCGAACTCGGCGACCTTCGCCGCGCCAGCTAATTTGGCCGGCCAGGCGGTGTATTATTACTATAATCCGGGCGTTCTTTTCCCCTATCCGGGCTATAATCAGGTCGGCAACTACAGCTCCGCGCCCGGCAATTTCGGCCAGATCCGCGACCTTTACGCGGATATTTACTTCGACAAGGACAAGGAGTTCCGCGTCCGCGCCGGCCAGTCGAAAATCCCCTTCGCCTTTGAGAACCTGCAGTCGTCGCAGAATCGTCTCGCGCTCGACCGCGCCGACGCCGTCAACAGCTGCTGCAAGGACGAGCGCGACATCGGTCTGTTCTTCTACTATACGCCGAAACATTTGCGCCCCATTTTCAGGGATCTGGTCAAGAACAACCTTAAAGGCTCCGGCGATTACGGCATGGTCGCCTTCGGCGTCTATAACGGTCAGGGCGCCAACCGCATCGAACTCAACAAGGGCACGCATCTCGTCGCGCGCTTCACCTATCCTTACGTCTTCGAGAACGGCCAGGTCGTCGAAGCGAGCGTCGCCGGCTATACGGGGCGCTTCGTGCCCTATACGACTGGCATCCGGCCGTCTCTGGGCGGGGGCACGAATTGGGCGGGCTTCGTTCCGCTTAACCTTCCCTATTCGGGCATCGGATCGGGCTTCGTGCCCTACGTCGCCGGGTCGGGATGGAACAGTCTCGGCAATTACAACCTTGCCCAATATGGCGCCGTTAACGGCTGGGGGCCGGTCGTCGCCAATGGCAACGGCGTCCGCGACTCGCGCGTCGTCGTCAACGCGGTGATCTATCCGCAGCCCTTCGGCCTGCGCGCCGAATGGAATTGGGGCGTCGGCCCGCAGCTCAATGCGACGCAGACGGCGATCGAGACGAAACGGCTGACGGGCGGCTATGTCGAAGCCAGCTATAAATATGAGGACAAGGACTTCGGCACTGGCGTGTATTTCCCCTTCGTGAAGTGGCAGTATTACAACGGCGGCTCGAAGTTCGACAACAACGCGCCGATGATGCGCATTTACGAATGGGAAGCTGGCGTCGAATATCAGCCTTTGCCGGAGCTTGAATTCACGGTGAACTATTCGAAGATGAACCGCACGAATACCCAGGCCGCGCCTTACCGCCAGTTCCAGGCCAATCTGGTGCGCATGCAGCTGCAGTGGAACTACTGATCATCTGGTCAGACTAACTCTTGTCAAACGCCTCCGGTTCGCGCCGGGGGCGTTTGCGATTTCGGGTTTTTCGTTTGCTCGTCTGGTAACGAAATGACCTTGGTTGGGTTTTGGTGCGAGGACTCGAAATATGAAGCTGATCGCGACGGTTGCCTTGTCCTTCATGTTGGCGTTGGCAGGGTCAGCGCTTGCTGAAGACTATGAGAACGCCGTCAGCGCAACGCGACGCGGCGACTTCGCCAGCGCGTTCCAATTGCTCAAGCCGCTGGCCGAAAAGGGCGACGCGCGCGCGCAGGCGGACATTGGCGCGATGTATCTAGCAGGCAAAGGGATCGCCGCCGATCCCAAGGCAGCTTTGAAATGGCTTCGTCTCGCAGCGGATCATGGGAACGCCTCCGCCCAGTTCAATCTCGGCACCATGTATCTCGAAGGACACGTGGTCATGAGAGATTACAAGGAGGCGATGAAGTGGAATTTGCTCGCCGCAGGCCAGGGATTGGCCGCGGCGCAAGTGAACATCGCCTCGATGTACTATGACGGCGTCGGCGTCGCGCAGGATTACAAGGAAGCGGTCAAATGGCTGCGGCTCGCGGCGGAGCAGGGTGACGCCGACGCGCAATTGAATCTCGGCAACCTGTATGTCGCCGGACAGGGCGTCGAGCGCGATCTGCTGCGCGGCTTCATGTGGACGCAGCTTGCGACGGAGTCGCTGTCGATGGGCGAGACCGAAAAGAAGGCGGTGCGGGACATGTCGGCAAAGTCATTGTCGCCGGAAGATGTCGCCAAGGCTCAAGCCATGGTCGCTCGCTGCAAGGAATCGAAGTTTAAAAATTGCGATTGAGCTGCAGGGGAACGCTCGGTTCGACCGGAGCGTTCCCACCTTTGATTTCCGCCGATTCTCGCTCGATTTGGATTTGTTCTTTCGCTGTCGGGCTCGCAGGCTTTAGTCCTGCGAGCAGCTGATCGACGAGGGTTGTTTCAGCCCCGTTCAGCCAAGTCCGCCACCACGCCCCTCCGGCGATAAGCTTTGCGCCCGTTTGATCAACCGTGGTCGGCGGGCTTTTGCCCACGGCCGGCAGGTGAGAAGCCTGCTACTGTTCCGGATCCTTCGCAGCGCCTTTCGTCCATCCACCCCGGCAGTTCGAACGGGGTCGGCAGTCTTGTAACCGTTGCTGGGGTGGCGACGCGCGATGGCGTTTGCTTAACCCGAGCAGACATTCGCAGGGGTGTGTTGCTGCTGTATTTCTAAAACGAGAATGATATTTCTCGAATGTGTGTACATTGTATAAAATAGCAATAATATTGCTGGAAGTTTGCTAAAATAGTACATTATTGGGACTATGCGACCGTTGTCATAAAATGTATAAGGACGTACGCAAAATGATATACTATGCATAAAGCTTAAATGAAGTTAAATTGGCTTTTAACTAGTACTTAGTACAATCACGTACTGTATCTAAGACGATTAAATGTGTGGTACTGCAGCAACACATTGAATTATAGCGATTAGATGCTGCCTCAATACATGTTAAGTCATGGATTTGTCATCTGACGTGGGCCATAAGTCGCGCGCTGTTTTTGAACGCTCATGAAAGCGCGAGGCTGGGACATGGCAATTACACGGTTCAATCAATCACTCGCTCTAGCGACGGTGGGAGCATTGCTCTCGACAACTGGCCAGGCGGCCGACAGCGCCACTGAGGCGCGACTGCGCATGCTGGAAGCGGAGATCGCTCGGCTTCGTCCGCTGGAAGCGGAGGTCGCCAAGCTTCGTCATGAAACGCGCGGAGCCAAAGCGCAGGCGACAATCGCGACCAACGTCGCCAACGCCGCAGTCGTGGCGAAGGGCCCGCCGGGTCCGCCCCCGCCGCCGCCGGTCTTCGTCAGCTTTAGGAACGGCCTGTTCGTGGAAACGGCGGATAAGCAATTTAGCTTCAAGATCGGCGGTCGCCTCTTTGTAGATGGAGGCGGGACTGTTGGCTCCCCGGGCAACGGCTGGCAGGGCAATGTTGGCTTTGGCCAGGCGCGACTTGAAGTCGAGGGTAGCTTCAGGCCCTGGTTTTATAAGATCCAGTACGATTTCGCGAATTCCACAACGCAGCTTTGGAATACAAATCTGCCGAATGCGAACGGGGGCACGGGTCTTCAGTTCTGGTCAAGAAACTACGTAACCGACCGCAATTTCCTTTGGGGCGGATTCCGCGATGCATACCTCGGCCTGCAAGATCCGCGCTTGTCGCATCCGTTGCTCGCTGAGCCGGTCTATTTCAAGATCGGCAGCCAGTATGAATCTTTCAGCTTAGAGGCGTTGGCGTCTTCGAAATATCGCGACACGATCGAACGGCCGCTTGCGGTCGATGCGATCGCGCCCTTCCGCCATATCGGCGTGGCGGCTGGCATGATCGGCAAAGACAATTGGACGGCTCACTTCGGTCTTTACTCGCTGAGCTTCCAGGATCTCAACGCTCGTCCGGTGAATACGTCGTCAGGAAATGCGGGCGTTTTAGTGCCGGCTTATAGTGGCTACGGCGTGAAAAACGCCAATTGGTATCAACCCTGGGGAGGCGGCGCCTACTGGGAAACCACCGGCCGCGTCACCTGGGCGCCCATCTTGGATGAACATCGACTTGTGCATTTAGGCGTCGCCGGAAGCTACCATCAGCCAAATAATGCGACAGCCTACAGCGACGATCGTAACTCGGCGCCAGGCAATCGCCTCGGGTCGGAAGCCAATGTCCTGGGCACGAACTTCCTCGGAACGACGGATCTTTCGTGTGGCCGTTTCGCTCAGTCCGCCCCCTTCGTGGCGGGAGTGAACTTGAACCAGTATAACGCCGCAGGTAACTGTATAAAGGATATCGAAAAAGTCGACCTTGAGGCCGCACTGTCCTACGAAAACTTCTTCGTCCAGGGCGAGTGGCTCATGGCGAACTATAATCGTAACACGTCCGCAGCTCAGCAGTTTGCGTTGACCCAACTGGCTCAGTTGGGCGCCGCTTCGCCCGCTCAGGGACTGTTTATCTCCCCCGGTAATTCCAATTACGTGACCACCGGAGGATATGTGCAGGGCGAGTGGTGGATTACAGGAGAAGAGAAAGCTCAGTCCTACGACATGAAAGACAAGAACGGCGTCACGTTTGGTCAGCTGAAGATCAAGGATCCGTTCATGAGGGGCGGATGGGGCGCATGGGGTCTGGTGGGCCGCTGGAGCGTTCTCAACCTGAACAACGGGCCATACCAGGGCGCGTCTCTATATAACAACCTGGCGGTCGCCAATAACGCGTTCGGATTATTCGGGGGCCTCCCGGGAACTCCTGCACAGATCGCCAATGCAACTCTCTTGCAGAACGTTATCGCAAACTCCGGCGTCTATGGCGGCTATCAACAAAACGTGACGGCAGGCGTCAATTGGTATCCGGATAACGGCATCGCCTTCCAGTTCAACGCGACCCATGTGATGTCTCTGAAATCGCCGTTGAACTGGAACAATCAGTCTTCCTACGAGAGTGGCTCGCACCCGACGTTCCTCGAAATGCGGGCGAAGGTCTACTTCTAGTCATTGTAACTTTGGTTCTGCGCCCCCTTGGGGGCGCAGAACCTTTTTGCGCCAAAGGAAGACGTCAGGCGCCGCGTGAGCCCTAGAATCTAGGGCCGATCGTCACCAGCGCTTCGTCGCCCATCGAAGACAAACGCGAGCGTGTTTTTTCTGTCTTCTCTTTACTTATGTCTTCTCTAAGGGCTCAGGCGTGGCGCGGCCATTACGGCATCCAACGGGAGCAGGCGAACCGCGGCGAAAATCAACAGACTCGTTCCCAGGCCCAGTCACGGTCATTGTAGACGTAGCAAGGATCCCCGCCGTAAATCCGATGCCCGTCGCTCCAATAACCATAGGTGGCGCCCAGTAGCACGGCGCCAAACGCTGCGGCGGGAGCCGCCGCAACTATGTTGGAGCTGCGACGATAGGACGTTCCGCTGTAGTAACCCCGGCGATACCCATGGTCATAGCCCTCATGATATCCAACATCGTAACTGCGAGGGTAAGCGACACGATATCGGCCATGAGAGCCAGCAGCGCTACCTGCTGTAGCCTCTGTGGCAGGCGTGGCGAGAGCTGCAGCGATTGCGGCGGACACATAAATCTCACGAAGCATCGCTTCCCTCCGAACCGAATTGGCCTATGACTGCCTCATTTCAGGAGTCGCGAAATAAGCAGCAAGTGAATCGAAAGAATGTTCCCCGTTTTCGATTTTAGCAAGACTGAAGCGCTATGATCCTCGTTCAGCATCAAGGCTACAGCGCCAGAGTCAATTGGTAAGCCGAAGTGGCGCTCGCAATGTCCGCCGCGCGCAATGTCCGGCGGACTCTTCTTTTGGCCTATGCGGGCGCATTCGATTCTCGCAAGCAATTCGCAAAAGGGATTGATGGCGCGAACCCGTGTCGGTCGTGTTTCGCTGTTTTCATCTTCTGCGAGGCCCATGCTTGTTGGGGCAGCCGAGACGGCGACGTTGTTTCGCGCGGGCCGACAGGCTGGTTAGCAATTCGTTAAGGTTAACGCCCCACCCTGTCACCGGACACAAAGGGACATGCGGGGCGGGACTTGGCGATTCGGCGAGAGAAGCAAGCACTCGTCCTGGCGACGATGGGGGCATTGCTCTCGACAGGCGCCGGCGCATCCGACAGCGCCGTCGAGGCGCGATTGCGCATGCTTGAAGCGGAGATCGCCAGGCTTCGTCCGCTGGAAGCCGAGGTCGCCAAGCTTCGTCAGGAAGCGCGGCAGACCAAATCACAGTTGCGCAACGCGTCCTCAAAGGACCGCTCACAGCAAAGCGCAACGAACATCGCCAATGCTGCGGTCGCCAAGGCGCCGCCGGGTCCGCCTCCGCCACCGCCAGTGTTTGTCAGCTTCAAGAACGGCCTTTTTGTCGAGACGGAAGATAAGGCGTACAGCTTCAAGGTCGGCGGCCGAATTTTACTCGATGGCGGCGGCATCGCCCTGCCGCTCGACGGTTTCGACAATCAGGTCGGCGGCCGGCAGCTTCGCCTTGAGGTCGAGGGCAGGGCGGCGGGCATTTACTTCTACAAGCTGCAGTATGATTTTGCCGGAACCGCTCAGGTGACCGGCAACAATCAGGTGCTGAGCGGCATTCGGGACGCCTATTTCGGCTTTCAGAGCCCCCTGTTCACACTGCCCTTCGCCAAGGATCCGGCCTACATCATGGTCGGCAGCATGTTCGAGCCCTTCAGCGTCGAAGCGATCAATTCCTCAAAATACCGCGACTTCATCGAACGCTCGCTTGCGGTCGACACCTTCCAGCCGGATCGTCATATCGGCCTTGCGATGGGCGCCTATGGCGATGACTGGAGCTTCAAGGGCGGCATTTTCAGCACCAGCTTCGGCGACGCGAGTCAGAATCCGGCTCGCGGCTATCCGGCCACCTGGGGAATTCCGCGTCTTTATATTCCCAACGCGGGCGGCGGCGGTCCTTTCCCGTCCAACACCACCTGGTTCCAGGCCACAGGCGGCGGACAGTATTTCGACCTCACCGGCCGTTTGACCTATGCGCCGATCCACACCGAGCATGATCTCCTCCATGTGGGCGTCTCTGGCCGGTATCATCAGCCAAACGACTCAACGGCGGTAAATGACGATCGCGTTCTGGCGCTCGGCAATCGCATCCGATCGGAAGCCAATATCCTGGGCCAGGGGCTCATCGGCACGCCGGATCTTTCCTGCGGCACGATCGTCGGACCCATCCCCAATAGTATCTTCAACAGCTCCGCTTTCGCGGGCAAATGCACCAAGAACGTCGAATCCTTCGGCTTGGAGCTGGCGGCTTCGCATGGGCCGTTCGGCATCCAGGCTGAATATTTCGGCGCCATGTACAACCGCGATCAAAACGCGATCAACCGGGCGACGTATCTGACGGCGGCTTCGGCGGCGACTGGCCTCATTCCCGTTAACGGCTCTCAGGTTCCGTTCAATCCGGGCGGCCGCTCGGCATATTTCGACGGCTACTACATCCAGGGCACCTATTGGATCACCGGCGAGGAACGCGCGCATTCCTATGACATAAAGGACAAGAACGGCGCGACCTTTGGTCAGCTCAAGATCAAAAATCCCTTCAGCGCTGGCGGCTGGGGCGCCTGGGGCCTGGCTGCGCGCTTCAGCTCCGTGGACCTAAACAACGGCCCTTATAACGGGAACAATCTCTACAACCTGCTCGCTTTGACGACATTGGTTACGCCGAACCCATTCGCGCGGACATATATCGCGAACGCGGGGATCAACGGCGGCCGTCAGCAAAATCTTACGCTCGGGGTAAACTGGTATCCGGACGTGGGCTTCGCGTTTCAGTTTAATTGGACGCGCGTGATGAATCTCGTCGCGCCACTCAACCTCTACAACGGCGGCCAATTCCCCACCTTGCTGGGCGCCAATTACACCGGCGCGCATCCCAATCTGTTTGAGCTTCGCGCCAAAGTTTATTGGTGAGCGTCGCCACTCTGAGGAAACGACGGCCGGCGGGCGTTTCCTTGTATGCCCTCGGATGCTATATCTCCTGGATACTAATCCGCCGATAGGGAGCGTTCGGCTTCGCCGATGAGGTCGCTTGTGACGACGCTCAGGCGCCTGGTAGGGCGTCCATTTCCCCGGCGCTACGGGTTGAGAACGCGCATGAACCGCTATGACCGCCAGCCTCAGCCCGCTGAAGAGGCTGTCGTCGAATATCTCGACGGCGAATATCGCGTGCGCAAGCCCGGCGCCTATGTGCGCTGTGCGGTGACGGGCGAGCCGATCCCGCTCGAGGATCTGCGCTATTGGAACGTCGATCTGCAGGAGCCTTACAGCGGGCCACACGCCAAGCTGATGCGTCTTGGCGTCAAGAAGCCCGATTAGGGCTCAGGGCGGCGCGCCTTACACAGCCCGCGAAGCGCTTCGTCCAGAAAATCGGCGTCATCGAAAACTAGAGTGACGGGTAGCGTATCGACGCCAAGCGTCGCCATGTGACCGCCCATTCGCGCCGCATCCTTTTCCGTCGTGACGAGCCGCGCGCCCTGTTCCTGCCGCAACTTCGACAGCGTCTCGTAATCTCTTTGCGTGAATCGGCGGTGATCGCCGAAGGAGACCCGCGCCGCGACTTCGGCGCCGGACGCCTCCAATAAGTAGAAGAATTTCTCTGGCCGCGCGATGCCGGCGAAGGCGACGACCCGCGCGCCTCTCATCGCCTCGGCGGCTCCGCTGTCGGGCGCCAAATGGGCGGCGACGACGGGTTTATTCGCGCGCACGGCGATGTCGCGCCCGGGCAGGCCGTCGCCGACGACGACGAGCATATCCGCCGCCGCAAGCTGCGCTTCGAGCGGCGCGCGCAACGGACCGGCCGGCATGCAGCGGCCATTGCCGGCGCCATAGTCCGAGTCGACGACGATGAGCGTCAGGTCGGGCGCGATGCGACGGCTGTGAAATCCGTCGTCGAGAATGACGACGGTGGCGCCTTGGCGCTGCGCCAGGTCTGCGCTCGCAAGTCGGTCCGAGCCGACGATCGTCGGCGCGGCGCGCGCAAGCAGCAGCGCTTCGTCACCGACGTCGTCGGCGACGTGACGCGTCAGGTCCACCAAGAAGGAGGACGTTCCACCGCGCCTTCGGCGATAACCCCGCGTGAGAAGGGCAGGGCGCTCTCCCGCCGCGTTGAGACGCTGCGCGATGGCGATGGCGAGCGGCGTCTTGCCGTCGCCGCCTGCGGTCAGACCCCCAATGACAATCGTCGGTAAATTGGCGCGGGGCGCGTCGCGCGCGAGCCGCTTGCGCGCAATGCCGCCGTAGAGCGCGCCGAGCGGAGACAGCAGCCGCGCCGCCGCGCCGTCTTCACGCCAGAAGGCGGGCGCGCGCATCTCAAACAGCGGCGCCGCGCGTGACGGTCATTGTTGTGCGACAGCCATTTGCGCGAGATAGGGTTCGACGGCGGTCATGATGCCGCGCGAGGCGCCGCCCAGTCTCTCGACAGTTTCGCCGGCGGCGCGCCCCATTTTGCGCATGCGCGATGGTTCGGAGAGGAGATAATGCGCGGCTCGCGCCAGCGATGTGGCGTCTGTAACGCGCGCGGCGGCTTTTGCGGCTGCGAGTTCGCCGTAGACTTCCGTGAAGTTTTCGACATAGGGGCCATGCAGGATGGCGCAGCCGAGCTTCGCCGGCTCGATTGGATTTTGTCCGCCGCCGGGCAGCAGCGACTTGCCCATCAGGACGACCCCGACGCTTCGAAAAACGAGGCCAAGCTCGCCGACGCTGTCGACGACGTAGACGTCGACGTCGCGCCGCGGCTCGCCTTCCTGCGAACGCAAGGCCGCAGTCAATCCTCTGGCGCGCGCGGCTTCGACGATCTCGGCGCCGCGCTCCCGATGACGCGGCGCGATGATCGTCAGCAGCGACGGGGTTTGCGCGGCCATGTCGACATGCGCGTCGAGCACGAGGTCCTCTTCGCCCGGATGGGAGGAGACCGCCGCCCACGCCGGCCGCCCGCCGATCGCGCCATTGAACTCGGCGAGCTTTGAAGAGTCGGCCGGCGGCGGCGGCACGTCGAATTTGAGATTGCCGGCGATGCGCACGCAACGCGCGCCGAGCGCCAGAAAGCGGGCCGCATTATCGGAATCCTGCGCGAGGCAAAGATCGACGGCGCCGAAAACGGATTTCGCCGCGCCGGGAACCGCCCGCCAGCGCTCGGCGGATTTGCGGGAGATGCGGGCGTTGGCGAGAACCAGCGGCGCGCCGCGCGCGCGCACGGCCGCGACGATATTGGGCCAAAGCTCCGACTCGGCGAAGACCGCGATGTCAGGACGCCAATGATCGAGGAAACGTTCGACGAATTTCGGGGCGTCGATCGGCGCATATTGATGGAAAGCGCCCGCGGGCAAGCGCGCGCTGAGAACGCGCGCAGACGAGACGGTGCCGCTTGTCACGAGCACGTCGAGTCCGCGCTGAATGAAGCGGTCGATGAGCGGCAGCAGCGACAGGCTTTCGCCAAGACTCGCGCCGTGCAGCCAGACGAGTCGTCCGCGCGGTCGGGGACGATTCGACTCGCCCATGCGTTCGGCCAATCGCGCAGGATCTTCTTTGCCGTGATTCGCACGCCAATTGAGCGCGGCGCTGGCGAAGGGCGTCGCCGCGATCGTCGCCAGCCGGTACACTGTCAGAAGCGACATGTTTCCAATCTATTAAGAATCCGGTCCACATTCGCCATTAGACGGCGTCTTCTCCGCGCGTCGAGCCAACCGGGATAGCGCCTTTATGCGTGGCAATACCGGCGAATTTTGGAACGCCGCCTATAGCTCCTCCACATCCGGATCGAGCAGCCGATAAAGATGCACCACGAAATAGCGCATGTGCGCATTGTCCACCGTGGATTGCGCCTTGGCTTTCCATGCGGCGAGCGCGCTATCATTGTCCGGATAGATGCCGACGATGTCGAGCTTGCCCGGATCGCGGAACGCGACGCCGTCAAGCGTCTCCAGTTCGCCGCCAAATACAAGATGCAACAGCTGTTTTTCTTTCTTCGCCGAGGTTGCTTGCGTCGTTTTGTTCATAATTTTCCTTCCAACACCTCCCGCGCCAGCGCGAGGCTATCGTCGAACAGCGATTTCGGAGCCGCGATGAGCATGTCGCGGGCGAGCGACGCGCGATTATAGGTGAGCGCGACGCCCTCCGGCTCGCTCAACATGGCGCCCGCTTCTGCGAGTAGAATATCCGCGGCGGCGATGTCCCAGTCGCGCGCATTAGGCCCGGCGACCACGATATCATGCCGGCCGGAGGCGATATCGGCAAGCCGCAGCGCGAGCGAGGGCGTTCGCGGCGCCATCACGAATCCCCGTGGCGACGCGGCCAGCCGGTCCTGCATCGTACGAGGCGCGACGAGCGCCGCGCCGGTGATTTCGGCGCGCTGCGGCGCGATGAGGGGGGAGCCGTTAAGGAAGGCGCCGAGCCCAAGCGCGCCGACATAAGTCTCGCCGAGCGCCGGCGCGTGGATGATTCCGGCGACCGGCCGGCCGCGAACCACCAGAGCGATGGAAACCGACCAGCGCGCGTCGCCTCGCGAAAACGCGTGCGTTCCATCGATCGGATCGACGACCATCAAGGCGTCCCGCGTCAGCCGCTCGGCCGTGTCGACGCTCTCTTCAGAAAGCCATGCCGCCTCGGGCGCGATCCGCGCCATCTCATGGAACAGGAACCGATCGACGGCGAAATCCGCCTCCGTGACCGGCGAGCCGCCGCCCTTGTAGGACACTGCGGCGGTCGTGGTTTCGCCCAAGCGGAAATACGCCATGGCGATGTCGCCGGCCCTGCGCGTGACGCTCTCGAGTTCTGGAAGAAAAGCGGCGAGTTCTGCTTGGCTGGAGCCCATCATGAGGAGGAGTAGGTGAGGCGCCGGCGGGCCGCAAGCGGGCGCGTTGCGCAGAATAGGAGCAATTTGAACGAATTCGTTTTCATGGACTTCACTCTCATCGCCTAAACCATGCGTAGAAGCAATGATTTACGTGCTGTTCACCAGGCTTTTTAGGGCCTTCGCCGGCAGGCTGCGGCAATATAAGCGCCGAGACGAAATTCAAGCCGCAAGGAGCGATCGATGGTTGAGGCCAATACCGCGCGCAGGATCGACGAAAGAGTCTTCGTTCAGCGTGATCGCCGCGCCGACGGCGGGGCGCGGCGCATCCGCGTGACCCGGGACGACGTCTTGATCTCCCGCCGATACAGCGGCGTCTCCATGGTCATCTCGGTGCCCGTCACCGCCTATTGCGGCGTCGCCCTCGAGGTGCAGCCCGCGGACGACGGATCGCCGCGCTACGTTCTTTCGCTGGCGCACCGCGACCCGGACCTCGACATTCTTCTCGGCGATACTCAAGACTGCGGCGCTGCGGCGTCCGACTGGCGTCACTGGGCGGCCTGGCTGGGGCTGCCGCGCGTCACGGAGGAGGATGGCGCATTGCGTTCGCTCGAGGGGGCCGGCGAAGCGATCGCCGCCGCCTCGCCTCGCCGCCGCTGCGAGACCAGTTTGGGCAAGCGTCGTCCGCGTTTTCTTTTTCGCCGCAAGGCTGGCGACTACCGCCGCACGAAGGTCGTGCATGGCGACGAGCGCGAGATCATTTCTTATGAATGAATCGTCTCCTGCGCGGCCGACGCGCCAAGGACGATCTTCTCGAAGCCTTCGCGGATCTCCTGCTCCTTGAGCTTCCTGCCGATGAAGACGAGGCGCGATTCGCGCTTCTCTCCTTCTTTCCATTCTCGCTGCAAATCGCCGTCCAGGATCTGATGGACGCCCTGGAACACGAACCGCCGCGGCTCGTCCTTGAAGGCGATGATTCCCTTGCTGCGCAGAATATCCGGTCCGTCGCGCTGAATCAGATCGTTCAGCCACGGAACGAATCGTTCAGGATCGACCGGGCCCTCGTGGCGGATCGAGACGGAATGCATCTCGTCGTCATGGAAATGCTTCAGCCCGGCGTGGGGCGCGTGATGATTTTCATGCTCATGCTCATGGCCGTGCTGATGATCGTGGTCGTGATGATCATGGTCGTGATGATCATGGCCGCAATCTGGACCGCATTCATGATCATGGCCGTGATGCGCATCGTGATGATCGTGACTCGACTCCTCGGCTTCGAGGAACGCCGGCTCGATCTCCAGAATTCGGTCGAGGTCGAAGGCGTTGCGCTCCAAAACCGCCTGCAGGGGAACGTCCGACCGCACCGCCCGATGCAAAGCGGCGTAGGGATTGATCGCGCGGATGCGGCCTTCGACTTCCGCGAGCTCATCGGCTGAAACGAGATCGGTTTTGTTCAGGACGATCACATCGGCGAAGGCGATCTGACTCTTCGCTTCGGGCGCGTCCTTCAGCCGCTCGCCAAGCCATTTGGCGTCGGCGACCGTCACCACCGCATCGAGCCGCGCCGCCTCCTTGACGTCAGCGTCCATGAAGAAAGTCTGCGCAACGGGCGCCGGATTGGCGAGCCCCGTCGTCTCGACGATGATCGCGTCGAACTTGCCGCGCCGGCGCATCAGGCCCTCGATGATGCGAATGAGATCGCCGCGCACGGTGCAGCAGATGCAGCCGTTGTTCATCTCGAAGACTTCTTCGTCGGCGCCGACGACAAGGTCATTGTCGATGCCGATCTCGCCGAATTCATTGACGATGACGGCGTAGCGCCGGCCATGCTGCTCGGTGAGAATGCGGTTGAGAAGCGTCGTCTTGCCGGCGCCGAGATAGCCGGTGATGACGGTGACGGGAATTTTGTCTGTCAATGCCGCTTACTCCAGTTTCGTTCGCCCCCACTCTGTCACTTCCCCGCAAGCGGGAGAGGGGACCCCAATGGTCGGCCTTGCGCGAAACTCTCTAAGAGGGCCGGGCCTGCTCCCTCTCCCACGAAGTGGGGGAGGGGTGGGGAGGGGTTAGGGCGCCAGGGCTTTCGTCAATTCTCTTACATTGTGGCGCATCATGTCGATATAGGTTGCGCCATCGCCTTTGGCGTCCGACAGGGCATCGGAATAAAGGACGCCGCCGACCTGGGCGCCGGTCTCGCTGGCGATGCGCTTGGCGAGGCGCGGGTCGGCGACGTTCTCGACAAAGACCGCTTGAACCTTATGCGCCCTGACCGCGTCGATGATCTTCGCGACGTCACGGGCGCTGACGTCAGCCTCCGTCGACACGCCCTGCGGGGCGATGAATTCGACGCCGTAGCGCGCGGCGAAATAGCCGAAGGCGTCATGGGTCGAAACGACCCGGCGCCGATTTTGGGGAATGGCGGCGATCGCCTGTAGGATTTCCGCGTCGAGCGCGTCGAGCTTGGCGAGATAGGCGTCGGCGTTGGCCTTATAGGTCTTTGCGCCCTCGGGATCGACGGCCGAAAGCGCTTCCCGGATCGCCTCGACATAAACTTTGGCGTTGGCGACGTTCTGCCAGGCGTGCGGATCCTGTCCCTCTTCGTCCTTTCGCGCAGTGACGCCTTTGCCCAAAGTGAACACTTCGCCTTTGCTCTTGGCGGCAGTGACGAGACGGTCGAGCCAGCCTTCAAATCCGAGTCCGTTGACGAAAATCAGCCGGGCTTGCGCAATGCTGCGGCCGTCAGCCGGACTGGGCTGGTAGACATGTGCGTCGCCGTCGGGACCGACGATAGTGGTGACGGCGACCCGGTCGCCGCCGACCTGTCGCACAAGATCGCCGATAATCGAAAAGCTGGCGACGACGGGTATTTTCTGCGCCTCCGCCATCGCTGGCGCGGCCAATGCGGCGAATGAAAGCGCTAGCGCGCTGCGTCGTGTAAGCATCGCTCTATCCTTCAAGATGCCGGCGCGGCCGTTTTAATCGCAGCACGCCGCCGGCGCGGCCAAAAATCATCGAGAAAAAATAGACGACGCCCGCGGCGAGAATGATGGCGGGTCCGGTCGGCGCGCTGGTCTCGTTGGAGAAGACGAGGCCGCCGTAACAGCAGAGGGCGCCGATCGCCGCGGCGAGCGGCAGCGCGACGGCGAGATCGCGCGTCCACAATCGCGCGGCAGCGGCGGGAAGCATCATCACGCCGACGGCCATCAGCGTGCCGAGCGCATGAAAGCCTGCGACGAGATTGAGCACAACCAGGGCGAGGAAGAGGAACGGCGTGAATTCGCCGAATGCGCTCGTCTGCCGCAAGAACAGAGGATCGAGCGTATCCAGCACCAGCGCTCGGTAGAAAACCGCCAGCAGAATGAGCGTGAGGCTCGAGACGCCGACAAGCAGCAGGAGCGCCGCGTCATCAAGTCCGACGACTGAGCCGAAGAGCACGTGGAGCAGATCGACGTTTGAGCCGCGCAGCGATACGAGCGTGACGCCCAGCGCCAACGAGACGAGATAGAAGGCCGCGAGCGACGCGTCCTCGCGCAGCGTCGTAAATCGCGAGGCTGCGCCCGCGGCGAGCGCGACGACGAGGCCGGCGAAGAGGCCGCCGAAGGTCATCGCGGGCAAAGAAAGGCCGGCGACGAGATAGCCGACGGCGGCCCCAGGCAGGATCGCATGGGACAACGCGTCGCCGGCAAGCGACATGCGCCGAAGGATCAAAAAGACGCCGAGCGGCGCGCCCGAGAGCGCGAGCGCCAGGGAGCCGACAAGCGCCCGACGCATGAATTCATAATCGGCGAAGGGCGTGACGAAGACGTCAGTGAACATGCAGGCGATCTTCGGCGTCAAACTCGTCGCGAAGACAGTCGCGCGCGCGCTCGTCGAAGGCTTCCGACATGGCGCGCGCGCGAACGAGATTCTTTTCGCAAAGGGCGTCGCGCGTGTCGCCCCAGAAGATGCACTCGCGGGCAAGCAGCAGCGTGCGCGGGAAGGCGCGGCGGACAATGTCCAGTTCGTGCAGAACGGCGACGACGGTGCGCCCTTCGGCGCGCCATCGGGCGATCAAAGCCAGAAGATCGTCGATCGTCGCTGCGTCGATCGCGCCGAAAGGCTCGTCGAGAAGAATGACCGGCTGATCCTGAACGATCAGCCGCGCGAACAGCGCCCGCTGCATCTGCCCCCCGGACAGGGTTTCGAGCGTTCGCGATTCGAAGCCGACGAGTCCGACCGTTTCGATCGCCGCGCCTACCCGAATCTGCTCGGCCGCGTTCAGCGCCCCGAAAAGACCGACGCGCGCCAAAGCGCCCATGGCCACGAAATCGCGCACATTGATCGGGAAAGCGCGATCAATGTCGACGACCTGCGGCAGATAGGCGACGGCGCGCGGCGACAGACCGCCGAAATGGATATCGCCGCCGAGCGGCGCCAGCAGCCCGGCGAGCGCCTTGAGCAGCGTCGACTTGCCCGCGCCGTTCGGGCCGCAGACGGCGAGCCCTTCTCCAGGGGCGATTTCGCCTTCAAGGTGATGAACCGCGGGGCGACGATCATAACCGAGGGTGAGATTGACGAGCCGGATCGCCGGCGCATTGGCCGCCGCGCTCAATGCAGCGCCCAATAGGCGCCGGCCCACAAGGCCGCAAGAAGCAGCGCGGCGACGATGACGCGGGCGCCGGCGGAGGCTCCGAGAGCGGAGAGCCGCGCCTCTCGAGCGCCAGTGGCTGCGCTGGCGGGCAACGGCTGGGCCAGGGCGCGATGTTGGGTCGTCATGTCGAACATAGCCAATGTTATATTATAACGCCGAGATCGAACAAGCAGTCATCCGCCGCGCGGATAGACGCCGTGGAGCGCCGCATTAAGTATAGGTTGAGGCGCGTTCACGCCAATCGGCCGTGGACAGGGGAGGGCGATTCTGTTATCCCGTGCCGCACGGGTCAGGCGCTCCGTCAGCGCCCGGATACCTATTCCCTATTATGGCCGCTCAACGACGGAGCCGTCGCGGCGGGTCCCAAACACAGGATGGATACGTGCAAGTTCTCGTTCGCGACAACAATGTCGATCAGGCGCTCAAGGCTCTGAAAAAGAAGATGCAACGTGAGGGCATCTTCCGCGAAATGAAACTGCGCGGTCACTATGAAAAGCCTTCCGAGAAGCGCGCGCGCGAGAAGGCCGAAGCGGTCCGTCGCGCCCGCAAGCTGGCCCGCAAGAAGCTCCAGCGCGAAGGCCTGCTGCCGGTCAAGGCGAAGCCGGTCGGCGCACGCTGATCCGGCTAGAGCCGTCGAATTCTCGCCCGATTGCACGCGCTTTTTAAAAATTGCGCATAGAAGATAGACGGGGAAGTCGTATTGCGGCTGGGAGGATCTGAAGGCATGGGCTTTTGCCGTGCGGCGACGTCGCGTCGCCTAGCTTCGCTCCTATCTGGTCAGTCTCTCACGCGCGGCGCGGCGGCGCTCGCCATCATCGCTCTCGCGGGCTGCGAAACCGCGAGCGGCATCCGTCCGCCGGGACGCGGCATCGCCGAGATCGCCGACACCGACGCCAACTCCGCCTCCGTCAATATTGATTCGCTCAGCGAAGTGATTCGGCGCAATCCGTCGAGCGCTGAGGCCTACAACACCCGCGGCGTTGCTTACGCTCGGGTCGGGCGGTTCCAGGAGGCGGTCGGCGACTTCACGCAGGCCATCAAGCTCGAGCCGAATAATTCGGCGGCCTACACCAATCGGGCGCTCGCGCTCCGCCAAATGGGCCAGAGCGACGCCGCCCGCGCCGACTTCGACCGAGCGATCGAAGTCAATCCCAAACATGCGCCGGCTTACGTCGGTCGCGCCAACCTGCTGCGCGCCCAGGGCAACCTTGATCAGGCGCTTGCCGATCTCGACCAGGCCATCCGCCTCAATCCCGAAAGCGCCCAGGCGTTTCATGCGCGCGGGCTCATCCACCAGAAGCGCGGCGATGATGCGCGCGCCGTGACCGATTTCGACAACGCGATCGACCGCGATCCTTTTGCGGCGGCACCCTATCTGGCGCGCGGCGAAAGCCTGGTCAAACTCGGCAAATTCGACAAGGCGGTCGAGGATTTCAACGCCGCGCTCAACGTCGACAGCAAGAGCGCGCTCGCATGGGCCTGGCTCGGCGTCGCTTACGACAAGAGCGGCAACCGCTCCAAGGCGCAGGAATCCTATCAGCGCGCGCTCACGCTCGATCCGCAGCAGCCAATCGCCAAACAGGGCATGGGGCGCGGT
The DNA here is from genome assembly GCF_049817085.1 of Methylocystis sp. SB2. Taxonomy (NCBI): domain Bacteria; kingdom Pseudomonadati; phylum Pseudomonadota; class Alphaproteobacteria; order Hyphomicrobiales; family Methylocystaceae; genus Methylocystis; species Methylocystis sp. SB2. Next base: position 85,710 of record NZ_CP187401.1, read on the forward strand.
TAAAACGCTTCCCGCTCACATGGAACCATGTGATCGATGGGGAATCGCTCAAAATAGGACCGCTCTAGTCTCGCGAGACGCGCTGGTCTTCGCGCCACTGCCGGTAAATCGCGATCGCGAAGGCGACGGCCAGCACCAGGACGCAGCCCGCAATCGAAAGCCCAAGTTCGAGCGCGCCGTGGTTCGTTACATGCACGAATGTGGGCAGGGCTGGATCGGCGCCCGCCATGTCGCCCGCAACCCAGCCGAGAAGGCCTGCGCCCGCCCAGACCAGCGCCGGAAACCTCTCCAGCACCTTCAGCAGCGCGCCCGCGCCGAACATCACGATCGGCACCGAAACGAGAAGCCCGAAGACGATGAGATTGGACGAGCCATGCGCCGCTGCGGCGATGGCGATCACATTGTCGAGCGACATCACCGCGTCGGCCATGATGATGGCCCCGACCGCGCTCCAGAGGTTGGGTTTGGCCTTGACGTCCGAATGCTCGGCTTCATCGATCAGCAGTTTCACGGCGACGATGAGCAGCAGAATCGCGCCGACAATTTTCAGATAGGGAACCGCCATAAGCTCGACGACGACGAGCGTGAAAGCGATGCGCAGTATGACGCCGCCCAGGGCGCCCAGAAATACGCCCCAGCGTCGCTGACGCACGGGCAGTTGCCGACACGCAAGCGCAATCAAAATTGCGTTGTCGCCCGAGAGCAGCAGGTTGATCCAGATGATCTCGAAGACTTCCCAGCCAAGGCTGAATTCCGGAGACATGCGCGCTTCTTACCTGCTGGGCGAAGCCCATTGCTGCGGTTGCCGACGAACGGAGTCGCTAGGACGATTCCGCTCGCCGCAATCCGCCTGATGCATTGGCGATGGGCGACCGTGCATCTGACGACTGAAGCTTTTCATCTGCAGGCGCCGCGCATCACGCACTTGCAATAGCGACATTTTACCAAAGAAGGAAGGCGTCGCTAAGCTTATGTAACCGCCGTTTTTTCTTTTTCCTCGGGAACAAGGGCTGTCACCCTGTGTTCATCTTTGAAAGGCGCGGCAAGGTCGACAATGGCGTCGGTTAAGTGCGCGCTGCAGGAGGTTACTATGGGCATGGCACAGCCAAACGCCAACCTTATCTCCAGCGATAAGGTCGAAGGCACGGATGTGTATGACGCGGCCGGCAACAAGATTGGCGAAATCGATCACCTGATGATCGATCGCGTCTCTGGTTCGGTTCGATACGCGATTATGACCTTCGGCGGCTTTCTCGGCATCGGCGAAGGCGAGCATCCCTTGCCCTGGAAGGCGTTCCGTTACGACACCAATCTCGGCGGTTACATCGCGGATGTGACGGAAGAGCAGCTGCAGAACGCTCCTGAATTCACAGGCGAAGAAAGCTGGAGCGATCGCGATTGGGAAAGCCGGCTGCACAGGAACTACGGGTCCTCCCCCTATTGGGAAGACACGACGACGTCAACGATGTCGAGAGACCGCTGAAGTCTGAGTGTCTTTGACCGAAGTGGGAATCCGCGGTGGGGCGGAGCCATAACTGGCTCCGCCCTTTTTGCGGCCTATATGGCGTCGAAAGGATTATCCGAAAGGCCGTTAAAATGCGCGTCGGAGCCGCCGCACTTTTGCTTTTATGGACTCTGGGCGGTGGCGTCGCCGCTCAGTCGGTTCCTCAAGACCGTCGCGGCGCGGAGATCGAATCCACTCTCAAGCGCATAAAACTTCCTCCGGGCTTTTCGATTGCACTCTATGCTCTAGCGCCGCGGGCCCGCACGCTCGCCATCGGGCGCGAAGGAAAGGCGATTTTTGTCGGCGCCGAGGAGAAGGACGTCTATGCGATCACGCCCGGCGATAAGAGGGCCGCTGCGGTCGAACGCTTCGCGCCGTCCATGCCATTCACGATGCCGCATGGCGTTTGCTTCTCAAATGACGGCGCGCTTTTTCTCGTTGAGCGTAACCGCGTCACACGGTTCGACGATGCGGAAAACACGTGGCGCGACGCGGCGGCGAACGCCAAGGTCGTCGTAAAATCAGGCGATCTCATTCCAAGGAACGAAGAGAGTCGCGGCCATTCTTCCCGCGTGTGCCGAATAGGTCCCGACGGCAAGCTCTATATTTTGCTTGGCCAGCCGCACAATGTCGCGCCGCGCGACAAGCTCGCGCTTTACGAGAAGACGGGAATCGGCGGCGTCATTCGGATGAATCTCGACGGATCGCAGCGCGAAGTCTTCGCGACCGGCATTCGCAATTCCGTCGGCATGGCGTTCGACTCGGACGGATCGCTCTGGTTCACCGACAATCAGGTCGACTCCATGGGTGACGATCGGCCCCCTGGCGAAATCAATCGCGCCGACAGAGCAGGATTGAACTTCGGCTTCCCTTGGTATGGCGGCGGACATGTTCGCACCAATGAATACGCCCGCGACGAGCCGCCAAAGAACGTCGTCTTTCCAGTCGTGGAAACTGCGCCGCACGCGGCCGATCTCGGCATAATGTTTTACCGCGGCGACATGTTTCCGAAGGAATATAAGGGCGCGATGTTTTACGCGCAGCATGGTTCCTGGGACCGCAGCGTCCCAATCGGCGCGCGGGTGATGGTCACTCTCGCTGGAACAACCGCGAGCACGCCATTTGCAGAGGGCTGGAACGACGGTTCCGGATCCTATCTTGGCCGGCCCGTCGACGTCGCAGAGCTTGCGGATGGCTCGCTTCTCGTCACCGACGACCAGAACGGCGCGATTTATCGGATCACCTACCAAGCGCCGTAAGCCGCGTCGTGAGCGCGCGCCCGTCGTGACCCGTGCAGAGCGCCTCGATCATCAGACCCGCTTCGACGCCCGGCGTATGCGCAAGGGTAAAATCGGCGGCGCGCGCCGTGCCGCCGCGCTCGGTCAGTAGCCGCAAGGTTCGGCCGCTTTGCGCGTCGAAATGTCGGCGTAGCGCGGCGTCGCCCTTTTCTCGCAATCGCGCCGCGCGCTCTTTGGCGATCTGCGGCGCGAGTTGCGGCATGCGCGCCGCCGGCGTTCCCGGGCGTGGCGAGAAGGGAAAGACATGAAGATGCGTGAGACCGCAGGCGTCGACGATGTCGAGCGTGGCGTCGAACATGTCTTCCGTCTCGGTCGGAAAGCCGACGATGAAGTCGGCGCCAAAGATGATGTCGGGCCGCGCCTCGCGGAGCGCGCGGCAGAGGCTGATCGCGTCCTCACGCGAATGCCGGCGTTTCATGCGCTTCAAGATCAGATCGTCGCCGGACTGCAGCGACAGATGAAGATGCGGGCAAAGCCGCGGATCTTCCGCAAAAGCCTCGACGAGATCTTCGTCCACCTCAATGCAATCGACCGACGAGAGACGCAGCCGTTCAAGCTCTGGAAGGCGGCGCAGCAGCAGACGCACGAGGCGCCCGAGCGTCCAATCTTCGCCAAGGTCGACGCCGTAGCTCGTGAGATCGACGCCCGTCAGCACGATCTCCTTTTTGCCGCTCGCGACAAGCGCGCCAGCCTGCGCGATGACCTCACTGGGCGGTGCCGAGCGCGCCGCGCCGCGGCCAAACGGAATGATGCAGAAGGTGCAGCGATGATCGCAGCCGTTCTGCACGGCAAGCAGTCCGCGCGTGCCCTCATTGCCGGCAAGCGCGCGATTTGGCGCATGTTCGGCGAGAACCCGCGTCACCCCTTCGATCTTGGCGAAGCCTGGAGGGTCGAGCCGCGCCGCGCAACCTGCGACGACGATCTCGGCGTCGGGCCGCTCGCGATGCAAGCGGCGGATCGCCTGACGCGCTTGCCGCGTGGCCTCGCCCGTGACGGCGCAGGTGTTGACGATCACCGTCTCGCGCGCGCTGGCGTGCGCTTTGGCGAGCTCCTGCGATTCAACCGCGTTGAGCCGGCAGCCGAAGGTCACGACCTCGGCGTTGCGCAGCGGCGCGTTCACGCGGCTACGCCTTCAAAAATCTGGGGATCGAGCGTGGTTTCGAATTCGAACTCGACCGGCCCCGTCATCAGCACATGATCGTCGGCCCGCCATTCGATTTGGAGATCGCCGGCCGGCAGGCGCAGATTCGCAGCGCGTTCACTGAGCCCTGCGCGCGCCGCGGCGACGAGCGTCGCGCAGGCGGCGGAGCCGCACGCCTTCGTGGCGCCGGTGCCACGCTCCCAGACGCGCAGCAGAATGTCGTCGCGCGCAAGCATCTGTGCGAAGGAGACATTGACGCGTTCGGGAAAGAGCGGATGGCGTTCGATGCGCGGGCCAAGCGTCTCGAGATCGATCGCCATCGCGTCGCCGACAAAGAACACGGCATGAGGATTGCCCATGCTGACCGCGGAGAAACGCGACGGCGCCCCGGCGACGGGCGGGTCGAGCGTGACATCGCGCGTATCTTCGACGGCGTGGGCGAGCGGAATCTCGCGCGAGCCCAACCGCGGACGACCCATGTCGACGGTGAAAACCGTATCGGCTTGGCGGCGCGTTTCGATGAGGCCGGCGTCCGTCTCCAGACGCAGCGCGTCCTTGCCTTCGCGCGCCAGCGCATAGGCGACGCAGCGCGTGCCGTTGCCACAGGCGGCGGAGAGAGAACCGTCGATATTGTAGATGCGCATATACGCGTCGTCGCCAGGCCTGCGCGGCCTGTGGAGCGCCATCAGCTGATCGAAGCGCAGGCCGGGCGCCTTGGCGATGGCGCGCGCTTCCTGCGGCGCGAGCTCGTGCTCGCTCTCGCGCAAATCGAGAACGAGAATCTCGTTTCCGGCGCCGTTCATGCGCAGAATCGGAAGATGGTCGAGCGGATGCGCCATGGGGCAGCTTTTCGCCTATTCTCCTGGAGACGCGCTCGTATATAGAGAAGGCTGCGCCGAAGCGCCACTGCGGCTCCCGCCGGACGCGCGTCGCATGTGCGCGCGAAAAGGCATTGATGGCCGTTTAGGAAAGCTCGACGATGGAAGAAGAACCGGGCTTGCTGGACAGCCTGCGACGCCATTGGCGCGCGCTGGCGATCTTCATCATTCTGGTCGCGGGCGCCGCGATCTACGCCGAACGCGCGCTGGTTCCCCTCGGCGGCGTTCAGGAGGCGGACAAATCCGCCACGCCGCAAAGGCCAACACCGCCAAATGCGGCGCCAGACTCGAAACCTAGCGAGACGAGCGACGCCAAGCCGAGCGAGTCGAAGCCGAGCGAGGCACGTCCGACAGACGCCAATCCGACTGAAGCTGGTCCGACTGACGGCAAGCCAGGCGATGCAAGTCCGCCCGCGGGCGTCGCTGACGATGCGGCGCAAGCGGTGATGAGCCAGACCGTGACCGTCGACGCGCGGCCCGCCGCTGTGACCAAGGGGCAGGGCAAGTGGGAGGATGCCGGCAAGACCGTCGGCGAGGCGCTCGCCAAGCTCAACGAGGCGGTCGGAAAAGCGGGGCTTGCGGCCAACGGCCGGCCATTCGCCGTCTTCACCAAAACCGACGACACGGGCTTCGCCTTCGAGGCGATGGTTCCGCTTGCGGCGGCGCCGGAAGGCAAGCCCAAGCTGCCTGAGGGCGTCAGCATCGGCGCGTCGCCCGCCGGCAAGGCGCTCAAATTCCAGCATCGCGGCGCTTACGACGAGATCGAGGCAACCTATGAGGCGATCGCCGCCTATCTCGACGAGAAGGGGCTCGACACGAAGGATCTCATCCTCGAGGAATATCTGACCGATTTTAAGGGCGACGACGCGAGCGTCGACGTCGATATTTATGTGTTTTTGAAGTGAGCGGTTGCGAATCCACCCATCAATGTTATAACTAAGTTATAACATTGATGGATCTGTCATGCGCAGCGCGCTCCGAAAAATGGGAAACTCTTCCGGCTTGATCATCCCCAAGCCGTTCCTTGCCGAAATTGGGGCGGATGTCGGAGACGACGTCGAATTGACCGTCGAGAAAGGTCGCCTTGTCGTCACGCCAGTCAAAAAGCGCGTGCGCGAGGGTTGGGGCGATGACGCCCGCCGTATCGCCGAGCATGGCGATGACGCGCTTCTATGGCCGGAGTTTGGCAATGAAGGCGACGAAAAACTGACGTGGTGAAGCGCGGCGAAATCTGGCTCGCAGCGCTCGATCCGACGGTCGGGAGCGAAATTCAGAAGACGCGGCCATGCCTGATTGTTTCGCCGCCGGAAATGCATGACCATTTGCGTACGGCGATCGTCGCGCCGCTGACCACGGGAAGCCGCCCCGCCGGCTTTCGCGTCGCGCTGACTTTCAAGGGCAAGCGCGGGCTCGTGCTGCTTGATCAAATTCGCGCAATCGACAAGCAGCGGCTCGTCAAGCGCTTGGGCAAAGCGTCCGAATCTACGCTCGCGGCGATTCTCGCTGGCCTTCGTGAGGTCTTTGAAGATTAGCCGGCGCTAGACTGTTGAGAGAGATCGGAAACGAAGCGGCGCCAGAGCTGTTGCGCGTCGTCGCCGAATGCCGAGTGGAACGCGCCTTCGAATGGCGCTCCCGCTTCGAGCGCGCGAAGAAGCTGCATGAACGCCGTCTCGTCGCGCATGCGCAGCCAGCCGACGAACATGCCGGCCTGTCGATAGGCGAGGCGCTGGCGCTGGGTGAGCGCGTCCTTCGTTGGATCGCGCGGCGGTTCACGCTCAAAACCGAGCGCCGCGAAGTCGATCCATCGACGCTCGTCGAGCACGACGCGATAGCCGTCGCGGATCGCCTGCGCCGCGTCTTCAATGCTGACGCCCTCGGCGCCGCCGCCCTTTGAGGCCATCACCGCGAGCCCTTCCGTGAACCATTGCGGCGGGCGCGGCGCGCCGAGCGGCCGCCAGCCGGAGAGATGCACATGCGACAGCTCATGCGTGAGGACGCCTTCGAGGCGATCGCGCTCCTCGCCGCAGAGCGTCGGCGACAACAGCGCCACGCCGGCCCGCGTCACGGCGGCGATGCCGGGATCGCCCATGCCGTTGGCGCTTCCGTAATTCTCATAGGACGCATAGACGCCCACCGTCGGCGGCTGCGCGAAGGGACGACCGTGCACGGACTCGATTTGTGCGATGGCGGCGGGAAGCAGCGCCGCCGTCTCGGCCGCGCAAGCGCGCGCCTCTGGTTCGTAGCGAATGCGCGCATCGTCGGCGAAGGCGGCGAGCAGTCGCGGATCATTCCACGCGGCGCGCGCGGTGAGGCGAAGCTCTGGCCGCAGCATCATCGCGATAGCGAGCGCGGCGGCGCAGGCGAGCCCAAACCCAAGCCCGATCCCGAGTGCACGGGTCACCGTGCGCGGCATGTCCGCGCGCTCCTTGCGCAAAAGTTACGCCGTCGTCGTGTCGTCCGGCCGATATTCGAGAATGTCGCCCGGCTGACATTGCAGAATTTCGCAGATTTTTTCGAGCGTGTCGAAGCGCACGCCCTTCACCTTGCCCGACTTCAACAGGCTCACATTCTGTTCGGCGATGCCGATTTGCGCGGCGAGATCGCGCGAGCGCATCTTGCGCTTCGCCAGCATCACGTCGAGATTGACGATGATCGGCATCAGACGATCTGCGCGTTTTCATCGGCGATGTCGGCCGCCGTCTTCTGGATATGGGCGAGCGCGAGGAGCGTCGCGAGCAGCATGACGGTCGAAAGATCTTCAGGTCGCAGATAGATCGACACCATATGCGCGCCCGCCGCCTTGTGCGCCGTGAGGATGAGCGACGTTAGCGGTCGCGCGGCGATATCGACGAGCGCCGCGATAAGGCCTGCTAGCGCAAGGCAGCGCAGCCATCCGGCCGCATCAGGCGTGAAGATGCGCCCCTCAAGATAGCCCGAGAACAGTCTCCAGCCGGCGTAGCAGGCGACGACGAGCAGCGCCCATATCACGAAGCTGACGCCGAAGGCCGCAAGCCGCTGATCGGCGGACAGGCCTTCGACATCGACCTTCAGCGACGCAAATCGCGAAACGACCAGCGACTCGTCGCTCCAGAACATCACGATCGTGACGAAAATCCAGAGGCAATAGCCGACGAGCGCGAAGCGCAGCGTTTGGCAGAGCCAGCCGATGCGGCGGCGCAGCGAGTCCAGGCGACGGTCATCAAAGGAAGAAAGGGCAGCGAAGTCGGTCATGGCGGTCTCCTTATGTCGCTTACGTTGACACAAGAAAAATTTAATGTCAAACATTAAAAACTAATCTAAAAACATGAGGCACTTTATGTCGTGCATTATTCGTCGCCTGTCTAGCCTGGCGCTCGCCGCCGCCATGCTTGCCGCCTGCAGCCATGTGCCGGTCTCAACCATGTGGGCGCTGCGAAATTTCGACGCCGCTTCCGTCGATCCGGCCGTGCTGCGCGCGGCGGTGCGCCTGCCTGAAAGTTTCGAGCCGCAGAAGGGCGGCGTGACTTTGAAAATCGGCTGGTGGCGCGACGGCGACGAGAACGCGAAGCATGAGATGGTTTTCGCGCTTAGGGAAACGACCGCGCCGGAAGACGTCGCGCCGCTTGCCGGCGAGACGAGGGCCGGAACGCGCATTTACGCCTATCGCGTCGACCCGGCCGATTATGCGGCGATCCGCGTCCGGCAGAAGGAATTTCTGGAAGAGAAGGCGCGCGATCCCGGCAAGACGCATGGTTCCTTCGGCGTCGGCGCCGACGCCTGCCGGCGCGGCGACTTCCCGGAAGGTCAGCTGCTAACGACGACTTATTTGCGCACGCAGCCTTCCGGCCCCTATCTCACGGTGCTCAAGAATCTCGACATGCGCGAAGCGGCGACGAAGGAAAAGCCGCTCGACCAGCTCGTGCCGCCTTGCGAGAAATTCGCTAACCGCGCCGAGACGCCGATGGTCGTATACCGTTAGGCCGCCTTCGCCCTCTCCATCATCTCCACGAACCGCCGGAAAAGATAATGGCTGTCCTGCGGGCCGGGCGAAGCTTCGGGATGATGCTGCACCGAGAACGCCGGACGATCCGTCAGCGCGATCCCGCAGTTCGAGCCGTCAAAGAGCGAGCGATGCGTCTCGACGGCGTTGTCCGGCAGGCTGTCGCGATCGACCGCGAAGCCGTGATTCATCGAAACAATCTCGACCTTGCCGGTGGTGAAATCCTTGACCGGATGATTGGCGCCATGATGGCCCTGCGGCATTTTCTTCGTCTTGGCGCCGACCGCGAGCGCCATCATCTGGTGGCCAAGACAAATGCCGAAGGTCGGAATTTTTGCTTCGAGCAGGTCGCGGATCACCGGCGCGGCGTATTTGCCGGTTTCGGCCGGATCGCCGGGGCCGTTCGAGAGAAAGACGCCGTCGGGGTTGAGCGCCAGAATTTCCCCGCTTGTTGCGGTTGCCGGCGCGACCACCACTTCGCAATCCTGTTCGGCGAGAAGCCGCAGGATGTTGCGCTTTACGCCATAGTCGATCGCAACCACGCGATACTTGGGCGCGCCGCTGCGCGCGCCATAGCCGCCGCCAAGCCGCCAAATCGTCTCGCGCCAGTCGTAGCGCTTCTTTGAGCCGACGGTCGGCACCAGGTCCATGCCGTCGATGCCCGGCCAGGCGGCGGCCCTGGCTTTCAGCGCCGCAATGTCGAAGCAGCCATCCGGCGCATAGGCGATGACGGCGTTCTGCATGCCGCGCTCGCGAATGAGCGTCGTCAGCGCGCGCGTGTCAATGCCGCACATGCCGACGACGCCGCGCGAGGCGAGCCAGTCGGCGAGCGGCTTCTGGGCGCGGAAATTCGAGGGGTCGGTGCAGGGCGCGCCGAAGATGGCGCCGACCGCGCCGGCGCTCTTGTCGAGATCGACGGTTTCGACGTCTTCATCGTTGGTCCCGACATTGCCGATGTGGGGGAAGGTGAAGGTGACGATCTGCGCGGCGTAGGACGGGTCCGTGAGGATTTCCTGATAGCCGGTCATGGCGGTGTTGAAGCAAACTTCGCCGACCGCTTCGCCAACGGCGCCGAGCCCATAGCCCTCGATCACTTCGCCGCCGGCGAGAACCAGCACGCCGGTGTGGAGGGGTTTCTTCCAGCCGTTATCTTGATCGAGGGTCATGTCCGTTCTATGCCCGGTCGGATGCGTCGTGGCGGCGCGCTCACCTCCCCCTTGAGGGGGGAGGTCGATCGCCAAAGGCGATCGGGTGGGGGTGTCATTGTCGACTGGGCTCACCCCACCCCGAGCCGCTTGCGCGGCTCGACCCTCCCCCTCAAGGGGAGGGTGGAAGCGAGCTTCGTCGAGTGATGCAGATACTTAGACGATTTCGGCTCGAAATGGGAACCCCAAGGACATAACATGCGCGAGAAGATTGCGGCGGACCTCAAGACGGCGATGAAGGCGGGCGAGCGCGCCAAGGTCGACGCGCTGCGGCTCATCAACGCGGCGCTGAAGGACAAGGACATCGAGGCGCGCGGCGCGGGCAAGACGCTCAGCGGCGACGACGAACTCGCCCTGCTCCAGAAAATGATCAAGAGCCGGCAGGAGTCGCTGGAAATCTATGAAAAAGCCGGGCGCGAGGATCTCGCGGGCAAGGAGCGCGGCGAGATCGAGGTGATTTCCGCCTATTTGCCGCAGCAGCTCTCGGAGGCGGAAGCGGCCGAGGCGGTGAAGGCGGCGATCGCCGAGACCGGCGCGGCCTCGATCAAGGACATGGGCAAGGTCGTCGCCGCGCTCAAAGCGAAATATACGGGGCGGATGGATTTCGGCAAAGCCAGCGCTGCGGTGAAGGCGGCGCTGACGGGCTAATTGCGGCCCCCTTCCGGCGCTTCGCGCCACCTTCCCCGCTAAAGCGGGAGAGGCCGCCACTCCATCATGACGGTTTCGCGACCGGACAAGGTGTTTGCGCCGCGCCCGACGCGCGAAAATCCGTCGCGTTCGTAAAAGCGGATGGCGCGAGCGTTGTCCGCATTGACGTCGAGCCGAACAAGCCTCGGCGAGACGTTTCGCGCCGCCGACAGCAGCGACGCGCCGAAGCCTGCGCCGAAGCGATTAGGAGCGACGCAAATCTGATCGAGCCAGCCGTCCGCCGGATTGATTACGACGAAGCCTGCAAGCGTCGCCTGAGCGTCAAACAGGCAGAGCGTCACCGATCCAGTCGCTTCCAACTCGCGAATGCGTCGCAGGAGCCAGTCGCGGCGCTTCTCAAAGTCGATCTCGGGATAGGTGACCCGCCAGGAGGCGACCCAAAGGTCGAGAATGAAGGGCCAGTCGCCGTCGACGCGCAGACGCAGATTCAGCGACGCCTGTGCGGTCGGGGCGTTCATGCCTTCCTCATCAGATCGAGCAGCTGGCGGTGGATCGCCTCATTGCCCGCGCAGATCTCGCCCTTCCCAAGCATGTCTGCGCCGCCCGAAAAATCGCTGACGAAGCCGCCGGCTTCACGCACGAGCACGATTCCCGCCGCCACGTCCCAGGAGCTGATGCCGCGCTCCCAATAGCCGTCGAAACGCCCGCAGGCGACCATAGCGAGATCGAGCGCGGCGGCGCCCAAGCGGCGAATATTGGCGATTTTTCCCATGCCGGCTGCAAGCTCGCGCTTGAAGGATTCGTGGTCGCGGACCCGCGCCAGCGGCGGAATTCCGCAGGCCACCATCGACTCGCCGAGCGACCGGCGCGCCGCGACGCGCATGCGGCGATTGTTGAAATAGGCGCCTTGGCCCAGCTCAGCGACGAACATGTCGTCGGTGGCGGGATTATAGACGAGGCCGGCGACGAGACGATCCTCGCGCTCCAGGCCGATAGAGATGGCGAAGACTGGAACGCCATGGAGGAAATTCGAGGTGCCGTCGAGCGGATCGATGATCCAGCGGTGGCTCTTGTCGGAACCTTCGACGACGCCGCCTTCCTCCAGAATGAAGCCATAGCCGGGGCGCGCCTTCGACAGCTCGTCGAACAGGGTCTTTTCGGCGCGCTTGTCGGCCGCGCTAACGAAGTCGCCCGGACCTTTCACCGATACTTGGAGGTTCTCCACCTCCCCGAAATCGCGTTTAAGGCCACGTCCCGCTTTGAGCGCGGCGGCGGTCATCACATTCATCAAGGCGGAGCGAATCATTAAGGAGAGCCTAGGGGGAGGGTTGTGGGAGGTTCAACGCTTTTCAAGCGCGGCGAGCGCCCGGGGAAGCACGCGGAGGCTTGTTCAAATGCGCCAGTTTTCGCCCTAGAGCCAGTCCCTTTTTCGGCTTGATTGACAGAACGTTGGGTTGACCTGAGGCGTTGTCCGGCGCTTGCGAGGCGCTTCTTTGCGTCGGCGATGCTGGCGAGCGGCTCTAACCAGCCACGAGAAGCGGTTACTCGAAATGACTCTTTTTGCCGCTGCCTGTTCTCCGTGGGCAAAAACGCCCGGCACAGGAGCAGTTTGGCGCGTTAACCGTAAATTAAGGATTATCGTGCAGCCTGAAAATGTCCCTTAAGTGGGATGTCCGAGTGGCTTCTTCTCCACTCGTCCTTGATGCCTCCCTGTCAAGAAGCCTTGAGAGCCGCCGTCGCGGCTCTCTTTTTGCGTCCGGCGCCGCGCTGGCCCGTTAAGGTTAAGGAAAGGCTAAGCGCGCGCCCCTCGGTGCTCTGCGTTACAGTTCATGCCATCAGAGACGCAGACGCGTCGCATTTGCGTGAACGTTCGTATGGCTCGAGTCAAAGGCAGCGTGGGGGAGAAGCAGCCGGTCTCTTTCATCGAGAGACTGGCGGGATCCGAGGGCTTTTGCGCTCTATTTCGCGAGGGAATGAGCCTCGTCGAGGAGGCCGCCTTCTATCTCGACGGCGACGGACGTCTCGACGCGAAGACGCTGCCGCGGACCGAAGCTCTTGCCTATGCGGCTGAGAGCATGCGGCTGACCACAAGGCTGATGCAGATTGCGTCCTGGCTGTTGCTGCAGCGCGCCGTGAATCAGGGAGAGCTGACCCGCCATCAGGCCGCAAGCAACCGGCATCGCGTCAAGCTTCGTGAGCAGGAGCTGGCCTCGGCCCCCGACCTCTTCCAGCGCCTGCCGCTCCGTCTGCGCGAGCTGTCGCTGCAGTCGCTGCGCCTGCAAGCGCGGATTATCCACCTTGACCGGCTGATCCATGCGCTCGAGCCAGCGCTCGCCGCGCCGGCGCCAACACCCAGTCCGGTCGAAGCGCAGATCGCGAGACTGCGCGCCGCTTTCGCCCAGTGATCCTTCAGGCGAGCAACTGAGGCGGCGGCTTCAACCGCCGCCTTCTTTTATTTCTTGCCGAAAGAGAGATTTCCGAAGCGGGAGTTGAAGCGCGACAGGCGTCCGCCGCGGTCGAGCAGTTGCGTCGATCCGCCCGTCCAGGCCGGGTGCGTCTTCGGATCGATGTCGAGCTGCATCGTGTCCCCCGCCTTACCCCAGGTGGAACGGGTCGTAAATTCCGTGCCGTCGGTCATCACGACCTTGATCATGTGATATCCGGGGTGGATGTCCTTTTTCATAACGATGCATCCTTTTTGCGATGGAAACGACTGAAGACCCACGCCGCGGCGGCGCGGGGTCGGCCGTTCGAAACAAGCGAATTTGCTGGCGCTGATAACGCACTGCGGGCAAATGGGCAAGTTGGCCCCTTACGTCCGGCGCCACAGGCGAGGAATACAGATAATGACCGGATACCGAGCCGATCTTCCCCAGCTGAAGCCTGGTCTCTTCGTCAATTTCTTTCACGGTGGAGACCGACGGCAAACTTATCGGCGGGCGGAGCTTGCGCGACGCGGTTGAGACGGTGGATCGCGAAACCGACGCAGCGCCTGCCTATTACATGATCAACTGCGCCCATCCGACGCATTTCGAGCAGGCGCTCTCCGCGGACGCGCCTTGGATAAGTCGGCTGCTCGGCGTCAAAGCCAACGCTTCGACGAAAAGCCACGCGGAGCTAGACGAATCGGAAACGCTCGACTCCGGCGATCCCGTCGATCTGGGCCGCAGATATCGGGAATTGCGCGAGACATACCCCAGCTTGCGCATCCTCGGCGGATGTTGCGGGACGGACGACCGCCATGTCGCCGCGATCTGCGAAGCCTGCGCCTAGAGCGCGCTGCGTGATCTGCATGGGGCGATAAAGCCCAGATGCAGCGGGATCTAAAGCGCTCAGGCCGCAAGCATTCTGTGCACCTCGGTGACCAAATCCCGCAGATGGAACGGCTTGGAAAGGATTTTCGCCTGTCGCGGCGCGTGACTGTCGGGGTTGAGCGCCACGGCGGCGAAGCCGGTGATGAACATGACCCTGATGTCGGGATCGAGCTCGGTCGCGCGACGGGCGAGTTCTATTCCATCCATCTCGGGCATGACGATGTCGGTCAGCAGGAGTTCGAAGGGCTCGACCCGAAGCTGATCATAGGCAGAAAGCCCGTTGTCGAATGACGTGACGGAAAAACCGGCCTGCTGCAAAGCCTTGACCAGGAAGCGCCGCATGTCGTTGTCGTCTTCCGCAAGCAGAATTCTCGCGGTCGGTCTATCGTTCATCGCCATCCTCGCGGGTTTTTAGCCATATCGCCCGAGCTTCGTAAATTTCAGGTGAAACCGGGGTGGCGCCGCGTTAACTTAGCGCCCACTATAGCGCGACGCACCGTCCTTTTTGAGCTGATCCGCCACGCCGGCGCTCGTCTGAAGAGGCCATCGCGGCGCGGGAACGAGAAAAACGTATGAACGACGGCATGCGCGAGTGGCGCGAAACCAGTTTGACGGCGACGCCCTGCTGCGAACCGGAGTTTGAACGCGCCTTCGACATCATCGAGCCGGATGCGCTTGTTTCGCCGCTGGTCTTTTCCTCACCGCATTCGGGGCGGATCTATCCTGCGCGCTTTCTCGCCGCGACGCCGCTCGACGCGGCGACGCTGCGCCGTTCGGAAGACGCCTATGTCGACGATCTCTTCGCTTCGGCCTCATCCCTCGGAGCGCCTCTGCTGCGGGCGCGCTTTCCCCGCGCCTATCTCGATCTCAATCGCGAACCCTACGAACTCGACCCCAAGCTCTTCAACGGCGCTTTGCCGTCCTTCGCCAATACGCGCTCTCTGCGCGTCGCGGCCGGACTAGGCACGATCCCGCGCGTGGTCGCCGACGCGCGCGAGATCTACGCAAGCCGGCTCACCCTCGAGGAAGGCTTGCGGCGCATCGACAGCCTCTACAAGCCCTACCATGCGGCCTTGCGCGGCCTGATGGAGCGCGCCGCGGCGCGTTTTGGCGTCGCCGTGCTGATCGACTGCCATTCGATGCCTTCGACCGGCGCACGCGACCCCTTGCTTTCGACGCGGGGCGACAAGCGGCGCATCGACTTCGTTATCGGCGACCGCTACGGCGCCAGCGCCTTCACCGGACTCGTCGACGTCGTCGAGGATCGGTTGCGCGGCCGCGGCTATCACGTCATGCGCAATCGACCCTACGCGGGTGGTTTTATCACCGAGCATTACGGCAAGCCCGCCGGGGGCTGGCACGCCCTGCAGATCGAAGTGTCGCGTGGTCTTTACATGGACGAGTCTACGCTCCAGAAGAACGAGCGCTTCGACGCCGTCGCCCGCGATCTTGCGGACGTCATGGCGGTGGTGGCGCGCCATGAAGACTTGACTGAGATTTTGGGCGGCGAGCGGCGGGCGGCGGCCGAATAGCCGGGCGCTCGAAGCGCCCCGCCGGGAGCTGGCATGACCGCCGTTGATTTCGATAAATTCGTTGAGCGCCTCGCCGACGTTTCGGCGGAAGCCATCATGCCCTTCTTCAGGACCGCGCTCGCGGCCGACGACAAGGCGCATGGCGGGGCGTTCGATCCCGTCACGGAAGCCGACCGCGCCGCAGAACTCGCCATGCGGCGGCTGATCGAGGCGACCTTCCCCGACCACGGGGTCTATGGCGAAGAATTCGGACATTTGCGCGAAAACGCTGAATATGTCTGGATTCTCGACCCAATCGACGGCACCAAGAGCTTCATCTGCGGCCTGCCGCTGTGGGGCACGCTGATCGGCCTCACGCATCGCGGGCGCCCCTGCTACGGCCTGATGAGCCAGCCGTTCACCCGAGAGCGGTTCTTTGGCGACGGCGAGGCCGCCTATTGGCGCGGTCCGGCGCGCGGGCCGGAGGGCGCGCGCGGCGTTCTCGAGACGCGCAAGATTGCCTCGCGCCACTGTCCAGAGCTCGCGCAGGCGACGCTGATGACGACATCGCCGTTGCTGATCGACCCGGCGCTGCGCGAGCATTTTCACCGCGTTGAGCGCGGGGCGAGGCTTTCCCGCTACGGCGGCGACTGCTACGCCTATTGCGCGCTTGCGGCAGGCCATGTCGACCTCGTCATCGAGACGAATTTGCACCCCTACGACATCGTCGCGCTGATTCCGATCATCGAGGGCGCCGGGGGTGTCGTCACCAACTGGAGCGGCGGCGCTGCGGCGCTGGGCGGCGCCATCGTTGCGGCGGGCGACCCGGCGCTGCACGAACAGGCGTTGAAGCTGCTTAACGCTTAGGAGACGCGCGCTTCGCCCGGAATGAAAGCGTCGAAGCCGCGCCAGAACTGACTGCGAAACTCGTCGCGCTCCATCATGAGTTCATGCTTGGCGCCGGGGACCATTGCGAGAACGCCGCTGTCGAGATTTTGAGCGAAACGCTCGATGGCGGCATTGGAGACGATCATCTCGCGACCGCAGCCGAACATCAGAATTGTGGCCCGGATTCTTCGGGCGTAGTCGGGCGATTCGAAGCCCCTCATGAGACGGAAGGCGGCGTTGACCCAGCCGATCGTCGGATCGCCGATCG
Organism: Methylocystis sp. SB2; assembly: GCF_049817085.1. Lineage (NCBI taxonomy): Bacteria > Pseudomonadati > Pseudomonadota > Alphaproteobacteria > Hyphomicrobiales > Methylocystaceae > Methylocystis > Methylocystis sp. SB2. The sequence goes on from NZ_CP187401.1 coordinate 102,344, forward strand.
CGAGTTGCGGCGCCACCCTGAGAATCGCCGCGTTTCGTTCGAAGCGAACCGGATCTGTGGTCAGCAGATTGCCGTTGAAGGGCTTTTCGATAAAGGAGGCGCCGGTTCCGCCCGGAATGTACATGCCGCCCAGTCCGCACATGTCGAGCGTGTCAGCGAGCCAGCGTGAGGCGCGCGGAAACCGCAGATTGGCGAGATCAATCATGGGAGCGGTCAGCACGAAGCGCTGGAACGGCGTTTTTCCTGCATGCGCCGCGTCCAGCAGGATAGCCGCGCCCATCGAATGGGCGAGAGCGAACCAGGGCTGCGGGCGGTCGCTCAACACCTGGGAGATGAAAACCTCCAGATCGCGTTGATACTGCGAGAAGTCGTCGATATGGCCCTTGCGCGGGTCGGCGAGCTCGCGCTCCGAGCCGGCCTGGCCGCGCCAATCGAGCGCCACCACGTCGAGGCGGCGGCTGCGCAACTCCTCGATCGTCTCGAAATATTTTTCGATGAATTCATTGTGGCCCTGAAACAGCGCCACCGTGCCGCGCGCACTTCCGCCGCAGGGAAATGCGGCGGCGCGCAATCGCCGGCCGTCCCGCGTCTTCAGGGAGTAAACGGCGGCGCCCTCGGGGATCGGGTTGCCGGGCGACGCGACAAGTTCTCGCATGGAATCTCCTCGGCGCTTCAGAGCCGAATCTTCGCGCCAAGATAATGCATTTTGGCGACAAGGCCGAACGCCGCCGTTTCAATCGGCGCAGAAGGCGGCGAGACGCTGGGGTTCGGCGAAGTTCATTCTGCCGTTGACGATCGCGTCGACCCGTCCGGAAGCGCCGATCAGATAGTGCAGCGGAGTGACCACGCCGCCGTCGGCCGTGGCGCCGTAGAACGCTCGCGCGCTCTTTGCTTTCGCGACATCGGTTTTCGTGGAATCGCCGACGCGAAAAATCTTCCAGGGCAGGCCGTAGGTTTTGAACTTCGCCAGATCCTTGGGGTAGTCGCTTGCGCGCGCCGAGACGAAGACGATGTTCCAGCGATCCGGGCAGGCGGCGGCGATCGACTTGAAGCCTTTCATTTCGGCGAGACAATTCGGACACCAATATGCCCAAAGGCTCACGAGCGTCGGCCGGCCGTTCGCCATCAGCGCGCGCAGATCGAGCGGCGCGCCATTTGCGCCCACGAGATCGACCTCGCCCAGGGAGGCCTTCATCTCGTCCTCGGTGACCGCGCGCGGCGCGTTCGCGCCGATGATCTCGGCATGCGCGCCGCTAGTGGCGAAAAACGTCGACAGCGCTAGCGAGACAAAGACATGCTTCATCAGCAGCAGCCTCCAAATTGAAGGAGAGACGCGCGTGGCGGACGCAGATGCGCCTCTCTCCCATCGTTGGTCAAAAGCGAACCGTAAGACCGGCGATAAAGTTACGGCCGATCCCCGGCACCGGTCCGTAGTTGAGGGGGTTGCCGGTGACTTTCGCCAGGGTGAAATAATGGCCGCCGAGCGGCGGGTAGTAGAGCTGATCGAAGAGGTTCTCGATCGCGAGATCAAAGCGCATGGTTCCCCAGTCGTAGGCCGTCCGCAGATTGACCAGCGCATAACCGCCTGTCTTCAATTCGTTGCGGGCGACGGAAACATGCGTCTTACTATCGACCAGCTGCAACTCGATCCCGCTCGACCATCCGCCGAGACGGTGCTCGATGGCGCCGCGCGCCGTCAATGGCATAATGTGATAGAGGCCGTCGCCCTTCGCGAAGTTTCGCGCCAGCAGATAGCATGTAGAGCCAGACAGGCCGCAGGCCGCGTAATTAGGAATGTCGAGGTCTTTGCCATAGACGTAGCTGATATTGCCGACGGCGGAGAACAGCCCGTACTCCGGAGTTTCCCAGAGCTTCATGCGGCCGGAAACGTCGAAGCCGTAGATTTCCGCCTTGTGGTTGCGGAACTGGAGTATCGGAAAGATGAGCCCGGCCGGTCCCGAGAGATTGCTCACGCGATCGGCGTCTATGAAGTTCTCGATATAGCTGTAGTAAGGATTGACTCGCGCCTCCCAATTGCCGTTGGGATCAATCCAAGAGCCGACGACGCCGAAAGTGTGGGCGACTTCGGGCTTTAAGTCGAGATTGCCAGTGTAGCCGTTGAGGTCGCCGAACCAGTTGACCATCGCGGTCGCCATCGATCCGACGCCCCATGCATATCGCTCATAAAGATTGGGCGAACGGGTCTTGCGCGAATAGCCGATTTCGTAGGTGCTGAAGGCGTCGGCCTGGTAGCGCGCCCTTGCGACCATATCGAAGTTGACGTCGGTGCGGGCGTGACTGCGCGCGTTGAAGATTTGCGCGGCGGTCGCATCGGGGTTCTGCATGTACATCATCATGCCCATGCCGCCCATGCCGCCCATGCCGCCACCCATGCCGCCCATCATGCCCATGGGAATGGGGTTGCGCAGATCGTAGGGATAGGCGTTGCCCGTCGTCATCCACACGACGTCGTTGCGCACGCCGAGCAGCGTCGACCATTGCGGGGTCCAGGCGGCCTCCCACTCCGCGTAATGGCCGACGCGATTGCGCTGGCCATTATTGATGTTCCAGAAGGTGAAGGGGCCCATCATCATCATGGTCGAGCTGTAGACCGGCTCCCACCAGTCATTAAGCCTGAACCCGTGATACTCGCTGCCCAGCCGCAACAGGTCGTGGCCGGAGAGCTGCGTAAACGGAATCTCCGTCTTGATCGAATAGCCGAAATCATGCGCGATTGTGTTCATCGGCATGTTCGCGGGCTGCTTGTCGTAGAGGAAGCCCATCGTATGGGTCACGTGATGCCAGAAGGCGCGCGCATCCACGAGGCCCCAATCATAGGCTCCCAGATATTTGGCTTCGGCGGTGTAGCCGCGGTTGCCGGTCATATCCATCCGCTGATTTGGAAAACCCTGATAGGGGATATGTTCGACGGCGCCCCTCATCGTGAAGAGATGCCCGTTATTCTGGTATGCGCCGGTGAGCGAGTGCTGCTCCGAAATAAAGTTCGTTGAGAGCACTTTCGGTCCGTTTGCGCCCTGGTGATAATCGGTCGCGCGCGACCAGGCGCCGTTGTAGAGCACGCTCCAATGGTCGGCCGCGACATTCGTCGTGCCCGAAACGCTGATGCCGTTATTGTTCGTGCGAAAGAAGGCTGAGACGACGCCGGTCGCAAGCAACTCGTTCTGATTCCCAAAGCGCAGGCCTTGACCGGTGAACGGCAGGAACGGAGGGTATGGCGAGCCAAGCAGGAACGGCTCGACCGGCGCCACGACCGGCGGCGGAATCGGCGCGCCAGGTGGCGGCGCGAAGGCCGGCTGTCGCGGCGTCACGATGATCGAACCGCCGATCGAATCGCCGCCTCTGCTGACGGGCATCACGCCCGAAAAGACCTCAATCTTTTGCACGTTATTTGGATCGATATAGGAAAGCGGCGGATTCATATGGTTGGCGCAGGCGGAAGTCGGCTGCACGCCGCCCACGATGATTTTCAGCCGGTCGTCGGCCATGCCGTGGATTGCCGGAAGGCGCGAAACGCCGCCGGCCTCGTACATGCTGACGCCGGGAGTGTTCTCCAAAAGCTTCGCCGTGTCGGCGACCGCCGGCCTTTCCTTCTCGATCTCCTTCTGGTCGACGATCTTAGCGTCACGATCGGGCGCAGACGCCACTGGCGCCGGGGCGGCTCCGACGACGATCTGGGGGAGAGAAACTTGGGCCTCAGCGCTCGCAACCGACGCGAGAATGAGGGCGCAGGCGCTGGCGCCGCGCAGTAGGGCGGGACGGTACATTGGATGAGTTCTCCTGATCCGCCGGCGAACGGCGGTTGAAACGGTGCGTGTTGTGTTTCGTCAGGAGAGTGCGGGAGGCGCGCGCGAGCGCGTTTCGCCGGGCCGGCGTCGCTCTCGCGGTTCGAAAGGCCAGGAGTCGAAATAGACTAGCGGGGTTGGCGGCTGTTCGAGCCGCGCGATCGGCGGCTTTTCGGAAAGGATCGGCGCCGCGGCAATCTGGCAGGCGCCGCAGTGCGCATGCCAGCCGTGCGCTGGCGCGCCCCTCGGCGCCGTCTCGTCCGCGGCGGCGTGACTCGTGACGCAGAACTCTTGCGTCGCCGACAGGGCCGCATGCGGCGCGATCGTCGCCTGCAACAATGCTGAAACGACGAATAGCGTCGCAGCAAGAAAGGCGCGCAGGCCTTTCCGCCTTGCGTTCGTCTTTGCTCTCGCCATTGAAGCCGAAGTCGCCATGCCGCCGCGCCGATTCATTTTGTGCAACTTAGCCGCTACGTTTTTCTCCGTTTCCCCCCGATCGGGAGGGTGACGCTCGATGTTTGCGTAAATTCTTGTCCTTGTTGCAGTTGCGCAACACAGACGCTAAGCTGCGATCGATTGACGCCCTGGTGTTTTTACAGGTTCTTCTAGGGCTCCAGGGCAGTGTGACGTTTCGCTGCGCGGCAAGCGCCATCGCGAAGACCGGCTTTGCGAAGGTGTGGCGGGAGGTCGCACCGGGTGAAGACATGACCTTGACGAAAGATGCGGATGCGCGCGTCATCGTGGCGATCAAAGCCGCGGGCGCCGAAGCGCAGCACTGGCCCGATACGCTCGACGAGATTGCGCGTTTTCTGGATGCGCGCTTTGCAGCGCTGCTGTTCGAAGACCGTTGTTCGGCGCTGTTGGAGCTCAAGCATTCGACACGCGCCGAGAACGCGTGGATCGTCGAATATCTCCGCAACCATCGCAAACTCGATCCGATCAAGGCGCGCGTCCTAGCCGAGATTGGCGTCGGTCGGGCGTTCTCGTTGGAAGACTTCGTCTCCCTGGAAGAGCTTCATCAAAGCGGCGCCTACCAGCGCTGGATGGCGCCCTTCGGCCTGGCCGATATGATCGGCGGAGTCATTCACCGATCCGAGACGGGCGTCTGCCTATTCGTCGCCTTTCGCGAAGAGGCCGCAGGTCTCGCCGACATCGAGGCGAAGAGGCGGCTTGACGCGCTTCTGCCGCATCTCGCGACGGCCATCGCGCGGCATAAGCCGGCGTCTGACACATCGGCTCTCGTCGAATTGTTCGAGGAGCTGACGTCGCCCGTGCTTGTCGTCGACAGCAGGATGCGCGTCGTCCATAGGAATCGCAGCGCCGACGAGATGCTCGGCGAAGGCGACGCGCTGGCGATCTTTGGCAATACGCTGACTGTGCGCGATCCGCACGCCAAGGAGGCTTTGGAGCGTGCGCTCGCCCAGATCGGCGGCGCTGACGCGGAAGCCTTCGCGATCATGGTGAAGCGCGGGGAGTCGCGCTGCTGCGTGATGCATGTGCTGCCGCTGTCCAAGGGACTGTCGGCATTGTTCATGCGCAGGCTCGCGCTCAATTCCAGCGAAAGCGGCGAGGTCGCCGCGGGCGTGTTCGGCCTCACCGCCCGCGAGAGTTCGGTGCTGCTCGCCATCGCCGAAGTGGGCGGCGTCCCGGCCACCGCGCGCGCGCTTGGTCTGAGCGAGGGAACTGTCAAAGGTTATCTGAAAAGCATTTTCCAGAAGACCGGCGCGACCCGCCAGGCTGATCTGGTCAAGCTCGTGCTTGCTCTGGAATCTCCCTTCCGGGCGCCGGAGCGCTATGCCCTGCCGACGGAGACGCTGTTATCCGCGTCGCCGGCGCCTCTTGAACGACGCCGCAGCGCTTCTTAAATCGTTGCCAGCGCGGGCCGTAACGGACGCGCTAAGAGGCGCGGCGCGATAACGCTAGCGCGCCGCATGTCGCTCAACTGGAGGATATGTCATGCGTCAGTTCGATCTCTCTCCGCTGTACCGCCAGACCGTCGGCTTCGACCGTCTGTTCAATCTGCTCGATCAGGCCAGCGGCTTCGAGACGTCCCAAAGCTACCCGCCTTACAATATCGAGCGCACGGGCGAGAACGCCTATCGCGTGACCCTCGCGGTCGCCGGCTTCTCGCGCGAGGAACTGTCCGTCGAGACCAAGGAAAACACCTTGGCCATCAAAGGCTCGAAAGAGCCGGCGCAGCCTGCGGAGGGCCGCGAGGTCCTGCATCAGGGCATCGCCGCGCGGGCCTTTGAGCGTCGGTTCCAGCTTGCCGACCATGTGGTCGTAACAGGCGCCAGCCTCGTCAACGGCTTGCTTCACGTCGATCTCGTGCGCGAGATTCCGGAGGCGCAGAAGCCACGCCGCATCGACATCGGCGTGACGACGCCGTCCGCGACGATCGTCGAGTCCAAGGCTGCGTAACGGCGAAAGTTCTAAAGTGAAATGCAAGAGGCGCCCTTTCGGGCGCCTCTTTTGTTATCCGCCGGCTTTTGGCTTTGCGGCGCTGTCGGGCGTCTTCGCGGTCGCTGAACCCGTCGGGGCGGAAGCCGGCGGCGTGGACGCCGTCGGAGTCACGACAGTCGCGCCGCTCGCCCCTGACGGCGGGACGATCGCCCGGCGCGAGGAGCCTCCGGCGGCGCGGGCGGCCGCTGCGCGCTTCGCAGGCGGGGACACGCTTTGCGCCGGAGCGGCGGGCGTTTCGGCGGTCTGCTCCGTTGGAGGCGCGGCGCTCTGCGCATTGCCAGCCGAAACCGGCGCCGGCTTGTTGGCGGGCGTTTCCTTGGCGGCCTGCGCCGAAGGGGCCGCGCCAGAGTCTGGCGCCTTTTCGGCAGAGGTCGGCGCCGGCTTATCTGTGCTTTCCGCGTTTGGCTGCGGCCCTTGTGTCGCTTGCGCTGGCGCGGGGACGCTGGCTTCGTCAGACCTCGGCTCTCGCGGAGCTGAAGTCGCCCGCTTGTCGTCCGCGGTATCGCCAGTCGCCGCCGGAGGCGTAGCCGTTAAATCGGAGCTCTTCTGTTCAGCGCCCGACGCGGACGGGGTGCTGGCGCTCAGAGCGTTGGGCTGGGTCTCCTGCGACCGGGCTGCGGACGGCGCAGTCTTCGGCTCGGTCGACGTGGCCGCGGTCGGAGCAGGGGAGGCGGCAGGCGCGATCGCCATTGGCGCCTCGGGCGCCTCGGGCTTTGTCGTCGGGGCGATTGCGCGCGAACTCTTCGACGCCGCGCCTTTCTGAGCCGCGCGAGCGCGCTGTTGGCTCGGGCTGTTCGGCGCCTTATCCGCCAAAGCTCCGTCGCCGGGCTGCTGGCGTCCACGATCTGCGGCCGGGCCAGCGGCCCCGGACCCGCCGGCGCCCTGGGGCGGGTATGGAGCGCCGCCCGTCGAGGGGGGCGTCCCATAAGCATCGCCGCCGGAGGGGCCGTAATCGCCGCCATAGCGCGGTCCCCGATCATACATCGGCGGAGGCCCGAGTCTCACCGCGCGCAAAATGCGGCCCTCATAGGGGTCGATAATGAAGCGCATGTCGCCTTCACGGCGACTGACGCCGGTCGCGACGATCTGCTCGCCGCGACGGCCGAGCGGCCCAACCAGTCGATAGCCCTCTCGTCCCAGAATTGAGGCCACAGCCCGACGAGACGCGAAACCTGGCTCTTCTGGTGGAATTTGCTGGCGGTAGCTATAGGCGAACGGCCGAAAGAAAAACTGCGCGAAGGCGTGCTGCGGAACTGCGGCGCTTGCCGCCAGCGCCAACGCGAACGGCAAAACCGCTTTCCCCTTGAATGACCGCATTGTTTCTTCCCTGTTCAGCCCTCTCGGCCGCGCGGATGCTCTGACAACATTGCGGCGAGCATTGGACGGGCAAGCGCCGAAGCCCAAGCGATTGCTTGTCACTTCAACGCAAATCTGGCACTAAGTTAGCCCGCAGATATGTCAGCCTTGCTGACCTTAAGGCGGCGCTCGCTTTTGGAGAACGCCGTGTTCATTTGCATGGCCCGCCGCTCGACACGCGACGTGGCCGACGTAAATGAGGGGGCTCGCAAAGCGGCGCGTCGCTTGCCTTGCGCCCGGACGCGAGACGAGGCGCGAGGGATTCGCAACCGACGTTGCGAATCTGCGTGCGGGGAATGCGAGAGTCGGCTGTGACGATTTCGGTCACGCCTATGACAGTTTTGTGGTTCGATGAGCGGGCGGGAGGGGCGCAGGAAAAGGCGCGCCATTCTGTCGAGGAGACGCCAAATGACGAAAGCCGCCGAGCACTTCGCTGAAGCCGGACCGCAGCCGCTCGGCCGCGACCCCGCTCTTCCGCAGGCGCAAGGGCTTTATGACCCCGCCAAGGAGCACGATTCCTGCGGGGTGGGCTTCGTCGCCAACATGCGCAACGAGAAGTCGCATGCCATCGTCGAGATGGGCCTGCAGATATTGCTCAATCTCGATCACCGGGGCGCCGTCGGCGCTGATCCCAAGCTCGGCGACGGCTGCGGCATCCTGCTTCAGATCCCCCATGAGTTCTTCAAAGCGGAGTGCGCGAAGCTCGGCATAGAGCTTCCCGCCGCCGGCGATTACGCCATCGGGCAGTTTTTCTTGCCGCGCGATCCCGAGACGCGCGCGCGCGCGCGCGGCATCATCGATAAGTCGATCGAAGAAGAGGGGCTCGTCGTTCTTGGCTGGCGCGATCTTCCGGTCGATTCGAGCGATCTCGGCGAGGCGGTGAAGGCCGTCGAGCCGCATCACGCGCAAATCTTCATCGGGCGGGGGCCGAACGTCGCGGACGCCGACATCTTTGAGCGGCGCATCTATCTTGCGCGCAAAGCGGCCTCGAACGAAATTTACCGGCTCGGCAACGGCGGACGTGAGTTTTACGCCGTCTCGGTTTCGTCGCGCACCATCGTCTACAAGGGCATGGTGCTCGTCTCGCAGCTTGGCGAATATTTCCTCGATCTCAAGGACGAGCGTTTTATTTCGGCGCTGGCGCTCGTGCATCAGCGCTTCGCGACGAACACCTTCCCCTCGTGGCGGCTTGCGCATCCCTATCGCTTTGTCGCGCATAACGGCGAAATCAACACGCTGCGCGGCAATCTGAACTGGATGGCGGCGCGCCAGGCGTCAGTCTCCTCGCCGCTGTTTGGCGACGGGATCAGCAAGCTGTGGCCGATCTCCTATGAGGGGCAATCCGACACCGCCTGTTTCGACAATGCGCTCGAATTCCTTGTGCGCGGCGGCTATTCGCTCGCGCATGCGGTGATGATGCTGATCCCGGAGGCTTGGGCCGGCAATCCGCTGATGGACGCCGACCGCAAGGCTTTCTACGAGCATCACGCGGCGCTCATGGAGCCGTGGGACGGTCCCGCCGCCATGGCTTTCACCGACGGGCTCCAGATCGGCGCGACGCTCGACCGCAACGGATTGCGGCCTGCGCGCTATCTCGTCACCGACGACGGCCTCGTCGTCATGGCTTCGGAAATGGGCGTGTTGCCGATTCCCGAAGAGAAGATCGTGACCAAGTGGCGTCTCCAGCCTGGCAAGATGCTGCTTGTCGATCTGGAGCAGGGACGCATCATTTCCGACGACGAGATCAAGAAGGAGCTGTCGAATTCTCATCCTTACAGAGAATGGCTGGCGCGCACGCAAATTCAGCTCGAGGATCTGAAGCCCGTCGATACGCGTCCCGCGCGATGGGACGTGTCGATGCTCGACCGTCAGCAGGCCTTCGGCTACACGCAGGAAGATCTCGATCTGTTGCTTTTCCCGATGGCCGTCACCGGCCAGGAGGCGATTGGCTCGATGGGCACGGACACGCCCGTGTCGGCGCTCTCCGACAAGGAGAAGCTGCTCTACACCTATTTCAAGCAGAACTTCGCGCAGGTGACCAATCCGCCGATTGATCCGATCCGCGAAGAGCTGGTCATGAGCCTCGTGTCCTTCATCGGGCCGCGCCCCAACATTCTCGACCATGAAGGCTCGGCGAACACAAAGCGCCTCGAAGTGCGCCAGCCGATTCTGACGAGCGAGGATCTCGAAAAGATCCGCTGGATCGGCACGGTCGAGGATAGTTTCGACACCAAGACGATCGACGTCACTTACGACGCCGCAAAGGGCGCCGAAGGCATGCACGCGGCGATCAAGCGGCTATGTCAACGCGCCGAGGAGGCGGTCAGCGGCCGCTACAACATCATTATCCTCTCGGACCGCATGGTCGGTCCGGACCGCATTCCCATCCCGGCGCTGCTCGCGACCGCGGCGGTGCATCATCACCTGATCCGCAGGGGATTGCGTACCTCCGTCGGCCTCGTCCTCGAGACCGGCGAGGCGCGCGAGGTGCATCATTTCTGCTGCCTCGCGGGCTACGGCGCCGAGGCGATCAACCCTTATCTCGCCTTTGAGACGCTCATCGCCTCCGCTGAGGAATTTCCCTCCGACGTCGACGGTCCGACCGCCGTCAAGCGCTTCATCAAGGCGGTCGACAAGGGTATTCTCAAGGTGATGTCCAAGATGGGCATCTCTACGTATCAGTCGTATTGCGGCGCGCAGATCTTCGACGCCGTCGGTCTTGCGCAAAGCTTTATCGACGAATTCTTCACCGGCACGACGACGCGCATCGAAGGCGTCGGGCTCGAAGAGATCGCGCGCGAGACCGTGCGTCGCCACCGCCTCGCGTTCAGCGACGCGCCCGTCTACAAGGAGGCGCTCGACGTCGGCGGCGATTACGCCTACCGCATCAGAGGCGAAGCGCACAGCTGGACGCCGCAAACCGTGTCGCTGCTGCAGCATGCGGTGCGCGGCAATGCGCAAGACAAATATCGCGCTTTCGCCAAGCTCCTGAATGAGCAGGACGAGAAGCTACTCAATCTGCGCGGTCTGTTCCGCGTCAAAGGCGCCGAGGAGGACGGTCGCAAGCCGATTCCGCTCGACGAGGTCGAGCCGGCGAACGAGATCGTCAAGCGCTTCTCGACGGGCGCCATGTCATTTGGCTCCATCTCGCGCGAGGCGCATACGACGCTCGCCATCGCCATGAATCGCATCGGCGGCAGATCAAACACCGGCGAGGGCGGCGAAGAGGCGGATCGATTCAAGCCGCTGCCGAACGGCGACTCGATGCGCAGCGCCATCAAGCAGGTGGCGTCCGGCCGCTTCGGCGTGACGACGGAATATCTCGTCAACGCCGACATGATTCAGATCAAGATGGCGCAGGGCGCGAAGCCCGGCGAAGGCGGCCAGCTGCCCGGCGACAAGGTCGACGCCGTCATCGCCAAGGTGCGCCATTCGACGCCCGGCGTCGGCCTGATCTCGCCGCCGCCGCATCATGACATCTATTCAATCGAGGATTTGGCGCAGCTCATCTTCGACTTGAAGAACGCCAATCCGCGCGCCGCCGTGTCGGTGAAGCTCGTTTCGGAAGTTGGCGTCGGAACGGTCGCCGCCGGCGTCTCCAAGGGCCGCGCCGATCATGTGACGATCTCCGGTTTCGAGGGCGGCACCGGCGCGTCGCCGCTGACATCGATCAAGCACGCGGGTTCGCCCTGGGAAATCGGGCTCGCCGAAACGCATCAGACGCTTGTGCTGAACAATCTGCGTTCGCGCATCGCCGTGCAGGTCGACGGCGGGTTGCGCACCGGCCGCGACGTTGTGATCGGGGCGCTGCTTGGCGCGGATGAGTTCGGCTTCGCGACGGCGCCGCTCATCGCGGCGGGCTGCATCATGATGCGCAAGTGCCATCTCAACACGTGTCCGGTCGGCGTGGCGACTCAGGACCCCGTTCTGCGCAAGCGCTTCGTCGGCTTGCCGGAACATGTCATCAACTTCTTCTTCTTCGTCGCCGAAGAGGCGCGCGAACTCATGGCCTCCATGGGTTATCGCAACTTCGACGAAATGATCGGGCAGATGCAAATGCTCGACAAGGAGAAGGCGATTGCGCACTGGAAGGCGCGCGGTCTCGATTTCTCCAAGCTGTTTTTCAAGCCGCAGGGAGAAGGCGGCGCGATCCGTCACAGCAAGACGCAGGATCACGGCCTGGATAAGGTCCTCGACAACAAGCTCATCGCCGAGGCGCGCGCGGCGCTCGATCGCGGCGCGAAGGTTTCCATTGAAACGCCTATCCGCAACGTCGATCGCGCCACGGGCGCGATGCTGTCCGGCGAGGTCGCGCGCATCTACGGCCATGCGGGACTGCCCGAGGACACAATCGACATTCGCGCGACGGGCACGGCGGGTCAGAGCTTTGGGGCGTTTGTCGCGCGCGGCGTGACGCTGCGTTTGGAAGGCGAAGCCAACGACTACGTCGGCAAGGGCCTTTCGGGCGGCAAGCTGATCATCTATCCATCGCGCGACGCCGGGCAGATCGATCCCTCTAATTCGATCATTGTCGGCAACACCGTTCTCTATGGCGCCATCGCCGGCGAATGCTATTTCCGCGGCGTCGCCGGCGAACGCTTCGCCGTGAGAAATTCGGGCGCGCTCGCCGTCGTCGAGGGCGTTGGCGATCACGGCTGCGAATATATGACGGGCGGCGTCGTGGTGGTTCTTGGCCAGACTGGCCGCAACTTCGCGGCCGGCATGTCGGGCGGCATCGCCTATGTTCTGGACGAGGATGACGCGTTCTCGACGCGTTGCAATCTGGCGATGGTCGACCTGGAGCCGGTGCGCGACGAGGAGGCCGTGATGACCGAGACCTATCACCAGTCCGGCGATCTGGAAGGCCATGGCCGCGTCGACGTGATGAGCGACATGACGCGCTTTGACGCCGAGCGGCTTCGGCAGCTGATCGCCAATCACCTGCGCTACACTGGCTCGACGCGGGCGCGCGACATTCTGGCGGATTGGCCAAATTACATGGGCAAGTTCCGGAAGGTGATGCCCGTCGAGTATCGGCGCGCGCTCAATGAACTCAACGCGCGCAAAAACCAGCCGCAACAGCTGAAAGCTGCGGGCGAGTGATCCGGGCTACTGATGAGCGGAGTGCTTGAGCGTAGGCTTTGCCTTTGCCTTTGTCGGCAGTGATTGTTAAAGAGAGGGAGTCGGGCTAACCTGCTTTAAACTCGGCGGTTTTTCCTTGACGGCGGCCAGGAAGCCTGATGCGAGACGACTCCAGAGTTTACAGCTTGCCGCGCTGGCCCGCGATGCGCTGGCTCGTCAACCCGGGGCATGGCGCAACTTGCGACATCCAAGTGGCGTTGATTGGCGGGTTGTTCGGAACCCTGCCAGTCTTCTTTGGCGGCGTCATCAATACGATTGTCGTGTCGGGAGCGATTGCGGCGCGCGAACAGACGCTCCCTTTCGTCGCTTGGTTCGTCTTTGAAATCGTGCTCGGAGCCGTGCGTCTGGTCGTCCTGAGCGTCTCGCGTCGCGAAGCCCTCGCGCATCGCCAGACGCCGACCGATGTCTATCTCCTGCTTCAGCTTTTATGGAGCAGCGGCGTCGGTTACGGCGCTTTTATAAGTCTCGCGAGCGGCGACTGGGTTTCCGCGACGCTGGCGTGCCTCTCCGGGTCCGCCATGGTCGGCGGCATCGGATTTCGCAATTTTGGCGCGCCGCGCCTCGCCGGCGCAATGATCCTGACGAGCCTCGGCCCCTTCCTGCCGGGCGCTGCCCTCTCTGGCGAGCCGTTGCTCTATCTCGTGTTTCTTCAAATTCCGTTCTATCTCGCCGCCATGATCGCCGCCGCCTACAGCCTGAATAAGATGCTCATTGCGACGATGCAGGCCGAACGCGTGAACGACCATCGCGCCAAGCATGATGCGCTCACCGGCCTGTCGAACCGCGTCGGGCTCGCAGCCGCGGTTGACGCGAATCTGAATGGCGCGCAAACGCACGGCGGCGATTTGGCCGTGCTTTTTCTTGATCTCGACAACTTCAAAGCGGTCAATGACACCTATGGACACGCCGCCGGAGACAGGCTGCTCAAATCGGTGGCGGAGCGCCTCCGCCAGTCCTTGCGCGCGACCGACGTGGCGGCGCGGATTGGCGGCGACGAATTCGTGGTGCTCGCCAGGAGTTTGACGAGCGAGCAGGCGGCGGAGCTGAGCCTCCGGCTGACGAATTCCATATCGGCGCCGTATGACCTCGGCGACGACGTTCACGCGACGATCGGAGTCAGTGTCGGCATAGCTCTGGTGCCGGAACATGGGGCGGACGCCGAGGCGCTTCTCGCGGTTGCCGACGAAGCGCTTTACGAGGCGAAGGCTCAGCGGCAGGTGAAATTGCTGCACACCCTCGTCAAGGAGGATCAGTCTCGCCGCATCGCGCCGGCGGCGCGCGGCATGAGCCCCAGCACGAGCACCCGATAGTGCGTGCGGCGACCGTCAGCTCACAACGCCGAAGCTTCGCGGCTTGACGGCGACCCCTCGAAAGCGTTTAGAAAACATCCAAGATTGCGGCGGCTCAGCGCGCTCCGGAAAGCGAATTCGCTTTTTTCGCGCCAGACGGCCGCGCCAATGAGAAATGTCGTTGCGGCCGCGACGCGCGGCGCGAGAGGTGCGCGATAAGATGGGTAAGGTGACCGGGTTTCTCGAGATCGACCGGCATGACCGCAAATATAAGCCGGCGGCCGACCGCATTCGCCATTATCGCGAATTCGTCATTCCCTTGTCGGACGAGACCACGCGCAGCCAGGCCTCGCGCTGCATGGATTGCGGCATTCCTTTTTGCCACAACGGCTGTCCGGTCAATAATCAAATTCCCGACTGGAATGACCTCGTGTACCATGGCGAGTGGCGGCGCGCGCTCGTCAATCTCCATTCCACCAACAACTTCCCGGAGTTCACCGGACGCATCTGCCCGGCGCCCTGCGAAGCGTCGTGCACGCTGAACCTCCAAGACCAGCCGGTCACCATCAAGACCATCGAATGCGCGATCATCGATCGTGGCTTCGAGCAGGGCTGGGTGGTTCCCGAGCCGCCCAAGCGCAAAACAGGCAAGAAGATCGCCGTCGTCGGCTCCGGGCCGGCGGGACTTGCGGCGGCGCAACAACTGGCGCGCGCCGGCCATGACGTGCATGTCTACGAAAAGCAAGCAAAGGCCGGCGGCCTGCTGCGCTACGGCATTCCCGACTTCAAGATGGAGAAGCACCTCATCGACCGCCGCGTTCAGCAGATGGAGGCGGAAGGGGCGGTGTTTCACTGCGGCGTTCATGTCGGCGTCGATCTGTCCGCCGACGATCTGGTCATGGGCCATGACGCCGTTGTCCTCGCCGGCGGCGCCGAACAGCCGCGCGATCTGTCGATCCTCGGCCGCGAATTGCGCGGGGTTCACTTCGCGATGGATTTTCTGCCGCAGCAAAATCGCCGGGTCTCGGGCGAGCCGCTCTCGACCAATGAGCCGATCCTCGCCACCGGCAAACATGTCGTGGTCATCGGCGGCGGCGACACCGGCTCGGACTGCATCGGAACCTCTGTGCGCCAAGGGGCGCTTTCGGTCACCCAGCTCGAAATCATGCCGCTTCCCCCCGAGAAGGAGAACAAGCTGCTGACGTGGCCCGACTGGCCGCTGAAGCTGCGCACGTCCTCCTCACACGACGAAGGTTCATCGCGCGAATTTTCGGTGCTGACGCGCGAATTCGAAGGCGCGGAAGGCGCGGTGAAGGCGCTGCGCTGCGTGCGCGTCGACGGCAAAATGCAGGAGGAGCCCGGGAGCGACTTCAGGCTCAAGGCCGATCTCGTGCTGCTTGCGATGGGCTTTGTGTCGCCGGTGCGCGAAGGTCTGCTCGAAACGCTCGGGGTTGATTTCGATTCACGCGGCAATGTCGCGGCGGACACGCGCGCCTATCGGGCGTCTCGCGAGAAGATCTTCGTCTGCGGAGACATGCGGCGCGGACAGTCGCTCGTCGTCTGGGCAATTCGCGAGGGACGCCAATGCGCCCACTCAGTGGACGAATTCCTGATGGGCGAAACCAATCTGCCAAGGTGAGAGTAAATGGACAGTGAAAAGCTTAATCTGTGGTATTGTGATACCTTCGTCAGCACGCCCTGGCAGTTTTACCTTCTTATCGTGCCGCTCTTGGGGGCCTTCTTCTACGGCCGCGGGAAATATAAGCTCGCCTGGTCGCTGATCGGCGTTTGGCTCGTCATCCAATTGATCTTCTCGGCGCTCACCAATCTCGTGTTCACTTGCTCGCTCGAATAGGGCGCAAAAGAAAAGGCCCCGACAAACCGGGGCCTTTCGTTTGACCGAGAGCCGGCTTACAGCACGACGACCGTGGCGCCCACCTTCACGCGGCTGAACAGATCGGTCACGTCGTTGTTCAGCATGCGAATGCAGCCCGACGAAACCGCCTGTCCAATCGTCCAGGGCTCGTTCGAGCCGTGGATGCGGAACATCGTGTCGCGATTGCCCGAGAAAAGATACATCGCGCGCGCGCCCAGCGGGTTGTCCTCGCCGCCAGTCATGTGGCGCGGCAGATCGGGACGGCGCTTCAACATCGCCGCCGGAGGCGTCCAATCCGGCCAGGCTTCCTTGCGGCCGATGTGCGTCCGGCCTTTCCAAGTGAAGCCCTGGCGGCCGACGCCGACGCCGTAGCGCACGGCCTGTCCATTCGGCAGCGACAGATAGAGATAGCGGTTGTTTGTGTCGACGGTGATGGTGCCAGGACGCTCATTGGTCGGGTCCTGCACGATCTCGCGCGTCGTGGTCGGATATTCGCGCGCGAGCCGCGCGTCTTCTTGATCCCCGTAATAGGCCTGCGGGTCCTGCGCGGCGTAATTGGCCTGCTGATCCTGGCCGCTATAATAAGCTTGCTGCTCACGCGCGTCATAGTAGGACGCGGTCATCTCCTGCGCGCCCGCCGACGGATCAAACAGCGCCATGAAGGAGTTTTCCTGAGCGCTGACCGCAGAAGACGAAAGTCCCGCAAAAGCGGCGACGGCGGCGACCTTCAGAAAGCGGCTGGCGTTGAATTCACGGCGGGACATGACGGCGGCTCCAATTTCTCTCTCGTGCAGAGAGAATGCAGAACCACCGAAAAGCGTTCCGTGCGCGAACGCACAAATCGTTAGCGGGGCTGAGAAGGAGCGTTCGCCGCCGGGCGCCAGCTGTAGTCGTCGGCGCGATTGCTGCGCGGATTCTGGTCCCCGCCCTCGACGAAAACATGTCGCGCGAGCGCCTGCGCGGGCGTGCCTGCATCGGCCGCCGCTTTACTGGCCGGGGTTCTCCTGGCGAGCTCTGTCGCCGCTCCGGCGCCCGTCAGCTGCTGCGTCGGGCCGACGGCAGGTCGTTCGGGTAAGCTCGGCGCCGCCGATGGCCCGCCGACCGGCGAGCGGAATACGATCGGCTGACCGTCCGCTGGCGCCGCCGCCACGGGTTGCTGGGGCGGAGTCGCGCCCGCCTCAGGCTGGGGCGTCGCCGGCACGCCGGCGACTGGCGCCTGCTGGCGAGAGGCGTCGTAATATTTCTTGATCTCGCCTTCGACGAAATGGGCAACGCTGCGCGCGCCGGCGTCGGTGAAGTGCACGCCGTCCGCAGAGCGCAGCTTAACGATCTGGCCGTTGATGTCCGGCCCGAAAGCGCTGTACTGCCCATGTTCGTCGGTCATCGCGTCCCAGAGATCGACATAGGGAATATTGGCGTGCGCCGCGCGCGCCTTGAAGATTTCATTGAGCTGCGCCATGTCGGCGGACAGCCGCTCGTTCTTCATGACCGGCAGACCGACCCAAATGACCGGAATATTCTTTTCCTTAAAAGCCGCAATCACCGCGTCCACGCGCGCTGCGTAGATTTCGCGCCATCGCGGCGACAGCGGCTCGATTGACTCTTGACCCTGCTGGATCGCTTGACGATCATTGCTGCCGAGCATGACGACGGCGACATTGATCTTCTGCGGGTCGGCCGCGATCTCTTTCGCCGCCTTGGGCCAGTCGTAGAAGTCTTCACGCACGAGACCGCTGCTTTCCCGGCCTTTTCGAAGGATGGCGACGTCTGGGCGATCCGAAAACCCGTCTTTCAAGCCGTTTGCGAGAAGCAGTCCCAGAGTGTCGCCGATCGTCGCGACGACGAACGTTGGCTGGGTGACGGCCGTGTTCTGAGCCTGGTCGGGGGCGGCGCCGTCCGTACGCTTCGCCGCGCGTCGCGGATTATCCGTCTGGCCGTGCCAGTATGTCGGGGCGCGATTCTCGCGGTGCGGCATGATCCGTCGCACTCTTGGCTCGCCGCGAGGTCCCCAGCCATGCTGCGGATGGCCGCCAAAGATGCCGCCAAAAAATTCCGTAAAGGGGTCCTGCGCGAAGGACGCGCCGGGCGTCGCGCTCGTCAAAAATGCGCCAAGAAAGAGCGCCATAACGAGGCGCAGGGTCTGTACGCTCCTAGACATGGACGCGATTATAGCGCGTCTCGAACGCCTTGGCATCCTAGTTGCGATTCTTCACTTAATTGTGTGGCCCATAGCCTTGACGCCTGGAGCGGTTTTGGCGTCAATCGTCAGCAACTGGGCGGGATTTAGGAGAAGCGAGATGCGGCGCCGTAACCGGGGGTCTGGCGGAGTTTGGACGCGAGCCGCCGCGGCCGCGCTTTTGGCGCTTGCTGCCGCCACGGCGGCCGCCCAGCCCGCACGCGAGGAAAACCCGCCGGCGGAATTTCGAATTCTGCCTTACTCCGGACTGACGCCCTACTGCATCGATCCGACGATTCTCAACGAAGTCGTCAAGGGTTTTGCTGCAAGAGAAGCCTGGTTCTGGAATTCGCCTCTGGTCATTGTGGCCTTTGACGGCGTCGAGGACATCGGCGCCCGCAACAACGGCCTGAGCTATATTCCCCGTCGCTATTGTCGCGCACTGGCGCTTTTTAACGACGGCGTAAGACGCGAGGTCGTCTACAATATCGGAGAATCCTTGGGCTTTATCGGCGCGGGACCTGGCGTGACATGGTGCGTCGTCGGGCTCGACCGTAATCATGCCTTCAGTCCCAATTGTCGAGCCGCTGGGCCTTAGCGTTCTTTTGCAGAGTCTTTGATATGAGAAGAGTTTTCGTTCGTTGCGCCGCATGGGCGCTCACTGTTGGCGCGCTGGCGTGGGGCGGATTTTTCGGCGCTATCGCGAAGGAGGGCGACTGCACGGGGGCGGATTGCGCCAATCGCGCGGCCTCGCGGTCGGGTGCGGCGCGTGACTTCGACTTCTACGTGCTGGCGCTCAGCTGGTCGCCCGGCTTCTGCGAAAGCGTCGAGGGCGCGCGTGACCAGTGCGAGCCGGGAAAGGGACTCGGCTTCGTCGTTCACGGGCTCTGGCCGCAATATGAAAGCGGCGTCCCGAGCGGATGTCCGGGCGCGCCTTCCCCATCGCGCGTCGCGCTCGAAAAAGCGGCAGGCTTGTTTCCCGACGAGCGGCTGGCGCGTTACGAGTGGCGCAAGCATGGAGTCTGCAGCGGCAAAAGCCCGAGCGACTATTTCGCCGACGTGGCGCGCGCCCACGCCGCCGTGGCCATCCCGCCGCTTTTCGTCAAGCCTGCCCGCGACCAGACCTTTACGCCGATCGACGTCGAGCGCGCCTTCTACGAAGCCAATCCACAGCTGCGGCCCGGCATGATGGCGGTGTCGTGCCGGCGGGGCGTTATGGACGGCGTGCGCATCTGCCTGTCCAAGGACCTGCGCGAGTTTCGCGCTTGTCCTGCCGTTGCGCAGCGCGGTTGCCACGTTCGAGAAATCAGCGCGCCCGCGCCGCTGTAGCACAATGAACTATCGCCACGGGTTTCACGCCGGCAATTTCGCCGACGTCTTCAAACATGCGCTGCTTGTGCGCCTCTTGGTCTATCTGAGACGCAAGGAAACGCCATTTCGCGTGATCGAGACGCACGCAGGAGAGGGCGCCTATGATCTTTCAGCCGAGGAGGCGGAGCGCACGCTCGAGTGGCGCGGCGGCGTTGGACGTCTCGCTGATCTCTCCGGCTCGAGTGCGGAAGTTCGCGCGCTGCTAGCGCCCTACATCGATTGTCTCGGGCCGCGCGACCACGAGGGAAAGCCCGCGCTCTATCCAGGTTCGCCGTCGATCGCGCAGAAATTGATGCGCCCGCAGGACCGCGCGATTTTCTGCGAGCTGCGGCCTGACGCCTTCGCGGCGCTGCGTCGCCGGTTCGCACGCGACGAGCGCGTTAAGGCGATTCATATCGACGGCTATGTGGGGCTTGGCGCTTATGTTCCGCCGAAGGAGCGGCGCGGGATCGCGTTGATCGATCCGCCTTTCGAGCGCGAGGACGAATTCGAGGCCGCTTTTGACGCCTTCAATAAATCATATGCAAAGTGGAATTCTGGAATTTACGCCTTGTGGCATCCCGCAAAGAGCGATGGGGACGTTCGAAAATTCCAAAACAGATTGAGGGAAAGCGGCATACGGCGCATCCTGCAGCTTTCGTTGCGCATCGGCGGAGACGGAGAGGGATTGCGCAGCTGCGGAATGGCGGTCGTCAATCCGCCATTCGTGTTCGAAGAAGAAGCGCGAACTCTCCTTGCCTTCCTCGCTGCACGGATGGCGCAGGGCGAAGGCGCGGGCTGCGAGATTGCGTGGCTCGCTGGCGAATGACCTGAGCAGGCTTCCGAGTCCGACTTTGATTTCCCGCGGAGAGGAGCTCGACAGAGAAGAGTAAGTCGCTCAGCAGCGGCGGCGGCGGCCTCATGCCGCCGCCAATATCGATGGCGCCACCAGCTTTTTTCGATCTTTGCATTATCCGTGTCTTCAGTCGTGGCGCGGCCGAGCTTATCAAATCCATTTGGCGGAGCCGTAAGGTTCGCGGGCGCGCTACAGCGCCGTTGTGGGTTTCCTGCACGGATGATAGGTGCAGCCATGCTCGTCCTGCGCTATTCCCCCGCTTCGCCCTACGCCCGAAAGATCCGAATCGCCGTCGACCTCCTCGGCGTGTCGGAAAGGATCGAAATCGCCGCCGCCGATGCGGCCGATCCCGCCGACAGTCTGCGGCGTCAAAATCCGCTCGGTAAAATCCCGACGTTGGTTTTGGAGGACGGCTCAGCGCTCTATGACAGTCGCGTCATCGCTGAATATCTGGATCATCTCGCCGGCGGCGGGCGGATCATTCCGACCGAGGCGACAGCTCGCTTCGCGGCCCTGCGGCTGCAAGCGCTCGGAGACGGGATTAACGACGCCGCTCTCTTGATCCGGTACGAGACCTTTAACCGCCCAGAAGCTATGCGTTACGAGGAAGCGATCGCGCTTCAGCAAGGCAAAATCGATCGGGCGCTCGGCGCGCTCGACGCCGCCCCGCCGGACGGTTCGGTCGACATCGGCCATATCGCGGTCGCCTGTGCGCTTGGCTATCTTGATTTGCGTTTCTCTGGCGCATGGCGAGAGAACCACCAGAGTCTCGTCTCGTGGCTTACGAAATTTGCGCGCGCTGTCCCCGCCTTCGACGCGACGAAGGTCTAATTCGGCCCTAGCGCATATGGCGCCGGTCCGGGAGATCTGCTCTGCGAAGAAGCGAAACTGTCAGCCTATTTGCTGGCGATTTCACTTGGCGGCTTCCAATCGCCCCCGGCAGACGGACCCGTCTGTGCGGCTGGGATGCGCAGGCGTTGACCCGGTTGGATTTTGTCGGGATCCGTCAGCATCGGCCGATTGGCCTCGAAGATCTCCATATATTTGGCGCCCTTGCCGGCGCCGTAATGCTCTTCCGCGATCTTCCACAGCGTGTCGCCTGGCTTCACGACATAGAAGGTCTCTGTCGCGGACGACCCTGCGGCTGCGGGCGGGGTAGCCGCGGCCGTTTTCTTGAGCGCGTCTGGGGCAGGCCCCGGTTTGCCTTTTCCGGTCAGAAAATCCAAAAGTCCCATGCTGGAGTCTCCTTCGTAGGTCCGGCCATTCACGCCGGATGCGACCGACCTAATGTAGCGCTCCGCTCGCAACTCGCGAGTGTAGGCGTGTCCGAAAAGCAGCGCCAGGGCGCGACTTCCGGACAATCCTAGCCGGCGGGCAGCCGGTCGTGGCGGCGCAGGCGCTCACCGTCTCGCGGAACCGTGCAAAATCTCCTATACCCCTGCGATGATCGCCACCTCTGCCGCGCGGACGGCCCTCTACCCCGGCACGTTCGACCCGTTGACCTTTGGCCATCTCGACGTGATGGCGCAGGGCGGTGCGCTCTTTGACAGGATCGTGGTTGCGATCGGCGTGCACCACGGCAAGGAGCCGTGGCTCTCTTTCGACGAGCGCGCGGCGGTCATTCGCGAGGCCTGCGCCGGCTTGGGCGCGTCGTGCGGCTTCGAGTTCGCGGGCTTTGACGGACTTGTCGTCGAGGCGGCGCGCCAGCACGGCGCCTGCGCCATTCTCCGCGGTTTGCGCGATAGCGCCGACTTCGACTATGAGATGCAGATGGCGGGGATGAATGGGACGCTTGCGCCCGACATTCACACGGTTTTCATGCCTGCTTCGCCAGGGCTACGCCATGTCAGCGGAACCTTCGTGCGTCAGATCGCGGCGCTTGGCGGCGATGTGTCGGCCTTCGCGCCGGCCGTCTCCGTCGCCGCACTCAAACGCGCCATAAAAAGGCGCGGCAATACATAGGGAGGCTTCATGAAACTCACCCGCCGTCTGCTTCTTGCCGCCGCGGCCGTCGCCGCGCTCAGCGCCGCGCCCGCTCGAGCGGCAGACGATCATCTCCTTTATCTCGACACGAAGGATGGCCGCGTCACCATCAAGCTGCGGCCTGATCTCGCGCCCAAGCATGTCGAGCGCATTGAGAAACTGGCCAAGGAGCATTTCTACGACGGTATTGTATTCCATCGCGTCATCGACGGCTTTATGGCGCAAGCTGGCGATCCAACCGGCACCGGAATGCAAGGCTCGCGCTATACGGATCTGAAGGCCGAGTTTACGGATACGCCGTTCAAGCGCGGCACAGTTGGAATGGCGCGCGAAGGCGGCGACGTCAATTCCGGCAATTCGCAGTTCTTCATCGTCTATGCAGACGCGCCGCAGCTCAACGGCAAATACACCGTATTCGGCGAGGTGGTCTCCGGCATGGACGTCGTCGACAAGATCAAGAAGGGTTCAAAGTCCAACAACGGCATGGTCGAGAGCCCGGACAAGATCGTCAAGATGCGCGTTGCTGGCGACGAGAGCTGAGATTCATATGCGTTATGCCCGCGCTTGTTGGGCGTAACGTAAGCCGTCCCCTCCGCAAACAGCCGGGCCATGCCCGGCTGTAATGCGGAAGGACCGGCTTTTAGACAAGTGGAGAGGGAACCAGAATGACCGAAGCCGCCGACACCATGACGCTTGAGACGACGAAGGGACCAGTCGTCATCAAATTTCGTTCAGACCTTGCGCCCAATCATGTCGCGCATATCAAGAAGCTCGTTTCGGAAGGATTCTACGACGGCATCGTCTTTCATCGCGTGATTGACGGCTTCATGGCTCAGACGGGCTGTCCGCGCGGCACCGGCACGGGCGGATCGCAATATCCAGACCTCAAGGCCGAGTTCAACAGCACGCCGCATGTGCGCGGAACCTGCTCGATGGCCCGCGCGCAAAGCCCCGACAGCGCCAATTCGCAGTTTTTCATCTGCTTCGATGATGCGCGCTTCCTCGACAACAAATATACGGTTTGGGGCGAAGTGATCTCCGGCATGGAGAATGTCGATAAGATCAAGCGCGGCGAACCGGTGAAAGATCCCGACAAGATCGTCAAGGCGACGTTGGGTTGATCGACTGACGCGACAGAGTCGAGCCTTTGGTTAAGCATGCGCCCCGGCCTTGGGCGCATGTGCAGTAAACACCTGAGTTCGACGCTGGATTCGGAACTATCTCTCCAGACGCTGGTTGCAAAGTATCGCTCGCCGAGACGGGCGAGCGGAACAGTGGAGAGTATCCGATGAAATCGCTCAAGTTGTTGATCGCTACAGTAGCGGCGATCGCGCTTTCCGCCAGCGTGACAGCGAATGCAGCGCGCGATCGCACGGGCGCGAGCACGAGCAAGACTCAGACTCAGTCTCGCAGCACTCAGCAGGAGAAGCCGGGCGAAGCAGCCAAGGATGCGGAGGATACGACATCTCGCAGCGGCTGGCGCGAGATGGGCCGCGATGATGACGCCGCGCCGACCTGGCGAGGCAGCGCCGCGCGCGAACGAATGCGCGATCAGGACAGCCAGCCGGGCATGGACCGCACCATGGACCGCACGGGCAGGGATCGGCAGACGACGAGAGGACGATCCGCTGCTGAAATGCGCGAACTGGAGCAGCTCGGCTCCGCCCGCGTGATTTTCTATAGGCTCGGACCTACCGACATGCGCATGTCGCAGCTGATCGGCAGCGATGTCCGCAATCTGCAGAATGACGACATCGGCGAGATCGAGGACGTCATCTTCGACAATAACAGGAATCTGCGTGCGGTCATCGTCAGCGTCGGCGGCTTCCTCGGCATTGGCGAGCGCCATATCGCGATTGACCCGTCATCTATGGTCGTTTCCCGGAACGAAGATGGCGATGTCGAAGCGGTTGTGAACACGACTCGCGACGATCTGCGGAACGCTCCGGAGTTCCGATTCGACGAGCGTCGCCGGCGCGTCGGCTCATATCAATAAGCTCTCGCGGCGGCGCCGGTTGGTCGATAATCGGCGCCGCCGACCGTTCTGGCTTGACCTGACGGAGCTTATGGTTTTTGCAAGCTCCGCATGCGCGTCGACCTTTTCGACTTCAACCTCCCGCAAGACAGGATCGCTCTTCGGCCCGCCGATCCCCGCGACAGCGCCCGCATGCTCGTCGCGCCGTGCGGCGGGCCTTTCGAGGATAGGATCGTCCGCGACCTGCCGAATTACCTTCGTCCGGGAGACGCGCTCGTCGTCAACGACTCGCGCGTCATTCACGCGCGGCTTTCCGGTCGGCGCTTGCGCGACGCGTTGAGCGCCAATGTCGAAGCGACGCTGATCGAACGGCTGGATGCTTCCCGCTGGCGCGCGCTGATGCGCCCGGCAAAGAAGCTCGCGATCGGCGATCGCATAAGCTTTATGGGCCATGGGGGCGCAATCGACGCTCGCGTCGAAGCGAAAGGCGACGAAGGAGAGATTACACTTGCTTTCGAGCGTCACGGACCCGCTCTGGATATCGCCATAGAGCAGGCGGGCGTCATGCCGCTGCCGCCCTATATCGCCGGCAAGCGTTCGGCCGACGCGCGCGACGAAAGTGACTATCAGACGATCTTCGCCCGCGAAGCGGGCGCCGTCGCCGCGCCGACCGCCGGCCTCCACTTCACGCCGCAACTGCTCGCAGCGATCGAAGCGCGCGGCGTCCGTCTTTACCGCGTGACGCTGCATGTAGGCGCCGGCACCTTTCTTCCCGTGAAGGCGGAGGACACGGACCTGCACAGGATGCATGAAGAATTCGCGCGGCTTGACGCTGAAACGGCGCAGGCGCTGAACAATGTGCGAGCGGGAGGCGGACGCATCGTCGCGGTCGGGACGACCACGCTACGCGTGCTGGAAAGCGCCGCGGACGACGCCGGACGGCTTGCGCCTTATGCTGCGCGCACGCGGATCTTCATCACCCCCGGCTATCGTTTTCGCGCCGTGGACATGCTGCTCACCAATTTCCATCTCCCGCGCTCGACGCTGTTCATGCTGGTCGCCGCATTCGCCGGCCTCGAGCGCATGAAGGCCGCCTATGCGCATGCCATCGAAAGCGGCTATCGCTTTTATTCCTACGGCGACGCCTGTCTGCTGCAGCGTTCCGAAACATGAGCGAGCCTCGCGACATGCGCATCCTCGCGCTCTGGCGCGACGACCCGCGAGAGGCGCCGATGACCATTGACGCGCGGATCGACGGCGCGCGAGTCGTTTCGACATGGGATCTTTTCGGCGCATTTGCGCTCGACGGCGATAGCGTGCGTCCATTCATTCTACGGCGCGACGGACGAATCGACTTTGGTTTTGGCGAGAGCTGGCGATCTGACCTGCGCGAGGCGACGATAAAGGTCGGGTCAGAGTTCTCCGTGTGGTTCAATGAAAGCGACAGCGGCCGCTATCGCATCGTGAAGCTCGCCGTACTCGGCGCGAAGGAAAACAAGTGACGCAGGGTTTTTCCTTTTCCGTTCTCGCGACCGACGACCTCGCGCGTCAAGGCGAAATCGTTACGCCGCGCGGAACAATCCGTACGCCGGCCTTCATGCCGGTCGGCACGGCGGCGACGGTGAAGGCGATGTTCGTCGAAGACGTGCGCGCCGCGGGCGCCGACATTCTGCTCGGCAATGTCTATCATCTCATGCTGCGACCGGGCGCAGAGCGGATCGCGCGGCTGGGTGGACTGCATGAATTCATGCGCTGGCCCTATCCGATCTTGACGGATTCCGGCGGCTTTCAGGTGATGTCGCTTGCGAAGCTGCGCAAGCTCGATGAAAGCGGGGTGACCTTTCAGTCGCATATCGACGGTTCGCGCCATCACCTTTCGCCCGAACGCTCGATGGAAATTCAGGATCTTCTCGGGTCGGACATTCAGATGCAGCTCGACGAATGCGTACGCCTGCCATGTTCGGAAAGCGAGGCCGAACGCGCGATGCGTCTTTCGCTGCGTTGGGCCGAGCGCTCACGTAAGGCGTTTTGCGAACGCCCGGGCAGGGCGGTGTTCGGCATTGTGCAAGGCGGCGAATCGAAGCGGCTTCGGATCGAAAGCGCCCAAGCGCTCGCCGGCATGGATTTCGATGGGATCGCGGTCGGCGGTCTGGCCGTCGGCGAACCTCAGGACGTGATGCTCGACATGCTCGAGACGACCGCCCCGCATTTGCCCGAATCGAAACCTCGTTATCTGATGGGCGTGGGCGCGCCGGATGACATCGTTCAGGCCGTCGTGCGGGGAATCGACATGTTTGACTGCGTGATGCCGACTCGCGCCGGCCGCCACGGCCTCGCCTATACGCGCCACGGACGGGTGACGTTGCGCAATGCGCGCCACGCCGACGATCCGCGGCCGCTCGACGAGCAGTCATCCTGCCCCGCCGCGCGCGACTATTCCCGCGCCTATCTGCATCACCTCGTCAAAGCGGGGGAAATCCTCGGGATGATGCTGCTGACGCAGGCCAATGTCGCCTACTATCAGGAGCTGATGGCGGGCCTGCGCGCGGCCATCGGCGCCGGGCGTCTCGCCGACTACATCGCCGAGACCCGCGCCAATTGGATCGAGGGCGAAAGCGCTTAAGCCACCTCAGCCGAGTTTACGGACCAGATAATATGGTTTACGAAAACAATATTCGGCGGGGGCGGAGCATGGGCCGCTACCATGAAGAGCTCACCAGAAGATTTTTGATCGGCGTTCGGCAGGAAGCGCCAGCAAATGCTCGTCGGCAGACGCATCTGCGACGCGAGAGCGTTCGCGCGCGCCCGTCAAAATCCAAACTGGCGTCGATGGAGAATGGGATGTCGCATCCTGGCGAAATTCTTGCCCGTCATCTGCAGGACCTCGGTCTGACGGCGTCGGATCTGGCGCGTGATATCGACGTGCCGGTCAATCGGGTCACCGCCATTATCAATGGCCAGCGAGGCGTCAGCGCCGATACGGCGCTGCGACTTGGACACTGGTTCGGCGTCCAGCCCGAAGATTGGCTCGAGCTGCAGACGCAATATGAGCTTTCGCTCGCGCGCCGCGCGGCCGGAGCGAGGATCAAGTCATTGCCAAGCCTCGCCGATCGTCAGCGCGACTGAGGCATGGGCGCAGTTCAAAAGCTTGCGGAAGCGGAATTTTTTCACGACCTGCGTTGGTCCGCAGAATTCGGCGCGGCGACTCGCGCCGTTGTCGCTGATGGCCTTCCTTATTACATCAACGCCTTTTGGACCGCCGGGCAAAGGCGCGCGCATCCGCTGCATGAGATCAGCTATCGCGCCTGTTTCAAGCCGCAGCTCCCGGCTTTTTTCATCGATCGGCTGACGCAGCCGGGAGACGTCGTCTGCGATCCTTTCATGGGCCGCGGCACGACGATCCTGCAGGCGGCGCTGATGGGGCGGACGCCCATCGGCTCCGACGCCAATCCTTTGTCGCTGCTGCTGACGCGGCCTCGACTGCGGCCTCCTGCGCTTTGCGATATCGAGGCGCGGCTCGCGGCCGCGCCCTGGGGACGCGGCGAGGTTGATCGCGAAGACCTTCTCGCTTTTTACCACGCTGAGACGCTGCGGCAGATATGCGCGCTGCGTCGCTATCTGCTGATCCGCGCAAATGATGGCCGCCTCGACGCCGTGGATGGCTGGATCCGCATGGTGGCGCTCAATCGATTGACCGGACACTCGCCGGGTTTCTTTTCGGTCTATACGATGCCGCCCAATCAGGCCGTCTCGGTTAAGGCGCAATTGAAGATCAATGCGCGTCGGGAACAAACGCCGCCGCGGCGCGATATCGCCGAGCTGATTTTCAAGAAATCGCGCGCGCTTCTGGCGGAGGAGGCGCCGGCTGCCTGCGACGCGCAACTCGTCGTGGCGAATGCCGCCCGTTTGGAGCATATCGCCGATGCGACAGTCGATCTCGTCGTCACATCGCCGCCCTTTCTCGACGTCGTCGACTATCGCGG
This sequence comes from Methylocystis sp. SB2, assembly GCF_049817085.1. Classification (NCBI taxonomy): domain Bacteria; kingdom Pseudomonadati; phylum Pseudomonadota; class Alphaproteobacteria; order Hyphomicrobiales; family Methylocystaceae; genus Methylocystis; species Methylocystis sp. SB2. Next base: position 130,596 of record NZ_CP187401.1, read on the forward strand.
CGACAATTGGCTGCGCAACTGGTTTGCGGGAATCGACGTCGAGAGCATCCGCCTGTCGCAGCTTCGCGCGCCGGAAGACTGGCGCGCGATGACTCGCGACGTCTTCGCGGAACTGGCGCGAGTCGTGAAGCCGGGCGGTCACGTGGCTTATGAGGTCGGTGAGGTCAGGGGCGGGGCGCTGCCGCTCGAACAGCTGGTCTGGCGCGCGCTCGACGAGCTTCCGTTCGAGCGATTGGGCGTGCTCGTCAACGAGCAAAGCTTCACGAAGACCAGCAATTGCTGGGGCGTCGCGAATAATGTGAAGGGCGTCAACAGCAACCGAATCGTGATCGCGCGGCGCTTTTGACCTCGCATCAGCCAGCGCGCAGCAGGCGCACGGCGTCGTCGCGTTCGAAGAGGTAGAGCAGGGCGCGCAAGGCCTGGCCTCTGTCGCTTGCAAGCTCGGGATCGCGACGCAAAATCAATTCGGCGTCGTCGCGCGCCACGGCGAGGAGACGCGCGTGGGCGGAAAGGTCGGCAAGCCGAAAGCTCGGCAGACCGGCCTGCCGCACGCCGAGAATCTCGCCTTCGCCGCGCAGCCGCAGATCTTCCTCGGCGATGCGAAATCCATCCTCGGTCTGGCGGATGATCATCAGCCGCGCCTTCGCCGCCTCGCTCAGCGGACCCTTGTATAGAAGCAGGCATGAGGACTTTCCCGAGCCGCGACCAACGCGTCCGCGCAGCTGGTGCAGCTGCGCAAGGCCGAAGCGCTCGGCGTGTTCGATGACCATGATCGTCGCTTCCGGAACGTCGACGCCGACTTCAATGACCGTCGTCGCCACTAGAATTTTGATCTCGCCGCGCTGAAAGGCTTCCATCACCGCGTCCTTCTCGCCGCCTTTCATGCGGCCGTGAACGAGGCCGACCGCCGCTCCGAAAAGCTTCGACAGATCGGCGTGCCGCTCTTGCGCAGCGGAGAGGTCTAGCTCCTCATTCTCCTCGACGAGCGGACAGACCCAATAGGCCCGTGCGCCCTCCGCCAGGGCGCGGCGCAGCCCGGCAATCACCTCATCGATTCTCTCGGCCGGAAGCGCGCGCGTCGAGATCGGCGTGCGACCGGGCGGCTTTTCGTCGAGAGCAGACGAGTCCATGTCGCCGAACGCCGTCAGCGCCAGCGTGCGCGGAATGGGTGTCGCGGTCATCACCAGCACGTCGACGGCGTCGCCCTTGGCGCCGAGCGCCAGCCGCTGCTCGACCCCGAAGCGATGCTGCTCGTCGACGACGGCGAGGCCGAGGTCGTGAAAGGCGAGATCGCTTTGCACGAGAGCGTGCGTGCCGATGACGACGTCGACTTCGCCCGCTCCAATGGCGCCGTGGAGCGCGGCGCGCTCGCTCGGTTTGGCGCGGCCTGTCAGCAGCGCGACGCGCAGTCCCGCCGATGCGAGCGTTGGCGTAAGCCGATCGTAGTGCTGACGCGCCAGGATCTCGGTCGGGGCCATCAAGGCGCTTTGCCGGCCGGTCTCCGCCACGCTCGCCATGGCGAGCGCCGCGACGACAGTTTTGCCGGATCCAACGTCGCCCTGAACAAGCCGCAGCATGCGCTGTTCCGACGCAAGATCGGCGCGGATTTCGTCGAGCGTGCGCTGCTGCGCGCGCGTTAAGCGAAACGGCAGGGCGGATTCGATCGCTCGGGCGTAGCGGCCGTCGCCCTTGTGCGCGCGACCCGGAGGGCGGCGCATCTTTGCGCGGATGAGGCGCAGCGCGAGCTGGCTCGCGAGCAATTCATCGAGCGCGAGACGCTGACGGGCAGGATGCTGCGACGAGAGCGCATCGGCGCTTGCCGGCCGGTGCGCCGCGCGCAGCGCCTCGGCAAAGGCGGGAAGCTTGTTGGCGGCGAGAACGCTGGCGTCCTGCCATTCTGGAAGGGTCGGCAGGCGCGTCAGCGCTTCTTCCGTCGCGCGCAAAACGTAACGCGCTTGCAAGCCCTCGGTGAGGCCATAGACGGCTTCATATGCGGGGAGCTTCGCCAATCCGGCTTCGTCGAGCACGCGGTCGGGATGCACGATCTGGCGGCGCCCGTCATAAAGCTCGATGCGTCCCGAGATCCAGCGCGCCGCGCCAAGCGGCAGGCTGCGTTCGATCCAGTCGGGATTGGCGAGAAAGAACACGAGTTCGACGTCGCCGGTGTCATCCTCGACGAGCACGCGATAGGGCGACTTCGAATACCGGCCCTGGGGGCGACGATGTTCGGTGACGCGCGCCTTCAACACCACCATCGTCTCGAGCGGCGCGGCGGCGATCGTGGGCCGCACGCTGCGGTCGATGACGGTCGACGGAAGATGAAAAAGCAGATCGACGAGGCGCGCTTCCGTCCCCGGCTTGGCGAGCAGCCGGTCGAACAGCCTGGCGGTTTTCGGCCCGACGCCGGGCAGTGCGGCGACGCGACCGAAGAAGGGGTCGAGCAGGGAGGGACGCATGAAGGTTCAGTTCAGCTCGCCGGGGAACGGGTCACTTGATCTCGACATCATAGCTCGGCGCGCCGTCCGCGCCCTTGTAAGTGAAATGCCACCATTCGCGCGGAAAATTTTCAAAGCCGTGGCGGCGCATCAGCGACACGAGCGCGTCGCGATGCGCGCGCGCCGTCTTTGAGGTTTTGGCTTTCGTCCATGAGCGCGTATCGAAAAAATCGAACGGCGTGCCGAAATTCCAGCCTTTGACGCCGATATCGACGGCCATTCCCGTCGAATGGGTGGAATGTTCGGCGATATAGCCCTCGGGAAACAGCGCGCTCTTGGCGAGACGCGGATAATGTTCGGTCTTCGTCCGCTGGTCGGCGTTGCGCGACCAGTCGACGAAGGCCGAAACGGCGCGCAGCGGTCGGTAGCAATCGTAGACAACGAGCGAAACGCCGCGGGCGCGCGCATCCTTCTGCGCGGCGGCCAGCGCTTTGGCGGCCTCAGTGCGCAGCCAGCATTGCGGCGCGTCATAGCCGGGCACCGGGGCGCCGGTGAAATTATCGGCGCCGGCATAGCGCATCTCCTGAACGATGGTCGGCGCAACGTCAGCAAGGCGCGCGAAACCTGGCGGCGGCTCGCCGGCGTGCGCATATGGCGCGGCAAGCGCCCCGATAAGAAAAAACATCACCCTGCGCATGGCGGCTCCACGTGCGTTGGCGCAATTCGTAACTCTCGAACCCCGACTATAGGTCTTTCCAACGCAATCGGGAGGCCTTTGATGTCCGAAAAACTCGCGCCTTTCGCCGGCCTCACGCTCGCCGCTCTCGCCGCCGCGATCGCATGGGGCGCGACGGCGCTCGCTGGCGATCGTTGCAATGCGACGGGCGCCATGGGCGCTTCGATCGCCATCCGCGATCAGCGAAAAAATGTCATCGGCGCCATCGAAGACGGGAACGCTATTATCGTGCAACGTTATGGCGAGGACGATCACGGCAGGCCCTGGGCCTATGTGGCGAGCCCCGGCGGCAAGCGGCTCGGTTGGCTCTATCGCGAATTCATTCGCTGCTAAAAGCGCCCGCGTTTGCCGGCTATCCCTTCGCCTTGGCGAGGCCGCCATGCGCCGCCGACCAGGCGACGGGATCGGCGATGAAGGCTTCGACTTCGTTGAGCGCGTCATCGGGGAAATATTTGTGCTCGCGGGCCACGGCGAGCACGTCGCGCCAGGTTGCGAGCGCATGCAGGCTGATGCCGAGCGCGGCGAGCTCCTCGCGCGCGCCGGCAAATATATCGTAGAAGAAGAACACGAAGACGTGATCGCAGCGCTGCCCTGAGTCGCGCAGCGCCTGCACGAAGTCCTTCTTCGAGCCGCCGTCGGTCGCCAGATCCTCGACCAGGAGGGCGCGGCCGCCCTCCATCACATCGCCTTCGATGCGGGCGTTGCGGCCGAAGCCCTTGGGCTTCTTGCGCACATATTGCATCGGCAGCATGAGGCTGTCGGCGATCCACGCCGCGAAGGGAATGCCGGCCGTCTCGCCGCCTGCGACGATGTCGAGCGATTCATAGCCGATGTCGCGCTCGATCGTCCGCGTCGCAAAATCGACGAGGCGCCGCCGCAGCCGCGGGAAGGCGATGATCTTGCGCATGTCGATGTAGACCGGCGACGCCCAGCCGGCGGTGGTTATGAAAGGCTTATCGACATTCACGAGCACCGCTTGCACTTCGATCAGCGCCTTGGCGGTCTCTCGCGCGGCGGTTTGGTGGTCGTTCGACATGGATGCGGCGTGCCCTTCTTAGAAAAAATGCCGCGCAGCCATAGCCTATTTCGCGCCGCCGCGCTCGGTGGTCTGACCGAAAAGTATTTCGCGCTCCAGCGCCGTAAAATCGAGACGCGACCGCTCATAGGGCGCGCCCGCCGCATAGGCGCGGATCACCGCCGGCCGGGAATGGATCGCCTCGAACCAGCGCTTGAGATGCGGGAAGTCGTCCAGATCCTGGCCCTGATCCTCATGCGGAACGATCCAAGGATAGCAAGCGATGTCGGCGATCGAATATTCGCCAGCCAGAAAAGGCGTCTTGGCGAGCTGTCCGTCCATCACGCCGTAGAGCCGGCCGGTCTCATTACGGTAGCGCTCGATCGCGTAGGGAATTTTCGCCGGCGCGTATTTGGCGAAGTGGTGGTTTTGACCGGCCATCGGGCCAAGTCCGCCGACCTGCCAGAACAGCCACTGCAGCGTTCGCGCGCGGGCATGGAGGTCTGTGGGAAGAAGCCGTCCGGTCTTCTCGGCAAGGTAGACGAGGATCGCGCCCGATTCGAAGAGCGCGACCGGAGCGCCGCCATCCGCCGTCTCGCGGTCGACGATGGCCGGCATGCGATTATTTGGAGAAATCGCGAGAAACTCAGGCTTGAATTGGTCGCCTTTGGTGATGTCGATGGGCTTGATCCGATAAGCGAGTCCCGCTTCCTCGAGAAAAATCGTGACTTTGTGGCCGTTGGGGGTCGGCCAATAATGAAGATCGATCATGGACGCGTGTCCGACGGGAGACCAGACTCTGTTGTAAGCCCTCGCGTCGCAAGATCAATCGCTCAGGTCATGCTAGGCTAACGCCCGGGAGTGGATCGCCATGCTGATCAGATATTCGAAGATTTTGCTGACCGCTGCGCTCGGCGCGCTCATTCTGCTTGTCGCCATCAACAATGTGACCGACTACGCCACGAATTACCAGTTCGTCAGCCATGTGATGTCGATGGATCAGGTGCCGGCCGGCAGCCCGCTCGAGTGGCGCGCGGTCACGAGCGTAACGCTGCACCGGATGTTCTATGCATTTATTATCGCAGTCGAATTCTCCGCCGCTGCGCTCGTTCTCGCCGGCGTGTGGCGGCTGTTGCTGAGGCGCAAAGCGGAGGCGGCGCGATTCAACGCCGCGAAGGGTGTCGCGATTGCGGGTCTTGCGCTCGCCGTCGGCCTCTACCTGTTCGGCTTCATGGCCGTTGGCGGGGAATGGTTCCAGATGTGGCGGTCCCTGCCAGACGCCGAGCAAGCCGCGTTCCGCTTCATCGGCTGCGCGGCGCTGGTGATGCTGTTTCTGGGTCAGCGCGACGATTAACGCGTCACAGCCGCTTCAGCATATTGTATCCGAGCAGACCGCCAAGTCCCGCCCCGACGACTGCGATGAGCGGGCCGCCGATCGCGACGCCAGTCAGACCGCCGAGAACGGCGCCCACGCCGCCGAAAAGATATTTGTTCTTCTGGACGGTGGGGTTTTCGTCGGTCAGTTTGTTCTCAACGATAGGATTTTTGTCATCCGCCATTGCAAAGTCCTCGTGAAAGAGCCGCAGTGGCGAATTAAGCAGGCCCGCGTTGTTTTCAAGAGCGGGGGCGCGTCAATAAGGCGAGTTGGCGCGCGCATGGATCGACTTCACCTGGCCTCCTAGATATCCGACGGAAGACTCTTGGCCCGCGTGGCGCGACGCGCCGAAAGGATGCGCCATGAACGGGGGAACCGCCGCAAAAACCGCCTTTGTTCTGGCCGGCGGCGGCAGCCTCGGCGCTATTCAGGTCGGCATGCTTCGAAGCCTTACGGCCGCCGGCGTGCGCCCCGACTTTATCGTCGGTTCGTCGGTCGGCGCGATGAACGCCTGCTATTTCGCCGGCCAGCCGGACGCGGGAGGCGTCGAAAGGCTCGCCCATGTTTGGCTCGGCCTGCGTCGGCGGGACATCTTCCCGTTCACTTTCTCTGCGGCGCTCGGCTTGCTGCGCCACGCCGATTATCTGGTGGATCCTTCGTCGCTGCGCGGCTTGATCGAGCGGCATCTGTCTTATGTCGCGCTGCAAGAGGCGAGGCTGCCGGTCTATATCGTCGCCACGGATATGCAGGGCGTCGCCGTGACCCTTTCGCGTGGGTCGGCTGCGCAGGCCATCATGGCCAGCGCTGCGGTGCCGGGAATTTTTCCGACCGTCGAGGTGGACGGCGCGCCCTTGATGGATGGCGCGATCGCGGCCAACACGCCGCTTTGGCTCGCCATGACGCTCGGCGCGTCGAGGATCATCGTCTTGCCGACGGGCTACGCCTGCGCCCTGGAAAAGCCGCCTGCGAGCGCCGTCGGTCGCGGACTGCACGCGATCACTCTGCTCATCGCCTGGCAGTTGATCCGCGATTTGGAGCGCTTGCCGCAGGAGATCGAGGTGCATCTCGCGCCGGCGCTGTGTCCGTTGAACGTTTCCCCTTACGATTTCTCGCGCGCCGGCGAACTGATTTCACGCGCGACCGCCGCGTCGCAGGAATGGATCGCCAAAGGCGGCTTAAGCCGCCGCGCGACGCCGTCCGATCTCGCCCCGCACCATCATCCTCTCGCGGCCGTTACCGGTCGACACTGACGTTGCGATCAATCTCGCCGCGCTAAATTCTCCTCCGGCGTCGCGCCAAGCTCCAAGCTGATCCCCTGCATCTTGAGATGAGCCCAGTTCTTGAGGTCTTTCACGGTGAAACCTTTCAAGAAGGGATTTCCATTGACGATTTTTTCGCGGGTTTTGCCGGGCTGTCCGTCGACGCTGGCGATCACCGTCGCCGCGTCCACCTCTTCCGGCGCCGACAGGATCGCCGCCGCGCCGCCCGGTCCGGCGAAATGCGCGAGATAAAGCGCGCCGGGCGTGACGGGCAGACCCTTCTTCAACAGGATCGACGTGTTTTGCTCGACATAGCGCGCCGTCATTTCTCGAGAGAGCTCAGGATCCTTGCGCAAGTCCAGAATCTCTTTGTCGCTTAAATTGCCGGCGAGTTCAGGACGGTGCTTCTTGATCAACCCCATCCAGGTCGCGTTGATGAACTGGCCGAGTCCGGCAGCGGAGGAAAAATTGTTTCTAGCGTCCGGATTTCCCTGTGACTCGGACATGGTGATCCGATCGACCAGAGCCTTAAGCGACGAGGCGGCCTGATCGGGAAAAACTGGAAAATGAAAGTCGTGGAAGTGCAGTTTCAGTCCGAATCCAACGGCGAAGATCAACATTAGAGCGACTGGAGAAACGCGTGTGTTTGTTTCGTCGCTGGCCTGCCTGCGCGTGGCGAAAGCCTCTTCCCGATAAGGCGCGGTCAGCCTGATATATTCGGCGGTCTGTGGTTGTATTTGCGCGTTTTTGAGAGAGGACAGAACGCTTTGCAGCGTCTGGTCGTCGAACCCCAGATTGATCCTGATCTCGATCTTTCTTCCTGCGTCTGAACTCTCGCTGTCAGAAACCAACGTCGCGTGTTCGCACGCCGAAATTTTTACTGCGGCTTCGGCTCCCGCAGTTGGCGGAGCTTTGTCCTCGCGCGCTCGCGTAACCGCTTCGTCGGAGGTCTCAGTTGAAGAGCTTGCCTCGTCCATCAGCTCACTCCTCGCTTGTGTGGCGAATATCCAATGGCAGACGAGGGGAGCAGCTTCCTGTTATCAAATTGTAAACGATGCTTCAGAGAGCGAGCTTGCGCTTGTGACGGAAAGGCGCCGCGCCTCGGCGCTTCGAAATTTGCCTCAATCTTCCGACGCCTGCTTCGAGCTTGTAGTTGATTGAGGCAGATGGGCTTTCAAATTCGCGAGAGGGCCGGGAGCCCTCATGAAGAAGCTTTTATTCCCGAAGAGCGAACGATTTCCCTCCGGATCAAATCTATTTCCCGAATCATGGTGTTTGAAATCTTTGCGTGGCGGCGGCGCAAGTCGCGCAGGCCGTTAATCCATTCTCAAGCAATCGGCGTGAGGCTCAAAAATCTTGCACCCCCCATGCGAAGCCTTGCCATGACCGAGCAAACGGGATTAGCCGCCCTCGACCTTAGTTCTGCCGCGGCGCCTGCGGCTGACGTTCCGGAGCTGAAGGTAGGGACCGCGGACGCGGCGATCTCCGGAAATTTCTCCGCTGGTTCTGAGACAAAAGTCGCGCAACGCCAGCCACCGGCGTTCAAAAGCGCTTTCATCCACGGCTCTCGGCTTCTTTGGGCGGCGCTGCTCTATGGCGTCGCCGGCCTCGCCGGCTGGCTGATCGCCGAGGCCGCCTGGCCGACGGTCTCCGCCTTGCCGGACCTCGTCCGCACGATGGCGACGCAGGAAAACGCCGAGCGCGCCGCCTTTCTGCGTACGACGCAGAAGATGCAAGAGGAGGTCCGCGCGCTCCGCACGGAGATGGAGTCGATGAGGTCTTCGATGCAGGCGGCGGCTCCGGCCGCCGACGCTGTCGAAACTCTCGGCAAACGCGTCGACGCGATGAAGACGGAAACGAGCGCCGCGATCGGCGCGCTGTCAGGTCAGGTCGAGGGACTGCGGCGCGACGCAGCCGCCAAGCCCGCGTCCTCGGAGCAAGCCGGCGCGCGTTCGCCGCGAAACGAATACGTCATTCTCGAACAAGGCGCGTCGCGGCGGACGACCGTCTCTGCGACGGTGAAAGTCGGCGAGGGACTGCGACGTCACAAAATACGTCGCGGGGACGCGTTCGAGCCAACAAAATATCCGGACGCGCCCGGCGCGCCGCGCCCGCTCGGCGCCTACGGGCGGTAGGATAGAGGAGTCGACCGGATCGCTTACGATGGTGGCGCAGCTTGGGCGACCTCAATCGAACTTTGTACGCGCGCTAAATTGACGGACGACTTATCCGTCCATGGCGAGGTAATGGCGACCGCGATAGACTGCCTCGCAGCCGCTCGATCAATGACCCAGCGACAGGTGCGACATACGGAAGATGCTGGATACGAGTTTTATCACGATGCCAACGAGCCCTGAGCCGCCATAAAAATTGCCTTTGTTGAGTTGGATAAAAACATGGGCCGGCGCGTCAGATTCATTGGTCACTTCGCACACAAAGAATCCTTCACGGGCGCGCATCGATTCAAAGAGGATTTTCGTGGCGGCGGCGCACTCACGCAGGCGCGCGCGGATCGAATTATCGCGGCTCGTCTTTGCGGACGCCGTAATGATTGCATTTGCTCTGGAGCGATCCTGTGCGACTGCGGCGACCCTCATATCCTCAGGATGCGTCTGGCTGGTTGGCCGCAGTTTGGAAACGACATTGGCGGTCGTCGCAATGACGTTTCCAAGCGCGTAGTCCCGACTCTCGCCCGGCTCGATCCGTTCGCACCAGATCATCGTCTTGCCGGCAAGACACAGAATCGCAGGCGTCGACGGATCGTCGAGAGGGCATGTCTTGTAGACATAAGGCGCTCGCGCCCAACTCATGGTCGATGCGTCACAGGGAACGGATTCAATCACGACATTGGCGGATGAACAAAGATAGGCAGGCTGGAGAAACAGCAGCGGCGCCGAATTGTCTCCTGCAAGTTTCGTCAGATCGATTTTCTCGACGACATTGCCTTCGCCAGCCGTCAGCAAAATCTCTCTTTGCTTCTCCGAAGTGGCGATCCGATTGAGCTTCACGTCTCCGCCGCCGCAGAACACGTAAAGGAATGTCGCGAACTCATTCGCGATCCAGGAGCGTTTTGGCGCTAAGTGAGGAGTTTGACGCGGAATGGTCCGTGTTCCGGGCCATCGGCAAACAGACCTGCTTGGCCGATCAAAAAAGGACGTCTCGGGACCGAGCGTCACCACGAGTCCCTCGCGCGCGCCCAACAAGCGAAAGTCGCTTTCACCTTTCCGGAGCGAGATCTGTTCGGGACTGGAAAATGGGTTGCGCATGAACGTGCGAAACCCGAGGTCGATAAAGTCGATGGGCGTCATGTACATGCGCAAAAATCCCTCAGCCAATTTACAAGCATCTTGGGGAGATCGTCGCCGCGACGGATCGAAAGCTTACGGTCGCGTTTGCTGAAGCGATCGTTTCTATAACGCAGCTTTCGAGCGTTCGTTCCGCGCTCGTCGCGAGGGATCGAGGCCAGGCGAGGGCCGACAAATCGAATTGATAATAACTGGCTGATATTGAGGATGAACTGAAACTAAGTGGTGCCCCTGGCCAGCACGAAACTAAATCTCTGAAGCATTTTGATTCAATAATGTAAGCGCAGACGCTCGACATGAGGCCCCACCTCTGGCCACACCTTGTGGCGGGGTGAAAAAATTTGCGACACAATGGATTGACCCGCGCCGGCGCAATGAGCGATGTTCGTGGCGTCTTGTGAATTGTGCTTGATCGTCTGATTTCTGATCTCCTGCGCCCTGATCTCTTGCGCCTTTGCGTCTGATCGCCCTGCGCCCTGTTTCCTGACCTCTGAAAATCCCCAACCTTGCGCCCAAGGCCGCGCCGTCGCGCGTCCGCGAGCGCGAATCGCAGAGGTTTATTGTGACCAAACAACCCACACCTACTGTCGACGATGCTTTGTTCGGTGGCCCCCGTGTTCGCGCTGAGTTGGGCGACGGCGAGCGGCCTATTTCCAACACCACGTTTTGGCGCTGGCGCAAGAGCGGAAAAATCCCTCCGCCGGTCAACCTTCCTGGCGCGCCGCGCTGGCGGCGCAGTGTCATCGAATCGCTAAAGGGGAGGGCTGCTTAATGACCTCTCACAGCCTTTTTGAAGCCGCCCTCACCGCCGCTCGCGGCGCCGAACCATTGTCGGACAGGCATCGTCGCGCGCTTGAGAACCCGCCGCATACCGCGATCATCGATGCAGGCGCAGCCGCCGCGGACGGCTTCGTCACCATGGGCGGCGCCGTCAACGCGCACGCCTTCGCCAAACACATGTTGCAAGAACACGCCGAACGCGTCGCACGTGTCGAACGAATCGTCGCGATCCTGAACGGCGAGACCGCGCTCGATCTCTATGAGGGTCCGCGCCTTGTCAGCTTCGTCGCCGGCTTGCGCAAGGGGGTGCCGCGGGTGCTGACCAAGGCGTTGCGCTTGCTGCCTGATGCGCACCCCTTGGGCGTCGCCGACGCGCTTGAATCCGCACTGCGCGACCTGCGCACGTGGCGTCGCGAAAGACCCGAGCCAGCGCGGGAAATTTTGTGTCGCAACATCGCTCCTTGGAAAAAAGAGCACGCGGCCTGATGCAGACGATTCCTAAGAGCAGCGCCGAGTCACTTCGGCGCTATCTGCTCAATCTCGACGATCAGGAGTTCGCTCTGACGTGGCGCGACGCGCTCGAAAAGGGTGACATGACGGACGCTGAGCGCACGATCTTCCGCGAAGTGTCGGACGAACGAAGTTGGACGCACGATGCGCGTCACGAACTACAGGCACGGCGAGATTTGGCCCAGTTTATGGGCGGGTCACACGCGGAACACTGAGGGGGCGACCGAATGAGTAACACACATCTCGTGCCTCTAGAGTCGAACTGCGGCGAGCACATTGTGCTCGTCGCGGCGGATGACATCGACACCGTTCACATCTCGCATGTCGACGAGCGCGGGTGCCATCCAGTGAGCTTGAAGCGGGAACATCCGACCGAGCTATCGCTCAGGTTTCTGCATCACCTGCACCCGGCGCCGGCCGATCACGTGTCTAGATTCGACCTTGCGCCTCCAGGCTCGCCGCCACGATCAGCCGCGCGGGCTGAGGACCTGATCGACTCCCGCGACTACTCGCCCGAACAATTCGCCGAACTCGCCGCGATCGAACACTTGAAGATGACCGCGCGTCATCTGCGCGAGCAATCAATCGAGGACGGCGACGAAATCTCAGAGCAGGAAGCGTGGTTGCGTGCGAACGAAAATCATGCACGCGCTCTTGGCATTTCCGAGAATGAGATCACCAAGGCAAGAGCGGCATTCGAAGCCAACGTCAGTGATTAAAAAACGCCCGGCGCGCTCAGACAAAGCGGCCGGGCGAAGTCTCAAACCAGGATATGCGTTTTATGGATTACGTTTTACGTAATGTCAAGATAACCTTGACGAACAATCTTTCAGTGCCGGAGCGCCGCAAGGCGAACCGCGCCGCCGGCCGCGCGCTTGTCGCCGCCGGGATTCCCGTTGTGCCGACGCGAGACAAAGTTCCCCTCCCGGCCGCGTGGCCGAAGCTCGATTCTGAAATTTCAGACGACGAACGCCAAACGATTATTGCAGAAGCCAAAGCGAAGAACGGCTTTGCGCCGATGCACGTCGGCTCGACTCTCGACGCCAGCACGGTCGACGCCTGGACAACGACTCACGACTTTACGCCGAGCGTAAGCCTCGGGGCGGCCGGACTTGCTGTGCTTGATCTCGATATTAAGAACAGCGTCGACGGTGTGGAGTCGGGCCTCAGATGGCTTGCCGAGCACGACGTCGATATTGAGAAATGCCCTAGGGTTCGCACGCAAGGCGGCGGCCTGCACGTCTACTTTTCGAATCCGGGCAACATCGGCTGCGGACGCCGCGCCGATCTGCAATGGGATTTGAAGGGCGCAGGAGGGCAGGTTGTAGCGCCCGGTGCCGTGCGAGAGTCAGACGGAAAAAGCTACACAGCCGAAGAGGGCGCGCCGTCGCTCGTGGACGCTTTTCAGAATGGCTCCATTCCGCCGATTCCTGATGCGCTTGTCGCGATGTTTCGCGGCGCAGACCGTTCAAGCAGCAACGTCACAAAAATCGACGAAGCGCGTGGCCGGAAGCTGCTGAACGAGTCCGATTGGCCGGACTTTGGCGAGATCACGGACTCGGACCTTGGCGATTTTGATCTCGACGCGCTCGCCGAGCGCGACGCCGAGTGGCGTCGCATTTGCACTTCGTACGACAGTCAGGATATGGGCGGCGATGACTCGGCCTCTGGCAACCTCTTCAACGCGGCGAAGTGTCTGCATCGCGAGTTTGGCGACAAACTGGATTTGCTTGCCTTCGCATCGCTTGTCGACGGTGTGAACGATAAGACCGGCGGCGTCGCGTTTGGCGAATATGTTGGCGATGATGCGCGCGCAAAAGGGCAATTCAATCACCGTGACCTCGTCAGAGCATTTGAAAACGCGAAGCCGGTCGCCGAGCGTCGCGGCGCGATCACGGACGGTTCAGCGTTCACGCCGGTCGATGAAGAAGGGTCAGAGCCGGCAGGCGAGGCCGATAAGGCAAGGCGCAAGATTAAATCCCTCGCGGAATTTTGCGCCGAATACGCGCCGGTCGAATATGTCATCGATGGCCTGATAGAACGTGGCAAGGTCTACACATTGACCGCGCCAACAAGCGCCGGCAAGACGACGCTGCTATCGTCGTTGGCGCTAGCGGTCGCTGCGAAGCGTGACGAAGTGCTTGGAATTGAGGTAGAGCAGGGGCGCGTCGTCTATTGCTCCTTCGAGAATCCCGACGACTTTCGGGTCAAGTTGCTCGCCGCAATGGAGGGCCATAGCGTTTCGAGCGGCGACGCGTCTGACAATCTCGACATCATAGACGCCCATGTGACGCCGGGCGGGATTCGAAAGCTTGTGCGGCAAGCGGGCGAATGCGCCCTGGTGATCGTCGATACGCTTCAAGCCGCATTCCCAGGCGACGACTCGAACAGCAATGATCAGGTCAAAAAATTCGTCATGTCGCTGCGAGACCTGACTCGCCTTCCGGGGCGGCCTGCCGTGGTGATTGCAGCGCACCCGGTGAAAAACGCCGGTCGAGATCAATTGACGCCTTATGGCGGGGGCGCTCTGCTGAACGAGATCGACGGGAACCTTACGCTTTGGAAAGAGCGCCGGAGCGCGATTGCCGAGCTTCACTGGCAGGGCAAATTGCGAGGCAGGACATTCGAGCCCAAGAATTTCGAGATCGCAGAGATCGTCACGAAGCTGAAAGACGCCAAAGGCAAGGCGCTGCGCCTGCCGATCGCGCGGCCCAAGTCATCGGAGGCGGCCGACGCGGCGGTTGTCGCGGAACGGCGGGACGCGCTTGCTGGCGATGCGGCGCTGCTAGTCGCAATCGACAAGGACGCGAAGTCGAGCTTGACGGATTTGGCCGTGGCAGTCGGGGCTTCGAAGGCGACGATCGGCAGGCGGGTCGCCGGGCTGGTCGACCGCGGGCTTGTGAAGCAGAGTCCTGATGGCAAGACGTTGACACGCAAAGGGCGGGCAGCCGTCGCCGAGGCCAAGAACACCGCGGAAGCGGCGGGAGGTTGTTTCGAGCCTGTGGCCGATGAGGAGTCGGTGTGACCGGCGACTAGCTCCCGTGAGAAGGAAGCCCGCCATCCAGGCGGGTTTTTTTTGTCTCGTCTGCCTGAAAACAACCTTGCGAGGTCTGAGACGATCAGTGAGACGCCGTCTCACGATTCGTCTCACGTTTTTGTGAGACGATTTTGTGAGACGATCTGTGAGACGGTGAGACGATTTTTTGATAAGGCACTGAATATAAGCCGTTCGCAGCGTCGGACCGTGAGACGATCATGAGACGATTTTCGGCCGGAACCCCTCTATCGTCTCACCGTCTCACGCTTTTCCTTTCCTAGAAGGAAAAGCAAGTGAGACGCGAGACGGGGTTGAGACGCGAGACGGCGATTAAGAGGACATGGGCCATTAATCGTCCGAGGCGCGGCCCATGTCCGGCTCTATCGAGCGGGCGCACTGACCAATCACTCGTAGAGGCATTCCTTTTCAACGGGCGGACCACAGCGCAGCCAGCAATGCACGGGAAACCCGTCTGGACTGGCCTCGCATTTCCAGAAGTGCTCTCCGGAATTCGGGCACCGTCCCCTGCAGGTAATGAATGATCCGGGGCTACTCGATTTATACGTCGTAACCGTGCTGGCCTCTTCGCCCGCGATCTCTGATTCTTTGATGGGCGTTCCGGGCTTAATTCGCGGTTCTGCGGCGAGCAACACGTTCGAAGACAACAAAATCAATGCAATTGCTACGCTCAGCCTTTTCATAACACCCTCCTATTATTGCCAAGAACAAGACGTGAAAAAATCGAACGTTTTTATTGGTTTGACGGGTAACGCTTGCGCGCGGCAAAGCGTTCCCTAACGACGCGCTCGCAACTCCTATCGCCAGCCTGCCCAAAATTTTCGTCAAGGAAGGCTTGACATACAGCGGGTGAACTAGCTATTCTCGCCACATCTCGAAATGCGCCCAATGGGGCCGTTTCGTTTTTCCCAACAGACCCAAATCCGCCCCACGACCGCTAGTCGCGCGCCGTGCTTTGGCGCGTGCGCAACCGGATTTCAGACAAATGACGAGTGATAACGAGCCGATGCTGCTGCGCGTCCACGAAGTCGCGCGGCTTCTCGGCGTTTCTGACGAAACCCTGCGGCTGTGGCGCAAGGCCGGAAAATTCATTGCGCCAGTCGGCGGTCCCGGCCATCCGCGCTGGCGCCGATCCGATGTGTTGGCCTTTATCGAAGGCCGCACCTACAGCGCCGCGCCTGAGCAGTCTATCGAGTCGCATCTCGACGACGATCTCATCACGGCCGCCGCGCATTTCGGCTTGGTGTGAGCCGTTCCTTTTCCAGACTGGATTCCACATGGACGATACAATCAACGCGGCCGATCTGCTCGGCCCGGCGACACTGCGCGCCTATTCCGCGCTTGCTCGGTTCGCCGACGACACCGCACAAGCTTACGCTCGATACATGACCCCGGCACCCGAGACGGAACCGAAGTTCAGCTTGCGCGGCGAGCGCATTCCGACCATCGGCGAGATATTTAGCGAGATCATTTCTGAGCCGCCGCGTCGCTCGTCGTTGCCTCCCTTCCGCATCATTTGCGACTCCCCTTGGCTGAGCATCACGATTGGCAAAGCCGATGGCGGTCAGTGAGTCGTTCACATCGCCGCGCCTAGTCGACGAGGCCTTTCAGAGCAGAGTGCGCCAGAACGCCAGCATTGCCTTGTGGAACATGTTTCAGCGCGTCGAGATCGCATCCGGCGACAAGGTTCACATCGCTTTGACCGTCGAGACCCCGCGCGGAACGATCGTTGACCGCAGGAGCTTCGTCGCGCCGACACGGATGGAAAAGTGAGATGGGCGACATCGGGCTAAAGGTCGAGTTCGACACGAGGCAGTTTGAGAGCGTCCTCGATCTCGCGTCACGGGAGACGCGCAACGCTTTGCGCCGATCCGTCGACCGCGCGGCAAGGACCGCGCGCAGAGAGACTATCCCGGTCATGGCGGCCGACATCGGCGTGAGCATGAGCGTTTTTGGAAAAGCCGTCCCTCCTGTGAAGGGAAGCACTCAAAATAATCTATCGGCAACGTGGACGATCTCGAAGGCGCGCATCAGCGCGCTGAAGGTGGGTAAGTTCCAGCCGGTCCTCTCGCCTCTGCGTGGTTCATATGCCGGCTCAACATTCCGTCTCACTGGTGGCGGTTCGTCGTCGCTCCGCATCGGCAAATCATTCGTGATGAATGTCGGCGGCAATTCACTCTTGATGGTGAGGCAGGGGCGGGGACGTTCCAACGTGAAGTCGATTTATGCGGAAATGCCGCGGACTGGAATGGAGCAGACCGACGGCGCGCCGAGGCTTAAATGGCAGAGTGTCGCCGAGCGCGAACTAGCGAAAGAAATTGCAGCGAACGTTGGCGTCGCTCTCAGTGGTGGCACAGTCCCGACGCCAACGAGCGAAGGTCAACCGGGTCCTTCCGACGCGCTCCAAGCGCTCCGCGGGTCCGCTGCCGCATGATTTTCATTGAAAACGTGAGTGTTTTCGATGGTGTCATTACAAAATTCAACTTGCAAAAGCTTGAATGCGGGAAGTGACGAGCTATTTATTCTAGGGGTTTGAAAACACTGGAGAACGCGAAGATGAGCCTAGCTCCGACAGACGCATATGAAGCTGCAAAGAACAAGCGTGAAGCTCAGGAAAAGGAGCGAATCGCGAAAGAAGCGCGAGCAAATGAATTTATGCTTTTTGCGGAGAAACGGCTTGAAGAAATCGATAGTGCCGTGAAAGCTTCTATTCCGAAGGGACTTCAATTGGACACAATAGTGACAGGTGCCGGAGGTCTGGATAGCGGTAATCGTCACGGACTCAAAGGTTTGTATCTGAAATTGTTCGAAGCAGAGGCGCTTGTAGCCGAAGGCGCTATTAACATTGGATCGGACGAGTGCGCTGTAATCACGGATTTTACGCGCAACGCCCACGGAAGACAGCCGGGTGTTGTGTTCAAGACGGTTCCTTTCGCAAAGCTTGACGTTGATCTGTGCACAGAATTTTTGTCACATCTGATAAAAACGCACGTCAGTTAAAATTGCCGCCGTGGGCATTTCCCTAGAACCTGACAGGTCATTTGGAAACTTGTCAGGTTCTAGCCGGAGGGCTCATGACTGGACGAATAGATTTGTCGGACGATTTAATGCACGACTATGACCTGCCTGACAAAGCGGGAATAACGGCGCTCGCCGACGCGGCCGGCCTCTCGCGTCCCCGCGCGCTTCAAATCCTTCAAGCCGCACATATCAAGCGCGACGTTTACAAGAAATATCCCACCGAAATCGCCATGCGGGCTTTGCTCGCGTTCAGCGACGCGGGCAGATCGACCGGCCATGCCATGAACGGCTACGGCAACGTCGCCACGCGCAATGATCATATGCAGGCGCTCGCCGCCGCTCGTGCGACTGCCGAGTCGGCTCGGGCCAGAAAGATCGAACTGGAAGTCGCCAGCAAAGAAGGTCGACTCGTGTCGCGGGATGTCGTCAACAAAACCGCAGTCGAGTTTGCGACGCATATTCGTAACGGCCTCTTAGGCTTTCCCGCTCGTATTGCTCACAAACTTGTCGGCGCCGCAGACGCGGAAGCCATCGAGCGCGTCTTAGATGACGCTATCCGCGAAGAGTTAGCCGCGCTGTCAGACATCGACCTTTACGCACTAAGAGACTGACACCCCATGACATCTATAGATGACGCGTCCGCGATCTTCGCGGAGATGCTGCGCGTGCTCGCGCCACCGCCCAATATCAAACCCAGCCAATGGGCCGAACAGAACCTCGTCCTACCAAGAGAGTCGAACGCCCGTCCCGGCAAGCTGCGCCTAGCCAATCTCCAAAAGCAGATCGTCGACGCCGCAGCCGAGCCGACGACGCGCGAAACCATTCTGATGACAAGCGCGCAGATCGGCAAGACGACCGCGCTCCATTCGATCATCGGTCACGCGATTTGCGGCGAAGGCGGTCCTTTGCTGCTCGTCCGACCGGACGAAGGCGATATCGGCTCCTATGTCAAAGAGACGCTCGACCCTCTAATCGCAGCGTCGCCGACTCTCAAAGGCGCGGTCGCGCACAGCAATGCAAACCTGAAAACATTCGCTGGAGGGTCGCTCGCGCTGGCGTCGTCATACAAGGCGCCGCAGTTATCAGGCAAAGCCATCAGGTTCGGCATTATCGACGAACTCGACAGATGCGCGGCCGTGACTTCGAATGGAGAAGGCAGGCCGGAAGATTTAGTCCGGCGCCGCCTTCACACATATAGGCGCTCTTTGCTGCTGCTCGCCAGCACGCCGACGTTTGGCGCGACGTCGCGCATCGCGGCGAATTACGAGCAGGGCGACAAACGGCTTTTCTTCGTCCGCTGCGAACACTGTCACAACGAAGCGCCAATCACGCAAGATCGTCTGCTTTTCGAGCCGGGCAAGCCTGAAGGCGCGCGGCTGTTGTGCCAAGGGTGCGGAGCGCTCGCCGATGAAGCCGAGCGACTACGCATGGTCGCCAAAGGGGAACTGCGACCAACCGCACAAGGCGAGCCGGGCGTCGTCTCGATTCACGCGAACGAGCTTTGCAGCGAGTTCAGTTCACTCGCCAAGGTCGCCGCCCAAGTCGATAGCGCAAAGTCGCTGGAGCAGAAAAAATCCGTTCAAAACCTTTGTTGGGGCCTTCCTTTTGAGGCGTCATCCGAAGTTGAGAACGATCCGTCCGCGCTCATGGCGATGGCCGAATCTATCCAAGCGCCATACGAGAAGACAATCGATTTCCTCACGTGCGGCGTCGACGTTCAGTCCAACCGTATCGAGGCGCAATTCGTCGCCCACCAAACGTCCGGTCTAGAGCGTTCGATCCTGGATCACGTCGTGTTGCACGGCGACACGTCCGGCGCGCAAGTTTGGGA
Organism: Methylocystis sp. SB2; assembly: GCF_049817085.1. Lineage (NCBI taxonomy): Bacteria > Pseudomonadati > Pseudomonadota > Alphaproteobacteria > Hyphomicrobiales > Methylocystaceae > Methylocystis > Methylocystis sp. SB2. The sequence continues at coordinate 149,918 of NZ_CP187401.1, forward strand.
TGACTTGGACGGGTTGCTTGGGCGAGTCTTCAAATCGCAGGATGGTCGCGCGCTGGAGTCGCAAGTGACCTTCGTGGACGGCGGGTTCATGACCGAAACCGTTGCGCGTTTTGTGATGCGGCAACGCGCCAAAGGCCGCCGCTGCCATATCACGTTCGGCCGCGCCGGCTTCGATCGCGCCAACGTGAAGGAGGGTGCCAAAATCCGCGGGCTGTTGCGTGGGTTAATCGTGGGCGTCGACAACATTAAGATGAATGTGGCGAAGGCGCTTCAAAGCGGCACGATCAAAACGCCAAATCATCTCGACGCCGATTTCTTCGAACAGCTAAGCGCCGAGCGCCTAGCAGTCAAATATGTTCGCGGCTTTCCTCGCCAGCAATGGGAGAAGTCACCGGACGTTCGAAACGAAGCGTTCGATTGCCTCGTTCTAGCGGTCGCTGCGGCCTCACTCGTTAACGGCCGCGCAGCACCAGTGGACAAGGCGAAAACGCAGTCTCTTTCCATCGCCGAGCGCGCCGCCCGGCTCCAATCATTGCACACACGAAAGGCTGCTTGAGCCCATGTCCGAACCGAAGATGACCAAACCCGTCGCGAAGACTGAAGCGACCGTCCGGGCCGAAGAAAGGATGCGCTTTAAGGCCATCATGGAAAGTCCCGAAGCGCAAGCTCGCCCCAAGACCGCGCTAAGGCTCGCCCTCTACGGCCAAACGCCGCCGGAGATCATTCGGGAGATGTTGGCCGATCTCCCGGCGGAAAGCCCGTTCCTGGCGGCTATGGAGCGGGAAGGCAAGACCGGCGTCATCTCGCCACTCGGCGCCGCGGTCGCGTCTGACGATTCGAAAGTGGCGCGCTTGGCGGAGATCAGAGAAGCCGCAAACCGGCACAACTTCGCCAAAGGATACATCAGCCCTCAAGAGGCGAAAGCTCGCGGGCTTGACGTGAGAGTCTAATGCAGATCACCTATGAAGGCCTCGCGCCGCCAAATTCCGACGCGCCGAATTCCCTCTCGGCTTCATTCGAGCAAGCGCCACGCGCTGACTTTACTACCGCGACCAATGGGGCCGAACCCGTCTGGCATGGGCGCGCTCGACTCATGGCGCCGGCTTCTCCTTTTCGGATGGTGGGCTTTGGACTCTCAATATGGGCGGCCGGACTGCGCGTGACGGCGCGCTCGCCAGCCGAATCAGTAACGATCTCGCGACAAGCAACGCGCCTATCGCGACGCTGCTCCTTAATCTGACGACGCAGGCAATTGGAACCGGCCTCACGCTCTCCAGCAAGCCGCGCGCCGACGAGATCGGCGTCACGCCGGAGCAAGCGCGCGAGCTTTCAAATCAGATAGAGACGAAATGGGCGGCTTGGGCAGGAAATCCGCTCGAATGCGATATCGCCGGACGTTTCGACGTTCATCAGATGGCCGGAGCATTCTTTCGCAATTGGCTTCTAAACGGCGAGTCGCTGGCAACGCTTGAATGGCTTGCTCTGAGAGACGCGAAGACGAAGACGAAGGTCAATGTCCTCGATATCTCGCAACTAGATCGATCCATCACCCGAAGCGAGAATGGGCGCAACATCATTCAAGGCGTAGCGTTCGACCAACACGGGCGCGTCTCTGGTTATATGTTGCGGCCGTTACCTTTGGGCGCTCAACGCAGCGCGCCGCAGGCGACCTATGTGGAGGGGTTCACCTCTTGGGGCCGCTGCAAAATCATTCACGCTTTTCAGTTTGACGATCCACGGCAAGTCCGCGGACTGTCGCCTCTGACCGGCGCGCTCACCCCGGCCAAGGAAGAGGATACCTTAGCCGAGTTCACCCTTGGCAAAGCTTTGATTGATGCGAGCTTCACGACGACGATTGAGTCCTCGTTGCCCACTACCGTGGCGCTCGACTCTCTCAGTGTGAATGATCGCGCGGGCGGAATCGCGTCGACCGTTGGCGAGTGGCTCGACTCCCACGAGCAATTCTATTCGAAGGCGAAGATTACGCCGCAGGTCGGAACGGTCACACATCTCATGCCGGGCGACAAGCTGATGCAGCATGAGTCAGAGTCGCCGAGCAACAATTTCGACGCCTTCGACAAGTCGCTCCTTCGAAAGACTGCGAAAGCGGCGGGCGCAGCCTATGAGGACATCTCGGGCGATTACGCCGACACGTCGTTTAGTGCTTCGCGGCTCGCGACTGCGCTGCCCCATGAGATCAATCTTCGCAGGCGGAAAGATATCGCCGAGCGCTTTTATCGAGCCGTGTTCGAAGCATGGCTAGAAGAGGCGATCGCGACGACGACGATCAGACTGCCGGCTGGCGCGCGCGACTTCTACGTCGCGAAAGAGGGATATTGCAGTGCCCGATTCCTTGGCAAGGGCAGGGTGTCGCCCGACGAAAAGAAGACTCGCGAGGCGACGATCCTTGGTCTGGAAACCGGCCTTATCAGCTTAACGGAAGCCTATGCTGAAGACGGCAAGGATTTTGAAGCTCAGATGGAAACGCTTCAACATGAGAAGCAATATCTCGAAAGCGTTGGCTTGGAGCATCCGTTTTTCGCCGCGCAGCAACGTAAGAAGGTGAAAGCAGTATGAGTCCACCACTCACTCTAGGGCCTGACATCGATGACCCGTGCACGATGCTCCCAAAGTTGCGTGCCGCTTACTACTCGCTCCTAGCGGGTTCCCAAGCCGAAGAGGTTCGATTCCGCGAGAGATTGGTTCGATATCATCGGGCGGACGCGCGAGCGTTGCAAAGCGAGATTCGTCGGTTGGAGTCGATCTGCGGCGTCTATCACGGCCCGAAACGCTATGCGATCCGAGCCGGCGGATATCAGCAACATGGGGGATATGGATGGCAGAGGAACTTCTAGCCCTTGCGCTCGGCGAGCGCTGGATTCCGGGCAAGGATGCTGACGCTGTCGAAGCAGTTCAGATCGATGGCGTCGCGTCGCCGATATCGCTTGGCGAAGCGGAAGCGATGGGCGCTGACGTGAAACGCGTCGCTTGGTCTGATGAAAGTGCTACGTCGAACATTGGCCGCGAGATGGTGCGCTACGCGGACATGGCGCTCGGCTCGCGGGAGAAAGCGGAGGCGCGCGGATTTTCAATCAAGCCCATGCCCAAGGGTATGCGTGCGGCAATCGACCAGGAGAAAGCGCGGTGGGCCGCGGAAGACACCGCGTTCGCGGCCAAGCAAGAGCAAAAATTGGGGCGGGAAGCCGCGACGGTCGACAAGGCGCATGCTTCCGAGTCGCCGTCCGAACAACCTCCCTTGTCGCCATATGAAGCGTCGGTCCTCTCGACCGACGCCGCGAGATTGCGACCGCAAGCAGCCAAGCTGCTCTTATCAATCCACAACGAATGCACGTTGCCGGTCTATCAGGCCGAAGCTCTTTTATCCGCAATTCCTGCGGAAGTTTCTGAACCTATTGAGGCTCCTACTATGTCGTATTCTATCCATTCTCACGCCGACGCCGCGACCGAAAAGGTTATCGTGCGATCTGTTGAAATCCGCGCGCTGGGGCTCAGTCAGAAAGGCGCCCGCGGCGACGCCGCCGCAAAGGCGGAATCGCGTCGCCTCAATGCGGCTATCGCGGACTATCGCAACGGAACGCCGATCGGCAAGGCGCTCCATACGGCAGGCGCCGACGTTGCGGCGATTAGCGACGCCGCGAAGCGCGCGCTAGCCGCTGCTTAATGGAGGCGAACGCAATGTCGAAGCCTGCCTCCCGAACCGTTCCGCTCTCGCGAGAACTTCAAACGCACAAAGGCCCGATCAAAGAGATCGTCCTGAACGAGCCGACGCTCCGAACGTTTCGCCAATATGGCGAGCCATGGAAACTGACGAGCAACAAGGATGGTCATTCGACTGAGTTCGATAATGCCGCTTTGACGGGATTTCTGGTCGACATGAGCGGACACGATATCGTCGTTCTGGAAACTATGCCTGCGCGGGACTGGATATCTGTTCGCCAAGCGATGGTAGAGCTACTGATGGGGGTTGCCGGCGACCGCCCTACGGCAGCGTGACGCGCCTGATGGCCTCATTTGTCTACGACCTGCATATGCCGGTTTCCGATATCGAGGCCATGACCGTCACGCAAGCGACTTTCTACCTCGAACACATTTCGAAGTTGCAGAAAGAGCGCCAGCAATAGCGGGCGCTCTTTTCGTTCTATCCATTTGCAGATGATGCCGCACATGCGCGGCCCAGGAGTTTCAGGACATGGCCGGCGGCCCGTCAATCACAGCTACAGTTTCCGCGGTCGACCATGCGAGCCCTGAGCTTGCGAAGATCGCCGAGCGGATTCATAAGATTGCAGATCAGCTAAACCGGCTCGGCGTTCAATCGGGCCTCGCGAAGGTGTTTAACAATCCGGCGCTGGACGCCCACGCCCGCGCGCTGGCGCGCATCGAGTCGAACTATCATCGCCTCGCCGTCGCGGCGAAGCAATTTGCGTCGAATGTCGCCGTGCTGGCGTCGCCGGCCATCCTGCATGGGGCGGAGCAGTCCCTGCATCTTGGCGCGGAACGCACGTCTGAGCAGTTCCGATTGACGCTCGCCGGCATTCGCGGTGCTGAACTTGAGCACGCCAAGGAACTCGCGGCGCAGTTACAACGCATGACTCCGATCTTGGATCAAACCAAGCTCCTGGAGCGCTACAAAGAAGTCAGATCGATCCTGCCTAGCCCCGAGGAAGCCGCGCACGTCATGCCGATGGTCGCGCGGACTGAGGCGGCGGTTCTGCAGAGCGATCCGACCGGGCAGGCGGCGCATGGCTTGCCGTGGATGCTGAAGGCGGCGGAAATCGCCGGCTTTGGTCAGGATATTGGAAAACTCTCGCGCTATCTCGACGGCGCCGTTCGCGCCGTTCAGATCATGGGCAAGACGGTTAGCTTCGAACAGCTAGCCGATGTCGTGAAATACTCCGGCGCCGCCGCGCCGCTCTTGTCCGAACAGTTTCTCAACAAGACCGCCGCAGGTTTGGCGCAGGAACTCGGCGGGTCGACCGCTGGCCTTGGCATTCGATCGTTTTTCAAGCTGCTCACGTCGAACCTCAAAGGTCCGACATCGCATCCGGCCTTGGAAGAGTTCCGCAATCTCGGGCTCATCACAGACAAAGACATTGAATTTAGCGGGAAGGGCAAGGCGCTCGGGTTGCTGCCCGGCCATTTCATCCAAGGCCACGAGGCAGCGGCGCATGATCCGGCCCAATGGGTCTGGACCACACTGCTTCCTGCTCTCAAAGCCAAAGGCTTCACGGACAAGGAAGACCAGATCATAGAAGCGCAGCGCCTCTTCCCGAACAGCAACGCCGCGCGCCTCGCCGAAGTGCTCATCAACCAAGAGCAGACGTTCAAACGTCATATGGCGCTGTTCGATCAGGCGGCCGGCGTGGACGGCGCTCTAAAGACGGCTGCAGGCGACCCGATCTCGGCGGCCAAATCGCTCTCGACAGCGATCGGCGACTTCGCGGGCACCTTGACCGCGCCGAACATGGAAAAAGCTGCGCAAGTCATGAGCGGGCTTGCATCGGGCGTTGCGTCTTTAGGCGGTTCGCTGCAGCAGTTCCAGAAAGAACACCCATTGGGCGCACAGGCGCTCGGCGCTGTGCCCGTGGGGATTGCCGGAGTCGCGGGCCTCCAGCTTTATCGCTTGGGCGACGGCGTGCTGAAGGCGCTTCGTGGCCACTTCGGACTGAACGTCTCGGCGGCGAACCTCAACGTCGCCGCTGCCTCTTTGGAGGTGGCTGCAGCGCGTCTGGGCGGCGGCGACTTGCTCGGCAAAGCGGCCGGCGCTTTGGGCGTCGGCGGGACGGCGGTGCAAGGCGCTGGCGCCGCGGGCGCGGTCGGCGCGACTGCCAGGACCGCCGGACTTCTATCGAGACTGCTCACACCCCAAGGACTGGCGATAACCGCCACGACAATCGTTGTCGGATCGGTTGCGAAGCTCATGATCGAAGAGGCCAAGGCTTTCGATCGCGCCCAGGAGGAAAAGCGTCGAGGTCCTCGACCTTCGGCCTATGACGAATCCCGCCAAGCCGAATACGATCGTGCAGCACGCGAGCGATATCTTAGAGCGCTCAACGTATGGTCGCCGCGGGAGATCGATCCTTCGCGCCAGGGTGCGTTCAATCACCTCTTCGGCACGGCGGAGATCATCCGCGCATCAGCGTTTCGCGGCGCCACAGACGGCGCCCGCTTCGCGCTCAACAGCCGATTGAGCGGCGCCGGCTACACGGCCGGTCCGTTGCCGAGCTTGCCGGCGTCCCAGGCCGATCGGCCCAAATGGCCGGGTATCGAACCGCATGGGAGCACATGGGCCGTTCCGCGCGAGATATCGGTTCAAGGAACCGTCCAGGGTGAGGCCCATGTCAGTGTCGAAAACCATGTGCGAGTCGACGCCAGTCTGCAGTTCTTGGCGTCAATCGAGCGGCGTTTTGCAGACGCATCGGCGCGAATGCAGCTAAGCGGGAAGCTCGGAACCACGATGCAGGGCGGCGGCAACGCACCCACGAGATCGGGCGGCGCTGGCGCTCCACATGCTGCGCCGCTGCATTCGAGCTTTGGGTTTGGGCCTGCAGGCACTCGATAGAGGCGAATCCGTAAGAGTTACAGCGCTTTCAAACGGGCGCAGTCATGCCGCCCGCAGGATCAAGCAAAATCTAGGATGAAGGTGGGGAGCGCCGCTGGCCGAAGGGTCGGCGGAGCTTTTTTTTCCTTATTGCCGCGGCTTCCTTTTCGTGGGTTTCGGCTGTTTGGGCTCTTGTTCCTTGCGGCCAAATTCGGCCTCTTCGATAGCCGCCCCGCTCACCGTCAGAGAAATGTCGCCGTTATCGTTCTCTGACCAATTCAGCAACCCGGCCTCCTGCAAAACCCTCGCAATGCTGGCCGTGAAATCATCTGTCGGCGGCCGATACCTCCCCAATTCGTACAGGGCGACGAGGCTTCGATTAACGCCTCCGCGCATCGCGATATCGTGTGCAGTTAGTCGTAAAGCCGCGCGTGCAGCGCGCACCGTCGCTCCGCTAACCAGCTCTTTCCTGATTCTGGCCAAATCGAACCTCACAGGGTCGGGGTGCCTCGCAACGACGCTAGTAGTGAGCAGATTTGCGAGCTATGTCAAATGTTTGCCTGGAACTTTACTATAATGTTTGACGTTTAACATAACAGCGTGTTAAACGGTGGTCATCGTAACGAGATGGCTGGGAGGTCCGTATGAAGATAATCACGATTCACACGGTGTTGGCGCGCATCAATCGCAAGCTCGCGCCGAACGGCAAAATCCACAAATCGTCACCGCGAGAGATCGAGAGCGGGTTAGGGATTTGGCACGTGACTCAAAGCAACACAGTCGTGCGCACGTTCGACGATATCGCCGACTTTCATCACTACGCTGCAGAGCTTGGTGTGCTTGGAGACGTGGCCCACGTGAATTTTCCTGATCGGTATTTTCCTGAAGGGAGTGGGTTCGAAGACGTGGCATCGTCGCTTTATGCTGACCTTGGAGCCGAAGACGACGAAGACTCATTGGATTTGTCTTATTCAGGACCGGACGAAGAGGCCGTCGCCGAACTGCGCGACGCGAGCGCGTCATTCTTGGATCGCTTCGAAGCAGACGTGCGCAAGGGATTGCCAGCCTTCGGACGCGCTGCGTTAGACAGGGAAATCGACGTTTGCGAAGATCGCGCTTTCGAGCCGCCGCTCGTCGCGATCATCTCGCGACATGGGTGGGATTGTCGGCTGGCGCTGGTGACAGATGGCTTTGAAGGGCTGGCGAGCGCACATTATCGCGCGGGGGTCAACTCCGCGATAGGCGAAGTGCTGGCGAGATTGAAGGATCAATCGAACGTGATCGTTATCTCAGGGACGGCAAAAGCAGTTTAGGAGCGGGATTCCGCAGCGTTCGTCTAACCCGCCGTCTAATATCACCCCTCTAAAAGCAAAGTATATCTTTGCCTTTAAACTCACATTCGAACCCGCTGGCTTCAAGCTCTTGTCGGGATTTTGCGGTAACAGAACAACTAGGTTGTCCGCCTTGAACTCGCTCTTGGCAGATTAAAGTTTGCCCCCCATCTGAACCTACATGTTCTGCATCAGGAACTTCCTGGCTACCCTTTTGGGATTGTCCACGGTTTTGAGAAGAATCCATGTTCGGTCTGCTAGACGATGGAGGGGAGACTGATGGCAATTGCGGTGATGGTTTCTGAGGTGATAACTTCGAAACCGAGTTCGGTTGCGGGGTGGTACTGGTATCCTTCTCTATTGCTTCCTCCAGCGCTGCTTTGAGTTGATTCATGATCCTTAATGATCGCTGATTGATGCAATCGATCGTGCTGTGCAGTTCAGAAACATATGACTGAATGAATTCGTTCGATATTCCGTGCTCTAGCGCACGATTTCGCAATTTCATTGCAGCCGAATAGGTCTCGAAGGCTTCGTCTTGAAGAACCTCGTCCTGACTATATTCCACGCCACGTGAGTTACACGAGCACGCTTTGTTCACATAGAATCTCTTTAGTTCGAGACAACTGATTTCCTCCCAAATGGGTGCCGTGTTTGCAAATATTCTACAGCACAGGAAATTTCCTGCCAGCTTACGCAATCTTGAGGCGCAGGAGCCAACGTCCACCTGCGGTCCTTCACCTATTGCGGGCTGCTCCCGGTACAGTTCGTTGATCCTGGCGTCCAGAGCGTCAAACACAGGCTTATTTGCGCGTCGACACTCGGATTCACTGTCGGCGTGTGCATGTTCCAAAGAACAGGCGACCAAAAAAAGGAACGAGATGAGAAGGCGCAAAACGTTTGGCATATTGGCGAACAAACGTAGTTAGCGCGCAAATTTGCACCGCGCAGCCGCGCACATGTATAGGTTATAAACCGCATACCAAGTCTGGTTACATCGAGGTGCCACAGGATTGGTTTCAGGATCGCATCGACTCTCGTCCTCGCCCGCAGTGACATAACTCATTGCTTCGTAGCGAGCATGTTCTGCCTCGCTGAGAAGCTCCCGGATGGTGCGCCGACCACACTGAGCACTGCGAGCGTCCTTCAAAACGTCTGCATCTTCCTTTGCATAATATCCTTCGGATTCATACCGATCTAACCGATCGCAAGCGCTGTCTTCAACAGTCGCATCCATAGTACATTGCCTATTTCCTGTCACTTCTCCGGCAAAAAACTTTTTACAATAGTAGGGAGCAGATTCGAACTGAACTTCTTCGGCAGAAGTTATACTCACACTTGTAAGACTTGCGGCAATAAAAACCAGGGCGAGATTTTTATTAAACATCGCATTACCCTCTTCGTGAGCAGCCAAAAGCGCATTGCCGAAACTTCGTCAAATACTCTGATTGAGCATGCCGTCAATCATCGTAAAGCACAAGGCTAGGATGTGGACGTGAAATTTTGTCGGGATAGCGCGCTCACGTCATAGATCATCGATAGTCGGCGGTCCTTTATTGTGAAGCTGTCTCTAAAGGCGCGATAAGCGCCGGTGTGACCCGCTCAATCAATTCCGCGTTGTCGTCGCCCACGCCTGACATGTTGACGCGCGAAGACACAATCCACTCTTGCAATGCGTATCCAGGCGCCGACTGCAACAGCGCGCTCGGATCGTCGCCGGCCATCCACGCCCCAACATCCCGCCAATTCAATATGACCGGCATTCGATGGTGAAAGCGCGACATCCAATCGTTCGCCGCGCCGACAATGATCGTGGCGGAGTCCACCTTCGCGTCGCTTTCGGGGTCGCGCCACGTCTCCCATAACGCCGCGAACGCCAGGGGCTCGCCGCTCGGCGCGCTGAAGTAGTGGGGCGTCTTTGAGCCCTTGGCGCCTGTCCACTCGTAAAAGCTCGAAGCCGGAATGACGCAGCGCCGAGACTTGAACGCCGATCGAAACATCGGCTTTTCGGCGACTGTCTCGGCGCGAGCATTGAACGTCGAGGGCAACTCCGAAAACGGCTTTTTCCACCATGAGGGAATGAGGCCCCAACGCATGGGAGTCAATTCATTCCCGGCGGCCGTTGGGCGAATGACCTCAATCCGTGTGGTAGGCGCGATGTTGTAACGCGGCTGAAGGTTGCGCGGCTGGCCGACCAGATCGGCACGGCGATGCAGTTCGGCCCATGAGAGATTTTGTGTGAAGCGTCCGCACATGGGGCTACGATAGCCGAACTTCTCCAAAACACGCAGTGCCGCAACCATGAAGTGTTCGCCCTGCGGCGCCGTAGCAACGAGAGCGCCTTCACAAGCGAACGCTTGTCCGACGCGAACCCGCTCCCATTGACGGAATGGTCGGGCGTGCCTATCAAGAGAAAGTTTGATGAGTTGAAGACGCGCCCTACCAAAATGGCTAAAAAGCAATCTTCGTCGCGTGTTTCGAGCGTTGCCGGCAAGGCCTTATCGGGCTCTAAGGGGGCTTCGCATTCTCGCGTGAAAACACTCGCCGCTTCGGCATTGTCGTCCAAAAATGCGATGGTTACGAAATCTGGTAGAGTAATCATTCGATCGCCAGCGAAGTCATCAAATACGATAAGCTCCTGGTCCAAGGCATTTAAGAAGTAAAATACTGTGAGATCGGCTAATCTATACTCGCGCAGTGTTTTTATAAACTGCCCATTCTCCCATGAATACCAGCCAATTTTTCGAGCGATCCTGTTCTCTGTCTATTACTGTGGATACAGGCCTAGATGCGCACTTGAGATTAGCGATTCATCTCTAAACCGACTGGCAAAGATTGAATCGATCATTAAGGAGTCCAAATACGGAATTCATGACATCTCTTTCGTTGAGCTTGACTCAAGAACGAATCTTCCTCGCTTCAACATGCCTTTTGAGCTTGGAATGTTTTTCGCTGCGAAGAGATTTGGCTCTTCACAACAGAGGAAGAAAGTTGCGCTCGTTCTCGATACCCGAGCATATCGTTATCGAGCATCGCTGTCAGACATCTCAGGCCAAGACATAGAAGTTCATGGAGGAATTCAAAAAAAAGCCATTCGCAAAATCCGGGACTGGCTTAACACGTGTCATCAAGGACCTAATTTGCCGCCTGGGGGCGAGTTCATTAACAAGCAGTACCGCCGCTTTTCCCGACAATTACCTGAAGCTTCAATGAAAAATCATTTGAATGCAAGCGAACTCAATTATGCTGATATTTGTCGCGCGATGGAATCGTGGCTGAAAGATAATGCTTAACTAGCTCGTCAGATCGCGGGGCCGGCACATGGTGTGACACTTACCGATTAGGCGCTAGTTGCTCCGCGAATAGGTCGGGAGTGTCGTCATCGCGCTTGCGCGACAAACCTTCACCCAGGTGCAAACAAGGATGCTTCACCCATGTCAGACCATTGGCGCCTTCAAAATGGGCTCGCCCGCCGTTTGGCATGATTACACGGATAAGAGCCGCCCCACACATAGGGCACGGATATCGCGCATTCTTTTTTCTATCTTCGTCGCTCTCGTATACAGCCCAATTGGCGCAAACCGTCGCGGTGTGGCCGGACTGTGTTCGGCGCTCATGTTGTCGTCGCTTCACCCACCGACTGGCCATTTAAATTGTTCTCTGCGTTGCGCGCGAAAGCGACGGCAGAATGCAGGGCTCGACTCGATCGCGAACACCTGCATTCGACTTGCCAAGGTTACGAACTTTGAACCGCGGCGTTATTTTCGCTTCTGACCCTTCTTTTCATCTTGAGACAAAACAGAAGCGGCGAGCCTTTTTGCATCTGAAGAAGTAGCCTTCTTCGCGCCAGACAGCACCTTTCCAGCTAGGCTGGAAGTGTTCGATGATGACTGCTTTTTAGCCATGTTCTTCGTGTCCTTTTTCATATGTGGACAGGGATTCTTTGGATGTGGTAACAAAATTCCCGGAGCAGCTAGCCGCTCCGGGAGAATCAATCTGACCGTAACAAGAGCCTCGGAACGGCGCGCGACGCGGTCCAGGCGTCGCGACCGATAACGCCGAGGCACGGGTTGTGGGTCATTTTTGATGTTCCTTTCTCCCGGTGGTCTTCACGCCGGGTGTGCCTGTCGCACAGGAAATGCCGCTCTCGCGGCGTCTGGCGGAGGCCTCTCCGCCGGTGACTTTTATGGGCCGCAGCGGGATGTCGTCTTCTGCGGCCCAATTTCTTTACGAAGCATCACGTCAATCGCCATGCTCGGAAGCTGGATAGAGCGGTGCGCCGCCGAACTCATCCGCTGTCGTCACTTGGATTCCGTCGACGATGTATTGACCATAGCCGATGCGGCGCATGCGCCCCTTGCGCGTTAGATAACCGATCGCGTTGTAGATCGACTTATCTGACGCTTCGATACCGCGGTCCTCAACTTCCTTCTTTATGGCTTGAACAGACCAATCTCGTTGTTTGGGGAGCAAACGGACGATCGTGTTCAGCACGTCTCCAGCCTTCGGCGCTGTCTCAGATCGAAGCGCTTCCGCAAGCTTTCGAATCACCTGCTCTTGCTCCGCAGGCGGTAACGGATCGAGCAGAGTTTTAATGGCGCGCGCGACTTCGTCGGCGTGGGAGCCGCCGCCTGAATCGTTGCTACTGGGAGTTGGAAAAAGCACAACCTTCGACATTCGAACACTATGCCACAGCATAGTCTCAACGTCGAATCGTTTGAGCGCCTGTGGAAACTAGGCCACCAAATTTTGTTGCCGGCAAGGAGAGCAGCGCAAAATCAGCGAATTTTCTTTGGAAAAGCAGGGTTACAGCGCGCGTCGGAGTCGGAGAATTCGTTTGAAGTCATAGTCTTCCGCCTGTGGATATCGGGGACAGGACGGGGTCAAGTTGAGGCTCGCGCACTATCGGTATCGGCGAGAAAAGCTCTACACCGTTTCGGAATCGCAGTGCGCGCCCCAAGCGTCCACCAAATCCCTGCGTCGATCAAAGAAGCTTGTTCGCCTGTAGGCCCTCTCGACGGCGTTTCCCACCTGATGCGCAAGGGCGGTTTGGAACAATCCTAGAGTCCAAGGTGTTCTACCCTCGTCAGCATTGGGTTGCTGAGCGCTCATTATTGGGAGGACCGTCTATGCTAATTAATGTCTCACGGGGCGCGCTTTTAACGATAGGTGCCGCAGTTGCCTTCAGCACGGCGTGTTTCGCCGGACAGCAAGTTTCCGACACGCAGAAATGGTCGCCGCCAAATGTTGTGGGTATGCCGGGCTACACTCCCCAAGCTCCAAAGCCTGCCGTGCGTCAGACGATAACGAACTGGAATGTCATCTCCGGCGGCTGGAAACAATTTTCCGGTAAGGTCAAGGAGCAATGGGGCCGTCTCACGGATGACGAGCTTGTCCAGATCAACGGCAAACGTGAAGGTTTGGAAGGGATGCTTCAGCAGAAATACGGATATACGCCGGACGAAGCAAAGAGAGAAGTTGATAACTGGATTTCGCGTAACTGAGATTGAGAAGATCAGTGCGGTCGGCGCAGGCGTGCAGCGGTTTCATATTGACTGGCGCGCAAGCATCGGCCGTTCTTCCGAACAATACACTCCCCAATCCGCCATCAATTCCCGCCGCTTTTCGAACAGGTCGCCACGCCTGTAAGCCGCCTCGACAGCGCTCCCGATCGAATGCGCCAATGCCGTCTCGACGCGATTGTCGGCGGGCCTTAAACCGTTTCCGAATCGCAATAAGCGCCCCAAGCGTCCATCAAATCCCTGCGGCGATCAAAGAAGCTCGTTCGCCTGTAAGCCCTCTCGACAGCGCTCCCCACCTGATGCGCGAGGGCGGCCTCGCAAATCTCGGGCGGAAAGTCTGTCGTCTCTGCGGCCCAAACTCGAAACGATGACCGGAAGCCGTGGACGGTAACGCCTTTGACCTTCATACGCCGCAGCAAAGTCAACAGCGCCATGTTCGATAACGGTTGGCCGAGCCGAGCGCCCGGAAACACATAGTCGGAATTCGCGAGCCGGAATTGCGCGGCGGCTTTGAGCGCGGCGACCGCTTCACGCGATAGCGGCACTTTGTGTTCTTTGCCGGCTTTCATGCGCGGCTTGGGAATCGTCCAGACCTTCGCCTTCAGGTCGATTTCATTCCAGCGGGCGCCGAGCGCCTCGCTAGTCCGGCAAGCCGTAAGGATGACCACGCGCAGCGCAACCGCGGACAAATCCTTTAGATCGTCCAGCCGCGCCATGAACGCGGGAACGTCCTGCCAGCACATAGCAGGACGATGCGCGACGCCATTGCTCGGCTTCGCCATCACAGCGTCAACAAGGCGCTCCGCCGCGGGATTATCGCCCGTGCGCCAACCGTGCGCCTTGGCGTAAGTCAGAACGGCCTCAATTTGCCGACGCAGGCGCCGGCCTGTCTCGGGCTTGGCCATGCGAACCGGCTCTAACGCCTCTTTGACGTGCTGCAATTCGATGTCGCCGATCGGCAGAGCGCCCATGATCGGGAAGGCATACGTCTTCAGCGTGTGATTCCAGATGTAGGCCGTCTTTGGCGACCGCCATTCGCCTTGTTTGGCAGCGATGCATTCAAGCGCGGCCCTTTCGAATGTGATGGCGCCGGCCGTCTCGCGCGCCGCTTGGGCGTCGGCGCGTCTCTTCTGTCGAATTGGGTCGCGACCACCGGCGCGCACCTTGCGCGCTTCGCTCGCCTTCTCTCGCGCCTTGGCGAGCGACACCGCAGGGAAGGGGCCGAGCCCCATGAACTTCGGTTTGCCGGCGACCTTGTATCGAAAAATCCAAGAGCGCGCGCCGGATGGTTTCACCTGCAAATAGAGCCCGGCGCCGTCGAGATATCGGCCCGGCGCCAACACACCCTTCGCTTTCGCCGCTGTTAGTTTCTCCCCCGCCACGTCGTCTTGGCCCCACCTTCACGGAATCGCTTGGCCCCACCTTAGACCCCACCCGAGTGGCGAGAAAGGATGAAATGGGGTGAAAAGGTTCGATCGGCTAGAAGCTCGGTAATCGCTTGAAAACCAATAAAAAAGCGCTCGAATTGAGCGCTTTTGAAATCGTCTGAATTATTTGGGTGGTGCCCCTGGCCGGAGTCGAACCAGCACTCCTTGCGGAACTCGATTTTGAGTCGAGCGCGTCTACCAATTCCGCCACAGGGGCCCTGCCGGCGGGAAGCCGGCGAAGCGGCGCGGATATTAGCCGCGCCTCGGCGCCCGTCAACCCGAGAAACTTCTTTCTTCAACGCTTACGTGCTATGCGCGGGCAGCGCGCCGCGCCAACCCCGGGAACAGATGAAAAAGCTCTACGACTGGACCATGTCGCTCGCCGCGAGCCGGCATGCGCCCCTGGCGCTCGGCGCAATCGCTTTTGCGGAGAGTTCGTTCTTCCCGGTGCCGCCCGACGTGATTCTCGTGCCGATGACGCTCGCCGAGCCGAAGAAGGCCTGGTATTTCGCAGGCATCTGCACGATCGCCTCGGTCGCGGGCGGGGCGCTCGGCTACGCGTTCGGCGCGCTGTTCTACGATACGATCGGCCAGTGGCTGATCAATCTCTATGGCTATGGCGAGAAGATGGAGGCGCTGCGCGCCTTCTACGCGCAGTGGGGGGCGATCTTCATCCTTGTCAAGGGCTTCACGCCCATCCCCTATAAGCTCGTGACCATCGTCTCCGGGCTTCTCGCCTATAATTTCCCGCTGTTCATCGTGCTGTCGATGGTGACGCGCGGCGCGCGGTTCTTCGTGCTGGCGGCGGCGATCAATCATTTTGGCGATCCGATCCGCTCGAAGCTCGAAAGCCACTTCGGACTTTTCATCGCGTCGCTCGCGGTGATCGTCGTCGCCGGCTTCGCGCTCGCGGCGAAGATGTTTTAAAATCGTCAGGCTTCAGTCCGAGAATTGCAGAACTGAAGCGCCGAATTTTGCCGCTGCTGCTTTTTTGAAGAGGAGCTTTCAATGTCTGCACGACAAGAATTTCTGAATCTTGGCTATAATCCGACCATCATTGAGACCGGCCGTTCAGTTAAGCCGGCTTTCTCCGGGACTCTTCCCACTTCTGCGACGGTCAATCCGCTTTATTTGCCCCCGCCGCAGGCCCAAGGCACGTCCAAGCATATCGGCAGCCCAGGCAGCTGCGCGGCCTGGGCGACGACCTATGGCCTCGCGACCTTTACGGCCGCGCAAAATTCGCAGACGACGCCAAGCGATGCGTCACTGCAGGCGAGTCCGGCGCATATCTACATCGAGGTCATGAAGTGCTACGGCGCCAATCAATGCCAAGGCTCGCGGCTCGGCTCCTATCTCGATCTTCTGTGCCAGGGCGGCACCCCGAACTGGGCGACGGCGCCTTACACGCCGAATTGTTCGACGCTTTGGTCGAGCTATGATCTGAATGCGACGATCGACGCGAGCTTTCAGATTCCGGGCTGGGCGATGGTGGAGACTTCCGATCTCGACTCGGTCAAGACGGTCATCGCCAATGGCGGCGCGCTCTGTTACGGCACGGCGCTGAATTCAACGTTCATCGCCTATGACGGCTCGCCCAGCCCAATGAATGGGCCCTTCGACAAGATCAAGAACCCCGATGGCGGTCTCGTCGGCCACTGCATGCTGATCATCGGCTACGACGACTCCCAAGGGGCTATTCTGATCCAGAACAGCTTCGGGACGGATTGGGGCGCCACATGGAACGGCAGTGGCGGCTATATCTGGATGGCCTATGATCTCTTCCAGTTCTTGGCGCAGGGGCAGGCGCAGTATATTACGTCCTGATGGTCGGATCTCGCATGGCGCTGCTTGAGTCGAGCGGCCTTTTAGCGCCCCGCAATATCGCGCTGCTGATCCTCGCCGCCGCCGTCGCGGCGATCGGCGGCGCCTTCGCCTATGAGTCGCTCGGCTATCTGCCGTGCGAACTCTGCTACAAGGAGCGCGTGCCCTATTACGCGGCGTTCGCGCTCGCGCCGCTCGCGGCCTTCGCCGCGCAAACGGGGAGGGGGGGAATGGCCCGCGCGGCCTTCCTGCTGATGGCGCTGCTCTTCGCCGGCAACGCCATCCTTTCGATCTATCATTCGGGCGTCGAGTGGAAGATTTTCGCCGGGCCGTCCGATTGTTCCGGGCCGCTTTCGACGGCGCCGTCGGTCGCCGATTTCATGAAGCAACTTCAATCCGTGAAGGTCGTGCGCTGCGACGAGCCGAATTTATGGATTTTCGGCCTGACGCTGGCGAATTGGAATGTCGCCATCTCGGCCGTGCTGGCGGCGCTTGCTCTCGTCGGCGCGCGCCGCATTCGATAATAGTTCGCCGCCCGGTCGGCGCTCATGGCGTCTTGACCCGAAGTTCGTTGAGACGCTTTCCTTTAGCCCGCCGCCATCCGGGCGCTCGCCCTGAGCTTTTCCGTCTCGCTCTTCAGTTGTCCGCAGGCCGCAAAAATGTCGCGCCCGCGCGGCGTGCGCACCGGGCTGGCGTAGCCGGCGTTGAAGACGATGTCGGAGAAGCGCTCGATCGTCTCCCAATCCGAACATTCGTAGGGCGCGCCCGGCCAGGGGTTGAAGGGGATCAGATTGATCTTCGCCGGCAGGCCTTTCAGGAGCCGCACCAGCTCCCGGGCGTCGGCAGGCGAGTCGTTCACGCCCTTCAACATCACATATTCGAAGGTGATGCGCCTTGCGTTCGACGCGCCGGGATAGTCGCGGCAGGCCTGCAGCAGTTCTTTGATCGGATATTTTTTGTTGAGCGGCACAAGATCGTTGCGCAGCTCGTCGCGCACCGCGTGCAGCGAAATCGCCAGCGCCGGCCCGCATTCGGCGCCCAAGCGTTCGAACTGCGGCACGACGCCGGAGGTCGAGACGGTGATGCGCCGCTTCGACAGCGCCAGCCCGTCGCCGTCGGCCATGATCTCGATCGCCGCCATGACATTGTCGAGATTGTACAGCGGTTCGCCCATGCCCATGAAGACGATGTTGGAAACGGCGCGCACGCCTTCGCCTGCCGGCACCAGCCCGTCGGTCGGTCGGTCGCGATCGGGAAAATCGCCGAGCCGCTGCCGGGCGACGAGCAATTGCCCGACGATCTCGGCGGTCGTCAGATTGCGCACGAGCCGCTGCGTGCCCGTGTGGCAGAAGCTGCAATTTAACGTGCAGCCCACCTGCGAGGAGACGCAAAGCGTTCCGCGGTCGCTTTCCGGGATGTAGACGCACTCGACTTCGGCGCCCTTGTCGAAGGCGTCGACGGGTTGCAGCCGCAGCAGCCATTTGCGCGTGCCGTCGACCGAAATCTGCTCCTCGATGATTTCCGGAAGGCGCAGCGCAAAGGCGTCGGCGAGCTGCGCCCGCATCGCCTTCGAGACATTCAGCATTTCGCCAAAGTCGCGCGCGCCGCGGAAATAGACCCAATGCCAGATCTGCGACACGCGCATGCGGATCTCGCGCTCCGGCAGGCCGAGCGCCCGCAAGGCGTCGGCGATCTCGGCGCGGGTCATTCCGGCCAGCGAAGGCTTAAGCGTCGTCGTGGGCGCGACGGGAGTGTCGGATAGGCTCATGAAATCCTCGGAACTGCGCCTGTTATATCATGTCTCTGCGCGATATTTTGAGAGCGCCGTGGAAGCCGCCAGGTCAACGCGCGTCTTCTGCGATGCGAGGCGCGAGCGTGGATCAGCCGGCGGTCGCTTCCGCGTTCTGCATCGACTGCAGGAAGCGCTTCCAGTTTTCAGGCGTCACTACCTCGCGATAGCGCGCGGTTTGCGCCGGGTCCAGGAATTCCAGCATGAATGCGCCTTCGACCCACACTTCCGACAGCTGGAACAATCCGCCGCCGCGATCGCAAGCCCGCGCCGGCCAGCCGGCCCTTGTGGCGATGGCGATGATCTCCTCCGCCGGCCGAGCCACGCAAATGGCGAGATGGGCTTCGGAAAGACGCGTTCCTTGATTTTGCGGGGTCCAATAGCCTTCGTCAGGGCCGCAGGCGAGCACATGTCCGCGCGGCGCGATCTCAAGCTCGACGTCGCCGTCGCCCGACCAGGCCATCCAGGAGCTCGGCCCTGCGGGCGGGAAGGGCGTCGCTTCGCCCTGCATGATCTCTGCGAGCACTTTGGCGACGACCTCCGGATTGTCCGCTGGGATGGAAGCGTGGGCGATGCAGGTCATTTCTCTTCTCCATGTGGAAAAACGCGTTCAGACGACAAATCACGTTCATCGGCGGCCGAACGGCGACCGAGCAGGACGGCGATCGCCTCGGACGCCGCGCGGCCGGCCTCGGCGCCCTCCAATCCCCAGAGATCCCTGAGGACCGACCAGGCGTAGGCGCTGTCGATCAGCTGGGCGACCGCAGCGCGCCGGCGTTTGGCGGCGTCGTCCATCTCAGGCAGCGCGTCGGCGACGCAGGCGAGCATCGCCGCCTGACGCTGCGGGTTCGAACTTAAGCGCATTTCGCGTCCGGGTTCGGAAGAGATCGACGCTCTGATCAGCCCCTCTTCTTCATCGAATCTTGGGAACAGCCGCAACGGCGTGGCGATCAAATCGTCAGCGGTCTGCGGAAAGCCCGAACTGCCGACGCGCGCCTGCATGCGCGGCCAGACCGCCTTCAAGAGATCCTCGCGCGTCAGGAAGTGACGGTAGACGGTTCGTTCGGTCACCTGCGCGCGCTCAGCCACTTTGGCGATGGTGAGCGCATCCAGCTTTCCCTCGCGCATCTCGTCGATCGCGGCCTCGAGAATACGCGTTCGCGTATGATCCTTATGAGTCTCGCGAAGTGATGTCAGTTTATGTGACGTCATGTCATAGCGTGTGACATTGCATCTCGCCGATGTCAAGCGCCGTCGTGTGAACTTCAAGACTCGATCGTGCTTCTTAAGGTGCGCTGCCACGCCTCGGGCAGGGGCGTTTATTGATGTCGCTCTTCAAAACCGATAAACGCTGCGCGCTCACGGCCAAGAGGGCCGACGGAGCGACTCCTTGCATAGCGCCGCGCCAGACACATCCGATCCTTCGCTCAAGGCGACGCGCCGGGAGTGGATCGGGCTCGCCATCCTCGCTCTGCCCTGTCTGGTCTATGCGATGGACTTCACGGTGCTCAATCTCGCCATTCCGGCGCTGACGGCGGAGCTGCGACCGAGCGCGTCGCAACTGCTGTGGATCATCGACGTCTACGGCTTCATGGTCTCCGGCTTCCTGATGATCATGGGCGGGCTCGGCGATCGCATCGGCCGGCGCAAGGTGCTGCTGCTGGGCGCTGCGGCGTTCGGCGCCGTATCAATCATCGCCGCTTTCTCCAAATCGGCGCAGATGCTGATTTTTGCGCGCGCCGCGCTCGGCATCGCGGGAGCGACCCTCGCGCCGTCGACGCTGTCGCTGCTCGCCAACATGTTCCGCGATCCGTCGGAACGCACCTTCGCGGTCAGCATGTGGATTTCGAGCTTCTCCGCCGGCGCCATTATCGGGCCGCTCGTCGGCGGCGCGCTCATTCAGTCTTTCGGCTGGGGCTCGGTCTTTCTCGCGGGCGTCCCGGTGATGGTCCTTCTGCTTGTTCTCGGGCCGGTGCTTCTGCCGGAATATCGCGACCCCCACGCGGGCCGGCTGGATCTCGCCAGCGCGCTTCTGTCGCTCGCGGCGGTGCTGGCCTTCGTTTACGGATTGAAGCGCGCCGCCGAGGCAGGCTTCGGCGCCGACGCGATCGGAGCGACGGCGGCAGGCGTCGCGCTCGCGCTCCTGTTCCTGCGCCGACAGTCGCGGCTCGAAGACCCTTTGATCGATCTCGCGCTGTTTCGCTCACGGTCGCTGAATTTGGCGCTTTGCATCAACATGCTTGGCGTCTTCTTCATGTTCGGGGCGTTCATTCTGCTCGCCCAGTATTTTCAGCTCGTTGCTGGTTTGACGCCGCTCGATGCAGGGCTGTGGTCAACGCCGTCGGCGATCGTCTTCATGATCGGCTCTTTCGCCACGCCCGCGCTCGCGCGCCGCATCACGCCCGTCAATCTTCTCGCCGGCGGACTGATCGTCGCTGCGGCTGGATTTGTCGGCCTCGCGCTGGCGGCTGGATTCTACGGGGTGCTTTTATCGTCTCTGCTTCTCGTCGGCTTCACGCCGGTGATCGCGCTGACGACGGAAATCATCGTCACGTCGGCGCCGCCCGAGCGCGCCGGCGCGGCGTCAGCCTTGTCGGAAACGGCGATAGAACTTGGCGGTGCCCTTGGCATCGCCGCGCTCGGCAGTCTTGGCACGCTGATCTATCGCGCCAAAATGGCCCACGTCGTCGCGGGGCTCCCGGCGGACGTCGCGCGGGCGGCTGGCGCGACCCTCGGCGGCGCGGCGGACGCCGTCAAATTCTTGCCTCCCGAAGTGGCCGAGCGGACGCTCGCCGCCGCGCGCGACGCGTTCTGCGCCGGTTTTCAAGCGACCGCCTGGTTGGGCGCCTTGGGGCTTGTCGGCGCCGCGTTCGCGACGAAGATTGCGCTCAAGCAAGCGCGTCCTCCGTCGCCGGAAGGCGCAGGCGAAAAGCCGAGTTCGGCCCCGGCGTAGCACGTCGCCCGTCGGGGCTCCGTATCCAGGATAACAAGGCGTCATCTCGCCGCGTCATGGCCGCGCTTGTCGCGGCCATCCACGCGATGACAAGAGGCAAATGTCAGGACATGAGCCGAACATGCCGTGTCCGATGATGCGTTTCGCGATGTCCCGGCGTGGATGCCCGCGACAAGCGCAGGCATGACGGCGGAAGGTGAGCTGAAATTCACCTGAGTTCGAAGGCCTGCGTCGCCGGTCATGCGGTTGTCACGGCGCGCGTCGAGCTTTAGCCTCCAGCGCATTCTGTTGTTTTTTGCGCTTGGGGGATTTCATGAGACTCGCCTCATACAATGTTGAGAATCTTTTCGATCGCGCACGCGCAATGAATCTCAAGAGCCTTTCGCAAGGCAAACCTATTCTCGAACGCTTCGCGGAACTGAATGCGCTGCTGGCGCAGCCGTCGTACAGCGCCGCCGACAAGACGCGCATGGCGAAACTTGTCAATGAACTCGATTTGGAAAAATCCGACATCAGCGATTTCGTCATCCTCCGGCGCAACAGGGGCGGACTGATCAAACGCCCCAAGTCAGGCGGCGTTGAGATTGTCGCGAGCGGGCGTGCCGATTGGGTCGGCTCGCTGGAGTTGCGCGACGAGCCCATCGACGAACAGGCGATGCGGAATACGGCGCGGGTGATGAGAGATATCGAGGCGGACGTTCTCGGCGTCGTCGAAGTCGAGAGCCGGCCGGTGCTGCGGGATTTCAACGCGGACGTCGTCGCTGCGCTCGGCGGAGAGGCATTCCGGCACGCGATGGTGATCGACGGCAACGACACGCGCGGCATCGACGTCGGCCTGTTGACGCGGCAGGGGTTCCCCATCGGCGTGCTGCGCAGCCACGTCGACGAAATGCTGGACGAGCGCAATCCGATATTTTCCCGCGACTGCGCCGAATTCGAGGTGTCGTCGCCGTCCGGCGGGCGCCTGCTGGTGATGCTCAATCACTTCAAGAGCAAGGGTTTCGGCTCGCAGCAATCGTCCAACGCCAAACGTCGCGCGCAGGCGAAACGCGTCGCGGAGATCTACGACGAGCGCATCGCCATGGGGATCAAGAACATCGCCATCATGGGCGACTTCAACGACACGCCGGACAGCGAACCTTTGAGTCCTCTCGTCGAAGGGACGGATCTGAAGGACATCTTTTTGCATCCGACATTCGCCGACGGCGGTTTTCCAGGCACCTACGGCAGTTGCGCCGCGGACAACAAGATCGACTTCATCCTGCTTTCGCCGGCGCTGTTCGAAAGGGTCAAGGGCGGCGGCGTGTTTCGCAAAGGCATGTGGCCCGGCGCGCGGGCCAAACGCTGGGAGGCCTATCCGGAAGTCGCGCGCAAGGAGGACGCGGCGTCTGATCACGCGGCGATATGGGTGGATATCGACCTATAAGGAATCGCTCAAAATCAAAATGTCGGAGCAGGTTCTCATCGAAAAAGTCTGTCAGCCGTTTGGGCGCCTGCTAGTGGGAGAGTCGCTCCATCAGCGCCATGGCGGCGGCCGGATTGCGTTCTTTGGCGCCGCTGATGACGTAGAGAAAAACATCGCGAGGCGTCGCCGCCTTCTGTTGCGTTCGCGCGACATAGTCAAGCCCGCTCGGCGCAGCGCCGCTCGCCCATTGTCGCGCACGCTGCGTCCATTGCTCGAGCGCATTATCGTCATAGCCGAGTGGAGCATCGGGACGCGTTCCCATGATGCGCGCATAGACGAAGGGCGCCGTCAGATCGGCGATAAGCGGATATTTTGAATCGCCAGCGACGACGATGGCGACCCCATGCTGGCGCGCCAGCGCGATGAATTCAGCCGTCTTGAAGCTCTCATGGCGCGGCTCAATCGCGTGCTTCAGCGGTAGGCCGCCGATGTTCTTTGGCAGCAGGGAAAGAAAAGCGTCGAAGAACCCCGCGTCGAATTTCTTGTTGGGCAGGAACTGCCACAAGATGGGTCCGAGTTTGTCCCCAAGCTCCATCACGCCGCTTGCGAAAAAGCGGTCAATCGACTCGCCCGCTTCTCGTGGCGTCTTGCGCATCACCGCGAAGCGCGGCGCCTTGACGCTGAAGATGAAGCCTTCGGGCGTTTCGTCGCGCCATTTGGCGAAGCTCGCGGCGCTCTGCGTGCGATAATAGGTGCCGTTGATTTCAATCGAGGCGAGCTTGCGGCTCGCATATTCGAGTTCGCGCTTATGCGCGAGGTCAGCGGGATAAAAGGATTCGCGCCAGGGGGCGTAATTCCAGCCGCCGACCCCGACATAGACGCGTCCGGTCTTTCGACTCATTTGCGTTCCAGCCTAGTATGGACTGGCGAGGGCTTGAGACTTACCCCCGCCGCGCCATCTTAGCGGCGTCGTCGATAACATATTTGTCTTCGTCGCCGGCTGTCGATGGTTGAAGCTGCGGCTTCTCGTATTTACCGGGGTTCGTTTGGGGAGAAGGCGCCATGGTGGCGAATTTTTTCTGGAGATTTCTATTCGCGCTGACCGCTACCGCGCTCGCCGCCTGCGATCGCGGCCCCGAAATGCCAGAGAGCGCTGGCTATGGACCCAATCCGACGCTGCCGTCGCCGCATCCGACCGGCGCATTTCCTTACGTGAATATTGCTCGCGCCGTGGGCTGGCCAAGCGGCGAAAAACCCACGCCCGCCGAGGGTCTGGACGTTGAAGCTCTTGCGACGGGGTTCGACCATCCGCGCTGGCTGTACGAATTGCCCAACGGCGACATTCTTGTCGCGGAAACCGATGCGCCGCCCAAGTCCGAGAATGAAGGCGGCGGCGTTCGCGGCTTCTTTATGGGCCTTTATATGCGCCAGGCCGGCTCGAATAAGCCAAGCGCCAACCGCATCACGCTGCTACGCGACGCGGACGGCGACGGCGTCGCCGAGACCAAGGAAGTCTTTCTGGAAAACCTCAATTCGCCGTTTGGGATGGCGCTGGTCGGCGATCAGTTTTATGTCGCCAACGCCGATTCGCTCGTGCGCTTTCCGTATAAGGAAGGCGACACGCGCATCGAAGCGCCGCCGGAGAAGGTCGTGGATCTGCCGTCGGGTCGCAATCATCACTGGACGAAGAGCCTTGTCGCGGATCCGGTGGGCTCGCGTCTTTACGTCGGCGTCGGGTCCAACTCCAACGCCGCCGAAAACGGCATGGAGGAGGAGCATAACCGCGCCGACATTCTGGAGATCGATCCGGCGACCGGCGACACACGGGTTTTCGCTTCGGGACTGCGCAACCCGGTCGGGATGGACTGGAACCCCGCGACAGGCGACCTGTGGGTCGCGGTGAACGAACGCGATGAGATCGGCGACAATCTCGTGCCCGACTACATGACAAAGGTGCGCGAGGGCGCCTTTTACGGCTGGCCCTACAGCTACTACGGACAGCATGTCGACGAGCGCGTGCAGCCGCGAGATCGGGAACTCGTGAAGCAGGCGATCCGGCCGGACTATGCGCTCGGCTCTCACACGGCCTCGCTTGGATTTACCTTCGTCGGCGATTCCGCCCTCGGGCCGTTCCAGAACGGCGCGATCATCGGCCAGCACGGATCGTGGAATCGCAGTCCCCGCGTGGGCTACCGCGTCATTTTCGTAAAGTTCGAGAATGGCGCGCCGGTGGGCGCCCCGAAAGAGGTGCTGACCGGCTTTCTGAACGAGCGCGGAGAAGCGCGGGGCAGGCCGGTCGGCGTCATCGTCGATAAGCGCGGCGCGCTGCTGGTCGCCGACGACGCCGGCGGCGTCGTGTGGCGGGCGAGCGCCGCCAAGAAGCAAGCGGAATAGCTAGCGGGTTCGGGTGAGGAAAACACGCGCTGCCTCGTCCTTCGAGACGCGTGCTGCGCGCGCTCCTCAGAATGAGGAAGCCCTTCACCTGATCGCGCTGGCGGAATAGCCGGCTGCGCTCGCATTTGGCCGCCGCCTATGCTATCGGCTGCGGTCAGCCCGGTTTTTTCGGGCGGAGTCAAGGGTCTGGCGCACATGTCCGATATTTTCCATGAGGTCGATGAAGATGTCCGGCGCGACAAGGCGGCGGACCTTTGGCGGCGCTATCACACGCCGATCCTGATCTTCGCCGTGCTGATCGTCGCTGCGACCGGCGCGTGGAGCTATTACCAGACCAACCGTCAAAAAACGGCGGAAGCCGCGAACGCCCGTTTTGAAGCGGCGGTCGCGCTCGCCAACGAAGGCAACGCGAAAGAGGCGGCGGCCGCTTTCGATGCGCTCGCCAAGGACGCTCCCAAAGGCTATGCGGCGCTCGCGCGCATCCGGGCTGCGGAACTGCGCGAAGACAGGGCGCGCGCGCTCCAGGAATTGGAGGCGATCGCCGACGACAAGAATGTCGACAAACTGAATCAGGAAGTCGCTTTGCTGCGCGCTGCGCTGATCATCCTCGAGAGCGGAGACCGCCAGAAGATGGAACGCGCGCTCGGACCGATGATGACGTCGAACGGCGCATTCCGCTTTTCGGCGCAAGAATTGAATGGTCTCGACGCGCTGGCCAATGACGATTTCGAAGAGGCCGAGAGGGACTTCAACATTCTGCTCAGCGATCGCGACGCTCCGCAATCCGTGCGTCAGCGCGCTGCGGCCTATCAGGGCTTGCTGCACGCGAAACGCGGACCCAAGCCGGCGGCGGCGCCGACGGCGGGAGCCGGGGGAGCCGCGAGCGGCGGCAATGTCACCGTGACGCCGGTGATCGAGCCGGAACAGGAAGGCGCTGCATCGTCCGGCGAGGCGCCGTTCGAGGTGAAGCCCTCGAAATAGTTGGCGTAGGGGCGCGGCAGCGCAGCGAGAAACGAGTCATGTCCTTTTCGCTCGCGATCATCGGCCGGCCTAACGTCGGCAAATCGACGCTGTTCAACCGACTGACCGGCAAGAAGCTGGCGCTTGTCGATGACCGTCCCGGCGTCACCCGCGATCGCCGGGAGGGCGAAGCCAAGCTCGCCGATCTACGCTTCACCATCATCGACACGGCCGGGCTGGAGGAAGGCCGGGGCAGAACTCTGGAAGGGCGCATGCGCGCCCAGACTGAGAACGCGATCCTCTCCGCCGATGCAATTCTCTTTCTCATCGACGCGCGCGTTGGCGTCACGCCCGACGACAAATATTTCGCCGATCTCGTCCGTCGCGCTGGCAAGCCGGTTATCCTGATCGCCAATAAGGCGGAAGGGAAGGCCGGCGGGCCAGGCGTCTACGACGCCTTTTCGCTGGGTCTTGGCGATCCCGTGCCGTTTTCCGCCGAGCATGGCGAAGGCATGGGCGCGCTCTATGACGCGCTGCGCGAGGCTCTACCGGAGGAGACCGCCGAGCCCTTCGAAGACGACGTCGCCATTGAAGAAAATCTGCGCAACGACGATGAGGACGGCAGCGATCTCGATGTCACGAAGCCGCTGCGCATCGCGGTCGTCGGACGGCCTAACGCCGGAAAATCGACGCTCATCAACCGCATTCTCGGCGAGGAGCGCCTGCTGACGGGACCCGAAGCGGGAATCACGCGCGATTCGATCTCGGTCGATTTCGTGTGGCGCGACCGCAAGATGAAGCTCTTCGACACGGCCGGATTGCGCAAGCGCGCCCGCGTCGTCGACAAGCTGGAAAAGCTGTCGGCCGCTGACGCGCTGCGCGCAGTGCGGTTTTCGGAAGTCGTCGTGCTGCTCGTCGATTCGACGATTCCCTTTGAGAAGCAGGATCTCTCGATCGCCGACCTCGCGGCCCGCGAAGGGCGCGCCGTCGTCATCGCGCTCGGCAAATGGGACCTCGTCGAGAACCGCGACGCGACGCTCCTCAAGCTGCGCGAAGACGCAGAACGCCTGCTGGCGCAGCTGCGCGGCTGTCCGGTGGTTCCGGTGTCGGGCGCGACGGGGCAGGGGCTCGACAAGCTCATGCAAGCGATCCTCGCGGTTCATGAAATTTGGAACAAGCGCATCGGGACGGGGCGACTCAACCGGTGGCTGCTGACGCAAATCGAGGAGACGCCGCCGCCGGCGGTTTCCGGGCGGCGCATCAAGATACGCTACATGACGCAAGCCAAGTCGCGGCCGCCGCATTTCGTGCTCTTCGGCAATCAGCTCGACGAGCTGCCGACGAGTTACGAGCGCTTCCTGATCAACGGTCTGCGTAAGACCTTCGACCTTCCCGGCGTGCCGATCAGGATCTCAAAAAAGTCGGGGGAGAACCCCTTCGAAGGACGTCACAAAGGCTGAGCGACTCTTGTGTCATGACGTCGCTCGCGAGATTGTGGCGCCATGCTCAAGCCTTCTCCTGAAAAACTTCTCGCTCTCGGCATGTCGTTCTGGAACGCCAAGGCGCTGCTTTCGGCAGTGGAGCTCGGCGTCTTCGACGCTCTCGCCGACGGCCCCGCCGACCTTGCGACGCTGACGCCGAAACTCGGCTTACATAAGCGCTCCGCGCACGACTTCTGCGACGCGCTCGTCGCAATGAAAGTTCTGGAGCGCGACGCCAACGGGCGTTACGCCAATACGCCCGAAACGGATTTTTTCCTTGTGCGCGGTCGGCCCAGCTATGTCGGCGGGCTGCTGGAAATGGCCAATGCGCGTCTCTACGAGAGCTGGGGACATCTGTCGGAGGCGCTGAGAACCGGCCGACGCCAAAGCGAAAATCAGGACGAGAGCGATTTCTTCGCGGCGCTTTACGCCGATCCGCAACGTCTGCGCGGCTTCCTCTCCGCGATGAGCGGCGTGAGCGCCGGCGCCGCCCAGGCGATCGCCGACAAATTCTCCTGGCGGGACTATCGGACCTTCGTCGACGTCGGCGCCGCGCAGGGCATGGTCCCCGTCACAATCGCGCGGGCGCATCCGCATCTCTCGGGCGGCGGCTTCGATCTCCCCCAAGTCGGACCGATATTCGAGGAATTTGTCGCCGCCAATGGGCTCGCGGAGCGACTGCGGTTCTACCCCGGCGACTTTTTCAAGGACGATCTGCCCAAGGCCGACGTCATCATCATGGGGCACATCCTTCATGACTGGGATCTTGAGCAAAAGCGGATGCTGTTGAAGCGGGCCTATGACGCTCTCCCAAAAGGCGGCGCGCTGATCGTCTATGAAGCCATGATTGATAATGATCGTCGCGAGAACGCTTTTGGGCTGCTGATGAGCCTCAATATGCTGATCGAGACCGACGGCGGCTTCGACTTTACGGGGGCCGACTGCGAGGGCTGGATGAAGGAAGCCGGGTTCTCCAGCTCCCGGATCGAGCATCTGACGGGGCCGGATTCCATGGTGGTCGGCGTCAAATAGAGCCGCCGCGCGCGCGAACGCGTCCACGGCGCCTGCGACGAATCCCCGCGTCTCCGCTCCGGATTTTGGTTGGACAGGAGCTAGTTTTGAATTATTCTAATTCCTGTGTCGTGGCCTAACGGCCGCGCCGACTCGAATACTCGGAGGCAAGAAAATGGCTATGCTCAAGGGCAGCAAGACCGAAGAAAATTTGAAGGCCGCTTTCGCTGGCGAATCGCAGGCGAATCGCCGTTATCTCTATTTCGCTCAAAAGGCCGACGTCGAGGGCTACAATGACGTGGCCACCGTGTTCCGCTCCACCGCCGAAGGCGAAACCGGCCACGCCCACGGCCATCTGGAGTTCCTGGAGACGGTCGGCGATCCTGCGACCGGCCTGCCGATCGGCAAGACCGCCGATAACCTCAAGGCCGCCGTCGCCGGGGAAACCCACGAATATACGGACATGTATCCCGGCATGGCGCGCTCGGCCCGCGACGAGGGCTTCGAGGAGATCGCCGACTGGTTCGAGACGCTCGCCAAGGCTGAGCGTTCGCATGCCGGCCGCTTCCAGCGCGCCCTGGACGAGCTGAAGTAAGTAGAGAATTAGGTCCTTCGCGTCATGGCCGGGCTTGACCCGGCCATCCACGCGATGGGACCGGCGAAAGGCTCAGAGCCTGACCCGCGCGCCAGCGGCTGGGCTTCAGGCTCCCTGTCTTGCGGCGACCGCTCCGCAGCATCCCCGCGTGGATGGCCGGGACAAGCCCGGCCATGACGGCCGTTGTGTTTTGGAACAACAAAGATGAGAGAAGGCAGCCTCGAGGCTCCGATCCGGCATCCGCTGGATTGGCGGAGCGCCGATTTCTATGACGATGCGAAGCTCGACGCGGAAATGCGCCGGGTTTTC
Source organism: Methylocystis sp. SB2 (assembly GCF_049817085.1). Taxonomy (NCBI): domain Bacteria; kingdom Pseudomonadati; phylum Pseudomonadota; class Alphaproteobacteria; order Hyphomicrobiales; family Methylocystaceae; genus Methylocystis; species Methylocystis sp. SB2. The sequence continues at coordinate 179,475 of NZ_CP187401.1, forward strand.
GATATTTGTCATACGTGCCGGCGCTGTTTCAATCTGTGCGACTCCTTTCCGCGGCTCTTCGATCTCATCGACGAATCGAAAAGCGGCGAGCTCGACACCGTCGCGAGCGCGAATTTCAAACAGGTCGTGGACGCCTGCACCCTCTGCGACATGTGTTTCATGTCGAAGTGCCCCTATGTGCCGCCGCATGAGTTCAACATCGACTTTCCGCATCTGATCCTGCGCTATCGCGCGGTCGAAGCGAAGAAGAAGGGCGTGCCCGCCGTCGATCGCGCGCTTGCCGATACGGACCGCTACGGCCGATGGGCGACGCTGATCTCAGGCGCGGTCAATTGGGCGACGCGCCGCGACAACGCAATGATGCGCGGCCTCGAGGAGAAGGCGACGGGCATCGATCGCAACGCCGAGCTGCCAAAATACGCCAGCAAGACGCTCGAAGCGCAGGCCGCGACGCATCCGCCCATGCGCGACGAGTCGGCGCCGGCCAAGGCGCGCAAGGCCGTGCTCTACGCCACCTGCTACGGCGACTATAACGACACGTCGATCGGCATGTCGGCGCTTGCCGTGCTCGCAAAAAACGGCGTCGATGCCAAAGTCGTGCACCCGGCCTGCTGTGGCATGCCGAAGCTCGAACAGGGGATGCTCGACGACGTGGCGGAGGCGGCGCGCAAGGTCGCCGCGGCTTTCGCGCCCTATATCGACGAGGGCTACGACATCGTCGCGCCCGTGCCGTCCTGCGCGCTGATGCTGAAATTCGAATGGCCGCTGATTCTGCCGGAGGACGAGAGCGTCAAGCGTCTGGCTGAGGCGACATTCGACCTTTCCGAATATGTCGTCGACATCGCGCGCAAAGAGGGGCTGGCCGAAGGCATGGCGCCGCTCAATGGCGGCGTCGCCTTCCATGTCTCCTGTCATTCGCGCGCCCAGAATATCGGCCAGAAAGGCGCCGAGCTGCTTGCGCTGATCCCGGAAGCCGATGTGGCCGTGGTCGAGCGTTGCTCGGGCCATGGCGGCGCTTGGGGATACAAGAAGGGCAATTTCGAAACCGCGATGAAGGTGGGCAAGCCCGCCGCGCGGCAGTTGCAGAACGCCGACAAGAAGCATGTCGTTTCCGAATGCCCGCTTGCCGGACTGCATATCGAACAGGAGATCGAGACGCTCGGCGGCGAGACGCCGAAGCCGGAACGCGTCGGCCATCCGATCGTGCTGATGGCGCGAGCTTACGGGTTGTCAAACCCGTAGCGGCTGGACCCGAACCTTACCCTCCCCTTGAGGGGGAGGGTCGCGCCGAAGGCGCGGGGTGGGGTGGCCCGCCCCTCGTTTTCGTTGTAGTCACCCCACCCCGAAGCGCTTCGCGCTTCGACCCTCCCCCTCAAGGGGAGGGTGTTAGATGCGAGGCGCCTCATGACCGATCGTCACCAACTCACCGCCGCCGATATTCTTCCCTGGGCGGAATACGCCAAGGACCGGGCGGAACATCGCAAGCGCATCACGGCGCTCAAGCGGCATCGCCGGGTTGAGGTCGGCCCTTACGTCACCTTCTACTTCGAGAATTTCGATACGATGTGGCTGCAGGTGCAGGAGATGCTGCACATCGAAAAAGGCGGCGAGGCGCAGATCATCGACGAGCTTGCGGCATATAATCCGCTGATTCCAAAGGGTAATGAACTCGTCGCGACGTTCATGATCGAGATCGACGACGCGTTGCGGCGGGCCCGCGTCTTGGCGCAGCTCGGCGGCGTCGAAGAGACGGCCTCCATCGAAGTCGGCGGCGAGCGCGTCGCCGGCAAGGCCGAGCAGGATCAGGATCGCACTACGGCTGAAGGCAAGGCGAGCAGCGTGCAATTCGTGCACTTCCCCTTCACGAAGGCGCAGATTGCAGCGTTCAGGGAGCCGAACACGCGCGTGATTTTGGGCCTGTCGCATCCCAACTACAGCCATATGGCTGTTTTGTCGGAAGCGACGCGCGCATCGCTTGCGGAGGATTTCGCCTGAATGCGCGCTTGGCGGCGATCGATGATGCCTCGCCTCTAATGAAGCAAGTTTGCAGTGAGCCTCGCTTGCCATTAAGTCGTCTTCAAGCGTTTCCCTCACAACCGACAGTGCATTGACAACCCCCGCCAACGACCCCGTTTCACGCCGCCGCACCTTCGCGATCATCTCGCACCCTGACGCCGGCAAGACGACGCTCACCGAAAAGCTGCTGCTCTTCGGCGGCGCGATTCAGCTTGCCGGCGCGGTCAAGGCCAAGCGCAACGCTCAGCAGACGCGCTCGGACTGGATGAGCATCGAGCGCGAGCGCGGAATCTCGGTCGTCACCTCGGTCATGACCTTCGAATATGGCGGTTGCGTCTTCAATCTATTAGATACGCCCGGCCACGAGGACTTTTCGGAAGACACCTATCGCACGCTGTCCGCCGTCGACGCTGCGGTGATGGTGATCGACGCCGCCAAAGGCATCGAGGCGCGCACGCGCAAGCTCTTTGAAGTCTGCCGCCTGCGCGACATTCCGATCGTCACCTTCATCAACAAGCTCGACCGCGAGGCGCGCGACCCGTTCGATCTCATCGATGAAATCGAGAAAACTCTCGCGCTCGACGCGACGCCGATCACCTGGCCGATCGGTTCGGGCAGAAGCTTCGCCGGCACCTATCGATTCGCCACGAAAACCGTGCGCCGGATCGATGAGGACGCCGAGCTGCTGCAAACCAGCGGCCTCGACGATCCGCTCTTCGACACGCTTTTGCCGAGCGGCGCGGATGCGTGGCGCGAAGAGGCGATGCTCGCCGAAGAAGGCAACAAGCCCTTCGATCTCTCCGCCTTCCGCGAGGGACATCTGACGCCGGTCTTCTTCGGCAGCGCGCTGCGCAATTTTGGCGTTCGCGATCTGATTGACGCGATGGCTGAATATGCGCCGAGCCCGCGCGCGCAGGAGGCCGACAAGCGCCTCGTCGAGGCGAAGGAGCCGAAGATGACCGGCTTCGTCTTCAAGATCCAGGCGAATATGGACCCCAACCATCGCGACCGCATCGCCTTCATGCGCGTCTGCTCGGGTCGGCTCACGCGCGGCATGAAGGCGAAATTGATTCGCACGGGCAAGAATATTCCCATCAACGCGCCGCAATTCTTTTTCGCGCGCGACCGCTCGATCGCCGACGAAGCATACGCCGGCGACGTTGTGGGTCTGCCCAATCACGGCCAATTGCGCATCGGCGACACGCTGACCGAGGGCGAGGAGATTGTCTTTCGCGGCGTGCCAAGCTTCGCGCCGGAAATCCTGCGCCGCATTCTCATCGGCGACGCCATGAAGGCGAAGAAGCTGCGTGAAGCCTTGCAGCAGCTTGCGGAAGAGGGCGTCGTGCAGGTTTTCACGCCGCACGACGGCTCTGGCGCGATCGTCGGCGTTGTCGGCGCGCTGCAGCTCGACGTGCTCGCGACGCGGCTCGATGGGGAATATGGACTGCAGACGCGCTATGAGCAGCCGCGCTTTACCGTTTGCCGTTGGATCGCCTCGGACGAGCCGGCGAAGCTGAAAAGCTTTATTGACTCGAACGGCTCCAGCATCGCCGACGATCTCGACGGCGCCCCCGTGTTCATGAGTTCGTCGGCGTTCCAGCTCAACTATGACGCCGAGCGCAATCCGGCAATCACATTCTCGGATGTGAAGGACTATCAGAAGCGGGCGGCGTAGGCCGCCAACAGCGGCGAAGAAAAACCGCTCACCTGCAGTAATCGATCGCGAAGACGTCGTTGGTGAAGGCGCCCGAATAAAGGATTTGCCTCGGAAGCGAAGTGATCAGCGTAATGTGCGCGTTCAGCAGCTTGCCATAGGCCTGAATGATGTATCCCCCGTTCTCTTTTGCAACGTCTTCGACGGCGTATGCGTCGGTTCGTCCATCGTCCACGATCGCGAGCGTCGAACTGATCGGGGAATAGGCGACCGTATAGGGGGCTGCATAGAGATTGTCGCTATGGCGGCAGAGCAGCGTCAAAGGCTTCGCTTGCGCCGAATTTGCAAAAACCGAGGCGGTCGCAACCGCTAACAACGCCGCTGCAATGTTCACTTTCATCACCCATGTGTTGCTTGGGGCGAGTTGAAACATGCCTTGTTTGCGCGACGACGACAAGAACGCGGCGCGCGGCCGGCGCAAAGGGCTAGGCGCCCTTGATCAGCGCCAAGAACGCCCCGATGAGCGCCACGGTCGCGGCGAGAATGAGGACGTTTGCGGAGAACTCCAGAGCCTTTTGGGTCTCGGTCAGAACCGCGGAGAAATAATTGCTGTGCAGCAGAGCTGTCATGTTTGTTCCCTAAGACGCACCGCGAGCGGACGGGAGCGATTGGTCAGGTTTAGACTCCGGAGAGTCCACGAAGACTTAAGCCCGCCAGCGTGTCGACGAGCCGCTCGAGCGCGTCTTCGTCGAATTTGAGCGAGAAGGGCGGCTGCGCCAGCCGCTCCGCGTCTCGCACGAAGAACATCGGCTGCTGGGCAAGCCACAGCATCGCGAATGTGACGGTCTCCGCAGAGGCGTCTTGCGGCAGGAACCGCCGCACGACCCGTTCCGCCAAGCGAAAGATGCGGGGCGGCGAATTCGCGATGAAGGCGCTGAAGACTTCGCTCGGCTGCACGCTTTCCCAGGCGAAGATGCGCAGAAAGCGGCTGACGCGATCGCGCTTGACGAGCGGCAGCAGAAACTGATGCAGATAGCGCCGGAGCGCGTCCTCAGGCGAAAGCGCATCGAGCTCTTCGGGGTCCAGGAACGCATTCTCTTCGAAGGCCCGCGTCGCAGCAATCAACACTTCACGATAAAGTCCGTCCTTGCCGCCGAAGTGGTAATTGACGGCCGCCTGATTGGCCATCGCCCTTTGGGTGATGAGCCGCACCGAGCCGCCGTCATACCCATATTCCGCGAAGACCGACGTCGCCGCTTTGATGAGCGCAGCGCGCGTCGTCTCCGTCGAGCGAGACGCGACGCGCGCCTGATCCATATTACTCAAGGCGTCGTCCTCAAAAAGGATATACGTTGACGAGGCTATACACTGCGCCGCCGAGCGACGTCGCGCTATTCCACGCCTTGCGGCCGAGCGGAGCCAGTTTGGATGAGAGCCCTGTCGGGTCGAGCTTGGCCAACAAACTCCGTTCCTGTTGCTCCGCGTTCTCGCCCATCGTCTGGGGAGAGGCGGGCGGCTCGGCGTTGACAGTCGGAAGCGCCGGCGGCGTCGACTCGACAGGGTTTCTCTTTTCCGGAGACGGCCTGCGCAAGGCGACGACTTTCGTCGGCCTGACAGGGATCGTCTCCGTCTGTTCAGCGGCGGCTTCGTTCGACCAATCCGAGATGCGCTCCTGCGGATAGACGGCGAACAGCGCCGGAGCCGGCGAAGCGTTTTTCGACTTCAAGGAAGGGCGCTCCGTCTCCGCGGAAGCGATCCGGTCGATGATTTTGCCGCTCACCGGGTCGGTCGTGAAAGCGATTTCCTTCAGCGCTTCGCCATTCTTCCATTGTGGCGGCAGGAAAGCGATAAGCCAGGTCGCGACGAAGCAGACCGCGGCATCGATGAGCAGCCTGCGCGACTTGGCGCTAAGCGCGGCAAATTTTGTTTCCAGATGATCGCTCACGACGAACCTCCGTTTAAAACGACTGATTGAAATTCAAACGCTCGTTTGAAGCGAAAATATGGCGACGCGGCAACGCGTTATTTCTGGCCATTGGGCGAGCGCAACATGCGTCATTTTGGCGCTTCAGGAAACGGAGACGCTGGCGTGCGAAGCTTGCGCGGCCCACCCAAAGCCCCCACAACAAAACCGGACTGACGAAGCACGCGCGAGACTTGGCGTGGCCTTAGACCGCGACGACGGCCGCTCTTCCCGTCGCGGCTTCGCCGTGATAAGCGACGCGTCTCACGATGCGCGTCCTAGGGACCGGCTTCGCCGATTAAGACCGGGAGCCGGTTTTTGTTTTCGTTCAGCGCCGTTAGGCATAGAGGTCCATTCCAATGAGCCAATCCGGTTTCTTCACCGCCTCCCTCAGCGCTTCCGATCCGGAAATCGCGAAGGCGATCGAACTCGAACTCGGCCGCCAGAGGCACGAGATCGAACTGATCGCGTCGGAGAACATTGTCTCAAAGGCGGTGTTGGAGGCCCAGGGCTCGGTTCTCACCAACAAATACGCCGAGGGCTATCCCGGAAAGCGCTATTACGGCGGCTGCCAATTCGTCGACATCGCCGAGAATCTCGCGATCGACCGCGCCAAGAAGCTGTTCGACTGCGGTTTCGCCAATGTGCAGCCCAACTCCGGCTCGCAGGCCAATCAGGCGGTGTTCCTCGCGCTTCTTCAGCCGGGCGACGTCTTTATGGGGCTGGATCTCGCCGCGGGCGGTCATCTGACGCATGGGTCGCCGGTGAATGTCTCCGGCCGCTGGTTCAAGCCGGTGAGCTATACGGTGCGCAAGGACGATCAGCGCATCGATATGGAGCAGGTCGCCGCGCTCGCCCAGGAGCATAAGCCGAAGCTCATCATCGCCGGCGGCTCCGGCTATTCCCGCATCTGGGACTTCGAAGGCTTCCGCAAGATCGCCGACAGCGTTGGCGCCTATTTCATGGTGGACATGGCGCATTTCGCCGGTCTGGTCGCTGCGGGACTTCATCCGTCGCCGCTGCCGCATGCGCATGTCGTCACCACCACGACGCATAAGACGCTGCGCGGTCCGCGCGGCGGCATGGTGCTGACGAACGACGAGGCCATCGCCAAGAAAATCAACTCGGCGGTCTTCCCCGGCCTGCAAGGTGGTCCGCTGATGCATGTCATCGCCGGAAAGGCCGTGGCGTTCGGCGAGGCGCTGACCCCGCAGTTCAAGACCTATCAGCAGCAGGTCAAGGACAATGCGCAAATGCTCGCGCAGACGCTCGTCGACGCGGGCCTTGCGATCGTCTCGGGCGGCACCGACAACCATCTGATGCTCGTCGATCTGCGTCCCAAGAAGATCACCGGCAAGGCGGCCGAGGCCGCGCTTGGCCGCGCGCACATCACCTGTAATAAGAACGGCATTCCCTTCGATCCGGAAAAGCCCTTCGTCACCTCCGGCATCCGTCTCGGTTCGCCGGCGGCGACCTCGCGCGGCTTCGGCCAGAACGAGTTCAAACAGGTCGGGCAGATGATCGTCGAGGTGCTCGACGGCCTCTCCTCGCAGGGCGAAGAAGGCAACGCCGCGACGGAAGCCGCGGTGAAGGAAAAGGTTCACACGCTCACCGCGAAGTTCCCGATCTATTAAAAAAGTGGGACGTTCCCTTCTCCCGCTTGCGGGAGAAGGCGCGACGGATGAGGGTTCTCTCCGTCGCCTCATTTGAGATAGCCCTCACCCGACCCCGCTTCGCGGGGCCTCCCTCTCCCGCATGCGGGAGAGGGGAAAGGCGCCCGAAATGCGCTGTCCCTATTGCGGTTCCGTCGACACGCAGGTGAAGGACTCCCGTCCTGCGGAGGATTCATCCTGCATAAGGCGGCGCCGCGTCTGTCCGACGTGCGGCGGCCGCTTCACGACCTTTGAGCGCGTGCAGCTGCGCGAAATCATCGTCGTGAAAAAGTCGGGTCGCCGTGCGCCGTTCAATCGCGACAAGCTGATGCGATCGGTTGAGATCGCCTTGCGTAAGCGTCCGGTCGAAGCGGAACGCGTCGAGCAGATGATTTCCGGAATCGTTCGTCAGCTCGAAAGCCTCGGCGAAGTGGAGGTCGAAAGTCAGCGGATCGGCGAACTGGTCATCGAAGGCCTGCGTTCGCTCGACCCCGTCGCCTATGTGCGTTTCGCCTCGGTGTATCGTGACTTCCGCGAAGTTCGCGACTTCTCCGCGGTGATCGATGAATTGGAGAGCGGCGGCGACGGCGCGGCTTTTGCACCGGACGCCGACGACCCAGAGAAGGCATGACGATCCACGAAGCCTTTCCGCAGACCGCGACCGACGACGCCTATATGGCGGCGGCGCTTGCGCTCGGCCGGCGCAATTTGGGCCGCACCGCGCCAAATCCCGCGGTGGGCGCGTTGCTCGTGCGCGATGGCGTCGTTATCGCCCGCGGCTGGACCGCGCCCGGTGGGCGCCCGCATGCGGAGGCGATCGCCATGGCTGCGGCGGGCGAGGCGGCGCGCGGCGCAACGCTTTACGTCACTTTGGAGCCCTGCGCGCATCATGGGGCGACGCCCCCTTGCGTCGACTCGATCATCGCCGGCGGCGTCGCGCGCGTCGTCACCGCCCTCGAGGACCCCGACCCGCGCGTCTCGGGCGATGGCTTCGCCCGGCTGCGCGTAGCAGGAATCGACGTCATCATTGGTCCCGGCGCTGCGGCGGCGCGCGCCGATCATCTCGGGCACATTTTGCGCGTCACGCGTCGCCGCCCGATGATAACGCTCAAGCTCGCGCGGACGGCGGATGGCTACGCCGCAGGCGCAGCGCATGATCCGCGCCTGCACATCACCGGACCTATCGCTGACGCTTTCACGCATGTGCAGCGATCGCTGCATGACGCGATCATGATTGGCGGCGGCACGGCGCGCGACGACGATCCGCTGATGACCGTACGCTTGCCGGGGATGCAACAATGCAAGCCGCTTCGCGTTGTGCTCGACGAGAAGTTGTCGCTGTCGCCGCGTTCGCGCCTGGCGTCCACCGCGCGCGAAACGCCGCTGCTCGTGATCGCTGGAGCGGCCGTCGCCGATGAAGCGGCCAAAGCGTTTGAAGACGCCACTGGCGCAGAGGTTGTTCGCATCGCGATGCGGGACGGCCTGCTTGATCTTACCAGCGCCCTAAGACTTTTGGCGGATCGTGGCGTCACCCGCGTCTTCAGCGAAGGCGGGCCCCGCGTCGCCGAAAGTCTGCTCGCCGCGGATCTTGCCGATGAGGTCATCTTGCACACTGCCGTCAAGCCGCTTGGGAGGGCAGGCCGTCCGGCGCTGACTCCTGCGGCGCGCGCAGCCCTCGATGACGACTCGCGCTACCGTCTGATCGAGACGCGCGCGCTCGGCGCCGACACGATGACTCGATACGCGCGGGTCGACTGATGTTCACCGGCATCGTCACCGATGTGGGCGAAATCGTTGCGATGACGCCGCGCGGCGAACTGCGCCGCCTGCGCATCGCCTGTTCATACGATCCCGACGGCATCGCTCTGGGCGCCTCCATCGCCTGCTCGGGCGTGTGTCTGACGGTCGTCGCCGTCGCGCGCGAGGACGCGCGAACGGTCTTCGAAGTGGACGCCGCCGCCGAGACGCTCGCCGTCACCACAGTCGGAACATGGGCCTGCGGAACGCGCGTCAATCTCGAACGCGCGTTGAAGATCGGCGACGAACTCGGCGGCCATATCGTCACCGGCCATATCGACGGCGTCGCGCGCATTATTTCGCGCGATGACTTTTGCGATAGGGCGCCCGAAGGACGCCCGTCCGAAGAAACAAGCATGTCCAGATTCTGGATCGAGGCGCCGCGAGCGCTGTCGCGCTTCATCGCCAAGAAAGGCTCCGTGGCGCTCGACGGCGTTTCGCTCACGGTGAACGAGGTCGACGGCGATCGTTTTTCCGTGCTGCTCATTCCGCATACACTTAGCGTTACGACGCTCGGCGCGCGCAGGGCAGGGGATGCGCTCAATATCGAAGTCGATCTGATGGCGCGCTACGCGGCAAGGTTGAGCGAAGCGCGGTAGTCTGAGTTTGCGCGAGAATGTGTATAACGGCCATATCGGCTGACAGAGCGTCGCTCGTGTGACATAACGCGCCCATAATCGGTTCGCGGCGTCCCCCTCCCACAGGGAGAGGGATCCGGCCAAAGGGCGTCTGTAAGGACGCCCGTCGTCAACGACGGGCTTTTGGCAGTGTCGGGTGAGCGGTTTGCGCCTCAGCGTTAATGCGTTCGCTGTGGCGGCGCGTCCCGCACCTTTGCAATTGAGAACGCTAACCCTCACTTGGCTGCTTCGCAGCCGCCCTCCCCCCAAGGGAGAGGGTTGCGCGCACCCACTGGAGTCGCCTGAATGGCTGGTTTTGCACCCGACGACGATGACGCTCAGCCCGTGCCCGGCGCGCATATTCTCGTCGTCACGACGAAGTTCAACGGCGAAATCGTCGCGCTGCTGCGTGAAGGCGCGCTTGATGCGTTGCGCACGCTCCAGGCGCAGGCGACGGTGATCGAAGTTCCCGGCGCGCTGGAGATCGCCACTGCGGCCGCGATCGCGCTCGACGACGCCGAGCTTGCCGGCGCGCCCTATGACGGCGTCGTTGCGCTCGGCTGCGTCATCCGAGGCGAGACCTATCACTTCGAACTCGTCGCCAATGAAAGCACGCGGGCGCTGATGAATCTTTCCGTCTCGCGCCGTCTGCCGCTCGGCAATGGCGTGCTCACTGTGGAGAATGAGGCGCAGGCGATCGTGCGCGCCGATCCCAAGCAGGGCGACAAGGGCGCCGACGCGGCGCGGGCGGCGCTCGCGCTTGTGCGCCTCAAACGAGGCGTCGTATGAGCGTCGATCAACGCTCGGCGTCGCGTCTGGCGATCGTGCAAGCGCTTTACCAAATGGAAGTCGCCGGCAAAGGGCTCAACGAGATTTTCGCCGAGTTCGAGTCTCACTGGATCGGGCGAGAGATCGAAGGCGCGCAGTATAAGCCGGCGGACGCCGCTTTCTTTCGCGACGTGCTGCAAGGCGTGCTCACCGATCAGGTCGCCATCGACCGGCAGATTGATCGCGCGCTATCCGGCGGCTGGCCGCTGTCAAGATTGGAGTCCGTCATGCGCGCCGCCCTGCGCGCCGGCGTCTATGAACTGCGGTCGCGCAAGGACGTCCCGGCGCGCGTCGTCATCAAGGAATATGTCGACGTCGCCGGCGCCTTTTTCGGACCGACCGAGTCGGGGATGGTGAACGCCGTGCTCGATAGGATCGCGCATGAGGAGCGCGCCGAGGAGTTGAGTTGACAGGAGCGGAGCCTGCGGCTTCCTCGTCCTTCGAGACGCCCGCTGCGCGGGCTCCTCAGGATGAGGAGGCCGGCGGCGCCTAAACCTCGCCCTCATGCTGAGGAGCGAGCGAAGCTCGCGTCTCGAAGCACGAGGGCGAAGCCATGCCGCGCTATAGCGAAGACGACATCATCGCCCGCGTGTTCGCGCCGATCGCGGGCGCGGCCGCGCTCGGCCTTAAGGACGATGCGGCGCTTCTCGCGCCCGAAAGCGCGCCGCTCGTCGTGACAACCGACATGGTCGTCGCCGGCGTGCATTTCTTCGCGGACGACGACCCTTCGCTGATCGCCAAGAAAGCCCTGCGCGTCAATCTCTCCGACCTTGCGGCCAAGGGCGCGGAGCCGATCGGCTTTCTGCTCGGCTTGGCGCTGCCGGGCGACTGGACCAACGCTTGGCTGGACGCTTTCGCCGCCGGGCTCGCCGAGGATGCGCGCGCGTATGGCGCGCCGCTCATCGGCGGCGACACGGCTGCGACTCCGGGGCCGCTGACCATCTCGATCACCGCGCTCGGCCGCGCCCGGCGCTTCGTGCCCCGTACCGGCGCCAAGCCAGGAGACGCCATCTTCGTCTCGGGCCCGATCGGAGACGCGGCGCTGGGTCTCGCGCTGCGCCGCGATCCGGCGCTGGCGAGGCGCCTCTCGGCTAGCGCACGTGACCATCTCATCGGGCGCTATCTGCTGCCACAGCCGCGCGTCGATCTCTCGGCGTGGCTTTGCGCCAACGCCAGCGCCGCGATGGACATTTCCGACGGCCTCGCCGGCGATCTCGCCAAGCTTTGCCGCGCCTCTGGCGTGAGCGCCGTTGTCGATCTCGCCTCCGTGCCGCTTTCAGCGGCGGCGCGAGAGGCGATCGCCATCGATCCCGCGCTCTTCGAAACGGCGATAACCGGCGGGGACGACTACGAAATTCTCATCGCTGTGGGCAGCGAAGCGCCGCCTGCCGCGCCGGCCTGTCGGATCGGCGAATTTGTAGCGGGAAGCGCGCCGCCGATTTTTCTCGACGGACACAAAAAGCCCGTCTTTTTCAAAAAATTGTCCTTCCAACACTTCTGAAAAATACGGGATCGCACAGCATTGCCGTGCGGCCACGTTTCTGGCAGAAAGCCCGCTGGAAAGCTGCTGTCCCCGCCCGATTCGCTCGGCGGGGTCGCTGCTCCTTTTTTTGTTGCGCGACTCCGTTCGCGGCGACGCGACCAATTCGGCCATTCCCCGGTCGAAGAACGAAAAGGCGAAGCCAAAATGGTTCTGTTTCTAACCATCGTCTTCGGATTGATGTCTATCGTCTATGGCGTGAAGACCTCGCAGGAATTGCTCGCAGCCGATCCGGGGTCGGCGCGGATGCAGGAAATTTCGGGCGCCGTCGCCGAGGGCGCGCAGGCCTATCTCAACCGCCAATACAAGACCATCGCCATGGTTGGCGGCGTGATCTTCGTCATTCTCGTCATCCTGCTCGGCTGGGCGGTCGCCTTCGGATTCCTGCTCGGCGCGGTGCTCTCCGGCGCGGCCGGCTATATCGGCATGAACGTCTCGGTGCGCGCCAATGTCCGCACGGCGCAGGCGGCGACGAAATCGCTCGCCGGCGGCCTCGACATCGCCTTCAAGGCCGGCGCGGTCACCGGACTTCTTGTCGCCGGCCTCGCGCTTCTCGGCGTCGCTGTCTATTACGCGATCCTGACCTGGTTCGCCGGCTATGCGCCTTCGGATCGCACGGTCGTCGACGCGCTGGTCGCCCTCGGCTTCGGCGGATCGCTGATTTCGATTTTCGCCCGCCTTGGCGGCGGCATCTTCACTAAGGGCGCCGACGTCGGCGCCGATCTCGTCGGCAAGGTTGAAGCCGGCATTCCCGAGGACGACCCACGCAATCCCGCCACGATCGCCGATAACGTCGGCGACAATGTCGGCGATTGCGCCGGCATGGCGGCCGACCTCTTCGAGACCTATGCGGTGACGGTCGTCGCCACCATGGTGCTCGCCTCGATCTTCTTCGCCGGTCAGGAAGGCCTGTCGTCGGCGATGATCTATCCGCTCGCGATCGGCGGCCTTTCGATCCTCACTTCGATCGCCGGCACCTATTTCGTGAAAATGGGCGACGACGAGGGCACGCCGTGGGGTAAGTTTGCTTCGCCTTATTTCAAGCAGCTCGGCATCGATGATTCCATCATGGGCGCGCTGTACAAGGGCCTCATCGCCGCCGGCGTGCTGTCAGTCGGAGGGCTCTTCCTGGCGACGACCTTTACCGTCGGCTGGGGCGAGATCGGCAAGGCGAATGGCGAAGCCATCCACGGCTATGGCCTGTTCCTCTCCGGGGTGCTGGGCCTGATCGTCACCGGCGCCATCGTCTACATCACCGAATATTACACCGGCACCGGCAAGCGTCCGGTGGTGTCGATTGCTCAGGCGTCGGTGACGGGCCACGGCACCAATGTCATCCAGGGCCTCGCCGTGTCGCTTGAATCGACGGCGGCGCCGGCGCTCGTCATCGTTCTCGGCATCATTCTCACCTATGAACTCGGCGGGCTCTATGGCACGGCGATCGCGGTGACGACGATGCTCGGCCTCGCCGGCATGGTCGTGGCCCTCGACGCCTTCGGCCCCGTCACCGACAACGCCGGCGGCATCGCCGAAATGGCGGGCCTGCCGAAGGAGGTGCGTCGCAACACCGACGCGCTCGACGCCGTGGGCAATACGACGAAGGCCGTGACCAAGGGCTACGCCATCGGCTCGGCGGGCCTCGGCGCGCTGGTGCTCTTCGCCGCCTACACGAACGATCTGAAGCATTTCATCGACACCGACGTGCCGTTTTTCAAAGGGCTGGGAAAGATCGACTTCGAGCTCTCCAACCCTTACGTCGTCGCGGGCCTCATCTTTGGCGGCCTCATCCCCTATCTCTTCGGCGGCATCGCCATGACGGCGGTGGGGCGCGCGGCGGGCTCGGTGGTCGTCGAGGTGCGCCGTCAATTTAAGGAAAAGCCCGGCATCATGGCTGGCACCGACCGGCCGGATTACGGCCGCGCCGTCGATATGCTGACGCAGGCGGCGATCAAGGAAATGATCGTGCCCTCGCTGCTGCCGGTGCTGGCGCCGATCGTCGCCTTCGTCGTCGCCTGGATCCTTGGCGGCAAGGCCAACGCCTTCGCGGCGCTGGGCGCGTTGCTGCTGGGCGTCATCGTCAACGGGCTCTTCGTCGCCATATCGATGACGTCAGGCGGCGGCGCTTGGGACAACGCCAAGAAATCCTTTGAAGACGGCTTCATAGACAAAGACGGCGTGAAGCATGAGAAGGGCTCCGAGGCCCATAAGGCGGCGGTGACCGGCGACACGGTCGGCGACCCCTATAAGGACACCGCCGGCCCTGCAGTGAATCCGGCGATCAAGATCACCAATATCGTGGCGCTGCTGATGCTGGCGATCCTGGCGCACTGAGAGATCGCTTAAAGCAGTTTTGCGAAGGGCGGGGGAGACCTCGCCCTTTTGCTTTGTTTGGTGAAGGTCTGCGAATTTTGCGGCGAACGCTGTATGATCGCGTCATGACCCACCCCTTCTATTGTCTGCACACGCATGGCTTCATCCGAGTCGCCGTCGCGACGCCGAACGTGCGAGTCGCCGATCCGGCTTTCAACGTTGCGCGGACGATCGAACTGGCGCGCCAAGCGGATCAGCACGGCGCTTCGCTCGTACTTTTTCCCGAGTTGGGGATCTCCTCTTACGCGATCGACGATCTCTTGCAGCAGGAGGCGCTGCTCGCCGCCGTCGACGCCGCGCTCGCCGAACTCGTCGAGGCTTCTTGCGGCATTCACCCGCTGATCGTCGTTGGCGCGCCGCTGCGCCATCGTGGCCGTCTCTATAATTGCGCCGTGGCGATCCTGCGCGGCCGCGTGCTCGCCGTGACGCCCAAGGTCTATCTGCCGAACTATCGCGAGTTTTACGAACAGCGGCACTTCGCGTCCGGAGCCTTTATTTCGGGCGAGGACATCGCCGTCGCCGGACAATGCGCCCCGTTCGGTTCCGATACGCTCCTCGAAGCGACGGATTTTCCCGGACTCGTGATCCACACGGAAATTTGCGAGGACGTCTGGGTTCCGATCCCCCCTTCGGCGCGCGCCGCGCTGGCGGGCGCGACCGTGCTGCTCAATCTCTCGGCGTCGAACGCGATCGTCGGCAAATCCGACTATCGCGAGACGCTTTGCAGCGCGCATTCGGCGCGGTGCCTAGCGGCCTATCTCTATTCGGCGGCCGGGCAGGGCGAGTCGACGACGGACCTCGCGTGGGACGGAGAAGCGCTGATCTGCGAGAAGGGCGACGTTCTCGCCAAGGCGCCGCGCTTTTCGGACGAACCGCAGCTGGCGCTCGCCGATGTCGATATCGGTCGTCTTCTTGCCGAGCGCATGCGGCAGGGCACGTTTGGGGCCTGCGCCGACGTGGAGCAGGGCGCGACGAACTACCGTCGCATAGACTTCGAACTCGCCGGATCTTGCGATCGCGATCTTGGATTTCTGCGCGAGGTCGGACGCTTTCCCTTCGTTCCGGCGGATGAAACGCGGCTCGCCGAGCTGTGTTTCGAGGCGTTCAACATCCAGTCGCACGGTCTCGAACAACGGCTGCGCGCCACGAAAATCAAAAAGGCGGTGATCGGCGTCTCTGGCGGACTCGACTCCACGCAGGCGTTGCTCGTCGCGGTAACGGCGATGGATGCGCTCGGTCTGCCGCGCGAAAATGTGCTCGGCTTCACGCTGCCGGCCTTCGCCACGAGCGAAAGCACCAAGGCCAACGCCTGGCGGCTGATGCGCGCGCTCGGCGTCACCGCGCAGGAAATCGACGTCACTGCCGCTTGCAAGCAAATGCTCGCCGACATCGATCACCCGGCTGCGCGCGGAGAGGCGGTTTACGACACGACTTACGAGAATGTGCAGGCGGGCGCGCGCACGTCGCTGCTGTTTCGTCTTGCCAACCGCCATGGCGCGCTGGTCATTGGCACTGGCGACCTGTCCGAACTCGCCCTCGGTTGGTCCACCTATGGCGTTGGCGATCAGATGTCGCATTACAACGTCAACGCCTCAGTGCCCAAGACGCTTATTCAGCACCTCATCCGCTGGTGCGCGCGTGACGCGCGCTTCGGCGCCGAAACGGCGGCGGTGCTTGAAGACGTTCTTGCGACGGAAATATCCCCCGAGCTCGTGCCGGGAAAAGCAAGGCAGCGAACTGAGGATACGGTCGGGCCGTATGCGCTGCAGGACTTCAATCTCTATTATACGACGCGCTACGGATTTGCGCCTGCGAAGATCGCCTTTCTCGCCTGGCGCGCCTGGCGGCATGCGTCCGCCGGCTCATGGCCTACAGGGATCGCGCAAGAAGACAAGATCTCCTATGACCTCTCGACGATCAAACATTGGCTCGGCGTTTTCGTGAAGCGTTTCTTTGAGGGAAGCCAGTTCAAACGGTCGGCGCTGCCGAACGGTCCGAAAGTCAGTTCGGGAGGGTCGCTGTCGCCGCGCGGCGACTGGCGCGCGCCGTCGGATTCCGTCGCAGATGCCTGGGTCAGCTCGCTCGATGATATTCCCTGACGCGCAAAATTGAGCCGGCCACTCAAAAGAGCGTCCGGCTCATTTACGACTGCGAGATTACGCGACGACCGTTAGGCGCGCCGGACGAGGCCGAGAACGACCGAAACGACCAGGAGAACCAACGCCAGCCAGAACAATATCCGCGCGCCGTCCACCGCGACGCCGGCGACGCCCCCAAAGCCCAGAAATCCGGCAATGAGAGCGACGACCAGGAACACCACGGCCCAATACAGAAGGTTGCCCATTTTGACCTCCGCTTGTGAACTCTCGTCCTAAAACGCGTCCGCTGCATACATGTTCCGACGCGAACTCATCCCCGCGATTGCTTAGGTCTCGACGCGCGCGAAATCCGCATTAAGATAGGCCGAAGCGTTACCTGCACAGTGACCGTGATCTATGTGCTATTCGCTTGAGGCAAGCATTACGGCTGGGCTCGGCCTGGGGTTGGCGGGGGCTACGGCATGGTCTCAAAAGCGCTGCGCTACGACCGGCGCATGGTGCTTTTCGCCGCGTTTCCGCTCGTGTTCTCGGCGCACCAGTTCGTCGAAGCTGCGGTATGGCTCACGCGGAACGATCCCGCCGCCGGGCAGCCTTATCGTTATGTCTACACCTTAATCGCTTTTACGATGTGGCCCGTGCTGACGCCAATGGCGGCCGCCTATGCGGAATCGGATCCGGAGCGAAATCGTCTTTGGTGGACCATGGGCGGCGTAGGCATCGTCCTGGCCGCCTATCTTGTAGCCAAACTCGCCGGCGCCGACGGCATCGACCTGTCGGTGTATCGGCATTCGCTCGCTTACGATCCGCTGTTCGAGCGTCCGCCGCTCGTGACGGATTTTCTCTATCTCGTGCTGACCGTGTCGCCGCTCATTTTCAGCCAGCGAAGGGCGATCAATGTATTCGGCGTCGCGGTGTTGGCGACGTTTTTCTTGGCGCTCGCGGCTAACCGGCCGGCTTGGTATTCGGTTTGGTGTCTCGCTGCTGCGCTGTTCAGCCTGATCATCGCGCTCGCGATTGAAGAAGAGCGCAGCTCCGACTTCGACGGACTGGAAATGCAGCGCTAGCGAGCGCTGGCCGCGTTCGTCGCCCATTCGATGTAGCGCTTGCGCAGCAGGCGACTCGTGTCGCCCGGCGCGCCAGATCCGATGGGGCGGCCATCGAGCGAGACAACCGGCAGCACGAGATTGGAGGCGCTTGTGAGGAAGGCTTCCTTCGCCTCATAGGCCTCGGCGACCGAGAAACTGCGCTCCTCGACGGTCAATCCTTCCCGCTCCGCGATCACCTGCACGGCTCTCCGTGTGCAGCCCGGAAGAACCGCGGAGGAGTTTAGACGCGTCACCAGCACATTGGCGCGAGTGAGGATGAAGGCGGTCGAGGATGAGCCTTCGGTCACGAAACCGTCCTGATCGACCATCCACGCTTCCTGGCAGCCGCCCTCGAGCGCCGCTTGCTTCGCCAGAACCTGCGCGAGCAGCGCCGTGCTCTTGATGTCGCGTCGCGCCCATCGCAGATCCGGAACGGTAAGCGCCTTCACGCCGGTTTCGGCGGCGGGAGAGGCGATGATGTTTTTCTTCTGAGCGAAGGCGACCAACGTCGGCGCCGCTTCCGCGGGAAATCCGAACTCGCGCTCGGCGGCGGCGCCTCTGGTGATTTGCAGATAGACGAGGCCTTCGCTCAAACCATTCTTCGCGATAAGTACGGCCTCGATTTCCGCGATGCCCGCCATCGGAACAGGAGTTTCGATACGCAGTTCGCGCAGCGAACGCTCGAGACGCGAAAGATGCGAGTCATTGTCGATCAGCCTTCCGCCGATGACGGCCGCAACCTCATAAACGCCGTCGGCGAACAGGAAGCCGCGGTCGAGAATCGACACGCGCGCCTCGTCGATGGGGATGTAAGCTCCGTTCACGTAAGCGATATCAGACACGGTCGGCTCCCGGGAGAAGGGAGCGCAATCTACAGCAGCGCTCGCGGCTTGTCCTGCCGACGCTTCGGGCTCTATCGATACGGCCGGGGAGAACTAGATAGATGATCTGCGGCGGATCGCCCTTGCGGGCTCCTCGCGACCTCGGTCGCGGACGCCGTTGCGCCGGTGCGCTTGAGACGCGGATAACTGCGCTTACGAGCGGAAGGAGGATCCTTGGGCGAGGACATCAAAACCACGGGCTTTACGCCCGCCGACAAGGCGCGCTTTGCCGGCCGGCTCGCGCAGGAAACGGATCTTGCACGCGTCCTGTTTGAACAGGAGAAATTTTCGCGCGACGGCCACATGGTCGGCTTCGAAGTCGAAACCTGGATCGTGGATCACAATTACGCGCCGTCCTCGATCAACCAGGATGTCCTCGAAACCCTCGATGATCCGCTCGTCGTGCCGGAGCTGTCGCGCTTTAACGTCGAGTTGAATTGCGCGCCGTTCCACCTCAAAGGCGATGCGCTGACGCAAGCGCACAGGTCGCTGACGGACCTCTGGACGAAATGCAACGACGTGGCGCACCAGCTCGACGCCAATCTGGTGATGATCGGCACGCTGCCCACGATCCGCGACAGCGATCTGACGATTGCCAATATGTCGCCGCTCAACCGCTACTATGCGCTCAACCAGGAAGTGCTTCGTCTGCGCGGCGGGCAGCCGTTGCACGTCAATATCGCGGGCCGCGACCGCCTTGCGTCCGAGCACAAAGATGTGATGCTCGAAGCTGCGACGACCTCGTTTCAGATCCATCTCAAGGCCCCGGCCGATCTGGCGCATCTCTATTACAACGCCTCGGTGGCGGCGTCGGGACCGATCCTCGCGGCCTGCGGCAACGCACCGTTCCTTTTCGGTAAGGCGCTATGGGAGGAAACGCGCATCCCGCTGTTTGAACAAGCAGTGAAGATGCCGGGCCCGGCCAGGGTCTGCATGGGCTCCGGCTACGCCGACCATTCCCTCATCGAGATCTTCGAGGAAAATTTACGCGACTATGAGGCGCTGCTTCCCGTGGCCTATGACGACCCGCCCGAGGCGATGCGCCACCTGCGGTTGCATAATGGCGTCATCTGGCGCTGGAATCGTCCGCTGATCGGCTTCGACGAGAGCGGGGCGCCGCATCTGCGCGTCGAACACCGCATTCTGCCCGCCGGACCGACCTTCATCGACATGATGGCGAACGCCGCGCTTTACCTCGGCCTGGCGCGGACCATCGCCATGAGCGGGGACGGCGGCGCCGGCGGCCTCGCCTTCGCTGACGCCAAGCGAAATTTTTACGCCGCCGCGCGCTTTGGCCTCGACGCCAAGCTCGAATGGCCGGGCGAAGGCGAGATCGCCGCCGATCGTCTGCTGCTCGATCGGCTCATTCCCGACGCCAGGGCGGGGCTTCGCGACCTGGGCGTCGCCGAAGCCGATTTCCTCGATATCGTCGAAGCTCGGGTGCAGACGCGGCAGACCGGGGCGGCTTGGCAGCGAAAAGCCCTTGAGGCGCGCGGCGGGGACCTTTATGCCCTGATGGCGGCCTATTGCGAGCGCCAGCGCAGCGGCGCCCCCGTCCATCAGTGGGAAACATGACGAGAACAGTGACCGACGCGCCTTGCGCCTTGCTCGACCGGCTGCCTGACGGATTTCTCGACTGCCCCGCCAATCGCCTGAAGGACATCCTTCCCCGACCGACGCTGTTCGACCTTCCGGGCCGCGACCCGCAACCGCTGTTCGTGTCTACGCTGCTGCACGGAAATGAGACGAGCGGGCTCGCCGCCGTGCAGGAGATTTTGCGTCGTCACGTCGCGCGCGGGCTCAATCGGTCGCTCATTCTGTTCATCGGCAATGTCGAAGCCGCGGCGGCGAATGTGCGCACGCTGCCGAACCAACGCGACTTCAACCGGGTGTGGCCCGGCACGGCTTTTCCCGATGATCCGCTCGCGCATATGGCGCGCTGGATTTACGAATACGTTGAGAAGCGCCGAGCTTTCGCCGCCGTCGACATCCACAACAACACCGGCTTCAATCCTCACTACAGCTGCGTCACCAGGCTTGAGCCGAAATACGTCGCCCTTGCGCAGCTGTTCTCCCGCATTGTCGTGCATTTTCAGCGCCCGCGCGGCACCAGCGCAGCGGCCTTCGCCGAACTATGTCCGGCGATCACGGTCGAATGCGGCAAGTCGGGCGCCGATGCCGGCGTGGCGCATGTCGTCGAATTGCTCGACGCCTGCGTATCGATCGCAGAGCTTCCCGACCACGCGCCGGCCCCGCAGGACATTGAGTTGCTGCGCACATGCGCCATCGTGAAGCCGCCCGCCGGCGCAAGCTTTTCCTTCGACGGAACGCCGGCGGACTTTGTCTTCCGCCCTGATATCGACCATCTGAATTTCAGCGAATTGGGCGCGGGCGCCTCTTTCGGCGCGTTGGGCGACGAAGACGCGCGCCTCGAAGTCCTCTCGGGCGAAGGGTTCGACACGCAGCCGATCAACTATTTCGATTACGCGGGTGGCCAAATCAGGCTCGCGCGCCCCGCCATTCCGGCCATGCTGACAGTTGACCCACGCGCCGTGCAGCAGGATTGTCTATGCTATCTGATGCACCGCATCGGCATGGACGGACTGGGATATAGCCGCACGGACGTGAGCGCGCATTAGGGTTTCTCCGGCCGCACGTCCTCAATGACATAGAGGCCTTTCGCGTCGCGACTGATCGTGAATTTGATCTTCATGCCCTTCGACAGGCTGGAGAGATCCACGTTTGGTGCCACGTGAAACGCCATTGTCATAGGCGACATTTCCAGTGGTCCGGCGATTGGCCCGTGGGTGATCATGAGCCTGCGATCGTCCGCGTCGACCGCTCTGACGACGCCCTCGCCTTGCCCCGTCGTCTTTTCCGCCTTTTCCGTCGCCTGGGCGACAGTGTCGCGCGGCGCGCCCTGGGCTGCCGCGCTGGCAGCGGCGCCGCCAATCCCCATGGAGATGGCGGCGCAAGCGGCGACTCGCGCGAATGCGTATCGCGTGGTCTTCATCGAAGCTCCCGGAGGTGCTGCTTGGAGTCGGCTAGACCTTACGGCATTCGTCGGCGCATTTCTGGCACGCTTTGCCGCAGGCCACGCATTCGGCGATCTTCGGAAACTTGTCGCATTGCTTCTTGCAGTCCTCGCAAATCATGGCCACCGTTTTCGCCAGCGGACCGACATGCGAGGAGTTGAGCGCCGCCAGCGATGCGAGCGCATTGCATGCAGCGACAAGCTGCAGCGAGGCGTCCGCACATTCGGCCATGCTCGTATCTTTCATCGCAAACATGCCAAGACAATGCCGAAGGCAGTCGTTGCCGGTGGAGACGCATTCGATGCTCGCGGTTTCCAGGTTTTTGTAGAGCGGCGGATGCATATCCTCCATTTTGGCCGCGCTGTCCTGTTGGCCGGTCGCCTGAGCAAACGCTTGGGTGGCAGCTGCGACGGCGGCGGCGGTTCCGACTGCGATGAATTCGCGACGTTCCATGGTGTTTCTCCAGGTGGGCTTCACTACACGCGCCGAGAGGGCCCGTTCGCGGGCTCCATCGGCATGGCTGCGCTCGTGTCATCATTTCGAGACACGCGGCGCAACGCTGGCTCCAGGCTAGTGCGCGTCAATGTTTTCGTTACCGGCGAAAGATGACGCTGAGATTATGGGCGGGCATGTCCACGATTTGAGGCTCTCCAAATCCTTTCGCGCGCGCGCAGGCCGCGACATCTTCGACATCGCGGATGCCCCACGCGGCGTTGCGAGCGCGAAGGCTCGCATCGAACTCAGCGTTGCTTGGCGCTGTATGCGCGCCGCCGCGCTTGTATGGACCGTATAGATAGAGCGGCGCTTCCTTGCGCAAAGCCCTGCTCCCGCCCTCGAACAACGCCTCGGTCGCGCTCCAGGGCGAAATGTGGGTCATGTTGATGCAGATGATGGCGTCCGCCGCATTGATCGGCCAAGGAAAATCCTCGACGTTCAGCGCGAGCGGCGCATTCACATTGGCGAGTCGCGTGGAGGCGATCCAGGCCGAAATGCTCTCTCGCGCTTCAGCGCTCGGGTCGGACGGACAGAATGTCAGTCCGGGCAGATGCTGCGCGAAAAATGTGACATGTTCTCCCGCGCCGCTCGCAATCTCGAGCGCCACCCCTTTCGACGGCAAGACGTTGCGCAGGACGTCGAGGATCGGGCCGCGATTGCGCGCGGTCGATGGCGCGAAGAGGCGCTTGTCATTCATCTGTTTCTCTCATGGCAAGACCCTTGTCTGTTTCCCGGCATGAAATTTGATGCGCTCATCTACGAAAGGCGGGCTCCTGACCTTCCTTCAAGAAGCGCGCCTGCGCGACGGCGTGCAAAAACGCGTCTCTTGCTGTGTTGAACTGCCGATGGGGTCTTGAAAATGTCTCAGCTTTTCGAGCTTGTCGCCTCAAAGCATCGAACGTTTGTCGTATTGGCGACGCTCCGCCTTCCCGGCCACCCCCTGCGGCGCTTTACCAAAGAAGAGGCGGCGATCCTTTCGCGCGCCCTCGACTCCGTGGCGAAGGGCGACCGCGGCGAACAGCAAATTTATATGAGCCCGATCGCCAGTGATCATGACTTCGACGCGAGGGTCGAGCAGAGCGGCATCCTCGTCTCCTCCGAAGGTCAAGCGGACGTTGAACTGGACTGGAGCGAAACGCGCGCCATGGCCGAACAGTTGAGATCATTCGCCTCAATGTGACAGGCGGCCTTACGCTCGAGCGGCGCGCTCGGGTTCACAAGCGGCGCCGCGGTCATTTTGCGACCAGCTCAAATCGAGCGCACACGGGCGCGTGGAGCGAGCCCTCGACAGGCTCTTCCGCGTAGACTTCGTCCTGCAGCCCGTCGTTCAGGATCGTGGTCTCGCGCCAATTGGCGGCCAATGTCCGTGAGGCAAGGAGGTGGTCGATCAATGTTGGGCGTCCCGCATGCACCACGGTGAAGCGCCGCGACGGCGCGACGCGCTCTTCCAAGGCGACGAGGGCCCGGTCGCCTTCCGCCGCTTCGTCTCCGCCGCCGCGCAAGAGTCTGGTCGGCGCGTCATGCGCGTCGGCGTTGAAGTCGCCGACAATGGCGATCTGCGCCTGCGGGTCCGCGTCAAAAAGAGTCTCGGCGAACAGCCGGGCCTCCAGCGCCTGGCCTTCGCGCTTGAGCGCCGCCACGAACTGGCCCTCGATCTGTGCGCGGCTCGACCCGAAACCGCGCGCCGTCGCGATAGGAATCGCGCGCGGCGCGCGTAGATGCAGATTCACGACGTGGAGCGCGCATCCGTTGGGAAGCTCGACGGCAGCGTAGAGCAGGGGCCTGTCCCAAGCGATCTCCACCGGCTCCGGCTGGGAGCCGTCGGCGTCCCGCGGCGGCGGCCAGACCCATCGCGCCACGATGTCGTGGTGGATCTGCCGTTGCGCGCGCATCGGCCATCGTGAAAGGATCGCCAGATTATGCACGTCGGCGGGGGCGTCGCCGCCCGGCCTAACGGTCGTCGCCCGATGAAAATTCGCGTATCTGGTCGTCGCAAGCAAGCGGTCGAGCGCGATATATTGCCGCGCGTCATGCTTGTGACGCCTCTGCGCATGAATTTCCTGCAGGCACAATATATCGGCGTCGAGCGTCTCCAGCAGGGGGCGTAGCGCGCCGGTTCGGCGCGCAAACGCCTCCGGTTTGGTCCCCGACCAATCGAGATTTTCCAGATTGAAGGTCGCGAGTCGGAACGCTTGCATCATCAATCATCGCCCGAAGAGTCTGCGTCCGCCAGCAGATTGCGCCTCGACGACGTCGACATTTAGCGTCAATATCGGCGCTATTTCCAATTCAGGAGCGCGATGTGTCCCTATTTGACGGGATTCCTTTCTTTGTTGGCCTTGACCCAACGCGCGGCGAACAGCTGGCGCGCCACTGCGTGCGCAGGCGCTACGCCGAGCATGAGCTGGTCCTCGATTTCGACGATCCTTCGACTGACGTGTATTTCATCGTCAGCGGCGACGTTCGCGTGCTGATACGAACCGCCGCCGGCAAGGAAATGATCTTCGGGGACTTCGGGCCGGGCAAATTCTTCGGCGAGATGGCGGCGGTCGACGGGGCCAAGCGCTCCGCCAATGTGACGGCGCTTACCAACGCGGAACTTTTGCTCGTGCCGCCAGTGGTCTTCAAGGAGATCCTGTTCGGCGAGCCGGAGATTTGCGAGCGGCTGTTGCGTCTGCTGACGGCGCGAGTGCGGGAACTGAATACGCGCCTGTTCGAGCGCTCGGTGCTCGACCTCAAGCATCGGCTCTATTCCGAATTGTTGCGCATGTCGGCGCCGCGCAAGGGGTCGACGGGACAGTCGATCGTATCGCCGCCGCCGTTTCAGCATGATCTCGCCGCCCGTATCGGTTGTCGGCGCGAACAGGTCAGCCGCGAGCTCTCGGCGATGATCGACGAAGGCCTCGCCGAAAAAATCCGCGGCGGTCTCGTGCTGTTGCGCCCGTCGGTCCTGGAGAAGCGGGTTCAAGAGGCGCTCAACGAAGCCGAATGATCGGTGTGCGTTCTCACACAAACAGATGAGGAACAGGGCGCTACCGTCGCTATGCTGCCGACAAGAGGCAAAAGACCCGTGGCAGAGCAAGCGACTGGGAGAACCCGAAATGATTCCCGAATTGACGCCGATTGAGCGTTGCGCCGAAATAGCGGGCCTGCGCAGCCATGAACTCATCCTGGGCGTGAGCCCTAGCGACAAGCATCATCGCATGCTGGCGCGATACCGCCGGGCCGTCTCGATCGACGCCGCACGTGGGCGAGTCGTCGCCGACATCCGCAACGCGGTGGAAATCGGCGCGTCGCGCCGCGCCGCCGACTTGCTGATCGTGCTGCGCTGGCTCCTCGCGCCGGGCGCGTCTTGCGAGGATTCACGCGCCATCGCGCGTCCGCGCCGCCGCGTGGTCTCGGCGCGCTGGCGTAGGGGCGTCATTCTTTCGTCGGTCGCGGAGCGGTCGTCGACGGAAAGCGGCGAAGTTGTCTCTCTCTTCGATGGCGGGCTCCGGCGTTAGCCGCGCGTCGCGCCTGTGCTTTCAAGGCAACACCCGAGAATTTGTTGTATCCGCCATTTGCGCAAGGAGGATGGGCACAAAAGGACTTAAGCCGTTGCTGCATAGGATTAATTCGCAGCAGACACATTGCGCCGTCGTGTCATTCGCATCGGCGCATCGTCCGAGGCTGCCTTGCTACTCCAGGCGACATGAGTCAGCTTCCGGTTCAGCTGACGGTCCGGGCTTCGATCGCCGTTTTCCGATTTTTTACGGGGGCTTGCCATTTATGTTCGCATATAGAGCGGCGCCGAGGCTTTTGGGCGCACTGTTTGCCGCATTCGCACTTTTCAGTCCGGCTCTGGCGCAGGAGGATCCGCGCGCCGAACAGGAGCGCCTCGCAGCCTATATTCAGCATAATCCGACCGACTATGACGCGACGTATCGCTACGTCCTGCTGTCGACGGAGCTACGCGACTATGAAGCGGGAATCGGCGCGCTTGAACGCATGCTGATGTTCAACCCGAACTTGTCGCGCGCCCGAAAGGAGCTCGGTTTCCTTTATGCGCGGCTCGGCGCCTATGAAATCTCGGCGCAGCATTTGCGCAACGCGCTCGCCGAAGGCGGCCTCGATCCGGTTCAGGTGGCTCAGGTCGAAGCGCAGCTGCCCGATATCGAGAAGCGCACGCAAGCCAACCGGCTTTATCTGCGGATGCACGTCGGCCTGCGGGCGCAATCGAACGCCAATTTCTTCCCGACCAATAATCTTTTCCAGGTCGGCGGCGTCGGCGTCGCGTCGGCCGCCTCGCGCAAGGGCGACATCAACAGCTTTCAGCTGGTGCAGGCCGCGCATGATCTGGATTTTCAGAATGCGCGGGGCGACCAGCTCGAGACGCGCGTGACGGGCTACGCCACCGAGCAATTTCGCCTGCCGCAATATAGCGTCGCGCTATTCGCAGGCTCCGTAGGACCACGCATCCATATCGCGCCCGATCTTTATCCGGGCCTCTCCATCAAACCGTACGTGACCGGCGCGGTGGCGCTGCTCGGCGGCAGCAATTATCTGAACGCCGGCGGCGCGGGCATGAGTTTCGGCGCGGAACTCAATCGTGACCTGTGGTTCGAGCCGGGCGCCGAATGGCGGGCGATCTGGGTTGATCCCTCGCCGGGGTTCCTCGGCTATACCGGTTTTTCGCCCTATTCGACAGTATCGACGTTGGCGACTGGCGACGTCGTCACCGGCTACTTGAGCAGCTCCTACAGACTGACAAACGACCTGAGGCTTGAAGGTCGCGTCGCCTATACGCGGGCGTGGGCGGGCAATCCGCAGCAATCTTCCGATCAGGTGGACGTTCAGGCGATGCTGCGGCTCGAGGTCGACCCGCCATTTCCAGTTATTCCGCGCAGATGGACCTTCGCGCCTTATGGCCGCTTTACGCATCTTGCCTTCGACGCCGCCAATCCGGTGATCAATCCCTTCGTCGCGCGTCGAGACACCGTCTGGATCGGCGGCCTGATGGTGGACTTGCCGATCACGCCGTATTTCGGTTTCGCTGGCAACGTCGAGTATGCGCGCAACGATTCAAATCTGCCGAATTTCAAGACTGACAACGTGTCTGTCAGTTTCGGGCCAACGGCAAAGTTCTGACGGAGACGATAAATGAAAAAGTTCTCCGCGGCCGCCACAACCGCTCTCGCGCTCGTCGCGGGCCCCGCGCTCGCAGATAACGTCGGGAACGTCGGCGCGGTCAATCAGAGCGCACATGGCACGCCGCCGGGCGCCGCGAAGCGCTCGCTATCGGTTGGCCTTGGCGTGCAGCGGCGCGAACGCATCGAGACGAGTCCGTACGGCAGCGCCCAGATCGTCTTTAACGACACATCGACGATGACCGTCGGGCGCAACAGCGCCGTCACCGTTGACGATTTTGTCTATTCACAAGGCGGCGGCGGTCAGCAGGGCGTGTCGATGGCGAAGGGCGTCATGCGCTTCGTCGGCGGCGGCGTCAGCCACGAAGGCGGCACAAAGCTGCGCACGCCGACGGCGTCCATCGGCGTGCGCGGTGGGACGGCGCTGGTTCGGGTTGGCGGCTCCTGCGGCACGCTCGTCGTGCATCAATATGGTTTCATCGACGTCGGCGGCCAAGCGCTCACGCGCCCCGGCTATGGCGTCTGCGCGCCGAGCGGCGGGCCGGTGTCGGAGCCTTTCCTCGTGCCGCCTGAGACGATCGCGCAAATCGTCGCGGCATTGGAGAGCGGTAAAGGACAGCGTGGCGGCGCCAAGCGCGAGCCGACGAACGAAGAGGCGAATCTTGCCCTCGGCAATGATCGTCCGCCGGACGTCGTCAGTCCGCCGGGCCTTGACGCGCTGGGTCCGGTTTGGTTCGGCAATGCGATCGTGCAGAGCCGCGCCAATGTCGACAATCAGCCTGCTCCGCTGCCGACGCCAGCGCGCCAAGGTGGAAACGACGGCCACCACGACGATCATGATCACGGCGGCCATGGCGGCCATGATCACGGTGGTCATGAAGGCGGCGAAGGCGGTCATGGCGGTCATGGCGGACACGGCGGTCACGGCGGTCATGGCGGTCATGGCGAGGGCGGCCACGGCGGACATGGCGAAGGTGGTCACGGCGGCGAGGGCGGTCACGGCGGTGGTTATGGAGGCGGCCACGGTGAGGGCGGCGAGGGCGGCCAGTACGGCGGTGGCGAGGGCGGTCACGGCGGCGAAGGCGGCGGTGGAGGCCTCTTCGGGGGCGGCGGCTCGGGCCATGGGAGCGGCGGCGGTTACGGCGGCCAAGGGAGTCACGGAAGCAGTGGTCATGGGAGCGGCGGTCACGGAGGCGGGCCTGTTGCGATTGACGGTCCGGGCGACTAGTTCTGCGGCGTCGCCAGCCTCGCCAATCCCCCCGGCGGCGGCGTGACCGTCATGCGAGGTGGAGATGTTGAAGCGGCGTCGCGCCTACCTTCTCGCGATCGTCGCCGCTGCGGTTCTCATTTTTCCCTGGGGAGTTATTCAACCCCGGGCGCTCGACGACCTTCGCAACTTTGTCTTCGACACGTTCCAGCGTCTGGCTCCTCGCGCCTATGATCCCGAGGCGCCGACGCGGGTCGTGGGCGTCGACGAGAAAAGTCTCAGCGCCTATGGGCAATGGCCTTGGCCGCGCGCCCGCCTCGCCGAACTTCTTGACCGCCTGCGCGAACTTGGCGCGGCGTCCATCGCCTTCGACTTCATCTTCGCGGAGGCGGATCGCGCGGGAGCGTCCCAGCTCATCGAGGCGATTCCTGACCCACGCGCCCGCGCCGAGGTGGCCAAGCTCGTCGCAAAAGCGCCGAGCGGCGATCAAATCTTGGCTCAGGCTCTCTCGAAGGCGCCCGCCACGCTTGGAGTGACGCTAACCGACGCCGTTTCGGCGCCGCTGCCCGCGAAGTCGGGGCTGGTCACCACCGGCGACGATCCCGCACCCTTTCTCGCCGCGTTCGCCGGCGCGGTCGGCCCGGCACCAAAGCTTGCGGAAGCGGCGCGAGGGCTCGGCGCGACAAACTGGCTGCCCGATCACGACCAGATCGTTCGTCGGGTGCCGCTGGTGACGCGCGCCGGCGACGTTCTCATGCCCTCCCTGGCGCTCGAAGCGCTGCGCGTCGCCCAGGGTGAGCCGGCCATCATCATTCGGTCTTCAAACGCCAGCGGACAAACGGCCTTCGGCAAGCAGACGGGCGTCAACGCGATCAAGGTCGGCGCCTTCGAAATTTCGACCGGCCCCAACGCAGAGGTTCGGCCACGCTATTCGCATACCGACGCTGTGCGGGACATCTCAGTCAAGGACGTGCTCGAGGGCCGCGTCGCGCACGACGAAATCGAGGGGCGCATCATCTTCGTCGGCGCGTTGGCGACGGGTCTCGGCGACGTCCGCGCGACGCCGCTGGAGCCGGTCGTTCCTGGCGTCGACGTGCATGCGCAAATCGTCGAATCGATCGCATCGGGCTCGCTGCTCGCGCGCCCGGACTGGGCGCCCGGACTGGAGTTCGTCGTCGCCGCCTTCGCGTTTTTGCTGATCATGAGCCTGCTCTTTGTCGCGCCGCCACTCGTCTCGGCGGCGGCGGCGCCGCTCGCCGTCGCGGGGCTATTCGCCGGCGCCTTTTATCTGTTCGATCGCCGCGGCCTGCTGCTCGATCCCTCTTATCCGAGTCTCGCGATCATTGGCGGCTATCTCTTCGGCGCAGTGACGCTCTGGCGGTCCGAAACGTCCGCGCGTCGCCATGTCCGTCAGGCCTTCGGCAAGTTCGTCTCGCCCGCCGTCGTCGATCGCCTCGCCGAACATCCGGAGCGGCTGGTGCTCGGCGGCGAGACGCGCGAATTGACCGTACTGTTCTCAGATCTACGCAATTTCTCAGGGATTTCAGAAGGCATGAACGCGCGCGAACTCACGCAGTTCATGAATGAATATTTGACTCCCATGACCGACGCGATCCTCGAAAAGGAAGGCACGATCGACAAATATATGGGCGATGCGGTGCTCGCCTTCTGGAACGCGCCGCTCGATATCGACGACCATCCGCGCAAGGCCGTTCAGGCCGCCCTGACGATGCGCGAGGCTCTTGCCAGCCTCAACAAAAGGCGCGCCGCGGCCGCTGCGTCGTCGGGCACTGATGCGCAGCCCGCGGCGATGGGGCTTGGCCTCAATCTCGGCCCTTGCAGCGTCGGCAACATGGGGTCCATCCGTCGCTTCGACTATTCGATTCTCGGCGACACGGTGAATCTCGCGTCGCGGCTCGAAGGGGCGAGCAAGGCGTTTCAGACGGACATTGTGGCCTCTGGCGCGGTCCACGACGCCGCGCCAGACTTCGCCTGGCTTGACCTTGGGCGTGTCCGCGTCGTCGGAAAGAGCGAACCGACGAGGGTTTTCGCGCTCGTCGGCGACCGCGAGACGGCGGTCTCGGACTCGTATGTGCGCTGGCGCAAGTCGCACGACCTCATGCGACAGGAATATGAGTCGGGCCGATTCGAGGCCGCCGCCGAGGGCGCCTCGGCGTTGGCGCGATCGGTTCCCGAGCCCTGGCCCGCGCTCTATGTCGTCTTGGAGCAGCGGTATCGCGGTCTCGCCAGGGAGGGGTCGCAGGATAACTGGTCTTCGGTATGGAATCTTTCGAGCAAGTGACGTTTGCGTCCGAGCGCGACTGCTGTCCTGCCGTGAAGCCGCATGTATTATGGGTTTCTCTTATGATCGCTACTCGCGCATGATCTCAAATCCGGTACGGAATTATTGGGCCCTGATCGCCGGGCGTCACGACACGAGTGCTTTTTCGGTCATCGACGCCGCCTATCGCGAGCCGCAACGCAGGTATCATGATTGGAACCATATCGTCGATTTGCTGACGAAGCTCGACTGCTTGAAAGCGCTTGCCGTCCGGCCCGATCTGATCGCCGCCGCAATCTTCTGGCATGACGCTGTCTATGTGACATGCGACGACGACGGTCTGCTTCGTCCCGACGCCGAAAATGTTCGCGCGAGCGCAACGCTCTTCGAACGTCATTCGAAATTCGACGAAACGGATGCGCAGGCCATCCATGATCTGATCATGGCGACAGCGAACCACCTCAATGCGCGCGCGACGGTTGAGCATTACCCTGGCTTTTCGCGCGATCTGGACCTCTTCCTCGACCTCGATCTTTCCTCGCTTGGCGCGTCCTGGCCTGAGTTCGAGCAAAATCTGGCGCGGCTTCGTTTCGAATACGCCTGGGTGCCCGAGCCGCTCTTTTGCCTAGGGCGGCTCCAGATGATCGACACATTCGCCGCGCATGGAGACGCGCTTTACCGCCTCGACGAGACGCGCAAGCTCTGGTGCGCGCGGGCGCATCAAAATCTGGCGCGTGCGCAGGCGGAATTGCGCCGGCAGGTGGCGCGGCTCGCCTCGTCGGCCTAGAGCGCTTCCCGATCACATGGAATCATGTGATCGATTAGGAATCGCTCAAAATCAAAAATATTGGAGCAGGTTCTCTTCGAAAAAGTCTGTCAACTTTTTTGGAACCTGCTCCAGTTACAAAGCCAGCGCCGAGCGCACCTTCGCCGAATAGCCGTAGATGTCGTCGTAAAGCTTCAGTGCGCCGTCGTCGTTGACCACGGCCGTGAAATATTCGATGTGCACCGGAATGGGCTTCGCCAGATTGATGCGGTGCTCCTTCTTGCCGATCAGAGCCTTCAGGCGCTTTTCGTCATAGCCAGGACGCCCGATGATTTCTTCCGCGAGCTTGAACGGATTCTGGACACGGACGCATCCGTGACTGTATGCGCGCTTGGCGCGGGCGAAGAGTTTCTTCTGCGGCGTGTCGTGCATGTAGATCAGGAGATCGTTCGGGAAGACGAATTTCAGCCGGCCAAGCGCGTTCTTCTCGCCGGGCTCCTGCTGAACGAATGGCTTTCCATTGCGGTAGGTCACTTTGTATCCGCGCGCTCGGAGTTTGGAGAGCTTGCCGCCGGTTTTGGGCTCCAGCTCCTTCTCGATGATCGACTCCGGAACGGTCCAGGTCGGATTGATGATGATATATGGCATCACGTCGGAAAACACCGGCGTCGCCGACGTCTTCTTCCCGACGACAGCGCGTTCGCGCTGCACGAGTTCATTGTCGCGCGTGAAGGCCACCTCGTACTGCGGAATATTGATTTCGAGGCGCGTCGCGCCCATGTCGCGCGGTTCCCAACGCCACCGCTCCATATTGGCGATGATCTCCGCCTCGACGCGCTTCGCCTTGGCTTCGGGCAGCGACGCAAAATTCGTGATGGGCCGCGCATCCGACCCGTGAGCCGCAGTGGCCTCGCGGCGCGGATGCCCGCGCGCGGCGCGCAGTTCTGCGAGCTTCTCGCGTAAGGCGGCATAGGCCGGGTGCGGCGGATTGAAGGCGGCAAGCCGCGCGCCGGCCCCGTCTCCAGCCTCGGCGATCGCGTCGAGCGCTTGCGCCGGCTTCACCACCGATGGCCGCTCCTCAATGTCAGGAGAAATCGTTGCAGGATTGACCCGGGCGCCGCTCGCTTGCGCCGCATAATCGGCCACGGCCTCCGATAGCGCCAGTTCGCCCTCGGCGCTCCAGGACGACTCTTGCGCAGGAGTCTTTACGCGCAGGCCGTCGCGGCCGGCGTCGCGCAGGGTGTCCAGCGCACTTTTCGCCGTTTTGGCGAAGCCGTCCGCATCGCGCCAGATCGGCGCATAATCGCGGCTCTTGTAGTAAGCGGCGATTTCCGAACGCTGGACGCTTCGGCTGTCGTCGGGCTCCTCATTCGACCAGTCGCGCAGCGCCCGCGCGAGGCTTTCGCGCGCATCGGTCGCTTGCCGCTCATCGGCCCTCTGCTTGTCATCGACGACGCCTTGCGGCGCGTCGGCTTCCTGCTGCTTTTCGAGCCCTTGGTCGAGCTCTCGGCGCTCATCGCTCTGCTGCTGCTCATCGGCTTCCCGCGGCGCGTTGGTCGTCGGCCGGTTGAAGTTCTCACGCTCCAGCGCCGGCCTCGCCCTGCGCTCTGTGGCCGCTGGCGAGTCGGGCGCATCGTTTTGCGCGTTCGACATTTGCGCCATGGCCGGGGCGGCGAGCAGTGCGCCTGCGATGACGAAAGGAGCAGCCTGCGGGAGGAGCGAAACGCGAAACATGACTCAAACTCCTGTGAGCCTCTTACAAGGCCTTGCGGCAAACGAACCGGATCGTTTGTCCGCGCACGCCATAGCCTTCGTCGGTCTCGACGGTGACGCCATGGCAATTCTGCGTAGGATCCGACTGTGCGACGGCGGTCGACTCCTGCCAGTCGATGGGGAGGATGAAGGGCTTTACCGACGAGGCGTCGGCGGCGGCGTGCGCAGGCTGCCAGTCCGGCGCCTTGACGAGGAGCGCCTTGGCGGCGGCGAAGCTGACATTGGCGGCGAGGATTGCGAAGGCGATCTTCATGGCCAGCGCGATGCGAACCGGTCGCGAAGCGAAGCTGGTGTTAGTCGTGCGGTTCGTCGTGTTGTTCATAGAACGGTTCATGGCGAGTTCCCCGTGGTCCGTCCGCTCGATCAGCGGATGAACGGACCCTAGAACGTCGCATGGGGAGTCGCGGTGCGCTGGCGCACAGGGCGCCAGATACAAGAACTCCCGGCCTTGTGGGCCGGGAGCCAAACTGCGTCAGACGTCGAAGCCGCCGTCGCCGCCGCTGTCGAAGCCGCCGCCGTCATCGAAGCCGGGGTCCGCGCCATAATCTGCGTCCTCCACCCCACCCGCGTGGTCGCCGGAGTCATAACCGGCGTCGGTGGCGCCCGAGCCCGATTCATCGCCGCCGTAATAGTTGTTGATCACCGTATCGCCGCCGGTTGGCGTAAAGCCGGAGCCGATGCCGAGATTCCCCATCCCGCCATAGCCGCCGCCATGCGAGAACAGGCTGCGGATGCCGTCGGCGAGCAACACGCCGCCCGCGACGCCCGCGGCGGTGCCGAGCGCGCCCTTCAGAAATCCGCCGGTTTCAGGCGCAGGCGCCTGCTGCTGTCCCCAGCCCTGCGGCGCGTAGCCGCCGGCCACGGGATTCATGCCGCCCTGAGGGGCTCCCCAAGGTCCGCTCGGACGAGCCTGCTGAGGGGGACGCGGCGACTCCGGACGGGGACCTCCGAAGAGGCCGCCAAGGAAACCGCCGGCGGGCTTCGACTCAAGCTCCTGCACACGCGCCTCGAGCTCCTCAATGCGCGCATTGGCGCCTTGCAGCGCCTGATCCTGCACGATCACGGTCTGCGCCAGGAGATAGGGCGCCGCCGGCTGAGCCTTGATCTGTTCGCTGATGAAAGCCTCCGCCGCCTGGTCGCGCGGCGTCGAGGCGGCGCTCTTGGTGCGCTCGAACAGTCCAGCGATGAGTTGGCGTTCTTCCGGTGACATAGGGTTCTCCATCGTTGCCGCCCTCGAAGGCGCGGCGCAGGAAGATATGGCCCCGGCGCAAAACGCCGCCAAGCCCCAAGCGCGAACGCGGCCGATTAAACTTTCGAAATCTGGCGGCGAGTGGGCGCCCCGAACTCTCCCGCCGATGTTTCGCGCGGGTTTAACTCACGGACAAAGTGATTGATCCAACCTGACTTCCGTCGCCCTCCCACTATGCGTGCGGCCAGTGGCGTTCGCGGAACCAGTTGCGATAGTCCGTCATCTTCGCGCGTTGGGCGGCCGGCGCGCGCCGCGTGCATGTCGCCGCCTCGGCGCTCCCGTCCGAAGCGCCCCACCGCAGCTCGACGCAGTCGTTGGGATTGTAGCCCATCTCAAGGTCCGCCGCGCGGTCCATCACGTCTTTGAGCGAGAGCGTCCAGGCGGAGCCGTCGCTGCGCGTGTAGGAAAATGTGCGGGCCGCGAGTTCGCTCGCCAGCGCGCTTTGCAGTTGGGCCTGAACGCCCGCCAGACCTCTGCCAAACGGCATGGCGTAGCGATCGCTGCGTCGGGCGACTCGATCTGGAAACCCGCGCACAACATCGATCGCGATCAGCAGGCGGAGATCGCGCGCCGGCGTCGAGAAGTCTTCCCACGCGCCGGAGGTTGCGAAAATCGCCGGGCCGTCCGGCATCGACGCCTCGCCGCGCCCACCACTCTGAAATTTGCGACCGTTTTCGACCGCAACCGCGCGCGTCTTCACCTGCTCTTCAAGCGCGGTGATGGCCGCCATCATCGCGCGCGTCGGATCAAGCGGCTCCGGCGACATCACTTCGTCCATGCGATCGTAGAAATCCTCGGCGCTGAGTTGTGATTGCTCCAGAGAGAAATCGCCGTAATCCGGGTTCTTGGCGATCTCGGCGTTGGTGAGCGCCCGCAACCCGCCGTTCTCCCGCATGATCGGCCGGAAGCGCTTGAAGCCGGGGCTGCCGAGGGAAGCTCCGTTCGCGAAGAGGAAATTGCCGCGCCAGAACCGTTTGCGCGTGACGGTGCCATCCGGCTCGGCGTCGACGGCGAGAAACACGCCCGCGGCGTCCGCCGTCTGCGGAATGCGTTGCACCAGCATCATGACGTGCCCGTAGGGATCAGCGTAGGCGGTTCCGGGACGCAGCGTCTCCTGCGTCAGCGGGATCGTGTAAAAATCGGATTTGTCGCTGTTTGCCGGCGCGCGCACCGAACCGGAATGAACGACGTCGCCCACGGCCCGTAAATATCCGGCGACGCCGGCCGGCCGTTTAGGCGCGGGCGGTTTCGCAGGGGCGAGCGGCGCAGTCGTCGGCGCCGCGGCCTGCTGGACCTGCTGAGGCTGTGCAAATAGCTGCTGTAAAAAGTTCGTGGGAGGAGCCGCTATGCGGGTAGGGGCCGGCGGCGCGGCGGCCGACGCCACGGCTTGTTCGGGCGGCGGCGCGGGTCGGGTCAGTTGGGGATGCAGTATATCGAATCGTTCATTGCATCGCGGCGGCGCGCCGCCGGCCCCGCGCGAGCAATTCGAATAGGCGAAAGGCAGCCCCATCTTGTAGGCGAAATAGGCGCGCAAGAAGTAGACGAAATCGGCGCAGTCGGGTTTCAGCGATTGAGTGAAGCTGTCTTCGCCCATGCCGAGGTGATTGAACAGGACATTGCGCGAGGGATTGCGCAGCACCTCGTGCCATGTCTTCCACGACTGCTCCGCTTCGAGCGGCGCATCAAAAAGTTTGGCGATCCACGCTGAATACAAATTCTCCGTCGCGCGGTTCCATGAAGTTTGCAGCTGCCAGACACTGCCTTCGGCCGCGTGCGCGGCGGACGATTTGCGCGCGCTCACGGCGATGTCCTTGGTGATCGTGCCGCAAGTGGATGAAGACGTGTCGAGCGTCGCACGCCACGCGCCGGCGCCAGGCGACGCAACTTCGGCGAACCAGACATACGGAGGTCCGCCACGCTGTCCGCGCGATCTGGCCGCGACCCTTCCATCAGGCCCAATCAGCGAAAGCTCGCCGTCGAGCGGCTTTTCCGCAGCGATGAGGATGCGCAGGGGCGCGCCTGCCCAAGGCGACGCCGGCGACGTTACAACCGCGACCTCAGCCGATTCCTCGCAGGGCGAATCTTGAGCCTGAGCGTTTGAGAAGGGAAAAAGAAAGGCAAAAAAGGCGCTTGCGACAGGCAAGGATGCAGCGAATCGGCGCGCTGAAAACATTTGTGACCCTCTTTTGGACCGCCCTCGATGGGTTTCTTCGCCAGAGGCCGGTTCGCAGGATACGGAGCTCGCGGGAATCCGGCTGGGGACCTGATGCGCGACTTTCGCACAGCGGCCCATTGCTTGCGGCTCATTGTTTGAAAGAAATGGGTCAAAATGGCGACATCCCCGCCACGCTCACGGCGTAGCGTAGCGCTCGTCCGGTCGAGCGGCCGGCGCAGGGAGCAACGGCTCCGTTGCGGGGGGCGATGGGGGCGCCGCGCCTCTTTGGCATGGCTTTACGTCAGCGGCGCGCCTCAACCTTGCACGGCGGCGGCTATCGTCAGTGCGTCGCCTTTCAGCGTCATGCCCGCGCTTGTCGCGGGCATCCACGCGGCGCCGCTGCGCAGGACTTTCAGCATTGGCGAAGTGTCCCGACGTGGATGGCCGGGACAAGCCCGGCCATGACGTGAAACCTTTCCTCACGCCGCCGTAAACTTCTCACTGAAGATGCGGTCATGCAGGACGCCAGCGGATTGGCCCGCCTCTTCAGCCGCGGCGATGAGCGCAGGCGGTCCACAGACGTAAATGTCCGGCCTCTCGGTCGCGCCCGACAGCGCCTGCGCCAGCGCCTCGACCGGCGTGCCGACGAAGGCGCGCCAGTCCTGTTCCGGCTTCCACACGCAGAGCGTCACGACGAGTTGCGGCAACGACGCCTTGAGCTCCTCGATCACGTCGAGTGCGAAAAGCTCGTCGACTTTGTTGACCCCGAAGAACAGCCGGCAGGAGCGCGGATCGGCGAATTCGGCCATTTGCCGCAGCATCGACAGCGACGGCGCGAGGCCGGTGCCGCCGACGACAAACCAGCGCGGCGCCGCGCTCGACTCATCGAGGGTGAACTGTCCCTGCGGACCGCGCACAAGCAGCGTATCGCCGACGGCGGCGCGATCGCGAAGATAATCCGAAAAGGCGCCGTGCGGCTGAAGACGAATGAACAGCTCGAGCGTTCCATCCCAGTTCGGCGCATTGGCGAGCGAATAGGAGCGCTTCGCCGAGCCGTCGGGAAGCATGAGTTCGATGAATTGGCCGGCCGTGAATTGCGCCGCGCGCCCGAACGTCGGATCGTCCTCATATTGAAGCTGCAGGCGCAGCGTTCCGGAGCCGACGGGCTCAAGCGCGACGAGCGTCGCCCGCCGTTCGGGCACCGGCGCAAAGCCGACCGCCGCTTCGTCGAAGGGCGCCCGCAATGCGAGATCGCTGCGCGCCTGTGCACGGCACAGCAATATGTCGCCCGCCATGCGCTCGTCCTCGCTTAGCGCTGCGCTGCTGTAGGCCATGAGTTCGACCTCTCCGCTTGCGCGAGAAACGCGGCAGGCGCCGCAGCCGCCCTCCCGGCAGGAGGAGGGAAGATAAATGCTCGCGCGTTCGGCGGCGTCCAGTAGCGTGTCCGAGGGTTCGGCGTCGAAGGCGATCGTCGCGCCGTCGCGCGTGAGCAGGCTGACCTTGTACATGGCGGATTCCGTCGAAGGGCGGACGCCCGAGATGGGGCGTCCGCCGTATGG
Source organism: Methylocystis sp. SB2 (assembly GCF_049817085.1). Classification (NCBI taxonomy): domain Bacteria; kingdom Pseudomonadati; phylum Pseudomonadota; class Alphaproteobacteria; order Hyphomicrobiales; family Methylocystaceae; genus Methylocystis; species Methylocystis sp. SB2. The sequence goes on from NZ_CP187401.1 coordinate 217,623, forward strand.
GCCTAAGCGGCGCGGGCGAGCGAGGCTGCGATGTCGGATTTGGCGTCGCCGATCGGCTGGACGCCGAACTTCTCCACCAGCACGTCAACGAGCGCGGGCGTGAGAAAGGCCGGCAGCGTCGGGCCGATGCGCACATTGCGCACGCCGAGCGCGAGCAGCGTGAGAAGAACCGCCGCCGCCTTCTGCTCGAACCAAGAGACGATGAGCGACAGCGGCAGTTCATTGACGCCGACGCCGAAGGCTTCCGCCAGTTTCGTCGCGACGACGAGCGCCGAATAGGCGTCGTTGCACTGGCCCATGTCGAGAAGGCGCGGCAGGCCGTTGATGGTCCCGAAGTCATGCTTGTTGAAGCGATATTTGCCGCAACCGAGCGTGAGGATCACCGTGTCCTTCGGCGCTTCGTCGGCGAAATCGCTGTAGTAGTTGCGGCCCGGCGCGGCGCCGTCGCAGCCGCCGACGAGGAAGAAGTGGCGGATGGCGCCGCTCTTCACCGCGTCGACCACCTTGTCGGCGACGCCGAGCACGGCCTCGCGCCCAAAGCCGATGGTGATGGTCTTCTCCGGCGCGTCTTCAGTGAAGCCGGGCAGGGCCTGCGCCGCCTGCGCGACGATCGCGAAATTCTCATCGGCGATGTGGCGAACGCCCGCCCAACCGACTGGTCCCGCGGTGAAAATGCGTCCGCGGTAGCGCGGCTGGGGCTCGATCAGGCAATTCGAAGTCATGACGATCGGGCCGGGGAATTCGGCGAATTCCTTCTGCTGCTCCTGCCAGGCGCCGCCGTAATTGCCGGCGAGATGCGGATAGGCCTTGAGTTTGGGATAGGAATGCGCCGGCAGCATTTCGCCATGCGTGTAGACGTTGACGCCCTTGTCCTTCGTCGCTTCGAGGATGGCGTGCAGATCCTTCAGATCATGGCCGGAGACAAGGATCGCTTTGCCCTTGATCGGCGTCACGCGCACATTCGTCGGCGTCGGCGCGCCAAATGCGCCGGTGTTCGCGGCGTCGAGCGCCTCCATGGCGAGGAAATTGGCGCGGCCGAGCGCCAGCGCCTCGTCGAGCAGCGTCGCGACGTCGCGCTCTTCGCGCGCCAGCATATCGAGCGCATGTTCGACCGTCGCATAGATCGCGTCGCGCTCTTCGCCTAGAACGCGCGCGTGATGCGCATAGGCGCAAACGCCTTTGAGGCCATAGAGAATGAGCGCACGCGCGCCGACCGCGTCCTCGCCGAGGATCGCCGCGTCCTTGCGCACCGCCGCCTCGGACGCCTGCGCGGAAAGTCCGGCCATGTCGCTGGCAGGCGCGAAAGCGGCGGGGCCCGACAGAGTCTCGGGCGTCTTACCTGCGGCGCGCGCGGCGTCTTCGTAAAGCGCCTTGGCCCGATCGCGGATTTGCGACGCCTGCTGGATCAGCTCGACGAATTTCGCCGCATTGAAATTGACGTTGGTGAGGGTCGTGAAGAAGGCGAAGAGGATGAAGCGGTCGGCTTCGATGTCCGTCGCGCCAAGCAGGCGCGCGCGATGCAGATATTGGCCGACGCCCTCGCAGACATAGAGCAGAATGTCCTGCAGATCGGCGGTCGTCGCGTCCTTGCCGCACATGCCTTTCGCGCCGGCGCAGCCGGCACCCTCGTCCGACCGGTAAGTCTGCTCGCATTGGTAACAGAACATGTCGCTCCCTCCTGGCTCCCTTAATAGGTATTTAGAATGCGTATTAAAAAGGTCGGAAGTCAAGCCGCGGCAAGCGATGTTCGCGGCGCATGTTCAGGCGGAGAGATCGGCGAGGGGAAAGGCGGCGGTTTTTTCGAGGCAGTCGTGCAGAGTGTAGCGATCGAGTTCGCGCATAAATCCCTGTTCGGCGCGCGCTAACATGCCCTTCAATCGGCAGCGCGGCAAAAGCGCGCAGTTGCTGCCTTGCGGGCTGAAACATTCGACCAGCGGCTGGTCGTCAAGCCTGCGGACCACCTCGCCGATTCGAATGTCGCGCGGATCGCGCGCCAGTCGAACGCCGCCTTGCGCGCCGCGGATGCCCTCGACATATCCGGCTGCGGCGAGCTCCTGGAGCACTTTCGCCATATGGTGGCGCGAAACGTCGAAATGATCGGCGATCGCCGCCGCGCTCATCACCTCCGGATTGCGGTCGGCGAGGAGGATGAGGGCGCGCAGGCCAAAGTCGGTGAAGGTCGTGAGCCGCATGCAAAATACTAACACGGTATTTGGAGTTCTGAAATACTTCAGCCGGATGCCCGGCCTTGTGCCGGGCATCCACGTGGCTCCGCTACATGCGCCCTGCAACATTTGCGGAATGTCCCGGCGTGGATGGCCGGGTCATAGGCGAGCGAAGCGACGCCGTCTTTGACGGCTTTGCCCGGCCATGACGGGTGTGGGATTGCTTGCGCTAAGGAACCCAGCCCCTCGTCCTTCGAGACGCGCGCTGCGCGCGCTCCTCAGGATGAGGTGACTATGGTGCCGCGCCGGAGTTGGCGAGGCGGGCAGGGTCGTGAGGAGGGCTTGGCGAGAAGTAGTGCGCGAAGCTCGTTTCCCCCAACAGGGTTTCGTTCTAAACAGTCTCTTGAGGTTTAGTGGAGGCAGGAGCCGAGTGACGAAAAAGCGTGGCCCCCCAGCAAACGTCAAAGTCAAAAGGAAAAAACTCACACCAGAGGACGAGCTTTCATTCCGGGCTAAAATCCTATTCGAGGAAGCTCAAAGTTTTTGTATGACGGTCGGTCTTCACAGAGACTTGATGCACCAGATTTTCGAAGCAGAAAACGACTGGACGTTCATTCTGAAAATTGATGCTCTGCTCGAGACCGCGACCAAGGAAATCGTCAAGAGCGGGCTAAAATTGAAAATCCTTAATCGTTTTGTCGGCGTAGAGGCTTGGGCGAGTTCGTGGACAGCTTACCGATGAACGGTAAGACCTCGCTTCTCCACTTACTAAAAGCGTCGGGTTGCCCACCGGAGGATTCTCGCTTCGTTGAGTCTATTAGACGTTTACGGAATGCCTACGCCCATAATATCAAACTCGCAGACCTCGCTCTGATCGAGTTAATAAAGCAGCGGTCGGACAAATCGCAAATTATCAATGGCATTTGCAATATCGCTACTTATGACGAGACTGACCTGATCGCTTCCTACGAAAAGGACGCAAAATTTCTGCGCTTCAGTATCCTGGATGCAACCATGCGCATTCTATTTTACGCCTATCATATAGCTTTAAAGGATCACCCCCCACCGAGCGCCATGTCGTCGCGGTGAATGATCTCATCGGGGCCTTTAAAACCCAGGAGCCCTTCAATGTCTTTCGTCGAACGCCCGACGATCTTCGCCGCGTCGACCGCGTCATAGGTCACGAGGCCGCGGCCGATCTCGCCGCCCTTGGCGTTGCGGATCAAAATGCAGTCGCCGCGCGCGAAGCCTCCTTCGATTCGCGTCACGCCCGCCGGCAGCAGGCTCCTGCCCGAGCGCAGCGCCTTCGCCGCGCCGTCGTCGATATGCACGGCGCCTTTCGGCTCCAGCGAGCCGGCGATCCATTTCTTGCGCGCGGTCACCGGATTGGAGGGCGTCAGAAACCAGGTGCAGCGGCCGCCCGCGGCGATGCGCGCGATCGGCGCCTCTTCGCGGCCGTCGGCGATCACCATATGCGCGCCGCCGGTCGTGGCGATTTTCGCCGCTTCGATCTTGGTGCGCATGCCGCCGCGCGAATATTGCGACGCGGCGCCCCCCGCCATCGCTTCAATCTCGGCGGTGACGCGCGGCACGATGTCGATGTGTCTGGCGTCAGGGTTGGAATCGGGCGGGGCGCTGTAGAGCCCGTCGACGTCGGAGAGTAGGATCAACAGATCGGCGCTCGCCATGGTGGCGACCCGCGCGGCGAGGCGGTCATTGTCGCCATAGCGGATTTCCGCCGTCGCGACCGTGTCGTTCTCGTTGATCACCGGCACGGCGCGCAGCGATAAAAGCCGCGTCAGGCATTCGCGCGCATAGAGGTAGCGGCGGCGCTCCTCCGTGTCGCCGAGCGTCACCAGCACCTGCCCGGCGACGAGGCCGCGGTCGTGCAGGATCTCGGCCCAGAGACGCGCCAGGGCGATCTGGCCGACGGCGGCGGCCGCCTGACTGTCTTCGAGCTTTAGCGCGCCGCGCGGAAAGCCGAGCACGCTGCGTCCCAGCGCCACGGCGCCGGACGACACGACCAGCACGTCGGCGCCGGCGCGATGCAGATCGGCGACGTCGTCGGCGAGGCGCTTCAGCCAGGCGCGTTTCGCCGACGCCTTGTTGGGGTCGACGATGAGCGAGGAGCCGACCTTGACGACGATGCGTTTGAAGTCGGCGAGGACGGGAGCGCGCTTGGTCATGCGAGCGGGGCGAAATGTCCGAGGGAAAGGGCGTTTGCGAGCGCGGCTTAGGGAACGCTTGAGTTAGCCCAGCCCGCCAACGACCGCAAATCGGCGCTTAGGGCGCGCCGTTCTGCCAGCGGCGGATGAACTCGAAAGGATAGACGAAACTCAGCACATTGAGCGTGAAATTGTCTCTAATAGTCAGCGCGACCCCAACTTCAAGAAGGACAGATATTGCGATCACGGCCAAAGCCGGGAGCCGCCACGCAAGGACGAAGCCCAGCGCCATCGCCAGCGTATCGGCAAGCGAATTGACGATGCTGTCTCCTGCGTAGTCCTGCGCCGGCGGCTGCTTCCGGTAGTGGCGGATGGCGAAGGGCGTGTTTTCTATGATTTCCCATCCGACTTCGAGGGCCAACGCGATCATGAAGCGCTGCCCGACCGACAGTCCCGGCGCAGCAAGCCAGAGCAGGAAATAGAACAGCACGCCGTGAATGATATGCGTGAAGCTGTACCAGTCGGTGAGCTGCTGAGAGAGGCCCGGAGAGGAGGCATCGCCCTCCCAGAGCTTGAATTCGCCGCAAGCGCAAAGCAACGGCCGGCCGAGCGCCCAAAGCGCGCCAGCCTGAACAATCAGCGCGGCGATCGCCGCCGCCATGACGTCATACGCCGTCGATGCGCTCATACTCATATCTGCTCAACGGGAAGATCGGACGATGGAAAACTAGTCCCCCAGTCCGACGACCTCGGCCTCCGGGGTCTTCTTGCTGGCCGCAATCGAGAACTCTTCCAGCTCCTCGGTCCAGCATTCAAATTGTCTGCGGCCGTAGCCGACCATGGCTTCGGCGACGTCCTGCGGCGATCGCGCCGCCCATACATCTTGCCCGAATTGCAGCGCCGACCGCGTGTTGATCAGGCCGAAGTCCATGAATCGCGATGCGCAGTCCTGACAGGTCTTGAGCGAAGTGAGGAGGAGGGAAGGCCCTGGCGAGATCATGTTATTTCCCCTGGAGCTGTCGCTGTGTGAGCGCCAATTGCAAAAGGGGGAGACGCGGCAGCGCCAGCGTCTCCCCAACGACTGAAAAGGGCTGCAATATACCCTCTAAATAGCGTCCGCTTGATACGAACCTATGACTGGAACACGAGTTTTGGCGCGAGGTCTTGAGCTAGGTCAACCATATGAAACTATTGCATAATTTTCATTTTGGTTCTATCCCTCTTTCAGCGTGTGGCTGTTGACGAGCGACTCGTGAGGCGGAATTCTCGGGTCGGACGGCGGCGGCGCTGGGAGGTCACTGATGCATCGACTTGTCTATTTCAGTAACGCGGATCTTGATCTGAACCTCTCCGCGATCGAGGGAATGGTCGAGAAGTCCGCCGAGCGGAATCGACCGCTGCGCATCAGCGGGGCGCTGCTCTACAACGGCCTGAATTTTTTGCAAATTCTGGAAGGTCCCAGACAAGCGCTGACGCCGCTCTATTTGCAAATCCGGACGGACTCCCGGCACTCGGGCGTCGTCAAGCTCGTTCACGAACGCATTTCGATGCGCAGTTACCCGGACTGGGGCATGAAGCTCGTGTGCGGCGCGCCGGAACACGCTGCCGCCACGCGGGAAGCGGCGCCGCGCGAGGACGGTCTTTCCGAGATGGTTGACGGTTTTTTTAGATTTGGCCAGGCGGCGCGTTCGCCGAGCTCAGGTGAGCGCAATTCTTGCTTAGGCAGTTCGCGGACATCGGGCGCGCGGTCCGCCCTTCGGAGCGACGAATGTTAGGAATTGCCAAGAAAATCGGCTCGTCTGAGAGCGAGATCAAGGCGGCGGCTAGGGGCCGGGACGGCCGGCTTCTATCCGGTTATTTGGTCAATCTGCATCGCGGCGCGGCGCCGGTGAGGGAACTGATGCTCGCCGACATCGAAAGGTTCCAGTCGCTGGGCGCGACAGGATATGCCGACGATTTGCGCACTGCGCTCAAGCGGTTTACGTCCGAGTTCATCGACCTGAAGGATAGACGCTAGGCTCCGCTTGCGCTCATTTTCTGTCTCCGCAGAGGAATTTGCCCACTTCGCGGCCGAGCGTTTGGCCGCGCCAAGTTCGCCAAACCTTCAGTCAATTAAATGCGCGCGAGTCTCGCGCTCATAGCTGGCGAGCGCGTCGCTGATCGCTACGTCATAGCGCGCCTCACGCGATTGCAGCATTCGCAGACGCGGCGGCAGCGCAGCGAGCTGCTCTTTCGCGTAATCGCGAATCTGCGGAAGGTCGCATGACTGCTCCGCGACTCGGCGACCTGACAGCATGAACGGCTGCAGCAATGGGACGCCCGGCGGAGTTTCGCCCTCTCGGGCGATGACGTCCCTCACCGCGACGCCGTCTCTAAACTCGCGAAAAACCTGCTTGCGGCCTGGCAGCGATCGCTTGCCCGCCGAGAGTTTCATTCGTCCCTTGCCGGCGTATTCGGTCAGCTTATAGGCGATGTCGAGGTTTGGCGCGTCGCTCGATACCGCCATATCCGTCCCGACGCCAAAGACATCGATGGGCGCGCCGCCCGACGTCAGAGCGTCGATTTTGGTCTCCTCAAGGCCGCCGCTCGCGACGATCTGCACGTCGGTCAAGCCAGCCTCATCGAGGATGCGGCGCGTTTGGCGCGACAGCATGTCGAGATCGCCGGAGTCGAGACGCACAGCGTGAATGTTGAAGTTCGGCCCGCGCGCCTTCGCGAGCGCGACGACCTTCTTGACGCCTTCGAGCGTGTCATAGGTGTCGACGAGCAATGTCGTGTCGGGAAAGACCTCGCTGAAAGACTGAAAGGCGTCCATCTCGGAGGCGCAGGCTTCGACAAAACTATGCGCCATCGTTCCGGCGACAGGCAAACCATAGGCTTGCCCGGCCGCGACATTGGAGGTCAACTCGACTCCAGCGATGTAGAATGCGCGCGCGCCCTTTGTCGCCGCATCCATGCCTTGCGCGCGTCTTGCGCCGAAGTCGACGACGCTGGCGCCGCGCGCCGCGGCGACGACGCGCGCCGCTTTCGACGCCAATATCGTTTGCAGTCCGATCTGATTGAGAACGAGCGTTTCGATGAGCTGCGCTTCGGCGATGGGCGCGACCACTTCCAGGATCGGTTCGATTTCAAAGAAAGGCGTGCCCTCACGCATCGCATAGATGTCGCCGGAAAAGCGAAAGTCTGCGAGCCAGTCGAGGAACGGCCGCGAAGAAATTTTAAGTGAACCCAGATAGTCGATGTGCTGCGGCTCAAAACGCCAATGCTCGATCTCGTGAAGAAGATCGTCCAAGCCGGCGGCGATCAGAAAATTGCGTTGCGGCGGCAGCTCGCGCACGAAAAGGCTGAACGTCGCTTGCGCGTTCATGCCCAATTCGAAATAGGCGCGCAGCATCGCGAATTCATAGAGATCCGCGAAGAGCGCGCTGCTGGACACGACCGCTCCTTTTTACGCGTCGACTGGAGAGAGCTGGAAGCGCTCGCGCGCCGGTCGGACCATAGCTATGCCGCTAGGCCCGGGCAAATCTTCATCGCTGTAATGTGCGCATGCCGTTTAAATTTTGTCTTGGCCATCTTCGACGAAGACGCCCGCCTTCCGCATCTTTTCGACAGCGGCTCTTCCGCCTTCCGGCGCAATGGCGCGCGTTCCGGATAGCCGCACATGCGTTTCAAATTCTTCCGAGACGGCGTCCAGCGCCGTCTCGAGCACGCAGACGTCGAGCGCCAATCCGACGATCAAGACGCGACGCACGCTGAGCTGGCGCAGCCGCTCGGCGAGTCCCGTGCCGTTGAGCGCGGAAAGCTGATCGCGCTCGAGCGCTTCTCCTTTGCTGACGATGATGGCGCGCTCGGGGAGGCGCAGATCGGGATGGAATTTCGCGCCGGCGCTGTCCTGAACGCAATGCGCCGGCCATGGTCCGCCGCAGTCGCGAAAGCTGGCATGGCCGGCTGGATGCCAGTCTCGCGACGCGACGATGGGAACGCCGGCGGCCACAGCTTCCCTGATGAGTTCATTGACCACGGAGACGATCTTGTCGGCCCCGGAAACTTCTAAGGCGCCGCCGGCGCAGAAATCGCGCTGCACGTCGAGGACGATGAGCGCGTCACCAGGGTTCAGCCGCATCGCTTCGCTGGCCATGATGTTGCTCCGCGAGGAACGGCGCGTGCCTGATCCTGATAGAAGCCGCGCGCAGGGCGCGTTCCGTGGGGATGATCCTAGCTGCGGGTGCGGCACAGCGCGAGCGCCAGAGGCGGGCTCAGCGGTTTGCTAACCGGGCGATGGACGAGAGGGCCGCAATGAGCGAACCGCTAGGGCCGCCGAGATTTGGCGCTAGCGGGATTTCGACGGTTCGTGCGCGTCGGGCTCCCGCCGCCGCGCCCCCAATCCAACTCGGCCATCACATCCATGATCCTCTTGGGCAGCGGCTCTGTGAGGACGGTGGCGAACTTGGATCTCAGCTGTTCGCTAATCGATTTCATTGCGGCGTCGGGCCGCGCTCCCATCTTGCCGCCGGCCGCGTTCCGCCAATCGCCCGGCGCTCTGTTCGGCATGACGTCTCCTCCTAAAGGGAGAGAAACCTCGCCACATTTGCATTGTTCCCCTGCAAAGTATTTTAAAATTAAAGTCTTAGCACGGCCAAAGCAGTGGATCGGATGCGGCGGCGCGGCCTGCTAAGCGGCGCAGCCTGCCGCGCGAGTTTAGCTCGATATCAGAGGCTCGGCGCTAACTGAACCGCGCGGCGGGGTTCGATTACCGCGAGGGGGGGGGCCAAGTCGAAAAGGCGCGGGCCTTTCCGTCTTTAAGGCGGAACCGTGAGCGCGCTCAGGAATTATAGGTCCTGAAAGAGGAGGACCTGAATCGTGTCGCCGACCAATAAGAACCAAAAGCAATCTATGCTCGATAATGCGATGGTCACGACGATCGCTGACTATCTGCGCGCCATGTTATCAGGCGTAACCGCTGAGCCTCTGCCTGCTGCAATGGACAAACTTTTGCAACGAATTGAGCAGCGGGTTTGATCGCAGGAAATCGGGCTTGATGAAGGGTGAAGCCGTCCAAATATTGTTAGACGACCTTCCCCCGTCACTCTTCTTCCGGCTGCGGGCGCGAGACTTCTACGTTAAACCCTCCCAAGCGGCGAGCGCGGCTTCACACAACCCAAGCACGTCAATAGTGGCACCCTTGAGGACACGAACCACCTCCGGCGCATCGGAAAAGGTTGTTCCGTCGCTAAAATATGTGCCGTCGGAAAATGCGGCGCCTTGACCGATTTGGAAATGCTGAGCTGCTAAGCCAGTCCGCGGCCCGCGATCCAATTCCAAGTGCTTGCCGGCATTCGCTATGTCCGCGAGCGCTTGAAATCTCGGAAAGGCCACCGAAAGCCGCTCCCGGATGATGGGCATGCCCTCATTACGACTCTTCTCAAGGCAGTCGGCAAAATGGTAGAGCGCCGCCGCTGAAATCCACGCCCTCCTAATCGACGCAGGCTCGGCCCTAAATTCTTCGAAGCTTGGACGGCAGATGGTGTCGAGATATTCGCGTGGGGTCACAGTGCTCTTGTTCTGGGGGAGAGGCCGCTTACCTCGGCGCTTACCTTTGTTCCAATAAAGCGCCCGAACTTCCATCGTCGCTTTCGCTATAACTATTTTATTTTAATGGCAGGAGTGGCCGGGATCGAACCGACAACCCCCGGTTTTGGAGACCGGTGCTCTACCAGTTGAGCTACACTCCTGCGGGCGCCCAAAAGGCGCGCGTCTTCATTGCCGCAACGACGCCCCGGACGCAAGAGGGCGCGGCCGTCCTCCTATCAGGAATTGCCGCCGGAAAGCACCGTGACGGCGCGACGATTCTGCGACCAGCAGGAGATGTCGTCGCAGACGGCGACAGGACGCTCCTTGCCGTAGCTCACCGTGCGGATGCGCGAGCCCTGGACTCCGCGCGCGACGAGGTAATTCTTAGCCACTTCGGCGCGTCGCGCGCCGAGCGCGAAATTATATTCGCGGGTGCCGCGTTCGTCGGCGTGGCCTTCCATCGTGAAGCTATAGCGTGAGTATCGGTTGAGCCATTCGGCCTGCTTATCGAGCGTGGCCTGCGCGGTGGACGTCAGATCCGTGGAGTCGGTCTCGAAGAAGATGCGATCTCCGACATTGACCACGAAATCCTGATGACTGCCGGGACTCGCTACGCCGCCGCCGCGTCCATAGCCTCCGCCCGCCAGATCATTCGCGGCTTCATCCGCAGTGTTCTTGGCGCAGGCCGAGAGCGCCAGGACCGCCATGAACGCCGTCAGCGCGACGACGAGTTTGGCGCCGAAGGCGCGTTTCGAAAGCAGCATGAAGAACTCCTGTTACGACGACCGACTGGGCGATAGTCCTAGGCCTCCAGGGTTAAGCGAAGGTTCCGTCAACCTTGATCGCAGGTATCTTCGGCCTGTTGCATTTGAGCAAATTCGTCCCTTCGTTAATAAGGGGTTAATTGGTTAACAGAAGCTTAACACGCTGTATCGCCGCAGATTGACGGCTTCTGAGCGCCGCGCGTCTGCGGGCCGTGCAGCATATAGCACGTGCGTCTTACGTGGATTGATGGCCCGCGCCGGGTCCATCGATTTCGCATCGGAGAAAAGAACGTGCGCAGGCCGTCATGCGGCGGCGTGCGGTGGTTGCTTTGCAGAGACTCCCGCTCTTAATATTGATCAATGACGCGCGATGCGGCGGCGCGCGCGATCAGGAGTGTGACATGAACGAAGGCATTGCGCCTTTTTTGTCGCCGTTGACGCTGCTTCTGGGCGGCGGCCTTCTGGCGATAGGATTGCTGTCGCTACTCGATCTTCACTTCTTCAAGACCAAGTGGCAGGGCAAGCTCGCACTGGCGGTCGGCCTCGTCTTCATTCTCGCCACTGAGGCGATGTTCGTCACGAGCGGCGCCAGCGGCCGCTATTTGGAAGGCCAGAAGATGGACGTCACCGACTGCGAATACCAGGCGGAGCGGGATTTTCCGGCGGAGCGGCGATCCAACCCGAAGCTCATTCACGACAAGATCGTCGCCTGCATGGATACGCTCGGCTACGACTGGAGCAAAGAGCACTATCATTGCGTGGAGGCGCCGATCTCCACGAATGTCTTCTGCTATCTCCCGCGGGCGGCCATGCAGCGCAGCATCGTCGCGTGGCAGATGCGATTCGAATAAGTCAGAACAGCGATCCCTGATCGTCGCTGTCGGCTCGTCTCAGGCGGCGCCGCAGGCGCGGGCGCGCCGGCGGATCTGGAATCGCTATGCCAGCGCGCGCCGGGATTCTGCCGTCGGCGATCTCGATATCGAGACCCGTTCCAGGAGGAGCCTGCGCGACGCTGCGCACCAGCGCGCCGCTCTCGTCGTGCACCAGCGCAAAGCCGCGCGCCAACGCCGAGCGATGGCTGAGCGACTCCTGCAGCCGGGCCAGTCTGTCGATCCTGTCCTGATGGCCGCCGATCAAGCCGGCGACGGCGCGGTCAAGACGTTGCGCCGCGCCGGCGAGGCGCTGTCTGGCGGCGGCGTTTTCCTGGCCGGCGAGAACACGCCGGGCGCGATAGCCCTGTTGCAGCCGCGCGCCGAACCCGCGCAGCTGCTCGCGCACGCGCGCCAGCTCCGCCTGCGGCGAGTGGCGGGCGAGTAGCGTTGCCGCGCGCGACAGCCGTAGACGCCGTCCGTCTCGGGCGGCGCGGGCGCCCGTGCGCAGCCGCTCCACCGCCCGGTCAAAACGCTGGCGCGGATTGGCGAGCAGGGCGTCGCCAGTGGGCAGCAGGCGCGCGTAGGTTGAAAGCTGGACGCGACGCTGTTCCATGGCGCGGCGGCGCGCGCCCTCCAGTCGGCTTGTGCGTATGGCGAGATGTTCGAACAGCTCGACGCGCACCGGAACGGCTTTCTCGGCCGCGCCCGTCGGCGTCGGCGCTCGAAGGTCGGCGACGAAATCGATGAGCGTCGTATCGGTCTCATGACCGATCGCCGAAATAAGCGGAATGGCGCTCTCCGCCGCCGCACGAACGACGACCTCCTCATTGAAGCCCCACAGATCCTCGAGCGAGCCGCCGCCGCGCGCGACGATCAGCACGTCGGGGCGGGGAATGGCGCCCCCGGCAGGCAGCGCATTGAAGCCGCGAATGCCCGCGGCGACCTCCTCGGCGCAACTCTCGCCCTGCACCCGCACGGGCCAGACCAGCACGTGACGCGGGAAGCGGTCGTTGAGACGGTGCAGGATGTCGCGGATCACGGCGCCGGTCGGCGACGTCACCACGCCGACGACTCGCGGCAAAAAGGGCAGGGGGCGCTTGCGCGCTTCGTCGAAGAGGCCCTCCGCCGCGAGCGCCTTGCGACGCGCGTCGAGCAGCGCCATCAGCGCGCCGACACCGGCCGGCTCCAGCGACTCGATGATGATCTGGTAGGAGGACTTGCCGGGGAAGGTTGTGACGCGGCCGGTCGCGACGACTTCCAGTCCCTCCTGCGGCCGCGTGCGCAGGCGCAGAAAAGTCGACCGCCAGATCACCGCGTCGAGACGCGCATTCTGATCCTTGAGACAGAAATAGGCGTGACCGGAGGCGTGCGGACCGCGATAGTTGGAGATCTCGCCGCGCACGCGCACGCGCCCGAAGCGATCCTCGATCGTCTGCTTCAGCGCGTTCGCGAGTTCGGAGACGCTGATCTCAGGCGTATTGGTCTGAGGCGTGTCTCCGCCGATTTCGGTCAGGTCAGACATGGATGAGATATGCTCACGCTTTGCTTCTTGCTTCATCCTTACGCCCATCATGTAAATGCCCAAAGCCAGCAAGAAAACAGCGCCGCCATTTGTGCCGCTCAGAGCTTCGCGACGGTGGTCGCTGAGCGAGCGGCTGTTCTCCATCCTGGAAGTGCTTGGGGTTTTTCTGCGCCTCGGGATGACGAGCTTTGGCGGGCCGATCGCCCATCTTGGCTATTTCCACGCTGAGTTCGTCACGCGCCGCAAATGGCTCGATGAGGCCGCCTACTCGGATATCGTCGCGCTCTGCCAGTTCCTTCCCGGTCCCGCGAGCAGTCAGGTTGGCATCATCATCGGCATGTTGCGGGCCGGCCTCGCCGGCGGATTGGCGGCATGGATCGGGTTCACCATGCCTTCGGCGCTTGCGATGATCGGCTTCGCTTATGGAGTCGGCCGCCTCGGCGACCTCTCGCAGGTCGCTTGGCTGCACGGCCTCAAAGTGGTCGCTGTCGCTGTCGTCTCGCAAGCGGTGTGGGGGATGGCGCGAAACCTTTGTCCGGATCGGGAGCGGGCGACCATCGCCGTGGCGGCGACGCTGCTGACGTTGGCGGTCCCCACCGCCAGCGGTCAGATTTTGGCGATTGCGGCGGGAGGCGTCATTGGTTGGCTGTTCCTGTCGGGGGAAAACAAAGGCGCCACGACCCCGCTATCGATCCCCATCACCCGGCGCATAGCCATCGCCTCGCTCGCGCTGTTTGCGGTTTTGCTCGTGGGGTTGCCCATTCTGGCGAACGCAATCCCCAATCCTACGATCGAGCTTATCAGCGGCTTCTATCGTTCCGGGTCGCTCGTATTCGGCGGCGGGCACGTCGTGTTGCCGCTGCTGCAGCAAGCCTTCGTATCTCCCGGCTGGATCGACCGTGACGCATTCCTTGCCGGTTATGGCGCAGCGCAAGCGGTACCCGGCCCACTATTCACTTTCGCGGCCTATATTGGCGCAGCGATGAAGTCCGAGCCAAATGGCTGGGCGGGCGGACTGATCTGTCTTATCGCGATTTTCCTGCCGTCTTTCCTTCTCGTCGTCGGCGCGCTGCCTTTTTGGGACGCTTTGCGTCATCGAACGGCGGCGCAATCGGCGCTCAAGGGGATCAACGCGACGGTCGTCGGCATTCTGCTCGGGGCGCTCTATACCCCCGTTTGGACGAGCGCGATCCTTGGCCCAGCGGACTTCGGGTTAGGCCTTCTTGCTTTCATCCTGCTCGTGCTTTGGCGGACGCCGCCGTGGCTGGTCGTCATCCTCGGCGCATTTGGGGCAACGCTCATCGCCATGGTCGCTTAAGGCGCTTTAATACGCGCGCAGAACGGTCGGCCTGGCGCATTGCTGAATATGAAATTGTTCTGTTCGCGTATTGAACGCTAGAGCGCGGCTCGCGAAAAAGTGGGAACCGGTTTTTCGCGTCGAGACGCGCATTCTGATCATTGAGACCGATTTCGGTGAGGTTGGACATGGATGAGATAGGGCCGGGGGCGCGTTAATCGCTGCGAAGGCCACGTTGACGCATGTTCGTTGCCGCCCTATTTTTGGCGCCAGACCGATCTGCAAGGCTGGGTGCGCCGTCGTTTTTGCGAAACGGCGCTGATGTAAGCGCGCGAGGAAGAAACGTGGATCAGTCGGTGAGCGGCGATCCGGAAAAGACTACGGTCGGCATCGCCAAATCAGAAACAGGCATTGACGGCTTTGACGAGCTGACGTTGGGCGGCCTGCCGACAGGACGCCCAACCCTCGTTTGCGGCGGCGCGGGCTGCGGCAAGACGCTCTTTGCTTCGACGTTTCTAATACACGGCGCCCGTGCGCTCGGCGAGCCAGGCGTATTCGTCACCTTCGAGGAACGACCGACGGACATCGTCAGCAATGTCGCGTCGCTTGGCTTCGCCCTCGACCAACTGGTCGATGAAGACAAGATCCATATCGAACATATTGCGATCGACCCGTCAGAGTTCGTGGAGATCGGCGATTACGACCTCGAGGCGATTTTCATCCGGCTCGAGGCGGCAGTCGAGAGGATCGGCGCAAAGCGGGTGGTCCTCGATACAATCGAGTCGCTGTTCGCCGCATTTTCCAACCCCGCCATACTTCGCGCCGAAATTCGAAGACTGTTCGACTGGCTGAAAGAACGCAAGCTGACGACGGTCATCACGGGCGAGCGCGGCGACGGCGCATTCACGCGCCAAGGACTCGAAGAATATGTTTCGGACTGCGTCTTGCTGCTCGACCACCGAGTACAGAATCAAATTTCGACGCGTCGACTGCGCATCGTCAAATACCGCGGAACCGCTCACGGAACGAATGAATATCCATTCCTGATCGACTCGGACGGCTTCAGCGTTTTGCCTGTCAGCGCGCTTGGCCTCAATCACAAGGTTTATGACGAGCGCATTTCATCGGGCGTCGACGACCTCGACGATATGTTGTCGGGCAGGGGGTTTCATCGCGGATCAAGCATATTGATCTCGGGCGTCGCCGGTTCTGGAAAGAGCACGCTGGCCGCCTCGTTCGTCGATGCCGCTTGCAGAAATGGGGAGAAGGCCGCTTATTTTTCTTTCGAGGAATCCGCCGATCAGACCGTGCGCAACATGCGCTCAGTCGGCATCGACCTGAAAGATTATATTGACGGCGGGCGTCTGAATTATTTCGCGGCGCGGCCGACCTTTTACAGCCTCGAAATGCATCTGGCCGTCATGCTGCGAGAAATTGCCCGCTTGAAGCCGCGTATCGTCATTGTCGACCCAATTTCGGCCTTCGATCGATCGGGCGACTCGAACGAAGTCCAGACCATGCTGCTGCGGATGGTCGATTACCTGAAATCTCATGGCGTCACTGGCGTGTTTACCAATCTTACACATGCCAAGGGCGATGAGACGCTGACCGACGTCGGTTTGTCATCGCTGATGGACGCATGGATTCTCATGCTCAATCGTGAGGCGGGCGGCGAATTCAATCGCGAACTTTATCTCCTCAAAGCAAGAGGACTGCAGCATTCAAATCAGGTTCGCGAGTTCATCATGAGCGAAAATGGCCTGCAGCTGCGCGCCCCGTATCTCGGCCAGGAAGGCGCGTTGACCGGATCGAGGCGACGCGCAAAGGAAGCCGAAGCAGGACGGACCGAGGCCGTTCGCGCCGCGGAGGTAGAGCGTCTTAAGCAACAGGGGGAGCATCGCCGTCGCAAACTCGAGGCGCAGATCGAGGCGCTGCGTGCAGAGATGGCTGCGGAAGAACTGGAGGCAAGGCGACTGATCGATGCCGAAAGCGCGTACCTCAAACGGGCGAAGCTCGACGAGGAGGAAGCGCGAGCGATGCGAGAGGGCGTTGCTGTGCGAAAGCGAGTCGATGGTGGCGGCAATGGCGCAGAATGAAACGACGAAATTGATACTCTATGTCGCGGGCGAGACCCCCAAATCGCTGGCGGCGATCGCCAATCTCGAACGCATTTGCAAGGAACTCGACAACAGATACGAAGTACAGGTGATCGATCTCAAGAAAGAACCGCGTCTTGCGCGAGAACACAGCATCGTCGCCATCCCGACGCTCGTCCGTCAACTCCCGGCTCCCATTCGAAAGATTATTGGCGATCTGTCCGACGCCGAGAAGGTTCTGGTCAGCCTGAATGTCAAAGGCGCTCAATGACGACCTCCGATTCAATGCCAAGGACGCCGCACTCGCAACAGGAGTTGCTGCGGCGCCTTGAAGAGGCGGAGGAGACAATTCGCGCAATCCGCGAAGGCGAAATTGACGCGCTCGTCGTCCGAAAGACCATGGACGAAGAAATATTCACGTTGCAGGGCGGCGAACACTCCTATCGCGCTTTTATGGAGACGATGGGACATGGGGCCGCGGCGCTGGGCGCCAAGGGCGAAGTGCTCTACGCCAACACCGTGCTCACCACGCTCATCGAAAAGCCGCTGTCCCGATTGCAAGGACAATTGCTTCTAGATCATTTTGAAGCGCCGGTATCCTTGCAGCTCAAGACGCTGCTCAGCGAGGCGGAGCGCTCTGGAAGCGGCGCCAGTTCCTGCGAGATCTCGCTCGTCCGCGGCGGCGAACTTCGGCATTACCTCGCGTCCGCGGAACCATTGCAGATCGGAGTCGTCGACGGCTGGGCGCTGACTCTGACGGACCTCACGGATCGCGTCAGGGCGCAAGAGAGCATGGCGGCCGAGGGCGCGGCGCGCGCGATCATCGCCTCCGCCAACGAAGCCGTGGTCGTTTGCGATGCAGCGGGCAGGATCACCCATGTCAACGCTGCGGTTCTTGCGATCGAAGACGGCGCACTTATTGGTCAGCCTTTTCATGAAGCGATCCGGCTGGAAATCAAGGATGCAATCGGTCTCGTCAGCGCCGAGGAACTGGTGCGAATGGCGATCGCCGGCACGGAAGTAAAAAGCGTGGAGGCGCACGCGCCGCACGCGCCGCATGCGAAGACCTTGCTTATCAGCGCCGCTCCTCTGTCTCCAACGAGCGGAGCGAACAAGGGCTGCGTCATAACATTGGTCGATCTTTCTCAGCGCAAGTCCGCCGAGGAGCGCCAGCAGTTCTTGATGGCCGAACTCGACCACCGCGTGAAGAACATTTTGACGCTCGTTATGGCGATCCTTCATCAAACCGACGACGCAGACATCAAAGGCTTCAAGACGACGTTTGCCGGCCGCATTCAGGCCCTTGCCGCCACACATAATTTGCTCGCCACCAACTCCTGGGCGACTTTGCCGCTGGACGAATTATTCAAAGCGGAACTCGCTCCCTACATTGCTCCCTCGAGCGATCGCGTCGAAATTATCGGCCATAGGCTGGAGTTGAAGCCGAGATCAGCGGTCGCAGTCGGCTTGATCCTGCATGAACTCGTTTCGAATGCGGTGAAGTATGGCGCCCTGTCCACGCCGAATGGGCGGATTGTTTTTGCGGTGAAACACTCTTTGGACGGGAAGAGCGCTCAGGTCGAGTGGCGAGAGACTGACGGGCCATCGGTCGCTTCGCCGCTGCGAAAGGGCTTCGGTCGGTCTGTGATCGCCAATAGCCTGAAATATTCGCCGGGCGGAGGAGCAGATCTGGAATTCCTGGAAAGCGGCGTTCGCTGTGTGCTCCGCATCCCTTCCGAAGACATTGCCGAGGGAAGCGCGTCCTAGAGCGCTTCCCGATCACTAACGCAGCTCGCTCATCGAATAATGCGTTGGTCGGGCCGGGCCATTCGCCAGGTCGACGAGAAGGTTCGGCGGAAGCTGCGACTGCCCTTCCGTCAACTGCTCGGGCGCGTCGACATTGCCGCGAAGATACCAGCCGCTGACATCAAGAGGCGGCGGCGAAGGCAGATTTTCGGCGCGCGCGTTCACAGCGCCAGCAATCAAGATGAACGACAGGAGGGCGATGGAGCGGCGCATGATGTGCTCCCATTTTCGCGCGCGACATTGCGGTCGAATGGCGCAGCGCCGAAAAGGAAGCATGGGCGATAACGGTTAAGGGAAGGTTAACCCTATTGCTTAACCAAATTCCTTAACCCAGCGCGCGCCTGCAAGGCGCATCCGCGTCGCACGCCGCGACCCTCTCGTGGCTCAGGCCGCCTCGGCGGATTCCTTCAAAACGCTGCAGATCCCGGCGACGAGAGATTCGACCAGTTCGCGGTCGTCGCCTTCGCCCATGACTCGGATCACGGGCTCAGTGCCGGAGGGGCGAACAATAAGTCTGCCGGAGCCGCCGAGCCGCGCCCGCGCATCGTCGATTGCCGACACGACCGCCGTGCGCTCCAATTCGGCACGATGGGCGCGCACATTCTCCAATACTTGCGGCAGCGGTTCGAACCGGTGGCAAACTTCGCTCACCGGACGATCCCGACGCTTCACCTCTGCGAGCACCTGCATCGCCGTCACGAGCCCGTCGCCTGTTGTGCAATAGTCAGAGAGAATGACATGGCCCGACTGTTCGCCGCCGATGTTGTAGCCGGCTTCGCGCATACGCTCGATCACATAACGGTCGCCGACGGGCGTTCGTTCGAGCGTGAGCCCGATCGCATTCAGATGGCGCTCCAATCCAAGGTTGGACATGATGGTCGCGACCAGACCGGGCTTGGCCAGCAGCCCCTGATCGCGCCAGCTTTCGGCGACAACCGCCATCAGCTGGTCGCCGTCGATCAGGCGCCCATTTTCGTCGACCATGATGACGCGGTCGGCGTCGCCGTCGAGCGCGATGCCCACGTCGGCGCGCAGCTCGCGCACTTTGTCGCGCAGCGCCTGCGGCGCTGTGGAGCCCACGCGATGATTGATGTTGAACCCGTCGGGTTCGACGCCGATCGCGATCACTTCGGCGCCAAGCTCCCACAGCGCCTCGGGAGCGACTTTGTAAGCCGCGCCATTCGCGCAATCGACGACAAGGCGCAAGCCTTCCAAGCTCATATTGCGCGGCAGCGTGCGCTTGGCGAACTCGATATAGCGCGCGCGCACGTCGTCGATGCGGCGGGCGCGTCCGAGATCTCTCGGTCCTGCGCGCTTGCGCAACATATCGCCGTCGATGAGGCGCTCGATGTCGTGTTCGATCTCGTCGGAAAGCTTGTGGCCGTCCGGTCCAAACAGCTTGATGCCGTTGTCCTCGAAGGAATTATGAGAGGCGGAAATCATCACGCCAACGTCGGCGCGCATCGACCGTGTCAGCATGGCGACCGCGGGCGTCGGCATTGGCCCCAGCAGCAGCGGATCCATGCCGACCGACGTGAAGCCGGCGACAAGCGCATATTCGATCATATAGCCTGAGAGCCGCGTGTCCTTGCCGATGACGACGCGATGCCGACCTTCGCCGCGATGAAAGATCAGCCCCGCCGCCTGCCCAACCTTGAGCGCGAGCTCCGGCGTGATCTTCTCATTGGCGAGGCCGCGAATGCCGTCGGTGCCGAAATAGGTGCGGGTCATTCAAGATCCTCAGCGAGCGCCTCGGCGCCAATTCGGCGCATCCTTCACGCTATCTGTCACACCAAGTCGGCGCATCTATGGCCATAAGGCCAAATGCGCGTTTTCGCCAGCCTTACGAACGGGTAATGAACAGTCGCACATCGTCTGAACGGAAGTCCACATGGAAGTCAAAATCTACCATAATCCGACCTGCGGCACCTCGCGCAACGTGCTCGCCGCACTAAGAGAAGCCGGCTACGAGCCGCAAGTGATCGAATATCTCAAAAACCCGCCCGATCGGGCGACTTTGAAGGGGCTTCTGCGTCGCATGGGCAAGAACGTGCGCGACGTCCTGCGCAAGCGCGGAACGCCCTACGAAGACCTGAAACTCGACGATCCCACCCTTTCAGACGACGAGATTTTCGCCGCCATCGAAAGGCATCCGATTCTGATTGAGCGTCCGATCGTTTCGATGGGTGACAATGCCGCGCTCTGCCGACCCGCCGAGACGGTCAAGGATTTGATCGCGCGATCGAAGACATAGCGGGCTCCCGGTATCGGATGCAAAAAACCCAGCGGCCGGGACCGCTGGGTTTTTTCGTCAGATCGGATGCGGCTCCAGGCCGCCGACGTCGGGCTCCGGCTTTTGCCCTGTGGTCGGCACGGCCGACCCGCGCGGCGGCGGCGTTGGCGTCGACTCTTCACGCACCGGCCGTTTGCCGGCGAGCAGGCCCTTGATCTCGTCGCCGGACAGTGTCTCAAATTCGAGAAGCGCATTGGCGAGCGTATCCAGATCCGTACGCTTGTCGACGAGGATCTGCCTGGCCTTCTCGTAAGCTTCCTGAACGAGCCGGCGCACCTCCGCGTCGATCGTCTCCTGCGTCTGCTCGGAGAAGGTCTGCGTGCGTCCGAGCGAGTAGCCGAGGAACTGCTCCTGCTGCGGGTCGGCATAGGCGACGGTGCCCAGCTTGTCCGAGAAGCCGAGCTGGGTGACCATCGCGCGGGCGATGCGCGTCGCCTGCTGAATGTCCGAGGCGGCGCCGGAGGTCGTTTTCGCCGCCCCAAAGATCAACTCTTCGGCGACGCGGCCGCCCATCGCCATCGCCAGCATCGCCACGAGCTGCTCATAGCTCTGCGAGATCTGGTCGCGCTCGGGGAGACCCTGCACCATGCCGAGCGCTCTGCCGCGCGGAATGATCGTCGCCTTGTGGATCGGAATCGAGCCCGGCACGTTCAAGGAGACGAGCGCATGGCCGCCTTCGTGATAGGCGGTGAGTTTCTTCTCCTCATCCGTCATCACCAGCGTGCGCCGCTCGGCGCCCATCATGATCTTGTCGCGGGCGTCCTCGAACTCCTGTTTCGTGACGATCCGCTTCGAGCGCCGTGCCGCGAGCAGCGCCGCCTCGTTGACAAGATTCATCAGATCGGCGCCCGAGAATCCCGGCGTGCCGCGCGCGACGATCTTCAAATCCACGTCCGGCGCCAAAGGCACCTTGCGGGCGTGAACCTTGAGGATCTTCTCGCGGCCGATGAAATCCGGGTTCGGCACCTGGATCTGCCGGTCGAAACGGCCCGGACGCATCAGCGCCGGATCGAGCACGTCAGGGCGGTTGGTCGCGGCGATCAGGATGATGCCCTCATTCGCCTCGAAGCCGTCCATCTCGACGAGCAGCTGATTCAACGTCTGCTCGCGCTCGTCGTTGCCGCCGCCAAGGCCGGCGCCGCGATGGCGGCCAACCGCGTCGATCTCGTCGACGAAGATGATGCAGGGCGCATTCTTCTTCGCCTGTTCGAACATGTCGCGCACGCGCGAGGCGCCGACGCCGACGAACATTTCGACGAAGTCAGAACCCGAGATCGAGAAGAACGGCACGCCCGCCTCGCCGGCGATGGCGCGCGCCAGAAGCGTCTTGCCGGTGCCGGGCGGTCCCACCAGCAGCACGCCGCGCGGAATGCGCCCGCCGAGCCGCTGGAACTTCTGCGGATCGCGCAGGAATTCGACGATCTCCTGCAGATCCTCCTTGGCTTCGTCGACGCCGGCGACGTCCTCGAAGGTGACGCGGCCTTGAGTCTCCGTCAGCAGCTTCGCTTTCGATTTGCCAAAGCCCATCGCGCGGCCCGCGCCGCCCTGCATCTGCCGCGAAAGGAAAATCCAAACCGCGAGGAATGCGACGAGCGGCAGCGCGTTGAGAAGGAGCGTCATCAAGAAGCTGCCGCCTTCATTGTTCGGCTTGGCGCTGATTGAGACGTTCTTGGCTTGCAGCCGCGGCACGAGATTGGCGTCGTCCGGCGCATAGGTCGTAAACGGCCGATTGTCGTTGAAGTGGCCGACGACTTCGTTGCCCGCGATCGTCACGTCGTGAACGCGGCCCTGATCGATCTGCGTCAGCAGTTCGCTATATGAAATGTCGCGGATCGGCGTGCGCTGGCCCGGCTGCTGAAACAGCATGACAAGCGCAACCACGAGCAACCCGATGATTGCCCAGAGCGCGAGGTTTCTGAAGTGTGGGTTCATGTGGGAAGCCTGTCGGGAGCCGCTCGGTCGGGCTTATCCCCCGAAGCGCTCCGGTCATGTGCTTAATTTAGGCGCACCTGGACGCGTTGCCAAGTCTCGGAAAAGCCCGTGATTCCAGGCGTTGTTGCGGGGGGACTTGGCCGTTTCGGACAAGTTCGTCCCCTACAACGCGAATTCGCTAAGTCAAGCTTGAGCGGCGAGGCGGCGCCGGACGCAACCGAATCCGTCCGAAATTCGCGTCAATCGAGACATCGGCAAGCGTCATTCGGACCGATCCGCGCGCAGTCAGCGCGGCGGCCACGCGCGCGCTGGCGCGCTCCAAGCGTTCGAGGCGAAGCACAGCCGCGGGCGCGATACGCAGGATCGCGCTTGCGAGCACGCGTTGAAGAATTTCCAGCGGCGCTTCGCACAGCGTCGCAGCGTCGAGCTCAATACATGACGCTTCGTTCCGATGCAGCGCGCGCGCCAGCATTTCGGCGGCGCAATGCGCCAACGCGGCGTCGGCGCGCGCCGCACGCGATCCAAGCCGCAGAAGCGCGTCTCGATCGAGCCCCTGTGCGGCGAGCATGGGCGCCAGCCTGCGCAGCCGCACGCGCGCGAAGCTTTCGTCTTGATTGGACGGGTCGCGAAAGAAAGGTTGATCTGCGCGGGCGCAGACCGTCTCCAGCTCCTCTTTGCGAAAGTCGAGCAGCGGCCGCAGGAGCGCGACGTCTGCGCAACGTGCGACGCGCGCCATGCCGGCAAGCCCGGCGACGCCGGAGCCGCGCGTCAGACGAAACAGGATTGTTTCGGCCTGGTCTTCCGAGTGATGCGCAAGCACGATGGCTGACGCGCCGATGCGCTGCGCGCAGGCGCTCAGCAGCGCGTATCGCGCACGCCGCGCTTGCTCCTGGAGGCGCGTCGAGGGCTTCTCTCCCTCCCACGTCAACAAATGGTGATCGTAGCCCAAAGCGCGCGCCCAGCGGCCAACCTCTTCAGCCTCCGCGCGCGCTTCTTTGCGCAAGCCATGATCGACCGTCGCCACGGCGATGTCGTGAGACGACCTCAAAGACCACTCAGCGCAAAGCAGCATCAAGGCGACGGAGTCGGGGCCTCCTGAAACCGCGAGCAGCAACGAGGGGTAGGGCGCGAGGAGATCGAGCGCGTTTTCACGATTTCCCTCGCGCGAGTCGTCGATGGCGGCGAGGTCATCCGTCTCCGTGCGCGGCATGCCCTAGGCCGTAGGGGCGCCGACCGCAGTGCGGACGGCTAGCATTGAATTTTTTTGCTTTCGCGTTGAGCCGCTTCGCGGACTCGCGTCGCCGCCTTGGGAAATTTAACGTTGATCTCGGAATAGGAGGCGCACGCCTGCTCCTTCGCGCCCATTGCGCTCAGCGATTGGCCGAGCCGCAACAGCGCTTCCGGCGCCTGCGCCGAGTCGCCGTATTTCGTCGAGATTTCTAGATATCTTTCGGCGGCCTCCCGGTGCCGTCCGCGCAAAAAGAAGCTCTCGCCCAGGTTGAATGTCGCGGCCGCGGCGAGCTTGCTCTTGCCGTTCTTCGATAGAAACGTCGAGAGCGACCTCTCGGCTTCCTCATATTTGCCGGCGCGCAACGCGCCCACCGCCTCATCATACTGTTCCTTGGGCCCGGCGACTGGCGGCGCGGCGGCGATCTCCGCGGGCGCCGGCTGGTCGCCAACAAGGCGGCCATGGGCGATATCCAGCGGCTGGCCTGCTTCGCGCACAGGGGCCGTCGTCACCGAGCCCGTTGTTCGCGGGGCGCTTTCCAGCGGCGCTGACGGAGTGGTTGTGCCGAGCGGCCGCGGCGCGCCCGGCGCAGACGGCTGTATCGAGGGATCAAAGGCGTCGCCGCGCTTGCCCGCGTTGGCGCTCGTCTCGGGCGTCGTCTGCGCCACGGTTGATGGAACCGTCGGCCCGTGCGGCGCAGCCTCCGAGTGCGGCTCGGGCTTTGCGGCGCGCAGCTGCTCTTCCAAAAGCTGCACCCTATGCTGCAGCTCCTCGTTCTGTCCGGTTAATCGGCGTAGCTCGCGCTCCAACCGATCGATTCGCATCGCCGCCGCACCCGACGGTCCGGCCTCGGGACTTTCATAAATATCCGACGGCGGAACATTGTAGGTTTGAGCATGACGGAGGTCGCCCTCGGGTCGAGGATCCCCATAGACGTCGAACGCCTGAGCGGCGCCCGCCGCAAATAAGGGAAGGGCGAAGATGAGGGCGTAGCGTGTGAACATGGTCGCGAAGGCCGAGACTTGCGCTAGAGCAGGCTCCGAAAAAGGTGACAGGCTTTTTCGGTGGGAACCTGCTCCAACATTCTGATGTTCAGCGATTCCTTATCGATCCCATGATTCCATGTGATCGGGAAGCGCTCTAAGGCACCGCTCGATTCGACGCGGCGTGACAGCGCCTTACCATAGGCGCCCATTCGGCTAAAATTAGGCGATGCGGTCGTTTGGTCTCATTTGGGTTCAAAGAGTGGCGATGGCCTCGTTTGTCGCCGCGGCGTCGCCGTCGCGCGCCGAGCCGCTTCCCCCTGCCGCCGAAACCGGAGAGTGCTCGCTCGAAGGCGCGGTTCCGGCGACCGTCGCCGCCGTCGATGAGGACTTCGAACTGCTGCTCGATGACGGCCGCCGCGCCGCTCTCGCGGGCCTCGACTTTCCGCCGCGGGAAATGGCGGAGCTGCGCGCCGCCATCCGCAGCCGCCTGTCGTCGTGGCTCGTCGGCCGAGACATATTCCTGGGCGCTTTTGCTTCTACACCGGACCGCTGGGGCAGGGCGCCGGCGAGGATTTACGCAAGCCAGGCCGACGGCGGCGATGCGGCGCCCCTCACATCTGTGGCGGCCGCGCTGCTCTCGGCTGGCGAGGCGCGCTTTCGACCGGATCCGACCGCCGCCGCCTGCGCCAAGGCGTATCTGGCCGCCGAAGCCCCGGCCCGCGATGCGGGCGTCGGACTTTGGTCACGGCCGGAGTTCCGCCCGATCGACGTCTCCGCGCCCGGCGCAGTGGAGGATTTGAAGCAACGTAAGGGAATGATGGTCGTGGTCGGCCCCATCCGCTCGGTCGGCGAGTCGCGGCGCGCCTTTTACCTTAATTTTGGCGACAAATGGCGCGATAGCTTCACCGTCGTGATTCTGCGACGCAATTTGGCTGTATTCGGGCAAATCGAGCCCCGCTCGCTCGTCGGGCGGCGAGCGCGCGTACGAGGGCTTATTGAGACCGGGGCTCGCATCGAAATCGCTACGCCAGCCGAGATCGAGTTTGTTGACGGCGTCCCCTCTCGTTAGGCGGACGGCGCTCTCCCTGCTGGCCCTCGCCGGCTTGGCGATCGGAGGCTGCGCGGAGCTCGAGCGGCAAGGTCAGATCTTTACCGCCCCGTTGCCTCCGACGCGGCCGGCTGGCTCGCGAACCGATAATCGCAGCACGGTTCAGCATAAGGAGCTCGTCGCCCAATTCGGCGGCGAATATGAGGCTCCGGGCGCCGAGCATTACCTTGATGGCATTCTCGCCAAGCTCGCCAGCGTCAGCGAAACGCCCGGCCAGCCAACCTACAAGGTGACAATTCTCAACACGCCGGTCGTTAACGCCTTCGCGCTCCCCTCCGGCAATCTTTACGTCACGCGCGGACTGCTGGCGCTTGCCGGCGACGCTTCGGAGGCGGCGGCGGTGATGGCGCATGAAATCGCGCATGTCTCACTGCGTCACAGCGCGCTGCGCGCCGAACGCGAGCGTGAGGCGGCGATCATCTCGCAAGCTGCGGCGGTGATTCAGAACCGCCAGAAAGGCGACGAGGTGCGTTCCAGTCAGCGGCTCTCCGTCGCGAGTTTCTCCCGTCAGCAGGAACTTGACGCCGACGCCGCCGGCGTCCGCGTCATCGCCAGAGCCGGCTTCGACCCATATGGCGCTTCGCGCTTCCTGACGGCGCTGGGTCGGTCCTCGGATTTGCGCGCGGCGCTTTACGGAAAGAAGAAGTCGCTCGACTTCGACATTACCTCAACGCATCCCTCCACTCCCGACCGCATCACAAAGGCTGTTGCTGCGGCGCGACAAATCGGAGCGCCAGGGATCGGCGTCGCCGACCGCAGCGGCTATCTCGAGGCCATCAAGGGCGTCGCGTTCGGCGACGATCCCATGGAAGGCTACGTTCGCGACCGCAAATTCACCCATCCGCGACTGCGCTTCGCCTTCACCGCGCCAGAGGGCTTTCTTCTGGAAAATTCCAACGAAGCGGTATTCGGGGTGCGCGAAGCCGACAATGAAGCCTTACGGCTCGACAGCGTGCGCCCGCCGTCGGACGAGAATCTCGAAGCCTATGTCGGCTCCGGCTGGGTCGACGGCCTGCTCCCTTCCTCCGTGCGCAAGATGGACATCAACGGGCTTCCCGCCGTCATCGCTGTCGCTCGGGCGGGGGAGTGGAATTTCCGGCTGGCGGTGATCCGGTCGGGTGAGTTTCTCTACCGCCTGATTTTTGCAGCGCGCACATTGACCGACCAGGCCGACGCGCTCTTCATGGAGTCGATCAGATCCTTCCGCCGGCTCGGCCCCGATGAAACCACCGACGCACGGCCCTTGAAGATTGCGGTGGCCGTCGCCGCGCCTGGCGACACGATCGAAACGATGGCCGCACGGATGGTGGTTCCGAACCGACCGGCCGAACATTTTTTGCTGCTCAACGGGCTGTCCGCCGGCGACGCCCTCATCGCCGGCGAACATTACAAAATCGTAACCGAGTGACGCCCGGTTTTTGCTCGCTCTGGGAACAACTGCCGCGCCTGACGGTTATCTCAACAAGATCTTGGCGCGCGGACTCCCACCATTAGTGGCGGATAGCCGCGTATGGAGGGCGTCATGGCTTATATGCCTGGATTGGGGCGCGAATTAATTAAGGCTGCGGCCGAGGCGCCCTTTTTGGAACGCGACGAAGAAAAGCAGCTTGCCATCGCGTGGCGCGAGAGGGGTGACGCTAAAGCGCTTCATAAGCTCGCCGCCGCACATATGCGCCTCGTCATCGCGCTTTCGGCCAAGTTCAGACATTACGGATTGCCGCTCTCGGATCTTGTCCAGGAAGGCCATGTCGGACTCTTGGAGGCCGCGGCGCGGTTCGCGCCGGAGCGAGACGTACGCTTCTCCACTTACGCGACATGGTGGATCAGAGCGTCGATCCAGGATTACGTGTTGCGCAACTGGTCGATCGTGCGGGGCGGAACCAGCTCGTCGCAAAAGGCGCTATTCTTCAATTTGCGTCGCTTGCGTGCGCGGTTGGCGCGCGAAAATCACGGCGCGAGTTCAGTCGACACCTATCAGACGATCGCGAACGCCATCGGCGTTTCGCGGGCTGACGTGGAGATGATGGATTCGCGTCTATCGGGTTCCGACGTGTCCCTGAACGCGCAGCTCGTCGACGACGACACATCCGGCTCCGCGCAGAGGATGGATTTTCTTGTCGACCAGAAGCCGCTCCCCGACGAGGTCGTCGAGGAGACTCTCGATTCGGATCGGCGCGCGCGCTGGCTCAAGGATGCGCTGGCGATTCTCTCCGAACGAGAGTTGCGAATCGTGCGCGAGCGTCGCCTGGCGGAAAATCTGGTGACGCTTGAGACGCTGGGCGACCGCCTTGGCATTTCCAAGGAGAGGGTGCGGCAAATCGAAAGTCGCGCGCTGATCAAGTTGAGGCGCGCGCTGTCGCGGATGCAAGAATCGGCGACGCCAGATGAGCCGGCGCGAGTGTAAGAAAAAACCCCGGAAGTCGCTTCCGGGGTTTTTTATTGCCTGATTAGGCGGCTCGGTCCACGTCAGCCTCATCCCCGCCGTCATCGCCCGCGTCCCCCTCCGCCTTCGGCCCGCGGCGAGGGCCCTTCAGCAGAAAAGATTCGATCAACTTCAGCGATTCCGAATCGATGAGCTTGCGCACGGCGGCGACTTCACGCGCCATGCGGTCCAAGGCGGCCTCGTAAAGCTGGCGTTCCGAGTAGGACTGCTCCGGCTGAGTATCGGACCGGTACAGGTCGCGAACCACCTCGGCGATGGTGATGAGATCGCCCGAGTTGATCTTCGCCTCATATTCTTGAGCGCGGCGCGACCACATGGTGCGCTTGACGCGCGCGCGACCGCTCAGCGTTTGCAGCGCCCTGTCAACGATGCCCGTCTCGGCGAGCTTGCGCATACCGACGCTGACGACTTTGCTGGTGGGCACTTTGAGGGTCATCTTGTCCTTGATGAAGCTCACGACAAAGAGCTCCAGGCTGAAGCCCGCGACCTCTTGCGTCTCCACGCCGACGATCTGTCCAACGCCGTGCGCGGGATAGACGATGTATTCGTTGAGCTTGAAGCCAGGCTTGGCGGAGGGCGTCGCCGGCTTCGGCTTGGCGGGCATGCCGGGCCGTGCGCCAACGCCGGGCGCCGTCGAGGGCTCCTGAGAATTCGCTAGGGGCGGGGGCGCGACCGTCTCTACAACGGATTTCGGCTCCGCCTCCACGAGGGGACGCGGCTTTGCCGCCGCCGGCGCGACTGGCGCCGCCGGCTTCTGCTCGACGGGCTTGGGCGCCGGCTGCTTGGCCACCGGCTGCTTGGCCGCTGCCGTCGGCGTCGCCGCTTCGGTGGGCTTCGCCGCGGTCTTGGGCGTGACAGGGTTCGCTGCCGGCGTCTTGGCGCTGGCACTCACCTTTTCCACCGCCGTTTTGGCCGCCTTCGCGGCCACGGCGCGCTTCGTCGCGCTCTTGCCTGCGATCGCAGTCTTGCCAGCGACCGCCGTCTTGGCGCTCGACTTTGCCGCCGGCTTAGCGGCGGAGGCGCGGACAACGCTGCGAGCGCTCGTCGCTGTCCGCCGCGTCGCCGTGGCGCGCGCCGGGGTCTTGGCGGTTTTGTCTTTTGCCGTTGATTTCGATTTCGTCGTCGTTGTTTTGGCTGTCATCGTTCTCGCGGCTTTTGCGGAGGTTTTTGCGCTTGCTTTCCGGCTCGAGGCGGCGGCGGCGCGCGCGGGCTTTGCTGCCGAGGCGGAGCGGCTGGCCGGCTTCTTCGATGTCGAATTCTTCGCTGCGGCGGTTTTCGTCGCGCCGCTCTTGGCGGCTCGCTTAGCGAGCGTCTTGGAGCGAGCGGCCGAGCCCTTGCCGCGCGCTGCTGCGGTGGAGGCAGTCGCAGGCGACTTTTTCTCGGTTTTGTTGGAGGGCATACGCGGGCTACTCCTATGCTGTCCCGCTGTGGAGACGGGACCATCGCTGCCTGACGACTCGCGCATGCCGCCGGCGGAAAAGCACGGCGGCGCCGCGAAAGGCGGCTAGTGGAAACCTTGCTAGCGCCGCATACCCAACAGCCGGCCAACGGGCCGGCCCTCGAGAAAGAGAGGCTTTCGAATTTGTCGCGAGACGGTGACTGGCGCCGCATCGCCCCTTCGACAAGGCGTGCATTTAGTGTGTGATTTATAACACGCCCACACGTGAAAATCAAAGGCATATGCGCGCGAGCGGCGCCTGCGCTGAGACCGCAAACTACGCTAACTTATTATCATGCCTTACATTTTTGATTAATTAAGGATGTGGAAACTCATCACGGGCAACTTGCGCGTCAGGATTCGCAAGTTGGGCGCCAGACTCGCTCTGAACGCAGTTCAGTCTCCCTCGCCGGCCTCCGGCGAAAAGAACTGCTCGAATTTGGCCGGCTTGCCGTCCCATTCCTTGGCGTCGGAGGGCGGCTCCCGCTTGATGGTGATGTTGGGCCAGTTCTGCGCCATCTCGGCGTTAAGCTGCAGCCACTGCTCCAAATTCTCTTCTGTATCAGGCTTGATGGCGTTAGCTGGGCACTCGGGTTCGCACACGCCGCAATCGATGCACTCGTCCGGGTGGATCACCAGCATATTCTCGCCTTCGTAGAAACAGTCCACCGGACACACTTCAACGCAGTCCATATACTTGCACTTGATGCAGTTTTCCGTGACGACATAAGTCATAAGGGTGATCTCTCCCGCGACCTTGCCGCTTGCTAGCTTTTTTGCCAGCGTCACGCAAGGCGAGCAGAACGAGGGCGCGCGTCAGAGATATAATTGCGCGTGCAACCCACAAGGTCAGCAAATGGTCGAAACGATAAATTCGCCCGCGACGACCGCGATCAGCCGGCAGGCGCTGACGGCGCGCGCCCTGCTGCTTGGCGAGCGGATTGACACCGACGGGCTCGAACGGGCGGATCTCGTTTCTACGGCGCCTCTCGCGTTTCACGCCGGGCAGAGCGGATTCGCCGTGCTCTACCGCTTCGGGGTCGCCGTTCTCTTCGGCCTTTCGCCGCTGGAGGAGGATGAGATCGTCCAAAAGATCGGCCTTCGCGTTGCGGGCGCGTCGCGGGGCGACGACGAGACGTTGATCATCGAAGCGACTCCCGACGGCGAGGAAAAGGCGCTGCCGGACGGACGCCTCGCGGTAAAGGACCTTTCCGAAGCGCGGTTGCTGGTGATCGCCGACGTCTTGGCGAAAAGCGTCGCCCTGGGGCGTGACGAGCGGCGCGTCAACGCCGTTTTCGACACGATCGAGCCGTTCGCCGCCGAACTTGCGGCGAGGGGCAGCCCGCCATGGAAGCGTAAATCCATGCTGGAGCTCATGGGCCAGACACTGCTCGTGCGGCACCGCGTTTCAGGCCGCGTCGCCGTCGACGACAAGCCGGATGTGCTTTGGGATCGGCCTGACCTCGAAAGGCTCTATGCGCGTCTCGAGGATGAGTACGAACTTACGCCGCGGGCCCGCACGCTCAACGCCAAAATCGATGTGATTGGCGAGACCGCCCGCGCGCTGACCGATCTCATCGACGCGGCGCGCTCGGTTCGGCTGGAGTGGACGATCATCATATTGATCGCGATGGAGATCGTCCTCACCCTGTTCCAGATGTGGGTCGCGCGCATGAGCTGAGCGCGTCATCGACGTCGCGCAGCGGCGTTTCGCCAGCCATCCATTCGAAATTCGGAAGCTGGTGGCGCGCGAAGGTGAACTGACGCTTGGCGTAACGGCGCGTATCGAGCTGACTGCGCAAAATCGCTTCCGCAAGCGTTAGTCGTCCGTCGAGATACGCGATGAGGTGGGGCACGCCATGCGCGCGCATCGCCGGCAGCGACGGATCGAGTCCCCGCGCCTTGAGCGCCGCGACCTCGTCGAGCGCGCCCGCTTGCGTCATTCTTTCGAAGCGCGCGTCGATGCGCGCGTAAAGCGTCTCCCGCTCGGGCGCGAGGAAAAAGGCGGCGCATTCCGACGCCTTCAGAATCGGCGGGCTGCGCGGACCCTGAAAGGAAACGAGCGGCTTGCCTGTCGCCTCCAGGACTTCCAAAGCCCGCAACAGCCGCTGCGGATCGGTCTTGCGCAGCACGGCGGCCGTCGCCGGGTCGCGCGCGGCGAGTTCGGCATGAAGCTGCTGCGGGGTCTTGTCCTGCGCCCAGGCGCGCATCGCTTCGCGCACATCGCCGGGCACGGCCGGAATGTCCGAAAGTCCGTAAAGCGCCGCCCGGAAATACATTCCCGTGCCGCCGACGAGAATCGGCGTCAGTTCGCGCGCATCGAGGTCGCGTAGAACGCGTGCGAGATCTTCGAGCCAGCGTCCGACGGAATAGTTCGTCGCCGCATCGACCTGGCCAAAGAGAAGATGCGGCGCGGCGGCTTCCTCCTCAATCGTCGGGCGCGCGGTGACGATCCGCAAGTCGCGATAAACCTGCATCGAATCGGCGTTGACGATAACGCCGCGCTGGCGGCGCGCGACTTCGAGCGCCAGCGCGGACTTGCCCGAAGCGGTTGGACCTGCAATGAGAATGGCGCGTGCGCGCATGGCGCTATTGCCGCTGAAACGGTGGAGATGTCAAAGCCCATCGAGTACGTCGCGACCTTCGTCGCCGGACGGGACGCGGCGCTGAACGAACGCGCGGTGTCGGGCGCGCTCTACGACTCTGGATTGATCGACGCAGGGCGTGATTGGCTCGCGCCCGATCACGCCGTTGACGCGTTCCTGGCGGGGGCGGGGCACGACCTTGCCGACTTGCGCGCGCGGCTGCAGGTGGCGGTCGCGGACGATCCGATCGACGTCATCGTTCAGCCGACGACGGGCCGGCGCAAGAAACTGCTGGTCGCCGACATGGATTCGACCATGATCGGGCAGGAGTGCATCGACGAGCTCGCTGACCTCGTCGGCTTGCGCGAACATGTCGCGGCGATCACCGAGCGCGCAATGCGCGGCGAGGTCGCGTTCGAGGGCGCCTTGAGGGAGCGAGTCGCGCTGCTTGCGGGCGTGACCCTCTCGCAGATCGAGACGCTGCTGATGCGCATTACTCTGACGCCCGGCGCGCGACAGCTTGTGCGCACCATGCGCGCGCATGGCGCCCATACCGCGCTCGTGTCGGGCGGCTTCACGCAATTCACAGAGCCCGTCGCCGAGCGTATCGGCTTTCATGAGACGCGCGCCAATCGCCTCGAAATTGCTGATGGCGCGCTGACAGGCGCAGTCGTTGCGCCGATCCTGGGAAGCGAAGCCAAGCGCGCGTCCCTTATCGGATTGCGCGAGGCGCAAGGACTGTCGCGCGAAGCGACGCTGGCGATCGGGGACGGCGCCAATGATCTTGCCATGCTGCGCGAGGCGGGTCTCGGCGTCGCCTTTCACGCCAAGCCGAAAGTGGCGCAGGCCGCGGATGCGCGTATCGACCATGCCGATCTGACCGCGGCGCTCTTCGCGCAGGGGTATAGGCGCGAGGAGTTTGTCGACTAACAGCCTCTTCCTTCTACCTCCCCCGGGTGAATCCCTCTCCCGCCGGAGGGGCGGAAGAGGGCTATAGGTCACTCCACCGGCAAGGCGACGAAATGCGCGTCGCCCTGGCCGTTCGCGACGATCAGCAGCGCCGTCTTCTTGCCCGCGCCTTTCAGGGTCTTGATTTTCTTGAGCACGTCCGCCGGGTCGCTCACCGCTTCCTGATTGACCTCAAGCAGCACCTCGCCCGCCTGGAGGCGTTTCTCGGCCGCCTCCGAGCGCGGATCGACGGCGGTGATGACGACGCCGACCTTAACGGTGTCCTTGATCTGATAGCGCGACCGCAACGCATCCGAGAGGCGCGACAGTTCGAGCCCCAGCACGCTCTGCGAGGACCCGTCGCCGCCGCTTTCGGACTTCTCCTTTTCGTCGCCGTCCTTGGACGCGACCTTCTCCCCGTCCTCAAGGCGACCGAGCTTGACGGTCTTGGTCTGCTCCTTGCCGCTGCGCACGACGACGAGTTCGACATCCTTGCCGACCGGGGTCGCGGCGACGAGTTTCGGCAGGTCGCGCGACTCCTTGATCGGCTTGCCGTCGAATTTGACGATCACGTCGCCGACCTTCAGCCCCGCCGGCTTGGACGGGCCCTTATCGTCGACGCCGGCGACGAGCGCGCCGCGAGTCGCGCCGAGGTTGAGCGTTTCAGCGATGGCGTCGTCGATATTCTGGATACGGACCCCGAGCCAGCCGCGGCGCGTCTCGCCGAATGCTTGCAACTGTTCAATGACGGGCTCCACGGTATTCGCCGGCGTGGCGAAACCGATGCCGACCGAGCCGCCCGACGGCGA
This sequence comes from Methylocystis sp. SB2, assembly GCF_049817085.1. Taxonomy (NCBI): domain Bacteria; kingdom Pseudomonadati; phylum Pseudomonadota; class Alphaproteobacteria; order Hyphomicrobiales; family Methylocystaceae; genus Methylocystis; species Methylocystis sp. SB2. Next base: position 251,651 of record NZ_CP187401.1, read on the forward strand.
CAGGATCGCGGTGTTGATGCCGATGACTTCGCCGTCCATGTTGAATAGCGGTCCGCCGGAATTCCCCTTGTTGATGGAGGCGTCGGTCTGAATGTAGTTGTCGTATGGACCGCTATCGATGTTGCGGTTGCGCGCCGAAACGATGCCCGCCGTCACCGATCCGCCGAGTCCGAACGGGTTGCCGACGGCGAGCACCCAGTCGCCGACTTTCGCCTTGTCGCTGTCGCCGAATTTGACCGCTTTCAGCGGCTTTTCCGGCTTCACCTTCAGAACCGCCACGTCCACTTTCTGGTCCTTGCCCAGGACTTCCGCCTTGAGCTTCTGACCGTCGTTGAGGATCACCGTCACCTCATTGGCGTCGGCGATGACATGGTTGTTGGTGATCACGATGCCGGAGGGATCAATCACGAAACCGGAGCCCAGCGAACTTGATCTGCGCTGACGCGGCAGTTCCGGCATTCCCTGGCCACGGCGCCGGAAGAATTCCTCGAAAAGATCGTCGAAGGGCGCGCCCGGTCCGACTCCGGGCGGCAGGTTGGGGCCGCCTTCGTTCCGGGAGCTGCGTTTCGCATCCACCGTGGTGGCGGAAATATTGACCACGGCGTCCGAGACCTGGGTGGAGAGTTCGGACAGCGAATCGGGACCTTTCGCCTGCGCCGGAGCGACGACGAGGTAGAGTGCGGGCGCGGTCGCGAGGATCGCTCTCGCGGCGCGACGAAGTGCGGACGTCATGCGTTATGTCTCCTGTCAGGGACAAGATATGCCCGGGCGCGGCTCAACGCACGCGCTTGCGGGTCACTTTTTTTGGTTTCGCTCCGGTTCCGATTGGTCCGCGCTCAGCGCGGCGCTCGCCTCCGGAGCCGAGAAAAAACGGAAGAATTCCGATCGCGGACTGATCAAGAATCGCGTCTCCCCCGGCTTGAAAGCGCTCTCATAGGCTTGCATCGACCGATAGAAAGCAAAGAAGTCGGGATCCCGGCCGAAAGCTTCGGCGAAGATGCGGTTACGCTCGGCGTCGCCTTCGCCCTTCATCTGGTCGGCTTTCTGTTGCGCTTCGGCTTTCAGCACCACGACGTCGCGGTCGGCCCGGGCGGTGATTTTTTGCGCCTGCTCCGAACCTTGGGCGCGATATTCGGCAGCTTCGCGCTGGCGCTCGGTCTGCATGCGCCCGAAAACCTTTTCAGAGATCTGCTGCGGGAGATCGACGCGGCGGATGCGCGCGTCGACGACCTGCACGCCGAACTTTCGCGCCTCGCGGTCCGCCTGCTCCTTGATCTTCACCATCAACCCGGCGCGCTCGTCGCGCACGATCTGCTGCTGGTTTGCTTCGCTCAGCACGCGTCGGACGGCGGAGTTCAACACCGAACCAAGCTGATTGTTCGCGCCCATGACGCTGTTAACGGTCTGATAGAACCGCAACGCGTCGACGATGCGATAGCGGATGAAGCTGTCGACCTCGAGTCGTTGATTGTCGGCGGCGAGAACTTCCAGATTCGGGCTCTCAACATCGAGAATGCGATTGTCGAAGGTGACGACATTTTCGACAAGCGGAAATTTGAAGTGGAGGCCGGGCTCGGTGATCAGTCCTCGGCCGGGCACGGGTTCGCCAAACCGCAGCACCACCGCTTGTTCGGTTTGCGATACGGTGAAGAGGGCTCCGCCGACGGCGATGACGCCGATAAGCAGCGCGACGGCGAGCGCGAAGAGAAGGCCAGACCTCATTTGCGGCCTCCTTGGAAGGGCGTAAAGGCGGGCAGGGGCACGAAGGGCGTCACGCCGCCGCCGGCTTTCGACGGATCGTCGAGAATGATTTTCTCTGAGCCGCCCAGCACGCGCTCCATCGTTTCAAGATAGAGACGCTGGCGGGTGATCGTGGGCGCGTTTTTATATTGAGCGTAAATCTGCTCGAAACGCGACGCCTGGCCCCGCGCCTCTGCGACGATCTGTTCGCGGTAGGCCTCGGCCTCCTGCAGAATGCGGGCGGCTCCGCCGCGCGCTTCCGGAACAACTCGATTGGCGTAAGCTTCGGCCTCGTTGCCGAGACGCTGCAGATCCTGCTGGGCGGCGGTCACGTCGCGAAAAGCCGCGATCACCTGCTGCGGCGGATCGACCGAAAGCAAGAGCACCTGCAGCACCAGCACCCCGGCGTGATAGTCCTCGAGCACCTTCTGCATCAACGCCTGACTGGCGGGCTCGATCAACTTGCGATCGGCGGTCAGAATTTTTTGAATTTGCGTCTGGCCGACGATCTCGCGCATGGCGCTTTCGGCCACAGCCTTCACTGTTCCTGGCTGATTGGCGACGTTGAAGGCGTAATCTTCCGGCTTCGCGGGATCAATTTGCCAGATGACGCGAAACTTGACGTCGGCGATGTTCTCGTCGCCGGTCAGCATCAGGCTTTCTTCGGGCGCTTCCGGCCCTCGAGGCGCGGAGACCGACCCACGGCGACGCCCTTCTGAGACGACGCTCGGCTCTTCGCGAAAACCGACGTCGGTGATGTTACGGTCGGTAACCGCTAGCTTGACAACGGATCCGATCGGACCTGGAAGATTGTAGTTCAGGCCCGCCTGAGTCTTTCCCATATATTTGCCGAAGATCAGGTTGAGGCCGATCTCGTTGGGTCCGACGGTGTAAAGCCCGGAGAGCAGCCATGCGAGCACGGCGACCAGCACAAGTATCGCGAGCCCGCGTCCGCCGAATCCGCTCGGCAGAACCTTTTTCAAGCCTTCCTGGCTACGGCGCAGCATCTCTTCGAGGTCCGGGGGCTGCCCGCCGGAACCCTGTCCCCAGGGACCTCCGGGCTGACCCCACGGATTGTTATTCTGATTGCGCGGCCCGCCTTGATCGCTCCAGGGCATGTCGTCTCGCATAAAGAGGAATGGGGCGGCGCTCGCGCCGCGTTTGGCAATGTTATAGGCATTCGCCGGCGCTGCGGCAATGACGCGACCGGTTAGCGCTCGTGCGGAGGTGAGGGCATGATTCGCGATTACACCAATATCGCGGCCAATGAGCGAACCTTCCTCGCTTGGGTGCGGACAGGCATTGCGGTCATCGCTCTCGGCTTCGTCATTGAGCGATTCAATCTCTTCCTGTTGACCATCGCGGGCGCGGTGAACGTCGACGCCATACGACTGCACCTCCATCGTTTGGATCATCCGGCGGGCCGTTACGGCGGCGAGGCGCTCATTGGCGCGGGCGTGATGCTGATCGTCATTTCGACGATTCGTTTTATCCATACCGCACGATTGCTCGCGCGCGACGAGCCCTATACGGCGCGCGCGACGAGCGTCAGCCTGTATTTCCTCGCCGTGCTGCTGCTCACGATCGCCGCGTTCAGCGCCTATCTCGCGATCGCGTGAGCTTCACTTTTGCTCCAACCTCCAGGACCCATCCCAGTCGTTTTCCGGCGGCGCGGCGATCAGAGCGTCGATTCGCCGAATGAAAGTGAGCGAGGGCCCGTCCTCCGGCGCGATCGCGAGAGCTTGCAAAAAGGCGCGCCGCGCCGCGTCCCAGGATCGTTGGCGATAGGCCTCAAGGCCCTCTAGGAAGCGCGCGCGCAGCTCCTCCTGCTCGCTGGTCAAGCAACCCTTGCGCGCCATGATCTCGTAAATCCGCTCTGGCCTGGCCTGACCGGCCATCGCGACGAGATCGATCTCGCGCGTTTCGACGACATCGGCGGCGCCCATCGCCGTCGCTTCAGATGCGAGTATGCGCGATCCGTAAATCTTATTCGCGCCTTCCAGACGCGCAGCGAGATTGGCGGTGTCCCCGATCACCGTATAATTCATCATGTGCTCGGAGCCGATGCTGCCGACGAGCGCCTCTCCCGTCGCAACGCCAATGCGCAGATCAAAAGATATCGGCGCATTGCGCATGCCGATGATCTCAGGAAATGAATCACGCAATCTCTCGAGGCGATTGAGCATGTCGATTGCTGCAAGAGCGGCGAGACGCGTCTGCTCGCTATCCTCGTTAAAAGGCGGACCCCAATAGGCCATAATCGCGTCGCCGATGTATTTGTCGATGATCCCCTCGTGCTCTCTGACCGGGGCCGACATCGTCGAGAAATATTGGTTGAGGATTTTTACGAGGCCCTGCGGCGTCATGCGTTCGCTCGTCGTGGTGAAGCCGGCGACGTCGCAAAAGAGAACCGTCATGACTCGGCGCTGACCTTCGGCCGCCAGCGTCGGGGCGTCGATTAGTCCCTTCACCACGCGGGGATCGATATATCTGCCGAAAGTGTCGAGGATGCGCTTTTTCAATCGCAGTTGCTCGACCATGCGGTTGAACGCGGCGGTCAAATGACCAATCTCGTCGAAGGTGGTTACGGCGATCACTTCGTCGAGTTGGCCCGCCTCGACAGCGCGCGTCCCTTCGAGGAGCCGTCGAACCGGGATCGTGACGCCATTGCTGACCAACATGGCGAACACAACGCCCAGCGCCGCGGCGAACAGAGTTAGCGCGGCCGCGACGACCATGACCTGACGCTGCATATCGACCGTGACCGCGCTGTCGGCTTGCAGCAGGGCGAGCATATCGCTGCGGACGGCGTCCAGGCTTCGATTGACGTCGTCACGGAACTCGTCGACGCGCACGAGGTTTTCCGATACGGCGCGCGCGTCGTTGGCTTCGAGCGCCTTTAGCAGCCGGTCGATCTCTTCGTTCAGATGGCGGCGCGACTCTCTTAAGAGGCTATCGAGACGGCTGTCGATGCGCACCAGCGCCGACTCGTCGCCGAAGGTGCTGCGGTCCTGGATAAGTCCGCCAATCAGGGCGCGCGCGGAGCGGATTTCGCTCTCAACAGCCGCGCCCTTCTCTTCAAGCACCTTCTTCAGAGCATCATATTTGCCGCCATCATTCGACGAGACCGTTCGCGCAATCACCATTCGACGGAGGGTCAGCGCTCGCTCCAGAGAACGAATATTGGCGCGCGCCAAATTGCCGTAGGCGGGCATGTAGTTCGACGACAGCTGCGCGAAGTGCTCGCCGGTGCGTCGGACCATAATCATGGAGAGAAGGGACGTCAGGACCATCAAAACGATCAGCGCCAGAGCGATGCCCATAATCTTTCTTCTGATGGAGAGCGAAAAGGCGCGGACGGCAAAACGTTGCGACATCGGATTCCGGGCGTTGAGAGGAGGAGCGGCGCAATCCTAGCACCCCTGGAAGTTGTTGCACCTCGACCGGGCGAATCTGGCCGCTTCGTCCTTGGACATGTCGGGGGAAAAACCCGCAGAACGCGCTTCAGGTCCTGAACCTGAGCGTCGGGCGCGGCTGACATATTTGGGGCGGACGGGAGCAGGGCCGCCGCGGCGACCCGTCAACCAAGTCGTCCAACAGGCCCAGAACCGTATTTTGACTGGCGGAGACGGTGGGATTCGAACCCACGATAGGGTTTCCCCTATAACGATTTAGCAAACCGTCGCCTTCAGCCTCTCGGCCACGTCTCCAGGCGCCCGCAATAATGCCGCGAAGCGCAAAGGACATATGCCAAAGCCCCGGCGCAATGGCAAGAGAACGCCTTTTAGGGCGTCGCGCCGGCCTTGAGGCCAAAATCACGCGCGCGCCGCCCTCCAGCGACCACAAATCCAAAGGGCTTTTCTTCGCCAAAGCGCGGCCGGCGTCGACAGGCAATCTGCGTCGCCTCAATGAATTTGCTCGACTGCCGCGGCCATGTCGGGGACCAACCGCACGCGATAGCGGGCGTTCGTGCAGGTCAGCAACCAGACCTGCTCGTCCGGTCGGGAAGCACGCGGGTCGCGCTTTGCGGCTTGCGCCGAATCGCAGGGGTATCCCTGGCTCCGAATATGCGCCGCGACAATGTCCGCGGCCGTGGCTTGCGCCGACGCTGGGGAAACAAACACGGGCGTAAAGGGCAGAAGCACCGCTAGCCGAAATATCCGCATCGTCGCCTCCATCGTCCGAGCGCATCGCTGGCGCGCGCGCGGGTTATCGCCGCGATAATAGCGGATCGCCGCGACGATGGCGCCGGCAAGCAGCGGGACGTGACGCCTGAGCCAGTTGGTGCCCGCAGCGCATTCTCTCGCTAGCATGCTCGCGCCGGCTCCACTCCCGTTGCAAGCGAAGCGAAAGCAGCGCCGGCAGATAGGAATAGGCCCGATCACCCGGCCTCAAAACATCGCGCCTGCGCGCCAATCAGACAAGGCGCAGCTGTGATCGCGCCAGCGAATTTATTGGCGAAGATCTCTCCGGCCTGCCGCGTTCTGTGCTAACATTCAACACGGCGCGCCTCGCGCCGGGCGAAACGAGCCCGAGGAGGCGACGATGAACAATCGAATATGCTCTTGCATTCCGCCGCCGGTCGGATGGAGCGTCAACCGGCAAACCCATCCTGCGATCACTCAAGCGATCTTCGCTCTATCCAACAACGAGCGAACGCCGGAAGCGATTTGGGAGGCGCCTACGCCAGAAGAGTGGCGGAGGATTTCCGAACTCGTCGTCGAATATGTCATTGACGGCGATTTCGCCGTCGACAATGGCAAATTCGCCTGGGGACCGTTCGAAACGCTTCGCCTCATGCCGGCGCGCCGCAACGACTGATTGCGAGCGCGCCGATGATCAGTAGCGAGGATACATCGGCGGTTCGAAGGGGCCGGGCTCGAAGCCGTCGAATTCTCGCGCGAATTGGCGCTGACGCGGAGCCGCGGCGCGCGACTGTCCGCGCGCATTTCCGAGAATTTCTCCGCTCTCCGTGACGACCACCCAACGACCGCCGCGTTCCTGAATGGCGATCACCCGACCAACGCCCGGCACGACTTCGCCGGGCTCGACGCCGATCATGCCCCTGTCCGATTCAATAAGCGCGGCGCCGTGATAAACGTCGCGCACCCTGTAGCCGCTAACGACTTTCGAAGCCGGCGCAATCGTCTGAACGGGCGTCATGTCGACTTTGGCGTTTTCGTTCCCGGCGGCGCGGGCGACTTTGGCCTGACTCTTTTCGGGCAAGCGCGTCGCGGGCGCAGCTTTCGCCGCGACTGCGGCGGCCTGGGTTTCGACAGCGGGCGGAGGGACGCTGGCGGCCTGCGCGCGATCGCGTTCGGCCTGTTGTTGTTTCGCCACGGCGTCGAGTTTTGCGCGAAGCTCCTGCACTTCACCTTGAAGGGCGGCGATCCGACGCTTCGACGCTTCGTCCAACACTGGGATCGCGACCTGTTGGGGCGCCGGCGCCTCGGCCTTTTGAACTGCCGCGTCCTTGGAACGGTCTGGCGTATAAAAATGCGTGGCCGCAAGTCCGGCAAGACCGATCAATGCGGCGATCAGACCGTAGCGGACCGGCCGAGCGCCGCGGCGGTCAATGACGATCTCCACCGGCAGTTTTGCTGGCGGGCCGTGTCGTTTCGGCTGTGGCGGCTCCGGCGGAATGATGAGGTCGTTCATGTGTGGAATCCCACCTTCGGAATAGGGCGGAGGATTCCTGCATGCGCTTGAATCGCGGCGAAATGGCGTCGATTCTTTTACGCCGCTGCACCAGGAGCCGAACCCGCCCCAAATCGGCAGTTCAGGCATGAGCTGAGAGCGTCGCCCGGCGTGAATCGCTCAAGGATTACTTGAAGGGATGGGGAACAGGCGGCGTATTGAGAGGCCGGGGACCCGGCGAGGCCGTCATCACCGTATAGAGTCGCTCAAAGAAGCAACTCGAATCATAAGGCTCCACGCCCCTGTTGCATTCGGGCCGGGGAATAAAGAGCGGGGGTTGCAAATGATCGGAGAGGGCGATGCAGACAGGGTCGATGTAAGGTTTCCCGACGTTGTCCGTGACGATTGGATGGCCGCATTGATCCACGGGCGGCGCCGTCTCTGCGCCCGCCGGGACTGGCGGAGGCGCCGCATGCTTCTGCTTCGCATCGGCGGCGCTGGACAGCGCAACGGCCAAAACAGCAACGGCAAGGGCTCCTCTGTCGAACCTGGCGCACAGGCTTCGATGTTGTTTTTGCTGGCGGCGTACAGCTGAGACCGCGAGACAAGTGCTTTTCAACGAGATCCTCACGATGCGCCTCTCGAAATTCGGTGTCGGTCCGATCCAGCCTTATAACCGATAGCCTCCTGGCCGCGAAGGCGGAGGGCAGCGCGGCGAGGCTGATTACGGCGAGGACGGCCGAGCGGTCGGCATGGCGCGAGTTCGCCTCAAGAGACGCGTCGAGCGGTTTGAGGGCTTGGAAAGAACGGCGCGCGTTTCCCGTGTCTTATAACCCTTTATCACTAGGTATTTTCCACAGGTGGAGCACTGCTGCGCCGAAGGCTAGGAAGAACCATTGATCTGAACATTGCGGCAATGACAACAGTTGCAGTGGGCTGCGGCTTGGTCTCATTGATTGGACCGAATTTCGCGGCGTATGTCTAGGGCGAGACGCTGGTCGTCTCGCCCTTTTTTTTAGCGCTTTAGAGGAGCCTTCGTCGCTCAAATGAGCCGATCAATGCTTCTAACCTGGCGCGCATCACCGTGGCCTCGACAAAAACGTTTTGAACCCCAAATATAAGGCGACGATCCAGCTTCTCGCGTGGGCGTCGCAATTGGTTTAAAGGCGAGCGGAGGCAGACATGCCAATTACATTGAAATCGATCGTCACCGGCGCCCTGTGCAGCGGCTTGATCGCGACGACCTTGTCAGCCAATGCTTGGGCAGGCCCGATCAACGTCGCGCGTTCCGAGGGCATAGCGTCACCATCTTTAACGGATCAAATCTACTATCGGCGCTATCGGGGCGGCTATTATCGGCCTGGGTATAATCCGGGCGCAGCTGCAGCGGCTGCAGCCGCCGTGGGCGTCCTCGGGGCCGCCGCAGCGGCAGGCGCTTACGCACAGCAACCGTATTATTATGGTTATCCAGCCTATGGCTACCCAGCTTACGGGTATCCCGACGGCTACGGATGGTAATAGCGGCGGTTCACCCGCGGCGGCGGTTTTATGAGTGACCGCCGCCGCCAACGCGCAGGTTGGTTCATTCGGGGGCTGTCGAGTTTCCAGCTTTACGGCGGCAATCTCTTTTTTGTCTGGTCCGGATGCGCCCGAATGATCGATCAGGATGCGCGCATTTAATGCGCGCGCTTCACCTGGACACGTGTCTTCGCATGATCGCTGTCGCCCAAGCGCGCGAACGTTCAACGATCATCGGATGTTGCAGCCACTCTGGCGCTTCTCCTTCTCGCCGCGCGGACCATTTACGTCTGTGTGGAGATATTTCATGCTCGATCTCGCCTATGTGACGTTGCTCGACTTTCTCTCTCGATCGCCGCCGTTGAGGGTCGGCAGAGATGAGCCCTGTGAGCCGCGGTTCGTGCCAATCGTCGGCGAGGATAAAGACAGTCGCGAAGAAGTGGCGCCGCCGGACATTGCGGGCGATCGCCCCGAGAAGTCCTGGCGCACTTAGCTCAACGCTCAACACTGCGCGTGTGAAGCCGATGACTGTCAGTCGTCGGGACGCTGGGGTTAACGTCGCTTCAGAGAAAATTGTAGAGCTCAGGGCGTCATTAAAATTGCGGCGCGGCCCCTACCACAACTCAGTGACAGAAATATAACTCCCCGCATGCGCTCACTTCGTCGCGGCGCTGCTGGGAGAGTAAGATGTCGAAAGCAATCTTGGCCGCACTTTTTGTTGTTCTGTTTGGTTCAGCTTCGGCTCTCGCGAAGAGCCCCAGATGTTTTGAAGGTTACGTCAGCGCTCCCTGCGGCCCACCCCCGCCGTATTACGTCGAAGGCATGACGTATTGGGGGTATGCGCTGCCTCATGCCGAGCCGCAGGATCCCTCCGGCCGAATAGTGCTTGAGGGCGCGGCAGGGGGAGGGGCGCCGGACGGCGACTGGTGAGCCTCGATCAATGCGATGATGGGCGCAGCGCGAGTCGCTGCGCCTGCGCAGATCGGAAACTCGCACGGTTCTTCCTTTGGCTCGCGCGCGTGACCGACCGACGGCGCCATGCAGATGTCCCAGTGCATCGTCGAAAGCGCCGAGCCGTTAAGCCGGACTATTTGCGGATAGGCTTTAAGCCTTAAATTACGAGCGACGACCGCCGTCGTCGCCCATAGAACGCCCTGACCGTGGATGAAACTGCGGGCGTTCTTGTTTTGCTTGGGCTACTTGAATTCAATCAACACGCCGTCTGCCCCCAGCGCAGTCTGCAATCCTTGGCGTGTTGCGCTTAATTTCATGGTGACGCCATTCCCATTCGTTAGCCACATCGTCCCTCGCCCGCGCTCAGCAATAGCCCAACCTCGTCGCACCTGAACGTAAGCCCCAGGGAAATCCGAAAGCCTCGTAAGGCCATAAACGGCGCCAGAGGCCGTCAATTTGGAAGCTCCTATACCGCCAATTCCCAATCCCCCAACAGTGATGGGATAGGATTTTCCAGCGTATTCTAGTGTCCCACCGCCAAGCGAGCCGGAGCCAATGAACGCGACCTGGATTTGCTCGATCGTCACTGTGGCGGACGGCTTTCCAGCGGGAGCATCTTGGGCAGACGCAGGGGCGCCAAATGGCGCGAAGGCCGAGGCGAACATTAGGAAGCGGACAGCGCCGGAAGGCAGTGCACAACTATTGAACATTAATTTTCCTCTCTCGAGACACGATGCGCCTGCATCCGCCGACTGGACATATCGATTGTCGCCGCCAGATACACGAAGCCGCGCCGCATGGGAATGTCGCTGATGTCCATCGTCCGCATGCTTGGCGCAATCTAGCTGGAAGCTAGATACGCCGGCCAGTCCGGCAAGACCTGCACCTCACGGGCGCCGCATTCCCGGCGACGAAGCGTCGCATCTTTCGGAAGGTCGATGAAGGTGACCGAGGGCGGGCCGATCGTCTCGAAGCTCACGACACCATAGTGCTGGCAGTCGCGATTAAGCACCATACCCGCGCGCCTTGGACGCTCTCGGTGCGAAGGTCGGCGATCGTCGGCGGGGCGGGACGCTGCATCCGGGGAGCATAGACGACGACCGGGCTTTTTCGTGAGGGAGGGGGCGCCCGATAATGCCCCGAGCACGGATGAACTGGCGAGGCATTTTTTCGATTGAACAAGAGGGGTAGGCAGCATCTCTCACGAAGGTCCCATATCTATTTCGGAGGGGGAACCAATCCTAAGCTTTGGCGTTCCTCTTTCGCTGCTTCAGATAAAAGCTGGGTGGGAGACATGCGCAGAACTTCGATTGCCTTAGCCGCCTCTATTCTTTGCTTCGCTGTCACGAGCACCGGAGCGAGCGCCATGACCGGTCCGGGACCATCAAGATCCCTTCCGGAAACCAATTATACCCCTAAGCAGGAAGCCGCATGCAATGGCACTTGGGGGCGCTACGGATGTGGACCGGGATTTGTCCGTCGATGCAACGGGTGGCGTTGCTGGTGCGGTCCCTGCTGGTAAACGTCATCCCTTGGCGTCGTCGCCGGAGAGCCAATTGACGAGCCTTTGCCGGCTCGGATGTTCCTCGAAATGGACATAGACGTGCGCCGGCGTCCTCAACAACGAAGGACTCGGCGGCGTTGCGGATCCGTAGCGGCAGGGCATAGGGCGGCGGCGTCATCTCTTCCAGCGCTCGAACGCATTCTCGTGTAGTGGGAAATACGCGATCGTCGGCTGTGGTGGAGTGCCTACTCTTCCGCGCAGCTCTCCCCGTCCGACGTGCGTATTGTTCCGCAACTCCGCTTCCAGCAGTCGGTTGCAAGCTGCAAGGCTGCGGCGTCTGTTCGCCACTACGCCATCATCCGGACCCGCACATCCCAATACTCGGCGCGCATAGGCGCGCCGGCGCCTTCAGAGCAGGCTTACACCGATTGTTGTCCCCAGCGTTGTCCACGAAGCTTTGAGCCCGGCTAAACGCGCGGCAAAATTTCTGTAAGTTACTGATTTAATTGGTGCCGGTTAGAGGATTCGAACCCCTGACCTACTGATTACAAATCAGTTGCTCTACCAGCTGAGCTAAACCGGCCCATGGCGTCATCGAGGCGCATCGCGCGACTTCTCTATGCGTCCAAGCCGGCGGAGAGGTCAATCCCGAGCTTTATCCAAGCCGCGTCGTCACGACGCTCAACGCCGCGGCGCAGGCGTTCGACACATTGAGGCTCTTGATTGGCCCCGGAAGATCGAGTCGCGCGACGGCGTCGCAGCGTTCGCGCGTGAGGCGCCGCAATCCCTTGCCCTCGGCGCCGAGCGCAAGCACCAGCGGCTTCGACAGCGTAATGGTCGAGAGCGACTCGGCGCCGTCCGAATCGAGTCCGACGCGGGCATAGCCGCGCTCGGCGAGGTCGTCGAGCGCGCGCGCCAGATTGACGACGGAGACGATCGTCACGAACTCCAGCGCGCCCGAGGCCGCTTTGGCCAGCACGCCGGAAAATTCCGGACTATGCCGTTCCGTGACGATCACCGCATCGACGTTAAAGGCGCAGGCCGTGCGCAGGATCGCGCCGACATTATGCGGATCGGTGATCTGGTCGAGCGCGAGCACCACGCCGCTGACGCTGACGATGTCGGAAATGTCCGCCTCCGGCAGCGGACGCGCTTCGAGCAGCAAGCCCTGATGCACGGCCTCCGGGCCGAGTCGCCGCTCGAGCTCGCGCGAATCGACGAGGCGCGGCTCGAGTCCCGCCGCCTGCGCAAGCTCGTGGATGCGCGGCAGCGCGGTGTCGGTCGCATAAAGCGTCAGCAGCTTGCGTTTGCGCGCGGTCAGCGCGGCGCGCACGGCATGAGCGCCGTAAAGCGTGACGAGGTCGGGCGAGGCGGAGCGGAACGGGCTGCGCGTCTCGGACTGCGCGACCGTCGTGCGGCGGCCCCTCTCATGCGCGCTGCGGTCCTTTGGCGGCGGCCGGCGGGTCATCTCAGCACGGCCGTCTTGACCCACCATTCAGGATGCTGGGCGCGAATGACGCTGGCGGCGCGCACAGCCTCGCGCCGCGTCGAAAACAGCGCGAAGCATGTCGCGCCCGAGCCGGACATCCGCGCCAGCCTGCAGCCCCGGGCGCCGCGCAACATGGCGAGCGCGTCGACGATCACGGGCGCCTGCAGACAGGCGGCGTCTTCGAGGTCGTTGCGCCCCTTCGCCAGCGCCGCAAGGAGTTCGTCCGCGCCTGGCCGGGCGGCGATGCCGGCATGCGCGGCGCCTTCGCGCAACGCGCCGGGTCGCAATCCCAGCGCGGCGAAGACCGGCCCCGTTGCGACCGGCGCCCCGGGGTTGATCAGCACGGCCGGCAGGAGCGGCAGGCGAATCGGTTCGCCGAGCGTTTCGCCCGCGCCGCGCATCATCCGCGCTCGCGGGTCGAGGCAGACCGGGACGTCCGAGCCAATGGCGCGTGCGACCTCGCGGATTCGCGGGTCGTCCGGCGCGAGATGATTCGCCTTGGCTAAAAGGCGCAGCGCCGCGGCGGCGTCCGACGAGCCGCCGCCAATGCCCGCGGCGACAGGCAGGCGCTTGTCGAGTCGAAACCGGCCGAGTCGCAGCCCCTTTATCTCTTCGGCGAGCCGCCGCGCGGCGCGCAGCACGAGATTGTCGGCGCCGGCGCCGGCGGCCGAGGAAGTGGGGCCCGAAATATCGAGCGACAGCGCGTCGTCGTCCGGCGTGAAGGACAATGTGTCCCCCGCGCCGGAAAAGGCCACGAGGCTTTCCAGCGCGTGGTAGCCGTCTTCCCGACGGCCGAGCACGTGAAGCGTAAGATTGATTTTCGCGGGGGCGCGCGTCGTCAGCATCTGACCCCGGTCTCCGCAAGTGGGGGATTTGCGGAGCGTTGAATTGGAGCGGGCGAAGGGATTCGAACCCTCGACCCCAACCTTGGCAAGGTTGTGCTCTACCCCTGAGCTACACCCGCATCCGTCGCGCCGGCAAAGCAAGTCGCGCAGCCGTCGCGGGCGTCGTTATGCCGGAAACGAATTTGCTTTGCAACTGGCGCGACGCGCCTGCGTCGACGCTCCGGAAGGGACGGCTTCCGGAGCGTCGCGACGTCACTGGATCATGCGCGCCGTGTTGCCGGTTTCCACCGTGATATTCGCGCTGTCAGGCGAGATCCAATGCGGCACCCAGGTAAGAGCGACGATGACGAAAGCGGTGAAGCCGATCAGATACACGAGGATCTTGCCGACTTCGCCGTCGTGAACATTTACGGCCATTTGCCTCTCCCATTTTGTGTTGTCCGGCGTTCGCCGGAAGGACAGGGACGGCGGCGGATGATGCAGCGATGAAAACCGCCGCCGTCCACCAGGACAGCTACAGGGGGACTGCCATGGCTGGGCGTAGTCTGCGAAAACGGTGCACGGAAACAAGGACCACAGACAGTATTTCCGTTGGTCAAATACTTGGTATCATGGAACTTATACTTGCTGGATCCAGGCGTCACGCGAGAGGCTGGAAGCCCTGCCGTTCGGCTTACCCGCGTGTTATCGACTTTTCAGCCATCGCCACTCGTTCAAGCCGAAGGGGCCGCCATGTCCGAAGCGCTGAGCCATGAAGAGATCGTCGATCTGCTCGCGCTCGAGCCCAATGCGACGTGCGGCTTCGTCCGCATCACCTATACGAGCAAGCTGTCCTTCGGCGCGGACGCCTTGCCGGCGCCCTTCGCGCGCAGCGGGCCAGTGGGTTCAGCGCTCTATTTTCTCGTGACGCCGCACGCGCCGGTTCGGCTGCACCGAATCCGCAACGATCAGCTCTATCATTACTATCTGGGCGATCCGCTGGAGCTGTTCATGCTCCATGGCGACGGCTCAACCGAGCGCGTGGTGGTCGGACCGGATCTGCGCGCCGGCCACAGGGTTCAGCTGCTTATTCCCGGCGACACATTTCACACGGCGCGGCTTCTGGGCGGCGGACGCTGGTTTTTTGGCGCCAGCACCGAATGGCCGGGCGTCACGCCGCAGGACGTTGAGATCGGCGATCTCGATCAACTGGCGTCGAAATATCCTGGCGTAGCGGCCGAGATCCGCTCAATCGCGGCTTCGGTCGCAAGCGTTCCGATACCGGCAGGCCAGCCGCGATAGGAGCTACTTGCATTCCTGCACGGCGCGCGCGAGCGCGTCCGACATTCCCTTGAGGGAATAGCTGTCGGTGGTGCTTGTCCCTTTAGACGAAGCGGCCTTCACGATGAGCTTGGCGCCGCCGCGCAGCGCGCCGACAAATTCTTTCTCTCGCGACTGATCCTTCACCCAGGCGTTCGTTCCCTTGGTGATCAGTTCGTAGCTGTCGCCGTCGATATCGGCGACAGCGGCGGAGCCGTCCTTCGTCGCATAGCCCAGATTGATCGCGACCTCATTATGGATATTTTCCGCCGGCCGCGTCGAGATAAAGATGTAGGCGGTCGCGTCCTTGAGCTTCGCTTTCGGCGTCCGCTCCTTGGGCTGCCCGAGCGCATAGCAGGTTCTGTTGCGGCCGCTTTGGGCGGCGTAGGCGCCCCATTCTCCGAAGTTTCCGAGCTGTTCCGGCTTGTCGGAGCCTTTATCCGCCGGCTTCTCGGCCTTCTCGGCTTTCTCGTTTTTAGTCGGCTTTCGCTTGTTGGCTTTGCCGCTTGCATCCTCGGCCGGAGCGTCTTCCGCGCCCGGCTTGGGCTTCGCTTCGGCAGCGTCAAAAGCGAAGGCGATCGCCAGTCCGATGGCGGCGACAGCGACGAGAAGACGGGAGCGCGTGCGAGAATCTCTAAGCATAGGCTCAGATTTTACCGAGGACAGGGGGCGCGAACAAGAGCTTCAGCGCATTCTCACTGCCACGCCGACCGGAGCCTAACCTTCTTTTCGAGCCGCCATCAGATAATTGACGTCCGTATCGTGGCTTTTTCGCCAGCTTCTGGTCAGCGGCTGGAAGCTCATCCCGACGCGATCGATTTCCCGCATGCCGCCCTGACGCACCCATGACGAGAGTTCGTCCGGCCGGATGAATTTGTCATGGTTATGGGTGCCTTTCGGCACCCAGCCGAGCACATATTCGGCGGCGACGATGGCCAGCAGATAGCTTTTCGTCGTCCGGTCAATCGTCGCCAGAAAGAGGAGCCCGCCGGGCTTCAGCAGCCGCCCCAGCATGGCGACGAATTCCCGCGGCCCTTCTACATGCTCGATGACTTCGAGCGCCGCCACCGCGTCGAACTGCTCGCCGGCCGCGGCGAGGTCTTCGGCGGTGATATTGCGATAATCGATGTCCAGCCCGGACGTTTCGGCGTGCCGTTTCGCGATGGCGATGTTGTTGGTCGCGGGGTCGACCCCGGTCACCTGAGCGCCGAGCTGAGCCAGCGACTCGCTCAATATGCCGCCGCCGCAGCCGATATCGGCGATGCGCACGCCCTCCAGCGGTCGGTCGCCGGGCGCGTTCAATGCGCCGGCGTCATGTCGGAGGAGCCGGCGCACGTGATCGCGGATATAGGCGACTCGGATGGGATTGATCTCGTGGAGGATCCCCATCTTGCCATTCTTGTCCCACCAGAGCTCGGCCAGGCGGTTGAAACGCGCGACGTCTTCGGGGTCGACGCTGGCGGAGTGGGGAGCGGACTGATGGGGCAAGAGGAACCTCGAGAAGATGTGGAGAATTATGCGCAAGCTCCTCACCCTGAGGAGTGCGCAAAGCGCGCGCCTCGAAGGACAAGAAGCTTGCGCATGATTCCCTTGGCGGACCGCTGCCGTTGACAGGTCCGCCGACGCGGACACATATAGCGCCGCTTCCCGCGAGACGCGAGCGCCTCGCCCATTTTCGGTCTCCATGTCACGCCTGGTTATGAAATTTGGCGGCACCTCGGTCGCCACTGTCGAACGCATCCACAATGTCGCGCGCCATGTGAAGCGCGAGGTGGATGCTGGGCGTGAGGTCGCTGTGGTGGTCTCGGCGATGGCCGGCAAGACCAATGAGCTTGTCGCCTGGTGCAAGGAGGCGGCGCCGCTTTGCGATCAGCGCGAATATGACGCCGTCGTCGCCTCGGGAGAACAGGTGACGGCCGGGCTTCTCGCGATGGCGCTGCAGAAGGCGGGGGTGCCCGCGCGCTCCTGGCTCGGCTGGCAGGCGCCGATCTACACCAACTGCACGCATGGCGCGGCGCGGATCGAATCGATCGATGGCGCGGGCATCATCGAAGGCCTCAACCGCGGCGAAGTCGCCGTGATCGCCGGCTTTCAGGGCGTGCACCGAGAAACCGGGCGGATCACGACGCTCGGACGTGGCGGCTCGGATACAAGCGCCGTCGCCATCGCGGCGGCGATCAAGGCCAGCCGCTGCGACATCTATACGGACGTTGACGGCGTTTACACCACCGATCCGCGCGTCGTGCCGAAGGCGCGGCGCATGGACAAGATCGCTTTTGAAGAGATGCTGGAAATGGCGTCGCTAGGCGCGAAGGTCCTGCAGGTGCGTTCGGTCGAGGTCGCCATGGTGCACGGCGTGCCGACCTATGTGCGCTCGTCCTTCGACGATCCGGAAAATCCGGGGCAGGGGACGTTAATCTGCAACGAGGAGGACATTGTGGAAGCGCAAGTCGTCACAGGCATCGCGTTCTCGCGCGACGAAGCGCAGATCACGCTTCGGGGCGTCGCCGACAAGCCGGGCGTCGCGGCCGCGGTGTTCATGCCCTTGGCCGAGGCCGGAATCAACGTCGACATGATTGTGCAGGTCGTTTCCGAGGAGGGGATGACCGACATGACCTTCACCGTAGGAACCGCTGATTACGAGCGCGCCTTTGCGATCATCGAGAAGGTCAAGGACGCCATCGGCTTTGCGAGCATAACGGGCGAAAAAGACGTCGCTAAGATTTCCGCGATCGGGATCGGCATGCGCAGCCACGCCGGCGTGGCCGCTGAGGCGTTTCGCGCCCTGTCGCAGAAGGGCGTCAATATCCGCGCGATCACCACGTCGGAGATCAAATTTTCGGTGTTGATCGACGAAGCCTATACCGAACTCGCCGTTCGGACGCTGCACTCGCTCTACGGCCTCGACGCCGCTTAGTCCGCGGTATAGCGACGCTTGAAGGAGAGCGTCGCCGCGACATCTAGCGCAACCACAATGGTTCGCGTGGAGGATGTCCCATGGAAAAGCTTACCAGTAGCGTCGTCTCCGAGACGAAGCTCGATCCGACAGTCGCCAAAGCGGCGCTCGGCCTAGTCCTCGCTTTTCTTCGCGACAAGGATACGACCGGCAATATGCAGGTCATGATCGCCAAGATGCCGCGCGCGCAAGAGGCGATTGACACAGCTCAGTACACCGGCGACGGCGGGGTCACGCAGGTCATCGAAGGCATGACGAGCTTTATTGGCCACGGTCGCGCCGATCTGAATATTCTCGCTGGTCAGCTCGAAAAGCTCGGGATCAGTGAAGCGCAGACCGACGCGTTGGTTCGCCAAGTGGTCAATCGCGCTGAAAATATTATTGGGGCCGAGGGCGCCGAGAAGATCAAGGGCATTCTGCCCGCGTTGCGTCAGCGCACCGACTTGCCGACGGATCTACGTCACTCGGCGTAACAATTTGGCTGACGCGCGAGACGCGCGCGTCAGCCATCCGGCGGCGTATGAGCGCAATCAGAGCGCTTGATTTTCCTTTCTGTCGCGGCGACAGTCCGGCGTCTTTCGGTTTGCGAAGGGGAGCCTGCAATGGATGAACTGGTGGCGCGCGTCTCGGCGGCCCTTGGCGTTGACGCAGAGGTCGCCAGGACGGCGGTGGGGCTCGTTCTGGGCTTCCTTCAAAAGGAATCGCGCGACGGCGCCGTCTCGGAGTTGCTCGCTCAGGTTCCCGGCGCCCCTGAGGCGATCCAGTCCGCCGAATCCGCGGGCGGCGGCGGCGGGCTTGCAGGCTTGATGGGTGGCATGGGCGGGCTGATGGGCCTTGCCGCGAAGCTGAATGGCGCCGGCGTCGACATGAGTCAGATTCCAAAACTGGGTCATGAGATTTTCGGCTATGCCGAAGAGAAAGTCGGGCCGGAAAAGCTGCGGGCGATCGTCGATTCGATCCCAGGCATCGCGCAGTTCGTTTGATCCCTATCGTCGAAGGCTTGCGATCGTCACCCCGCTCGCGCGCAGCGCCCCGAGAAGGACGCCGGCGTAGACGAGCGCGCCGACGAGCGCGAGCGCGGTGAGCGCGACGAGATTGGCGAGAGCGCCGAAATGCCCGCCAAGCGCCAAGGCGGACGAACGGCCGAAAATGGCGACAGCGGCGAGAAAGGCGCAGGCGACAAATGTCGCGCCGAGCGTCTTCACGAAAACGGCGTCGAATCGCATTCCTTCCTGGGCGAGCGCGAGTCCGACGAGCGCGGCGAGGTTGATCCACAATCCGACGGATGTCGCCGTCGCGAGCCCGACCGCCCCGAGCGGTCGAAACAGCACGATCTTCAACGCGACATTCGCGGCGAGCGCCGCCAGCGCGATGAGCATCGGCGTTCTTGTGTCGCCGCGCGCCTGAAAACTCGCGCGCGCCGAGGCGATCAGCACGAGCGCCATCAGACCGGCGCCATAGGCGGCGAGCACGTCCCCGGCGGCGTAGGCGTCGGCCGCCGAGAATTTGCCGCGCTGGAAAAGCCCCGCGACGATCAACTCGGGAATTGTGTCGAAGGCGATAAAAAAGGGCGCCGTCAGCGCGACGGTGAGCGCCATGGTTCGGCTCTGCGCGTGAAGCGCGCCCGCTTCGTCGCCCGCGGCGAGGCGTCGGCTCATTTCCGGCAGCAGCACCGTGCCGGCGGCGATGCCGATCACGCCGACGGGAAGCTGGTATAGCCGCTCCGCGTAAGAAATCGACGACACGCCGCCATCGGGAAGCATCGATGAGAGAATTGTGTCGGCGAGCACGGCGATCTGCGGACTGGCCGAGCCGATGATCGCGGGCCCCAGACGAATGAAAAAATCGCGCACGCGCGCCCAATGCGGCCTGCGCAACCGCTGCAGGACGCCGATACGTCGCGCCTGCCACATCAACAGCCCGAGCTCCAGAACGCCGGAGATGGTGATGCCCCAACTCGCCGCATAGCCGGCGTTTGGAAAAAGGAAGGCGACGGCGAGCGCCGCCATCACGGAGAAATTCATCAGATTGGGCGCGAAGGCGGGAAGCGCGAAGCGGCCGCGCGCGTTCAGGGCGCCCATGTGCAAGACGAAGAGCGTGATGAAAAGCAGATAGGGAAAGGTGATGCGCGTCAGATTGACGGCCAGCTCGAATTTTTCTGGACGGTCGTCGAGGCCCGGCGCGAGCAGCGAGACGAATTGCGGCGTCAGCGTCCAGACAATGGCGAGCAAGATGATCTGCGAGGCCAGGAGCAGCGTGTAAACTTCTCCGGCGAATTCCTCGGCCGCCGCGTCGCCCTTCTGCTCGATCGCCATCGAATAGGATGGAACGAACGCCGCGTTGAACGCGCCTTCGCCAAAGATCGCGCGAAAGCTGTTGGGCAGCCGCTGGGCGATGAAGAAGGCGTCCGAGACGGCGCCTGCGCCCATGATCGCCGACTGCATGGCGAGCGACAGAAAGCCCGTCACGCGCGAGAGCAGGGTGAAGCCGCCAACCGAGAGCAGATTGCGAATCATCGCAATCGTCCTAGCAGGATTCGGTCAAGCCTGCGCTCCCGTCAGTGCTGCGGGCAGTGCAGGGAGTATCCGCCGGTGATCGTGGCAAGCTCGTCGCCTTCGCCCCGAGACCAGCGAATGTTGGCGCTGCGTCGGCATTTGTCGGAAATGTCGGCTCGGCGCTCGTATGTGGCGACATCCTGATCCGCATCGACCGTGAATCCGTCGTCGCGCAGTTCATCAATGAGATCGTCGACTTCCGTCGAACCCACGTGAAAGCGTTGGGCGAGCCGGGCCTGGAAGACCCGCTGATCGTCCTCGGTTTTCGATTCGGGGAGGCCGTCGAGCAGGGTCGGCAAGGCGGGGGCCGCCACGAAGCGCCACATGCGGACGCCGAAGGCGGCGAATAGCGCAATCAAGGCCGCGGCGATCAAGAGGTTTCTGCCGCGCAATGGCGAACGGCGCTCGGTGTTCATGGATTCACGCCTCGTCCCCTTTGCGCCGGTGCAGCGCGTGACGCATCTGCGAAAGCCGGCCCGCTTTCAGCTTGTCGACGCCCTAGTCGCCCGCTTTGGCGTTGGTTACGTCGTTCTCGCCCAGCTTCTCGGCGACGAGATAGAGCGGCCTTCCCTTTACCTCATTGAAGATGCGGGCGACATACTCGCCGAGCACGCCCAGCGAAATCAGCTGAACGCCGGAGAAGAAGGCGATTGAGACCACCAGAGTGGGAAAGCCCGGCGTATCCACGCCAAAAACCATGGTGCGGGCCCAATAGTAGCCGGCCATCGCGATCGCGAAGGCGGAAATCGCTAGGCCTACATAAGTCCACACCTTGAGCGGAATCGACGAAAAGGACATCAGCCCGTCGAGCGCAAATCGCGCAAGCCGAACGAAATTAAATTTTGACGTTCCGCCGGCGCGGTCCTCCACGTCGAAGGGCACGCCGATCGATTTGAATCCGATCCAGGCGAAGAGGCCCTTATTGAAGCGCGCGCGCTCGCGCATCGTCAGCAGCGCGTCGACCGCCTGCCGGTCGAGAAGGCGGAAGTCGCCGGCGCCTGGCGGCAGGCGCACGTCGCCAAAGTCCTCCAGCAAACGGTAAAAAACATGCGTGAACGCTGCGCGCAGCTTGGGATCGGTCGCTCGGTCGATGCGCTCGCCGTAGACGTTCTTGTAGCCTTCCCGCCACTTCTCGATGAATTGCGGGATGACTTCCGGGGGGTGCTGCAGGTCGGCGTCCATGATGACGACCGCGCCTCCGAGCGTGGCGTCCAGCCCGGCGACGATCGCCACCTCCTTGCCGAAGTTGCGGGAAAGCGACAGGGCGCGAAAGCGCCGCTCCTCGGCGCAGAGGTCGCGCAATATCTCCAGACTCTCGTCGCTGGAGCCGTCGTCGACGAAGATCGCTTCATAGGAGACGTCGCATGCGTCAACGGCTAGGGCGAGTCTGGCCGCGAGAGCGCGAAGATTTTGCGCTTCGTTGAAGACGGGGATCACGATCGATACATCAGGCCTGTTCATGGCGGCGTTTAAACCAATATTTATAGGCAGAGCATAGGATTAACGGGCGCAGCATAGGCGCAGTCGCCTGGGCGGCGCAAAGGAGCGGGCGATGGTTGATAACCAAATTGTTGCGGTTTGCGCGGACGATTACAGCCTGTCTTATGGGGTGAGCGCCGGCATTTTGGAAGCGCTCGACGCGGGGAGGCTCACTGCGGTTTCGGCTTTGGTGAATGGTCCCCGCTGGCCGGCCATGGGGCTAGAGCTCTCTCGCCGCGGCCGAAACGCGGACATCGGCCTGCATTTCAATCTCACCCTTGGGCGGCCTCTGTCGTCCATGCCGCAGTTCGCGCCTAATGGAGAGTTTCCCCCGCTCTCCAAAGTTGTGCAGATGGCTTTCGGCCGGCGGTTGCCAATGGACGAGATTCGCACAGAGATCGATCGTCAGTTCGACCGCTTCGAAGCGGTGATCGACCGCCCGCCGGACCATGTCGACGGCCACCAGCACATACACGTCCTTCCCGGCATTAGGACGGCGCTGCTTGACGCTATGGAGGCGCGAAAGCTCGGCGGCCGGGCCTGGGTTCGCGACGCCGGGGATGGCTTACATCGCATTCTTTTGCGTGGAATCAACGCCCGCAAGGCGCTCTCTGCGCTCTCGCTGGCCGGCGGCTTTCGCCGGGAGGTGCGCCAGCGCGGCTTCGGCGTCAACGACGGCTTCGCCGGATTCTCGAATTTCCACCCAAGCTTCGATTACGCGAAGATTTTTCAGAGCTATCTTCGAGCGCCCGGCAGCAGACATCTCATCATGTGCCATCCTGGCCATGTGGACGAAGAACTGCGAAGGCTCGATCCGGTGACGATCACGCGCGAGCAGGAGCTTGCTTTCCTGCTGTCGACTCGACTGCCGGAGATGCTGGAGAAGCGCGGCCTGCGTTTGGGTCGTCTGTCGCAGGCGGACCGGAACCTAAGCGCCGAGCAAACGGCGGCTCAGTAGATCCCTTCAAATGAGATCGGCGCCCGTTTCTTGCCGTCCTCCAAATAGATGTCTTTCGAGAACGACGCGCGTCGGCGGTTGAAGGCCTGCAGCCACCATCCGTCGCCCAGCGGATCGAAGACCGGCGCGTCGGTTCGGCGGAAGATCGCGGTCGAGCCGACAAACTCCACCTTTTCGAACATCTGATCTTCGCTCAGGAAGTCCGCGAGCCGGCTGATGGTTGGGATATGAATATCGTCGACGACGAGCAGTCCATCCGTCTTCAGGTGCGGATAGAAGTAGTAATATTCGAGTTCGGGGAACGGAAAGCCGTGCGGACCGTCGATCAGGACAAGGTCGTAGCGAGAATGGTCTTCGTGTCGCGGCAGCGTCAGTTGAGTCGGGCCAAAGACAAGGTCGAGGCGGTCCGAACGGGTCGCGGGACAGTTCATGAAATAGTCGACGCTTGACGCCTTCTGTCCGCGGTCGTCAAAGCAGAAAACCTTATGCCGTTCGGCGATGCGCGAAAAAAAGATCGTGGATTTTCCGCAGCCCGTTTCGGCTGAGAAGATTTCCGTTCCGGTCAGCAGGCGCTCGATGCGCAGCAAGGTGCGTAGGGGCATCGACCCCGCGCTGTGGGCGTAGCCGAAGGCGCGCTCATAGTCCCCGATTTCGGCGGCGAGGCTTTTGTCGCGCGTCGCCTGGGCCCGCAGAGGCGACGGCATTGATGAGAGCGGAGAGCTCCAAAGCCTTCGCCGCACTCGATTGATCAACTTTCGGGCGAAGAACGAGGGCATGGCTCCTGATGTTTCTCAAGGGTCCGCGAAAGGTTGACGGCTTATAGCAGCGCGAGCCTCGCCAAGGAAGCGATCGGCCGCAGCCAGCTGCTTAAGTCCCGCTGACGAATAAATTCATACGAATTCAACATCTAAACCGAAATCGAAGACTGGGGCGGAGTGCGTCAGCGCGCCAACAGAAATAAAGTCGACGCTGGTTTTCGCAATTTCCGTCACGCTCGCGAGCGTGACGCCGCCCGAGGCTTCACAGATCATGCGGCCGCCGACGAGCGCCACGGCGCTGCGCAGATCGTCGAGCGTCATATTGTCGAGCAGCACGGCGTCCGCCCCCTCGTCGAGGACCTCGCGCAGCTGGTCGAGCGTATCGACTTCGATCTCGATTTTGACGAGATGGCCGATATTCCGCTTGGCGGCTCTGAGCGCCGGAATAACGCCGCCAGCGATGGCGACGTGATTATCCTTGATGAGCACGGCGTCATCGAGGCCGAAGCGGTGATTGACGCCGCCGCCGCATCGCACGGCGTATTTCTCAAAGGCGCGCAACAAGGGCGTGGTTTTGCGCGTGTCGCAGATTCGCGCGGATGTGCCGGCGATGGCGCTGACGTAGCGCGCCGTGAGCGTGGCGACGCCGGACAGCCGGCCAAGAAAATTGAGCGCAACCCGCTCGGCCGAGAGAATGGGCTGGGCCGGGCCGGAAATTATCGCTGCGAGCGTTCCCGGCTCGACGCGGGCGCCATCGGCCGCCTGCGCTTCGAAGATGATCTCTCGATCCATCAGCGCGAAGGCGGCGCGCGCCGCCTGAAGTCCTGCGACCACCCCTGAATCGCGCGCGACAATCCCCGCCCGCGCCTGCGCGCGCTGGGGGATGGTCGCCTGCGTCGTGACGTCGCCGGCGCGCCCCAAATCTTCGGCGAGCGCGGCGCGAACCGCCTCCTCGATCAGCATCGGGGGCAAATCGGGGATCATGACTTAAACCTCGTCGGCGATGCGCAAGACCGCGTCGAGCGTCGTGAGCGAGCGGCGCGCGAGCGCGGGGACCGGCTGTGGAAAGTCAGAGCGGAAATGCGCGCCGCGGCTCTCGCGCCGCTGGAGCGCGGCCGCCGCGATGAACAGACCCGTGGTCAACATGTTGCGCGCCTCAATATCGCTCGTTCGCGAGATCATGCGCCGGATCGACCTTACCGCGACGGCGAGCCCGGCGCCGTTACGGATGACGCCCACATTCGCCGACATCAGATCGCGCAGCTCTTCGATGACCGCGAAATCAGTGTCGCGCGGCACGGGCTCGATGCGCTCCGCCTTCGGGAGCCATTCGACCGGCAAAAGGGGCGTCGCGCGCACGTCCGCGGCGACACGGGCGCCGAAAACGATCGCCTCGAGAAGAGAATTGGAGGCGAGCCGGTTCGCGCCGTGAACGCCGGTCGACGCGACTTCGCCGACCGCCCAGAGGCCATCCAGGTTCGTGCGCCCGCGGTCGTCAGTCCATACGCCGCCCATATGGTAATGCGCCGCCGGCGCGATCGGAATAAGTTCGCGCGAGGGATCGATCCCGGCGCTCATGCAACTTGCGTAAACTGTCGGAAAGCGCGTCGGGAATTCGGCGCCGATGGCCGAACGGGCGTCGAGAAACGCGCCCTTTCCGGCCTTGACGCTGGCGAAAACGCCGCGGGCGACAATGTCGCGCGGCGCAAGCTCCCCATGTGGATCAATGTCGAGCATGAAGCGTCGGCCATCCCGATCCACGATCGTCGCGCCTTCGCCGCGCAGAGCCTCGGTCGCGAGCGGCGCCGGATCGGCGTCAATGTCGATCGCCGTCGGGTGAAACTGAACGAACTCCGCGTCAGCGATCAGCGCGCCCGCCCGCGCCGCCATCGCGACGCCGATGCCGCGCGCCTCCAACGGGTTGGTCGTGACCCGGTACAGATGGCCAATCCCGCCCGTCGCGAGAATCAGCGCCGAACAGGGCGTCTCGTGGATCATGCCGGCGTTGTCGCGGGCGCGCACGCCAACCGCGCGCCCCCCGCGCACCATGATCTCCTGCGCCGAATAGCCTTCGACGATCTGGATCGATGGGGTTCTGGCGACTTCCTTGGCCAGAATGTCCATGATCGCCCGCCCGGCGACATCGCCTTGGACACGCACGATGCGCCGACGCGAATGCGCCGCCTCCTGGGACGGGAGGAAGCCGCCGAGGGCAGAACGATCGAACGGCGTTCCCATCGCCGCGAGGTCTTCGACGCGTGCGCGCGCTTCTTGCGCCATGCCGAGCGCGATGTCGCGGTCGACGAGGCCGCCGCCCGCCGCCACCGTGTCGTCGGCGTGGCTTTCCGGCGTGTCGCCTTCTTCGACGGCCGCGGCGATGCCGCCCTGCGCCCAAAAGGACGAGCCGCTGTATCCGACGGGCGTCGGCGCGAAGATCGCCACCGGAGTCGGGGCCAGTTTCAGCGCGCAGAACACGCCTGCAAGTCCGCCGCCGATGATGAGTATGGGAGGTAAATTCTCGCGCATCGACCGCTTAGTCGATCGCGACTGTGGCGAGCCGCGCGAGCGCGGCGGCCTCACGGGCGATCGCCGCTTCGACTAGGCTACGGGCGCGCGGCGGCAAGGGCAGGGCGAGGGCCGCCGCATGGCCCTTGGGCGACATTTTGCACAAGGTCTTGCCGAGAATGTCGACGAGCTTGTCGTCGGCATACTCCCGGTGCTTTTCGAGAAATTCGTCGAAGTAATGCTCGAGAAAGACAATCGCGGCGATGTTTTCGAGCGCCTGCGACTCCGGGTCTTTCTTGAGCTGTTCCTTACGGATCAGCGCGCCGACATGCGCGGTCGCCGCTTCGTCGTAGCCATGCGCGCGCATGATATCGGCAGCAAGATCGGCGTGGTGGATCCGGCAGGCGCGCCGCCAGTCATTGTAGCCGCGACGGCCTTCTTCATAATTCGCACGGGCGATCTCCCAGCGCCGCAGATGTTGCGCGCGAGTCGCAATCTTCAGCAGATCGGAGGCGTCAGGGTAGAGCGCGGCAAGCCGCGCGCTCATGCGCTCGGCGTAAACAAGCTCAAAGGCTCGGCCCTCGAGCCGGCGCGGATCGTCGGCATTGGCGGCGTCGATGGCCGCAATCGTCGCATCGAGCGCCGGCATTGTCCGCCCTGTTCAGTTTAGGCCACAGCCTAGCCCAGATCGATCATCCGTTGCACGCTGCGGCGCGCGCGTTCGGCCACTGCGGGGTCAACGATCACTTCTTCGCGGACGTAAAGCAGGCTGTCGAGGATTTTCGGCAGCGTGATGCGCTTCATATGCGGGCAGAAGTTGCACGGCCGCACGAATTCGACGTCCGGCGTTTCGGCGGCGACATTGTCGGCCATCGAGCATTCGGTGACGAGCAGCACGCGGGCCGGCTTCCTATTGCGCACGAAATCGATCATCGCCGCCGTCGAGCCGGCGAAATCTGAGACCTCGATCACCTCGCGCGGACATTCCGGATGCGCGAGCACCTGCACGCCTGGATGATCGGCGCGATAGTTCTCGATCTCTTCGGCGGTGAAGCGCTCATGCACCTCGCAAGCGCCGCTCCAAGCGATGATTTCCACCTTCGTCTGCGTGGCGACGTTCTGCGCCAGATAGCGGTCGGGAACCATGATCACGCGCTCGGCGCCCAGGCTCTCGACGACCTTTACCGCGTTCGACGACGTGCAGCAGATGTCGACCTCCGCTTTCACGTCGGCTGAGGTGTTGACATAGGCGACGATCGGCACGCCGGGATATTGTTTGCGCAGCGCGCGCACATCGGCGCCAGTAATCGACTCCGCAAGCGAGCAGCCCGCCTTCATGTCCGGGGTGAGCACGACCTTGTTCGGATTGAGCAGCTTCGACGTTTCGGCCATGAAATGCACGCCGCCTTGAACGATGATGTCGGCGTCGGATTTCGCGGCAAGTTTGGCGAGCTGCAGGCTGTCGCCGATGTGATCGGCGACGCAGTGGTAGATCTCCGGCGTCATGTAATTATGCGCAAGGATGGTGGCGTTGCGCACATGTTTGAGATCGTTGATGGCCTTCACGTAAGGGGCGTGGAATGGCCATTCGACGGGCGGGATGACTCGCGCCACGCGCTCGTAAAGATGAGCGGTCGCGGCTTGAACCTCCGGCGTCCATTCCAGATCAGGGCGTGGCAGCACGGGGAAGCGGCCGCGAGGGCCAACGCCAAGGGCGCTCGCCGGAGGCTCGCGCCTCGCGCTCGGCGCGCTTCGAACGTCGCTGGTCAAGAGTGTCATTGTTTGGCGCCTCACGCTTATACTCATAGTGAGTATAAGTAGCCCCCAATAAATCTCCGAGACGGATCCCCGCTCGGAGCGCTCAAGCTTCCAAGATTAAGCCGCGGACGAGGATCTCGCAACTTCGTCGCGCAAGACATGTGCTCGGCACGAGTATATGTCAAGGGAAGGATCGGCGAGGGGATCGTTCTGGCTTCCGCTGATGGCGCTTTCGGCGCTGGTCAAAGCTGCTATAGACGGCGCATGCAATCAGGGGCGACGCCAGCTTCTTTCCCGCACCGCCACCTTCTCGGCATTGAAGGATTGACCCGTCCTGACATCGTCACCCTCCTCGACATGGCCGAGGAGGCGATCGAAGTGTCGCGGCGGGTCGATAAGAAGCGTTCGAGTTTGCGCGGGCGGACGCAAATCAATCTGTTCTACGAATCGTCAACGCGCACCCAGGCGTCCTTCGAGATCGCCGGCAAGCGTCTAGGCGCCGACGTGATGAACATGTCGGTCGCACGCTCCTCGGAGTCGAAAGGCGAGACGCTGATCGACACGGCGGTGACGCTGAACGCCATGCGGCCGGATATCATCGTCGTTCGCCATGCGCATGCAGGCGCGGCGCATCTTCTGGCGCGCAAGGTCGACTGTTCCGTCGTCAACGCCGGCGACGGCGCGCATGAACATCCCACGCAGGCGCTGCTCGACGCCCTGACGATCAGGCGTAACAAGGGCCGCATCGAAGGGCTGACGATCGCGATCTGCGGCGACATTCTCCATTCGCGCGTCGCGCGCTCAAACATTCTGCTGCTTGGCGCGCTTGGCGCCCGGGTGCGCGTCGTCGGGCCTTCGACGCTTGCGCCGGACAGTCTGTCGCGGCTGGGCGTCGAAGTGTTTCACGACATGCGGCGCGGACTTGAGGCCGCCGACATCGTCATGATGCTGCGCCTTCAGCGCGAGCGCATGGCCGGCGCGCTGACGCCGAGCGCCCGCGAATATTTTCACTTCTTCGGGCTGGACGAAGAGAAGCTGGCCTATGCGGCGCCCGATGCGCTGGTCATGCATCCCGGGCCGATGAATCGCGGCGTGGAAATCGACACCGCCGTCGCCGACAGCCCGCGCTCGCTTATCCGCGAACAGGTCGAGATGGGCGTTGCGGTGCGCATGGCGGTGCTTGAAGCGCTCGCGCAGCACCTGCCAAATGTGTAAGCTTCTCCAAAATCAATGATCGTAGGGGAGTAGAAATGATCAAGCTCATCCGCTTTGTTGGGCTCATCATCCAGTCAATCTTGATCGAGTTTTTGCACGTCTTCGGGCTCGTGGCGTTTCTTCTCGCCGCGGCGCTCGGCTATTTCCGGCTGCCGTCCTGGCTCGTGCCAATCGTCGGCATTGTCTGCGGCATCATCGCCGACAAATTCATTGACCAGACGGAAGTCATCGCCCTTCTCGAACGGGCGGCGTCCGCCAATCAGCGCGGCGGCTTCCTGGTGATCGTTTACATCGTCATTGTCGCCGTCGGCTATGTCACAGGCGCTTATGCGCGCGGGGCGGTGCATCGCCGCAAGATCGCGCAGGCGACGCCGAGCCCCGTGGCGAAGCCGCAGGCCGCGAGCGCGGCGACCAAGCAGCCGCAAAAGCGCAAACGCAGCTGACCGCCTTAGAGCAGGTTCTCACGGTTGACAGCTTTTTCGATGAGAACCTGCTCCACCATTTTGATTTGAACGATGCCTTATCGATCACATGACTCTATGTGATCGATAAGCGCTCCGGGCTTTCGGCGCGTTTCGTCACAGCCCTTCGAACAGCGCCGTCGAGAGATAGCGCTCGGCGAAGGACGGGATGATCAAAACGATATTCTTGCCCTCGGCCTCGGGGCGGCCGGCGATCTCCAAGGCGGCGGCGACGGCGGCGCCCGATGAGATGCCGCCGGGAATTCCCTCCACCCTGGCGAGCAGCCGCGCCGTCTCGAACGCCGTTTGATTGCCGATGGTGATGATCTCGTCGATGACGCTGCGATCAAGGATGGGCGGCACGAAGCCCGCGCCGATGCCCTGAATCTTGTGGGGACCGGGCGGACGTCCGGAAAGCACGGCGGAATCTTCGGGCTCCACAGCGACGACTCTCAAGCCGGGCCGGCGCGCCTTCAGCGTTTGGCCGACGCCCGTGATCGTGCCGCCGGTGCCAACGCCCGACACGAAATAGTCGACCTCGCCGTTCGTGTCGTTCCAGATTTCCTCCGCCGTCGTCACGCGGTGAATATCGGGGTTGGCCGGGTTCTCGAACTGTTGGGGAATAACGGCGTCGGGATTTTGGGCGGCGAGTTCGCTGGCCTTGGCGAGGGCCCCTTTCATCCCCTGCGAGGCGGGGGTGAGCACAAGCTCGGCGCCGAGCAGCGCCAGCATCTTGCGCCGCTCGATCGACATCGATTCCGGCATGATGAGAATGAGTCGATAGCCGCGCGCGGCGGCGACGAAGGCGAGCGCGATGCCGGTGTTGCCCGACGTCGGTTCGATCAGCACCGTTTTCCCCGGCGTGATCTTGCCGCTCGCCTCGAGCGATTCGATCATGCTGACGCCGATGCGGTCTTTGACGCTCGCGATTGGGTTGAAGAATTCGAGCTTGGCGAGGAGATTCGCCTTTACGCCGCGCTCTCGCGCGAACCGATCGAGCCGGACGAGCGGCGTATCGCCGATCGTCTGTGTGATGGAATCATAGATTCGGCCTCGGCCAGGTTTGGCCGGCGGCGTGAAGCTCGGTGCTGCCTGCGACATGTTTCGCCCCCAGGGAAAGAAGAATGAGGTCTAGATCGAGAGTTTGATTCCGACCAGTGCCATGACGCTGGCAAGGGCGGGCCGCAGATAGCGGTCGGGCACTCGAGCAGCGAAATGGGCGCCAATGGCGATGCCTGGAAGAGACCCGATGAGGAGCGAAAGCAGCAGCAACCAGTCGACGCCGCCCATCAACCAGTGCCCGAAGCCGGCGATCAGCGTCAGCGGCACGGCGTGGGCGATATCGGAGCCGATAAGACGCGCGGTCGGCGTGTGCGAATACAGCGCCAGCAGCACCGTCATGCCGATCGCCCCGGCGCCAACCGAAGAGATCGAGACCAGCACGCCGAGAATAACGCCGAGAGTCGCCGTCAGCCATAGCAAGCGCCGGTCGCTCATGTCGTTCGTGTGTCTTGCGATGTGATCGAGGATCCACCGACGGAAGAGAATCGAGAAGGCGGTCAGCAGCAGCGCGAATCCAAGCGCCGAAGTGATGAGCCCATTGGCCGCATGACCGCCAGACTTGCCGAGCCAAGAGAGGACGAGAAGACTCGCGACGCTCGCAGGCACGCTGCCATAGGCGAGACGGCGGGTGATGCGCCAGTCGACGGTGCCGTGCAGGGCATGAACGAGCGTGCCATTCGTCTTGGTTACGGCGGCGTAAAGCAGGTCGGTGCCAACGGCGGTCGTCGGTGGCACGCCAAAAACCAGCATCAGAATCGGCGTCATCAGCGAACCGCCGCCGACGCCCGTGAAGCCGACAAGCGCGCCAACGAAGAAGCCAGAAGCGGAATAAAGGAGATTGATCGCGCTGAGCGCGTCCAAAAAGGCGGGCATTTCTTTCTTTCGTCGGCAGTGCTAATTCAACTCTATAAATCTAGTCAACTTTGTCAAATCTGACGCGCCACAGTTTGGGAAAAGATGAACATGCCGGTCGACTGCAGTAGTATGCCGGCGCAAAAGGGCGTCCGGTCGGGACCTAGGCCCTAAAGGTCAAAACGGGAAATGCTGACAAAGAAAGCCAAATACGGCCTCAAGGCCATGGTTCACCTCGCGGGGGTACGGCCGGGAGAAACCGCTTTGGTCGCGGAAATCGCCGCCTCCAACCAAATTCCGAAAAAGTTTCTCGACGCAATTTTGGGCGAACTGCGCAATGCCGGCTTCGTCCATTCGAAAAAAGGCAAGGGCGGCGGCTATATGTTGGCGCGGCCTCCTTCAGACATTGGCGTTGGCAATATCGTGCGCGCGCTCGACGGACCGCTGGCGCCCATCCAATGCGCAAGTAAAACCGTGTATCGTCGTTGCGACGACTGCACGGACGAGACGCGATGCGCGGTTCGCCTGGTCATGCTGCGGGCGCGAGAGGCGATCGCCGAAGTGCTCGACAAGACGTCGCTTGAGCAGATGCGCGAATTGGGCGAGAGCGGCGACGGCGTCCGTCTGCTCGTCGGTGGGGAAGCTGCGCGCCAAGCCATGGACATGGCGTGAGCCGGCTCCTATAAAACGCTGGCGGCAGATTCTTTTCTTGCGCCGCAGCATTTCCTCCAAGGGACCGGCGCAAGGCCGGAAAGCGAATGTTGGACAGGGTGGCGCAAGTGACGAAGACGGGCGAGGCGACAGCGATTTTGCGCCACACCATGGTCGAACGCCAGCTTCGTCCGTTCGATGTGACCGATGTGCCTTTGCTTGAGCGCTTCCTCGAGACGCCGCGCGAGATTTTCCTGCCGGATTCACTCTCCTCGCTCGCCTATTCGGATATGGCGATCTCCGTAAAGGGCGCCAGCGGACGCAAACGCAACCTGCTGCCGCCGCTCGTGTTGGCCCGGATGCTTCAAAGCGCCGATGTCAAAGCGACGGATAGGGTGCTCGATATCGGGGGCGTGGGATACTCGTCCGCACTGCTCTCTGGCCTCGCCGACAAGGTGGTCGCGCTGGAATGCGATTCCGGTCTGGCCGCCCGCGCCAAGACTGGCCTGGCGGCCCTGGGCTGCGACAACGTGCAATTTGAGCTGGGGCCTTTGGAAAAGGGCTTCGCCGGCGGCGCCCCCTACAACGTCATCATTATTCAAGGCCGCGTTCAGTCAGGACTCGAGGCGTTGTTCGAACAGCTGACGCCCGATGGTCGGCTGCTGGCGATCGTCACGCCGGAGACGCGCGCCGGCCAGCAGGTCGTACGCTTTGAGCGCCAGGACGGCCGTTCGGCGGGCGAACTGCCGTTGTTCTCGGCGACGGCGCCGGTGCTCGATGGCTTCGAACAGGCGCCCGCCTTCAACCTCTAGCGCCGCCATTTCGCCTTAATCGCGTTCCTAGCGTAGCGTTCGGGTGTCATCGTCGAGACTGATCGCTGCCGTAGATTGGCGTGCACGTCGACGCGCGAAGATAGGTTGAGGACAATGAGAATCGACGGGTTTGGCCTCGGGTGGCGGCGGTCGGCCAACGTCCTGTCCTGCACGTCCGCCGCATTGGCGCTTGCAGCGGTCGCTCTTTCGCCGGGCCGGGCCTCTGCGGAGAGCCTGAGGTCAGCTCTGGCGCGGGCCTATTACGGCAATCCGGATCTCAACCAGAGCCGCGCCAATGTGCGGGTGCGCGACGAAGACGCGCCGAAAGCAAAATCGGGCCTGCGACCGAAAGCCAGCATCACCGCACAGGCTGGCGCGCAATATGCGGCGATCAAGATTCCCTTTGGCGGCAGCAGCAGCCAGCAGGCCGGCGCCGCGGCCGGCGGGAGCGGCGATTTTCAGGACACTTACGTGGGTTACCCACGCGGCGCGACTCTGAACATGTCGCAGACGCTGTTCGACGGCTTCCGCACTGAAAACTCCGTGCGCCAGGCGGAATCGGGCGTCTTCGCGGCGCGCTCCACCATGCGCCTGACCGAGCAGGCGACCCTTCAGAACGGCGCAACCGCCTATATGAACGTGCTGCGCGACACGGCGGTGGTGTCGCTGCGCAAGAACAACATTTCGGTGCTGGAGGAACAGCTCAAGCAGAGCCGCGACCGTTTCCAGGTCGGCGAAGTGACTCGAACCGACGTCTCCCAGGCGGAAGCCTCGGTCGCGCTGGCGCGTTCGGAATTCTATGCCGCGCAGGCGCAGCTCAAGAACAGCATGGCGAACTACCGCCAAATCATCGGCGCTGAGCCAAAACACCTTGAACCGGGGCGCAGCCTCGAGCCGTTGTTGCCCAAATCTTTGGAGCAGGCGATCGCCATCGCATTGGTGGAGCATCCCGGCGTGACCGCGGCCTTTCACCAGGTGGACGCAGCGGCGCTCGCGGTCAAGGTCGCGGAAGGCGCGCTGGCGCCCAATCTCTCCGTCAACGGCCAGGTGTCAAATCAATATGACTCGTTTCTCGGCTTGCCGGGATCGAAGCAGTTCACCGCTTCAGCGACAGCGCAGTTGAATGTCCCGCTCTATCAGGGCGGCGTCGAATATGCCTCAGTTCGCCAAGCCAAGGAGCAACTCGGCCAGGCGCGGCTAAATGCCGATGTTCAGCGCGAGAGCGTCCGCGCGAGCGTCGTTTCGAGCTATGGGCTCCTCGACACCGCCAAGGCGTCGATTATCTCTGGGCAGGCGGCGGTGAAGGCGGCGGAGACCGCGCTCGCCGGGGTGCGCGAAGAGGCCAAAGTCGGGCAACGCACCACCCTCGATGTGTTGAACGCGCAGCAGTCGCTGCTCAACGCCAGGGTCAACCTCGTCACGTCGCAGCGCGATCGGGTCGTCGCCTCTTATGCGGCGCTGGGGTCGATCGGACGCTTGTCGGCGCAAGAACTCGACCTCGCGGTCGCGCTCTATGACCCGAGCGTTCATCTCAATCAGGTGCACGACCTGTGGTTCGGTCTCGACACGCCCGACGGCCGATAAGAATTTCGCGAATGCGGGTGACATCATAGCGCGAAAAGTGTGGAATTCGTTCGGACCGAGTTGATTCGCGGATTTCGCGCGATCAGAGATCCGATCCACCCTCATGCGCGGCCTTTCCCCGCAAAGCGGCAGAACTCCATGAGCGCAGCGAACGCATCCGCCCCGTCGCACTCGTTGCAGGACGAGGCGCGCGCGAACGAGCCGTCGATGGAGGAAATACTCGCTTCCATCCGTCGTATCATCGCCGACGACGACAGCCTGCCCGAGGCGCGTCGCGATGATCGCCGGCGTGCGCGCGACATCGACGCGGCGCGCAGCGCCTATCCGGCGCCCGTGCTTGAGCGACGCGAGGACGAACCGCCGTTGTCGCTCCTCGATCACGACCTGGACGACGACTTGCGCGATGGGATCGAGGACGCAGGGGAGGTTCGGCTGGTGTATGTCGCCGGCGAGGCCGCTGGGCAAGAGACGGGAGCCGAACTGTCGGAGGGCCAAGAGTCCTCGGAGGTTGAACGCGTGGCTGAGCACGAAGAGGCGGGCATGGAGATCAGCGATGTTGCGCCGGTCGTTGAGAGGGCGTTGCTGTCGGATGAATCCGCTGTAACGGTCGCGTCAAAATTTCAAGCGCTCGCCGCTGGCGTAGCGTTCAGCGAGACCGACATTCTTGACAGATGCGCAAAAGAATTGCTGCAGCCGATGATGCAGCAATGGCTCGAGGCCAATCTGCCGTCGCTCGTGGAGCAGCTGGTGCGCGCCGAAATCGAACGGATCGCCAGGCCTGCAAACCGTCTTGCGGCTTCGGCGCGGAAACCCAGTCAGCCTTAACGACGCTTTAAACGGGTCGCAGCTATCCTCGCGGCCATGCATCGGCTTCGAGTCATGATTCATACGCTCGTCCTCCCGCTTAGCCTCTACACAGTGGCTGGCGTCTTGGCCGCCTATTTCATCTGGCATGGCGTTAACGGCCAGCGCGGGCTGAAGATTGGTGAAGAATACGAGCAGAAGCTCGATCAGCTGCGTCTGGAGCGCAACCTGCTCAAGCTTCAACGCATGCATTGGGAAAGTCGCCTGGCGCTCATCAAGGGCGAGACCGTAGACGCCGACATCCTCGACGAGGAGGCGCGCAAGCGACTGGGGCGGGCGCACAAGAACGACGTCGTGATCTTTTTGCCGGCGCCGGGCGCGCCCTAACCTCGGCGCGGCGAGAAACGCGCCTGTAAGCCGGGCGGTCCGGCGCAGTCGACAAGGTCCCGGGAGATCAGATCTTCAAGATGGGCGAGGGCGGTCATCGCCGCCGCGACGTGGAGACGTTTGTCGACGCCTTCGTAAATGTGGGCGACGATCTCAGCGATCGTTTCGTCCCCCAATTCGAGACGCTGAAGAATGGCGGCCTCGCGCGCGCGCCGGTGATGAAGCAGGGCGCGCAGGAAACGCTGGGGATCGTGCACCGGTTCGCCGTGCCCCGGCCAATAGATGCGGTCACCGCGCCCGCGCAGCCGTTCGAGCGACGCCATATAGGCCCCCATGGAGCCGTCCGGCGGCGCGATCACGGTGGTCGCCCAGGCCATCACATGGTCGCCAGTGAAGAGCGCCTGCTCCTTCGCGAGCGCGAAGCAAAGATGGTTCGCCGTATGACCCGGCGTCGCCACGGCCACGAGTGAAGCGTCGCCGATTTCGAGCGTGTCGCCGTCTCTCAGCACGATATCCGGCGCGTAGGTCCGATCGTGGGCTGCGTCGAGGTTGGGGGCGCCGTGATGTCCCGCCTCGCCGGGCGTGTAGGAAGCGCAACCGGCGATTATTGCGCCCGTCGCCTCCTTCAAGGCGCGCGCCGCCGGCGAGTGGTCGCGATGCGTATGGGTCACCAGCACGTAACGCAGTCTTTCGCCGCCGATGCTTGCAAGCAGCGCCCCGATGTGACGCGGGTCGTCAGGTCCGGGGTCGATGATCGCCACATCGCCGTTTCCGACGAGGTAGCTGCATGTTCCTGTGAAGGTGAATGGACCGGGGTTTGGCGCGAGCGCGCGTCGCGTCAGCGCCGACAGGCGCGCCGAAACGGCTGGGTGTGTTCCGGCTTGAATGACGGCGCCCTCATCGCGACCGAGGGGCCGCAAGTCATCATAAGGTGTCGGAGGCGCGCTCGAAAGAGCGGCGCGGCGGTGGGACGTCCCAGCGCCACGCCGCGCAGATTACATCGGGAAAAGGGAGTTCTGACGCTGCAGCTCGG
This sequence comes from Methylocystis sp. SB2, assembly GCF_049817085.1. NCBI lineage: Bacteria > Pseudomonadati > Pseudomonadota > Alphaproteobacteria > Hyphomicrobiales > Methylocystaceae > Methylocystis > Methylocystis sp. SB2. The sequence goes on from NZ_CP187401.1 coordinate 288,467, forward strand.
ATTGCAGAGCGTAGCCTTTTTTTCCGCCGTAGTTCACCTTGCACCAAGTCGTCTCGCCCCAGCCATAAACGCAGGAGCCGATGTTGACCGTCGTGTTCTCGGGGATGCTGCCGAGGATCTTGTAGTTGACCCCCGGGCCTTTGTAGATGGCGACATCGTTGTTGGTGGTCACCGGCGCGACGACGACATTGTTGCCTTGCGTGCCGAGCACGCCCGCGGCGACGAAGCCCTTCATGTCGCCGGCCTGAATCTGGCACCAGTCGCGCTTCCAGCCGCCGCCACAATCGAGCACCGTGACGTCGACGCCGGCGGGCAGTTGGCCGATCACGGGCCACTTGGGGCTCGGGCCGGACCGGACGTTTGCGGCGCTGGTCAGCGGGCTGGCAAAAGCGGAAGCGCCGAACAGAACGGCAGTCGCCGCAGCGAATCCGATAATTTTCTTCATTTCTATCCTCCCCAGATGAAAACTTGGCCGATTAGCAAGGCCCGTTTCCGAAGACTAACGAAACCGGAGCGAAACGGTTCCGCCCAAGACCGCAGTCCTCGAAACACACATATTCCTACGCCTGGCTTTAGCAAAGCGAAAGGCCGAGCTGTGCGCCGACCAAATTCCATTAGAGTTATCGATCGCGCTCTGGGGCAGGGCAAAAGATCATGGCAAGGCAAAAAAGAAGCGGCTTCGCCTGCCGGTTAAGGAAGACTCAGCCGCCAAGTTTCTCACGCGCGAACTCGAAACGCACGCTTCCGAGCCGGACGCGCGTGCGCGCGACGCCCGGCCCGAAATTCTGCTAGAGCGCGCTGCGAAAAAGTGGGAACCGGTTTTTCGCGTAGAGCGCGCTCTAAAATTTGGGAATCGATCACGTTATCTGCATTTGGGAGATTCCGCCCAAATGCAGCGTGATCTAGTCGAACACCGAGCCCAGCGCGACGCCAAGCAGGCCGACGACGACCGCCGCCGGCAGGATGGCGTAACTGCCCATCAGCAGCGCGCCGATCACGCCGCCGATCGCCGCGGCGATCGCGCCGCCGACGATCTTGCCGGTGTTGCTCTCAGGTTTTTCCGTCGCCGAACCGCCGGCGTTCTGCATCGCCTCTTTCGACATGGCATCCTCGCGAGACATCACTGATCGCCGCATCCAGGCGTCGGTAGCAAAGTCATGTGAGAGCGTGATGAGAGTTTCGTGAAGGCCGCGTCACCCGGGCGCCACTTTAGGTTCACACGCGCGGTCGTCGCGGCGTTTCGGAACCAATGCCGTAAGGCCTTAGGATACGAGCCCGCGCACCACCAGCACCGAGCATTGCGCGTGATTGACGATGGTCGTTGCGTTGGAGCCAATGAGAAAACGGTCCATGCCCGGCCGATGCGAGCACAGCACGATGAGATCGGCGCCCCAGTCCTCGGCCTCGGCCAAGACCTTTTGATAAACGGGGCCGAACAGCAGCGTCGTGGACACGCGTTCGGGCGCGCAGTCGATCTTGGCGGCGACCGCCGCTATTTCCTTCTCCAAGCCGCGACGCACCTGAACGCTAAAATTTTCAGGCACGTAGTCGAGAAATGAGATGGGCAGGAGCGATTGGACGTTGACGACGCGCAACTCGCTTTCGAACGTCTTCGCCAGCGCCTGTGCGACGGCGATCGCCCGGTCAGTCATCTGAGCTTCGGTGAGATCAATCGGCAGCAGAATTTTGCGATACATCGGCGCGCTCCGGGAGATTCTCACCGGATATGGCGCGGGACCCGCTCGAAACAATGATGAGGCGGCGCGCGGACCGCGGGCGCTGTCTGTGGCGATCGCGAGCCGTTCGCAATCCATCGATCGGGTGGTGGAGCTGCGGGGAATCGAACCCCGGACCTCTGCAGTGCGATTGCAGCGCTCTCCCATCTGAGCTACAGCCCCGCTCCGGCGCGTGGGGTACACGGGGGGCGATAACCTGTCAATCGGGTTGGCGTCGCCAAGCGCTTGCCATCGCGATTTCCTGTCGCATAATGCTTAGATTGACTGCTGAAGCTGCGCTCGGCAAAGGCTAAGCCAGCCGCGCCCATTAGGCGCTTGAAAGAATTTTTTGATTGCGGACGTCTTGCGTTCCGATTCTCGGCCAATTCGCCGGGCCACGCGAGACTTTTTTTAATATTGGCGCCGCACGGCGCAAAACTAATTTTGGAGTAGCGTTATGTCTGAAGACGATAAAAAGAGCCCCGCGGGGTTAGGCTCGAATGGCGCTATTGTCGTCGCTCTATTCGCTACTGGCGCCTACTTCTATGCGCAGCAAGCGCCCTTCACAGTGTTACGCCCGCCGCCGATGGAATCGCGCATCGAGGAAAAGTTTCATTCGGAGGACGTTGAGGCGCGGCTGTGGCAGGATCCGTTTGACGCCGTCGCCCGGCAAATCAAGAAGGTAGATCCCGACGAAAGGAAGGAATGCGAGGACGCGTGGACAAAGAAAGCGTCGACAATTCCGCTGCATTGCCGGTCGCCGCTCGCCGATGATAGGGGAAATTTTCGTTCCGAACTCGAGAGCGCGCGCATCATCGCGGTGACTGCGCCGGGCGCCTCCTATTTCGAGGACAGCGAAACGCGTCGCCGATTGCGATATGCCGTACTTAGCGGCTTCCATCTAGAAGGTTACGAACCCCGCAACGAGCAGCATATTGGATATTTTCGGCCTCGCGACCATGAAATGAAAGGATTTCCGGTCGCCGTTCCCTACGAATGGTTTGATCAGGACAAACAAAAATCCAAACGGATACTTCTGCTGTGGATCGATGAGGATGTTTTGTCCGACACTCACGATCCGCTGAAAAGAATCTCGGCATTTAAGACAATGCTCTGCGCATCAGCATCCGCCGCCCAATGCGCTGCAATAAGCTATCAAGTGTTAGGCCCATACTCTTCCGATGTTCTTCGGCAGCTCGCCTTAGCAAAGGCTCGTAAGCCCGAGGTGGTGAAAGCGGCGCCACCGAACCGAAGCAGAACAAGAATCGCATCGCTGTCGCCCGTAACCAACCGGTCGGAAAGCGGCGGGATGCCCGAGGACGCTCAGTTCTACGTGTTCGGGGCGACAGTAAGCGACGAGCAGCTAGGAATCAGGAGCTATTACGAGCGACTCTTCCGCGTGAACGGCCAGGACGATGCATTGGCGCGGGCTATTACAGCTGAATTGAACCAGAGAGGCGTTAATCCCGGTTCCGCCGGCTTTCAAAATGGCCGCAAGGGACAGCAGATCGTATTGATCTCAGACCGTGACAGTCTCTACGGACGCTCCATGATAAACGCGCTCGCTCGAGAGCTGCAGTGTCCGGGGATTTTCGGGAGAGATACTCAAAAGTGCTTAGAAGAAATTGCAAGAAACGGGGCGCCAGATTGGATTTACACCAAGACTTATCATCGGGGCCTCGACGGGATGCTGCCGACGACGAGCACCGGCGGCAATTCGAAAGGGGAGGACGCGGAAAAGAGGAGCGGAAACGAGAGTTCAAAGGCGAAAGAGGACACCAAGGCGCTTGAGCGTCCTTTCGGGCAAGACCAGTTCGATTATCTGCGCAGGCTGGCGGCTAGCCTCAAAGAGAAGGACGAGGAGCTCCGAGCCCAGGAAAAGGAAGGAATCGTGGCGATCGGGGTGCTCGGCAATGACGTGTTCGACAAGCTCCTCGTTCTACGCGCGCTTAAACCACTTTTCCCTGAGGCGGTGTTTTTCACGACCGACTACGATGCTGCGCTCGCCGGGCAGGAAGAGCTGCAGTGGACTCGCAATCTCATTATCGCCTCGAGCTACGGACCCACGCTGTCCGAAGAACTCCAGCAGGATATCCCGCCATTCCGATCGACTTATCAGACGGCCGCTTTTCTTGCAGCCCGTGTGGCCGCGCAAGAAGAGGATGCCAAGGAGAATAGCGAACTGCGCAAGAAAATACGCGACGGCATTTCCCACCCACGAATGTTCGAAATTGACAGGCGTGGGGGAGTTGTCCCGTTGCCTACGAAAGTCGAGGTGAGCGGCGAAGCGCAGCGGGCAAGCGATGCAATCCATCCGACGATACCGTCATTGTATACTAAACTTTCGACCAAAAGCACTGTTGGGATCGTTGGGATACTGGCGCTCCTGACAGTCGTGATCTCGGCATTCTATTGGAACAAGATGGTCTTTCCATTTCTTCGTGCGACCTGCATCGGCCTCGCAGCGATACTGGTGCTCGGAGCTGGGGTGATCGCGAGATGGGATTACTTCGCGGAGGCGGCCACTGAGCATGGCTTGGGCGAGCCGCTAGCCTGGACTCAGGGGATCAGCGTTTGGCCTTCGATCGCGCTACGGGTCATCGCCGCAATACTCGCATTTTGTTTGATCTTCGATGCTTGGCGGGAGCTTCAGGCCAATCTTACGCAGGTCAATGCGAGATTCTTCGGACCCGCAGATGAAGCACACAAAAAGTCCGCTTCTAGCCGGCGAGGACCGTTCTCGGTCACCTGGGATAAGCTCTCCTATCATCTGCCCGAAATCGAGGATGGGAATGGAAGAGTTCACATCAGCCAGATCTGGAACGCCTACCTGGCGAAAAGCGGAGTCTGGCCAATCGTATATCGCATAGCCGTGTACGTGATTTTGATGCTGATGCTGTTCACGTTTCTGTCGTTCATCTTCGGGACGCCAAACGTGCCATGGCGGGGCGAACTGCGTAAAGTATATTATGACGTCACGACGCCTGTCGTGTTTCTCATGTTGATATTGATTTTCTTGGTTGTCGATTCCACGCTGCTTTGCCTGCAATTCGTGAACGCCCTGCGAAAACATAAGACACTCTGGCCGCCGGAGACGCATCAGACTTTCGAGAAGAAGCTCGAACTCAAAGATCCCTTGCTCGATGAATGGATCGACCTTAATTTCATCGCGAGTCGCACGAATTGCATTAGCAAGCTGATCTATTTCCCCTTCGCGATTTTTGCGTTGATGATCATGTCCCGGAGCACCGCTTTCGCCGAATTCGCGTTGAGCGTGCCAATTCTTGCAACGCAAATCGTCGGGTTCATCATCATTTTTGGGTGCGCCATGGCGCTTTGCTTTAGCGCCGAAAAGGCGCGAGAGACGGCAAAGTCCCGGCTGACGAAGCGGCTTGTTGCGGTTAAGGCCGCGGACGATTCCGAAAAGAAGGTCTCCCAGCTCGAAACGCTTCTCAAGCTCGTCGATGGATTACGTCAAGGCTCGTTCGTGCCGCTTTCGCAGCAGCCGCCCATTCGCGCGCTGCTTCTGCCGATCGGCGGACTCGGCTGGACGGCGCTACTCGACTACCGGCTCCTGCCGGGACTGTAGCGGGGCAGGCTTCGGGGAGGGCGCCGGCCAAGGATTGCCGCGGCGCGGCAGGGAGGCTAGACAGGGCGGAACCTCATCCGCTGGAAGCCGGTCATGTCCTACGCTATGGTCAAACTTCTTCTCACGATCATCGATATTTACTGGTGGATTCTGCTCGCCACGGTGGTCGTGTCCTGGCTCACGGCCTTCGACGTCATCAATATGCGCTCGAACGTCGCCTATTCGATCTGGAAATGGCTGAACGCCATGACTGAGCCGCTGCTGGGACCGATCCGTTCGGTGCTGCCCAGCGTCGGCGGATTAGACATCTCCCCGCTCATTCTGCTGCTGCTCATGCAGTTCCTGCGCGATCTCATCGCCAACAGCGCCGGCGCCTACGCGCTTGGATGAAGGAGGCGCGGAGAAAGCATCCTCCGCCTGGGCGATCGAATCGGGGGGCGTCGCCGTTTACGTGCGGCTGACGCCGAAAGGCGGACGCGACGCCGTCGAAGGCGTGGAGACTCTCGCCGACGGCCGCAGCGTCCTGAAGGCACGGGTGCGCGCCGCGCCGGAGAACGGCCGGGCGAATGCGGCGCTGATCGCGCTGATCGCCTCGACGCTAAGAACCCCTAAAAGCGCGGTTTCGATCCGCGCCGGCGCGACCAGCCGCGTCAAAACAGTTTTCGTTGCGGGCGCGCCCGCGCTTTATCTAGATGCGCTGGCGAAGCTGGCGCCAACAAACGGTTAGGACATGAGCAAGTCGAAGATCAATGTCGGCAATTTTTTCGAAGACTTTAAAATCGGCCAGGTCATTCGCCACGCGGCGCCGCGGACGGTCACGGTCGGCGAGGTCGCACTGTATACGGCGCTGTATTTGCCGCGCTTCGCCGTGCAGTCCTCGACCGCTTTCGCGCAGGCGATCGGCTATGAGCGCGCGCCGATCGACGATCTGCTTGTATTTCATCTCGTGCTCGGCAAGACCGTGCCCGACGTCTCGCTCAACGCCATCGCCAATCTCGGCTACGCCGATTTCAAATTTCTGATCCCCGTCTACCCGGGCGACACGTTGTCGGCGACCTCGGAAGTCATCGGCCTTAAGGAAAATTCCAACAAGGAAACCGGCGTCGTCTATGTGCGCACGACGGGCGCCAATCAGCGCGGCGAGACCGTGCTGAGCTATGCGCGCTGGGTAATGGTGAAAAAGCGCGACAGGGACGCCCCTGTGGGACCGGAGGTCGTGCCCGATCTGCCGAAGTCCGTCGCCCCTTCCGAACTTGGCAAGGCGGCGCCGGCGATCAATGTCGGCGCCTATGACAAGGCGCTCGCCGGCTCCCGCTATTTTTGGGGGGATTACGAAGAGGGCGAGAAAATCGACCATATCGACGGCATGACGGTCGAGGAGGCGGAGCACCAACTCGCGACCCGGCTCTACCAGAACAACTCGAAAGTTCATTTTAATCAGTACTATGAGGCGCAGGGTCGTTTTGGCAAGCGCATCATCTACGGCGGCCATGTGATTTCCCTCGCCCGGGCCTTGTCCTTCAACGGCCTGGAGAACGTCTTCCATATCTCGGCCGTGAACGGCGGACGCCACGTCAACCCGCTGTTCGCCGGAGGCACGGTCTTCGCCTGGTCGGAGGTTCTGGAGAAGGCGGAGATCCCCGGGCGCCAGGATATCGGCGCGTTGCGCCTGCGGCTCGTTGCAACCAAGGACAAGCCCTGCGCCTATTTCCCGCTCCACGGCGCGGACGGCAAGCCCGATCCGGCGGTGCTGCTTGATCTTGATTATTGGGGCGTGCTGCCGCGATGAATCAGCTATGATCGCCGTCGTATCAAGGATGTTGGGGAGATTGGTCGAATGAACAGAACTTTGCTTGTTGCGCTCTCATTCTGCATGGCCATCGCGGTCGCCCATCCTGTCCGCGCGGAAACCGCCGCGCCCGACAGCAAGGTCGTCGTGCCTATGGAAGCGTTGCCGCGTTATGGCTCGCTGGTTTCCGCTTGGTACAAAAAGCCAGTCTACGATTTGAACGATAAGAAGGTCGGCGTGATCACCGACATGCTGTTTTCAGGCGGCGAGATCAACGCCGTCATGCTCGACGTCGGCGGCTTTCTCGGCATCGGCGCGAAGCACGTCGCCATTCCGGCCAACGACATCACGGTCACAGAAAAGAACAACAAGACTTGGCTGACCATCAACACGACAAAGGAGATCGTGAAGAAGGCGACCGGCTACAAATATGATGCGGCCGAACACGCCTGGAAGGTGAAGTAGCAAGGGCGCGGCGCCGATAGCTCGCCGTCCGGCTGCCGCTCGTTCCAAAAAAGGATCTTTTCTAATGCTGAAACGCGTCTTCGTCACAGCCTCGCTCGCTCTTGCCGCTTTTGCGCCGCTACCGGCCCGCGCGCAAAGCGCCCAAACCGAAACCGTTGTGGTCGTTCCGCTCGAAAGGCTGCCGGTCTACGGTTCGGTGGTCTCCGCCTGGTACAAGCAGCCGGTCTATGATCCCAATGAAAAGAAGCTCGGCTCGATTGCGGACATGTTGTTTTCCGCCGACGGCTCCATAAACGCCGTCATGCTGAACGTCGGCGGCTTTCTCGGGCTCGGCGTGAAGCATATTGCGATTCCCGTATCCGCGATCACCATCACTCAGAAAAACAACAAGAGCTGGCTGACGCTGAACACGACGAAGGACCTGCTGAAGAAGGCCCTCGCGTATAAGTTCGACAAAGCGACCGGTCTGTGGGACCCGATTTGATCCGCTGAACTGTTTCCAGACGCGCGCGGCGGGGTGTCCTTCTTTTGGATATCTGCCGTGAAGCTTGGAACATCGATCTTCGATGCTTGTTCTAGGCACACACACGAACGCCGTTCGTGTGGCGCTAACAACATGACCGGAGACAGCCATGCTCAAGTCCTACCTCCTCGCAGGCGCGCTTATCGCGACGCTGTCAGGCGCGGCTTTGGCCGAGCAGATGAATCGCACGACTGACCGTCCCGCCGGGGCGATGGACCGCTCCACGACCGGGACGATGGATCGTTCGACCACGGGGGCGGCGGGTCGGCCGGATTTCCTGACCACGCTTCCGCAGAATGCGCTGCTGGTCTCGAATATCCATGACCAGAACGTGTACGATCCGCAGGAGAACAAAATCGGCGAAGTGAAGGATCTCGTGCTGGATCGCGGCGGCAAAGTCACCGCGGCTATCATCTCAGTCGGCGGATTCCTTGGCATGGGCGAAAAAGACATCGCCGTCGCCTTCAGCGATCTCCGCGCCACTGAGCGCAACAACAAATGGTGGCTGACGATTAACGCCACGAAGGACGAGCTGAAGAACGCAACGGGCTTCCGCTTCGACAAGAACAAGGGCCTTTGGACCCTCGGCAGCAAGTAAACGCCGCCGGCCTGTTTGACGCTAGCCTCGCCGCCCTGCGGCGAGGTTTTCTCACATACGCGCCGGCAGCTTGTCCTCGTCGGCAAGATTGGAGAAGCGTGTCACCTCAGCCTCGAAGGCGAGCTGCACCGTCCCTGTCGGACCGTGACGCTGCTTGCCGATGATCGCTTCGGCGCGGCCATGCGCGCGCTCCATCTCCGCCATCCATTGAATGTGTTCTTCGGTGCCTTCGCGCGGCTCACGGTTACGCAGATAATATTCTTCGCGATAGACGAAGATGACGACGTCGGCGTCCTGCTCGATCGAGCCTGACTCGCGCAGATCGGAAAGCTGCGGCCGCTTATCGTCCCGGTTCTCGACCTGGCGAGAGAGCTGCGACAGCGCGATGATCGGTACGTTGAGCTCTTTGGAAAGCGCCTTGAGGCCGGTCGTGATTTCCGTGAGTTCCTGCACGCGATTTTCATTGCGGGAACGCGAACCGGCGAGCAGTTGGAGATAGTCCACGACGAGCAGGTCCAGGCCTTTCTGGCGTTTGAGGCGCCGCGCCCGTGCGGTGAGTTGCGCGATCGAGATGCCGCCGCTCTGATCGATGTAGAAGGGAATGCTCTGCATTTCCCGTGCGGCGTCGGCGATGCGGCGAAAATCGTCCTCATTGATGTCGCCGCGGCGGATCTTGTAGCTCGGCACGCCCGATTGCTCGGCGATGACGCGCGTCGCCAATTGCTCGGCCGACATTTCCAAAGAGAAGAAGCCGACGATGCCGCCATCGATCGTCTTATGCGTTCCGTCGGGCTCAGCTTCGAATTGATAGGCGCGTGCAACATTGAAGGCGATGTTCGTCGCGAGAGCGGTCTTGCCCATGCCCGGTCGCCCGGCGACGATGATGAGGTCGGATTTTTGCAGACCGCCCATCTTTTCGTCGAGGTCGAGCAGGCCCGTGGCGACGCCGGACAAATGCCCGTCGCGCATATAGGCGCTGCTCGCCATGTCGAGCGCAGTGGTGAGCGCTTCGGCAAATCGCTGAAAGCCGCCGTCATAGCGTCCCGTCTCGGCGATCGAATAGAGCTGCCGTTCGGCTTCTTCGATCTGCGCGCGCGGCGGCGAATCGATCGGCGAATCATAGGCCGTGTTGACGATGTCCTGCCCGATGACGATGAGATCCCGGCGAACCGCGAGATCGTGAACGGTGCGGCCATAGTCTTCGGCGTTGATGATCGTCGTCGCTTCGGCGGCGAGTCGGGCAAGATAGGCCTGGATCGTCACGCCGGCCGGAAGCTCGATGTCGGCGAGAAACGTCTTCAGCGTCACGACGGTCGCGAGCTTGCCGGCGCGAATGAGCTGCGCCGCGATTTCATAGATGCGGCGGTGCAAGTCCTCGGAAAAATGCTCGGGCTTCAGGAAGTCCGAGACTCTGTCGAAAGCGTCATTGTTGACGAGAATCGCGCCGAGCAGCGCTTGCTCGGCCTCGATATTGTGTGGCGGCGCGCGATAGGCAGGCGCGTCCGGCTGCGCGACCTGAAACGCGCGCCGGCCCGCCAATTGTTCGATTGGTGGCATCGATGATCGGACTTGTTTGAGACTGTTCCGGGCTGCGAACGCGACGCGCGAGCCTGAGACGCGGTTAACAATACATTAACGCGTCGGCGCCGCCAGAGGCTTTTGTCCGCCGCGGCGAGAAGCGAGTCTTATTCACACGGAGAAAAAAGATTCGTTCGGCGCGTGCCCGACTGCTCTTGCATTGAACAGAGAATCAGAGATCGGCCCGGAAAACGAAACCGGCGGCCAAAAGGCCGCCGGCGATGGCGTTCGCATTACGGGAGATCACATCTCGACGTCGCCGGCTTCCGCAAGAGCCGCGCCGACTTCCAGGCCAAGATCGTCCATCGACGTCTCTTCCCGGATCGTAGCGCTTTCGCCGCGCGCCTGCCGCTCGGCCTCTTCTTCCGAACGGGCCACGTTGATCGTGATCTTCACATCGACTTCCGGATGCAAATGCACGGGCGTCTGATGAAGGCCGAGAGTCTTGATGGGGTGCACCAGGACGATCTGATCGCGATTGACCGAGAAACCGCCCGCGGTCGCCGCCTCGGCGATATCTCGCGCCGAAACCGAGCCATAGAGCTGGCCGCTCTCGCCCGCCTGGCGAATGATATTGAAGCTTTGTCCGTTGAGCTTTTCGGCGACGGCTTCGGCTTCTTTCTTAGCCTCGAGATTGCGCGCTTCAATCTGCGCCCGCTGTGTCTCGAAATGCTTCTTGTTGTTTTCCGTCGCCCGCAGCGCCTTGCCGCGCGCCAGCAGGAAATTGCGGGCGTAGCCGTCGCGCACGCGCACGGTCTCGCCCATCTGGCCGAGCTTGGCCACGCGTTCCAGCAGAATGACGTCCATCTTTGCTATTTCTCCGAGATTGCGGGCTATGTCGAGAAAAACCGGGCGAAAGTCAATCCGGTTTTTGCATCGCGGTGGGCCCGGCGTCCGTCTTTCGGGCGCGATAGTTGAAGATCAGGTCGGCGACGCCGAGTGCGGCGAAAAACAGGAGTGGCCACCCCAAAAATCCGAGGGTGAAATAGATGACCGCCAGCACCAGGGCGCTCGAGCGCGAACCGCGCAGGTAGATATGCGCGACGGCGAGCCCTTGGAACGCAAGGAGCAATCCCATGGTCGTCGCCAGCACCAGTCCAATCGCGCCGGCGAGGCCCTGGAAGAAGACCAGGGCGATTCCGCTCAGAAAGAGGCCGCCCACCGGCTTGGGCAGGCGGAATTCATTGGCGATGTCCGGCCAGGGGCGGCTGAGCAGCTTGGATGCTTGCGCAATCCTTGCGGCGAGCCACAAATTGATAACGTGGATCAGCAGGCCATATCCGGCAAGAAAGGCGGGGATGGCGCGCGCGACGGACCCTGAAAGCGTCGTCGGATCGATCTTATCGCCAAGCTCGCGCTCTTTCACCATCATGTCGAGCAGGATGAAAGCGCGCGCCCGGATCGGATTTAGCGCTTCGTCGAGCGACCCGAACGTGAGGGTGGCGACAATCAGCCAGAGAATGATCGCCGTCGCCAGAAAGGTCGCTGGCGCGAGCGCCGACCAGGCCGGCAGATAACGCGTCAGCCTGTTCCGGCCGCCGCGGGGCGCCCCGAGCGCCGCGTACACAGCTGACCACGCCGGCGCAGCGATCAGCAGCGCATAGCCCATGCCGATCACCGGATGCGGCCAGAAAATCAGGATGATCGTGGCGAGGATTGCCGACGTCGCGCCGTGGATCAGGCCAAAGGCGAAGGCGACGATCATAATCGGCAGGGGCGCAAGATGCGCCAAGAGGAGCCCGCCGACCCCGCCGCGCGCGACGACGGCGAAGATCACGGCCGCTGCGACGCCGCCGAGAATCGACACGGCGAAATTCGGCCAGGAGAGGGCGTTCTTGTCGGACAAAATTGGGTTCCGCTGACGGCGCGTCGCGCATGGGCGCATGACGCGAAAGGCGCCGGGACCGTCGACGCCCATGGGTTTTAGGAGGTCGCAGCCCAAAGGGCAAGGCGGCGCAGCCGTTGGCAAATTTCCGGCAAATTTCCTGTCGTCGCGCCGCGCCTCTTGCGCGCGCCGCGCTCGAACAAATCGCGCGTGGGAAAGTTACTTCTCCAGACATCGAGGCGGGCGGCGGTTCGCCGGTCAGGAGAAAGACAATGAAGCTCATCAGATACGCTTGGGCCGCGTTCCTCGCCGCCGGGCTAAGCTTTTGCTCTGCGACGGCCGGGCTGGCTCATCATCAGTTCCTCGTCGAGTCCTTCCCTGCCTCGAAACAGCGGGTTGTTAAGCCAGTGCGTCAGATTAAGCTGGTGTTTGAGGGCAAGGCTGACGCCGTCATTTCGACGATAACGCTCAAGAGCAGAAACGGCCTGGTGATCGCCAAAGCGATCCAGAAACAAGCCTCCAAAGAGTTGATCCTCGACACGCCGGTTCTGCAGCCCGGACTCTATGAAGTCGACTACCGTGTGCTCGCGACGGATGGAACGATTGTCGAGGGCGCGTTTCCCTTCATCGTCGAGCCTTCCCTCTCGGCCTAAGGCTGGCGCAACTCCGGACCGGGACGGCCGGAGAGCGCCCGCCATGTCCCGGCAAGGCCAAGGCCAACGGTGATGGCGAGGGTCGCGAGCGAGATCAGCGCCGTTGTCCAGGGCAGGAAGGCGAAATCGATTTTCATGAGGATCGTCGTCATCGCGTAGGCGGCGGCGGATCCGGCGGCCACCGCGATCAAGGAGGCGGCGAGGCCGACCAGCCCAAATTCCAGAGCGTAGGCTGAGGCGAGCCAGAGGCGGGTCGCGCCGAGCGTCTTGAGCACCACCGAGTCATGCAGCCTTGCGCGTTGGCCGCTCGCGAGCGCGCTCGCTAGCGCCAGCACCGCCGTGACGATGGCGAGTCCCGCCGCGGCGCGCGCGGCCAGCGCCAACTGTCCGGCGATCTTGTCTATCGCGGCGAGCGCATCCTTGACCCGCACCGAAACGATGCTCGGAAAGCGTTTCGCCGCCTCGCGCGCGAGCCGCGCGTCTTTTGCGTCGCGGGCCGCCACGGATGGCGCGCCGTAAGCCACGGTGAAGAGCTCGGTGTAGGGCGCCCCGGCAAAAACATTGGGCGAAAACACCATGATGAAATTGATCGCGTAACTGCGCCAATCCACCCGGCGCATATTGGCGACCTTCGCCGTTATCTCCCTGCCGAGCACATTGACTCGAATCGAGTCGCCAACGGTCAGACCCAATCCTTCGGCGACCTTCTGCTCCAGCGATACGAGCGGCGGACCGACGTAATTGGCCGGCCACCATTCGCCTTCGGCGAGCGCGGAGTTTGCCGGAATTGTGGAGGAAAACGTCACGCCCCGGTCGCCCTCGAGCGCCCATTTGGCGTCGTCCGCCACCGCGGTCTTGTCGATAGACGCGTCTTTCACGGCGACGATGCGGCCCCGCATCATCGGCACGTGTTCAATGCGGGCGCCGGGCGCCTCGGCAGAGAGGAAATCAACAAACGCCTCAGTTTGCGCCTTCGGCACGTCGATGAAGAAGAAGTTGGGGATTTCTCCGGCGTCCGCCCGCGCCAACTCGTTGTGAATCGCGCCTTCAACCAGCGCGAGCGAAATGAGCAGCGTTTGCGTCAGGCCGATGGAGATCATCAGCGCCGGCGTCAGGCTTTTCGGCCGCCAGATGTTGGCGAGCGCGAATCGCAGCCGCGCGTCACGCAAACGGGGAAGGCTGCGGGCCAGCCGCATGGCGACCCAGGCCGCGCCGCGCAGCAGGGCGAAGGCCGCGACAGCGGCGGCGACATAGGCCGCGCCGAGCTTCACGTCAAAGGACGTGGCCATGACCAGCGCGGCGAGCGCAATCGCCGCGGCCCCTGCGCCAGCGCGGTAGCGTGCGAGAGTCGCGCCCCGTGGGTCGTCGCGCAGCAGCGCCGCTACGGGAATTTCATGCGCGCGGCCCAGAGGAACGAGTGCAAAGATCAGGACGACGAGCAGCCCGTACAGAGCCCCATAGAGCGCGCCTTGCGCGTCGAGCGACGCTGATACGGGGAGATCGGCGAGATCGCGCAGCGCTTGCGCCGCTCCCCAGGGAATCGCCGCGCCGACGACGAGTCCCAGCAGGATAGCCAAAGACGCCGCCGCCAAAACCTCAGCGAGCGCGATCTTGAAGACCCGAGACCCCTCGGCGCCGAGCGCCTTGAGAATCGCGAATTGCGCGCGCTTGCGCTCGACGAAGCCCTGTACGGCGTTCGCGACGCCGGCGCCGCCGGCGACAAGGGCGGTGAGCGCGACGAGGGTGAGCAGTTGGGCGAACCGGTCGAGATTGCGCGAGAACTGCGGCGAGACGGCGTCCCGCGTGCGCGACTCCCATCCGGCTTGCGGAAAGGCGTTCGCAGCGTCGGCGGCGAACGCCTTGAGGTCGGCGTCGGCGCCCCCGTGCAGCGTGACGCGGATGACATGCCGCACGATGGAGCCCGGCGTCGCCAGTTCCGCGCCTGAGAGCGCCGCGCGCGTCATCATGACGCGCGGCCCGAAGCCAATGCCGCCCGCGAGCTTGTCGGGTTCGCTGCGCAGAATTGCGCGCAGCGTGAAGCGCGAAACGCCGATCATCACGGTCTCGCCGAGCTTGGCGTCGAGGCGTGCGAGCAGCATCGGATCGACCGCGACGCCCGGCAGCCCGTCTCGCACCTCAAGCGCCTCGGACAAAGCCATGTCGGGATCGAGCGCGACCTCGCCGAACGTTGGGTAAGTCGCCGGATCGACGGCTTTGATCTCCACCAGCGCGGCCTCGCCGTCGTCGCGCCGGGCCATCGCCCGCATCAGCGAAATTTCGGAAAGCCGCCCGCGCGCCTCGAAGAAGGCGCGTTGCTCCGGCGAAAACTCCCGCGAGACGAGGCTGAAGGAGGCGTCGCCGCCCAATATGGTTCGGCCCTCCCGCGCAAGTCCCTGCGCCAGCGAGCGGGAAAGCCCGGACACGCCGGAGATCGCGGCGACGCCGATGACGATGCAGGCGATGAAGACCCCAAAGCCGCGCGGGTCGCCGAGCAGGTCGCGCAGGGCGAAGCGCAAGGCGAAGGGCAGGGCGGCGAAGCGCACCGGCTTCATGACGGCGCCCGCTCGCTCGCCTCGATGCGGCCCGAGCGCAGCAGAACGCGTCGGCTGCAGCGTGCGGCGAGCGCCGCATCATGGGTGACGAGCACAAGCGTCGCGCCGCGGCGCCGTTGCTGCGCGAAAATAAGTTCAATCACGGCGGCCCCGGTTTCCGAATCGAGATTGCCCGTGGGCTCGTCCGCCGCGAGGATCAGCGGGTCGGGCGCAAGCGCCCGGGCGAGCGCCACCCTCTGCTGTTCGCCTCCCGAAAGCTGAGCTGGATAGTGGGCCAGGCGCTCAGCGAGCCCGACCGCCGCAAGCTCGGCCTCGGCGCGTTCGAAAGCGTCTGATTTTCCGGCGAGTTCAAGTGGAATGGCGACGTTCTCCAGCGCCGTCATGGTGGGGATCAGCTGGAAAGACTGGAAGACGATCCCTATGTTTTCTCCGCGGAAACGCGCGAGCGCGTCTTCCGAAAGGGCGCCAAGATCGCGCCCGTCAATCCTGACGCTTCCGGCGTCAGGTCGCTCCAGTCCGGCGAGGGTCATGAGCAACGTCGATTTGCCCGAGCCGGACGGTCCCAGAAGAGCGACGGTTTCGCCCTGGTCTACGCTCAGGCTGACAGACTTGAGCACATGCACGCGGGCGGCGCCTTCGCCGAGCGTGAGATCGACGCCTTCCACTTCGATGACTTGTCGCAGCACGGAGCAAAACCTTGAATGATGCGCCGCATTCGACGCCCGCAGTCCAGTCGCCTTATTGCGCTTTCCGCCGTTCTCTCCAAGCCGCGGCTCTCGCTTCCTTGGCCCTGTTGACCATGGCGCTTACTTCCGCGCGCGCCGAACCCGTGCGCATCCTGGCCTTTGGCGACAGCCTGACGGCGGGGCCCGGCATCGGGGCCGAAGATTCGCTTCCGGCGCAGCTCAAGAGACGGCTGAGCGAGGACGGATATAATGTCGAAGTCGTCCAAGGGGGCGTTTCCGGCGACACGACGACGACCGGGCTCGCGCGCCTCGACTATACCCTTGGCGCCGGGCCTTTCGACATCGCCGTCGTCGAGCTCGGCGCGAATGACATGTTGAACGGGCATGATCCGAAGATCACGCGCGCCAATCTCGATCGGATTCTTGCGACGTTAAAGCAGAAAGGCGTTCGCCCGGTGCTGACGGCGATGGTCTCCAGCGCAAATCACGGGCAAGCTTACAAGAAGGAATTCGATTCGGTTTATCCGGATCTTGCCGCCAAACATGAGGCGCCGCTCGTGCCCTTTATCTTGGAAGGCGTCTGGGGCTCGCCCGCGCTCCTCATCTCGGACGGCATTCACCCCAACGCCGCCGGCGTGGCGAAGATCGTCAAAAAAATCGCACCCTATGTTGAAAGAACGCTCGTTTCCATGGGGGCGAGTAGGACCTCGCGCGCGCAATGAGGCTGCGCGATCCCGCTTGGGGAGGATGTCATGCCCAGACTGTTTACGGCCCTGGAGATTCCCCGCTCAATCGCCGAAAGCCTCGCGCGCCTGCGCGGCGGAATCCCCGGCGGCCGCTGGATCGACGTCGAGAATTATCATGTCACCTTGCGCTTCATCGGCGACGTCGACGATGCTTTCGCGCGCGACGCGGCGAATGCGCTGTCCTTCATCCGCCGTCCGGAAGTCACCGTCACCTTCGACCAGCTGACGTCGTTTGGCGGCGACAAGCCCCGCGCCATCGTCGCGCGCGCGCGGCTGGAGCCGACCCTCATGGACATGCAGGCGGAGCAGGAGCGCCTATTGCGCCGGCTCGGCGCGCCGCCCGAGCCGCGCAAATTCATCCCGCATGTGACGCTCGCGCGTCTGCGCGGGGCCAGCGCCGGCGCTGTCGCAGCCTATCTTGGCGCGCGCGGCTATTTCCCGCCGCTGCGCTTCACCGCGGAGCGGTTCGTGCTCTATTCGTCGCGCGATTCCGTGGGGGGCGGCCCCTACATCGTCGAGGCGGAATATCCGCTGCTTGTGGCGCCGCAAGCGCTGACAGGAACGGCGCGAGGTTAGGCGCACGCAGAAACGTGTAAACAATTGCAGGAGATTAAGAACCGCTTAATATGCTCGCGAACGAAAGGTAGCTGATTTTGGCCGAGGCGCCCGAAAGTCTGATCCTGCAGCTGCTTCGCGACATGCGCGCGGAAATGGCCACAAAGAATGACCTGGCGGAGATAGCTGCTGAGTCGCGCTCCTTGCGCGCCGATGTCGCTTCGGATCTGATGTCGCTCGACGCCAAAGTCGATGCAACCCGCAAGGATTTAAGCGAGCAGATTGTCGGATTGCGCCGAGCGGTGATCGAATATCATACGTCCGCGATCGGCCACGGCGTCCTTATCAGTGAACTTGAAGCGCGTCTTCGGCGGGTCGAGCAGCATCTCAACCTTGAACAGGACACTCTTTAGATTCGGCCGGAGGATACAGCGTCGTTCATTCCTGCGCCGACGCCATACTTTGAGCGCTCTCACGTCCTTTGGCGACGACTTCGGCGAGCGACGGGTCTTTCGCAAGCGCTTCGACGATCAATCGATCGGACGCGGCTTCGATCTCCGTCGAGAGCTTGTCGAAAAAAGCGCGAGGCTCCATGCCGGGCGCGATCAAGGGCAGGAACTCGATCACGACGGTCCCCGGCCGGACGAGGAACGAGCGGCGCGGCCAAAACAGCCCGGAATTCACGGCGACGGGAAGCACCGGCGTTTCGGTCGCCGCGTAAAGATGGGCGATGCCGAACTTATATTGCGGCGGCGCGCCGGCCGGGCGACGCGTGCCTTCGGGAAAAATGAAGAGCTGCCGTCCCTGGGCGAAAATTTTCTTCGATTTGGCGATCAGCTGCGGCAGCAGCTTGCCGCCCTTAGCGCGATCGATGGCGATTTGCTCGGCCGCCAGTAAATACCAGCCGAAAAAAGGCAGCCAAATCAGTTCGTGCTTCAAGATGTAACTGAAGTCGGGAAATCTGATCGGCAGAACGAAGGTTTCCCAGATCGACTGATGTTTGCAGGCGACGATCACTGCGCCTTTGGGGATATTCTCGAGACCTCGCCAGTCAATCTTCGCGCCGCAGATCTTGTCGAGCAGCCAGAGATTCGTGCGCCCCCAGGTGCGTCCAAGCTCCTGGTTGATCTGGCGCCGCATCATCAGGCCCGGCAGCCAAATGATCATGAGCGTGAACATGTTCAAGAAGAACAAGATCTGGAAAATGAGGGAGCGCAGGAGGAGCATGGGCGAGATCTGAGCGGAGGAGCGTGGCGCGCTTTTACGGCGCCAGGAGGCGTTGGAACAAGCTCTCACTCAGATGCGACGCTGTGGCGAAGCTGCGGGGGGGGCTCCGACTCCTCGAATCTCCTGAAAAGCTTGGTGCGCAGCAGAGACCCGACGTATTTCACATATTCCTTGCCGACAAAACGGGCGACGCGCAAATCGCTGATCCAGTCGGCGACGTCGATATGTTCGCTGACGACCGGAAAGGGATAGAGCTCGACATTCGGCAAGGCGGCTGAGATTTCGACCAGCGCACGCGGCATGTGGTAGTTCGACGTGACGATAATGAGCGTGCGGGTGATGTTGTGCTCGCGCGC
The DNA here is from genome assembly GCF_049817085.1 of Methylocystis sp. SB2. Lineage (NCBI taxonomy): Bacteria > Pseudomonadati > Pseudomonadota > Alphaproteobacteria > Hyphomicrobiales > Methylocystaceae > Methylocystis > Methylocystis sp. SB2. Next base: position 307,324 of record NZ_CP187401.1, read on the forward strand.
CCAATCGCGCGTCTCTTTGGCGTTGCCGGCGGTGTCGAGCGCCTGATAGCCGAGATCGACGCAGCAGTCGAAGAGCTCGCGCGACATGGGGAGTATTTTCGCGAGCAAGGAGCTGCGGGTAGAGGGATTGACGCCGGTGATCAGCATGCGTCGCGCCTGACCGCTGGCGAGAAGCGTCGCCGCGTCGAGCACGCGATCCGAGCCGCCAGTCAGCGCGACGACGCCTTCCGCCTGCACCGGAATGGAGAACTCCTCTCGCGGCAGCGACAGCGCGAAGCCGACAAAACCCAACAGGAGCGCCGCGGCGAGAAAGGCGCAGCCGGCAAGGATCGCGCACGCGGCCTTACGGACGGCGCTACCCATTCTTCACTCCCTGGCGTGCGAAGGTCGTCAATCTTGGGGTCCTTCGCCCATGCTTCCTGTCCAGAACGCGCGAGGCGCGATTCTGACGCGACTATAGGGCTATTTCTGCGCCGATGTTATCGGGGCGGCTGTTTTGGGTGAATGCGCTTAACCGAGCCGCTGCAGATGGCGCAGCACAATGAACTGCGAGAGATAGCCGGTCAGCGCGGCGACGCCGCCCGCGAGCAGAACGATGACGACAAAGCCGCTCGGGCCAATCGTGAAATCGCCGAACAGGGCCTCCATCTGATCGCCGCCGCCGGTCGCGCGCCACCGCTGCGCCAAGAACTGCGCCAGGGCGAAAAAGGCGATCGCGCCGCCGCCGCCGATCAGCGCGCCGCGAAATCCCAACGCCATGAAGCGATGCTGAAATTCTCGCGAGATGAACGAGTCGGCGGCCCCGACGATATGGAGCACTTCCACGATCTCGCGGTTAGTCGCCACCGCGGCGCGGGTGGCTGAGGCCACGGCGACGGCCATGGCCGCGAGGATCAATACGAAGATCAGGGCCGCTATGGCCACGGCGGCGCGCGCCATATCGCCGAGGCGCTCGATGAAGACATGATGATCGTCGAGCACGGCGTTCGGAACGGCGCGCTCGAGCTCCATGCGCAGCTTGTCAAAATCCGCCCGATTTTCGACGTCGAGCTTCAGCACGATCATGCGGGGCGTAGGCAGTTCGGAGAGATCCAGACCCTCGCCGAGCCACGGCGTCAGCAGCGCCTCGGATTCCGACTTGGCGTAGACCCGCGCTTCCCGCACGCCGGGCGTTCGCCGCATCGCCTCCGCCGCCTCCTTAACATCGGCCTCGACGTTGCGGCCGGGGACCGGACGCACCTGCACGGTCGCTTCGCGCGCGACGTCGCTGCGCCATTCGACGCTCGCATCGGCGACCAGAATGGCGACGTTAGCGGCGAGCGCGGCGAGAAACGTCATGATCGCGATGACGATGACGAGCGAGCGGCCGGCGACGGAATCGGCGGGGACCAGCGCGCTCTGCGCTGGAATCTCTTCGGCGTCTTCATCGACGTCAGACGCGGCCGGGCGAATCGAGGACCAAAATCGCATCAGGGCCATCGTCTGCTCATTCGAAGATGTGAAGCCGGCCGTCGGCAAGCACAAGACGCCGCGCATCTTCATACTGGTCCATCAGGCTTAAGTCATGAGTGGCGATGATGACGGCGGTTCCGGATCTGTGGAGTTCGATAAAAAGGCGCAGGATCCGGCGCGCGAGCGTCGGGTCGACATTGCCCGTCGGTTCGTCGGCAAGCAGCAGTTTGGGTTGCGAAATCAGCGCGCGAGCGATCGCCGCGCGCTGCTTCTCGCCGCCCGAAAGGACCGTTGGGAAGGCATGCGCGCGTTCGCCGAGACCCACCCAGCGCAACAGTTCGAGCACCTCGGCGCGATAGGTCGACTCTTCGCGCCCGAGCACGCGCAAGGGCAGGGCGACGTTTTCGTAAAGCGTCAGATGATCCAGAAGGCGGAAGTCCTGGAAGACGACGCCGATTTTGCGGCGCGTCTCGGCGACGTCTTCATTGCTGAGCGCCGCCGTGTCCTTGCCGAAGATGTTGATCAACCCGCGCGTCGGCCGCAGCGCCATGATGATCAATCGCATCAGGGTGGTCTTGCCTGCGCCTGACGGGCCCGTCAGGAACTGGAAAGAGCGCGGTTCGATCTGGAAATTCACGTCTCGGAGCGTTTCGGCGCCGACGCCATAGCGCAAACCGACATTCTCAAAGGTCAACACGACGCCGTCTTCTCCCCAAAGATGGCCCCAACGGCGGGGGTTCGAATGACGCTCGGGACGGATGCGCGAGTCGCGACAATAGCAGTTCAGCCCTGCTTAGCCATCATCACTCTCAACGATCTCTTGTCTTGGAGCTTCTCGGCATGCAGCGGCGCTTTGCGCCGCCGATTGCCGGCGGCGTCGCCATAACCGGCCTGACCCGTCAGCGATCTTCCAGAGGCAATACGAAGCTGAAGATGGTTCCGCCCCCGGGGTTGGGCTCCGCCCAGATCTTCCCATTATGCGCTTCGATGATCGAGCGCGAAATGGAGAGGCCGACCCCCAGACCGTGCGGCTTCGTCGTCGTGAACTGCTCGAAGAGCCTGTCTTTGATCTCCTCTGGCAATCCTGGGCCGGTGTCGGTGACATCGGCGCGAATGAGCTTGCCTTCAATCAGGCGAGTCGACACCCTCATCTCGCGTCGCTCGCAGTTCTGCATCGCTTCGACGGCGTTACGCTTAAGATTGACGACGACCTGCTGAATCTGAACTTTGTTAATCACAACCGTGTCCGGCGACGCTTCGAGGTCGATCGCCGTTTGGACATGATGTTCCTTGGCGAGCGCATCGGTGAATTCGCAGGCGGTTCGGATGACGGCGTTGAGATTTTGGGGAGCTTTTGAGGTCTCTCCGCGCGCGATGAACTGGCGCAGATTGTCCATAATTTCGGCGACGCGGAAGACTTGCGCATCGGCGTTGTCCAACATCTCCTCGACCTTCTCGATCGAGAGGTCTTTTTCGTTCAAATGCCGACGCGCGAAATTGAGATAGGCGCCGATCGCCGTCAAAGGCTGCTTGAGCTCATGCGCCAATCCGGTCGCCATATTCTCAATCAACTCAAGTCGATTCGCCTGAAGTTCCTGAACCCCCTGCTCGAAGCGGCGCCTGGAGCTGAGATCGCGGATCAAAGCGATGAAAAGCCGCTCCCCGTCGCAGGCGACTTCGCTGACGACGAGCTCCACGGGAAAAACCGAGCCGTCTTCGCGCAAGCCTTCGATCTGTCGGCGAATGCTTGGCGTTCCCCGCCGCAGATAGTCGCGGTGGCGCTGGGTCGCCTCTGGCGTCAGCATGCCGAAATCCCGCCCAACAATGTCGCCAGGCGCATAGCCGAAAAGCGAGGCCGCCTCCGCGCTGATCGAGCGCACCACGCCGTGCTCGTCGAGCGCAATGATTCCGTCGAAGGCGGCGTTCATCATCGCGGGCAGATCAGGGCGTTCTTCGCCTTCCGCGACGCTTGGCGCGAGTGGGGAGTCTCGAAGGCTGAGGGAACGCATACGTTTTCCCCCGGGGGGCGCCCGGCACGCGCCGCTCGCAGCCCCAACTCGCGGTAGCTAGGCGCTGGCGAGACGAGTTCAACCCCATACCCCCGTCCCAGGCGCATTTTCAACCGCCGAGAAATGGCCTAAGCAGACGCCATGTCGCCGACACAAGCCTCAGCGCCGCTGTTCTTTCTCAACGCACGGCTGGTCGATCCGGGCTCGGGTCGCGACATGCGCGGCGGTCTCGTGACGCTCGACGGAGTCGTCGCGGAGGTCGGCGAATCCGTTCGCCAGGGCGACGCTCCCGAAGGCGCGCGGGTCATCGATTGTGCCGGCGACGTCGTCGCGCCAGGCCTCATCGACATGCAGGCCTTTGTCGGCGAGCCGGGGGCGGAGCATCGCGAAACCATCGCCAGCGCGACTCTCGCCGCCGCGGCGGGCGGCGTGACGACAATCGTGTCAACCGCGGCGACGGCGCCGCCCGTCGACGATCCCGCCGTCGTCGATTTCGTTCTGCGCCGTGCGCGCGACACCGGGCGCGTGCGCGTCGCGCCGATGGCGGCGCTGACCCGCGGCCGCGCGGGAAGGGAGATCGCCGAACTGGGCCTGCTGCAGCAGGCCGGCGCGATCGCTTTCTGCGACGGCGCGCGCTCTGTGCGAAGCGCGCTGGTCATGCGACGGGCGCTCACCTACGCGCGGGATTTTGATGCGCTGGTCATTCATTTCGCCGAAGACCCGGATCTTTCCGTCGGCGTCATGAACGAAGGCGATTTTGCGCATCGGCTCGGCCTCGCTGGCGCGCCGCGTGAAGCAGAAGCGATCATGCTCGACCGCGACTTGAGGCTCGTCGCGCTGACGGGCGCGAGGTATCACGCCGCGATCGTGACGACGACGCTATCGTTGGACGCGTTGCGCAGAGCCAAGGACGAGGGCTTGGCCGTCACCTGCGGGACATCGATCAATCATCTGACGCTGAACGAGAACGACATCGGCGACTATCGCACCTTCCTCAAGCTCAGGCCGCCGCTACGCCATGAGGATGAACGTAAGGCGCTCGTTCGCGCGCTCGGCGAAGGTCTGATCGACGTCATCGTCTCCGACCATGATCCGCAAGACGTCGAAACCAAACGGTTGCCTTTCGCCGAAGCCGAATATGGGGCGATCGGCGTCGAGACGATGCTCGCGGCGGGGCTTCGGCTCGTGCATTCGGGCGACGTCACGCTGATCCGCCTTCTCGAGGCGATGACGTCGCGCCCGGCCGAAATTTTAGGGTTGCGGCAGGGCAGGCTGCAAAAAGGGGCCCCCGCGGACGTCATCCGCTTCGACCCAGACGCGCCCTTCGTGGTCGATCCCGCGACGCTGCACTCGCGATCCAAAAACACGCCTTTCGACGGGGCGTTATTGCAGGGCGTCGTTAGGACGACCGTCGTCGCGGGGACAATCGTCTACGAGGAATAAAGGCCGCGACAGCGCTTGGCGCTTGTCGCCGGCCAGAGTCAGCGGCCGTGTCGGCTCGACGACCGGACGGCTTCCGCGATCATCAGCAGAAACGGGGCGCCCAGGATCCAGGCGGGAACGAACCAGCCATAGCTATCAGTCATGACATTCTCCTTGGTCGAATCCCCAGCTCGCCTTCAACCGCGGCGACCGTTCGAGGTTCCGTCGAGCGCCCTTTTTTTGCCCGTCGCAGCTCCTCATCCCAATGCGACAGCAAATCTGTGACGCGCCTTCAGCGCCTGCATACTGAGCCAGACCGCAGCTCCAACCCCAATGAAATGAGCAAGTAGCAAGTTAAAGTTCGCCATTAAGATGAAGACGTCGAGCGCGCGCACGATCCTGTCCGGATCGGTAATTGCGATTCCCGGCGGCTGCGAAACGGTCTTGGCGACAAGCAGGGCGATGCTCAAGCCGACGCCGATGAACGAGACTACCGAGCCGAGCGCATTGACGAGTGAACCGGCCCCGAGAAACCACAGCGCCGCGGACTGGTCGGCGCCGAGCACGCTGGCCGGCGATTTCAACGCGCAGCGCTTTAGTCGCGGGCCATCGGCGCCCGGCGCTTGAACAAATGCCAAATAAGGCGAAGACTCCTGCGATGATGCTCGCTGGGAAGGCTATCGGCGACTCTTGAGGAATGCGTGTGCCGCCTTATGAACATACGACTGCTTCAAAGAATTAAAGGGCTGTAAGAATTAGGAGTGAATTTATGAAAGCGCTTTTCGCCACAGCCGCCGTTTTCGTCGCAATCTCTCTCTGTTCGAGCGCGCTCGCGCATGTCCCAAGCTTCCCAAAGGATGAGCCCTACGCGAAGGCGCGAAAGGCTCTCATCAAAAAAGGTTGGAAGCCTGTTCACGCGCCCGAGGCGGGATTCGTCTGTCAAAAAGGCGATCCTCGCTGCAAGGGACGACCAGAGACGGTCTCGTGCGCCGGAACGGGGAACGCCAATTGCATTTTCCGCTGGAAGCGCCAGGGCGTCGTGATCGACGTCAATACGGTCGGCGAAACGGAGCCGGTGATTACTGAAGTGGCCTGTCATTCCGGATGTAGTTGATCTCTCGGCCGCACATCGACCTTTGGCGATGCCAGTTATCCGCGGAACGATTTCGCGCGTTCGCACGTTAGCCCAAGCGAACGATTTTTCGATGAGCAAAGCTCATTCTGGCGCCCGATAATCTTGGCGCCAGAGGCATTGGGGCTGGGCAGGCCGACAGGAACAGATATTTCGCAAAACCCATATTTCGTGGAGTGCGGATTATGAAACGCGCGCATGCTTTCAACAGCGCTCTCCTCGCACTAAGCCTTGCTTTCGCTGGAATGCCCGAGAGTTCACGCGCGCAGGCGGTGAAATCCAACGAAACCATAAAGACCGAATATCAATACGCCGCGAAAGTTGTCTGCTCGTTGCGGTTTCCGCATCAGGACGGGACGTTGGCGAAGGGCGTCTATCGGACCATCGTCAACATTCATAACCCGACCAGGAAACGCTTCGCCATCGCCGCGAAAGTGGCGCTCGCGACGGAATTCGGGTCAGACCCCGGTCCGTTCAGCGTCACGCCATTCAAGAAGGCTGAACTTCAGGCCGACGGCGCGACGGAACTGAATTGTTTCGACATCGCGGGCTATTTTTGCCCGATCAACGGCGTGTGCGTCGATTTCGCATTTCTGGAGGGGTTCGTCGTGATCAAGAGCCCCGAGCCTTTGGATGTGGTCGGGGTCTACACCGCCCGCCATTCCGATGGCGAAGTGGAAACCATGGACGTCGATGCGGTTCGCGAGCGGCAGATCAGCGAAGAGGTTTCCTTAACCGCGCGCGAGCCCAAATCCGAGATTAAACGACACATGGACTTCCCGGCCAAAGGAAGTCCCGCGTTCCAGGGCAAGGACCCAACGAAGTAGAGGTGGCGCTCAAGTTTGGAGCACACCTCTTCCACGCTTCGTAGGATTATGGCCCGTGCTCTTGCGCAATGCGAAAGCTCCCATTCCCGATGTGCTGGGATTGGTGGCCATAGGCGCCAGCGCCGCCGCCCCTTGAAGAATTTCGCCAATGGCCTTAAAGCCTCGCCGCGCGCGAGCGACGGGCTCGTGACCACTCGGAACGAGGATCATGGCCAAGGAAAAGTTTTCACGCACGAAGCCGCACTGCAACATTGGGACGATTGGACACGTCGACCATGGCAAGACGTCTTTGACGGCGGCGATCACCAAGGTTCTGGCGGAGACGGGCGGCGCGACCTTTACGGCCTATGATCAGATCGACAAGGCGCCGGAAGAGAAGGCGCGCGGCATCACGATTTCGACGGCGCATGTCGAATATGAGACGAAGAACCGCCATTACGCCCACGTCGATTGCCCCGGCCACGCCGATTATGTGAAGAACATGATCACCGGCGCGGCGCAGATGGACGGCGCGATCCTGGTCGTCTCGGCCGCCGACGGCCCGATGCCGCAGACCCGCGAGCATATTCTGCTCGCCCGCCAGGTCGGCGTGCCGGCGCTCGTCGTGTTCCTCAACAAGGTCGACATGGTCGACGATCCGGAGCTTCTCGAGCTCGTCGAGCTCGAAGTGCGCGAGCTGCTCAGCAAGTATGAGTTCCCCGGCGACGACATTCCGATCACCAAGGGTTCGGCGCTGTGCGCGCTTGAGGGCAAGAACCCCGAGATCGGCCATGACGCGATCCTGAAGCTGATGGAGACGGTCGACGCCTACATCCCGCAGCCGGAGCGTCCGAAGGATCAGCCGTTCCTGATGCCGGTCGAGGACGTGTTCTCGATTTCGGGCCGCGGCACGGTGGTGACGGGGCGCATCGAGCGCGGCGTGATCAAGGTGGGCGAGGAAGTCGAGATCGTCGGCATCCGTCCGACGACGAAGTCGACGGTCACGGGCGTCGAGATGTTCCGCAAGCTGCTCGACCAGGGCGAGGCGGGCGACAATGTCGGCTGCCTGCTGCGCGGCACGAAGCGCGAGGACGTCGAGCGCGGCCAGGTGCTGTGCAAGCCGGGTTCGGTGAAGCCGCACACGAAGTTCAAGGCTGAGGCGTATATCCTCACCAAGGAAGAGGGCGGCCGTCATACGCCGTTCTTCACCAACTATCGCCCGCAATTCTATTTCCGCACGACGGACGTGACCGGCATCGTCACATTGCCCGAGGGCGTGGAGATGGTGATGCCGGGCGACAATGTGACGATGGAAGTCGCGCTGATCGTGCCGATCGCCATGGAGGAGAAGCTGCGCTTCGCCATCCGCGAAGGCGGCAGAACGGTCGGCGCCGGCGTCGTCGCCAGCATCATCGAATGACCGCTGACGCGGGCTGAGAACATCGGTACAGGGGCAGGAGCCGCGCTCTTGCCCCTTTTTTTGGTCTATTCAATTTCAGATAGCGGCAAGAGATTGAACTCTCCAATGAAGCCTTCCGTCATCAAACTCGAACGCACGCATGAGCGCTGGGCGACGATGTCGATCGCGACCGTCCGCATGCCCGACGGAAGAACCTTCCTGCGCGATGTCGAGGACCATGGCTGCGCGGCCGCCGTGCTGCCATACGATCCCCTGCGCAAGACTGCGCTGCTCGTCGATCAGCTCCGCGCCGCTGAGCTGATCGCCGTCGGCGCGACGGAGTCGCTCGAAGCGATCGCCGGTCTCGTCGAGGGCGAGGATGACGCGGCGGTGACGGCGAAACGCGAGGCGCTTGAAGAAGGCGGATTGCAGCTCGGCGCGCTGGAGCATGTCGCGACCGCCTGGTCGATGCCGGGCGTTTCGACCGAGCGCATGGCGCTTTATCTCGCCGAATACCGCGCCGAGGACCGCGTCGGCGACGGCGGCGGCGTCGCGCATGAAGATGAAGAGGTTCGCGTCGTCGAATTGAGCCTCAAGGAACTCGCCGAGCTGATGGCGGCGGACGGCATCGTCGACATGAAAACGCTGACGCTGGTTCAGGCGCTGCAGCTTCGCCGTCCTGAACTCTTCGAGTGACGCGCGCGACCGCAGGCCGACGAAAGCCGGCGGATGCGAACGCCGGTGACCTTTAGCAGCCTCCGCCGCTGACCCCAGGCGCGAGCCGCAGCGCGTCGCAGAGATTGCGCGACTGGAAGTCGTCCATCATTTTTCGCGTGATGACGCTGGTGGAGCCCGGCACTTGCATGACGGGGGTTGGAGCCCCCGTCGGTCCGGTCACATAGTCCGAGAAATAGCCGTCGTCAGTATATGGCGGCGGCGGCGCGACGCGATGAACCCGGGCGTGCGCGCCGCGCACGCGCACGTCGGCAGCGGCGGCGGTTGTCAGACCAACCGTGGCCAGGACGATGAGCAGGAATAGGGCGACAGCCTTGCGCATGGCGTAGTCCTCCTGCCCGAAGCATATAGGGGTCCGGGGTCGTAAGGAAGCAGGCCGGCAAAAGGGCCGCCCTGCTTAGCGCCAGTTCAGGCGGCGAGTTCGTCGCCCAGAAGCACCGCGGGCAGACGGCGCTCGTCTAGGCGCTCGACCGTGGCCGTCGGCTGCTGAGCGAACTGCTCGACTTCCAGCGCCGCGGCGACGGCGGAAATGCCGATCTCGCGGTAAAGCCGCGCGAGAAGGTCATGGGGATGGCCGTTGGATTGGGGCTCGTTGAACTCGACGGAATACTTGTCGGACATGGGCGCGCTCGACGACAGGAGGGGAACTCAAGGGACGTTTTCCTAGGATTGTCCTCGGCAAGTTAACGAGCCGCTAAGGAACCGGGGCCGAGGCGGCGCTCGCCCAACTTTTTTTCAAATGCGCGAGAGCCGTTGCATTCGCCGTGAAATTGCGAAAAATGCGCCCGAGCCGCCCCTTGGCCCCTTGACCCTTTGGCGGCGGTCACGCGAGTCTTTGAACCGATGCGACGTCATCTTCCGCCCGAGCCCTGGTCGAAAGTCGCGCTGTGGAGCCGACGGTTCGCGATTTTCGCCGCGACGGTGGCGATTTTGGCGATCGTTCTGGGGCGACTTGGCGCCCTTGACCCGGCGTCCGCGCTCGCCTCGCTTGGAGGCGCCATGGCCTTGGCGCTGATCGCGCTGCTTTTGTTTTGCGCCGCTTGCAACGTGATTTGGCGGACAGGACGGCGCGGGGCGGGCGCAGCGGCGACCGCCTTCGTCATCGCGGCGTTGACGCTGGGCTACCCCGCCTATCTGGCTTTCGAGGCGGTGCGTCTGCCGGTGCTTTCCGACATTTCGACGGACGTCGCCGATCCTCCCTATTTCTCCTTCTCCAAAGCCGCCTTTGAGGCGCGCAGCGGCTTCCAGCCTCCGGGTCTCCCGTCCCGGGCGCGGGAGGCGCAGCGGCCGGCCTATCCCGACGTCGAACCGATCGTCGTCGATCTCGACACGGACGAGGCCTATGCACTGGTGCTGAAAACCGCCAAAGCCCGCGGCTGGACGCTCGTCGACAAGCGGCCGCCGGGCGGACGCAGTGGCGACGGCCATATCGATTTCATCGACAAAACGCTCGTCATGGGATTTGACGACGACATCACCGTCCGCTTCAAGCCGCTGCCCGGTCAGACGCGCATCGATCTGCGCTCGGCGTCGCGTTACGGACGCCATGACTTTGGCGTGAACGCTAAAAGAATCACCGCTTTCGCCGAGGAACTACAGTCGCAACTCGACGCGCGGTAGCGCGCTCCCCAAATTGAAGGCAGGCGAGACGCTCGTTTTCGACGGCGTCTTCGATTATGCTGCACAGCAAAGCTTAGCGACGGGAGCGGTGATATGGTCGAGGAAAGCGGCGTCGCTTCAGCAAGCGCGTCAATGATTCCCCCTTTCACCCGCGAGCAGGAGCTCACCGCCTTTCGCGAAATGCTGCTCATCCGGCGCTTCGAGGAAAAGGCCGGACAGCTTTACGGCATGGGCGTCATCGGCGGATTCTGCCATCTCTACATCGGCCAGGAAGCCGTGGTGGTCGGCGTCAAAATGGCGGCGCGCGACGGCGATCAGTTCACCACGAGCTACCGCGACCACGGACATATGCTCGCCTCAGGGATGGAGCCCAGGCGCGTCATGGCGGAGCTCGCCGGAAAGCGCGGCGGCTATTCCAAGGGCAAGGGCGGCTCGATGCACATGTTTTCGCGCGAAGCGAATTTCTACGGCGGGCACGGCATCGTCGGCGCGCCGGCGCCGATCGGCGCGGGAGTCGCTTTCGCCAACGCCTATCGCGGCGACGGCCGCGTATCTTTGACCTTTTTCGGCGAAGGCGCCGCCAACCAAGGCCAAGTCTACGAAGCCTTCAACATGGCGTCGCTCTGGAAACTGCCGGTCGTTTTCATTGTCGAGAACAACCGTTATGCGATGGGCACGGAGATTTCCCGCGCCTCCGCGCAAATCGACCTCTCCAAACGTGGCGCGGCTTTCGGCATTCCGGGCAAGCAGATCGACGGCATGGACGTGCGCATCGTCAAGGCGACGGCGGACGAGGCGATCGAATGGTGCCGCGCCGGCAAGGGTCCCTATCTCATAGAGGCGCAGACCTATCGCTATCGCGGCCACTCGATGTCCGATCCCGCGAAATACCGCTCCAAGGAAGAAGTCCAAAAGATGCGCGAGGAGCACGATCCGATCGAGCAAGTCCGCGCGCGGCTGATCGCCGACGGCATGAGCGAGGACGAACTCAAGAAGATCGACGCCAATGCGCGCAAGATCGTCGCCGAAGCCGCGGATTTCGCCACTGCGGACAAGGAGCCGGATCCGAGCGAGTTGTGGACGGACGTGCTGGCGTGAGAGATTGATTGAATGACCGTGAATGTCCTCATGCCCGCGCTGTCTCCCACGATGGAGCAGGGCAAGCTCGCCAAATGGCTCAAGAACGAAGGCGACGCGGTGAAAGCCGGCGACGTCATCGCCGAGATCGAGACCGACAAGGCGACGATGGAGGTCGAGGCGGTCGATGAGGGCGTGCTGGCGCGCATTCTCGTGCCGGGCGGCACCGAGAATGTCGCCGTCAACACGCCGATCGCGGTGATCGCTGAGGAGGGCGAGGAAGTCGCCGATACGGCTGACCACGCGCCGGCCGATCGGCTCGGCGAAGAGGACAAAGCGCAAAAGCAGGCTGAAGCCGCCCCACCGGTTCCGGGCCAGACCGCGCCGCAGGACGAACCCGGCGAAGCCAATAAGGCCGCGACCAAAGCCGCCGTCGAGGCCGCGACGCCCGCGCCCAAGGCGACGCGCGTCGCCGCGCAGCCGTCCCCGCGCGTTGCGCCGGAGGTGCCCGAAGGCACGACGCTGGTGTCGATGACCATGCGCGAAGCTTTGCGCGACGCCATGGCCGAGGAAATGCGGCGCGATCCGAACGTCTTCGTAATGGGAGAAGAGGTCGCCGAATATCAGGGCGCCTACAAGATTACCCAGGGTCTTCTGCAGGAATTCGGCGCCAGACGCGTCGTCGATACGCCGATTACCGAATATGGCTTCGCCGGCGTCGCCGTCGGCGCGGCTTTCGCCGGGCTGCGGCCGATCCTCGAATTCATGACCTTCAATTTTTCGATGCAGGCCATCGACCACATCGTCAATTCGGCGGCGAAGACGCGTTACATGTCCGGCGGACAGATCAACTGTCCGATCGTCTTTCGCGGACCGAACGGCGCCGCGGCGCGCGTCGCCGCGCAGCACAGCCAGGATTATTCCGCCTGGTATTCGCAGGTGCCGGGGCTGATCGTGATTTCGCCGTCAAACGCCAGCGACGCGAAAGGCCTGCTGAAGGCCGCGATTCGCAACGACAATCCGGTCGTGTTTCTCGAAAATGAGATTCTCTACGGCAAGACGTCGGAAGTTCCGGCGCTCGAGGATTTCGTTCTGCCGATCGGCAAGGCGCGCATCGCAAGGCCGGGCAAAGACGTGACGCTCGTCTCCTTCTCGATCGGCATGACCTATGCGCTGCAGGCCGCCGAACAACTCGCCAAAGAGGGGATCGACGCCGAGGTGATCGATTTGCGCACGCTGCGGCCGATGGACACGGCGACGATCATCGAGTCCGTCAAGAAGACCGGCCGCTGCGTCGCGATCGAAGAGGGCTGGCCGCAGTGCGGCATATCGGCCGAGGTCGCCATGCGTGTTCAGCAAGAGGCTTTCGACTATCTCGACGCGCCGGTGCTGCGCGTCACCGGCAAGGACACGCCGATGCCCTACGCCGCCAATCTCGAAAAGCTCGCTTTGCCGAGCGTCGCGGATGTCATCACGGCGGCGAAGGCCGTCCTTTACAGGTCCTGATAATGGCGCTCGTCACTCCCGACAGCGGCGCGCCGCGCATCTTCGCTTCGCCTCTCGCGCGCCGTTTGGCGAAGGAAGGCGGGCTCGATCTCGAGGCGCTGCAAGGCTCAGGGCCGCACGGCCGGGTCGTCGAACGCGATGTAAAATCGGCGCTCGCGCGCGGCGAGACGGCCAAGGCGGCGCCGCTTGCCGCAGCTCCGTCTGCTGACGCGACCCGCAAATTCTTCGAAGCCGGCTCCTACGAAGAAATTCCGCATGACAATGTGCGCAAGGCCATCGCGAGACGGCTGACCGAGGCCATACAGACCATTCCGCTTTTCTATCTCAACGTCGATTGCGAGATCGACGCGCTGCTGCGCCTGCGCGAGGATTTTAACGCCGCCGCGCCGCTCGGGTCGGACGGCAAACCGACATGGAAAACGTCGGTCAACGATTACGTGGTCAAGGCGCTCGCCATCGCCCTGCAGCGCAAGCCCGAAGCCAATGTCACCTATACGCCGGACGCGTTGCTGCGCCACCAATCCTCCGATATCGGCGTCGCCGTGTCGATCCCCGGCGGGCTCGTGACGCCGATCATCCGTAAGGCGCAGGCGAAATCCGTTCGCGAGATTTCCGAGGAGATCAAGGAGCTCGCCGGGCGCGCCCGCGCGCGCAAGCTGAAGCCGCAAGAATATGAAGGCGGCGTTTCGGCGGTGTCCAATCTCGGCATGTATGGCGTGCAGAGTTTCACCGCGCTGATCAATCCGCCGCAGTCGACGATCCTGGCGGTCGGGCAGGGCGAGCAGCGCATGATCGTCAAGAACGGTGCGCCCGTTGTGGCGACAATGATGAGCGTGACGCTGTCCTGCGATCATCGCGCCGTCGACGGCGCGCTCGGCGCCGAACTCTTGGCGGAATTCAAACATGTCATCGAACATCCGGCGATGATGTTCGCGTGAGAGCGCGATTTGAAATTATTCGGATGATTGTTGAGGGTCGGGCGAACCGGGCATGAGCATGAATTACTCAGTGTCAATCGACGTTCCGCAGCTTGAAGACGGCCTGCGATTTTATCGCGACGCCTTGGGACTTCCCGAGATCGCTCGACCTGTTCCCACATATGTCCTGCTCAAATGTGGAAACTCCCAAATCGGACTGATCGAGAAATCGGCTGGAAGCAAACCGGCCCAGGGAACAGACGAGGTTCGTCGATATGAGCGTCACTGGACGCCCGTTCATATCGACTTTCACGTCGACGATTTTGAAGCCTTTTTGACAAATGCGGTGAACGCTGGCGCGAAATGTGAGCAGAAATTCGAAGGCGGCGCCCGGCCGCCCATCGCATTTTGCGCCGACCCGTTCGGCAATGGATTCTGTGTGATAGGAACAGCCGCCTGACCAGATTCGGATCAGGGGCACAGAGGGCGGATTTGCACCTTCAGTCGACCCTCACCTGTCCGCACTGCGCGCGCGCGGAAATGCTCGACATGCCGCAGGACGCTTGCGTCGTCGTGCATGTCTGCGCCGGATGCGGCGCGCGGCTGACGCCAAAGACGGGAGACTGCTGCGTGTTCTGCTCCTATGGCGACGTTCCATGCCCGCCCGTGCAGAAGGAGGGCGATTGTTGCGGCCGTCCGATGGACGCGCGCCCCTAATCGCGGCATATGGCTTGCCTGGAACAGCTCTAAACAGGCAAGGAGCGGGCGCGTGGCGACGGAAGCTGACATTTTGAAGTCTCTGGAGGGACTCTACGGCCCGGGCGGCGCTCCGCTCGCCGGCGCGGTAAGCGGCGTCAATCTGTCGGGCGCCAAAGCCTTCGTTTCTCTGGCCGGCGATCCGAGCCAGACGCAGGCCTGGGAGGCGGCGCGAGTCGCTGCCGAGCGCGCGATCAAGGCGGCCCCGGGCATCGAGCAGGCGATCGTGACCTTGACGGCTGAACGGGCCTCGCGCCCGGAGGCGCCGCCGCCTCGGGCTCAAGCGCAAGCTCATGCCCATGCCCATGCGCATGGGCCCGGCGCGCCGCCGCCTCAGCAAAAAACCGGAATTCCGGCGCTCGAAAAAATCCGCTTCATCATCGCCGTCGCCTCGGGCAAGGGCGGCGTCGGCAAGTCGACGACGTCGGCCAATCTGGCGCTCGGCCTCGCCGCTCAGGGTTGGCGCGTCGGCCTGCTCGACGCGGACGTCTATGGCCCCTCGATGCCGCGGCTTTTCGGCTTGACGGACAAACCCAAGGTCGAAGGCGGCAAACTCACGCCGCTCGAAGCCTATGGCGTGAAGATCATGTCGATGGGTTTTCTTGTCGACGAGAACGTGCCGATGGTCTGGCGCGGCCCGATGGTGTCGCAGGCGATTTCGCAGATGCTCGGCGAAGTCGCTTGGGGAGAACTCGACGCGCTGGTCATCGACATGCCGCCCGGCACCGGCGACGTTCAGCTCACCATCGCGCAGCAGGTCCCGCTCGCCGGCGCGGTGATCGTCTCGACGCCGCAGGACCTGGCTTTGATCGACGCGCGGCGCGCCGTGTCGATGTTCCAGAAAGTCGAGGCGCCGATCCTCGGCGTCATTGAAAATATGAGCTACTTCCTGTGCCCCCACTGCGGCGGGCGCTCGGAAATTTTCGCGCATGGCGGCGCGCGCCACGACGCCGAACAGATGGGCGTGCCTTTTCTTGGCGAGGCGCCGCTCGACATCAAAATCCGTCAGACCTCGGACGCCGGGAATCCGGTCGTGGGCGCTGAGCCCGACAGCCCGCAGGCCGCCGTCTACCTCAATCTCGCGGCGAAGGTGAAAACGCTGCTCGAAACGCAGAAGCGGCGCGCTGCGCCAAAGATCGTCGTCGGCTGAGGGAAGACGCATAAAAAAATCGCGCCTCCTTTTAGGGAGGCGCGCCAGGCGGGCCGATCAACCCCGGCCGTCAGGGAGCGCTATGTTTCAGAAATGACTAGGAATCCAGGAAGTGTCGCCTGCATCCCATTTGTAATTGTAGCCGACCGTGAACTGAGAGGCGCGACCCCAGGCGGTGATTGTGGCGTTTGGGTTGTAGTGGGGAGGAACGTTCAGTGGAATCGCGGGAGAGAACGCCCTGCCGACAAAGGGAATGTTTTCGGCGTAGCTGACCGAATTTTTGAAGTCGTAAATGGCCGCGAAGTCGATCGACGAATTTTTCGTCAACTGATAGCCAAAGCCGCCGGTGATGGAGTGAGCGGCGACGGCTGGCGCCAGCGCCGCAAGCGTGGCGGCGCGGTCTCTAATCGGAATGGTTGAGTAGTGGTAGCCAGCACGCAAGGTCAGCTTTGGCGTGGCCCGCCATTCGGCGCCCAACGAGGCTGAGTCCGTGTCGCGCCAATCAAAGCCAAGGCCGCCGGATGAGCCGAAGGACCCGAACCAAATCGGAAAGCTCGAATTTCCGGTGGTCGTCGCGGAGTAAAAGATGTGTCTCCAGTCAGCCATCAGCGTAAGATTGGGCAGCACGTCATAAGCGACGCCCGCGGTCACGTTCGCCGGAATGTCGAAACTGCCTTGGTCCGCGATAAGCCCTCTGTATTTCAGAAATCTGGACATGAACATCGGCGTCGCGCCGGCAAGTCCAATGCGCAGCTCATTTGTCGCGCGCCACTCGAAACCCACGCGCACGCCCCCTCCGGCTGACCAATCGTAGGCCATGTCGGTAAAGTTGTACATGTTGGAGGAGTAGGGAGAGAGAATTTTCAGCCCTTGCGCGTTGAACATCTGGATCGCCAAAGTGGGTGAGACGCCCACGCTGAACGAACCGAATTTTCTGGCGTAGGTGGCGCTAATAAAGGACTGCTGGAGGTCGAGCCCGGCCGCGCCGCCGCCGAGCACGCCGCCAAACGTCGGAGCGACAGTGATAATGCCTCCCGGGCCTGCTTTGACCGGCGGCTTGAAGTGCCCAATGTCATAGGTGGTGTTGAGGCCGCCGTTGCCGTAGGTGGCGAGGCCCCAAGCAGACTCTGCGTCGATCGGCTGGACATAGGCGCCGTTTGGCACCGGAAAGATGGGTCGACCGCTCCGTACGTCGCCAGGCGCAAGGACCACCGGTTGCCCAACGGTCGAATAGCCGCGCTCGGGCAGGCTTACGCCGAGTCCGACTTGAAACATCCGTTCCAGTCCGACAATGCCAGCCGGGTTGATCGACATGGCCATCGCGTCTCGCGAGTCGGCGGCGCCGGCGCCGCCCAAGGCTCTCTGACGCGGACCATAGCCTGTCAGGAAATAGCCGTCGGCGCCAAACGAGACGGACGGCGCGAGCGCTGAGATGGTCAATGTGAACAGGAAGGCGCGTGAAACAATGTTTTTCATTGGGGGCGAGTCCCGAGCGCAATGTCCCTCAGTTCGGGCGACGGGCTGTCTTCGCCGTCGCGCCGAACCGACGCATGTTCACGTTGCTTTACAATTTAGCAGACACGTCGATCTTGCGGCGTAATTATCGCTTCACATGCACAGATTTCGTCCGCCTGTTACGTCTTTGCAACACAAGCGCTTTTTTCACGTCGCGTCGGACACGGGGGGAGTCGCCAAATGGCGGGATGGGGCTTCGACCGCGCGTTGGCCCGTATTCAATCGCCGCTCCAGGCTTCCATAGGCCTGGAAATTCTAAATCGTCAGCGTCTAGGCTCAGCGGGGTCAGACGCTATTTGCCGGTACGCCGCGCGAAACTTGCGACACGCGCGGGAACGCGGTAATTTTTCCATAATGGCGAGGGGCGCCGCTAGCGCGGCTGAGAAGCACCCGTCGAACCTGATCCGGGTCATGCCGGCGTAGGGAAGGCCAGCGAAAGAGCGAACGGCGCGCCCGCGTCGACGCTACGATAGCGCATCCCTCCTTCGTCTTCCTGACTCAGCGTCCGCTTCCCTTGAAGAAGCGTGATGAAGGAGCGCGATCATGAACGTCCACGACAAGCGCATGCCGGCGAGCGTCACCACCGGGCCGATCGGAAAGTCGCGCAAGGTCTATTCCTCGCCCAAGGGCCGCGACGACATTCGCGTGCCTTGCCGCGAGATCCCGTTGGACCCGTCTTCGGGCGAGCCGCCGCTCCGGGTCTATGATCCGTCAGGTCCCTATACCTGCGCATCCTTCACGCCCGATCTTTCGGCGGGATTGCCCTCGGCGCGTCCCTGGCTCGCGACGCGCACAGGTCTCGAAACCTACCAGGGACGTGGAATCAAGCCCGAAGACAATGGCTTCGCTGAAGGCGAACGTCTGGTGCCGCCTTGCCCGGCGGAGCGTAGGCTTCATCGAGCGGCCGGGGCCTGCCCCGTCACTCAGTTCGAATTCGCTCGCGCCGGGATCGTCACGGAGGAGATGATCTATGTCGCGCATCGCGAGAATCTCTGCCGCGAGCGCGCGCTCGATGTCGCGAAGGAACGTATCGCCGACGGCGAGAGCTTTGGCGCCGCCATTCCCGAATTCGTCACGCCGGAATTCGTGCGCGCGGAAGTCGCGCGCGGCCGCGCCATCATTCCGGCGAATGTCAATCACCCGGAGCTCGAGCCGGTCATCATCGGCCGCAATTTCCTGGTGAAGGTCAACGCCAACATCGGCAACTCGGCCGTCACCTCTTCCGTTGCGGATGAGGTCGAAAAGATGGTGTGGGCGATCCGCTGGGGCGCCGACACGGTGATGGACCTCTCCACCGGCCGCAACATTCACAATATCCGCGACTGGATCATCCGCAACGCCTCCGTGCCGATCGGCACCGTGCCGATCTATCAGGCGCTGGAAAAGGTCGGCGGCGACGCGCTGAAGCTCGACTGGGAAGTTTTCAAAGACACGCTGATCGAGCAGGCGGAGCAGGGGGTCGATTATTTCACCATCCACGCCGGCGTGCGCCTCGCCTATGTGCCGCTGACCGCCAATCGCGTCACCGGCATCGTCTCGCGCGGCGGCTCGATCATGGCGCGCTGGTGCCTGTCGAAGCACAAGGAGAGCTTCCTCTACGAGCGCTTCGACGAGATTTGCGACATCATGCGCAAATATGACGTGTCCTTCTCGCTCGGCGACGGTCTGCGCCCCGGCTGCAACGCCGACGCCAATGACGCGGCGCAATTCGCGGAGCTGGAGACGCTTGGCGAATTGACGAAGATCGCCTGGGACAAGGGCTGTCAGGTGATGATCGAAGGCCCCGGCCATGTGCCGATGCACAAGATCAAAGCCAATATGGACAAGCAGCTCAAAGTCTGCGGCGAGGCGCCGTTCTATACGCTCGGGCCGCTCGTCACCGACATTGCGCCGGGCTACGATCACATCACGTCAGGCATCGGCGCCGCGATGATCGGTTGGTTCGGCACGTCGATGCTCTGTTACGTCACGCCGAAAGAGCACCTCGGCCTGCCGGATCGCGACGACGTCAAGACCGGCGTCATCACCTATCGCATCGCGGCGCATGCCGCCGATCTCGCCAAGGGCCATCCGGCGGCGCGCGAACGTGACGACGCGATGAGCCGCGCGCGTTTCGACTTCCGCTGGGAGGATCAGTTCGAGATCGGACTCGATCCCGACACGGCGCGCGAATTCCACGACGCAACGTTGCCGAAAGAGGCGCATAAGGTCGCGCATTTCTGCTCGATGTGCGGACCGAAATTCTGCTCGATGCAGATCACTCGCGATCTGCGCGAGGAGGCGAAAGAGATCGAACGCCAGAAGGGCATGGCCGAAAAGAGCGCGGAATTTTTGGAAAAGGGCGCCAGCATATACGTCGAGGCGAAGTAGGCCCGTAAGGCGAAAACGCCCGGCCGAAGCCGGGCGCTTTAGATTGCTTAGCTCTTTCCGATGACTTCGACGCGCACTTGTCCGGTGCCGCGTTCGATGAGGCCGAGCTGGGTCGCCGCGCCGCGCGAGACGTCGAGGCTGCGCCCCGTCCAGACCGCCGGTCCGCGGTCATTGATGCGCACGACCACCGAACGCCCGGCGTAGGTCAGGCGCAGACGCGTGCCCATCGGCAGGCTCCGGTGCGCCGCGGTCATGTCCCACATGTTGAACAGTTCGCCATTGGCGGTGTGGCTGTTGGGTTCGTAGCGGCGCGGGCCGCCGCCGTAGAATGACGCGTTGGCGGTGAAGCCCTGCGAAGCCTCCGCGTGATGCGAAGCATGATGCAAGTCATGGCGTGAGGCGTGATGGTGATGCGCCAGAGCCGGCGCCGTCGTCAGTGCAAGGATCGTCAGTACGCCACAGATACGATTCATTCAGGATTGCTCCGTTTACGCACAATGCGTGAGGGATGCTGACGAGCGCGTTGGCTTCGTCAAGCGCACAGTTTCCATCCGTCTGAATGGAGGCGAAGACAAATTAGTTAATTGTGAATTGTGGCAAAATATGTGTCGCCAATAGCCAGGCTTATATGCTCCTGTCTGTGCCAATTATTCTCGACAGCGTGCCAATGTATTCAATTTACTGGCGCTAAATGACTTTTACATATTGCTTTTTGCGTAACAATTGTGCAGTCTAAACTGGCTTAAGCGCTGCGGCGACGGGGAGTGACAAGAGCGAGCAGAGGCGGCAAACATGCGCGCCGGGGAGACTCGCCAATGACAGACGAAAAGCGCGCCGCGATCATCGGCGTCGTCACCGCTTCAGATCGCGCCAGCGCCGGCGTCTATGAAGATGAGAGCGGTCCGGCGATCGAGGCCTATTTACGCGCCGCGTTGACGACGCCCTTCCGCATCGAGAGGCGGATCATCCCCGATGGGCTTGAAAGCGTGCGCGATACGCTTATCGACTTGGCCGATACTGTCGGCTGCGACCTCATCGTCACCACCGGCGGCACAGGCCCGAGCCCCCGCGATCTGACGCCCGAGGCGACGCTCGCTGCCTGCCCGCGCGAACTGCCCGGCTTTGGCGAGCTGATGCGACAGGTCTCCCTGGCGCAGACGCCAACGGCGATCCTGTCGCGACAATTGGCCGCCCATCGCGGCAAATGTCTGGTGATCAATCTTCCGGGCAAGCCAAGGGCGATCGAACTCTGTCTCGACGCCGTCATGCCCGCGGTGCCGTACTGCCTCGATCTCATCGGCGCGGCCTATGTCGAGACCGATCCGGCGCGCGTCAAAAGCGTCCGTCCCAAACCCAAATAACCGCCCGTTCGGGCAGCCTGTGACGGCGGACTCAAGCTGCGCGCTTCTCATCGCGGCGCCTCGCCTGTATAGGAAAATGGCGCGTCACGAAAACCGAATCGAAGCCGCTAAGCTGCGGGAGGCGGGGGCGACTGAACATGAACGAACTGCGTTTGGTGGTAGTCGGCGCGGCGGGCCGCATGGGCCGGATGCTGACCCAGATCATACCCGATACTTTGGGCGTCCGATTGACTGCCGCTTTGGAGCGTCCCGGCTCTCCGGCGCTCGGCGCCGACAGCGGCGGCGGCGCGCCGAACGGCGTGCCGATCACGAGTGACGTCGGCGCCGCCCTC
Source organism: Methylocystis sp. SB2 (assembly GCF_049817085.1). Taxonomy (NCBI): domain Bacteria; kingdom Pseudomonadati; phylum Pseudomonadota; class Alphaproteobacteria; order Hyphomicrobiales; family Methylocystaceae; genus Methylocystis; species Methylocystis sp. SB2. Next base: position 328,883 of record NZ_CP187401.1, read on the forward strand.
GGCGACGCTGACGCGATCGTCGACTTTTCGACCCCGAGCACCAGCGTGGAATTGGCTCGGGCGGCGGCGCGCGCGCGGGTGGCGCATATTATCGGCACGACCGGACTGTCTCAGGAAGATCTGGCCGCCATCGCCGAATGTGCGCGCGAAACGGCGATCGTGCGTTCCGGCAATATGAGCCTCGGCGTCAATCTCCTCGCCGTGCTGGTCGAACGCGCGGCGCGCGCGCTTGGACCGGCTTGGGACGCCGAGATCGTCGAAATGCATCACCGCCTCAAGGTCGATGCGCCATCAGGAACGGCGCTGCTGCTCGGCGAGGCGGTCGCGCACGGTCGCGGAATCGATCTCGGCGAGAACAGCGCGCGTGGGCGCGATGGTTTGACAGGTCCGCGGCGGATCGGCGAGATCGGATTTGCGAGCCTGCGCGGCGGCACGGTCGTCGGCGATCACACGGTCGTCTTCGCCGGAGCCGGCGAGCGCATCGAATTCTCGCACCGCGCCGAGGATCGGGGCGTGTTCGCCCGCGGCGCCCTGGCCGCGGCGCTATGGACCCGCGAGAAGGCCCCGGGGCTCTACTCCATGGCTGACGTGCTTGGCCTTACCGGCGCCTGATATCGACGAGAGTTTATGAGCATGAATCGCACTCTCGTTCTGGTTCGCCACGGTCAAAGCGAGTGGAACGCCAAAAACCTTTTCACTGGTTGGAAAAACCCCGATTTGACGCCGCTCGGCATTGAAGAGGCGCGCCGCGCTGGCCGCGAGCTGAAGAAGCGGGACATTCTGTTCAGCGTCGGCTTCACTTCCGCTTTGCTGCGCGCGCAACACACGATCGATCTCATTTTTGAGGAGCTGGGCCAGACGAACGTCCCGACCATCAAGGATCGCGCGTTGAACGAGCGCCATTACGGCGATCTTTCCGGGCTCAACAAGGACGAGGCGCGCGACAAATGGGGCGAAGAGCAGGTGCATCTTTGGCGACGCTCATATGACGTGCCGCCCCCCGGCGGCGAGAGCCTGAAGGACACCGTCGCGCGGGTCGTGCCCTTCTATGTCCAGCGCATTCTGCCGCCGGTGATGCGCGGCGAACGGGCGCTGGTCGCCGCGCATGGCAATTCGCTGCGCGCGCTCTGCATGGTGCTGGAACAGATGACGCCCGAGAGCGTAACGACCCTCGAACTCACGACCGGCGTTCCGATCATCTATCAGCTCAACGCCGATTCGACGGTGGCGTCGAAGACGGTGTTGGCTTAGCGTCGGCGCGGCGGAAGCGTCAATCTCATGCAGCGCGACGGGACGGTGCGCGAAGGCGTGCCGCTGCAACAAGGTCAGAATCAGCTCTTCGCGCGACGCGTGATGTTGGCGGAAGCGCGTTGTGGTTTGCGAATTTCAATGTAATCGAGGAACTCACCGATGACTCAGCGGCGTGTGGACGGCGTCGCAAGTCGGGTCACTCAGGTCCCTTTGAACATCGCCTGAACCCTCTCGGCCAATTCATCGAGCGTGAACGGCTTGCGCAAGAGCTCCATATTCGGGGCCAGTTGTAATGTCTCCGTCGATTTGCCCGCGTATCCGGTAATAAGCAGGATCGGCAGATGAGGGTGCGCGGCTCGGGCGGCGTCAGCCAATTGAAGTCCGCCCAACCCGGGGAGGCCAACATCGCTGATCAAGAGGTCCAACGGCGCGCCTGACTCTATTATTTTCAATCCTGCCGTCCCATCACAGGCTTCAATTGTATCGTAGCCCATTTCAGCGAGGGCGCCGACAATTAGAGAGCGCACCTCCTCTTGATCCTCGACGACCAGGGTTTTTCCTTGATGCGTAGCGCGGGGGGAATCGAATTTTGCCCCGGTCGGCGGCTGGTCTTTGGCGGCTGGGGATGGAAGCGGCGCGTGTCCCGGCAGATAAATTCGCGCTCTGGTCCCCTCGCCAGGGGCGCTTTCGATTCGCACGTGCCCGCCAGATTGTTTGACGAAGCCGTAAACCTGCGACAGGCCCAAACCCGTCCCCTGTCCCGTGGGCTTTGTTGAAAAAAACGGTTCGAAAACGCGGCTGAGCAGATCATGACTCATCCCCACGCCGCTATCCGTCACCTCGATCTCAACATAGTCTCCTGGCTCCACATCGGGATCGGAAGAATCGCGCGCTAACGTCCGATCGGCGGTCGCGATCCTGAGCGCGCCGCCTTGCGGCATGGCGTCCCGCGCGTTGATTGCGAGATTCAACAAGACGCTCTCGAGCTGGGAGGGATCGCAGCTCACGCTCCAGCGGCAGCCCAAGCGTAGATCCAGATGGATTTCGGGCCCCAACGTTCGGCGCAGCATTTCCTCTATGCCTGCCACGAGCTTGTTGGGGTCGATCTCCCGCGGCAACAACGTCTGTCGACGCGAGAAGGCCAGCATGCGGTTGGTGAGGCTGGAGGCGGTCGTCGACGCTTTCCGTATCGCCGCCAGGGGGCCGTCAATCGCGTTCGCGCGCCCAAGTGCAATCTGGCGTTCGATCACATTAAGGGAAGCGACGATGACTTGAAGCACATTATTGAAGTCGTGCGCGATGCCGCCGGTCAATTGGCCGAGCGCTTCCATTTTTTGCGCCTGGGCCAGCTGCTCCTCGCTCGCGAGCAGCGCAGCGTTAGCGTGACGTAGCTGCTCCATGGAAGGAAGGGCGAGGAAATTCGGCATAGCCCACCATAATGCGACCGCCGTCGCTACGGAGGCGATCGCAGTTGCCGCTTTGACGAGCCCCTGCAAGCCGTAGAGCGGGGCCCAGAGGGTGAAAAGATCGAACAAATGCGTCATGCCGCACAGCAGGATGAACGCGGCAAATAGCCCTAACAGCGGCCGAAATATGAGATCGCTCCTCCGCTTTCCCACAATCACGAGCGTCAGGGGGATGGAGAAATACGCCAGCGCGATAGTGGCGTCGGAAACCGCATAGAGCCAGATCAGTCCCGGTTCCCATAGCAAGCAGTATCCATGCGGCGACAGGCCAGAGGTGTCAAAAAGCCACTCGCTCAGTGCAGATAGCATGTAACCAGCTCCAGAAAAGAATTGCAGAAGCATTGAGAGCTGGGCGCGTGACGGACGAAGCCTTCAGCGTTGCTTTGCGCGAACGCTTTAGTGTCGCCTGTGCCTTTGCCTCACATGAAAGATCTCGCTTAATCTTCTAGCACGATCGTTGTCGCTGCGGCGCCCAGCAACATTTCGGTCGAAATGCTGCTCACCCACAATGCGCTGCAGATTGGTTCAGCCGTGCGCGAGGCGTTTCAGCCATAGCGCCGGATAGACGAAACGCCCGTTCGGCGCCACATCTCGCTTCATGTCTGAAATCGCGCCCGGCGCGTTCCATTATCCGAGCTTTCTCGACGCTGCGGCGCAGGCGGCCCTGGCTGAACAGATCGCAAAGGTCATCGCCGCCGCGCCGCTCTATGTCTCGACCATGCCGAAGACCGGCGCTCCAATGTCGGTGCGAACGACGAATTGCGGCGCGCTCGGCTGGGTCAGCGATAAGGAACGGGGCTACCGCTACGAGCCGCGCCATCCCCAGACCGGGAATCCCTGGCCGGCGATGCCGCAAAGGCTTCTCGAATTGTGGAACGAACTCGCGCATTACCACAAGCCGCCTGAAGCCTGTCTGGTGAATGTCTATGACGCAACGGCGCGCATGGGCCCCCACCAGGATAGGGATGAAGCCGATTTCGACGCGCCGATTCTCTCTTTGTCGCTTGGTGCCGACTGCCGCTTTAAGCTTGGCGGAACGCGGCGCGGCGATCGCGCGATCGCCCTGACGCTATCGTCCGGAGACGCGCTCGTCCTCTCCGGACCCGCCAGAATGCGCTACCACGGCGTCGACAGGATATTGCCGACGATCGGGGCGCCTATGCCGCCAGCGCTCGCGGCGCTTGGCGCGCGCGTCAATCTGACGCTTCGGCGCGTGACTTAAGCCTCGGGTTCAGCGGGCGTTCACCGCTTTCGGGATAATGTCCCAAGAAGTAAACCTAACCTCCGGCGTAGTTGTCTTGAACGCCGGCTTCGTTGTAGTTTCTAACCGGTCTAAAGAGCGTCGGCGAGGCGCCAACATTTGGCCGGGCGCATTTTTAAAAAGGGCGGGCGCGACGCGAACGCCGGGAAGAGGAAAGGAACAAGGATGAAGACAATTTCCCTGCTGACGTTCGCCGCGAGCGTCGCTTTCGCCGCATCCGCCGGCCAGGCTCTCGCCGCTGGCGATCCAGCTGCGGGCGAAAAAATCTTCGCGAAGTGCAAAGCCTGCCATCAGGTCGGTGAAACCGCCAAGAACGCCGTCGCGCCGCAGCTCAACGGCATCGACGGCCGCAAGGCGGGCTCCGTCGAGGGCTACAACTATTCCGAGGCTGACAAGAATTCCGGCATCGTCTGGGATGAGGCCAGCTTCAAGGAGTTCATCAAGAATCCCAAGGCCAAGATCCCTGGCACCAAGATGATCTTCCAGGGCCTGCCCAACGATGCGGACCAGGAAAACGTGTGGGCCTATCTCGTTCAGTTCGGCCCCGACGGCAAGAAAAAGTAAGCGCGCATCATCTGACGTGACGTTTCTGGCGGTCCTGTTCTCAGGGCCGCCTTTTTTGTTGCGCTCTCGCATAAGGAGGCGAATCAGGCGCGATACGCAAGGTTCAGGGTGTGTGGAAAATACAACAGTCAAGAATAGAGTAACGAGTTCGTCTTTAGAAGAATTCCAGATGAATATCGTTTTTACGTCGTAATTCAGCAACACTCAGTTACAATCGGAAACAATAGTTGGAAGCCTTCCATTCTATGTCGTTGTCATAATTGACAGTTTTCAAGGACAAACCTTAACCATTGCCTAGTCGCGTCTTGAGCCGCGCGGAAGGGGCAGACATGATTAAGAAGCAATCCCTGTCAGTACAGACGCTCTCCTCCCTTGCAGGGGCGTTTGACCGGATGACAGGTGCGGCTTCGGTCGGCGCACTGACTCTTGCCGCAGCGCTGACGCCCACGCTTCCCGCTCTTGCGCAAACCCAGTCCGGGCCCCTGCCACCGATACGAGTCGAGGCGCCGCCGGAGAAACCCCGTGCGGTCGCGCAGGCGAAGCCGAAACCTGTCGCTTCGCAGGCGCGCTCCGCGAGCGGCGCCCAAAAGTTGCCGCCCATCGACGTTGGAGGCGCGCGGCGCAGCGCTCGGGTCGCGCCCGTGCGCTCCGCCTTGGTCACAGGGGCGACCGTCTCGAGCGGGACTGTCGGAGCGGCCTCGACCGGCGCGGGCAGCGCGGCCTTCGCTGCGGCCGTCGCCAATGTCGGCCGTAACCCGACCGACGTTCATGGCTACTTCGCAGGGAGAATTTCAACCGCGACGAAGACCAACACGCCGATACTCGACATACCGCAGTCGGTCACCGTTCTGACGCGACAGCAGCTCGACGATCGCAACAGTCTCGCGCTGGAAAACGCCTTGGCCTACGTCCCCGGCGTAACGGTGGCGCAGGGCGAGCGTAACCGCGACCAGATCACCATTCGCGGGCAAAATACGACAGCAGATTTCTACATCGACGGCGTGCGCGACGACGCGGAATATTATCGCGATCTCTACAACATCCAGGCGGTCGAAGTGCTGAAAGGCCCCAGCGCGCTGATCTTCGGCCGCGGCGGCGGCGGCGGCGTGGTCAACCGCGTCACCAAGAAGGCCGACGGCGAAACGATAAACGATCTTCGGTTCGTCACCGGCAGCTTCGGCCGCAAGCGCATCACCGCCGACTTCGGGCGGGCGGTCACCGACACGATCGCCGTGCGTCTCAACGCGCTCTACGAACAGTCCTACGGCTATCGCGACTTCGACAAGCTCGAGCGCTGGGGCGTCAATCCGGCGCTGTCATGGAAGCCTTTCGAGAACACCTTCGTGCTGTTCAATTACGAGCATTTCCGCGATCGCCGAACGGTGGATCGCGGCGTGCCGTCATTCGGTGGGTTCCAGTTCCTCGGCGAGAACATTTATCCGGGCTATCCGCTGCCAACCCCGCGTTCGGCTTTCTTCGGCGTCGGCAATCCATCCGTGCGTGACGTGAACTACTCCAGAATCAACATGGACCGCGCCGCTCTCGTGATCGATCATACGACCGAGTTCGGGTTGAACATCCGTAATCAGCTCGCCTGGGCGAATTACGACAAGCTATATCAGAACACATTCCCCGATCAGACGCTGGGACAGTTGTCGCAGCAACTCAATCCGGCGCTGAACGGGCTAAGTCCGATCACGATCACGCCGGTGGGTGTCGCGAGACTCGACGGCTACCTCGCGCCGACGCCGCGACGCAATATCTTCAACCAGACGGACTTGACCTATAAATTCGAGATGGCGCCCGAGATCCGCCACTTGCTGCTCGTGGGCGCGGAGTTCGGCAATCAATGGTCTTTTACGGGAAGAGACATCTCGCGGTTCAACAATCCGTTCAACGGGCCGCGAAGGCTGACGACTCCGTTCTGGGCTCCGACGGTTTACGCGCCGGTCTTCTTCGACAACTACTTTGATACGGCGACGCGGCGTTGGAACACGAACCTCGACATTGGCTCTGGCTATGTCCAGGATCAGATCGAGGTGACCAAATATTTCGATGTTCTCGCCGGCGTACGGTTCGACAGCTTCCATATGAGGTTCAACGACGGGATCACCTTCGAAAACCAGAGCCGCCTCGATAACAAGTGGTCGCCGAGATTCGGTCTGATTTTCAAACCCGTGGAGATCGTTTCCCTATACGGAACCTATTCGCGCTCGTTCCTGCCGCAGTCGGGCGATCAGTTCAATCAGCTGCCGAGGTCGGCCGCGAGTCTGGCGCCGCAGGGCTTCGAAAATATCGAGTTCGGCTTCAAGGCGCAGCTTCTGCCGACGTTGCTGTTCACTGGCGCAATCTATCAATTGAACCGTTCGAACCAGGCGTTGACGCTGACTGCGCTGACCTCCGTTCTCGCCAATACGCGCACGCAAGGCGCGGAACTCGGACTCACCGGCAATGTGACCGACGAATGGCAGGTCTCGCTCGGATACGGACATCAGGACGCGCGCGTGGTGTCGACCGATGCCGCCTTCAATCCGCGGCAGCCCTTCCTGACGGATGTCGGCAAGGTTAATCCGTCGGTTCCAAGAAACACATTCTCATATTGGAACCGTTACGATTTGTCGTCGTTCGTTGGCGGGGGTCCCGGCGTTCTCGGAGTCGGCGCCGGCGTGATCTATGCTTCGAGCTTCTACCCGTCTCTCGACAACAGGGTGATCGTGCCCGGTTACGCGCGCGTTGACGGCGCGCTTTTCGTGAAGGTGACGGAAAACATCTCCGGCCAGCTCAACATCGAGAACCTCACCGGCGCCTACTACTACGCATCGGCGCACAACAACAACAACATCATGCCCGGCGCACCGCGCTCGGCCTATGTCACTGTCAATGCGAGGTTCTAGCCTGCGAAACATTGCCGGCCGCGGATTGGCTTGCATGGCCGGCCTTGGCGCCTGTGAAAATCCGTAACTCGACGCCGCGCAAGCATGCGGCGCCGGGTTAAAGCTCTTGCGCCGCGCCCGCTGGTCCTGCACCTAGGGCGCCGTGACCCGCAAACCCGACGAAATATCCGCCGATCTGATGCAGCCGCTGGCGACTCTGCCGGTGTTCTATGCCCTTGCGGGGCGTCGCGTGCTGGTCATTGGCGGCGGCGAAGCGGCGGCCTGGAAGGTCGATTTGGCGGCCGCGACCGGCGCGCGGGTAGACGTTTTTGCGCCGGCGCCCTGTGACAAGCTTCGCGAGATCGGAGCGGCGCGCGACAATGTCTCCATCCATCCGCGCGCCGTCGCGCCGGAAGATTTCGCCGGCGCGGCGATGGCGCTCGGCGCAGTGGAGGACGACTCGCTCGCGCGTCAGGCCCATCAGTGGGCGCGCGCGGCCGGCGTGCCGATCAATCTCGCCGATCGGCCTGCGCTCAGCGATTTCATTATGGGCGCTATCGTCAACCGCTCGCCGCTCGTGATCGGGGTCTCGACGGGCGGCGCGTCGCCGGTTTTCGCCCAGGCGGTGCGCGGCCGGATCGAGACGCTGGTGCCCGCGACATTCCAGGCCTGGGCGCGCGCGGCGCAGGCTTGGCGGCCGTTCGTGCGCACGTCCGGACTCGACTTTCTGGCGCGGCGCGATTTCTGGCGCCGCTTCACGCGGCTCGCCTTCCGCGACATCGAGCGCGCGCCGCAAGAGGACGACCGCGCGGCGCTGATAGAAGAGGCGCGCGCCGGCGCCAAGGCCACGGCGCGCGGACGCGTCACGCTCGTCGGGGCAGGGCCCGGCGATCCGGAGCTGCTGACGCTGAAGGGCATGCGCGCGCTCGCGGGCGCCGACGTCGTGCTCTTCGACGACCTGGTTCCGGCGAGCATTCTCGATCTCGCCCGCCGCGAAGCGACCCGCATCAACGTGGGAAAGCGCGGCTACGCGCCCTCGGTGCGCCAGGAGGAAATCAGCGCTCTGCTCGTCGAACTCGCGCGGGAGGGAAAGAACGTCGTGCGGCTGAAGGGCGGCGATCCGCTCATTTTCGGCCGCGCCAATGAGGAAATCGCCGCGCTGCGCGAAGCAGGCTTCTCCATAGAGATCGTGCCCGGCGTAACCGCCGCCTGCGCCGGCGGCGCTGCGATCGGCGCATCGCTCACGAGCCGGGAGACGGCACGGCGTTTGCAATTCATCACCGCGCACACGAAGGACGGCGAATTTCCCGAAGACTTCGATTGGGGCGCGCTCGCTGACGAACGCGCCACGACGGCCGTCTATATGGGCAACCGCACGCTGCCGGAATTGTCGCGTCGTCTGCTGCAGGAGGGCATGTCGCATGATACGCCCGCCTTCCTCATTGAACGCGCGTCCACGCCGCAAGAGCGGGTGGTCAAGGGCACGATCGCGGATTTGCCGTCAAAAGCGGCTGAACAGACCATCGTTGGGCCGGTGATGGTGCTGATCGGCTGGGCGCTGGCGGAGAACTGAATCAGCGCTATTGTTGGCAAACAGGCGCGAGCGGAGAAGCGATATGGCCTTCACGAGACGATCCGCTCTGCTTGCGTCGGGGCTTGGCTTGCTGTCCCCCACAGCGCTCGCCAAGGAGAACTCCAAACCGTCGCCCGTTCGCGAGCCAACCCAAAAACATCTGAACGAACTCAACGGCCTCGTCGTCGACGTCATGAGAAAAACCGGCGTGCCAGGGATGTCGGTCGCCGTCGTTTCGCCTGATCGCGTGCTCTATTTGAAAGGATTCGGCGTGCGCCGCGCCGGCGCGGCCGAACGCGTCGACGCCGACACGGTCTTCCAGCTCGCTTCGCTTTCCAAACCACTCTCCACGACGGCTGTCGCGAGCCTCGTCGGAGACGGCGTCGTTTCGTGGGATCATCCGATCGTGCGGAGCCTGCCGGATTTCGCGATGAGCGATCCGTGGGTCACGCGCGAGATCACGCTGCGCGACATGTTTTGCCATCGCAGCGGACTACCCGACCATGCCGGCGATCTTGTCGAAGATATCGGCTACGACCGCAACGAAATCATTCGCCGGCTGCGCTACATCAAACCGGACACCAGCTTTCGCACGCACTACGCCTACAACAATATGGGGTTTTCGGCGGCGGGTTTCGCGGCGGCGAAAGCGGCAGGCAAGTCCTGGGAAGATATTTGCGAGGAACATCTCTACAGGCCGCTCGGAATGGCGAACGCCAGTTCGCGCCACGCCGATTTCGCCGCGCGCAGGAACCGCGCCTTCGGCCATGTGCGTCGCGGCGACAGATGGGTGGTCGGCGAACAGCGAAATCCTGACGCTCAGGCGCCGGCGGGCGGCGCGTCGGCGTCCGTCCGCGACATGGCGACATGGGTAAGGATGCAGCTCGGACGCGGCGCCCTCGACGGCCGCGAGATCGTCAAGCCGGAGGCGCTCGCGGACACGCATTTCCCGCAGATCGCCACGGGACCGGCCCATGACCCGATGCGCGGACCAACCTTTTACGGTCTTGGCTGGGACATCGACTATGGCGGTCCGGCGCGGGTGCGCTGGAGCCATTCGGGCGCCTTCTCTCTTGGCGCCTCCACCTGCGTCTATGTCATGCCGGCGGAGCGGTTCGGCATTGTCGTGCTCAGCAATTCCGCGCCGGTCGGCGCGCCAGAAACCATCTGCCGCAGCTTCCTCGACATCGTGCTGACGGGGAAGATCGAACGGGACTGGCTCGCGCTCTTTGGCGAGGCTTTTGCGAAAATGGCGGTCCCCACATACGGTCGGGACGCCGATTACGCGAAGCCGCTCGCCAGCGCGCCGGCGCGCGCGTCGCGCGCGATATATGTCGGCGCCTACCGCAATGAGCTTTACGGACCCATCGGGGTCGTCGAAACGGCCGACGGGCTTTCGCTGACGCTCGGCCCGGCGCCCACACCCTATCCGCTGCGTCACTATTCAGGCGACATTTTCACCTTTCAGCCTCCGGGAGAAAACGCCAGCGGCGTCAGTCCGGTTAGGTTCTCTCGTAGCGGCGAAAAGGCGATGTCTGTCGTCATCGACTATTTCAACGCGAACGGTCAGGGCGTTTTCGTGCGCAGCTGAATCGATAGAAGCGACAGAAGATTTTCCTCGTCCGGCTTTGCCGCGACAAGCGTCTGCAAGCCGAGTTTTCGAAGCGGCGTCGCCACATGTTCGGACAGCGCGACATGCGTCATGTCGTGCAACGCCTCGGCGAGGCCGGCGGACTGCGCGAGCTGCAGGAAGATTTCCGCGCTGCGCTGGGAATAGTGCAGGACGGCGGTGACGCGCCGGGCGGCGATGTCGGATACGGCCTCGGCGGTCAGCGCCCGCGCCGCCCGCGCTTCGTAAACTTCGACCGTGTGGACCTCGTGGCCGGCGGCGCGCAGGCCCGCCTCCAGAATCGGCTGTCGGTCGCGCCCGGCCAGATAAAGGAAACGCGCCGCTCGCTGATACCGCTCGAGAAGACGCGGAAGAATGGCCTCGGCGTTCCCGGCGACGATATCTGGGTGGAAGCCAAGCGCGCGCGCTGCTTCGGCGGTTTTCTCGCCAACGGCGTGCAGCGGCGCCGCTCTGAATTGGCGCGCATCGCCAGCGAACTCGACGCCTTTCGCGCTGGTCACGATGACGGCGTCATAATCCCCATGGGGAATGACGGCGTCCGTGGCCGCGAACTCCAGCACCGGCGAGAGCACGGCTGCACAATTCAGCGCCTGCAGCTTCCCCGCGGTGCGCGCGGCGTCTTCAGCCGCGCGCAGCACCAGGACAAGATTCACATAAGCCCCGCGACGCCATGCGGCAGGCGCAGCAGAATTTCCTTGCCGGCGTCCGCGCCGATCAGCGCGGCGTCGATGGCGAGGCCCCGGCGGCGCACGACATAGGCTTCCGCGCCGTCGGCTCTGAGCACCTCGCCGACGAAGGACAGTTCGGCGCCGTGAACCTGCGCATGGCCGGCGATCGGCGTGCGGCAGGACCCATCGAGCGCCGCAAGGAAGGCGCGTTCGGCGATGAGCGCGAAGCCGGTGGCTTCGTCGAAGAGCGGCGCGAGCAGATCGCGCGTGGCGTCGTCGCCGGCCCGCCGCGTGAGGCCGATTGCGCCCTGTCCGCAAGCGGGGGGAAACTCTTCCAAGGAAAGCAGCGTCGTCGCGCGATCGGCGAGACCCAGCCGCTTCAACCCCGCGACCGCGAGGAGGGTCGCGTCGATCTCCCCGTTCTCGACTTTATTCAGGCGAGTCTCGACATTGCCGCGAAGCAGCGTCGTCACGAGATCTGGACGCCGGCGCTTCACCTGCGCGGCGCGGCGCAGCGAGGCGGTTCCGACGACGGCGCCTGCGGGAAGCGCATCGAGCGCGAGACCGCCGCGCGATATCCAGGCGTCGCGCGCATCCTCTCGCGGCAGATAGCCGGCGATGATGATTTCGCTCGGCAAATGCGTCGGCAGATCCTTCGAGGAATGCACGGCGAGATCAATCGTCCCCGCGATGAGCGCTGAATCGAGCTCTTTGGTGAAAAGCCCTTTGCCTCCTGATTCAGACAGAGGCCGATCCTGGATCTGGTCGCCCGTCGTGCGGATGATCTCGATCGGAAAATCCGATTCGCTTCCGCCATGGGCGCGCATCAGCGAGTCGCGGACCATGTGCGTCTGCGCGAGCGCAAGCGGACTGCCGCGCGTTCCGATGCAAAGGGAAGGGGGAGATGTCATTATCCGCCGCCGTTATCCGCGCGACTATAGGCGGGAACGCGCGAGGCGCAAGCGGAACAAACGCGGCGACGGAACTCCTCAAAAAGCGAGCGTCCGCTCGTCGGAGCGGACGCTCTTTTTTAGCTCCGCGGGCGAACTCTACGCGGCCCGGCGGACTGCTAAACTGATCACCACCAACCACCAAACAGGCCGCTTCCGAGACCCGCGCCGAGGCCAATGCCCGCGCCGAGACCGCCCAATCCTGCGCCGAGCAGGCCACCGCCGCCATAGCCGTAATAGCCCGGGCTGCCGCCCCAACCATACGAGCTGCCATAGGTCGGCCAAGCGGAGCCATAATAGCTGGCGCCGCCATAGCCATAATAGGCCGGACGGTAGCAGCGGGAGTAGCGCATCGGACGATACGCCGAACCCCAATAGGTGGGCCGCGCCGCGTAACCCCAATAGGTGCGCACCGGACGCGCGTAACCCCAGGTGGTTCCGCAGTGCCGATGCCAGCCGTAATGGGCACGGCAGTAATGCCTCGCCTCGGCGATGCTCGTGGAGCCGATCACGGCCGTCATTGCAATCGCGGACGTAAACGCCAAGGCCTTAATTTTGTTCGACGCCATTTTCACCTCCATACAGTTTAGACCGACAGCAACCTCAACCTTGACGCTAATTACCTCTTCGCCTTAGCCATAATTCTATTAAGCTCAAGATATGGCGTCGTCGGGGAAGCAACGATCTGCAGTGCCAACTTGTATCTATCGAGATCGTGTCAAGAGGGACGTCAGCGAATTCTTAGAAATTTAATGGAACTATCTTTAGCGTTGCATTAGTATACGTGGATTGGACGAAACAGCTAAGAATGATTGGTGTAAACCCTTTTCCAATCACAATTTTCGAACTTCCCGCCGTACGGCGGTATAAGCTCCGTTCCGCCGCTGAGAAGTTCAACGGCGCGGCTTTCTTGCGCAGGGAGTTCGCATGCGCGTTTTGGGCATTGAAACCACTTGCGATGAGACTGCGGTCGCGGTCGTCTCGGAGCGGCTGGGCGGCGAAGGCGGAGAGATCCTTTCCAATGAGGTGTTGAGCCAAATCGCCCGCCACGCCGCCTATGGCGGCGTCGTTCCGGAAATCGCGGCGCGGGCGCATATCGATGTCCTCGACCGGCTGATCAGACGCGCGCTGGAGCGGGCCAAGACCGAGGCGAAAGATCTTGATGGGATCGCCGCCGCGGCTGGTCCGGGACTGATCGGCGGCGTTCTCGTCGGGCTCACGGCCGGCAAGGCCATGGCGCTTGCCTTGGGCAAGCCATTCATCGCCGTCAATCACCTGGAAGCCCACGCGCTAACCGCGCGTCTGACGGACCGCCTGGACTTTCCTTTTCTGGCGCTCCTCATCTCCGGCGGGCACACGCAAATCGTCGCGGTGAAGGCCATCGGCGACTACCGCCGGCTGGGCTCCACCGTCGACGACGCTGCCGGCGAGGCCTTCGACAAGGTCGCCAAAATGCTGGAGCTGCCATATCCCGGGGGGCCGCAAATCGAGAAGCTCGCGCTTGAAGGCGACGCGCGACGATTCGACTTTCCGCGCCCGATGCTTGGCCGGGAAGGCGCCGACTTTTCCCTTTCTGGCCTCAAGACCGCGGTGCGGCAGGAAATCCTCAGACTGCCGACTGTGAGCGAAAAGGACGTCAGGGATCTTGCAGCCTCTTTCCAAGCTGCGATCGTCGACGTGATCGTGGACAGGGTGCGCTCCGGCGTGCGCCTCTTTACGGCAAGCGAGGGGCGAGCCCCGCAAGGCCTCGTGATCGGCGGCGGGGTCGCGGCCAACGGCGCCATTCGCCGCGCTCTTATGCGCCTTTGCGCCGAAAGCGGTCTCCGGTTCATTTCGCCGCCGGCGGCGCTGTGCGCCGACAATGGCGCGATCATCGCCTGGACCGGTCTCGAGCGCTTAAAACGCGGATTGACCGATGACCTCGACTTTGCGCCGCGGCCGCGATGGCCGCTCGACGCCGCGCCGAGCCGATCACACCACGGCAAGGCCTAGGGCGGTTCGATGCGCCTCCTTTTTTCTGCGGCGCTTGCGGCCATGACGCTTGCGCCAACGCCGCAGCCGGCCGGACTGCTCACCGAGGAGCCGACCTTCGCGGGCGTGCGCGTTTTCTACGGGCCCGGCGACGGTTTCGGCGCGGTCGACGGGCGGCTGATCAACGACGCGCGCCGCTCGATCGACATGGCCGCCTATGTTCTGACCGACCGCTCTCTGACGACGGCGCTCGGCCGCGCGGCCATGCGCGGCGTCAAGGTGCGGATCTATCTCGACGGTGAGGAGATGGGGCGCGGCGCGTCTGTGGTCGAGGAAATCGCCGACGCCCCGAATGTCGAAGTGCGCCGCAAAGGCCACGCGCGCGATTTAATGCATCTGAAATCATATCAGGTGGACGGTCGCGTCTTGCGCAGCGGCTCCGCGAATTTCAGCGTCTCCGGCGAAATCTATCAGGACAATGATTTGATCGTGATCGAGAGCCCACAGGCCGCCGCGCGGTTTCATCAAACTTTTGAAAGGCTATGGTCGCGTCCCGACAATCAGCGGATCGGCGTGCGATGACGCGCGCGACTGTCGCTGTTCTCGGCGCCGGCGCCTGGGGCGTCGCCCTCGCCAATGTCGCCGCGCAAGGCCGCGCGCGGGTGCCCTTATGGGCGCATGACCCTCAAGCCGCCGAAGCCCTGGCGCGCGACCGCGAGAATACGCGCCGATTGCCAGGTCTGCCGCTTGCTGCAGCCGTCGCCCCGACGAGCGACATTTCCGTCGTACGTGAAGCGGACATCGTGCTCGCCGTTACGCCCGCACAAGCGATCCGCATGACCGCGCGCGCCGCGCGACCGCATATGCGCGAGCGCGCCGCCTTTGTGATTTGCGCCAAGGGCATTGAACGCGATCGACGCAAGTTCCTGAGCGAAGTCGCGAAGGAAGAACTGCCCCACGTCGATGTCGCCGTGCTCTCGGGACCAAGCTTCGCGGCGGACGTGTGCAGAGGATTGCCGACGGCGGTGACTCTCGCGGCGCATGACGAAACGCTGGCGCGGCGCTTGAGCGAAGAGCTTTCGACGAAGACGTTTCGGCTTTATCGCTCGACCGACGTGCGCGGCGCCGAGATCGGCGGCGCAGCGAAAAACGTTCTCGCCATCGCCGCTGGAATGAGCCACGGCCGTGGGCTCGGCGCGAGCGCGCAGGCGGCGCTCATCGCACGCGGATTTGCCGAACTGATGCGTCTCGGGCGCGCGTTGGGCGCGCGTCAGGAAACATTGATGGGGCTTTCCGGATTGGGCGATCTCGTGCTCACCTGCGGATCGTCGCAGTCGCGTAACTTTGCGCTCGGCGAAGCGCTGGGGCAGGGACAGTCGGTGGAAGACGCCACGCATGGCAAGCTTGCGGAAGGCGCCTTTACGGCGCGCGTGTTAGTTGAAATGGCGCGCGCGCATGACGTCGAGTTGCCGATCGCTGAAGCCGTCGACTCCATTCTCTCCGCGCGGCTGAGCGTTGACGGCGCCATCGAAGCGCTGCTGATGCGTCCCCTCAAAGCTGAAGACTGATCGTCAGCGCCGCAACGAACGCTCGCTATTTCGAGTCAAGGATGTCGCGCATCTTCATCGCCAGCTGCTCCAAAGTGAACGGTTTGGTGAGCAGCTTGACGTCCTTGTCAAGAACGCCGTTGTGCACGATCGCGTTGCGCGTATAGCCGGTGATGAACAGAACGCGCAGGCTGTGTCTGCGAAACACCGCCTCGCGCGCGAGCCGGGCGCCGTCCATGTCGGGCATAACCACATCCGTGACCATCAGCGCGATGTCGGCGCGACGGCGAATGATGTCGATCGCCGCGCGTCCGTTCTCGGCCTCCAGAACCGAGTAACCCAATTCCCGCACGCCTTGCGCGGTGACGCGGCGCGCCGTGTCGTCGTCTTCGACGATCAGCACGAGTTCTTCCGGTCTTCCGAGCGGAAGTTCGAGAGGTCTCGGACGCGGTAGGGGCAGCTCGGTGGGCGATTCGACCTGATTGAAACGCGGCAGATAGAGCTTGATGCAGGTTCCGCGTCCCGGCTCGGAATAGATTTTGACCTGGCCGCCAGATTGTTTGACGAATCCATGGACCTGCGAAAGGCCGAGCCCGGTACCCTTGCCTGCGGGCTTGGTGGTGAAGAACGGATCGAACGCTTGCGACAAGACCTCGGGCGGCATGCCTTGTCCGGTGTCGGTCACGGCGATCATCACATACTGGCCTGGGTTCACTTCCATGTTTTCGCTGGCGTAGGCGTCATCAAGATAGCAGTTGGCCGTCTCGATCGTCAGCTTGCCGCCGTCCGGCATGGCGTCGCGCGCATTGACCGCGAGATTGACGATGGCGCTTTCCAGTTCGTGCTGATCGATTTTTGTGGCCCACAAGCCGCCGGCGAGAACGGTTTCAAGTTCGATCTTTTCGCCGAGGGCGCGGCGCACCATGTCCGAGACGCTGGAGACGAACTTGTTGGGGTCGAGCGGGCGCGGCGACAAAGGCTGGCGGCGCGAGAATGCGAGAAGCCTGCGAACCATCGCGGCGGCGCGATCGGCGCCGTCCATCGCTGAATCGATCAGCTGAATATAATCGTCGCTCGAGTTCGCAAGCTTTCGCCGCAACAGATGCAGACTCGCGACGATGACGCCGAGCATATTGTTGAAGTCATGCGCGATGCCGCCG
Organism: Methylocystis sp. SB2; assembly: GCF_049817085.1. NCBI lineage: Bacteria > Pseudomonadati > Pseudomonadota > Alphaproteobacteria > Hyphomicrobiales > Methylocystaceae > Methylocystis > Methylocystis sp. SB2. Next base: position 345,797 of record NZ_CP187401.1, read on the forward strand.
GTCAGGTGGCCGAGCGCTTCGAGTTTTTGCGACTGCCGCAACTGCGACTCGAGCGCTTCCCGGCGTGTCGTTTCCCCAATCAGCTGGTCATAGGCGGTCTTTAATGAGTCGCGTGACGTTTGCAGCGCGTTCATCTGCTTCTGGGCATTGAGAAACGAAAAAGCGGCAAGCGCGAAGATGATGCCGCCGATGGCCCAAACGGCCGCGTCGAATTCGCCGCCGGCGGCGTTGACCTCGCGCTCTCGCGCATCGAACAAGTTTTGCTCATTTTCAGTCATCGTGTCGATGAGCGCGTGGAGCCGGTCCATCAGCGCCTTTCCGCGCCCGGACTTGACGATCTGCACCGCCTCGTCGAGCCGGTGTGCGCGCGTATCTGCGATCGCCTCATTGATGATCTCGACCCTTTCGCCAAGCAGCGGCTGCATTTCCGCGACGATCTCGAGCTGCTTGGGATTGTCTCTCACGCGCTCTGACAGCCGGTCGACAATGACGGGCAATTTGCGCATCGCTTCGGAGCTGGCGTCCAGATAGCGTTCGTCCTGGGTGATGATAAAACCGCGCTGACCGCTCTCGGCGGCCTGCAGCAGTCCGTAAAGCTGATAAAGATCGCTTTGCACTTGAATGGTGTGGCGCAGCCATGCGCCAGCTTCACGGCGCTGCAATTCGGCGCGCAGGGCGACATAGCTGGCGAGCGCAAGCACCGCGAATCCGAGCGCTATGCCAAACAGTCCAGAAGCGACGAGTTTACGTGTCGGAGACATTTTGTTCCGGCGACTGGATGGACGCGCGCCACTCTACGACGCACGTCCCAAATGCGAAAGTTCAGGGGACCTGTCGCACTGCGCCTTTGGCCGCGCTCGTCGTCATTGAGGCGTAGGCGCGTAGCGCCGTGGTGATTTTGCGAGGCCGCGCCTTGGCCGGAGCGAAGCCTTTCGCGGATTGTTCGGCGCGCCGCGTCGCCAGTTCGTCCTCGCTAACGGCGAGCGTAATGCTTCGCGCCGGAATGTCGATTTCTATTCTGTCGCCGTCCCGCACCAAGGCGATCGCGCCGCCCTCGGCCGCTTCGGGAGAGACATGGCCGATCGAAAGCCCGGCCGTGCCGCCGGAGAATCTTCCGTCCGTCACCAGCGCGCAGACCTTGCCGAGTCCCTTCGATTTCAGATAGCTCGTCGGATAGAGCATTTCCTGCATGCCGGGCCCGCCGCGCGGGCCTTCGTAGCGGATGACGACCACCTCGCCAGCCTTTACGTCGCCCGTCAGAATGCCCGACACCGCCGCGTCCTGACTTTCATAGACCCTGGCGGGGCCGGCGAATTTCAAGATCGAATCGTCAACGCCGGCCGTTTTCACGATGCAGCCGTCGATAGCGAGATTGCCGGTAAGCACGGCGAGGCCGCCATCCTTGGAGAAGGCGTGCGCCGCGTCACGTATCGCGCCTTTTTCGCGGTCGGCGTCGAGCTCTTTATAGCGGCGGTCCTGGCTGAACGCGACTTGCGTCGCCACGCCGCCCGGCGCGGCGCGAAAGAACGTGCGCGCGGTTTCGCTCTGCGTGACGGCGATGTCCCAGCGCGCCACGGCGTCGCTGACCGAAGGACTGTGGACGGTCGGAAGCTCGCCGTGCAGCAGACCGGCGCGCAGTAATTCTCCGAGAATGGCGAAGACGCCGCCGGCGCGATGCACGTCTTCAAGATGAACGTCGGGCGCGGAGGGCGCGACCTTGCACAGCACCGGCACCCGCCGCGACAGGCGGTCGATGTCGGCCATGGTGAAATCGACCTGCGCCTCGTGCGCTGCCGCGAGTAGATGCAACACGGTGTTCGTCGAGCCGCCCATCGCGATGTCGAGCGTGATGGCGTTCTCGAAAGCTTCAAAACTCGCGATCGAACGCGGCAGCACGCTTTCGTCGTCCTGTTCATAGTAGCGGCGCGCGAGATCCACGATGAGATGGCCGGCTTCGACAAACAGCCGCCGGCGATCCGCATGGGTCGCGAGGGTCGAACCATTGCCGGGAAGCGACAGCCCCAGGGCCTCGGTCAGGCAGTTCATGCTGTTCGCCGTGAACATGCCGGAGCATGATCCGCAGGTCGGACAGGCGGAGCGCTCGATGGTGGCGACGTCGGCTTCGCTGACCGTGTCGTCCACGCCGGCGACGATCGCATCGACAAGATCGAGCGCGTGCTCCTTGCCAGCGAGCACGACCTTGCCGGCCTCCATCGGGCCGCCGGAAACGAACACCGCCGGAATGTTAAGGCGCAGCGCCGCCATCAGCATGCCGGGCGTGATCTTGTCGCAATTCGAAATGCAGACCAGCGCGTCGGCGCAATGCGCGTTGACCATGAATTCGACGCTGTCGGCGATGAGATCGCGCGAGGGCAGCGAATAGAGCATCCCGTCGTGGCCCATAGCGATGCCGTCATCGATCGCGATGGTGTTGAACTCTTTCGCGACGCCGCCGGCCTTTTCGATTTCGGCGGCGACAAGCTGGCCGAGATCCTTCAAATGCACATGGCCCGGAACGAATTGGGTGAAGGAATTGGCGACCGCGATGATCGGTTTGCCGAAGTCCTCCTCCTTCATGCCAGTCGCGCGCCAGAGGCCGCGCGCGCCAGCCATGTTGCGGCCGTGGGTCGTCGTGCGTGAATGATAAGGAGGCATTGAACTCTCGCCGTCGCGAAGGCCCGTCATTCGAGCCTTTCCAAAGACGACTATCGCAGCGAACGCACCGCCGCAACTATGGTTGGAGCAGCCGAAGCCGCGGCTTTCGTGGTGTTTGCCCTGCGCGTGCGCCGGGCGGACACGGTCAGCGTGGCCGCGAGTTTGGCGTAGACCTACCTAAAACTCGCGCTGCTTAAGCGGCGCGGCGCTCCGACGACGGCGCCAATTTGCTGACGCAGTCTCGAATGTCGGTGATTGAAGCGAAGCTTTGTCGCCGGAGCATGGAGACCGGGAACTCGACGTCGAAGGCTTCTTCCAGCGCGAGCATGGTGCGGATCGCGGCGAAGGGCGTCAGCCCTGCACTGTAGAGATCGTCCGAATCCGACAAATGTTCCACGGGGGTATGCAGACGGCCGTGCTCTTGCAGCAAACGGCGTATCGTATCAATCATTGATCCAACTCCAGGAGCTCCGCCGTTGAGGCGGGCTGCAGCGTTGTTGTCGCGATAAGCGCGAGGGTTTCCTAACAACCTTAACTAGCGCGCAAAGGATTCGGGCGCCTCGCCTGAACGCAGGATGAATTCGCCGAGCGTGCGTCGAGTCGTGGCTTACAAATGGTTAATCTAACTCTCCGCTGCGCGCGGCGCTGTGGCCGTTTCTATTGTCCTGCGCTATGTTAGCGGCAATGCGAACCCCGCTGCTTCTTCCGCTGACGATCATGGTCTTTCTTGGAGCCCTGCCGGCCGGAATCGCGCTGGCGCAGGCATCGGAAACGCCTTCGATCGAATCATTGGGCGAGGAGGAGGGCGATTTCCTCTTCATCCCAGGGATCGGAAGGATTCCGCTGCCGCCTGGGACCCGCGCGCTCGGCCCGGGACAGGGCGGACGCGATGTTGCTCCCGAGCGGCGCGCGCCGGCCGCCGCAGCGCCGCCCCCGCCCAAGGACCCCGCCCAGCAGCGCGCCGAAGAGATGGCGCGGCTTTATCTTCGCCTGGAGCAGGCCGAAGACGAGCGGGAGGCGAAGGGCGTTTCGGCGGCGATCCTGAGCCGCTGGGCGCATTCCGAGTCGGACACGATCAATCTGCTTGCGGCGCGCGCCCTTGCGGCGGACGCGGCCGGCGCGCCGCCTCTCGCCCTGAAGCTTCTCGACTATGTGGTCGCCCTCTCGCCGCAATGGACGGAGGGCTATGTTCAGCGCGCCAAGGTGCGGGCGGAGCAGGGGGACGACAGCGGCGCGATCGCCGACCTCGAGACCGCGGCGACGCTCGAGCCGAAGCGTTTTGACGCGCTCGCCGCTCTTGGCGCGCTCAAGGAGAAGACCGGCGACAAGAAAGGGGCGCTCGCGGCCTATCGAAAGTCGCTCGCGATCTCGCCCCGGCAGGAGTCGCTTCAAAAGATCGAGGAGCGCCTGCATATCGAAGTCGAGGGGCGCGACATCTGAACGCTGTGGGGAATGCGATGACGACGACCGACAGGCAGGCCGCGGGCGCGGTTGCGCCCGAAGCGCTGGAGCAGCTCTTTACGGGGGCGCGGACCCACAATGGCTGGCTTCCCATAGACGTGCCTGACAGCCTGCTCGAACTCGCCGTGGACTACGCGAAATGGGGGCCGACAAGCGCCAATTGCTCGCCGATGCGCGTCATCTTCGTGCGCTCGCCGGAGGCGAAGGCCCGGCTCGCGCCAGCGATGTCGGACGCCAATCGTCCCAAGACCATGGCCGCGCCCGCCACGGCGATCGTCGGCTATGATCTCGATTTCGCAGAGACTCTCCCGCACCTTTATCCCGCGACGGACGCGCGTTCCTGGTTCGTCGGCAATCAGACGTTGATTGAAGAGACGGCCTTTCGCAACGGCTCGTTGCAGGGCGCCTATCTTCTTCTCGCGCTGCGCGCGGTGGGTCTCGATTGCGGACCGATGAGCGGTTTCGACAGGGTGAAGGTCGACGCGGAATTCTTCCAAGGTACGCGGATAAAGTCCAATTTTCTGATCAACATCGGATACGGTGATCACGCAAAGCTCTATCCTCGCGGCCCGCGGCTCGCTTGTGAGGAGATCGCCAGTATTCTTTAGGAGGCCAATTTATGACTCTACGAATCATTCCCCAGCGCTTCGCCCCGCACGCCCAAGGGCTGCTGCGCATCGCAGCCGCTTTGCTGTTCATGCAGCACGGCGCCGCCAAGCTCTTCGGCGTCCCACATGTTGCGATGTTCGACGACCTGAAGCTGTTCTCGCTGTTGGGCGCGGCGGGGCTCCTAGAGCTCTTCGGCGGCCTGCTGCTGCTGCTGGGCCTCTTCACCCGGCCTGTCGCCTTCATTCTTTCGGGTCAGATGGCGGTCGCCTATTTCTTTTTCCACGCCGGCCAGGATTTGTGGCCGCTCCTCAACAAGGGAGAACTCGCCGCGCTCTACTGCTTCGTATTTCTGTTCTTTGCAGCGGCCGGACCCGGCGCATTCGCGATCGACCGCGACTGACTTCGCCTTCCGCAAGCGATTCCCGGCGGCGACGCCCTTTCTATTGACATTGGGGACGGGGGCCATATTCCCTTGCGGTATGTCCCAGACGGCCCTCACCGCCAAGCGTCGGTCACAAGCCTTGGCGCTGCCTAATCTGCTGACCTATGGCCGCATGGCCGCCGTCCCGGTGGTGGCGGGGTTGCTCCTCGGCTTTCCGGAGCATTGGGCGCGCTGGGGCGCGCTTGGCATTTTCATCGCCGCCGGGGTGACGGACTTTCTCGACGGCTATTTCGCCAGAATCTGGCAGCAGCAGTCGCCGCTCGGGCGGATGCTGGATCCCATCGCGGACAAATTGCTCGTCGCGACGACCCTGATGGCGCTTGTCGCCGATCGAACGGTCGCGGGCTGGACGATCTGGGCGGCGATCATCATCCTGTGCCGTGAAATCCTCGTATCCGGCCTGCGGGAACATCTGGCCGAGCTCAAGGTGCGCTTGCCCGTCTCCGCGATCGCCAAGTGGAAAACGGCGGCGCAGCTCGTGGCGCTGGGCTTTCTGATCGCCGGACCGGCCGGCGAAGTCGTTCTCCCCGGCACGGTCAAGATCGGCGCGGCGCTCTTGTGGGCGGCGGCGATTCTGACGCTGTACACCGGGTTCGACTACCTCCAGTCGGCGTGGAACCATTTCGGGGAAGACGAGGCGGCATGAAGGCGCTGTATTTCGCTTGGGTGCGCGAGCGCATCGGTCTGGCGGAAGAGGAGATCGCGCCGCCGCGTGAAGTCGTCACGGTCCGTGAGCTGATCGACTGGCTGTCGGCGCGGGACGAGGGATATGCGGCCGCCTTCGCCAACCCGGCGACGATCCGCGCGGCGCTCGACAAGACGCATGCGGCGCCTGACGCGCCAATCGGCGCAGCAAGGGAGATCGCCTTCTTCCCGCCGATGACGGGCGGCTGAGATGGCGCCGCGGCCGACTCCGGCGGTGCGCGTGCAAGCGGAGGATTTCGACCTCGGGCGGGAACAGGCGCTGCTGACGCAGGGGCGGCGAGACATCGGCGCGCTCGTCAGCTTCGTGGGCCTCTGCAGGGACGAGGACGGCGCGCTCGAGGCTTTGGAGCTCGAACATTATCCCGGAATGGCCGAGGCCGAGATCTGTCGCGTCGCCGATGAAGCGCTCGAACGATGGCCTTTGCAGGCATTGACCGTCATTCACCGCTTCGGCCGCATCCAACCGGGCGAACAGATCGTTCTAGTGCTCGCCGCGGCGCGCCACCGCGCGGACGCTTTCGCCGCCGCGGCGTTTTTGATGGATTTTCTTAAAACCCGCGCGCCCTTTTGGAAAAAGGAACGGCGCGCGGATGGCGCGCCCGGCGACTGGGTCAGCGCGAAATCCGAGGACGATGCGGCTGCGGACCGGTGGCGCTAGATCAGCTGCTGCGGCGCGATCAGATGCACGACCCACCCGTGGAGCGCGACGGTCGCGACGACCAGAAACAGCGTCGCGAGCGTGAAAACGTCGAGGTTTTCCTTTGGCACGCGCATCATCGTCGGCAGCCCGACGGAAAAAACATAGATTCCATAGAAGCCGAGCACGTCCAGCCATCGAAGGCCCGGAATCAGGCCAAACAGCGAGGCGAGCCAGACCGGCGTGTACGAATAGGCGGTCAGCATCAGAGCGCGGCGGTCGTCGGTCTTCCCATCGAAATGCGGCGCAATGGCCGATATGACGAAGGCGACGATAAAAAACGCCGGCAGGCTCAGCAGATACTGGACGAAGGCGCGATAAAGCCCGCCCGTGAACGTCGGGTGCATGATTCCCTGCGGGCCGTGGGAAAAGCCGAAAAGCCATGAGCTGAAGAAGCTCGCGAAGGGCGGAAGAAGCGCCAATATCACAATATAGTTGCGATAGAGATCGAAGACGGACGTCTCCTCTTCGGAGATCTTCGCCCATTCGCTCTGTGGCGCCAGGATTAAGCCCTTGATCCGCGATAGCAACTGCATTCCGGCCTCCATTGATTTGCCGCAAGCGCTAATTACCGAGGCGGTCATGGAGCCGGGCTTGCGGGCGCCGGGCCTCCATGCGAGGGAGAGTGCGGCCAGCTGCGGCCGGTTTGATGATCGACGGTGAAATCTAACGCGACGGGCCGCATGAGAAAACTGCTGGAATATTTTTGGCCGCTCGTCGGCCTTGTCGCGGTCGTCGCCTCTTTTTTCCTTCTCTATCACGAATTCAAAGGAGAATCGGTCGGCGCAGAGGTTTGGGCCAATCTTCAGGCCATTCCGACGAGCCGCTATCTGTTCGCTGGCCTGTCGACGCTTGTCGCCTATGCGGCGCTCGCCTGGTACGATCGAATCGCGCTCCTGCACCTGGGCGTCAAACACATCAATTGGCTGTTTATCTCGGTCTGTTCGTTTACGACCTACGCCCTGTCGCACAACATCGGCGCAAGCGTTTTCTCGGGCGCCATGGTGCGCTATCGCGCCTATTCCACCAAGGGACTGACGGCGACGCAGGTCGCCACGCTGGTGGTGTTGTGCTCCTACACGTTCGGTTTCGGCAATGTGCTGCTCGCCGGCCTTTTGCTGACCTATGATCCCGCGATCATGCAAAGACTGTCGGGCTTCCTACCGGACATCATTACGAACCCGAACACCGCGCTGGTCGTCGGTTTGTCCTGCCTGGCCTTCGTCGTTCTATACATTCTCGGATCGCTCATGCATTTTCGCGCGATCCGGCTGTTCGGGCGTTTCGAGATCCTCTATCCGCGCCCCGGCATCATGCTCCGCCAGCTCTTCGCGGCTCCCTTGGAATTGATCGGCGCCGCCGGCATCATCTATTTCGCGCTGCCGGAGCAGGGCAATCCGGGCTTTCTCGTCGTGCTCGGCGCGTTTCTCTTGTCCTTTTCAGCGGCTTTGGTGTCGCATGCGCCGGGCGGGCTGGGCGTCTTCGAGCTGCTGTTCATCAATGTCATGCCGGATGTGCCGCGGCTGAAAGTGTTGGCTGCGCTGCTCGTCTGGCGCCTCTTCTACCTCATCGTCCCGCTGCTGATCGCGCTCGTCGTCGTCGCGCTTTTCGAGCGCAAGAAACTCGTCGAGCGCTGGCGCCGGATAGAGGAACAGCCTCAAAAATAAAACGCCGGCCATCGCGGACCGGCGTTTCGAACGTCTCGGCGTCTGTCGCCGCGTTCACATACGATATTGCTGAAGGCGCGTGGTCCGCAGTCCGGCGAGGCCGTGCTGGTCAATCGACATCTGCCAGCTCAGGAATTCGTCCACCGTCAGCGTGTAGCGACTGCAGGCTTCGTCGAGCGAGAGCAGGCCGCCGCGCACCGCCGCCACCACTTCCGCCTTACGCCGTATCACCCAGCGTTTGGTCGAAGCGGGAGGTAAATCCGCAATGGTCAGCGGACTGCCATCGGGACCGATGACATATTTGACACGGGGACGGTGCGTCTCGGTCATCTCACTCACTCGCTACTCAAACAGCCACGTTGTAGCGTCTTTATAAAGGCGTCGCTTTAAGAATTGCCTAAACGGATAGCCTCTATAAGCAATGGAAAATAAACTAAATTTTAGGAATATGCGGCGTTCGGAGACTTGGCGCGCCGTTCGCTCGCCCGCCAATACCAGAGCCGCTTACGCTTTTGCCTGGGTTTGCTTGCATCGAGCGTCTTGCGCCTGCTCGGCAAGGTTAGCGTCTCGAGCATCGACCGTATTGAAATTGGCGAAGCGCTAAAAACGCGTCGTTAACTGCGTCAACCATTCTGGCGAAGCCGTGACAAGCGCCGTCTCCAACGTCTTGTCGTAGCCCGACACGATCAACGCGCCAATCAGGACGAGCGACGCGCCGAGCGCTTGCTTCGCCTGTTTCCCGACGGTTAGCAGCCGGTCCCGCCAACGCGCCATCGCTTGCCGCGAGAGGGCTCCAAGCATCATCAGCGGCGCGGCCGCGCCGAGACCAAACGCGGCCATGGTCGCCGCGACGACGCTCAGGTCTTCGCCGCGCGCCGCGAGCACTGACGCGGCGCCGAGCGTCGGACCCACGCAGGGGCTCCAGACGGCGCCAAGCAATAGGCCGACGCCAAACTGACCGAACATTCCGCCGTGAGCCCCGTCGCCAAAGGCCGCGCTCAATTTGTCGCTGATCGGGCCCCCGGCGGCGGCGAGGCGCGCCTGCAGCTCAGGCGCAAGCAGGATCACGCCCAGTCCGATCAGCAAAGCCGCCGCGACGAGCCGCAGCGCGTCTCCGTCGAGGCCGACGGCGAAGCCGATCGTCGCCATGAAAAGGCCGATCGCGACGAAGGACAGGGCGACGCCCAGCGCCAGAAGCGCAGGCGCGTAGCGATGCTCCGCCGCGGCGGCGCCGAGCACCAAAGGCAAAAGCGAGAGCACGCAGGGCGACAAAATCGAGAGCAGGCCGGCGACAAAGGCGACGCCGAGGGCGCCAAGCGCGCTCGCGTCCATCGATTTACAGAGCCTTCGAGAGAAGCGCTGAAATTGCGGCCGGATCAGTCTCCCCGACAGAGCGCCCAACTTCCTTATCGCCTTTGAAGACGATGATTGTGCTTTGCCGGTTGGCCTTCAGCGTGCGGAGAGCGCTCTTCTGGCTGTCGAAATCGACGCGGAACATGGCGACGTCGGCATATTTCGGATCGGCTTCGACGCGCCGCACCACCGGCTCCTGCGCCCGGCAGGTCGGACACCACGGCGCATAGACATGCACGATGATCGATTTGCCGGCCGTTTGCGCGGCGGCGAAGGCCTGCGGCGTAAAACTCTGTTCCGCGGCGCCGGCGGGCGCCGTCGAATAAAGGATCGCGGAAGCAAAAAGAAAGGCGAAAACGGCGAGTCTGCGGCGCGAAATCATGTGCTTCCCTCGAAAGGCTGCCCCTTGCGCGAGCGGCGCTCAGGATTATGAAACGAACATAATGGCGCCCCTCTTTGAAACCAAACCGGACAGCGCATGAACGACTGCATCGGCGTCATCCTCGCCGGCGGGTTGGCGCGGCGCATGGGCGGGGGCGACAAGCCGCTCGTCGAGATCGCCGGTCGGCCGATCCTTCAGCATGTGATCCACCGCCTGAAGCCGCAGTGCGGCCTTCTCGCGATCAACGCCAACGGCGATCCGGCACGCTTTTCCGCTTTCGGACTGCCCGTCATCTGCGACAGCGTTGAAGGTTTCGCGGGGCCGCTCGCAGGCATTCTCGCCGGCATGGACTTTGGCGCCGCGAAAGGCGCGGCGCATGTGCTGAGCGCGCCGGGCGACACCCCGTTCCTGCCCGCCGATCTCCTCACCCGGCTTGAAGCTGCACGAAGCCGGACGGGCGCGACGATCGCCGTCGCCGCCTCGAATGGGCGAACCCATCACGCCGTGGCGCTGTGGCCGATCGCGCTGCGCGAAGATTTGCGGCGCGCGCTCGTTGCGGAAGACGAGCGCCGAGTGTCGGCCTTCATCGGGCGTTATGCGAATACGGTCGTCGATTGGCCGATCGAGCCCTACGACCCTTTTTTTAACGTCAACCGACCGGAGGATCTGGCGCGCGCCGATGCGATAGCCAAGGAGGAGTCGCGCAGCTAAATTGACGCGCAGCCAAGGCTGAAGAGACCGGCGCAGGATGGACATGAGCGAGCAGACAAAAAAGGGATTGAAGGACAAGGTTCAGGAGGAAGCCAGGGCCTTTTTTCCGGTGTTCCTTTACGTGTGGTTCCTGCTCGCCGTGCTCGGGGTGCACAAGTCGATCGTCCTGTCACAGGCGCATATCGTGCAGCATCAGGGCTTTGCGGTCGCCAAGGCGCTTGCTTTCGCCAAGGTGCTGTTCATCGCCAACAAATTCGGGGTCTGGCGCGTCTTCGATACGATGCCGCTGATCGTTCCCATCCTGATAAAGTCGTTTCTTTTCGGCGTGCTGCTCATCGACATGGACATTCTCGAGCAGGCGCTGCTGGAGCATTTTTGGCCGGCCCATGCGGACCATGACCCCGTGGACCTCCACAATCTGCGCACGCTCCTGTCGGTCGGATTGGTCACCTTCGCCGCGCTGATCCCGTTCTTTGGCTTCCGCGAATTCGCCAAGCTGGTCGGGGAGGCGGAGCTACGAAAGGTGCTCTTCGTGCGTCGCGAGAATTTCGTTCCGCAGCGCGAAGCCGAGCCGGCGGCGTCGCCCGCGCCCGCGGAACCGATAGAGAGCTAAACGAAGCCCGGATCCATCGCGACGGCGCCTTCGAGCCAGGGCGGCGTCGGCAGGTTTTGGCTGCGCAGGAAGTCGGCGTTGAAGAGCTTCGAAGCGTATCTCGCGCCGCCGTCGCACAGCACGGTCACGATCGTATTGCCGGGACCCATATCGCGCGCCAGCCTGATGGCGCCGGCGATGTTGATTCCGGAAGAGCCGCCCAGCAACAGGCCCTCCTGCTCGGCGAGATCGAAAACGATGCGCAGCGCCTCGTCATCGGGGATGCGGTAGGCGACGTCGACCGGCGCGCCTTCAAGATTGGCGGTGATCCGGCCCTGGCCAATCCCTTCCGTGATGGATGAGCCCTCACCCTTCAACTCGCCGGTTGTGTAATAGGAATAGAGCGCCGCCCCGTATGGATCGGCCAGCCCGATTTTTACGTCGGGATTTCTCTCCTTGAGCGCCATGCCGACGCCGGCGAGCGTGCCGCCGGTGCCGCAGGCGCAAATGAAGGCGTCCACCGCGCCCTCCAGCGCTTCATAGATCTCGGGCCCGGTGGTGGTGAGATGGGCGACGCGGTTGGCGACATTGTCGAACTGGTTGGCCCAGACGGCGCCGTTCGGCTCTTCCCTGGCGAGGCGCTCGGCGAGACGGCCGGAAAGCTTCACATAATTATTGGGGTTGGCGTAGGGAACCGCCGGCACTTCAACGAGCTGCGCGCCTTGCAGGCGCAGCATGTCTTTTTTTTCTTGGCTTTGAGTCTCGGGAATCACGATCACCGTGCGAAAGCCGAGCGCGTTCGCGACGAGCGCGAGCCCGATGCCGGTGTTGCCGGCGGTGCCTTCGACGATGACCCCGCCCGGCTTCAACAATCCTTTCGCGCGGGCGTCTTCGACGATGGACAGCGCCGCGCGGTCCTTCACGGAACCGCCCGGGTTCATGAATTCGGCCTTGCCGAGAATGCGGCAGCCGGTCGCCTTCGAGGCGCCGTGCAATTCAATGAGCGGCGTGCGCCCGATGGCTTCGATGACGCTGGAGGCGACGACAGTCATTGATGATTCCTGGCGAGTGGCGGTTCGTTCCTAGCCGACCGGCGGCTCCCGCTCAAAGGCGAAAATCGCGCCATGCCGCGCCTGCGCGCCCGGCGCCAGAATTCGCATCGAGGGCTTTTCATAGAGGTCGCCGTAAAAGTCGTCCGGATCGCCATGGCCTGTCCATGGCTCTATGCACAGATAAGGAGCAGGCGGCAGCGTCCAAAATCCGACATGGGGGAAATCGTCGAGCGTGACCGAAAGACGCGCGCCTTCGCCATTGTCGAAAACGAGGTTGTGGCTCGCAAGATTGAGAAAGCACAGCGCGTCGCGCGTGAACATTTCTGGTTCGAGCGGCAGTCGCCGGCCGACGAGCGGCGTTTTGCGGATGGGTTTCGAGAAAAGGCCGCCCGGTCCGATGATAGGAACTTCGGCGCGCTCAGCCTTCTCGAATATGATCGTATGCGGCGAAGAAGAGCCGGCGAGCGGCCAGCGAAAGGCGGGATGTAGTCCGCAAGCGTAGGGAAGGGGCCGCGAGTCGGCATTCGTCACGATGAGTGCATTTTCGAGCGCGCCGGCGCGAAGCTGGAATTCCACTTCAAACCGGAAGGCGAAGGGATACAGCGCGCGGGTCTCGGCGTCGTCGACGAGCGCGAGGCGCAAATAGTCGTCGCGCCGCTCGGCGACGTCGAAGCGCTTTTTCCAGGCGAAGCCGTGGAGCGCCAGCGGATAGGTCTCGCCGTCGACGCGCACGCGGCCGTCGCGCGTCCAGCCGACGACAGGAAACAGCACGGGCGCGGTCTGGTCCCAGACCTTAGGGTTCTTCGCCCAGATCATGTCGACTTCCCGCGCGCGCCAGCTCAAAAGCTCCGCGCCAAAAGTCCGGATCTCCGCGCCGTCGCCAGAGGAATGGGTGAGCTGAATCGCGTCGGTCATGGGTCAGTTCCATTGTCGGACACAAGTCCAAGCGAAGCTTCGAAAATCAGCTTCAAGCGAAGCTTCGAAAATCAGCGCGATCCTCCAGTGCGGCGCTTGAGCGGCGGCGCCCGCCGCAATAAGGTCGCGCCTCCGCGCCTCCGCGCCGCCAGCCTCCACACCCGCAATGCATGTTGGCGCAGCGCAACGCCAATGAGAAGGCCTTATGAATAGTCTCGTCTCGGACATCGGCGCCGGCGTTTTCAGAACGGAGTTGACGCTCTTTTTCTCGACGTTCACGACGCTGCTGGCGGTCATCAATCCTTTTGAGGTGCTACCGGTCTTCCTTCTGCTCCTGCGCGAGAAAAGCAACCAGGAGCGCGGTCGCGTGGCCTTCATGTCCTGTCTCTATGCGCTGCTGCTGATCCTCTTCTTCTTGTTCTTCGGCGCGGTGATCTTAAAAATCTTCGGCGTCTCGCTCAGCATGGTGCGCATCGCCGGCGGGATCGTGCTGATGAAGATCGGCTTTGAGCTTTTTTTACCCTCGTCGGACGGCGACGGAACGCCGGCGTTCGCCCGATCGACGGGCAATATCGCCTTCATGCCGCTCGCGATGCCGCTTATGATCGGCCCCGGGCCGATCGCCACCGTGCTGGGGATGATGGCCACCGTGGAGCACTCGTCCCACGAGGCGTTGGCGTTCGGCGTCATCCTCGCCGCGATCTTTCTCGCCGTGGGCGTCACTTATGCCTGCCTCGCCTTCGCGACGCGGTTGACCACAACGCTCGGGCCGCTGGGCATTGACGCGGCGACCAGGATCGTCGGCTTCTTTGTCTCGGCGATGGGCGTGTCATTGATCTTTAACGGCGTCATGGACGCGCTTCGGTCGGCAGGCTTTGGCGGCTTGCATTAGCCGCTCTTCGTGCAAGGCTAGAGGCCGCGCAAGGTTTCGCCGAGCCTCAGATAGATCTCCCGATGCGCGTCGCGCAGTCCGGGCACCCATGGTTTGAGCTGCGCGCCGACCACCGCGTCGAAATGGTCGAACCGCTGTCCGATGGCTTTGTCGAGATATTCGTAATACCAGCGCCCCGGCTTAAGTCTTTGGCGTTTAAAGACGCCTTCGCCTCCCACCGGCTCTTCCCGGGCCGTGAAGGGATATCTTTGCGAGATGACGCTCACCGCGCCGTCGTTGGGCCGCCACTGCGGCAGCGAAAGGTCGCCGCCGCCCCAACCCACGATCGGCGCTTTGGCGAAGTTGGCCTCAAGCGCCTGATAGAGCGCCGGCTGCCAGAGAATGGGATGGATCGTCGGGTCGGGCCGCCAGGTCCTGCTGAAAAAGCCCGAAGCCCGAACATGCGTGGCGTTGGTCACCAGCGACAGATAATAGGTGCCTGGATGCGATCTGAACCGCGCGTTGGCGTTGCGGCAGCCCTGCAGCGTCATGTCGAAGGCGAGATTGTCCTCGCCCGCAACGAAGGCGCCAGCGTCCAGGCGCGCCATCGCCGTTTTCGAGTCAACTTCGCCGTCGGTCCATTGGTCGAGATGGAGATCGAAGGGCCTGCGCATGGCGCTCGGCACGCCGGCGGCCATTCCAAGAAAGTTGAACGACTCCGCGATAAGCCGGCTTGGCTTGCGGTTAAGCCGGCCATTTACCCGGTCGCATCCAAAGCCATAGGGAAGCAACGAGCCGTTGATGGCGCCGGCGACGCTGACCACCCCTTCGACCCAGCCAGCGTTTGTCCCTTGCCCCCAGAAATCGCTGGCGAGCAGCGCCTGCAGCTGCATGGCGGTCTGGGCACCTGCGCCATGGCCGATAAGGATCACTGGATTTTCCGCCGACCACTCAGGCGCGAAAGGCTCTGTATATTCCCGCGAATAGCGGGCGTGGCGCGCCTCGCTGCTGTGCTGCGCGCCGTAATCGACCCTTCCGCCGCCGATTTGCGCGAAAAGCTCGCAGGCGCGGTCGTGGAACGAGCTGATCGGTCCCACCTTCGCTTCGTGAACCGCGAAGGGTTCGCCGACCTCATCGAGCGCATCGCCCCAATAGGGAAGGCCGAACTCTTGAGGCCCCCAGCCGAAGAAATCATGCACGAAAATAATATGAGTGGATTTAAGCGCCATCGCCGATCCGAATTCAATTGAAAATCAATAAGCTTTGGCGCTCAGGCGAGCGCGTCATATTCGTAGATCGCGCTGACGTCGAGCGTCTCCCGCGGCGTCGCGCTGCGGCCGAGCGGCGAGCTGATCGGATCGTCGATGCGATGACCTTTGAGATCCGCGCCCGCCGTCATGTCGGGAACATAGACGCGCCCATTTCGGGACATCCAACTCTCCCAGAGGCGATCGATGTTGCAATGATTGAGAAAAAAAACCGGATCATTAGGCGAGGAGCCAAGCAACATCTCTCCGCCAATCCAGACATGGACGAGATTGTGCAGCCAGGTCGCGGAAACGCCGTCGTCGTTCATCCACCCTTCGATCCGATTACGGAAGCTGTTCGCGTCAGCGTCCCAGTCGGGCGAATCATAGGGTGACAGCGCCAGCGCATTGGTCACATGCGCCGTTCTCGGAAGCGCATCCGTGCTGACGCCGAAGGCGCGCCGGAGGCCGCGGTTCACCGAACGCAACTCGCCAGAGATGTTCGTGGAGATGCGCACTCTGAACGCGGACGGATCGCTCGCGTGAAACGCGAAAGGGCCGGTAGAGACCGGATTTCCCTCGCCGCCCATGCAGTCCGCCCCCCAGATGGCGGCCGAGCTCTGCTCCTGCGGCGGCAGGTCGCCGTCTTCCGCCCAATCCCAGTAGGGCAGACCAAAATTCGCGTCGTTCAGAACCCGCTGGAGGTTTTGCTCGAAGACCATCAGCATCACGCGATGCCATGGCGCGAAAATTGGCCCGCGGTGCGCCGCGTTCCGCTGCGCGGGATTTCCTGGCGGCGTCTCGATCATCATTGCGGTGACGTGCCAGACGACGAAAAGATCGTAGGTGCTCACTGAGCGCGCCGCGCCGGGAATGCCGAATTCATCGGTCGTTCGGCCGGACGCCTCTTTTTTCAATAGTTTGACGCCCTCAATATATTGATCGCGAACCCCTGCATTCGTTGAAATATTGCTTCGGACGACGGCCATCGTCTCTCTCCTGAAAATCAATGTTCGCCTGAAAAATCAATGCTCGTGTTTTGAAGTTTTCTTCGCTGCCGGCTTGCTTTTGCGAGCAGGAGCGGGCCGGCGCTTGTGGCTTGCTGGGGGGCGGCTCTTGCTCGGGGCCGGCTTTCGCTCGAATTCTTCGGGAAAGCCGTCGATCAGCGCCCGCACCATGTCGACCGCCGACGCGGTTTGGTAGTTCGGCAATGAATGACAATGAACCTGGCCGGAGGCGTCGACGCCGAGCGGCGCGCGAATCTTCTTTCCATCGACCAAGATCGCGTAAGTCGTGACGATTTCTATCTCATGGTCGCGATAGCTGTCCTTGCGGACGGACTGGGCGCCGCCGGCGCTATGAGCCACATGCGCGGGCGCTTTGTCGCGCGCACGCGTGAGATAGTCGCTGAGTTTGCGAGGGGCGGCGCCCGTCGCCAGCTTCTTTGACTCCATAAGGTCTCCGCTCAATTTCTTTTATGCAATCTGCTGCAACCGTGGCGCGAACGCGCTCGTTAAGCGCCCGAAAAATCTAAAGACTTCAGCCGAACGTTCGCCTCATCAAAACGGATTGGATCGAAGATTTTCCACCGAGAATATGACGTCGCCAATGGACAGCGATGTCAAGTGAATTCCCAGCGGTCAAAAATTGATCGGGTGTTGCGCCACTCGGGCATTCCCGCCGTCATGGTCATCGAGCAGCTTGCGTCGCTCGCCGCAAGCGCTTAGCGATTCGATTTGAGGCATCAATGTCCGATTCGATGGTTCCCGCCTTTCTTGGGGTCGAGCGTTCCGTGCTTGGCCGACGTTGGCGCTGGCGGCTCGACGCCAGAGGCGAGGCGCAAGCGCTCGCGCTGACCCAGGCGCATGGCATCGACGATTTTCTTGCGCGGGTGATCGCCGGGCGCGGCGTCACGGTCGCCGACGCCGCCGGCTATCTCGATCCCAAGCTGCGCGATCTTCTGCCCGACCCCTCGTCGCTGCGCGACATGGACGCCGTGACGCACCGGCTCGCGGACGCGATTGAACGCGGCGAGCAGATCGCCGTTTTTGGCGATTATGACGTCGACGGCGCCTGTTCCTCGGCGCTGCTTATCGACTTCTGGCGCGCGGCCCGCGCGCCGGAGCCCTTGCTCCATATTCCCGACCGGATCATCGAGGGCTATGGCCCGAACGTCGAGGCGATCCGCGATCTCGCGGCGCGGGGCGCGACTCTGCTGGTCACCGTCGATTGCGGGACCTCGAGTCACGACGCCTTCGCCGCCGCAAGCGCGCTAGACGTCGATGTGATCGTCCTCGACCATCATCAGGCGCCGGAAATCCTGCCGGACGCGCTGGTCGTCAATCCCAACCGACTCGATGATCTTTCTGGGCAGGGGGCGCTCTGCGCGGCCGGGGTCGTTTTTCTTGTCCTCATCGGATTGTCGAGGACGCTGCGCGCGCGCGGCTGGTGGAGCGATGATCGACCAGAACCGGATCTTCTCGCCGCGCTCGATCTCGTCGCGCTGGCGACGGTCGCCGACGTCTCCCCGCTGGCGCGGCTCAACAGGGCGCTCGTCGCCAAGGGTCTGATGGTGATGGCGGCGCGATCCCGTCCGGGGCTTGCCGCGTTGATGGACGCCGCCCGTTTGGATGGCCCGCCGCGCGCCTACCATCTTGGTTTCGCGCTCGGGCCGCGGATTAACGCCGGCGGTCGGATCGGCGACGCGGGCCTTGGCGCAAGGCTTCTCACTCTCGCTGACGGCGTGGAAGCCCGTCGCATCGCCGACGAGCTGGACCGGCTGAATGGCGAGCGGCAGGTCGTCGAAAGGATGATTCTGGAGCAAGCGGTCGCCGAGGCGGAAGCGCAGTTGGCGGGATCCAATCGACTGTCCTGTCTCGTCGTGCATGGACAGGACTGGCATCCGGGCGTTGTCGGACTGATCGCGTCACGCTTAAAGGAACGCTTTAATACTCCAGCATTTGTAATTGCTTTCAATGGAGAATATGGAACAGGTTCAGGTAGGAGTTTAAGTGGCGTCGACCTTGGAGCCGCCGTCCGGCGCGCGGTCGACATGGGCCTGGCGGTCAAGGGGGGCGGGCATGCGATGGCCGCCGGCGTGACGTTGGCCCGGGGCAAGATCGACGAGTTTCGCGCCTTTCTCGATGAGGCGCTGGAGGCGTCCGTCGAAGCCGCGCGTCTCGACGATGCGCTCGTTGTCGACGCGGCGGTCGCGGGACGAGGGGTCTGTCTTGAACTGCTGCGACGGGTGGAGCGAGCCGGTCCATTCGGGCAGGGCAACCCCGAACCTCTGTTTGCTCTCCCGGAGCAGCAGGTCACATTCGCCCAGACGGTTGGGGCCGATCATGTGCGCGTCCGCTTGCGCTCGCGCGACGGCGCGACGGTCGACGCCATCGCCTTTCGCGCCGTGCAGTCGCCGCTGGGCGAAGCGCTCTTGAGGGGAGACGGGGCGCAGCTTCACGTCGCCGCGAAACTGTCACGCAATGTCTTTCGCGGCATAGAGCGCGTCGAGACGCGAATCGTCGACCTCGCGCGCGTTCAATGAAGCCGAGCAGACTGTGGCGCCAAGGCCACATCTGTTTTCAATCTCGATGAGCGCGCGCTTTTGGAGGGCATGTGTCGCATTTTGGTCTCATTCGCGACGCCTGCTGACCCAGCGTAACTGCGTTTAACGACAACTTCACACATCAACGAGACACTCCGCAGGTTGTACCGCGCGGCGGCTCTAGGTCGCGTCGAAAATGAAGGAAGCGCCGCCGCTTGTGGGGCGGGCTTCAGTGCAGTCGGCGGATCGAAGTTGGTGGCAAGGACCGTCTGGATGCGATTTGTCGTCTTTAAAAACGCTGCTCATGCGCCGCGTCCGCTCGTTCGCTCCTCAATCATCCTTTCCAAACTGCTGCCTCTTGTCTGTCTCGGCGCGCTCGCCGGATGCTCTTCGACCACGGGATCGCATCGGAGCGCCGGCCTCGGCGGATTCGGACAGATCGACCCGCGTTACGGGGTGCGTCCCAGCCCGCGGGTCATCGCCGATGGCGAAGAAGTGCCGAAGGGCGGCGGCGCCTATATGGTCGGCAAGCCCTATAAGATCGCCGGCCGAACCTATTACCCGAGCGAGAGGCCCTATTCCTCGGTCGGAACCGCTTCCTGGTATGGTTCGGATTTCCACGGACGTCGCACCGCCAATGGCGAAATATTCGACAGGGCGTCGATTTCCGCCGCCCACCCGACAATGCCGCTCCCCAGCTATGCGCGCGTCACCAATTTGCGCAATGACCGTTCCATGGTCGTGCGCGTCAATGACCGTGGCCCCTATCACGGCGGACGCGTCATGGACGTTTCGCAGCGCGTGGCGCATGCGCTTGATTTTCATGGCGTCGGCACAGCACGCGTCAAGGTCGAATGGATCGGCCGAGCTGATCTTGCCGGCGACGACGACGAAAAACTGCTTGCGACCCTGCGCGACGATGGCCAACCCGCGCAGATCGACGCCCCGGTGATGACGGCGGCGAACGAGGATCCGGCGCCTGCGGCGCGCTATGATGAAAGGGCGGAAGTCGCCGAACTGGCGGCGCGCGTCGCCAATGAGAATGGGCAGGCGTCAGATGATCAGATGCGAGCCTATGCCAGGCAGGAGAGCGACGCGCCCCTGCCTCCCTCACGGCTGCAAGCCAGCATCGACGAGGAACCCGTCGCTTCGACGCAGAAGGTTAGGAAAGCTGCGGCGCCGCTGCCGCCAGTGCGGCCCGCGCATCTCGGCGGCGCCCGTCAAGCTTCCGCTCACAACGCCGTCCGACAGGCGCTGAACTCCTCGGTTCGGACGAACTGAGCGGCCTCACAGCGCGATTGCAATTTTCGGCGTCGCGCGCCATCTTCTCCCGGCTTGCCGCGCTGCGGCGTAAATCGGGAGCGCGTCTTGCCGAAATTTCCCGGGCTTCACTTTATTCTGACGCTTTTCGCATTGTGTGTGCTTGGCGCAGCGCCGTCGCGCGCCCAGAATTTTCAAACGAGCGTCCCGCACGCCATCCTGATCGACGCTGGGACGAACACCGTTCTGTTCGAGAAAGGCGCGGACGACTACGCCAAGCCCGCGTCGACCGTCAAAATTCTGACGGCGGAGCTGATCTTTCAGGCTTTGGCGGAAGGAAAACTGAAGCTCGACGACGAATTCACGGTTTCCGAGCACGCCTGGCGCACTGGCGGCGCGCCGGCTGGCGGCTCTGCGATGTTCCTCGCCCTCAACAGCCGCGTTCGGGTCGAGGATCTCATCCGGGGCTTGGTGATCCAGTCGGGCAACGACGCGGCGATTACGCTCGCCGAAGGCCTCGCGGGGGCCGAAGAGTCCTTCGTGACGCGGATGAACAAGCGCGCCGCCGAGCTTGGCCTTGTTAAATCGCGCTTCGGTAATCCCTGGGGCATGGATGGGCCTGACCAAAAGGTGACGGCGCGCGAAATGGCGAAGCTCGCGGCGCATATCATCAAGACCTACCCCGAGTATTACCGCTATTTTGGCGAGAAGGAGTACACCTGGAACAAGATCCGCCAACAGAACCGCAATCCGCTGCTGACGATGAGCATCGGCGCCGACGGATTGAAGACCGGCAATATCGATAAAGACAGCGGCTACGGCCTGGTGGGTTCCGCCACGCAGGACGGCCGACGCCTGATCGTCGCCGTTTACGGCGCGAAGAGCGCGAAGGAGCGGGCCGAAGAAGCGCGCAAATTGCTGCAATGGGGATTCCGCAACTTCGAAGAGAAGGAGCTGTTCAAGGCCGGCGAGCCGGTTGGCCCGGCGCAGGTCTATGGCGGCACGCAGGGCTCCGTGGAGCTGGTCGCCAAGGAAGACGTCAAGGTGCTCCTGCCGCGCGGCGCCAATGAGAGGCTGATGGGCAAGATCGTTTACGAAGGCCCGGTGCTGGCGCCGGTCGAGGCGGGCGCACCGGTTGGACGCCTCGAAGTGAAACGCGGAAACTCCGTCGTGCTCGAACAACCGCTGCAAACTGCGGAAGCGGTCGAGCAGGGATCGCTGCCGCGGCGCGCCTTCGACGCTATTTACGAATCCGCCGCCGCGGCGATTCACCAGAAACTCTCCGGCAAGAAATGACTTTCCAGGCGACGCCCGAAAAAGGCCGCTTCATCACCTTCGAAGGCGGCGAGGGCGTCGGCAAGTCGACGCAGCTTGAGCGGCTCGCCGAACATTTGCGCGATTGTGGCTTCGAGGTGGTGACGACGCGCGAGCCCGGCGGCACGCCAAAAGCCGAGAAGCTGCGCGCCTTCCTGCTGTCAGGCCGCGCTGCGCCGCTTGGCCCGCTCGCCGAGGCGGCGCTGTTCTCGGCGGCGCGCGCCGATCATGTTGAGACGTTGATCGCGCCCGCCTTGAAGCGCGGCGCATGGGTGCTGTGCGACCGCTTCGCCGATTCAACCCGCGCCTATCAGGGCGCGCGCGGCGGCGTCGACGCCAAGACTCTGGCGCTGCTGGAGAGAGCGGCGGTCGGCGATACGCGGCCGGATCTGACGATCATGCTCGATCTGCCGGCGCCAGAAGGCCTCACGCGTGCCGCGTCGCGGCGAAACGGCGAAGAGGTCGATCGTTTCGAAAGCGAAGCGCCGGCCTTTCACGAGGAGCTGCGGCAGGCCTTCCGCGACATCGCCGAAAGCGAGCCGGAACGCTGCTGCGTGATTGACGCCGGCATGTCCATCGACGACGTCGCGCGCGCGGTGCAGCGTGTCGTTCACGATCGCTTCCTGGCGCACGCCGCACAAGCCGCGCAATGAGCCGCGAAGAGGGGAATCCGGAAAGCGATCGCTACGACGACGCCCCGCATCCGCGGGAGACTCTGGCGCTTTTCGGACATGCTGAGGCGGAGCATGAATTTCTCGACGCCTACCGCCGCAACAAGATGGCGCAGGCGTGGATCATCGGCGGGCCCGAAGGCGTCGGCAAGGCGACGCTCGCCTGGCGCCTGGCGCGGTTTCTCCTGGCGCATCCCGAACCCGCCGCAGCGGCGGTTCAGTCCGCGGAGAGCCTCGCGGTGCCGGCGGACCATCCGGCGACGCGTCGGATCGCGTCAATGGCGCTCGCCGATATTTTTCTGCTGCGACGCGCCTGGAACGACAAGACCAAAAAGCACTTCACCGAAATTCGCATCGAGGACGTGCGGAAGGTTATTCAAGCCTTCCATCAGGCGTCGGGAACCGGCGGCTGGCGGATCGCCATCGTCGACTGCGCCGACGATCTCAATCGCGCCAGCGCCAACGCGCTTTTAAAGCTCATTGAGGAGCCCCCGCAGCGCTCGCTGTTTCTGCTCGTCGCGCATCAGCCGGGCCGCATGCTGCCGACGATCCGTTCGCGCTGTCGCAAGTTGATTCTCGGCGCATTGTCGCCGGAAGACACGATCGCCGCCGTGAAAAATCTTGGGTCCCCTTGGTCCAACGCGCCTGAATCCGACCTGCTCGTCGCCGCCGCGCGCGCCGAGGGCTCGGTGCGGGAGGCGCTGCGGCTGCTGGGTGATGACGGCGTCGCCT
Organism: Methylocystis sp. SB2; assembly: GCF_049817085.1. Lineage (NCBI taxonomy): Bacteria > Pseudomonadati > Pseudomonadota > Alphaproteobacteria > Hyphomicrobiales > Methylocystaceae > Methylocystis > Methylocystis sp. SB2. The sequence goes on from NZ_CP187401.1 coordinate 368,677, forward strand.
TCGACGCGGCCGTGCGCCGTCTTTTCGAACGGTTGCCGCAGGTCGATTGGCTCGGCGCGCATATGCTGGCCGACAAGCTTACCGGCCGCGACAATGAAGCGGCCTATGAGACCTTCATGCGCGCGACGCAGCGCCATCTTGACTCCCGCGTCCGCGCGCTCGCGCAGACCGGCGCCGCGCCGATGAGACTCGCCCGCTACGCGAGCGCCTGGGACGCCATTCGCGACGCCGCCAGGGAAACCGAAGTGTTCAATTTCGACAAGCGCGCGCTGGTGCTGGGGATATTCGATCGGCTGGCGCAAGCCGAAGCCGGCTAGATCACGCTTCACTGGGCGGAATCGCCCAAATGCAGCGGGATCGATTCCCAAAGTTTAGAGCGCGCTCTAGGCGAAAAAACCGGTTCCCACTTTTTCGCAGAGCGCTCTCGTGGCGGGCGCTAGCGCGCCTCCCGGCCGCTGTTCGCCATGGCGTTTTCAAGAAGCTGCAGAACGACTGCGGGGTCGCGCGGGAAGCCAGCGCGAATCCATTCGGCTTGCAGCGTTCTAAGCGCATCGCCCAATTGCTTGCCCGGCGCGACGCCGCGCGCGATGAGATCCGCGCCCTTGATGGGGAAGGCGGGCGTCGGCGTTTCCTCGAGATAGCGCGCCGCCTCCCGCCAATCCGGATCGTCCGCCGCCGCGGCGCTTTCCGCATGCGCCAGCGCCAGCGCGTCGGCCGCCGCGCGCGCGCCGCACAGGAACAGCATTTCGCGCAGATGCGACGCCGGCGGCGGAGCCTCGCTTCCATGCAATGGCGCGAGCGTTCGCGCCGCCGCCGCAAGCCGCGCGAATTCGTCGTTGGAGAGCCGCAGCCGCTCGCGCAGCCGCTCGGCGTCTTCGGCGGTCAGCACCGAAAAGGCGGCAAGCCGCAACACTGCGTCCGCCGGGTTGCCCAAGGCCGCTTCGTGTTCGGCGAGGCGCTGCAGTCGAGCCGGATAACCGATGCCGAGAATGACTTCGATGACGCCGGCGTGCGACATGGCGCGCAGCACGTCCGGCGACCGGCGCGCGAGCAGCAGCTTCATCAGTTCGGCGCGGATGCGCTCGCGCGACAGGCGCGACAGATTTTCTCGCGCGACGATCGACTCATGCAGGCCCTCGCGATCGAACGGTCCCGCGCCATGAGAGGCGTTGAAACGAAAGAAGCGCAGGATCCGCAGATAGTCCTCGCGAATCCGCGTCGCGGCGTCGCCGATGAAGCGGATGCGCCGCGCCTCGATATCGGCAAGCCCGCCGGTATAATCGTGAATCTCGCCATCGAAAGAGAGCGACAGCGCGTTGATGGTGAAGTCGCGGCGCTTCGCGTCCTGCTCGAAATCGCCGCCAAAGCGCACCTTGGCGAAGCGGCCGTCGGTCTCGACGTCCTCACGCAGCGTCGTGACTTCAAAGGGAGTTCCCGCGACGACGATCGTCACCGTGCCATGCTCGATGCCGGTCGGCACGCCTTTCAGTCCGGCGTCGCGCGCGGCCGCAAGGACGGCGTCGGGCAAAGCGGTCGTCGCGAGGTCGATCTCGTTAGGCGGCAGACCGAGCAGAGCGTCGCGCACGGCGCCGCCGACCACCCGCGTTTCCGCGCCCGTCTTCGAGAGCGCCGCAAACAGCGTCGCCAGCCGGGGATCGTCTAGCATGCTCAGCGCCGCATTCATTGGAAGCGGCCCGGCTGCAATTTTCCATTCTCCATGTGGGCCGGCACATAAGCGCCCTGGTGAAGCCGGCTGAAGCCGAGCGTCACAACCCCGACGATCGCGACGAGGAGGCCCGCGATCGTCAGCAGCGATACGACCCTGCCATGCCAGAGCTCGCGCACGAAAGGCCAGCGAAGCTGCAATGAATGGAAAAGCGCATAGGCGACGAAGGGCGTCAGGAAGAGCAGGGCGGTTTCAACGATTGCGCGCCACATGGGCGGAAACGCCTTTCGTGATGAGGATGTTCGACGAATATACTCCGATGAATATACATGGCGTCCGTCGAAGGGCGTTTAATGCGGAATGCATGAACAAACTGTCACGTCCAAATTGCGGTTTTAACGGTAAAATGCCTCCCTAACGCGCCGGTTGCGCTTGAATTGCAGCGGCGGAGAGACGAAGATTGCGCTTGGCCCTAATCCCCGCCGCTTCGCTTTATATGCGGAGCCGAATGGCGCGGGGGCTTTGAATCGCGTGCGGCGAAACACGGCAGCGCCGCTACGATGCGCCCGATCCTCTTCATAGACAGGCTGCCTGAGCACGCTGAAATGACTTCATTCGACACCAGGACAACCTCGCTCGAATCAGCCGTCGTTCAATCCGCCGAACGCGCCCTCGACCATATCGGTCGCGCCCGGGCGGCTATCGGCGCCGTCATTTTTGGCCAGGACGAGGTCGTCGAACAGGCGCTGGTGACGATCCTCGCAGGCGGCCACGGGCTCCTCGTCGGCGTGCCGGGCCTCGCCAAGACCAAGCTTGTCGAGACGCTTGGCCGCGTGCTCGGCCTGGCGGAGCAGCGCGTGCAGTTCACGCCGGACCTGCTGCCCGCCGATATTCTCGGCTCTGAAGTGCTCGAAGAGGGGGCTGACCGCTCGCGTTCGTTCCGCTTTATCAGGGGGCCGGTCTTCACTCAGCTGCTGATGGCCGACGAGATCAACCGCGCCTCGCCGCGCACGCAGTCGGCGCTGTTGCAGGCGATGCAGGAGCACCATGTCAGCGTCGCCGGAAAGCGCCATGACCTGCCGCGACCCTTCCATGTCCTCGCGACGCAAAATCCCCTGGAGCAGGAGGGCACCTATCCGCTGCCCGAGGCGCAGCTCGACCGCTTCCTGATGCAGATCGACGTGCATTATCCCGACCGCGCCAGCGAGCGGCGGGTGCTGCTGGAAACGACTGGCGAAACCATGGCCGAGGCGAGCCAGGCGCTCGACGCCGAAGAGCTGATGGCGACCCAGCGGCTCGTGCGCCGGCTTCCGATCGGCGAAAAAGTCGTCGACGCGATCCTCGATCTCGTTCGTTCAGCCCGTCCAGACGAGGGCGACGCGGAAATCGCGCCGCATGTCGCCTGGGGTCCGGGACCCCGCGCCGCCCAGGCGCTGATGCTGGCGACGCGCGCCCGCGCGCTGGTCACCGGGCGGCTTGCGCCCTCGATCGACGACGTCGCGAAACTCGCCGCGCCGGTGTTGCGCCACCGCATGGCGCTCAATTTCGCCGCGCGCCGCGAGATGACCGTTTCCGACGTGGTTCAGACGCTCGTGGCGCGGATCGGGTGACGAGCCGTCGCTCGGCTCTTCCCTCTTACGGAGAAGGATGACGATGTTTGCTGACGTCGCCACGCGCGCCTACGATCCTGCACAGCGCAAGCCCGCAGATGGCGCGACGGCGGCTGATCTGGCGAGCCGGATGCCGAGGCTGGTGGCGCGCGCGCATGAGATCGCGGCGAGCCTCGCCTATGGCGTTCATGGCCGCAAGCGCGCGGGCGTCGGCGAGACGTTTTGGCAATATCGGCCATTTGCATCGGGCGAGTCGGCGCATCGCATCGACTGGCGCCGCTCCGCGCGCGGCGATCAGCTCTATGTGCGCGAGCGTGAATGGGAGGCCGCGCATGACTATTTCCTCTGGATGGACTGTTCTCCTTCCATGGCCTTCGGCTCGTCTCTCGCCTCCGACGACAAGCTGTCCCGCGGCGTGACCCTGGGGCTGGCGCTCGCCGACGTGCTCGTTCGCGGCGGCGAGCGGGCGGCGGCGCTGGGCCTGACCGCGCCGATCTCGGCGCGCGACGTGATCGACCGGCTGGCGCGCGCACTGGCTGACAACGCAGCGGAGTCGACGCGCGACGAGCTTCCGCCGCAGGCGCCGATCCGCCCCCGCGCCCGCGTCATTCTGATCTCCGACTTCCTCATCGATCCGGACGCGCTTGCCGCGCGCCTGCGGCGCTTCGCCGACGCCGGCGCCTCCGGCGCGGTCCTGATGGTGACCGATCCCAGCGAAGAAACCTTGCCGTTCTCCGGCGAAACCACTTTTCTCGACACCGACGGCGGCCCCGCCTTCTACGCAGGCGACGCGCGCAGCTTGCGCGCGGCCTATGCGCGCCGCTTCGAGGCGCATCGCGACGCCGTGCGCCGCGCGGCGCAACGCGTCGGCTTCATCTTTCTGCAGCATCGCACCGACAGGCCAGCCTCCGAAGCGGCGCTGGCGCTCGCCATGGGATTGCTCGGAGCGGATGGAGTCAGCTTCGAGGAGCGGCGCTGATGTTTTCCTTCGCCGCGCCGCTCGCGCTGTTTGGTCTCATCAGCCTGCCGATGATCTATTGGCTATTGCGGGTCACGCCGCCGCGTCCGCGCGAGATCGTGTTTCCGCCGACGAAAATCCTGCGCGAACTCAAGCCAGATGAAGAGACGCCGGCAAAAACCCCTTGGTGGCTGATGGCGCTGCGGCTGGCGCTCGCCGCCGCGTTGATTTTCGCCATGGCGGGACCCGTCTGGGCGCCGAGCGGCGTCGTCGCGTCCGCTGCGCCGACGCTCGTCATCCTCGACGACGGCTGGACGGCGGCGCCGACATGGGAGCGGCGACTTGCCGGCGCGGCGTCGATCATCGAGTCGGTGGCGCGCGCCGGCGGTCCGGTCGCCGTCGCGCTCGCGTCCGAATCCGCGGCGCCGGTCCCAGGCGACGGGCCGCGCGCGATGGAAAAATTGCGTTCGGCGCGGCCCAAGCCGTTTCTGCCGGACCGCAAGGCGATCGGCGAACAAGTCTCGGCCTTCGCCCACGCCCATAGGACGGCGCGCATCGTGTGGATCAGCGACGGCGTCGCGCAGGGTGACGCGGCAGGCTTTGTGCGCGCGCTGAAAGAGTCGGGCGCAGCCGGAGTCGAGATTTACGTCGAAAACCATGCGCCGCGCGCGCTCGCCGCGCCGACAAATGATGCGGCCGCGCTGAGCGTCGATGTTCTGCGCATCGGCGACGACGCGTCGGCGGTCGTCGACGCGCTCGACGCGAAAGGTCGGACGGTCGGCCGAGCCGCAGTGGATTTTGGCGGCGCGCCGCGCCTTCGGGCGAAAATCGAACTGCCGGTCGAACTACGCAACGACGTCAGTCATCTGCGCATCGAAGGGGAAAATTCCGCCGGCGCCGTCGCGCTTCTCGACGCGCGCTCGAAAGTGAAGCGCGTGGCTCTGATCGGAGGCGGCGCCGCCGATGAGGCGCAGCCGCTGCTCTCGCCGCTCTACTACCTCGAAAAAGCGCTTGCGCCTTTCGCCCAAATCCGCACGGCGCGTCCGGGCGCAGTCGATCCGGTGCAGGCGCTGCTCGCCGAAAATCCCAACATCATGGTGCTCGCCGATGTCGGTCTCGCGCCTGGCGAGACATTCGACGCGATGTCGCGCTTCGTCGAAGAAGGCGGGACGCTCGTTCGTTTCGCCGGGCCGCGTCTCGCCAACGCCGACGATGGTCTGCTGCCCGTGCGCCTGCGCCGAAACGGACGCGTGCTCGGCGGGGCCATGTCCTGGGAGGAGCCAAAGGCGCTCGCCGAGTTTGACGCCACGAGCCCCTTCTTCGGCCTGCCGGCTTCGAAAGACGTCACGGTGCAGCGGCAGGTGCTCGCCGAGCCCGATCCGGGACTTGCGGACAAGACCTGGGCCCGACTTTCCGACGGCACGCCGCTCGTGACCGCGGAACGACGCGGGAAGGGGCTGATCGTGCTGTTTCACGTCAACGCCGACGCCAATTGGTCGAATTTGCCGATCTCGGGGCTTTTCGTTGAGATGCTGAAACGGATCAGCGCGATGGCTGGAGAGTCGGCGCCTTCGAGCAGCGAACGGTCTGGCATGGTCGCCGATCCGTCGGCTTTCGCGCCGATGCGCCTACTCGATGGATTTGGCGCGCTCGGCGCGCCGGGCCTAAGCGCGCAAAGCATTCCGCCTGGCTTTGACGGGCCTGCAAGCGCCGAACATCCGCCCGGGCTGTACGGCTCGGGGGAGGCTTTCGTCGCGGTGCAGACCTTGCGCCCGACTGACGAGATCAGCGCGTTCGATTTCGCCGGCGCCGGACTGAGCGCGGACGTGCTGCGGGCCGGCGGCCAACTCGATTTGCGCGGGCCGCTGCTCGTCTTCGCGCTCGCCGCCTTTATCGCCGATGCGCTGATCGCGCTGGCGCTTGCAGGAAAGCTGCGGCTGCGACCGCTGGGGGCCGCGACCGCGGCGCTGTTCTGCCTACTGTGCGCGACGGCGATGACGACCGGCGAAACGCGCGCCGAGTCCGCGCCTAAATCCGCCGCCGCCCAGCGCGACAAGGACGCCGCGCTGACGGCGCGGCTCGCCTATGTGATCTCGGGCGACGCCCACGTCGACGAAGTATCGCGGCTGGGCCTCGAGGCGCTCACTCAGGCGCTGAATGCGCGCACCTCTTTCGCACCGGGCGATCCGGTGGGCGTCGATCCGGCGAAGGACGAACTCGCCTTTTATCCCTTGCTCTACTGGCCGATCGTCGCGAGCGCGCCGCAGCCGCCCGCGAAGACGGTGGCGAAAGTCACCGCCTATATGAAGCAGGGCGGCACAATCATCTTCGACACGCGCGACGCGCTCTCGCAACGCGTCGGCGGCGCGCCGAGTCCAGAGGCGCAATGGCTGCGCGACCTGACAAAAGGCTTGGACATTCCGCCGCTAGAAGTGACGCCGCGCGATCACGTCATCACCAAGACCTTCTATTTGCTAGATGGATTCGTCGGCCGTTACGCCAATGGCGAGACCTGGGTCGAGGCGCTGCCGCCGGAGCCGAAAGACCAGGCCGCGCGTCCGGTGCGCGCGACGGACAGCGTCTCCGCGATCGTCATCACCTCGAACGACCTCGCGAGCGCCTGGGCGCATGACAAACGCGGCCAGCCGCTGTTTCCCTTGACGCCGGGCGGCGCGCGCCAGCGCGAATTCGCGCTCCGCGGCGGCATCAATCTGGTGATGTATACGCTGACCGGGAATTATAAGTCCGATCAGGTGCATGTGCGCGACTTGCTGGAAAGGCTGGGCCAGTGAGCGACCTCACGCTCGCCTTTTCGCCGCTCGCTCCCTGGTGGGCGCTGATCGTCCTCGGCGTGCTTGGCGCCGGCGCGCTGGCGCTGATGGCGGCCAAACGTCAGCGTGGCGCGCCGCTCCGGGCGTTCGCTTTCGCCTTGCTGATTGCGGCGCTCGCCGACCCGTCGCTCGTGCGCGAAAAACGCGATCCGCAAAAGAGCGTCGTCGCGGTGGTTGTCGATAAGAGCGACAGCCAGAATTTCGGCGCGAGAAACGCGCAAACGGAAGAGGCGCGCAAGGCGCTCGACTCTGCGCTTGCCAAATTCGGCGACGTCGAGACGCGCACGATCACGGTGTCGAACGACGCTTCGGGCAATGACGGCACCAAGCTCTTCAGCGCGCTTGCCGAAGTTTTGAAAGACGTTCCGTCGGAGCGCGTCGGCGGGGCTTTTCTTCTGACCGACGGCGTCGTTCACGATATTCCCGCCAAGGCCGAAGCGCTCGGCTTCAAAGCGCCCGTTCAAGCGCTCGTGACCGGGCATAAGGGCGAGCGCGACCGCCGCATCGAACTCGTCGAGGCGCCGCGTTTTGGCATCGTCGGCAAGGATCAGATCATTCGCGCCCGCGTCGTCGATCTTGGCGGCGACGGCGCCCGCATACCGATTTCAGTGCGCCGCGACGGCGAAGCGCTGCCGACGTTCAGCCCCGTGCCGGGCGACATCGTCAGCATCCCGGTGCGCATCGAACATGGCGGACAAAATGTCGTCGAACTCGAAATTCCGTCGGCGCCCGGCGAGCTGACGCCGCTCGACAATAAGGCCGTGCTGACGATCGAAGGCGTGCGCGATCGGCTCAAAGTGTTGCTTGTGTCGGGCGAGCCGCATCCGGGCGAGCGGAGCTGGCGCAATCTCTTGCGCGCCGACGCCAATGTCGAACTGGTGCATTTCACCATTTTGCGGCCGCCGGAGAAGCTCGACGTCACGCCGGCGAGCGAATTGTCGCTGATCGCCTTTCCGACCGCCGATCTCTTCGGGAAGAAAATCAACGAATTCGATCTCATCATCTTCGATCGCTATTCGAGCCAGACGACGCTGCCCTCGATCTATTTCGAGAACATCGCCAATTACGTCGAGAATGGCGGCGCCTTTCTCGCGGCTGTCGGTCCGGATTACGCGACGCTACGCGGACTCTATTACTCGCCGCTCGAAAACATTCTGCCGGCGCGACCCGACGGCGCGCTCATTGAGCAGGCGTTTCGCGCCCGCGTCAGCAAGGACGGCGAGAAGCATCCGGTGACGCGTGGCCTCGCCGGCGCCAAATCCGAGCCGCCGAATTGGGGCGAATGGTTCAGGCAGGTCGACGCCAATGTGGTGAAGGGCGACTCGATCATGTCCGGCGTGCGCGACAAGCCGCTGCTGGTGCTCTCGCACGAAGGCAAGGGTCGCGTCGCGCTGCTGCTCTCTGACCAGATTTGGCTCTGGGCGCGCGGCTATGAAGGCGGCGGTCCGCATGTCGATCTGACGCGCCGCCTGGCGCATTGGCTGATGAAGGAGCCGGATCTCGAAGAGGAGGCGCTGCGCGCTTCCGCGCATGGCCGCGAGGTCAGCGTCGAGCGCCAGACAATGAAGGAGCGACCGGCGCCAGTGATGGCGACGGCCCCCTCCGGCGCGCGCGACGAAATCGCAGTCGCGCAAGGCGAGCCGGGACTGTGGCGCGCGCGTTTCGACGCCAAGGAAATGGGTCTGTGGCGCTTCCAGAGCGAAGGCCTCACCGCGCTTGTGAACGTCGGCCCGCCCAATCCGCGCGAGTTTCGCGAAGTGGCCTCGACGACGGAGAAACTGCAACCGCTCGTCGAAGCGACCGGCGGCACGGCGCGGCGTTTATCGAACGGCGGCGCCGACACGGTCTCCATGCCGCGCGTCGTCGAATTGCGCGACGCCAACCGCTATGGCGGCTCGGACTGGATCGGGATCAGGCAGACCGGCGCCTCGACGCTCGTCGGCGTCGAAATCGCGCCGCTGGGTTTGGGTCTATGGGCGATGCTGGCGCTCGTCGGCGCAGTGGTCGCGGCGTGGGGCTGGGAGGGGCGGCGGTAACGGAGCCTGACAATGAGATTTTCCTATATTTGGAGGCGAAATGCGCGTTAGCTTCGATAGCAACGTGTGGGAGAAAGTATTCTATTCCGATGCGAAAGAGTGCGTAGAGGTCCGAAATGCTCTCGCCGATCAGAGAATCGAGGGATTTATTTGCGAAGCTGCTTTTCGAATTGAAGCCGTCCGGAAGATAGATCGAATTGGCTATTTTGCGCATCCAAAGATGGACGTGACTTTTCCTTTGTCCACCGTTCACATGAAGGGCAAAGCGCACGTCCATTTTATGTCGATTGGCCCAAGCGACAAGCAGCATCCCGGTTTGCCGAGTGTTCAGGCCGATCGTTTACAATTAGCAACATCGAACGGTTTTCTCGTGATGCGCGGGCTTGCTTGGATGGGTTTGCCATGGCCTCGAGAGATCAGTGACTCTGCAATCTTTGTTCAAGAAACTGAAAATTCGAGGGCCGAACGCGAACAGCTACAAGTTGCGGTAAATGTCGAAATCTGGAAGCGTGGAGTGGGAAAGCAAGCGTTCGATGCTGCCGGAGGATGGCAGGCAATCGAACAAGGGATGCTTCACCAAAAAAAATTCTCCAAGGCCTACGCCGAATGGGCAGACGGAGAGTTGGCCGCAGCGCACGTCGGCTACCGCAATGACATACTATGCACAGACGATCGCGCTGGCGGAACACCAATATCTGTTTTCAACGAGTTGAATCGATCGTGGCTCACGACCGAATACGGCGTGCGCTTCGTAAAATTGAAACAATTAGCGGAAGTCTTGGATACGTAGAACCAATTCATCATGGCGAGGCCCGGCCTCCGAATTGGTTTTCGAAGCGAGCCAGAGGACATCGACCGCAATTACCTCGCTCCCGTCATGCCCGCGCTTGTCGCGGGCATCCACGCCGCAAAGCGGCGAAGTGCTGGGTCGTTTGAGGCGTCGTGACGTGGATGGCCGGCTCAAGGCCGGCCATGACGGTTTCCGAAGCTCCGCACGCCTAGGCGCTCCACCCTCGCAAGGTTGCGGAAAGGCGAGGCCTCTTCTGCTAATCTCCATCATCTCGGAGAGATTCGCCTTGCCCACCTACCGCGCTATTGGCCTCATGTCCGGCACGTCCATGGACGGCGTCGACGTCGCGTTGATCGAAACCGATGGCGACGCCACTGTCGTCTTTGGACCGACGGGGCACTACCCCTATAGCGACGCCGACCGCGCCTTGCTGCGCAATGCGCTCGCCGAAGCCGCGACGCTCCAAGATCGCGACGCGCGGCCCGGCGTTCTGGCCTTCGCCGAGCGCATGGTGACCGACCGCCACGCCGAGGCGGTCGAGGCGTTGTTGCGGGATCATGAGATCGACCCGGCAAGCGTCAATATCGTCGGTTTTCATGGTCAGACGGTGCTGCACCGTCCCAAGCAAAGGCTCACGATCCAGATCGGCGACGGGCCGGCGCTGGCCGCACGTCTCGGCCTCGACGTCGCTTATGATTTTCGCGCCGCCGACATCGCCGCCGGCGGCGAAGGCGCGCCGATCGTGCCGGTGTTCCATCGTGCGCTTGTCCTCGCCGGCGGCATGAAGGGCGAAGTGGCGCTGCTCAATATCGGCGGCGTCGCCAACGTCACTTATGTCGCGGACGGCGAGGAGCCGATCGCCTGCGACACCGGGCCCGGCAATGCGCTCATCGATGATCTGATGCTTCAGCGCACCGGCGCGCCGATCGACCGGCACGGCCATATGGCGGCGCGCGGGCGCGTCAATGAAGCGACGCTGCTCAAGATGCTGGCGCATCCGTTCTTCGATCAGCCGCCGCCGAAATCGCTCGACCGCAACGCCTTCGCGCTCGATGCGGTCGCCAAGCTCTCGACCGAGGACGCCGCCGCGACGCTGACCGCCTTTACGGCGTCTTCGGTGCTGCGGCTTTTTCCGCATCTGCCGACTCAGCCGCAACTGCTGATCGTCTGCGGCGGCGGCGCGCGCAACCCTATCCTGGTGCGCGAACTCGTCATGCGCCTGCCGTGCAAGGTGACGACGGCCGACGCGGTCGGATGGTCAGCGGATTCGATGGAGGCGCAGGCCTTCGCCTATCTCGCCGCGCGCGTGCTGGAAGGGCTGCCGCTTACTTTCCCGACGACGACCGGCGCGCCTCAAGCCATGTGCGGCGGCGTGCTGGCGCGAGCGGCCGCGTAAGCGTCATAGATCGCAGTGTCGTTCCCGGAAGGCCGAAGGCCTGACCGCTTCGCGCGTCGGGGAATGACAATGAAGCGTCAGTCGCCCCGCGCGGGAATGGCGATCCTCGGCGGATTGCCAAGACGCCTGTCAAGATAGGCGTCGACATGCGCGATCAGCGGCTCGATCCTGTTCTCGAAGAAATGGTTCGCGCCCTCGACCACGGCATGTTCGATGAGAATGCCCTTTTGGGTCTTGAGCTTCTCGATCAGCCCGGTCACTTCCTTGAGCGGCGCGACGCGGTCCTGGTCGCCATGAATGAAGAGGCCCGAGGAGGGGCAGGGCGCCAGGAAGGAGAAGTCGAAACGGTTTGCCGGCGGCGCGATCGAGATAAACCCCTCGATCTCAGGACGGCGCATCAGCAGCTGCATGCCGATCCAGGAGCCGAAGGAGACGCCCGCGATCCAGCAGGCGCGCGCTTCCGGATTGACCGCCTGCGCCCAGTCGAGCGCGGCCGCCGCGTCGGAAAGCTCGCCCGAGCCGTGGTCGAAAGCGCCCTGCGAACGGCCGACGCCGCGGAAATTGAAGCGCAGCACGGAGAAACCACGCTCCGCGAAGGCGTAGTAAAGGTGATAAACGATCTGATTGTTCATCGTGCCGCCGAACTGCGGATGCGGATGCAGAATGATCGCGATCGGCGCGCCGCGCGTGGCGGACTGATGGAACCGGCCCTCGAGCCTGCCGGCCGGACCGGTGAAGATAACCTCGGGCATTCGGAATCCCTTGCGAAACGGGCAGGCGCGCCTTCTACCACGCGGGCTACTGTAAAATGCAAGGAAATTCGGCAGTCCTCGGGCCGCGGCGAAATTTCGCCGCGCCGACCCAAGGAATTTGCGCTCACACCCGTCAATAGGCTCGACGGGATCGAATAACGGGGGCGACTTGCCGGGCGAAGACACCGATGGCGAATTGGCGCGACGGGCGGCCGCCGGCGAGGCCGCCGCCTTCGCCGCGCTGGCCGAGCGCCATTACGACCGCATCTATGCGCTCGCCTGGCGCTGGTGCGGCGCGCGCGCGGAGGCGCAGGACATCGCTCAGGACGCAATGGTGAAGATGGCGATGGGGATGAGCGCCTTTCGCAATGACTGCGCCTTTGCGACCTGGGCCTATCGCATCGCCTATACGACCGCGGTCGACCACATTCGGGCGCGGCGCAAAATTGTGGCGCTCGAACCGGCGCGCATGTCGGCGCTCGTGGACAGCGCCGACGGCGACACCCCAGAGGATGAAATCATGGGGCAGGACCTTTGGCGCGAGGTGCGCGCCCTGCCGGATCAGCAACGCGACGCCGTGCTGCTCGTCTATGCGCAGGACCTGTCGCATGGCGAGGCGGCGGCGCTCATGGGTTGTTCGGAGAAGACCGTGTCGTGGCATCTGCATGAGGCGCGAAAACGCCTCAGGAACATGCTGGAGGTTTTGTGACGCTGCGCTTTTCGCAAATTCGCGCGAGTGTGACGATCCGGGCGTTCCCCTCCCCACGCTTTTGCGGCGGGGAGGGGCTAGGGGTGGGGGGCGACTCCGTCGCGTGCGGACGCCTTTTAGCCCCCCACCCGGTTCGCTTAGCGAACCACCCTCCCCGCCGCTTCGCGGGGGGAGGGTTGGTCGCTGGCTGGCTGTTGGCGCGAGGGGAGACGGCGTAGTGGCCGAACGCGACCATCTCTCAAAGCTCAACGACGCGCCCGTCCCGCAGCCCGATGGCGAGGCGAAGCGCCTAGCGCTCGCGGCGGCGATGGCCGCTTTTGAAAAAAGCGCAGCCGAGGCCCAAGGATCGGCCGCGCCGCAACGTCTCAGCTACGCATCCTCTCCATTGGAAGGGAAAAGAAAGATGCGTCAGACGTTCTATTTCAACCGCGCGCTCGCGGCGTCGATCGCCGCGCTGATGATCGGCGCGCCCGCCGCCTTCATGCTCTCACGCAACTATGCGCCGGGAGGTGGGAGCATATCCAATCCTGTCGGCCCCATCTCGCCGCCGGCCGAGGTCGCCGTAGCGCCGCGCAGGGAGGCGCCGGCGGCAGTTCAGCCGGCTCCAGCGCCCGTGGCGCGAGAAGAGCGAACGAAGAGCGCGACTGCAGCGGGCGCGCTCGGCGGCCGAGCCGATGGCGTCGCTGCGCCGCCGCCTCCGCGCCTCGCCAGCTCGCCACTGACGCGATCTATTCAGCCCGCGAAACCGGTCGCCGCGATGAACGCAGAAGGCGTCCGGCCGTCGCCGCCGATCGACACGAATGTCGCGCCTGAGAGCGAATTTCGCGACAGGTTCGAGTCAAAGGAGACGAACCCCGTCAAGTCAGCGGCGGCGGAGCCCGTCTCGACCTTCTCGATCGACGTCGACGCCGCCTCCTACGCCTTCGCGCGCCGCGCGCTCAACGCCGGGCGCCTGCCGCCGAAAGATTCGGTGCGGGTCGAGGAGTTCATCAATTACTTTCCCTATGATTATCCGAAGCCCGAAAGCGCGCAGACGCCGTTCAAGCCGACGATCACTGTGACGCCCAGTCCGTGGAACGCCGGCAATCGCCTCGTGCATGTGGCGATACAGGGCTATGCGCTGCAAAGCGCCGAGCGCCCGCGCGCCAATCTCGTGTTTCTGATCGACGTCTCAGGCTCGATGTCGCCGCAGGATCGGCTGCCGCTCGTGAAGAACGCGCTACGAATGCTTGTCGACGAGTTGAGGCCTGACGACACGGTTGCGCTCGTGACCTACGCATCGGGCTCCGGCGTCGCGCTGGAGCCGACGAAACTCGCCGACAAGGCCAAAATTCTGGCGGCGATCGACGCGCTCGGCGCGGGCGGCTCGACCGCCGGCGCGCAAGGCGTTCAGGACGCCTACCGCTTGGCGGAGAGCAACTTTGACAAATCGGCGGTTAATCGCGTGATCCTGGCCACCGACGGGGATTTCAATGTCGGCGTCACCGATCAGAGCGAATTGAAAGGGCTGATCGAACGCAAGCGCGAGAAGGGCGTTTTCCTGTCCATACTCGGCGTCGGCCAGGGGAATTACAACGACGCGCTGATGCAGGCGCTGGCGCAGAACGGCAATGGCGCAGTGGTCTATGTCGATACTCTCAATGAAGCGCGCAAAGCGCTCGTCGAGGAAGCGTCGTCGACGCTCTTTCCTATCGCCAAGGACGTTAAAATCCAGGTGGAGTGGAATCCCGCGCGCGTCTCCGAATATCGCCTGATCGGTTATGAAACACGCGCGCTGCGCCGCGAGGATTTCAACAACGACAAGGTGGACGCAGGCGATGTCGGCTCAGGTCACCGCGTCACTGCGATCTACGAGATCACGCCGGTCGGCGCCGAAAAGAAGCTGGTTGACGATCTGCGTTACGGCAGGAAGACCGCGGCGGTGGCGCAGGCAAGTGCGGAAAGCGAGCTTGGCTTCCTCAAGCTGCGCTACAAGCTGCCGAAGGAGGAGGCCTCACGGCTCATCACGCAGCCGATCGCCGTCCCACAAAGCATGGAAAGCCTGGCGCGCGCGCCGCAGGACGTGCGATTCTCCATCGCCGTCGCGGCCTTCGCGCAGCTGCTGAAAGGCGCGCCCTATCTTGGCGATTACGGCTATGATGATGTCATCGCGCTGGCGCAGAGCGCCAAGGGCGACGATCCGTTCGGCTACCGCGCGGAATTCGTCAATCTGGCGCGGCTGGCGAAGTTGGCGCGGCCGTAAGCCGGCGCGCGGTGCTTACCGAAAGAGTGGCGCAGATACGACAACGCGCCTGCGCCGCCGCGCTCTGCTATAATGCGGCAACCGAAATCGAGGCCCATGTCCGCCCGCGTCTATCTCGACCACAACGCGACATCGCCGCTGCGCCCGGAAGCGCGGGCGGCGATGCTCGATGCGCTGGAGACGCTCGGCAATCCTTCCTCGGTCCATGCCGAGGGCAGGGCGGCGAAGGCGCTGCTTGAAGACGCGCGCGCCGCGATCGCGCAAGGGATCGGCGCGGAGCGGCGCAGCGTCGTCTTCACCAGCGGCGCGACAGAGGCGGCGAATCTCGCGCTTACGCCGGCGCTTCGCCGAGAGGGCGACGAAGCGCCCATCGATGTCTTGCTGATCGGCGCCGGCGAACACCACTGCGTCTTGCAGGGGCATCGCTTTCCGCCCGACGCAGTTGAAACCCTTCCGTTGACCCCGGAAGGCGTCATTTCGCTCGACGCGCTGGAAGAGGCGCTGGCGCGGCGCTCCCGCCGCCGGGCGATGCTCGCGCTGCAGGCCGTCAACAATGAAACCGGCGTCATCCAGCCCGTCGCCGAGGCGGCGGCGCTAATCCATGCGGCGAAAGGCGTCCTTGTCTGCGACGCCGTGCAATCCATCGGCCGACTGAAGACGACATTCGCGACGACCGACGCGGATATAATGTTCTTTTCCTCACATAAGCTGGGCGGGCCCATGGGCGTCGGCGCGCTCGGCTTTCGTGACGAGAGCCTGCATCTGGAGGCGCCGGCGCTGCGCGGCGGCGGCCAGGAGTTCGGACGCCGCGCGGGCACGGAGAATGTCGCCGGAATCGCCGGCTTTGCAGCGGCGCTGACGGCGGCGACCGCAGATTTGGCAGGAGAGGCGTCTCGACTCGCCGATTTGCGCGACGCGCTGGAGCGGCACGTCTTGAAAGTCGCGCCCGACGCCCGATTCTACGGTTCAAGGGCGCCGCGCGCGCCAAACGCCAGCGCTTTCTCGCTTCCCGGCCTCGCCCCACGCACAATGTTGATGGCGCTTGACCTTGAGAATGTCGCGCTTTCAGCAGGCTCAGCCTGTTCTTCGGGCAAAATGACGGAGTCGCACGTGCTTGCGGCAATGGGCGCGGCTGAAAGGGAGGCGCTGAGGGCCAGTTTCGGTTGGTCTTCGACGCAAGAGGATGTAGAACAGTTCGGAAAGGTTCTTGCACGTGTCGTGGATCGCATGAGGTCCCGGCATTTCGCCGCCTAGTCGACGCCTAACAGGGCGCCAACGCGCAGGCGGCGGCGGAACGATCGGCCGGCGGGCCTTGAACCCGTCGTGACGAGGAGAAAGACAGATGGCGGCTCGTCAGGAGACCGTTGCGCGCGTCGAGTCCATCGACGTCGACGCCTATAAGTACGGGTTTTCGACCGATATCGAATCGGATAAGGCCCCCAAAGGGCTGAATGAAGACATCGTTCGTTTCATCTCGGCCAAGAAGGGCGAGCCGCAGTGGCTCACCGACTGGCGCCTCGACGCTTACCGGCGCTGGCTGACGATGGCTGAGCCGCGCTGGGCGCGTGTTCACTATCCCCGCATCGACTTCCAGGATCTCTATTATTACTCGGCGCCGAAATCGACGCCCGGCCCGAAGTCGCTCGACGAGGTTGATCCCGAGCTGCTGCGCACTTACGAGAAGCTCGGCATTCCGCTGCGCGAGCAAGAGATTCTCGCCGGCGTCGAAACCCGCCGCGTCGCCGTCGACGCGGTTTTCGACAGCGTGTCCGTCGCCACGACCTTCAAGGCGGAACTGGCCAAAGCCGGCGTAATTTTCTGTCCGATTTCCGAGGCGGTGCACACGCACCCGGAGCTGGTGCGCAAATATCTCGGCTCGGTCGTGCCGGTGACCGACAATTTCTATGCGACGCTGAACAGCGCGGTCTTCTCCGACGGCTCCTTCGTCTATGTGCCCAAGGGCGTGCGCTGCCCGATGGAGCTTTCGACCTATTTCCGCATCAATGAGCAGAATACGGGACAGTTCGAGCGCACGCTGATCATCGCGGATGAGGGCTCCTATGTGAGCTACCTCGAAGGCTGCACGGCGCCCAAGCGCGACGAAAACCAGCTTCATGCGGCGGTGGTGGAGCTCGTCGCGCTCGACGACGCCGAAATAAAATATTCGACGGTGCAGAACTGGTATCCTGGCGACAGCGAGGGTAAGGGCGGAATTTACAATTTCGTCACCAAGCGCGGCGATTGTCGCGGCCGCAATTCGCATATCTCCTGGACGCAGGTCGAGACGGGCTCGGCGATCACCTGGAAATATCCGTCATGCATCCTGCGCGGCGACGGCTCGCAAGGCGAGTTCTATTCAATCGCGGTGTCGAACGGTTATCAGCAGGTCGACAGCGGCACCAAGATGCTGCATCTCGGCAAGAACACCAAAAGCCGCATCATCTCCAAAGGCATCTCAGCCGGACGTTCGCAGAACACCTATCGCGGCCAGGTTTCCGCACATCGTAAGGCCGATCGCGCGCGCAATTTTACCCAGTGCGACAGTCTGCTGATCGGGCCCAACTGCGGGGCGCATACGGTTCCCTATATCGAGTCAAAGAATCCGAGCGCGCAGTTCGAGCATGAAGCGACGACGTCGAAGATTTCCGAGGACCAGCTGTTCTACGCCATGCAGCGCGGGCTTTCGGCGGAAGAGGCGACGGCGCTGATCGTCAACGGCTTCGTGCGCGACGTGCTGCAGCAGCTGCCGATGGAGTTCGCGGTGGAAGCGCAGAAGCTGATCTCGATTTCGCTCGAAGGGAGCGTGGGGTGATGCGCACGTTACACATTTCTCTTCCAGAGGAATTGGAGTCCGAGCTTGCTGCGGCAGTCGCTTGCGGCGAGTTCGAGTCGGAGAATGACGCTATTCGCGCCGCCATTGCTCAATGGCGCACCGAGCGGCTTGTGGAGCGGACAGACCTTGAGGAATTACGCCGGCTTTGGCGTGAAGGCGTCGAAAGCGGCTCCGGGCGTTTCGGCGAGATCGATGAAATCAAAGCCGAGGCGCGCCGTCGTCATTCACAGAGCTAATTCTCGATGCGCATCGTTCGAACGGCGCGCGCTGAAGAGGACTTAATCGAGATCTGGTCTTATATCGCGAAAGAGAATGAGACCGCTGCGGATCTGACGTTGGATGCGCTGGAAAGGAAAACGAGATTGTTGGGCTTACATCCGCAAATCGGACGAGAGCGACCGGACATCGGCAAAGGCGTGAGAAGCGCGATAAGCGGCGCCTATCTCATCCTGTACCGGTTGCTCGAGGACCGCGTGGAGGTGGTTCGCTATGTGCATATGAGGCGACGGCTCGAGGGGCTGAATTGATGCTCGAAATCAAGGATCTTCACGTCTCCGTCGGCGAGCGGGAAATCCTCAAGGGCCTGACGCTCAGCGTTAAGGCCGGCGAAGTCGCGGCGATCATGGGGCCGAACGGAACTGGCAAATCGACGCTCTCCTACGTCATCGCCGGCCGCGAAGGCTATGAGGCGACGACAGGCGACGTGCGGCTCAACGGAGAGAATATTCTCGACCTCGATCCGGCGGAGCGGGCCGCCAAAGGCGTCTTTCTCGCCTTTCAGTATCCCGTCGAAATTCCCGGCGTCGCGACGATGACCTTTTTGAAGGCGGCGCTCAACGCGCAGCGGCGCGCCCGCGGCGAGCCGGAACTGCAGACGCCGGAGTTCATGAAGCGCGTCAGGGAGGCCGCGGCGTCGCTCGGCATCGCGCAGGACATGCTGCGCCGGCCGCTCAACGCCGGATTCTCCGGCGGCGAGAAGAAACGGATGGAAATCCTGCAGATGGCGCTCCTGCAGCCGCGTCTCGCGATCCTCGATGAGACGGATTCGGGGCTCGACATCGACGCGCTGCGCGTCGTCGCGGACGGCGTCAACGCCCTGCGCTCGCCCGAGCGCGCCTTCATCGTCATCACGCATTATCAGCGCCTGCTCGAATATATCAGGCCAGATTCAGTGCATGTGATGGCGCAGGGGCGCATCATGCGGTCCGGCGGTCCGGAACTTGCTCTGGAGCTCGAGGAGCGCGGCTATCAGGATTACATCGCGCAAGAGGCGGCATAAGCGATGATCAAGCTGGCGAGCGAAGCGGAAGCGACGCTTTCCTCCTTTTACGAAGAGATGCGCGACAAGGGGGCGCCGCGTCTGCGCGCGGCCGGCTGGGCGTCATTCTCCGAGTCTGGCGTGCCGAACCGGCGCGTGGAGTCATGGCATTACACGGACCTGAAAACGGCGATGGGCCGGCCGGCGCCGCTCGCCACCGCCTCCCGCGCCGCATTGTCGCTGCCGCGCGCGCATGATTCTCTGCGTCTCGTCACGCTCGATGGCGTTTTCCGGCCAGATCTTTCGGATATCGCTCGGCTTCCCGATGGCGTCGTCGCGCAATCGCTGCGCGACGCGCTGGCGCAGGGCGAGCCGCATGTCCTGTCAGCGCTCTCCAGCGCCGATATTGGCGCGCAGGACCCGATCCTCGCGCTCAATGCGGCGCTGATGCAGGACGGCGTCGTCATTCAGATCGCGCCGGGCGCTGCGATCGACCGCGCGCTCGAACTCACGACTTTGGCGTCGGCGGAAGCCGCGCAATCGACCTATACGCGCGCGCTCGTCATGCTGGGCGAGGGCGCTCGAGCGACAGTGGTGGAAACTCTTGGCGCCCTTTCGTCGGCGCCTGCGCAGGACAATAGCGCCCTCGTGCTTCGATTGGCGCCGGGCGCGCGCCTCGACCTCGTCACTCATCTCTCGGGCGGCGTCGATCAGGCGATCCGCGTGGCGTCGCTGCTCGCGCATCTCGACGCGGGGGCCATGATCAATTCCTTCGCGCTGATCGAAGGCGAAGGGTTGAACCGAAGGCAGATCTTCGCGCGCCTCGACGGCGAGAACGCGAAGGCGGTCTTTAACGGCGCGACTTTGGGACGCGGCCGCTTGCACGCCGACACGACCCTCATCATGGATCACGCAAAACCATGCGGCGAAAGCCGGGAGGTTTTTCGCAATATTCTCGATGACCAGAGCGTCGGCGTGTTTCAGGGTAAGGTTATCGTGCGCCCGGGCGCGCAGAAGACGGACGGCGTCATGCAGTCGAAGGCGCTTCTGCTCTCCGAGCAGGCGGCGATGAACAACAAGCCGGAGCTCGAAATCTTCGCCGACGACGTGCAGTGCGGCCATGGCGCGACCTGTGGCAGGCTCGACAAGGATCAGTTGTTCTATCTCACCGCGCGCGGACTGCCGCGCCGCGAGGCCGAAGCCTTGCTCATTGAAGGCTTCGCCAATGAGGCGATGGACGCAATCGAGGATGAGCAGTTGAGGGCGTTTCTCAGCGATCGCGTCAGCGCGTGGCTTTCTAGAAGGATCAGCCGATGAACGAGATTACCCGCATTCAGACGGCTTATGACATTGAAGCGGTTCGGGCGGATTTTCCCATTCTTTCCGAGCGCCCCTATGGGAAGCCGCTTGCCTATCTCGACAACGCCGCCTCGGCGCAAAAGCCGCGCGCCGTGATTGATCGGCTGACGCATTTCTACGAGCATGAATACGCCAATGTGCATCGGGGACTGCATTATCTCGCCAACGCCGCAACCGAAGGCTATGAGGGCGCGCGCGAGACGCTGCGCCGCTTCCTCAACGCCGAATCGACGGACGAGATCATTTTCACCCGCGGCGCGACCGAAGCCTTGAATCTGGTCGCGGCTTCCTTCGGCCAAGCGCATATCGGCGAAGGCGACGAGATTATTCTGTCGATGATGGAGCACCACTCCAACATCGTTCCCTGGCATTTGCTGCGCGAGCGCAAAGGCGCCGTGTTGAAATGGCTGGAGGTCGATGACGACGGCCGCTTCGACCTCGAAGCTTTCGAGAAGCTGTTCACCAAGCGCACGAAGATCGTAGCGCTCACGCATATGTCGAATGTTCTCGGCGCGCCGACCCCGATCGCCGAGGTCGCGCGCATCGCTCACGCGCATGGCGTGCCGCTGGTCGTCGACGGCTCGCAAGGCGCTGTGCATCTCGATGTCGACGTGCGTGCGCTCGACGTCGACTTTTATGTGGTGACCGGCCACAAACTTTACGCTCCGACCGGCATCGGCGCGCTTTACGGCAAGCGTAAATGGCTGGAAGCGTTGCCGCCGTTCTGCGGCGGCGGCGAGATGATCGAAACCGTGACGCTCGAGAGCGTCACCTATAACACTCCGCCGCACCGGTTCGAGGCGGGCACGCCGCCCATCGCGCAGGCGGTCGGGCTCGGCGCGGCGCTCGACTATATGGAGCGCATCGGTCGGGACGCGATCCGCGAGTATGAAGCAGGATTGACCGCTTACGCGCATCAAAGATTGTCGCAGATAGAGGGGCTCAGAATTTATGGGCGGGCGCCGGATAAGGGGCCGATCCTTTCCTTCGACATGGCGGCGGCGCATGCGCACGACATCGCCACGGTGATCGATCGTTCCGGCATCGCCGTGCGCGCCGGGACGCATTGCGCCATGCCGCTACTTTCGCGTTTGGGCGTCACCTCCACCTGTCGCGCATCCTTCGCGCTCTACAACACGCGCGAGGAGATTGATCGGCTGGCGGAGGCGCTCGAAAAGGCCCGTTCTCTTTTCGCCTGAGGAGAATTTCGTGTTCATGAACGATGCTCCCAATACGAGCGAAACCCAAACCTCCGCGACTACGGATCGGACGTCCCAGGCCATTGAAAATGAGCGGCTGACGAACGACATCGTTAAGGCGCTCAAGACCGTCTACGATCCTGAAATTCCGGCCGACATTTATGAGCTTGGCCTGATTTACCGCGTCGATATTGCGGAAGAAGGCTTCGTGGAGATCGATATGACGCTGACAGCGCCTGGCTGCCCCGTCGCCGGCGAAATGCCGGTGTGGGTCAAAAATGCGGTGAGCGCTGTGCCTGGCGTCAGCGAGGTGAAGGTGAACATGGTGTTCGATCCGCCTTGGGATCAAAGCCGTATGTCGGACGAAGCGCGGGTCGCGCTCGACATGTGGTGAGCGGACACCTAGGGGAACGATTTTACGATGACTTCCATGCAGAAGATGAGCGTGATGAACGTCAGCCCCGCCGCGGCGGAGCGGGTCCGTGGCCTGCTTGCGACCGGGGCGGAAGGGAAGGGGCTGCGCGTCTCCGTGGAGAAGGGCGGCTGCGCCGGCATGTCCTACAAGATGGAGATCGCAGAACCGAAGCGGGGCGATGAGGTCATCGACATCGAGGGCGGTCGCGTGATCGTCGACGCCGCGGCGGTGCTCTATCTGCTCGGCACGACAATGGACGTGAAGACGACGCAGTTCTCTTCGACCTTCGTGTTCGAAAACCCCAATCAGAAGTCGGCCTGCGGCTGCGGCGAGAGCGTCGAGCTGACGCCGGCCGACCCGGAAAAGGTCGGCGCCGCGTCGCAGATGGGGAGTTCCTGATCGCGTCGAGGCCGCTATGGACCGCGCGCGTATCGAAGAGCTTTTCGCGCCTTTTGCCGCTGTGTCCGTCAAGCGCATGTTCGGCGGCCACGGCGTTTACGCCGATGGCCTTTTCTTCGCCATTGAGGCCGGCGGCGAAATCTATCTGAAGGCCGATCGGCACAGCGCCGCGCGGTTTGAAGAGGCGGGCTCCCGGCTTTTCGTCTACCAAGGCAAGGATCGACCGATCACGATCTCCTATTGGAGCCTCCCTGACCAGGCGCTCGAAGACGGCGACGAACTGGTTCGATGGGCGAAGCTTGCGGTCGAAACCGCGCTCCGGTCAGGCCCGAAACGGCAGATTTCAGCCGCGGGCAGGCGCAAGGCGCCAAATTCCGCTGGGAAAGACGGCTAAAGCGCCAATAAGCGTTTGAAAAACATCAATCTTCATAAGGCGCTAAAGCTGGCGCCGCGCGTTCGAATCGCCTATAGACATGTGAACTCGACGCTATCCTTGAACTGGCGCTCACTTGGCCGAAGACGATCCCAAAAAAAGCGATTCCGACAAGCCCGGCTCTGACATAAGGCCGGTTTCGATCGCCGACGAGATGAAGCGCAGCTATCTCGATTACGCGATGAGCGTGATCGTGTCGCGCGCGCTGCCGGACGTGCGCGACGGCCTGAAGCCCGTGCATCGGCGCATTCTCTTTTCGATGCACGAGAACGGCCACACGCCCGATAAATCCTATGTGAAGTCGGCGCGCATCGTCGGCGACGTGATGGGTAAATATCATCCGCACGGCGACGCGGCGATCTACGACGCGCTTGTGCGCATGGCGCAGCCCTTTTCGATGCGGTTGCCGCTCATCGACGGGCAGGGCAATTTCGGATCGGTCGACAATGATCCGCCGGCGGCGATGCGCTACACCGAGTCCCGGCTCGCAAAGCCTGCGCTCGCGCTGCTCGAAGATCTTGATGAAGGCACCGTCGACTTCCAGGCCAATTACGACGGCAAGGAAAACGAGCCGACGGTTCTGCCGGCGCGTTTCCCCAATCTGCTGGTCAACGGCGCAGGCGGCATCGCCGTCGGCATGGCGACGAACATTCCGCCGCATAATCTCGGCGAGGTCATCGACGCCTGCATCGCCATGATCGATCGGCCCGACATCACCATCGCCGAGCTGATGGACATCGTGCCGGGACCGGACTTTCCGACCGCGGCGAGCATTCTCGGGCGTGGCGGCATTCGCAACGCCTTCACGACCGGCCGCGGATCGATCATCATGCGCGCCAAGTCAGAGATCGAAACTCTGCGCAAGGATCGCGAGGCGATCATCTTCACCGAAATTCCTTATCAGGTGAACAAGGCGACGCTGATCGAGCGCATCGCCGATCTGGTGCGGGAGAAGAAGATCGAGGGCGTCGCCGATCTGCGCGATGAGTCTGATCGCGACGGCATGCGCATCGTCGTCGAACTGAAGCGCGACGCTGTCGCCGACGTCGTGCTCAACCAGCTTTGGCGTCATACGACGCTGCAGACAAGCTTTCCCGTCAATATGATCGCGTTGAACGGCGGCCGCCCGGAGCTGATGACGCTCCATGACGTGCTGCGCGCCTTCGTGGATTTCCGCGAGACGGTCGTCACCCGCCGCACGAAATTCCGCCTCAACAAGGCGCGCGACAACGCCCATCTGCAGGTCGGCCTCGCCATTGCGGTCGCGAATATCGACGAGGTCATTCATCTCATCCGCACGTCGCCCGACGCGACCGCGGCGCGCGAAGCGCTCATGGCGCGCGATTGGCCGGCCAAGGACATGGCGCCGCTCGTCGAACTGATCGCCGACCCGCGCCATAGACTCAGCGATGATGGCGCCATCCGGCTTTCGGAGGCGCAGGCGCGCGCCATCCTCGAATTGCGTCTGCAACGGCTCACGGCGCTCGGACGCGAGGAAATCTCCGAAGCTTTGAACAAGCTCGCCGTCGAGATCGCCGATTACCTCGACATTCTGCGCTCGCGCGAACGCCTGTTCGGCATCGTCAAGGACGAACTCCTGGCGGTGAAGGAAGCTCACGCCACGCCGCGCCGCACGCAAATCCTTGAGTCCGACGGCGAGGTCGAGGACGAGGACCTGATCGCGCGCGAAGACATGGTCGTCACCGTCTCGCACGCCGGCTATATCAAGCGTGTGCCGCTCTCGACCTATCGCGCGCAAAGGCGCGGCGGCAAAGGCCGTTCCGGCATGCAGACGAAGGAGGAGGATTTCGTCCACCGTCTGTTCGTCGCCAATACGCATACGCCGGTGCTGTTCTTTTCCTCGCTCGGCAAGGCCTATAAGGAAAAGGTCTGGAGATTGCCGCTCTCGGCGCCGCAGGCGCGCGGCAAGGCGCTCGTCAATCTGCTGCCGCTCGAACAAAACGAGCGCATCACCTCGATCATGCCGCTACCCGAAGACGAGGCAAGTTGGGCGACGCTCGACGTCATTTTCGCGACGACGCGCGGCACGGTGAGGCGCAATAAACTCTCCGATTTCGTCGACGTTCGCCGCAACGGCCTCATCGCCATGAAGCTCGACGACGGCGAAGCCATTGTCGACGTCGCGACCGCGACAGAGCGCGACGACGTGCTGCTGACCACACGCGACGGCCAATGCATCCGCTTCGCCGTGCCGGAGGTCCGCGTCTTCCAGGGCCGCACCTCGATGGGCGTGCGCGGCGTGGCGCTGGGGCAGGACGATCGGGTGATCTCGCTGTCCATCCTCAATCATTTCGACGCCGCCGGGGAGGAACGCGCCGCCTATCTGAAGCGCGCCAACGCGCTGCGCCGGCGCATGGGCGAAGATGTGTCGCCCGAGGCGGGGACCGAGACGGAAGAGGCCGCGATCGCCGTTGAGCTGTCGGATACGCGCTTTTACGAGATGCAGGCGGCCGAGCAGATCATTCTGACCGTTTCCGAAAACGGTTACGGTAAGCGTACGAGCTCTTACGAATATCGTACGACGGGTCGCGGCGGCAAAGGCATCGTCGCCATGGCGGTGAACGCCAGAAACGGCAAGCTCGTCGCCTCCTTCCCCGTAGGCCATGGCGACGAAATCATGCTGGTGACGGACGGGGGCCAGCTGATCCGCTGCTCCGTCGACGGCATCCGCATCGCCGGGCGCGGCGCTCAGGGCGTCATTGTCTTCGACACGGCCGAAGACGAGCGCGTCGTTTCCGTCGAACATATCGGCGATGTCGGCGAGGGCGAGGACGCCGAAGCCTAATCTGGACGCTCAACGATAGGGTAGGCGCATGAGCGAGGGCGGCGACGACGCAGACGGCCCCGTGCTGGTCACCGGCGCGCCGCGTCGCATCGGCCTGGCCATCGCCGAGCGCTTCGCGCGCGAGGGGCGGCCCCTCGTGCTGCATGCCTCTCCGCGTTCAGCCGAGGAGGCGGAGCTTGCAGCGCACGCGATCCGAATACGCGGCGGGCGCGCGGCGACGGCGATCGCCGACCTCGCCGATGCGGAGTCGACGCAGCGCCTCATTGAGCAGGCCGGCGAAGCCTTCGGACCGCTACGGCTCCTCGTCAACAACGCCTCGATTTTTGAAGTCGACGCGGCGCAGGACTTTTCGCTCGAGCTTTATGAGCGGCAGATGCAGGTCAATCTGCGCGCGCCGCTGCTGCTGTCGCGCGACTTTGCGGCGGCGTTGCCGGCAAGCGTCGATGGCGCGATCGTCAATATCCTGGATCAGCGCGTTTTGCGTCTCACGCCACGCTACTTCTCCTATACGCTGTCGAAATCGGCGCTGTGGGCGGCGACGCGCACCATGGCGCAGGCCTACGCGCCGCGTATTCGCGTCAATGCCGTCGGGCCGGGGCCGGTCTTTGCAAATGCCGCGCTCGGCGAGCGGGAGTTCGAGATGGAAGCCCGGGGCGTGCCGCTGCAGCGGGCAGCCGACGTCTCTGGCGTGGTCGACGCCGTCGTTTACCTCAGCCGGGCGAAAAGCGTGACCGGGCAGATGATCGCCGTCGACAGCGGCCAGCATCTGGGCTGGCGCACGCCGGACGTCGGGCCCGAGTAGACTTGGCGTCGCCGGCGCTAGTCGGCGCTCGGAAGGCGGCGCATCGTGAACTCGATCCGCCCATCCTCCAGCTCGCGCCAGAACTCGATCTCGGTCATATAGGCGGCCTTGGGGAAGCGCTCGAACCACTCGCGCGCCTTTGCGCGCGCCTCGAGACGCTCCAGCGAGAAGGTCTCACGCCGCCAGCCATTGGTGTGACCGCTCCGCTTCTCGGCGAAGCGCCTCGCAAGATCCCTCGGCGCGTTTTTGGTTACGCTCATACTCGTGCTCCGAGCGATCAATTTAGCGCATCGGAGGCGGGAAGGGGAGTCGCAGATCCGTCATGACCTATTCAGTCGGCTTCCCGCCTGCGGCGACCTGCGATGCGAAGCTCTTGATTCTTGGCTCGCTTCCCGGCCAGCGTTCTCTGGAGCTCCGGCAGTATTACGCGCAGCCGCGCAACACGTTTTGGACGCTGATGAGTAGCCTGTTCGGCTTCGACGCCGACGCTTGTTACGTCGATCGCCTCCAGAGCCTGAACACGCGCGGCGTCGCCCTCTGGGATGTCTGCGAAAGCGCCCATCGGCCGGGCAGCCTCGACCAGCGGATCGAACGCTCGACTGTGCGCGTCAATGATTTTGAGCGCTTTTTCGAGATGCATCCAGACATCACGCTGATTGGCTTCAATGGCGCTACAGCGGCCAGCCTGTATCAACGGCTGGTTCTGCCCAGACTGTCGGTTCGCGCCGCGGCGATTGCTTCACGCCGACTGCCCTCGACGAGTCCCGCGCATGCAACGCTGACGTTCGCCCAGAAGGAGGAAAAATGGCGATCGGCGCTCGCCCCATTTCTCGATTAGCTTTGGGGCGCTTCCCCGCGCCCAAAAACCGCGCTAGACCCGAGCCATGCCTGAACGTCCCCCTTACATGATCTCGACGGCCATTCCTTATGCGAATGGCGCGCCGCATATCGGCCACGCCTATGAGCGCATCGCCACCGACGCCTTCGCGCGATGGAAGCGGCTCGACGGCTATGAAGTGCTGTTTGTCACCGGCATGGACGAGCACGGGCAGAAGATGCAGCGCACCGCCGAAAAGGAAGGGCTGACGCCCTTGGCGCTCGCCGACCGCACGGCCGCGCAATTTGCCCGGATGGGCGAGGCGCTGAACGCCCGCGCCGACGACATCGTGCGCACGACGCAGGCGCGCCACAAAGAGACCGTGCTCGAAATGTGGCGGCGGATGGAGGCGAACGGCGACCTCTATCTCTCCAAATACGCAGGCTGGTATTCGGTGCGCGACGAGGCCTATTACGACGAGGACGAACTCACCGAGCGGGACGGCAAGAAATTCGCGCCGACGGGCACGCCGGTCGAGTGGGTGGAGGAGGAGAGCTGGTTCTTCAAACTGTCGGCCTATGCGGAGAAATTGCTCGCGCATTACGCGGCTTATCCACACTTCATCACGCCCGAACACTATAAGAACGAGATCGTCGCCTTCGTGAAGCGCGGGCTCACGGACCTCTCGGTGTCGCGCACGACCTTCGACTGGGGCATCGAGATTCCGCCCAGCGCGCAGACCGCCGCGAAGCATGTGATGTATGTATGGGTCGATGCGCTTACTAATTACGTAACGGCTACAGGATACCTTACGGAAGGCGGAAATAGAGCACGCTTCTGGCCGGCCGACGCGCATGTCATCGGCAAGGACATCACCCGCTTTCACGCCATCTACTGGCCGGCGTTCCTGATGTCCGCCGGCGCGCCTTTGCCCAAGCAGGTCGTCGTGCACGGCTTCCTGTTTTCCAAAGGCGAGAAGATGTCTAAATCGGTCGGCAATGTCGTCGATCCCATCGATCTGGCCGAGCGCTATGGCGTCGACCAGCTGCGCTACTTCTTCCTGCGCGAGATCCCCTTTGGCCAGGACGGCAATTATTCGCACGAGGCGATCGTCAATCGCATCAACGCCGATCTCGCCAATGACCTCGGCAATCTCGCGCAGCGGTCGCTGTCGATGATCGCCAAAAATTGTATGGGCGCCGTACCACGTAAACATGCGCTTACGGACGCCGACAAAGACATTCTCGCGCAGGCGGCCGACGCTCTCGCGAAAGCGCGCGCCGCCATGGAGGATTACGCGCCGCACCACGCGCTGGCGGAAATTTTCCGTATCGTCGCCGAGGCCAATCGCTATTTCGCAGGTGAAGAGCCCTGGGCGAAGAAGAAGAGCGACCCTGCGCGGATGGAGACGATACTCTACGTCACCGCCGAGACGCTGCGACGTCTGGCGATTCCCCTGCAGCCATTTATGCCCGAGTCCGCCGGCAAGCTTCTCGATCTCCTGGGAGTCGGCCCGGACGAGCGGGACTTCGCGCATGCCGAGGAGGCGAACGCCCTGCAGGAGGGCGCGCCGCTGCCGCCGCCAACGCCTGTCTTTCCGAGATTTGTGGAGGAGGAGGCGAATTAGTCCCGCTCCAGCAGGCGCGGGGAGCCGCCGCCGCGCTCGCCATGCGCTGACCATAATCAGCCGTTTCAAATGGCGGGTGCGCAGCGGCCCGCAATGACCTTCGTCATTGCGGGCTTGTCGGCCAAAGCGCGGGCGTGCAATTATGAACGCCCGGGCTCCTTGTGAAGCAACTCGCGCCGCTCGGTCGAGCGCCCGCGCAACAATATCCGCCTTCGTTGTGTCGTATCTCGGACGGCTCTTTTCTTACAGAGGAACTCATGGAATGGCGCGTGGCATTTCAACAATTCTGACGGCGGTTATATTTGGCGCGATCGGTTTCGGGCTCGGCATCTACGCTGCGCCGACCGAAGGCGTCGCCAATCTGAAAGCCGCGATCGAGGGCCGGTTTAAATCCGCGCCCGCCGAGGACGCTGCGCCGGCCGAAACCCCGGCGGCTCCCGCCGAGTCGGACGCGACCGCCCAACCCGACGCCTCGGCCGCGCCTGCGCCTGAGATGCCTCCGGCTGAGCAGCCGGCGGCCGTAGAGGCTCCAATGGAGAGCGCGCCTGCGCCCGCTCCGGCACCGTTGACCGAAGCGCCGCCGCCGCCCCAACCCGCACCCATGGCGATGCCGGAGGCGCCTCCGGCGCCAGAGGCCGCGGTCGAACAGCCGGTTAAGCCGAAGCCCAAGCCCAAGCCCAAGCCCAAGCCCAAACCGAAGCCCGCAGCTCCGGTCGAGGCGCCGGCCGAACAGCCGGCGCAGTAGGCGCCAATCGCCGCCGCCCGCCCCTGTTCGAACCTCACGAGCGGGGCGGGGTCGCGGCAGGCGCTTCTGTCTCCGTTCATTGAGGGAATGTCGCCATGACTAGCGACAAAGCGCGCTTTGTCGGCGACATTCCCATTTTTTACGACCGGGGTCTCGGCCCGGTGATCTTTGAGGATTACGCCGGCGATATCGCCCATCGGACGGCCGCGAGAAGGGCGGCGCCCGCTACTGCGGCTGCGTCATCAGCTCGAGCACATGGCCGTCAGGGCTTTTGAAATAGACTCCTCGGCCGCCGTTCCAGTCGTTCAGCTGACCGTCCGTGAATCGACCCGGCGCGCTTCCAAAGGCGACGCCTTCGTCCTTCACGCGCCGGAAGATCTCATCGAACTCATTGTCGCCGACGTGGAAGGCGTAATGGCTGGCGCCGAAGCCCTCATCCTTGTCGAACAGCAGGGTGAGTTCGCTATTGACCTTCACCGGCGCGAAATGGCCCTTGGCGCCGTCGTAGCGCAGACCGAAAATCCGTGCGAACCAGCGCGCCGCCGCCTCATTGTCGCGCGCCGGCACGATGGTGTGATTGAGAATGATGGCCATCGATCAGCTCCGCCTGTCTCTCGATCATTCAGATGGGGAGTCGCGGCCTCCCAGTCACGAACGTCGCGGCGCTCATTCGCCGCCGGACCAGGAAGCTGACAGCGCGCCATCTGGTTCGCGCCGGACGCGAACGCCGAATGGGGCGCTTTCGCGATCGAGCGTTTGCGCAAGCCATTTGGCGTCGGCGGCCGAGGCTCGTTCGAGGCGAAAGCGCCGCATATGCAGCGGGACCATTCGCAGTTGGATGAGATCGCCGCTCGCGTCGAGATCGACGAAATACATCATTGAGAGATCGCCGCGATAGAGTTCGTGGCCATCGATGCCCTCATAGTCGTTGAGGAAATCGCCGCAGCCATAAAGCGCCAAGCGGTTGCGATGAACTTCAAATCCCCTCGCATGATGTGACGAATGTCCGTGGACGACGGAAGCGCCGGCGTCTTCGATCAGCCGATGCGCGAATTGTCTTTGGGCGTTCGAAACGCCATAGCCCCAATTCGAGCCCCAGTGGATCGACATCACCAGAATATCTTCGCTGCGCGCCGCGTTTCGCGCCAGATCGCAGGCGAAGGCCGCGCTTTCCGCAGAAAGGTCGGGCAGAAGATTGACGCCGGGCGACGACGGCGTCGCCGCCCACTCCAAGGGCGTTCCGCTGTCGGGCAGGGCGAAGGACAGCACGACCACCCGTCCCTTGCTCGGGATCTCAATAATCGCCGGCCGCTGCGCTTGGCCGGCGGAGCGTCCGGCGCCGGCGACGGCGATATTCAGGCGCTCGAGCGCGCCGAGCGTCTCAAGGAGGCCGGAGCGTCCCCAATCGAGAACGTGATTATTGGCAAGCGCGCAACAATCGATTCCGGCGGCGCGCAGACATTCCGCATTCTGCGGACTGACGCGATAATTGATCGCCTTGTGCTCGGCCGTCTCGCTGCGCGTCACGCTTGTTTCGAGATTGACGATGCGGGCGTCGGGCGCGTGTGCTTCAAGCGCGGCGAGCGCGTCGCCCCAGATATAGGAAGGATCAACCGACCGCGGAATCGGCCCGGACGCCGCTTCGGCCAGGCGAACATATTCATGCGCCGAGGAAACATATTCCTCATAGAGATTGGGCGGGCAGGGCGACGGAAGGATTTGATCGACGCCTCGGCCGATCATCACGTCGCCGCACAGGAAAAGTCGGACGGCCGGCGCGCCGTCACCCGGCGGCGCGGCTTCGCTCATATCGTTGGGGGAAGATTCTCTTCGTCGTCGCCGGCGACCAGCGAAACGATTTCTCCCGCCACGTCCTTGAGCGGCGCGCCGGCGCCAAAGATGTCCGGATCGCCGGACATCCACATGGCCGCCTCCTCGACGTCAGCGATCGTTGGCCGCAGATCCATGATCGCCGACAGCGTCGCGTCGTCGATGTCGCCGAGGACGTCCGTCACGTCCTTGATCGTCGCCAGCGGGCGGCCGTCGCCGTCCGGCGCGGAAGACTGCGTCAAGTTATTGCTCCTCGCGCTTGCAACGTCCCGCCCGAGCTTGATCCGTGACGGTCTCGCATAATGCCGGCGATGAGAAAGGCGCGTTGCATAGCCAAGAAAATATAGCGCCGCGCATCTTAGCCGCGAAGGAGCCGGAGGCTAAATATTTGTGTTTTCCGCCGTCCGAGCCATATTGCCGCATAGATCCAAACGCGTCATCAAGCACCCGGCGCGCGCGCCCGCGGCCATTCAGTGTTGCTCTTTCCTGACCGAGTCTGATGCTCATCGATACCCATTGTCACCTCGACTTTCCCGATTTCGCGTCAGAACTCGCGGAGACGATCGCCCGCGCCAAGGCGCGCGGCGTCGCGAGAATGATCACGATCTCGACGCATCTGTCGCGCTTCGACCGTGTGAAGGCGGTCGCCGAAGCCTATCCGGAGGTCTTTTGCACCGTCGGGACGCATCCGCATCATTCGCACGAAGAGGCCGAGCCGACCGTCGAAGCGCTGGTGACTCTGTCGCAACATCCAAAATGCGTCGGATTGGGCGAAGCGGGCCTCGACTATCACTACGACCACGCGCCGCGCGAGGTGGCGCAGCGCATCTTCCGCATTCACGTCCAAGCCGCGAGGGAAACCGGCCTTCCGCTCGTCATTCATACGCGCGACGCCGACGACGACTGCGCCGCGATTCTGAAGGACGAAATGGGGAAGGGGACTTTCCCCGCCCTGCTCCATTGCTTCACGAGCGGCCCCGAGCTCGCCCAAACGGCGCTGGAGCTCGGCCTCTATATTTCCTTTTCTGGCGTTGTGACCTTCAAAAACGCCGAATATCTGCGCGAGATCGCCCGCGACGTGCCGCTGGAGCGCATGCTGGTCGAAACCGACGCGCCGTTCCTCGCGCCGACGCCCCATCGCGGCAAGCGCAACGAGCCGGCCTTCGTCGTCGACACCGCGCGCGTGCTCGCCGACCTCAAGGGAATCAGCGCCGCTGAACTTGCAATCGCCACAACCGAAAATGCGTTGAGGCTGTTTTCCAAAATGCCGCCTCTGGACGCCGTCGCGTGAGCCTGAGAATCAGGATCCTTGGGTGCGGCTCGTCGGGCGGCGTGCCGCGCGTCGGGCAGGGCTGGGGAAAGTGCGATCCGGACAATCCGAAAAATCGGCGCCGGCGCTGCTCAATTCTCGTCGCGCGCGGCCCTGCTGACGCAGCGACGCAAGTGCTCGTGGACACGGGACCGGATCTACGCGAGCAACTCATCGACGCCGACGTCAAGCGGCTCGACGCGGTTTTCTATACCCATCCCCACGCCGACCACACGCATGGCGTGGACGATGTGCGCGGCCTCGTCATTCTGAGCGGTCGGCGCATCCCGGCCTATATGGACGAACCGACTTCGCGGTCATTCGCCACGAAGTTCGACTACATCTTCAAGACGCCGCCGGGGAGCTTTTATCCGCCGCTGATGACCGAACATCGGCTGCATTTGGGGCGCGCCGAGACGGTCGACGGACCCGGCGGCGCCATCGTCGCCACGCCGTTTCGCCTGGACCATGGCGACATGGACGCTCTCGGCTTCCGCTTCGACAACGTGGCCTACACGCCGGATCTGCACGCGATTCCGCCTGAGAGCGTTCAGTATCTGGAAGGGCTCGATCTCTGGATTATCGACGCGCTGCGCCATCAGCGGCACGGCACACATCTTTCCGTCAGTCAGGCGCTGGACTTCATCGCGCATTTCAAGCCAAAGCGCGCCGTTCTGACGGATCTGCACGTTGATCTGGATTACGACGCGCTCGCCGCGACGCTGCCGGAAAATGTCACGCCGGCTTTTGACGGAATGGCGCTCGACGTCTGACGTCGCAGCCATCGCCAAAAATGATATATTTTGGTTCCATAATATCGATTATGCGAATCGTGGATGAGGGATGCGGCTGGCGCCGTCGGCCCTTGCCTTTCGCTCGCCTGAGATTTTGCGTCGATGTCATGTCCGGCGGAACGCCGCCGCCGGCGTCCTCGGATGACGCATTATGTTGACAAGGCGCCGCGTGTTCAGCGCATGGCGCGACAGTCCCACCCGCGCAGCTCATCTAAACTCCTGCAATCGCGAACATTCCCGCCGACGCAGGAATTTGACCTAGTTGTCAAACTATGGCGACTGTTTGGATTTTTGGATCACCCCACGGATTTCTCTGGCCTTCGGGGGCAAAACTCTGGTAAAAGGCTCGCTGCGCGGGACTATATGGCATTCAAGAGGCACATCATCGTCGTTTCCGGGCGGGCGCGTTATTTGAGACGCGCCAACTGGAGCGGTTGGGCGCACAAGGTTGGCATAGCGGTCTTGCCGTTTTTGGCGGAGACGAGCAGGTAGACATGAGCAAAGGTAGAGATTTTCGGGGCCCCCGCAAGCGCGGATTTGATGACGACGCTCCGTATAGCTATGATTCGCCGCGCACGAGCCGCGCGCCGCGATCACCCTTTGGCGGCGGATTTCCAGATTCGCCGCCTCCGATGTCGAACGAGCCAGCAGTCGACGCCATCGTGAAGTGGTTCAAGACTGACAAGGGCTTCGGCTTCGTTGAGCTTGCCAATGGCACCGGCGACGCGTTCCTCCATATCGGCGCCGTTCAGGCGGCGGGATACGACACGCTGCCGCCCGGCGCGAAATTGCAGGTGCAGGTCACGAGCTCGGTGAAGGGCCAGCAAGTGGCGCGCATTCTCGAGGTCGATTTGGCTGGCGCCGCTGAGCGCGCGCCGCCGCCGCCGCCGCGCGCAGGCGGCGGTTTTGACAGCCCCCGGCCCCGTCGTCAGGCGCCCGATCCGTCGACTGCCGTTCCGGTCGCCGGCAAGGTCAAATGGTTCGACGAGACAAAAGGCTTCGGCTTTGTGCAGTCGGACGACGGCGGCAAGGACGTGTTCGTCCATATTTCGATTCTGGGCCCATCCGGCGTGAACCGCCTCGCCGAGGGGCAGCCGGTCACGATGCAGGTCGTCGATACGGCGAAAGGCAGAGAAGCGCTGTCGATCATCCTGGATTGAGCCTCGCTCCGTAGATCCGTGCGCCGCGATCCTCCTTGAGGGCCGCGGCGCTTTTCTTTTGGGAAACCCTCATGTCCGGTCGACCGCACGGCGACGTCGCCAGACTGATCGAAATCATGGCGGCGCTGCGCACGCCCGGCAGCGGCTGTCCCTGGGATCTCGAGCAAGATTTCCGCTCGATCGCGCCCTACACGATTGAGGAAGCCTATGAGGTCGCTGACGCCATCGAGCGCAACGATCTTACCGAGCTCAAAGACGAGTTAGGCGATCTCCTCTTGCAGGTCGTGTTCCATGCCCGAATGGCGCAGGAGCAGGCGGCCTTCGCCTTCAAGGACGTCGTCGACGCCATCTGCGACAAGCTCATTCGCCGGCATCCGCACGTTTTCGGCGACCTCCAATCTCTCGACGCCGACGGCGTGACCACACAATGGAGCGCAATCAAAGCGCGCGAGAAGGCGGCGAAGGAGGGCGCGCCGCCGGCCAGCCTGCTTGACGGCGTGCCCCTCGCCCTGCCCGCTCTGACGCGCGCCCTGAAGCTGCAACAGAAGGCGTCCGCGGTCGGCTTCGACTGGGACGACGCGCAGCAGGTTCTTGGCAAGATTCGCGAGGAAACAGAGGAAGTCGCCGCGGAACTCGCCGCTCCTGGCGCAAAGGCTTCGCCGGCGCTTGAAGAGGAGATCGGCGATCTACTCTTTGTCGTCGCCAATCTGGCGCGTCACGCCAAGGTCGATCCCGAGCAGGCGCTTCGTAGCGCCAATAACAAGTTCGAGCGGCGGTTCCACCATATCGAGCGGCGCCTCGCCGAGATGGGCCATTCGCCTGAAGCAGCGTCTCTCGATGAGATGGAGGCGCTGTGGGTCGAGGCGAAAGGCGCGGAGCGCAAGCCGCGCTGACGGCTCTCTCAAACGTCTGAAAATTACGCGCCGTCCGTTAGCGCCCAGCGCCGGCTTCGCGGATCATTTCGGCCTGAGGGAACCGCCTCGCGAGGCCCTCCGAACGTTCAGGATCGATACGAACGATGAGATGGACGCCGCCCTCCGGCAACGCTTCGCGTTCGAGCACTTCGGTATGGGCGTGAAGCCAGGCGAGCCCCTCGCCGTCGGCGACGTCGAGGTTCATTTCAAATCGAACCCGTCCCGCCGCCAGCGTGGATTCGATCCTTGCCAGCAACTCATCGAGCCCCTGCCCGGTCAAGGCTGATACGAGCGTCGGCCGCCGTTGAGGCTCGATCCCGCTCACGGCGAGCTGCAGCGCCGAAAGCCGATCGGGATCGAGCGCGTCGATCTTGTTCCAAACCTCCAAGATCCGCCCCTCGGCTTCGCCTTTCAGACCGAGTTCGCTCAGGATCGACTCGACGTCCTTCGCCTGCGCTTCCCAATCTTCGTGCGAGACGTCGCGAATGTGGAGAACCACGTCGGCCAGCGTCACTTCTTCGAGCGTCGCTCGGAAGGCGGAGACGAGCATGGTAGGCAGGTCGGAGATGAATCCCACCGTGTCGGAGAGCAGGACGCGCGCGCCATGCGGCAATTTGATCTGGCGAAGCGTGGGATCGAGGGTCGCGAACAGCATGTCCTGCGCCAGCACCTCGGCCTTGGTCAGACGATTGAAAAGCGTGGACTTTCCGGCATTCGTGTAACCGACGAGCGCGACCACCGGATAGGGAACGTCGCGCCGCGTCTTGCGATGCAGCGCGCGCGTGCGCTTCACCTTGTCAAGATCGTGTTCGATGCGCCGCATCCGCTCCTCGATCAGGCGCCGGTCCGTCTCGATCTGCGTCTCGCCGGGTCCGCCAAGAAAGCCGAAACCGCCGCGCTGGCGTTCAAGGTGGGTCCAGGAGCGAACGAGCCGCGACTTCTGATAGGAGAGATGCGCGAGTTCCACCTGCAGCGCGCCCTCCTTGGTACGGGCGCGCTCGCCGAAGATTTCGAGAATGAGCCCGGTCCTGTCGATGACCTTGGCGTCCCACGCCCTTTCAAGATTGCGCTGCTGCACGGGCGAGAGCTGGCAGTCCATGCTGACCAGCGCGGCGTCCTTCGCCTTGACGAGTTCGCCGATCTCTTCGACCTTGCCCTTCCCTAGGTACGTCGCAGGTCGAACTTCGTTCAACGATATGGGGAGTTGACCGACGACATCGAGGTCGATCGCCTCGGCGAGTCCCACCGCCTCCATGAGACGCGCCGCCGTGTCGCGCGCACGCGCCGCGCCGCCTTGAGTCCCATAGGGCCCAATGACCAATGCGCGGGCGCCGGCGCCGTTCGGCGCCGTCCCGTTATCTGCTCCGCTGTCAGCCTTCAATCGCCTACCGCTGTTTGTCGGCCTGGCCCTCGTCGTCGCCCGGCTCAAACATTTGTATGGGGTGTCCGGGCATGATCGTCGAGATGGCGTGCTTGTAGACGAGCTGAGAATGCCCGTCTCGTCGCAGCAATAGGCAAAAATTATCGAACCAGGTGACGATTCCCTGGAGCTTGACGCCATTGACGAGGAAGATCGTGAGCGGGACTTTATTCTTCCTGACGAAATTCAAAAATGTATCTTGCAGATTCTGCGAACGCTCTGACGACATCGGCTGTCCTGTTCTTTTTTGTGAGCCGAGCGGAATGACGCCGCCCCCAGGGGATCGTTCTTCTTTTTTCGCCGCCGTGTTCATTAGAACCTTTCAAATGGCGAAGCGCAAGGCGCAAGTCGCGCGCTTTCAGCCGCCAGTTCATGGCAAGCGTTCGGCTTTAAAACCGCGCCGACTCTCGCCGCCAACATAATGCAACGCTTTAACTAGCTCGTCTAAGTTAATGTTTCTATGACTCGACCGAGAGCGACTTAAGTTTTCGGTGTAAGGCGGACCGCTCCATGCCGATGAACTCAGCCGTTCGGGAGATATTCCCCGAGAAGCGATTGAGCTGAGCGACGAGGTATTCGCGCTCGAAAACTTCCCGCGCCTCTCTGAGTGGCAGGCTCATCAGTTTTTCGCCGCGCACGCCGGCGGGAGTCGCCGGCACGAGTTCGCCGACATCGGCCGGAAGCATTTCGGCCGTGATCGTCGCGCTGGAATCGCCAGACGTGAGGATCATCAAGCGCTCTACATTATTTCTCAACTGGCGAATGTTGCCTGGCCAGTCATGCAACTGCAGGATAGCGAGGGCGTCTTCCGAGATCCGTCGGCGCGGCATGCCGGAAGCGAGCGACATATTCTCCATGAAATAGTCGATGAGCGCCGGGATGTCCTCGCGCCGCTCCGCCAGCGAGGGAATCCGGATCGGCACCACCGCGAGGCGATGAAACAGATCCTCGCGCAGCGTTCCCTCTTCGATCGCCGAAGCGAGATCGCGCGCCGAGGACGAGATGATGCGCACGTCGACTTCGACCTTGTTCGATCCGCCGACCCGCTGAAACGTCTGATCGACCAGCACGCGCAGAATTTTCGCCTGGCTATCCTTCGGCATGTCGGCGATTTCGTCGAGGAACAGCGTCCCGCCATGCGCCTCCTCAAGCGCGCCGATCTTGCGCTCGCCGTCGGCGCCTTCGCGACCGAACAGCTCGATTTCCATGTTCTCCGGCGTGATCGTGGCCGAATTGATGACGACGAATGGCCCGCCGGCGCGACTCGACGCCTCGTGGATGCAGCGGGCGGCGAGTTCCTTGCCTGTCCCAGGGGCGCCGGTGATCAGCACGCGCGAATTCACAGGGGCAACGCGGCCAATGAGCTGCTGCAGCTGATGCGCCGCCGGCGAATCGCCGACGATGCGGTCGAAGGCTCCTGCCCGCTGGCGCAGCGCGGAAAGTTCGCGCCGCAGCTGATAGGCTTCGAGCGCCCGTTCGGCGACGAGCACCAGCCGATCCGCCTTGAAGGGCTTTTCAATAAAGTCGTATGCGCCGATCTTGATCGCGCTGACTGCGGTTTCGATATTGCCGTGGCCCGAGATCATGACCACGGGCAGGCCCTTGTGCTGCTTCTGCGCGACTTCGAGCACCTGGAGGCCGTCGAGCCGAGACCCTTGCAGCCAGATGTCAAGAAAAACCAGATGCGGACGCCGGCTTGCGATCGCCGCAAGCGCTTCATCGGAGTCTTTGGCGGTGCGGACCCCGTGCCCTTCGTCGCTCAGAATCCCGGCGACAAGCTCTCTGATGTCCTCTTCATCGTCGACGATCAAAATATCGCTGGCCATTATACCCCGCTCTGTCCCGGCTCACTTGCATGCGCCGGCGCTTTTTCAGCCTGTGCGCCAGCCGCGTGCGGCTCCTCTTTCGAGGACGTTTCCGCGGCAAGGGGCACAATGAGCCTGACGCAGGCCCCCCGACCCGACGGCGCGTCCAGCAGCTCCAGCCGGCCTCCGTGATCCTCGACGATCTTGGCGACGATCGGCAGACCCAATCCGGTGCCGTCCGATCGCGTCGTCATGTAAGGCTCGAGCAAGCGCTGCCGGTTCATCGCCGGGAAGCCCTTACCATTATCGATCACGTCGATTTCCGCCATGCGATCGCGCACATTCAATCTGATTTCGACTCTTCCCTTTTCCAGAGCGTCTTTTTCTTCTCGTGCGGCGATGCCTTCGACGGCATTCTTCACGATATTGGTGAGCGCCTGCGACAGCAAGCGGCGATCGAACTGCGCGATGACGGACGTTTCCGGCAACTCTTCGACGATGTCGAGATCGGCGTTGCCGACGCGCATGAGGAACGCGACCTGCCGAATGCATTCGTTGAGATCGTCGCGCGCCGGGCGCGCCTTCGGCATACGCGCAAAGGAGGAAAACTCGTCGACCATACGCTTGATGTCGTCGACCTGACGCACAATCGTGTCTGTGCATTGGTCGAAAATGTCTCGATCTTCCTGGATGACCTTGCCGTATTTGCGGCGCAGCCGCTCGGCCGAAAGCTGAATGGGCGTCAACGGATTTTTAATCTCGTGGGCGATGCGCCGCGCGACGTCCGCCCAGGCGGAGGTGCGCTGCGCCATTACGAGGTCGGTGATGTCGTCGAGCGTCACCACGTAGTTGTGATGTCCCGCATCGGCGCGCGCCAGGGTGACCCGCACATTCAAGGTGCGCTCGGCGACGCCGCGCTTGATGATGATCTGGCTTTGAACGGCGCGCGGAAAGACTTCCGCCGCGTCCTTCAGAATGGGGACAATCTCCGGCAAGACCGACGCCACCGAGGCGCCGACGGTCGCCTGCCCCGTCGGGTCCGCCAGCGACAGTTCCTCGGCTGAGCGGTTGAGAATGGTGACGATGCTTTCCGAGTCCACGCCCATCACCGCGACCGGCACGCCGGAGAGCACGGCCTCGGTGAATTCGCGACGTTCGTCATTGATCCGATTGGCCTCGATCAGTCGGTTTTGCTGAAGATTGAGCTCGGTCGTCATATTGTTGAAGACGTCGCCGAGGCGCGCCAAATCGCCATGCTGCTTGTCGACGTTGACGCGAACATCGAGATTGCCGGCCGACACCTCGTCGGTTGCGGCGATCAGATCCCGGATCGGCGTCACCAGCCGGTCGGCGAAATCCAGTCCAAACCAGATGGACGACAGCAGCATGATCGTTGTTAAGAAGGCGTACATCAGCACGAAGGCGCGCTGAACGGCGGCGCGATAGGCGTCGAAGACGTCATAACTGCTGATCAGGTTCTGAGCCTGTTTGGGAAATTCCACGGCGATCGGGTCAATTGGCCGAGTGACGTAAAGGAACGTGTCCTGAAAGGCGCTAAGCGCGCGCAATGCGACGAAGCTCTTGCCGTCATCGATCACGAGGCACAGAGGCTCCCCG
Source organism: Methylocystis sp. SB2 (assembly GCF_049817085.1). Lineage (NCBI taxonomy): Bacteria > Pseudomonadati > Pseudomonadota > Alphaproteobacteria > Hyphomicrobiales > Methylocystaceae > Methylocystis > Methylocystis sp. SB2. Next base: position 409,209 of record NZ_CP187401.1, read on the forward strand.
CGTCGCGCGTCGTCGAACTCGGATTGCGGCGGGGCGATGATGATGGAGGCGGCGTTCTGCGCCACGTCGACGCGGTCGAGAATTTCGCCGTTGGATTTCACCAGCGCTGCGACGGAGAATCCCAGGAAATATGCCCGCGATTGAAATATTTGATGAAAGTACGGACGGTCCGAGTTGTAGAGAATGGCCGCGCGATCAAGATCGGACGCCGTGAGCTGCGCCTCCTGCAGCAACGCCCGGCACTGACTCTCTCGGAACACGGCCGCGGCTTCCGCCGTATTGTGGACGAAGACCTTGACGCTCGACATGAAGGCGGGATTGAGCACGCGCTCCAGAGTCAGCGACCCCGCCACGGCCAGCAGAATCGCCGGAATCAAAGCAATGACCGCGAAAAAGCCGACCGTGCGCACGTGAAGGCGCGCCGCCGCCTCGCCGCGCCGCCAGACGCGGTAGAGGCTCCAGGCCTTGACGATCACCATCGCGAGCAGAACGGCGACAAAGACGCCGTTGATGATGAGCAGCGGCAATAGGCGGTCGTCTGTCGGCGATATCGCGCCGAATTCCGCCACGACCAGGAATGTAGCCAAAGCACAGCCGACGGCGCCGATCACAATGATCGGGCCGAACCAGCTGCGAAACGGCGTTCTGCCTTTCGCCTTTGGCGGAGAAGCCGAGTCTCCGGTCAGGGCCATGGCGCCTGTATAGGCTCCGCCCGCGCCGGTTGCAATTGAACGGCCGGAAGAGTCGCTATCGCGGTGAACGCATCAGGCGGATGTCGAGGTCGTTGACCTTCTTGCGCAGCGTATTGCGGTTCAGTCCGAGCAATTCCGCCGCCTTGATCTGATTGCCGCGCGTGGCCGCAAGCGCCGCAGACACAAGCGGGATTTCGATCTCGCGAATGATCCGATGATAGAGACCGGGCGGCGGCAACTGATCCCCATAGTCGCGGAAGAGCTTGGCGAGATGGAGTTCGACGGAGCTCGAAAGCGTTTGTCCGTCGGACAATTCTTGCGAGGTCGCGGCGGCGGCTGAGCCTTTGTCGCCCGGGTCAGCCTGCCGAATCTCATGCTCGAGTTCGGTCTCGACGAGCTGATCGGAAATGACTTCCTGCGGGTGCAGCGCGGCAAGCCTGCGGATGAGGTTTTCGAGTTCGCGGATGTTGCCCGGCCAGCGGTATCTCTTCATCCGGTCGAGCGCGGCCTGATCGATGTATTTCTGCGGCAGTCCTTCGCTCGCCGCCACCTTGAAGAAGTGATGCACGAGGTCGGGGATGTCCTCCGCGCGCTCGCGCAACGGCGGCAGCCGAAGCGGCACGACGTTGAGGCGGAAGTAAAGATCCTCGCGGAACAGGCCCTGCTGGATCAGGATGCGCAGATCCTTGTTGGTGGCGGCGATGATTCGGACATTGGTCTTGATCGGCGTGCGCCCGCCCACGGTCGTGTATTCGCCCTGCTGCAGCACGCGGAGCAGCCTGGTCTGCGCCTCCATCGGCATGTCGCCGATCTCGTCGAGAAACAGCGTGCCGCCCTCGGCCTGCTCGAAGCGCCCGGCCGATCGCTGGTTGGCGCCGGTGAAGGCGCCCTTCTCATGGCCGAAGAGTTCGCTTTCGATCAGATCGCGCGGAATCGCCGCCATATTCACGGCGACGAAGGGGCCCTTTTTGCGCTTTCCGTAATCGTGCAGGGCGCGGGCGACGAGCTCCTTGCCGGTTCCCGACTCGCCATTGATCATGACCGTGAGGTCAGTCTGCATCAATCGCGCGAGGGAGCGATAGATTTCCTGCATCGCTGGGGAGCGGCCGACGAGCGGCATCCCCTCGATTTCATCGTGGCCGTTGTCCTCCGGCTGCTTGCGGGGCTCGGCCATGGCGCGGCCGACGATGCCCACGAGCTCCTTGAGGTCGAAAGGTTTGGGCAGATAGTCGTATGCGCCGCGCTCTGACGCTCGAATGGCGGTCATGAACGTGTTTTGCGCGCTCATGACGATGATCGGAAGCTCAGGACGAAGCTTTTTGATGCGCGGCAGAAGCTCGAAAGCGTTCTCGTCGGGCATGACGACGTCGGTGACGACGAGGTCGCCCTCGCCCGACTGCACCCACCGCCACAAGGTAGCGGCCGCGCCGGTGGTGCGCACTTCATAGCCTGCGCGCGAAAGCGCCTGCGCGACGACCGTGCGTATGGACGCGTCGTCGTCGGCGACCAGAATTTCTCCTCGCGTCATTGCTTCGGTCTCCCGCCTTTGCGAGATGTCATGCACGCCGTTCCTCGCGTTGATCGGGCCGCTTTGCCCTGTACATCGGCATCAAAACCCGAAACGTTGTCCGTCTGGGGAGGGACTCGCACTCCACGATGCCGCCGTGGTCGTTGACGATCTTCGCAACCAGTGCAAGTCCGAGGCCAGTTCCTGTCGATTTGGTGGTGACAAAGGGATCAAAGAGATGCGCGGCGATGTCTTCCGGAACGCCGGGGCCATTGTCGCGCACACAGAATTCGAGCGGCAGTCCAATGGGGCTTTTCTCGCCAAGCGCGCGCAGGCTGACCCCGGGCCGGAAAGCGGTCGAGAGTTCGATCTCCCCATCGACGGCTTCGCCAACGGCTTCCGCCGCGTTCTTCACGAGATTGAGGAAGGCCTGCACCAATTGATCGCGGTTGGCGTAAACCGGCGGCAGCGATGGGTCGTAGTTCTCGACGAAGCGAACGTTGCGGGCGAATCCGCTCTGTGCGACGCGCTTCACGTGATCCAGCACCGAATGGATGTTCACCTGCTCGCGCTGCAACGGACGCGCGTCGGAAAACACCTCCATCCGGTCGACAAGACGCACAATCCGATCGGTCTCGTCGCAAATCAGCCGCGTCAGCGCGCGGTCCTGATCGCCGAGCGCCGATTCGAGCAGTTGTGCGGCGCCGCGAATTCCGGACAGCGGATTCTTGATTTCATGCGCCAGCATCGAGGCCAGCCCAGAAACCGAGCGAACGGCGCCACGATGCGTCAGTTGCCTGTCTATTTTGTCGGCAATTGTCCGCTCCTGCAGCATGACAAGCACGAGCCCGTCGCCTTCGGGCAGCGGCGCGCAATGAACGTCGACGCGTCGGTCGGCCTCCTGGCCCGGTCGGCCGAGATCGACCTTGTATTCGTTGATCGTCGCGCCACGTTCGCGCACCTGCTCGATGAGCGCGGTGAGCGGCGATCCGAACGGCAGCAGCCGATCGAGCGACTGACCGATGAGCAGAGGCTTGCCGAGTTCGAAGAAGGCCTCCGCGGCGGCGTTGGCGTCCTCAATGACGCCATCGCGGGCGACGGTCAGAATCGCGTTGGGCAGAGCCTCAAGCATGCATGATCGGCCGGCGTCATTGATGATCTTGAGCGGCTCGTAGCTGCCGCAATGCGCGCCATTGCGTCGAGGGCGGTCGAAAACGCTCATGCTGCGATCCCCTGCTCTGCAGGCTGCAACTTCAGAAAAATCAGCTCAATCAGCCGCGCCGCCTCCTCGGGCGAATCCGTGGTGACCAGCGCGTGGCGCGCATCGGCTGCGGCATGGGCCGCCAAGCGACCGACGAGGCGATCGACATAGGCGGCGAGATGTTTGCGCGCGTGCCTCAACCCGGCCGACGCGCCCATCGACGCCAGTAGACCTTCGAGGTGTTCGCGCGCGATTTCGGCGCGCTGCGCCAGCGTGAGCGGCGCCCGCCGCTCGCCGGTCTGTAGAAAATGGGCGATATCGCCGACGATCCAGGGTTGCCCCAGGGCCGCCCGTCCGATCATGACCCCGTCAGCGCGCGAATGCTCGAGCATCTCGACGGCGTCGTCTTCGTCGGCGCAGTCGCCATTGGCGATCACCGGAATTCGCACGGCCGCTTTCGCCGCCGCGATCGCCCGCCAATCGGCCTTGCCTGCGTAAAACTGCTGGCGCGTTCGCCCATGCACGGTGATCATCGCGGCGCCTTCGGCTTCCGCGCGGCGCGCAAGCTCCGCGACGTTTCGGGTCGCTTCATCCCATCCCAGCCGCATCTTGACGCTCAGCGGCACGCATATTGCCTCGCGTGCTGCAGAGATCAGCCGCGACGCTTGATCGAGATCGCGCATCAGCGCGGCGCCCGCGAGGCCTCCGGTGACACGCTTGCAAGGACAGCCCATGTTGATGTCGATCCAGTCAGCTCCAGAGGATTCGGCGCTTCGCGCGGCCGCCGCCATTTCCGCCGGCTCGCGCGCGGCGATCTGAATGACCCGGGGCCACTCGCCGGCGCATTCCAGCCGCATCGCCGTTTCGCGATCGCCGCGGGCGACGCCAGCGGCGGTCACCATCTCGCTTACCGTCGCCGACGCCCCCAGACGCGACGCGATACGGCGCATGGTCGGGTCGGTCACGCCGGCCATCGGCGCGAGCAGCGCGCGACCGGTGAGCGTGATCCCGCCAATGCTCAAAGGCGGAGGGTCAAAGCCAACGCCTAGTTTTTTGGCAGTAGCCATCTTGCCCACATCATAAGCAGTTCTCTTCGCACTTGCAACATAGCATTTCTCCAGCCCGTCGCCATTTGACGGCGTTGGCGAAAACCGACAGAGAGCGGCCATGGGCGCCGCTCACCACATTCCTTCCATCGCCATCCTGATCGTCGCCGGCGGGCGCGGCGCGCGGGCGGGCGACGGCCTGCCCAAACAATACCGACCGATCGCCGGCATGACGCTGCTCGCCCGAACGCTGCATGGGCTGCATATGGCCATGCCCCAGGCGACGCTCAAGGTCGTCATCCATAAAGAGGACCTCGACCATTATGCCGCGAGCGTCGCGGAGCTCTCCCCTGCCGATCGGGCGCGGCTTCTGCCGCCGGCCCTCGGTGGCGCCAGTCGGCAGGAAAGCGTCAGGAACGGCCTAGAGGCGCTCGCGAGCGAGGGCGCGCCGGACATCGTGCTGATCCATGACGCGGCGCGTCCTTTCGCGGACGCCGCGCTCATCGCGCGCGCGATCGAAGCCGCCGAGATTCATGGGGCCGCCGCCCCCGGCGTGCCGCTCGCCGATACGATAAAGGAGATCGACGGCGCCGGCGTCGTCGTCGCGACGCCCGACCGCGCGAGGCTTTGCGCCGTGCAGACGCCGCAGTCCTTTCGCTTCGATCTGATAATGGAAGCCCATCGCGCGGCGGCCGCCGGCGGGCGCGATTATACCGACGACGCCATGATCGCCGAAGCCGCCGGCGTGAAGGTGCATATTTTTGAAGGCGATACCGCCAATTTCAAACTCACGACGCAACAGGACTTCGCCCGCGCCATGGAGCAGTTGAAGCAACCCGCATTCGCCGATCTGCCCGACATCCGCATGGGTCAGGGGTACGACGTCCACGCCTTCGGGCCAGGCGATTCCGTTTGGCTCGGCGGCGTCGCGGTCCCGCATACGCATGGCCTCGCCGGCCATTCGGACGCCGACGTGCTGTCCCATGCGATCACCGACGCCATTCTCGGCGCCATCGCCGAGGGCGACATCGGCGCGCATTTCCCCCCGTCCGATCCGCAATGGAAGGGCGCGGCGTCATCGATCTTTCTGGCGCGCGCCTGCGAATTGGTGCGCGCGCGCGGCGGCGCGATCGCCAATGTCGACGCGACGATCATTTGCGAAGCGCCGAAGATCGGTCCGCACCGGGAGCAGATTCGCGAAAGCCTCGCGGCGACGATGGGCGTCGAGATCGGCCGCGTCGCGATCAAGGCGACGACCACCGAGCGGCTGGGATTCACCGGCCGGCAGGAAGGCATGGCGGCGCTGGCGATCGCGACGGTGCGGCTGCCGTGAGAGACTGAGCGAACCTGCATCTGCTCCCAGTCGCGTCACTGCGCGCCGGACGCGAAGCTATCCAGTGTCGCTGACGTATCGGATTGTCATTCCCGACGCGCGCTTGCGCGCGATCGGGAATCCAGAGGCGCAACAAACATCCTCGTTATTGCTCTGGATTCCCGGTCAGGCCTGCGGCCTGCCGGGAATGACACAGCGCGCAATGACGACTGGCCCGCATGACCTGCTATAAAGCAGCCTCACAGAGCCGAGGCCCGCCATGATCCGCGTGACCGATAGAATCGCGCTCCACGAATGGGAAATCGTGGAAGAGTTTGCGCGCGCGTCTGGGCCCGGCGGCCAGAATGTGCAGAAGGTCGAAACCGCGGTGCGGCTGCGCTTCGACATCCGCAATTCGCCCAGCCTCCCAGATGACGTGAAGGCGCGGCTCGCGCGACTCGCCGGCAGGCGTCTGACAAAGGACGGCGTCATCCTCATCGAAGCCCGCCGCCATCGCACGCAGGAACGCAACCGGGCTGATGCGCTCGATCGCCTCATCGACCTCATTCGCATTGCGGCGGCTCCGCCGCCCCCGCCCCGAAAGAAGACCCGGCCGACGCTCGGCTCGAAGCTGAGGCGGCTCGACGGCAAGAAGCAGCGCGGCGATGTGAAGGCGCTGCGCGGCAAGCCGACCCATGAGTTGTGATCCGGCTGATCCGTGTTGGGCCGTGTCATTCCCGGCAGGCCAAAGGCCTGACCGGGAATCCAGGGCCAATCCAAGAACGCTGGTTTTGCTCTGGATTCCCGATCGCGCGCGTTGCGCGCGTGGGAATAGCGCCTGAGCCGTTCAAAGGACTTTGTATGACATACGTAATGCGAATTTATGAGATACGTAATGAGTGAACATACGGCATACATAAAAGCTAACGCGCTTCTCGACAAAGCCCGCGCCAAAGCCCTGCGTCTTGCGAGCGCCGAATCCTGCACCGGCGGGCTCGTCGCCGCAGCGCTCACCGAAATTCCAGGCTCGTCCGATGTGTTCGACCGCGGCTTCGTCACCTACTCCAACGCCGCGAAATGCGACATGCTGGGCGTCGCGGACGCCTTGCTCAAAGCGCATGGCGCCGTCAGCGCCGAGGTCGCGCGCGCCATGGCGCTGGGCGCCATCGACCGTTCGCTGGCCGATGTCGCCGTCGCGGTGACGGGCGTCGCCGGACCCGGCGGCGGCTCGGCGGAAAAGCCTGTGGGGCTGGTTCATTTCGCCTGCGCCCGGCGCGACGGCGCCGTCAATCATGTCGAGCGGCGCTATGGGCCGCTGTCGCGCGCCGAGATTCGCGCCGCCTCCGTCATGCAAGCGCTGGACATGATGATTGACGCCGTCGACGCGGATCAGCGGCGGCCATAAACCGCATCGGCGCGCGTGGCGAAGGCGTCCGCATATTTGTGGAACGCGCGATCAAACATTGCGCCCATCACAAAGCCAAGCGCCGGACTCTTGAATTCATAGGCGATGAAGAACTCGACCATCGACCGCGGCGCGCCGCCGCTCGCCGCCGGCTCGTCGCGAAACGTCCAGCGATTGTCGAGTTTTCGAAACGGTCCCTCGGCGCATTCGACCCGGATGTCCAGTTTGTTGGAGTCGCAGCAGACGCGGCTCACATAGCGCTCGCAGATCGCTTTGAAGCCGACCTGCATCTCGATCAGCGACACCTCGACCCCAGGCGAGATCTCCGACCGTCGGCGGATGCGAACGGCCTCGCAGAGGGGCACGAATTGCGGATAGGATTCAACGTCGCGCACCAGCGCGAACATTTCTCCTGCGCTGTGCGGCACGTAGCGACGGTTGCGGAAACTCTTCATGAGCCAAGCTTCTAGTTCATTGACGAGAGCGGCAAAAGTCGGCGCCGTCACGCGGCTGGAACAATTGCGTCGCATCGCAGTTCTATCGACGAGCTCTCGCTGGCTCCTGAGATATTCTACGGAGGAAACAATGGCGAATAAATCCGATTTCACGGCTGATGAATGGAAAAAACTGCTTGAATCGCCGCTGCTGGCCGGCTTCGCCGTAAGCGCTGGCGATCCGAGCGGCTTTATCGGCACCTTGCAGGAGGGTTTCGCGAGCGCCAAGGCTTTGGCCACGGCAAAATCCGATCCAAATGCGGACGCGCTGATCAAGGCGGTTGTCGAGGACCTTCTCACGCCGGACGGACGCGCCGCGGCCCGGGACGGCGTGAAGGGCGTGGTCGACGGGGCCAAGGTGGACCAGTTCAAAGATCGGGCGCTCGTCGAGTTGCGCCGCACCGCCTCCATTCTCGATGCGAAGGCGCCCAATGAGTCGAAGGCGTTCAAGGACTGGCTCAACCATATCGCCAACCTGGTGGCGGAAGCGGGCGTCGAGGGCGGTTTTCTGGGCTTTGGCGGAGTGAAGGTCACCGACGCCGAACGCGCGACGCTGGCGGAAATCTCCACCGCGCTTAGCGCTTAATCTACCTCCGCTTTTCGGGGGAAATTTGCAAAATCGGGGAGGAGAGCCCCCTCCCTGTCCCTCCCCCGCTGCGCGGGAGAGGGGACGCCAATGAGCCGCATTTCGGAAAGCTCGATGAAGCGCCGAGTCTAACTCCCTCTCCCGCGACGCGGGGGAGGGTTGGGGTGGGGGCTAAGCCGCGCCCACATGTTAATTCCGCATGTCCGCGTCCACCCGGCACGTTTACCGTTCCGCGCGCCGCTGTTCGCGCGCCGCGCGCAGCTTGGCGAAATCATCGCCGGCATGATGCGACGATCGGGTGAGCGGCGAGGCGGCGACGTAGAGAAAGCCCTTGGCGTAGGCGAGCGTCTTATAGGAGTCGAACTCCTCCGGCGTCACGAAGCGCTCGATCGCGTGGTGCTTGCGCGTCGGCTGCAGATATTGGCCGATGGTGATGAAATCGATGTCCGCCGAGCGCATGTCGTCCATCACCTGCATCACTTCGAGACGGCTCTCGCCAAGCCCGACCATGATTCCCGACTTGGTGAAAAGCGAGGGGTTCAGCTCCTTGGCGCGCTGAAGCAATAGCAGCGAGTGGAAATAACGCGCGCCCGGCCGCACGGTGACATAGAGCGACGGCACGGTCTCGAGATTGTGATTGAAGACGTCCGGGCCGGCCGCCACCACGCGCTCCAGCGCGCCAGGCTTCCTGAGGAAGTCCGGCGTGAGCACCTCGATCGTCGTTTCGGGACAGGCCGACCGGATGGCGGCGATGGTCTCGGCGAAATGACCGGCGCCGCCGTCATCGAGATCGTCGCGATCGACGGACGTCACGACGACATGCGACAGGCCGAGCGCCCGCGTGGCTTCCCCGACCCTGCCCGGCTCGGTCGGATCGAGCCGCGTCGGCAGGCCGGTTGCGACATTGCAGAACGCGCAGGCGCGCGTGCAGATCTCGCCCATGATCATGAAGGTGGCGTGCTTTTTCTCCCAGCATTCGCCGATGTTGGGACAGGACGCTTCCTGGCACACGGTCGTGAGCCCGGCGTCCTTTAAGAGGCCGCTGGTTTCCGCCCAGGCCTTCGAACCCGGCGCCTTGACGCGAATCCACGGCGGCTTGCGCAGCAAGGGCGCATCAGGCCGGCCCGCCTTTTCAGGATGGCGAAGAGGCGCCTCCCCCCGTTTCTTTCGGGGGTCGTCGTTCAAGAGATCAAGCACGGTCAAGGGCGGAGAGTCTCCTCTCTCACCAAGCTAGGCATATCAATGGCGGACGGCAATGTCCTCGGGAGATCTATCGGCGTGAGGCAGCAGCGCCTGGCATCCGATGCAGAACAGCGCCGCGCCGATCACGCCGGCGATCAAGACGGCGTCTGCGCAGCGCTGGCCCACGCCGGCCCGAACCGCGAGTTCGGCCGCCACCCATGCGCCCGTGACCGCCGAGAGCAGCAAAGCCCCTGCTCGCACGTCTGCGTGCAGAACATGTGAGAGCTTTGTCGTACCCCAGCCGACAAGGCCGGCAATGAGCAGAAGAGCGAGGAACTGCGCGTTGGGCGCGCCAACGATCGCGGCTGCGGCTGAGAGCGACGCGTCCATGAGTGCCTCCCGGCGGGTAAGGAAAGGTTGCAGCTGGAGCTGACGCCCCATCAACGATTTAGACGAGGCTTTGTTCCCAGCTTTCCTAGGAAACCGCGCGCCGCGCGGTGCGCCCCTGCGCCGATCGTAAAAATATATAAATACATTATAAATCAAATAGTTTAAACTTAAACTTATAGTTTAAGTTTAACAATCTCCCTACAGATATTCGACCTCCAGAACGCCCGGTATGGCGCGCAGCGCGCCAGCGACGTCCGGCGTGATCGGATAGCTTCCGGGGAGTCGGATTTCGATTTCCTCCTGTCCGGCATCGCGCTTCAGAAGAATCGACACCTCGCCGTCGCCGCGGCCGGCGAGCCGCGTCTTGATTCCGTCGAGCGGCCCCTCGTCGCCGACGACGACGCGCAGGCCCTTTTGCGCGCGCGCCGCCGCCGCGGCCAAAGGCTCGACAGTGACGATGCGCGCCCGAACGTCCTCGCCCTCGACCGCCGCGGAGAGGGTCACGAGCACCGCCGCGCCCTTCTCCAGAAGGTCGCGATATTGCGTCAGTCCCTCCTGGAAGAGAATCGCCTCATATTGTCCGCTGACGTCCGAGAGCTGCAAGATGCCCATCTTGGACCCGGACTTGGTGCGCCTCTCGGTCCTGTCGAGAACCACGGCCGCGAGCCGGCCAGCGGTGGCTCCCCGCTTGACCGAGGCGGCGAATTCGCTCCAGCGCGACACGCGGATTTTCGGCAAGAGGCCGGCGTAAGCGTCGAGCGGATGGCCGGAGAGGAAAAAGCCGGCGGCTTCATATTCGCGTCGCAACGTCTCGGCCGCTGGCCAGGGCGGCGTCTTTGGAACCGCGAGGTCCGCAGGCTCGGCTTCGCCAAAGAGCGCATTTTGTCCGGCCTTGCGGTCTTCGGCATGCCTGTTCGCGGCCGCGAGCATCGGCTCGATCGCCGCGAAAGCCTTGGCGCGATTGGGCTCGATCTCGTCGAAGGCGCCGCAGGCGGCGAGGCTCTCCAGCGTCTTCTTGTTCACTTCGCGCGGGTTCAGCCGTCTCGCGACGTCGGCGAGACTCGCAAATCGGCGCTCCGCCCGCGAACGCACAAGCGACTCGGCCTGCGCTTCGCCGACCCCCTTGAGCGCCGAAAATGCATAGCGGATCGCGAGCCTGCCTTCAGCGCCCGGCGCGACGTCGAAGTCGACGCCCGACTCATTGATCGACGGCGGTTCGACCGCGATGCCCATGCGCCGCGCTTCGTCGCGAAACTCGGCGAGCTTGTCGGTCTGGCTCTTGTCGAAGGTCATCGAGGCGGCCAGGAATTCCGCCGGATAATGCGTCTTGAACCAGGCGGTCTGATAGGCGATCAGCGCATAGGCCGCCGCATGGCTCTTGTTGAAGCCGTAATCGGCGAATTTCGCCAGCAAATCGAAGATTTCGTTGGCCTTCTGTTTGCTGAGCCCCCGCTCCATCGCGCCGCTGACGAAACGGTCGCGCTGGGCGTCCATCTCGGACTTGATCTTCTTGCCCATGGCGCGCCGCAGATTGTCGGCCTCGCCGAGCGAATAGCCGGAGAGGAGCTGAGCGATCTGCATCACCTGCTCCTGGTAGATGATGACGCCGAAGGTCTCCTTCAGAATGGGCTCGATCGCCGGGTGAATATAGTCGGCCTCTTCGTCGCCGAGCTTGACCGCGCAATAGGTTGGGATATTCGCCATAGGTCCGGGGCGATACAGCGCCACCAGCGCAATGATGTCCTCAAACCGATCGGCGTGCATTTCGACCAGCGCCTTGCGCATGCCGGCGCTTTCCAGCTGGAATATCCCGACCGTCTCGCCGCGGCCGAGCAGCGCATAAGTCGCCGGATCATCGAGCGGAACCTTGGCGAGATCGAAATGGGGATCTCGGCGACGCGCCAGGCGGCTTGCCGTCGCCAGCACGGTGAGCGTCTTCAGACCGAGAAAGTCGAATTTGATCAATCCCGCTGGCTCGACCCACTTCATATTGAACTGGGTCGCCGGCATGTCGGACTTGGGGTCGCGGTAAAGCGGCGTCACCTCGTGCAGCGGCCGGTCGCCGATGACGACGCCGGCGGCGTGGGTGGAGGCGTTGGAATAAAGCCCCTCTAGCAAACCGGCGATTTTAAAGAGCCGCTTGACGCGCTCGTCCTCCTCCACGGCTTCGCGCAACTTCTGCTCGCTCGCCAGCGCTTCGGCGAGCGTGACCGGCTTCGCGGGATTCTGCGGCACCAGCTTGGCGAGCTTGTCGACCTGTCCGAGCGGCATTTCGAGAACGCGGCCGACGCTGCGCAAAACGCCGCGCGCCAGGAAGGAGCCGAAGGTGATGATCTGCGCGACTCGGTCGGCGCCATAGCGGCGTCTGACATAGTCGATCACCTCGCCGCGCCGCGTCTGGCAGAAGTCGATGTCGAAATCCGGCATCGAATTGCGCTCAGGGTTCAGGAAGCGTTCGAAGAAGAGTCCGAAGCGAACCGGATCGAGGTCCGTGATGGTCAGCGCATAGGCGACGAGCGAGCCCGCGCCGGAGCCGCGCCCCGGTCCGACCGGAATTCCCTGAGATTTGGCGAATTTGATGAAGTCGGAGACGATGAGGAAGTACCCCGGGAAGCGCATCTTCTCGATGACGGAAAGTTCGAAATCGAGTCGCGCGGCGTATTCTTCCCGCGTTCGGCCTTCCGCGGGCCCATGCGCGGCGAGGCGCTGATCCAGCCCTTCGATCGCTTCGCGACGTAGCTCCTGCGCCTCGATCTCGTCGAGAGACTGCGCATCGCGCGCCTCCTGCACGAAGCGCGGCATGATCGGCTTGCGCGTCTGCGGCCGGAAGCTGACTCGACGGGCGATCTCCAGCGTGTTGGCGGTCGCCTCTGGGAGATCGGCGAACAGCGCGCGCATTTGGGCGCGAGTCTTGAAGTAGTGCTCGGGCGAGACCCGCCTGCGATCGTCGACGCTCGTCACCGCGCCTTCGGCGATGCAGAGCAGCGCATCATGCGCTTCGAAATCACTGGGCTGAGCGAAATAGGGCTCATTGGTGGCAACGAGCGGCACGCCGCGACGATAGGCAAGGTCCAGCAGCTGCGGCTCGACGTCGCGTTCAGAACGCAAATTGTGGCGCTGGACCTCGATATACAGCCTGTCGCCGTAGAGACGCTGGAGCGTCGCCAGGCGCGCGCCCGCCTGCTCCGGCCTGCCCTGCGCCAGGGCGCGGTCCAAGGCGCCGTCGGGTCCGCCCGTCAGCGCGATCAACTCCTCGGCGTCGGTGGCGAGCGCGTCCAGCGTCAGATGCGGCTCGTCGCCCTGCTCGACTTCGAGAAAGGCGCGCGAGGCGAGGCGCATCAAATTGCGATAGCCCGCCTCGGTCTTGGCCAGCAGCACGATATTGGCGAAACGGTCGTCTCGCGCCGAGACTGCTCCGCCCTTGCCGTCGGCGAAATCGATCCGGAGCTGTGCGCCTGCGATCGGTTGGAGGCCAGCCTTGGCCGCCTTCTCGGAAAATTCGAGGGCCGCGAAGAGATTATTGGTGTCGGTGACAGCCAGCGCGGGCTGGAGGTCGCGCACCGCAAGATCGATCAGCTTGCCGAGCGAAAGCGCGCCCTCGCGCAGCGAATAGGCGGTGTGGAGGTGAAGATGCACAAAGCCGACTTCGGCGGCAGGCATGGTCGCAGGCCTTGGGGAACGCGGGGCGGATCGGGTCAAAGTCTACAGTTTGGCCCCCCGTCCCGGAACTCCTCGCGCGCCGCCGTCCCCAGATAGCGTGAAAAGCTGCGCCCGCCCCGACGGTTTCAGGTCTGGGGCGGAAAGCAGTCTATCGCTGCAAAACCGCGAAGCGGTGAACGTTCACGCCATATTCGGTAAGGAGCCGGTGCATCGCGGGAGAGAGGCGAACCACACGAGACGCGCTCAGATCAGAGCTGCAGTCGTTCTTGAGGCCGACATATTTTGCGTGGAGGGCGTTCGCCTCGCCTTCGCCGACGGTTGAACGGACCTGCTCAAGTACGGCGCTCACTTCCGGGCCGCTATACTGCTGGACCAGGGAACAGCCGATGCGCACATCCTGCGCAGTCGCGGGCATTGCAGCGCTCAGAAGAAACGCGCCAAACAGGGCGACGGCGGCGAGGGCCGGCTTTCCATGACTCATGCGGTGCTCCTTGGCTAAAGACGGCCGTTCGAACTTTGCCTGACCACAGGTCTCGGCGTAGCAGCACGAACGGCGCTCGGTCTAAAGCCCGGCGGAGGCGATACGCCTCCCCGGGGCTCATGTGTCCTAGCCGCGTTTTGGACGAACGTGTTTAGCGCCTCTTACTCTGCAGGGCTATAGACTTTCGCCGCAGACTCGATCGGCTTGAACGCTTCCTTGGCGAGCGAGGTGTAGAGCTCTCCGAGCTTGGTCGCTTCGGCCATGAAATCCTCGTAGGCGCTCTTGGCGAAATCGGACTGAAGCTGAAGCGCTTCGTCGATCTTCTTGACCGCGATCAGCTTTTCTGCCAGGACGCGGCTCTTTTCGAAGGATTTCTTGGAATAATCGGTGGTTTCGGCGGCGATGCTCTGCCAGCCCTTGGTCACCGCGGCCGCAGCGGCGGACACGGCTTCAAACTGCTCTTTGCCGAGCTTCTGAACGCTGTCGAAATTAGCTGCCATGGGTTCGTCCTCATGATTTTGGCGCAAAGGCGCCCTATGCGGCGCTATGCGCCCGCTCACGACTTATTTATATGCAATGCACAAAATAAAGTCAATAAAAATGTTGCGGCGCAATAAACGTTGCGCGAGGCTAGCGCTTAACCCGCGGGTAACTGCAAGCCCTTAATCTGCCAAATCGTCACTTTTGGCGCGGCTGGGCGGTTGCGCGAACAACAGTGAAGTCAAGGGGCGCGTTAATGCTGAGATCGAGTTTGTCGGACCGCCTGCCGCGGCCCCGCTCCCTCGCGGCAAGCTTTGCCACGATCACGGTCCTCGTCACAATGTCGGCGATCCACGCGGAGGCGCGCGGCAGACATCATTTTCACCATCGTAGCGCTTCTGACGACCGCAATTCGGCCGTTCGGGCGCGCGCCAACGCCAATAGCGACGCTGTCATCGGCGAGCATCGCGGCTTTTCGGCCATTGTCGTCGACGCAAACAGCGGCCGTGCGCTCTATTCCCGCTCCGAGCACGAGTTGCGCCATCCCGCCTCGGTCACAAAGGTGATGACGCTCTATCTTCTGTTCGAGCAGCTCGAACAAGGGCGACTGCGCCTCGACTCGCCTCTGATGATTTCGCAACACGCGGCGGCGCAGGCGCCGTCCAAGCTGGGTCTGCGTCCTGGACAGACGATCAGCGTCGACAATGCGATCAAGGCGGTCGTCACCAAATCGGCCAACGACATCGCCTGCGCGATCGCCGAGAACGTCGCGGGCGACGAACATAGTTTCGCGCAGATGATGACGCGCAAAGCCCATGCGCTCGGGATGCGCAACACCAATTATGAGAACGCGTCGGGACTTCCAGATCCGAATCAGGTCACGACGGCCTATGATCTCGCACTGCTCGGACGTGCCATCCAGGAGCGCTTTCCGCGCTACTATCGCTATTTCTCGACGCCGAGCTTCGCCTACAACGGCGCGCTGCACCGAAATCACAATCATCTCCTCGGCCAGGTCGAGGGCATGGACGGCATCAAGACCGGCTATACGCGCGCGTCCGGCTTCAATCTTCTGACCTCCGTGCGCCGTCGCGGGCATCACATCGTCGCGGTGGTGATGGGCGGCAAGACCGCCTACGGGCGGGATCGCATCATGGCGGGACTGATCGAGGAAAATATTGACGGCGGCTCTTCCGTTAGAACTGCGGCGGCGGTGAGCGAAGATCCGCGCGCCATTGAGGCGCAAGAGCGACTCGCTTCTGAGCGCGCGCAACGCGCCGAGCGCGCCGCGGAACGCGCCCAACAGATCGCCGCCGAACGCTTGGCTTATGCCGAGCCTCAGGAAAACTCGACTGTGGAGCCTGAACCGTTTGTCCGCCAGCTGAACGCTCCGGTTCCGGCGGCGGCCATTCCGCCGCAGGAGAGCGCCGAGCGGCCAGCGGTTCGTCCTGCTTTCGTTTCCGGCGGTCAGAAGCGAGCGAGCGACGACAGGGATGGGGAGCGCAAGGGCGCGTCTCCGGGCGCGAAAAGCCGCGCCGGCGCAACGCCAGTCGCCGCACGGGACGGGTCGACAACGAACGGCGCGCGTAAAATCGACATTACGCCCGTGTCGACGACGCCTTCCGCCATTCGCGGCAGCGGCGCAAAATCACAGGCCAAGGCGGACGCCGCGCGTCCTGGGCGCCCGGGCTGGATGATTCAGGTCGGCGCGACCGACGATCAGGATAAAGCCAACCAGTTGCTCGTGCGCGCTAGGAGCCAGCTGCAAGGCTTTCCTGCCACCGCCAAGGCCTTCACCGAGAAGGTGCAGAGGGGAAGCGAAACGCTCTATCGCGCGCGTTTCGCCGGACTCGAGGAAGACACCGCGCAGTCGGCGTGCAAGGCGCTCAAGCGCTCCGGCTTCTCCTGCTTCACGACAAAGAACTGATCATGTCCGCGACTTGGGACCACGACTATGGCGCGCGACGCGCGTCAGTGCTGGTGACGCCGCATCAGGACGTCCTTGGCCTCGTTTACCCTGGCCGCAAGATCCGTCGTTCCGCCAAGATCTGGATGAAGCTTCTTCATCAGATCACGATGGGCGCGCGCAATGTCCGCCGCCGCCGCGCCGCGCTTGAGGCCGAGGATTTCGTAAGCCTCGTCTTCCGAAATCGCGCCCGAACGACGCGCGCCGCCCTCGCCCGGACGAAAACCCCCCGAGTTTGCGTGCGTATCGCTTGCCGAACGCCAGCCGGAAAATCGGCGGTCCAGATAAGCCTCTAAGAGCCTGGCGCCGTCAGGATCGTCACGGCGGCACACGCCATAGAGTTCGAGGAGCGCAGGCCGCGCCAATGAATCAAGCTGCGCGCCTTCATGCTGTCCCGCCAGAACCACGCCTCTTATAGCGCCCGTGGAGTGGTCGAGCTCCATTTCGATCATCGCTGATCGAACCCGCGATACGCCGCCGGCGCCTGCCCCCGCTTTGCGAAAGCCGCTCAGCGCGCCCCCGCCGAGGCCCATGAGCCAAACGCCAAAGCCCACGAGCGCCATGCCAAGGTCGAGGCGTCCGCGCACCAAAAGCAAGGCGCCCAGCGCGAGAGCAAGGAAGCCGCCTCCGCGCTTGAAAATCACCGCCAATAGCGCCGGCGACGTCTTCGTATAGGCGTTCAGCGCCATGATCGTCAGGAGCAGGGCGATGAGTCCGATCAGAATGGGCATCCTTTTATCCTCAACCGATCTGAGACAGAAGCAGACGCGCTGCGCCCTCGCCTTCGTCGGCGCGCCGCTCCAATTCCCGTCTGCCCCCCACCGCATACGCGGCCGCGGCGGCGAGAAGATCCGCCAAACGCCGCGGAGCCGTGGCGTCAAACGCCGCATAGGCGCCGCCCGTCAGGCGCGCGATCTCGCGATAGGCCTGCTGTGCGGCTAAGTCCTGGCCCTCTTGGAACATGAAGGCTTTGACGCCGAGCAACCCGAGTTCGCCTGCCGTCGCCGCGAGGGCGTCGAGCCGCTCCTCCATGGCGTCGCCGATGTAAATAAGTGCGCCCACCCGTCCCGCACGCGATTCATCGAGCGCGTGACGCAGAACCTTGCCGATCTGCGTGCGGCCGCCGCGACAGACGATGCGGGACATCAGCGCGCCGAGCCCCTCGCCTCCCGAGACAAAGCGCGAGGCGCGGCATTCTCCGAAGCCGCGGAAGTAGACGAGTTGAACGTCCAGTCCGCCCTGCGCGGCGGTCGTGCGGAACATTTCGCCCTGAATCGACTGGGCCATGTCCCAGGTCGGCTGTCTGCTCATAGTGGCGTCCAGCGCGAAAATCAGGCGTCCGCGCGACGCGCTCGCCGCGACGTTCTTGGCCTTGTCCAGAAAGGCGTCTATCGGCCCCGATTGCGCAGAGCCTTGAGCTGCCGGCGGTTTAGGTGAATGTTCGCCCACTGCGGTTCACGTCGTTTTATCGGACGCTCTCTATCAAATCGGCCGCGCTCTCTGATAAACAAGAGGCTTGGCGCGCAACCTGAAACATAGGCTCTTTCAGCGCGCCCGGCGAGGATTCGATGTCGATCCCCAGCGAAGAATCTCATGCCTTGAGCGAGTCGCCGCTGTCGGCGGAGATCGGATGGACGCGCATCGCGGCCCTGCCCGCGGAAGATAGCGTTCGGGTTCAGTCCCTCATGCAAGCCTTCGCCGAAGAGCTGATGCGGGATGGCGTGCGAGTCGGCGGCGTGACGCAGACGCGCGTCGCCGAGCCCTCTGGCCGATCGGCGATCATGTTGCGCGACGTCGCCACCGGCGCATTTTATCCGATCTCGCAGGACCTCGGCCCCGGTTCGGTCGCCTGCAATCTCGATACGAGCGAACTGGCGCTCGCCTGCGCGGCGATCGAGCGCGCCGCGCGCGACGGCGCGCAACTGATCGTGGTCAGCAAGTTCTCCAAACAGGAGGCCTCGCGCGGCGGTCTCTGCGACGCCTTCCGAGCGTCGATGACCGCGCGCATTCCGGTAATCGCGGCGGTCTCTCCGCATTATCGCGACGAATGGCGCGCCTTCGCCGGGCCGCTGGCGGAAGACATCGCGCCCGAGCGCCAGGCGTTGGCGGATTGGTGGGCGAAGCTACGCGCGCCGTCGCCGGATCGAACGTCTATCTGACCGGCGGCGCATACATCAGGCCGCCCTTGTTCCACAAAGCATTCAGCCTGCGCTCCATGGCGTAGGGCGCCCCCTGCCCGAGATTGCGCTCAAAAACGTCGGCGTAATTGCCCACGTGTTTGACGATGCGGTAGGCCCAATCCTCGGAGAGGCCGAGATCGTCGCCATGGGCGCCGTCAACGCCGAGCAGCCGCCGTATCTGCGGATTTTCCGACGATAAAGCGGCGTCGGCGTTCGCCTTCGACACCTCCAACTCCTCCGCGTCGATCATCGCGAAAAGCGTCCAGCGGACGATGTTCAGCCACTGATCGTCGCCTTGGCGCACCAGCGGACCGCGCGGCGACTTCGACAGAAGGTCCGGCAGGACTACGTGATCGGCAGGCGCGCTCAGCCCGATTCGGACGCCGTGCAGCGTGGAGACGTCAGCCGTTAGCGCCTCGCATTTTGCTTCGTCATAAGCCTTGGCCGCGTCCTCGAAGCTCGGGAACAGCTTTGGATCATATTTCGCCTTGCGGGCCCGGAAAAAGTCGGCGACCGCGAGTTCGTAGGGCGTGCCCTGCTCAATGCAGATCGATGCGCCGTCCAGGTCCTGAACCGAAGCTGATTGGCGTTGCCGCCGGACCAAGAAGCCTTGTCCATCATGCAGGAATAGGGCGGCGTAGATCAGCTTATGGCTGGCGTCGCGGGCTTGGGTCCACGGCGACGCGCTGACGAGCAGATCGGCGGCGCCGGCCTGCAGTGCGCCAGCGCGCTCTTTCTGCGAGAGTTCAATGAATCGCGCCTTGGCCGGGTCGTCGAGGACGGCGCTCGCGACGGCCCGGCAGAAATCGACGTCGAAGCCGCGCCATTCGCCCGCGCCGTCGCGTTGAGCAAAGCCTGGCGCGTCGGTGACGCCGCAGGTCAAAAAGCCGCGCTTCATGATTTGCGCAAGCGTCGGACCGACGTCCGTTTGCGCCCCGGCGCTGAGGGCGAAAAGCGCTCCGGCGAAGGCCGCAAAGAAGGCGAAAGCTGTGCGGCGGATCATGGCGGGCTCGGCATCCGGCGGAGGATATACTACGGTCGCGCGGCGTTCACGCAAAAGCGAGTCGTCAGAGGCGGCATGTCCGAAGAAAAGAGAAAAGCAAAGCGCAAGTTAAAGCCCGCCACTCTGGTGACGCAAGCCGGCCGCACGCCATTCGATCATTTCGGCTTCGTCAATCCACCCATTTACCGCGGTTCGACGGTGCTCTTCCCGACGGTCGCCGCTCTCGAGGCGTTACGGCAGCCCTACACCTACGGCACCAAGGGAACGCCCACGACTCGCGCGCTCGAGCAGGGCTGGAGCGAGATCGCCGGCGCCGCTGATACGGTGTTGACGCCCTCCGGCCTTGCCGCGATCGGTCTGGCGCTGCTCACCGCCACGCGCGCGGGCGCGCACGCGCTCATCGTGGATTCCGCCTATCAGCCGACGAGGATCTTCTGCGACGGTCTCCTCGCGCGCTTCGGGGTCAAAGTCGACTATTATGATCCCTTGATCGGCGGCGGCATCGCCGCGATGATGAAGCCCGAAACGACCGCGGTGCTCGTCGAGTCGCCCGGTTCCCAGACCATGGAAGTTCAAGACATTCCTGCGATCGCCGCGGCCGCCCACGCCCATGGCGCCTGCGTGATCGCGGACAACACCTGGGCGACCCCTCTATTCTTCCCGCCGCATGAGCGCGGCTGCGATCTCGCCGTCGAAGCCGGCACTAAATATCTGGCTGGCCACGCAGATCTCCTCATGGGGCTCGTTTCCGCCAATTCTGAGTGGGCGAAGCGCCTGCGCGCCACCTTCAACGCCTTCAGCATGGGGTCCAGTCCCGACGACGCCGCGCTCGCCTTACGCGGGCTGCGCACCATGGCGCTACGGCTGCGCGAACAGGAGCGCGCCGCCCTCGACATCGCGCAGTGGCTGGAGGACCGACCGGAAATTTCGCGCGTGCTGCATCCCGCCCTCCCGACGCATCCCGGCCACGCGCTGTGGAAACGAGACTTTACCGGCGCCTCTGGCGTTTTTTCGGTTATCCTCAAAGAGACTTCAAAAAAGGCGGTCGCCGCTTTTGTCGACGGATTGGAATTGTTCGGTATCGGATACTCATGGGGCGGCTATGAAAGCCTTGTCCTGCCCTTCGACTGCTCTTCTTACAGGACGGCGACGCGCTGGACTCCGGAAGGACCGGCGCTGCGCTTCTCGATCGGACTGGAGGATGTCGCAGATCTGAAGTCGGATCTCGAGGCGGGGCTCGCTCGGCTCAACGGCTCGTGAAGGCGGCGCGCCGCAGCGCATTCCAGGTTTTCGCATACCTATCGTGAAAAGATGTGTTGAAGAGGAGAAGCAGTATGGTGGCCGTTTCCCGGGTTGCTGCCTATGTGGCCGTCTGCAGTTTTTTTATTGCGGGCGTCGCGCCGGCGCTGGCGGCCAGTGGTCAAGATTTTCCGAACGCCACATGCGCCTGCAAGTCGTGTGGCCAGAACAAGTCGGACGTCATCGGCAAATGCCCCGACGTCTGCAAGGATAAGACGGTCTACGACAAAGGCGACAAGGATGCTGCCCCAGCAGCAGCCAAGAGCCGTTCGAGTAGAAAAGACAAGACCGCCAAAGTCGCCGAACCTACTGGGTTTTGTAAGGCCGCCCGCATGAAGCTTCCGAAAGGCTGGATGCGCGCCGATCCTCCGCCGGTCAAGACGCGCTAGGCGCGCTAGACTTTGGCGGAGTCGACGCGTCGCAGAACGCCAGCATCAAGGCGCGCAATTCAGGCTCCTCCACGAGTCCGGCGGCGACGGCGCACTCGAACCATCGGGTGGCGCGCTGCTTCTTCTCGCGCCATTTCTTGCGCTGCCTTTGTACGCGCAGAGAAAACACCTCGACGCAGCAGTCGACGGTCGCGCCGCTGTCGAGGCGTTTTTCATAGCGGAAATCGCCGAGCTTGGCTTTGTCCGTCTTGCCGACGAGGCCGGCCTCCTGCACCGCCTCGATCGCCGCGACGATATGCGGTTTGCGGCCTTTCATCGGCCAGCCCTTCGGAATCACCCAGCGCTTTGTGTCGCGGGAGGTGACCAGCATGATCTCCAGGCGGCCATTGTTGATTCGCCAAGGTAAAGCCGCGTATTGCGTGCGAAGGACAGAACCTGCGCCGACGCGCTTCTTCTTCGCTTTGGGCGTTTTCATGCCGCGAACCTCGCAAGCATGTAGAAGGCCGCGGCGAAAAAGGCGGCCATCGGCATGGTGATGACCCATGCGACAACAATGTCCTTCGCGACATTCCAGCGGACCGCCGCCACGCGCCTCGACGCGCCCACGCCAATGATCGCGCCGGTGATCGTATGCGTCGTCGACACAGGAACGCCCAGCGCCGTCGCGAGAAACAGAGTGATCGCGCCGCCCGTCTCGGCGCAGAACCCTTGCACCGGCGTCAGGCGGGTGATCCTGGATCCCATTGTGCGCACGATCCGCCATCCGCCGAACAAGGTTCCAAGGCCCATCGCCGCCTGACAGGCGATGACAACCCAAAAGGGCACGTAGAACTCGCCGCCGAGCGCCCCGTGCGAATAGAGGAGCACCGCGATCACGCCCATGGTTTTCTGCGCGTCATTGCCGCCATGGCCAAGCGAATAAAGCGAGGCGGAGGCGAATTGCAGGATGCGAAACAGCGCATCGACGCCGCCTGGCGTCCGCCGTACGAAGACCCAGGACACGAGCAGGATCAGCGCGAGCGCCAGGACGAATCCGAGCGCCGGCGACAATACGATCGCTGCGCCGGTCTTGAGCAGCCCGTTCCAGACGATCGCGGACGCGCCGACTTTGGCCACGCCGGCGCCCACGAGACCGCCGACGAGGGCGTGTGAACTCGATGACGGAATGCCCAATCCCCATGTGATCAGATTCCAGACGATCGCCCCCATCAGCGCGCCGAACACGACGAAGTCATCCACGATCTCCGGCGAGACGATGCCAGAGCCCACAGTTTGCGCCACGTGAAGCCCAAAAAACAGGAAGGCGATGAAATTGAAGAAGGCGGCCCACGCCACTGCGAACTGCGGACGCAGAACGCGGGTTGAGACGATCGTCGCGATGGAATTGGCGGCGTCGTGCAGACCGTTCAGGAAATCGAAGATCAGAGCGACCGCGACGAGCCCAATCAGATAGAATGAAAAGTTCTGCAAGCGTCGTCCCTAAGTATGCTCGATGACGATGCCGGCGACGCGGTCGGCGACGTCCTCGAAGCCGTCGACGACTCTTTCAAGATGGCCGTAGATTTCCGCGCCGACGATAAACGCCATCGGGTCTTTGTGGCGGTGCGCCAGAAACAGCTCCTTCAGGCCCTGATCGTGGATGGCGTCGGCCTCGTCCTCAATGCGGGTGATCTCCTCGCTGAACGCGTTGAGCCTGCCGGCATTCTGGCGCATCAAGCGCAACAAAGGTATGGCGCAGCGCGTGAGCTCCGCCGATTGGACGATAATGTCGCCCATGCGACGCATGCCGGGCTCGAAATCTCGCGTCTCGTAGAGCAGCGTCGCCTTCGCCGTTTGGTGCATTTGGTCGATCGCGTCGTCCATCGCGGTGACCAGGTCACGGATGTCGCTGCGATCAAACGGGGTGATGAATGTGCGGCGAACCGCCAGATGGGCCTCGCGGACGATGGCGTCGGCCTCATTTTCCTGGCGGCGGATTTCTTGACTGCAGACGAGCACGCGGTCCCCCCCCTCCAGCAGGTCCCGCAAGGCGTGTGATCCGGCGACGAGCGTCTCCGCATGTCGCTCGAAAAGATCGAAGAAGCGCTCCTCTCTCGGCATGAGCGCCTGAAACCAAGACAGCATGGCGCTCTCGCCTCCCGCGAATCTGTCACAAAATCGTCACAAACGAGCTCGCGGCACATAGCCGGCGCGGCTTCGAGTGTAAAGCGCGAGACGCCGCGGCCGCGACGATTTTGGCGGGCGCTGCGTCTATTCAGCGCGACGGAATCCGTTCCGGGAGGCGTGCGCCTCTTCCCGCGCAAGGTCGCGCGACAGCACACCGCGTAGCCGCGCTCTGATCTGGCGCGAGGCGTGACTGACGCTCACCAGGCTTGAACGGCTGTAAATGAATGCGCCCTTCTCGCCAACAAGGATATCCCCAGTCTGCAATGTGGGATCCCGACGGGACAGCCCAAGGTAATAGTCGTGAGACGCCGCCGGATCGTTGCACGCGCATCCCGCCGTCAGCTTGTCGCGAAAGCTGAACGCCGCCGGAAGCGCCGAATAGCGTTGCCCTTTGGCGTTGTGCGCTTGCTCGATGCTTGCGCCCTCGTAGAGCTGCACCTGCGCTGACGGACAGGCGAGTTCGCAGGATTGCTGGCCGGAAATCCGCGATAATTTGACGAGGGGAAAATAATAGCCGTCGCAGGCGCGCACGCAGTAGCCGCCGCCGGACATCGAGTCCGTGTCGGCGGCGCCTACGGGTTCGGGTTTGGCGTAATGAACTGAAGTCTTCGGCGGGCGCCGCGGCAGCCGCGGGCGCGCACGCATGACCCGCCAGGAGCGGTGGGACGAGAACGCCGGAGGTTGATCGGGTCCGAACAGGAAATCTAAAAATTCGCCTTGAGCCAAAACGTCGAAGGGTGAGATGAACGCCAAGGCGAACGCCAGAGCGCCGGCGATCCCTGTCGCACCCGGGCGGTTGAGCCGCATTCGCCGTCCCCGTCTACTAAACTTCGACTGGCGACCCCGGCAGGATTCGAACCTGCGACCTACTGCTTCGAAGGCAGTTGCTCTATCCAGCTGAGCTACGGAGCCGTCGACGGCGCAGCTTTCGCCGCGGGACCGTATCAGTTCGGCCAACGCGGCGCCAGCAACGCCCGACAGGGTAGTCATATATGGCGACCCCGGCAGGATTCGAACCTGCGACCTACTGCTTAGAAGGCAGTTGCTCTATCCGGCTGAGCTACGGGGTCGAAACAGCCTCAGTGCGTCCAGAGACCGATGCGGCTGGTCTTGAAATTATCTGAATAGGATGCGCCGCGCCGGGCCGCCAGATTGGGCTTCGGCTCCTCGACCCGGTAGGCGAGGCCGCTGCGCTCCGCGTAGGCGATCGCCTCCTCCTTGGTGGAAAAATTGAGCCTGACCTGCTGGCGCATGTCGCCGGAGCTGGTCCAGCCCATGAGCGGCTCGATGCTGCGCGGAAGCTCCGGCTCGAAGTCAAGACGCCACATGTCCGACCCCGGACCGGATTGAGTGGCGCTCGGCGCCGGAAGATAAATGCGTGCGGTCATAGGGCCTCGTCGTTGGCTGCGCTCGTAGACGCGTCATGAGAGCGGCGCGCGGCGGTCGTCGCGCTGGTCGGGGCAGCAGGATTCGAACCTGCGACCTGAAGTACCCAAAACTTCCGCGCTACCAGGCTGCGCTATACCCCGCCGGACCAAGCCGCGCCTACGGCGGCTCTGCCCTCGCTCGAATTTCGCTACCACGCACGGCCGCCCCTCACAAGGGAATGCGACTATCGCTTGAACATGCGGTGCCGCACCTGGTCCCCGGGCGCGAGCGACATTTTCCGCGCGGCGCCGGCGTTCAGCTCCAGCACCGCATAGGCTGGCGCAGGCGAAGCGATGATTCGCTCCGACATGGGCTCCGTGTCGGCGGCTACGCCCACCACGCGCCCGTCACGCCCGATGAAAACCATGTCGAGCGGGATGTAAGTATTTCTCATCCACATCGAAACAGGCCCCTCGGCCTTGAATTCGAACAGCATGCCGTGATCGGCGGGCATCGATTTGCGGAACATGAGGCCGCGGGCGCGCGCCTTGGGCGTGTCGGCGACTTCGACTTTGAAATCATGCTCGCCCGTCGCCGTCACGATGCGCATGAATTCAACGGCGGGTTCGGCCCGCGCGACTGTCGAGGCGATCAGCGCCAGACAGAGCGACATGACAATTGTACGGAAGATTTGCGCAGTTCTCATTCGGGTGGGCTCCAAAGAGCCGTGCGCAGCATGGGTGTCTTCAGTGTGACGGGACGCTCTTGGCGTCGAGCGGCCGCACTTCGGCCGCCATCAGACCCTTGGGACCGTCGCCGTAACGCACGAGCACGCTATCGCCTGGCTTGAGTTCGGTCATGCCGTAGCGGCGCACCGTCTCCATGTGCAGAAAGATGTCTTCGGTGCCTTCGCCGCGCGTGAGGAAGCCGAATCCCTTCATGCGGTTGAACCATTTGACGATGGCGATCTCATAGCCGCTTGTCGGGACAACCTGAACATGGGTGCGCCCGGCGCAGGATTGTGACGGATGCACCGCAGTGGTTTCGTCCATCGCGATGACGCGAAAGACCTGCATGCCCTTGCCGCGCTTCTGCGCCTCGCAAACGACTCGCGCGCCTTCAAAGGCCGTTTGCAGACCGCCGCGGCGGAGAATGGTGACATGCAGGAGAATATCGTCGGAGCCGTCGTCGGGCACCACGAAACCATAGCCCTTGGCGACATCGAACCATTTAATCCGTCCCGCGACTTCGACCAATTCGAGACTGGCCTCATCGGATTCTGTCGCGCTTGCTGTCAAATCATCTTGAAAAGTCACTTTAGCGCTCACCGACCAACTCCCCGTGCTGATCCAGAGCATTCGACTGGCGCGCGCTGGCAATTATCCTGTAGCGCGAATCACCCCGCGTCGCTCATGAATCACTCTTAACAAGATAACACCCACGGCGCGCCATCCAACCGGCAAATTTGGTCCGCCAACGAATGTCTGTGGATACGCACGCCGCGCTGCGCGAATGGGCGAAGCCATTGTCGCTGAAACTGAAACATGCGCGCGCGCCACGACGCGTGCAGCGATATTGCGCGATAAACGCAGATTCTGTCGCGGACAAAATCGGCGGAGACGTCCAAAATCTTTGAGCCTGTGGCTCATGCGCCACATGGACGGGGATTTGACAAACGCGCCCCGGGCGCGCAATCGGAACCCGGCGAGCCCCGTGCGCCCTGTCGCCTGCCCGCCATTTCCTCGGTTGGAGCGCCGCCAATGACCAACTCGTCGACCGCGCCAGCGAACGCGCCCAAGACTGTCTGCGCTGCGGGAAGCGCCCCCCAAGTTGATCCTCGCTATGATCTTGCCGCGCTTGTGGCGGCCCGCGAGAGCGAGCGCTTTTCGCTGCATACAAAACACCTCAATGAAATGTGGGTGCGCGTTCTCAAGACGATCGGCTATGACGTTGGCTTCACCCGGGGCCTTGGGCCTTATCTGTGGGACCGCAAGGGCGACCGCTACCTCGATCTCCTCAGCGGCTGGGGAGTCTTCGCGCTCGGACGCAACCATCCGGCCGTGCGCGATGCGCTCGTCAGCGTGCTTGACGGCGAGTTCGCCAATCTCGTGCAACTTGACGTTTCAGTGCTGGCCGGCGTTCTCGCGGAAAAATTGCTCGCCTACGCGCCTTGGCTGGAAAAGGTCTTTTTCGCCAATTCGGGCGCGGAGTCGGTTGAAGCGGCGATCAAATTCGCGCGCGCGGCGACGGGTCGGCCCGGAATCTTGCACTGCGCGCATTCCTTTCACGGTCTGACCTATGGTTCGCTGTCGATGAACGGCGACGAAATCTTCAAGAAGGGTTTTGGACCGCTGCTGCCGAATGCGCGCGAGGTCGCGTTCGATGATCTCGAAGCGCTCGAACGCGCATTAGCGGGGCGCGACATCGCCGCCTTCTTCGTCGAGCCGATCCAGGGCAAGGGCGTCAACATTCCGCAAGAGGGCTATCTTCTCGGCGCGCAGGCGCTCTGCCGCAAATACGGAACGCTGTTCGTCGCCGACGAGATTCAGACGGGCGTGGGCCGGACGGGACGGTTCTTCGCCATCGATCACTACCCGGGCGTCGAACCCGATATGATCGTCGTCGCAAAGGCGCTGTCCGGCGGCCATGTGCCGGTCGGAGCGGTGCTTACGCGTAAAGCGATCTTCGATAAGGTCTTCGACCGCATGGATCGCGCCGTCGTGCACGGCTCGACCTTCAGCAAGAACGATCTCGCCATGGCGGCCGGCGTCGCGACGCTCGACGTGCTGAAGAACGAGCGGGTGATCGAGAATGCGGCCAAGACGGGCGACCGTCTGCTTGCATCCTTCCAACGAATGGCCGCCGGCTACGAGCTCGTCGCCGACGTGCGTGGCAAGGGCCTCATGATCGGAATCGAATTCGGGCCGCCGAAGTCGTTCAAACTGAAGGCGGCTTGGAATCTCCTGGAGACGGTGAATTCAGGCCTGTTTTGCCAGCTCATCTCCATCCCGCTGTTTCGCGATCATAAAGTGCTGACGCAAGTGGCCGGACATGGCAATCACACGATCAAGCTGCTGCCGCCTCTCACGATTTCCGATGAAGATTGCGATTGGATCGAGCAATCCTTCGACGCGGTCATCGCAGACGCGCACAAAGCGCCTTCCGCCGTCTGGTCGCTTGGCAAGACTCTGGCGGAACACGCGATTAAGGCGCGAATGAGCGGCTGAGCGCTTTTGAAGCGCCCTCGCGCGCGCAGAGTCGCGCTCAAGCCGCCGGCGAAGGCTGCTTTTCCACCTCGCGCGAATAGTCTTCGATCAGGGCGCGCGAAAGCTCGCCCGGCGTGAAGCGATAGACGCCGATTTCCGAAACGGGCGTCACTTCTGCGCCGGTGCCGCAGATGAGGCACTCCGAAAACGACGCCAACTCCTCAGGCATGATCCGGCGTTCGACGACTTCAACGCCGCGTCTTTTCGCAAGGTCAATCACCGTGCGCCTGGTGATGCCGTCGAGGAAACAATCGGCGATCGGCGTATGCAGCGCGCCGTCCTGAACAAAAAAGACGTTTGCGCCGGTGCATTCAGCGACTCGGCCGAGCCAATCGTACATCAGCGCGTCGGCAAAGCCGCGCCGCTCCGCGCGGTGCTTCGAAATGGTGCAAATCATATAAAGACCAGCGGCTTTCGCCATCGAGGGCGCGGTCAGCGGATCGGGGCGCCGGTATTCGGCGATGTCGAGCTTGATGCCTTTCATCTTGGTCTCGACGTCAAACATGCTCGGCCAATCCCAAACGGCGATGGCGACGTTGATCGTCGAATTCTGCGCCGCGACCGCCATCATTTCGCTGCCGCGCCAAGCGACCGGGCGCACATAGCAATTGGAGAGGCCGTTGGCCTTGACGGTCTCATGTTTTGCGGCGTCGATCTCTTCGACGCTGTAAGGAATCTCGAAATCGAGGATTCGAGCGGACGTCTGAAACCGCTCGGAATGTTCCCGCGATTTGAAGATCGTCCCGCCGTAGGCGCGCTCGCCTTCGAAGACGCAAGACGCGTAATGCAGCCCATGCGAGAGAACGTGAAGCTTCGCTTCGCGCCACGGAACGAGCGCACCATTATACCAAATGAATCCGTCGCGCTGATCGAAGGGCGGAAGCGACATGGCGAACTCCGGGAAGACGCGATCGAGAGGCCAAACAAGGCGCTGCGACGCTTGGTCAGCACTAGCTATCGGTCAGATTTATGTCAATATAGTTGACGTAAATAGCTCGCGCCAAAACGTCAGGCAATAAATAGCGTGGATGAACTCGTAGCGAGAAAAATCCCGGAGCCGCCCAGCGTCGCCGCCTGGCCGAATACGGCCGCAGAAGCGGCCGCCGCCGCGGGCGACGGCGACGCGCTCGAGCTCGTGGAGTTATTTTTTTTCGCCTATCGTGATTTCGTCGGGGACGCCGACCGGCTGCTCGAGAACTATGGGTTCGGACGGGCGCATCACCGTGTGCTGCATTTCGTCAACCGTCGCCCAGGCCTCACCATCGCCGCGCTGCTGGACATTTTGAAAATCACCAAGCAGAGCCTCAACCGCGTGCTGAAACAACTTCTTGAGGCGGGCTTCGTCGAGGCGCGCGCCGGCGTCGTCGACCGCCGCCAGCGCCTGCTCTATCCGACCCCCAAGGGCGCGACGCTCGCGCGCGATCTCGCGGCGCTGCAATCGGCGCGTTTCCTGAAAGTCATGGACGAGCTCCCGCCTGCGGCGCGCGGCGCCGCCTCAAAATTCCTGTTCGCGATGATCGACTCCGGCGAGCGCGAGCGCGTTCGAGCGCATCTTGCATGCGCGAAAACAGCCGGCGCGGCGACATGACGGTTATTCCACAACGCGCCGCGCCGCACGCGAAAGCGGCCCATATCCTCGTCGTTGACGACGATCAGCGCATTCGCACCTTGCTGTCGCGCTATTTGATGAAAGAGGGCTATTTTGTTAGCGCTGCGGCCGATACGAGGGAGGCGAGCGCCAGAATGCGCGACATCGCCTTCGATCTCATTGTCCTGGATGTCATGATGCCTGGCGAAAGCGGCACGGCCTTTGTGGCGCGGCTGCGCAAGAGCGCTGAACCGCTGCGCTCCGCGCCTATCCTGATGCTGACGGCGCTTACCGAGACGGCGGACCGTGTCGAAGGGCTTGAAGCCGGCGTCGACGACTATCTCGCCAAGCCTTTCGATCCGCGGGAGTTGTCGCTGCGCATCGCCAGTATTTTGCGCCGCGCGCGGCGCGCAGATTCTGCGGGACCAAAGCGCTTTGGCGAATTCGTCTTTGATCCGTCGCGCGGCGAATTGCTGCACGACGGCGCGCCGGTCCGCCTCACGACGCGCGAGCGCGATCTGTTGCGGGCGCTGGCCGAAAGCGACGGCGCGATTGTCTCCCGCCAAACTTTGGCGCAACGTGACCCCGCACGAAGCGCAAGCGAGCGCAGCGTCGATGTTGAGATCGCCCGATTGAGGCGAAAGATCGAGACCGACCCGAATGCGCCGCGCTATCTTCAGACGGTGCGCGGACACGGGTATCGTCTGCTCGTCGACCCGCTACGCGCCAACGGCTGAAAATGATAGAGTCGTCACGATGACAGTCGTCTTACCGGAAGTTCTCGCCGCGCCCCGCAATCTGTGGCGGCGCTTCGCCAACTGGCTGCATGACCGCATGCCGAAAGGGCTTTACGCCCGCGCGCTGCTGATCGTGATCTTGCCGGTCGTGCTCCTACAGTCCGCGGTCGCCTATGTCTTCATGGAGCGGCATTGGGAGGTCGTGACCTACCGTCTTTCCGCGGGCGTGGCCCGGCAAGTGGCGGCGCTGGTCGATATCTACCAGACGTTCCCGGACGACCCGGATCACTCGCAACTGCGCCGCATCGCCGCCTTCGATCTCAATATGGAGATTGCGGTTCTCCCCAAGCAGGATCTGCCCGGGCCGGCGCCAAAGTCGTCTTTGTTCTCGCTGCTGGACAAGGCGCTCACGAAGGAGCTCACGCGCAAACTTAAGCAGCCCTTCTGGATCAACACCGCCCTTCCCGGCAGCCTGATCGAAATCCGCGTCGCGCTCAACGACGCGACGTTGAGAATGCTCGCCACGCGCACGCACGCATACGCCTCGAACTCGTATATTTTCTTCATGTGGATGGCGATCGCCTCGGTCATTATCCTCGCCATCGCCACGTCCTTCTTGCGTAATCAGATCAGGCCGATCCTGCGGCTGGCCCGCGCCGCCGAAGAGTTCGGCAAAGGCCGCAATGTCGTATTCAGTCCGCGCGGCGCACGCGAGGTGCGTCAGGCGGGAGCCGCCTTTCTCGACATGAAACGCCGTTTCGAACGCGCGATCGAGCAGCGCACGACGATGCTCAATGGCGTTTCGCACGATCTGCGAACCATCATCACGCGTTTCAAGCTTTCGCTGGCGCTGATGCGCGACTCGCATGAAGCCGTCGAAATGCGCAAGGATGTCGACGAGATGGAGCGCATGGTCGAGGCCTATCTCGCCTTTGCGCGCGGCGACGGCGACGAAAAATCCTCCCCCACCGATATTGCGGCCATCCTCGACGAACTGAGGGCGGACACTGCGAAGCGCGGTCTCGCGGCGTCCGTGAAGATTGAGGGCGATCCAAACATCGTCGCGCGGCCGGCGGCGATCAAGCGGCTGCTCGCCAACCTCGTCGGTAATGCGCAGCGCTACGGCAAGCGGATCGAACTCTCAGTGATCAATGACGGCGCGACGATGACCGTGCATATCGATGACGACGGGCCCGGCATCGCCGTCGAGCGTCGCGAAGACGCTTTCAGGCCGTTCTACCGGCTAGACGAATCCCGCAACCAGAATGACGGAAACTCGGGGCTGGGGCTCGCCATCGCACGCGACATTGCGCGCGGCCATGGCGGAGACATCACGCTCGACCGTAGCCCGCTCGGAGGCTTGCGGGCGACCGCCAGTCTCCCGCTTTAGAGCAAGGAATCGCTCCATACCAAAATGGTGAAGCAGGTTCTCATCGAGGAACCTGCTCCGGGCGGCCGCCAATCACGCGCGCGCGTGGGGATAGCCGCTGTCGTCGTCGTGGTAATCGCGCCCGCCACGTCGCGTCCGCCAGCCGAACAGGCTTTGCGCGAAGGAATAGAAGGGTCGCGTCAGTCTTGCGAAATCCTCCGCCCGATCGACGTAGCGCTCGCCGCGCGTGAGTTCGCGATCGAGCGTCGACAGGGCGTCGTGAATGTCGCCTGCGAACCAGTCCTCGAGCACGCGGCTCCAGGCCAACGCCAACCCCTGCAGCTTGAGTGACCCGACCGGGCCCTCGCTGTCGATGTCCGCCGCCTCCAGCATGAAGCGCATCGAGTTCACGGTTTCGCGATTGAGCGCCGCGGCAGTGAGCGGATCGCGCGCCGCCCAGCGGCCGACGCTCGCCAGCGCCTCACGATGGGGTTCGAGCGAATCGAGCCGGCGGCGCAATACGTCATAGAGCCGCTCGCGCGCGGGTTCGTGCGAGGCTTCCTTGGGCGCCGAATCGAGAACCTCCCGGTCGATGCGCCGAGAGAACGCCCCCATGATCGCGCCCTTCGATGGGAAAAGTTCGCGCAGATCGGCAAGCGAGATGCCGGCCTCATGGGCGATATCGGTGAGCGTCACGTCGCTGAACTCTCGCCGCGTGGCGAGCCGAAGCGTCGCATCGATCACTCGGTCGCGGGAGCCGCCGCTGGTCATGTCTGTCTCCAGGTCCGAAGGAATTTTCTAGTCAGTATTCTATTGTCGCCGGGCGGCGGGACAAGGCGCGCGCCGTCTCAACCGGAAAGTTCCCCTGCCCGGCGCTTCGCCGCACCTACGGCGCGGCGCATCAGCGCGGCAAGGCCGTCCGGCGCTTCAAGAACCTCGAGCGCCGCCGCCGTCGTGCCGCCAGGCGACGTCACGCGCCGGCGCAATTCGTCAGGGCCTGTTTCGGGCTGTCGGCGCATCAGCTCGCCGGCGCCTTCGACCGTCGCGCGGGCGAGCCGCGCCGCGAGGGCGGCCGGCAGACCGGCTTCGGCGCCGGCGGCGGCGAGGCACTCGGCGAAATAGAAGACGTAAGCGGGACCCGAGCCGGAAACCGCCGTCACGACGTCGATGAGCGCCTCGTCATCGACCCACTCGACGCCGCCGACGGCGCTCAGCAATGCGTCGGCGAGCGCGCGCTGAGCGGCGCTCGTCGCCTCGCTGGCGTAGGCGCCGGTGACGCCGCGCCCGATCGCCGCCGGCGTGTTTGGCATCGCGCGCACGACGGCTTGCGTGGGCAGGCACGCGGCAAGGTCCGCGATGCGCTTGCCGGCGAGGATCGACACGACAACGGCGCCGCGCGCCACGAAAGGGGCCGCCGCTGCGGCGCCCGCATCGAGCGCCTGCGGCTTAACGGCGAGAACCACGGCGTCGCGAGGAGCAGCCGGGCCGTTCAGCGCGTAGCCCTTCGCGGCGCACATCTCCTGGAGCCGCTGCGAGGGCTGCGGCTCGACGACTGACACGGACAGCAGATCCTGCGCGGCCCAGCCTTCGAGTAGCGCCAGACCCATGTTTCCGGCGCCGATCAGAGCGACCGACTTTCCGCGCAGCCCGCCCGCGTCGGTCACGCCTCGCCTTTCGTCTCGAAATTGGCGGTGGCGAGCGCTTCCTTGGCGTTCTTTCCGGCCCAGAGCACGAATTGAAAGGCTTGATAATGCCGCTCACACGCCTGAAGCGCGTTGTCCAGCAAGGCCGCGCATTGCGTCGCCGAGGGCTGCGCCCCTCCCGTCAGGATGAGGCCATGACGGTGCATCGCGACCCCCTCCTTCGGCCAGAAGTCGAAGTGCCCGATCCACATCTGCTCGTTGATCGCATTGACGAGCGACATCAGTTCGCCGCGCCTGCGTTCGGGCGCCTTGAGATCGAAAGCGCAACTGACGTGCAGCGTTTCGAGCTGCGGAAGCCAAGTAAAAGCGACGTGATATTCCGTCCAAGCTCCGGCGACGGAAATGGAAATCTCGTCTTCATCGTCTCGATCGAAGGACCAATCATTGGTGGCCGCCAGTTGCTCCACAACATCCACCGGATGTTCAGCGCGTTCCGTTTCTTTTTCCGTTGCGATCAGCATGTGCCAACCTTTTTCTCAATGTCAGCATAACGCGGCGACTAAAAGACAGGCGACGATGCGTCGTGGAGCTTTGCGTGAGGGCGCCTCCTTTTCAAGCGATTGATTCAAAGACGAATCATCTCTTGCGATCACTATACTCCACACAAGAACTATGACGCCAAAAAAGCGATCGTCAGACCGTGTTCGAGGCGGAGACTGCGGGATTCGCGTGTCTGCGTCCATGCCGCGGCTGCCCTCTTCCACAGCCACCCGCGCCAAAAAAAAGTTCTGGATAAAGGACGAAATCCCCGCGGAGACGCGATCGCCTGCGGAGAAAAAAAGCCTCGTCCGCACGTTCGCGGGCGAGGCTTGCGTTTTTTATGGGTCGCTTGGGCTAGCGCGTCATCATGACCGGCGATCCGACGTCGACGCGATCGTAGAGGTCGGAAACGTCCTCGTTCAACATTCGAATGCAGCCATAGGAGGCGGCCGTGCCGATTGACGCGCGCATCCGCTGGGTCGTGCCGTGAATCGCCACTTCGCCGCTGCTGAGCGTCAAAGCGCGCACGCCCATCGGGTTACGCGGCGAGCCGCCACGAATGAAATTCGGCAGTTCCGGGTGGTCGGCTTTTACCACCGCTGGCGGAACCCAGTCGGGATTGACATATTTTCCCTCAATGGACGTCGCGCCCGACCATTCCTTGCCGCGCTTGGGAACGGCCACGGGATAGCTGATGGCGACTCCTGTATCGACGACATAGAACAGCCTTCGCTGGCTGGCGCTGATCACGACCGTGCCGGGAGCGACGTGGGGAGAGAAAGAGACGATGTTGCGCGCGTTCGCGTCCTGCGGAAGCGCGGCGACGCCAAGGCCGACAACCGTCGTCATCAAAACTGCCTGAAGCGTTCCGGTTGACGTTCCAGCTGGCGTTCCGGTTGACTTGGCGGTGTCGGATCGACGCAAAAAAGAAAATAGATTACGCATGACGCTACACCCTACGTGTTGAAGCCTCGACAGCGACTTCTCGAATGGCGGCAGTCTAACTTTGGCCATGATCTTGTCGAAACGTTTCGCGTTTTCAGGTTATGGCTTAACGTTAAGATAATTTGGGATGTTCTATCGTCGCGACCGCTTCGCTTCAGATCATCGCTTCAAGCTTGCGCCATCCTTTCGTCGAAATTCATGCGCTTTGCGCACTTGCAGGGTAACTGGCGCGGGCGCGGTAATAAGGCATGAGCGAGACAGTCGGACCGCCGAAGATTTTTGATCGCGCGCTGCTGCTGCGGCGCTTGCGCCGGGCCATGTCAAAAGGCGCGCCGGATTTCCTGATCACGCGCGCCGCCGACGATCTGCTCGATCGCCTGCTGACGGTGAAGCGCGAATTTCCACGCGCGCTCGATCTCGGTTCGCCGAGCGCGCATTTCGCGCAAGCCGTCGTCGCGAGCGGCCGTGCGCCGCCTTTGCGCGCGAGCGGCCATGCCGGCGACGTCATCGCTGACGAAGAAGCGCCGCCCTTCGCGCCGGGCTCATTTGATCTGATCGTCACGGGCATGTCGCTGCAGTGGGTCAACGATCTGCCGGGCGCGCTGGCGCAAGCGAGACGCATGCTTGCGCCGGACGGACTCTTCCTCGCCTGCCTCGCCGGCGGCGCCAGTCTTGTCGAGCTTCGCGCCGCCCTTGCGCAGGCCGAAGAAGAAATCACCGGCGGGGCGAGTCCCCGCGTATCGCCTTTCGTCGACGTGCGCGACATGGGCGGACTGCTGCAGCGCGCCGGCTTCGCCCTGCCCGTCGCCGACATCGACAGCTTCACGCTGCGCTATGAGTCAATCTTCGGGCTGATGAAGGATCTGCGCGCGATGGGCGCCGCCAACGTCCTTGTCAAACGGTCTCGCAAGCCGCTGCGGCGCGACGTGGTTGCGCGCGCGGCGCAAATCTACGCCGAGCGCTTTTCGGACCCCGATGGACGCGTGCGCGCGAGCTTCGAAATCGTCTGGGCGTCGGGCTGGGCGCCGCATGAGAGTCAGCAAAAGCCGGCGAAGCCCGGCTCGGCGATAATGAGTCTCGAAGACGCGATGAAATCCGAGCGCGAGAGCGACGCCTAGGGCGCGATCTCCACCTCGACGCTGCGGGTTTTAACGGGCGCGGGCTCCCATGGCCGCTGATAGACGAAGACAATTTCGGCATGTCCGGGTTTGAGCGCCCGAATTTTCCAATGACGCACGCTGGGGCTGCCGACCATGCGCCGCCGCCCGCCGCCGCGGCCGCCATCCGATATCGACAGAATATCGAGATCACGGCTCGCGGCATGATCGATGCGCCAGGAATAGCCGGTCGTCATATTCTCCTGCAGCGAAAAGATCGCGCTGCCGCCCGGCGCGAGCCTGATGACGTCGCCGGCTTGCGCGGAAAACGCGACGAAAACACTGAGCAGCAACAGGCGCGACAGCAAACGCTTCATGAGTTTCCTTTTGCCGCGTCGGCGAACCGTCGTGATGCTGCGGGCGCCGTCCGCAAGTCTCGCAAGCTAATATACGCCCGGAATGAGCCGCGCCGTACGTGCGCGATAGGCCTCATAGGCCGCGCCGAACTCCGAGCTCAACAGGCGTTCCTCGGCGTTCATCCGCGCGACGAGCGGCGGGATGTTCAGAAGCGCCAAGAGGACGCCCACCGCCGTATTGAACGCCAGCCCCCAGCCAAGCGCCGAGATCAACAGGCCAAGATAGCTCGGATGTCTGATGCGGCTGTAAAGTCCCGTGGTGACAAGTTCGTGTCCCGGCTGAATGGCGACAAGGCCGCTGAAGCGGCGCCCGAGCACGGCGACCGGCCACAGCCGCAACGCCCCGCCCGCCGCAAGGAGCGCGACGCCGAACCATCGGATGGCGTCGCCGTCCAATCTCCACAGCCCTTCCCGATCCGCCCAGGCGGGCAGATAGGCGCCGAGAAGTCCGATGACGAGAAAGGCCGGGATCACCCATCGATTGCCGCGGTCCTCGCGCAGGCCGGAACTGAGGTTGCCGCCGACGAAGAGCGACGCGACTCCGAGCGCGAGCGTGACGACGACAAGCGCCGTCCGCGCCGAATTGGCGAAGTAGGCGTCAACTCCGCCTGCGCCGAGGATCGCCAGCGCGAGATAAAGGCCGATGGACACCGCCACGGCCAGCGCGCGGATCAACATCGGATGCGACATCAAGTCGTGCTCCCGTCCCTGTCTATCACTAATGATCCGCGCGCAGGACCAAAGGCGACGACCAACTTATTTGCTGCGCTTCGAGGACGCCTGGGCGCGCGTCGCGAACCAGACTGATGACTTTAGCTGGCCAGGGCATTTTCCGCATGTCACGCGACCTTTCGGGCTAACGTAAGCGCAAAGCCCGCGCGCGAGGCACTCGTCCGTCGTGACAGGGCGTGCGCTCGCCGCGGTAGAGAACATGCCGCCAATGCACGCGGCGATCGCGAGGATGAGGAGATTACGCATAACAACTCCTTTAAATGAAGAGGACTGTTCGAACGCCTCGCTAATTAGCGCGGCCCGCAATCTGGGAAAGCAAACATATTTCTCTCGAGCCGTGATCCTCCATTCGTGCCTTTCCGTCCGAAATTTTTTCGCCTATCGGCCGCTCAAGCAAACAGCGCGGGCGACGCGTATCGCCCTCCCGGACACTGACGCGCGACCGCCAAGAGCCTAGATCTGACGTGCCTTTCGGCCGGCTCGATCGAGCGCGCCGCCACGCCCGGCAAGCTCCGCCGCAACGCCCCCGACGCCATCCCCGTTTCTAAAATCAGGCGTCTTGCCGTGAGACGCGAACATGCCGGCAAGGTGCTCGGCGCCGATCTGCTTGCGGAGGCTTTGCATCGGATTGCGGTCGCTGCTCAAAGAATAGGCATCGCCGCCCAAATAATTCTCTCCAATAAATTTTGTCATTGAACGCCGTTTCAAATTAACCAAACCAGTTTTTTATGAAAAGAGCCCAAGTCTGGAGCAAGCGCTGTGTCATTTTTGCCACTTCAACAATAAATATCGGCTGATCAGCTTTGGTCACCTTCCTGTGACGCGTTGCTGCTGGTACTATCATCGATATAAGCAAAGATATCATGATTGGACGAATGAACGGGATCAGATCTGCTGCACCCACGCATTCGCTCCCAATTTTCAAAGCGGCGTAAGAGCTCGGAAGGCTCATTCCGGCGTTGAGCGGTGCGCTTCGCGCTGGAGCGAGAGAGTGGAATTCCATGAAATCGTTCGGCGCGCTTACGGTCATAGCGGCAGGGGCAGGCCTCGCGTTGGCAAGCGCAAGCGATGTCTCAGCCGAAACAATTTCCTCTGCGCTCGCCCGGGCTTATGCGGGTAACCCGGACCTGAACGAGCAACGCGCCGACGTGCGTGCGCGTGACGAAGACGTCTCGAGCGCCTGGTCCGGACTGCGTCCCAACGCCAATATTCAGGCAAGCGTTGGCGCGCAGCGCTCGAACCTCAGGATTCCAGTGCGACTGCCGGTGATCAATCAGCGCATCCCGCTTACCGATGAATATACGGGATATCCGCGTGGGGCCACGCTGAACGTCTCGCAAAATTTCTTTGATGGCGGTCGCACGGAGAATTCGGTGCGTCGCGCCGAGTCGAGCGTATTCGAGTCGCGCGCCCTGATGCGGCTTTCTGAGCAGGAGATATTGCGTAGCGGCGCGACCGCTTTCATGGACGTGATGCGCGACGCGGCGATCCTATCGCTGCGCAAGAGCAACATCGCCGTGCTCGATCTACAGTTGCACGATACGGAGAAGCGCTATCAATCCGGTGACGTGACGAATACCGACGTGTCGCAGAGCGAAGCCTCCGTCTCCCATGCGCGTTCAGAATATTTTGCCGCCGAGGCGCAATTGAAAAGCAGCGCCGCCATTTACCGGCAGATCATCGGTGTGGAGCCGAAACGTCTCGAGCCGGCTTCATCGGTTGAGCGGATGTTGCCCAAATCAGTGAAGGATGCGATTGACGTCGCGCTTGTCGAACATCCCGCCATCGTCGCCGCCTTACATCGGGTGGACACCGCGGAGTCGGCGGTGAAAGTCGCCGAGGGCGCGCTTTTGCCCACGCTGTCGGTCAATGCGCAAGTATCCCAGCAGTATGACTCTTTCCTTGGACTGCCCGGCTCGCGGCAATTTTCGGCGGGCGTCAACGGCGCGCTGAATGTCCCCCTCTATCAGGGCGGTGGGGAGTATTCCTCGATCCGTAAGGCGAAAGAGGTGCTCGGCAAGGCGCGCCTCAACGCCGACGCGCAGCGCGACCGCGTTCGCGCTAACGTGGTCTCGAGCTATGGTCTGCTGGACACGGCCAGATCGCAGATCAGATCGGATGAGGCGACGGTGAAGGCGGCCGAACTTGCTCTGAAAGGCGTTCGGGACGAGGCGCAGGTGGGGCAGCGCACGACGCTCGACGTGTTGAACGCTCAGCAGACTTTGCTCAATGCGCGCGCCAATCTGGTCATTTCCCAAAGGGACCGCGTCGTCGCCTCATACGCGATTTTGGCCGCGATCGGCAGACTGACGGCCGAGACGCTCAATCTCAATGTCGCGCGTTACGACCCTGTCGTTCATTTCGAGCAGGTCAAATACAAATGGTACGGGACCGATACGCCCGATCGATGAACCTGCGCGGCCCCGCGCCGCGCCGAGGAACCCCTGAACCTACAAGCGAGGTTTGACGCCCGACTGTTTTTCGGGATCCTCGGCCGAGGCCTCGTTCTGCCGGACAACTTCGCTGTCCATCAAGCTCACGTTGAATCGCGTGGCGTCGGGCTCGTTGATCCAGACTTTCAAATCGTAGCTAGGACCAGATTGCCAGGACCATCCTTGACAGTCGCGCTCAGCTTTGGGCTTTGGATGGTATTTCGAATATTTCTCGCCCACTTTGAATTCTTCGATGATGAAATCGAGAAGCTCCGGACAGGTCATCTGTGAAAGGAACACGCCGTTCAGCTTGTAGACCTTGCCGGTCCGCGGGGTGAGCGCATAGTTGACGATGGAGCCGTCTTCAAATCTGCAGGAGAACTGTTTCCCGTATTCAGATGACGATGCGAAGAACTCCTCGGCGCGCATGCCGCCATGAAACGAGACCTTTCCGAAGTTGTTGCATTGCGATCGCGCGAGTCTCGCCGCTTCATCCTTGGACATGCCGAGCGAAAAGCCCCGCAGATCGCGTTTGAGGGATTGAGCCTGGGCGTCCTGCACGCCAGAGAAGGTCAAAACAGACAGCAGAAGAACCATGAGTCGCGTCTGTCGGATGGAGCGGCTCGAGTTCATCTGGGTTCCCTGATCGATAATCCGGCTCGAGAGTATCATTATCGATCTCCTTGCTGAAACAAGCTGTCGATTCAAGGGAGACCAGGGAAAAAGTTGGGTCAGTCAAGCGCCGCGCCGAAAATGTAGTCGCTGGGCCCACTCACATTTCTCTCGCTGGGGCAGACCGCCGTAGCGTTCGAGAGTTCCGTTGTTGAAATGACGCGCCTAGCCCGAGACCATCGCATCTGGCACGTCTTGGCTCATACGTTTATTTGTACAAGTTGATACTTGATCTGTAAACGCCGTTAATGGCCCACTTTCAAACGCATGACGCGCGGCGAGTCTGATCGGCTGATTTGGAGATAGGGCTTATGTCTTTAGCGGCCATAAACATGGCCCGGTCAGGACTCAGTCGATACGCGGCATCGCCGCTTCGGGAACGCGCGTCGCGCGCGCGATTGCGCGCACGCCGCTCGGAAACTGCGAGGCGAGCCATATAAGAGCGTTCTGGCCAACCGAATGTCTGAAGAACATGCTGTTTAAGGGCTTTGAAACGCGCATTTGTTTTCTGACGATACTACTGAAGCGGCGATGAAACTCATGCGAGGTCCCGCCTTCGAGAAACATGTTGGCCGCCAGAACTGCGCTGCAGCTCGCCATGCCCATGCCGTCGCCGGTGAAAGAAGGGATCACCGCAATCTGATCGCCAAGCCGCCATAGTCCCGGCGGGTCCTCGGGGGAGGGATTATGCACAAAGCCATAAGGCACGCGGCTGATCGCAAGCGGGCGATCCAGCAAAGGCTCGGCGCCCTCCAAGTAAGCCGCTACGTAGTCCGACTCGCTGCTGAATTGCTGCAGAACGCCTTGCCAGGTTCCTCCCGCCTTCATGAAGCGGTCTTGGCTGAGCACAGGACAGAAATTGACGCAATCGTCTTCGACGAGCATTAGCCCGAGATAGCATTCCTTCAGGAGAATGAGCTCGACCACCGATCGCAGATGCTCAGTTTTTTTCCTGTTGAATCGGTAATACATTTTCAACGCGAGATAGTCGCTTTGGCGCCCAGGCGAAGCGCGTTTGACGCCACGCAAATCGTGCTTGCCACTCGCAAGAAAAATCGCGCGAGCTGGGGCGCTGTCTCCGGATCCGAAGGACACTTCGAAGCCGCCGTCATCCGATTGCTCGATGACCCGCGCCGTCTTGCCGCGAATGACGTTCACGCCGCAAGACGTTGCATGCTCGAGCAGAGCCTCGTCGAGGACTTTTCTTGATAGCGCCAGAGCCGGAAAAGGCAGCGGCTGGTCCACGCTGCGATTCCCTCGAACCAATCGGACACGGTTGATCGGTCGAGCGCCCAGATCCACTGGGTTTACGCCAAGAGATCGCAAATTCGCGCTGACTTCACGGCTCATGAACTCGCCGCAAATCTTATGATTCGCCGACGACGAGCGCTCATAGAGGTCGACGCGCCGACCCGCGCGGGATAAAGCAAGGGCCGCCGTAGCTCCCGCGACGCCGCCGCCGATGATCACGCTTGCTTCCGTCACGATACGACTCCTCATTCACCTCTTCGCGAAGCACTTCCGGAGTGACTGGTTTGTCCTTTGGGGGCTCCTCCCGTCTGTTGAAGCGATTGTTGCGTCGAATGGCCCAGGCCAGCCGCTCGCGAGAGAGACGGCTTACGAAGGCGTGGCGCCTGAGGCGGAATTCGACTGCCGCGCCGCAAAGCAGTGCGTGAATGGCCTTGCGGGGCTTTCGTCGAGAACCCAGTCGTTCTGATTTGGCCACAGCTTCGATAGATCGCGGTTGTTGAAACCGGCGCGCACGCTCGTCTTCGCATCCCATTGCGTGATGTCGTTGCAGCCGATGACCCAGACCAGGCTGCTCGCCATGAGCGAAAAATGATCGCGACGGGGTT
This sequence comes from Methylocystis sp. SB2, assembly GCF_049817085.1. NCBI lineage: Bacteria > Pseudomonadati > Pseudomonadota > Alphaproteobacteria > Hyphomicrobiales > Methylocystaceae > Methylocystis > Methylocystis sp. SB2. The sequence goes on from NZ_CP187401.1 coordinate 451,309, forward strand.
CGCATGCGACGAACAGCGTCGTGCGCGCCGCCGCCAATTCAAGCAAGCGGGCGAGGTCTGGGTTTTCAAAATGATGCAGAAACAGATTTGCTGAGATGATGTCCGTCGTCGCGGCGTCATGCGAAAGGTAATCGAAGACGTCTGCGACGACGCTCTCCACCCGCCATCCGATCGCTTCAAAGGCTTGGCGCGTCTCGTCCGATAGAATGTCCTGTTGGTCGAGCAGGCGCACCGTCACGCCTTGCCACTTCGGCGCCAGGCGATTTGCGACGCCGAGCATCAATGCCCCGTCGCCGGAGCCGAGATCGAGAATGGTTTTCGGCGTCCTGTCGAAATGGCGGGAAAGCATCGTCGCCATAATCTTGGTCTGCAACATCCAGCTGTTGACGCGCTGCAGGTCGCGGCGCGACTGCATGGCTCGGGGATCGTCGCATGGAAGAGAATCCAAAAGTTCAGGATATACTGCGCGAGCGAGCTTAGCCATTTTGGCGCTCTCCTTCTGATAGCCCCTGTTAGGATAATTCCGGCGCCCGCCTGGGCGTTATTTAGAATTAGCCAATCAATTCGCGCGACTTCCTCGCGCTCCGTCAGTCGCGCGCTATGGCGAATCGCCCCGCGGATTTTTGCGCCTTCATGGGTTGGAGCCAACCTGTCTGCGCCGAGAGCGGGTGGACCAAAAAATAAGCGTCAACGCGCAGCCCGACGGGCAATTTCACGCCGGGGTCGAGATCTATAAGCACCTGCAGCGCCTTGGCGTCGACGCGATCGGTCGGGCGACCTGTCTGAACCACCTTGGAGCCCATCCGCGACGACACGCGGAAAACTCTTCCGCCGAATTTCTGATTTGGGAACGCGTCCGCAGTGACCTCGACGCGCTGCCCGGCGACGATTTTCCCGACGTCGGTCTCATCGACGTCCGCGCGCACGCGCAGACCGCGAACATTGCCGACGATGGCGATCGGCGTCGGCGGCACGTGCGTCACGGCTTCGCCGGCGACGCGAGAGCGACGCAGGATCGTGCCCGCGATCGGCGACCGCACCAGCGTCTTTTCCAAAAGCGCTTCCGACAGAGCCACATCCGCCTCCGCGAGCCGCACTCGCGCGCGCGCCGCCGCGAGATCTTCAGCGCGCGGCGGAGCCTCGAGCATCGCGAGCCTTTCCGCGATCGCGGCGCGCCGCGCCTTGTTGACGTTCCAGTGGGACGTGGCCTGATCAAGCGCCGCTTGGGGCGAAACGCCGCTCTTAGTGAGCGGCAGACGTCGCTCATGTTCGCGTCGCGCCAAATCGAGCGCCGCGTCTGCCTCCATCAGAGCATCCTTCGCCTCTCGGCGCTCCTCGGCGCGCGCGCCATTGGTGAGGCGCTCAAGTTCGGCCTGCCGCAGCGCAAGCGCGGCGCGCGCGGACTCCAATCGAGCAACCTGCTCGGTATTGTCGAGCGCCGCGATGATCTGACCGGCCGCCACCTCATCGTTCTCCTCGACCCGCATCTCGCGGATGACGCCTGTCGCTTGCGCGGAGATTTCTCGCTCCTCGCCTTCAGGCTCCACCATTCCCGGCGCGGCGGCGACATGCTGCGCAAGACTGGCGAGCGACGTTGTGGCGCGAGCGGTTGACTGCGTACTCTCAATTGACTGAAAGAGAAAGAGGCCCAGCGCGGCCAGGCCGAGGAAAGTCAGAATTGCGACGACGCGTGACGACATTTTCATCACAAGGCTCCCATTGCGTGTAGGGGAGATGGAGATGGAGCGCGCGGCGTCGCCAAACGCTCGGCGATTTGTCCATCTTCGAGATGTATCACCCGATCCCCGAATTGAAGGATGCGCGGATCATGGGTGACGATGACCACCGCTCGCTCCTGCTGATGCGCAAGCATCTGCAAAAGCTCAATGGCGCGAAGTCCGCTTTCTGCGTCCAGCGCGGCAGTCGGTTCGTCGGCCATCACGATCTTGGGATCGCCGGCCAGAGCGCGCGCGATCGCGACGCGCTGTCTCTGGCCGCTACTCAACTGAGAGGGAAAGGAATCGAGTCGGTGACCTAAGCCCACCGATTTCAGGAGCTCGCGCGCGCGCTCCCGAGCAATCTCCCGCGACACTCCGAGAAGATCGAGCATCACCATCACGTTTTCCGTGGCGGTCAGCACGGGGAACAGATTGTAGGCTTGAAAAATGAAGCCAAAATATTTCAGCCGCAGCGCTGCGAGCTCCTCTTCGCCGAGCGCCTGCGTGCTTTTTCCATAAAGCGTCACGACTCCGCTCGAAGGGCTGAGCAGCCGACCCAGAATATGGAGCAGCGTCGTCTTACCGCTGCCCGACGGTCCCACAAGCATCAGCAACTCGCCGGCGTAAACCTCAACGTCGATGTCCCGCAGCACGGTGACCGGCGTCGGTCCGGTGTCGAAGGAATGACTGACGCCAGAGGCGCTGATGACGGCGCGTTTCATCTGAACACCTTCACTGGATCAATTGATGTGATCTTGCTGATCGACACCAGCGAGGCGCCGACGCACATCAGCACGGTGACGGCGCCGATGCCAACAGCAAGCCAAGCTGGAAAAAGCGGCGGCGAACTCATGTTCCGGCCGAGATATACAAGCACCGCCACAGCGCCGATCCCGACGACGCTTCCGATCAGACCGCCGATCACCGCCTGTTCAATGACGATCTTGTAGAGATACCATCGCGGCCCGCCCATAGCACGAATGACCGCGTATTCGGGAAGACGATCCATGGTGCTAGCGTAGAGCGTTTGGGCGACGATCACGACGCCAACAAAAAGCGCAAGCAGCGAAGAGCAGATGATCGAAATGCCCGCGCCCGTGGTCAGAAGCCAGTATTTCTGGCTATTGGCCGCAAATTCGCGCGAAGTCATTACGTCGACGTCTGGCATTCGGGTGGACAGTCTCTCGATCACCTTAGCCGGATCCTGACCGGGGGCGAGCCGGATCAACACGTAAGTGATGAGATTGTCTGTTCGACCCAGCAGCGATCGCGCGTTACGCAGCGAGGTGAAGACATAGGGCGATTGCGTGAATGTTCTTATCCCGTCCGTAAAGCCGACGACCCGCGCCCGGCGATCATTAATTTCAACGAGTTGATTGAGGCCGGTGACGCCAAGCTTTTCGGCGTAGAGTCGATCGATGATAATCCCGTCGGGGCTGGATAGCGCCTCTCGGAAGCTTTGCCCGGCTGGCAAAGTCAGCGGTAACCCCATCTCGGCGCCCGGTTCGACGCCAATGAGGATGACAATCTGCCGTATCCCGTCGGCGCGCTTCCAAAAGCCGAAATGCAAAAGATAAGGCTCGGCGACGGCGACGCCTTCCACCGCCAGCGACTGGAATCTGCGTCTGCCGTCGATAGGCGTTGCAAGATCGACGCTGGGAACGCCATGCGCGGCGACCCAAAGATCCGCGCCGGCATGGTCCACGACGGTCGACGTCGTGTGAAGAAAATTAAGGAGCATGCCCAACTGAATGCCGACGAGGATTGTCGAGAAGGCGATTCCGACGAGCGTCACGGCGAAACGGACGCGATCGTGGACGAGGTTTCGCCAAGCGATGAGAAGCGTCAGACTCGGACGCGTCCATGCAACGCCGCTGCGTCCGCCAAATTGTCTCGTGGCGAGGCCAATTTCTTTTCCTAGCGACATTTCGAAAGGCTCCCGCAGCTTTCTAGCTCTTCAAGCTCACCTTGCCGGTGACTGCGCACAGCGCCAGGCGACATATTCTCTCCGCTCGCAACCTCGAATTGCGCAGCCGACGGACTGCGTCCTGGCGCCTCAATCATGCCTGAACCTACCGCGGCCGGCTTGCCGCTTCTCTGATCTCTAAGACTTCAGCGGCGTCCTTCGTCAGCCGTATGGCGTCACGATTGACTTGGATCTTTCTTCGCCTGAAGCCGAATCTCCACGATGGCGCCATTGACGCCAATCTTGTCCATGTCGACATAGCTTGGTGATCCGTACGATCGTCCCAGGCGTCCTCGATCGAGCGCATGATGAAGCGTCCGATAAACTCCATCTCGTCCGAGCGATGTCTGACTTCGCCGCTCGTCAAGCGCTCGATTTCACTGACGGCGTCGGATGGCGGCGCCACACTCAGTTCAGACGCCTTGCGCCGTGCAAGCTCGTTGATCAGCGTCTCGCCGGTCATTGAATAGAGAACATAGACAGGGCAATCGTCTATCGCCGAGTCGCACTCGCTACGATCGATCTCGAAGTAGCAATATCGACTTTCGTACCAGGAATGGCCCTCGCGCGGACAACTTTCGTCCTTGCGGACCCATTCGATTTTTAGATCTTGATCAGGAAGGAAATACATCGCAGTCCCTCCGCTAGAGGAGTAACAACATTCGTGCGAAACCGTTCCCTCGATTTCAGCAATTTCCGCTCCAAGCGCATCGTCTCATTGGATGACGCCACCAGACAATCGCTCACCGAGAACGAAAACATCAGTACGCTTGCTCTGCAGGCCGGACATCATGATTTCCTTTGACGCAACGCAGTCGCCCTAAATCGCGCGCGGATCGGGAAGATCGCGTTTCCAAATGACGGTCTGATTAGGGCCGAGCAGCTCATAGCCGATCCCGCGCCAAACGATGCGTCGAGAGAAGCACGATACGATCACGTTCCAGAGCGCCAGAGGCGCCACCAAAGGCATTACTCCAAGATAGGCCCATCGAAGGCGTCTCAGCTCGTCGCGATGCTGCGGCAGAATGCGCATCGCAAAGGTGGTCTGCAGCCAGCACTGTAAGACCATTGCAATCGCCATGCCGGGCAGCAGCAGACTGACGACGCCATCGGGAAGACCTTGTTGGGCGAAGGCTTTGTAGAGAAGCGACGCGACAAGCACAAAGAGAGCGCAGAAATACAACGTCAGCGCCACGATCTCGCGCCATGCGCGTGGCATATATACTCGCGTCAGGATGATCTGGCGGTTCGTGAATTCCAGAACGTCGCTCAAGCTCGCGTCGCCCCGCGAGGCGACGAGACAGCGGGGCACGAACTGAATGCGCCGCCCATGCGAACGGACCGCGGTCGTCACGCTGCCGTCGTCGCTCACCCCTCCCCGCCAGCGTTGCCGGATTTCCAAGTTTTCGAAATCAACGCGGCGCATCGCCATAGTCCCTCCCCAGGCGAAGCTCGACTCATCGCCAAACAAGAACAGCGATTGCGCGTTCCAGGCGCTCAACAGCAGAGACCCGAGGCCGCCGCCGGCCGGGAGATACCAGCGATAGCCGGTGGCGACGCCCACTTCGGGGTCCGCGAGTCCTGCGGCCAGATTGCTCAGCCAATCCGTTTGCGGCTGTGCGTCAGAATCACAAAAGGCGATGATCTCAATGTCGGGAAAGAACTCATCGAGAGCGTCGACCGCGGTGGTGAGATTGTGAACCTTTTGTCCGCAGGCCGCGGCGGGGCCAGCAGTGATCAATCGCGCCGGAGGCGAAGCGCCATCGATCAGGCCTTTGATCAACTTATGTGCCGGATCTTCCTCGCTCTCGGTCACAAACAGCAGCCCGTAGTTATTGTAGTCTTGGCGCAACAACCGCCGAACGGTTTCGACCAGAGCGCCATCTATCCCCTTACACGGCAAGATGACAGCTGCTTTAGGCTGCTCTGTTCGCAAGGACGGCGCGCGGCGGAAACACTTTGCGAAGCGTAGCATCGGCGCTAGCACTACGAGCAGCTGCAGCCCCAGGAAAGCGATAATCAGCGCGTAAAGCATATTCTGCTCCTCGGATTAGCATCAGCCAACCAGGCCTGAGCGGAAATCGACGCCACCATTCTCCTCACTTGGTCGCGTAAACGGTGTGCACGCGAAACTCCCTCATATGCGGATCCTGCTCATCGTCGATGCGCCGGAAGCCGGCGGCCTGAAGCAGGCTCCGCACCTTGTTCAATCGGCCTTCAACGTCGTGCACTTCGACGACGATCTTCTTGATCTTTCCCCAGTCGTCGGCTGTGACGCCTTGCAGGATGTCGAGTTCAGCCATTTCAGCATCGATCTTCACGAGATCGATGCGTGTGAGTTCATGGTCGCGAATTGCGTCTGAGAGCGACATCGCCTGACACGAAACGCGTCGGCCGCGTAACAGGACTTTGAGAAGAATGCGCAGTGCAATTTCCTGCGGCTTGGGCGGCAGTCGCTCTATCCATCGCAGAAATGGCGGGAACTGAGGCAGTATGTCTCGAAAGCCAAGACGAACCGACGCTGCGTTCGAATCATAGGGATAGGCTGTCGACATGGAGGTCAGCAGCGGATAGTGGGTGAATTCGATCGCGCCGCGCTCTCGTGAGAGGGCGTAGGGCAAGGTGACGAGGCTATCGAGCTTGTACTTCTTGGCGTTAGCCGTGAGGCACTTGAACAGGTCTGGAATCGGCTCAAAGGCGAGAATTTTTACGGCCCGTTTGCCCCAATTGCACGCGGTCAAGGTAAAGAGTCCAATGTTCGCGCCGACGTCGACGATGGTGTCTCCCTCCTCAATTTCGATCCCATGTTTGAAGTAGGGCGCGATCTGTCCAAAAATGATCGGGGCCTCCAAGGGATTCACACAGTACACCCGCTGTTCATTTGGAAGCATCGTCTGCAGCATGATCCCTCCTCGGCGAATGCCGCCAAATGGTTTCCGATTACGCGACTGACTGCTCCACGTCTGCGTAGGCGATAATGAATCCGTCATCTTCAATCGTCGAAATGCGCGCGCGCGCGTTTCTGTCCTTGTGCGAAAGGACGATCTGTCCGTCACCGGTCATTTCGGCAGCCTCCATCGCAAGCGGTTTACCCTCAAGACCGACGCCCAAGAGCTTGCCGACCGCCTCCTTCGCGCACCACAGCCGGGTCAACCAAGCGTCGCGTTCTTGGACGGGAAAACGAGCGATCATCTCGCGTTCCTTCGCTGAGGCGAAGGCTTCGACAACGCCGACGTCACGAGTGGCGATACGTTCTATATCGACGCCGATGTCATGTTCGTGAGCGACCGCGATCGCTCGTTCTTCGCAATGAGAAATGCTCACCGACGGCGCGGATCCCAACCCCGGCGCGGGCTCGACGAACGGTCGTCCGCGTTCGTCCGAAGAGATGGCGAACGCCGCCGGATGCGACATCTCCCCTTGCTGTCGCTTCGCCACCCATAGGCGGACCGCGTCCTTGGCCGCGACGCGGCCATAGAGCCACTGCCGTTGGCGCTGGGGAAAGCGTTCCAGTTCTTTGTAGGTCAGCATTTCGTCGGCGCTCAGACAATAGCGCGCGAGCAAGGCAGGATCGAATTGCTTCAGCTCAGCGCTAGAAAGCATCAGTGAAATGGCGCCATCGAAACGCGGCGCGGGCGCTGGCGTCGCTATCAAGTGTCTGTCGGGCTGTCGACGGAAATCCACCAGGCGCTTTTCCCAGCGAAACTTCCATGTCCGCCAGCCTGAAATTCGCATCCAAACGCCGCCTTCGCCATCCTGCACCTCGACGTCGGCGACGAGCGTCTTGCCTTCCGACTGCAAGATCTCAACGCGCACAGGCGCGCGCGTTCCGACGGGCGGGGTCGGACGATAAATTTCAAGCTTCGAGAGACCGATTGGAAAGACGTAGCGCTCCTGCTCCATCGCCCAAAGGCCGACGATTTGTCCCACCGCGTCGAGTAAGCAGGGGTCCGTCAGAAGTTGCGGAGAACGCGTCGATTTAAAAAGCTCTTCGGGAGACCGCACGCAAAGCTCGCCGATAATTCCTTCGTCTCCGAGAACGAACTCTCCAACGAGACATTGAAAGCTCGGTCCGTGAAACATGTGCCGCTCGGCATAGATTTCATCGGCTGTGAGCGAGTGAGCGCGCGCGTTGCTCAAATCGCTAAAGGTCGGCGACAATTCGACCAAGTAGCGATCTCCGAAAAGAACAGTCGCAGTGATCGCGGGAGAGCTTTTACCTTCGACGTAAATGGCGGCGGAAATGCTGAAGGCGCCGCGCTCCGCATCGTGACGAACGATCTGCGTCACAATGTTTAGCGCGACTTCGTCAACGTCCGCGAGATCAATCCAGGTCACCGAGCGTACGTCTTCAAATCCGAGCAGACCGCAGCCCGGCGCGAGACACGCCGCGGCCTCGGCCATGATTTCGAGGCTCATCGTCATCGGCACGACCGGCAAACAGGCCGACGTCGGCTTTATGCCAGGCGCATGAACGAAAGCGTGATCGGCGAGGTAGAGATCTTCGTTGACGCTGAGTTTGCGCTCGATCGTGATGCGCTCGCCGGGAACGTAATCGAGCACGGAACCGATGAACGGCATGCGCGGTTCGCTTGTATCCGCCTCTTGGATCTGATCAGAGCTTCCCGCGCCCGCTCTTGCCATCGGGCTGGGCCGCTCGGAAAGATGAGCCTCTTCTTCCGGCTGCTCGACGGCGAGCGCCAGCTCCTTCGCGTCCTGAACCTCGAACATGCGCGCGATGAGAGGCGCTCCACCCTCGCCCGTCGCTGGCCAGGATGAAGCGTCGCCGCCGTTGACTCTCTTAGCGCGCTCGAAGCTCATATCTTTTCCGCCACCAAGCCGGTGATCGTCAAACCCGGTCCAAAGGCGAGAGAGACGATGCGGACCCCCGCAGGAATCGAGGGCTCCTCCAAAATTTCCTTCAAGATGTGGGGGACAGTCGCCGAGGACATGTTGCCGTTCTCGGTAAACACCGAATTGCTGATCGCCACCTGATCGGGCTCAAGCCCGAGCGCCTCCTGAATATGTTCGACGATCTTCGGGCCGCCAGGATGAATGGCGAAAATCAGCCTGTGCTTGTCATGCTCGAAATCGACGCCGACGCGTTGCAGCAACTGCTCGACGAATGGGCGAACCGATTGCTTGATGACGACGGGCACCATGACGGAGAGCGTCATGTGGAAGCGCGTTGAACCAGGCACCCAGGTCATGTCGTCGGCCGAGTTCGGCAGCAGATGCTCGTTGAAGGCGAGGATCCTCAAGCCGCGAAGCCCTCGTTCCCGCAGGTAATCTTCCGTCACCATCGAATATTTGATGAAGCCGTCGGCAAACAGCGTCATCGTGATGATGTTCTCCGCCTTGAGCTCTTCGATGCCGCGGTGAACGGAGAGCACCTCGGTGTGCACGATGTCGACGCGATCCTTGGGCTTGGTCATGGCGAATTGCGACGACGAGAGAAAGCCGTGCGCCATCTTGATCGCCGGAAACGCGCCGTAGCAGCCCATGTGGTAACTATGCGTGACGGTGGTGTTGAACCATTCTTTGCCAGCCACCATCCGCTCCACGGGACTGGGCGCCAGATAGCCGGAACAGGTCACATGGATGAGATCGTCCGGCGCCTCCTCGGCGTCGCCGTACATCTCCTTGAGGCAGCCGTCGGCGACTTTTGCATAGCTCGAATGGCGCGTCTTGATGTCCTTCGCCTGGAGGTTCTCATAGTTGTCGAAGAGCTGCATATACTCGTGTTCGGGCTCTGCGACCGTGAACTCGCCATTGCTGAAGCTGATGTCGCTGAGACGCGGAAAGAACACCAATTGGCGCCGCTTGATCACTGACGGCGACAGGGCGAATTTTTCAAATTTCTGCCGCGTCTCGTGAATGATCGTTCCGAAGCTCTCCGCATCGGTGATCCCGTGACTGCGGCAATAGGACTTGGCGAATCCATAGGCTGAAAGTTCGAGAGTCAAAGCCTGCGGCACAGGCTCGATCATGCGGACGGGAACAAAGTTAGTCAGGCAAAACGACATCGCCTACTCCTCGATCTGTCGACTTCGGCGTCGGTAATTGGCGAACGCCTGCTATTGTTGCCGCATGCCCTGTCGGGCGATCTGTTCGAGACTGGCGGCGACGACGATTTCTGGCGCGCCGGTGTTCCCGCGCTCGAGCTCTTCAAGGCAGCGCCGCATTCCTTGATCGACGGCGATCGGATAAATCTGCTTGGAGGCGTAGAGCTTACGCAGATCGTCGTTCACCATGCCGCCGTCCCACGGTCCCCAATTGATCGCGACGGCGTGAACATGCGGCCATTTGTGGCTTAGGCCATCGGCCAGCTTGTTGACGACCTCGTTCGCCGCGCTGTAGTCGCTCTGGCCGGCGTTGCCGAAACGACCCGCGATCGAGGAGAAGAACACCAGGAATTTGAGAGTTTCCGGCCGCAGTTTCTCGGATAGAACCATGGCCGGGATCACCTTCGTCTCGAACACCATGTCGAAGGACTCGGGCGACTTCTCTCTCATCATCCTGTCGTCGATGATGCCGGCGCCATGCAGCACGCCGTCAATGCGGCCATAGCGGTCGTAGATTGAATCGATCAGACGCCCGAAGGCGTCGCCGTCGCGGATGTCGAGCGCGTGGTACTCGACCTGCGCGCCGGCCGAACGCATCGCCGCGATGTTGTTGCGGATCTGACGGTCTTTGAGGATGCGTTTGATCCCGCTTTCGATTTCCGCCGGTTTGATCTTTTCGCCGCGCGCCCGCGCTTCGCCGATGAGGAACTGCCGCAACTCGGCGCGATCATTCAGTCCTCGTGTCGCGTCGGGCTCTTCGCCAGGCATTGGGCTGCGTCCGACGAGGATGAGCCGGGAGCGGAATTTTTCAGCCATCGCGCGCGTGACGTCCGCGGTTATGCCGTAGGCGCCACCGGTGACGAGCAGCACGCCGTCGTGCTCCAAGCTCAGGCCCGACAGATCGGCTGTCGGAACGCGCTCCTCCGCGAGTTCGAGCTGAAAGCGTCCGCTCTGGGTGAAACCTACTTCCACCGTCGGATCGTCGTCGTAAAATTCCATCAAAGATTCGTCGACCAGCCGCTTCACGTCGATATCGGGATCGGCGTCGATGCATTTGACTCGCAACTCCGGCCATTCCCGCGCCGCCGACTTGGCGACGCCGAGCGTGCCGGCGGGAGCCGCGGCGAACGGGCGCGCCCGGCGAAGACCGAATTGTCCATCGAAATCGGTCAGATTGAAAAGGACGCCGCCGCCGCACTTGGCGCTTTCCCTCAAATCCTTTTCGAAGGCCTTGAGGAGCAGAAACAATTGCCGCGCGTGGTCCAGACGGGCGTCATGCGCGACGCCGCCGATCGACTGCAAGCCGGACAAATTGAAAATCGCGCCTACCTTGGCGCCCTCGTCGGCGAGCATCTCGCGAAGCGCGGTCACCGCGTCAAGCGAAGACAAATTGGCTTCGATGCGCTCATTATCGACGAGGCGAGTCTCGCCGCCGGGCGTGACCCGCCAGACCTTATGGCCGTTAGCCCTCAGAGCGTCGCTGAAAGCGACGCTCAACTCCCCCGCGCCGCCGACCACGAGGATCAGGCGGTCGGCGGGGAAGTCCTTAACTTGCCTTGAAGTATCCCGCGGCGCGGCCACCGGGGTGACCGCATAACGCTGCACGTCCGCGGGATTTGCCTTCGGGGCGTCAGACTCCGCTGTCTCAGGCAAGGAGAGCGACAGCGGAGTCTGAGCTTTTTTTATTGAATCGGAGCCTCCCGGCTCGGCCTGCGACTTCCGAAATTGATCGTACCAATCGACGATCGCATTCAGGGTCTTGAGGCCCGACAGTTCCTCGAAGACCTTTTCTTCGTCCTGGTTCTCCATGAAGGAGTGATCGTCCTTGAGCTTGCTCAAGATTTCGATCCGCTTGATGGAGTCGATGCCGAGATCGGCCTCCATATGCGCGTCGAGATCGAGCATGTCCTCGGTGTAGCCGGTGCGCTCGACGACCGCCTGCAACAGATCGGCCTTGAACGCCTCGGTCGATGCAAGCTGCTTCGGGCCCTTCTGGTCCGTCGTCTTTGCAGCGCTAACGCCGTTCGCCGCCGGTTTCGTGGCGACCGGTGCGGCGGCGACCGGCGCGCTCGCGGGGCGCGGCGCCGGCTGCGGAGCCTTGCCGTTCTGCGTGACCGCAAGCTTCGGCAGCACAGGGGCAGGCGGAACGAAGACGCCGGCCATCGTCGGAGCCGCCATCGGCTGTTCGGCGAGCAGAAACGGGATCGGCTCAGCGCCAAACCCGGTTCGTTCAGCGGCGCCATTGCCGTTGGCGCCGAGCAGCTGTCCCTGGAACTCGAAGAAACGACGCAATACGTCCTGCTGTTCGCGCTGTAGATCGATGAGTTGCGCCAAACTGTTCTGCACTTGGGCGAACCGCGATTCAGCGCCTAACGCGCTGACCGCGCCAAGCGCTGGCGATGGTACGTGAGTAGACAAGGCTCTGCTCCTCTCGCGCTCGACGCCGAATAATGGCGCCGATGGTGGATGGGCTGCTGCGTTCCCATTGGGTCTGGTTTGGAGGGGCGCCGCGGGCGCTTTCACAGGCGCCGGCGCGGCGGCGCCGGCGGCGCGCTTTGGCGGCTTTGCTTCGCCGCGCCAAGGCTCGGCGCGCCCGCCATTCACCCGCCACGCCATAGGCCCTGGATTGGCCTTGGCGCGCGCCTGTTCGAAGACTTGCGCGAGGCTCATTTCCGCAAGTCCGCGGCGCGCGAACCATGGCGCGAGATCGACCGGAAGGCCGAGCGCAAACGCCCGCGCGAGCAGCTGCGCGAGCTGCAGCCAGCCCGAACGCTCCGGCGCGTCGATTGACAGCGTCGTGTGCGGCCGGTCGCCGAGAATGCGGCCGACGAGCCCGCTCAGCACCTGCCCGGGACCCGCCTCGATGAAGACTCTTGCCCCGGCCGCGTAGAGGCGCTCGATCTCATCGACGAAGCGCAAGGGCTCGACGATGTGGCGCGCCAACAGCGCGCGGATTTCCGAAGGCTCCTCGGGATAGCGGTCGCCCGTCGTGTTGCTGAACACTTTGATCGTCGGCGCTCGGAACGTCACCGAGCCGAGCTCCGCGGCGAGCGCCGCTTGCGCCCCCGCCATCGCGTTACAGTGGAACGCCGCCGTCACTGGCAGCCGCTTGACGCGCACGTCCTCCCCGCTGAGCGCCTTCACCGCAGCGTCGATTGCGGCGATTGGCCCTGCGATGATCGTCTGGTCAGGCGCGTTCAAATTCGCGACGCTCACCGCCAGTTCGAGACGCGCGATCGCCTGTAGCGTCCATGCCTCGTTGGCGTTGACCGCAGCCATCGTCGCCGGTTGCGCGACGGATATCTCCTTGGAGATACGGCCGCGCGCGTCGGAGATGCGGATAAGATCCTCGCGCGACAGAACCCCAGCGACGCAGAGCGCGACATATTCACCGTAGCTGTGACCGGCGACGAAGTTGGGCTTCACGCCGAAGGCCGACAGCGCGTCATAGGCCGCGAGGCCCGCCAATCCAAGCGCCGGCTGCGCGACGCGCGTGTCGTTCAATGCGGCCTGCCGACGCTCGCGCTCCTCCTTGCCGAAGACAGGCACGGGATAGACATATTGCGACAGCGGCTTCGGCAGCGCGCCCTTGAGCATCGCGTCGGCCTTTTCGAACAAGGCGTATGCGGACGGACGCGCGAGGACGAGATCGCGAAGCATGTTGATCTGCTGCGATCCCTGGCCCGGGAACAGGAAGCAGACGGCGCCGCTGTCGGCGCGATGTTGCAGGTTCCGATAGTAGATCCCGCTCGGCGCGCTGAGCGTCGCCTTCCCTTGATGGCTGCGCAGGAAGAATTCCAGCTTGCCCTTCAGGTCGGCGACCGAGTTCGCCACGATGGCGAGCTGCACGATCTGACCGCCGTTCTTCGGCCGCAGCCTGGCGTCGTCCAGGGACGCCGAGTATGCAAGCTGCGCGAGATCGAGCTCCTGCGTCTGCTCGACGCCTTGCAGCAGAGTCCGCGCCGCGTCTTCGACCGCCTCGACGCTCGAACGGCTGAAGGCGAAGATCTCGGCCGCGCGCGGGTTCAGATCCTGCGCGTCGGACGCCCGGAAGTCGCCGCGATATTCTTCGAGCACGGTATGAAAGTTGGTGCCGCCAAACCCGAAGGCGCTGACGCCGCAACGGCGCGGCGCGCTGTCGCCGGCGCCCAGCCAGGGGCGAATTTCGGTGTTGATGTAGAAAGGCGATTTGGCGAAATCGACGCCTGACACCGGTTTTTCGACGCCGATGGTCGGCGGCAGCACGCGGTGCTTGAGCGCGAGGCTCGCCTTGATGAGCGCCGCGAGTCCCGCCGCGACTTTCGTGTGGCCGATCATCGACTTCACCGAGCCGACGGCGCAGCGCTGCGGCGTGCCCGACGCGGAACCGAAGACTATGTTCAGCGCGCCGATCTCGGATTTGTCGCCGACCGACGTGCCGGTGCCATGCGCCTCGATCAGCGTCACGCTCGATGGATCGACGCCGGCGTCGGCATAGGCGCGTTCGAGCGCCAGAACCTGCCCTTCGGGATGCGGCGCCGTCAGGCTGCGATTGTGGCCGTCGCTTGAGCTGCCAATGCCCTTGATGACGGAATAGATCCTGTCGCCATCGCGTTCGGCGTCGGCGAGCCGCTTCAACACAACGGCGCAGACGCCTTCGCCAATGGCGATGCCGTCCGCGCTGTCATCGAAGGGGCGACAGCGACCGCGCGGCGACAGCGCGTGGGTCTGCGCGAAGGACATGAAGCTGACGGGACCGTTGGTGCCGTCCACCGCGCCAACAAGCGCAATGTCGGCGTCGCCGCTGCGCAACTGTCTGATGCCGACGTCGAGCGCGGCGAGCGAGGACGCGCAGGCGGCGTCGACGGTGAAGTTGGCGCCGCGCAGATCGAGTCGATTGGCGACGCGCCCGGCGACGACATTGCCGAGGAATCCCGGAAAGGAGTCTTCCGTCCACTTCGGCAACTCATCCTGATAGAGCGACTCCAGGATCTGCTTGCGCGCTTCCTCGGAGACGCCTTCGGCCTTCGGCAGATAGTGCGCGAGCAACGTCCGGAAGATGTAGATCGTTCCGAGGTCATTCATGCCGCCAGAGGCAAAAATTGTCGCGGTGCGCTCGCGCGGGAACGGCCGGCGATCCAGGCCGGCGTCTTCCAGCGCCATGCTCGACACCAGCAGCGCGAGGAGCTGCACGGGTTCGATGGAGCGCAGACTGGCGGGCGGAATGCCGTAACGCGTCGGGTCAAAAGCGACGTCGTCGAGGAAGCCGCCCCACTTCGAATAGACCTTGTCCTTCACGCCGCGTTTTGAGTCGTAGAAGTCGGACGCGCGCCAGCGATCCTCAGTCACCTCGCGAACCGAATCGATTGCCAGCATGATGTTGCGCCAGTAGCTGCGCACGTCGTTCGCGCCCGGCAACAGACAGGCCATGCCGACGACGGCGATTTCTTCGCGCGGTTCTCGCTTTGGCGAACTCTTACGGTTGTCGCCGCGGGCCAGCGCCGCCTGGGCGCCGGAGGAGACGGCCTGGTGCAGTTCGGCCATGCTCAACCGCGAGTCGCGCAAGCGCGCGACTTCGCCCATCATATACATGCCTTCACGGCGCTGCGCGTCGGCGTCGAGGCTGACGTATTTCTCGTTGTTATCCTCGGCCGCAGGATTCTCGTTGCGTGCGACGCCCTTTGAGGCGATGCGCAGCCGCCCGATGTTGAGCAGCTCGAGCGCCATGAGAATTTCTTCTTCCGACTTGCCCTGCAAAATCAGATCGCGCCGCGTCTTATCGAACTCATCGCAAAAGCTGGTGTTGGCGCAGCGTGTGAATGAGCCGACTCCCGACTGCAGCAGCGCAGTCTCACGGCAGTCGATGGCTTGATCCTGAAATTCGTTGACGATGGCGCCGGTTCGCACCGCTTCTTCGGTGAAGAGATAGGCGGTGCCCATCAGCACGCCGACTTTCATCCCCTTCGCGGCCAGCGGCGCCGCCAACACCGAAACAATCGCGGCGGAAAGCCCGTTATGAATGCCGCCGGCGAAGAGGATCTGCATCGTCTCGGGATCATCAATCTTCGCGCTGAGAAGCGTCTCGATGGCCGACTCCCACAGCACGAAACTTGTGCGCGGTCCGGTGTGCCCGCCGCACTCGCTTCCCTCGAAAATGAATTTGCGCGCGCCTTCCTTGATAAAACCCTGCAGCAGACCGGGCGACGGCACATGCAGATAGGTGGAAATGCCCAGCGCTTCGAGTTCCTTGGCCTGGCTCGGCCTGCCCCCGGCGACAATCGCGAAAGGCGGCTTGACGTCGCGGATGGCCTCCATCTGCTCCTGTCGCAGGTCGAGCGGCATGAAGCCCAAGATGCCGACGCCCCAGGGCCGCGCGCCCATCAGCTCTTTGGTCTTTGTCAGCAGCGAACGCACTTCCACCCCGCGCATCACGGCGAGCGCCAGGAACGGCAAGCCTCCCGCCCGAGACACCGCGTCGGCAAAGGGCGCGACGTCGCTGACGCGCGTCATGGGACCCTGCACGATTGGAAAACGGGCGCCGTGCAGTTTGGCGAGCGCTGAGTCGGGTCGCAGCACATTTTGCGCACGGGCCTCGCCGATCGCGGGCGCTATTGCGTCGCGCAGCGCGGCGATCACGCGTCCTGTTGTGCCGTAGCGACGCCCGAGCGAGGCGGCGAAGGCGATGTCCTGTGCGAGCGGAGTGAGCGCGTCTTCCGCCAACAATCGTCGCAAGAGATCCCGCAGGTCGTCGCCCTTGGCGACGCCGACTTCCAGCTCGCGGAGCTTGCCTCGACCGTGTCGAGCGGAAAGACGAAACAGATCAGCGCCTCGCCCGGCGACGATCGTTTCGCTGCCGTCGAATTGGCTCCACAGCTTTTTTTGCTCAGCGGACGCGCTCGGCCCCTCTTCCGTCAACCAAAGCTGCTCGGCGAGAACGACGCCGCGCGCGCCGGAAAGCACGGCTGCCGCCGCGCTGCGCATATGGACGCCGCCCTGTATCCAGTAGGGAATCTGGACCTTCCCGCTCAATTCCTGCAGCAGGATGAATGAGGTGGCGGAGCCGATCCATCCGCCCGCCTCATGGCCTTTCACGATGAGTCCGTCGAAGCCTTCCGCCTCTGCGAGCAGCGCCGAGTCGAGATCATGGACCTCGAGCAGGACTCGTTGCGCCAACTCTTTCGCAGACTTGAGTAAATCCGCCGCCTCTCGCGCCTTTACGCCCGCAAAAACAAGAAGCGGAACTTTGCCTTGCGTGAGCTGCGAAAGTTCGTTCAGATCCCGGTAAGGCCCGGCGGCGGCGTCCCATCTGACGCCCCATGTTCCGCGGACGCCCACCGACTTCCGCAGAGCGTTTATCGCGTCAGTGATGGCAGAGGCGTCTGCACGCCACCCCAAATCGAGGACGCCAGTCTCGCCCGCCTTGCAGGCGGCAATGGCGATTTGCGGGTCGAGGCAATGGCTCGGAGTGATGGCGATCACCGTACCCATCTATATCTCCTCGAGTTCAGCTTGTGTCCAAAAAACACGGCTAAAAGCTTATTTCAGCTATGCTTATTTGCGGTTCAATGTTCGCTTCGTATGCTTGTTCGCTTGCGCTTTATCGCGCCCGCACATGAAAAAATCTGTGTTGCAACACACTCACCGACGCACTTTCGCATCGAGCGTCGCCTCGCTATCGATACTGAGCTGTTGCAAATAGGATGCCCATTGCGCGGTGGCCTCGAAGCAATGCACGCTTCCGCCCACCATTGCATTCTTCGGCGGCGACCTGAGAAGCTGCGCGGTCGCGCTGCTCATCGGCAGAAATCCACCGTCATGGCGGAGAGCGCCGTATCCCAGAAGAAGACGCCGAAGCGTCGCCGCCAGACTTTCAACGCGCGCCAATTCAGCCGCGATCGGCTCCATTTCAGCCGCGGCGACAGCGACAGCCGCCTTTTTAACTTCGCCCTCGGCTAACTTCAGACTGCTTTCCGCGTTCGCGAGTTCTTGACGAAGGCAATCTGAAGCGCGTCGAAACGAGGCCGATTGATTTTCAAGCCAGAAAATCCTTTCAGCGAGCCTCTTCGTTTTCGGTGATAGCTCGAGCGCGCGGCCCGCCTCTTGTCCTGTCGAACGCAGTATCGATGCCGCGCACTCTTCAGCGATCCGCTTGTCAAGATTGGCGAATCTGGAAAGCCTTCTCTGGATCGCAGCAGAAAAATTGTCGGCGCGGTCTACGGCTTCCTGGATGCGGTCTCTCGTCGCCTTGGTTATATCCCGCTCACGCTGCGCCAGTTGCAGCGCCGAACGCGCTTTCGCGCGCAACACATTCACGTCGTGATCGAGAGATTGATCTTCGGCGGCCGCGAATTGCCGATTTAAGACAATTACGCCGACCTCTTCCGAACCGCGCCCACGAATGGATTCATCCGATTCAAAGAATGTATTGAGCGTGACCGCATTGATGGCTTCCATCAATGTCCCTCCAAGAGAAATCGCCACCGCGCCTGGCCAAATTATGAGCATTGCGCCTAATAGCTAGATGCACTGCAGCAATCGCTGATCTGTCAACGCTTCATTCCGAAATTCGTTGCATCGGGCGTACATTTTTTCCTGAATTTTTGCGTCACACACCGAGCAAATGCGTAAAATTATTTCGAGTTGTCAGCGACTTCCTTGATTTGGAAATTTTTGAAAAAGCGAAAATTGCGCCGTGATCCAATCGGGAGACGATCCATTCCTGAAGCGTGTTTAAAGAGATGGCGCAACTGCCGTCGACCATCTCTCTGGCTGGCTCCCAATCGCAATGACGCCAGGAACATTTTTTGCTTGTTGACCGGAGAAGTTTTCTCCGATGTCATCGCCACGCGGGGGGATCTCAGATGAGCGCGCCGGAGCGCATCACACCTGCTCCAGAATCGTCTATGATAGCGCGCGCTGGAACGGCCTCATGCGACGCACGGGCGACGCCATCGTCTGCACACCGCTCAACTGCGGCGCGACCTCGACGCAGAAGCTGTGCGCGCTCCTTGTACATCAAAGCGCGACGCTGCCGCATTCGCTGCCGCGCCTTTCGCGCTGGCTCGACCGCCTAGCGCAGCCGAATGTGAGCTTAACTCGATGTCGAGATTTTCCGATATAGCAAGCACCACGAGTCGACGAAGGAGATACACATGAGGGCGCTAAAAGTCGGGATAGTTGCCGCCCTTCTCGCTTCGCCAGCTTACGCCGACAGAAAAAAGGCGGACGCATGTGCAGCGGGTCTTTCACCTGACTCTAAAGCCATCTATGCGGCAGCAGTCGGGAAAATGCGTCGAGGAGCTGACAACGAGGCGGTCGTAACAGCAATCACCCTAAGCAAGGTAAGCTCTGGCAGATTAAGCCCTTTAACCGCAAAGACGACCGCCGAGGCTGCCGGTGATTGCCTAAAGAAATTGGCAGATTGAAAGCAATCGGGTGATTGCGGTCTTGGCTGAATTCTTGTTGTCGCCCCTTCATTTCGGGACACGGGTTCCACCGCCCGCTCTTCCCGCGAGCGTGACGGAGAAAATGATTTTGGCTGGCACAGGCCGCTCCGGCAAATCGAGAAGCTCGCCCATGCCTGCGAGAGTGGCGGCATCAACGCGATCGGTTTTGACTAGTCTCTCAATGGCCCCGGCGAAGCGATGCGCCCGCCGTGGATTGACCTTGGCGACCGGCAGACCTGCCGTATTGAGTGCGTTGGAGGGCGCGGTGGCAAGAACCAGTCGGCTCAAATACCACGCGCTTTACCGGCGAGGCCGACAGGCATTTAAGCATGGCGCGCCGCCTAGTTTGTCGTTGGAAAAGCGGCGCGCCACGCCGTCCGGTAAGCGCGCGCGCCGAGCCAATCTTTCGAGAGGTCGACGTCAGGGCGATCAAACTCTCGCTCGACCAGTCAAAAGAGGTCGGCGCTTTTCGATCCTTCCCTCGCCCAAGCGGCGCGCAATTTCATAACGCAAGCGGTTTCCTGATTTATCGAAGGCGATTTCATGAATCGGAGATCTGCATTTTCGTTAGTCTCCTTCAATAAAGGTGATTGCGCCGCTTTTGCCTATTGCTATCCTGTCATGCGCAAAGCGTAGACGGTGCAAGGCTTTGAGTCTTCGATGTCGACCGTTCCGCCCGCGAAACTCTCGACCGTCACTTTGCTGAATCCCAAGTCCCCGAGTTTCGCGACAAGCGACGACAATACGCGCTTGTTTGAAGGTTCTACCTCGAGCACAAGTTGCCGGATTAGAGGCCAGTGTTGTTCTTCCAAACCATGCAGCGCTTCGATCTCGGCGCCTTCGATGTCGATCTTCAACAGATCAACGCTTCCTAGCGCCTGTTGACGAATTGTGTCGCTCAAGGTCTGTATCTTGCACTTTATAGTCTGCGCGTCTTTGAGCATCGGCTTCACGAATAGAGCAAACACGCGGCGCGGAAGGAACGCAAAAGCGCGATGCAGATTCGAGAGCTCAGACGAGGTTACTTCCGCGGAAAATTTCTCCCAGTGGCGCCGCTTTTCTTGCAAATGCAGTGTCGAGTTACTGGGCATTTGCGGAAAAAACGCGATCGTCGCGTCTGCGTTCGTTGATCCAATCGCGCAATCAAGAAGCGTTATGTCGTGCAAACTCCGACGTGGTGATCCACTCAGGTTCCGTTCGAGGCAGGCATATGTGTTGGGCACCGGCTCCGCGCATACGATCTTGAGATCACGAAAGCGCTCCATCAGTGAAAGCGCAAACATCCCGACATTTGCGCCTATATCGAGAACAACATCGCCGTTATTGACCGTAATTCCATGCTGCTCGTAACAACGCCGTTCGAAAATCTCCTTGAAGAGAAAGCGCGTATCATGGCGAGACTTCGGAGCATTCCAAACACGCAGTCCGTTTGGGCAGCGGAATTGCTTCATCGGCACCGACGCATGAATGACCGCATTCGTCATGGGGTTGTCCTTTTGCGCACGCTGCTTATCCCATCGCGAGACTGCCCGTGGGCGGGGCTAGAGGATGTTAGTCTATGACCGGCCGCTCCTGCAATGAGCGTGGACGGGGAGCCGATTGAGGTTGCTCAGCCGGCCACGCGACGAGTCACGTAAATTCCCGGCAGTCGGTTTGCTTCGTGTCTTTGCTGCGAAAGAATCTCGAATCCGCATAGCGCGCGCAACGCGACGAAGTCTGGGGGACATGCAAAGCAAAGCGCTGCGCCGACGATCGGCGATTCCAAATTTTTTCATACAGTTCTCTGCCTGCTGTGATGGCGAGATTTAGGGTCTTGCATCCCCGACAAGAGCCGATCTCCGCTGCGGCGGCCGTCATCGCTCAACGGCTCGCCTCGCGTTCCAGGGTCCTGTCTCTGACACTTGATCCGAGGGTCCATGCTGATTTTGCTTGCATGCGCCTCCACGCCGGCCACAAAATCGCCAACCGGTAGCAAGCACGAAATTGGAGGCAGACCTCAATGACCTTGGATCAGGGACGCGTTCCGGCTTGCCCGATCACCGGCCTTCCCGCAGTCCGCCATATTCAGTGGGTGCCAGCACTTCTCCTCATTCGCTTATGGCGAATTGAGTTCAAGACGGATCCCCGGCCGAGCTTCGACGGGGTCGATCGATTTGGCTTGTGGGAGTCGCCCACAGGTCTCTATTTCTTCGACCCACTTGTTGAAGGCGACGACGCATTTTACGCGGCTTTCTATTCAAGACTTCGCGCTTTAGGTCTCTATTCCAAACAAACCGCCCGCCCGGAGTTTGAGATGGCCGCCCGACACGTCAAGCCCGGCGCGCGCGTGCTCGATATCGGGTGCGGACTTGCGAACTTCCGAACATGCGTGCCACAGGCGACTTACACTGGGCTTGACCCGCATGTCGCCGAAGGCGACGCCGACGGCTCGGTGTGCAGCGAGACGCTAGCTCAGCACCTCGTAAATCACACGGGGGCTTATGACGCCGTGTGCGCCTTTCAGGTCCTTGAGCATGTCAAGGCGCCCGTCAACCTCTTCGCTGAGATGGTGCAGGCAGTCAAACCGGGGGGGCTAATTATGGTCGGCGTGCCGCATGTCCCTTCCGCAATGACCCGCATACCAAATTTCTTGATGAACGCGCCACCCCACCATCTAACGTGGTGGACGAAGTCTGCGCTGATCCACCTGGCGAAAGACGTCAACGTCGTCATCGACAGCATAGAGAACGTTCCCTGGGGTAAACACGACGCCCTGATCTATTGGATAGAACATTGTACGCCTTTCAAAAGCGCCAGCCATCATTACAGTGAAGCGTGGTCCTGGCATGCTTCAGCTGCAATGGGGCTAGCCAGCGGCGCCATTGCGCACTGGATCCATGGGGTTCCGTCGACCGATGACGAAGGTTCCGGATTGCTACTGGTTGCGCGGCGCCCATGCGGAATGTCCTCATGAGAATCGGCCGAGCGCCCACGCCTCGTCACGGTGCGCGATGAAGCCGACCAGGCGCGCTTCGTGGTTGAGGAAGTGTTGGAGCGTGCGGTACTCGCGATGAACCCTGTCTCAGTCGCACGCCGCGTCGCGCTTACAGTGCCGAAATTCACATTGGCGCTGGCGCAGTTGGCCGAGAGCAATGTTGTTGCGACATTGCCGGGCCACCTCGTGGTGCGCGGCCGAATCAACGCTAATGCCGCCGAGGGTATCCGGTCACTCCCACTCAATCGTCCCCGGCGGCTTGCTCGTCACGTCATACACAACGCGGTTGACGCCCTTCACCTCATTGATGATCCGCGTCGCGGCGCGGCCGAGGAAATTCATGTCGAACGGATAGAAATCCGCGGTCATGCCGTCGCTTGACGTCACCGCGCGCAGCGCGACGACGTAGTCATAGGTGCGCCCGTCGCCCATCACGCCGACCGAACGCACCGGCAGTAGCGCCGCGAAGGCCTGCCAGATGACGTCATACAATCCCGCCTTGCGGATTTCGTCGAGATAGACGGCGTCGGCCTTGCGCAGGATCGCCAGCTTCTCGCGGGTGATGAGGCCCGGGCAACGGATCGCGAGCCCCGGCCCCGGAAACGGATGGCGTCCGACGAAGGCTTCAGGCAATCCGAGTTCGCGGCCCAGAGCGCGCACTTCGTCCTTGAAGAGTTCGCGCAAGGGTTCGACGAGCCGCATGTTCATGCGCTCCGGCAATCCGCCGACATTGTGATGCGATTTGATCGTCACCGACGGGCCGCCGGTGAAGGAGACGCTCTCGATGACATCGGGATAGAGCGTGCCTTGCGCGAGAAACTGCGGCGCACCCTGCCCGTCCTGCGCAATCTTCTTCGCCTCGGCTTCGAACGTCTCGATGAACAGCCGGCCGATGGTCTTGCGCTTCACTTCCGGATCGTCGACGCCCTCTAACGCGCCGAGGAACAGGTCTGCCGCTTCGACGTGATGCAGCGGAATATTGTAGTGATCGCGAAAGAGCCGCACGACCTCTTCCGCCTCGCCCTGCCGCAGCAGGCCGTGATCGACGAAGACGCAGGTCAAACGTTCGCCGATCGCTTCGTGAATGAGCACCGCCGCGACGGCGCTGTCGACTCCGCCGGAGAGGCCGCAGAGCACGCGCCCGTCGCCGACCTGGCGCCGGATCGCCGCGATGGCTTCGCCGCGAAACGCCGCCATCGTCCAGTCGGACTTCAGTCCCGCGACCTTGTGCACGAAATTCGAAAGCAGCCTGGCCCCGTCCGGGGTATGCACGACTTCGAGATGAAACTGCACGCCGTAATAACGGCGCCGTTCATCGGCGATCGCGGCGAAGGGCGCGTTTTCCGAAGCGGCGATGACGCGAAAGCCTTCCGGCAGCTTCGTCACGCGGTCGCCATGGCTCATCCAGACCGGAAAGCTGCCGCCCTTCTCCCACACGCCGTCGAGCAGCGCGCTGTGCTCCAGCGCCGTCACATCGGCGCGGCCGAATTCGCGATGATGCCCGCCCTCGACCTTGCCGCCGAGCTGGGTCGCCATCGTCTGCTCGCCATAGCAGATGCCGAGCACCGGCACGCCGGAGTCGAAAACGCTTTGCGGGGCGCGGGGAGACCCCTCGTCCGTCACCGAGCACGGCCCGCCCGAGAGGATCACCGCCTTGGGGCGGATCTCGGCGAAAGCGCGCTCGGCGGTCTGGAATGGCGCGATCTCGCAATAGACGCCCGCTTCGCGCACGCGCCGGGCGATGAGCTGCGTCACCTGCGAGCCGAAATCGACGATCAGCACCTTGTCATGGCGATCGGCGATGTCGTGATGGAAGGCGTCGGGCGCGGTGGTCATGGGCAAACCTGATTGAACCGCAGTTCACCGTCATGGCCGGGCTTGTCCCGGCCATCCACGCCGGGCTGCTGCGGAATGTCGGCGTGGATGCCCGCGACACGCGCGGGCATGACGCTCGTTGGAGCACTCGGACTGGTCTTACTCAGCGCTTCGCCAAGACACAAATGTAAAACCCGTCCGTGCCGCTTGTCGCCGGCGACAGGCGAATGCCCGGCCCGTGCGGCGAGGCGAAGCGGGCGAGGTCGGGGAGGCCGGCGATTTCCGTAATTTCGGCGGCTGAACGCGCCGTAAAATCAGGATTGGCGGCGAGAAACGCCGCGATCTGGTCCTCGTTTTCCTCGCGCAGCGCCGAACAGGTGACGTAAACGAGCCGACCGCCGGGCTTCACGAAGCGGACGGCCATCGCCAAGAGTTCGCGCTGTTCCTTTAATCTTCGGTCCAGCGCGCCGGGCGCGAGCCGCCATTTGGCGTCGGGATGGCGCCGCCAGGCGCCGGTCCCCGTGCAAGGCGCGTCGATCAGCACGAGGTCGCAGCGCGCTTCGAGATCGGCCAGCACGTCGGCCTTGCCGCGCGGCGCACGGACCTGAATGTTGCGGGCCCCGGCGCGCTCCAGCCGCTCATGGATCGGCATGAGGCGCCGCCCGTCCGAATCATAGGCGTAGACCTGCCCGCGATTATGCATCTGCCCCGCGAGCGCCAGCGCCTTGCCGCCGCCGCCAGCGCAAAGATCGAGAACCTGCTCGCCCGGCCCAGCGGCGCAGAGCAGCGCCGCAAGCTGCGAGGCCTCGTCCTGCGGCTCGACGAGCCCCTTCACATAGGCGGTCTCGGCCGTCAGCGCCGGACCCCGCCCCTGCCCCGCCTCGATGCGCAGGCCGATCGGCGAAAGCGGCGTCGGCGCAGGAGAGAGATGCGCGAGCTTTTCGAGCACCTGTTCGCGCGAGCATTTCAGAATATTGACGCGCAGATCGACAGGCGCGCGAGCGGCGAGCGCCGCGCCTTCTTCCGCTGCGCGCGCGCCGAACGCCGCCTCAAAATGCGAGGCGAGCCATTCCGGATAGTCCCCGCGCACATGATCCGGCGCGTCAGCGAGCGAGGCCGTCTCCAACCGATGGCGCTCCTCGTCCGAAAGCGGGGCCGGCGCATGGCCGGCGCCCGAGCAGAGCGCCGCGATCGCCTCGACGTTGAAGCCGCGCGCCTCGCGCAGCGCGCCCAGCATGATCGCGCGCGGATCGTCCGCGCCCATAACGTAGATGGCCGAAGCGCGCTTCCGCAGCGCATCGAAGACGAGACTGGCGATGGCGGCCCGATCCTTCGAGCCCGCGAAGCGATGCGCAAGGCCCCAGTCCTTTAGCGCCTCGGCGGCGGGTCGGCGGCGCTTTGCAACATCGTCCAGCACCTCGATCGCGGCGGAGATATGGGCGGCGGGAGTCATTGGCGCGCCGTCCCGCCGGCGCGGGATGGACATAATTCCGTCGCCACAGCCACGCTCTTACGCAAGAGGCGCGAAGATGCGCGCCCTCTTGAGAAATGTGGACGAAACTGATGCGACGCCTTCATCTGATCCTTGCTTCGCTTTTCGCTTTGTCGCTCGCCGCCTGTGCGACGCAGCCCCCGCCGCCACCGGATTATCCGCCCCCGCCGATGCGCAAGCTCGACGCCAAAACTCAGCTCGAAACCGGCAGGACTTATTAGCGCGGACGTCAATCGAACTTGCCGGCGGCGCGATGTATCGCATGGATGCGGCGGATCGTGCCTGTCGCCGAGCGATAGACGATCGTCTCGGTGTCGATCGTCGTCTTGCCGAGCGACACGCCGCCGACGAGCGGCCCGGCGGTGACCCCGGTCACGCAGACGACGACATCTCCGGCCGCCATGTCGCCGACCGTATATTTGCGGCGCGGATCTAGAAGGCCCAAACGCTGCGCCTGCGCAATCTGATCACGCGTTTCGAGCGCCAGCCGTCCCTGCATCTGGCCGCCCGCGCAACGCAGGACGCAGGCAGCGAGCACGCCTTCCGAAGCGCCGCCGCGGCCAAGATACATGTCGACGCCGGTTTCAAAAGGATGGGTGGTGAGAATGATCGCGGCCACGTCGCCGTCGGTGATGAGGCGCACGCAGGCGCCGGCATTACGACAATTGCGAATGATTTCTGCGTGGCGCGGCCGGTCGAGAATGCTGACCGTGATTTCGCTCGCCCGCACGCCCTTGGCGATCGCAAGCGCTCTAATGTTGTCGCCGGGCTCGCGATCGAGATCGATTGTGCCCTCAGGGTATCCCGGACCGATGGCGATCTTGTCCATGTAAACGTCGGGCGCATGAAGAAGCGATCCCGCCGGCGCCATGGCGACGACGGCCATCGAGCCTGGCATGTCCTTGGCGCAAAGCGTCGAGCCTTCGAGCGCCGCGACGCCGAGATCGACGCGGGGACCAACGCCCGCGCCGATTTCTTCGCCAATGTAGAGCATCGGCGCGGCGTCCTCATCGCCCTCGCCGATCACGATGCGCCCGCGCACGGGAAGCTGCGACAGCTCCTCGCGCATCGCTTCCGCCGCCGCGAGGTCGGCGGCCATTTCGTCGCCGCGTCCCCGGAATTTGGCGGCGGCGACCGCGGCGCGCTCTGACGCGCGCGCCAGCTCCAACGTCAGGTAGCGGTCGATCTTCGACGCGTCGGTTTCAGGCTGCTGCGTCATGTCTCGCTACTCGCGCTCGATGCGGATGACCTGCGCGCGCGAAACGATGACGCCATCCTGATAGATCAGGTCCAGCGCCTCGCGCACGAGATGTTCGCTTGTCGCATGGGTGATGAGGATGACATCGACGCAATCGCCAGGCGCGCCCCGCGCGCCGCGTTGCACGATGCTTTCAAGCGATATGCGGCGCTCCGCCATGCGCGTCGCGATCTTGGCGAAAGCGCCGGCGACGTCGCGCACCGACATGCGGATGTAATAGCCGCCTTCGTGGCGCTGCATCGGCGTGCGCTTGAGCTCGGCGAGCTTCGCGGTCGGCAGACCGAACGGCGCCGAACGCACACCCTTGGCGATGTCGGCGATATCGGCGACGACGGCCGAGGCCGTCGCGTCGCCGCCGGCGCCCGGCCCAACAAGCGTCAGTTCATGCACCGCGTCGGCGTCGATGGTGACGGCGTTCAGGACGCCCATTACCTGGGCGATGGCGGAGTTCTTGCTGACCATCGTCGGATGGACGCGCTGCTCGACCCCATCAGCGGTGCGCTGCGCAACGCCAAGCAGCTTGATGCGGTAGCCAAGCTCAGCCGCCGCGTCGATGTCGGCGAGCGTCACGCGCTCGATGCCCTCGATATCAATGGCGCCGGCGGCGATGCGCGTGCCGAAGGCAAGCGAGGTGAGGATCGCAAGCTTGTGGGCGGTGTCGAAACCGCCGATGTCGAAGGTCGGATCGGCCTCGGCATAGCCGAGCCTCTGCGCCTCCTTCACGCATTCCTCGAAGGAGAGCTGCTCCTTTTCCATGCGCGACAGGATGTAATTGCAGGTGCCGTTGAGAATGCCATAGACGCGCTCGATCGAATTGCCGGCGAGCCCCTCGCGCAGCGTCTTGACGATCGGAATGCCGCCGGCGACGGACGCTTCAAAAGCCAGCGCGGCATGGTTCTCCTCGGCGAGCGCTGCGAGATGTAAGCCATGCGCGGCGAGCAGCGCCTTATTAGCGGTGACGACCGCCTTGCCATGTGCGAGCGCGGTTTCAACGCTGGCCCTCGCTGGCCCTTCCGAGCCGCCGATCAATTCGACGAAAAGATCGATCGCTGGCGAGGACGCGAGCTTGACCGGATCTGGAAAGAACTCCGCGCCGGAAAGATCGGCGTCCCGAACCTTCGCGGCGTCGCGCGCCGAAACGCCCGCCAGGACGATCTGCCGTCCGGTGCGGGCGGTCAGCGCCTCGGCTTGGCGGCGGAGCAGGCGCGCCACCGCCGCGCCGACGGTGCCGAGCCCCGCGATGCCGACGCGCAAGATCTCCGACATTGCAACCTTTCCGGGAAAATGAGCGGGCGACGAAAGCCCAGAGACGCTAGCGCCTTGTGCCCGATTTGGCGCCTGCAATCAAGAAACCGCCGACGCCACGAGGGGATTGAGGCGTTGCAATGGACGCCCTAACTCTAGGACAAGCTGAAGCCATGCCCACTGGCGGCGATGGGGAGACGACAATGACGCCTCGAATGAGCGTATTCGCGATTCTGACCGTTTCGGCGCTGGCTTTTTCCGGCACTTGTGCGCTGGCCGGCATCGGCGTGCATGTGGAGGCGGCGATTGAGCATACTCAGGAGGCGATAGACGACGGCGCGAAGGGCGACTCCAAGGAGATCGTTACGCATGTGATGAGCGCGCTCGGCCATGCGCGCGAGGCGCTGCACGAAAAGGCCGTCGAAGGGGATCGCGCCGCCAACAAGCTGCTGCACCGCGCGATCAGGCATCTGCGTCTCGCTGAAATGCGTGGGCGGTTTGGCGACTCCGCGCGCGCCGTCAAGCACGCGACCAGCGCGCTCGCCGAACTGAAGAAGATCAAGTGACGGCGCCGGGCGACTCGTCGGCGAGCGCGCCGCCTAACTAATGCGGCACGTTCGACCAGATCCTGCGCTTGGTGAAATAGAGCAGCCCGACGAAGACGAGCAGGAAGGCCACGACGCCAAGCCCGACTCGCTTGCGCGACTCAAGATGCGGCTCTGCGACCCACATCATGAACGCCGCGACGTCTTTGGCGTATTGGTCGATCGTCTGCGGGGCGCCGTCATCGTAAGTCACCACGCCGTCTGAAAGCGGCGGCGGCATGCCGATGCGCCGGCCGGGCATATAGGGATCGTAAAACTGTCCTTCCGGCAGTTTCACGTCTGGCGGCGGGTCTTCGTAGCCCTCCATCAGCGAGGTGATGTAGTCGACGCCGTGTTCCTGATAGGAAAAGCCCGGCAAAGCGTCGAACAGGAAGAGCGGAAAGCCGCGCGAATAGCCGCGCGCTTTGGCCAGAACCGACATGTCCGGCGGATAATTGCCGGCAAGCGCTGCGCGCGCCGCCTGTTCATTGGCGAAAGGCGGGGGGAAGCGGTCGCTTGGGCGCCCCGGCCGATCGAAATACTCGCCCGCCTGGTTTGGGCCGTCCTTGATCTTGTAGCTCGCGGCGAGCGCTTCGACCTCTTTTTCAGGAAACTCCGGCCCGCCGGGCTGCGAAAGGTTGCGGAAGGCGAGCATTTTGATCGAATGGCAGGAGGAGCAGACCTCCTTGTAGACCTTGAAACCTCTGCGCAACTGCGCCTTGTCGTAGCGGCCGAAGGCGCCGGCGAAACTCCAATCGAAGCGCTTGGGCTTCTGCTCATGTCGCTCGCTCTCGTGCCGCGATTCCTTTTCCTTGGCCTCAGGCGCCGCGACCTGATCAGTCGCGGACGGCGGCGCCTCCTGCTGGCTCCAGGCGGGGCTGACCAGCGTCATCGCCGCAGCAATCGTGAGGGGAACCAGCGACAGGCGATTCACGGAGGACTGCCATTTCGTGGATCTTGCGCGCGCCTCAGACATGGGAGGTTTCCCCCCGCAGGATAGAAGCGTCGATGGATTCAGGCACCGGCTCCGGCTTCTCCACATTGCCGATGACTGGCAAAATGACGAGGAAGTGCAGGAAATAATAAGCCGACAATAGCCGGGCGAACCAAAGATAAGCGCCTTCGGCGGGCTGCGCCCCCAGATAGCCGAGCCCGATGCACACCGCGACAAAAATCCAGAACTCCTTGCGAAACAGCGGCCGATACACGGCCGATTTCACCTTCGACGTATCGAGCCACGGCAGCGCCGCGGTGATCAAAATCGAGGCGAAGAGAGCAGTGACGCCGAGCAGCTTGTTCGGGATCGCGCGAAGGATCGCATAGAACGGCAGGAAGTACCACTCCGGCACGATATGCGGCGGCGTGACGAGCGGATTGGCTTCGATGTAGTTGTCCGGATGGCCGAGGTAATTCGGCACGAAAAACGTCAGCCAGGCGTAGACGACGAGAAAAACCGCGATGCCGACCGCGTCCTTCATGGTCGCATAGGGCGTGAAAGGAACCGTTTCCTTCTTGATGTCCTTCACTTCGACGCCGGACGGATTGTTCTGGCCCGTCACATGCAGCGCCCAAACATGAAGCGCGACGATGGCGACGATGATGAACGGCACCAGATAATGCAAAGCGTAGAAGCGATTGAGCGTCGGATTGTCGACGGAATAGCCGCCGAGCAGCCAAGTGGTGATTGCGGTTCCAACGACGGGAATGGCGGAAAAGAGATTGGTGATGACGGTCGCCGCCCAGAAGGACATCTGTCCCCACGGTAAGACATAGCCGAGGAATCCCGTGGCCATCATCAGCATGAAGATCACCACGCCGAGAATCCACAAGACCTCGCGCGGGTCCTTGTAAGACCCGTAATACATGCCACGGAAGATGTGGAGGTAGACGGCGAGGAAGAACATCGACGCGCCATTGGCGTGCGCGTAGCGCAGCACGGTGCCCCAATTCACGTCGCGCATGATCTTCTCGACGGAATCGAAAGCGAGCGTCGTTTCCGGGGTGTAATGCATCGCAAGGACGACGCCCGTGACGATCTGCGCGACGAGCATGAAACTCAAGATCGCGCCAAACACCCACATGTAGTTCAGGTTTTTTGGCGTCGGATAGGAGACGAAAGAACCATGCATGAAGCTCAAAATCGGCAGACGGCGCTCCAACCAGCGAGCGAAGCCGCTCTTGGGCGTGTATTGGGAATGTCCTTCCATGGGCCTGGTGCTCTCGGAATCTCGCGCGGGAAAAATGAAAGGCGCTTGGCCTTGGCTAGCCGATCTTAATTTTGCTCTCGGCGATGAAGGCGTAAGGCGGCACCTCCAGATTGGTCGGCGCCGGGCCGCTGCGAATCCTGCCCGAAAGGTCGTAGACCGAGCCGTGGCAGGGACAGAACCAGCCGTTGTATTCGCCTTCCTTGCCGGTCGGAATGCAGCCGAGATGCGTGCAAACTCCGATGATCACGAGCCATTCGGGTTTTTGAACGCGTTTCGAATCGGCCTCCGGATCCGGCAGAACCGACAGCGGCGTGTCCTCCGCCGCCTTGATTTCGGCCGGCGTCCGATGGCGCACGAAAACCGGCTTGCCGCGCCATTTCACGGTGACAATCTGGCCTTCTGGGACCGAAGAAAGATCGACTTCCGTCGAGGCCAACGCGAGGGTGGACGCGTCCGGGTTCATCTGGGCGATCAGCGGCCAGACCATGCCGGCCGCGGCGCCTGCTGCGGCGGCGCCCGTTGCGATATAGAGAATGTCCCGCCGGCTTGGCTCCGCCGGTTTTGCGGCGGTGTCTTTGCTTGTCACGCTCGAACCTCTCCCAACGCTCTCAAGTCTTCGCGGCCGAGGCTGCGGCTGCGCCCAAGGCGATCGTTCCACGTTTGCCGCTTCCGGCCAATCGCTGCGGCGCCGCACCATGGCAATGCCAAGGCTGCGGCGGGGCGGAGGTGATATGTGACGCGAATCCCCGCCGCTGTCCACAAGCCGACATAGGGAAATTTGGGTATTCACCCTGCTGCACAAGACCGTTGCCGATATTCGCGGCGATATGCCGCAAATTCACCATCTCCTCCCACTCGAACGGACCATGACTTCTCTTAAGCTAGCCTTGTACCAGCCGGACATTCCTCAGAACGCCGGCGCCATG
Organism: Methylocystis sp. SB2; assembly: GCF_049817085.1. Lineage (NCBI taxonomy): Bacteria > Pseudomonadati > Pseudomonadota > Alphaproteobacteria > Hyphomicrobiales > Methylocystaceae > Methylocystis > Methylocystis sp. SB2. The sequence continues at coordinate 482,984 of NZ_CP187401.1, forward strand.
CTGCGCACATGCGCGTGCCTCGGCGTTTCGGCGGCGATCATCGGGCCGGCCGGATTTCCCACAAGCGATCGCGACTTTCGCCGCGCCGGCATGGACTATCTCGATCACGTGACGATTGACCGACACGCATCCTTCGCGGCCTTTGAGGCCTGGCGGGCGGCGTCCGGCCGGGTGGGCGAGAGCCGTCGGCTGCTGCTGCTTTCGACGCGGGCGTCGGCGTCCTATCTCGACTGCGACTATCGCGACGGCGACATCCTGCTCGTCGGCCGGGAGTCCGCAGGCGCGCCGGAAGAGGTCCATGCCGCCGCCGATCTGACGCTTCGCATTCCCATGTGCGGCGGCATGCGCTCGCTGAACGTCGCCGTCGCCGCGGCGATCGTCATGAGCGAGGCGCTTCGGCAGCTGCGCGCCCGCTGACGAGGTGCGGCGGCGCACAGCGCGTTGCGATAAAACCCTCTTTGTTGGAAAACGTCGCCGCTTCTTAGGGCGATCTTAATGAATTTTGGGAGGGCGATATGACCCATCAGGCAATTCGCGTCTCGCTAGTACTTTGGCAGCGGCTGCTCAAATCTCTCAATGCGGCCGTGTTCACGGGAGTGCTCTGCGTGGGCCTTTACGCCCTCGTGACCAACTTCGCCGAGGCGCGCGGCGCAATCGGTAAGGCCTTCGTCAAACTCACTCAGATCCAAAGCTTCGAAGGGTTCAACGTGAAAGCCGCGTTCGCCGTGGATCAGATCGCCGAGTCGACGCCGATCTATCACTCCCTGCCCGCGGAAATGAGGGGAATGCTGCCCGACGACATTCTGTCGCTGCGCGCGAACTGGGTCGAGCGCATTCTCTATGTCGGCGATCAGGGTAAGCTGTGCGACTTCGCGTCGGCCACTCAGAAAATGAACGAGGACTATGCCGCGGACCGGCATTTGGCGGCTGACGGGCTGATTACGATGAAGGACTCGCGCGAGGTGAAGGCGCAGGTGCTCGAAGACATGCGCCTGGCGAAAGCCAGAAACGACGCCTGGCCGAATGGCGAGCCGCGCTTTTGCTATGTCACCGAACTCACCGAGCGCGGCAGAAACGTCAAGACGGCGCTGGCGCAGTTTCTGCGCGCCGGCTTCGCGGCGGCGACGGCGACGTCGGCCGCGCCGCGTGACCCCAAGATGAAAGTCGCGGAGATGGCGCGATAGTCAGGGGAATCGGGAAGGATAGTCTTCCTCACCCTCATCCTGAGGAGCCGCCGCAGGCGGCGTCTCGAAGGACGAGGGTGAGGAAGAATACGCGAAAACGGGTTTCCTCGTCCTTCGAGACGCGTGCTGCGCACGCTCCTCAGGATGAGGAAACCCTTCACCCGATCGCCCTGGCGCAATAGTTCTGCTGAATTGACAAGGCGCGGCGCCGGCGGGATGAAGCGGCGAGAAGAGGAGACGTCGATGAACGCCGCGCCCGATCAGCTCGAAGCCCGCAAAGACGCCGCCCGCGCATGGTTCGAGTCGTTGCAGCTGCGCATCATTGCCGCCTTCGAAGCGCTGGAGGATGAAGCGCCGGGGCCATTCGCGCCCGAGGCTGAAGAGCCCGGCCGGTTTGTTCTCACCGCCTGGAGCCGAACGGATCACAGCGGCGTGCCGGGCGGCGGCGGGCGCATGGGGATGATCAAGGGGCGCGTCTTCGAAAAGGCGGGCGTGCATTGCTCCACCGTCTTTGGAACCTTCGCGCCTGAATTCGCCAAGCAGATCCCGGGCGCGGCGGAAGACCCCCGCTTTTTTGCGACGGGGATCTCGCTGATCGCGCATCCCTGGAATCCGAATGTTCCCGCCGTGCATATGAACACGCGCTTCGTTGTGACGAGCAAGGCGTGGTTTGGCGGCGGCGCCGACCTGACGCCGGTGCTCGACGCGCGCCGCACGCAGGACGATCCCGACACGATCGCCTTCCATGCCGCGATGCGCGGCGCCTGCGAGCGCCATTCCGTCGCCGACTACGCGCGGTTCAAGCAATGGTGCGATGAATATTTCTTCCTCGCCCACCGCAACGAGCCGCGCGGCATCGGCGGCATTTTCTACGACTATTTCAACAGCGCCGGAGACGCTGCAAACTCCGCCTGGGATGCAGATTTCGCCTTCACCCGCGACGTCGGCGAAAGCTTTGTCGACATCTATCCCGAACTCGTGCGGCGCAATTTCGCCAAGCCATGGAGCGAGGCGCAGCGCGACGAGCAGCTCGTGCGGCGCGGCCGCTATGTCGAATATAATCTGCTCTACGACCGCGGCACGATCTTCGGATTGAAGACCGGCGGCAATGTCGACTCGATCCTCTCCTCGATGCCGCCGCTGGTGAAGTGGCCGTGATCGGGTCGGGGCGAGGCGGGATTGGGTCGGGTATTTTGTGGAATTTCAGACTTTCTTGAACCACGTGGATAGGTGCGAAATTACGATGCAATCGATGTCGCTTAGCCGAATCACGCGTATGAGCTTGCTCCGCGCGCGTCGGCGGATGAGGCAATGGCTGCGCCTGCAATACGAAGCGCTGAGCCGGGCTAAGGCTCTTTCTTGGCAACGATTCTATTTGGCTCGGTATCGCTTTCAAGTCTGGCGTCTCAGACACGGTGAAATTGCGGGGACAATTTTGCTGGTTCTCCTAATGGCCGTCAGCGCGCTCGGGATTCCGGCGTTGCAAGAGCACCTCGAACCCCTGTTGGCTGAGGGGAGCCAGTTGCAAATGCTGCGCACGCTATTCCAGACACTTGGAGGTGCGCTGCTCGGAGCCACAGCTATCGTCACATCGCTCGTGCTGTTCTCAATGCAGGTCAACGTCGAGCGCATGCCGCATGGCCTGTTCCAAAGGCTCAGCACTGACCGGCTCTTGCTTAGCGCCTTTGCAGCAGCCTTCCTGCTTGCAGTGATCGTTGCAGGACTCTCATTAATTCCCGATAGCGAGAATATCGGCATTGCAATATTCGTTGCATCTTGGTCAATCGCGCTGATCCTGGTTCTATTTCTCACGGGTTATAGACGAGCGCTCGTCCTCATCAATCCGACCCGTCAATTAGGACTCGTGATTGACAGTACGTGCCGAGATTTTCGAGCTTGGGTGCGAAGCGCTAAGCGCGCTGCCCCACTTCTTACCGATCCGAGCCCCGGACCTAGCGAATACGAAGAGCCTTTCGCTTCGCAACATGACGTTGCACGGGCCGTCTACTTCCAAGCGAATAGCCATTGGACCAACGGTGCCAAACAGGCAGTCCGCTATGCCGTCTCATTCGCTCGCCGGTACGCCGAGCAAGGTGACCATGAAGTTAGCGCAGCGGCGATTCGCGCAGTGGTCGCGATTAATGCCGCTTACGTGGAAGCTAAGGGAAAAACTTTTTTTGCCAACCAGCTCTTGTTCGACAACCCGTATACTACTGATGGCTTCATCAACGACACACTCGAGCATCTTCGGCAAACCGCTCGGATCGGGATTTCACGTGGAGACGAACAGCAGATCGAACAAACGCTAAAAGCATTTGCGGCATTGGTCTCGGTATATTCCGGAATTGACTACAGCATTCCCCATGCCACGAAGACCCATGCTCACCTTGCTGCCGGTTATCTATCGCAGGAAGTTGAGCGTACCGTGCCGCACAACATGGCTGACGTTCTAATGACCGGCGCGCAATTGATGGGTCAATGCGCAGGCGTCCTCCTCATAGTCGAAGGTCCGATCGCTATCCAGACGCTGGTGGAGAAACTCGGTGCCCTCGCATGTTGTGGCGTGGTAAAAGAGGACTACCGGCCGGTCACATCCGCCTGTGTTGAACAGATTGCGGGCCTCAGTTTCGACCTACTCCGGACTCGATCTCACGACGTGCGATTTTTGGCCAAAGAAATCCGCGGCACCATGTCTCTTCTTGTAAAAGTGTTTCTGACGACTCCGGGCACGCCTCTGATGAGTACCCATAGTCTGTATCTCGGTCCATATTATTCGGCCACCAATTCACAAGCACTGTGCGAGCGTCTTGCAGGGCTCGTAAACGCAATCTCCGATGCGAATGAGAACGATGAGAACGCGCAACAGGCCATACACAGCATCGAACAATGGGCTGACGGGATATATGAGACAGAAAAAGAACTCCTTCTTGAAGCGATCAACCGGAGATCGCACTTCACATTCGACATGATCCACTGGATCAGTTCGCTAACCAGCATGCTACTCGCCGTATCGAATGCTCCAGCATGCAATCGCGTCCTCCAGGATAAATTGCGTAACCACGCGCTTTGGTTGATCTCGGTTTTTTCTTTTATGCCGGATGAACCGGACGCGATAACATTCATCGAAAACTTCCAAATGACGGAGACGTTGTTCGATGCGGCCCTCGACGCGCATCAACGTGACTGCAAAAACATTGCACTTAAGATCACCGATCTTCTTGCGTCGTGGATGTTCAAGGCAGGACCACATCGATCCGGATGGGCGATTCTTGAACGATCCATCTATGGTTTAGCTGTGCTAGCGCTACTAGCTGAGTCCGACGGAGCTATTCCGAAGCTCAAGGCTCGTATTGTGAAAGGCCTCAGAAACGGCGGTCTACCAGATCCAGAAGAGCGAGATCACGCCGCGCTTAACGTACGTGGTCGCGCCAGAAATCTATTTAGGCCGGGCCGCTGGAGTTCATCGATTGAAAGGGAGCTGGCGACGGCAGACCGCGCCAAATTGAAACCACTTCTTGAGGAACTTGCCGATCTGATTTCCCCGCGCACTGCAGGACAGGCCGCAGCTGAACATTTTTTCTAAGCGGATTCTTAGGCACCCAGCCGTGGCCCGCGGACTTTTCACCCAAATGTCCATCGCCGGTTCAGCGCGAAGGTGACGAACATCGCGAGCACGGTCGTGACCAACTGCGCTGGGAGATAAGGCGCGGCCCAGCGATCGACGAAAAGGCTCATCAACGCATAGGTGACGCAAAAGCCGACGAAGGCGACCAGCGCAAATCGCCACGTCGCCTCGGCATGCGGCCGATCGCTTGCGAAGGTGTGGCGGCGGTTCAGGAGATAGGCCACAACGCCGCCGACGACATAGCCGCACAGCGTCGCGGGCACGGCGCGCCAGCCCGCGCCTTCGACCAATGCGATGAGAATGGCGTAATGCGCGAGCGTCGCGCCGACGCCGACCGACGCGTACGTCGCAAGCTGGCGCTCCGTCGACATGCTCAGCGCGGCATCGTTGCGTAGTGACGCGCGATGTCCCGCATCTCGGCTTCCGACATTTGGCGGCTCATATAGCGCATCTCCTTATGCGCCCGCCTGCCGGTTTTGAACGCCTTGATTTGATTGAAGAGATAGAGTTCATGCTGTCCGGCAAGATGCGGAACGTCGGCGCTTTTGGCGATCCCGTCCGCGCCATGACATGCCGCGCATTGCGCAAAGACGGCTGACAGGTCGTCAGCGCGACTGCCCGACGCGCAAAGCAGGCAAATTAAGCAGATCGGCAAGCGAACGATGAGGCGCATAGTCCCCCTATTGGACGATGAGAAAGAGCGCCGATGATAGCGCAAATTCGCCGCAAAACGATAATAGCTGACGGGCAGTTGTGCATTTGAACCAGGGCGTCATGACTGATCCGCCTGCGTCAGCGATTGAGGTCATCGATTTTTGGCGCGAGGCGGGGCCAGACCTCTGGTTCGCCAAGAACGCCGAATTCGACCAACGCTTCCGCGACCGCTTCCTCGACCTGCACGACGTCGTCGCGCGCGGCGGACTCTGGCATTGGCTCGAGACAAGCGCAGGCGCCTTGGCGCTGGTGCTGCTATTGGACCAGTTTCCGCGCAACGCCTTCCGCAATGCCCCGCGGATGTACGCAACCGACGGGCTCGCGCGCGAAATCGCCGCCAAGGCGATTGAGGCCGGGTTCGATCGCGATGTCGAGCCGCAACTGCAGGGCTTTTTCTACCTGCCGTTTGGCCATTCGGAGAGTTTGTCAGACCAGGAGCGCTCTGTAACGCTCGCGTCACGGCTCGGCGGACCATTTCTCGCTCACGCCGAAGGCCACTGCGACATTGTTCGCCGCTTTGGGCGATTCCCACATCGCAATCCCATTTTTGGACGCGAGTCGACGGAAGAGGAGCGCCGGTTTCTCGAGGATGGCGGTTACGCCGGCTAACCCTCTCCCACCCTCGCCGCCCCTTCACATGACCGTCATTCTCGTCTAGACAGTCGGCGACTTTCGAGCCGGGCGCGCCCCGCTCGCCGCCCGCATCGCCGGTTCGCCGACAATATGACGGGCAAGTTCGGGACGCGTTCTGGTCCAAGGGCCGGAATCGCGGCCCTTTTTTATGCGCGCTCCCCAGCCGTGCGGGGTGCGTCAGGTTGAAAGACGAAAGGTGTCCTCATCCTGAGGAGGCGGCGAAGCCGCCGTCTCGAAGGACGAGGGAACCGCTGAACATATCTCGCCTCGTGGTTCCAAGACGCGCCTTACGGCGCGCCTCAGCACGAGGCCAGATACTCGCGCGCTGCGGACGGCCAACAGGATCACATGGCGAAAAGAACCGACATTTCCACGATCATGATCATCGGCGCCGGCCCCATCGTCATTGGCCAGGCGTGCGAATTCGACTATTCGGGCACCCAGGCGTGCAAGGCGCTCAAGGCGGAAGGCTATCGGATCGTTCTCGTCAACTCCAATCCGGCGACGATCATGACCGACCCGGATATGGCGGACCGCACCTATATCGAGCCGATTACGCCCGAAATCGTCGCCAAGATCATCGAGAAGGAGCGCTACGCGGCGCCCGGCGGCTTCGCGCTGCTGCCGACGATGGGCGGACAGACCGCGCTCAATTGCGCGCTCAGTCTCGAAAAAATGGGCGTGCTGAAAGAATTCGACGTCGAGATGATCGGCGCGACCGCCCATGCGATCGACAAGGCCGAAGACCGCGAACTGTTCCGCGAGGCGATGACGAAAATCGGCCTCGACACGCCGCGCTCGCATCACGTCAAGACATTGTCCGCCGCGCTCGAGGCGCTCGACGATATCGGTCTGCCGGCGATCATCCGTCCGTCCTTCACGCTCGGCGGCACGGGCGGCGGCATCGCGTACAACAAGGTGGAGTTCATCGAGATCGTCGAGCGCGGCATCGACGCCTCGCCGACGAATGAAGTGCTGGTCGAAGAGAGCGTTCTCGGCTGGAAGGAATACGAGATGGAAGTCGTCCGCGACAAGGCGGACAATTGCATCATCGTCTGCTCCATCGAAAACATCGATCCGATGGGCGTGCACACAGGCGACAGCATCACCGTCGCGCCGGCGTTGACGCTGACCGACAAAGAATACCAGATCATGCGGGACGCCTCGATCGCGGTGTTGCGCGAGATCGGCGTCGAAACCGGCGGCTCGAACGTGCAATTCGCGGTCGATCCCTCAAACGGCCGCATGATCGTCATCGAGATGAACCCGCGCGTGTCGCGTTCGTCGGCGCTGGCGTCGAAAGCCACCGGCTTCCCGATCGCCAAGGTCGCCGCGCGTTTGGCGGTCGGCTACACGCTTGACGAGATCGCCAACGACATTACCGGCGGGGCGACGCCAGCGTCCTTCGAACCGACGATCGACTACATCGTCACCAAAATTCCGCGCTTCGCCTTCGAAAAATTTCCGGGCGCCGAGCCGATATTGACGACGGCCATGAAGTCGGTCGGCGAAGCGATGGCGATCGGCCGCAATTTCGCCGAGTCGCTGCAAAAGGCGTTGCGTTCGCTGGAGACCGGCCTCTGCGGCCTCGACGAGATCGAGATCGAAGGCTTCGGAAAAGGCGACGATATGAATGTGCTGCGCGGCGCGCTGGGCACGCCAACGCCGGACCGGCTGCTCGTCGTCGGCCAGGCGCTGCGGCTCGGCATGAGCGCTGAAGCCATTCACGAGGCCAGCAAGATCGACATGTGGTTCATCGAGCGCATCGCGGAAATCGTCGCGCTCGAAAACAAGGTCAAGAGCTACGGGCTGCCAGAGGACGCCGAAAATCTTCGCAAGCTCAAATTCGCCGGCTTCTCCGATTCGCGCCTCGCGACGCTTACGGGCCTGGATGAGGCAGACGTGCGCGAGATGCGCCACCGTCTCGACGTGCGACCCGTCTACAAGCGTATCGACACATGCGCGGCCGAATTCGCCTCGCCCACAGCCTATATGTATTCGACCTATGAGACGCCGTTCATCGGGAGCCCCGCGAATGAGGCGCGGCCCTCGGACAAGAACAAGATCGTCATTCTGGGCGGCGGGCCGAACCGCATCGGGCAAGGCATCGAATTCGACTATTGCTGCTGTCACGCCTGCTTCGCGCTCGCCGAAGCCGGTTTCGAGACGATCATGATCAATTGCAATCCGGAGACGGTTTCGACGGATTACGACACTTCCGACCGGCTGTATTTTGAACCGCTAACGAATGAAGACGTCGCCGAAATTCTCGACGTCGAGAAGTCCAACGGCGTGCTTGTGGGCGTCATCGTGCAATATGGCGGGCAAACGCCGCTGAAGCTTGCACACGGGCTCGAGCAGGCGGGCGCGCCTATTCTGGGCACGCCGGTCGATTCGATCGACCTCGCCGAGGACCGGGATCGCTTCAAACGGCTTCTCGACAAGCTGGGGTTGAAGCAGCCCAAGAACGGCATCGCCTACTCCGTCGAGCAGTCGCGGATCGTCGTGCAGGAGCTTGGACTGCCGCTCGTCGTGCGCCCAAGCTATGTGCTCGGCGGCCGCGCCATGGCGATCATCCGCGATCAAAGCGATCTCGACGATTATCTTCTCGGCACGTTGCCAAGCCTCGTGCCCTCCGAGATCAAGGCGCGCTACCCGAATGACAAGACCGGGCAGATCAACACGGTGCTCGGCAAGAATCCGCTGCTCTTCGATCGCTATCTGACCGACGCCATCGAAATCGACGTCGATTGTCTCGCCGATGGCGACGAAGCGGTCGTCGCCGGCGTCATGGAACATATCGAAGAGGCGGGCATTCATTCAGGCGATTCGGCCTGTTCGCTGCCGCCGCGCTCGCTCGCGCCAGAGACGATCGCCGCGCTCGAGGCGCAGACCAAAAGCCTTGCCATGTCGCTTGGAGTCGTCGGCCTGATGAATGTGCAATTCGCGCTCAAGGATGGCGAGATCTATGTGCTCGAGGTGAACCCGCGCGCCTCGCGCACCGTGCCTTTCGTCGCCAAGGTGATCGGCAGCCCCATCGCCAAGATCGCGGCTCGGGTGATGGCCGGCGCGAAGCTCGTCGATTTCGATCCGCTCGACACGAAGCCCGCGCATGTCGGCGTGAAAGAGGCTGTCTTCCCCTTCGCGCGGTTCCCGGGCGTGGACACCGTCCTTGGCCCCGAAATGCGCTCGACGGGCGAAGTCATGGGTCTCGACACCTCTTTTGACGCCGCTTTCGTCAAGAGCCAGCTCGGCGGCGGCACCAAGGCCCCGCGCGAGGGCGTCGTTTTCGTCTCGGTCAGGGACGCGGACAAAGGCCGAATCATTCCGGCGGTCCGCCTGCTGAAGGAGGTTGGGTTCTCGATCGTCGCCACGGGCGGCACGGCGCGCTATCTCGTCGAGCGGGGAATTCCCGCCCAGAAACTGAACAAGGTGTCGGAGGGACGGCCGCATATCGTCGACGCCATCAAGAACGGCTCGATCGCGCTCGTCTTCAACACCACCGAAGGGGCGCAGGCGCTTGCGGACTCGCGCTCCTTGCGCCGCGCCGCGCTTCTGCATAAGGTTCCCTATTATACGACCCTGGCGGGGGCGGTCGCGGCGGCCCAGGGAATACGCGCCTATGTGTCTGGAGACCTTAGGGTCCGGGCGCTGCAGGACTATTTTCCGCCCAACGCGACCAAGTGAAAATTGGGAGTTCTGCGACGCAAGCGGCGGTGCGGTAACATTTGACCACCACTTGGCGGCCTATGCCTTAGCGCATGGCCGCAGTTCGGCGGCGCAACCTCCGCCGATGCGCCGCGTGATTGGCGAAACTCAAGAAAAGACTAGAAAGCGAAAGCAATGGTGGACAAGGTACCCATGACCGCCGGCGGCTACGCCGCGCTCACCGAAGAATTGCGCCGCCGACAGCAGGAGGACCGTCCGCGAATCATTCAGCAAATCTCTGAAGCGCGCGCGCATGGCGATCTTTCGGAGAACGCCGAATATCACGCGGCGAAAGAGGCGCAGTCGCTGAATGAAGGCCGCATCGCCGAGCTCGAGGACAAGCTATCGCGCGCCGAGGTCATCGACGTCTCAAAGCTCAAGGGCTCGACGATCAAGTTCGGCGCGACCGTCACGGTCGTCGACGAGGACACCGAAGAAGAGAAGGCCTATCAGATCGTCGGCGAGACCGAGGCCGATGTGAAGAGCGGCCGGGTCTCGATCACGAGCCCCATCGCGCGCGCCTTGATCGGCAAGACGGTCGGCGACACTGTGGAGGTGATGACCCCGGGCGGCGGCAAGAGCTACGAGATCCTGAAGGTTGCGTTTGGGTGAGGGACGGCGTCGCCCCCTCCCTGTCCCTCCCCCGCTAAAGCGGGAGAGGGGACCCTAACCGCAAAGGTTGCGCGGCGTGTGTCACTGGCCCGGATCTGACCCCCTCTCCCGCGAAGCGGGGGAGGGCTGGGGAGGGGGCGCTTCGAGGATCCTGAACCTTCCGCCGCTTACGACAATCCGCGTTCTCTCCGACGGCCGCGCCGGGCATGAGGCGCAGACGCTCGGCCTCGCCGAAGCGCTGGGCGCGACTCCCGACATCCGCCGCGTCGCGCCGCGCGTGTTTTACGCCGCGCTCGCGCCTTTTGCGCCAGCAGATCCGCGGGACGTCTTCGCACACGCCCCGCCCTACCCCGATATCGCGATCGGCGCGGGACGCCGGACGATCCCCGCGCTCCGGCGACTGAAGCGCGACTCCGGCGGGCGCACGTTCACGGTCTATCTGAACAAGCCCGCGAACGGACTAAGCGCCGCCGACCTCATCATCGCGCCGCGCCATGACGGCCTTCGCGGCGCGAATGTCTTCTCGCCGCTCACCCCGGCGAATCGGCTCACGCCGGAGCGGCTCGCGGCGGCGCGCGCGGCGCCCGATGTCCGCATCGCCGCCCTGCCCCGCCCGCGCGTTGCGCTGATTGTTGGCGGCGACAGCCGGCATGGCGCCTATGGCGCGAGGGAAACCGCGGAGCTCGCTGAGATCGCGGCGTCGCTCCTCGCCGCCGGGCGCTCGGTCATGGCGACGGCCTCCCGACGCACGCCGATGGCTTTGCGCGAGAGGCTTCGGCGCGTTCTCATCGCCCCGAGCGGCTTCTTCTGGGATGGAGAGGGAGAGAACCCCTATCTCTCAATGCTCGCAAACGCCGACGCGATTATCGTGACCGGCGACAGCGTCAATATGGTGGGAGAGGCGGTCGCGACCGCCGCGCCGGTCTATGTCGTTCCGCCGCCTAGCCGCCGAGGCAAGATCGACGACTATCTCACGGCGCTCGCCGGCGCCGGCGCGATCCGCCTCTGGAGCGGCGCGCTCGAGGACTGGCGCCGCACGCCGGTCAATGCGACGCCCGACATCGCCCGCGCCGTCGCGCAGGCCTATTTGGCTTTTGCCGGGCCGCGTCCTTAATTCTGAGCGCCCTCCGCTTTTCTGCGCCGCCCTGCGCTGGCAAGGCGCGAGGCTGCTTGAAAAACCCGCCGCGCGCCGATAAGAGTGACCCGCCGCGCGCCTTCGGGCGTCCGCCAATCGCCGCTTTAGCTCAGCTGGTAGAGCACCTCATTCGTAATGAGGGGGTCGGGGGTTCGAATCCCTCAAGCGGCACCAGTTAATTCAATGCGTTATTTAAAATAGCTGGTCGGATACGGAAATCCGATTTTACCTCCGGTAACGACCGGGCTGGTTGGCGTATATATATGTGCGCGCGCATGAGTGCGTATATCGGTCTGGAAATCTCTATTTATTTTGGGCCCGCCGGCTTCGGTTTCTTTCCGCGCCCCCTGAGAAAGTTCGGCAGAGCCAGGAAAACCTCGGATTCCTCGTTCTCGATGTAGGCGGCGCTCTTATCTTCGACTAGCGGTACCGGGACCTTCTCATACCAGTCAAGGGCGCGGCCATCCGACCCTTTCCTCCGCTTCTTTTCGAAGATTTCGCGATAGCGACGTGGCGAAATTCCCATAAATGGTTCGAACAGCACCTTTTTGGCGTCTGTCCTTTCGGAAGTTATCGAGTCATCATGCAACTTCTGAGCGGCGCTCTTGGGGTAAGGTTCGAGGAAAACTACCCGCATTATGCCAGCCGCAACGATATGCTTTGCGCAAAGGTGACAGGGGTAGGTCGTGCAATAGAGGGTCGCGTCCTTCGTGGATCGCCCAAGGCGAGCGGCGTCCGTAAGTGCGCTCATTTCCGCATGGATCATTCGCCCGAATTCGATGATATCCATTATCTGCGCATCTCGTACGGCAGTCTTGGACATAACCGCGGCAACCCGTTCTGGAACGCTAGCTAAGGCAGCAAGCTCCGAAGCGAGCATTTGGCTTCGCCCGAGCCTTTCTACCAAATCAAATACAATCTCTGCTTTGCGGGCCTGATTGGCGTCGTTGCCTCGCTCTATGTCTCTCGACAATGTCTCGCCGGAATCTGCCCAATAGTTTCCGCCGCCGGGCTTAGGCACTTCGTTGCAACCCATTGAGATGATGTCGCCTGAAGGCGTAAAAATCGCAGAGCCAACTTGGCGAGATAAATCGACCGACCGTAAGGCCGCCGCGGACGCCGTGTAGAGGCCAAATTCCTCAATAGTTGGGGACGCGGCGTTGTTCCCGAAGAACGCTCTTATGAACCTGCGCAGTGTAGTCTCTGCTTTTTCTCGATCTATGCCGTCGACGAACACGTCCCCAAGATGGAAAACGTCAGCGAGGCGCTGTCCGTTTTCTTCATCCGCCTGATTTGCATCCGTTTCGATTAACTCAATCGCTTGTCGTTCTCGGTCGGCGTCTGTCTTTGGGGAGGCATCGAATGATGCGATTTTTTCCATCAGGACTTTGCGCCGATCCAATGGACTGCCATAGACGGAAACCTGAACGAATTTCCGCCCGTATATTCGGCGCATCGCGGCAATTTCTTCGGGCCGCTTGAATTGTCGAATGATATAACCGGTACCCAAGCTAGGTAGCGTCTCGCTCGAAGTATGATTTGAACGAATTTTCCTAATAGTGAGAACCGCTAAACCAGCCATGGCAGCCGGCGAACCCGCTATTTTCCTAAACTCATTCGCATATTTTATGAGAGACATATATCGCTTGTGGTAAGATACATTCTCGATGTGAGACTTTATTTGTGAATTCTCCATATGTTGAGTCAGGTGTACTGGCTCGGCGTCGTAATCTACTTCTTTCAAAGTTCGTGCGAGGGCCTCAACGACGGTTTCGATGTCAACGCCTATCGGTCCGACGAGCCCAAAAAAGAGCTCTGGATTGTGGATTGAATTTTCTGGCTGCGACTCGACTTTCGCCTGCGTGCGACGTTTGTTCATTTTGCCCAAACCATTTTCTGGCATGCCGATATCAGAGGGAATATGATTTTGATTCGTGATGTCGGGAGGATATCGCATGACCAAGATACGCCAGAATCCCGCGAAGGGACGTGCGAAAATTCAAGATGTTTCGCTCGAAGCCAAATTGGAAGCGATACGCCTTGCGCTTCTGCAGAGACCTATGGCGCGACGCGGCGCGTTCTTGATTACTGACGAGGACTTGCGTGGCTCCCGAACTGCGTTACGCGTGACGCGAGTTGCTGCTTTCCGCTAGTCCCCGCAATTAATATCTCCCTCCGCCCCAACAGCGCATTATGGCAAGGGCAGGCCGGCGCTAGACCGACAAATTTTCCGGCTTCGGCCGGCGAAAGTGCTTCATCGTCATAATGCGATGAAACGGCATTTAGAACATTCATGGACGCTCCTTTCCAGCGGGGCATGCTTATTGCCCGACGTGTCCGACTTAGTATCCGGCGCTGGCAACTCTCGTCGCGGTGAATCTTCTGTCGGTATAGTCACCGCATTTTTGGTATCTTGGAGCGAGGTCTAGATACCGCGGATTTCGCTGCGCGAATTTCGTTTAGTTCGTCTCGAATGCGTTCGAGTGGGTAATGCTGCGCTCGACCCATCTGATATTTGGCCCTTTGCCAATAGGGGATATTCTGGAAGCCTTCGTCGCCATACTTATCGACCAGTTCATCAACCGATCGAGTCCTAACTTCCTCCTCAAATTTGCCTGCAATGCGAGCGGCGTGAGCGTCAGCCTGATGTTCCTCGTCATCTCGCAACAGCTTTTCCCATGAGCGCAATGTTTCCGGGCTTTGGTTCAATACGCCAGCGACTTTTTCTAAAGCGATATGCTTCTTGATGCCCTTGCCGATTAGAAAATTCATGCGACATAGCGCTTCGCTTTTGAGGGCAAGCGTTTCGAAGAAATCCGCTCTTCGACGACTTCGCACCGGTTCCAGCGGCTCTACGATTTGTCCGAAATTGAGAGCCTTTAGACCTTCCGCTAGTGGTCTCCGCCAAAAGGAGCTTCGACGCGAATCTGAGCAAAGCAGGCGGCGCATTGCCTCTCGCAACACAGGCTGCGAAAGTTGGGTCTGCTCGTCCAAATCTTCTCTGCTCGCCAAGAAATCGAAAATGGGCTCGCCGATCCAACCCCGTGACTGCCCGAATTCCGAGCCGAACCTCTCCAAAACGTGAGAATCGAATTCGATGCCGTCGGCGATGCTCCAAAGCTCTGCAAGTTGGTTCGCTAGTTTTGGGTTGGCCTCTGCCCAAACCTTTCCAACTATCTGAGCCTGTGCCCAGTAGCCAAGCATGTCGAATAATCGCCAGAACAGGTCGATTGTCTGCTCCGCAATTTCAAACTTTCGAGCTTCAGTAGCTTTTCCCTTCGACGGTTCAGTGCTGAGATAATTTCTAAGCAGCGCGTCGACGAGCGATTGAACGTCTTCTGGTTTAAATTCGTCGCGCGTTTCATTCCAAACGTACGGCGTGGTTGGCCGAGGCTTCCTTCGCTTAGGCTTTGATGCAGTCATTTTGTTCGTAACTTCTTCACGTTGGATTTTGCTTCACCGGAAATAGCAACGGCTACCGTCGCACCGATTGTTTCCACCGCTCGCCGCCGCCATTAAACAGGCGCTTGCGCTGGAGGCCATTGATCGTTGCCGGACCTCTGCGGCATACTTGGGATGGCCGTTCGATCAACTCAACCAAGTCTGCGACCCGTTGCGGCCAAAGCCGTTCACCGCCCCATCTCCTCCAGCGCCGTCAGCGACTCAGGCAACACCTGCCCACCATCGATCACCAGCGTTTGGCCGGTGATGTAGCCGGCTTCGTCGCTGGCGAAAAACAGCGCGGCGTAGGCGACGTCCTCGACGCTCCCGAGCCGGCGTTGCGGGATCGAGGCCGTCATCTGCGCCAAATAGTCTTCGCCAAGCGCGCCGAGTCCTTCGGTGCGCACATTGCCCGGCAGAACGGCGTTGATGGTGATGCCGTACGGCGTCAGTTCCAGCGCCGCCGTGCGCATGAAGCCCAGTTGTCCCGCCTTGCTCGCCGCGTAATGCGTCCAGCCGGGATAGCCGGTGATCGGGCCCGTGATCGAGGAGGTGAGCACGATCCGCCCCCGACCGCTGCGCGCCAGCGCAGGCACGCAGGCCCGCACGCTCAGAAAGGCGCCGGCAAGGTTGGTGGATAACACTTCGTTCCATTGCTCCAGCGTCATCTCCATGAGCCGTGCGGCCGGAAAGACGCCGGCGTTGGCGCAGAGAATGTCGATGCCGCCGTGCCGCTCGAGCGCCGCGGCCGCCATCCGCTCGACATCTCCCGGATTGCCGACATCGGCGGCGAACCCGCTGGCGCGTCCCCCTTCGGCTCGAATCGCCGCCGCCGCGGACTCGGCCTGCGCAAGGTCACGGCCAACCACCAGCACCTGCGCGCCCTTGGCTGCGAAAACACGCGCGACGCCACGGCCGATGCCCCGGCTGCCGCCGGTGACGATGACCGACCGATCGGCGATGGAGGTGAGCATATGACGCGGCCTCTCTGCTGGCGTCTCCTTCAGGCGAATCAATATTTCGCGACGACGGGCGCGGCGCCCCAGTTGAAGTGGTAGTTCAGGCCGACGCGGACGACATGACCGTCAAAGCGCGTGCGCGCTTGAGTGGCGTTGGCGACCAATAGATTTGTCGACTGCCAATCGGTGGTGATCGCGACGGGATAGGCGGCGGCGCCGAGATCGTAAAAGAGATATTCGATCTTGGCGCTCCATTGCGGCCAAAACATCCATTCCAGTCCGCCGCCGGCCGTCCAGCCGACTCGCGTCTGTGAAAATCGTCCCTGATTGGCGCCGATCAACAAAAAGCCGGAGAAATCATTCGGCACGTGTTGAAAAAAACTCGTGGTGGACGTCGCCTGTCCGTAAGCGAGTCCGCCGGTCGCGTAAGCAAGCAATGTCGGCGTTACGAGATAGCCGAGCCGACCGCGCACCGTGCCGAGAAAATCGAGCGACTTGTTGCTGGCGACGCTCGTCAGCAGGTTCAGTCCCGGCGCTGGCGTTGGCGCGAGCGTCACGACGGCGGCGGCGCCGTTCGAGCCGGCGACGCCCTGAATGTCCGTTTCTATTCCAGCGAGAAAAACGCTGTTGAATTGCAAATCATAGCCGAGTTGGCCGCCGCCAATGAAACCGGCGCCATTCGTCGAGACGCTGCCCGTTCCTGAGATGGCTGCAGCCGCCGCCCACGGGACATTGTCGGCGCCATTGATGAGAAAGGGCGCCGAAGCGAAGTTGGTCCCCGTGCTTGCGTTCCATGCGCCGCCCGCATTCAAACCGGCATGGAAGCCGGTCCACATCGGCGGCGGAGGCGGAAGATAGGCCGGCGGCGCCTTGAGGGAGGGCAAATCCGCGGCGATCGCCGATCCCGTTGCGAACGCCAACGCCATAACAGCGCCTGTCAAGAATTTATGGGCCATCATTGTCCTCGCCGTGAAGAACTCCAGAATGACGGCAAATGAGCAAGGCGAGAGGCGTTTCGCAATTCGAACCTTTCGCTTCGACCGCGCGTTTCGCCGTTTCGCGACGGATGTGCCTTTTCTGCAACAGCAATTTTGACGCCGCGCCTTCCGCCATTCAGTTAGGCGTCAGGAAACGACCTTACGCATGAGATTGGCGTCGATCGCATTGGTGACGTCGTAGATGACGTCTTCGTTCGCCGCGACTTTCTTCTCGTGAATGACGCCAGGACGCGCCGGACTCCAGGCCCAACTCGGCCACGCAAACAGAGTCGAGGTTTTTGCTGCGTCCGACTAAGCCCTAGCCGGCTGAAATCTTCTTGTCGGCTCGCGCCGTGGAGCGACGGACAGGCGCCAATTGCGAGACAAGCGAAATGACCTGGCGTTCATCCAATAATTCGTCATCGCTATCGTCGCCGGCTCTATTCTCTTGGAGCCGAACCCGCCCCAAATCTCTGCGAACGTAGATGACGTCTTCGTTCGCCGCGACTTTCTTCTCGTGAATGACGCCAGGACGCGCCGGACTCCAGGCCCAACTCGGCCACGCAAACAGAGTCGAGGTTTTTGCTGCGTCCGACTAAGCCCTAGCCGGCTGAAATCTTCTTGTCGGCTCGCGCCGTGGAGCGACGGACAGGCGCCAATTGCGAGACAAGCGAAATGACCTGGCGTTCATCCAATAATTCGTCATCGCTATCGTCGCCGGCTCTATTCTCTTGGAGCCGAACCCGCCCCAAATCTCTGCGAACGATGAAGACGAAGATCACAAAGGCGCACATCGACAGAGCGGCGACGATGACGTCGAGCGCCGCGAATGAGAGCACGCGTTGCGACGCGAGTTCATGTCCCATCAATGCCGCAGAGAGCGACCAGCCCATCACGAGCAGCCGAAGCCCCTTCGGCTCGAATCCGCCGCCTGGCTGCTTGCCGCCATGGATCACGACAAGCAGATATTTGTATGAGCTCAGCAACAGATAGAGAGAGAGGACGAGCAACGCCGAGGGAATGGTGAAATAAGGCGAGAAGCCAAGCGCCATGATGATCAGCGTTTGAGCGACGAGGTCGGCCGAGTTGTCGATGAAATATCCATAAAGCGGACGCGCAGCGCCACGACGTTCCGAAACAGCGCGCACCAGATTCTCGCTAAGCCAATTGAGTGTCAGCCCCAGCGCGACCAGCGCGAGGAACCAGTTCGACCACCGACTGGCGATAAACCCAATGGCGACAAGGACGGCGCCGACAAGTCCGGCGTATGTCAGATGATCAGGCGATACGGGTTCCGGAATATGCCGCGCGACGAAGGCTGTGAGACCCCCACCATCAGACGACTGGCGTTCGTTATCCCTGAGGATGGGCACTACGACCTCGGTCAATGCGCCAATCAGATATGGCGGCGAATTTACGATTGATTGGTTCCGCGCCGCAGCGGCACAATCACGCTATGTATCGGCAATAATTATAAATATTTTGGACGGTTGCGCCCGGCGGGTCAATCGCTTTTGTTGGCTGTCCCCGCTCGACTGTTGTCAGATTCTGATTTGAATTGGCCGAGCGATTCCATTTGGTCTTGCTGCAGCGACCGCCGCGCACCGAGCCGCAATCACCTCGCCACAGCCGTCAGTCCTGCCGTTTCAATCGTGTGGCGCGCAATCATCGATTCCTCGTCAGTCGGCGTCACAAACACAGGGACGCGCGACTTCGGCGCCGAAATGACAAGGTCATTGCGCGCATTGGCCGCCGCGTCGAGCGTCAGCCCCAGCCAGCCGAGGCCTTCGACCACCCCGGCGCGCACGCGCGGCGAATGCTCTCCAATTCCGGCCGTGAACACCAGCGCGTCGAATCCGCCGATCGCCGCCGCGAGCGCCGCGATCTCCATTTTGATGCGATGAATGAAATAAGTGATCGCCGCTTGCGCGCGTGGTTCTTCGGACGCCTCAAGCGTACGCATGTCATGTGAGACGCCGGAAAGGCCGAGCAGGCCCGAGCGTTCATAAAGGAGATGCGAAAGCTCCTCGGGAGTCATGCCGTCGCTCCGGAGCAGATAAAGCAGCAGTCCGGGATCGATCTGACCGCAGCGGGTGCCCATGGGCAGGCCTTCCAGCGCCGAGAAGCCCATGCTGGCGGCGACCGAACGCCCGCCTTTCATCGCGCAAAGCGACGCGCCATTGCCAAGATGCGCGACGATGACGCCGCCTTCGGCGTGAATTGGATCAATCGCGCGGAGCCGCCGGGAAATATATTCATACGACAACCCGTGGAAGCCGAAACGGCGCAGGCCACGCTCGTAGTAGGAATAGGGAAGCGCATAGGCGTCATCGACGAAGGCATGTCCACGATGGAAAGCCGTATCGAAACACGCGACCTGCGGCACATGCGGAAAGGCTTCCTTGGCGCCTTCGATTCCGGCAAGATTATGCGGCTGGTGCAGCGGCGCCAGCGGAATGAATTCTCGCAGTTCCGCGATGATTTCCGCATCGACGATGACCGGCGCGGCGAAGCGCAGCCCGCCATGCACGACTCGGTGCCCGATCGCGCTGACCGCCGCCGCCGGGTAAGCGTCGTCGATCCATTCGAAGATCGCTGCAATCGCCTGCCTGTGCGTGAGTTTGGCGGCGAGCGGCCTGTCGCTTATCTTTCCATCGACAATGGCCGCGCGAAAACGCGGCTTCGCGCCGAGCCCTTCGACCGCGCCAGAAACGATCAGCCGCGGCCAGTCAGCGTCCGCCGCAAACAAGGCGAATTTCACCGAAGACGACCCGGCGTTAAGCGTGACGACGCGATCGGCCATATCCCCTCACGCCTCCAGGCGCTACCAAACGCGGCGACGTTTCTCCGCTTCGAACGTCTTTCCAAGGTAGACGACGCGCTCCAGCCGCAGTTCGCCCTTGGGATGGAAGGCGTCCGGGCGCGGCTGCAACTCGCCGTTCTCGAATTCAAGGCCAAGCATCGCATATGCGGCTGACAACATGCGCGCCGCCGCGCCGGAGTACCAGCTCCACCCGCCTCGCCCTTCATAGCCCTCGCCGTTATAGACGTCTGCCGGCTGCTGATGCGGCGGCAACCCGTAAATGTCGGCGGCGGCCGGCGTCGTGAGCTTGGAGATCGGCGAGATCGCGATCCACGTCTCGAACGCTCTGCGAAACAGTTCGTCGGCGGCGCGCGAGTCGCCGTCCTGTTGCGCCTGCGCGGCGAGCTTCGCCAGCGCGTCGACGAACCAGGAAACGCCATGCGAATATTGGCCGCCGTTTTCCCGCACGCCCGGCGGATATTCGGCGCTGCGCCCGGGATAGGGCTGTGAGTGTTCGTCAAAAGGCGGATGGACGAGCAATACGCGATCGCCGAGACCGAGAACGGCCAAGGCGTTCTCGATCGCCTCGCGGCCGCGCGCAGCGTCGACGGCCCGCGCCAGAGTCGGCCATGAGGACGTCATCGCGCTCATTGGCGCGACTTCCTGGCCATCATCGGCATAGGCGCGGATGTAGCGATCGCCCCGCCAGCAATTCTCAAGCGCGGACCGAAGCTTCGCGGCGCGTTCGCGATAGCGTTCGGCGCGGTCGGCGTCGCCCTTCGCCTCGAACAGCGGCGCGATGTCGAGGAGGATGCCGTGCAGGAAGAACCCAAGCCAAACGCTCTCGCCGCGGCCTTCGTCACCGACGAGATTCATGCCGTCGTCCCAGTCCCCAGATCCCATCAGCGGCAGGCCATGCGCGCCGAAACGGTCGAGCGTCCAGTCGATGCCGCGCGCGCAGTGGCCGAGCAGCGTATCCTTGTCGCGCGACGTCAGCGGCACGGTGGCTTCGCCCTCCTGATCCTTGGGGACGGGACTTGCCTCGAGGAAGGTCTCAACTTCGTCGAGGATGGCGTAGTCTCCACTCCCCCGAACATAGCGAACCGTCACATACGGCAACCACAAATGCGGATCCGACGCATGCGTGCGGTCCGCGAGGCCCGTGCCGCCGTTGGGCGCGCGATGCCACCATTTGCAGGCGTCGCCCTCGATATATTGATGCGCGGCGTGCAGCAGAATTTGAGCGCGGGCGCGCTCGGGCGCGAGATGGATGAGGGGGATCACATCCTGCAGCTGGTCGCGATAGCCCGTGGCGCCGGAACGCTGTGAAGGACCTGTGCGTCCCCACAGGCGCGCGGCGAGCAATTGATAGGGCAGCCAATCGTTGACGAGGCGGTCGAAGTCGGGACGATTGGTCTTGATGCGCAACACGGACAATTGTTCGTCCCATGCGCGCGCATTCGCCTCGAGTTCGGCATAGGCGTGGTCGGGATCGCGCGCATAATCGGCGAGCCGCTTCGCGTCTTCGATCGTCGTCGTCTGTCCAAGCGCCACGACGACGACGGCTTCTTCTCCGGCCGGCACGTCGATCGCGCCGCTGAACGCGGCGACTTTCCGTTCATGCGCGGGCGCGCCCGCATCCGGATGGCCGTGCTCGACCATGTAAGGCAGGTAGGGATCGCGGCTCTCATGCCCCAGGAAGCGGCGACGCGACGTCTCAGCGAATTCCGCCGGTATCGACGTCGTCACAAACGCCCAGCCCTGCACGAAATTATTGCGAGGATTGCGGAAGTAGATCGAATGCACATTTTCGTCGATGATCGATTCCAAAACGCCGAGACTTTCGTTCGGCGTCTCCGCCAATACGATTTCCATTGACGGCGTGATCTGCAGCAGACGCTCATGGTCGGTCTTGTTGCGGATCTTCAGGATCTTGAACTCGATCGGCTGCGTGGGGCTGACGAATACGGTCATCTCGAGTTCAAGATGATCGCGCTCGGCGCGAAAGACCGCGGCGCCCGGCGAAAACGTCACCTGATATTCCGCGTCGCGACGGCGCAGCGGAACGAAGGTCGGACTATGCGCGTCGGTGCGGGCGAGATCATAGACGTAAATCCTCTGCCCGGCCGGCGCCATGCGGCCCTCGCCCATGCGAAACGGGGTGAAGCTGTTCAGTCGCGAATTGCCGTGGAAAGAAAAAATTTCGCCGTCATTCGTGAGCACTGCGCCCTGTCCGAAGGCGTTGGCGATGACGTGGCCGAAAGGACGCGGCGTGCCGGGCGCAAGCGTGACGCTTTGGCCGTCCTGGGAAAAGGCGTAGCGCGGCTTCTTGGGTGGGGGCGGCAAAATGAGCCCGCGGCGGCGCGACAACGCCTTGTTCAGCGTCTCAGGCGCGACGGGGGCGATCCCCAGATGCCGTGCAATGGAATCCGTCGCGCGTCCCATGTCCCGCGCCCAGCCGTCGACGATGATCAATTCCGTCGCGCCGGCGGCCGCGAGTTCGACTTCGACGCGCAGACTGGCGCAGGGCTCGAAGCCATAGAGCAGACCTTCATCTTTCGGATCACGGGGCGCCGCCAGTCCAAGCAGGCTGTCCGGCGCATAGGTCGATCCCATTCCATAGAAACGCGACTTCACATCCTCATAGCCGATGATGGAGATCTTCGCGTCTGCGCCGGCGCCGATGGCGTGAAAGCCGATCTCAGGGGACAGCCGGCGATCGGATTGGCGCCGCGCCCCGCCCTTGAGCAAACGGTTTTGGGCGAAAATCGCGTTCAGCGATCGGACATACCAAGTGCCGATGTGAATCGCGTTGTAGGCGGCGTCGCGAAGCTCGACGCCGGTCTCGTTCAGCACCCATTCGCGCAGCGACGCGAGCATCAATTTACGATGGCGTTGCTCGAGATTGACGATCTTGAGATGCGTGATCTCGACCGCTTCGTCGGCGGCGAGCGAAACGCTCGCTTCGATCGCGAATCCGTTGCGCTCCGCCATGAAGAACAGGCAGTTCTCGCCGGCGTCGGTGAGCGACGCCTGAGTGGCTCTGCAGCGCGTCGGCGCCTCGCCGATCGACCATAGCTCGCCGCCGTCTTCACGCAGAAAAAGGAAGCGTCCGCGCGGGTGGGCGTGATCGTCGGGTCGTCGCGTCAAGTCGATCGGAGGGCCGCCGCGCGCGACGCCTTCGATGCGCATGGCGCCCTGCCCGTCCTGAAACCACTCGCTGATCATCAGCCCGTTGGTCAGTTTCAGCGGCCGCGAGCCCGGCACGCCGCCAGCGCCGGTAATGCCCTCAATCGTCACTTTCTGCGCGCGCGCAAGCCGCCCCAGAAGGAAGAGTACAAGGCCGAAGGCGACAATGCCGGCGTAGATCAAATATCCGCTGACAAGATAGGCATAGGACGGCGGCCGCGTCTGCGACATCTGCTCGGCGGCGCTCCACGCCTTGTCCCATTCGGCGCCGCGCGGGATATAGAAGGGCAACAGCAGCGGCGCCCAGGTGCCAAAGCGGCGGATGCCTTCGGGGATCGCGCGGCTTGTTTGCGCCTTTCCAAGGAAGCGGGCGGCTTTCTCATCGGCGACGTCGCCGCCGACAAAGGACAGATTGACGAGCGTCGCGACGCGCAGGCCCATGTGGTCGAACCAGATCAGCACTCGCAGGGCGTCATAGGCGAGAAGCGCCGTGAAAATGTCGAGGCTCCAGGCCCGAAAATCCGAGTCCGGCAGGATGTAGCTCATCCAGCTCGCGACGCCGGTACGGATGAGTCCGTCCTGATTGTACCAAGCGGGGTCGGGCGAAGCTTTCAGGAAGGAATAGATCACCGGCGCCATCCACAGGCCCCAGCGCAAGACGCGAACGGCGTTTTCGATGAGCATGTCGAGGCCTTGCCAACTCGCGAGTTGGCGAAGCGGCTGCAGGCTGCGCTGAACGAGCGCTGTAAGAAAGAAAAGATTGATCGAAAAGAGCGGCGCGGCGAACACCCATTGGATGACGCCCGAGAGCGACTCGTCGAACAGCAGCCTCACGCCGCCGTCGACCCTGCCGAGATCCGTCGCACCCCACTTCGAGAAAAGCGGTCGAATGACATATTCGGTGATGGGGCGTCCGTCCGCGCCGTAATCGAGCGACGTGTAGGCGAAGAATTTCGCCGTGATGTTCTCCACCTGCCCCGCGTCGAGATACCAAGCGACGGCGCCGGCGACGAGTGCGCCGAGAAGCGCGCCCAGCGAATAGACGCGCCAACTGCGCAGATGCTGCCGGCGCCCTTGCGTCAACGCCGCGAAATCAAACGCCGCATCGACGCCGGCGTAGGCGAGCGCTCCCGCGATCGCGCCGAACAGAAACCGCCCGCTCCCACTCGCCCCGGGAAGCCCAATCATCAGGGCTAGTCCGATGGCCGCGCCGGCGACCGCGCCGCGAAAGTAGTTGGACGGATGCAGATAGAGTTCTTCGACGCGCGCAAAGAATGGCGGAGTCGAATCGGTGCTCTCCACGATCGCGCGCGCGAGCGGAAAAAGCGCGGCGCCAATCAGCGCGCCGCCGATCGGGCCGGAGGCCGAAATGACGGCGACGGCGGGCGCAAAAGACACGACCAGTCCGACCGCGAGCAGCAGCGCCATGAACACGAAGCCATAGACGGCGCCCTTTTCGGCGCCGGTGCGCCAATCATGGAACACCACGACCTGCAGCGACGGGGTCGCGCGCAAAAGGCCCGCCATCGCCTGGGTCACGAGATAGGTTTGGCCCCATAATCCCGCTTGCGCGAGCGCCGCCGCCACCGTCGCGACCACCGCCGTCACCGGATAGGGCAAATAAGGCGCGACGAAATACGAGACCGAGGTCGCAATGTAGGGCGTCAGCGAAGCGACGAAGGCCGAGGCGAGCAGAATGCTATGCGGACGCCATTGTCGGGGCAGAAAACGACCGAGCGCGAGGGGGATGCCGACGACAATCGATTCGTTGAGCAGAAACAGGACCAGCGTATGCCCGACGATTTTTCTGAAGGCCTCCGGAACGTCGAGGCCAAGGAGCAGCGCGCCGCCGATCTGGGCGACGGGCGGCGAGCCGAGAGCGATCAACAGGCTGAACTGCAGCGGCAAAACGAAAAGCGCCGCGCGGACCGCCATACGCGAACGCGCCCTCAGCGTGACGACCCCGGCGAGATAGAGAATGGTGGCGGTCGCCGCCCCGACCGGCGAGAGCCGGAACAGTTCGGCGAAAGTTTCCGGCGCTCGCCACAACAGGCCGGCGCGGTCGCATAGCAGCGTAAATGTCGCGACAGCGAGGAAATCCACGGCGAAATCGGCCGCCTGGCGCGCGCTTTCCGAGGAGCGGCGCAGCACGAAAATCGTCGCGCCG
Organism: Methylocystis sp. SB2; assembly: GCF_049817085.1. Taxonomy (NCBI): domain Bacteria; kingdom Pseudomonadati; phylum Pseudomonadota; class Alphaproteobacteria; order Hyphomicrobiales; family Methylocystaceae; genus Methylocystis; species Methylocystis sp. SB2. The sequence goes on from NZ_CP187401.1 coordinate 508,131, forward strand.
GCAAAAAAACCGGCCACGATCGCATGCTCGCCGCCGCCAGCCGCCTCCAGCGCCGCGAAGACCGCAAAGCCCATGCCGATCAGAATGCGCTCGAACAACGCGCTGTTGACGTCCGATTCGCCGCGATTGACGGCCATGGATTCCCTCCGCGCCTTTTGTTGAAACCGGCGTTTTTTAACGTTAATGGCCGGAATCAGCGGCGATCGTATGGAGTCCCTTGCCGGACGCGGGGGAAAAAGTCGACTCCCAGCCTCGCTTCGTCGCGCTTGCGCTTCGCACCGCCGCCGAGAGCCGCTATAGTCCACAATGCTTTAATGCCCCGGCCGCGCTACGAGGGCCTCAGCGAGTGGACGACATGGAAGAGCCCCTGCCCGCGCCGCCAGCCGACACGCGCGTCGCCGACCAGCCACACGCGTCCGCCGCCACGCCCGCCGAGCGTCTGTCGCTTCTCGTCGAGCGCGAGCGCGTCGCCCGCAAGGGACCGGCGGGTTCGCTTGACGAGCGTATGGCCAGTCTGTCCGGCGCGCTGCGCCGCGCGCGCCTCGAGAACGCGGAGCGCTCCGCCGCCATTTCCGATTTACGCGCCGCGGAAATCGCCCGGCTGGAGATGCTCGGCGAGGCTCTGTCGCCGGTTTTGGCGCAGGTGCCGCGCGACTGCGATATTTTCGACGTCGGCGTTGCGCCCGCGGAATGCCCGCGCCTGTTCATTGACCAGATCGGCTTCGTAGAGATGGATCGCGACAGGCGGACCTATCGCTTTCTCCAGGATACGCGCCACGGCCGGTTGACGCTTCGCGAAAGCGACAGCATCGACGACCTTGTCGAAGCGATCACCAGCTATATCGCGCATCGCCTGATCGAGCGTGAAAAGGCGCTCGCGGTCGATTATGCGAGCGGCGGCGCGGCGCAGGCGCTTGGCGTGAAGATCGCCGCAGCGCGCGAAAGGGCGAACGCGCGCGAAAACGACAAATCCCTCTCCGGAAAAACGACTCGCGTCGCCGCGTTCATCGCCGAGTTTTTTGGCGCGACCGCTTTCTTCGCATTCTTGACGGTCCTGGCGGCATGGATCTATCGCGCCTATTTCGCAGGCTAGATCACGCTGCATTTGGGCGAAAACGCCCAAATGCAGATAATTTGATCGAACCCCAAAGCATCGAGCGCGCTCCATACGAAAAACCGGTTCCCACTTTTTCGCAGCGCGCTCTAAGCTTTCATAGCTGAACGGACTCGAGCTCAACGACCTCGCCAGCGTCGTTCAGTCCACGCCTGCGCAGCGAAATCCTGACGCCGTCAGCTTCGCCCTCAATCTGGTAAAGATTATAGGCGGCGCCCGGATAATGCCCGCCGGGGCGCGCCGAAGCCGACGCGACGCCGACGACCGGCGTCCCGGCGCCCGGCCCTGACAGACGATGCAGACTGGGCTTGTGATTGTGCCCGTGCAGAACGAGTTCAGCGCCATGACGCGCGATGACGCTTTCGAATGCCGCCGCGTCTTCGAGCCCGCGCAGCCGCTTGGCGCCGCCGACATGCGGCGGGTGATGAAGGCAAACGACGCGCGCAAGCCCCTCCGCCTTGGCGCGCTCCAGCAGATCCGCGAGCGCCGCCAGCTGAGTCGCCCCGAGCCGCCCGGAAGCGACGAATGGCGCCGTCGGCACGCCGGTGTCGAGACCGATCAGCGCGACGCCGCCGCGCCGGCGCAAATAGGGAAAGCCCGCGACTTCGCTCTCGCTGCTCGTCCAAGGCGCGAAAACCTCGCGAACGAGGTCGGTCACGCTCGCCACATAGGCGTCGTGATTTCCGGGCGTGAAGCTCACGTCGCCGGGGGCGCCCAGAGAGGCGAGCCAGTCTTTGGCGAGCGCGATTTCACCGGGGAGTCCGATGTTGACGATGTCGCCGGTCATGACGACATGGTCGGGCGCCTGCGCTTTGATGTCCGCGACGATTTTGCCGAGCACGCTCATATCGTGCTGATCGCCGCGCTTATAAAGCCAGTTCACATAGCCCGTGACGCGCTTGCCAAGCAGTTCCGCGAGATTGGGCCGAGGAATTGGGCCGATATGCGCGTCGGAAAGATGAGCGAGCCGGAAGTTCAAGAATCCTCTCTAACTGCCTTTTGCGCGCGCGGCGCTTTCCTCATCGAGATGGGTCAGCGACACTAGAGGTTTCGCGCGTCATTTGCCATAGTTTTGGGCGATCGGAGGCGGTTTTGACGAAGCCTGAAGAAGGACGCGCGGCGCCATCGAGGCGCACCCGCTTTACGTCGCGACTCATCGCTTTGGGCGCACGCTTTCAGCGTCCCATGACCCTGGGCGTGCGCGGCCTCGTCATCGACGCAAGCAGCCGCGTGCTGCTTGTCAGGCACACTTATGTGGAGGGCTTTTACTTGCCGGGCGGCGGCGTCGAACGCGGCGAAACGCTTGCCGAGGCGCTAGAGCGCGAGCTGAGCGAGGAGGCGAATGTCCTGCTCGATGCGCCGCCAGAACTGTTCGGCATGTATTTCAATCGGCGGTTCTCGATGCGAGACCATGTCGCGCTTTACGTCGTGCGCGCGTTCCGCCTCACGCAGCCGCGCGCCCCTGATCGCGAGATCGCAGAGGCCGGTTTCTTCGCGCTCGACGCTCTGCCAGCCGATACGACCGCAGGGACGCGGGCGCGGCTGTCCGAGGCGCTCGAGAACACGCCTGTCTCACCTTATTGGTGAACGCGTGACGGCGCCGGCTCCCGCGCACAAGGCGTGCAGATCGCGCCAGCCATACGCGATATCGGGGAGGACGACGCCCTCGATGTCCCACACGCCCTCGACGCCGACGGGCTCCGCGCCAAGCGCTTCATAAAAGCCGCGGGCCGTCGGCGAGTCGCGCAAAACCCAAACGGCGGCGCTCGCACAGCCGGCGGAAATCAGATGCGCCGCAAGCCGCTCGATCAAGCGCCTACCCAATCCACGGCGTTGTGCGCCCAGCAGCAGGTAGATCGACGCGATGTCGCCCTGGAAGCCAAGCGGAACGAGCTTTGGGTTGGACTGGCGACTGCACCGGGCGAAACCCACCGGCGTCTCGCCCTCGCAGGCGATGAACACGGCCTCAGCGCCTTCGCTCGAGCCGATCCGCTCCCGCCAGCGCCGCGTCCAATCGTCGAGATTAATCGAGGCCAGCGCCTCGGCGCGCATTACCCCGAGGTAGGTCTCCCGCCAGGCCTTAGCGTGGAGTTCGGCGATGGATCGGGCGTCCTCAATGCTTGCCCGGCGCAAGCGATACTCCGCCATTGGCTTCTCCCCGCCCATAGCGTCGCATGACGGCGTGTCGCGGCGCAACGACAGGTTTTGCCGCGCAGACGGCGCGTGATATGGCCTGCGCCCAGGGTCAAGCCGCCACATGATCGATCTCGCCGTAAAATTCGCGCCGCTGACGGCCGCAGACGACGCACATATCGAAAAGCTCGACGAACGCGCGTTCGGTCCGGGCCGATATGCGCGCACGGCCTATCGCTTGCGCGAAGGCGTCGAGCCCGACCGTTCGCTGTCCTTTGTTGCGCGGATCGGGACGCTGCTTGTCGGCGCGAACCGTATGACGCCGATCCTCGTCGGCTCAACGCCAGCGCTTTTGCTTGGACCGCTGACGGTGGAGCCGGCGTTTCGTCAGCAGCGCGTCGGCGAGACGCTCGTCAAATATTCGCTGGACGCCGCGCGCGGCGCCGGACATGGGCTCGTCCTGCTCGTCGGCGACGAGGACTATTATGCGCGGCTGGGATTCGCGCCTGTGCCGCGGGGCAAAATCACGATGCCCGGTCCCGTTGACCCGGAGCGCCTGCTCTATTGCGAACTCCGCCCTGGCGCGCTCGCTGAGGCGAGCGGCAGGATGCGGCGCGCATGACGCCGCGTGCGCAGACCATCATCGAGAAATATGACGCGCTCGTCGCGCAAGGCGCGCTGGAACGCGACGCGTCGCAGCGCGCTGCGATCGAGAGGCTGCAAGCGCTCGCCGACGCTCTTGCAGGCCGCAGGCCGAAAAGCGCCAGTGTGACGCAAGCGCTTCTCGCGACCCTTCGCCCTCGAGCGCGGCCGGCGCGCGGCCTCTACCTCTGGGGATCGGTCGGGCGCGGCAAAACCTTCTTGATGAACCTGTTCTTCGGCGCGCTTCCGATCGAAAAGAAGCGGCGCGCGCATTTTCACGCCTTCATGGCGGATGTGCACGATCGGCTGCATCGGCTGCGTCAGAAGCCCCATAATAAGGACGCCGATCCGGTGAGCTGCGTGGCGCAGCAAATCGCGCAGGAAACCCGTGTGCTCTGCTTCGATGAGTTCGCCGTGCACGATATCGCGGACGCCTCAATCGTCGCACGGCTGTTTTCATCGCTGCTCGCGTCGGGCGTCGTCATTGTCGCGACGTCCAACGTCGAGCCTTCGCGGCTTTACGAAGGCGGCCGCAATCGCGATCTGTTCCTGCCCTTTATCGCCATGTTGCAGGAGCGAATGGACATCCTGCGTCTCGAAGCGCCGAATGACTATCGGCAGCGGCGCGACGATCTCGGGCAGGTCTATTTCACGCCCGCCGACTCTTGCGCGAGATCGGCGATTGACGCGCTCTATGCGACGCTCGCAGGCGGCGCGGCGGAAACGCCCGCGACAATTGAGGTCAAGCGACGCCGCATCGAGATTCCACAGACGGCGGGCCGCGTCGCGCGTCTGAGCTTCACGGCGCTCTGCGGTCAACCGTTGTCGGCGGCGGACTATATGGCGATCACGGAGAGGTTCGACGCAGTGATCGTCGAAGACGTTCCAACAATGGCGCCTGAACAGCGGAATGAAGCGCGCCGTTTCATCACGCTGATCGATGTCCTTTACGAGGCGCGCGTCCTCCTGGTCGTTTCCGCTGCGGCGGAGCCTTCCGAACTTTACCGCGTGGGCTTTGGCGCCGAGGCGCGTGAATTCGAGCGCGCGGCCTCTCGACTAATGGAAATGCGGGGCAAAGATTACATCGACGCCCGCGCGGCTCTCATGGCTTCGACATGCAGTCCTTGATGTCGCTGGCCCGCTTCATCAACTCGAACCGATCGGCGCAATAGCGTTCGAGATCCGGCCGTTTCGCGGGATCGGTCGCCGCGGAGCGAATGCCGACCGCGCCATCGAGCAGCTCTTTTTGCGCATCATGGACCTGAGAAGGCGACAGTTGTCCCGAGCAGGCCTCATAGCGCTTGAGCAGCGCGTCACACTGCGGGACGCCGGTCGGATCAACCGCGAAAGCCGGCGTGGCGGCAAGCAGGAAAACGAAAGCGAGACGATGCTTCACTGGCGCGGGATCCTCCGGTTATGACCCGCGCCATATAGCATTTTGGTCGGCCGTGAGACATCAAAAGACGAGAGCGGCGGGCCTTTCTTTGGACCCGCCGCCCCGAAGTCTCCAGCGCCTTTGTGTCTCGCGGACGCCGGAGCGTTCCTTGGCCTTGGCTACAGCCCCGCGAGATAGCGCGTAGGATCGACGGGCGTCGAACCCTTGCGCAGTTCGAAGTGAAGCTGCGGCGACCCGACATTGCCCGATTGGCCGGATTTGGCGATCGTCTGACCGCGCTTGACCTGATCGCCGCGCTTGACGTCGAGTTCGCCATTGTGGGCGTAGGCCGAAACGTAGCCGTTGGGATGGCGAATGAGCACGAGATTGCCGTAGCCCTTGAGCTCACTGCCGGCGTAGGCGACGACGCCGCCTTCGGCCGCCTTGACCTGCGTACCCTCGGGCACCGCGATGTTGATCCCGTCGTTGCCCCCCGACGTGAAGCCCTGAATGATGCGGCCGCGGGCGGGCCAGCGGAACTCGGGCCGACCTTCGTCGGACGCCACCGCTTTCGCGTCAGTCGCCGGGGGAATGGAGGCGGTCGCGGTCGTATCGACTTTGCGGGCGCTCGGCGTTTCCGCCGGCGTTTCAGCGACAACAGGCTTGCTACGCGCGTCGGCGATCTTGGGTTCAGATTCCGGCGCTTCGGCAGAAGCTGGCCCACGCGCGATTCGCTCGGTTTTTACCGGGCGCCCCGGCGTTGCGGCGGCGATGCGGGCCTCCGCTTTGACAAGCGTCTTCTCCGGCGCGGCTTTGGCGACGGTCTTCGTCTTCTCAGCCGGCTTGGCCTTCACCGGTTCTACTTCGGTCTTGCGCACCGGCTTCGCCTGTTCCGCCGGCTTGACGGCGGCCACAGGCTTCGCCAGCGCCGCGGACTTCGCGGCGACCGGCTTGATCTCGGCTGGGGCGGCGGCGGCTTTCGCCGGAGCGGCGGGGACGCGCGCGGCCATGACCGGAGCGCCGCCGGCGCGATAGACCGGGATCACCAGACGTGAGCCCGGCTGAACCTGAGACGCGACGTTGAAGCCATTGGCGCGCAGCAGAGCGTCAGTGGGCACGCCGTAGCGGGTGGAGAGCAATGCCGCCGTCTCGCCTTGGGCGACGACGATCGGGGTGCCGCCATCGGCGCTCCAGTGGCCTGCGGCGCCGGCGGCTGCAACGCTCTTTGGCGACGACTGCGTCGCTGACGTAGCGGTTCGCGCCATGGAAGCGCCGCCGCTTGGAGCAGCGGACGCGCTGGCAGCCGCGGGAGCCGGCAATGGACGGGTTTCCACCGTCGATGACGGCGCCCTCTGCGCAGGCGCGTCAGTGATCGCGCCAACAGGCGCCCGATCGACGCCGAGTGAGGCGGTCTTGGCCGAGCCTGAGAAGGGGTCGGCAAAGGGATCGGCTCCGAAGCGCGAGGCGTCCGAGCAGCCAGCGACAAGGGCGGCGACGCCAACGGCCGCCATGAACCGCACAGCGGCGCGGGAATAAGCAATATGATGCTTGGTAACCATGACGCGACCCACCCGAACGCAACATTGAACGGTCTTATGGGTAACAGCGCGCGGTTAAGGAGGCGTTTAAGATGAACGCAAAGCGTGCGCGACTGAAATTTTCCGCATGATGTTTTAGAGCGCCTGCGCCAGTCCTGGGATGGCCGGCCCTAAGCGACACGGGCCGAGATCGGTCTCCCGCAGCTCGCCGTCCTCATTGCGATCAAGCTTAATCAATCGTTCCTTCGCCCGCGCGCCGGCCTGCGCGTGCTCCCTTCGTGCGAAGAGCAGCGCGCCGCCCGGCGTAAGCATCTGGATAAGCGCTGCAGGCGCGGCGCCGACCGAGGCCTGGACGATGATTCTATCGAAGCGTCCAAGTTCGCGTGGCGGATCGAGGCCGTCGGCGAAAATCGCTTTGGCGTTTGCCGCGCCGTGGGCCGTCAAGCGGCGCGAGGCTTCGATCGCGAGCGTCTCGAACCGCTCGAGGCTTATGACTTCGCTTGCCAGCTGCGCGAGCGCCGCCGCGCCATAGCCCGACCCCGCGCCGACCTCCAGCACCCGATGACCGCGGCCGATCTTGAGCGCCTCTAACCGTCTGGCAAGTTCGACCGGACGCGACATGGTCTGCCCGCAGCCGATCGGCAACGAGAGATTGCGATTCGCGAGATCGCGAAAGCGGTAGGGCGCGAACGCCTCGCGCGGGGTCGCCTCGATGGCGCGCAAGACTGAAAGATCGCGCAGCCCCGCCTGGCGCAACGTCAGCAGCAGCGCCGCGCGCTCCTCGAATTGTTGGCTGGCCTGGCGCGCGCCGGCCTCCTCGGTCATTCCTTGCCCTCAAACGCCGCCGCGAGCCGCGTCACCGTCGGGTGATCGGTGAAATCCAGCTGCAGCGGGGTGATCGAGATTTTCTTTTCTTCGAGCGCCAGCAAATCGGTGCCCTGCCCCGGCTTGAAGTCGCCGCGCTGGAAAGTGATCCAGTGATAGGGATTGCCGCGGCCGTCCTTGCGGTCTTCGATCCGCATGATGTCGCTGCTGCGCCTGCCCTGCATCGTGATCGCGACGCCCGCGACGTCCTGGGGCGCACAATGCGGAAAATTCACATTCATCAACACGTTCTTCGGGATGCCCGCCGCGAGCAGGCGGCGCACGACCTCAACGCCATGCGTCGCCGCGCATTCCCAGTGGACCGTCCGGCGGTCTGCAAAAAAATCATAGACCTGGGAAAGCGCAATCGACGGAATGCCCAGAATCGTGCCCTCCATCGCCCCGGCGATGGTGCCGGAATAGGAGACGTCCTCGGCGACATTCTGGCCGCAGTTGACGCCGGAAATGAGAAGATCGGGCGGATGATCGAGCATCAGCTTGCGGAGGCCCATGATGACGCAATCGGTCGGCGTTCCCTTGAGCGCGAAGTGGCGCGGCGAAATCTCCCGCAATCGCAGCGGATCGTTGAGCGAGAGCGAATGCGAAACGCCCGATTGCTCGAATTCCGGCGCGATGACGAAAATATCGTCGGTGAATTCGCGCGCGATCGCCTCCGCGATGGCGAGGCCGCGGGCGTGAATGCCGTCGTCATTGGTGATGAGAATGCGCATGCTTACAGCGGTTTCGCCTCGCCTGGCGGGCGCCTGAGGAGCCCGAGTTTCTTTGGACGATTCGACGCCGAACGTCCACAATGACCCTATATCGGCTAGCCTCATTCTCTGGAGGAATTTTGATGCGCCTACGACTTGCGCTTGTGCTCGCGGCGATGAGCGCCGCTCCCGGCGGAGCCGCCGCATTTGAGGCCTATGTGGCGGCGGTGATGCCGCTGCGCGTGAGCCCGAGCTCGGACGCGAAGCCGGTCACGACGATGGCGGCTAATATTCCCTTCAATGTCCTGGGCTGCGGCCGCTGGTGTCAGGTGCAATATGGCGGCACCATGGGTTATGTCCCAGCGCCGCTGGTCATCTCCGGCGCGCCGCCGACCGCGCCCGGCTCTGGCCTATTGGGGTTTTTGGCCGTGCCCGTGGTGCTGCCTGTCGCGGCGCAGGACCTGCTTAGCGACGGCTATGCGCCGCGCGCCGATTACGGCTATGGCTGGACGCCGTTTTTTGGGACGTCGCCCGAGCCCTACTACGAAGAGCCCGCGAGACGTGGGCGCTGCGTCCACCGACGACGTTCAGCTCGGGATGCGCGTGAGCCCGCCCATGTAAGGCCGAAGGACGCGCGGAACGTCGACTGAGCCGTCGGCCTGCTGGTAGTTCTCCAAGACGGCGACCATCGCGCGGCCGACCGCGACGCCCGAGCCGTTCAGCGTATGAACGAAGCCGATTCCCTTATTCTTGCCCTTGCTCTCGCTCGGGCGATAGCGGGCGTTCATGCGCCGCGCCTGGAAGTCGCCGCAGACCGAACAGGAGGAAATCTCGCGATATCTCCCCTGCCCTGGCAACCAGACTTCAAGGTCGTAGGTTTTTTGGCTCGCGAAGCCCATGTCGCCGGTGCAGAGCACGACCTTGCGATAGGGGAGTTCGAGAAGCTGCAACACCTTCTCGGCGCACCCCGTCATGCGCTCATGTTCTTCGAGCGAATCTTCCGGCGTCGTGATCGACACGAGTTCGACCTTGTAGAACTGATGCTGGCGGATCATGCCGCGCGTGTCCTTGCCGGCGGCGCCCGCTTCGGCGCGGAAGCAATAGGTGCCGGCGGTCATGCGCATCGGCAATTGCGCTTCGTCGAGGATGGATTCTCGCACGAGATTGGTGAGCGGCACTTCGGCGGTGGGGATGAGCCAGTAATTCTTTCCCTGCATTAATTGGCCGGTCCGAGTTTGTACATCGCGGTCCTCGGGAAGAGTTCCTTTATCAAACTCGTCGACAGCTTGATTGAAAGCCTCGCTGACGAAGAGCTCATTTGTCGCCAGGAACTGATCCTCACGAAACTTCGGCAATTGCGCCGTGCCGAACATGGCTTCGTCGCGCACGAGAAGCGGCGGGCTCACCTCCATATAGCCATGCTCGTTCGTATGCAGATCAAGCATGAATTGCGCGAGCGCGCGCTCCAGCCGCGCGAGGCCGCCTTTGTTGACGACGAAACGCGCGCCGGAAATTTTCGCCGCCGTTTCGAAATCCATCAGCCCGAGGCCCTCGCCGATTTCGAAATGCTCTTTGGGCGTGAAGTCGAATACGCGCGGCTCGCCCCAGCGCGCGACTTCGATGTTGTCGTCCTCGTCGGCGCCGTCCGGCACTTCATCGAGCGGCGTGTTGGGAATGCTCGCCAGAGCATTATCGAGTTCGGCGATCGCATAGCGTTCGGCTTCTTCGAGCGCCGGCCAGTTTTCCTTGATCGTTGCGACTTCCGACTTGAGCGCTTCGACCTTGGCGCTGTCGCCCGCCTTCATCGCCGCCCCGATCTCTTTTGAGGCGGCGTTGCGGCGCTCCTGCGCGCGCTGCAATTCGCCGATCGCCGCGCGCCGCGCATCGTCAAAGGCGAGAAGCTGCGTCGACAGGGGCTCCAGCCCGCGCCGCGCGCGACCGCGGTCGAAAATTTCAGCGTTCTCGCGAATCCATTTGATGTCGTACATGTCGGCCTGCTGGCGCTGGGGAGTAACGGACGAACTGTTGCAAACGCGTCATGCCCGGCCTTGTGCCGGGCATCCACGCAACGCCGCTACGACAGCATTTCAAACGAGCCGCAACGTCTCGGCGTGGATGGCCGGGACAAGCCCGGCCATGACGGCGGGGGCTTTGTCGAGGGCGCCTTTCTCTCGCGGGCATGTGGCAGGGTCAAGCGGCGAGATGTCGCTTACGATCCGCCGCTCGCCGCCGCTTGGGCCGCTGCCCGCTTCTTCTCGATCATGCGCACGGCGTAAATCGACGCCTCGTAGAGCAGCACGCCAGGCACGGCAAGCGCGAGCTGCGAGAACACGTCCGGCGGCGTCAGAACCGCCGCGACGATGAAGACGAGCACGACGGCGTAACGCCGCTTCTCTTTCAGAAACTCCGACGTCACGATGCCGACCTGACCGAGCAGCGTCAAAACCACCGGCAATTGAAACACGATGCCGAAGGCGAGCACGAGCGTCATGATCAGCGATAGATATTCGGAGACGCGCGGCAACAGTTCGATCTGGGCCTTGCCCGGCTCATTCGCCTGCTGCATCCCCATGAAGAAACGCAGCAGATTGGGCATCACCAGAAAATAGACGACGAGCGCGCCGAAGGCGAAGAAGATCGGCGTGGCGAAAAGATAGGGCCGGAACGCCCTGCGCTCATGCTTGTAGAGCCCGGGCGCGACGAAGGCGTAGATCTGCGACAGCACGATCGGACAGGACAAAAACGCCGCCATAAACAGCGCGACCTTGATCTGGGTGAAAAAATATTCCTGCGGCGCCGTGTAGATCAGCCGCGCCTCAGGGCCTGCGACCTGCGTGTAGGGAATGAGAAGCAGATTGTAGATATCCTTGGCGAAGAAGAAGGAGAGCACGAACATCCCGAGAAAGGCCAGCAGCGCCTTGATCAGGCGCTCGCGCAATTCCATCAGATGTTCGATCAACGGCGCCTTGCTGGCCTCGATTTCGGCTTCGTCGGCCTCGTTCATGTGGCGGCCTTCTTTGGCGAATCCTCAACCCCACGAAGACCAGAATCCTCATCCTGAGGAGCGGCCGAAGGCCGCGTCTCGACGGATGCGGTTGGCGCGTCCTCATCCTTCGAGACACCGCTACGCGGCTCCTCAAGATGAGGTGATTGGACGCCGCCGCTGCGCGGCTCGTCAGGATGAGACGGTTGCGCGTGCGACGGCTTTGCGTCGCCTTTGATTGCCCCGGTGATCTGCTTGCGCGCTTCGGCCATCGGATCGAAAGCGCCGTCGAGCTTCACGCTCTCCTTTACGGCGTCCCGCATCTCGCCGACCTCCTTGCGCAAATCATCGAGCTCGGCCTCGCGCATTGCCTCCATGAATTGTCCCTGAAATTCCGCGGCCATGCGGCGCATCTTTCCCGAAAACTGCCCAAGCGAACGCAAAACGCGCGGCAAATCCTTCGAGGGAATCGCAATAAGAGCGACAATGGCGATGACGATGAGCTTGCCGGGTTCGAGATCGAACATGCGTGTTGCTCGGGCGCCTTGCTCCCTCCCTTGCGGGAAGGGTCGAAGCGCGAAGCGCTTCGGGATGGGGTGACGATGGAGAGGTTCCAGGGGTTCTCTTACCCACCCCCGCCTTCAGCGCGACCCGCCCCTCAGAGGGGGCGTCGACTCTAGACCTTCTTGCTGTCCGCCTTGTCGCTCTCCAGCGCGCGGCGCTCGCTGGCCTGGCCTTCGAGCGGCTTTTTTGCGTCATCGGCCGCGACGTCGTCTTCCGACATGCCCTTCTTAAAGGCTTTGATGCCCTTGGCCATGTCGCCCATCACGTCGGAAATCTTGAACTTGCCGCCAAAAAGAATGAAGACGACCGCGCCGACAATGATCCAGTGCCAGATCGACAGACCGCCCATGGCGCGCATCCTTCCTAACGAGAAAACCGGGACGACCGGCGTTTGCCGGGAAACTATGCGCCCCTCGCCATAAAAACAAGGACGCGGCGCACAGACGCACGCCGCGGACGGCCTTAAGGGGACGTGGAAATTTGTTGTCGCTTAACTGCGCCGCTCGGCGGCGCCGTCAATGCTCTTCGTCGTCGCCGAGTTCGGGCGGCTCTAGCGCCTCGGGCTCGTCCGGGAACTCCATGTCGAGCAGTTCCGGCGCGTCGTCTTCAAGCGGCTCTTCATCCTCGCGCAACGCGGCGTCGTCCGAAGGCTGCGGCACGCCGAAGCCCTTCGGCAGCCGGCCGTCGAACAGGCCAGCGCCCTTGAGTTCGTCGAGCCCCGGCAGATCGCCGATCTGCTCAAGCCCGAAATGCATCAGGAAGGCGTCGGTCGTGCCATAGGTGATCGGCCTGCCCGGCGCCTTGCGGCGCCCGCGCAGCCTGATCCAGCCGGTGTCGAGCAGCACGTCGAGCGTGCCCTTTGAGATGGCGACGCCGCGAATCTCTTCAATTTCGGCGCGGGTCGTCGGCTGGTGATAGGCGATGATCGCGAGCGTCTCCAAGGCGGCGCGGGAGAGCTTCTTCTCCTCGACCTGCTCGCGGGCGAGAATCCAGTTGAGGTCGGCGGCGGTGCGGAAAAACCACTTCTTGCCGACGCGGGTGAGATTGACGCCGCGGCCCGAGTAATGGGCGCGCAGCCGCTCAAGGACGCGATCGAGATCGACGCCCTCCTCGATACGGCGCGCCATTTCGGCTTCGTCGAGCGGTTCGGCGCAGGCGAAGAGCAGCGCTTCAATGATGCGCTCCGCTTCGCGCAGCCGAGCCTCGTGACGCGCAAGCTCGTCGTCGCTGTTCACGTCAAAAAGTTCGATCTTCTCCGCAGCCTGCGCCACCGGACGTCTCCTATTGTTCCGGGGCTAAGACGCGCCCGCAGTCTCTTCCGCTTGCTCAGGCGCCCGTCGCCGCACCCAAAGCGGCGCGAAGTGCCTGTCCTGACGGATGTCGAATCGCCCCTCCCGCACCATTTCGAGCGAAGCGGTGAAGGCCGAGGCGCGCACCGTGCGCGCCGTCTGCATGTCCACACAGTAATGCAGCAAAAAATCGTCGAGCACGGTCCATTCCGTCGCGACGCCGACCAGCCGCTCCAGGGCTTCGCGCGCCTCGGCCAAAGACCAGACCGCGCGCTGCCGCATCACCACCCGCGACGTCGCCGTCTTCTGGCGCTGGCGGGCGTAAGCCGAGAGCAGATCGTAGAGGCTCGCCTGAAATTTGGGATGCGAGATCGTCTCAACGCCTTCAGGGCCGCCGCGCAGAAACATATCGCGCCCGAGCCGCGCGCGCTCGGTGAGCCTGTCGGCGGCGCGCCGAATCAGCTCCAGCCTGCGCAGGCGATCCGCCAGCGCGGCGGCGAGATCGGAAGCGGAGGGTTCGTCGCCCTTCGGCGGCTCCGGCAGCAGCAGCCGCGACTTCAAAAAGGCGAGCCAGGCCGCCATCACCAGATAATCGGCGGCGAGTTCAAGGCGCACGCGGCGCGCCGCCTCAATGAAGGCGAGATATTGCTCGGCGAGCGCGAGAATGGAAATGCGGGCGAGATCGACCTTCTGCCGGCGCGCAAGCTCAAGCAGCAAATCGAGCGGCCCTTCGAATCCGTCGACGTCGACGAGAAAGGCCTCTTCGGCGTCGCCGCGGGGCTCATCCAGCTCGAAGCTCAGTTCCTGCGCCATTCTGGCTTTGCGCCTGTTTCCGTTTGCGAATCGGCGTCGCCGATGACTTCGGCCCGAGATTGGCCCCGATGGCCCGCTATCGCAAGCGCAGCCGGCGCTTTGGGAGCGCCGGTCCACAGGAGAGCGGGAAAGCCTCCCATAGAGGACCCAGCAGCAAGCTGCTATGGTCCGCGTATGAAACGTGAAGACGCGGTGGATCGATTGCGGAAACGCCAGGCAGATTTGCAGAAGCTTGGCGTCAAGAGTTTGTATATGTTTGGTTCGACCGCTCAAGACCGTGCGGGAGAGAGTTCTGATGTCGATCTGTTTTTCGACTACGAAAAAGGCCGTTTCGGCCTCTTCGAATTGATGGACGTGAAGGAATTTGCGGCGCGAATTCTCGGCGGCCGCGTTGACATCATGACGCGCGACAGCCTGCATAAGCGCCTAAGGCCGCAGATTGAGGCGACGGCGCTTCGCGTCTTTTGATGAACCCGCGCTCGGTTGCTCTCCGTCTGTTGGACATAATCGAAGCGATTGAGCGCGTGCAAACCGTAATGGCGGACCTATCGCTCGAGGCATACGAGACGGATTGGCAAAGTCAGTGGGTGGTGGAGCGCGGACTTGAGATCGTTTCGGAGGCGAGCCGTCACCTCTCTGAAGAGATCAAAACTCGGCATCCCCAAATCCCTTGGAAAAAGGTGGCCGGAATCGGCAATGTGCTGCGTCACGATTATGAGAGCGTCGCCGCCCCCATCATATGGAAATTGGCGCGGATCGATCTTGGCCTGCTGGAACAAGCCTGTCGTGACGAATTGCGCGCGTTACGTGATAGCGGCCTGAGCGACTGAAGCCATCGGGCGTCCTCACGCTACCGCCTGCATCGCCGCGTCGAACTCGCGCGTCGCTTCCGCGACATCGAAGGGTTCGATAGGCCGCCGCACGCATTCGAGCGCCTTTTCAGCGCGCGCGAGCGCCGCGCCCTCAAGCGGCGGCGCACCCTCGGCGACCGGCCGCGCTTCCCCTAGATCGCCGTTGCAGTGCAGCACGATATCGCATCCGGCGCCGATCGCGTTCTCGGCGCGCTGGCGAAAGCTCCCGGAAAGCGCCTTCATGGAAAGGTCGTCGGTCATCAGGAGACCGTCAAAGCCAATATGGCCGCGGACGATGTCGCCGATCACCGCCTTCGACAGCGTGCCGGGCGCGGTCGGATCGATCGCCGTGTAGACGACATGCGCGCTCATCGCCATCGGCAGATCGGCGTTCGCCTTGAACGGCGCAAAATCAGTAAGCTCCAGGTCCTCGCGGCACGCGTTGACCACCGGCAGCTCCAAATGGCTATCGGCGCGGGCGCGCCCGTGACCGGGAATGTGCTTCATCACCGGCGCGACGCCGCCCGCCATCAACCCTTCGGCGGCCGCCCGGCCGATCGCGGCGACGCGCGCCGGATCGCGGCTATAGGCGCGATCGCCGATGATGCTGTGGGAATCCTCGGCCGGCGCATCGAGCACCGGCAGGCAGTCGACGTCGATTCCGACCTGTCGCAGATCATGGGCGATAAGCCGGGCGCCGAGCCAAGCCAATCGCTCGGCTTGCCCGGCGTTGGCGGCCGCCAGCTCAAAGCGCGCGGCGGCCGGATAGGCGCGCCAGTGGGGCGGGCCCAGACGCTGCACGCGGCCGCCTTCCTGATCGACCAGAACAGGCGCATGGCGGCCGAGCGCGTCCCGAATGTCGGCGGTCAGCCGCGCGATCTGCTCGGGCGCATCGACATTGCGACGAAAGAGGATCACGCCCCAGGGCGCGGCGTCGCGCAGGAACGCGCGCTCGTCGGCCTCGAGCGTGAAGCCCTTTAATCCACAGATGAAGGCGCGCATGTCGTCCCGTCAGTTGCCCGCGACGAAGCAGGAGCCGCCGGTCGCCTTCACTTTGCTGCAGATCGCGTTCGCAGACTCCTTGCTCACCGCCCCGACGCGCACGCGATAGACGGTCTTGTCATTCACGGTCGCCATTTTGAAGGTCGGCTTCAGGCCGCCAAGCTGTGTGCGATATTTGCTGACGACCGTCTTCAGCAATTCGCGGGCGTCGGCCTCGCTGTCCGCTGCGCCGAACTGCACGGCGAAGCCGCCTTTGCTCGGAGGCGCGGACTGACCGGAATCCGCATCCGGCGAAGACTCTTCCACCGCGGCCACTTTCGGCTTGGCGATTCGCGGGGGCGTCGCCGTTGGTTTCGCCTGCGTCGGCGGCGTCGCGGTCGCGGCGCCGATGGCGCCGGCCACAGCTGTATGCGCCGCCGTCTCCGCGGGCCGGCTCGCCATGGCGACGGCGGGCGGCAGAGCGCCATCTTCCACCCGGCTGCCATCAGGCCGCACGGTGACGGTTTTGACCTTCTTTGGCGCGGCCGTGGCGGGAGCCGGAGGCTCATGCGGCAGATTGACAGGTCCGTCGCCGAGCAGCGCCGCGCTCGGCGTGACCGAAGGATCCACCGCCTGTTCCTGATTGGTGACGACTTTCTGAACCGGCGCCTGCTCCCTGCGGTCCAGAACGACAGCGGCGCTGGCGTCTGGCGTCGTCGTTTCGGCCTCGGCGCTTGGCTTGACCTTCACCGGTCCTTCCGGAGCGACGATGGTCGCAATTTCGCGTGAGGCATTGGAGCCGCTCCGATGCCAGAAAGCGAAGCCGATGCTCAGAACAGCGACGAGCGATATCGCGACGACGGCGTGCCAGGGCCGGAACCATGAGCGCCACCCGCCGTGGGGGTCCTCATAGTCCTCATCGCTCTGGCCATAATCGAGATATTGCGAATCATCGCTCCAGCCGGCCTCTGCGCCGTAATGGGCGGGGTCGTATCCAGCCTGCTGGGCGCTATAGCCCGGCGGCAAATCGCGATAGTCAGGATCCACCGGATAGGCAGGCTCCAGAGGCTGCTCCATCGAGGGCTCTGGATAATAGGGCGGCTCAGCCGCCACTGGCGGCGCGGCGTCATAGGAACCGCGCAGTTCGGCGGCTTGAACGCGAGCGTCGCGCGCCTCTGCCAGAATTTGGCTGTAAGGATCAGCGGCGGCATGGTCCTGTCCCTGGACCAGCCTCGCGAGTTCGCTGAGCGGATCTTCGACTTGCGGGGCGCGTTCGGGCCCACGCAGCCGCCGCTCGAATTCGCCGAGATCGATCGCCGGGCCTCTAACGGATGTCTCGCGCATGATGCACCTCGCTCGTTGATTCCTGGGGGGCGCGAAGCAAATTGATAAGCGCGTCCTACGCCTGGCCGTTGTCGCTCAAGGCGTCGATTAGCGCATCTCGTCGGGGGCGCTCACGCCGAGCAGCCTCAAGCCTGACCCCAGGACGATCGTTAAAGAGCTAACCAACGCAACCCGAGCGATGGTTAACTCTCTCTCTTCAGACTTAACAAACCGTAATTGCGGCTGATCTTTGCCGCGATTCCAATGCGAATGGAACACGCTCGACAGTTCGTGCAGATAAAAGGCCGCCCTGTGCGGCTCATGCGCCGCCGCCGCCGCCTCAATCACGCGCGGATACTGAGCGATCATCTTGGCCAAAGCAAGTTCGCCCTCGTCCGCCAAAAGCGCCAGATCCGCCTCGGCTAGGCTTTCGGCCGAGACGTCAATATCGGGAAAAGCGGCGAGCGCCTGGCGCAGCGCCGACTTGCCCCGAGCATGGGCGTATTGGACGTAAAAGACCGGGTTGTCCTTAGATTGCTCGATGACCTTGGCGAGGTCGAAGTCGAGCGGCGCATCGTTTTTGCGATAGAGCATCATGAATCGCACGGCATCGACGCCGACCTCGTCGACGACCTCCCGCAAAGTGACGAAGTCCCCCGCCCGCTTTGACATTTTGACCGGTTCGCCGGCGCGCATCAGCTTGACGAGTTGGCAAAGCTTGACGTCAAGCGTCACCCGCTTGTCGGAGAGCGCGGCGACGGCCGCCGTCATGCGTTTGACATAGCCGCCGTGATCGGCGCCCCAGACGTCGACAAGCGTGTCGAATCCGCGATCGATCTTGTCCTTATGATAGGCGATATCGGCCGCGAAATAGGTCGGCGAGCCGTCGGATTTCTTCAAGGCGCGGTCCACGTCGTCGCCAAAGAGCGTCGATCTGAACAGCGTCTGCTCGCGATCCTCCCAGTCGTCGGGCAATTGCCCTTTCGGCGGGGGTAAGCGGCCCTCATAGACGAGGCCTTTGGCTCGAAGCCAGTCGATGGCGGCGTCGATCGCCGAAACGCCGTCCTTTTTTGAATGCAAGGACCGTTCGGAGAAAAACGTCTCATGCGTGATGTTCAAGGCGGCGAGATCGCCGCGGATCAACTCCATCATCGCGTCGATGGCGGCGGCGCGAACGACGGGCAGCCGCTCGCTCTCCGCCGCGCCGGCGAGCGCCTTCCCATGCGCTTTGGCGAGCGCCTCGCCGACGGGTTTCAGATAGTCGCCCGGGTAGAGCCCCTCAGGGATCGTGATCGCCTCGCCGAGGGCCTCGCGGTAGCGGAGATAAACGGAGCGCGCCAGGACGTCGACCTGGGCGCCGGCGTCATTGATGTAATATTCGCGCGTCACCGCGCAGCCCGAAAAGGCCAGGAGATTTGCGAGCGCGTCGCCGAAGACGGCTCCTCGGCCATGGCCGACATGCATCGGCCCCGTCGGATTGGCCGAGACATATTCGACATTCACCTTGCCCTGCAGAGCGCTTGACCGGCTCTTGCCGACGCGGCCGAAACGCTGCGGAGCGCGCAACACGGCGCGCAGAACCTGCGTAAACATCTCGGGCTTCAGCCGGATATTGATGAAACCCGGCCCGGCGACCTCGGTCGCGGCGACGTCCGGAGACTGCGCAAGGGCGTAGCCGATTTCGACCGCCAGTTCGCGCGGAGAAGCGAAATGCGGCTTCGCCTCCTTGGCGAAGACCATGGCGGCGTTCGACGCGAGATCGCCGAGCGTCGCGTCCTTCGGCGGCTCGACGACAAAGCGCGCGTAGTCGAGATCGGGCAGCCGGCCGTCGGCGGCGATGCGATCGAGAATGGCGGCGATGCGGGCGTGAAAGTCGTCGAAGACGTTCATGGACTCGACAGTTTGAGGGGAGAGCTGCTCGGGCGAAAATGGCTCGCGAGGGTCTAACAGAACCCGCGCCCGAATGCATCCCGGCGAGCTTTGGTCAGACGCCCTGAACGTCAAAAGTCAGCATCATCCCCATGTCCTCGTGTTCCACGAGATGGCAGTGATAAGGGTAGCGTCCGTTGTAGCCTTTCGGGAAATGCACCAGAAGTTCGACAAGTTCGTTGGCCTGGATGCGCACGGTATCGTGCCGAACCTTTCCATCGAAATCGAGAGGTCTAGACTGCGGAACAAACGCAGAATTACCCGCCGAATCCTTTTTCAAGACATAACGGGCCGTCACGACGAAGTTGACGAGATGCATGTGGAAAGGATGCATGTCCGGCGTTGAATCAGCCGAAGTCGGCTGATCATTGCCGATATTCGCCACATACCAGCGTTCATACGTGCCCTCGATGGGCCGGAAAATCGGCCGACCCGCGGCGGGGTTGTGGTGATAAAGATGCGGATACTGGTAGACTGCGGGAAAGCCCGGCTGAGCTGAATTCTCCGTGGCAAGCCCCCAAAGCGGATCGGTTGTGCGGCGCGCATACGGCGGTTTGGGATCTTCCGGTTCAAAGAAAAAGGCGCGCGCAATTTGATAGTCCACGCCAGCGCTCGGCGCACCCCGCGTCGAGGGCGACCCGAGATGAGCGTCAAAAGGCACTTTGAAGACCTTCGGCGAGCCCGATGACGCGGTCGGAATCGTCAGCTCCCAGATTTGGGTGTCGCGCCAGGGCGCGTTGGTTTGAGGACTATTTCCAGTCTGCTCTGCGGTGTTGTTCATCAGCAAAACAAACCGATTCCGCCTGATCGGCGCCCAGGCCTCGGCCTTCTCTAGCTTCTTTGTCGAATCGTTCCACCGAAAGCTTTCATCGTCGGCGTTGCGTAGAAGAATTCCGCCGAGCGTCGCCATCGCCTTCGCGTCGAGAGGAGCGGTCGCCTTCATATGGTCATGCAACGGTTTGACTTCGAATTTCATAATCTGTGCGCGCGGCTCGTTTTCCAGCGCGTCGCCCTTATAGACTGCCGGCGCCGATACGACCGAGATGGCGTCGGTTTGGAAGATTGGTTCGATCGGATCGCTCGTCCCCACAACCGCGAGATTGACCAATCGCAATTCGCCGATCGCGGATGGATCGATATCCGTAAGATCCATTAGAACGTCGAGGCGTTCGCCTGGGGCAAGCAAAATGTAAGCATCCGGGCTTGGCAATTTTTCTGCGACGGCGAACAGCCCGGCGTCATTACCGATAACGGTAAGGCGGTCGCCGTGCCATACCTTACCGGCCGGGGCATTGGGGTCGACAAGCGCGAGAGCGTAAGTGCGCGCATTCGAACCATTAAGAATTCTCAGACGATAAATCATGGGATGGACATGAGCGTAGGGCCAGGGGCGTCCATTCACCACTATCGTATCGCCAAGAAACTCCGGCCGATCGAAGCTCTTCTTGTCTGACGCAAGCAAAATGCCGTCTTTGTAGCTCATCCGCATCATGTCCGCGTCGAAAATTCGATCTTGTATGACCAGCGGAATTTCCTGTGTTTCATCGCCGATAAGCTGGAAAATATCGTCGTCCGACACGTCGCGTATGAAATAGAGACCGGCTAGGCCCGCATAAACCTGCGGAGCAGTGTTATCCATGCCGTGGTCGTGAAACCACAGCATCGCAGCACGCTGATCGTTGGGGTAAGTGTACGTGCGATGCGCCGAGAAACGAAACGGATTTGAGTCGAAACTCGCCGGCGATAATGGCCAGCCGTCGGATTCTGGCATGACTTTGCCGCCATGCAGATGCGGGACCACGCCAATCGAGTAATTCATCGAGTTAAACTGAGGAATGTCTTTAAAATCGACCGCCATATCGTAGCTGTCGACGGGCGGCATCTCCTGCATCCGGGCTTCACCCGGGGCCATTGCTGGCATCGAGTGAAGCGTGTTGACCCAGGCGATCTGGAGGGGTTCTCCCCGCCGGACGTTGATAATCGGGCCGAGATAAGTAGGGAGCACAGCATCATGTTCATGCGCTGAGTCTTCACGCACGTAACACCAGGCGTTTTGCGCTTTTGAAACCGAAGGACGATCAGTAAATTTCACGATCCGGCTCTCCACCCGGATCGTCATCTGCCCCCAGGCGCCGGAAACGCCCGTCGAAACGATGTCGAGGGAGGTCACCGGCAATTTTTCGTCAAACATCGTCCATCTCCAAAATTCATGCGCCTGAAATTTGAACTCATCGGACGCAGTCCAATGTGCGAAAGAGCACCATTGCTGCGTGGCGCGCATCATTAGAATGAATGAATTATTGATTGCGCCTTGACCCAACGTCTGAGAGGCGGCGTGCTTCGTTCAGCGCATATCGATCCGTCATGCCGGCGATGTAATCGGCGACCACCACCGCACGATCAGCGTCCTGCAGCTGGACCGCCTGCGCCGCCCATTCAGCGGGCATCAGCTCCGGGTTCTCAAAAAAAGCCGGAAACAGCCGAGAAATTGCGTCGCGCGCCCGCTCCCAGACGCCCAAGACCTTCTCGTGCCGATACATGTTGGCGAAGAGGAAGGCCTTGATGTCGCGCTCGGCTTCGGCCATCGGCGGCGAGAGACGGACGATGGCTTCGCCCGCCCGCCGCGCTTCATCGGCGCTCGCCGGCGAAATGCGCGTCAAACGCCGCAGCGATTCGCCGATCGCGTCCTCGACGAAAGCGGTGATGACGCGGCGCACCAGCTCATGAATGACGCGCGGCCGTTCGAGGCCGGGATGTTCGTCGCGGACATGCGCGAGCACCCCGGCGATGAAGGGCGTTCGCGCGATGTCGTCGAGCGAAAACAGTTCGGCGCGCAGGCCGTCGTCGATGTCATGGCCGATATAGGCGATATCGTCGGCCTGAGCCGCAGCCTGCGCCTCGACGCTGGCGAAGGTCGAGAGATCGAGTGGAAAGATGGCGTCGAAGGCCGCAATATAGCGTGACAGTGGACGAATACCCGCTACGCCAGCCACGGGCTCCTCAGGATGATGCAAGGGATGCTCATCGCGTGCGCCGGGCAAGAGCGGCCCATTGTGCTTGACGATGCCTTCCAGGGTCTCCCAGGTTAGATCGAGACCGTCGTAGCGCGCGTAACGGCGCTCGAGCAGCGTCACGACGCGCAGCGCCTGAGCATTGTGATCGAACCCGCCATAGGGCGCCATGCAGGCTTCGAGCGCGCCCTCGCCCGCGTGGCCGAACGGCGTATGGCCGAGGTCATGGGCGAGCGCCACGGCCTCCGCCAGATCCTCGTCGCAGCGCAGGGCGCGGGCGAGCGCGCGAGCGATCTGCCCGACCTCGATCGTATGGGTGAGGCGGGTGCGAAAATGGTCGCCGTCGAGCGGCACGAAGACCTGCGTCTTATGCGCGAGGCGGCGAAAGGCGGTGCAATGGATGATTCGGTCGCGATCGCGCTGAAATTCGCTCCGTGTGGGCGATGGCGCCTCTGCATAGAGCCGTCCGCGCGAGCGCGCGGCGTCGCTGGCGTATGCCGCAAGAGGGCCGCGAATCGCCACATGCGCGCCTTTCATTGAAACGCCTCAGGTTTGGACCTATCTTGCAGCAGAGAGCATATCCCGCAAACGGCCGGGCCGCCGTAGAATGGGATATGCCGAAATTCGAATTTCGGGCGAGTTTCTTTCGATCGGGCGTCCGCCCGCAGTAACTCGCGACGGCCCGCGCAGGCAAGTGACGGAGAAACGGATGACGACGGCGGCAAGCGATATCGCGCTCACCGATCAAGCGGCGCGGCGCATTCACGCGATTCTCGCCAATGAGTCGCCCGGCGCGGTGTTTCGGGTTTCAGTAGAGGGCGGCGGCTGCTCCGGCTTCCAATATCATTTCGCCGTGGAGTCCGCCCCAGGCGCGGAGGATGCGCTCCTTGAGCACGCCGGCGCCCGGGTCGCGATCGATCCCGCGTCCATTGGCTTCCTCGCTGGCGCCAGCATCGACTTTGTCGACGATCTTATGGGACAGTCCTTCCGCGTCGTTAATCCCAACGCCGTCTCCTCCTGCGGCTGCGGCACCAGCTTTTCGGTCTGACGCCACAGTCCCGTTGCAAGCGTGCGTCACGCTGCTGCGGGATCATTTTGCGGCGACCGCTCGGCGCCATCTTGGGAGTCTCAGCCTTGGACGCTCTCTTCATTGGCCATGCCTATATCGACGTCACCATGCGCGCCGAGCGCATGCCCTCGGGCGACCAGAAGGCGTTAGCGCGCGACTATGCGGTGAGTTTCGGCGGCAACGCCGTCACGGCCGGCTTCGCCTGCGCCAAGCTCGGCCATCCCGTCGATCTCTTGACCACGCTCGCGCCCGATTGGCTCGGCCACATGTTCATGGACATGGCCCATACTTACGGGATCGATGTCCATCCGCGACGGGTGGCGCGCTCGTCGCTGTCCTTCGTCTGGCCCAATGACGGCAAGCGGGCGATCCTGCGCGCGCGCGACGACACTTATCTGCAGGGCGTTCCGCGCCTCGACATTTCGGAAACGCGACTTCTCCATCTCGATGGGCATATGGCCGACGCCGCGCTCCATTACGCGAAGGGGGCTCGGGCGCGCGGCGCTCTCGTGTCGCTTGATGGCGGCGCGCTGCGGCCCTGCATCGAGGAGCTGACGGGATACGTCGACGTCGCGGTGGTGGCCGAAAAGCTTTGCGAGCAAATGTCGATGTCGGAGCTCGACATGCTCGGCTGGCTGAAATCCAAGGGCTGCCGGATCGGCGGGGTGACGACCGGCGAAAAGGGCATGTTGTGGTATGATGAGGACGGCGAGATTTCGCAGATGGCCTCGCTCGCCGTGCCGCACGAGCTCATCGTCGATACGTCCGGCGCCGGCGACGTCTTTCACGGCGCCTATTGCGCCTCCTATCTCGAGCGGCCGGACGCCCCCTGGCGGGAGCACTTTGAATTCGCCCGCGCGGCGTCGGCGCACAAAATCCAGCATCTCGGCAATGAGGCGGGGCTGCCCTCGCCCGACGACGTCGCGGCGGCGCTCGCGGCCTTTGCGCCGGCGGACGCGCTGAGCCCGGTTTGACCACATCCGTCACGGCGACCCAAAGCCGCCCGAACGACGCCGACACTTATGCACGACGGAGTCGCCGAGGCGGGCTTGGCAAACCGCCGCCCGCCTTGTATACGCGGGACCGCATTCCCCGATAGCTCAGCTGGTAGAGCACGCGACTGTTAATCGCTAGGTCGTAGGTTCGAGTCCTACTCGGGGAGCCATCTCGGAACGAAACTGCTAACGCCGTGCGTAAAATGCGGCGGCCGACCGTCGAACGGTGAACTCCGATCGGCTCCAGAGCCCCGCCTCCCGCTATGTGCTGCAAGCCGGCGCCGTCATTCCGGCGGCCCTCGTCTCTGACATACGTTCCGATCTTCCCGGCAGATACCGCACAAGTGACCGAAACCGTCGATGACGCCAACCGGGAAATTTCTGCTGATCCCGCAAGCAGTCGCTACCAAAATCATGTCACTCGTTTAGGCCGAGTTTTGCCAAGACATTGGTTTCACTAAAATTATTCAGCACCTGAGTTCCGCAAAAAAGAGCTTGCCTCTGCCTTCGGAGGGGTTTTTGAACACGATCGAGTGAATTTAAGCTGCGCGAATTATGCAAGCATGAACACAGGCGATTCGAAATCGGGGCTACAAAAATGAATGCCAATCGATTGAGCGAACCACGTTTCAACATCGTCATCTGGAAGGGCGCGAAGCAACTGGGAACGCTGCGAGATCGCGACGCCAGCCGGGCGCTCAGCAATTTCGGCGGCGTTGTGGCGCGCTATAAAAATTCCACTGACAATCACCGGGTCGAACTTTACGACGGAGAGAACCTGATCGAGGCCTGGTCGAGCGATGACGGAAACAAGGCTCCTTCCGCAGCGGAGGCGCCTGTCCCCGCCAGCGGAAAAATTCATGGCGCGGGCGAGGGCGTCCGACGGGCCATTTCGGTCCCCTGTCAGCTTGTGCCATCACGTTCGGCGGAAGCGTGAGCTAGCGTGAGAAGGTAGGGATTCTCACCTCTCTCATGCGCCGCCGTGCTTCCGCTTCCCGAATCCGTTCGCCGGAGGTCGGCGAAGTGACGCCGGACCCTAAAAAAAAACTCGGTCGTCGCCGGCGCATAGGCATTGGCTCGGCCGCGGCCGCCAACTATTGATGAGGACCCTTTTGCAGAGAGAAACAGGGAGGTTCGCATGGCGTGCTTTAAGAACGCGGGATTGGTATTTGGCCTGATGGTCGGCTTTGCTCTCACCGCTCAAGCAGCGAGAGCCCAAAATCCTATTTCAGAGCTTGCCTCTGGAGTGAATCGCGTGGGGGCCGAGGCGGGACTGGCGGTTACGAACGTGCTGAATAACGTGACGGGAAAGACTACGGCTACGCCTGTCGCCCCTTCACCGGCTCCCGCGATGGCGAGATCGGCTGGCGTCGTCCATCATCATCACCACCATCATCATAATCTTCACCATCATCATCACCATCACTTGTGAATCGGGCGGCGGGGTTCTCAGCTCCGCCAGTTCGACGCAGGAAATCCGCCTCGCCGGTTTGGCGCGGCGTGACGCGAATGGCGTCCCCCCCTAGGCTCTGCCCTGCGCATCCGCCGGGCTCGGTCCTGATGCGCAGGCTTGGCGCCCCGCTTCGGCTTCCGGCGAACAGCAGAGCCGCTTTCAAAACTTCAATTTTTCGAAGGCGAGCGCCTGCCGGCGTCGTGACGTCGCGCCCGTCCCAAGCAATAGAGCCCCCCACCGGCTTACTTGCAGCGAGCCCCCCGCGCCTTCGTCCCCCGGGAGATGGCGGCGGCAACTATTTTTGGATGCGGTGGTCGGACAGCAAGCACATCCTTTGACGGCGCATCAATTGGTTCGAGCAAGCGCAAAGTGTTGCCATTTGCTGGAGCAAGACAATGTTTGCAGTATTGAGCCTGAATTTGTCGGGCATTGAAAATCCGAGAGGGCCCGATAATGGCCATTCTGAACAGAAAAACTCTAGAGGCGGCGCAGCTCGTGGCGGGAGCCGCGCTCCTTGTGCTGATGGGCCCCTCGTCGGTCGGACGCGGGCCAAGCGCCGCTTGGGCTTTAGAACAGGCCTATGAGCCGCAACAAATCGCTCGACGCGAATATCGCCATCACGGCGTCCGCCGTTCGGAAGATCGACTTCAGGATGAAGCTCCGGAAGACGCGAACTCAGCAAGCAGCAGCGGGGCTCTGGCGGCGGCGCTGGCCGCCTGCGACTCGAATGGAACGGCAAGCTTAACGTTGCCAGGCGCCAAGGGCGCGATCAAATTGGACAGCTGCTATCGCGGGCGCGAGCAATTCGTTTGCAGCCTTAATACGCTCTTGGATGAAGCCAAAAAACTCAACAGCGATTTCGGACACATCATCGAGGCTAAATATCTCGCGGTCGGCAATGTCGATGCGATCTGTCGCATCAGGCCCGACGCGCTTTCGGCGGATTTGACAAAAGCCGGCACTTTCGCCGCGAGATTTAAGGACTTGAGGATCGAATACGACCGGCGCATCAGCTGCGCCATGAAAGTCGAGCAGAACCTGAAACAGGTGAATCTGGGCGATATGCCCCACTCGGCGGACATATTGAAGTCGATGAACGACACGCTTGAGGCTGACTTGAAGGATGTCGCGGCCACAAGACAACAGATTTTCGATCTCAACGAGAAAATGCAGGCCTCGCAGAAGGCCATCGTAACGATCGAAAAGCTTCGTCCAACAATGTGTCTCTCGACATCGGTCCCAGCAACCGCCGAGCGCGTTGAAAAACCTGTCAGTGGAGGCCAGTAGGCAACGACGCCCCGCAGTAGGCCTTTAGAAGATAGACGACTTGGCCGGCTTGGAGATACGCCGGCCTAGTCCCCACCACGTAGCTTTTCCGGTCGGCGTTCCTTCGCGACTGATCGTCTGTCCGGTCGCGGGCGCGCCGTCGTCGAGTTGAGGAGCGATCAGACGCTTCATCATGGCGGCGTCCGGGTATATCGACTTGTTCCTTGATATGCTCCCATCGACCAGGGATTTCGAGGCAAGGACGCCGTTGGCGACGCCAATAAAATTCGTATTGCGGGCCGCGATTTCAGGCTGCAGAAGAAAGTCGATGAATTTGTATGCTTCTTCGACGTGCGGAGCGTCCGTCGGTATGACGAGATTGTCGAGTCGAATAGGAGCGCCCTCCCGGGGGATGAAAAAGTCGATCTCGACGAATTCCTTCACCATGCCGGCTGTGTAGCGGGCGCGCAGGCTATCCAGGGAAAAGCCGACCGCGACGCAGACGTCGCCGTTGACCAGCGCGTTGACATAGTCGTGAGAGTCGAGGCGTTTGCTGTCGCGCCGGACGGCGGTCAAAAGCTCGGCGGCGCGGATGCCGTCCGTGCGTCGATCCAACCCCTGCGAAAGTCGCCAGTTGGACCACAGATATTGCAGCGCAGCTGAAGATAAATCCTCAGGACTGTCCAAGATTCCGACCCCGCATGTCGACAATTTCTTCAAATTTTTCTGCTGAAAAAGTAAGCCCCATGAGTCGAACGAGGAATCCGCCAACGGCGAGGCCTTGCCCATGAGTTCCCGGGCCTTGCCGACGTCGTAGGCGATCCCCATCGCAAACCACGCATAATTGACGGCGTGTTCGTTCCCGGGGTCATAGGTGGCAAGGCGCTCCATAATCTCTGGCCAAAGATTGACGGCGTTTGGAAGCTTGCTCCTGTCGAGCTTCTGATAGAGCCCCCTGGCGATCTGCTTTCGCAACACGCCACTCGAGACGATCACGACGTCAAAAGCGCGGTTCCCAGGCTGAAGCGTTGTTTCTAAGCTCGCGTCAGAACTGTAGCTCTCGTAAGTCACCTCAATGCCGGTCGTCCTGGTGAAATCTCTCAGCACACGGGGATCGACGTAGTCGCCCCAGCCCAAAACATTGACGATCCGTTCTTGGCTGATTGCAGGAACGCAGCAAGAGAACGCCAACGCGACGCCGCTGAGCGCGACCCTGAGGACGCTTGTGGGACTCATTGGGGAACGCTCTGATCTCTCGGTCGATAACCCCATGGCGGGGGCCTTGTAAGCAAATATCTATGCGCCCCGGCAATCGCGGCAATGCGCAATCGGAATATCCACGGCGTGCAAGCTAAAGCGCGGACGGCAACCCTGCGGCCGTGTCCTGAGCGATCATGCCGCGCGCGCTTGTGGGGTTGCGTATCCGGGTGTCGGATGATCGCGCGGGCTGGCGACTCAGCGAATAAGGCCGAACGCTTGACCCGAAAGGACGAGACTGACATCAACTCGCCAGCCGAGAGAGACGGCCGAATTGAGGAGAGCGCGCTCATGCGATCGCGCGAAATTTCAGCCGAAAAACGCTGGCCGCGTCGGCCGCTCCGCGTGCGCTATCGTCATTGGGTTTTCAAACTCCCATTCGTGCGCAATTATCGTGGGATGGTTGTTGGACGCACGATCCTCTTTAAGGGCGACGAGTCGGAGGTTTCACAGACGCTCCTTCGGCATGAACTCATTCACCAAGAGCAGATGGATCGGCACGGGATCGCGCGTTTCTATCTGATCTATTTCCGCGACTATCTTTCGAACCTTTGGCGCCTGGGCCATCACGACGCCGCCTACCGCAATATTCCGTTCGAAAAAGAAGCTTTCGAACGCCAACATGAAACGGGTCAAGACGACGATCAACGAATGTGATCCTGTGATATGAATTTCTATTGATCCGTTCGCTGGGCGTGTCATTCCCGGCAGTCCGAAGGACTGACCGGGAATCCAGAGCTGAATCAACAACGCTGGTTTTGCTCTGGATTCCCGATCGCGCGCGTCGGGAATGACAGCGGGTGTTTAGGAGGCATGAATGCAGGCGCCGGAACTTGCCGTATCGCGCTGGTTCAATACGCCGACGCCGATCACACTCGCGGCGCTCCGCGGGCGCGTGGTCATGCTACACGCCTTTCAAATGCTGTGTCCCGGTTGCGTGGCGCATGGCACGCCGCAAGCGCAGCGCGCGCATGCGCTGTTCCGCGACTCCGACCTCGCCGTCATCGGCCTGCATACGGTGTTCGAACATCACGCGGCGATGACGCCCGTGTCGCTCGAAGCCTTCATCCATGAATATCGGCTGTCATTTCCGATCGGCGTCGACCAAGCGGCAGAGAGCGGGTCGATTCCCGTCACCATGGCGCGCTATGAAATGCGCGGAACGCCAACCGCGATCCTGATCGGCCGCGACGGGCGCATTCGACATCATGGATTTGGACAAGAGGACGACATGGCGCTTGGCGCCATCATCGGAACGCTGCTCGCGGAACGCGCGCCCTGAATCTTATTCGGCGCGCCGTTCAATCTCCTCCATATCGGCGTCGGTCAATCCGAAATGATGGCCGATCTCATGCACGAGCACATGGGTGACGATCGCTCCAAGCGTGTCTTCGCTATCGGCCCAATAGTCGAGTATCGGTCGTCGATAGAGCCAGATCATGTTCGGCTGTTCGCCCGTCTCTGAGAGATGCGCGCCTTGCGTCAGGCCGCGCCCGCGAAACAGACCCAGAAGATCGTATTCGCTTTCGCATTGCATATCGTCGAGCGTTTCGTCGTCGGGAAAGTCTTCGACGCGGATGACGAGACCTTCGCACAGCCGCGTGAAGCTTGTCGGCAGAGCCGCGTAAGCCGCGTCGGCGAGCGCTTCGATATCGGCAAGCGTCGGCGCTCTTAACCGAGTCCAGTCCTGTTCAATCATCGTCAGATCATCGCAGGCGATATGCCACGACGCGCAGGAACAATCGGCGCCGCGCGGTGTTAGGCAGGATCACCATCATAGGAGCTCACTCATGAATAAGCTGTTGATCGCGGCGCTTGCGCTTGGCGCTTTCGGTTTCGCGCAATCCGCAATGTCGGCGCCCACCGCTTCTCATGCGCCGGGCATGATCCAGACCGATGACGGCCTCGTGCAGAATGCGCGCGATCGTGACGGGGACTGGAAGGAGAATCGCGGCTACCATCGCGGTTGGGATCACAACCGACGCGGCTATTGGGGCCGTGAAAACCGCTCCTGGCGCGACGACAACTGGCGCGGCGGGCACAAGCGCGACTGGGACAATAATGACCGCCGCGGGCGCGACCGGGACTAAGCGATAGCGTCGCGACGTAGAAACCATGGAAATTAAGGGCGTCCGCAATCGCGGGCGCCCTTTTGCCGCCAGCGTTCAACGTCCCCAAACCTTGCCAAGCCTTTCGGCTTCCCACCTCGAAACCCTGGACCGCGCATTCGTTCATTGCTGTCCCTCATCGTCAGCGGCAACGCAGGGAAACCGCTGACGCAGGAACAATCAGCGCCATGCAATGTTCAGGCAAGATCAAATGAGGAGGAGAACACTCATGAACAGGCTGTTGATCGTGGCGTTTGCGCTTGGCGCATTTGGACTAACGCAGTCCGCAGTTTTAGCTCGCCCATCCTCTCCCGTGCGCCTTACGCAGACGGACCATCGTCTTATGCAGAGGGCAGATGACCGTGATCAGGACATGCGAGACCAGCGGGGCGACTATTGGGGTCGTGGTGGCGGCGATCGCATGTGGCGCGACACGCGTCCCTGGAGCGACGAGGAATGGCGTAGCGACCCGAACTTGAGCGACCCGAACTTGGACAATAACATTCCGGACGACAACGACAACGAATGACGTTGTTGCGTAGTTGGAACCAAGGCGCCAGCAGCCAAGTTGCCGGCGCCTTTGTCGCTTAGCGCCAGCTGCGCACGTCCACCAGGCGTCCAGCGACTGCGGCTGCGGCCGCCATCGCCGGAGAGACGAGGTGGGTTCGGCCCTTGAAGCCCTGTCGTCCCTCGAAATTGCGATTGGATGTCGAGGCGCAGCGCTCGCCCGGCGCTAAGCGGTCGGGGTTCATCGCCAAACACATGGAGCAGCCCGGCTCCCGCCATTCGAAGCCGGCGGCGGTAAAGATCTTGTCGAGACCTTCCGCTTCCGCCTGCGCCTTTACGAGACCCGATCCCGGCACAACCATCGCGTTGATGCGTTCGGCGACGCTCTTTCCCTCGACTATCTTCGCCGCCGCACGCAAATCTTCGATACGGCCGTTGGTGCAGGAGCCGATGAACACGCGGTCGATCTCGATGTCGGTGATGCGTTCGCCGCCCCTCAGCCCCATATAGTCGAGCGCGCGTTCGATGGCGGCGCGCTTTTGCGGCGTCTTCGCGCTGTCGGCGGTGGGCACGAATCCATCGATGGTCGCGATGTCTTCAGGCGAGGTGCCCCAGGTCACGATCGGCGGCAGATTGCTGGCGTCGAGCCTGACGATCTTATCGAAATGCGCGCCCTCGTCGGTGTACAGCGTCTCCCAATATTTGCGGGCCATGTCGAACGCTTCGCCCTTTGGACCTTTTGGGCGATCCTTCAGATAGGCGAAAGTTTTCTCGTCCGGCGCGACGAGCCCGGCGCGGGCGCCGCCTTCGATCGACATGTTGCAAACGGTCATGCGGCCTTCCATCGAGAGATCGCGGATCGCCTCGCCTGCATATTCGATGACGTGTCCGGTGCCGCCGGCGGTGCCGATCTTGCCGATGATCGCGAGGATGATGTCTTTCGCGGTGGCGCCGTCGGCGAGCTTGCCGTCAACCTGCACCAGCATATTGGCCGCCTTATTCTGGATCAGCGTCTGCGTTGCGAGCACATGCTCCACTTCCGATGTGCCGATGCCATGCGCGAGCGCGCCAAAGGCGCCGTGAGTCGAAGTATGACTGTCGCCGCAGACGATCGTCATGCCGGGGAGCGTGAAGCCTTGCTCCGGGCCGACGATATGCACGACGCCTTGGCGACGGTCGTGCTCGTCGTAATATTCGACGCCGAACTCGCGCGCGTTGAGCGCGAGCTGTTCCACCTGCGCCCTGCTCTCGGCATCTTCAATCGGCAAAGAGCGATCGGTCGTCGGCACATTGTGATCGACGACGGCGAGCGTCCGTTGCGGGGCGCGCACCGACCGGCCCATCATGCGCAAGCCTTCGAACGCCTGCGGACTCGTCACCTCATGCACGAGGTGGCGATCGATATAGAGCAACGACGCGCCATCATCCTTGTGGTCGACGACATGGTCGTCCCAGATCTTGTCGTAAACGGTGCGGGGCGCGGCTTTGGACATTTATCTCTTCCTCTTGCTGGCTTCTCGCGATCCGGCTCGCTGACTGATTTCTTCATCCTGAGGACCGGCCGCAAGCCGCGTCTCGAAGGACAAGGACATCGCGGGCGGCGCCCTCGTGCTTGAGACGGCTCTCCGCTCTTCCTCAGCATGAGGCCGACTGCGATGGGCCGCCTCTTAACTCGTCTCCCTTGAATTGAGGCTCTTCTACCCGTAACGCAAGCTGCATGGAAGAGAGTTCAAGGCGCAGCCTTCCCCGAGCCCATACGCGATGAGCCTGCCCTCCCCAGAGCTTCCTGCGCCGCTTTCGGCGGCCATCGAGGCGAGGCTTGAGGGCCTCTCGCATAGCGCGCTGCGCGACAGAGCCAGACAGCTGTCGGAGCGTTATCGAGCCCATAGGCCGACCAGCGAAACCATTCGTGACGAGACGGACGCCCTGGCCTATGCGGCGACGCGCATGCCCGCGACCTACGCCGCCATCGTGACGGCGCTCGGACGTCTAGACGAGCAGAACCCCGAATTCGCCCCCAAGCGGATGCTAGACGTCGGGTGCGGCCTTGGCGCGGCCTCCTGCGCCGCCGCGACCGTGTGGCCAAACATCGCCGAGATCACGCTCCTCGACCGCAGCGCGCTGTTCCTGAACCTCGCGACGGCGCTGGCGCAGGAGAGCGGACTTCGTGCGACGATCGAGGCGACGCACGCCGATATGGCCACGCCACGGGCGGGCGAGGACGCCGCCTCGTTCGATCTCGTCGTCGTCGGCTACGCGCTTACTGAAGTCGCCGAAGCCGAACTCCCAGCCGTCATCGATCAGCTTTGGTCGCGCACAAGCGGCGCGCTTGTCATCGTCGAGCCGGGCACGCCGCGCGACCATGCCCGGCTCATGATCGTCCGCGGCCGTCTGATCGCGCTCGGCGCGCATATTCTCGCGCCCTGTCCGCACCAGGCGCCCTGCCCCTTGCTGGCGAACGACTGGTGCCATTTCTCGGTCAGGCTGCCCCGGCGGCGCGCGCACAAATTGGTCAAAGGCGCCGAGGCGCCCTTCGAGGACGAGAAGTTCGCCTATCTCGTCGCGGGGCGGTCCGCCGGAACGCCGCCATGGGCGCGTGTGATCGCCCCGCCCCGCGTCAGCAAGGCGGGAATTTCCCTAAGGCTCTGCGCCGATAAAGCATTCGAAGAGACATTCATTCCCAAGCGCGACAAGGCGCGCTACGAAAAGATCAGGAAAAAAGACTGGGGCGATCCGCTGCGCGCCCCGGCGGAGGAAATTTGATGAAACAGCCACGTCCGAGGGTCGCGCCCTATCTGACCGTCAGCCCCGCCGCCGCAGCCATCGCATTTTACACCGGCGCCTTCGGCGCCCAGCAGCGGGCCCTCATGCCGTCGGTCGACGGGCTGCGCATCGCCCACTGCGAACTGCTGATCAACGGCGGCTCGGTGATGCTCGCCGACATCTTTCCCGAATTCGGCCAGACCCGCGTGCCCCTGCCGGGCGAGCACGTGACCGTCTCCATCAGCCTCGAATACGACAAGGCGCAGGAGGTCGACGACATCTGCGCGCGCGCCACCAAGCTCGGCGGCAAGGTCGAGACGGCTCCGACGAATTCTTTCTGGGGGACGCGCTACGCCTCCTTGCGCGACCCGTTCGGCCACCGCTGGATCCTCAACGCGCCGCTGGAGAAATAAAAAAAAAGCCGCCCGAAACCGGGCGGCTGCGGACGGCGGCATTCTCCGAAAACTGTCGTTATTTGCCTGCGACGGCCTTCGGCTTGGTGTCGATGCGCTCGGCGATGCGGGCGGATTTGCCGCGGCGATCGCGCAGATAATAGAGCTTGGCGCGGCGCACCTTGCCGCGGCGCACGAGCTTGATCGAGTCGATCAGCGGCCCATGGATCGGGAAGACGCGCTCGACGCCCTCGCCATAGGAAATCTTGCGGACGGTGAAGCTCTCGTTCAGCCCGCCGCCCTGGCGGGAGATGACGACGCCTTCATAAGCCTGAATACGCGCGCGCTCGCCTTCCTTCACCTTGACGTTGACGATCACCGTATCTCCCGGCCGAAACTCGGGGATTTTCTTGCCCTCGATAAGCTTGGCGGCATGTTCCGCCTCGAGCTGCTCGATAATGTTCATAACGAAAACTCCTGCCGTTTCGTCTTAGCCTTGGGGCCGACGAGCGTTTCGGAACGCTGTTCTAGTTGAGTCCCGGTCCATAACCGAAAGGCGGCGCTTTGTCGAGCCGCTGGGGTCGCTCGAAATCGTCAAGCTTCGGCAATGCACGGAGGAGCGATCGTCACAGACATTCCCTGAAGTGGTCTTATATAGTCGCCCCGGGGAGCTGGCGTTTCAGATGAGGGAGAGACGCGACATGACCCAGCAGGAAGAGCGGCGCAGCGAAAATGCGCAACCCGCCGAAGCGGTGGCGGAAGTTGCTGCGGAGGGACGGCGACGGCTGGAAGATTTCAGCGAAGCGCGGACCGAAATCTGGGACTGTCTGCAGGACTCCAACCGCGTCTTAATGGAGCGCATGCAGCAGGAAGCGGCGTTGACGGCGGAACTTGCCTCAAAGCTGACGGCGTCGCGCTCGTTCACCGAGACCGCGTCGGTTCTTCAGAATTGGACGAGCAAACATATCGAGATGACGACGGAGGACACGCGCCGCCTGTTCTCCGACGCGCAGCAAATGCTCAGTGCAAGCACGCGCTTCTGGTCGAACTCAGCGCAAGCGCCTAGCCCAGAAGCCGCTGGACGGTTCATGTCCTGACGAGGCAGAGCGGAAGCCCTCAGCGGCTTCCGCTTCCTTCGTGCCGCAATTCGCGCCTCCAGAGGTCACGGCATGAGACATTTTCTGCTGGCGCAGCTAACCTGTTTTTAACCTGACCCTGGAGCATATTTGGATGATGTTACAAGCATATATTGATGACAGCGGGAATGACGCAGTGTCGCCGGTTTTTGTGTTGGCCGGCTATCTAGCCAGTATTGACGAATGGGCAAATTTCACTTCCGAGTGGAAGTCAGTTCTAGATTTGGATGAGCCGCACCCATTGAGAAAATTTAGAATGAGCGACGCCTTCCAACTGAACAATAGAAATTCCGTTTTTTTTGGATTTTCAGAACAGGACCGGGATAAGCGACTGCAAAAACTATGCGTAGTTCCGGGCAAGCACGTAAGACACGGTATAGTTTCTGTTATTCCGAGAGACCTTTACAAAAAGTATTTGTCAAATAAGTTTGATTTAGAAGTAATTAATAGACCGTATTTCTTGTCTTTTTTTTGTGTAATGATAGGAATAACATCATTGTGCAATCGGCTTTACAAAGGTTGCAAGGTCGATTTCATATTCGATTCTCAGGATAATGAGAAAAAGCCCATTCTCGAGAGTCAGTTCAAAAAATTTCTATCTGTTGCACCTGATCACGTGAAGAACACGGTACGAGGATTCCCGAGATTTGAGAAAGATGATGACTTCTTGCCATTGCAAGCAGCAGATATGCTAGCGTGGCACGTAAGAAGGAATTATTTTGAAGAAGTTATCAGAGGAACTTTGCCTCCCGAACAGAGGTCTAATCCATATCTTGCACATCTATTAAATCTAGATCACGATATTTTTGAACTTTGGGATGAAAACCGGTTACGCGATATTCATCGCATCATGTGCGCGATTGATAGGGGGAAAGTAAACATTTCCCCTTATGGCTCTTGGTATGCAGCAGCCGACTAACGGCGTCATTGAACGCCGGCCTTCTTAGCTGAAACCCTGTCGGCTTCCGCTTTATCCCATGCTCTCGTCTTCGCGGTCGAGCGTGAAGCCGACCTTCAGCACCACCTGATAATCGCTGACGGCGCCCTTATTGATGTTGCCGCGAATCTGCGCGACTTCGAACCATCGCAAGTTACGCAGCGTTTCGCCGGCGCGCTTGAGCGCCGCTGCCACGGCGTCCTCGACGCTGTCGGGCGAAGACCCGACGAGTTCGACGACCTTATAGACATGACCTTCCATATGAAGCTCCCTCAATTCAGATATCGAATGGCTTTGCCTTGCATAGGTAGCGCGGACTTCGCCGCCGACAGCGGCGTTACTTCAATCGGTCGCCGAAAAGAAACTCCATCGCGCGATCGAGCCTGATATGCGGCAACGGCAGCGGCTTCTGGTCGGCGCCCAGCACCGCGGCCGGCGGCCTGAATTTAAGAAAGCGGAAGTCGGCTTCTTCATCGGAAACGGCCAGCGCCTCGCCTTTAAACACATCGCGCGGATCCGCCGGCAACTCGCCGGGGAAAATGGCGCCTTCCGCCACGCCGTCGAAAGTCTCGTGGCCAATGCGCTCCCCAGCAACAGGCGTGCCGACAATAGCCGAAAGCTTATCGCCCTCATGCCGCACCATCGCTTCGCGGGTGGCGCGAACGGCGGCGAGCGCGATCACGTCGATCGAGGCGCCCACGCCTTCCGCGCGCTCTATGGCGCGGGCGGTCAGGTGACGCAGGATCGCTTCGAGCCGGTCATGGCTCGTGTGATGCAGATGGTCGGCCTTTGTGGCCGCGAAGAGAATGCGGTCGATCTTCGGGCGAAAGATCGTGGAGAACAGATTGGCGCGGCCGGTGCGAAAAGCCGTCAGCACGTCGGTCAGCGCCGTCTCCAGATCGCGCACCGCCTCAGGACCGGAATTGAGCGCCGCAAGCGCGTCGACGAGCACGATCTGCCGATCGAGCCGCGCGAAATGGTCCCGAAAGAACGGCCGTACGACTTGCGACTTGTAGGCCTCGTATCGTCGCTCCATTTCGCGCCCCAGGCTGCGATAGGGCAACTCCTCGCCCTCGGAGACGGGCAGCGGCGCGAAGGTCAGCGCCGGCGATCCTTCGAGATCGCCCGGCATCAGAAACCGACCCGGCGGCAGGCTCGAGAGCGCGAAACGCTCGGAGCGCGCCAGACGCAGATATTGGGTGAAGGTCTGCGCCAGCTTCTGCGCGGTTTCTTCGCTATAGCGCGCCTTGACGTCCGTATTCGCGGTCAGGCCCCGCCACTCGCTTGCGATCATCGCCCGCGCAGAGGCGCTCGAGGCGTCGAGCGTCTCGTGAGACCATTGCGCGTAGGATTTGCCAAGAAGCGGCAGGTCGAGCAGCCATTCGCCGGGATAATCGACGATGTCGATGTCGAGTCGCGTCGGCCCCTGGCCGAAGCCTTTGCGCAGCGACCAGCCCTTCGAGCGATATTCCAGCGTCACCCGCAGTTCGGAGATACGTCGCGTCGATTGCGGCCAATGCCGGTCTAGCCCGGTGAGCGCCGCAAGATGCTCCTCGTAAGCGAAGCGCGGGACGCTGTAATCGGGCTGCGGATCGAGATGCGCCGAGGTGATGCGACCTTCGGCGAGCGCGCGAAACACCGGGAGCTGAGTCTTGCTCTCGCCGCCCTTTTCCGGCCGCGCCGATATCGCCCGCGTCAAATGGTGCACGAGCGCGGTGATGAAGACCGTCTTGCCGGAGCGCGACAGGCCGGTGACGCCAAGCCGCAGGCGCCCGCCCGCGAGAAAGTCGGCGACGCTCTCGGTGGCGATGCGCGTTTCGAACAGCAGATCGGATAATTGCGACAAAGGCGCTCCGGGTCCGCCGACCTATAGCATCACGTCGCGTCCCATCAAGAGACGCCGGTGAGAACATGTCGCGCTGCAAACCAAGGTGAAGACTGGCCAGAGCGATTCCGCGCCGGATGGGAGTGGAGACGAGCGCCTACCGCGGCCCGGCGCGCATCATCACCGCTTCGACATCGGCACATAGTCCCGCTGCTTCTCGCCCGTATAGAGCTGACGCGGACGACCGATGCGCGAACCCTGATCCTCGATCATCTCCTTCCACTGGGCGATCCAGCCGACAGTGCGCGCGACCGCGAACAACACCGTGAACATCGCCGTCGGGAAATTCATCGCCTTGAGCGTGATGCCAGAATAGAAGTCGATGTTGGGATAGAGTTGTTTCTCGATGAAATAATCATCGTGCAGGGCGATGCGCTCGAGCTCCAGCGCGACGTCGAGCAGATCGTCCTTGACGCCGAGTTCGTTCAACACTTCGCGCGTGGTGCGCTGCATGATCTTGGCGCGCGGATCGTAGTTCTTATAGACGCGATGGCCAAAGCCCATGAGGCGAAACGGATCGTTCTTGTCCTTGGCGCGCGTGATGAACTGCGGAATGCGGTCCGGCGTGCCGATTTCCGCGAGCATTTTCAGCACCGCTTCATTGGCGCCGCCATGCGCCGGCCCCCAAAGCGAGGCGATGCCCGCCGCAATGCAGGCGAAAGGATTCGCCCCAGACGAGCCGGACAGTCGAACGGTCGAGGTCGATGCGTTCTGTTCGTGATCGGCGTGCAGGATGAAGATCCGGTCGAGCGCGCGCGACAGCACCGGATTGACTTTATATTCCTCGCAGGGGACGGCGAAGCACATGCGCAGGAAGTTCGACGTGTAGTCGAGGTCGTTCTTTGGATAAACGAACGGCTGGCCGACCGAATATTTATAGGCCATCGCCGCGAGCGTCGGGATCTTCGCGATCATGCGCGTCGACGCCACCATCCGCTGGGTGGGATCGGCGATGTTCGTCGAGTCGTGATAGAAGGCGGAGAGCGCGCCCACGGAGGCGACCATCACCGCCATCGGATGCGCGTCGCGGCGGAACCCCTGGAAGAATCGCGCCATCTGCTCATGCACCATTGTGTGGCGCGTGATCCGATAGTCGAAATTCGCCTTCTCGGCGGCGGACGGCAATTCTCCATAAAGCAGCAGGTAGCAGGTTTCGAGAAAGTCGCCATGTTCGGCAAGCTGTTCAATCGGATAGCCGCGATAAAGTAGAACGCCGGCTTCACCGTCGATAAAGGTGATCTTCGATTCGCATGACGCCGTCGCGGTGAATCCCGGATCGAAGGTGAACATGCCGGTTTCGGCGTAGAGATTGCGGATGTCCGCAACGGACGGCCCCAGCGTGCCATCCTTGATCGGCAAATCGACCGATCCGTCGCCGACTGTGAAGATAGCATTCTTCTCCGGCATACCCGCTCCCCTCTCAACCGCCCCCGCGCTCGCAACGAGCCGGATCGCGGCGCGACGCGCGCGAACGCTATGCATGAATTGCGTCACATTCGCGATGTCGTCGCTTTCACGCGCACGCCGATGCGTTGCATTCGGTTTGTTGTGCGGTGCAAAAAGCTATATCAACCGCAAGGGCTGTCAAGCGCGCGCCACGCGTTTCGCGCATGCCTCGCGAATAAGGGCGATGTGTTTCGCCGTGGCGCGGAAAACGGCGCGGCGCCGAAAATCGCGTCAGCGATTTTTACGCGCGCCAACGCCGCGGCGATGCGGGTTACGCCATAGCCGCCTGATCGGAAATTCGCGCAAGACTTTCCTCGCGCCCCAAAATTTCCAGCACGTCGAAAATGCCGGGCGAGGTCGCGCGGCCGGTGAGCGCGGCGCGCAAAGGCTGTGCGAGATCGCCCAGTTTGACGCCAAGCGCTGTCGCGAGATCGCGCACGACCGCTTCCGTCGTTGCGGCCGTCCAGTTCGGAAGCCCTGCAAGTTTCTCGACAAGCTGCGCAAGCCGCACGCGCGCTTCCGCCGAAAGCAGCTGCGCCGCCTTTGCGTCGAGCGACAGCGGACGCTGCGCGAAGAGAAAGCCCGCGCCGTCGAGAAGTTCGTTCAAAGTCTTCGCACGCGCCTTCAGGCCCGGCAAGGCGGCGCGCAACTGCCCACGCGTTCTGTCGTCGAGCGCCTGTGCGATGGCGCCGCCGCCTTCGAGATAGGGAAGCGTGGCGACGAGCAAATCCAACAGCTCGTCATCATCGCTATCGCGCAGATAATGGCCGTTCATATTTTCGAGCTTGGCGAAATCGAAGCGCGCCGGCGAACGGTGCACCTGCGCGAGATCAAACGACTCGACCATCTCCGGCGTCGTGAAGAACTCCTTGTCGCCCTGCGACCACCCCAATCGAACGAGGTAGTTGCGCAGCGCGGCCGGCAGATAGCCCATCCCGCGGTAGGCGTCGACGCCGAGCGCGCCATGGCGCTTCGAAAGCTTGGCGCCGTCCGGTCCGTGAATCAGCGGAATATGCGCGAAGGCCGGGATCGTCCACCCCATCGCCTGATAGATATGCGTCTGGCGCCCAGCATTGGTGAGATGATCGTCGCCGCGAATGATCTGCGTGACGCCCATGTCGTGATCGTCGACGACGACCGCGAGCATGTAGGTTGGCGCGCCGTCCGAGCGCAGCAGAATGAAGTCGTCAAGATCCTTGTTCTGAAAGACGACGCGTCCCTGCACGGCGTCATCGACGATCGTCTCGCCGTCCTGGGGCGCCTTGATGCGCACGACATAGGGCGCGCCGGCGGGCGCCTCGGCGGGATCGCGGTCGCGCCAGCGGCCGTCGTAGCGCCAAGGGCGCTTTTCCGCCTTAGCCTTCTCGCGCATCTCCTCGAGCTCCTGCGCCGTGGCGTAGCAGCGATAGGCGTGTCCCTGCGCCAGCAGCGCTTCGGCGACCTCGGCATGGCGCGCGGCCCGCGAGGACTGGTAGACGATGTCGCCATCCCATTCGAGGCCGAGCCACTGGAGGCCATCGATGATGGCGCCGATCGCCGCTTGCGTGGAGCGCTCGCGGTCGGTGTCTTCGATTCGCAGCATCATCCGCCCGCCGTGCTTCTTGGCGTAAAGCCAGTTGAACAGCGCCGTGCGCGCCCCGCCGATGTGCAGAAAGCCGGTGGGCGATGGAGCGAAGCGGGTGACGACCTGTGACATGAGCGCGGCGAATTCCTCGAATTGGGTCGGCCCGTCTAACACGGCGCACGCGAGGCGAACATAGTTCGTCACGATGATGGTTTAACCAAAGCGTGAACATATGGCTTGCGGAACGCAGTAAGAACCGATATCGTTCTGTTCATGATTTGTTTAGGTTATCGAGCCAGAAGCTGCGGCTCAGCCAAAATCAACGATTCGGCTTGCGGGGCGGTGCGGCGATGCTGACCAAAAAACAAAACGATCTGTTGCGCTTCATTCATGAACGTCTGAAGGAGTCGGGCGTGCCGCCGTCCTTCGACGAGATGAAGGACGCGCTCGACCTGCGGTCGAAATCGGGGATTCATCGGCTGATTCTCGCGCTCGAGGAACGCGGATTCATCCGCCGCCTGCCCAATCGCGCCCGCGCGCTCGAAGTTCTGCGTCTGCCTGAATCGGCCACGCCGCGCACCGCCGGCGGGCGCAACGGCAAGTTCTCGCCGTCCGTCATCGAGGGGAATCTCGGGCGCGTCCGGCCGCTCAGCGAACGTTTCGAGGACGAAGGCGACCATCAGGTCGCCATTCCGGTCATGGGGCGCATCGCCGCCGGCACGCCGATCTCCGCCATCCAGAATCGCAGCCACACCATCAGCCTGCCGCCCGACCTGCTCTCGAGCGGCGAGCACTTCGCGCTCGAAGTGCGCGGCGATTCGATGATCGAAGCGGGAATCCTCGACGGCGATACGGTCGTGATCCGCAAGCAGGACAGCGCCGACACCGGCGACATCGTCGTGGCGCTGATCGACGATGAGGAGGCGACGCTCAAACGTCTGCGCAAGCGCGGCGCCTCGATCGCGTTGGAGGCCGCCAATCCCGCCTATGAGACGCGGATCTTCGGCCCCGATCGCGTGCGCATTCAGGGCAGGCTCGTGAGCCTCCTGCGGAAATACTAACTTCTATGCGACGCCGTCATTGCGAGCGTAGCGACGCTATCCAGCGCTTTGACGCCGCCCCTGGATTGCTTCGTCGCGACGCTCCTCGCAATGACGCGTGAATTGCGCCGCCCTACTCCAGCGGCTCCATCGCGCGCGCATCTTCAGCGCTGCGCTCTTCATCGCTCAGCGGCGCCGTGAATCCTGACGTGCGGCGATTGCGGGGCGCCGGCGACCAGGGCCGATCCTCATCGATCGCGCGCGCCGTCGTCCATTCGACGCCCTCCGCCTTGAACCGCAAAGTCACTGCCCCGGTTTCCGATAGTCTGTGGCGATCGATCACGATCGGCGCCGCACAGCCCAATGGCGCGTAGAGAGGCGTCACGATGACGGCGGCGCGCGCGCAGTCTTCGAAGAAGCCGCCGCGCCCGGCGACGAGCGCGACAAAGCGGCCATTGACGGCCTTCGCCACGCAACCCGTGTCGTCGCAGGCGACGCCGCTCCTGGCGTCCGCGGACTGGCGCGCGTCTCCGTCCGCCCGCAACCATTGTTCCGCGGCGAAAGCGCTGGGCTTTTGCCCCAAGACGGCGAGCTGTCCGGACGGCAGGCG
Organism: Methylocystis sp. SB2; assembly: GCF_049817085.1. Taxonomy (NCBI): domain Bacteria; kingdom Pseudomonadati; phylum Pseudomonadota; class Alphaproteobacteria; order Hyphomicrobiales; family Methylocystaceae; genus Methylocystis; species Methylocystis sp. SB2. Next base: position 550,679 of record NZ_CP187401.1, read on the forward strand.
CAGCGCCGCCGATTCTCCCGTCGCCGGCACGGCGAGATCAAAAGGCGCGCCGCTCCTCGCGCCCATCAGTCCGATCAAGGCGAGAGGAATGGCGAGCGCGCGCCAGGCCCAAGTGCGCCAGAGCACGAGCGATAAGACCGCAAGCGAAAGGAAAAGGATCGCCCAGGGGGCAAAGGCTTTGACCGGCAGACTCGCGCCAGGGGCGCTCGCGATCAGCCCGGCGAGATAGGTCACGAGGTCGATGCCCAGCTTGAGATAGCGCCAGATGAAGCCGTCGAGGCCCAAGGGGTAAAGCGCGGCGCCGACGAGCGCGCAGGGAACGGCGAAGAATTCGATGATCGCCAGCGTCAGCGGATTGCCGATCAGCACATAGGGGCTGAGCTCATGAAAATCATTCGCCATGAAGGAAGCGGTCGCCGAGGTCGCACATAGCGTTGCGAAGATCGCCGCCCCGGGTCCATGCAGCAGGCGCTCGGCGACGCTTTCGCGAAGCGCGCCCAATCGCCCTCGCGGCGCGCGATCGTCGATGCGGCGCTTCGCGAGATATTCGCCGCGCCATTCGTACACGGCGATCAAGGCCGCCACCGCCGCGAAGGAGAGCTGAAAGCTCGCGCCGAGCAACGCCTCCGGCTCGACAGCGATGATGAAGAGCGCGGCAAGCGCCAGATTGCGCATCGACAGCGACGGCCGATCGAAGAGAACCGCCGCAAGCATGATGAGAGTCATCACGAGCGCGCGCTCGGTGCCGACGCGAGAGCCCGTGCCGATGTCGTAGAGAATGGCGCCGAGCATCGCGAGCGCCGCCGCCCATTTCTTGATCGGATAATTCAGCGCAAGCGTTTGCGACATCGCCAACAGGCGCCGAAAACCGACGAAGAAGATGCCCGCGACGAGCGTCATCTGAACGCCGGAAATGGTGATGATGTGAAATATGCCCGCCCGGCGAATGAGATTCTTGGCGTCGTCCGACAGCAAGTCGCGCTTGCCCGTCACCATGGCGGCGGCGATCGCGCCCGCATCGCCTTCGATGATTCGATAGACGCGCATCGCCAAGGCGTTACGCATATGGTCAACGTGCGCGAAAAAACGCAGCGAGAACGGCGCCGGTTCAGGCGGCGACATCGTCTCGATGCGTCCAAGCGCGTTGCCGACCGCGCCGATGCGCGCAAAAAAAGCGTCCCGCGCGAAATCATAGCCGCCGGGGAGCGCCGCCCCAGCCGGCGGCATCAGCCGCGCCTTTAAGGCTATGAAGTCGCCGGCTGAAAAATTCGGCTCGCCGCGCGTCGTCAGACGCACGCGGGCGGGAACGATGTCATCCGGAAAGCCTTCGGCGCTCGCGACGCGCAGGATAAAGCGCGCGCCGGCCCGGCGTAGATCCACCTCCTCGACGAAGCCGGTCAGCTCACCGATGCCAACGCGTGGAACGAGCGGCGCCGCGACGCGCGCCGTCCGCCAGGCGCCCGACGCAAATCCCAAGGCGATGAAAGCGAGCGTCAGAAAAAGCGCGTGGGCGCGGGCGTGCCGGCGCGTAAGCGCGGCCAAGACTGCAAAAGCGGCAAGCGCGCAAAGGCAAAGCGCCAGCGAAGGTTCACGCTCGGCCGAGAAATAGAGCACGACGCCGCCGCCTGACGCGACGACCAGCCAGAGAAACGGACGGCGTAGCGCCCGCTCCTGCTCCAGCGCTGTGCGCAAGGCCTCGGCCAATCCTCGCACACGCAGCGGAAAGACGCGCGATGAAAGATCGCGGCCGCGCTCCTCCCGTTCAGCGGTGCGTGAAATGTCGTTCAAGAATGACCGGCCCCGCACAAATACGGGAAAGAGCCTAGCGCCGACCGCGTCCCTTGTCTTGCGCCGCCTTACGGACTTGAACCGACGCTCGGCAGGGGGCGGTTGCCTGCGGCGCCATAAAAACCTATCCCCTTAAATCAGAAGCGAGATCCACGCTTGCGATGGACTTGCAATGCGATCAGCGCGCACGCGGCGCGGCGATCGCTGTCAATCGGTTTGGCGTCAATGAACAGCGATACATCGCCGGGCAAATCCTTGTTTCGCGGACTGACGCGAAAATGCCCAAACTGTGGCAAGGGCAAGCTGTTCGCGAGCTACCTCAAGCCGCGTGAATCTTGCGCGCATTGCCGCGAAAGTTTTGCGGGCCTCGATGCGGATGATGGCCCAGCATGGCTGACCGTCGGCGCCGTGACGATTACAGTCGTGCCGCTTCTCTTCATATTGGAGAGCAGCGGACGTTACTCCTACGCTGTCGAGATGCTGATCGTTGTGCCGCTAACGATCGCGCTCGTGTTGCTCTTGCTCCCGCTTACGAAGGGATTTTTCATCTCCGCGCTATGGCTGCTGTCGAGGAAGCCGAATTCATAGATTCGTGTTGTTACAGGCTCTCACGCCGCCGGCGCCTCGGACACGGTAAGATAAGTATCCGGCCCGTAATGCAGCGTGTTCCGCGCGAAATAGGGCGGCCCCGGCATGTCGAAATGCACATAGCCATGGCTGACGTCGCTGCGCAGCAGATCGAGGCGGCTCGCGATGTCGAGTCGCAACCGGTCGCCGGGCTCAAGCCGGGTCGGTCCAGGCGTAAGGCTGAAGGAGAGCGTCACCGCCTTGCCCGGCTCTAAGGGCTCGCGCACGGATGTGTCATGCACGATCTCACAGGCCGTATCGCGCGCCGGATCACGCCGCCGCCGCGCCGGACTCATGGCTCCGAGTGAGAGAAGGCTGTAGGCGCCGTCCTTGGCGACGCGGCCGAGCCGCGCCACGAGATGGGAATCGATCTCATTCGAGCTGAAGACGAGATTGAGCGATACGGGGCCAGCAAGCGTCATCGGCCGCGCCGCGGTCATTTCGAATGTGAGCGTCTGATTCGCCACTTCATCGAACCCACCGAGCACCGGCAGGCCCAGCGGAACGGCGGCCCAGCGATTCTCGCCCCTCCCCGGCGTCTCCGACAGTTTGTGGCGCGCCGCGTCCGCGCCGCCCGAGGCGAGATAGAAGCGTTGCTGCGCCGTTCCCGGCGCCGGAAAATTGGCGGCGCCAATGTACCGCTCCTCGCCTTCAAGCCAGTAGCGGACGGCCGGTTGGCTGGCGTAGCCATTGTCCACGCCGTAGAGAATATGATCGAAAAACGCGAGCGCTTCCAATTGCCAGGCATAGACCGGAAGCTCGTAGCGCGGCGGGGCGAGGATCATCCATTTGCGGTCCGCCGGCGTCGCGGCGTTCTGGAACAGATCATAGGCGCCGAACTGGTGCAGGTTGAAATAGCCGAGATTCTGCACGACGACGAAAGGGATCTCGATCTTGCCGAGATCTCCCGAAGGGCCGGACTGAAGCACGCAAGTCTCTCGCGATTTTCCGTCGAGCATCCAGTTCGCGTACCATTCGCGCACCGGCTTGACCGGCGTTTTGGACATGAAGGCCCGGTAGATGGCGTCTATCCGCTTCATCAGCAAAGGTCGCCACAAGCGCTGGAGCGGCGAGTTGAAGACATGGCTGAGGAGCGCCCGGGCGACCGGCGGCACGCGCAGGCTATACATCGCCGGCGTGAAGTTGGCGCCCATCCAGAGATTGCAGAAATAGAGGTTGAAGACGCCGCCGAACTGCGCGAGATGCCGGAAATAATCCGTGCAGATCTCATTGCAGAAAAACGCTTTTAGCGCCGGCGGACGGCGCACGGCGACGAGAGGCTGCGTCATGCCGTAGTAAGACGTGCCGAACAGCGCCACACGGCCGTCGCACCAGGGCTGGACAGCGGCCCAGGCGACCGCCTGTTCATGGTCGTCGACATCCTCGGGAGACAGGAAGACATTTTGCGTCCCGCCCGAGCGGCCCATGCCCCGCCGCTCCACTACCACCTGGACATAGCCGCGGGAAGTGAAGACGGGCGGCGAGCCGATCTCATTGCTGCCTGTAGGCGCGCCAGCGGTATGCAGCTCGCGCGTATAGGCGGCGAACTGGACGATCGCCGGATAGCGGCCCGGCGCGCGGGGGGTATAAACATCGGCCGACAGGGTGACGCCGCCGGCCGCCTCTATGCGCTGATCGGCAAGAAGGCGACAGCCGAGTCCCTCGGCTGCAGCGCGCGTCGGCCGCCAGCCCGCGAGTTGTTCGTGCTTCAGTTCCGGCGCTTTGATGGGAATGAGATTGTCGAGCCACTCGGGCATGGCGGTCCCTCTTTCAACTTGCCCAGCGTTGCGCCGATTCCCGCGATCGCGCGTCCTCATTCTCATCAGAAATGAAGCGGCGCCTGTTTGATGAGATGCCGGACCGTATCGGCAATGGCTCCCCGACGAAAATGCCGCAAAGCCTATCAGCGCACAAAGAAAAACCCCGGCTGCAAGAGCCGGGGTTTTTGGAATTGGATTGGTTGCGGGGGCCAGATTTGAACTGACGACCTTCAGGTTATGAGCCTGACGAGCTACCGGGCTGCTCCACCCCGCGCCAAGAGAAACACGCTAAACTATACGCGCTAAGACAAAGCGCGAAGACAAAAAAGCAGCGCGGCGAAAGCAGCACTGCTGAAAAAGTCTCGATAAGAGGATTCGATGTGCTTCGCAGGCCTGGCGACGACCTACTCTCCCAGGTCTTGAGACATAGTACCATTGGCGCAGAAGCGTTTGACGGCCGAGTTCGGGATGGGATCGGGTCTGATCGCTCCGCCGAAGGCCACCAGGCCGGCGAAACACATCTTCGAAGCAAATGAGGTCTTTCTATTCACGCCACACGAGTATGGGCGTCGATAAATGAGAGCGATCAAGCCAATCGAGCTATTAGTACCGGTAAGCTCCATGCGTTGCCGCACTTCCACACCCGGCCTATCAACGTGGTCGTCTTCCACGGCTCTCAAGGGAGAACTCGTTTTGAGGTGGGTTTCCCGCTTAGATGCATTCAGCGGTTATCCCGTCCATACATAGCTACCCTGCACTGCGGCTGGCGCCACAACAGGTCCACCAGAGGTATGTTCATCCCGGTCCTCTCGTACTAGGGACAAATCCTCTCAATTCTCCTACACCCACGGCAGATAGGGACCGAACTGTCTCACGACGTTCTGAACCCAGCTCACGTACCACTTTAATCGGCGAACAGCCGAACCCTTGGGACCTTCTCCAGCCCCAGGATGTGATGAGCCGACATCGAGGTGCCAAACAACCCCGTCGATATGGACTCTTGGGGGTTATCAGCCTGTTATCCCCGGCGTACCTTTTATCCGTTGAGCGATGGCCCTTCCACGAGGGACCACCGGATCACTATGACCGACTTTCGTCTCTGCTCGACTTGTCTGTCTCGCAGTCAGGCAGGCTTATGCCATTGCACTCGACGACCGATTTCCGACCGGTCTGAGCCCACCATCGCGCGCCTCCGTTACTCTTTGGGAGGCGACCGCCCCAGTCAAACTGCCTACCATGCATTGTCCCGGCGCCGGATGACGGCGCGCGGTTAGACATCCATGACGATAAGGGTGGTATTTCAAGGGTGGCTCCACACGAGCTGGCGCCCATGCTTCAAAGCCTACCACCTATCCTACACATGCCGACACGAATGCCAATGCAAAGTTACAGTAAAGGTGCACGGGGTCTTTCCGTCTGACCGCAGGAACCCCGCATCTTCACGGGGAATTCAATTTCACTGAGCTGACGTTGGAGACAGCGGGGAAGTCATTACGCCATTCGTGCAGGTCGGAACTTACCCGACAAGGAATTTCGCTACCTTAGGACCGTTATATTTACGGCCGCCGTTTACCGGGGCTTCAATTCAGAGCTTGCACTCCTCCTCTTAACCTTCCGGCACCGGGCAGGCGTCAGACCCTATACGTCATCTTGCGATTTCGCAGAGCCCTGTGTTTTTGTTAAACAGTTGCCACCCCCTGGTCTGTGCCCCTCCCGCCCGCTTGCGCGAACGGAAGGCCTCCTTATCCCGAAGTTACGGAGGTAGATTGCCGAGTTCCTTCAACGTCATTCTCTCAAGCGCCTTGGTATACTCTACCTGTCCACCTGTGTCGGTTTCGGGTACGGTCTCATGCAGGGGCTATTTCCTGGCGCCGCTAGGCTGCCCGAGAAATCCAGTAATCTCGAACAGCTTCCGCAACGCGTCACCACCTGCTGGCCCACGAATATTAACGTGGTTCCCATCGACTACGCCTTTCGGCCTCGCCTTAGGGGCCGGCTAACCCTGCGAAGATTAACTTTACGCAGGAACCCTTGGACTTTCGGCGACACTGTCTTTCACAGTGTTTGTCGTTACTCATGTCAGCATTCGCACTTCCGATACCTCCAGGACGCCTCACGGCTATCCCTTCGACGGATTACGGAACGCTCCGCTACCGCTTGCCCTTGCGGGCAAACCCAAAGCTTCGGCTCGTGGCTTGAGCCCCGTTACATCTTCGGCGCGAGAACCCTTATTTAGACCAGTGAGCTGTTACGCTTTCTTTAAAGGATGGCTGCTTCTAAGCCAACCTCCTGGTTGTTTTGGGATTCTTACATCCTTTCCCACTTAGCCACGAATTTGGGGCCTTAGCTGTTGGTCTGGGTTGTTTCCCTCTCCACAATGGACGTTAGCACCCACTGTGTGTCTCCCGCATAGTTCTTCCAGGTATTCGGAGTTTGGTTGGGTTTGGTAAGTCTGTGGGACCCCCTAGCCCATCCAGTGCTCTACCCCCTGGAGAATACATGCGAGGCGCTACCTAAATAGCTTTCGCGGAGAACCAGCTATTCCCGAGTTTGGTTGGCCTTTCACCCCTAACCACAAGTCATCCGAGTCTATTTCAACAGACACCGGTTCGGTCCTCCAGTGCGTGTTACCGCACCTTCAACCTGC
>NZ_CP187401.1:562500-3543058 GCF_049817085.1 Methylocystis sp. SB2
ACGAAACCTATCGCTACTATCGCTTCTTCACGCCCGACGACGGGCTGCTCGACTACTACGACGAGAACGGCCGCTCGAGCCGCAAGTTCCTTGTGCGTAAGCCGATCGCCATCGGCGAGACGCGCTCAGGCTTCGGCATGCGCCGTCATCCGATCCTCGGCTATTACAAGATGCACACGGGCGTCGATTGGGCGGCGCCGATCGGCACGCCGATTCTCGCCGCCGGCAATGGCACGATCATCAAGGCGCAGTGGGATTCGGGCTATGGTCGGCGCGTCGAGATCCAGCACGCCAACGGCTACATCACCACCTACAACCACATGTCAGGCTTTGCGCGCAGCGTGAAGGAAGGCATGCGGGTCAAGCAGGGCCAGGTGATCGGCTTCCTCGGCTCGACCGGATTGTCGACGGGACCGCACCTTCACTATGAGGTGATGGTCAATGGCCATTTCGTCGATCCGATGCGCGTCAAGCTGGCGCGCACGCGCGAGATCGAGGGCCGGCTTCTCGCGGAATTCAGGAAAGAGCGCGATCGCATTGATTCGCTGATGGCGAAGGCGCCGAACAACAGCGCCAAAGTGGCGACTCGTCAGGCCCGGTAAGCGACGAACTTTTGTTGGCGCTTCGGCGCAGCCGGCCCGAATCGACGTCTCTTAGGCCGCCTGGAGCCATTCATAGGCGGGAGCAAACTGGGCGGCGCGAACGCCGCGGACAATATTCTCCATCGTCGCCATCGTCTGGCGATTCAGCGAGTCGCGGGAGAATTCGATGCGAAATTCGCGCTCGATCGCGAGCAGCAGGCGGATCGCCGTATAGGGCGTCATTCCCAGTTCGTAGAGATTGGCTCGCTGCGTCAGATGGCGCGCCGGAACGCAGATCTGGCCTTCCTGGTCGATCAGGCTTTGGATGGTCTCGAACATTTCGCTCTCCCTTGCCGCTTTGGAACTCGATGATCCAAGGCTATCGGGAGCCCGAGAAAATGTTCGTGCGCCGACACACACGGAGAACCGCAGGGGAATCGGGAGAAGAATTGTTTTCCTCACCCTCATCCTGAGGAGCCGCCCGCAAGTCGCGGTTTACCCGACTTGCGAATTTGATGTCGATCTCGGGCAGGCCCGAGATCCTAAGGCGGCGTCTCGAAGGACGAGGGTGAGGAGAAATACGTGAAAACGGGCTTCCTCGTCCTTCGAGACGCGTGCTGCGCACGCTCCTCAGGATGAGGAAGCCCTTCAACCGATCGCCCTGCGGAAAATCGGCGTCGGCATTGTGATCGGCATTAAACGATGCTCTTTCTGTGCTTCTCGATTGGGAGCACACATGCGCACAAAGATCGCGCTCGACGATGAGCTCGTGGCCAAGGCAGCAGATTTAATGGGACTTACGGACAAATCCGCGCTGGTTCGCGAAGCGCTCAAGGCGCTCCTTGAGCGAGAGGGCGCCCGACGCCTGGCGCGACTCGGCGGCTCGGAATCACATCTTCGAATGACTCCGAGACGGCGAACGCCCGCAAAGTAGAATCTACGCTCTACAACCCTATCCGCCGACGCACGTCAGCTGGCGTCCAGCCTTCCGCGCGCAAGGCGCGCAGCGCCGTCGAGGCGACGCTTTTCGCAAGCTTCTCGCCCTTCTCGTCCAGAACCAGGCCGTGGTGCCGATAATTTGGCGCCGGCAGGTCGAGCAGACGTTGCAGCAGGCGATGCAGGCTCGTCGCCGCAAAGAGATCCTTACCGCGCACCACGTCGGTCACGCCCTGCAGCGCGTCGTCGACGACGACGGCGATATGATAGCTCGCCGGCGTATCCTTGCGCGCGAGGACGACGTCGCCCCATTCCGCCGGATCGGCAGGAACAAGCCTCCCTTCTCCGTCATCGCGAGGCGAAGCGGCCGGATCGCTTCGCTCCGCCCGCGGGAGCGCCCCGAATTCCCGCCACATCAGCCCCTGCCCCGCGAGCGTCGACGCCATACGCATGTCGAGCCGCAGCGCGACGCCGCGCTGCGTTAGGACCTCGCGCGCCGTTCGGCGCGGTTTAGCGCGACACGTCCCCGGATAGAGCGGCGAGCCGTCCGGGTCGCGCGGCCAGCCCGGCTTGCCAGCCGCAATCCGCGCGATGTCGGAACGCTTGCAGTCGCAGGCGTAAATGAGCCCCATCGCGTCCAGGCGCTCGAGGGCGCGGGCGTAGGCGCCGAAATGCTCGGATTGACGGCGCACGGGCCGCTCCCAATCGAGCCCGAGCCAGGCGAGATCTTCATAGATCGCCGCCTCGAATTCGGCGCGGGCGCGGCCTGTATCGATGTCCTCGATGCGCAACAGCAAGCGCCCGCCGCATTGGCGCGCCAGATCGAAATTCAGAAGCGCCGAATAGGCGTGGCCAAGATGCAAATAGCCGTTCGGCGACGGCGCAAAGCGGAATACGCGTTGTTGCTTGGACGTCATCAGCCTACTTGGCGGGCGGCGTCTGACTCGCCGGCGGATCGACTGCAGGCATTCCGACGCCAGTGGACGAGCGCCGAGGCTTGCTTCAAAATGATTCGATTAAAGTCTTTAAGCCATTGGATTTAGGCATGCCAGATTTCGAATCTCTCGTTGACGACATCTACGAAGCCGCCGCCGATCCTGATTGCTGGCCGCGCATCATGCATGACATCGGCAAGGTTGCGGAAGCCGCCGGCGGCGTCCTCGTCGCCCGTCGGGCCGACGCATGGCTCGGCTGGCGTTGCTCAGGCGCTCTCGAAAAAGGAGCCGAAGCATTTTTTAGCAGCGGCGGTCTTCAGCGAAGCCAGGTTCTCGGCCGGCTTCTCGCCTTCAATCGCGCCGGCTTCGTCTCGGATCAGGAAGGCTTTACCGAAGAGGAATATGCGGAGGAGCCGGTCATCAAGGAGTGGTGCGCGCCCAACGGCATTCATCATTGCACGGCGACCGCTGTGCCGATGCTCAATGGCGATCTCGTGATGTTTCAGGTCAAGCGGCGAAAGGGAGACCCGCCTTTCGGCCCCGCGGAATTGGACCGCCTCGACGCGCTGCGCCCACATCTCGCCCGCGCCGGCCTGCTCGCCGCCCGTTGGCGACTTGAGAGATTACGATCGGCGACCGAGGCGCTCGCGACTCTCGGCATTCCGGCGGCGATACTGGACGTCGACGGTCGCGTGCTTGCGGCCAATGGGCTGATCGAAGATCTCTCGTCGCATCATGTCTGGATGCCGCGCGACCGCATCGCGCTGATTGAGCCTGCAGCCGACAAATTGTTGCGGGGCGCGATCGCCGATCTCGGCAATCCTGCCGCGACATCTGTGCGGTCCTTCCCCTCAAAAGGGACTGGCGAACGACCGGTGGTGATGCATCTGATCCCCGTCACCGGCAATGCGCGCGATCTTTTTGGCGGCGGATTGGGCGTGCTGACGATCACGCATCTTACACGGCCAGCGGCGTTGGACGCAGCGCTAGTGCAAAGCCTCTTCGATCTAACGCCGACCGAGGCGCGCGTCGCGGGGAGTCTCGCCGAGGGACTGAGCCTCGATCAGATCGCCGAGCGTCACAAGGTGAAGTTGAGCACCATTCGCAGCCAGGTGAAATCGGTGTTCGCGAAAACCGGCGCGAACAGGCAATCCCAGATTGTCGCGCTGCTGGCGGCGCAGCCAAAAATTTGGCGCCCGCCGCTCGAACTCGAACAGTCCCAGTTGTAATTACAGTTCAGCGCCGCGCCTCGCCTCGACGATCGCAAGCGCGGCCGCGAAAGCCTCCTCGATGTCGAGATCGCTCGTGTCGAGCGTCACCGCATCGGCGGCCGCCTTCAGCGGCGCGGCGCTGCGGGCGCTGTCGCGGGCGTCGCGCTTCTTCACATCTTCGAGAATGGCGGCATAGTCGGCGTTTTCGCCGGCGCGCGCAAGCTCCAGAGCGCGGCGGGTGGCGCGCGTCTCCGGCGCTGCGGTGACGAAAATCTTCACTTTCGCGTCGGGGCAGATCACCGTGCCGATGTCGCGACCGTCGAGGACGGCGCCTTCCGGCCGCGCCGCGAAGCCGCGCTGCATGTCGACGAGCGCCGCGCGCACCGCCGGCATGGCGGCGACGACGGACGCCGCCTCGCCCATGTCGCGGGCGCGCAACCGCTTTTCGTCGAAATCGGTGAGCGACAGGCTGCGCGCGGCGGCGACCGCCGCTTCGACGTCGTCGAGCCGCAGACCCTCGTCCCTCAGCGCGCAGGCCGTGGCGCGATAGAGCAGCCCCGTGTCGAGATGCGGCAGGCTGTAATGCGCCGCAAGACGTCGCGCCAGCGTGCCCTTCCCCGACGCTGCGGGGCCGTCGATCCCGATGACGAAGCTCACGAGAAGCGCGCTCCGAGTCGCTCCATGAGCGGGCGAAACGCCGGAAAGCTCGTCGCGATCATCATCTCGTCGTCGACCGTGACTTTCTTCTCGGCCGCGAGCCCCATGACGAGAAAGCTCATGGCGATGCGATGATCGAGATGCGTCTCGACCATGCCGCCGCCAGCGACCCTGCCGCCGCGCACGATAAGATCGTCGCCGACGATCTCGCAGTCGACGCCATTGGCTTTGAGCCCGGCGGCGACCGCTTCAAGCCGATCCGATTCCTTCACCCGCAATTCGGAGAGCCCGCGCATCCGCGTTTCGCCGTTCGCGAAAGACGCCGCGACGGCAAGGATCGGATATTCGTCGATCATTGAGGGCGCCCGCGCCGCCGGCACGTCGACGCCGGCAAGATGCGAGAAGCGCGCGCGAACGTCGGCGACCTCTTCGCCGCCCTCCTCGCGCCGGTTCTCCAACCCGATATCGGCGCCCATTTCCTGCAGCGTCGTCAACAGCCCGCTGCGCAGCGGATTGGTCATGACGCCTTCGATGACAATATCGGAGCCCTCGACGATCAGCGCGGCGACGAGCGGAAAGGCGGCCGATGACGGATCGGCGGGAACCCGCACGTCGCGCGCGATCATTTCCGGGCGCCCTTCAAGCGTGATCTTGCGGCCATGCGGGCCGTGAGGCGCGCTCACGACCGTCGCGCCGAAATGCGCAAGCATTTTTTCGGTATGATCGCGCGACGCCTCGGCCTCGATCACCGTCGTTTGGCCAGGCGAATTCAGTCCGCAGAGCAGCACCGCGGATTTGATCTGCGCCGAGGCGACGGGCGTCTTGTATTCGACCGGCAGCGGCTCGCTCGAACCCTGCAGCACCAGCGGCAGGCGGCCGCCCTCGGCCTGCTCCAGAACCTGGGCGCCCTGCAGCGCCAGGGGATCGAGAATGCGCTTCATCGGGCGTTTCCGCAGCGAGGCGTCGCCGTCGAAGCGCGCGAGGATCGGGTGGCCGGCGACGACGCCCATCATCAGCCGCGAGCCGGTGCCGGCGTTGCCGAAATCCAGGGTTTCGGTGGGCTGCAGCAGAGAGCCGAGCCCGGCGCCCCAGACGCTCCAGCCCCCATCGGGGTGGCGGACGATCTTCGCGCCAAGCTGGCGGCAGGCCTGCGCGGTGCGCAGCACGTCCTCGCCTTCGAGAAGCCCTTCGATTTTCGTTTCGCCGATGGCGAGCAGGCCGAAGATCAGCGCGCGATGGGAGACGGATTTATCGCCCGGCGGGCGCACGCGGCCCGCAAGCGGCCCGGATTTAAAGGCGCTGAGCGGGGCGGCGGGAGCGTGAGCATGGGCGGCGTGCGGCATAGTCGCTTTCGGTCGGGCGCGATTCAATCGCCATCCGCTTCGCACTTTTGGCGACGATGCTCAACAGCGGCGGCCGGCGGGTTGCGGCGGACGATCTCAGATTGGTCGGAGATTGGAGCGGGCGATGGGAATCGAACCCACGACATTCAGCTTGGGAAGCTGACGTTCTACCTCTGAACTACGCCCGCGCGCTCCCTTGTGTAACGCGGGAAGCCGCCGGTTTCAACGGAACAACCGAGCGCTCCACCCACCCCGCGCCTTCGGCGCGACCCTCCCCCTCGAGGGGAGGGTAGACCGGCGCGCAGCACACACCCTCCCCTGGAGGGGGAGGGTCGGCGCATCGCGCCGGGGTGGGGTGAAATTAAGCTCACCGTCCGCTGTTGGGATTCCTTACCTCTCCCTTTTCCTTCTCGATCTCCTTCAGCTTCGCGCGGATCGGGCCGTAAGGCCCGTATTTGTGCTGCTCTTCGGAGAAGCCGTCGGCATAGGGGCCGTAAGGCGCGTCGATCGGCTTCTTCAAAAGATCGGGAAAATCCTTGTCCAACCCGGCGCGCTGCGGCCTCGGCTTCGAGATCATCAGCGCGGCGACGTCCCAGGCCTCTTCGGGCGAGAGCCGCGGGTGCAGATAATCAACGCCGTCCGGCATATTGGAGTGAACGAAGTTCGCCGCCGTGATCAGCCGCGCCATGCCGGCGCCGTCGTTGAAACTGTCCGAGCCCCAGAGCGGCGGAAAGGCGTAGCCGGCGCCCAGCCCCGGCAGGCTGTTCTGCACGCCGGCGCCGTCGACGTTGTGGCAGCCGATGCAGCGCGCCTGATAGATGTCGCGCCCGCGCGCGGGATCCGCGGCGCGATCGAGTTCGGGCATCGTCCCCGCGCCGAGACCGGAGAGCTTCTCGCCCTTGCGCACGCCGGACGAGAGAAATTGAATATAGGCGAGGATGGCGCGCATCGGCGCGGATGAAACGGGCAAAGCGCGCCCGTTCATGCTGCGCGTCATGCAGGAATTGATGCGCTCTTGCAGCGTGATCTGCGCGCCGATGCGCGCGCTATAAGCGGGGAAATCCTCGGAGAGGCCAAAAATCGGCAGACCGAATTTCTTCACGCCAGCGTCGAGATGACAGTTGCCGCAGGCGAGATTGTTCCCAGCGTAACGCTGCGCGGGGTCGGGCATGTCCGGACCGATATGGGAATAGGTCGCGGTGATGAGATCGCGCCCGTGGCGGATCAGCCGGCTATGCGCGTCGTAAGGCAGCGCGTCGACTTGCGGAGCCGACCAGAATTTCGCGCTCGACGCGCCAATCTCCTCTGCGGCGACGGACGTCGCGAGCGAGAGCGCGAAGAGCGCGGCTAAAAGAAATGCCTTACGCATGAATTCGCTCCGCTTTGGCGTCCAAGTTCAGAAACCCGCTATTTGCTGACCGTCGCCTCGGGAAACTTCCACTTGCCGTTCAGCGCTTCCGCGCGCGGCCTGTAGAGGCGGACGGTGTAATTCCACCCCGGCATGATGCGCAGATAGTTCGGCGCGTTGGGATCGCCGCCGAAATGAATCGTGACTTTCCCATCCTTGTCCTTGCGTGCGGTGATATTGTTCACCGAGATCGCATTTTCCGGCGCCTCGTAAAATCCTTTGGCGTTGTAGACGGTGACCGACCAGAAGCCCTCGACCGGCACGTCTCCGACGGTCAGCGTGTACGGCGTCTTCCCATCGTTCTCTTTCGGGGTGACGTTCAAATAGAGCGCATCCTGTTCGCGATTGCCGCCCCAGCCGGCCGCCGTCATGATGAGATGGCGCACCGGATCGACTTCCTTCTCGTCGCCGAAGCCGCGGCGGCTGTCGCCGACAAAGGGCGTGAGCGCCAGCAGCGCGTCATGCAGCTTCTCGCGCTGGGCCTGATCCCAATCCGGCAGCTGGAGTTTGCCGGGGTTGGCCTGGATGACTTTGATCTCGTCCTGCGCGTTGTGGCCGGCGGCCATGTCGGCCGGATCATTGGGATCCATGAAGGTGCGAACGATGACGACGGCGTATCGCGTGCCGATCTTGTCGCGGGTGAGTTTGTAGCGACCTGGCTTGTAAGCGACGAGCTTGATGTAATGATCCTCGTTGATGACGACGAGCGATTGATAGCGCTTGCCGACGTCAGGCAGAACGATCGTCACCGGCGAGGTCAGGTCGAATACACCGCTGCTATAGGGCGTGTCGCGATTGAGGCGAATGACGGCTTGCTTGTCGACCGGCATCGGTCCGCGTTCGCTGCAGAGCTTCGCGAAGCAGCCGGCGTCCGCCCTCGACTGCATGTAATAGTCGGTTTCCGCCCGCTTGAAAATATCGACCGTCACGCGCTCCGCGGCGAGCGCGGGCGCGCATGCCATTACGAGCGCGGCGAAGAGCGACGCCATCGAAATCTGCATTTCAGACACCTGCCTAAATTTCGCGGCGCTACGGTCAGTCCGCCATGAAATGTTTCGAGAGCTTGAGCCCCTGCCCCTGGTAGTTCGATACCCCGCTTTGGCCGTAAAGCGCCTTTGGGGTTTCGGCCATGCGTTCATAGACCAGGCGGCCGATGAACTGACCGTCTTCGAGGATGAAGGGCACTTCGCGCGAGCGCACTTCGAGAACGGCGCGGGCGCCCGGTTGGCCGTCGGGCCCGGCGCCGAAGCCGGGATCAAAAAAGCCCGCGTAATGCACCCGGAACTCGCCGATCGCCGCGTCCATCGGCGCCATTTCGGCGGCGAGATCGGGCGGAATCGCGAGGCGCTCGTGCGAGGCGAGGATGTAGAAATCGCCTGGATCGAGAATCAGCCGGCCGTCACGCGCCGGCAAACGCTCCCAATAGTCGTCGATCCGATAGGCGGCGATGCGATCGACGTCGATGACGTCGGTGTGCTTCTGCGCGCGATAGCCGATGATTCCCCCGAACGCATCCGCGTCGAGCGCAACCCGCAGCACGACGCCATCCCGCAAATTGAGCGGTCCGTCGACGAGCGGTGATGTGCGATGCAGTTCGGCGAGCGCCGCGTCGCCGAGCGTCCCACTCTGCGATTCGCTCTGCGCATGCGCGTGAAAACGCAGTTGGTTCAATCGCGTGCCGGTGCGAACGCGCACCGAAAAGCTGCGCGGCGACACTTCGGCATAGAGAGGTCCGTGATATCCGGGGGCGACCTCATCGAAGCGGTCGCCGCGATCCGTGATCAGCCGCGTGAAGATATCGAGTCGCCCCGTCGAGCTTTTCGGATTGGCGGCGCCGAGGACAGCGTCGCCGAGCGCCAAGCTTTCCAGAAGCGGCACGACATAGAAGCAACCGCGTTCCAGCACGGCGCCGTCGCCTTCCAGCGACATCTCGTCATATTTGAGCGCGGAGAGGAGTTCGTCGACGCTGCGGCGCTTTCCCGGCAGAAAACTGGCGCGCACGCGATAGGCCTTGGGGCCAAGCCGCAGATCGAGACTGGCCGGCTGAATCTGCCCATGCGCCAAGGGCGCGGCGAGGCGGATCTGACCGGCGTCGGCCATCGCCTGAATCTGCCGGCTGGAAAGCACGCCGCCCATTCGTCTATCGCCCCGTCGCCTTTCCTTGCGCTGGCATAAGCGCCAAATCGCGTCGCCTTTCAAGCCGAAGCTGTTGACAGCTGAGGTCCCTCTGGCCTCTATAAGCGCACGTGGTTATTTGAGCCGGCCGGCTTGCCGCCACGAAAAACAACGCGCTAAAAGGCCGGGTCTCCCTAAGGAAGCCCCGCTTTTTGCGTAGCAGCGCCGTTCGGCGCGCATCAAGCGAATGGCGCGCCTTCGCGCCTAGGGAGAATCAATGTCCGCCGACGCCCCGCCCCGCAGGCCGCTCAAACCCGCGACGCAACTCGTGCACGGCGGGACGCAGCGCTCTTCCTTCGGAGAATTGTCGGAGGCCCTCTACCTCACGCAGAGCTTCGCCTATCCGACGATGGAGGCGGCCGAGGCGCGCTTCAAGGGCGATGAGCCGGGCTTCATCTATTCGCGCTTTTCGAACCCCACCGTGGCGATGTTCGAGCAGCGCATGTGCCTTCTGGAGGGGACGGAAGCGGCCCGCGCCACGGCGAGCGGCATGGCGGCGGTGACCGCGAGCCTGCTCGCGCAGCTCAAAGCGGGCGACCATGTGGTTTCGGCGCGCGCGCTTTTCGGCTCCTGCCTCTATGTCGTCGAGGATTTGCTGCCGCGACTGGGAATCGCTTCGACGCTCGTCGACGGCGCCGACCTCGAACAATGGAAGGCGGCCGTCCGTCCTGAGACGAAGCTCTTCTTCCTGGAAAGCCCGACCAATCCCGGGCTGGAGGTCTATGACCTCAAGGCGATCGCCGACATTGCGCATGAGGCCGGCGCGAAGCTCGTGGTCGATAATGTCTTCGCGACGCCGCTCTTGCAAAAGCCCTTCGATTTCGGCGCCGACGTCGTCGTCTATTCCGCGACCAAGCACATCGATGGGCAGGGCCGATGTCTTGGCGGCGTGATTTTGGCCTCGCAGGCGCTGATCGAGGAGAGCGTCCACAATTTCCTGCGCCAGACCGGACCGGCCATGTCGCCGTTCAACGCCTGGGTGATGCTGAAGGGCCTCGAGACCTTGCCGCTGCGCGTCGCGCAGCAGACCGCCAGCGCGGCCAAAATCGCCGACTTTCTGGCCGAAGAGAAGGCCGTCGGCCGCTTGCTTTATCCGTTCCGCGCCGATCACCCGCAGGCCGATCTGGCGCGACGTCAGATGTCGGGCGGCGGCACGCTGGTGAGCTTTAGTATGGCGGGCGGCAAGGCTGCGGCGTTCCGACTCGCCAATGCGCTGGAAGTGGTCAAGATTTCGAACAATCTCGGCGACGCCAAGAGCCTCATCACCCATCCGGCGACGACGACCCATCAGCGGCTGACGCCGGAAGCGCGCGCGTCGCTGGGAATCGGCAACGGCCTGCTGCGACTTTCGGTCGGCCTCGAGGACGCCGACGATCTGGTCGATGATCTCGCGCGCGGGCTGTGGGCCGCCGCGCGCGCCTGAGCTTTACGGCTAGAGCGCTTCCCGATCACATGGAATCATGTGATCGATAAGGAATCGCTCAAAATCAAAACGTTAGAGCAGGTTCTCATCGAAAAAGTCTGTCAACTTTTTCGGAACCTGCTCTAGGTGCCGGGCCGCCTCTTGCGGGGGGCGGGAATTTTCGCCTCCTGCATCGCGCATTCGGCGATGAAATAGGACGCGGCGAGTATGGCGCAAAGCGTCTCAAGCACGACGCCCGTGATCAGTTCGTTCATCAGCATGCCCTTTTGAAAGCAATCGCGGCGGAATGGTGAAAGTCGAAGCGGCGGCCCGCGGCGGCGGCGGGAGAAGAGAATTAACGCCGACGCAGGCCTTTTCACGATGCAGCGCTAGGCCGCCGGCGGCGCGCGCGGGCGGTGAGCTGGGCTGGGACGGGGCGTCGGCGCGACGCAGTCCGCCACCGTCCGCGCGAGCATGAAGCTCGGGACGGGCGTCGCGCCGATCGGGCCGGGCCGCGCCGGAAGAGGCGCAAGACCGCTGCAAAACGCCTGACAGAGGATACAGGCGGAGCGATCGTCTTTGGGGCCCAGCCGCCCCGCAAGCGCGCCGAGTTGGGAGGCCCCCGGCGCGAAACAGATAAAGAGTTGAGCGAAGAGACGCCCCCCGACGCCCGACTCGGCGACGCCGCGCGCGAGCGGCGCGACGGCAAAGAGCGACGCCGCCGAGAACAGCAGAGTCGCACCAAGCCGCGCACGCGCGTGACGCAGCGAAGCGAGCCAGAACGCCGACGGGGACATCGGTTCAGATCGCGTCGGTCAAAGGCCGCGAAAATCTCGCGCGGCGTTCGAGGTCGATGAGGCGAATGACGCGATGGTCATTGCCGCGCCACAGAGGCGTCGCCGGCACGATGGCGGCGAGCGCCGCCATGCCCGGCGCATGACCAGGCTGCGCGCGCTCTCGTTCATTCAAGGATTCGAGCGTCGCGCCGGCCACGAGGCTTTCCCTCGCGCTCGGCTTACGTTTACGAAACATGGGCTTAACTCCCGTCCCGCCGCTTGACGCGGCATTGTCCTTAAGCTGCGTCGATGCCGTGCGCAGACCCGGAATCCGGGCGAGAGCGCAAGCAGCGCGGCAGCGTGTGAAGGATCAGGAGTTGGCGGGAGGCGCTCGCGCCTGTCGGGAAAAGTCCTGTAGGCGGGTCGGCAGGGCGCAGTCCGCCACCGTCCAATCAAGCGCTGTCCATTGGACGGGCGCCTTGCCGAGATGAATGACGCGCGCGGCTAGCGGCGCAACGCCATCGCAATGGTTTTGACAAAACAGACAGACGTCCCGGTGACCCTTTGCGTGGCCCGGAGCCTGCGATCGGTCGCTCGAGGCGACGTCGGTAAAACAAAATTCGCTGACGGCGTCGCCGGCGCCCAGCCGCGACGCGACCTGCGCCGCCGCAGGCGCGAAGGCCTGAACGGTCAGCGCGAGCGCGAACAGCAGAACTGTCAGCCAGTTACGACGCATAAAGTCTTGAGCCCTGGAATCGGCGCGCATGCGGAATTCACATGCGCGCGCTGATGTAAGCAAAAAGCGAAGGCCACGACAAGTTAATCTTGGGGCGCCCGCCTCGCCGCGGCAAAGCGTCTCAGCAGGACGATCGCTCTTGGAACGCCCTGGCGGCTCACCTGACCGCCGCCGTGCCTCCAGAACCACCCCGGTCGATCGTTACGCCCGATCCGTCCGGGCCGCCGAAATCATAGTTGAGCGCGATAAAGAAGGTGCGCTGCGGATAGGGGTTCGGATTCACATAGGCTTTCCAGCGGCCGATGTTGTTAACGCCGACGGACAGCCACCAATTCGGCTCGACCCGGTATCTCGCCTTCATATCGAAAACGAGGATTTCACTGTCCACATTGCCGTAATTATTGTGGTTGAAGTCGGTGTTCGCAAAGGTGACGAACGCCGGGGACGAGTAGCGCGCGCCAAGGGCGAACGACATGTCGGGATTAGGGCTGTAGCTCGCGACGCCGCGGAAACGAATTCTGGGGACGCGGGGGAACTGGTTGCCGGCGAAGAGAATGCTGTCGAGATTGCGGCTCGAGAGATTGCTCTGAATTTTTGCGTCGGTGAAGGTCAAGCCGCCCTCGAAATCCAGTCCGGGAACGAGAATGTCCTTCATATGCGCCGCCGCCTCGATGCCGCGAAAGCGAACCTTATCGAGATTGGCGTTTTGCGAGATCTGCGTGCCGAAAATGGAGAGCGTGGTCTGGCTGGCGATGGCGTTCCAGCGATCGTCAAGAAACAGGCTGATGCGCGGATTGAAGAGCCCGATCGCGCCGCCGAACGCGTCGATCTTCCGATACTCGCCGGTCAGATCGTAACAGGTGCATATTTCAGGCTGCAAATTTGGATTGTTGATGAGCACCGAACTTGGGCTCGACAGGGATTGGAACAGTTCGTTGACTGTCGGAAAGCGATAGGCGCGCGCGATGGAGCCGCGCAAAGAGAGTTCCGGCGTGAAAAAATATTCGAGCGCCGCCTTCGGCGAGAAAGCGCCCTTATAGGAATCCGGGAAATAGGTGATGTTCGCGGCTCTAAGCGGCAGGCCGACGATTGCCTGGCCCGTCGGGTTCGACGCGTTGCCAAACCCGCCGGTCGCGTTCATCCCGCCAAAGGCGCGCCACCACTCGCCGCGTGCGCCGGCGGTGAATTTCCAGTCCGGCAGAGGCCTCCAGACTTCCTGAACATAGACGCCTTTCGTTTCGGTTTTGCCGTAGTTAATCGCCTGAATTCCCAGATAATAATTGTTGGGCCAGGACACTGTGCTGGTCTGCGTCGTGGCCAGCGAATAAAGATCGCCGTGGGCGCCGAACGACACTTCATGCTTGCCGAGGATGTCGTAGGGCGGGCGCCAAATGAAGCGCGCGTCGCCGGTGCGCCAGAACGTTCCGCCATTATTGGTGTTCAGCCCGCGCGGATCTACATTATAGGCAGTTCCGGCATTATTGACGCGCGGTCCGTAGGATTGCGCATTGTTGGTGAAATCGCGAAGGAAATTGAACGACGTCGCCGACAAATCGAAATCGAAGACGCCGCCAGTGTCCTGTCTGAGTTCTAACGCCTGCATCAGGTGGCTTGCGGCGCCGTGCCCGGGATTGACGCCGCCGGGCGTGACGGAATACGGGCCAAGCTGCACGCGCCCGCTCTGGGTGTTGTAGATCGGTATGCCGTTCCTGTCGTTAATGAAGCTTTCCACGGTGGTGTTGTTGTTCAGCGTCCAGAAGCCAACCTGATATTTGGCGCGCAGAAGCGGCAAGATGTCATAAGAGACTTTGACCTTCGCCAAATCCGTTTGGACGTAATCGGCGCCTGCGGCTGCCGTAATGATGCGTGGACGACCCTGTTGGTCGAAGTCCTGGAAGCCCCCAGAGAACGCCGAACCTGTGCCCGGCGTCAAAAAGAGGCCGGGGAATGTTTGCGCCTGTCCTTGATTGTCCAGGTGTTCATAGCCGACCCAGTAGCGGAAGTCGTTGATGCGATCGCCGACTAGAATATTTGTCACGCCGCCGAGATTGAGTTCTTTCCTGCCATAGAGGCTGAACGGCTGCACCGCCACGGTGCCCATCGCGTGGACCTCAAATTCATCCGGCATCCGCGTCGTCATCGTCAGCACGCCGCCGATCGAATTGCCCGGATAAAGCGCCGAGAATGGCCCGTACATCACATCGACGCGCGATATTTCCGCGGGCGAGACCATGCCCCAGCGCGGCGCGAAGTTGAAGCTGTTGCCGAGCAGATTCGAGAGCAGCACATTGTCGGCATAGACAAGCACCAACGCGCTCTGAATGGTGCCCGTGGTGCGTGTCGAGACGATCGCGTTGCGATCGCCAATATAGCGCTCGCGAATGAGAATTGACGGCATGTATCTGAACGCGTCGGAAGACGTCATGATATTTGTGGTTTTTTGAATCTCTTTGCGCGTCCTGCTCTCGACGACCGCCGGAATGTTCGCCGGCAAGGTGCGGCTGAAAGGCGCCGGCGTTGGCTCCGCGTAGCGATCCGCCACAGCAGGCCCCGGCACAGACGCCGCGGTGGTGACGCGACCCTGCCCGCCGACGGGTCTGCCGACAGGACCCGGCCGCACAGGGCCGCGGGCCCCGCCGACGCTGATGGTGGGAAGCGCCTGCTGCGCATCCGCGACCGACGGGGCGAGTAGGCTAAGTACGGCGAAAGAGGCTCCTCCGAGGAGGCGAGAACGACGGATCATGACAGTGTTCCTGGGCGCCGACGTCAGTCGGCATAGGGAGAGCGGCCGCGGCGTTGAACGCAACGCACACGCGGACTAGTGACGTGGAGGCTGCTTCGAGCAGCGGCGAGAACCTGGACGGCGCGCTCTTGCGCGGCCAGCGGTCTCAGGCGCGTGAGAAGGGCGGCGCCCGTGCGCTATGCGCCCGCGACGATCGTTCGGAGAGTGATCGCACCGCGTATGTGGGCGCGTCGATCAGCGCATATTCGCCCAGCGCGACGACATAGTCGGAAGTCAGCGAAACCCAGGCCGGCGGCGGTTCGCCGCACAAGAGGCACGATTGACAGTTGTGCCGATGGCCAAGCCGGTCGTTGGGCGCGGACTGTTCCCCCCCGCGCACCTGCTGGCAATGAGCTGCAATCGTCTCTTCGGGAGAGATCGAAGCGGCGCGCGCTAGCCCGGCTCCGCCGGCGACGGTCTGGACGACCATGGCCAGGATAAGCAGCAGCGTGCGAAGCGTCGTGAGCCGCATTTTGATTCCGGTCAAAACTGACAACCCACTATTTACAATTCACTGCATCGCGGATAGTCGCGGCGCGACGAAATGAGTCCGAAAAGCCGTTGGTGTGGCCATTGGGCCACAGTCTGTGATCGTTCGCGCGCCGATCATTGCCCAATCAAAAACGTTTCACTTTGCTGGCGCCCGTTCTAATCTTGCCCCCATGTACATCTCCATCACCAGAGACATTCAGGTCACGGCGCTTCCCGACTTCCTGCCGGATCGCTCAGACCCCGACCAGGATCGCTACTTCTGGTCCTATACGATCGAGATCGCCAATCTCGGCCGCGTTCGGGTTCAGCTTTTGTCGCGTCACTGGGTCGTCATCGACGCCAACGGGCGCCGCGAGGAAGTGCGCGGACCGGGCGTGGTCGGCGAACAGCCTGTGCTGGAGCCTGGGGAGACGTTTCGTTACGCCTCGGGCTGTCCGCTTGGCACGCCTTCAGGGATGATGCAGGGCAGCTATCGGATGATCACCGACGCCGGCGAAACCTTCGACGTCGAGGTGCCCGCGTTCTCGCTCGACAGTCCGCTGTCGCGTCCGACGCTGAATTAGGCCGGCGGGATGGACCGGCTGGAAGACGCGATCGACATGCTCTCCCGATTGGTCGCTTTCGACACGGTGAGCTCCAAATCCAATCTGCCGCTGATCGATTTCGTCGAAGCTTACCTGCGCGAACAGGACGTGCGCTTCGTCCGCGCGCCGAACGCCTCCGGCGACAAGGCCGCCCTCTTCGTCACGATCGGCCCCGACGCTGACGGCGGGGTTCTGCTGTCCGGCCACACAGATGTCGTGCCGGTCGCCGGGCAAGCCTGGAGCGGCGATCCGTTCACGCTGCGGCGCGACGCGACGCGACTCTATGGACGCGGCGCGGTGGACATGAAGGGGTTCGACGCCGCTTGCCTCGCGATGATCCCGGAATTCAAGGCGGCGCAGCTGTCTCGCCCGATCCACATCCTCTTGAGTTATGACGAGGAGACCACCTGTCTTGGTCCTCTCGACGTCATCGCGCGCTTCGGGGCGGACCTGCCGCTCCCCTCAGCCGTGATCGTCGGCGAACCGACGTCGATGGAGGTCGCCGACGCGCATAAGAGCGTCGCCACCTATGTGACGCGCGTGCGCGGCTTCGAGATCCATTCGGCGAATCTGCATCGCGGCGTCAGCGCCGTGCATGTCGCCTGCAAACTCGTGTGCGAGCTGGAGCGCTTCGGCGAGGAGTTGCGCGCGGCAGGCGATCCGAGCGGGCGCTTCGACCCGCCCTTCTCGACCATTCACGTCGGCGTGATTCACGGCGGAACGGCGCGCAATATCGTCGCCAAGGACTGCGAATTCCAGTGGGAGTTTCGAGCGTTGCCGGGCGCGCCGCCGAATTTCGCTTACGACCGGCTGGAAGCCTATTGCGAGGCTCTAAGACGAACGATTTTCGTCGATTTTCCCGACGCCGGCGTCGAGACCACGATTGAGAATCAGGTGCCGGGACTTGCGCCGCAGCCGGGCTCCGAGGCGGAGACGCTGGCGCTGCGGCTCGCCAGGCGCAATAGGACGATCGCCGTCCCTTATGCGACCGAAGCCGGTCAGTTTCAGCGCGCGGGCGTGGCCGCCGTCGTCTGCGGCCCTGGCCGCATCGACCAGGCGCACCAGCCCGACGAATTTATCGACATCGCCGAGCTGGCAGCCTGTGTTGAGTTCCTGCGCGGCCTAGCGCAGCAACTTCGCGCGTAAGGACCCTGCTTTAGCCGCAGACCCACATCCAGGCCTGACGGTAGGGATGCCAGCGCCAGCAACGGCCCACGCCGTAATCCCACCAGCGTCCGCGCCACCAATGTCCGCCGCCATGGCGACCACCCCATCCGCCGCCGCCGCCCCAGCCGCCATGGTGACCGCCGCCGCCCCAGCCGCCGTGGGGACCATGGCCGCCGCCGCCCCATCCACCGCCGCCTTGGCCGCCGCCCCCCCACTTCCCGCCGCCGCCGCCCTGGCCGCCGCCCTGGCCACCGCCGCCTTGGCCACCGCCGCCGCCACCACCCTGGCCGCCGCCGCCCATATCGCCACCTTGGCCGCCTCCACCTTGGCCGCCGCCCCAGCCGCCGCCACCTTTACCGCCGCCGCCCCCGCCTTGGCCGCCGCCTCCGCCTTGGCCGCCGCCCCAGCCGCCAGCGGCGCCGGCCGCGACGGGCATCGCCAGCGCGCCGATGAGCGCCGCGACCACAGAAATGTTCTTGAAAGCTGACATTGGCTCCACCTTCCATTGAATGGCTCAGCGCAGTCCGCGGATCGGCGAAAAGCTTGGGCTGAGGCATGACCCCACAGGTCTATGTGGCGTCGCTTCTATAATTTGCGAGCGGCCTCGCGACCGCGCATCGCCTGGCGCAGTTCGGGCGGCCCTCAAGGGTCGCGCAGCGAAAGGCCGGGCCGCCGCCGAAGAGAGGTTGATCGCCTGCTGTGTTTGAAAGTCAGCACGCCCAATGCCACTGGCCGTACCACCAGCGCCAGCAGCCGCCGCCGTGACCGCCCCAACCGCCATGCCAACCGGCGCCATGCCAGCCGTGCCAGCCGCCGCCATGCCAACCATGCCAGCCAAGGCCCCCATGGCCGCCGTGCCAGTGGCCGCCTGCGGCGGCGGGGGAAGAGGCAAAAAGCGCACCCGCCAAAAGCGCGGCGTAGGAAAGTTTCTTCAACATGATTTTCTCCTGACAACAAAGACGCCTAAGGCGCCTTGTATGGACTATGCGCTCAAGCGGCGAAGGACGGTGCGTGGCCGCACATTCGATTGCTCGCGCTTATGCGTGCGCATCGCGTGAAGTCGGCCACGCGCCATTGCTTTCGTGAAGTGAGCGGCTATAGTCCGCGCCCATTCCGGCGCTTGGAAAATAATCCGCGCCGGGCCCCGAGCCCTTAAAGAGATTTTCGCGATGAAGCTGATCCCGGACGCTTTGGCCCAAGCCCAGACGCCCTCACCGCCTGCCGCCGAGTCTCCTGCGAGCCCGCCGGCCCAGCCGACCGCGCCTTCGACGCCCGCGTCGCCAACCCCGCCACATCCGCCGACCGCCACGCAGACGGGTCAAGCCGTCGAGACGCCGCCCGAAGCGCACCAGCCTCCGACCATGCCGGAGATGCTTGGACAGCTTATTCCCATCTTCGTGGTGATGGGCATCGTCTACATCTTGGTGATCCGCCCGCGCTCCCGACGCGAGAAGGAGCAGCTCGCGCAGCTGCGCAACGTCCGACGCGGGGACACGCTCGTCACCACGAGCGGAATCGTCGCCAAGGTGACGAAATCCATTGACGACGCTGAAATCGAGGTCGAGATCGCGCCCAACGTGCGGGTGCGCATGCTGCGCACGGCCGTCGCCGAAGTGCGCGCCAAGGGCGAACCCGTAAGGGATGAGACGCCTCCGCCGGCGGCCAAGACTGGCGGCGCCAAAAGCGGCGGAAAGTCGGCGAAGTCTGCCGAAACCAAGTCGAGCGACGTTAAGTCCGGCAACGGCAAGGCGGGCGACAGCAAGCCCGGAGACGCCGGATCCGGCTCGCAGAGCTGACGCGGCTCCTTTCGATCACTAGCCGATAGCAGGACAATGCTGCGATTCTCGACCTGGAAATTTCTCGCCATTGTGGCGATGACTGTCGCTGCGGTGCTTGTCGTCGCGCCGAGCATGTTGTCGCCGTCCCATTATGAAGAGCTGAAGTCGCGCCTGCCCTCCTGGCTTACGCCTCCGACCATCGTGCTCGGCCTTGATCTGCAGGGCGGCTCACATGTGACGCTCGAAGTCGATCAGGCGGATCTCATCAGCACGCAGGTGAAAAATCTGCGCGACGACGTGCGCCGAATCCTGCGCGAAGAGAAGGTCGCTATCTCCGGCGGCATCGGAACGACTGCGCGCGGCGTACAGGTGCGCGTCGCCGACCCTGCGGATCGGGAGAAAGTCCTTCCAAAATTGCGGCTGCTGCGCAACAGCTTCAGCGGCGCTCTCTTGGGCGGGCCTTCGCCGCTCGACGTCGAGGCGTCGCCGGACGGCGTCATCCGCGTGACCGTCACCGACGCGGGCATCACGGACAAATCGCGCAAGGCCGTCGAGCAATCGATCGAAGTCATTCGGCGGCGCGTCGACGCCCTCGGCACGCGAGAGCCGAGCATTCAGCGTCAGGGCGACGACCGCGTGCTGGTGCAGGTGCCGGGCCTTCAGGACCCCGAGACTCTCAAGGAGATCCTGGGCAAAACCGCGAAGCTCGAATTCCGCCTCGTCGCCGATCCCGGCCAGAATCCGGCGGAAATCGAGGAACTCGATCAGGTCGAGCAGGAAGGCAAGCTCGGCGTCGAGAAGCAGGTGATGGTCAAGGGCGAGGATCTCACGGACGCGCAGCCCGGATTCGACCAGCAGAGAAGCGGCGAGCCTGTCGTCAATTTCCGCTTCAACATCCGCGGCGCCCAGGCCTTCGGCGAAGTGACGTCCAAGAACGTGGGGCGCCTCTTCGCGATCATCCTCGACAACAAGATCATTTCCGCGCCGCGGATCTTGACGCCGATCACCGGCGGCTCCGGCCAGATTTCCGGACGCTTCACCGTCGAACAGGCGAACAACCTTGCGATCCTGCTGCGCGCCGGCGCGCTGCCGGCGAAGCTCAACATCGTCGAAGAGCGCACCGTCGGTCCGGGCCTCGGCCAGGACTCAATCGACGCCGGCAAACGCGCCGCCTATGTCGGCGCCGGCCTCGTCGTCGTCTACATGCTCGTCACCTACGGCATCTTTGGCGTCTTCGCCAATCTCGCGCTGTTCGTGCACATCGCCTTTATTTTCGCCGGACTCGTGCTGCTTGGCTCGACGCTGACGCTGCCGGGCATCGCCGGAATCGTGTTGACGATCGGCATGGCGGTCGACTCGAACGTGCTGATCTACGAGCGCATCCGCGAAGAAAATCACGCCGGGCGGTCGATTCTGGCCTCGCTCGACGCGGGCTTCACCCGCGCCTTCGCGACCATCGTCGACTCCAACGTCACCATGTTCGTTGCGGCGGCGATCCTTTATTTTCTTGGCTCGGGACCGGTGCGCGGTTTCGCCGTGTCGCTTGCGCTCGGCATTCTGACGACCATCGTCACCGCGGTGACCATGACGCGCATGATGATCGCCGTCTGGTATCATTACGCGCGGCCGACAAAACTGCCGATCTGAAGGGGCGACATTTATGAAACTTCTGCGCCTCGCTCCGGAGAACACCAAGTTCCCCTTCATGCGGTTCCGCCGCGTCAGCTATCCCTTCTCGGCTTTGCTGTCGCTGATCGCAGTCGCCCTCTTTGTCTTCAAGGGCATGAATTTCGGCATCGACTTCGCCGGCGGCACGGTGATCGAACTGCGGGCCAAATCCGGCGCCGCGGAAGTCGGCACGCTGCGCACGCTCGGCGAAGGCCTCCAGCTGGGCGAGATCGAGGTGCAGGCGTTCGGGAATCCGGCAGACGCCACATTGCGCTTCGGTCTGCAGCCCGGCGGCGACGTCGCCCAGCAGGCGGCGGTGGAGCGCGTTCGCGGCGCCGTCGGCGGATACTATGATTTACGCCGCGTCGAGGTCGTCGGCCCGCGCGTCTCAAACGAATTGGTGCAGTCCGGCACGCTCGGCGTGGTGCTGTCGATCATCGCGGTGCTGACCTATCTTTGGTTCCGCTTCGAATGGCAATTCGCGATCGGCGCGGTGATCGCCACGATGCACGATCTGCTGCTCACCGTCGGCTTTTTCTCGATCACGCAGCTCGAATTCAACACCACATCGATCGCGGCGATTTTGACGATCGTCGGCTACTCGTTGAACGAAACCGTGGTGGTGCTCGACCGAATTCGCGAGAACATGCGCAAATACAAGAAATTGCCGACAGCGCAAATGGTCGACATGTCGATCAACGCCGTCCTGCCGCGCACGATCATGACCGCGACGACGGTGATGCTCGCCCTGTTCGCCCTCGTCGCCTTCGGCGGCCAAGTGATCCGATCGTTCTCGGTCGCGATGATTTGGGGCATTTTCGTCGCGACCTACTCGTCAATCTTCATCTGCTCGCCGATGCTGATCTATCTCGGGCTGCGCAATGAAGACGCCGACAAGGCGGCGCAGAAGCACGAGACGGAGCGCAAGGCCGACGCAGCAGTCGCCGCGCGCGATGACATTACGGAGGCGCCAGTCTCCGCGCCGTCGAAGTCGACGCCCGCGCCCGCACGGAAGACGTCCGGCAAACGCGCCAAGACGAGGCCGGCTTGACGAGCAGCGACGGCGGCTATGTTCCCGGCCGTCACAAAATCGATGACTATGGCGGCGGGGGATTCCGCTTCGCCGACATGTCCCACCGCGGCTCGATTCTCGCGCTGCCCTCGGGCGTGCGCGCCGTGCCTCTGACCAGCGCTGCGGAAATCGACGATTCGATGATCGACAACGCGCTTTCCGAAAGCGGCGGGCTCGACGTGTTTGTCGTCGGCACCGGCAAGGATTTGCTGCCGCTTGCCGGCGGCTTGCGCACGAAGCTGCGCGCGGCGGGCGTCGGTTGCGAAACCATGGCGACGGGAGCCGCCGTGCGGACCTACAATGTGCTCGTCGACGAGAATCGCCGTGTCGGCGCGTTGCTAATCGCCGTGTGACATCATGACCGCCGCCTCGCAGGAGCATTATGTGCAGTGCGAGGAACTTCTGCGCGCGCGTGATCGCGACCTCTGGCTTGCCTGTCTCTTTGCGCCCCAGGCCGCGCGCCCGCACATTCATGCGCTCTACGCCTTCGCCCAGGAAACGGCGGGCGTCAGCGGCAAGGTCACGCAACCGCTGCTCGGCGAGATGCGGCTGCAGTGGTGGGTCGACGCGCTGGAGGCCGACGCCGCGCAAGGCGAAGGCGTGCGCGCCAATCCCGTGGCCGATGCGCTGATCGACACGATCGAGCGATTCTCCCTGCCCCGCAGCGAATTCGTCGCGCTGACGGACGCGCATATTTTCGATCTCTACGACGATGCGATGCCGACTTGGACGGCGCTCGAGGACTATTGCCGCGCTACGGCGTCGGCGCCGATTCGCTGGGCGGCGCGAATTCTCGGCGCAGATCTTCAAGCGCCGTCGGCCGGCGCATTCGATGAGGCGGGCGTCGCGCTCGGCCTCACGCGCATCTTGCGCGCTCTTCCTGAGGGTCCCCACCAGCAGAAATTCCTGCCGGACGAGGCCTTCGCGCATGAGGGCGAACCCTTAGGCCGGCGCGAGGAGCTGGGTCCGATCGTGAAGAAATTGCACGGACTGGCGCAGTCCCACTATGAGCGGGCGCGCCGGCTGGCCGTGGATCTCGGGCCCGCCCGCGCCGCGCTGCTCCCCTGCGCCACCGCTCCACTTTATCTGGAGCGGCTGGCGCGAAGCGATTACGATCCGTGTCGCCCGCTTGGCGATCCCTCGCCGCTGGCGCGACAGTGGCGCATCTGGCGCGCGTCGCGCGGCGTGGGATTGTGAAGCTCGCCGGAAGCGGCGCTCCATGGAATTACTGAAATGACAACTGTCGAATATGACTACGACGCCCGGCGCCTGCGCATGGAGACGCTGCTCATGCTCCGTTGGGTGGCCATCACCGGTCAGGCGGCGGCATGTATCGGCGTTTATTTCATTCTCGGATTCGATTTTCCCGTCGGCCTCTGCTTCGTCTTCATCACGGCGTCGGCGACGCTTAACATCGGCATGCGCTTCGGCACGCCGCGCAGTTTCCGCCTCGGCGACGTCGAGGCCGCCGTGCTCCTTGGTTACGACATTATCCAGCTGGGATTTCTGCTCTATCTCACCGGCGGACTGACGAACAGCTTCGCGATGTTGTTTTTGACGCCGGTGATCATCTCGGCGGTGTCGCTGCCGAGCAACCTGACGCTGCTGCTCGGCATCGTCATGATTGCGGTCGCGACGGTGCTCACGGTCGAATATTATCCCTTGCCCTGGTACGCCGACGAAAAGCTGACGTTCCCCCTCCTCTACCGCACCGGCGTTTGGGCGGCGCTCGCGCTCAGCGCGGCGTTCATCGGCATCTACGCCGCGCGCGTGTCGGACGAGGCGCGGCTCCTTGCCGACGCGCTCGCGGCGACGGAATTGGTGCTCGAGCGCGAGCAGCATCTCTCGCAACTCGACGGCCTCGCCGCCGCCGCCGCGCATGAACTTGGCACGCCGCTCGCGACCATCACGCTGATCATCAAAGAATTGCAGAATGCCCTGCCGGAGAATGCGCCAGCGCTGCGCGACGACCTCGCGCTCCTGGCGCAGGAGACGGCGCGCTGTCGGGAGATCCTGGGCAAGCTGGCCTCGCTTGGCGCGACAGACCAGAGCAGCGTAATGAATCTGCTGTCGATCGACACGCTGATTCAGGAAGTGGTTGAGCCGCAGCGTGAGTTCGGCGTCGAGGTCGAAATTTCCAAAAACGGACCCTCCGACGCGCCGGTGCTGGCGCGCAATCCAGCGATTCTTTACGGACTGGGCAACCTTGTCGAAAACGCGATGGACTTCGCCAAGTCACGCGTGAAGATCGACGCTTGGTGGAGTTCAAGCTACGTGACGATCGCCATTCAGGACGACGGGCCAGGCTACTCTCCTGACATTCTTGATCGTCTCGGGGACCCCTATCTGCGAGGGCGGCCGGTTGAGCGGCGCACGAAAAACGACGCCGAGTCAGGGCTTGGTCTCGGCCTCTTCATCGCCAAAACCCTTTTGGAGCGCTCCGGCGCCACAGTCGAAACAATGAATGTTTCTCCGCCGCGCACCGGCGCAATCGCCAAAGTCACGTGGCCGCGGGCCGCGCTGGAGCCCGCCGCGGCCAGGCCAAGGCTTCCCCAACAGGACAAATAGAATCGACGCGACGCCGGCGATAAGCTAGATTTGACAAAAATCAGGGTTGGAAACGCGCAATGTCGACCGAAGAATTGAAGGCCGATCGAGAAGGCGTCTCGGAACCTGAACAAGTTCCAGCGCTGCCACAGGATCGTTCACTGCTGATCCTGGATGACGACAAGCCGTTTCTTGGCAGACTGACGCGCGCGATGGAGGCGCGGGGCTTCCTGGTGACGCCCTGCGAAACGGTCGCCGAGGGTCTTGCCGCCCTTGAGACGAACCCGCCGGCGTTCGCGATCATCGACATGCGGCTTGACGACGGCAATGGCCTCGACGTCATCTCAAAGCTGAAGACCTCACGTCCCGACGCGCGCGGAATCATTCTGACCGGCTATGGCAACATCGCAACCGCGGTGACCGCAGTTAAGCTCGGCGCCTTCGACTATCTGGCGAAGCCCGCCGACGCCGACGAAATCTATCACGCGCTGATGGCGACGCAGGTCGACAAACCCGACGCTCAAGAAAATCCCATGTCCGCCGACCGCGTGCGCTGGGAGCATATCCAGAGGGTTTTCGAGTCGTGCGACCGCAATGTCTCGGAGACGGCGCGGCGGCTCAACATGCACCGCCGCACGCTGCAACGCATTCTCGCCAAGCGTGCGCCCCGCTGACGGCTTTAGTTGGCCTGTTCGTCGCCGAAGGCCAGCAGGCAGTAACGGTCCGCCGCCATCGCCGCGAAACGTAACAGCATCGAACGTCGACGGGCCGGCGCGAGGGGGAGAGCCGGCGCCTCGCGCGTCAGCAGGGCCCCCTGCGCGTCCGCGACGATCAAGCCCGCATCATTGGGAAAAATCGTCGGATCGAGCGATGCGGGGATCGCGAAATAGAACCGATCGCAAAAGCCGCGATACTGCGGCCATTTAAGATCCGCACGAAAGTCGGCGTAGCTCGACTTGACCTCGACGATGCGCAGGACGCCGTCGGAAGCGAGCGCGATGAGATCGGCGCGTCGGCCGTTCGGCAGAGGAGCCTCGCAAACGACGGAAAATCCGCAGGCCCTCAGGTAGCGGCGGGCGCCGCGGGCGACGCATTTGGTCGCGTCGGCGCGGTTTTCGAGCGCCGTCGCGCCTTCGACGAGGATCGCGGTCATAGTGTCTCCGCTGGCGTGTAGCCCGCTCCACCCAGCATGGCGCGTCGCCAAAGCGCGCGCAACCATGATAGGTTCGCCCCATTGATCCGCTACACGGCTAGTCGCATGAAACGGCTTCTTCTCGCATGCCTCCTCACGCTCGTCGCAGCAACATCGCCCGTCCTGGGCGCAGAGCGCGTCGTCAACATTTTTAATTGGAGCGATTACATCGATCCAAGCGTGCTCGAGGACTTCACCCGAGAGACCGGAATCAAAGTCATTTACGACACCTATGACTCGAACGAGATGCTCGAGGCGCGGCTTCTTGCGGGCGACACCGGCTACGATGTGGTCGTGCCGTCGGCGACGTTCCTCCAGCGGCAGATCGCAGCGGGCGTGCTGCAGCCGATCGACAGAAGCAAGCTTGTCAACGCGCGCAATGTCTGGCCCGAGATCGACTCCAGACTTTCGCGTTTCGATCCGGGCAACCGCTACGCCATCAACTACATGTGGTACACGACGGGCGTCGCTTACGATGTCGCGAAGGTCCAGGAGCGGCTTGGCAAGCCGATAACGAGCTGGGATCAGGTCCTGCGGCCGGAAAATTTAAAGAAGCTCGCCGACTGCGGCGTCTACATGCTCGACAGTCCGGAGGACATGTTCGCGATCGCGCTCAACTACCTGAAGCTCGATCCCAATTCTAAAAATCCAAAGGATCTTTCACGCGCCGCCAGCCTCTTAGGAAGTCTGCGCCGCTATGTGAAGAAATTTCATTCCTCTGAATATATCAATGCGCTGGCGAACGGCGACATTTGCGTCGCCATCGGTTGGTCGGGCGACAGCCTGCAAGCGCGCAATCGCGCCCGCGAAGCCGGCACCGACGTCGATATCGCTTACGCGATACCGACCGAGGGTTCGCTCCTGTCGTTGGACAATCTCGCGATTCCAAAGGATGCGCGCCATCTCGACGAAGCCTATCTCTTTATCGATTATTTGCTTCGACCCGATATCGCCGCGCGCAATTCAATCGCCACCAATTTCGCCAATGGCGTCGCGCCGTCGCGACCGCTGATCGACAAGGCGGTCGCGAATGATCCGTCGGTCTATCCAAATGACCTCACGATGCGACGCCTGTTTACGGTCACGGCGCCCGATCAGACAGTTCAGAAACTGATCACCAGAATGTGGACGACGGTGAAGACCGGCCGATGAGACGGGCTGGCGCAGCGATTGCGCGCCCGTCGCCGCGTTACCCGTGAACCCAGCCAAGCCGCAGTCTACTGCTCGCTCAAGATGCGCTTCAGAAGTTCGATGACTTCGGCGAGCCCTTTGTCCTTGGCGGCGAGCTCCTCGATTTTCCGCACCGCGTGCAGCACGGTGGTGTGATCGCGGCCGCCGAATCTGCGGCCAATCTCCGGCAGCGAGCGCAGCGTCAGCACTTTCGACAGATACATGGCGATCTGCCGAGGCCGCACCACATTGGCGGTGCGCCGAGACGACAGAATGTCGGAGCGTGAAATATTGTAGTGGCTCGCCACGAGCTTCTGGATGTCGTCGATTTTGACGCGTTTTGGATCCTGCGTGCGCACGAGATCGCGAATGGCCGATTCCGCGGTCTCGACGGTCAGCGGCGCCCCAGTCAGCGTGGCGTGGGCGAGAAGCCGATTGACGGCGCCCTCAAGATCACGGCCGTTGGTGGCGATCGTGCGCGCGACGTAGGAGATGACCTCCGGCGGCACGTGGAAACTGGATTGCGACTCCTTCGCCGATGCAATGCGCGCGGCGAGGATCTTGATGCGCAAGGACTCGTCCAGCGGGCCGATGTCCACGCAAAGCCCGCCCTTGAATCGCGACAGCACGCGCTCGTCGAGCGTATCGAGCTCCGACGGCGGCCGGTCGGCGGCGACGACGACCTGTCGACCGGCGTCAATCAGCGCATTCAGCGTGTGGCAGAACTCCTGCTGGATTGATTTGCCTTGGAGAAACTGAACGTCGTCGATGATCAGCACGTCGATGCCGCGTAGCTTCTCCTTGAACGCCAGCGACGTATGTGTGGTCAGCGAAGAGACGAAGCCGCTCATAAAGCGTTCAGCCGTCAGATAAATCGTATGGCGGCGGTTGTCGTTCGACGCATGTGCAAGCGCTTGCAGGAGATGCGTCTTGCCGAGCCCGACCGCCGCATGGGCATAGAGCGGATTGAACATCGGAAGGTCGCCGGCGCGCGCCTCAGCGACGCGGCAGGCGGCCGCGTAGGCGAGCTGGTTCGAGGGCCCGACGAGAAAGGTCGAGAAGGACAGCCGACGATCGAGCGGCGAGCCGACGAACGCGTCGGCGTCGTGACGCAAGGGCATCGGGCGAGCGGCGCGGCGCGCATTGCCTTCGCTGGCCGCTTCGAGAGTCGGCGCGAATGTCGCGACGGCGCGCGCGACGCAGTGCGGTGTGCTGGACTCGACCTGATCTGCGCCGTCTTCACGCGAGCGCGTCTTGCGCATAGGCGAACGCACGTCGATGAGGACGCGCTCTACTTTCGAGAATTCGCTCGCCACGCGCGCCTTGATGCGCGGCGCATAGTGCGACTGCACCCAGCTTTTCAAAAATTTGGTGGGCACCGTCAGATGCACTGCGCCGCCGTCGATGCGCTCGAGTTCCAATCGCGTGAACCAGGAATTGTAAACCGCGTCGCCGAGGTCGCTCCTCAGTCTGTGTCGGACTCGGTCCCATTTCGAGCGGTCTTCAGCGGTTACTCCGTCGTCTGCCAATTGTTCTCTATGATCGGACATATCAGACCTTTTTTCCGAAACGAGCGCCAGAAAGGGAGCCCTCGGCGAATCTCGCCGCTGGCGCTGATCGAAAGGAACCTAGTTGGAACGAGTAATTGCCGCCGCGAACGGCGCTAAATCAGCACTCTTGTAGGCGGCCCGATCGCGAGCCGCGCGCATCTGCCGGCGTTGGCCTCCTGCGTGAAACAGACGCCGCACAGCGCCGTGAACGACCGCACACTGATGCGATCGTTGAGGCTGCGCGCTCCCTCGACTGTCTCGGCCAACCGCCTTTTCGCCATGGCAAAAGCCTCCCCTCGTCCGGGATCAGCGAGAATCCCGGATTGATGCGCGTCGCAGGAAACGGAATCTACTCTACGCCCTTGCGAACTATCACTTGAGTTTTCAAGCCGAACGGCTGGAAGGCGGCAATGCGTCTCACTTTGGGCCCATCCGCGCCGGGGAACGCAGGTCGTTCCCCTCACTATTGCGCGCCCATTAAAAACCGACGCCGACCGCCTTTCGTTCGACCCTTAGAAGCTACACGTCAGCGCCATCACGCGCAACGACGCTCGTGATTAAATCCGTCACAATGATTGGAGTTCTCTAGCGGAGCGCCGCGATCTTTTGTCATCTTTGGCCATAAGCCGATGATTCGCCGCCTATAAAATTCCACAGGCGACAGGCGCGTTGGAGTCGCTCGCCGCACGCCAACGCCGCGCGAAACAAACGCGAAAATCGTGTCAAGTGCCTAGCTTTTTCCCGTTCGTGACAGCTTCATTGCAAGAGATTGAATCGGGAGAATTTTGAATGATCACGCATTATTGCTGCGAAAAAAAATCACGACCGTGTCATCTGGCCTTATTGCGACGAATTGCCGTCGCCGTCCTGCGCAATAAAAAAGCCCGGCTCTCGCCGGGCTCCTAGAATGTTGCGTTCACGCTATGCGCAGCGAAACCTCTACGCCTGTGCGGCCAGCGCCTTCACGCGCGCGGTCAGTCGCGAAACCTTTCGCGAGGCCGTATTCTTGTGAATGACGCCGCGCTGCGCAGCGCGCATCACGATCGGCACGGCATTTTGCAGCGCGTCCGCCGCCACAGAGGCGTCGCCCGAGGCGATCGCCTCCTCGACCTTGCGCACAAAAGTGCGCATGCGGCTGCGACGTGCACGATTGACCGAAGTGCGGCGGGCGATCTGGCGAACGGCTTTCTTGGCCGAACTCGTATTGGCCATGCTTTGCGTGTCCTCGAAAGTGACGGCGATGCGCCGCCTAAAAACCAAGCGGCCGCGAAATCGCGGCCAAGTGGCGTGGTTTATAAGCGCGGCGGCCGCTGTTCGTCAATGGCGGCCCTATCGATTGGCGAAGGCCGGCTTCCGCTTTTCCACGAAGGCGTTCATGCCTTCCTTTTGATCGCCGGTGGCGAAAAGCGAATAGAAAAGCCCTCGCTCGTGGCGAATTCCCTCCGCGAGCGTCGATTCAAAAGCGCGATTGACCGCCTCCTTGGCCATGAGCGCCGCGGGAAGCGACATAGACGCGATCGTCGCCGCCGTTTTGGTCGCCTCGGCGAGAAGATCCGCGGCCGGGACAATCCGCGCGACGAGGCCGGCGCGTTCGGCCTCCTCGGCGCCCATCATCCGACCTGTCAGTATGAGATCCATCGCCTTGGCCTTGCCGACGGCCCGGGTCAGCCGCTGCGTGCCGCCGGCGCCGGGGATCACGCCGAGCTTGATTTCCGGCTGGCCGAAGACCGCCGTGTCCGCCGCGAGAATGAAGTCGCACATCATCGCGATTTCGCAGCCGCCGCCCAGTGCGAACCCCGAGACGGCGGCGATGATGGGCTTGCGGGCCCGCGCCACGACGTCCCATCGGCCGATGAAATCGTCGAGAAAGGCGTCAACGAAGCCCTTGTCGCGCATCTCCTTGATGTCCGCGCCAGCGGCGAAGGCCTTCTCGGAGCCGGTAAGGACGACGCAGCCGACGCCGTCGTTCGATTCAAACTCTGCGAGCGCGTCGTCGAGCTCGGCGATGAGCTGTGCGTTCAACGCGTTGAGCGCTTCAGGCCGGTTGAGACGGATCAGTCCGACTCGGCCCTGCGTCTCGACTGCAATCGTGTCATAGATCATGCGCGCCTCCTCGCCCATCTGGCAACTTTGCCGGCTGGCGCGCTTCATATCTCAAAAGCGCCGCTCGCGTCCGGCCTTTCTCCAAAACCGAGCGCGACCGCGCGCGCGTGCAGATCGTCGAGCGTCACGTCGTCTAATTGCCGGAGCGCGCTCTCTTCCGCTTCAGCGATGATTGGCTCCAGCACCGCCGAGAGCAGCGGCGGCGCCACGTCCGGCGCCTCTTCCTCTTCCGCCCGCAAGGCGACGCGAACGATCTCGCCGACTGAAAGACGACGCCTCTCGCGCGCCAGAGCATAGCCTCCTGCTGGCCCTCTTACGCTTTTGAGAATCCCCGCTCTCACCAAGGCCTGCAGGACCGTCTCCAATCGTCGCGGCGGCAGATCGTGACGCGCGGCGAGCTGCTTTGACGACACCGGCCGGCCCCGTGCATGAAGCGCCACGTCGAGCGTCGCCATGAGCGCGAAGCGAGCGGTGCGCGGCAGAAGCTTCATCACGCGCCTTCTCCGCTCACGCCCGTCGACCCGAAGCCGCCGGCGCCGCGCGTCGTTGCGTCGAGATCATCGACCTCCTCAAGCGTAACATGCGCCACCGGCGCGATCACGAGCTGCGCGATGCGCATCCCGCGAACGATCTCGAAGGGCTGCCCCCCGAGATTGATCAGCAGCGTCTTGATCTCGCCGCGATAGTCGCTGTCGATGGTGCCCGGCGCGTTGAGCACGGTGACTCCGTGCTCTGCGGCGAGACCCGATCGCGGGCGAACCTGTCCCTCATAGCCCTGAGGCAACGCGATCGAGAGCCCTGTGGGGATGAGATCGCGGGCGCCAGGCTCCAGCACCAGCTTTTGCCCCGGCGCCAGCGCGGCGTGGAGATCAAGCCCCGCTGCGCCTTCGCTGGCGTAAGCCGGGGGTGGCAGCCCTTCGGCGTTCGGTAGTCGGCGGATCGCGACTTTCATGACATTTCGCCGCCGATCAACTGCGCAAGGCGCGCCACGAGCCGCTCCGCGACGTCTTCCTTGCGAAGACGTGGCCAGTCTTCGACGCCCGCTCGCGAGACGAGATGGGCCTGGTTCATGGCCCCGCCAAATACGCCGGTTCCCTCG
Source organism: Methylocystis sp. SB2 (assembly GCF_049817085.1). Lineage (NCBI taxonomy): Bacteria > Pseudomonadati > Pseudomonadota > Alphaproteobacteria > Hyphomicrobiales > Methylocystaceae > Methylocystis > Methylocystis sp. SB2. Next base: position 593,865 of record NZ_CP187401.1, read on the forward strand.
CTGACGTCGTTGGCGACAATGAGATCACATCCTTTTCGGGCGAGCTTTTCCTGCGCGTGGCGGATGAGGTCGCGCGTTTCCGCCGCAAAGCCGACGACCAAGCGCGGGCGGTTCGGTCCGCGTGAGACGCTCGCAAGAATGTCGGGATTTTCGACAAGCGACAGACTCGGCGCGCCGCGCTCGCCCTTCTTGATTTTGTCGACCGCCGGCTCCGCGCGCCAATCGGCGACCGCCGCCGCGGCGACGAATATATCCGCCGGAAGCGCGGCCTCTACGGCGGCCAGCATGTCTCGCGCGCTCTCTATACGTATGGTCTCGCAGCCGGGGGGATCCGGGAGGGCGACCGGCCCCGAGATCACGGTCACGCGCGCCCCTGCGCGCGCCGCCGCCGCCGCAATGGCGTGCCCTTGCCGTCCTGACGAGCGATTGGCGATGTAGCGAACCGGATCGATCGGCTCATGGGTGGGCCCGGAGGTCACGACGACATGCAGCCCTTCGAGCGCGCCGCCGCGCATCGATAGGCCTTCGGGGGCCGGCAGCCTTGTGTCCTGCTTCAGCGCGGCCTCGATCGCTTGGACGATCTCCAGCGGCTCGCTCATGCGCCCGGGTCCATATTCGCCGCAGGCCATGTCGCCGACGTTTGGCCCCACAAACCAGGCGCCGTCGCCATGCAACGTCGAGACGTTGCGCTGGGTGGCAGGGTGAAGCCACATGCGCACATTCATCGCCGGCGCATAAAGGACGCGCGTGTCGGTTGCGAGCAGCAGAGTGGTCGCAAGATCGTCGCAGAGGCCGCGCGCGGCGCGCGCGAGAATATGCGCCGTCGCGGGCGCGACGACGAGAAGGTCGGCGTCGCGCGACAGCTGGATATGGCCCATCTCTTGCTCGTCGGTTGCGGAGAAGAGATCGTCGTAGACTTTTTCGTTCGCGAGGCTGACGAAGGCGAGCGGCGTCACGAACTCCTTGGCCGCCGCCGTCATGACGACGCGCACCCGCGCGCCGCGCTCGCGCAGGCGCCGCACGAGATCCAGCGATTTATACGCGGCGATCCCCCCGCCGACGATCAGCAAGACGCGCTTAGCCTCAAGGCTCCGCGCACAACCCACGCCCGCCACTGAATAAACTCCGATCGCCGCAGGCGGAGAATACAGATTTTATGCGTAAGGCCAAACGACTTCGCTCATCCGATCGGGAGAGCTTTGCCGCTCGCGGGACGCTTGCGCCTACATTCGCCGCTCTGCGATAGGTCGCGCGCGACGCTTTCCGGCAAGGCCCGGCCGACAAGAACGGACTCCCCCGGTTAAAACGCGCTGCGCTGGCCTCAAGATTACCGAAACACGCTAGGCTTCCGCGATGCGACGCCGCGTCGCGCATGCCCAACCGTCGACCTCCACGGCGAATGACATTCGATTAGACCTTTCGCAGCGCGATGCTAGTGTGCGCCGGCGCCGCAGATGTCGAGTCGAAAGGAAAAGATGTGCGCAATGCCGCTTAGCCTTGTCCCGTGTGTTCTTGCCCCGCGTGTTCTTGCCCCGCGTGTTCTTGCCCCGCGTGTTCTTGCGCTCGCTTTGGTCGTGAGCGCCTTCGTCACGGAGTGCGCGGCGCGGTCGCCGCTGCCGTCGGCTCAGCCCGTCATCGTCAGCCCCGACGCCACGACACCTGCCCCGGCGGAGAAACTCGCCCTTCGCGGGCGCACGCTGATTCCGCTGCATTCGACGCTCATCGGGCAAGGCGGCGTGACGCGGTTGAACTTCTCTGGCGCACTGTCGATTCACAACGCCTCGGCGACGAATGTTCTCGCGATCGAAAAGATCGAATACCGCAGCGGCTCGGGTCAGTTGATCGAAAGCTACCTGAATGAACCCATCTCTCTGAAGCCTTACGCCTCATTGCAGGTCATCATCGCGCAAGACGACGTTCGTGGCGGCACGGGCGCCAGTTTCACGGTCGATTGGTCAACCGCCGAAAGGTCGGACGAGCCCTTGATCGAGGCCATTATGACGTCCTTCACCGGACCCCACAGCTACGCCATCCTCTCGCCGGGACGCCGCGTTTCCCGCGCGCAATGATCGCTCACGCGAAGGCGTCTCGTCGGTTCGACGCGACGGCGTCATGATGGCCCTTTCGACCAAGAGCGCGCCGCGCGTGCGCCGCGTGACGCTCAGCGACTTCCGCTCCTATGCGGCGCTCGATTGCCGGTTCGAGTCGACGATGGTTGCGCTCTTTGGGGAGAATGGCGCGGGTAAGACCAATCTGCTCGAAGCGCTGTCGCTGTTCTCGCCCGGCCGCGGCCTGCGCCGCGCAGAACTCGCCGAATGCGCGAGGCGTGGCGGGGCCGGCGGTTTCGCCGTCTCGATCGAAGTCGAAGCCGATGGCGTAACGACCCAGCTCGGCCATGGTCTGACGCCGTCAGGCGAGCGGCTTTTTCGCGTTGATCGCCTGCCTGTGAGCTCAGCGCGGGCCTTCGCCGATCATGTGCGGGTGCTCTGGCTCACGCCGGCGATGGATGGACTTTTTTCCGGCGCGGCCGGCGAACGACGGCGCTTTCTGGATCGGCTGGCGCTCGGCGTCGACGCCGAGCACGGCGCGCGCGCCAACAGGCTGGAGCGGGCGCTGCGTAATCGAAACCGGCTTCTCGAAGAAGGCGTCGCCGACCGGCGCTGGCTCGACGCCGCTGAGCAGGAGATCGCTGCGCTCGGCGTCGCCGTGGCCGCCGCGAGACGCGAGACCGTTTCGCGGCTTGTCGCGCTGATCGCCGCAGGCCGCGACGACGCCTCGCCCTTCCCTTGGGCGGAGGTGACGATCGAGGGCGAACTGGAGCGGCGGCTGGCTCTCGAGCCAGCGCTCGCGGTGGAGGAATGGTACCGCGGCGAACTCGCCGCGTCGCGCCGTCGTGACGCCGCCGCTGGACGAACGTTAATCGGTCCACAGACGAGTGATCTCGCGGTGCGCCACGGTCCAAAGAATGAGGCGGCTCGGGCCTGTTCGACCGGCGAGCAGAAAGCCCTGCTGACGGGGCTGACTCTGGCCCATGCGAAGCTGATCAACGCCATGACCGGACATGCGCCGATTCTTCTTCTCGACGAGATCGCCGCGCATTTCGACGTGAAGCGTCGGGAGGCTCTCTACGCGGAACTACAGGCGCTTGGCGGCCAGGTCTGGATGACTGGCGCAGACCCCGCCCTATTTGCGCCGTTAGGCAAGTCGGCCGAGCCTATGCTTGTCACGCCCGGATGCGCCACCCATGTTTGAGGGCGCGCCGCGTAGGCGCTCGGCATGCAGCAACCTGAGATTTATAGATGAAAAAACACTCGTATTACGCGAATATGAACGAATGAAGAGGGGATTTCGCGAGATTTCGCGTCACAATTGAGAAAAATTGGGGTAAGCCTCATGGCGTGTAGAACATGACAGCGGCGGTCTCCTGTTTCCGCAACGGACAACAATTATCGGGCAGAATGACTACCGTACTGGCGATATTCGGATTGGCCCTTAGTGTGGTCTGGCTGGCTGTCGGCGCTCTTGTCGGATTCACGGCCTGGTTTATAGGCGCCACATTTCTGATCATCGCCCTGCTCTTCGCCTTACGCGTTGACGTGGTGACGCGCGGCATTCTCCGCCGCCGCGCGAAGCTCCGCGACCGCGATCCTCCGAACGTATCCGGGGACTAAGAGTTACGTATCAAGGCGTGAGCACGACTTTCACGCAGCCGTCCTTCCGGTCGCGAAAAGTCTTGTAGAGCTCAGGCCCGTCCTCGAGCGATCCGCGGTGCGTGACGACGAAGGATGGATCGATATCCCCGGACTCGATACGTTCAAGCAACCGCGGCAAATAGCGCTGCACGGGAGTCTGCGCCATGCGGAAGGTGAGGCCGCGATTCATCGCCGATCCCAGCGGCACCTTGTCGAGAAATCCCGCGTAAACGCCGACGATCGACACCGTTCCGAAATTGCGGCAGCAGTGAATCGCCTGACGCAGCACATGCGGCTGATCGGTCCCAAGAAATGTCGCGACCTTGGCGCGGTCGATCATCGAGTCGATGCTGGCGGTCGGGTCGGGTTCGGTTCCGACCGCGTCAATGCAGGCGTCGGCGCCTCGGCCCTTCGTCAGGCTCTGGATCGCCTCGTAAACATCAACCTTGCTATAGTCGAGCGTCTCCGCCCCGGCCGCTTTGGCGAGGCTGAGCCGCTCAGGCGCCTTGTCGATCGCGATGACGCGTTCGGCGCCCAGCAGGAACGCGCTGCGGATGGCAAATTGCCCGACCGGGCCGCAGCCCCAGATCGCGATGACGTCGCCGGGCTTAATGTCGCAGAATTCGGCCGCCATATAGCCCGTCGGGAAAATGTCGGACAAAAACAGCAGCTGATCGTCGCGAAGCTGAGAGGGAACCTTGATGGGCCCGACGTCTGCGTGCGGCACGCGCAGATATTCCGCCTGGCCGCCGGCGTAGCCGCCAAGGAGATGCGAGTAGCCGAACAGACCGGCCGGAGAGTGTCCCCAGAGCTTTTCAGCTTTGGCGTGGTCACGGTTGGTGCGCTCGCAGGCGGAGAAATAGCCGCGCTGACAGAAGAAACATTCGCCGCAGGAAATGGTGAAGGGCACCACGACTCGGTCGCCGACCTTCAGTTTCTTTGTTTCCGACCCGACTTCGACGACCTCGCCCATCGTTTCGTGCCCGAGCACGTCTCCAGTATGCATTTCAGGAACGATGCCGTCGAAAATGTGCAAATCGGAGCCGCAGATCGCGCAGGCGGTGACCTTGATGATAGCGTCGCGCGGGTCTTCGATTTTGGGGTCGGGAACGCTCTCGCAGCGAATGTCGCCTTTGCCGTGGAAGGTGAGCGCTTTCATGGAAAGTGACTTTCTCTTGGCGGCCCGCGAACTTAGCCAGCCCGAAACGCGAGCGCGTCGCCCCGCCTGTGAACTAGCGGCCGCATGAAATCGTTCCAGCCCGACCTAAAGAGACAGCGGGGCGCCGGCGTGGGCGGCGAATCCCTGGCAAAAGCGCCCAATCGTCAACTATTTCCGTGCATTGACGCCGCCATTTGAGGTAAGATCGTCTGTTCGAATCATGAGCCTCAACAGCACGGAAACTCCCAAAAAATATGAGCGATAGCGACAATCGGAATGACGACCCGGCGGAATATGGCGCAGGGTCAATCAGGGTGCTGCGTGGCCTCGACGCCGTGCGTAAGCGTCCCGGCATGTATATCGGCGACACGGACGATGGCACCGGCCTCCACCACATGGTTTACGAGGTGGTCGACAACGCTATCGACGAGGCGCTCGCCGGCCACGCCACCCATGTCGACGTGACGCTCAACGCAGACGGCTCTTGTACGGTTTTCGATAATGGCCGCGGCATTCCGACCGACATCCATCCCGAGGAAGGCGTCTCAGCGGCCGAAGTGATCATGACGCAGCTGCACGCCGGCGGAAAGTTCGACCAGAACTCCTACAAGGTTTCTGGCGGTCTGCACGGCGTCGGCGTCTCCGTGGTCAACGCCCTCTCCGTGTGGCTGAAGCTGCGCGTCTGGCGCGACGGCAAAGAACACGCAATAGAGTTCGCCAATGGCGACGCGGTCGCGCCGCTCGTCGTCGTGGGCGACGCGCCGGTCGTCGACGGCGCGCCCAAGCGGGGCACCGAAGTGACGTTTCTGCCGTCCTCCGCGACCTTCACGATGACCGAGTTCGACCTTGCGACGATCGAGCATCGGCTTCGCGAACTCGCCTTTTTGAATTCCGGCGTGCGCATCGTTCTGACCGACGCGCGACACGCAGAGGTCAAGCGCGACGAGCTTTATTACGAGGGCGGGCTCGAAGCTTTCGTGCGCTATCTCGACCGCGCGAAGACGCCGCTTGTCTCGGCGCCGATCCTCATTCACGGCCAGCGCGACCAGATCAACGTCGAAGTCGCGCTGTGGTGGAACGACAGCTACCACGAAAATGTGCTGGCCTTCACCAACAACATTCCGCAGCGGGACGGCGGCGCGCATCTGGCTGGATTTCGCGGCGGGCTGACGCGCCAGATCACCGGCTACGCCGAATCCTCCGGCGTCGCCAAGCGCGAGAAAGTCGATCTCACCGGCGATGACTGCCGCGAGGGACTGACCTGCGTTCTGTCGGTGAAAGTGCCGGACCCGAAATTCTCCTCGCAGACGAAGGACAAGCTCGTCTCCTCGGAAGTGCGTCCGGCCGTCGAGAATATCGTCAACGAATTGCTCGGCCAGTGGCTGGAGGAGCATCCAGCCGAAGCCAAGACCGTCGTTTCCAAAGTGTGCGAAGCGGCCGTCGCGCGCGAAGCGGCGCGCAAGGCGCGCGAACTGACGCGCCGCAAGGGCGCGCTCGACGTCGCCAATCTTCCAGGCAAGCTTGCCGATTGCCAGGAGCGCGATCCGGCCAAGGCCGAACTGTTCATCGTCGAGGGCGACTCCGCCGGCGGCACGGCCAAGCAGGGCCGCAATCGGGAATTCCAGGCGGTGCTGCCGCTGCGCGGCAAGATCCTCAATGTCGAGCGCGCGCGTTTCGACAAGATGCTGTCGTCCGAACAGATCGGCACGCTGATCACCGCGCTCGGCACGGGCATCGGCCGCGACGAATTCAACGTCGACAAGCTGCGCTATCACAAAGTCATCATCATGACGGACGCCGACGTCGACGGCGCCCATATCCGCACGCTGATTCTGACCTTCTTCTATCGGCAGATGCCGGAGCTGATCGAGCGCGGGCATATCTTCATCGCCCAAGCGCCGCTCTACAAAGTGATGCGCGGCAAGTCAACGCAATATCTGAAAGATGAACGCGCGCTTGAAGATTATCTGATCGAAAGTCTGCTGGACGGCGCGGTGCTGCGCACCGGCACAGAAGATCGCGCCGGCGCCGACCTGCGCCAAACGCTCGAAGATACGCGCGCGTTCCGCAATGTGATGCTGAGCCTGCATTCGCGCTATGACCGCGCCGTCATCGAACAGGCGGCGATGGCCGGCGATCTGACGCCGCTGACGGATGCAGCGGAGGCGAAGCGCTACGCCGACGACATCTCGCGACGCCTCGATGCGATTTCGGAGGAGACCGAACGCGGCTGGACGGGCGAAGTGCGCGAGGCCGGCCAAAGTCTCGAATATGTCTTCAAGCGCACGCTGCGCGGCGTGACTCATGCCGTGACGCTCGACGCATCGCTCTTGAATTCAAGCGAGGCGCGCAAGCTGCATGAGCGCGCCGAGAGCCTGCGTGAAATCTTCGCCGCGCCGGCGACCTTGATCAGGCGTGGCGACGAGGCCCCGCTCTCCGGTCCGCTGGCGCTTTATGATGCGATGAACTCGATCGGCCGCAAGGGCCTGACGATCCAGCGCTACAAGGGTCTCGGCGAGATGAACGCCGAACAGCTCTGGGAGACGACTCTCGACCGCGACGCGCGTTCGCTCCTGCAGGTGAAGGTGAAGGAAGCCGTGGAGGCCGACGACATTTTCGTCAAGCTGATGGGCGATGTCGTCGAGCCGCGCCGCGAATTCATTCAGGAGAATGCGCTGAACGTCGCGAATTTGGATGTGTGAGCCAAAGGCCCTCATCCTGAGGAGCGCGCAATGCGCGCGTCTCGTAGGACGAGGGCCGCCTTCAGAAACCAACGACTGTCAGCGCAGCCCTCGTGCTTCGAGACGGCGCCTTGCAGGCGCCTCCTCAGCATGAGGACTGCTTAGGCAAACGCGGCGCGAGCAAATAATGCGCTCTCTGTCCCAATTCGCCTGCGACGAATCCGTTATTGTACGAAAGCGTTCGCGTTTAACACTACGCGCAACGACGACGACATTCGCGTTTGGATTGATCGAGAGAGGTATCGGCGCCCCGGAACTGAGCAATCATGACGGCGCATAGCCCACACTTAGATCTCGGCCTCTCCGCCGACCTCGAGCTCGCCTCGGCCATCGCCGGCGAGTTGCGGCGCCAGCAGGACGGCATCGAACTGATTGCTTCCGAAAACATCGTCTCGCGGCTGGTGCTGGAGGCGCAGGGCTCGATCCTCACCAACAAGACCGTCGAGGGCCTGCCCTTTGCGCGCTATTATGGCGGCGCGCAATTCGCCGACGCCATCGAGGCGCTCGCCGTCGAACGGGCGAAGAAACTGTTCAACTGCCGCTTCGCCAATGTGCAGCCGCATTCGGGCTCCAACGCCAACGCCGGCGTGTTTCTCGGCCTACTGAAACTCGGCGATGCGATCCTCTCGATGAATGTCGCCGCCGGCGGCCACATCAGCCATGGCCATCCGGCGACGCTGACCGGGCGCGATTACAGAATCGTCTCCTATGGCGTCAGCCGCGAGTCCGAACGCATCGATCTCGACGAGGTGCGCGATCTCGCGCGGCGCGAAAGGCCGCGCATGATCATCGCCGGCGGCTCCGCCTATGCGCGCGCCATCGATTTCGCGTCGATGCGCGCGATCGCCGATGAGGTCGGCGCCTATCTTCTCGTCGACATGGCGCATTTCGCCGGCCTCGTCGCGACCGGCCTCTATCCTGATCCCCTGCCCCATGCGCATGTCGTGACGACGACGACATACAAATCGCTGCGCGGCGCGCGCGGCGGGATGGTGCTGTGGAACGACGAGGGCTTGAGCAGCCGGATCAACGCCGGCATATTTCCGGGCGTGCAAGGCTCGGTGCTGCTGCATGGCGTCGCCGGCAAGGCGGCATGCCTTGGCGAAGCCTTGCGGCCGGAATTTACGGCCTACAACCGTGCGGTGATCGACAATGCGCGGGCGCTAGGGCGCGCTCTTGCAGACGCCGGCCTGCGCATCGTCACGGGCGGCACGGATATGGGACTGATGCTCGTCGATCTTGCCGCGCGCGGTTTGACTGGCGATGTCGCCGCCAAGGCGCTGGAGCGCGCCGGCCTCGCCGTCAACAAGAATATGATCCCCTTCGATCCGCGTCCGCCCGAGGCGCCGTCGGGCCTGCGCCTTTCGAGCAACGCCGGAACGACGCGCGGCTTCGGCGTCGCCGAATTCGAAGCGATCGCGGGAAGGATCGACCGGGTGCTGAAAAATCCGAGCGATGACGCGCTCATCGAAACTGTCCGCAAAGACGTCGCGGCGCTCTGCGCGCAACACCCCATCTATGAAGCGCCGTGAACGCTCCCCCCGTTCGTCTCCTCGTCTGCGTCGGCCCGCGCTGCGACGCCGAAGGGAAAGGCCGCATGCTGCTCGCGTCGGTCGAGACGTCTTTTGCCCAGGCCTTTTCGAATGAACTGGCTTCCGGCCGTCTCGCCATTACGACGCGCGACTGTCTGCGGCTCTGCACGCGCGATCCCGTCGTGCGTTTCGAACCGTCAGGCGACGCCCTGTCCAGTCCCTCGCTCGACGACCTCTTGCGTCTCACCCGCGCCGCCCTTGCCGAGCAAATCCCAGCGCCATCGCCAAGTTACGATGAACAAGAAAAGCTTAGTTGAACCCGCTTTGCTTTTCTCAAGAACGGTTCTACGCTTAGGTTTGCGCATTACAGACGCTTAGGTGTGAAAGGATCAACATGCGTAAGCTCATTCCGTTCTCGTTTCTCTTCTCGTTTCTCTTGGCGTTCGCCGCCGCGACCCCCGCCTACGCTCAGGGCACGTCGCAGGAACGCTCCGACTGCATGGGCGACGCCATGAGATTTTGCAGCTCCGACATTCCCTTCGTCGATGAGATCGAGTCCTGTCTGCAGCAGAACATCGCGCGGTTGAGCCCCGCCTGCCGTCGTGAATTCGCCCCGACGCAGAGCACGAAGCTGCGCGAAGAACATTTCCAATAAGTCTGCGCCAGGCGCGGCTCTGCGCCGCGCTTGGGTCATTGAAGCCTGCGCCGAAGGTCGTCGAGCCACCTCTTGGGTCGGCCCAGATCAATCTTTTTTGCTTCGTGCAAACCGATCTCTTGCGCGAAACTCCCGTCCGACCTTGCAGCCGCCGGCGTGGAGTCGCGGGCGCTCCCCGACTGGAAATACCGCGCGAAAATGCGCACGACCACGTAGAAGGTCGGCGTGAACGCGAGGCCGAACAACGTCACGCCGAGCATGCCGAAGAACACGGCGGTGCCGATCGACTGGCGCATCTCGGCGCCCGCGCCCTCGGCGACGGCGAGCGGCAGCACGCCGAGAATGAAAGCCAGCGACGTCATCAGAATGGGCCGAAGACGCGTGCGGGCGGCGGTGACGGCGGCGTCGAATTTGGATTGCCCAGCGTCTTCCGCCTGCTTGGCGAATTCGACGATGAGGATGGCGTTCTTCGCCGCGAGGCCGATCAGCACGACGAGCCCGATCTCGACCAATATGTTGCGATCGAGCCCCCGTGAGACGACCCCGAGCATCGCCGCGAGAATGCACATCGGCACGATGAGGATCACCGAAACCGGCAGCAGCAGGCTCTCATAGAGCGCGGCGAGCAGCAGAAAGACGAATACCACCGCGAGGCCAAACGCGATCGCGGCGGTATTCCCGGCAAGCTTCTCCTGCAGGGCGATTTCGGTCCATTCGAAGCCGAACCCTTGCGGCAGCTTTTCCGCCGCGAGCTTCTCGACCGCCGCGATGCCCTGGCCGGAGGAGACGCCGCGCGCGAGATTGAGCTGCACCTCGGCGGCCGGATAGAGATTGTAGCGCGGCACGCGGAACGCGCCTGTCGTGTCGCGGAAAGTGGCGACGGCGCCGATCGGCGCCATCGCCCCCGAGGCGCTGCGGGTCTTCAGATTGGCGATGTCGCGCAGCGTCAGGCGAAAGGGATCATCCGCCTGCGCCATGACGCGGTAAGTGCGTCCAAGGACGTTGAAGTCGTTGACGAAGGTCGAGCCGAGATAGACCGAGAGCGTCTCGAAAACGCGCGAGATCGGCACGCCGATGAGCTCGGCCTTGGTGCGATCGACGTCGGCGAAGATTTGCGGCGTGCGCGTGTTGAACAGCGTGAACGCCTGAGTGAATTCTCCCGACTGCCCCGCCGCGCCGGCGAGCGTCCACGTCGCGTTTTCGAGCGCGGGAAGTCCGCGCCCGGCGCGATCCTGCACATAGCCCTTGAGGCCGCCGCCGGTGCCGATGCCTGGAACCGAAGCCGGCGCCAGCACGAAGACGAAGGCGTCGTTCAGCTTGGACAGCTGGCCGTAAAGGTCGGCTTGAATCTGCGCGGAGGACAGCCCCTTCTTTGCACGTTCCTCGAAGGCCTCCAGCGTGACGAAGATCACGCCGGTGTTCGGCGCATTGGTGAATGTCGCGCCATCAAAGCCGGTGAAAACGACAGCGTCCTTGACGCCCGCGCGCTTCAAAATAATGTCCGTCGCCGCGCGCATGACCTTGTCCGTGCGATCGAGCGTCGCGCCGGGCGGCAATTGAAAAGCGGCGATCACATAGCCGCGATCGAGTTGCGGAATGAGGCCGGTCGGCGTTCGACGCAGCAAATCGAAGGCGAAAAAGATGAGGATCGCATAGACGGCGAGCATGACGACGCCAAGCCGCACGAGACGGCCTGTCGCCGCGCCATATGCCGTCGAGACCTTGTCGAACGCGGCGTTAAAGGCGTCGAAGAAGCGACGCAGCGGCGCATGCGCCCAGCTCAGCCGATGCGTCTTCTCCTCCTCCTCCACATCATGCGGCTTCAACAACATCGCCGCCAGCGCCGGCGACAGCGTCAGCGAAACGAAGGCTGAGATCAGCGTGGCGCTGGCGATGGTGATGGCGAACTGTTTATAGAACGCGCCCTGCAAGCCGCTGATGAAGGCGGTGGGGATGAACACGCCGCAGAGCACAAGCGCAATCGCGATCAGCGCCCCGCCAACTTCATCCATCGTCTTGTGCGCGGCTTCCTTGGGCGAGAGCCCCTGCGCGAGATAGCGCTCGACATTTTCCACGACGACGATCGCGTCGTCGACGACGATGCCGATCGCCAGCACCAGGCCGAAGAGCGAGAGCGTGTTGAAGCTGAGGCCGGCGGCCTTCATTACGGCGAAGCTGCCGATCAGCGACACCGGGATCGCCGCCACCGGAATGATCGCCGCGCGCCAGGTCTGCAGGAACAGGATGACGACGAGGACGACGAGGACGATCGCCTCGAGCAGCGTATGGACGACTTCGTCCACCGACTGCTGGATGAATTCGGTGGGGTTGTAGACGACCGTGTAATCGACGCCGGCAGGGAAATTCTTCTTGAGCCGCTCCATCTCCTGCTTGACGGCTTCGGCGGTCTGCAAGGCGTTCGAACCGGGACGCTGAAAGATGCCGAGCGCCGTCGCAACGTCGTGGTTGAGATAGGCGTTGAGCGTATAATCCTGCGCGCCGAATTCGATGCGCGCGATATCGCGCAGGTAAATCTGGCCGTCGGCGTCGGCGCGGATGACGATGTCGCCGAATTGCTCCGGCGTGCTGAGCCGTCCCAGAGTCTGCACCGATAGCTGGAAAGCGCCCGCCGAGGCCGCCGGCGGCTGATTGACCGCGCCCGCGGCGACTTGCAGATTGGCGCCGCGCAAAGCGGCGATGACGTCGCCCGCCGTCAGATCGCGCGCCTCGACTTTCGCCGGATCGAGCCAGATGCGCATCGAATAGTCTCTCGCGCCAAAGAGGCGCGCGTCGCCGACCCCGTCAATTCGGGCGATGGCGTCCTTCACATAGAGCGTCGCGTAGTTCGAAATATATTGCTGGTCGCGCGAGCCGTCGGGCGACAGCAGATGGACGACCATCATCAGATCCGGCGAGGCCTTCTTCACCACGACGCCGAAACGCGTCACTTCCTCCGGCAAGCGCGGGTTGGCGATGGCGACGCGGTTCTGAACGAGCACCTGCGCGAGATCGATGTTGACGCCCGGCTTGAACACGACGTCGATCGACACGCGTCCGTCGCCGGTCGATTGCGACGTGATGTAGAGCATGTCGTCGACGCCATTGACCTCCTGCTCAATGGGCGAGGCCACGGTCTCGGCGATCACGTCCGCCGACGCGCCGGGATAGGTGGCGCTGATATTCACTGTCGGCGGCGCGATTTCCGGATATTCGGAGACAGGAAGCGAGCCTTGCGCAATTGCTCCCGCAAGCGTCAGAAGCACGGAAAGCACCGCCGCAAAAATCGGCCGCTCGATGAAGAAGTGCGAAATGCGCATAGCGTTCCTGATCTCGACGACTATCGGTCGCTAACCGCGACTGGCGCTTCCTTGATCTCGCCTTCCTTGGGTTGAACGGTCGCGCCGGATCGAACCATTGGATTTGCGAGCCCGCCGATCACGATCCGATCCTTCGCGTCGAGGCCGGATTGGATCACGCGCAGACCATTGTGAATGGGGCCAAGACTCACCGATTTGGCGATGACCTTGTTGTCGTCCGACACGACAAGCACGGTCTTGCTCGTCTGATCGGAGACGACGGAAGCATCGGGAATGAGCAGCGCGGAGACGTCGCCGCCGAACAGGCGCAGACGCCCGAACGTGCCGGGCGTCAGAAAATAGTCCTTATTGTCGAAGACGGCCCGGCCGCGGATCGTGCCCGAGCGCCGATTGAGCTGATTGTCCATGAAGTCCATGACGCCGCTGCGGGTCCACTCGGTCTCGTCGGCAAGCCGCACCGAAACGCGATTTTTAAACTCGCGCGAGGTCTCTTTCGGGCGCTCCGCTGAGCGCGCATAGCGAATGTAGTCGGCCTCGGAGGCGTCGAAGATGAAGTGAATCGGATCGAGCGTCACGATCGTCGTGAGCAACGTCGCATCGGCCTGTCCGCCCTGAACGAGATTGCCCGAATCGACGCGACGGTCCGACACGCGCCCGGCGATCGGCGCGCGGACCTGCGTCCATTCCAGATTGAGTTCCGCGTTGCGAAGCGCGGCTTCGGCGCTCAAGACCTGCGCCCTGGCGATATCATTGCTCGCTTTGCGCTGATCGACGTCGCGCGCGGTAATCGTACGGCCCTGCGTCATCTCCTGAGCGCGGGCATAATCTCGGGTCGACACCACGGCTTGCGCCTGCGCTCGAGTGAGTTCCGCACGCGCGCTGTCGACCGCGATCTGATATGGCCGCTGATCGATGACGAAGAGGACGTCGCCGGCTTTGACGAACTGCCCATCGGTGAAATTGATCTTTTCCAGAGCGCCGGAGACGCGCGCGCGCACCTCGACCTGCTTTAAGGCCTCGAAACGACCCGTATATTCGTCCCAGCGCGGGATCGTCCTGGCGAGCGGGCGGGAGACCACCACTTCCGGGGCCGGACCCTCTGCGCGCGCCACTGCTGATTGGGCGAGAAACACCAACGCCGCGAGCGTTTTAAACAATGCGCTTGCGACTCTCCCGTGACCATCGCCGCCGCGCGCCGCCACAAAAGCCAACAGCATCTCACCTCCGGTTTTAACGTTCGCATTAAACCGGCCATTCTTGACCGGCGCATAACGCAGACGACGTAAGGGCAGCGCTACCAGAAGGCAAATCGTGCTCCGCAGCGCCTCGCCCGCCCGCATTGCCAAGCATTGCCGAAACGCGCAAACTGCCGCCTCCGGACAGAGGACGAAAAGATGCCCTTGTTCCTGGCGCAGTTTGCCTATTCTCCTGCCGCTTGGGCGACCCTCATCAAGGCGCCCCAGGATCGCGCCGCGGCTTCAGAAGCGCTTCTTGAGCACTTCGGCGGGCGCCTCATCGGATTATATTACACGCCTGGCGCAGAATACGACGGATTTGCGCTCTTCGAGGCGCCCGATGAAACCACCGCTGCGGCCCTTGAGATCGCGGACGTCGCCGCAGGGCATCTGAGCCGCAATCGCCTCACCAGAGTGTTCTCGGTTGACGAGACGCGCGCGATGCTCCTGCAGGCGGCCACGGCCCCAAGCATGACGCCTAAGAGCGCGGCGTAGCACATCAATAGGCGCTGAGCAGGTCGACTTTGGCGTTGGCGAGCACCAGGCGCCTTGCCAATAACGCTGCAAGATTTCGCATGATCAGCTCTCCGCTTGCTGGATGGCTCTTGCGGAACGAAGCATAAGCGCTCAGCGGCAATTCAAGGCACTGCACCGCCGTGTCGGCCCACACGTCGGCGCTGCGCTCGCGTTCGATGAGCGCCATCTCGCCGAATGCCATGCCTGGCGAAATCGACGCCAATCGCGCACCGCTACGCAATTTCACGCTGACCATGCCGCTTTGCAGAAAGAACAGCGAGGCTGCGGGATCTCCGGCGGCGATGATCCGCTCGCCGGTTTTGAAAGCACGCGCGAGCCCGATCGCGGCGATGTGGTCTATTTCATCCGAACACAGCCCAGCGAGTAGCGCCTGCTCGCCGAGATGGGTCGTCTTGGCCAGGCCTTCGAAGCCGCCATAGCGATAGATCACCTGATCCTCAGCCCATTCGATTGCGTCGTCGAGCAGCGAAAAATGACGCAGTTTTGGCAAAACGTTGCGCTCTGCGTCTATCGCCTGCCAGAGCTGCGACACCTTTTCAAAGCCGGTGACGATGAGGGTGACGCCGCGAGTAGCGAGGCCAGCGAGCGCCTCCGCCAGGAGTCGCGCAGCGGCGGTCGTCGCGCTCGGAACGCGTCGAAAGTCCAAAATCAGCAGCTCGCCTGGCGGCCCTTCGCCATCCAGCCTGCGCGAGACGTAGTCCATTGTGGCGAATGAGAGCGCGCCGACGAGTTCGATCACCCGAATGTCGCTTGCGCGCTCATGAAGAATCGCCAGCTCAAAATTCTGTCGGTTGCGGCGCGAGGAAACACCGGCTGCGTGGTAATCGCTAATGATGCAGGTGCGCACATCATCGCTTCGATTGAGCACATGCAATCCGAAATGCGCCGATAGCGCCTCGCAGACCTTCAGGCCCCGGACGCTGTTGCCATGACTGTCGAGCCGGGGGGAAAAGGTGCCGAGCCCCAGTTGCGCCGGAAGGGCGGCGATGATTCCGCCGCCGACCCCGCTCTTTGCGGGAATTCCCACCCGATAGATCCACTCGCCGGCATAGTCGTACATGCCGGAGCTCGTCATCACCGAGAGCGTGCGCGCCACGACGTAAGAGGAAATGATCTGTTCGCCCGTGAGCGGGTTGCGGCCGCAGTTGGCCAACGTCGCCGCCATGACCGCCAGATCGCGCGCGGTGACGAGCACGGCGCATTGACGAAAATAGACGTCCAGAACGGCGTCGACGTCGTCGCCGAGCACCGAATAATTACGAAGCAGCCAGGCGATAGCGCGGTTCCTGTCTCCGGTCGCGCGTTCCGAGGCGAACACCGCTTCGTCGACGTCGAGTTCGCGTCCGGCGAAGCGGCCCAGCGTCCGATGGATGAGGTCAAAAGCGCCGTCGCCCTCATGCTGATGGATCAGACCGGAACAGGCGATCGCTCCAGCGTTGACCATGGGATTGAACGGCTTGTTGTCGCCCGTCAGTCGAATCGAATTGAAAGCTTCGCCGCTAGGCTCGACGCCGATCACCGACTCGACGCGCTCATGGCCAAGTGTTTCCAGGGCGAGCGCGAATACAAAGGCCTTCGATATCGACTGGATCGTAAAAGGCGTGGAACTGTCGCCGACTTCATAGACATGGCCGTCGATCGTTGCGAAGCTGACGCCGAAATGCGCTGGGTTGGCCCTCGTCAATTCCGGAATGTAATTGGCGACCGCGCCGGAATCGTCGGCGGCGAACTGTTCATGGCAGCGGCGCAAAAAGCCGCGGAGGGGTGGATACACGGCGTCTCCAAATTTTTGTCGACTGCGGAACTGATCCCAAAATCGAATTAATTGTCACAGCAAAGTATATGCCTGTCACTAATCTTCTCCGAATTCAGCGGATCACGCATGATCTCCAATCGATCAAATCCGCGATACTACAGAAGTTTTTCACAACGGACTTTTTAAAGACGCAGGGCGGAGCGGGCGCGTCGTCCTTGCCCGCGCGGGCGCCAAGGCCGAAGTCGAGAGCGACGCCCGCTCCTCGCACGCGCCGCGCGCTGTAACCTTATTCGTAGCGGCGACGAATAGCGTCGGCAGGTTCCCCGTGAACCTGGAACGCTCGTCGTGCGAGCAGATTTTCAAGGAGATGGAAATGAACGTCAAAAGTGTTTCGGGCGCCTCAATGGCCGCCGCCGCGATAGCCCTGGTTCTGAGCGGCGCGGCGCCCGCGCCGGCGCTCGCCAAAAAAATGAGCAAGTCTGTCCATTGCGCCGGAATCAATTCATGCAAGGGGACGAGCCTCTGCAAGACCGCGAACAACGCCTGCAAGGGCATGAACTCATGCAAGGGTCAGGGGTGGGTGCCCGAAAAATCAGCAGCGGCGTGCGAGGCGAAGGGCGGCAAGGTCGCTGAGATGTAAGCCATGCGGCGCGGAAGGGTGCGTTTTCTTCGTCCGTTCCGCGCCGCTTTCCTAATTCTGGAGCGTAAGATTAGCGGCGATGCGCTTGAAAAGAGGCGATCAACTCGTCGCGCATGGTCCAATGCAGGAGCGCCCGGCCGAACAGCGAGGCGATTCCCGTCAGCAGGACGACGGAACCGAATTGCCAGATGCAGACCGACACCGCCGCGTCCTGTCTGAAGGACAGACGTAGCGCCGCCGCCGCCAAGGCCGTCGATGCGAGCGCGGCAAGTCCAATCGTCACGAATGGCGCAATGGGCGCGCCGCGTTTGACCATCGACAGGATCAATACCGACGCGGGGATGCTAATGGCGAGAATGGTGGGCAGGCAATAGATGTCCGAATGCGACAGGAGACCGGACACGCCGAAGGCGTTGACGTCCCTCCAGCATCCAACGGCGAGCGCGCCTGCCCAGAGCAAGAAGAACAATCCGGCCGCGAGCCGCTCCCAGATCGGGCGCGCCGGACAGCCGGCGCTGAAGGCCCCAGCTGCGGCGACGACGCTCGTCAGGAACGCCGCAGCCAATTCCGTCGCAAACTGCGGATCGGCGATCTTGGCGACAAAGTCGGGCCTCACCCCCATGACCGCCACCACGATCGCGACATAACAAAGCGAAACCGCGAACCAAACGAGCGCGCGCCAGGCAGGATGCGGGAGCGGGCGTATCGGCGCGCAATTGTCCGTCAGGGCTTTGATCAGGTCTTGGTTCAACATTCGCTAGCCAATCCGCTCCAGGGCCTGCCGCATCGCCTTGATGGCTCTATGGATTCCGACTTTCAGCGAACCAACGCTCTTCCCCGTTACCCGAGACGCTTCGTCCAGCGAAAGACCTTGAATCTTGATCAATTCAATCGCCTGGCGCTGGCCAGCCGGCAGGATCGCCATGGCTCGGCGAAGCGCCTCGCGATCGTCCCTCGTCTCTTGTTCGGATTTCGCGCCGTCGCCGTCAAAGGTTTCAGGCAAGATATCGACCGTCGTTTCGTTGGCGCCGCGCGCGTAACGACTTCGCGCGGCGTCGGCGACGCGCCGCGCCGCGATGGTCATCAGCCAGGGCGTGAACGGACGCTCGCGATCATAGGTCTGGCGCACCGTGTGAATGGACACGAGGATTTCCTGAACCACGTCTTCCGTGTCATGCGCATTCGGCCATTTTCGCACGACGAACCGGCGCAAAACGGGAAAGAGATCAGACAAGAGCTCGCCATACGCGGCATGGTCGCCGTCCTGCGCCGACGCCATGAGCGCGCGCCAGCGGCTTTCCCGGTCGTTCGACGTATCGCTCAATTCGCTCATGTCCACTGCGAATCTGCGTCGCTCGCTCCGCCGCTTCCGACACAGCGGCGGCGCATCGTTCGATAACGCTAGTCCTAATCGATCAAGCGTCCGCGCGCCATCTCACCTAGCTCGACTTTTTCGCGGTTTTCGATGAATGCCTTCGGCTGTAACCTTTGACGCCGTCGCGACGAAATTGACCCTTGAGACGGCGAACGGTCGTCTTGAATTGCACGCCGAATACGTCAGATTTCAACCGATCGCCTTTTATGGATGAATCGGACGCAAGCAGAGGGAGATCAGAATGTCGGACAAGAAGCTTTGCGCCGCCTTTGCCATCGCGGGCGCCTTCGCGACGGCTGTCGCTCTGGCGGAAACCGCTAAGGCCGCGAACGACCAAGAAAAGTGCTTCGGCGTCTCTTTGAAGGGTAAGAATGATTGCGCTGCGGGCCCGGGAACCAGCTGCGCCGGAACGTCAAAGACCAATTATCAAGGCGACGCATGGAAATATGTCCCGAAGGGCACGTGCACGTCGATCGTGACGCCCAAGGGCAAGGGCAGCCTCGAGCCGATTTCGCACTGAGGCCCCGGCATGGGCGCGCAATCCGCCCCCGAACATCGCCGCGAGCGCGCAGCGTCCTCGCTGCCCGCTCGTGCTGGAGTCGGTTTCAAGAGCGTGCATCTCGCCGACATCGAAGCCTCGGCGCGCGATGTCGGTTTTTTCGAAATCCACGCCGAGAATTACATGGGCGCCGGCGGAACTCCGCACGCGCAGCTTATGCGTTTGCGCCGAGATTGGCCCCTCTCGATCCATGGCGTCGGCCTGTCCGTCGGCGGCGCTGAACCTCTCGATCGCGCGCATCTGCAGCGCGTGAAGAGTCTTGTCGAGCAGTACGATCCCGCCGCATTCTCCGAACATCTCGCCTGGTCGACGCAGGGCGCGCGCTTTCTCAACGACTTGCTGCCCCTGCCCTACAACGCGACGACATTGCCGCATGTGGTCGCTCATGTGGATGAAATCCAGGAAGCGCTCGGCAGGCCGATCCTGCTCGAAAATCCAGCAGCCTATCTGCGGTTCCGATCCTCGGAATATTCGGAGATCGAGTTCCTGCGCGAGGTGGTGCGCCGCACGGATTGCCGGCTGCTGCTCGACGTGACCAACGTCTATGTCAGCGCAACGAACCTCGCCTTCTCGGCGAAGGACTATATCGACGCCTTCCCGATGTCCTATGTCGAAGAGATTCATCTTGCCGGATATGCCAACAATGTCGATGAGATTGGCGACCCTCTGCTGATCGACGCGCATTGCGCGCCCGTCCCTGACGCGGTTTGGCGCCTCTATGAGCGCGCGCTGGCGCGACGCGGACCGGTCGCGACGCTGATCGAATGGGACAATGACATTCCCTCCTGGCCGACCCTCTTGGCGCAAGCCACGCAAGCGGAGGCGTTCCTCGAAGGGCGGCGGCGTGCTGTTGAAGACAGCTTGAGATCGGAAGCGCTTCATGACGACATCGGCTGACGTCGATCAGAACGCATTTGTCCGCGCCCTGCTCGACCCCGAGCTGCCGCCGCCGAACGGGCTTGAAGCAAGCCACGGCTTTCCGCCAGAGCGACGCTTCGCGATTTATCGCAATAATGTGTGCGTCGGACTCGTCGACGCGCTGGCGGAGCGCTTTCCAATTTGCTTGCAGTTGGTCGGCGATGAATTTTTTCGCGCTATGGCGCAATGCTATGTGCGCGAACACCTTCCGCGCACGCCGATGCTTTTCGAATATGGCGACGCGTTTGCGACATTCGTCTCGGACTTCGCGCCGGCGCGCGAACTTCCTTACCTTCCGGACGTCGCGCGGCTGGAATATGCCGTCGGCCAAGCCTATCACGCCGCTGACGCCGCGCCGCTGTCGTTGGATTCCCTGCGCGCCCTGCCGCTCGATCGATTGGAGAGCGCAACGGCTGTTCTGCATCCCTCGACGCATGTCGTGGCGTCCGCCTATCCGATCGTTTCGATCTGGCGGCGGCATATGTCGGACGAGGAGATGACGCCAGTGGAGCTGGACCACGGCGAAGAGGCGCTTGTCGTTCGGCCCGAGCTGGCGATCAAGGTAACAGCGCTTCCCGCCGGCGGATCGGCCTTCGTCGATGCGCTGAGGAGCGGAGGAACATTCGGCGAAGCCGTGAATGCGGCGACCGCCGTCGCGGCGGATTTTAAACTGACCGAATGCTTGCGCGAGCTTCTCTTGACTGGAGCCTTCGTGGCCCTCAGCGTCGCGCACTGAACTTAAAAACGCGTTTTATCGTGGCCGCGGCGATCATTGATGGAGCTTGAACGTAATGGATTTCATAAGAAAGATTGCACGCTGGCTGGATGCGATCCCCTATTCGCTGATCGCGCTTTTTCTGCGGATAGTCGTCGCGCATCCGTTCTTCGTCTCCGGTCAGACAAAGATTGAAGGACCAACTCTAGGCCGCGAAATTTTCGGCCTTGATCTGTCGTTTCAGATCCCGACAGCGGTGCGCAGCGCGACCTTCGCGCTATTCGCCGACGAATATAAACTGCCGCTCATTTCGCCGACCACCGCCGCCTATGTGGCGAGCGGCCTCGAATTCGTCCTGCCGCTGCTGCTTGTCCTTGGGCTTTTGACGCGCCTCTCGGCGTTCATTCTTCT
Source organism: Methylocystis sp. SB2 (assembly GCF_049817085.1). Taxonomy (NCBI): domain Bacteria; kingdom Pseudomonadati; phylum Pseudomonadota; class Alphaproteobacteria; order Hyphomicrobiales; family Methylocystaceae; genus Methylocystis; species Methylocystis sp. SB2. The sequence continues at coordinate 615,107 of NZ_CP187401.1, forward strand.
GGCGATGACAATCGTCATCCAGATCTTCGTCTATCCCGATGCATGGTGGACGGTCCATGCCTATTGGATGGCGATCCTTGCCGTGTTGATCGCCCGTGGGCCCGGCGCGATCTCCCTCGACCATCTGCTGTTTCGAGCGTGGTCGCCGAGGCGCGCTTAAGGCGCCTCGACATAGACAACAGATCCCGTCTGCTGGGGCGCGGTGTGTGCGTGAGCCAAGCCAACGCCGACTCCAAAGAAGATGACCGACCCGATGATGGCTCCGACAATCGCGCTGGTGAAGTTCGACATGACGTCCTCCTGTTGTTTTGCTGAGGAGAACGCTACCCGATACAGAACCGTGCGAATGTGCGCCTTCGCACGCGGCCCCCACCGGGCCTGATCGTCGCCTGGCCTCTCAGCGCCTTGAGCAGGAATGGCCTCAGCGGCGGTTTAACCACACGCCGAGGACCGCTCCGCCGATCGCGCCGGCGATGGCGCACATGAATGCAACGGAAAGTCCTGCCGCGGCGACGCCCAAACCTGCGGCCAGTGCGGAGCCGATTCCGGCAAAGGCGAGCGGAGCCGTCGCGCCGCTGATGTCGTCAGAAGTCTTTGCGTCGGTCGTGGCGTATGGCTTGGCGTATGGTTTGGCCATCTTCGGTGTCTTGGCCATTGTACTGATCCTCGCTTGCGCTCAGGCCTTCCGCCTGATCGCGCTCACAAGGACAGATAGGGCGCCACGCTTCGAAGGGACGAGGCGCGCAAATGCTAAAGCAGCTTAAGGAGGGGACCCGCGCGTGGCGCGACGCCGCGCTCTAGCAAGATTTTTCAATCCGACTTCAGGCGCGGCCGTCTCAGGCGCGATATACGCGGCTCTATATCACCGGCGGCGTAACGGATAATCTTCGCTATCGTAAAGCGGCCTAATCTCGCGGCCGAAAAAATGCTGTTCATCCACTTCCAGGGAACAGCCGGCGAGCGCCTTTGGCGTAAGCTCCTCTACGGCGAAGCGAATAGCCTCCGAGGCGTGCTCGAAGCGCCGAAAATTGAGGGACTTCGAATGCGAATTGGCCGCTTTGGAAAAATAGAGGGCGGCTTCCGTTGTATATTGCTTCGCGTCCATCGATTGCCTCCAGAAACTACTGCATGAAGTCTTCCCGCGCGACGAGTTCGAGAGCGGATTCTACGGCGACTCTTTCTTGCCCATCGCGTTCTCTCTTCATCCGGTATTGCAGGCCGGCGCCGGCGTCTGGCAGATGGCGGGAGATGCTGAACGAATCGGTCCCCGTCGCGGCGCCGAATTTTTGGATCACGCGAACCCCGATCGCGAATTTATGCGATGGGGTGGCGGTAAGCCTTTGCGCCGGACGCCGAAAGCTTCGGATCGTGTCGTTGTCATTGGTCATGTGGAGGCGCTCCTCGAGTGATCGTCACGAGCGCATGAGCCCGCCATGCGCTTGACTTACCGGCGTCGCTTCGCGTCGGCTTCGCGCGCCTGGAGCTTTTCAACGGTCAGCCAGGACGAATCCTTAACGACCGCCGCCGCACCCCCGTCGCGGGTTTTGTCTTTCTTGGGCTTTTTCGCTTCGCGATTACTGCGCCGTTGGCCTTTAGCCATGTCCGCCCCTCGTTTGAATGGGCCTCGCGCTCAACGTCCTCTGCTGCGCTATCTGGCGCGGACGTTAAATAGTGTCTTGGTTCCTCGTGAAAGGAACTTTCCCGGCCCCTGGCGATCGCCGCATTGCGGTCGGACCACCAGGGGCCGGGAAGATGATTAGGCTGCGACCTGCAGCTGATCAGCCGATGATTTTCCGCTACGACGATCGATGGCGATTTCGTAGCTGAGCTTCTGGCCTTCCGCGAGACCCATAAGTCCCGCGCGCTCAACCGCGCTGATGTGGACGAATACGTCCGGGCCGCCGGATTCCGGCTGGATGAAGCCAAAGCCTTTTTGGGCGTTGAACCATTTTACGATACCGGTCTGCATTGACGTGTCCTTTCGAGAACAGCTGTCTGCGCCATGCAAGATTGCGTGGCGCTTGGGGATCGAAGTTCTGGAGAGGAAGTCAGAAGCCGACGCGCCAAGGGAGCGGAAGCAAGATCATTCGGCCGAAAACTCGATAATCAATATCTAGCGCATATCGGCGAAAATACAAGCTGGAACGCGGGAAGAACTTAGCGAATATGAGACCTCGGCCGGCCTTCGAGCGAAAAACATTTCGGCCCCTTTCGGGAGTCAAGAATACACTGGGCTTCAACTTCGAGACGAAATAAGTCCAAATTAAAATTGCTTTCATCGGCAGCAGCGCCCATTTCGAAAACACCCCCGGCTTCGCGGCAGTGACCACAAGGCGAAGGACCAAGGGCGATGAGCGAAAAAGTGATTCTCCGATTTGCATCATCAGCGTGGTGGGCTGAACATCCCCGCGCCCATCTGGTCGTCGTGCACGCGATTCTGTCGCTCTCCACCCATGATCGGACCGCAGAGGAGATCTGGCTTTCGCCGACCCCCGAGGAGTGGCGGAAAGTTGCTGAACTTGCCGCGGACTGCTGCGATGACGGCGACTTCGCTCTGACCGGCGACAGGATGGCTTGGCGCATTCTATCGAGAACCTTTCGCGCCGACGCGCCGCCTTTCACGATCTGAGTGGCGCGCCAGCGTGATGCGCGACCTCTGTTTTCACCGTCCGCATGCCTATTGAGGCGTAACGCCGTGACAGAACGCGGACCGCAAAACGCCCTTTGAACTCTTGTTGACTAGGCAACCAAATTCGGGCAGTTTCCTAGTCAACGGAGCGCCTGTGCCAAACGACAAGCCACCATCGGATCTCCACCACCACCTCGGCTACTGGCTAAGGGCGGTTTCCAACGCCGTATCGCAAAATTTCGCACGGCAGGTGGAAAAGGAAGGGGTCACCGTAGCGGAATGGGTATTTCTGAGAGTGCTCTACGACGCCAACCGCATTGCGCCGTCAATGCTCGCGGAACGCATGGGCATGACCAGGGGAGCAATCTCCAAGCTCGCAGAGCGCCTTGGCGAGAAGGGCCTTGTGGAGCATGAGGCAAATCCAACTGATCGGCGGGCTCAGGTGCTGGCTCTCACGCACGCGGGCCGAGCGATGGTCCCAGCCTTGGCGGAGATCGCGGATGCGAACGACGCCACTTTCTTCAAGATGCTAGCGCCCGACGAACAGCGCGCCTTGAGAGCGCTACTCATGAAAATCGTATCCGAACGCAAACTGACGAAGGCGCCGATCGACTGACATTGATCGGCAGAACGACGCTACACACGGATGAGAAGGACGGCGCGATGCAAGCGCAGCGGATCTCCATTGCTCAAACCTGCCTGAACGCAGCCTACGATAAGACGATGGCGTTTCCCGATATCGTCGGAACGCTGATAAAAGCTGGATTCGAGAGCTATTTCGTCGACTACCGCCGCAACGCCACCACCTATTTCCTGCCGGATGGGGATAGCGTCGTGCTGGAAAACCGCCCGTCGGACGGAGCGATTGCCGCGCAGTTCGACGGAGCGGGCGTTTCGGCTCAGGTCAAATGGGCGCAGACCAATCCGCCTGGCTATTCCTACGCCGCCTTCTGCAAGAACGTGAAGGCCTCGGGATGCGCGGGCTACATCGTCTCCTTCTCGGGCCGCCGCGTACTCTACTTTGGCCGCACCGCTGAAACGCATGTCGAGCACTTCCCGCAGTAGAGCCTCGAAAGTTAGTCGGGATGCGGCGGCTCTTCGGCTTCGAATGCCGCGAGCAGATTCGACAGCTGGAGGCTTACTTGGCGCGGGGAAGCGCTTGGTTCTAACGCTTAGAAGATCAGTTCTTATAAATGGCGCGCCCGAAGGGATTCGAACCCCTGACCTCTGCCTTCGGAGGGCAGCGCTCTATCCAGCTGAGCTACGGGCGCAGGCGCAGAGCTTTTCTACAGGAAGGACCTTTGCGCCGCAACGGCGGCGTCTGCCCCGAGACGACGTTCTGGCGACATGCTAAGCCGAAGCCCTATATCCTCAGCGACACCTGAATCTTGAGAGACTGTCTTGGCATTACTCGACCCATGGCTCGAGCGATTGCGCAGCGTGCGCGACGAGCTTGTCGCCAATCCGAGATTCCAGCGCTGGGCGTTGAAAAATCCCATTACGCGGCCCTTGGCGCGGCGCGGCGCGCGCGCCGGCCTCGACCTCGCCGCCGGCTTCGTCTACTCCCAAGTTCTCGTCGCCTGCGCCCAACTGAAGCTCTTCGACATATTGCGCGACGGTCCGCTCAGCCTCGGCGCGCTGGCGACGAAACTCGCGCTGTCCGAGCCCGCAGCCCGGCGCCTGCTCGAGGCGGCCGCTTCGCTGGGCCTTGCCGAGCGACGCGGCGGCGCATACGGCCTCGGATTGCTCGGCGCCGCCTTCGCCGGAAATCGCGCGGCGCTCGCCATCGTCGAACACCAGCCGCTGCTTTACGCAGATCTCGCCGATCCCGTGGCGCTGCTGCGCCAGGAAAAGCGCGGGCGGCTCGCCGATTATTGGCCCTATTCGGACGGGGATGCGCCCGAGGCGTTGTCGGCGCAACAAATCGGCCCTTACAGCGCGTTCATGGCGGCGACGCAGCCGATGGTCGCGCAAGAGGCGCTCGACGCTTACGACATTTCGCGTCATCGGCGCCTACTGGACATCGGCGGCGGCGAAGGCGTGTTTCTCGCAGCCGCCGCGGCTCGCGCGCCGCATTTGCAGCTTGCGCTCTTCGATCTTCCCGCCGTGGCGGCGCGCGCAAGAGATCGTCTCGAACAAGCCGGCCTGCTATCGCGCGCCGACATCCATGGCGGCGACTTCCTCAATGACGCTCTTCCAGAGGGCGCCGACGTCGCGACGCTCATCCGCATCGTGCATGACCATGACGACGCGTCGGCGCTGAGGCTCTTGCGCAATGTGCGCAAGGCGCTCGCGCCCGGCGCGACGCTGCTGATCATCGAAGGCATGTCCGGGATCAAAGGCGCCGAGCCGCTCGACGCCTATTACGGCTTCTACACGCTGGCCATGGGCCGCGGCGCGCCGCGCCGCGTCGAAGAAATCGAGGCGCTACTGGGCGACGCGGGGTTTGGCAAATTTCGGCTCTTGCGCAATGCGTTGCCGGCGCTGACAAGCATACTCGTCGCCGAGGCGGTGTGAGGTTTTGCCCTGGATTCCCGATCGCACGCTTCGCGCGCGTCGGGAATGACAACCCCGTATGTTCAGCAGCGCGATGTCATTCCCGACAGGCCGAAGGCCTGATCGGGAATCCAGAGCAAAGGCGCGCGAAAAGGCGCGCACATCATACTCGACTCAATGCGACCTTCTCCACGCAATCAGACCCGCCGTCGATCCGTCCAGCCCTTGCGTAGATTCGTCCTTATTCTCGATGATTGGCGCCAAACGGTTGGCGAGCTCCTTGCCAAGCTCGACGCCCCATTGGTCGAAGGGATTGATGTCCCAGATCACCGACTGAACGAAGACCTTGTGTTCGTAAAGCGCGACGAGTCGTCCGAGCGTGCGTGGATCAAGATGTCGGTAAAGCAGAACGCTTGACGGGCGATCGCCCGGAAATGTCTTATGCGGCGCAAGGCGTTCGACCTCCTCCTCGCTCAGCCCCTGCCCGCGCAACTGCGCCTTCGCCTCTTGAAGCGTCCTGCCGCGCATAAAGGCTTCTGCCTGCGCCAGGCAGTTGGCGAACAGCAGTTCGTGATGATGTTCGTCGGCCGCTGTCGGCTCGGCCGCAACCAGGAAGTCGATCGGGACGACGTCCGTTCCCTGATGCAGCAGCTGAAAGAATGCGTGCTGGCCATTCGTGCCGGGCTCGCCGAAAATCACCGGCCCAGTTTCATAATCGACAGGCGCGCCTTCGCGCGTCACCGACTTGCCGTTCGACTCCATGTCGAGCTGTTGCAGATAGGCGGGAAACCGCGCGAGTCGCTGATCATAGGGGATGACCGCATGCGCGGCGCATTCCATCACGTTTCTGTGCCAGACGCCGAGAAGTCCCATCAGCACGGGAATGTTTTGTTCAAGCGGCGCTTCGAGAAAATGCGTGTCGATGTCGTGTCCCCCCTGCAAAAACTGCAGGAAGTGTTCCGGTCCCACGCCGATCGCGAGCGCAAGGCCGATCGACGACCACAGCGAATAACGCCCGCCAACCCAATCCCAGAAGCCGAAGACGCGCGCGGAATCGATTCCGAATTCGGCAACCTTGTCGAGCCGCGTCGAGACGGCGGCGAAATGCGACTTCACCGCAGCCTCGCCGAGCGCGGCGACGACTCGGGCGCGCGCGCTTCTCGCATTCGCCATCGTCTCCTGCGTCGTAAACGTCTTCGACGAGATGATGAACAGCGTGCGCGCCAGATCGAGGTTGTGCAGCGTATCGGCGAGATCGGCGCCGTCGACATTGGCGACGAAATGCATGTGCGGACCCTCGCCGCGATAGGGCGAGAGCGCGCGCGACGCCATCGCCGGGCCAAGGTCCGAACCGCCAATGCCGATATTGACGACGTCGCTGAACGGCGCGCCGTTCGCGCCGCGAATGTCGCCGGAGCGCACCGCGCGCGCGAAGGCGAAAACCTTTTCGCGTTCGGCTTCGATTAGCGGCCGCATGTTTTCGCCGCCGACGAGGAGCGGCCGCGCCGAGAGATCGCGTAGCGCCATATGCATGGCGGCGCGCCTTTCGGTGTTGTTGATGACTTCGCCAGAGAACAATGCTTCGCGCCGCGCATCGAGATCGCGCGTCTTCGCCAGCGAGGTCAGCAGCGCGATCGTCTCGCGCGTCACTCGGTGCTTGGAGAAGTCGAAGAGAAGATCGTCGAGCTTGACGCTGAAGTTTTTGAAGCGCGCGGGGTCCTCGTTAAAGAGATCGAGCGTTCGCGTCAGCTCCAAAGCGGAAGCGTGAAATTTCAGTGCGTCAAAAGCGACGGCGACGGCGTCCGACATTCTTTTCTCGAAGAGCAAGCGCGTTTTCCTTTGGGATTTGTACCCGATTCTTAGGCGGCGGGCGCGCGACGACTTTACACCGAGAGGCTGGACCCTAAATTTTTACTGTATTGTGACAGAGGGATGTGAAATCCATATCGGCTGGATGACATTTTTCTGACAGCAGGATGGCCATGGACGCGATTCATTTCCTCGACGTGCGCAACGGCGGCCCGGTCGCCCATGCGACGGCGCGGATCGACGCGGCGGCCGCGCTTCGCAAGGCCTGTCTTGGCGCGGCGGCGCCGGTCGGCCGCCTGTGCCTTCCGCCAATTGACCGTATCGCCGCGAATTGGCTGAAGCGCTCCACCTCCGCCTACCGGGCGGAGCTCGAGCGCATCGTCGCCATTCTCGGCTTTCCCGGCGCGATGACGCTGAACATGTCCTATCTCTTCGCCTGCACCACGCAGGCTTACGAGGACGAGCGCGGCCTGCCGCGCCTGCGCCGCACGCTCGACTGGCCCTTCCAGGGCCTCGGCAGGGGCGTCGAAATCGCGTTGCAGTCCGGCGGGGCGGGCGAATTTTACAACGCCACCTGGCCGGGAGCCGTGGGCGTGCTGAGCGCCATGGCGCCCGGCCGCTTTTGCGCCTCGATCAATCAGGCGCCGATGAAGCGGCGCACGCAGGGGTCTCTCGGCTTCGCCTATGACGCCGTCCTCAATCTGCGCGACGCCTTGGCAAGCGAAGGCGGTTGGCCGCCGGACCATGTGCTGCGCTATGCTTTCGAACATTGCGCAAATTTCGAGGCGGCCGTCGAGTTTATCGCCAGCGCGCCGATTGCGCGTCCAACTCTCTTCACCCTGGCGGGGGTCCGGCGCGGCGAGATGGCGCTGATCGAACGCACGGAACACGAGGCCCGCGTGCTGCGCGGACCGGTCATCGTCGTCAACGATTGGCAGGAGCCGCAGGCCGGCTGGCAGGCGCGCATGAGCTATGAGAACAATGTGAGCCGCAAGGCGGCGATGCGCGCCGTCGCGCCTGACGCCCCGCCCTTTTCCTGGGTGCGGGAACCCGTGCTCAACCGCCTGACACGGCTCGCGGTGGAAATGTGCGCCGTCGGCATGGGCGATTTCGCTGCGCGCGGCTACGAGTGCCCCTATCTGAAAGGCCGGCCGGAGCCGGTCACGCAGGACTTCTATTTGAACGCGGCCACGCCCACGGCGCTCGCCGCCTAATCCAGTCTCGGCGCGCTGGCGCGCCGCAGCCGATCATTGATCGCCTCGCCCAGCCCCCGCTCGGGTATATGCGCCACGGCGACATCGGCGATTTCGCGCGCGTCGAATTCCCGCAAATGGGCGAAGAGATTGGCTGCCGCCTCGACGAGATCGCCTGACGGCGAAAGATCGAGCACCACGGTCCCGGATTCGGCGCGCGCGGCGAGCCGGCCGCCAAAATCGAGCGCCGCTTCGCCTTCCTTGAGTTCGTGCGCCTCCAGACGCAGGCGCGCGGCGGGCGCGTAATGGGACGGCGTCATGCCCGGCGCGAGGATCTCCGCCTGTGCCGGAGCCGCAAGCTTTGCGCCGAGGATCTTCTCGATCGCCTCCCGCGCGATCGCGCCGGGCCGCAGCAATACCGGGGAGCCCTCACAGAAGGATACGATCGTCGATTCCAGCCCGGCGGCGGTGCGGCCGCCGTCCAGGATCATGTCGACTTTGCCCGTAAGATCTTCCGCGACATGGGCCGCCGTCACCGGGCTCACATGCCCCGACCGGTTAGCCGACGGCGCCGCAATTGGCCGTCCGAGCGCCGCGATCAACGCTTGCGCGACAGGATGCGCGGGCGCCCGAACCGCGACGCTTGGCAGGCCGGCCCGGGCGAGTTCGCAGACGAAGCCGCCCGGCGCTATGGGCGCGACGATCGTCAGCGGCCCCGGCCAGAAGGCCGCGGCGAGCCGCAGCGCCGGCTCAGGCAGCGCCGCCTCGCGGCGCGCGGCGTCGAGATCGGCGACATGGGCGATCAGCGGATTGAACGAGGGGCGGTCTTTGGCGTCGTAGATCCTGGCGACCGCCCAGGCCTGCGTCGCATCGGCGCCGAGGCCATAGACGGTCTCGGTCGGGAAGGCGACCAGTCCGCCCTCGCGCAGGATCGCCACGGCGCGAGCAATCGCGGCGGCGTCAGCCGGCGCAACAATCGTCACGCGTTGCGGCCGCTGTACGGCGGCTTGGGGATCGCCATATGCGCCTCGCGCAGCGCCTTCGACCAGCTCTCGCGCAAATCGCGAAAATACGGATCGTTCGAACCGATCCTGGTCGCCACCTCCATCTGCAGCGCGTCGCGACGCAGCAAGGCGATGTCGATCGGCGTGCCGACCGAAAGATTCGAGCGCATGGTCGAATCCATCGAAATGAGCCCGATCTTCAGCGCGTCATAAATGTCGGTGTCATAGGTGACGGCGCGGTCGAGTATGGGCTTGCCATATTTGTGCTCGCCGATTTGCAGATAATTGGTGTCCGGCGTGCATTCGATGCTGTTGCCGGCGGTATAGATCATGAAAAGCCGGAGCGGCCCCCCGGCGATCTGACCGCCGAGCAGCAGCGAGACGTCGAAACTGACGCCCTGCGCTGCGGGCTCCCCCTCAGCGTTGCCCGTCTGGACGCGTGAGAGGCGCACCGCACGCCCAACGAGCTGGGCGGCATGCAGCATGTTGGGCGTGTTCATGACGTTTTCGACGACGCCGCTCTCGGGATGCTCGATCCCGTCGCCGATCAGGTTCACGACGCCCTGGGTCACCGAGAGGTTGCCCGAGGCGGCAAGCATCAGCACGCGCTCGCCGGGCCGCTCGAAGAGATGCAACTTGCGGAACGTCGAAATGTTGTCGAGCCCGGCGTTGGTGCGCGTATCGGCGATCATCACCAGTCCATCGCGCACGAGAATGCCGCAACAATAGGTCATGTGCCTCCGTAGCGGTTCGCGCCAAACGCTGCAGGACTTACAAGTTTCGGGCCATGAGGCAAGTGCGGCGAGGCCACAGCGAAGGGAAATCGGGTGAAGGATTGTTTTCCTCACCCTCATCCTGAGGAGCCGCCCAAGTCGGGTTTACCCGACTTGGGAATTTAATGTCGATCTCGGGCAGGCCCGAGATCGAAGGCGACGTCTCGAAGGACGAGGGTGAGGAAAAATTCGCGGAAACGGGCTTCCCCGCCCTTCGAGACGCGTGCTGCGCACGCTCCTCAGGATGAGGAAGCCCTTCACCCGATCACCCTGGCCACAACAAAGAAAAATCAGTCGCCGTTTTCGCTCTTGTAGGGAAGCTCGGCCGCATGTTCGGCGGCCCATTCCGCCACCGCTGCGCGCTCGCGCGTCAAATAGTCCGCGACCGCCTCGGCGAGGCGTGGGTCGGCCAGGTAATGGGCCGAATGGGTGATCACCGGCCCATAGCCGCGGGAGATTTTATGCTCGCCCTGCGCGCCGGCCTCGACGCGCTTGTAGCCGCGGCGGATTGCGAATTCGATCGCCTGATAGTAGCAGACCTCGAAGTGGAGAAACGGCAGCGCTTCCAGCGCCCCCCAGTTGCGCCCGTAGATGGCGTCGTCGCCCAAAAAATTGATCGCCCCGGCGATATGCCGCGCGCCGCGGCGCGCCATCACCAGCAGGATGCGATCCGCCATGCGCGCGCCAATCTCGTCAAAGAACGCGCGAGTCAGATAGGGGCGGCCCCATTTGCGCGCGCCTGTGTCCATGTAGAACTCGAAAAACGAATCCCAATGCGCCGGACGAATGTCGGTTCCCGTGAGCAGATCGATCGTGACGCCGTCGCCGAGCGCTTCGCGTCGCTCGCGCTTGATCGCCTTGCGCTTGCGCGCCGTGAGCCGCGCCAGAAAATCCTCGAAGTCCACATAGCCGTCATTGACGAAGTGGAATTGTTCTCCGGCGCGGTAAATGAAGCCGGCGCCGCTCAGCGCAACGCATTCCTGTTCCGTGCAGAACGTGACGTGAATGGAGGAGGCGCCGCTCGCCTTGCGCAATCCCTGCAAGGCGACGATCAGCGCCTCGCGCGCGCCTTCGGGCGCATCACGGGCGATCAGCAGGCGGCGTCCCGTTACCGGCGTGAAAGGCGAGGCCACCTGAATCTTCGGATAATAGCGTCCGCCGGCAAGCTCATAGGCCTGCGCCCAGCTTTGATCGAACACATATTCGCCGAGGCTATGCGTTTTGATATAGGCCGGCGCGCAGGCGACAAGACGCCCCCGCGAATCTTCGACGAGCGCATGCGCCGGCGCCCAGCCGGCGCGCTCGCCCACCGACTTCGACACTTCAAGCGCGCGCAGGAACGCATGCGAAACGAAAGGATTATATCGCTCGCCGACCGCATCCGGCAGGCCGGGCGGATTGGCGCACGCGTCCCACGCCTCAGCCCCGACGGAGTCGAGCGATTCGGCGTATCGAACCGAAAATTCTTGCGCCGATTCTTGCGCCGAAAATTCTTGCGCCATGTGTCCAGTGGAGCAGCCGCGTTTCAAAGCTTTCTAGCACAGCGCCGCGGCGCGCTCTAACATGGCGCGAATGGCGACATCATCCAAGCGCGACTTTTGAGCAGGCAAGAACGACAACATGAGAATTAACAGTCGCGACTACAGAACGATCTGGCTCGATTCGGACGGGCGGCGCGTTCACGTCATCGATCAAACCGTGCTCCCGCATCGCTTCGAGACGAAAACGCTCGCGAACTGCGAAGACGCCGCTGCAGCGATCAGCACGATGACGGTGCGCGGCGCGCCGCTGATCGGCGTGACCGGCGCTTACGGCATGGCGCTCGCCGCCTGGCGCGATCCGAGCGACGCCGCGGTCGCCAGCGCCTATGCCGCCCTCCTCGCCACACGGCCGACAGCCGTCAATCTGCGCTGGGCGCTTGATCGGCTGCGCGCGCTGCTCCTCGCGGCGCCGGTCTCGGTCCGCGCCGACCTTGCCTATGCCGAAGCCGCCAAGATCGCGGAAGAAGATATCGCGGCCTGCCAAGCCATCGGCAGCGCCGGCGCCGAACTCATTCATAAAGCGCGCCGCGGCGACGGTCCTATCAACGTCCTCACCCATTGCAACGCCGGCTGGCTTGCCACCGTCGATTGGGGCACCGCTTTGGCGCCGATCTACACGGCCGCGCGACAAGGCGCGCCGATACATGTGTGGGTCGACGAGACGCGTCCGCGCAACCAGGGGGCGAGCCTCACGGCTTTCGAACTGCTGGGCGAAGCGATCCCGCACACCGTCGTCGCCGATAACGCCGGCGGCCATCTGATGCAGCATGGTCTTGTCGATCTTGTCATCGTCGGCAGCGACCGCACGACGCGCGCCGGCGACGTGTGCAACAAGATCGGCACCTATCTCAAGGCGCTCGCGGCGCATGACAATGGGGTGCCGTTCTATGTCGCCCTGCCGTCTTCGACCGTCGACTGGCGCATCGCCGACGGCGTCCGCGACATTCCGATCGAAGAGCGCGCCGCGCGCGAAGTCACCCATATCAGCGGCCGAGGCGCCGACGGCGCGACGTTCGAGATTCAGCTCACGCCCGATGGGTCTCCGGCGCGTAATTTCAGCTTCGACGTGACGCCGTCCCGCTTCGTCACGGGCCTGATCACCGAGCGCGGCGTCTGCAACGCGACGGAAGAAGGACTGAAGGGATTGTTCCCGGACCTCGCCGGTTAGGCGTCATTTGTGCGCGCGCGAACCTCGGTTCGTCGGGACGGACATGCCGTGATTATTTCGAACTCTCGCGCGTTCCGTAAGTCTTGAAGCGTTCGACCGTGCGCATGATCTCATCATCTGAAAGCACGACGGGTTTGCCGGCGAGCGCGCCGAGGTAGAAGACTTGCGCGAGCGCTTCGAGTTCGACGGCGCGCCACAATGCTCTGCGCATCGTCACGCCGGTGACGATGGCGCCATGATTGGCGAGGAGCACGCCATCGCGATCCGCGAGCCCCGCCACGACGAGCCGCGACAGTTCAGCCGTGCCGTAGGGCGCGTAGTCGACGCAGCGCACGCTCGGACCGCCGAAGGCCGCGATCATGTAATGCACGGCCGGAATATCGCGCCGCAAGGTCGCGATCGTCGTCGCATAGGGCGAATGCATATGCGCGATGGCGTTGACGTCCGGCCGGGCGCGATAGATGTCGAGATGGAAACGCCATTCGCTCGACGGCGGCAACGGACCGTCGAAAGCGCCATCGCCCGCAAACGGCATGCGCGCGATCAATTCGGGCGAGAGTTCGCGGCTTGGAACGCCGCTCGGCGTGACGAGCGCGGCGTCGCCGACGCGCAGGGACAGATTGCCGGCGGAGCCGTGATTGAGACCCAGCCGCTCCATCTCCCGCGCGGCGTCAACGATCGCCGTGCGCGCGTCATGTTCGTCCATACAAGAAGCCTTACAGGCGCGGCGCGGGCCGTGGCAAGGCAAGCTGACGCATGCACCCGGCCCGCGCGCCAGGCGAAGGCCAGCGCACGATGTGAGCGAATGATGCAATCCCGCGATATTGCGCGCGCCCTGCTTGCGGTATAGGACGGGCCTCCCCGTCTCGGGGCCGGTAGCTCAATGGTTAGAGCCGGCCGCTCATAACGGTCTGGTTGCAGGTTCGAGTCCTGCCCGGCCCACCACGCACTTACTTGTTTTTATAGTGATTTCTGCACTTGCGGGACCTGCCGCAAAATCAAAGGCCTTCCACCGCGAGCGCCGCGTCTCCGGTGGCTTGGAGATCCGAACCGGGTCCGATATGGCGTCAGTCGACGCTTTGTCTCCGCCTGAGGGATTTCGTTTCCTGGCGCTCCGCGCGCCGACTGCCAGAGACCGGTTCGCTTTTCGCGGAGACTCGGTTCGCAAGTCGGTCGTTGGGCGGCGAATGCGTAAGCGCGATCGGCGCTCTGAAGCCGAAATTCCCTGACGGTCGAACGGAAGGAAGCGCAGAAAGCGACAGGGGCATGCGCCGCTTCAAAGAAAGGCGAGACAGCTACGGTTACGCTGTCCGGCGAAAAGACTGACCCGCTTTTCTAAGACGGCCCGCATCAACAAAGAAACCAGACGCCATCACCGAGGCCCAGATAGCCCAAGCACCTGTCGCTGCATGCTCCATTCCGGCGGCAGCTCGACCAAGCGCCTGACGCCGATGCCGCGTGGCAGGCGACCGTTAAGCGCCGCCTCGACGATGTCGGGAGCGAGAAATGCCAGCGAAATCATCATCGCGATCGAGCGTCTGCTGCGGCCCTCTCGCATGGCGATCGTTTCGGTGTCGGCGACGCGGCCGGTGACGATGTCCTCCAGCCAAGCACGGCCGTTCGCGATGGCCCGAAGCAACGTCGCCCTCGTCTCGGATCGAATTGGCCGTCGGTCGACATTGTTCGAATCTTGCACAACAATGATCTCGCGACGGGGGCGGCTCGGACGCCGACGCCAGGGGACCATGAGCGATCCTCGTCCGATCGCTTGCTCGCCCCCATCGGTCAGGTCGATTTCGACCGCATCAATCCGGATTGTGACGCGCGCAACCTGCGACGCGATGAGCTTCCGACAGTCTTCATCGTTGAGATCGCCGCCGCTAGAAGGAATCGCCACGCCGCTCTGGCCGAGATCCGCGCGCAAGGTCGCGGACTTGGATGTGATCGCCACCTCGAGCCCGTCCCAGACTACTCGCTCAATTTCGACGGCGGCGACCCGCGCGATTGAGCCGGCTTCGGTCTTACGCCCCTCGGTTATCGCCCGCGAGACATAATAGCGATAGCGGACGCCCGACTTTACCGCGTAACTCGGCGTCATCAGATTGCCGCGGTCATCAAAAATCTTGCCAATCAACAGAGCGCGAGATGGCGCACGAGTCTGGCGACACGCGGCGAGGTTCTGCGTTAGCCGCGCTTGCACCGCCTCGAAGGTCTCCCGATCAATGATCGGCGCGTGGTCGGCGGGATAACTCTGTCCGCGATGATTGAGCTCGCCAAGATACATACGGTTCTTCAACAAATGGGCCAGCGGCCCCTTGGTGAAGAAGATGCCGCCAATCTCCCGTCCGCTCGACAGCGTCCTGCGTCTTGTCCGCACGCCACGCTCGCGCAGCTCGGCGAGCAGCGACAGCATCGAGCCGAGCGCGAGGTAACGTTCGAAGATCGAACGCACGATCGCGGCCTCAGTGGCGTCGACGACGAGTTTGCGATCTTCGACCCGATAGCCAAGCGGCGCGACGCCGCCCATCCAGATCCCCTTCCTCTTCGAGGCCGCGATCTTGTCGCGGATGCGCTCTCCAGTGACCTCGCGCTCGAATTGGGCGAAGGAAAGCAGCACGTTCAGGGTCAGCCGCCCCATGCTGCTCGTCGTATTGAAGGACTGGGTCACTGAGACGAACGAGACGTCCTGCGTGTCGAACAGTTCGACGAGTTTGGCGAAGTCGGCGAGCGAGCGGGTGAGGCGATCCACCTTATAGACGACAATGATGTCGAGCTTATTCTGCCGAACGGCCTCAAGCAGCCGCTGCAGGGCTGGACGATCAAGGCTGCCGCCGGAGAAACCGCCATCGTCATAGTGCGACCGAACCAGCGCCCATCCTTCGCTGACCTGGCTCCTGATAAAGGCTTCGCAGGCTTCCCGTTGAGCGTCGAGCGAGTTGAAGTCTTGCTCTAGCCCATGATCGGTCGACACGCGCGTGTAGATCGCGCAGCGGCGGATCTTGCCAGCCTGCGTCGGGCTCCGCTCCCGCCGCGCGCGTTTCATGGCCCGCTCTCCGCCGAGGCTCGATCATAGGCGTCCGGCGTTGAGGGCAACACGGCGCGCTTAGCCCGCATGCCAAAAAAGCGCGGGCCGTTCCAGCGAGTCCCAGTAATTGCGCAGGCGACTTTCGACAAACTTGGATAGGTCGCGCCGTTCCAGACAAAACCATCGTCGGCGACCGTGACGAAATGCATGACCCCTGCCCATTCACGCATGAACACAGTTCCTACGCGCAGGCTCCGAGGATCCGCTTGGCATGGTCGCGGGGCCGATTCAGCGCCGCCCTCCCCCGCTCCCTTGCGCGTCAGATGATCGAGCGCCCGGCAAGCATCCTTGCCGAGATCTCCATAGGCATTCACCTGCATCCGATAGGCGATTATTCGCAGCAGCAAGAACTTTGGCAGATGGTTCGGAGCCATACGGCCGAATAGATTACGCCACCGCAATCGGAGACCGTCGATATCGAGATCGCGCAAATGCGCGATCTCCTGTTGCAGACGCTCGGGCTCGGACGCGATCTGAGCCGGCTCATCCCCGGCGTCCACGACCCGCACATTGGAGTTGTCGGACATAACCATCACGCCCGAGCGATAACGGCGTCATGCCGATCTGATGTTGGATTGACGCCTTCCGGTGATGCCGCACCGCCGAGCAAGCGATAGGCTGAAACGCCATCGTCTCTTCTGAACCGCTCGACGGAATAGCCCCCGTGACGCAATCCGGTCAGCGCCGCACGGGTCGTATGCGGGAGCCAACCGGTCGCGCCCGTCAGCGCATCGATCGAAGCCCCCGCCGATCTGTTTAGCATCTCGAGCAAGAGAGCCTTCTTCGTACCGGCACGCACGCCGCGAGCCGTAGACACGATCGGAGCATGAGGTTGTTTGAAATTTGGAGGAGTCGGAGTCGTTCCTCGGGCGTTCCTTTCGCTCCGACGACCTGCGCTCGAGGACGCTCTAACCTGTTCTCGAACGCCGCTAGCGCTCTCGACGGGCTGGCCAGCAACGCCGATGGCTTTGCGTCCGACGTTCGAGATCACGAGGCTGAACAGCCGCCCTTGCGCATCGCGACGCCATACCGGCATGCCCGGCTTTGCCCTCACCTCGCGCATCAGCTTGCGCGCGATCAAAGCTTCGCCAACCTTGATCGCAGCGCCGCCTTTCAATTTTTCCGTGAGATTCGCGGCGCCGTTATCACGCTGCGCGGCATACGAAAGCACGAGACGTTGGCCGTCGGTTAGATGATGCATTTTTATCCTCCGTTTGATCACGACAGCTCGCGCTGCCACTGAGCAAACCCCGCAGTCGGCGGGACGCCCGCGGGGTGGAGGAGCGGCCTCGGTGATATTCCGAAGATCCGGAGGCGCCGTAACACTTAGCAATGCTCTTTTACGTCACGAAGTCCAGTCCTTTCGGACTTTGTCGTGGGTGGGCCGGAAGCCTAGGAACCGCTGACTCTTAATCCGCGGGTCCAAGGTTCGAGCCCTTGTGCGCCAACCAATAAAATCAAATAGTTAATCGCTGTTCCGATGATGTTTCAACGCAGGCCACGACAGCGAATAAGCACCAGATAAGCACGGCGTGCGATGTCGGGACGCTCGGCTCTGCCGCTGCGCTCCGCGATCTTCAAGAGCGCGGCCCGCCAGCCGACCATCGTCGCGTCGCTCGGGTCCGTCATCGCCAGCTTGGCTCGACAGACCCCGGGCACGGGCGACTTATTGGGCGCTCTCTGAAACACAAGCGATTACCCTATCCTACCATAGGCACCATTTCCGGTTTGAGATTTGGAGCGATGACGTGATGCAGGGTGATCGCGCGCCGCAACTCAAATCGAATGTTTCGATGCCCGCATACCACTCATGGTAGAGTTAACCCGACTTCTCGAAGGGAGAGCCAATCATAAGCGCCGAACCATGGCAGCAACGGCCAAGGCAGCCGCGTGGCGATTCAACGCCGGATGCTATTTTTTGTGCTGTTGGCGTCGCCCTTACGCTGTGGGAGACAATCGAGGGTGAAATATCCGTTGGCTATATCGGACTGATAGAAGAGCCTGATGGATACCGCGCCAACAAATACTTCAATACCGCCAGCTTCGAGGCGCGCCACAAGCTCGTGACAAAGGCCATAGATGCGAATGTCCGCAACAAAGATTGCTCTGGCTTTATGGCATTCATGGATAAAGTTATAAGATACAGTCCGAGACGCCATGAAATCGCTCATGGTCGAGTTTTCAATCTCGGTGATTATGGATTTTACCTAGGCCCCAACAACGTCTTGAGTAGGAATTTTCCTGACGGCAGAGCTATTTACCAATACACGTCTGACGATATTCAATTCTACTGCGATCAATTCAAGCGGCTCGGCGATAACGCTGCACATTTCGCCAAACGGCTTGCTTGACATAGGCGAGCTGCGCCGTCGTTAGGCGAAGGAACGCAACGTCGTCGTTTGATTTTGTTGCTGCAAGAAGCACCGAGCGCTTATCGTCCAGCCCGGTTTCGCGCGCCGCCTACTTCGCCTCGTCCGATAGGCTCGTCACCTTCATTGTACGGCGGGCGTCGTCGCGGTCTATGCCGAGATCACGCGCTGCGTCTCGAACGCCGCAGGATCATGCCCATGAACCTCAAAAATTGGATCAACGCTGCAAGGAATATCAACCGACCAGATTTGAGGATCGAGGAAACTGTGGGGACGAGATCGTTCATGCGTGCTGATTGTCGTCCAAATTGATCCATGCATTGGTGTTCGTTTCGACAACCCCGTATCCATCCTCTCTAATTGCGAATTCAAATGCCGGCTCGGCGGGCAAAACCAAACCGTGTCTCGCAAAATCGGCCTCCAAACCGCGTGGATTCCGATTAAGCTCCTGCTCGAAGGCAGCGATTCGATCCAGCAACTTGTCCGATTCACGCGTTGCGGCCAACGTTGTTCCAGCGGTCGTCATAAGCCCGATCGGCATAAACAGCTTTCCTGCAAACTCGAAGCTAGCATTAAGACGTTTTTTGCGCAGGGTAGCCCGTTCATTTTGGCTGGGCTGATAAGTCTGACCCGTCATGGCTCCCTTGATTTCGTACACATAAATCTGAAATTCCATCTGTTATATCTTCGATAGTCGATATTTCATTATCAGTTATACCTACAACAATAGACGGATAACTGAGAGCCAATTCAGCTTGCGCTGCCAATAGTCGTATAGAGTCTGTCACTGAATCAATATCTTGGTGCGATCTTGCTATCATCGATTCGTATTCTTCATTTTCATAAATAAGTTTCAATAGAGATTGAGGTGCTGGGTAGCATCTCCACCAGAATAGCCCAAAAAACAAAATGATTATAAACCATAATACAAATATTAGACCGTTGTCATAATTATATATCTCAGATGTAAACGCGCCAGTCAGGCCAATTATTGCTGGAAAAACAACAAAAGCAACAACATTTGCGACAATTAACTCTGTCTGCTTCTTGGTCGATTCCGTTTTCAAAACATTTGCTCGGACATTATTCGTTGCCATATCCGAAACCCTTTCTCCATACCTTTTCAATGCGGCCTCATAGACTTGACCGAGATCATTTCAGCAGGTCGTCTGCAAATCCTCGCATCACAATATAACGGCGTGCGGGCGAGGGCAGCACAACCGGGATTGTGACGAGGAACGCGAGTGGCGCAAGCTGCCGCTTCGCGAGCGTTATGACTGGCCGAGCGTCGCGCTCTTCGTTGTTTTTCTGGCCACCTTCGCCTATGCGCTCTGGCGTGGCGGATAGGCGAAGGTGGCTCCGGCGTTGGGGCGCCAGCGTTACTGAGCGCTCGGCTTCGCTGTCGCGTCCTTGACGCACTTCTTCGTGAAGCTCGTCTTCGCGGCGCCATGCAGTTTCTTTTCAACAGCAGCGGCGTCGCAGGTAGAAGCAGCGGCGTCCCTCTCGCATTTTTTCAGGAAGCTGTTCAGCGCCGCGCCGTGCAGTTTCTTTTCGGTCGCCCGCGCGGCGCAGTCCGGGGCAGCAGACGGCGCCTGAGCGAAAGCAGCGCCGGCGAGCGAAACGCTCGCGGCGAAGATAGAAGAGGCCAAAATCCTTCTCAGCATAACGTCCTCCTGAGCGAATGCGCGCCTCATGGCTAGAACAACGACCAGAGAAGCCATTCCAAGGGCGTCAAATACGATCCCTTCCCACGTGGGGCCGATCCATGTTCCGAGCGTGAGCAGGCCAACGCCGGCGACTAGGGACAAGAATGACGCCTCAGTACGACTCGGGCACTCGACCATGGCTTCCTCTCTATCACTGCATATTGCCGATATGTCGATTGGGCCTCCCGATCTCTTTGCTCTAAATACGTCGGCGGCTCCATTTCGCAACAAGGCCCACTGACGAGACCGGCGGCGTCAACGGATATCCTCCAAACTTCATCCTCTAGGGAACCTTCTGGACGCATTCGCCGTTGCCATTCGGATTTAGCTGAATGATCATTCGCAGCGTCCGATGTTCGAAAGGCTCGGACTTTAGGGGAGTGCCTCATGAACGCCGATATTAGCGCCCTATTTGGCAAACGCGACGAAGCTGTACGCAAGCAAGATGCCGATCTATTTCTCTCGACCCAACTCTCAGAAATAGGTTTCGCTTCAAGCGATGGGTACCTGTCAACTAAAGACATGACAACAGAAGTGCTGCATGTCTACGAATCACCTGACGGAAACGCTGTAGCGTTCGTCAGAGAGACTTATAAGCCAAAAGATAAACGTGAGCGATCGGCATTTGTGATTTATTTTCTCAATGATACTCGTAGTGGCTGGAAAATATACAGGACCAGATAGCAAGCGAAGGTCTTAAAGTAACCTTTCTAAATTATACCACTCAGGAGTATGCTATGCACCTGCCCGCGACGACGATCCCAGACGAATGCGCGAGTGCCGACAAAGCCCCGCAATTCGCACCGCCGACAGTCAAGTTTGTGTCGTTGGAACTCACCAATAGGTGCAATCTCAAATGCGTCCACTGTTACACAGAATCGACCCCTGAGAGCGGCGCTGATGATTTAATGTCGGCCGACGATTATGAGTCAGTTATGCTCCAAGCATTTTCGCTTGGTTGCAGGGTCTTGCAGTTCATAGGGGGAGAAGCGCAGCTCAGTCCCGATTTCTATCGCTTGCTGAAGAAGGCCAAGTCGATCGGCTTCGAATATATCGAGGTTTTTACAAATCTCACGCGACTTCCCGAGGAAGTCCTAAACTTTGCCGCGGAGAATGACATCAAGTTCGCGACTTCCGTTTACTCTGATGATTCTCAAATCCATGATTCTGTTACGCGAGTTCGGTCCAGCCACACTCGCACTGTCAAGAACCTAAAACGTCTCACGGACAAGGGCGTCGAGTCGCGCGCAGCGATCATAAAATTTGAGCAAAGCGAGGCGGCCGTTGAGCATACCCGGACGTTTTTGAAGGATCTCGGCGTCAAATCTGTGCGTGCGTCCCAGGTTCGCGAGTTCGGCCGAGGGGAAGACATTGTGGGCGGGAAAGCCCACATGGCAGCTCTGTGCGGGCACTGCTGGGACTCCAAGCTTTGCGTGGCGCCCAACGGAGCCGTCTACCCATGCGTTATGGCCAGGCAGTGGCCCGTGGGAAATATTTTCGAGTCATCACTGGCCGAAATCATTGAGAGCAGGGCGCTAAGGGATACGCGTGAGAAAATTTACGATGAGGCATGGAAGCCAAGAATTAGTCCTACGCTTTGTGGGCCATGCCCTCAAAGCTGCGATCCTTCGATGACCTCCTGCCAGCCGAATGAAACGATGTGCGAGCCGTTCACCTGCCCGCAATCATGTGATCCTCTCGGGTATGCGCAGAACCGAGACTCAGGCGAAGCCAGCAGCAGCGACTTATAAGGTCCGGCGGCGCCGTCCGTTGAGATGCAGACGGCGCCGACTTTGTGGGGGACGACGCTTAGGCCCTCATCCGAACGGAGCAAGCGTCGAAAAGGCGCGCATGCTACTGAGCGGATAAGACAGCCACTCACAGTTCAAACCGCCTCAGCCGGGACGAACAGCGGCGCTCGCAAGAGCGACGAGCCGGCGCTGAGCAGGCCCAACACATCCAGATCGCGCGCGTTGTCATTCGCCGCAGTGATCAGAACCGACCAAACATCGTGCCGGGGTCGCGCGAGTCGATCGGGATGCCCTGAGCATGCCGCTCCATCGCTTCGATCGCCACGATCTGGATCGGGTGAAAGTGATCAACGTTGAGCAGCAGCTGAAATGCGCGATCGTCGATCTTCGCGAACGCTTGCTCCAATACTTCAATGTCGATGCCCGCGTCTTCGATCTGACGCCGGTTGACGCCGCGAGTTTCAAGCACGCGCAAGATGCTCGCGAGAATTCCTTTCGGCTTCGACGTGCTGGCGAAGGCTTTTGTCTCGCCGCCAACAAATCGAACGTAACCACGATTTTCCATCACTCGTTTCCTTCCTTCAACCGCGCTGCTAGCGCTCAATGTTTACCAAACTCGACGACGCGATCTCTTCCTGCGCATCGCTTCGCGCTCTTTGTCCTCGGTAGGCAAATTTCGCCGCCGCCAGTTGCGATCGACGTGTTCCTGCCAGATTTCCGAATAGCTCGGCAGTGGCGTGAGCCCGTAGATCGGGACGACGCGCTCGCATGGCGCCCAACGCGGAGGGCGATAGGGCGGCGCGTCGTCCGTCATCAGCTGAGGTCGCCAAAGTGCGAGACGATGGGACCGTTGTGTGACGCTGCGCTGAATTCGGGGATTGCCGTCGGCTGCTCCATGACGCAAATCGCAGCGTGGCTGGCGTTCAAGAGGCGCCGAAGGTTGGCCGCGTTCGCGCCGCCGAGCGCCGTTGCGAGCGCATCCCAATCCGCTTGAACGAGACCGGCGCGCGACAGTAGCTGCGCGTGGGTTTGGTTTCGTTGAGCCGCACGCTTGTCGATCGCTGAGAGAATGCCTGTCGGCGCTGCGACGGTTGCAAGAATATTCGCCATCTATTTCTCTCTACTTCGCTGCGCGATCTGTTCTTTCAGCGCCGCGTTCTGATCGCGGCTAAAATGCAAAGCGGCGATGACTCTAGGCGCGGCAAATCGGCTCAGCAGACCGTTCAAGTGGAAGATTAGAGCCAACGTCAGAGCCAAGTCGACCGGCGCGCCGGTCACCTGTGGACACGGAACCGAAGATCAAGGGCGCACGCTTTCCGTATGCTTTCTATCGAAGCCACTAATGACGCCATGAGCAAGCATCATGCGCCGGGGAGCGTTCGACAGGATAGAATCCGTCGGCGTCCAAAGCCGTCCCGGAGATCTCATGCGAACGAGCCTAATCCTCCTGTCAATGCTGACCGTTTTTGTGAGCCGAGCGGAAGCCGCGCAGCAGCCCAATTACGAAATCATCGCAAGGCTCGCGCAAGCGCCCGGCAACGTCACGGTCACTGGGAGCGGCAGAATTATCATGAGCCAACATCAGTTCTACGAGCCGAATTACTCGGTCGTTGAGCATCGCGACGACGGCTCGCTCGCGCCCTTTCCGAACAAAGAATTCAATGACCGGCTGAGCCATTCGGAACTAAAGTTGGATTCTGTTCTGGGCATTCGGAGCGACGCCAACGGCGTTGTCTGGATGCTCGATAATGGCATGCGCAGCGGAGTCACGCCAAAACTTGTCGGCTGGGATACGAAGGCCGATAAGTTGCACCGCGTTATCTATTTGCCGCCGCCTATCGCTCCCAAAGATGCGTTCGTCAACGATTTTACCGTCGACGGCAAGCACAACAAGATCTTCATCGCCGATCCCGCGGGTGGAGCAAATGCAGCGTTCATCGTGGTGGATTTGCAAACGGGCGCCGCGCGTCGCGTGTTGGAAGGCCACTCCAGCGTTGTGCCCGAGAAAATCGATCTCGTCATCGATGGGCACCCCATTCAGGCGAAAGACTCCGCCGGCCATCTCGTGCGACCCCATATCGGCGTCAACCCGATCACTGAAGATCTGCAGAACGAATGGGTGTATTTTGGTCCTATGCACGGAACGAGCCTTTACCGCATAAAGGCCGCTGATTTGGCCAATGAAGCTCTCGGTGAAGCGGAGCTTGGCGCGCGGGTTGAGCGCTATAGCGCCAAGCCCATCTGCGACGGCATCAGCATCGACAGGGACAATAACATCTACCTCGGCGATCTTGCCGAAAATGCGATCGGGGTGATCAAGGGGGATCGCAGTTATCAGCGGCTCGCACAAGACGAAGAGTTGTCCTGGGTCGACTCGCTGAGTTTTGGGCCGGGGGGCAAGCTCTATGCCGTCGTCAATCGCTTGCACAAATCCGCTGTTCTAAACGGCGGAGAGTCATTGTCGAAGCCGCCGTATTTCCTCATCGAGGTCAAAGCGATGGCCCCCGGCCTCGCGGGCAGATGAGGCTTTGGCCTGCGTCGAAACAGGACCGGCAAAAGGCAAAGGCGCCGTCAAAGTCAGATAGCTAAACACGTAGGTTCCGGGAAACTTCGACGATTTGATCACGCAACCAACGATGGGCTGGGTCGAGATCATGGAGCGGGTGCCAGACCATGACGAGGTCATAGGCCGGCAATTCGATCGGGATGGACACAATTTTCAGCGGGGCAAGGCCGATAAAGTCAATGGCGATCCGCTCCGGCAGGGACAAGATCATATCGGTCTTCGCCACAATGAAGGGGGCCGAGAGGAAGTGAGGCACGATCAACGCGATGCGGCGCGCCAGCCCTCGCTCGGCGAGCCACTCGTCGATTAGTCCAACACGTGTGCCGGTACGAGAGATCAGCATGTGCTTGCGCAAGACATATTCCTCAAGCGTTAGCCGACCGCTTTTGCCGATCATATGCTGCATGCCGACGACGCAGGCCATCCGGTCGTCAAAAAGCTTCGTTCTGCTCAAATAGCCCGGCGGCTTTAGTATCGCATCGAAGCCCAGCACGACATCGAGATCATTGTGCTCAAGGTCCGCTTCTGGAAATGGCGACTCGGTTCTCTTGACATGGATGTCGATGCCCGGCGCGCCCAACGCAATGCGCTCGATGAGCGGAGGAAGCACCAGCAGGTCCATGTAGTCAGTTGCGGCGATCACAAACCGCCGCCTGCTTTGTGCAGGAACGAATTCTTCCGGCGCACGGATCAGGCGCTTGATGTCGCGTAGCAGGGCCTTCACCGGGTCGACCAGCGACAGCGCGCGCTCTGTCGGCTTCATGCCTCCCGGGGTCTTGACCAGTAGTGGATCGTCCAACTGTTGTCTGAGCCGCTGCAAGGTATGGCTCATCGCCGACTGCGTAACGAACAGGCGTTCGGCGGCGCGCGAGACGTTCTTCTCCTCCATGAGGAGATCGAACGCCACGAGCAGGTTGAGATCAAAATTGTGCAGCTCAGTCACGGCATTTCCTCACTAGGCTCTCTCCGCACGCGGCAAATGCGTCGACGGTGATTTTTATTCATAGGGCTATCAAAACTCGCCATTTCACGCGGCGCCTTGCGCTCCCTAGGCTTGCCGAGAGTTGCGCAATCTCGTCGTTCGCCATTCTGGCCGCCGTTCGGGAAGGAGTCGCAAGCGAGCTAACCTTCGTGGAGGACCGCATGACTGGCAAATCCCTGGATATTCCAGCACGGCCATATACAGGGGAAAAGGCGAGACTCAGCCGCGCCTATGATTATCTGATCCTGGTGCTCGCGTTATTCCTTTTCATTGGCTCTTTCCACTTGCACGTTGCGCTGACTGTCGGCGACTGGGACTTCTGGCAAGACTGGAAGGATCGGCAATGGTGGCCGCTCATCACTCCCCTGATGATGATCACCTTCCCCGCGGCGGTACAGGCCGTGCTTTGGCCAAACTTCAGGTTGCCGCTTGGAGCGACGCTTTGCATCTCATGCTTGCTGATCGGCACATGGATCACGCGCTTCTTCGCCTATCACATGTGGAACTTTTTCCCGATAAACGAAGTCTTGCCAGCCACGATGTTGCCGAGCGCCCTCGTCCTCGACGCAATTTTGATGTTGAGCAACAGTCTGACTGTCACCAGCATCTTTGGCGGCATGGCTTTCGCACTGCTTTTCTACCCGACCAATTGGCCGATTTTCGGCATGTTTCATGTGCCGGTGGAGTATGGCGGCGCACAGCTCACCGTGGCCGACCTCTTCGGCTTTCAATACATCCGCGCGGGGACGCCTGAATATCTTCGCATCATCGAGCGTGGAACGCTGCGAACCTACGGCCAATATGCAACGCCGTTGTCGGCGTTTTGTTCGGCGCTGCTGTGCACCCTGATGTATCCGCTCTGGTGGTATCTGGGAAAAGCATTTGCGACGACAAAATACGTCAAGAATATCTGAGGGAGAGAAAACGAGATGAAAAAGTCACTCAAGACTCTCTTCAGCGCCGCTTGCCTCGGATTATGCGCCGGAGCACTTGCTCCCGAAGCCGCGCTCGCCCATGGCGAAAAGGCCCTGGAGCCTTTCGTCCGCATGCGTACGATCCAATGGTACGATGTGGCGTGGTCGAAGGCGAAGCTCAATGTCAATGAAGAGGTTGTCATCACCGGTAAGTTCCACGTCAACGCGGACTGGCCGCGCGGGGTGGTGCAACCGGACGCGACCTATCTGAATGTCTCCGCTCCGGGGCCAGTCTTCATTCGGACCGAGCGTTACCTCAACGGACAATCGTCCGTCAGCTCCTCCGCTTTGAAACTCGGCGGCGACTATGAGTTCAAGATTGTGATGAAGGCCAGGATTCCTGGTCGCTTTCATCTTCATCCTTTCGTCAATCTGCATGATGCGGGCTCCGTCGTGGGCCCGGGCCAATGGATGGAAGTCGAGGGCGATGCCTCCGCATTCACTAACCAGATCAAGACGCTTGATGGCAGCGTGATCGACATGGAGACATACGGGCTCGCGAATGGCGTCGCCTGGCACGGCTTCTGGATCGCGCTCGGTTCGGCGTGGCTACTGTGGTGGGTCAGGCGTCCGCTGTTTATTCCACGCTATAAATTGCTGCATGCCGGCCAAGAGACGAGCCTTATCTCCCCGCTCGACCGGAAGATTGGCGCGGCGATCATCTTCGCAGTTCCGATGATCGTATTCGGCGCGAACTTCGTAACGGATCTAAAATATCCAAACGCCATCCCTCTGCAAGCCGCAATGGATCAGATCGATCCGCTTCCGCCCGCCGTCGACGTCGGAGCGGTGCAGGTCAAGATTCAGCGCGCCGAATACAATGTGCCTGCTCGAGCAATGATCATGACCGCGCTGCTTCATAACGGCTCCGACCATCCCGTCCGGGTTGGCGAGTTCGCGACCGCGAATGTGCGCTTCCTTAACCCCGCGGTTGTCCAGCCGCCACAGGACGAGGGCGCCGCTTTGGCTGCACGCGAAGGGCTGAGCATCGACACGGCCGATCCCATTGCGCCGGGCGAGACGAGAACAATCCGCATCACGGCCGAGGATTCGCTTTGGCAGCGGGAGAGGCTCGATGGCCTGATCCGCGACGCGGATACGCGGATGGGAGGCTTACTCTTCCTCTATGACAACGCGGGCCGACGCTATGTCTCCAGCGTGTCCGCTCCGGTTATCCCGAAATTCTACTGACGTTCGCGCGCCCGGGCAAAGAACGTGGCGCGCGCGAAAAAAAATTCAGGCCAACCAAAGGAGCGGCCATGAGCACCACCGCGCAAACCATCTCCCAATCCACCTCGCAAGCGCCTTTCAATCTGCCCTGGTATCTGAGAGACCTACCGAAATATCTCCTGACCTTCGCCGTGATGACCGTCATCTACGTCGGCTTTAGGATGTATCAGGGCGCTTATGCTATTTCGACCGGCCTAGATTCTTCCGATCCCGCGTTCGACGTTCATTGGATGCGATTGCTCTACCTCGAAGGCGCGTTTCTGTTGATCGTGTTTCCGACGCTGTGGGGCTATCTTTGGTTCACCCGCGACCGAAACCTCGACAAGATTACGCCAAAGGAGGAGATTACGCGCTACTTCACGCTGACGATGTGGATCAGCATCTACACATTCGCGGTTTATTGGGCCGGCAGCTATTTTGCGGAGCAGGACAATTCCTGGCATCAGGTTTCCGTCCGCGACACGCCTTTCACCGCCAACCACATCATTGAGTTCTACTTCAACTTTCCCTTCTACATCCTCATGGGCGGCTCGGCGTGGTTGTACGCGAGGACGCGCCTGCCGCTTTACGCCAATGCGATTTCTCTCCCTCTGACGCTTGCGGTCGTCGGTCCGTTCATGATCTTCGTTAGCGTAGGATTTAACGAGTGGGGCCACACCTTCTGGTTTCGCGAGGAGTTCTTCGCAGCGCCGATTCATTGGGGCTTCGTCACGGGCGTTTGGTTTGCCCTTGGCGTCGGCGGAATTTTGCTGCAACAGGTGATGCGTCTCATTCAACTGCTGGACCAGATCGAGGACGCGGCCTGACAAGCGCGCCTGCGGCGCGCGCGTGCGTCCCGACGAACCTCGGGGCGCCCGTTCCAAGAAGCGATCCCGCATTGAAGCGTGCGCTCGATTCGCATCGCCGAAATAGGAGAGATCAAATGCCGCTCGTGCGTATCGATCTCATCGAAGGCAAACCCCTCGAATATTGTCGCGGCATCGGCGATGTCGTCTATCACGCGATGATCGAGGTCTTGAAGGTTCCCAAGGACGACCGCTTCCAGGTGATCGCCGAACATCCACAACACGCCCTCATTGCCGACGAGAATTACCTTGGAATCAAACGCACGCAGGACTGCGTGTTCATCCAGATCACGCTCAATGCAGGTCGGTCGGTCGAGCAGAAGAAATCTTTTTATCGAGCGGTGGCAAAAGAACTTCATTCCCGCCTGGGACTTCGCGTTGAGGACGTCTTCATCAGCCTCGTCGAGGTTCCTAGGGACAACTGGTCGTTCGGGAACGGCGAAGCGCAATACGCTGATATGTGAGTCTTGGAATGACAATTGGCCGACTGACAATCAAAAGCATCAGGGCGCGGCCCTTGATCCTCAAATTGGAACGCCCGATCGTCGCCAGAATAGCGACGATCTCCGACTGGCCCGTGATCCTCATCGATCTGTTCACAAACGAAGGAATCGTTGGGCGAAGCTACCTTGAACCGTACACGGCAAAGGCGATGAAATACATCGTTGCCGCCTTGGAGGACTTTGGCGAACTTCTCGTGGGTCATGCCGTCGCGCCGACCGAGATATTCGAGCTGACCCGCAAGTCTCTCCATTTCGTTGGCTATCAGGGATTGAGCATGATCGCCGTTTCGGGCCTCGATATGGCGGCGTGGGACGCCTTGGCGAAGGCCGCGACTCTACCCTTGTGCGTGCTCCTCGGCGGAACAGTTGGGCCGGTGAAGGCATA
This sequence comes from Methylocystis sp. SB2, assembly GCF_049817085.1. Classification (NCBI taxonomy): domain Bacteria; kingdom Pseudomonadati; phylum Pseudomonadota; class Alphaproteobacteria; order Hyphomicrobiales; family Methylocystaceae; genus Methylocystis; species Methylocystis sp. SB2. The sequence goes on from NZ_CP187401.1 coordinate 644,116, forward strand.
TAACAGCAACGGTCTTTGGCTGAGCGATCCAGCGCAGTTAGGCGAGGAAGCAGCGAGACTCATCCAAGAAGGAGGATTCGCCGGACTGAAAATCCGGCTAGGCCGCGCAACCGCAGATCAGGATTTGCGCGCGATCGAGGCGGTGCGCGCTGCAGGTGGCCCCGATGTTCATTTGATGGCGGATTTTAATCAAGGGCTCGATCTTGCTGAAGCGCTCGTGAGATGCCAATCGGTCGACAGCTTGGGCCTGGATTGGATCGAGGAACCCATCGTTTACGACAATCTGGATGGATATGCGCGCCTCGCTTCGCAACTGAAAACGCCGTTGCAGATAGGAGAAAATTTCTACGGTCATCGGGATCTGCACCGTGCGCTTCAAATGAAGGCGTGCGACCTCGTAATGCCAGACTTCATGAGGATCGGCGGCGTAACCGGCTGGCTAAAATCGGCAGCCATTGCGGCGGCGTTCGGGGCGCCCATTTCTACGCACCTCTATCCAGAGGTCGGCGCCCACGTTATGCGGGTTTCAGAAACGTCGCATTGGCTTGAGTGGCAGAATTGGGTCAATCCAATCCTGAAGCAGCCCTATGAGGTCGTAGACGGCATGTTGCATATACCCGCTGTCGCCGGAACAGGCCTTGATTGGGATGAAGCTGCTATTGGAGTCAGGGACTAACTGCTTGTGCGGCGCACGCTCCGTTCAAACAGCCTGGATGCGAGCCCACAATACTATGAACGCTGTCCGAGTTGAAAAGGGGCGGAATCGGCGCGCCGGTCGGGCAGCCGGAAAATTTTCCGCGCAGGAGCGCGCCCTGTCATCGCGCCACTGCAAAGCAATATTGCCCATCTTTATCGACCGTGGCGCCAATAAAATCAAAGACTTGTGATCGATAGAGCAGCTAATTCAACTTCTGTGCCCAACATTTGCCCGATAAGCGTCGGCGAACAGCAGCGGACTTTGGTAAGCTTCGACCGTGTACCCTGCCCCTCCCACGATCGCCGACGTTCACGCCGGGCGCGTCGCCGGCGCAGCCTCTAGCTCTTCGCCAGAGCACCTCTAGCACTTGGCCTTGTCGAAAGCGCCAAGCGGGGGCATGCTGATATTTGATACGACGGCCACACGGCGAATGCCCGCTCAGATGGGCAAGGGCGCGCAGAGGCCGGCTTCGATTCAGAGCATTGAGTTTCGGGAGGAACGCCATGGAATCGAATGAAACGACTGCGCTCGAACAGCCTCGCGAATTTACCGAAGTCGTAGGCCTGTTCGACTCGCTTGATAAGCTGCAGTCCGCCATTGACCATTTGATGACTCACGGATTCGACAGATCCGAAATCAGCCTGCTCACCGAAGACGCGAAGACGCGCGAAAAGATTGGATCGAAACGCTCGGTCGAAATCGAGGACAGCGATATTCCTCGCATTTCCTACATCGAAGCCGAGTCGCTTAATGAAGGCAAAGCTGCGCTCATCGGCCTGCTCTTCTACGTCGGCGCCATTGCTGGCGCGATCGCCGTTTGGACTATCTACGGCAGTTTTGCCGAGGCGATCTTTGCGGGCATTGGCGCTGGCATGGCCGCCAGCGTGATTGGCCTGGGCATCGGCGCATTCATTCGACGTCGTCAGCGCAATTGGGTGCAGGCGCAATTAGCGCGCGGCGGGCTGTTGCTGTGGGCGCGAACCCGGACCGAAGAACATGAACGCGCCGCCATGTACGCCATGCAAAACAATGGAGGCCACGACGTGCATGTTCATAGGATGGCCGTATAGGCCTAACGATCCAACTGAACGCTCTGGCCGTGTCCTCATCGCAGATTATGAACGCATTACGCCGATAAAGCTCGTCGAATGTCCCTTTGAAGTCCGCGTCGACAAGGTTTTGCACGACCGGTTCTATGACGTCCGCGACGCTGTTGCAGTCGCCCAGCAGGTCAAAGAGACGAATCGAGTGGCCAATGTCGTGGTCACAGACGCGCGGACCAATAAATTGGTGATCAAGGTCGAGGGCTGAGCAAATTTTCCCGATGTGGGGCTCGCGGCGGCGCACAAAAAAGCCCGGCCATCGCTGACCGGGCTCGGAGGCGTCTTATGCTGCGCAAGTTGATCAGCGAACGATGAAATGGTCCTTGACCTCACTGAAGACATCCACGGAAAGAATCTTCTTCGTTGCGAGGTCGTCCACGCTCTTGAAGGGACGCCCCTTCACGATCGCCTCGGCGAGGTGCTTGTTGAGACCGTTAACCATCGTAAGCTGGTCGAGAGTGGCGGAATTGAGGTCGAGCCGCTGCGACTCGGTTGCCGTTTTCGCGATAGGCGCCTGGGCAACGCTCGGCGCGACACGCTTCATTGCGGACGTCGTCTCGGCCAGAGCGGGCGCGGAAACGATCAAAGCAGCGGCAAGAAGAGCAATGCGGGTCATGGATAACTCCTGGGCTTGGCCCGTGTCGAGACCTCGTCTCGATCCACGCCCGCAATGTCACCCAGAGCGGCTGAACCGTTGCTGAGGGCGCCGTTCATTGCTCATTTAACGAAAGGAGAATTTGGGAAGCGCCCAGCAAAAGTTGCGAAGCCCGTGAATTTGACCGCACGGTCCACAGGGGAGCGCCCGCGTGCTTCGTCTTTATCGACCTGCCGAAGAGCCGGCGTTTCGTTTGCCGGAATGCGGCGCTAGGGAGGTTCAGGTCCTGCCGGATTGACCGTCGTATCGGACAAGCGATTGTTAGCGCGACGCTTGGGTGCGCAGGCTGCGCATGTGAATAACAAGGCTCTCCACTGCAATGCAGTAGAAGGTCATTGTTTAGTGTTCTCGCCTGTCTGCCGTTCGCTCATTTTTTAGCGGGCGCCGCGCTAGCGCAGCCGCCTGAAACATCAAAATTTGGCGCTTGGGAAACGCAGTGCTCGCCGTCAACAACTAACGTCAAGGCGCGTTGGTCCAAAAGGCGATGTCGGAGGAATAGCCGAATGTCGGCTTAATGGTGGCTATCAAAAAAACGCCGGGCATGCCCAACGGAGAGATTCAATTTTTCGCGCCGCCGGGAACTCTCTTGCTAGAAGGCGTGGGGATCAAAGTCGACGAGACTGAATTTTCGAAGCTACAATTCTTCAGATGCACGCAGATTACCTGTGCTGCTGAGGGCCCGATCAGCAACGACCTGATGAGCAAGATGCTCAACGACAAAAATTTGCTAATAACAATCTAGGTCAATCCCGGCGAGGGACTTCGCCACATATTCGCTCTTGATGGCTTCAAAGACGGCTACAATGCGCTGCGAGAGTGAAAGTCGAAGGCATGTGCGATCGCTTCACTCAGCATCTGTGCCGCCGTATCGGGCGCACCGCAAGCGTCAACCCGACGTCGACCGGACGCGCTGCATTCGGTCCGGGGGAAGTAGACGCAGCACCGCGGCGATCTACCTTTTCAGCGTAGACTTGAAATTACGGGAGGAAAAAATGAGCAGGAGTTTGAAGACCGCTTTGTTCGTGGCTCTTTGCGGAGCATTTTTCATTGCAGCGACTACGTCAGTTTCGGCGGGACCTATGCGTCCCTCGCTCCCGCCGGAAGATTTTGGGTCGACGTCTTTCGTCCAGAAGGCCGGCAGAATTAGGCCAGGCGCAGCAGTCCACCCACCTGAGGGCAAGCGGTGCATAAAATGGACTCGGCGTTTTAGCTCGACCCACGGCTTGGGCCAGCGCCGCTGCGTGCACTGGAAATAGCGATAGTCGACTCGGGACGACCATCGCCGGTCGCGCCAGCGATTGGATGCCGCGCTTTCGCTCGAATGCCGGTGATCCTAGATTGGCGCGACGCTGGAGCTTGGATGGCGGGCAACACGATGATCTGAGCCTGAACAACAAGGCGGTCGGAGTCTGCTTAGCGCCATCGGAAGTGCGCGAATTCCTTATTGCCACAGGGATCAAAGCGGAAGAGGATGTGTCGCCACTTTTTTGAAATTGTTGGTCAAGAAGCACGAGGGAGGATATCGATGACTCGCTATAAAATTCTGGGACTCGTGATTAGCGTGTCGTTGCTTTTCGGTTATGAGCCGATGGCTGATGCTGCCCCTGTGACGGTTCCATCGAGCGCCGTGATTTCCAATTCCGACGGCCTTGTTGTTCAGGCTGTGATTGCCGGTGGCGTCTGGCGCAGGTCCGCCCGTCGGCAGACGCGCCGTGTTATCCGCCGTCATGGCTACTAAACGGCCGCACGCATTGGATCTCACAGGATCACGCGCGGGCACAGTCGGCATTGGCGCCTGCGCCTGGTTCACCAAGCGGGTTCGGCTTCAAAGCGCCGCCAGAGTGAGCGCGTAATGAAATGGCCTTAGCGGGCCGCCTCAAACGCAGTCCGCTTCCGCCGCTCTGACGAGCGTGGCCATGAACCCCCGTCGGCTCCGTCCGGCGAAAGCCGGGCGGAGTTTTCTTTTTGGAGCTAAGGCGCGAACGGAGACGATCCAAGCCGCCGCAGACTCGTCAATCGCCACTTTGGCGCCGACGCTTAGCTGTCGCGCAGACAAATCGCGAGAGCGTTGACGGCGGCCGCTAAGCCTACATGAGCGACGACGACTTATTCTGACGGAACGTTCAATTTGGCGGGAAGCTGCGCCCGGATCACAGCCACGATGCGCTCAATCGCGGCCTCTGCGTCGTCTCCGCGCCGCTCTGATGCGGCATACTCTGCCGTCTTGGCGGCAAGTTGTGACCGCAGGAGCTCAAGCTCGTTGTCCGCCTGTTCGGCGGCGGCCAACATTTGCTCGATTTGTGCCTCGGCCAAGCGCAGCATCGTCTCGGCGCGTTCGGCGCGCAGCTCTGCGCGGCCCAGCTCTTCCTTCACCGCATCGGCGACTTCACGAGCGCGCATCAGCGCTTGAGCTGCCTGCTCATCGAATGCTTTGATCGCCGCCGCCGTTTCCGACACAAGATTCAGCGCGGCGGTGACATCGTAGCTCTCAAGGGCAGGCTGATGAGCCGCGCCCTCGCCTCCGCGGACGGGTTCGCCCGTCGCTTGGTTTAAATCGGGCGCATTCATTGACGCCTCCGGCCGTCGTCTGTTTAGGCTTTTCGAGTATCGACAGACTATTGGTTCCCTGATGGTTGCGCGACCCAAGAATCAACCGTCGTGCAAAATGCCTCGAAAGGTGCAAACTGACCGCCCGGAGGCCATAGTTCCCAAGGAGGTCGCAATGGTAAAGTTTGGCATCTTGGCGACGCTGGAAGCGAAGATCGGCAAGGAGCACGAGGTTGCGGCGTTCTTGAAATCGGCGCTGCCGCTCGTGGAAGCAGAGCCGGGCACAGTCTCGTGGTTCGCGATCCGAGTGTCATCCACCACTTTCGGCATTTTTGACGTCTTCCATGACGAAGTTGGCAGAGACGCTCATCTTGCGGGGGAGGTCGCAAAGGCGCTCATGGCAAAGGCGCCGGAGCTTTTCTCGCTGCCGCCGAAAATCGAGAAAGTTGACGTGCTGGCGTCAAAGCTGGGCTGATCGCAAAAAAACGCCCGTCGTTACATCCACGGTCGGGTCAGTGCCCAAGCAAGAGCATCATGCCGCCCAAAATCTCGGCGACGACAATGGATGCGATCACAGCGTTCGCAATCGGTGCGCGGATCATGCGCGAATTTGTGCGCGCAGGCGCACCGAATTTCAATTAGGCACGTCGTCGCAAGGACACTCGACGCTCAGTTAAGGCTCGTGGTCCGCAATCCATTGCTTCAGGATTGGCGTTTGTTGCGCGAGCGTTCGGCAATCGAATTCGCCGGAGTCTGCGGCCACTCGGCCTTCGGGACAGTCCGACTTTAAGCGAACGACTAGGACCGTGAATTTTCGCCTGCCGGCTCCTATGAGGACGATGACGGCAACGAGATCAAAATTGAAACCTGACCGTCACCGCTTCTCACTCAAGCCAGGAACAAGCCCTGCTTAGCGCCCTCCGCTTCTTTGGTCGGCTGCGCGGCTACCACAGCTTGAACCATCACGGGCCGTCTGCCACGAATGATCGAAGATTCCAGCAACGGAAGCGGTTGTCGATGCAATGAGACAATCCAGAAGTATCGCAATCTTTTTCATTGGATAGCTCCTTATGAATGCGGGAGAGGCTCCCGCACAAATCCAGTGTCCGATGAGTCTTGACGCGCAAGCGGCGGCGGAACTCTAGCAGCCCGGCATTAAGAGCGCCTGCCTCCTAATTCAAATTTCAGGAAAACTCTTGTGCGACAGCCGCATCCTCTGCAATTTCCTCAGGCTCGTTCTGCCCCTCGCCTTCCCCGGCGACAGCAAGCACAGCCCGCATCAGCGCAGTTCCGTCGAGGCTTATCCCGCGATCGGCGGCCATTCTATTGGCGGCGCGAAAGGCCTCGTCGATTAAATCCTGATGCATACGGGCTCCTTCCACGTTTTTCTCAGGTCTCGCCCTCGGATCGAAGCCTGATTGCAGACGCCTTTGGTCAATTAAGGCGTTATGAGCCGAATTGAACCGACAATAGGGCGGCTAATTCGAATTTCCGTCATCCAAATTCCATAGCCGATCCAGCAGGATTTTCAGATCGGCGTGGCAGCGTTCGATATGCTCTCGAATGACGACTCGGTCATCATGCGTCAGAGTATCCAGCCTGATGTTGAACCACTCGCGCCGGATAGTCTCACGCAGCGATTCTATTCCTCGTATTAGCTTCTCAGTTTCGGTCATCGTATGGGTCCTTGCGGCGCTCGGCCTGCCACGCTTGCCTCGACGCTATCTGGCCGGCGTCGCCTCTCTAGCGACTCCTGTCAACTACTTGTCCGCGTTTCAGAGCCGCGGGGTTTTTAGGGTTCATCCGCTGGCTTCGAGCCTCGCCCGTCGTCAGCTTTCCGCGCCTCTTCGATCCGGCGCGCAAGCTGCTTCTTTAGAACGGAACCTTGGATCTGACGCCCGTCGTATCCTTCGCGGTCAAGGCGTGCGACGATATCGCCGACCCTTCTGCAATCTCCGGAGCGAGCAAGTTCGAACGCTCGCTCAATTGTTGTCTTGTCGGCATCCATGGCGGTTATGGCTACCTAGCGCCGTTGTATGGGCGTCGATCGGTCATGGCATTGCTCGCCCTTTGTTGCGGTTGGGCTATCCTGCACCCCGTAGCTGCTACTGCCGCACGACGAGCACTGAGCATTTTGCGTGGTATACGATGGCGCCGGCGTTCGAGCCAATGAGAAACCGATCCATTCCTGGGCGGTGGGAGCCTACGACGACGACTTCTGCGCCCCACTCCTCGGCCTCCGCCAGAACCTTCTGATAGACGGGACCGAACAACACAACAGTCGAGATTCGGCCGGTCGGATGAGCAATGCTAGCCGCTAAGGCCGCGATCTCCTTCTCAAGGCCTTGCTGAATATCCTTTTCGAAATTTCCCTTGACGTAGTCGAGGAAGGCGATGGGAATCAGCGTCTGCACATTGACCAGCCTGAGTTCGCTATTGAAAGCCTTGGCGAGCGCCGCTGCTTTGTCGATCGCCTGCTTGGTCATCTCAGATTCAGTGAGATCGATCGCAGCAAGAATCTTTTTGAACATCTTCGCCTCCTTGGCTCACCCTTTTAGGAAGTAAGATGCGGAGCTTTAGTGCCGAGGCAACGGTCTCTTACGCACATCTTTGCGAGCATCGTGCTCTCGGCTGTTCGAAGGCGGCGGTCCAGGAACATTGCAAGGGTCATGCGTTTACGGTGTGAATGGCGCCGCTGGCCTTTGCCTTTGATACGAGGCGCCCGATCCGTCTCAAAGAGCGTGAGAAGGAGTGTTGCTGGAAGGCGGCGGGCGGCGTCCTACGCATAGGAGAGCGCAATGGCGACTGCAGCCTCAAATCCGAAAATCAACCTGATATCGAGCCAGCACATCGATGGCGCGGCCGTTTACGACAAGAGTGGCAAGGAAATCGGCAAGATCGAATTTCATGATTGATATGGAATCGGGCCGAGTTCTTTACGCGGTCGTCGAATTTTGCGGCTTCATGTGCCTGCATCCCGGCCATCATCCATTGCCTTGGACATCGCTGAAATACGACAGAGACTGTCGTGGATACTTCGCGGATGTCACCCAGGACTTGGTCGAGAGTGCGCCGGACTACACGGACGAAAGCTGGATGGATCGTGAGTGGGAGACTCGCGTGCATCAGCATTATAGCGCTCGGCCTTATTGGCAAGAAATCGGCGGGCAGCAATAATGGGCTTGACGGGAGACCATCGTTAGCCACCTTGCGCACAGCCGGGAAAGCCGCGGGCTTTTTTTCAGCCGTAACGCCCGGCCTGTCTCGTTCTCATCGGCCGCCCTACATCTCTCTGGTTTGGCGAGAGCAGCGGGTTGAACGGGAGATTGTCATGTCCGGAACGATCATAAATCTCATCATCCAAATTGTGGCAGGAGCCATTGGCGGAAACGCGGCTGGCGGATTTCTAAAGAACTTGGACCTCAGCCCTCTCGCTAAGACGATCACGGGCGCCGCTGGAGGCGGCATTGGTGGAACGATCCTTCAGGGTTTGATCCCCGCGCTCAGCAATGCGGCCAGCACCGGCGGACTCGATATCGGCGTAATGCTTGGCAACTTGGCTGGCGGTGGCATCACCGGCGCAATCGTCACCGCGGCCTACGGCCTCATAAAGAATGCACTAATCAAGAAAACGGTCTGATTACCAGCCGCGGTGCCGTTGACGGCGCGCCGAAAGGGAATCATAGGCTTGGGATCTCGTGACTTGGGGGCCGGAGCAGCGGCTCATTTATTGCGCTCCTTCTTTCGCAAACTCGCCGTCTTTTGAGGAGGTCCTTCTTCGCGAAAATTTAAGACGCCAAATGTTTCTTCGGAACAAATCCGCCACGGAGCCGTTGGCACCGAGGGCGGATATTTCATGGCAGACACAAAGCCGGACGAATGGCGAGTCGCGGCGGCTCGCGAGCTTGACGGCGCGGCGCGCGCCGCACTCGAAAAAATCGGGCAGCAGCTGCAATTCAAGCTCGCGAAGATTGTTTCTGAGCCGTTGCCGCCAAGGCTTCAATACCTGGTGAGCGAATTGGAGCAAAAGCTTGATCAGGACCATCCTGCCAGCGCGGAAGAACCCATCGTCAATCGCTCTCTCTAAACGTAGCCAACATAAAAACACGACGTCATAACTGCGGCAATCGCTTCTGCACCGGCGTCTTCAGCCAGGGGCGGCGGCGCGCGATCGGCGACGAGGTCGCATTCGAAAACAAAATAGCCGTCCGAATCGCCCTTTGTGGCGAACGTCGAGAATGAATAGGCTCGGCTATTCTCGCCGAGTTTTGCATCTAATATGCGGGCAGCGACTGTAGCCAGTTCCGCGACATTGCCATTGCCGCAGGCTGACGCATAAGCCCATTCGAGGGAATGGGCGGCTAAGGTCGCGGTGTCGCCGCGGATGCAATTCTTTGTGTCAATAAGAACGAGACGCGTCATCCCACGCACCTCTGACCAACTAAGAAACCCCTCTCAATAGCGTGGAACCTAGCATACGGCGTCCGGAGACGCCAGAAAGCCTACAATATGAAGAAGGCGGCCTTGCCCTTCGAAGCAAAGCCGCCTTGCGAGTCGCAGAGTAGAGTGAAACGGAAGGTTCTACCTAGCCACGTGGGGCGGTCCCCCTCTTGGTCAAGCTTCGATCTCCTGCGATGCAATCCTCAGCGCAATTTGCCGCAGAAGCTGCTCCATTGCGGCTGGCAGAGGCTCGGCGGCGACGCCAGCGAAGATCGCTCGCAAGTAGTCAGATATCGTCGCGACCTTCGTAGTGCCGGGCAAGCGCTGCCCCCCGTTCATTTTGACCATCAACACAATCAGATCCTCCACTTTCGATGATCTAATTCTTGACGGGCGCTAACCGTTCCCAATCTACGAACGGGCTGCCCGCGCCTTTTCGACGCGGTCCGCTTGGGTTCTAAAGAAAACTGCTCCACGGGTGGCAGGACCGAAGGCTCGAAGTCCCGCCGCCCGATCTAGACAGCCGGCGTCAGAGTGTTGCCGATTACGAGGACGTCAATCCAAAAACAGACTCCTCTAAGGCCATAAAAAAGCGGCCCAACGCTATCGAAAGCGCTGAGCCGCAAAAGTAGGACAGGTGGCTTACGATATCGGGTCTACGTATGCTCCGAGCTCAATGTGCGACGCTTCACCTCCATCTCTCTTGGGATGAGTTTTGTCGGCTCGCCGACCTGATCGGTCAGCCGCGCAACTTGCGCCGCGCTACAAGATCGCGCCTACAACGCAGATCGAAGTCATTCGGCCTGCGGCGGCGGCAATGAGCTTGCGCCGATGCGCTGGGGACTTTTGCCATCATGGTGGAAAAAACCGCTGAGCGAGCTCCCCTCGACGTTCAACGCTCGAGCTGAGAAGGTCGGTGAGAAGCCGATGTTTCGTTCAGCGCTCAAATCGCGCCGCTCCGTTATTCCGGCGTCGGGCTTCTATGAATGGACGGGCAAAGCCGGCTCCAAGACGCCCCACAATTTCAGCGCGCCAAGCTGCGCGCCGCTGGCGTTCGCCGGGCTTTGGGAGACATGGCGCGATCCTGAGAGCGACGCTCGGGTCGACTCGGCGACGATCATTGTCGGTCCGGCGAACGAATGGATGTCGCGCTTTCACGATCGTATGCCGGTCATTATCGATTGGAATGATACGAACGCTTGGCTGGCCGGCGGCGATCCCGGTCCGTTACTGCGCGCTCCGCCCGAGGATGCATTGCAGGAGTGGATCGTATCTCCTCGGGTGAACCGCTCGGGCGTCGGCGACAACGATGAGGCGTTGATTGAGCAGATCGCAGCGCCACAATTCGTTGAAGCGATTCAATCGTGAGCCAGGATGGGGAGTTAGGGTCTCCGATGCGCAAGAGTCAATGGTAAAGAGTGCACGTACTCGACACCGAGGCGCGCGATAATGTCGTCCACTGTGCCGGTCACACATTTTTGGAAATGTGAGTCAGCTGTGCCTATGTAGTCCATTCTGACTAAACTTTGAACGCACCGTTCGCCGCCCAAAAGACAAGCATGAACCAGCGGTGGAATACTATCCACGTCGCAGCAAACGAGGCTCCGCCACTCCTTTTCGAGCCGCCGCCGCGCTAAAGCTGGTAATGCTGCAACAACCTCATTTCTAAAACGAACTCTTAGATTGTTGGCGGCAGCGTCAAAGCATTCGACAGCTGCCCGCGAAAGTGCAACTCGCGAATGCGCAGTTGGCGTTTGTCTCATCGTTACCTCCAAGCACCTGCATCACGTCAGCGCGTCCCATATTTTCCGCGTTCATGTAGGGCTCTATCGCAACAATGTGTTTCGATCTTGTTTCTGCATGATTGCCGCCAAGAGTGGGCTTCGCGCCCCTCCTGAAATGAGAAAAAAATGACGTGAGCCTCTCTGCTGCGCGAAGCCTCCCAACTCGATAGCGTCCCGCCTACAACCCGCTTCGACGATCATCGCGCTGCGCGCGCTCGAGCCTTTGAGACCTGGAACGAGATCACAAACACCCGCCTCGCCGCATGACGCCAGCCAATCTCGAATGCCCCTTCGTTGCGCGATTGCTCCCGTTAGGTTGACGATGCCGTCGATGCATTGAAGAAATCGACGGCATTATCGGTCGCATCGGCCTCGAGGCAGGTCCTTTGGCGACCGGCTTTTCCGCGGGCCGAATGCGGGCTTCCCGTCGTCTGCGTTGAAGTCCGCCAGAAGAATGCCTTCGCAAAAGCCTCGCCCATCAAGACGGACAGGCGGGACGAGCGACTGATTGCGCATAAAATCGACGCTTGCAACACCAAATGGCCGCCGCATAAACTTATCGTCAGATGGTCCGCGGCCACCGTCAAATCGCGCCGCCAACTGTCTCAAATTATTCGACGCCCGACCCGGTGCTGTCAACACAGCGAACCCGGAGTGCATCAATGCGATCATGCCGCCAGCTTAGGCTCAGGACCCATAAAGATTCCCAACAGCGGGCGTTCATGATTCATGGCTTCCGAAAGGAGGCGGCTCATGATTCGCGATTTTTTTTGGCTGACCGATACTCAGTTCGCACGGCTGGAACCGCTTCTGCCGACCGACACACGAGGCAAGCCTCGAGTCGATGATCGAAGAGTGATCAGCGGGATCGTGCATGTGCTCAAATCGGGCGGGCGCTGGATTGATGCGCCTGACGCCTATGGCCCGCGCAAGACGCTTTACAATCGCTTCGTGCGCTGGTCGGCGAAAGGCGTGTGGGTCGATATCTTCCATGCACTGGCTTCTGCGGGATATCCGTGGCAGGAGCGGACACAATGAGTTGATCTGTTATATTTCATGGGAGCAATTGGAAGCGCGATGTTCGAAATTTCAAAGCCATCCGACGCTGTAAGACTCCTCCACTGGAATAAGGAGCTCCCAACAGCCAGCGCAGCAGATCCGTTGGGACTGAATTTGCGAGTTTCGGCTAGACTTGCTGCTGAGCTGTTCCACTGCATTACCTCGATCACCCCGCGCGCACGCTACTATTCGTTCTTCCCGTGGGCGTTTCAGGATTACGCAGATCACGAGCACGCGAAAAGCGGCGATCGGGGCCGCGTCGAGGGCGCTCTCAATCGTGAAAAAGCGATGGTGCTCGGAGCTGTGCTGCACCATGAGGGCGCAGCATGTGTCGGCGGTTCGCTGGGTGGGTCCGAGAAAGCGGTAGATCAGGCGAAAAGAAATCTCTCGACTTACGAGCTTGCCAGCTGGCGGCACCTCAAAGCGGCCGAAGGCCAGTTTGGAGCAGCGTACAAGGCATCATTGATCAATTTAGGCGTGTTCAAAACCGATGTCGGCGAGGTAGATGACGAGGCGGAAGTCGACACCGGAGACCTTGCAGAAGAAATACAATCGATTGAGGTGATGGAGCTTAGCCCGTTGGGAAGGCGGCTAGCGGCAGCATTCAACGATGCTGTTAAAGGCTCGGAATACGTGGCCCAACACTTCCGTCATAGCCGCGCCCGCGTAGCTCCTCTAACAGCCGCTGCGTCGAGCGGCGTTCCCGCCTCGGCAGCTTCGCTTCCTTCTTCAAAAATTCCGTCAGAACCTCGACCCATGCGCCGAGCTTGGGCGCCGGCTGAACCTCCAGCGCGTAATTGAACTCCGTCTTGCCGCCCCGAATGACCTTGCGCACCGTCGCGCGCCACACAGAAAGCGTGCGCACGATCTTTTTGATCGTCCGCTCCTGCTCGAAATAGGCGCGCCTTATCTCGCCGATCTTGTCCACGCCAATCATCCCCTTCGGACCTTCCCGGCCATCAAAGGCCGAAAGGAAGGACGCTGACAAAACGTCGGTAAGGGGTCGCTATTGGACGTGAAAATCGCCCGTCAGGGGGCCACTATTGCAAGCGAATTGAGACTTATGCCGCTTCCTGCCCATCTCAAATCCTCCTCCGCGTCGCTCGTCAGGCCGGCGCGAAAAAGAAAGGTGAAACGCTCAAGCTGAACGGCCGTCAGCCCCGGGCGAGTTGCCCTGGTGGGCTGAAGACTTCACAGACCGTCGCAAGATCACTGATCGAGAACTCTTTGCCTAAAGTCGGCGCGTTTTTGAGCGCGCTCGCATCATTCACGCCCTTTGAATGCCCCTACAAGCTTGGCGACTGTCGCCTCCGAAATCCAGCTTCGAAAACGCAGGAAGCCGTCTTCACAAGGCTGGAGAATTTTTCGGCGCAATCCAATAGGGAATCAATGTGACACGCGGGATCGGTGGCTGCCCAACACGGAGCGAACCGAATTTTCACTCCCGCAGCCTCCGACCTTATGGCTCCCGGGGGCCAAATAGGGCCCTTCGTGGGCTCTATGGGGCTGTTTGTAATTGTTCCCGAGACGGATTGATCGGCGAGCTTCAGAATCGCTATTGTGCGATCGATCCATGAGATGCTCAGCCGAGTTTGCATGCGGTGGTTTCCAACGCTGAGCAAATACCCGGCTATCCGCCCATATGCATTCGCTGGCGACCCACGGATAGAATTTCCCCGGCTTCAATATTGGTTTTCACGAAGGGAGTTGACGCGGCAAATTTGCGAGATACATTGCTGTCATCGCCTATGGGCAGCGCCTTTCGGAGCAGCACAGGCGGAAGCCCCGTCGTGTGAAACGCGGCGGATTTCCGTGACCTTGCTCCGAGGACCGCATGATGAGCGAGCCCAACTTCCGTACTTTTCTATCGAAATCGCAGACGGCGCCCGCCGTCAATTCAGCTTCGCGTAACTACGACGGTTGTACGCCACAACTGACTGGGCAGCAGATCCAACTCGCACCCGAACTAGCCCTTAAGGTCTCGTACGTCGACCCGGTCGATCTCCGTGTATATGCGAAAAATCCGCGGTCGCATTCCGCCAATCAAATCAATCGAATCGCCGAATGCATCAAAGCTTTCGGCTTTGTCAGCCCCCTTCTCGTTGACACCGAAGGCAAGTTGATCGCTGGCCACGGACGGTTGGCGGCCGCAAAACTTCTAAAGCTTCCGCAAATCCCAGTAATTCTAGTCGATCATCTGGATGAGGCGCAAAAACGTGCTCTCCGAATCGCGGACAATCGCCTCGCGGAATTGTCAGGCTGGGATGAAAAAATCCTGGCCATCGAATTCTCGAGCCTAATCGAAATCGACGCGGAATGCGCGCTGAATTTCGAACCGGAGGTGACCGGATTTTCATTCGCCGAAATCGATCAATTGATCGAGTCGACGAAGAGCGGCGAAACGCCCGATCCGGACGATATCTTCGAAATGGAGCCTCCTGACGCTCCAGTTTCGCGACCCGGAGATCTCTGGTTGCTCGGCAAGCACCGCTTGATTTGCGGCGACGCGCGCGATGAGAAAGTTTACGAACGCGCTACAAACGGCGCTTTGGCGCAATTGGCGATTTGCGATCCGCCCTACAACGTCAAAATCGCCGGCCATGTGAGTGGACTTGGCAAGATCGTCCACCCAGAATTCGCAATGGCTTCAGGCGAGATGACCGAGGCGGAGTTCACGGACTTCCTCACGGAATTTCTGCGAACGACGTCAGCCTCTCTCCTCCCTGGCGCGATCCTCCATGTCTTCATGGACTGGCGCCACCAGCGTGAAATCCTCGACGCGGCCCGAGCGACTAGCCTCTCTTTATTAAACGTGTGCGTCTGGAACAAAGGCTCGGGCGGAATGGGCAGTTTATACCGCTCCCAACATGAGCTCGTGTTTGTATTGAAAAAAAGTGGCGCGCCGCACAAAAATCGCGTCGAGCTCGGCCGACACGGTCGATGCCGAACCAACGTCTGGAATTACCACGGACTCGCGGGATTCGGACGCGATCGGCAACAACAGCTTGCTGACCATCCGACCGTAAAAAATTGCGCGATGATCGCTGATGCGATCCGCGACGTTTCGGATCGCAACGACCTCGTCATTGATCCATTCTCTGGATCGGGAACGACGATTATTGCCGCCGCTAAGATCGGGCGACGCGCCTGCGCCATCGAGTTAGAACCCAAATATGTGGACGTTGCCATTCGTCGTTGGGAAGAATGGTCCGGCGAGCGGGCGCGCCATGCAGACAGCGGGCTCTCCTTCGCCGAAGAAGCCTCTCGTCGCACAAATGCTCGCGATGAAGGCCCCAATCGCGTCGCTGTAGGCGATAGCGCGACGCCGCCAAGACCTGTGCGACCCCGCAAGCGCCTTCCCTCTGCTTGACGGTGGCGATCATGGCGAAGCCGAAGAATCCTCCGAAAGGCGGAGAGTACAGCGTAGGCAGGGGGAAGCCGCCCATGCACAGCCGCTGGCCCAAAGGCATCTCCGGAAATCCCGGCGGCAAGAAGAAGCGCAGCGTCGACTTGCAGCAAGCCTTCCAGGCCGCACTCGAGAGGCCGATCATCGTCACGATCGAAGGAGAAAAGCGCGAAATCTCGTCTCTGGAAGCGATTTGCATGCGTCTCGTCGATGGCGGGTTGAAAGGCGATATGCGCGCAATCACGACGATCCTCGATCGCAGCACTCTTTTGCTCGTAGCAAACGGGGACGATCAGAAAGTCGAGACGAGCGAGGAGGATATTACGATCCTTCAGCGCGTCCTCGCCGATCGGGAGCCTAAACCTTTCCACAAGCGACAGTGCAAGAAGCCTGACTTAGTCGAGGATGAATGCGCGCAACCCCGCAGCGATCAGGAGGGCGAGGATGACTGATCTCGCCCGCGTCGCTCGCGCACTCTACCGGCAACATCTGCCCTCTTTCGTCGAAAAGACCTTTCGCACGCTCGAGCCCGGCAAGGCTTATCATCACAATTGGCACATCGACCATATCTGCTGGCGGCTCTCGCAAGTCGCCAGCGGCAAGATCAAGCGTCTCATTATCAATGTCCCTCCCCGGTCGATGAAATCGATCACCGTCAGCGTCGCCTTCACCGCCTGGATGCTTGGGCGCGATCCAACGAAGCGCATCATTGCGGTCTCCTACGCCGATGAGCTCGCTAAGAAGCTCGCCATCGATACGCGCAACGTGATGGAGAGCGACTGGTATCGCGCGCTCTTCCCAGCCCTACAGCCGCGCTCATCGGTCCAACCTCGCCACGAATATGTCACCAGCGCCAAGGGCTTTCGTTTTGCCTCGGGGATCGGCGGCGCCATTCTGGGTCGTGGCGGCGATTTGATCGTCATCGACGATCCGATCAAGGCGCTGGACGCGCTCTCCGAGGCGGAACGTCGGCGTGTCTGGGATTTCTATATCGGCACGCTCTGCACACGTCTCGACGATAAGCAGAACGGGGCCATCGTGATTGTCATGCAAAGACTGCATCAAGATGACCTCGTCGGCCGTCTTCTCGACCTCGAGCCCGACGTATGGGAGGTCGTCTCGATCCCGGCGATCGCCGCCGAGGACAAGGCGTTTCGATTAAGCGATCGCCCTGACGACATTTATGTTCGGCACGCCGGCGAGGTTTTGCACGAAATGCGCGAACCTATGAATATTCTCGAAGACATTCGCCGCGCCCAGGGCAGCATGAACTTCTCGGCGCAGTATCAGCAAGCGCCCGTTCCCATGGGCGGCAACGTGATCAAACGAGACTGGCTACGCTATTACGCGGTCCCCCCTGCCCTCTTCGACCGCGTCGTGGTTTCATGGGACACGGCGTCGACGCTATCTGAGACCAGCGATTGGTCGGTGGGCGCCGTTTGGGGAGCCGTGGGCCTCGATTTTTATCTCCTCGATGTTTACCGGGCTAGGCTCGAAGCCCCAGAGCTGCGGCGGGCGATTATTCAACTGCACGAACGCCACAACGCCAGCGCGACGTTAATCGAGGATACGGAACTCGGCCGGGCGTTGGCCCAGGATCTCTACCGAACCGGTCATTTGCGGGCCATCGCGCAACGGCCTGATCGAGACAAGCTCGCTAGGCTTCTGGCGCAAGCGGCGCGTTTCGAAGCCGGGCAGGTCCATCTGCCTGAATCGGCGCCCTGGCTCGCGACCTATTTGAATGAGCTGCTCGGTTTTCCAAATTCGACGCACGACGATCAAGTCGACGCGACATCGCAGGCCCTCAACTGGCTGACCGCTCGAACGCCGCTCGATCGGCCGCTCATCCGTAAAGATCTGCGTCGTCGCGATATTGCGGGCCGCGACACCAACGCGTGATGTTAGCTTTGTAAATTGTGAATCGGCGCGTCGATTGACCCCCTGCCGGCAGCCCAGGGCGGGGCGCTGAGCGCGTTTTGAGGTGGCGGCGCTACCAGCGCAGCCGCAACGGCGAAACGCGATCAGAGGGGCGTTTTGACTCAGGAATGATGGCGCTCATCGCTGCGCGCGTTTCGAGCATGACCATTCGCCTCTTTGATCAGGTCGCCGAGCTGCTTTCGGAGAGCGCGCCCGTGAATTTGGCGGCCGTCATATCCTTCCCCATCGAGGTGAGCGACAAGCTCCGCAACTCTCTTGAATGCTCCGGAGCGAGCCAGCTCGAACGCTCGTTCGATCGATGTTTTGTTGTGATCCATTGTGTTCGGCCCTCGAGCCGCAAAGTATTGCGTTCCCGAGTGTCTTCGCATCGTTATCGGACAGAGTGCCGACGAATGTAGGGCCGAATGTAGACCAGCCGCGACCGCTTCGTCGACGTCCATGGCGTCGTCGCCCGATGGGCTTCGCGTCCTCCGACTATCTGTGGACCTTCCCATTATGGGCCCCAAAGCTGATTGGACGCGCGCGCGAGTGACCAATCTGCGCAACCATCGTTCGGTCGTCGTCACGGTAAATGATCGCGGGCCATTCAAACGCGACCGGGTCATCGACGTCTCTCCCACGGCGGCTAAAAGTCTCGGGTTCAAATCGAAAGGCATTGCCCCCGTTGAAGTCGCGCCGACTGCGAATTAATAGTGCCAGCCCCTCGTGCGCGCCTTTCTCCTTCGCTAACCGTGCAGCGCGCTTCGCCGGCGTCACCATCGGCGGCATGTCGTTATGACCTGGTAAGCAGTATGAAGGATATGGACATGCAGGGAAGTGGTTACTGGCTTTTTCCGTTGATCGCCGTCGCCGGCGCTCTGCAGGCTTGGGGACCGCCAATGAACGGCGCGTTGCGCAACGCGCTCACAAATCCGTGGCTGGCGAGCCTCGTGTCCTTCTTGCCGATGGTGGCGCTTTTGGTCTGTATCTGGTTGTGCTTTCCGCGTCCGATGCCGACGCTCGAGGGCCTGGAGAACATGCCCTGGTGGGCGCCGCTCGGCGGGGTCGTCGGAGCTTTCGCCGTTGTAGCTGGCCTCGTCTTCGTCAACAGGGTGGGCGCAGGGCCTTTCGCTGCTTGGCTGATAACAGCGAACCTTTTGATGTCCCTCGTCATCGATCACTTCGGCTGGTTTGGCATGGACCGGCACGCGCTAAGTCTGCAACGCGCGCTCGGCGGGGCGTTCATGACCGCCGGCATCGCTCTGATTACGCTGTTCTAGAATACGGCGGCGAGCTTCTGTTAGGGGGCGCGCGCTGGGAAAACACGCCACCCCCGCCACCCTCACCATCCTCTGTGCGCTGCGGCTTCCGCCTTGTGCGTGGACAGTCGGGTTTCCTCCGCGCTGCCCCGAGCTTTGAAACCTGTCAGACGGCCTCAGCGGCGGCGTCTGCCGTCGACGTTGCCAGGAGGCCGCGGCGCAGCAATTCAGCCCGCGCGACCTGCTTCGACAACAAGCCGATCGATGCGGTGCCGATAATTGGTCGGCCCCCATCGGGTGATCCAATTCGGATGTTAGTTTAAGAGCGGCATTTGGACCAGCGGCTGAGCGCCCGGCGCAGCTGGTTGAGGTAGCGCAGCCGGGCGCGGGGGGAACAGAACTGCTGGGGCTGGAGGCTTGTATCCCAATGAGGAATGCGGCCTGATCTCATTGTAGTGACGCCGCCAGCTTTCGATGACGATCCGCGCTTTCTTGAGCGAGTAGAAGATCTCGCCGTTTAGCAGTTCGTCACGAAGCTTCGAGTTGAAGCTCTCGCAATAGCCATTCTCCCATGGACTGCCTGGCTCGATGTAAGCGGTCCTGGCGCCGACAGCGGTTATCCAATCCTGCACGGCTTTGGCGATGAACTCGGGGCCATTGTATGAGCGGACATGGCCAGGAACGCCGCGCAGAATGAACAGATCGGACAGCAGGTCGATGACGTCCGTCGAGTTAAGCTTGCGATTGATCCGGATGGCCAGGCATTCACGCGTAAACTCATCGATGATGTTCAACATGCGATATTTGCGTCCGTCATGTGTTCGGTCTTCGACGAAGTCGTAGGACCAAATATGGTTCGGATGTTCCGGCCGTAACCGAATGCATGATCCGTCGTTCAGCCACAGTCGCTTTCGCTTGGGCTGCTTTGCTGGGACCTTCAGCCCCTCCCGCCGCCAGATCCGCTCGACGCGCTTGAGGTTCACCGCCCAGCCGGCGTCGTGCAGCAACGCCGCGATGCGCCGATAGCCATACCGCCCATATTGGAGGGCGAGCGCGATGATGTCGGCGGTCAGAGCCGCTTCGTCATCTGGCGTCCTGGCGATCTTACGTTGCGTCGAACGATGTTGGCCGAGCACGCGGCAGGCGAAGCGTTCAGACACGCCGAACGCCTCCCTTGCGCGCTCAACGCAGGCGCGACGGCGGGCGGGGCTTAAAAGTTTCCCGACGCGGCCTCCTTAAGGATCAGCTTCTCAAGCGTCAGATCAGACACCGCCTTGCGAAGCCGGGCGTTCTCCTGCTCGAGATCCTTCAGCCGCTTGACCTGGTCGCTCTTCAGCCCGCCATATTCCTGGCGCCAGCGGTAATACGTCACTTCCGTAACGCCTATCGATCGAATGGCCTCCGCGACTGCCCTTGCGTCGTCAGCACGTCGACCTGACGAAGCTTCGCGACAATCTCCTCGGGCTTGTGCCGTTTCCTGCCCATCTCAAATCCTCCTCATAGGCTCAAAAGCCATACTTCACGGAGGATCACTTTTCAGGGGGCAGAACACCGCCATGCAGCCGTCGGGAAGATTGTAGGGCGTAACAATGAGATGGTCCACGCGACGGCAAACATTGACGCCGGCGTCAGAAATGAGTGCGACGCGCCATGGCGCGCCATGACTCGGAACTGGCGGCGACCATCCACGCCGCGGCCATCACGGATCGTTCGAAGTGTTGTCTTTTTCGCCCCTGCATCATCAAGAAGATGTGGTCCACACTCAGCCGTACTCGGCGGGGAGATTGGCAATCGATGAGCTGCGCTTCGGACACGATGCAACGAAACATGGATGGTGGAGCACGCGGTGGGCCGGAGCTGTTTTAAGCGTTGCCGCGGATGACTTTTTGGGCCCGCACCGTGACGAGAACTACCTCTATTATGCAGGGCTGCCTGCGATTGCCTGCGATTTCCGCCTAAGGCAGTGCCCTTGCGGCCCACCGAAATAACGCGCGGGTCGGCGCATCATTTCGGTGTGAACAATCTACTTCGATCGCGCGTTTTATTCGAAGAGGAGGCTTACATGGACATGTCACAGGTGAAAGAGCATATGGAAGTCGTCGGGGCCGATGGCGTTCATATCGGAACCGTAGATCGCATCGAAAGCCATCGTCTCAAGCTGACGAAAGCTGGTCGTGTTGAGGGCGGCGAGGTTAAGGGTCGGCATCATTACATCGATATCGGTTTGATCGCTGACGTCGAGGGGGATCGCGTGCGCCTCTCGGCGAATAGCGAAGTTGCGGTTACGCTCGAAGACGAGGAGTGATACGGTTGTTCGGGAGCACGCGCTGATCGCGCTTGTGGCGCGCGGCTACAAGCCCAACGTTGCGGCGGCCGGGTGAGCGCCAGCCTGGCGGTCGTCGTTGTCAACTCGCAGGTGTGTTATGGCGCGGGACCGCGACCTCGACGAGGAGAAAGATCTGACCAAACGCGGCCGAGTTTCGCTTCATCCCACTTCCGACTGACCTCGCCGGAGTGTACCGGGAGTGAGCGACGGGGTTGTCCTGCTGCGCTCTCACGTCAGGAACTGAAACTTGCCGACGCGCGGATCGAGCCTGAATGTTGGCCCATCGTGGCGGCAGGTTCGTCAACATTGGTTGGTTTTGCCTCGCTAGGCGAAAGCGCCCTCGCCACTTCGTATCCAATAAAGCAGCGATGATGACAAATTCGTTAGCCCTCGACGTCGGTCTCGGGCCGATCGCCGCCTGGCGACTCTTCTTCGCGCCAACGACCATCTTTGCTTTCGTAAGAAATATCCGTCGTAACTCCTGGAACGAGTTGCTCCTTCGCTGCACGTTCCGCTGCTTGGCGAGCCAAGTCATGCGACGCAAAAGTTTCGGAATACACCCCGTCGACTCGATAGGCCTAACCACCGTCGTGCTCGACAATTTCGTAAACGATCTTGGTCATGGCTCCCTCCTGACGCCTACTTTTTGCCGATCGCCGCGGCGCCCACTTTCACTAAACTCGAGCGAACCTCACCGCTGAAGAGATCAATCCCCTAACGAAGGTGGTGGCTAACGCATCTTCAGCTCGCAAAACGAGTTTCAATTTGTCGTTCGCTTCTCCGACAGCGGATGCAACCGGTATGACGTCTAGGACTATAGAGCGCGCTGCCGCGCGTGACGAAGTGCTTGGCGATAAGATGCAATTCGATCCGGCAAGCGCGAGCGATAATGCCGAGTGGACAGCGGTGTATTCAAAAGCATTCGCCTCCGGCCTATAGCCAGCCCCCTCGAATCTCCCAAGCTTGGCAACTTAGATGGCCCGGTCGGATTCAATTTCCAAGGTCTAGCCTTCTTATTTTCCGCCCCAAATGACTGGTCTGCTGCGCGCAGCATCTGAGACAACGCCCGCTTCAGGCAATCTCGCCCCTGTAGCAGGAATTGAACCGTCCCGGGTTTGCCGGAGGCCATTTCGATGATCCTGACCGAGGCCGCCAAGGCAAACTACTGAGCCCCGCGCGCCGTCGGGCCTGGATTGATCACGTCCGATCTCAATTGAAAGTGTCCGAGCTCCGAGTTTGCCGCGTGTTCGGACAGCGTCGTTCAACGCAGCGTCGCATTCCGAGGGGTCGAGAAGGGATACGCCATCCTGCTGCGCGGTCGACAGGGAACTCGCGGTTGGCGTCAGCGCCTTCGATTTTCCGGCAAGCTGCGCTACGTTGACTACGGTCACTCGCGGATTTTGCCACCTAGCCTTGAAACCGAACCCGATAAGCAAAAAGATCTGTTGGTTTTTATGTCGGCATAAATATTTTCCACATCGGTGAATAGAGCTGGCCCCGGATGTTTGGACAGCTCCCCGCGAATTATAAGTGGATCTCTGCTGGGGTTTGCTGAACGCGGGGCGTTTCGGTTTTGTCGCGGCGTCGGGAGGGCGTAGCCCGACCAGAGTTGCGACAAACCGAAGGCGACAGTCATGCTGCCATCGCCGTTTCCTGTTTGCCGAAGTAGGCCTCGTCGGGCGTGCACCCGTCAAGCGATGAGTGTGGGCGCCGCGCGAGCCGCCGCGTCCTTTCGCATCGCGTGTCGATCACGATGGAGGCGGCGTTCTGCGTCGACAACCGCCGCGAGATAGACGAATCACCCACGTTGCTCTTCTACAGCGCCTGCGGCCTTGCCGATGGCGGGGTAACCCTCGGCCTCGACGATTTTCAAAGCGCGTCACTCGGCGGGCTCACCATTCCATTTCAAGGCGGCGCCGCAAATTTCTCCAACACGCCATCGGCTGGGCCGCTGACCCCATAGCGCTGGCAGAGCTGTTTAGGCACCATACACGCGCGCGCTGGACGCGCTCGGCACGAAGATCGGCGATGGTCGGCGGGCCATTTGCCATGAGGCGCATGTGCTGCACCATCGACTTCCGGCGGCCTCCTGGAGTGCTTCAATGGCTAGCCCATCCTCCCGCAAGTCGGAATCGATTGGGGCAAGCCCAAATGGAAGCGTCGCGCAGCCACGCCTCGTGCCGCCTTTGAAGCGCTGGATGCGCGCCTGAAGTTCGGCGATGGAGGCATTGGCCGCGGGTTCGGCCATGGCGGAAAGCTGTTCTTTAAGGCTTTGCAAAGGGTCTCGCCGCTGCTATGTTCCTTATTTGTTCTTAATTACTTCATGCGCCAAATTGGACTCGTTAGAGTCTTCGGGACCGCGTCATGGATTAGAACGAGGAATGGCGAATATGGGCGGACGGGCATGAGCGGGGCGCATCTGGAAAAGTTGAACGACTGGCAGCGCAGCGCGGTCGAGCATGGCGTCGGTCTTGCCGATGGCAAAATGGGCGGCCCGCTGCTGATCATTGCCGGCGCTGGATCGGGCAAGACCAACACGCTGGCGCATCGGGTCGCGCATTTGATCGTCAACGGCGCCGATCCACGGCGCATCCTGCTGATGACTTTTTCGCGTCGAGCCGCATCCGAGATGGGACGCCGGGTCGAGCGCATCTGCGCGAAGGTGCTGGGCAATAAGGCCGGCGCGCTCACCGACGCGCTCGCTTGGGCCGGCACGTTCCACGGCATCGGCGCGCGGCTGCTGCGCGACTATGCCGAGCAGATCGGTCTCGATCCGCAATTCACCATCCACGATCGCGAAGACAGTGCCGACCTGATGAATCTGATCCGGCACCAGCTCGGCTTCTCTAAGATGGAGAGCCGGTTTCCGACCAAAGGGACCTGTCTTGTGATCTATTCGCGAGCGGTGAATGCCGAAGCGCCGCTGCCGGATGTGCTTCGCGCCAACTATCCATGGTGTGCGCGATGGGAAGAACAGTTGCGTGAGCTGTTCGCGGGCTACGTCGAAGCCAAGCAGGTCCAGAACGTTCTCGATTATGACGACCTGCTGCTCTATTGGGCGCAGACGGTCAGTGATCCCATCCTCGCCCACGATATCGGCGGACGCTGGGATCATGTTCTGGTCGACGAATATCAGGACACCAACCGGCTTCAGGCCTCTATCCTGATGGCGTTGAAGCCCGGCGGTCGCGGTTTGACAGTCGTCGGCGACGACGCGCAATCGATCTATTCCTTCCGCGCCGCCACGGTGCGCAACATTCTCGATTTTCCAACGGAGTTCTCACCGCCGGCCGAGATCATCACGCTGGATCGCAATTACCGCTCGACGCAACCGATCCTCGCCGCAGCCAACGGCGTGATCAATCTTGCCAAGGAGCGCTTCACCAAGAACCTGTGGACCGACCGGGAATCGGCCGAGCGTCCGCGCCTCGTCACGGTGCGCGATGAAGCCGACCAGGCGCGCTTCGTGGCCGAGGAAGTGTTGGAGAACCGCGAGGGCGGCATGCGCCTGAAGGAACAGGCGGTTCTGTTTCGCGCCAGCCATCATAGCGGTCCGTTGGAAGTCGAACTGACGCGGCGGAACATTCCCTTCATCAAATTCGGCGGCCTCAAATTCCTCGACAGCGCGCATGTGAAGGACATGCTGGCCGCGCTGCGGTTCGCGCAGAATCCACGCGATCGCGTCGCCGGCTTCCGGGTGATGCAATTGCTACCGGGCGTTGGACCATCGTGGGCGCAGACGGTTCTCGACGCCATGGCAGATCGGCCGGACCCGATCAGCATCATCGGTGATTTGCCCTGCCCGCCGCGTGCCGCCGCCGATTGGCCGGGTTTCGTCGCGCTGCTTCGACAATTGGGCGGACGCAGCGCCGGCTGGCCGGCGGAGATCGCGCAGGTGCGCGACTGGTACGAGCCACATCTCGACCGCATGCACGAGCACGCGGACATGCGCAAAGCCGATCTGCTCCAGCTCGAGGATATCGCGGCAGGCTATCCGTCGCGCGAGCGCTTTCTTACGGAATTGACGCTCGATCCGCCGGATGCGACGTCGGGTCAGGCTGGGATCCCCTTGCTCGATGAGGATTATCTGATCCTCTCGACCATTCATTCCGCCAAGGGTCAGGAATGGAAATCGGTCTTCTTACTCAATACCGTCGACGGCTGCATCCCGTCCGATCTCGGCGCAGGCACCTCCGCCGAGATCGAGGAAGAGCGGCGGCTGCTCTATGTTGCGATGACGCGGGCCAAAGACAGCCTATCGCTCATTTTGCCACAGCGCTTCTTCACCCATGGTCAGTCGGCCACCGGGGACCGCCATGTCTATGCCTCGCGCACACGGTTTATTCCTCCAAACCTGCTGCAGCACTTCGAAAGCCGGGCCTGGCCGATTGTCCCGACGGGGCAAGCAACCGGACAGGAAGCGCCGCGGGTCCGCGTCGATGTCAGCGCACGGATGCGGGGCATGTGGCGCTAGGAAAAACGGTTCGTGTGCAGCAATCTGTATAATGGCACCACGATCCGCGACGCCGTGCGCTCGATAAGGAAACGCTGTTGGATATCGATACTCTGACACAACCTTAGGCGCGGGCGCAGACGTCGGGATCGGCGCGAGGGATGGCGCGATGGAAATTTTCACGCCGGACATGGTTGGCGGACTTGCAGCGCAAGCTACGCCCGGTCCGCACCGTAAGATCATCCACGTTGATATGGACGCTTTCTATGCGGCGGTCGAACAGCGCGACAATTCCGAGCTGCGCGGCAAACCGGTCGCCGTCGGTGGATCGGCGGCCCGCGGCGTGGTGGCTGCCGCGAGCTACGAGGCGCGCGCGTTTGGCGTACGCTCCGCCCTGCCATCCGTCACAGCGAAGAGGAAATGCCCAGAGCTGATTTTTGTGCCGCCTCGTTTCGAGGTCTATCGCGCGGTCTCGGCGCAAATCCGTGCGATCTTTGCCGAGCATACGAACTTGATCGAACCGATGTCGCTCGATGAAGCCTATCTCGACGTCACTGAAAACCACCACAACATCTCGATCGCCACGACGATCGCCGAATTGATCCGCGCGAGGATCAGGGCTGAGACGGGACTAAATGCGTCGGCCGGAATTTCCTACTGCAAATTCCTCGCAAAGACGGCGAGCGATCTCAATAAGCCGAATGGCCAGGCCGTCATCACGCCCCGTATGGGGCCAGCATTCGTCGAAGCCCTTGCTGTCAAGAAATTCCACGGCGTTGGACCTGCGACTGCGGCGAAGATGAGGCGTCTTGGCATCGAGACAGGCGCGGATTTAAAGGCGAAGTCCCTTGGCTTCCTGCAGCATAATTTCGGGAAGTCAGGCACCTGGTACTACAGGATAGCACGCGGGATCGACGAGCGCCCTGTTGAACCCGACAGGCCGCGCAAGTCGGTCGGCGCCGAGGATACCTTCACCGTCGACATCTTCGATCTCGAGGCGGCGCGCGCAGAGCTGACGCCGCTGGTCGCCAAGGTGTGGCGCTGTTGCGAGGCCAACTCCCTTCGCGGTAGAACCGTGACGCTCAAGGTAAAGTATGCCGATTTCCAGCAGATCACTCGCAGTCGAACTTTGTCCAGCGGCGTCGGCTCACTAACCGACTTCGCGACAATCAGCGAAACGCTGTTGGCGCCGGTGTTTCCGACGTCAAAGGGAATACGCCTGCTTGGCGTGACCCTCTCCAACTTTGAAGAAATCAGTTCGCATGACGCAGGGCAACTGTCCCTTATCGACTAGCGGCGGCGCCTGTTGTCGTCGTGGTCACGAAATATCATCGCTACTGAGATCATCGATTGAGAGCTCAAGCGCTTCCGCATTGCGCGCCACGCGACGCAATGACTGCGAAATTGTCTGGCGTCGCGTCCATGACACAATGTTCAGCGTCCTACAGTTTCCGTCTCCTGATAGGTTCATACCAAGCTGGAGAGTACGGTGTGCTGCCTTAACATTCAGGTCGACGCAGCATTCAGATCGAAGGAAACGGCGGCTCAGCCATAGCCAAACGCTATGGCGGCTTGATGCTAATACCGTTGAAAGGCGCTGTGGAGGAACGTGATCGTCCGAACTTACCCGCCCTTCGCTATTCGACAGGAGATAGATGCACTTTCGTCACACCTATAGACAGCGCAGATCCGGTGATAGCCATCAGCAACGATCAAGGGATTGCCTTTTTTCATTTCCCCGCGAACCAGCAGGACGGGCGCCAAAGGAGTGCCTTTACGAATTCGCTTCAGGTCCTCACTCACGTGGGGGTCAGATTCATTAAGCAAAGGCAAATCTGCTGCTCGGAGAAGGTCCTTCGATGCTTACTCGACAGTGTCGCTTCCCCGCAACTGTTCAATTAGCTGTAACGCTTCCGCAACGGAGCATATTAGCGTTAGAAAGTTTTTCGCGCCGTCATAGTCCTCAGCCTCAGGCTCCTTCTTCCATTCAATTTTTGCTTTTGACATGCTTTTTTCCTTTCATCTCGCCTTTATTTGTTCCGTGCGTCGGATGCTGGTGTCTCCTTAAAGATCCCGGCGTCCATTGAGAGGTCAGAGCCTCGGAATATAATTCCGTCGGGCGCCAAGAACTTCGTCAACGCGTCTAGCGGTTGTGTCTGGCGAGCGTCAACGAAGCCGAGACGTCGGGCCAAATTTGACCCTCAGCCAGATCACGCCAGTTCCGGACTCGCGCGGCTCAAGCTAGCGCCGTCAGTCGCCTGCAATCGCCAAAACGACAGGGAGGAGACGATGGTCAGCGTTCCAAGTGAGACGTAGGCGCCGTGAAGAGCGCGGATGACGGCGTGCTGATCCGATTGGGACGCGCCCGCGAGGAACCAGCCGGCGACCAGCGATCCAATGGCGAGACCGAAGCTCATGGAAATCTGCTGGAACGAACTCGCAATGGTGGCGGCCATGCTCGATTCCTGCGGTTCCACGTCCGCGTACGCCATGCTGTTCATGCTCGTAAATTGCAACGAGTTGAAGAAGCCCAGCGCCAAGCCGATGGCGACAATCACCACAAGCGGCGTCTGATCCGAGACAAGCGTATAAAGACAGGTCGTGACGCCGATCATCACCGTGTTTACGATGAGAACTGAGCGATAGCCGAACCGGCCGAGAATTGGTCTCGACACCATCTTCATGCCCATGGCGGCAGCCGCCGTCGGCATCATCAGCAGTCCCGACTGCCATGCGGGAAGGCCCAGCCCGACCTGCAATAGTAGCGGCGTGAGGAAAGGCAAGCCGCCGACGCCGAGCCGCGTCATGAAGCCGCCCACGACGGAAACGGCGAACGTCCGCTTTCTGAACAAGGCGAGATCAAGTAGCGGATAACGCGCTTTCACCGCGTGCAGCCAGTAGGCCAGAAGCAACGCAATCGCGACGGCGAAGAGGACTACACCGACGACAGGTTCGATCCTGTGCTCGCCGAAGATCTCCAGAAGCCACGACAGAAGCCCCGTGCCGCTTCCGAAAAGCGCGAGGCCGACCCAGTCGAAGGGCGGCGTGTCAGCGCGGTAATCAGGCATGTGGCGATGGATCAGCCACTGAGCGATGATCCCGATGGGGACGTTCACGAAGAAGATCTCGCGCCACGAAAACCAATGAACGATCAGGCCGCCGACAGTCGGCCCAAGCAGTGGGCCGATAAGGGCGGGAATAATGACGAAATTCATCGCGGTCATGAGTTCGCTTTTCTCGAACGTCCGCACGATGGTCAGTCTGCCGACAGGCGTCATCAGCGCCGCGCCGGCGCCCTGGAGGACGCGGGCCACGATCATCTGCCCGGCGCTCTGGCATAATCCACACAGCATGGATGCGATCGTGAAGACCGCGATGGCGGTAGCAAAAACCCTTCTCGTCCCGAAACGATCTGCGATCCATCCGCTCACTGGGATGCCGACGGCGAGGCTCAACACATAGCTTGCGGCGACGGCCTTGAGGCTCAGAGGCGTCACCCGCAAGCTTTCTGCCATGGCGGGAACCGCTGTATTCACGATCGTCGCGTCGAGCTGCTCCATGAAAAGCGCCGTGGCCACAACCCAGGGCAGGAATCGCTTGATTGTGCGTTCGTCCATCAAAGCCTCGTGTTTAATCCCGGTCATTTCCGGGCTTGGCGCGAAGGCTATCCTGCGACGCTTGAACGCTTGCTTAGATCGCCTGGTATCTGCAATGCGATGCGCCCTTCAGCCCTGATCATAGACGGGACCCGCCTTTGTGCTTTTCGACCATATTCACATTCGAAATGTTCACGTGAATGAACTCATGACCATCCTGAAACGTGAGCATAATCCCCGCGAGTCCCATTGTAACTCTCTCTGCTATCCGTCCCGGCGTTAGAGCCCAACTCCGCTCTGCGACTCTAAGCGCTACTCAACACAACGCTTCAACCTTGAAGTGCGGCGCCTCAGCACCGACCGCATCTAGTGGCGCTGCGAACAGATACAACCCAGAAAGCAACAGAGGCTCAGGGCAAAACAAAAATCGAACTTCGAACCCAAGATTCTCCCGGCAGCGCCCAAGCGGTTGCTGCGCGACCGCGTCGTCGGCGATCAGCATGTTGATCCCCCGCCCTGCGCAAATTGGGCGCGACGCTTAGCAACTTCTCGGAACGTCGAGAAAGCTCGCCGGCCAACGCCCAAGCCTCTTGCGCAGCGCACGCCATGGCGCGCGCGACTCAAAATCAAACCAACAAATGGTCCCGCATTTGCGCGGGACTTGTGAGGCGATTCGGGCCTTGGTAGGATAAACTCCAGAGTTCTTTTGTGGCATCCATAACGATGATGCGGTGCGGCGAGAAGCGGCCCAAAAGCTGTCGTTGCGGAGGATTGTCTTGTCTAGGATGCATTCGCATGGCAATTACCGCGTGATGATGAAACTGACTCTGAGCCCTAGTGCAATCTGGTGGCGCTCCTTCTAGGGAGCGGCATGTTGTCATCCATTGTGACCGTCGGCGCCGTGTCCAGGGCGATGGTCAATTAGCGAAACGTCACCTGTCACGGCGGCCCTGTAGAGGGAAAGCCAATGACGTTTTCAAACAAAGCGACCTGGGAATTCGATCCGGATCGCTGCGCGCTTCTGATCCATGATATGCAGCGGCATTACCTCGGCGCACTTCCCGAGCCTTGCCGCCGCCAACTCGTAGCTAACGTCCGCGTGATCGGAAAGGCCTGTATCGCGCGCGGCATTTCCATCTTCGCCTCCCAGGTGCCAGCACAGGGCGAAAAGAGAGGGGCTTGATGCTCGATATGTGGGGCAGCGGATCAACCGCCGACAACCACGGCTTCGATCCGGAACTTTGCCTTGACGCGCGCGACGTGAGGTCGCTGACAAAGCGCAGCTATAGCGCCTTCTACGGTAACGATTTCGAGGTGCTGCTTTGCCGCCTCGACCGTCTTTTCGAACCAAACTTAATGCGCTTTTCCGAGCTGTGGCCAGACAATAGGGCGTTGCAGCGCCACTTACTGGCACTGCATATCGCCCCGTGGCGGGAGGTGTGCAGGGCACATGGTCTTTTAGAGCGCAAGTTCACCGCTTACGACACCGAGGGATCACGAGCCGTATAAGGCGATGGCTACTTTCCACCCCCCAAACGTCCGCCGAGCTTCGAATAGCGCGGCGATGCATAGGTGCGATGCTTTTCGAGCGTCCGGCCAGAGAGGCCAAGAAATCGCGCGACTGTCAATCGGCTCACAAAATTGACCCGTTATCGGCGTCCAACATTGGCTCTGACGCAGAC
The DNA here is from genome assembly GCF_049817085.1 of Methylocystis sp. SB2. NCBI lineage: Bacteria > Pseudomonadati > Pseudomonadota > Alphaproteobacteria > Hyphomicrobiales > Methylocystaceae > Methylocystis > Methylocystis sp. SB2. The sequence goes on from NZ_CP187401.1 coordinate 675,040, forward strand.
TTGATGCAGTCTGCGATCAGACCGCGCCAAAATCCGCGCGCTTCCAGTAGATCGATTTTTGCGTGCCCATACATCTGTCGCTTCACGAGTTTGAGCTTTGTGATCTGACCTCTGTATGTCCGTTCGACCAGCGGATATGATTGCGGTGGCGCACTGCAGCCCTGTCTTTTATTGCGCCGTTTGCCAAGGACGCGACGAGACTGAATTTTGCGTGCTCAATCCAGACGTCGAGCTCCGCATCATGCTCCTTTCGGATGATCGCGTGGAAAGCTGCGATGACGCTTCGCGCTTCGACGAGCAGCGGGACGCCGCTTTCTACGCCGCAATCGTTACGGATTTTGACTCGGAGAGCGTGTCGCGACCTGTCGTCATCAGCGGTCGCAGCGCTCGATGAACTGCTCTTCCGTAAACTGGCTTTGCTTAGTCGTGTCCGTCCTCTGCAGTGGGTCGGAGTGCGTGTTTTCGAACAAATTTCTCAGTCAGGTCAGTCACCAAACTTTCCGCGCATCGTTTCGATCAGAGATTCAATAGTCAGCAGGCGGCTGAGTTGACGGCTCTCGTCGTCTAGCACTTTATGTTGGATATCTAACCGCTCGCTTACTTCCAACAGCATACCAATAATCTTGGTGGTTTCGCGCTCTGTCATTAAGTTGATTTGTAAGTCCAAGTGTGCTCGACGGTCGGCCAGTTTGCTCATGCGATTTTGACGCATCAGAACAAATGCTGCAATTAGCACACCTTCCAACGCGAGCACCGCTCCTAGCAGATGGTATGGATATGGATCGAATGGAGGTAATGGCGTAATCAAACCTTCGTTAATCGCAATCCAAAAAAAGACGGCTACAATTTCTGTGATCACAAATCCCAATGTGCCGATCAAGCCAGCAACAAATTCATATACAACTTCGCCGCATGATCTGGCTTCCTCAGCTTCTTGCTCCGCTTCGATCACAGCATCGATGTTTTCGTGAACAAACTTGGGAACTGCATTCGGTGATCCTTTCATGAGCCTCTCCCTAAAGTTAAGCCCGAACGCCAAACGAGTAGCGATGTTGCTAACGGGAAAGCTAAAATACGTCTACTGAACGTGCGTTGCTGCACGTGTCAATCAGCGGGCAATTTTTACTATGGATCTTTTCAAGCGCCTTCTGCGCGCGCGACCTCCTATGAGGCGAGGGCGAACATGTTTGGCGAGGCAGCGGTCAGGACACCGACATCATTTCGACGGTTGTGCCGTTTCTCATTCGCGGGTTGGATACCGCGTACGGAGCTTTCGTCGAAGGAGAGCCTCGGTTTGACTCGCGGAGATCGGTGTTGCCGCTCCAAAATCGAGGTTAGCTCTGCGCCCGCCACGCTTGCCTAGGCGCGCTTTGTAGGCAATTTGGTCGATGTCGCCCAAGAGACGCGGCAGAGCGACTCCTGTTAATTCCCCTTGACCGCGGCTGCACGGTCGCGGGTCTTTTTATGGTTCGTCCGCGTGCATCTTGCGCTCGCCCGCTTCAGCCTTCCGCGTTTCTTAATAAGGCGAGCAGCGTCGGTCAGCGTCGTGACGCTTGAGGGACTAGCCGCCATTCCGATTGCATAGTGATATTTTACATTGCCCCTCGCACGACGCCTGAATTCCTTCGGCGCACAAGGAGTCCAGGGCGTGCCCTTCGATCACGCTCTGCTCGTCTGGCGCGCTGAGGAACAATCCAGCCTGGCAGCGCTTAGAACTTTTCGATGTAGAGGGCGGCAAATGGCGCCACAGGAAAGTCGCCGCCGCGCTAACATGTAAGCGAGACCACCAACGCAACCTGAAGCAATTGGCGGAGCATCTCAGAGAGATGTTCTCGCAGCTTGCTGCGGATCCGCTGCCATTGGTCACTCGCCCCCTCCAGAGGGGCCGCCGATCAATAAAAAGAAATAGCCTTTGCGCTCACAGCAGCGCAGCCGAGTCCTTGACGGAAGTTAAGGTTGAAAGCTCCTGGGAGACCGCTAGCTACATGGCTTGCATGGCGGAAAATAAAACGACCATTGAGCGTGCGTTCGAACTGGCTCGCTCTGGAGAGTATGCTCGCATCGGCGATATGGTCAGACATTTGCGTCGCGAAGGCTACGATATCCGGCAAATTCATGGGCCCGTCCTCAGGAAGCAGCTTGCAGATTTAATTGAAGCTGCACGGACAGATCACCGCGAAAATACCGAGCAGGATCCAAAGGAAGATCTCTAGAAGACCGTTCGAGACGCCTTCCGTATCCGCGACGTTCCGCTCTTGCTCTGAAACAACCGTACACGGCCGGAACCGACAGCATTGCCGCCGCAGGTTCAGCGATCAGACCCGGATGGAAATTCAACCTTCAGGGTTGTTCCCGTCGGACCGTTTATTCGCAATGAGCCACCAAGCTGCCGAGCAAATGTTTGCATGATGCTCATGTCCAAGGACTGACGTTCGCTCGTTGAATCCCGCCTTATCCCAGGTCCATCATCATGGATAAGCAAATGCAAGCCGTCTTTCTGCTTTAGCAGTTCGACCTTGAAGGTCGTCCCCGTTCCCTTCCGAAAGACGTGCTTCGCCGCGTTCATCGCCGCCTCATTGACGAGCAAGGAGATCGCAGTCATCTGGTCCAGCGAAAGATCGATGTCAGGTGCGATTTCGACCGCGACAAGAACGGGTAGATCGCGAAAAACTTCGTGGAGCACGTCCGACATCAGCGGCGCCAAGCCGTGCTCGTAAGCTGTCCGGTCATATAGACGGCGATGCAAATCCGACATCATTGCGATGCGGTCTTGGGCATTCGCGATTGCTTCAGCAGTGGCTTCGTCGGACAAATCGCGTCTGACACCCTGCAGCATGGCCACAACGACCTGCAGGTTGTTGGCGACGCGGTGCTGCAGTTCTTGGAAGAGGCTTTCCTGCGCTCGGTTGGCGAATTCGAGCCGATTGATGAGGTCCGTCATCCCAGCGACCAGCACGACGAGAAAACCGCCGACCAGAAGAAATCCAACGAGCGCGACGACCGTATTCGCGTCCTTTATCTCAAAGCCATAGGCCGGCGGGTAAAACAAGTACCACGCCGCCGCTGCTGAAAGCAGTAATACGGCGACGCCTCGCGTCCATCCGCAAAGCAGCGTCGCGCCCGCTATAGCCGGATAGAACGTCAGAAATTTTAGGGAGTCGAGCCAGGGCGCAAGCACTAAACGAATCGCCAAGCTCGCCCCAAAGCATGCTGCGGCTACAAGCCATGAGTGCGGTCCTCGCAGCCGATTCGATAGCTTATGAACTTTGGCGACCCAAGCTACGCCGCCGCCACTGCTGAACTCAAGGGCAAAATATTCGCGTCGCGGCGAGAGCACAAGCAGTAAAGCGAGCCGCCGCGCCAATCTAGTTCCACCGCTTATTTCACCTTTCCGATCAAAATCGGCGGGCCTATGTGCTCGCCAAGTTCGCCGCCGTCCTCTTGCACTGGGATTTCTTAAGATGACGGCGACGCTCGTTTTGGGGACTGACGTAAGCCAAAGGCCTCAATGCCTTTCAATCTTACCAGCCGCGGCCGCCGTAGCCACCGTCGTCGTGCCCCCGGTGTTCCCCGTGGCAAGCAATTCTGTAACCTCTGCGCTGCATCTCTCGACATGACATGCGGTCGTTCGAGTACCCCCAATGATCGCCGCGACCACCACCATATCCGTCGCGGTCATGGCCCGAGCGATCCCCACCGCGACGGGGATAGTCATGTCCCCAATAGCCTCCGCGACGCCCTCGGTCCCCGCCATCGTGGCCCCAACGGTCACCGCCGCGACCGCCATAGCCGCCGCCGTCACTGCCCCAACGATCACCACCGCGACCGGCGCCGCTACTGCCTTTCCCGCTGCCCCAACTATCGTTATTGCTCTTCTGCCCGCCGCCGTAGCCGCCTTTCTCTCTGCTCTGAGATGACCCTTTTCCACTTCCGGTGTCGCTCGCTCCAGGAGTTCCTCCATAGCCTCCGCCCCACTCGGCGAACGCGGCCATAGGGAGCGCGAGCGCACCAGCTAACGTTGTGACAATCGCTAGTTTGCGTAACATGGCAGTGCTCCTCTAAAAGTACCAGCGCCATTGCATCGCAGCCCTCGGGCCACTTGGCGCTCGCACGCCGGAATTCAACACGAACCGCGGCTGGTGCATGGCGTAATTTGTCCGGCGTAAGCGCCTTTGAGGCAAACCGGGGAAACCATTTTCAAACCTTCAACGCTGCCGACGCGTCGGTACACAGCTTGTCGAACGCGTCTCTGATCGGCTGCGCCGCCGGACGATCGCGCCACGGCGAATCGATGAGCCAACCGACGTCATCGACGAAGTTGTCGATCGTCCTGCGCTGTTCGCTGCCATACTCCATCGAATTCGCGAGCGCCGCCAGTCGGCTTTGCATGTCGAGAACTTCGTTGCGAATCGCTTCGCCGGCGCACATCGTCGCAGCTGCGTTGACTTCCTTCGTCACGACGGCGCGCGCGGCGACGACGACAAAGAGCGCGGCCAGACCGAGAGCATGCCGGCGAGCTTCGACGGCTTGCTCGGCAAGCCGCCAATTCGCCCTTTCGAGTTTTGCGTTTTCGATCTGGGCGCGCAAGTTTTCGATTTTCGTTTTTTGCTTGTCGAGAACGTCGCCGCCGCTCGCGAGCGAAGCGATCACATCGTCTGTCGAATGTGTCTGCTTCGGCGTCCTCGATTTCGGCTGTGAGTGCGCCGGCTATTGAATTTGCGGCGGACCATTTGGTTTCGGCGTTGGCGCGGGCGCCCTGCGCTTCATCCAAAGTTTCTGCGCGCTCGTCTGGTCGGCGATGCGCTGCGCAACTTTTCGCGTTCGGCCGATGCGGTCATCTGTCAACGGCGGCGACAAATTGTGCCAGATGGCGGCGCAAAAGTGTACCGGTCTGATTGAGAGAAAAGGGCCGTGAAGCCCTTGTGCGCTGGGTTGTCGCGCGCATTGAGGCGCGCGGAGCGTAGCGAAGCGCGCTTCAATGCGCGCGGCGGTTAAATGTCTGCGTCGGCTTCTCCCTTAATTCTTGGGTTTACGCTCGGCTCGTCGGCATTGCGCGGTTGCGCCTTCCTGGCTCTCGCGAGACGATAGCTGTCGCCGTTCCTCTCCAGAATGTGGACATGATGGGTGAGCCAATCGAGCAGCGCGCCGGTGAGCCGTTCCGACCCGAACACCGACGTCCATTCATCGAATGGCAGATTGCTGGTCACCAGCGTAGCGCCACGTTCATAGCGCTGGCTGAAGACCTCGAAGAGCGGTTCAGAACCAACCGCCGTGAACGGCACGTAACCCAGCTCATCGACGATCAGCAATTTGACGGTGTCGAGATGCTTTTGCAGCGCCCGCAGGCGGCGCTCGTCGCGCGCCTCCATGAGTTCGTGCACGAGAGCGGCGGCCGAGGCGAAGGCGACGCTGAAGCCCTTTTGGCAAGCGGCGAGCCCAAGGGCGAGCGCGACGTGAGTCTTGCCGGTTCCTGTTGGACCCAGCGCGATTTGCAGTTCTGTCGCTTCGCTATCCATTCGCAACGCGCCAGTTCCAGAACCAGCGGCTTGTTGAGCGACGGCTGCGCGGCAAAGTCGTATGTGTCGAGGCTCTTGATCTGCGTAAAGCGCGCCAGGCGAATGCGACGCTCGACATTGCGCCGCTCGCGATCGATCCGCGAGCTTCGATTTTGTCAGGCGACGCGCGCCTCGAGCAGGCGGTTGGGGAATTACAAAGCGGGAAGGTCTGTGATGCGATGCGACAGGTGCAGGCGCTCGCCACGAGAAGCTGGCGCGCACTCAACCTGACACTGCGCGTTCCAATTCTAATCGAGCCGAAAAAGTTGACGAACGAAACGCACCTCGCTCCATCCGCGAAGCCAGGTGAGTGAGACGAGAAAGCATTGAATCGCACGGATGCCTTCCCAGAGCAAAAAAGCGACGTTGACGTTCAAACTGCGCAACATCCGCCAAACGGGGCCTCTTGCGTTACTCGTAACAGTCTAATAAACATGAGCTTTCTGCCTAATTTATCATCGCAATGGAGAGATGGTCGTGAGCATCTTCGTAAGCGGACGAGCAAAGTTTGGATCAACTGACGGCGGTCGCACACCGAAGAAAAGCGAAGGAGTTCGAACTTTCACGCGATACGACTTGCGAGTGGCGATTTATCGTTATTGCCCGACGCTGTCCCGCGCCGAAGCTCGCAAGATTTTCGATGAGACCTTTGATGAGCTGTCCGACGCGCTTGTTCGCGGCGAACCGGTCAAACTGCGCAATTTTGGAACGTTTAACCTCCACGCTAAGCGACAGCGCACCGGGCGCAACCCAAAGACCGGGGTGGAGGCGGTAATTAGCGCCCGCAGGGTCGTGACCTTTCGCCCGTCTCCAGTGCTTCTAAAGCGGATAAACCAAGAAGCCGCCGACTGCCTCCCGGATTGAGCGAACAGGCGTGCCGCACAGAAAACAGACGTCGGCATCGCGTGGCAGCGCCTCTCCTTGGGCACATCGCGAAGCTGTCAGGAGGGCATCCACATGGGTAATCCTGCAGCGAGTCGCCCTGAAGCTATCCCAATGCTGCATGAGGGCGGCTGTTCCCCAATAAGATGAATCTCACGACCGCACGCCGGGCCCAAGCATCTGACATGTCTATTCGACGCGGAGCTAAGCGCGCCTGGAGAGGGAAATGCTCCTCCGACCCCGGGCTCATCGCCGACATTATTCATATCGTGAACTTCAAGACGATGCGCGAAGTGGTGCTCGTCCCGCTCGCTTTTCCCGGCGATCTGCATCGATGTGTTAATCGGCGCCATGGAGTGACCCCGCTAGAGCACGTATATTCAGAAGTTTGCCGTGGAGATCGGCGTTGGACCCCACGCGCCGAATAGCATTCAGGATCAGCTTCTCAAGCGTCAGATCAGACACCGCCTTGCGAAGCCGGACGTTCTCCTGCTCGAGATCCTTCAGCCGCTTGACCTGGCCGCTCTTCAGCCCGCCATATTCCTGGACCCAGCGGAAATACATCACTTTCCGTAACGCCTATCGATCAAATGGCTTCCGCAACCGAATGCCCTTGCGTCCGTCAGCACGTCGACCTGACGAAGCTTCGCGACAATCTCCTCGGGCTTGTGCCGTTTCCTGCCCATCTCAAATCCTCCTCATAGGCTCAAAGCCATACTTCACAGAGGATCACTTTTTTCAGGGGGGCAGTCCAGCGGCTACACGATCGTGCGCGAGTATGTGGCGTGTGCCGTTCTGTGTTCGCGCGAGATGTTCGTTCCATTGAGCCATGGCCCGGGACAGGCGCAGGCGGATTTGGCCAAGCGGACAGCTACATCGCCGGCAAAGAGGTCCGCTTTCATTATTTTGCGTGGACCTGCCGCACTCGGACGGTTGCTTCGTCAACGCGCCGCGCTTGGGGTCTGGGGCGTGCTGCGCGCCATCGCGTCGGGAGAGCCGGAGCCCTTGTCCCCGAATACGCCGACGCCATCGCCTTAAGAAAAACGCTCGGTCAGCGGAGCTGATCGAGCGTTTTATGTTGGCCTGTTTTAAGACGCGTTAAACCGCGTGTAAAATCAGTTCTGCTTCGTGGCGACCGGCGCTTTTGACAGGGGCGCGACGACCGGCGGCTGTGCGGGCGACGCGCCATTGATCGGCTTGAACGCTTCCTTGGCGAGGCCCGAATACGTCTCGCCAATCTTGATGGCGTAGGCCAGGAAATCGTCATAGGCGGATTTGGTGAAGTCCGACTGGAGCTGGATCGCCTCGTCGACCTTTTTCACGCCGATCAGCTTCTCGAAGAACGCCTGGCTTTTCTCGAAGGACGCCTTTGCGTAGTCCGTCGTTTCGGCCGCAATGGCCTCTAGACCCTTGGTTGACGAGGTAACCACCGTGGCAAACGGAGCGCCGAACGAAGCCGCGCCGAACGCTTTTGTCGCGGGGAAGTTGCTGAACATAGAGCATGCCTTTTTGGTCTAGGCGCGCGGGGCAATTCCCACGCAGCCGCGCAGGATGTGCGCTGCACAATGTGTCAATAATCATATTGCTTTGGAGCACAACCGAGCCGATCGCGGCGCAACGCTGCTTAAAGCGGAAGGAATGGCAAAGGCCGTGGGCTCGGCTCTCGGCCTAGCAAGCCCAATAGCTCGCCTGACCGAAACGTCCTCCTAGCGCCGCGCTGCCGAGCCGCCGCCCGCCTCTTGCGGCGGCATGGCTGAGTTACACAGGGCGGCAGGTGATTGCGTAAGTCTCTGTAACTAGATGATCCGAACCCATGTTTTCGCCGTGAAAAAGGCAGCGAGCACTGAGTAACGAAACCCCATCACCGATCACTCCCAATGCTCCCCGACGTCGCTCTCAGCGTCAAGATTCTTCTCCCCTGAGAAAAGAACGGCATCGAGATCGGCCCCCGGCTGCGGTCGCTCCAAACGCCCTTCGTCTTCGAGCCGCTCGATGTCGGGAAGTTCGCGCAGCGTCGCGAGCCCGAAAACTGGCCGGCCCCCGTTGGGTGATCCAGAAGCAATGTTAGTTTAATAGCGGCGTTTGGACCAGCGGCAACGCGCCCGGCGCAGCTGGTTGAGGTAGCGCAGCCGGGCGCGGGGGGAACAGAACTGCTGGGGCTGGAGGCTTGTATCCCAATGAGGAATGCGGCTTGATCTCATTGTAGTGACGCCGCCAGCTTTCGATGACGATCCGCCCCTCCTTCAGAGAGTAGAAGATCTCGCTGTTCAGCAACTCGTCGCGAAGTTTCGAGTTGAAGCTCTCGCAATAGCCGTTCTCCCACGGGCTGCCCGGCTCGATGTAAGCGGTCCTGGCGCCGACAGCGGTTATCCAATCCTGCACGGCCTTGGCGATGAACTCGGAACCGTTGTCTGAGCGGACATGGCCAGGAACGCCGCGCAGAATGAACAGATCGGACAGCAGGTCGATGACGTCCGTCGAGTTAAGCTTGCGATTGATCCGGATGGCCAGGCGGATGATGTTCAACATGCGATATTTGCGTCCGTCATGTGCTCGGTCTTCGACGAAGTCGTAGGACCAAACATGGTTCGGATGTGCCGGCCGTAACCGAATGCATGATCCGTCGTTCATCCACAGTCGCTTTCGCTTGGGCTGCTTTGCTGGGACCTTCAGCCCCTCCCGCCGCCAGCGACGCGCTTGAGGTTCACCGCCCAGCCGGTCGTGCCGCAACGCCGCGATGCGCCGATAGCCATATCGCCCATATTGGAGGGCGAGCGCGATGATGTCGGCGGTCAGAGCCGCTTCGTCATCTGGCGTCCTGGCGATCTTACGTTGCGTCGAACGATGTTGGCCGAGCACGCGGCAGGCGAAGCGTTCAGACACGCCGAACGCCTCCCTTGCGCGCTCAACGCAGGCGCGACGGCGGGCGGGGCTTAAAAGTTTCCCGACGCAGCCTCCTTCAAGATCAGCTTCTCAAGCGTTAGATCAGACACCGCCTTGCGAAGCCGGGCGTTCTCCTGCTCGAGATCCTTCAGCCGCTTGACCTGGTCGCTCTTCAGCCCGCCATATTCCTGGCGCCAGCGGTAATACGTCACTTCCGTAACGCCTATCGATCGAATGGCTTCCGCAATCGACTGCCCTTGCGTCGTCAGCACGTCGACCTGACGAAGCTTCGTGACAATCTCCTCGGGCTTGTGCCGTTTCCTGCCCACTCAAATCCTCCTCATAGGCTCAAAAGCCATACTTCACGGAGGATCACTTTTCAGGGGGCAGACCATCTCCCGTCGGCGGGTGTTGCGCTGATGATCGATCGCGGCCTGCCAGGCCCGACCCCGGCGGTGGTTTTCCCCGCTCAAAATCGATCTAATTACGACCGAAGGAACTGACCATGACAGGTTCACAGCCGCTCGGCGCATCGACCGTCCTTTTGCCAGGCCGCCGCTCCGTGCTCAGGGGAATCGGCGCTGTCGCCACGCTGCCAGGCGTGGCGTGGGGCCTGCCCGCATCCACCCTCGGCGCGCGCACGTTCAGCACGCCGCGCCATCGGACGCACTACCTCGAGGCTGGCCCGGCGGACGGACCGCTGATGATGTTCCTCCATGGCTGGCCGGAGCTAAGCCTGATCTGGCGGTCCCAGATGGAGGCGTTCGCGATCGACGGCTGGCACTGCATCGCCCCCGACATGCGCGGCTACGGCGGTTCGTCCCGGCCGAACGCAACCGGGCAGTACGCCCAGGAACAGATCGTGGCGGACATGGCTGAGCTGCACGACCATCTCGGCGGCAAGCCGGCGATTTGGGTCGGTCACGATTGGGGCAGCGTCGTGGTCGGATCGCTGGCTGGACATGAGCCCCGGCGCGCGCGCGGGGTTGTGCTGGTCTCGGTGCCGTATTTTCCAGGTGCGAACGCCTTGCCGACGCTCGTCCCGCTGGTTGACCGGACGATCTATCCGGCGAGGGAGTATCCGGACGGGCAGTGGGACTATTATCGCTACTACAATACGCATTTCGACGCGGCGGTCGCCGACCTGAACGCGGAAAAGTCATCGTCGCTGGCCTCGATCTTCCGACGTGGCGACCCCGCCAGCGTCGGCAAGCCCGCTTCGAATGCGACCGTCACGCGCAAGGGCGGCCGCTTTGGCGCTGAGCACCGCGCCCCCCCGACCCAACCCGATCCCGCGCTCTGGCCTCCTGCGGACTTCGATGCGATGGTACGCTCCTTCGAGGCTCACGGCTTCCGTGCGCCCTGCGCGTGGTACCTTAATGACGACACCAACATCACCTATGCGCGCACGGCACCCAACGGCGGCCGGCTGTCGCTGCCTGTGCTGTTCGTCAACGGCGACTACGACCAGATCAACACCATCAACGGAAATCGGCTCGGCGATCCGATGCGCGCGGCTTGCGCTGATCTCACGGTGCAAAGTCTTCCCGGCGCGCACTGGCTGCCGCTCGAGTGCAAGGCCGACCTCACCGCAACGATCCGCACGTGGCTTCACCACAAGAAATTATGAAGGGTCGATGCGAGCCGCAAAACGTAAGCTATGGGTCGCAATCGCTCAGCGACTAAGCCGCAGCCCTTGCATCTCAGCTTTCGGACACTGCGACGACACGGCAAACGACGCGCCGTGCGACCCCCAAGAGGTTACTTGAAACACTTCCCCGTTTTCAAATTTGCAGGACACTCCCATGCCCACATTCCAGAAATCGCTACCCCAGGACGCGCTATTCGTCAAAGTGACCCGCACGATCGCTCGCCCCGTTCCGGAGACATTCGCCTATATTGTGCCAGTGGATGTGACGCACATCATTTCCTCGAAATGGAGATATGCCGGGCAATGTCAGCACCACGGTCACTACGGAGTGGGGCCAATATGTCGGTCAAACGCGCGATACGACCGCGGATGACGGATCCTCCTTTCTCCGTCATGTGTTCGGTCTTCGACGAAGTCGTAGGACCAAACATGGTTCGGATGTGCCGGCCGTAACGAATGCATGATCCGTCGTTCAGCCACAGTCGCTTTCGCTTGGGCTGCTTTGCTGGGACCTTCAGCCCCTCCCACCGCCAGATCCTCTCGACGCGCTTGAGGTTCACCGCCCAGCCGGCGTCGTGCAGCAACGCCGCGATGCGCCGATAGCCATACCGCCCATATTGGAGGGCGAGCGCGATGATGTCAGCGGTCAGAGCCGCTTCGTCATCTGGCGTCCTGGCGATCTTACGTTGCGTCGAACGATGTTGGCCGAGCACGCGGCAGGCGAAGCGTTCAGACACGCCGAACGCCTCCCTTGCGCGCTCAACGCAGGCGCGACGGCGGGCGGGGCTTAAAAGTTTCCCGACGCAGCCTCCTTCAAGATCAGCTTCTCAAGCGTCAGATCAGACACCGCCTTGCGAAGCCGGGCGTTCTCCTGCTCGAGATCCTTCAGCCGCTTGACCTGGTCGCTCTTCAGCCCGCCATATTCCTGGCGCCAGCGGTAATACGTCACTTCCGTAACGCCTATCGATCGAATGGCTTCCGCAACCGACTGCCCTTGCGTCGTCAGCACGTCGACCTGACGAAGCTTCGCGACAATCTCCTCGGGCTTGTGCCGTTTCCTGCCCATCTCAAATCCTCCTCATAGGCTCAAAAGCCATACTTCACGGAGGATCACATTTCAGGGGGCAGAACAGAAGCTCCAGCCGCCGTTGACCTCCGCCGTCTTGCTCCCGCCGCCGGTGACGCGCGCCGTCTGATCCCGCCGCCCCCGTTGACGCGCGCCCCATGGATTTCGCCGAGCGTCGGCGCCGAGAATGCCACGTCGGCGCTTCCGATCTGGACCGGCGAAAGGTCGATGCCGATGACTTCGAAAGAATGAACCGAGTTGCCGGGGCACCGCTGGAGCATTATCGCAACCTCGACCCGACCATGTTGCCGGTTCGCATCTGGCGCCTGATTTCGTCATTCACGTCGCCGCGGGCGCTACGTTCCGCCCTCTGGACGCCTGTGGCGTATGGAACCAGGAAGCCTGCCGCGTGTTTTTCGAAGTAAGGCGTGTCTGCGGCCGCCAAGCGCTTCTTCAGATTTAGGCGTCCGCGTCGGCAGACAGCGCCCGTCCAGGGAAGGCGATGTCTCAATCTGCCGAATCAATCCTTGCCGCCAGGCGGGACCAGATGTTTCCTGTCATGACGCAGGCCGACATCGACCGCCTGCGCCACTTGGGCGAGGAGCGGAGCTTTCAAGCCGGGGAACGCATTATAAAAGCTGGCGAGGTTGCTCCCGGGTTGATCGTGATCCTTTCAGGCATAGTGGAGGTCACGCAGGGTTGCGGGCCCGACCAGCGCGAAACGATTGTGACACATCACGCCGGGCAGTTCGTCGGAGAGCTGGCGCAGCTCTCCGCTCGTCCGGCGCTCGTAGACGCCGAAGCCTTGGAGCCGGTTAAAGCCCTCGTCATTAGATCGGACCGACTGCGCGACCTGTTCATGCAGGAGGCCGAGCTCGGCGAGCGCATCATGCGAGCTTTAATCCTGCGGCGCGTGGGCTTGCTCGAAAGTGGTGTGAGCGGACCGATCATAGTTGGACGCGTTAATAACGCCGACGTTTTGCGTTTGGATTTCTTCCTCGCGCGAAACGGACAACCGCATCGCGTGCTCGATCCTGAAAGCGACTCTTGCGCTAGGACCTTGATCGAGCGTTTTGCTGTGGACGAGCATCATTTGCCGATCGTGCTTTGTCCGAATGGCAAGTTGCTGCTTAACCCTGGCGAGCACGAGCTTGCTCGGTGCATCGGCCTCGTCCGCCCGATCGACCCGACGAAAACCTATGACGTGGCGATCGTGGGCGGTGGGCCGGCGGGATTGGCGGCCGCCGTGTATGCCGCCTCCGAGGGCCTGGAAGTCATCGTTCTTGATCGCCGCGCCTTTGGCGGACAGGCGGGCGCTTCTGCTCGTATCGAAAACTACCTAGGATTTCCAACCGGGATTTCCGGAATGGCGCTGATGGCGCGCGCCTTCAATCAGGCGCAGAAGTTTGGGGTGGAAATGGCGATACCAGATGAAGCCCGGCAATTGGGTCAGCATACGCCGGGAGACGGAAAGAGATATTTTTTGGCTGTTGGCGATGACGAGACCTTGCACGCTCGCGCTGTTGTGTTGGCGACCGGCGCGCGTTATCGCCGCCTCGAATTGCCAAATTTGGCGTTATTTGAAGGATCGTCCGTGCATTATTGGGCCTCGCCGATAGAGGCCAAGCTTTGCCGCGGCCAGGAAGTGGCGCTCGTCGGCGCCGGCAACTCGGCAGGGCAAGCTGCGGTATTTCTCGCCGCCCATGCAAAGAAGGTGTGGCTGCTGGCTCGGCGCGGAAGTCTCGTCGAGACCATGTCTCATTATCTTGTGAAGCGCATCACGGCTCAACCAAATATAGAAGTAGTGACCCTCGCGGAAGTTACGGGGCTGGAAGGAACTGAAGGCAATCTCGAGACGGTGCGATGGCGCAACCGCGCGAGCAATCAAGAAACGGCACGCGCGATAAGTCATTTGTTTCTTTTCATCGGCGCGGATCCAAACACCGACTGGCTCGCGCAATGCGATGTCGCTCTGGATGAAAAAGGGTTCGTGCGCACTGGCGTTGACAGTGGCGAAAAGCGTCACGCCCTGGAAACGAACCGTGCCGGCGTGTTCGCCATCGGCGACGTGCGCGCGGGATCTGTCAAGCGGGTCGCCGCCGCGGTCGGGGAAGGCGCCCAGGTAGTTGCTGCACTCCACGCTTATCTCGCCCGAAGCGGCAGCGCCGCGGAATCGATCGCTTCAACCACGAGGTCCTGATGTCCGGGGAATGTCCGCACGTCGCCGGCATCCGTGACGTAACGCCAAGCGCACTCGGGTGCGAGGAATGCCTGAAAATCGGTTCGGCGTGGGTCCATCTTCGGCTTTGCCGGACCTGCGGTCATGTTGGTTGCTGCGACAGCTCGCCTCATCGGCATGCTACTAAACACTTTAACAAGACTCACCATCCTATCATCGAAGGCTACGATCCGCCGGAAGGATGGGGCTGGTGCTATGTCGATCAGATCGTTCTGGATCTCGGCCACCGGACTACGCCGCATAGTGGACCAATTCCGCGCTACTACTGAAGCGGGTTGGGGCGTCGACATTGGCGCTTAAGAAGCGGCTTTGCTTGGGTGCGCGGGGCGCTTCGACATCGACCACGCCGTGATCCGTATCGATCAAATAATTGTTCCCGTAGGCGAAGAATGCGTGGCCTTTATGCGCGCCGGTCCATTGCGCCGCAGGATCCGATCGCGCGATGAACTTCGGCGTCACGGGCGAAGCCGCGCCGAACGCGGCGTCATCGAGCGCTGCAAGATATTCGCGCGCCGCGCGGCACGCGTCATCTTTGTTTGCGTCGGGGTCCCAGTCGCTGCTCGGAACTGAGCGTTGCTTGTTGGCGACGGCAGCGATCAGACTTGCATCGACGGCGAAGCCGTTAGCGCTGATGAGGCCCTCGGCCATGCAACGTTCGACGATAAATTCAAAGAGCTGGCGCAAGATGTCGCTCTCGCGAAAGCAGCCATGCCGGTTCTTAGAAAACGTCGAATGATCTGGGACCTTGCCGTCCAGCCCGAGGCTGCAGAACCAGCGATAGGCGAGATTGAGATGCACCTCCTCGCACAGGTGACGTTCCAAGCGAATGCCAAGACAATAGCCGACGAGAGAATACGGACATCAACTCTGGATCGACCGACGGGCGGCCAGTGCTGCTGTAGAACGGTCTTAATGCGGCGCGAACGCCTTCGAGTCGAGATGCCGATTGATCCCGCACAGTCAGGGCGAGCGCCAGGATACTCGTAGCGAGCGCCAGGGCGAGCGTGAACAACGCCGCGACGATCGTCGCTAAGTCCCAAAATGACCGAATGACAATAATGTAGCCGGAAACACCTCGTGGGGTTTTCGGCTACGTTTCTTTTCTGATCGGAATCTTAATTTTGGGTGAGGCACGCGACGCGTCGATCGCAGCACGTCTTTGCGTTGTCAGCCCAGCTTTGATGCCAGCACGTCGATCTTCCGGATTTTGGGCGGCTGCGAGAAAAGCTCCGGCGCCTTCGCCATGAGTGCTTTTGCGACTTCGCCAGCAAGATGAGATTCTCTGCCAGCTTCGTCGTTGAAAACGTCGAAATTAGCGTAAGTGGTGGGTGATACTCGGATCGCGAACCACGCAACCGTGCCAGGCTCCGCTTCCACGAGCGGCAGCGCCGATTTCAAGAACGCCGCAACCTCGTGCTCCTTGCCGATCTTCGCTTCCAGCGTCGCCAAGATGCCAAACTTTACCATTGCGACCTCCTTGGGAACTATGGCCCCCGGCCGTCAGTTTGAACCTTTCGAGGCATTTTGCACGACGGTTGATTCTTGAGTCGCGCAACCATCAGGGAACCAATGTTTGACGATACTCGACAAGCCTAAACAGACGACGGCCGGAGGCGTCAATGAATGCGCCCGATTTAAACCAAGCGACGGGCGAACCCGTCCGCGGAAGCGAGGGCGCGGCTCATCAGTCTGCCCCTGAGAGCACCGCGCTTGTCGCCGCGCTAAATCTTGTGTCGGAAACAGCGGAGGCGATCAAAGCTTTCGATGAGCAGGCGAAGGCCTCGGCGGCGTTGCGGATGCGCAGCGGTAGGGCGTAAGGCGCGGGCTTCATCTCAGCGCCGATAATGCGCCAATTTGATCTTGAGCCAATGCTTGGTTGGGCCGCTCGGATAGGGCTTGTCGATCCGCTTGGAAACGATCCCTTCGAGGCCGAGCTTCTCGGCGTGCCGGAACACGGTCGGCCCGTCGGACAGCGACAGCGCTGTTTCACAGGAACGCTCCGACCTGGACGCAAGGCGGGCGTTTTGCAGTGATGCTGCGCCCGAGCGCTTGAGGGATGCGCCAATTATTTTTGGCGCGCTTGGACCCATCTCCGGTAGGCGCCTGGCGTCATACCTGAATATCGAGAGAACGCACGACGAAAACTGGCTTCGTCAGCATAGCCAGCTCTCGACGCCAAGCGCTTCACGTTGTGTGCCGTCGTTTCGAGCAGGGTTCTCGTGGCTTCGAAACGAATGCGTTCGATGAAGTGCTTCGGCGTCTCGCCTGATGCGCGCTGGAGATAGCGGTGCAGTGTTCGAGCCGAAGTGCCGAGCGCACGCGCGAGGCCTAGCACGGTCAACGGAGCGTCGCCCGCCTGCCGAATAATGTGTTCAGCCTTCAATAGAAACGGGTCAGACGCAGCCAAATGACCAAGTGGAACGTAGTTAAATTGCGTTGACGGAACAGTGTCGACGACCGTGAAGTCGGCGGCGACCTTGGCGGCGGAAGCGCCATAAAGCGAACGTATTACATGAAGGCAAAGGTCTATCCACGACATAGGGCCTCCAGCCGTGACGACTCGACCGTCCTCGATCAGTGAAGCGCCCCACAGAGCGTCGGCGCGTGGATATCGATCTCTCAATTCATCGTGTCGCCACCAGGTTGTCGTGCAGCGTCGACCATCGAGGAGGCCCGCTTCGCCAAGCAAAAATACGCCGCTGCATGAGCCGCATACCAGTGCGCCGAGCGCATGTTGGCGCCGCAACCATGCGGCCGCAGCGTCGATCGACGCTGTGCCGAGGAAGCGATCACCGTCGTCACAAAGGTAGCCAGGAACAATGACGGCGCTCGCTGGGATCGCTGTAATGCTCCTGTCCACTTCGAGTCGACGACCGCTACTGTCCTGGATTGGCTGTCCATCAAAACTTGCGGTGGAGACGCTGATCGGCTCGCGATTTTCGTCCTTGGAAATCGTAACCCAACTTAACTTCAGCATGTCCACGGCGCCGATCAAACCGGCGCCTAGGCAGCCGTCGTAACCGAGGACGGTAACTTCCATGGTCGAGCCCATTGCAGCCCGAAGCTGCGCCAGCGGCCCGTCCCTCCTCAGCGGCAGCTACCGCGGACGAGCTCAGGGGCGGCCAGGAGTTTATCTGCGAGAACATCAATCTTCTCGATCGACAGCGGTTTGGCAAGGAGCTCCGGCGCTTTCGCCATCAACGCTTTCGCGACTTCGCCGGAAAGATGCGCCGCGCGGCCCTCTTCGTCAGGAAAAACGTCGAAGATGGCGAAGGTGGAGGGCCCTGTGCGAACCGCGAACCATGCGGTCGTGTCGCGTTCTGCCTCGACCAGTTCCAAAGCGCCGATTAAAAACTGCGCCAGTTGCATTTCTTTTCCGGGTTGCGCCTCGAGCGTCACAAACAATCCAACCTTGGTCATCGCCTTATACCTACTGGTTATACGCCTAATTGCCGCTTAAGCGCCTGTAAGCGAACAAAAACTCTCTGGCGGAAAAGACCGTGATCAACGCCGCCGTCGCGAGACTACACGCGAGGAGAAATCCGTTGCCGCCCATTCCTGCCGATTCGTCCGCGATCGCCTCCCTCGCGGTATAAAACGCGCCTGCCCAAACGGCGACGATCCAGATCACGACGCCTGCCGCATAAATGGCGTCAGCACTGATCCACCGGTTCTTGCCGCTTGGCTCTGACGCCTTGACCATCGCAAACCTCCGCAAATCACTCGGAAACTGATGTGAAGAGATCATGCATTTGATCGCCTGAGTTGCAGCGCGCCGATTCTGCCAAACACGGTGCAGAACGCGCCAACGAGCAGCCCCGCGTCTGCGATATCATCATCAGGATCGTCCCCCATGTCTGAGGCTCGGCACCGGCTCCCGAATTGTCCGCCGAGCAGACGACCGGAGGAATGGACGCCGTTTTCGAGCGCTTCGGCGCAGGCGGTGTCGAGTGCCGGCAATCCGTCAGTGAGCACGGCGGCGAGAATGGCCCGCGTGACGATCGCCGTTGTCTGACCCGGCGAGCTTGCGGCGCGCGCGATCGAGCGCCCCGGGGCAACACCCAGTCCTTGAACGGCGCTCCGTTCCTGAGCGCGCCGCGCATTCAGTTCGTCGAAAGGTCTTGAACCGCAGACGCGGCGTGAAGAAGTGCGAGGCCGACCTGATTTTCGATCTCTCCCTTCTCCCTACCCGACGCCGGCGTGCAGGCAACAGGCTCGACGAGATGGTGCGAGCACATCTGAAGGAAGCGGCGATTGCGCTAGAACGCAGAACCTTGCGGACCGTGTTGCGCGATATCTTCAGATCGCGCGCGATCTCCTTGATCGATTTGCCCTTCTGTAAATGCTCTCGCCTGATCCGACCGATCGTCTCCACAACCACCATCCCCCACCGCCCGCTCGATGCCAGAGCGGGCAGACCTGCCAGCAGACTTCAGGGGGGGGTCAAATTTGCACGCCGCAACACAGTCAAGGCGCGGCTTCACCTTCTGCCGCTTCGCTCCATCATTGCGCTGACATGGCGGCTCAGACTCGCGCGGCCCTTTCTATGGCTCGTGCGCGTGACCGACCGATATGACGGCGCCGTCATGCGGACTGTTCGGCGCATCGTCGAGAGCGCCGAGCGCTGCGCCGTCAAGTCAGATGATTGCGGCGAATGCCGAGACCATGACTTACGACCGCGCCGCGATCAATGCGGGACGCCCACAAGCGGTTCAGAGACAGCAAGCGACTCGGGCTCGTCTGGACGCGGGCAATACCTGTCGACGTCGTGGGCGGCCCGCGAAAGAGTGGCGTAAGCACTGCCCGACTGCGATATAAGCTGTGATATGCTGCACCAGCGCTGACCCCTCGACGCCGGGCAGTCGCACGAACGCCCCGACCGTGGATTTAGCGGTAGGGCGTTGTCCAGATAGAGAGGATCGCCACAGAGCGGCGACGCGTCCAGTCGGGGGTATCGCTCCACGATAAGAGAAAATTCTATCTGGAGCGTCCGCTTATGCCCCACCTCTGCCATTTGGCCACGCATTCTTCGGACTGCGGATGGAGCTAGTCCGCCGCCAACGTCGGGCCCCGCAGAAAACAGTTTGTCATCCTTGCGGGCTATCGCGTCGACGACGCTCCTCGTCCTTTTCGTCCTGATCGCGGATGAGCCAATAGACCGCGCCGAGCGCAAGGGTGGCGGTCGCGAGGCCCAGCATCGTCAAAGGCGGCGCCTCGGCAATGTCGAGGACAATGAACTTTCGCACGACCGCGAAGAGGGCGATCAGAACCACTGTGCGCACCTGCACGATGTTCTGATGACGCTTGATCATGATCAGGACGGAGTGGTTGAACTCAAGCGCAATGAGCACCGTCATGATCATTCCGAAGACCGTCTGGAACGTGGCCTGATTCGCGGGATCGATCGCATCCTGGATGAGCAGCAGCAGAATCCTAGTCCCGAGGTGATACAGAGCGACGCCGATGACCGGCGCGATCAGCGCGGTTAGAAACAGGCAAACGATCTGCTCGAAGCGCTCGTAGATGTCGAGCGCATGGAACGAAGCGATGTCCTTTTGCAGCTGCTTTCTGATTGTCTGAGATTCGACCATGGTCGCAAAGGCCTCGCAGCCAAAGGTGGAAGCGCACGACGGGCTGCGCACGGCAGCCGTCCGCAGAGGTCGCCTTCGAGATGTGAGACTATATAAGTCACCGCCCCTTCAACGCCATGGCGGTTCTCCTATCGGTATCGGAGGAGAGCGAATTCCGCGAAGGTCCTTCCGAATATTTCTCCGCCCGTCTTGAAACAGCGGATTTGATCATGAGCCAACGGGCTCATGGGCGCAGCGTAGTCGGCAAGAACGCGGATTGGCGATAGGCCACTTTTTCGTTTCGGCCAGAGCACGCGCGAGTGCCCACACGTGTGGCGAAGCTTAGCTAAAAACGGATGACTGAAACTAAGCCGAGCTGCAGCGTGTCATTTGCGCGCAGCTGTTCGCAGAATAGATCAGCAGCTTACCAAGGGGCTACGGCGCGATACATAAGAGTTTTCGCTATATGTGCAATGCAGTGCACCTCGCCCCCTCAAAGACGATGACCGCATATCGAGGTTCTGCCGATCGATTTATGCCTGGCATTGTGGCTGCCTTCGACTGGCACCCCAGCGGGATCCGAGATTACTGGCGCAGATTGTCCAGCTTGTGATGGTATAGAGGCGAGCCGCCTTGATTGGCGCGTGGACAGACCCGGGTTGCTCGCTTGCGGACGCGCCTATGGCATACATGCGCGTGCTGCTCTTTGGTGCCTCCCGAACGGCGCTCGCCTCAAGGTCTTGGAAGAACTAGCCGGTGAAAATTCAGGTCGGACGTGTCGAGCGGCGTTAACTCTTGCTCGCGCCTGAGCCATAGATGCGCCCTCAAAAAGGCCGGCGTCGACGGCGACGAGCCGGGCGTGAAGCTGAAAAAGACCCACGGCTGTGAACCGCGGGCGCGCCGCGAGCAGTCGCGAATCTCCCTCCGCTGTCGAGGACCAACGCAGAGGACGCAAGCTTACCTCGGACCTCATCCGAACGGCGCAAGCGTCAAAACGGCTCGCATGCTACTGAGCGGATGAAATAGCCATTCACAGTTCCAACAGCTTCGGCAGGGACGAACAGCGGCGCTCGCAAGAGCGACGAGCCGGCGGCGCATTGCTAACCAGTGCGAAGTTCGAAACTTCAAACTCAAGTTATTTCTTGCGAAAGGGAGTGACCTCAATGGCTAATCGAACCATTCGCGTGTGGTGGAAGTCCGTGGCCACAGGCTGGCTGAATTTCAACTGGGATCCGATCACCTCGCAGTCGGTTGTTCACATCTCCGCCTGCGAGTGGAAGCCGAGCACCACGATCGGCGGCAA
This sequence comes from Methylocystis sp. SB2, assembly GCF_049817085.1. Lineage (NCBI taxonomy): Bacteria > Pseudomonadati > Pseudomonadota > Alphaproteobacteria > Hyphomicrobiales > Methylocystaceae > Methylocystis > Methylocystis sp. SB2. The sequence goes on from NZ_CP187401.1 coordinate 696,189, forward strand.
GAGCAAACACCGCGGCGCTGCACAGATTTTCGTAAAGAATATTCGCCCTCATGGCAGCAACGTTGAAGCGAACGGCGTCGAGTTCTTCGCACAAGTTGAATGGGGAACGCCTCTCGACGTCGTGTTCGACATCACTGTCTTTGACAACCCCGAACAGGAGCATACCATCTAGCCTCGTTTCTGATCTTCGGCGCTGCCGGTCAAGGATGCACCGGCGCGCCTATTATCGGCAGTGTGCGCTCGCGCATTCCGCCGCAGAGTGGATATGCGCCACTGTCTGCCATGATGTCATGCGCTCCAAGGGAGCTTGACGGACTTAGGCAGACAGGCGCTCGCCATGAAAAAGCAGACGGATCCTGATTTAGTTGGAAGCTGGACTTTCGAAGCAATCCGATCGTTTGCTGGCGCGGCCACGGGGGGAGAGGTCGCTGCTATGCAGGAATCATTCAGGCGCCAGGCCGAGCTCTTTCGGCGTAACGGCGACGACGGCCGCGCCGCATTTTGGGAGGCGCTGTCCAATAGGATTGCCGACGCGGCTGACCTATCAGCCCGGCAAGCGGGTGAAGTTCTTCCTACGACCGATGCTGCGTGACGCGTCTCCATAGTCAGGACGATAGCGCCAAGGGCCACACAAAGCCGAAAAAGTCACGCAAGCGCACGTCCGCACAGGGATGCTCGATTTGCTCGAGCAGCAGCGAGCGTGAAGCTGAAAAGCCCGCGGATGTGAACCGCTGGCGGTGATCGCGGCGGAGAAACCAGTCATGAATTTTTACGTTTTCCTGGCCCCAAGCCGTCAGTCGGCGACGGTTCACAAAGGATCTTGTCCTCACTGCAATGAAGGCAGGGGCCAGCGAAGGCCGGGACTAAAAGCAAATCTCACTACGGAATGGCTTGGCCCGCATCTAGATAGCAAAAAAGCGTTTGCAATCGCTCGCGGATCTGGCGTCAAGAATGTCACGAGATGCGGGCACTGCAAGCCGGAGAATCCAGTTTAGAAACTACTCGCGCCGGACTTCACTCTCCCGATCTCCAATATTTGGCCACAGGGAAACAAGATGGGAGGCTCAAGCCACTTTGGCAGCAGCGAAATGAGCAATGAAGCGGTAGCCGCCATATTCCGGCCTCATCTTGCCAGCTTGGATACCGGTGATACCTGGCGAGGAGATCGATGCCTATCGTCGCGAGCGATGCATCCTTGCGACAAGGATTTGTATGAGCTCGAATATCGCTGCTCCGTCGCGACGTTTTTTTCTCGGCGCCATCGCGCCGGTATTGGCGGCGGTCGCTCTAGGACCTGCCGCCGCCAGCATCGCCGTCGTCGGCGATAGTCTCGCGGCCGGCTGCCCATTCCGCACGCTGTCGTGTCGCCCCTTCGAGGTGATAAACTTCGCCAAGGGCGGCGCGCGGCTTGCGGATATCGGCGGGCAGTTAGAGCGTGCGCAACGAACGCGGGCGCAGAGCTTCATCATCGACGGAGGTCTGAATGATCTTTTCGGCGCCGCCGCGCAGCTCCGGGACATCGAACGCGATTTCCGCGGCGTGCTGCAAGTCCTCAATCCGGACGCTTCCGCGATCTTCACCTTGATGCCTTACATCGGCCAGAGAGAGGAAGCGCCGCGCATAGATGCAGCGAACGCAATGATGGCGGAGCTTTGCCGAGAGCGAGGCATCGAGGTGTTGGACCTCAATCCGCATGTCTCGCTCAATGGCGTGCGCCGCGTAGAGATGAGCGACGACGGGGTGCATTTCACGCCACGCGCCAATGCGGTGTGGATCGCGGCTCTTCGGGAGAAGTTGAGCGATCAGCTATTCCTCGACAGTGGGAGGTTAGCGAAAATCTTACTCGCGCCGAGCTGACCGCGGTCGAGCGCGACGAACATGTCGCCGAGTGGATCAGGCTGGCCAATCATCTTCAATCGTCTCAAGTTATGCTAGATGAGACGAAGCGCTCTGGCGGCCGTGGCCCTCGCCACGAAGGCGGAGTCCGTGGTGCTGCCCGCGATCTCGGTCATAGACCGCGACAACGCCCGACGCGCGACGGAGGTTGCCAACCGCTCCCCGACCCCGCCGGCCTCTATTTCCGGCATTCGTTTCACGAGCCTTTCAACGAGCGCGTCGGCGACGGCGCCATGCGCCCGCGCGCGTTATTGAGCGCTCGGCTTCGCGGTCGAGTCCTTAACGCACTTTTTCGCGAAGCTCGTCTTGGCGGCGCCCGCCAACTTTTTCTCGACGGCGGCGGCTTCGCGGGAAGCAGCGGCGGTGTCCCTTTCGCACTTTTTCATGAAGCCGTTCAGCGCTGCGCCGTGCAGTTTCTTCTCCGTCGCCCTGGCGGCGCAGTCCGGAGCGGGAGGCGGCGTTTGAGCGAAAGCCGTGGTGGATATGCCAGCGGCGAAGATCGCAGCGGCCAAAATCCTTCTCAACATGTCGTCCTCATCAGAGCTGCGTGCTTTCAACGCTAAAACAACGAAAGAAGTGCGACCAAAGAAGCCATCCCAAGGGCGTCAAACACTATGCCCTCCCAAGTCGGTCCGATCCATGTCCCGAGCGTGAGCAGGCTAACACCGGCGACGAGAGATAGAAATGATGCCCCTATTCCATGACCGGTTGGGGGCTCGGCCAATAGCTCCCCTCCATACTTGCCAATGACGATAACGCGGCCTCCCCGATGTCCCCGTCGTAAATCCGTTGGGTGCTCCATTCTCAAAAAAAAGCCCGCGACCTTGATTTTGAGCCGCGAGTTAGGGGCGCGCTCGATGGAAACGATCGGGCGCGTCTCGTCTGTCTATGGGCGCTGCGCTGAAATTGGGCGGCGAGTTCCTCTTTAATCGTCGCGCAGTCCAGAATACTAGTGATCAAAATCTAACGCTTGGCGCCCAGTTCTCGGCTATTTCGCGATAACGATGTCGAAGTCAGCGATGCGCCACGAGCGAACCAACAGCGCGCATTCCGTATTTGCTGATGTTTAATCGGTTTCCTCAGCTAGACGACAAACCCTTTCTCGCCACCGCATGGGCAGCAACTCCAAGAGTCGTAGCATCGGCGACCACGCAACAGCTCCGATGCGCCATTACTCCTCAGCGGGGCTTGCCTGGAATTCGCTCCTCGGTTTCGCAGCACTTGAGCGCGCGTTCGATGTCGAAGCCGAGACGCTTCAGCACATCCGGATTCAGCGCACCGGACTCGAGCAGGCATCGCAGCTTTTCGCATACGCCTTCGTTTTGTCCGGTCGGCGGCGGCGCATCGCCACGCGCCCAGACGGCGGCGGTGCGAACGGCTTCGCGCGTGAAGAAGAAGCCGCGCAGCGTCTGTCCCTGCGACGTCATCCGCACCGTGTAGACGCCAGCAACGCCGGCGAAGAAAGCGGACTCGTAGACGCCATCGCCGGCGCCGGGCAGCGTCAAGTTCACGACCGCTCCGTCCGGATGCGTGACTCGGGCGGTCACCCGCGCACCATCGAGCGGAATCGACGCATATTGCGCAAGGCGAACGCGGAGCGTCACTTTCGCGCCCGGCTTGAGCGAGTCCTGCGAGAGCGAAACAGTCATCTCGACGTCCGACCGCGCGTGCACGAGCGCTTCATAGCGGATGCCCGCGTTCTTCGACCCTTCGATCTCCTGCCGATGCGATTTCGCGCCACGTCTGGGAATGACTTGCCCCCAGTCGAGCAGCATCTCCCAACGTCCCGGACCTTCGCTCGCGAATTTGCCCGGCACCGGCAGCGCGAAGCGATAGAAGCCGATGCGCGAGGCTTGCGTCCACGTCATCGACGGATGCGTCTGGTCGAGGACCTGTCCCGACGGCGTCTGCAGACGCACTTGCAGCAGCCGCGGATCGGGAGTCAGGACGATCGCGTCCACTGCGGCGTCCGCTTCGTTAAGATAGAATGGAATCCGTTCGGTAACGCCAAAGTGGACCCAGCCGCCAGGATCGAGCACGACCTGATCGTTGGTCACGCCGGTCAAAATCTGCAGATAATATTTGTCCAAACGGAACGGATCATTCGCGTCGAGCGCGCCCGTCATCAGCATATAGCCATTCGTTCCATTGGTCAGCGCCTGCAGCGCCACAGGCTGAATCTGATCGGGCGTTCCAAGGCCGATCGCAAAGACGCGGTTGTTGATGAGGCCGGCGACGTCGGACAAATAGCGCGATCTATTTTCGTGTCCGTCCGTCAGCACGACGAGCGATTTGAAGTCGACTCCCGTCTCTGGACCGATCAGGCTGGCGGCGGCAAATACGCCATCTCCGATAGATGTGAAGCTCGCGTCTCCAGTGGCCAGCGTGTGGTTTGCAATCGCCGCGCGAATGACATCGCGTCCGCCGGGGTCGGCGCCTTCAGGCCCCATGGTCGTCATCGGCGCGCCGGGCGCCTCGTCGGTCGCGAAACGCACCAGACCGACGCGCGCGCCCTGAGGAGAGACCTCCACGAAGGCGGGAGCCGAGTCGAGCAGCACCTGAAGCCGTGTGCGTCCGTCTCCGCCGTCGTCCTGCATGCTTCCCGATCGATCAAGCGCCAGCACGGCGCCAGCTCTCGGCGCCGCAACGAAATTCGCCGTGATCGGCACATCACGCACGAAACCCGCCTCCGGACACTCGACGCGCACTGTCCCTGAAGCGGCGTCTCCGCCGATCCCGCCAGCGCAGGTCAGCCATAAAAAGACCTCGCGGGTCATCGGCGACGGAGCGGCGGCGACGCTGCTGGCCGCAATCGCGGTTCCGAAATTGATGCGCGTCGAACCGCCAGTGCGGCTGGGTCCCGAGATCACACGGAATGTCGCAGCGTCGCAACCGGTGATGCGGGCAATCACCGGCCGGCTCGACGTTCTGCCTTCCGGACATTGGTTGAACACGACATTCGAGGTCACGAGCTCTACGGTCAGACCCGGAACGCCGCATGCGCACGCCAAGCAGAAGTTCAGCAAACCCGACGCGACTTCGCGGATCACGTCCTCGCGCTCAGGGCTCGTTGGCTTGAACCGGCTGGCGCGATGCTCAATCGTAAACGCCTCGACGCGCGAGGCGAATGGCGAAACCAGATGTCGCGACCACACGTAGTCGTCGGAAGCGCCGGCGGTGGGATACAAGGCGAAGGACTGCTGCGTGATATAGGCGCGACCGTTCACCGGATCGGCGCCGGTCTTGATCTTATTCGCGAGATATTGATGAATCGCGAGGTCGTTGGGGTGGATGTATTCCTTGACCCCGTCGCCCGAGCGGCCCCGTTGATGGTCGAACGCCGGGTTGCGCCAGTTCATCGCCGGATTTGTCGTCTCGTTTTCGTCATCGCCCCACGGGTAGTAGATCTCACCCGCGAACGTATATCCGTGAATGTCGATGAACCAGCGGATGCGCGGATATGTGTCGAGCAACCAGCGAACATTTTTCGTTTCGGTTTCCGAAAAGGCGCTCGGCCCATGGTAGACCTGATTAGAATTGCACGGGTCGTCCGAGGTGTGGCTCGTTACATCCGGATTGGCGAGATCGAAATATTTCCCTAGATCGAACGCAAAGTCGTAATTGCGATTAAGGTCGACGCCAACGCATGACGAGCCGGGGATCGCATTGCGATTGCGCCGCCATCCCGCATCGGTCGTGTCGTGATCGAGACTGTGCTGACGCCCCTGCGGGTTGACACATGGAACAAGAAAAACATTGACGTTGTTCAGGACTCGTTGGACATCCGGGGCGGAATAACTTTTGCCGCCATAGGTGACGCCGCTGCCAGCCGTATAGGCGCCCAACAGAGCTCCGGCAAGTTCAAGCGCAATTTCCGGCGGCGTCCATTCGCGCGCATGCTGGCCGAATATGAGGAGCGCGCCGTCGACTGCGCCCGCGCCGTGCACGCCGATGCGCAGCGCCGTCACCGTTCGCGGCGCGACGCCAGGCTCTGCGCTCACCGCCTGCTCCGGTAGCGTGATGCGCTCGGCGATCGCTGGATAGGTCGACGCGAAGTTCTGGATGAGGGTTTCGATTTCGTCGACGTTAGTCCACACGGCGCACCTCTCTCAGACCGAGTGGCTTGGGCAGCTTTCCATCCGCGTAACGATTGCCCCGCGACACCTCGCCGGCCGAACGCTTCCCCTCTTCGGTCGCATTCGCCAGAACTTCCATCTGCACGGTGCGCTTGCGTTTCAGCTTCTTGATTGCGTCGGCGTCGATCTCCGCGACAATTTCCAGCGTGCCGTCCTCAAGCCGGCGCCGGGGCATGCATCCAGTGTCGGCTTCAATCGTCGCCAGTTCGGACGCATCCTTTACGCGCAACAAAACTCGGTATCGCGCCGACTCCATGGCCGCCTCCTGAAAATGAACGTGCAACGCTCCCATCTCGATGCGCGGAAGCTCTCAAATGCGTCTTTATGGCAACTCTTGCGGCACGGCAGCCGCCGCGTCTATGCTAAGTCAACGCTTTTGCTGGACATTCGTTCCACGGCGCTGTGAGCGCTACGCCCATCGAGGTGCTCGACGGCGACCAAGTTGACAACTCCTATCAGCAGACGGGCGATCAGACGCTTGGTTCCCTACGTCCAGGCTGGGCTGTTCCGGACCTTCGGCAGCGCCCTACTTTAGGGGAGTTTTGTGTCATTCCACTTGGGAAATTTCAGCATGAATGAGAACACGCGCGAAAAGCTTCTCAAAGCGGCGCTTGTAGCATTCGGCATAATCATGTGCCTCGTCTACCCGCTCGGTCTGGTTTGGCCGTCTGGCTGGAAATGGCACGGCGGACAGGGCGACTATTACTTGCAGATGATCTCCGGGGTCTATGTGGTCCTTGGCATTTACCTGATCCTGGCGGCTCGGAATCCCTCAGCGAACCGGAGCCTGATCTCGTTCGCCATCTGGTCGAGCGTTGTGCATGCCGGCATCATGGCGGCACAGTCCATCTATGACGAACACGAGAGAGGTCACCTTATTGGAGACGTGCCCGCACTGCTGCTCGTTGCCGCGGTGCTGTGGTTCCTGTCGCCAGCGAAGCAAGATGGGCCGGGCTCGGCATACCAACGGCCAGAATAGCCCATCATGCGCGGAGCAGACGGCGCCGGCGACCGGGCGCCATCCGTCTGATCTCACTACTGGGCCCCAACCCGTCAGATTGTCGACGACGCCAGCGATGGCGGCGCGGTGGTGTTGAGCGAGCTGCTCGAGTCCGCAGAACGCGGCTCCGATAGCCAGTCATCGATCCGATCAAGGCCAAAGTCATTCTCGCAGTGGAGCGAACCCACTTCGATATGAAAGCACAAGTCCTTAAACGTCCCACGTTTATCCTACTAATAATTGCTATTTATATGTTGTGTGCATCGATGAATAAGTCACCGATGCAAGACTTACATAAGAAATGAAAATTATGACCAAGCGCTCCGTTGACGAAACTGTTGTTGCACGCAAGGCGATTCTCCGCACCGCACGCCGATACTGCTCTTTGCAGGTTATTGACCAAGCAGATTGCAGCGCTGTCTAGCATTAAAAGCCAGAGGGAGATAGCTGCGGAGGTTAGCTATGATCGTCCGAATATAATCTCGATGATCAAAAACGGAGTCACGGCGCTGCCGAGACAAGCGAGGAGGATATTACGATCCTTCAGCGCGTCCTCGCCGATCGGAGCCTAAACCTTTCCACAAGCGACAGTGCAAGAAGCCTGACTTAGTCGAGGATGAATGCGCGCAACCCTGCAGCGATCAGGAGGGCGAGGATGACTGATCTCGCCCGCATCACTCGCGCGCTCTACCGGCAACATTTGCCGAGCTTTGTCGAAAAAACCTTTCGCACGCTCGAGCCCGGCAAGGCTTATCATCACAATTGGCACATCGACCATATCTGCTGGCGGCTCTCGCAAGTCGCCAGCGGCAAGATCAAGCGTCTCATTATCAATGTCCCTCCCCGGTCGATGAAATCGATCACCGTCAGCGTCGCATTCACCGCCTGGACGCTTGGGCGCGATCCAACGAAGCGTATCATTGCGGTCTCCTACGCCGATGAGCTCGCTAAGAAGCTCGCGATCGATACGCGCAACGTGATGGAGAGCGACTGGTATCGCGCGCTCTTCCCAGCCTTGCAGCCGCGCTCATCGGTCCAACCCCGCCACGAATATGTCACCAGCGCCAAGGGCTTTCGTTTTGCCTCGGGGATCGGCGGCGCCATTCTGGGTCGTGGCGGCGATTTGATCGTCATCGACGATCCGATCAAGGCGCTGGACGCGCTCTCCGAGGCGGAACGTCGGCGTGTCTGGGATTTCTATATCGGCACGCTCTGCACGCGTCTCGACGATAAGCAGAACGAGGCCATCGTGATTGTCATGCAAAGACTGCATCAAGACGACCTCGAGCCCGACGTATGGGAGGTCGTCTCGATACCGGCGATCGCCGCCGAGGACAAATCCTTTCGGCTAAGCGATCGACCAGACGACATTTATGTTCGACGCGCCGGAGAGGTTTTGCACGAAATGCGCGAACCTATGAATATTCTCGAAGACATTCGCCGCGCCCAGGGCAGCATGAATTTCTCGGCACAGTATCAGCAAGCGCCCGTTCCCATGGGCGGCAACGTGATCAAACGAGACTGGCTACGCTATTACGCGGTCCCCCCTGCCTCTTCGACCGCGTCGTGGTTTCATGGGACACGGCGTCGACGCTATCTGAGACCAGCGATTGGTCGGTAGGCGCGGTTTGGGGAGCATAGGGTCTAGATTTTTATCTCCTCGATGTTTACCGGGCTAGGCTCGAAGCCCCAGAGCTACGGCGGGCGATTATTCAACTGCACGAACGCCACAACGCCAGCGCGACGTTAATCGAGGATACGGAACTCGGCCGGGCGTTGGCCCAGGATCTCTATTCGAACCGGTCATTTGCGGGCCATCGCGCAACGGCCTGAGCAGGACAAGCTCGCCAGGCTTCTGGCGCAAGCGGCTCGTTTCGAAGCCGGACAGGTCCATCTGCCCGAATCGGCGCCGTGGCTCGCAACCTATTTGAACGAGCTCCTTGGCTTCCCAAATTCAACGCACGACGACCAAGTCGACGCGACATCGCAGGCCCACAACTGGCTGACCGCTCGAACGCCCCTCGATCGGCCGCTCATCCGCAAGGATCTGCGCCGACGCGATATTGCTGGCCGCGTCCCCGTCGGATGATCTTAGCCTTTTTATCTGCTTTTGCTGCTTGATCACGCGGGCCATCGATGCTTCCAATGCCGGATGCCCGGAAGGCTGCGTCGCACAGGCGTCAACCGAAGGCTCGGGAACGTTGCGCCGGACTCTCAGGGGCGGGCAGGTCGTGTACGATTCCCTCAGCTTTTCCTTTTCCCTGCATTTTTCCCTGCTCTGAGGGAAAAAGCGCGTTAGAGACCGGTTCGCTGAGACTGCGTCCACCACCAATAATTGATCCGGCGCAACCGATAAATCTGACAAGTATCAGCTTGGAAACAAAGAATAAAAAAAGCCCCGTGTTATTGTCGCCAGAACCCTGTGACGTAGTTAGTTCGCTTCATCCCGCAGAGCGAAGCGAGCGCTGATGGCGCTCTGCTTCTGGTCTGATACGGAGGAAGCCATGCTACGCAAAGTATCCCTAGTCTTCGCACTGGCGGGCGCGCTCGCTCTGCCATCAGCTATGCTGGCCGCGCCCGGCGATCACAGAGGCGGCGACATCGGCCGAGGCGGCAACATGGGCCGAGGCGGCGACATGGGTCGAGGCGGCGACATCGGTCGAGCCGGCGATAAGGGACGAGGCGGCGGCTGGGACGCTGGTCGCGGCGGCGGCTGGCGTCATGGCGGCCGTCTGGACCGTGGCCAACACTGGGGTCATGGCGGACAAGGGCGCTTCTGGAGGGGCCGTTGGCATCCCTATGGCGTTGGTTCTTGCTGGAGAGTGGCCCCCGGCGGCTGGGTTTGGATCTGCTAGCAGCACCGTAATTCCGCTCTGATGTCCGAATGTCCGCAACGCTCGGCGAACGCAAGACGATCGGAGCGCCAGAAGAAAAAACCGCGCGGGCGCGAGACCATTTTCGGATTGTCTCTGGCCCGCGCCTGCTCACAGGCCGCTCGATGAGGCTTCGCGCTCCACAATTCCGATGCGCGCCGAAACCTCCATCCCGGGTCGAAGCGCCAGCTCGCGATTATCGACCTCGACCACGACGGCGACGGACGCGCCCGACTCTCTTCGGCGCGCCTCTGTCACCTTTCCTGAAAACGTCCGGCCAGGGACCGACTCACTTGTCACGACCGCCTCTGCGCCCGGCGCGATCGTCAAAGCGCCCTCCCCCTCCGCTTTCCCTCGAAGCCGAAAGGTCTTTGCGTCAGCGATGATGAACAGGGGCGCGCCCGCTTCGACGCGCGCGCCGACAGCAGCCGTTCGCTCTAAGACGAAACCGGCGATAGGCGCGACAAGCGCTGCGCCGGCTCGACCCGCCTCCGCCTTCGTCACCGCCTCGCGGCGCAGGGCGACTTCCGCTTCGGCGCCTTCGAGTTGCGCTTGCGCGCGCGCCAGGGCGCCTCGGGCCGCGACAAGCGCCTTGCGGCTCGGGGCGCGACTTGCCGAACGCGCCTCCAATCTTTGGAGGTTCGCCTGCGCCCTCGCCTGTGCGCTTCGGCGCGGCGCCAGTTGCCGCTCAGCGGCCGCCAGAGCGCTTTTCGCGCGCGCCAGAGCCTCGTCGACGAAAGACGGCGCGAGCGTCCCGCAAGTCTCGCCCTTCTCCACTTGCGCGCCGACATCGCAAGAGAGCGTCGCGACCACGCCTGCCGCAGGCGCATTGATCGGCGTCTGCGCGACCGGGGCGATCACGCCGCTGACGACGACCGTTCGACCAGCTGATGCTTCTTCACGCGTGAGACTGACGCGCGTGTGAAGATAGAACGCGCCGCTCACGACAATGATGAGCAGCCCCAATAAACCGGCGACGACAGGTCGGACCCACTCGCCGGGCGCCACGAGAGCGGCTGCGCCGGTCGCCGGCGCCGCAGGAGCGCCGCGAGGCGCGGGAGCCTTGGCAGGCGAACGGAAAATGGCTTTCTCCACCTCAACGAGCAGGAACAGCACGACGCTCGCGCCGGCGATATGCCACCATATCTCCGGATCGAGCGGCGTGGTGTTGAATAGCGCCTGCATAAAGGGCGCGTAGGTGAACAGCGCCTGCAGCACGACGACGATGGCGACGGAAATCAGCACCGCGCGGCTGCCGAACAGGCCTTTCATTGAGAGTGACGACTCGGAAAGGAAACGCGCGTTGAAGAGATAAGCGACTTCGCAGGCGACGAGCGTGTTGACCGCGACCGTTCGCGCGCTGTCGAGTCCCATGCCGCGCGCCTTCTCCAATTCGTAGAGGCCGAAGGTCGCGAGCAGCATCAGGAAAGAGACGAAGACGATGCGCCAGATGAAGTAGCGGGACAGGATCGGTTCGCCCGACTGGCGCGGTGGGCGCAGCATGACGCCCTTGGTGGGCGGCTCAAACGCGAGCGCGAGACCGAGCGTGACCGCGGTGATCAAATTGATCCACAGGATCTGTACCGGCGTCACCGGCAGGGTCTCGCCCATGGCGATCGCCGCGATCACCGTGAGGCCCTCGCCGCCATTGGTCGGCAAGATGTAGAGGATCGTCTTCTTCAAATTTTCGTAGACAACGCGGCCCTCATGCACCGCATGCACGATCGATGCGAAATTGTCGTCGGCAAGCACCATCTCCGCGGCCTCTTTGGCCGCCTCGGTGCCTTTGACGCCCATCGCTATGCCGATGTCGGCGCGCTTTAAGGCAGGCGCGTCATTGACACCGTCGCCAGTCATCGCGACGACTTCGCCGCGCTTCTGCAACGCCTGAACGAGTCGCAGCTTATGTTCGGGACTGGTGCGCGCGAACACCGTCGTGGCGCTTGCCGCCTCGCCGAGCGCCTCGTCGCCGATCGCGTCGAGGTCGCGTCCGGTGAGCACTGAATCCGGATGGTTCAATCCGAGTTCGCGGGCGATGGCGATCGCCGTCGCGGCGTGGTCGCCCGTGATCATTTTGACGGACATGCCGGCAGTCGCGCATGCGCGGATCGCCTCGACGGCCTCGGCGCGCGGCGGATCAATCAGGCCAATGAGACCGACAAAGACGAGCCCGCTTTCAACGTCGCCGAATGCGAGTTGCTGCTGACCCTCTTCGGCTTTCTTGGAGGCGACCGCCAAAACCCGCTGCCCGCGCGAGGCCATTTCATCGATGCGCGCGAGCCAGCAACTGCAGTCGATCGCACGCTGCTCTTCACGCACGCCTTCTTCCCAAAAGCACATTTCGAGAAGCCGCTCGGGCGCGCCCTTGACGAAAATATAGCCAACGCCTTCATGGTCGTGATGCAGCGTCGCCATGAAGCGATGCTGCGACTCGAAGGGGATCTCATCCGTGCGCGGCAGCTCCAGCGCCAGCTTTTCCAGATTGACGCCGCCTTTGACGGCGGCGGCGAGCAAGGCGCCTTCGGTCGGATCGCCCTCGACGCTCCAGGCGCCGTCAATTTCGCGCAGCACGGCGTCGTTGCAGAGCGCAAGAGGGCGCAAGGCCGCGGTCAGGTGAACGTCCTCGCGCACCACGACATCCTTGCCATCGCGCAAGAAGCCGCCATGCGGATCGTATCCCGATCCGGTCGTGTCGTAAGTCCCGCCGGAAATGACGATCGAACGCACAATCAATTCATTGAGCGTCAGCGTGCCGGTCTTGTCCGAACAGATTGTCGTCACCGCGCCCAGCGTCTCGACCGCCGGCAGTTGGCGGATGATCGCCTTGCGCCGCGCCATGCGTTCCACGCCGATCGCCAGCGTAATGGTGATGATCGCTGGCAATCCCTCCGGGATCGCCGAAACCGCAAGCCCCACCGCCGCCATAAACATCTCGCCGGTGTCGAATCCCCAGACCAGCGCGCCGAAAGCGAAAACGGCGGCGGAAACGACCAGAATGACGACCGTGAGCCAGCGCGCGAATTCATCCATGCGCTGCAATAAGGGAGTGGTAAGCGTCTCCACCTCCGACAGCATGGCGTTGATGCGCCCGATCTCGGTCGCGGTGCCCGTGGCGACAACGACGCCCGTTCCCTGACCGTAGGTCACGACGGTTCCCGAATAGGCCATCGGCGCCCGATCTCCGAGCGGCACATCCGCCATGACCGGCGCCGGGTCCTTGTCGACGGGCAGCGACTCGCCGGTGAGCGCCGACTCCTGCACTTTCAGAGATTTGACCCGGATGAGACGGATGTCCGCCGGAATCTTGTCGCCCGATTGGACATAGACGATGTCGCCAGGCGCGACATCGGTCGCGTCGATGACGACGCGCTGCCCGTCTCGAATGACCGTCGCATGCAGCGACAGCATGTTGCGGACGGCCTCCATGGCCTCTTCGGCCTTGCCCTCCTGAATGAACCCGATGATGGCGTTGATGACGACGACCGCGACGATGACGGCGGTGTCGACCCAGTGCTGCATCAGCGCCGTGACCGTGGCGGACGCGAGCAGCACATAGATCAACACATTGTGGAATTGCAACGCGAAGCGAGCCAGGGCGCTGCGCCGTCTGCCGGCCGGGAGGCGATTGGGGCCATGGACGGCGAGCCGCCGCTCTGCCTCAGCCTTGCTCAAGCCCGAACGCGTCACGCCCAGGCGCTCAAGCGCCGCATCGGCTCCGATCGCCCAATATTCCTTTCCTTCCGCCGAAGGCTGCATTTCTTAGGGCTCCTCCTCCCCGGCTTCCCCACGGTCACGGCAGCCGCGCCAATTGATATGGGCTGCGCATGGCCGAACCGAGCCACTAGCATATTATGGTTCGTCGGGAGGGGTTTGGCAGCGCCACGTTTATGGCGGAGCAGCGCTACCTAGGAGGCTAGAAAGTGTCGTTTGCTATGGAGCGCACGCATACATCGCTGACAGTTTCATCGGTCCGCTTAAGTCCGATCCACTGGTCGACCGCCGCCGAGTCGAAACCAGCCTCGCAATGGTCGCCGATGCGCATCAGCGGGCGACGGATGAGCACCGGATCGAGCATCATCATCACCAATGCTTCCTGCGGCGTGACTTTCTCTAGGTCGATCTCGCCGGATTTGATGCGCGGCGAGGCGGCGTTGAACCATTCCGGCAACGGCTTGGAGCCGAAATAAGGACGCAGGCTCGAGGGGCTCCAGGATTCGGTCAGAAGGTCTCGAACCTCGACCTCATGTCCAGAGGCGACGAGCAGCGCCTTCTGTCGCGCATTGCCGGCGCAGCCCGGCTTTTCGTAAAAGATGACATGAGCCATCAGCGACCCCTCACATTGCGGCCCACCAGTCGCGAACGCGAGCTTAGCGTGAAATTGTGCAGCGCGATACGGCTTCAAGCGAGCAAATTACGAGCAGCCGCGCCCGCTTTCGCCGCTTCAGCAGGCAGAGCGAGTTAGCGCGAGAGTCCCCAGACGATGTTCACGCGCGCCGAGAGACGCTCCAGGCCTGGACGCAAAGGAATCTCGGCGGCTCCGGGAGTCCCGGCGGCCTTCGCCGCATAGGCGCGCGGGCGCGCGTCGATCTCCTCGAGCGGACGAATTTCGATCACGCGGGACAGCCGAAGTCCGGCCGCCTCCGCATAGATTTTCGCCTGCCGCTCCGCATCCTTGACCGCTTCGCGCCGCAATGCGTCAAGCCGCTGCTTGGGATGCGCGATTTCGAAGTCAATGCCTTCGAAGCTGTTGACGCCCTTGTCGATCAGACCGCCCGCGATTTCGCCGGCCTGTTCGATTCGAGTCACCCGCACGCGCAAATCGTTACGCGCGCGGAAAAACTTTTGTGATGTCTTGGGTTTGCCCGTCTTGGGGTCTCGCTCGTCGACGGTGACGGGCGCGAGCGTTACGCCTTGCGTCTGCACTTCAGCGTCGGGAACGCCTAATTTTTTGAGCTCGGCGAGAACAGCTTCGACCGCGCGCGCATTTTCCGCCGCGGCGTCGGCGGCCAGCGGCCGTTCGGTGACGACGCCGAACCGCAGGATCGCCAGGTCGGGCGCGACGTCCTCGTAAGCCTCGCCAATGACTGAGAGATTTGGAACGCCGTCCTTCAGCGTGTCGGCGTTCCCCGCGGCCGTGAACAACATCAGGCCGAGCGAAAGTGCGAAGAGCAAACGAATCATGGCATATCCTAGCAAAAGCTGCGCGCTAAAAGCTCATCAAAGCCGTAAAACCGCCGGCTAGCAGCGCTAACCCGAACCAGCATACAGAAGCGGCGCAGCTCGTCGCTTCGCGTCCGCTCGAAAAGGCCTCATGCCCACGCTTTATCATCACCCGCTCTGCCCCCATTCGCGATTTGTCCGGCTCGTCCTGTCCGAATATGGAATAGACGCAACGCTCATCGAGGAGCGCGTGAGCGATCGCCGCCCTGAATTTCTCGCGCTCGATGCCGCCGGCCGCACGCCGGTCTTCGTTGACGATAATGGTCTTGTCGCGCCCGGCGCCAATCTCATCGCCGAATATATCGACGAGACCTATGGCGCCGAACGTGGCGCGCAACGACTCCTGCCACAGGAAATGGCCGCGCGCATCGAAACGCGTCGACTCGTCGATTGGTTCAACGTCAAGTTTTTCGACGAGGTCACGAACTGGCTGATCACGGAGAAGGTTTACAAGCGCTTTGCGCCTCCGGGCGGCGCGCCCGATATGGACGTGGTGCGTGTGGCGCGGGCCAACATTCGCCACCATATGCGCTACATTGGTTATCTCACCAATGCGCGCAACTGGCTCGCGGGCGATCGTTTGACTTATGCTGACTTCGCAGCGGCCGCGCATATCTCCTGCGCCGATTATCTTGGCGATGCGCCGTGGGACGAGGATGAGGCGGCGAAACACTGGTATCAACGCATCAAGTCGCGCCCCGCGTTTCGTCCGCTGCTGTCCTATCGGGCCCCAGGATTGACGCCCGGCCGCTACTACGCGGAACTGGATTTCTAAGCGTCGCTGAACGGCGTCTGAAGGCTCAGGCGGCGCTGTCGTAAGCCGCGCTGCGGCCGCGCTTGACAACCATCGGGTGGAATGAGGCAAGTAGCCGTCAATACGGGAACATCGTATGAGCGCACCCAACGAGCGTGAGCTCGCAAAGGTTGAGACGAAGCCCGCCGACGGCGGCGAACCATCGCCCGCACTGCAGCGTCGGATCCGGCAGCAGGAAATATTGGCGGAGCTCGGCGTCTCGGCCCTCCAAGGCGCTTCGCTCGATCAGCTGCTGACGGATACAGTACAACTTACGGCGCAAGGACTGGACGCGGACTTCTGCAAAGTGCTGGAGCTGCTTCCGTCCGAGAACCAGTTTCTGGTGCGCGCCGGGGTCGGCTGGAGTCGCGGCGTCGTGGGCGTCGCGAAAGTCGGCGCTGATCTCGACTCGCCTGCTGGATACGCATTACGCAGCGGCCAACCGGTCATCTCTAATCACCTCGAAAAGGAGACGCGGTTCAGGACTCCCGAATTGCTGCGTCAGCATGGCGTTCGCCGGGCGATGAACGTGATCCTGCAGGGTGACGGAAAGCCCTATGGCGTATTGGAAGTCGACAGCCGCTCGCCGGCCGATTTCAGGGAGCAGGACATCGCCTTTCTGCAGGGCGCGGCGAATCTTCTTGGCATGGCGATCGAACGCGAGCGGGAAGAGCGCAAGCTAAGAGCGGCGCTCGCGCGCAACGAAGCGCTGCTCAAAGAAATGAATCATCGCGTGAAGAACAGCCTTTCCATCGTCAGCAGCATGCTCCGCCTGCAAGCGAACGACGCAGGCGACGAACAGGTGTCCGAACTTCTCAACGAAGCCTCTCACCGGGTGGAAGCGATCGCAAAGGCGCATGACCAGTTGTCTCGCGGCTCGGACGTCGATTGCATGGACGTTGGCAAATACATTGAAGCGCTGTGTCACGATTTGGATGAAAGCGTCGCGCAATGCGACGTGCGCACCGAGGTCGAAGAAGGGATCGTCATCGCAACCGACCGGGCGGTTTCGACCGCGCTGATCGTCAACGAACTCATCGCCAATGCGGCGAAATATGCTTACGAAAGCCAGTCAGGAATTATTTCGGTGAAGGTCGCGCGCCAGGGCGCTGAGAAGTTCACTGTTTCCGTGCGCGACGAAGGCGCTGGAATGCCCGATGACATCGACCCTCGCAATCGCAAGGGGCTCGGCATGCGGATCATTGCGTCATTTACGCGTCAACTCAGTGCGACGATTGAAATGAAGAAGCACGATCCTGGCGCGGAGTTCATCGTCTCGATCCCCCTGCAAGGGCCCTGCTGACATGCACGCGCCTGTCCCGAATGCATTGATGGGTTCGCCGGCAGTTTATGATGTTCGATCGCCTGCGGTTCCGGCGCTGGAGGAGGAAATTCGCGCCCGCGCATTCGAGCTTGGCTTCGACGTCTGCCGTTTCGCGCGGGCGGATGTTGCGCCTGAGCAGGGCGAGCGGCTGTGGGCGTGGCTGCGCGACGGCGCGCACGGCGACATGGCCTGGATGCGCGAGACGGCCGAGCGGCGGGCCGCGCCGCGCGCGCTCTGGCCCGAGGCGGCGAGTCTCATCTTGCTCGGCCTGAACTACGGACCGGACGGAGATCCGCTCGCTTCGCTGACGAAACCGGACTGCGCGACGATCTCGGTCTATGCGCGCAACCGCGACTATCACGACATCATCAAGGGCCGGCTGAAACAGCTCGCCGGATTCATCCTCAGCCGCGCCGGCGCCGGCGACGCCAAAGTCTTCGTCGACACCGCGCCCGTCATGGAGAAGCCGCTCGCGCAGGCGGCCGGCGTCGGCTGGCAGGGCAAACACACGAACCTCGTCTCGCGAGACTTCGGATCGTGGCTCTTTCTGGGCGCGATTTTCACGACTCTTCGCCTCGAACCGGATCCGCCCGAACACGATCATTGCGGCTCGTGCAGCAAATGTCTCGACGTTTGCCCGACGGCGGCCTTCCCGGCGCCGTACCGACTCGATGCGCGGCGATGCATTTCCTATCTGACGATCGAGCACAAAGGCCCTATTCCTCTCGAATTTCGGGCCAAGATCGGCAATCGCATCTACGGCTGTGACGACTGTCTTGCAGTCTGCCCCTGGAACAAATACGCGAGCGCCGGACGCGAGGCGAAGCTCGCCGCGCGCGCCGAATTCGGCTCGCCGCCGCTTTCGGAATTGGCGCGCCTCGACGATTCGGCGTTCCGAGCGCTTTTTGCGGGTTCCCCAATCAAGCGCGTGGGACGCGACCGCTTCTTGCGCAATGTTCTAATCGCGATCGGCAATTCAGCCCGGCCGGAACTTGCCGCCGAAGCCGAGCGGCTCATAACAGACGCCGCCGCCATTGTTCGCGGCGCCGCCATCTGGGCCCTCGGCAGACTGGCGCCGGCGCGAGCGGCGGAGCTGCGCCACGATCGGCTGGCGGCCGAACCCGACGCGGCTGTCCGCCAAGAGTGGCGCCAAACGGCCTGAAACAGGCAAAAGCGCCACAGTCGCCTAAAAATCGGGGTCTTTCCCAGGTTTACTGCGTTGCGGCAGGCTACTCGCCGGCGATTTCGTTCTAATCTCTATCGAAGATCCCCTACTCAACCGCACCTCCGCCATGTCTGTCCTTTCGCGCCGCAATACCGACGAACCCGCAGAGGAGGCTTCCCGCCTTCTGCTGCGGATTGGCGTGTTTTTGCTGTTCGTGATCTCGCTTATCGCGCCCATTCTGGCGCGCCAGACGGTTTATGTGCTGCTGCCGATCGGCGCGGCGTTGCTACTCGCCGCCGCGACACTGACGCCGGAGGAAGGGTCGGGGCGCTCGATGCGCTCGATCTTGCTCTCGCCGCCCTTTCTCGCCGCGCTGTTGCTCGCCGCCTGGACGGCGCTCTCGCTGCTCTGGACCCCGTTCGAGGGACCGGCGGAACGCTTCGCCAAAATCACGGCGACGCTCGCCCTGGTGGCGCTCGCCACCGGATTTCTGCCGCTGCGCACCAAAACCTCGAATCTCAACCTGTTGCCGATCGGCGTCGCCGCGGCGACGATTGCGCTTGCCGCCGTCACTTTGCTGTTGAAGCCGCAATATACGCTCGACGACATTCTCGATGTCGGACCGCTTGGCCGCGCCGGACTGGGACTGGCCCTGCTCGTCTGGCCGGCCATGGGCGCGCTCGCGGTCCGCGGCCGGTGGTATTCGGCGGCCGCCCTTGCGGTGGCGACCGTGATCGCCTGCTATCTTTCCGGCGCCCCGAACGGCGTCCCGGCGCTGGCCGTCGGCGCGGCTGTGTTCGCCGCCGCCTTCGGCCGCGCCCGGCTGATGTCCATTTTCCTTGCGGCGCTCATGACGGCGATCGTGCTGCTCGCGCCGCTCACCGCCTATGCGGCGCATCTGATCTGGCCCGAACGTCCGCCCGGCTTCTTCAGACATCTCGCCTTTTGGGGTCAGATGATCGAGGCGGACGGCTGGCGCACCTTGATCGGACACGGCTTTGGCGCGGCCACCTGGGGCGTGCTCGGCGGCTATCTGACGCCGGCGACGCCGCGCAGCCTGATCTTCAAGATCTGGTTCGATCTCGGCCTGCTCGGTGCGGCCGCGGCGGCGCTCGTCGCCGCCCGCACCAGCCTGTTCGTCGGCCAGTCGCGTCCGGCGCTCGCGCCCTTCCTGCTGGGCGGTCTTGGCGCGGGATTCGCCATTTGTCTGTTTGGTCCCGCGGCCGAGCAATTGTGGTGGCTGACCCTCGCGGGACTGGACGCCATCGCCTTCGCGCTCGTGATGCGCGGCCAATTCCGGAAACGTCGCCCGCGCCTGCCGATTGGCTGGAGCGCGCCTGCCGAGGACCATGCATCGACGTGACGATGTCTTCCACGCTCGCCGACAAAGTCGAAACAATCGGGCTTCGTGAGCCTGTCGCAGCCGCAGCGTTCCTCGGCGGCGCGCCGGTCTTCGCGCTCGCCGACGGGACGTTGCATTTCGGCGACGGCGCGGAGGGACGCCGCATTCCGGCCCACCAAGACGCGGCCATCCTCGTCGTCGCGCAGGACGGCGACCGGCTCGTCACCGGCGGAGACGACGGGCGCGTTGTGGCGACCGACGCGAAAGGCGGCGTCGAAGTCATCGGCGACGAAAAGGGCAAATGGATCGACGCCGTCGCCGCACGGGGCGGCGCGGTGGCGTGGACAGCAGGAAAGGTGGCGAGAGCACGCTCGGCCAAGGGCGACGCGAAGACGCTGGATCTGCCCTCGACCTCGCGCGGGCTCGCCTTCTTTCCCAAAGGCTACCGGCTGGCGATCGCGCATTACGGCGGCGCGACTCTCTGGTTTCCGAACGCCGGCAAGCCGGAAGCGCTCGACTGGGCGGGATCGCATCTTGACGCCACGATCTCTCCCGACGGGCGCTTTCTCGTCACCTCGATGCAGGAGAATATGCTGCACGGCTGGCGCCTCTCCGACGCCAAGCACATGCGGATGGCCGGATATCCGGGCAAAACGCGCAGCTTCTCCTGGTCGCATGACGGGAAATGGCTGGCCACCTCAGGCGCCGACGCCTGCATCGTCTGGCCGTTTTCGGGCAAGGAGGGGCCGATGGGCCAGGCGCCCCGCGAATGCGGCGTGCATTCGGCGATCGTGACGCGCGTCGCGTTCCATCCCGCCGCTCTGGTCATAGCGATGGGCTATGACGACGGCCTTGTCATGCTGGCGCGCCTTACCGATGGATCCGAGATTCTGGTGCGCCGTCCGGCGCAGGAGGACGATCGCGCGCGGATCAGCGCGCTCGCCTGGGACGAGAAGGGCGCGCGTCTCGCCTTCGGCGCTGAGAACGGCGACGCGGGCGTGCTGAGCCTGCCGAAGGCGTGACTGCGCACACAACAGGAAGCGCGTCATGCCCGCGCTTGTCGCGGGCATCCACGCTAGAATGTTGCACAACGGAAAAGAACGGACGCTGCATAGGTGGCAATAGTCACCGGGGCGGCAGGCGTGGATGGCCGGGCCAAGCCCGGCCATGACGCGGGAAAGGTAAGGGCATTTGCGCAAAATCCCCCGCGTCCTCTCCATCGCCGGCTCCGACCCTTCCGGCGGCGCGGGCGTTCAGGCTGATCTCAAGACGTTTTCCGCCTTCGGCTGCTACGGCATGGCGGCGATCACGGCGCTCACCGCGCAGAACACGCAGGGCGTGACCGCTTCCTATCCCATCGCGCCAGAGATTGTCGCCGCGCAGATCGAGGCGGTGCTGTCGGACATTTCTCCCGACGCGATCAAGATCGGCATGCTGTCGACGCCGGACATCGCCCGGGCCGTCGCCGAGACGCTGGCGCGCTACGACGTGCGCAACATCGTGCTCGATCCGGTGCTGGTGCCGACGCAGGGCGTCAGCCTCGCGTCCGCCGGGCTGGAAGCTGCGCTAATTGCGGCCCTCCTTCCCCTGGCGCGTCTCGTGACGCCCAATCTTTATGAGGCGAGCGTGCTCACGCAAACGCCCCTCGCCAAAAACGCCGAGGAGATGGCGGCGCAGGCGCGGCTTCTCTGTGACGCCGGCGCCCACGCGGTGCTGGTCAAGGGCGGCGATCTCGAGGGCGAGCCTGTCGACGCTCTTTTCGAATCTGGAGAGAGGCGCATCTTCCGCGGGCGGCGCATTCCGACGCGCAACACGCATGGAACCGGCTGCGCCCTGTCCTCCGCGATCGCTTGCGAACTCGCCAAGGGCGCGCCGCTGATCGACGCCATCGCCGCCGCGAAAGTCTGGCTGGAGGGGGCGCTGGGGGCGGCGGACCAGCTGCGATTGAGCGAAGGCCGCGGCCCGCCGCATCATTTCTATGCGCTGTGGCGCTAGCCCCCGACCCTCCCCCGCTTCGCGGTAGTGGGAGTAGTTTACCGCGTCACTACGCAGGTGATTTTCTGGTGAGAGGCGCAGCGGCGCCGCGGCCGCAGGGAGAATAACAATTCTCGCCTGCCGGGTTTTCATCGGGCGTTCGCTCCTATAATATTATTCGCGCATTCGAGTTTCGGCCGAACGATCTTGCTCTCTCGTCTCAAGACGCGCGGCGCCTGACCTTTCCCAAGCTTCGATTGACTGAGAAGAACGCAGCGATCCGCAGCGTTCCCGCTATTTTGAAAGGAAAAGCCATGCCGACAGGCGCCGTAAAGTGGTTCAACGCACAAAAGGGCTTCGGCTTCATTCAGCCGGACGCCGGCGGCCAGGACGTCTTCGTTCACATCAGCGCCGTCGAGCGCGCAGGCCTCGACAGCCTCGCTGAAGGCCAGAAGGTTTCCTACGAACTTGTCGTGGACAAGCGTAGCGGCAGGTCCTCCGCCGATAAGCTGCAACTGCAGGATTAGACTTCGCCGCCTTGGCGCTGCTCGCCCAGATGTGCGATGCGGATCATGTTTGTCGCTCCCGGCGTGCCGAAAGGCATGCCGGCGACGATAATGACCCGGTCGCCGGGGCCGCCGAACCCCTCGCTCTCCGAATATTCGCAGGCGCGGCCCACCATATCTTCAATGTCGACGGCGTCGCGCGTCTCAAGCGCGTGCACGCCCCAGACGAGCGCCAGGCGACGGGCGGTGTCGCGCTTGGGCGTGAGCGCGAGAATCGGCGATTGCGGCCGTTCGCGCGCGATACGCAGCGCCGTCGAGCCGGATGACGTCCACGCGATGATCGCCTTTGAATGAAGCGTCTGCGCCACGTCGCGGGCGGCGACGGCGATGGCGTCGGCTGAGGTTGGATTAGGCAATTCGCCGCGCTGGGCGTTGATGATCGAGCGGTAGATCGCGTCGGTCTCGACCTCTTCCGCGATCCGGCTCATGGTGGCGACGGCTTCGTGCGGATATTGCCCCGCGGCGCTTTCGGCCGAGAGCATGACGGCGTCCGCGCCTTCAAAGACGGCGGTGGCCACGTCAGACACTTCGGCGCGCGTCGGCAAGGGCGACAGGATCATCGACTCGAGCATCTGCGTCGCGATGACGACCGGCTTGCCCAGTCGTCGCGCCGAACGGTTGATGCGTTTTTGAAGTCCAGGCACCCGCTCGAGCGGCACTTCGACGCCAAGGTCGCCGCGCGCCACCATCAGCGCGTCAGAAACCTCGATCACTTCCTCTAGTCTCGAAATCGCCTGAGGCTTCTCGATCTTCGCCATGACCATCACCCGGCCTTGCGTGATCTGCTTCACTTCAAGGACGTCTTCGGGACGCTGGACAAAGGAGATCGCAACCCAGTCGACGCGCTCTTTGAGCGCGGCGTCGAGATCGGCGCGATCCTTGTTGGTCATCGAGGTGATCGGAATTTCGGTGTCGGGCAGGCTGACGCCCTTGCGGTTCGAGAGGCGCCCAGCGACGTCGACGACGGCGTGCGCCCGCTCCGGAGATGTTTCGACGACATGCAGCCGCACGCGGCCATCGTCGATGAGGATCGAATCATTAACCTTGAGCGCCGCTAAAATCTCGGGATGCGGCAAGCGCACGCGCGTGGCGTCGCCGGGTTTGGGGTCGCTGTCGAAGACGAAGACGTCGCCCTTGCGCAGATGCACGGAGCCTTCCTCGAAGGCGCCGATGCGCAGCTTCGGGCCCTGGAGATCGACGAGCACGGCGATCGCGCGCGAGATATCGTTCTCAATTTCGCGGATGATCCGAACATAGCTGGCGAGGCCGGCATGATCCGTGTGGCTCATGTTGATGCGGAAGACGTCGGCGCCGGCGCGCACAAGCCCCGCGATGACCGCTTTGTCGACCGTCGCCGGACCAAGCGTTGCGATAATTTTGACGCGCCGCGACCTTCTCATGATGAAGCCGTTCCTGAATGAGTCATTATTGTGCGGGAGCGGCGTTGGGGTCAGTGAGCTGAACCGTCCAGCTCTTTGCGTCCCGTCCCGTGTCGATTTCGAAAAATCCGGTTCGATCAAAACCGCGCGCGAAACAGTCCTCTCGGCCGTCGATGCGGAATTCCCGATCACGCGTGCACATGAACGCTTTGCCCTTCCATTCGCCGCCGCGCTCGTCCATCGCGTAGATATAATAATATTGGGCGGCGAGCGGACCGCGCAGAAGCGTTTCGCAAACGCTCGGCCGAAGGTTCCACCAACCCTCCGACAACCAGTTGCGCCCGTCGGTATAAGCGATGGCGACGCTGACGCGCGCGCTCGTGTTGTTGCACAGACGAAAATCCGCGCGGGTGGGCCCGGCGGCGCAAAACGTTAGAGCGGCAACAAGAACGGCGCGTCGAATCATATCTTTAGCGAGGCCTGGAGGGGGCTGAAGATAGCTCGCTGACGCGCGCGAAAGCGGCGCAGCGGGCGGTCCTGCAAACCATGCTTGCGAGTCTTTGTCCACCCCGCGGCCTCGGAGGCTCTCCGCGCCCGTCCATCCCACCGACGCGCCGGCCGTGCAATCCGCCGGAACAAAGCAATCGGGCTATTGTTTAGGACCCGTACGCGCTTGCGTCCTCGGGAGGCAGAAAAATGGAAAAGTCTGAAGTCATCACCACCTTGAATGAACTTGCCGAAATCAGTCGTGACGGCGAGCAAGGGTTTCTGGCTGCGGCTGAAGACGTCGAAAATCCGACGCTAAAGACTGTGTTTCGAACGGCGGCCGCGCGCTGCGCTGAAGGCGCCAAGGAGCTCGAATCGAAGATCGTCAGCTTGGGCGGCGAACCTTCGAAGAGCGGCTCCATGACCGGCGCCGTGCACCGGGCTTGGACAAATTTGAAGGCCGCGCTGACAAGCCGCTCGGAACAGGCGGTGCTGGAGGAGGTCGAGCGCGGCGAAGACGCCGCCAAGGACGCCTATCAGCAGGCCATTGCGCAGCCCCTGCCTCCGGAGATCAGATCGATGGTCCAGCGCCAGTATCAGGGCGTGAAGGAGAACCACGACCGCGTACGCAGCCTGCGCGACGCCGCGTGATGATGCTTCGGAAGGAAGTGACGCACCACGCGTCACTTTCTTCCTTGCAGCGCCCGCGCCGCGCTGAGCGCGAAATAGGTCAGAACGCCTGAGGCGCCGGCGCGCTTAAAGGCGAGCAGACTTTCAAGCATGGCGCGTTCGCCATCGATCCAGCCGTTCTGCGCAGCCGCGGTAATCATCGCGTATTCGCCCGACACCTGATAGGCGAATGTTGGCGCGCGATAGACGTCGACGACGCGTCGCACGATGTCGAGATACGGCATTCCCGGCTTCACCATCACCATATCCGCGCCCTGCTCAAGGTCGAGACCCACTTCGCGCAGCGCTTCGTCCGAATTGGCGGGGTCCATCTGATAGGTGCGCTTGTCGCCTCTCAGCGTCTTGCTGGTGCCGATCGCATCGCGGAACGGCCCGTAAAACGCCGACGCATATTTCGCGGCGTAGCTCATGATCTGAACATTCTCGAAACCCTCGGCGTCGAGCGCGTTGCGGATCGCTTCAACGCGTCCATCCATCATGTCCGAGGGCGCTATGATGTCCGCGCCTGCGCGCGCTTGGGTGACCGCCTGCCGCGCCAGCACGGCGACGGTCGCGTCGTTGACAATCTCGTCGCCGACGAGAAGCCCGTCATGCCCGTGGCTCGTGTAGGGATCGAGCGCGACGTCGGTGATGAGGCCGATGCCGGGGACGGCGCTCTTGATCGCCTGGCAGGCGCGGCAGACGAGATTCTCGGGATCGAGCGCCGCGCTCGCGATCTCGTCGCGCAAGTCCGGATCCGTATAGGGGAAGAGCGCAACGGCGGGCACGCCGAGCGCCGCCGCCTCTGCGATTGCTTCAACCGCCGCGTCGACCGAGTAACGGAACACGCCCGGCATCGAGGATACGGGTTCGCGTCGATCCGACCCGTCGATCAAGAAGAGGGGCCAGATGAGGTCCGAGACCTCAAGCGCGTTTTCCCTGACGAGACGGCGCGCCCATTCGCTCTTCCGATTCCGACGCGGGCGCTGTAGCAGGCTCAGCCGCGCTGCCGCTTCGAGGGGCTTTCGTGCATCGTTCATGGCGCCTCCGCTCTCTGGGCTCGCTGCATGCGTCCCTCCGGTCATCACCGTCATCCGCTTTCGAGGGGAACGGACTTCAGGCTATAGAGGATAGACGGCCATTGTGGTTGCGCGAGGAAAAACCATTGAAAGTCGGCTCGCGCAACTCTTCTCTGAGCCGATTGGCGCGCGCTTCGGCGATCGCCGTCGGCGCGCTTCTCGCTGCGAGCGTGTCGTTCGCACAGGTCAAGCCGGCGACGCCAACGCCGCCGACACGAGCGCGCTCCGGCCCGGCGCAGCAAAAGCAAAGAACCCCCTCGCCTCCACAGGAGCCGGCGCGGCAGCCCCGTGCAACGCGACCTCCAACGGTCGTATCCCCGACGCCGAGCGCGAAGCCCGCTCCGCAAACTCCGCGGCCGCCTGGCGGCGATGCGCTTTCGCCGCCGCAAGCGCCGCCTGCGGTCGATACGAGCCAGCCGCCGCCCACTCTTCCCCGCGCGCCGCGCGAGAAGATGCGGGCCTGCGCCGAGGAATGGGACAGGATGAAACGCGAGTCGAAAGATGGGTTGCCGATGTGGCGCGATTTCGCGACGCAATGCCTGACGCGCTAGGCGCGTTAAACCGCTGACCCGCGCCGGACGCTTCGCACGCGCCGAAAAAGCAGTGAGCTGCGGATGCTATCGCCCGGGATGCGTCTCACTGGACGCGCGACCCCGGGCGATGAGTGCGTGAAGCGCTGCCGCAATGACGCGAAAGACCGATCGCGCATGCGAGGCGCTCGGCTTACGCGGTCGCTGGCGCTGCTGGCGGGGTTGGCGTTTTCGCCTTGCGCGGCGTGCGCTTCTTCGCGGTAGCCTTGCGCGTGCTCTTCTTGGCGCCCGCCTTCTTCACGGCGCCGCGCTTTTTCGTCGCCACCTTGCGGACGCCCTTGCGGGCCGTCTTTTTCGCAGCGGTTTTTCGCGTAGCCTTGCGGGCGCCCTTCTTGGCCGCTGACTTCTTCGTCGCTGCCTTCCTTGCGGTTTTACGCGCACCCTTCTTCGCCGCAGCCTTCTTGGCCGGCTTACGCTTCATTGTAGCTCTCGCCATAATAAGTCCCCTTGATCCGAATTGCCGGAACTATGGTCCACCGACAATACGCGCAAATAGCGTAACGCGGTTAAGCAGTCGTTCAAGTGCTGCGCGGGCAGAAGTGATCAACGCAACGCATGACGAGGCATGTTGAGCGCTGTCGCGCGACAAGCAAAATGATCGCGAAGCTGCTTTGCAAACGCTTCGGCGAGACTATCGCGACAGGTTTGCGCCATGCGTTTTATTAGCGACGATGCGCGCGCGGATTCGGTTGGCGACATCCACTCCAAGAAGGCCTCTAGACGTGCGGACACGCGCTTTGGCGCAAGTCGCGCCTGCTGTTCAATTACTTGATTTGCTTTCGTATCCGCGAACAGTTGCGACGCGCGCACTCTGCCCGAGATCGTCCGTGACACGATCTATCGGAACACGATGAAAAACCGCGGAACGCGCCTGTGCCGGTCGCGCGACTCGACGCCGGCGGAGAGACGGAGGACGTCGGGCGGCGCCGACCGCGCGCGCCTCTGGGACGCGCGCGAGGTCGCGCATTCGGAGAGAAAAAAAAATTGTGATCAGCGCGGTCGGATCAAAAAAAAATGACGCGCGACAGCTTCGCTGGGAGAAGAATCGCGCAGCGCGCGTCGTGAACTGATTCGTTTTTTCGACGATCGGGCGTGCGTCAGACGCCCAACTTGCGCTTGAGCAGCTCGTTGACCGACTGCGGATTCGCCTTGCCGCCCGTCTGCTTCATCACCTGTCCGACGAACCAGCCGAGCATTGTTGGCTTCGCCTTCGCCTGCTCTACCTTATCGGGATTGGCGGCGATGACGGCGTCGACGGCGGCTTCGATGGCGCCCGTGTCGGTCACCTGCTTCATGCCGCGCGCTTCGACGATCTCCTTGGGGTCGCCGCCTTCCGTCCAGACGATCTCGAAAAGATCCTTGGCGAGCTTGCCGGAAATAACATTCTGCGAGATGAGGTCGATGATCGCGCCCAGAGCCTGCGCCGACACCGGCGAGCGCGTGACGTCGAGCCCCTCCTTGTTCAGACGGCCAAACAACTCGTTGATCACCCAGTTGGCCGCAAGCTTGGCGTCGCGTCCCTTCGCCGTCTCCTCGAAATAGTCGGCGGCCGCGCGCTCCATCACAAGCACGCCGGCGTCGTAAGGCGGCAGGCCGTATTGATCGATAAAGCGCGCGCGCTTCGCGTCGGGCAGCTCCGGCAACTGCGCCCTTAGCGCGTCGACATATGGCTGGTCGAACTCGAGCGGCAGCAAATCCGGATCGGGAAAGTACCGGTAGTCATGCGCTTCCTCCTTGGAGCGCATCGAGCGTGTCTCTCCCCTCCCCGGATCGAAGAGCCGCGTCTCCTGGGCGATGGCGCCGCCGTCTTCAAGAATGCCGATCTGTCGGCGCGCCTCGACCTCAATCGCCTGGCCGATGAAGCGGATGGAGTTGACGTTCTTGATTTCGCAACGCGTGCCGAGCGGCGCGCCGGGACGGCGCACGGAGACGTTGACGTCGGCGCGCAGCGAACCCTGCTCCATGTTGCCATCACAGGAGCCGATGTAGCGCAAGATCGTCCGCAGCTTCGAAACATAGGCGCGCGCCTCTTCCGCCGAACGCAGGTCGGGCTTGGAGACGATCTCCATGAGCGCCACGCCGCTGCGGTTGAGATCGACGTGGCTTTCGGTCGCCGAAAGATCATGCAGCGACTTGCCGGCGTCCTGCTCGAGATGCAGACGCTCGATGCCCACGGTGATGCGCTCGCTCGGCGATACGTCGACGATCACGGCGCCTTCGCCGACGATCGGATGCTTGTACTGAGAGATCTGGTAGCCCTGCGGCAGGTCGGGATAGAAATAGTTCTTGCGGTCGAAAACCGAACGCAGGTTGATCTTGGCCTCTAAGCCGAGACCGGTGCGGATCGCCTGTTTGACGCATTCCTCATTGATGACCGGCAGCATGCCCGGCATGGCCGCATCGACCAGGGAGACGTGATCGTTCGGCGCGCCGCCATACTCCGCGGAAGCGCCGGAGAAGAGCTTGGCGTTGCTCGTCACCTGCGCATGAATCTCCATGCCGATCACGACTTCCCAGTCGCCGGTTGCGCCGCTGATGAGCTTGTTGGGGGCCGCCTGTGTCGTCATATCCGCCTCGCTAAACTTACGCCTTCCATATAAACCACGCTTCGCTAGAGCGGAACGGCCGGCGCGCAGCAGAGGGAAACGGGCGAGATGGCCACGGAACCGAATTCTGAGGACAGCCGCCGAAAAGGCCTCATGGCCCGCATGCGCGGCGCGCCCCGCTATGTGAGCATTCCTGTGGGCGTCGGTTTGATCCTCGGCGGAACCATTCTTGCGCCGCTTCCCGTCTTCGGGGTGTGGATGTTCCCTTTGGGCCTTGCGATCCTCGCCCCGCACTCGCCGGGCGCTCACAGGCTGTCCCGGCGTTTTCATTGGTGGTCGCTAAAGGTCCTGCGCTGGTCGATCCGCAACGGTTTCGTCCGCGTCAAGAGCAAGACGCCCAGCAGCGATCATAAAGACCCGTCGCGCTCCGCCGATCCTTGAGAGTCGCCCTTTAGCGCGCGAGCGCCCATCAGCCGCTCTTCATAGCAGATCGACCAGTCGATCAACGTGCGCCACAGGGTCATCGCGACCTCAACCGACAGTCCCTCGCGGCGCGCGGCGCCAAGCACATGCGCCAACACTTCCTCGACGCGCTCGGGCACATTGGCGGGCAGGCCCAACGCGGGTTTGATCCTGGCGGCCCGCTCGATCTGTCGCTGGCGCTTTGCGAGTAGCGTCACAAGCTCTTCGTCCAGCTCGTCGATCAAGCGACGCACGTCGGACATTTCGTCCTGCAGCGCTTGCTGCGGGCGTTCCGCAATGTCCTTTTCAGCGCGCGGCGTCGTCATCATCAGCCCTCGCGCCACCATGGCTGCGGAAGTTCGATCTTCGGCGCCGCCCGTTCGATCGCCGCGGCGAGAGAGAACAGCGTCTCTTCGTCGAATGCTTTGCCGATGAGCTGCAACCCCAGCGGCAAACCGTTCGCCGCGAGACCGCCCGGAACGGCGACGCCGGGAAGACCGGCCATGTTCACTGTAACGGTGAACACGTCGTTGAGATACATTTCCACGGGATCGGCCGAGCCCTTCTCTCCCTGCGCGAAGGCGGTCGACGGCGTCGCCGGCGTCAGGACAGCGTCGACGCCGGACGCGAAGGCTTCGTCAAAGTCGCGCTTGATCAGGCTGCGGACTTTCTGCGCGCGGACATAATAAGCGTCGTAATAGCCGGCGGAGAGCACATAAGTGCCGATCATAATGCGCCGCCGCACCTCCGGACCAAAGCCCGCCGCACGCGTCTTCTCGTACATTTCGCTGACGTCGCGGCCCTGCTCACGACACCCGTAACGCACGCCGTCGTAGCGCGCGAGATTGGAGGACGCTTCTGCCGGCGCGATAATATAATATGTCGGCAAGGCATAGCGTGTATGCGGCAGGGAGATCTCGACGATCTCCGCGCCCGCGTCCTTCAGCCAAGCAACGCCCGCGTCCCATAAGGCGGCGATCTCCGCCGACATTCCATCGATGCGATATTCCTTCGGCACGCCGATGCGGCGTCCCTTCACGGAGGCGCCGACGGCGGCTTCGTAGTCCGGCACGGGCGCGTCGACGCTGGTCGTGTCTTTCGGATCATGACCGGCCATCGACCTGAGCATGATCGCCGCGTCGCGCACAGTGCGCGTGATCGGACCCGCCTGATCCAGCGACGAGGCGAAGGCGACGATGCCCCAGCGCGAGCAGCGGCCATAGGTCGGCTTGATTCCGACAGTGCCCGTGAAAGCGGCGGGCTGACGGATCGAGCCGCCTGTATCTGTCGCCGTGGCGCCAAGGCAAAGACGCGCGGCGACCGCCGACGACGAGCCGCCCGAAGAACCGCCCGGCACGATCTTGGCGTCGGGATCCGCAGCGCGGCGCCACGGCGAAATAACGGGGCCGAAGGCGCTCGTTTCATTCGACGACCCCATCGCGAATTCGTCGAGATTGAGCTTGCCGAGCGTGGCCGCGCCGTCACGCAGCAAATTCGCCGAGACTGTCGATTCATATGTCGGCGTGAAGTCGTCGAGAATTCGACTTCCCGCCGTCGTGCGCACGCCTTTGGAGCAATAGAGATCCTTTATCCCGAGCGGCAGACCTTCAAGCGGTCGCGCGTCGCCGCGCGCAATGCGCGCGTCGCTTTCTTGCGCCTGCGCCAGCGCGACCTCCGGCGTCTCCGTGATGAAGCAGTTGAGCGCGCGCGATTTGCTGATAGCGTCGATATGCGCCTGCGCCAGTTCAACGGCGGAAACTTGTTTGGATTTGAGCGCGTCGCGCGCCTCGGCCAATGAAAGATGCGTGGGGTCGGACATTTGTCCCTTTATATCTGAGGCCGCCACATGCGCGGCGCCGGCGCGACAAGCGCTATTCGATCACCTTGGGCACGACGAAATAATGATCCTCCCGCAAAGGCGCGTTGGCGAGAATCTCATCGGCGATGCCGCCGTCGGTCACGACGTCAGCGCGCTTCTTCATTTGCATCGGCAAGGCAGAGGTCAACGGCTCAACGCCCTCGACATCGACCTCGCTCAACGTCTCCACGAAAGCCAGGATGGCGTTGAGTTCGCCGCGAAGGCGCTCGACCTCGCTGTCTTCGATGGCGATACGCGAGAGATGGGCGATCCGGCGGACGGTCGCGGAATCAACGGACATCTAGGGCTCCGCAAGAAAGGTCTCGACGGGCGCTATAGCGCTTGGCCTTTCGCGGCGCAATGTTGCGAAGCCAATCGTAGAGGCAAAAAGCCGAAGCGCGGAGCCCGCTGAGTTTGCGGAAATGCGGCGGCGTGTTAGCGAAATCGCGGTGACCATGCGCGCGACGACCCTTGAAGAACTGGCGGCGCTTCTGCCGCCTAAGGGCCGGCTGATGGGATTGGATCTCGGGACCAAAACCATCGGATTGGCGCTTTCGGACGTTGAGCGGCGGCTCGCGTCGCCACTTGATACGATCGCGCGAGCGAAGTTTTCTCCAGACGCCGCCGCGCTTCTCAAACGCGCGGCCGATTTCGATATTTGCGCTCTGGTGGTGGGGCTGCCGCTCAACATGGACGGCACGGAAGGGCCCCGCGCGCAGGCGACACGCGCTTTCATGCGGAATCTTTCCAAGCTCGCATCCCTGCCCTTCGCCTTCTGGGACGAGCGCCTGTCGACTGCGGCGGTAACGCGCGAATTGATCGCGCAAAACGCCTCGCGCGCCAAACGGGCCGAAGTCGTCGACCGCATGGCGGCCGCTTATATCCTGCAGGGCGCGCTCGACCGATTGAAACGTCTGTAGCGATCCCTTAGCAGCATTACAACTTTTGATAGAATTTTGTTCTTGACACGGGATAGGCGTGATGGAAGAAAAATATAAGAAAGTCTGATGCTTACCCTATTTATCACCTGCCTCGTGGTCCGTGGAGACTGACAGCGATGCCCCGGCCAGATGCTTCTCAGAACGATTTCAATGAACCCCGCGCAACAACTGCGGAGACGGCTGCCAAAACTAATGAGGAAGCGGCGTCAATCGCATCATATATCGCTGATATGTCAGACGAAATGGCTAAACTTGCCAGTCGCTGCGACATGCCCATGCTCTGCTATTTCTTGAATCTGGCCCGCGCTGAAGCGGATATGCGCGCGCGCGAGCTTGGCGGTTATCCGATCGACCGCTCGGCATAAATTACAACTTATAGTTGATCACGAGGGAAACGCTGCTGGCGCCGTGACGCTGCACCCGCCCCTCGATGTCGAGTTCGACGAGGACTCCCTGCACTTCGCGGGCCGTCAGTCCGGCGACACGGATGAGATCGTCGATCGCGATTGGCGCCGGCCCGAGCAGGGACAGGACAACCTCATGCGCGTCGCGCTGAGGCGACTCGTCGCCTCGCTGGCCCGCGTCAAGATCAGCGACGCAATCTGCAGCCGGGCTTGGCGGCGAGAATCGCTTGGGCGCAGCCCTCTCCTCAAACGCCGCGCCATCAACGCCGGCAAAAAGATCCAATTCGTCGATCAGCGTGTCCTGTCCTTCGAGGGAGTCGTCGTCGAAAAGATTCTTGCGCGGCGGGGTTCCCGCGTTCTCGGCAAGCACCGAAATCACGTCCTCGGGGCGCGCGCACAACGTCGCGCCCTGGCGGATGAGATAGTTGACGCCTTCGGCGCGCGGATCGAGCGGCGAACCCGGAACGGCGAAGACCTCTCGCCCCTGCTCATTGGCGAAACGCGCCGTGATCAGCGAGCCCGAACGTCGCGCCGCCTCGACGACGATGGTCGCGCGGCTGAGCCCGGAGATGATGCGATTTCGGCGCGGAAAATCGCGGCCGCGCGGCTCCCATTCGATGGGCATTTCAGAGACGATCAGTCCCCTCTCGGCGATCTCTTCGACAAGCCGCGCATGTTCGGCGGGATACGGTCGCGCATGGCCGCCGGCGAGCACGGCGATCGTGCCGGTTTCGAGCGTGGCGCGATGCGCGACGGCGTCGATGCCGCGCGCGAGGCCGGAGACAATGACGTAATTCTCGAGCGCGAGGCTGCGCGCGAGCCGTTCGGCGAAGGCGAGGCCCGCGGCTGAAGCGTTGCGTGAGCCAACAATCGCGACGCCGTCGCGTTGCGCGGTCCAGGAAACGCCGCGCATCGCGATGAGCGGCGGCGCGTCAGCGATTTCCCGAAGCAGCGACGGATAGTCGGGATCGCCCGTGGTGGCGAAGCGAACGCCGAGCGCGCGCGCCGCCTCGATCTCGCGCAGCGCTTCCTCACGCGTGGCGATGCGGATAACCCGGCCGCGCAGGGACCGCGCCGCAAGAGACGGCAGCGCGTCCAACGCCGCGCCGGCGCCGCCGAAGCGATTGATGAGCTGTCTGAAGGTGCGCGGCCCGACATTTTCGCTGCGGATGAGCCTCAGCCAGTCGACGAGCTGCTCTTCGCTCAGCCGCCCTGGCGACGCCTCGGTCACGCCTTCTGTCCTATGCGCGTTTCGGTGCCGGCGCGCAGACGGGCGATGTTCTCGCGATGTCTATAGAAGACGATTGCGGCCATCGCCGCCACGACAAAGGCTTCGGCTCGATGGCCGAGCATGAAGAGGACCAGTGGCGCCGTCGCGCTCGCGGTCAGCGCGCCCAGAGACGAATAACGCCACAGCGCCGCCGCCGAGAGCCAAACGGCGCAGAAAATCAGCGCCGCCGGCCAGCTGAGCCCGAAGAGCACGCCGAGAAACGTTGCAACGCCCTTACCGCCCTTAAACTGGAGCCAGACCGGCGCAATGTGGCCGATGAAAGCGGCGAGGCCGGCGATCATGCCCCCTTCGGGCGAAAGCGAGGCGCCGATGAGCGCCGCCGCCGCGCCTTTCAGGGCATCGAGGAGCAGCGTCGCCGCCGCGAGATCCTTTCGACCGGTGCGCAAGACATTGGTTGCGCCGATATTGCCGGAGCCGATCGCCCGCAGGTCCGTCGTGCCCGCGACGCGCGTGAGCAGGAGACCGAAGGGAATGGAGCCCAGCAAATACCCGATCGCAAGGGCGACGATGTCGTAAATGATGGAGTTCATCCGTGAAAACGCGATACTTCTCGACAGCGAAAGGCCGCAGGATGCTAAAGGAGGCGCTATCGCGCCGCAATAAGCGTTTTCAGTCGCGGTGACCGCCTATATTTCAGGGCGGCCGTCGAGGCCTTGTGGGCGCCTTTTTTAATTGAAATCGCTCCCTCGAAGCTCTGACGACATGTGCGCGCGTCGCGTTTTCGAACTCGAGGCGGTAAGAAGGCCAAAATCAGGAATCGAATGACTGAGCAACGCAGGCCGCGCCCACGGGCTTTTCGGCTCGAAGGCGACCAGACGGTCACCGCCAAGGCGACGCCGTCGACAGACGATGCCGGGACGCCGTCTATCGAGGTTGTCGAAGCGGAATTTGACGCTTTCGCGCTTGAGGCCGCTCAGCTCGCGGACGGCATGACCGGGGATGAAGCGGCCGTTGAAGCGGCGCAGGCCGACGGCATGCTGCGCCGCTACGTTTTCTCATGGGGGGGAGTCTTCCTTTCCGCGGTCAGCGGGCTTCTGTCCCTGGCGCTGACGATGTGGATATGGGGGGTTGTAGAAGACTCCTTCCGCCACTCCGCCATTCTCGGGACGCTGGGCCTGGTCCTTGCCGGCCTCGCCGCGGTCGCGGCCATTATCTCTCTCACGCGCGAGTTTCGCGCCATCGGCCGGCAGAATCGTATCGCCAAGCTGCATGCCGCGCTGGCTGAGGCGCATGCGAGCGATGACGGTAAGGCTGCGCGCGAGCGCGTCGGTGAACTTTGCAAGCTCTATGAAGATCGTCCGGATACCGGCCGGGCGCGCGCGCTGCTCAACGACTATTTGAAGCGAATTATCGACGGACGCGATCTCATCACCCTTGCCGAGCGCAATCTCGTCGCGCCTCTGGACGAAGAAGCGCGGCGCGAAATCGCCGGCGCCGCCAAGCGCGTCTCCGTCGTCACGGCGATCAGCCCGCGCGCGCTCCTCGACGTGCTTTTTGTCGTCGGCCAGGCGATCGTGCTGATGCGAAAAATCGCCGAGATTTATGGCGGTAAGCCGGGGCTGCTCGGTTTCTTCAAGCTGGCCCGCTCGGTCGGCGCGCATCTCGCCATCACCGGCGGCGTGGCGGTCGGGGACTCTATACTTCAGCAGGCGCTCGGCCACGGCATCGCCGCACGCATTTCCGCAAAGCTCGGCGAGGGCGTATTGAATGGGCTTCTCACCGCGCGAGTCGGCCTTTCCGCCATGGCCGTCTGCCGACCGACGCCCTTCATCGCCGAGAAGCAGCCGGGCGTCAGGGACGTCGCGCCTTTCCTCTTCGGCGACAAGACCAAGAGCTGATCCGCATTGAAAGCAGCAAGCTTGAAGATCACCACCTGGAACATCAATTCCGTGCGCCTGCGCATGCCGCTCGTCGCCGAATTTCTCAAGAGCCGGGCGCCGGACGTGCTCTGCCTGCAGGAGACAAAATGTCGGGACGCCGAATTCCCGATGAAGGATCTCCATGCGCTCGGCTATGAGCATATCGCGATCAATGGCCAGAAGGGCTACCACGGCGTGGCCGTCGTTTCGAAGCGGCCTTTACGTTTCGTCGAGAAGCGCGATTTCTGCGAAAAGGGCGACGCGCGTCATATTTGCGTGGAAATCGACGCCCGGAGCGGCCCGATATCGCTGCATAATTTCTATGTGCCGGCCGGCGGCGACGAGCCTGACGTCGACATCAATCCGAAGTTTCAGCACAAGCTCGATTTTCTCGATGAAATGCGCGACTGGATTGTCACCGAAGGGGTCACGCGCGGCCGCGTGGTGCTCGTCGGAGACCTAAATGTCGCGCCGCTTGAACATGACGTCTGGAGCCATAAGGCGCTACTGAAAGTCGTGAGCCACACCCCGGTCGAGGTCGAGAAGCTTACCGGCGTGCTTCGGGCTGGCGCTTGGGTCGACGCCATGCGGCATTTCGTGCCGGCGGAAGAAAAGCTTTATACATGGTGGAGCTATCGCGCCGCCGATTGGGAGGCGTCGAACCGTGGTCGCCGGCTCGACCATATTCTGGTGAGCGAGGCGCTTGGCGGCGGGCTGGAACGTCTCGACGTGCTGCGCGACGCGCGCAGCTGGACCCGCCCGTCTGACCACGTGCCGGTGACGGTCGAACTATCGGACTGAGCGCAAACGGGGATCGGGAGGCGAGACGGCGGCATGATCGCGCGCGATCTGATGAACAGCGACTTTCCTTATGTGACGGCGGACGCGGATCTCGATTACGTCGCGAAACTTCTCGCCGAATGCGGATTGGGCGCCGTGCCGGTCGTCGACGACGAGCTGGCGCCCATCGGAATCGTGACGCGCAGCAATCTCGAACAAGCGCGCCCGCAACCCCTGCCCGACCTTGGCGCCATTCCGGGATTTCTGCTGCGCAACAGGCCCAAGCCGGTATTTCACTCGAATGGTCGCGTGTTGCGCGAAGTGATGACGTCGCCGGCGATATCGATTTCCGACTTCGCCAAAGTTCCCGACATCGCGCGAATTATGGAGAGCCATAGCCTCAAACGCATCCCCGTCGTTGAGGGGCACAAGATCATCGGCCTCGTGCTGCGCAAGGAAGTCATGGAGGCGATGGCGGGTGGCTTTACGGCCATGGCTTTGGAGGCGCATCGGCGTCGTCCGCTGATCGCCCTTCCGCAGCAAACCGGCGACCGCTGCGCCGTCGCGACGGCGCAGGAATTTCGCGAGCTCGTCGCGGCGCATGAGCGTCAGCTCGACCTCGAGCGCGTCGAACATCGCCGGGTGGCGATCGAACTGCGCGAACAACGCATTCGTGATCTCGCGAGCCAGCGGCTGACGGACCCGCAATGGCGTGAGATGCTGGAGCAGGCGCGACGCAGTGCGGCGGCCGGCCTCACCGAACATTTGCTCATCCGGTTTCCGTCGCAGCTTTGCGCCGACGGCGGCCGCGCGATCAATGCGCCGGACCCCGATTGGCCAGCGACTCTGCGCGGCGAGCCAGCCGACGTCTTTCAGCGGTGGCGTAATGAACTGCACCCGCGCGGCTTTCGTATCGCCGCGCAAATCGTCGATTTCCCCGAAGGTCTGCCAGGCGACGCTGCGCTCTTCCTGATGTGGAGCGCGGCGCGCAATTGAGTGCGCGTCACCCGCCGCCGACGCCAGTGTCGGCGCGCAAAGCCGCAAGCGAAGGATAGCGCCGCGCGGCGCCATCGGTCTGCACTTCAACCGATCCGTCGGAAAACATCACATAGACGGATCCGCTGGCGATATAACGGTCGACTTCAACCGGCGGCTTCAGCGGCGCTGTGGCGGCGACAGGCTGCGGCGGCGCCTGCGCTTCATTGATCAAATCTGCCGCGCTCACCTGCGTCGCCGGAGCTTTGTCGGCGATGCGGCCCAGCACGCCGATTGCGCGTCCGATCGCGATCGTCACCACGCCGCCAGAGACCGCCGTGGCGCCGCCGATAAACAGGCTCCAACCGCGCTCGAGCTGAATGTAATCCCACCCGGACCACATGCCATAGGCGCCGGAGAGCGCGAGCGCGAGCCCGAGAAAAATGACGCCCAGGCCGTATCGTCTCATCGCCATCCTTCAGTGAATGTCCGGGCCGGAACCTATCACAAGCCGCGCCGACCGCCATAGGAACGACACATCCCGCGGTAGACAGGCGAATACTTGCCGACGCGGACCGCGCCGGACCCCCTCAAAATTTGAAATCAATATATGCGTATGTTAGCTAATATAACATCAATATGTAGTGGTTAAGTTTATCTGCCGTGCCCGCGCTGGAATATATTTTTTCCTTTATTTTCAACTATCTAATAGTATTTAGAAGATGCGGCATGGTGTCACATCGTAATTCGATCAATCAATACAAACGTCATCGTCACAGCGCCGGCGCGCGCGCGGCGGAAGAGCGCGCCGGCAATCAGCCGGACGTCGGCAATCGTGGGGAGAACCGTAGATGGCAAGTTTAACTGGCGTGCGCGGGCTGCTGGCCGGCGCAGTGATTGCGGCCGCGGCTTTTTTCGTCGCGCCACTAGCCGCCTTCGCGCATGGCGGCGTGATGCTCGAGCAAGACGAATGCGTGCTGCGGATCGGTCCGAACACCATGCATTTCATCGGCTATCAGCGCTCGGGAGAAGAAGCGGAGTTTTGCGAGGACATCGCCAAAACCGGGCCGACCGTCATTGCGCTGACCGCGGTTTCGCCTGATCTGCGCGACATGGCGATCGGCATCCGCGTCGTTAAGGATGTCGGCGGAGAGAAGGAAAAGACCAACCTCGATGCGGTCACCGTCGCCTATCTCGAGCCGAAGGTCTATCGCAACGGCATCATGACCTTCGAACATGACTTCAAGGACGCTGGTCGTTATGTCGGAATCGTCACGGTGCGCGACGATCTCGGCAATGAATGGGTCTCGCGCTTTCCCTTCTCGGTGGGGCTCTACACCTTCTGGGGACTGATTGAATATATCCTCTACGCCGTCGGCTTCTTCTCGCTTCTCGGCCTGATGTGGTGGATGCTGCGCGCAGGCGCGAAGAAGAAGACGCAAGCGGGCGACGCAATCGCCTAAGCAAGCGGCCCGAAGATTGCAGCATGGCTCGGTCGCCGACGAGCCATGCTTTTTTGTCGCTACAAAGCGAACATAGCTGCGCCGTTGGGATCTCGCGATATTGCCGCACGCGGCGCGCGGGTCTAGTTAAGCGCGTGCAGCTGAGGCTGACAGGCTACGCTCGTCTAACGTATTCAGGAGAGAATTATGTCCTTCACCCTGGAAGATTTGCCTTATCCCTACGACGCTCTGCAGCCTTATCTTTCCCGCGAGTCCTTCGAATATCACCACGACAAGCACCACGCGACCTATGTCGCCAACGCCAATAATCTGGTCAAAGGCACCGAATACGAAGGCAAGCCGATCGAAGAAGTGATCGTCACCGCCTACAATCGCAACACGCCGATCTTCAATAACGTCGCCCAGCATTTCAACCATCACCACTATTGGAAATGGATGAAGCCGAACGGCGGCGGCGCCATTCCCGGCAAGGTCGAGAAAGCGATCATCGAGTCCTTTGGCTCTGTCGACAAGTTCCGCGAAGAATTCCAGAAGGAAGGCCTCGGCCAATTCGGCTCCGGCTGGGTTTGGCTCGAAGCGAAGGATGGCAAGCTCGCCATTCGCAAGACGCCGAACGCGGAAAATCCACTCATCCATGGCGCCGCGCCGATCCTCGTCGCCGACGTCTGGGAGCACTCCTATTACATCGACTATCGCAATCGCCGCGCCGACTACCTGAAGGCGTTTCTCGACCATCTCGTCAATTGGGAACATGTCGAGGAAATGTTCGACGCGGCGTAGCGTCACTTCATTCCGCGCGGCGCGCCTAATTCGTGCGCCGCGCATTTTTTGAGTTGTGAATAAGCGCCGAGGCGGCAAGCAGCAGAAGCGCCGCAAAGACGAGCACGGCCGCCAAAGCATGCGAATCTTCCCATTGACGTCGCGCCGCCTCGAAGGCCGGCGGCATCCTGGTCCAATTCTGCGTCGCGACGTTCACGGGATAGGTCCACGTCCAGAAGATCGCCTGCGTTCCAGTGAGCGTCACGAAGGACGCGAACGAGAGCACCGCAGCGATCCGGTTACGGCGAACGGCGATCGTATGCGCCAGCGTCGTCACTAATGCGAGAACGACGGCGATCCCGAAATAGGCCCAGCCGGCGTAGATCTGCTGAACGATCATGTAGTCGGCCGGCGAAAGCGCCATCTTGTTGGCGCGTTCGAAAAAATGCGCGCCCGCCGGAATCACGCATAGCACGACGCTCGTGATCGCGGCGATCTGCATGCCAAAAAGCATCAGCGGCTTCCTTCGCTGCGCCTAACGTCCGCCCGGCGCGATCAATTCGCGCCGATTTTCGGCTGCGACTCGACGACTCGCTTTAGGTCCGCGAGGCCGCGATCGAATTGCGCCCCAAGCGTCTTGTCGATGTTCAAAAACTTATACATCGCCTTGCCCATGAATTCATGCTGGCCGGACATCGCCCAGGTGACTTCCGTGCTGTCCTCGCCCAAGGGCTTGAGATTGAATTGCACGTCGTTCTTGGCTTTGAACGGCTTTTGGAATTCCAGCTTGATGCCGACGCGCTCGCCCTGGCGGCTCTCGACGATCTCCATCTGACCGACGCCGACCTGCTTGTCGCCGGACCATGAATAGGTCGCGCCATAGCCCTGCGGCGTCCCTCCATATTCATCCTTCATATTCGGGTCGAGCTTGGCCCAGGGCGACCAGTCGGCCCAATTGTGAAAGTCGTTGATGTGGCGAAAGACCACCTCCGGCGGCGCGTCGATCACGATCGAGCGGGCGATGCGGAATTTATCGGGCAAGAAGGAGATGTAGGCGATCAGCGCGCTGACGAGAGCCAGGAAAACAAGAGCGAACATCGTCATTATGCAGGTCTCCGCAAGAGCGTAAGTCCGTCGAGCGAACGGCCCGCGGACTTGCAATTTCGTTCCGCGCTCTCCGGGCCGAGAGATGTCGCTTTCTCGCGAAGCGCTCGCCCACGGCCCGCCGCCTGACGCGCTGGACGTCAGTTTAGAGCGGCGGGCGCAATGCGCAATGCATTGTGGGGTTAGACGAGGCTTCCGCAGAAAGCCTGGATTTTTCGGCAGGCGTCTTCGAGCAGCGCGTTCGATGCGGCGTAGGACACCCGGAAATTAGGACCGAAGCCGAACGCCGAGCCTTGCACCACGGCGACGCCCTGCGTTCCCAGGAGTTCGGTCACGAAGTCCTCGTCGGTTTCGATGACCTTCCCCTCGGGGGTCTTACGTCCGATCGCCTCGGCGCAGGAGGGAAACACGTAGAAAGCGCCTTCCGGCGTCGGGCATTTCAAATATTTGGCCTGGTTGAGCATCGAGACCACGAGATCGCGCCGTTCCTCAAAAGCTTTACGGAAGACGGCGAGATGGTCCTGCGGCCCTTCAAGAGCTTCGACCGCCGCCCATTGCGCGATCGAACAGGCGCCCGACGTCTGCTGGCCCTGGA
Source organism: Methylocystis sp. SB2 (assembly GCF_049817085.1). NCBI lineage: Bacteria > Pseudomonadati > Pseudomonadota > Alphaproteobacteria > Hyphomicrobiales > Methylocystaceae > Methylocystis > Methylocystis sp. SB2. Next base: position 737,718 of record NZ_CP187401.1, read on the forward strand.
GCATGTCCATGGCCTTGATCAGGGCGCTGGGCCCTGCCGCGTAGCCAATGCGCCAGCCGGTCATGGCGTAGGCCTTCGAGACGCCGTTCATGGTGAGCGTGCGCTCCATGAGCGCCGGCTCGACCTGGGCCGGCGTGACGAATTTGAAGTCGCCGTAGACGAGGTGCTCGTAGATGTCGTCGGTGAGGACATGCACCTGCGGATGGCGCAGCAGAACGTCCGTCACCTTCTTCATTTCATTGAATGTGTAGGCCGCGCCCGAAGGGTTCGACGGAGAGTTGAGCACGAGCCATTTGGTCTTGGGCGTGATGACGCGCTCGAGCGCCTCAGGCTGGAGCTTGAAGCCATCCTCCATCCGCGTATCGACGAAGACGGTCGTTCCGCCACAGATCGCCACCATCTCCGGGTAGCTCACCCAGTAAGGCGCCGGAACGATCACTTCGTCGCCGGGATTGAGCGTCGCAAGAAAAGCGTTGAACAGGATGTGCTTGCCGCCAGTGGCGACGATCGTGTCCAACGCCTTGTAGTCCAAACCGTTTTCACGCTTGAATTTTTTTGCGACAGCCTCGCGCAGCGGCGGAATTCCAAGCACCGGCGGATAACGCGTTTCGCCGCGATCGATCGCCGCTTTCGCCGCGGCGCAGATGTGCGCGGGCGTGTCGAAATCGGGTTCGCCGACGGAGAGGCTGATCACCTCCCGGCCCTGTGCGCGCAAGTCGCGGGCTTTCTGCGTCACCGCGATTGTAGCCGAGGGCTTCACGCGCGACAGGGCGTTGGCGAGGAAGGTCATTGGAGTGTCCTGCGGAGGGATAGTGCGCCGCACCATAATTTGCGCGGCGTAGGGTCGCAACGAGTTTCACGAGGCTCGCAGGACCACATGGGTCTATTGTTGACGAAGACTTTCAACCACTCGCGGAGTACGGGCGCTCGCCGCTCGACCGCGCCATCGCGCCGCCGCGATTGTCAGCCATGCTGGGTATCGGTGTTTTCTGAGGAAAAACAATAGCTTTTACCAAAAGGGCCGAATCGGCGACTGAGCTTTGGCTCAACTTGATCGAATCAATATTGCCAAGTGTTAACCCCGTCTCACGCACTTCTTAAAAATTTATAAAATTTCCGAAGAATGATGCAACCTTTTCACCCCATCCTTCGTTTCTGTCTTGAGAACGCAGCGACGCGAGTTAATCGCGCGCGGGCCTTGGGGAGAGGTCAAGCGTTACACAAGGGCGAATGCGAGAGGATTAGGGAAAATGTCGCTCGTTGACAAATTTGAAGATCAGATGGAGCCAGCCTTCACGCGCAGCTTTGATAGGGACTCTGCGCGTCGCCAGTTTCGAGTTTCGCTCCTGCTGGTCGCCGCCATGGCGATGGCCGCTTTCGTTCTCGGCTTCGCCCTGCCGATCGGCTCGCCTGCCCAGAAGGCCACCCCCGTTGCGTCGGACGGCGGCGTTTTCGCCGGGCGACTGGTCACGATCGACCGCTAAATCTCTTCTGCGAATTTCGATCGCGGTAACACGGCGCGCGTCTTTCGACGCGCGCAATCTTTTTTGGCGTATTCAACGCGCTGAATAAACCGGCTGCATTTCAAGCGGCCGGTTTATGTTTACGCGTTGACGAGCACCTCAAGAGTCCGCGATCACTTCTTATCCATGTGATGGTGCTCGTGATGCGCCGCCCCGCCTTCCTTGGGCCCGGCGGCGTCCTGGCCATGCGCCTTCTGCCAACGCTCCATGGCTTCCGCGTCATGCGCATGGGCCGCGTCCGGCGCATCGATCGCCGCGTCGATCACCACTTCCCCGGCCTTTTCGAAGACGAGCGTCATCTCCAGGCCCCAGCCCACCTCAAGATGCTTCTTGATGTCCAAAAGCGTCACATAGACGCCGCCAGGCGCGAGCGTGACTTTCGACTTGGGCGGCAGGACGATCGGCGTGATCAGATCGAGCTTCTTCGCGTCGCCGTGGATCTCGGCATTCCCGAATTTTTCCGACTTGACGGCGATCAGCTTGTCGGGCGTCGCGCCACTATTGTGCAGCATTGCGTAAAACTGCGCCTTGTTGTCGCCGTCGACGGGGGCGCGAAGCCAAGGATGCTCCACTTTCAGACTGCCGACGTCGTATTCATGCGCAGCTGCGGAACCGCGCCCGGCGAAGAGCCCGAGCGCCGTCCCGGTGAGCAGAGTTCCGCCGGTCAGCAAAAATTCACGCCGCTTTAGCATCTCGCTTCTCCCTTTTTGCCCGGACTTTTCTCTCGCCGGACTGCTTGGCATCATGACCAAGGACGCGCCGCTGCGATAGCCTCGCGCTCCGTTCGCGCTTGCGACAATATGGCGCGCGCTAATGCGAGTGCAGGCTGATCTCGATCAAGGGCTCCCGGGCGAGTTCGGCGGCGAGGCCGGACAGTTTCTGAGTGTTCCCGTCGTCGGGCGCGAATGTGCGGAAACGCGCCCGAATGTAGCCGGAACGATCCACCAGGAAATGCGCCTCTTCGATCTCCTCGGACGGCGTTTCATTGGGGTAGCGATTGATCACCGAATAGGCGGTCTCAACCGCCTTTGGATGAACGACTTCTCGACCTTTCGCATCCTGCGGGCAGGCCGAGTCATAGATCGTCACCTGGTTTACGCCAGCTGCCTTGGCGGCGGCATGCGCGATCTTGACGCTTGCGGCGCGCGCCGTGGGATCGCCGTTTGAAGACCCGCAGCGCGCAAAGGAGACCAGCGTTGGAACGCCGCGCAACTTGAAGAGAGAAGTTGCATTCTCCTCTGGATCGATCAGCGCGAAATCCGGCGCGATCAGCCATTGAATCATCGGCTGAGCGCTCATGAAGCGGGCGCGGTTTGAATAGGACATCATCAGCAGGAAGTTGATCACGTCCCAGCGGTCATCGACGTCGAGCTGCTCGCCGAAGGCCGGCATGACGCCGCTTTGACCGCCATGAGTCAGCCAGTGGAAAATGTCGCCGATCGTATGAGTGCCGACATGCGGCGCCGTCAAATCGGCGGGCTGCACGGGAAGGCCTTGCTGGTTCTTGAGGTCTTTGGCGAGGGGACCATTGCCTTCGCCCTGCCCGCCGTGGCAACCGACGCAGTTCTCCTGGAAATGCGCCAGCCCGCGCGCCACCGATTCCGCTGTGTAGTCCTGCGTTGGATCGTCGTACGTGTCGGTGTAGGCTTCCGTCGCAAATGACACGGCGAGCGAGATCACCGCCGCGGCGGAGATGGCTGGCGTCGCATAGAGACGATACTGGCGAGTCGATGGCGTCCACCAGATCAGCGCCGCCATGATCGCGAGTGCGACGGCGGCAATGCCCCACCACCAGATCGGGCTGAACATCGCTGGGTTCTGTCCCCACGTCGCGATGTAGGACAGGCGAAATGGCAATGGCCAATAGAGACTGGTTTCATGCGAGGCTGGCGTGATGACCGCGATGTAGCCGGCGATTGAAAGCAGAGCCAGCGCAAAGACCGACTCGCCCGCGCCGACCTTGCTGTACCAGCCGACGTTGAATTCGCCTTCAGGCCGGCGCGTGATGTATCGCGCGAGCGCCAGCGCCGCGAGCAAGACGGCGCACAGAAGAACGAGCTTCAGCGTGAGCATCCGACCATAGGGCGTCGCCAGCAGATTGGGGATGCTTCCGACGTTCTCCCATGCGATCGCAAATCCCGAGACAGCGACGAGCGCCATGGCGACCTTCGCGATGAACGACCAGCGTTCGGCGAGCTGCGCCGCCAGTTCCGGCGGTTTGCCGCGCGCCGTGAACATCCACCAGACGAGGCCGAGCAAGCCGCCAAGCCAAGTGAGGCCGGCGGCCGTGTGGAGAAGGAAACTCGCCTGAGTCCACCGCGGCAGACCGTCGTCGATGGCGTGGCCGGTCACTGAAACCACAGCGATAAGGACGACGCCGACCCACAGCGTCACCCGATCGAGCAAATCTGAAGCGACGAAGAGGCGCGCCGCCGCGAGCGCCGCGAAGAGGAACGCGATCAGTTGCGTCCAGATCCAGGCGTTTCCGACGCTCGTGTTGACGGTGAACTCCCAAAGCGTGTCGAATTCGATTGGACGATCGGCGGGAAAAATCGCACGCGCGGTGACATACAGCAGCGCGAAGCCGAAAACGGCGCGCACCAGCGCCAGCGCCGCGACGGCAGGCTTGAAGCGCTTTCCGTCCTCGCCGATGAGACGCGGCAGGAGCAGGAGCCCGACCGCGAGGGCCGAGGGCACGCTCAGAAGGAAGCGGATCGCTGCAAGAGAGAGATACATTTTTGTTTCGCCCGATGTTCTCTGGCGCTCATCTCTTCAGCTCGCACGAGAAGCGAGAAACGAGCAGCGTGTCGCGCAAGCGTAGCCGCGAGCCTGTCACTCGCCCCAGGGCGCTTACTTCGCGTCCACGGTGAATTCGTAATTTCCCTCGACGATGTGACCGTCGGTGGAGAGCACGCGGTAACGCACGATATATTTGCCGGGCGCGAGTTCCGGCGCATTCGCCGACAATTCACGCGGCTTGTCGGGAACCGCGCTGTTGCCTTGGGCGAGCACCTTACCGTCGGGCGTTTCTATGGTGATCTTCGAGTAAGGCGGTTCGACTCCGCCGCCGAACCGCAACTTGATGGTCTTTGGCGGCGCCGCGACATGCTCCTTTGAAGAAGGAGCAGCGTCGACAAGGAACGAATGCGCGAGCGCCGAGCTCGTCCCAAAGGCGGCTACCATGACAAAGGCGAAAGCCCCGGCGGCGCCGGAGAAGCCGAACCCGCCCTGACGGCGCACGCGCGCCGTCGAAGTTCTGTCAGCGTTAGTCATAGCGTCCTCCCAGGCCTCAGCCCATCTTTCTTTTGAGATGTTTACGCATGTCGCCGCGATCAAGACGCCGTGGCGTCGGCGGCATCCTTCTTCTTGCCGGTGGGATGCGTGTGCTTCCAATACACGAATACGATGCCGGCGATGAGCACGGTCCCAGCGATCTGCGGCACCCAGGCCCACAGGGTTTCACCAACCGTGAATTTGAATTCGGACGTCTCCTGCGTGCCGTCGGGGCGAGTCAGAGTGACGAGCCCGATATAATGGCCGTTGTTCTTGAAATCGTGCTCCAGATTGAAGGTGCCCTTGACGTATTTGGTCGCGGGACGATGAACTTCGGTCAGCGCCTCAAGATCGGTGCCCTTGGTGATCGGCGTCAGCGGATCGCGAATGATTCGCAGTTCCAGCGGCATGTCGCGAAACGTCGGATTTTCGATGTCGAACACCAGAATGGTTGGTCCGGAGGTCGGGATCTCGGCGCAATATTCGCTGCGCGATTTGCCGGGCTGATAGGCCGTGATGTGAATCATGTCGTAGCCGAACATGACCATGCACATATTGCCCATTGACATGGCTTCGGGGCCCGCGCCGCCCTCCGATGCTCGCAGGGGAGCCAGAAAAGCCAGCGAGAAAAGCGCGCCGAGAACTGCGGCTGCAACGCTACGCCTATTCTTCATTTCCATCCCTCGATCCATATTGATTCCCGGGCTGTCGCTCTTGTCGGCAACGTTGCTGAGCCCTGCATCTTCTATAGCGGATTTTTGGTTCGCGGCTCGATTATTGTCCCTTGCCAGCACATCGCCGCGCGGCTGGACGCTCTTCCTACTTTTGACAAAAGCCAGAAATTGACGCGAGTAAAAACGGCGGAACGATTTGCGTCCAAAGGACGCACCGCCCTCTGGTGCAATCGAACCGGATGAGGCCTCTGCTCATCGATCGCCTTGCGCCGGCTCTCCGGCTGGCGGCGACCGAACAACTCTCGACGATCAGCGAGCGCATACGCGCAGCCGTTTGCTACGCCGCGGCGCTTTGCTGCGCGACTGCGGCGCATCCCCGATCCGCAAGGCTTCGCGGGGCCGCCTTAAAAGAAAACCCCCGGCTTTATGGGCCGGGGGCTTTTTAGTTCAATTCGTCAGTATCGCTTAGGGCATATCGCCCGCGACGAACTTCGGAATGACCGGACCGCCGATTTCGGCCGCGAAGCGGCGACCCGTCGGCGAGAAGAACATCAAGAGGCCGCCGATCTGGCTGTCGGTGTCGTAAGCCAGGTCAGACAGACGCTCGATGTCCCAACGCGCGTCCTGCACCTTCACGGCGATTTCCTTGGTCTCGCCCGGCGCGATCGGCGTCGGGTCCGTCGACAGACCGCGGTCGGCCAACAGATAGTCCGGGAAGTCGGGCTTCGTCGTGAACACGTCAGGGTTCAGGAAGCGCAGGCCGGCCGCCGTATATTCGCCAAGGCGAAGCGGCTCGGAGGTCGTGTTCGTGACCTTGACGTTGATCGTCAGCTCACGGCCAGGAACCTTGTAGACGCCGCCGTTCAGATCGGCCGTCACGCGCTCCTTGCCGACGCCCGCCGTGCCGTCCGTAACGAGCGGCGTCAGAGGCTTCTGCAAGCCCGCCTGAAGCGGGATCGTGCGCGGGAAGGTCGAGTTCGTCACAGCGTAGCCGACGATCGTCGCCAGAATGGTCAACGCCAGGACAATCGCGCCAATCCGCTTGTCGTCGTCAGTCACCTGCTCATCAACCTTGCCGGTGGCGACACGGAGATAAGAAGCGATGACGCCCTTACGGACGAACCAGAACAGGATCCACGCCGCGCCAACCGCAAGCCACGGCAGATGCCACGCGTAAACGCGGCTGATGCCGTAGGTCTCGAGGTCGACCGTCGAGCCATCAAGCAACGTCACCGGATCGGTGAAGTCCTTCATGTCGCCCTTGATCTCGATCCACTGGCCGGGGCCGATGATCGGACCGCCGCCCTCGACGTTGACCTGCGCATGAACGTGCCAACGGCCCGCGCGACGACCGCGAAGGTTGATGGAGAAGGCGTAGTCGTTGCCAGGAACAAGCGACACCGAACGCGGCGCAAACTGATCGCCGATGAACTGCGCCGTACGAACCAGAACCGGACCGGGCTCGCCGGCGTTCAGGAACGACACGCGCGGATTGGCGACCGCCTGCGGCCAGGCGGAGAACACATGGATCTTGCCCGACAGCACCATCTCTTCATTGACGTTCACCGTCGTCTTCGACCACTGAACGTCATACCAGTTCAACGTGCGCATCCGAAGAAACGCCTGCTGAGACTTTTCGCCGTGCGCCGACGCAGGAGCAACAGCTCCCAGGGTCGCCGCCACAGCCGCCGCCGCGCCAATCGCGGCGAGCTTGACGAACTTTTTCATCGATAAACCTCCCAGGTTCCTCTTCCCGGCCGCCGCCTCGCGCGCCAACCGGTCTTGTCTCTCGCAGCGGACCTTCGCTCTTAAAAAAGCTTCCAGCCCGCCGCTCTTCTTTCTTGCAGGCCGCCGCGGCGCCCGTTCAGCGCCGCAGCACCCGACGTGGCTTAGATCGTGTCGATGATCTTGGTCGTCGAATACCAACGACCCATGAACCACCACAGGAAGTACACCATCATCGAGACGAAGCCCGAGAAGAACGCCGCAACCGGCACAACGTCCTTACCGAAGGTGCGCAGCGTGCCGCGCTCGACCATGCGGATATATTCCGGCATCGAGGTGCGGACGAAGTGGAAGCCGATCAGATCCGCAAGCGTCATCAGCTGACCATGCTGCTCCGTCGCCTGGTGGAACGCCGCAATCGCCGGCCAGTTGTTCGGGTAGAACAACAGACCCCAGCCGAGCGAACCAACAATCGCCGTGATCACATAGGAGCCCGACAGAAGCAGGATCACGTCAAGCCAGATCGCCGGAACGATCAGAGCGGACGGGAACACAAGGCTGATCGGGAAGTAGGTCCAGCCCCAGAAGTTGACGTAGCGGTTGATCCACTCGCCAATCAGCAGGCCAAGAGCCGCGAACACCGCGCCGAACGGCAGACGGAAGTTCACCCACCAGAACGCCTGCGCCGCGGCGCAGAAGGTCACGCCGAGAATCGGCACGACCGTCGGCCACATACGACGATCCTTCCAGTCAACCCAGAAGTCCCAGTCGCCCGCCGTCAACATGAAGTGGACGTGGTAGCCGCCAAGAACGGCGAAGAACAGAAGAACAAGAAGCATCCAGTCGACCGTCTGAACGCAACCCGCCGCCTCGGCGACGGAGTTGAACGGACCGACCGCCCCCCCGCTTTTCGATTGTGACATCACTCTTCTCCTTGGTGTTTCTCGAACCCGTAAAGCCCGAGTTCTTTCCTTATGGCTCCGGCAGGCCTTCCCGCCGCCGGCGCCCGGACGGCGGAGCTCCCGCCGGCCGCATCGCTTAAAGCTTTTCGCCCCCGATCAACCCAGAGCCCGAAGACCCCTTCTCGACCGCAACAAGCCACCCCATTCGCCAAAGCGACAGGCAAAAGCTCTCTGGTTTTCGCGAAAAGCTCAGAGCCAGACGCCGCCCGCCTTAAAGCGGGCGGCGAAGTCTCGGATTACTCGGTCAGGAGGGCGACGCCTTCCTTGCCGATCAGGCGCTGAATGTTCATCAGCAGCTGAAGCACGACGCCGAACACGCCGAGCGCCATCCAGCCGAAGAACACGAAGCCCCAATGCAGCGGCGCAACGAACAGTTCTTCCATGAACCAGAACGTGTGGCCCCACTCATTCAGGCCGACGTTCGGGATGATCATGAACGGGCCAATCGCCACGATCAGATAGGCAACCGAATAGCCCTTGGAGAAATACGGAAGACGCGTCTTCGCATAGAAGAAGCCGCCCACCGCGATCACCGAGTAAATCGGGTAGCTCATGTAGAACTCGATGATGTGCGACGGCGTGAAGTCCGTGTCGCGAATCACCGTCATGTGCCAGGTGCCGTCCTGCTCCGTGAAGAACGACGCGCCCCAGTAAATGGCCGCGGCGTAAACAACGAGCCATTGCACTTCGACAACCAGGCGGCGCATCTCTTCGCGCGGCGCCAGGTTCGAGAAGTCGCGCGTGCGCGTCTTCCAAAGAAAGCCCGCAAGGCCAATGCCGGAGATCAGCTCAAGCGGAATCTCGGTCCAAAGGATCGACATCCAATATGTCTGAAACTCCGGAGCGAACGAATCAAGGCCGGCGCGCCAGCCAAAAACCTGCTCGTAAATCCGGACGACCAGATAGAACCCGTTCAGAACGGCCAAGCCGATCCACATGCCCTTCAGGTCTACTACAGCTTCCGTGCCAGCAGCAGCGCGGGCTGCTGTGTCAGTCGTTGAGCTCATACCCTTCTCCTCCAATGTGCTCCCAGGGAATTGCGCGTGACCGGTATCGCTCCGCCTCCCACAACGGAGCCGCTTCGTCCTCGTTTCGTAAAGCAAAGCGAAAGCGCGTCTTCTTCTAAAAACACGCAAAACCGCCCTTGTCTGCCGCAGCCTTCCCGAAAACCCCGGAGCCCCCCGCCCAAAGGCGAGCAAATCCCCAAAATCCCCAGAACCCGGCTGCTTGTTGTTATCGGACGAAAACCGACGTCGCCGCCTAAGCCAAAATCCCCAACCCGCCCCTTGAAAGAGCAGACCGTAGACCCAGCTCAGCGTGCCGCAACATTCCAATAACCCCCGATAATCACAATACCCGTTAGTATAGAGCAAAACAATCTATCGAATAGCCAATACAACCCTAGTGGATGGTTTCAAGACCACCTGATTGGGCTGGGTAGGACTACGGAGGCGCTTCTCTAGCTATGCATAATTCCATTTATTATCATTTACTTATGCTGTGTGGCGCCACCCGCAGCAATTTTTTGGCATAACCGTGGCTGTTTACCGCGTCTCCTCGCCAGTTGGACAGACCCTCTGCGGACTCCGATCGGAATTTACGGCGCGACCAGGGCATTGCGCAGATCTGTCGCCCGCGCGTCGCGGTCCGAAAGCGGCGCAACGCCGAAACGAAGTTCAATCGTGCGCAGCACCGAGAGCGTGTCGTAGACGGTCTTGTCGACGAAGCCCTTCTTGGCGAAGGGAGAAATGATCAGCGTCGGCACGCGGACTCCGGGGCCGAATTGATCGCGTCGCGGCGGCGCGACGTGATCCCAGAACCCGCCATTTTCATCGGCCGTGATAATGATCAGCATGTCGGCCCAGTTCGGGCTCTTGCGCAACCGCGCGACGACGTCCGCGACATGGGCGTCTCCCGCCGCGAGATCCGAATAGTCCGGATGCCCGTTGAAGACGCCCAGCGGCTTGTAAAAGCTGACCTGCGGCAGTTCGCCCTTCTCGATCGCCCGGAAGAACTCGTCGGCGTCCTTGAGATGCGCGCGGCCTTCTCGACCTTCGGCGTAATTGGCGAAATAGGCGAACGGCTGATGGTGGGTTTGGAAGGCGTCCGGCTTGTCCTCATAAGGCTTGAGGCGGCCTTCGACGACATCGCGCCACCCGCCGGCGTACCAAGCCCAAGTGACGTTCTTCTCCGTCAGCCGGTCGCCAATGGTTGGCGCGTGCGCTGGCGGAAGCCGCTCCTGCGCTTCCGTCTTGTCATGCTTGGAGACCGAATTCCCTGGCTGCAGCGTGCCGATCGCCTCCAGGTCCATCGTCAGTCGGCCAAACCGCTTATGCCGCGGCGGACCGTCGAGCACGCTTGGCGGCGAATCCTCCTCGCGCTCGCGAATCGTGAGCTCCGCGCCCTGCCAATCCTTGATCGTCGCGAGCTTTGGCAGAAACTTCTTTCTGGTCGCCTCCACCGGATTGTCGAAAACCGGCGCGCAACCGCAGATCAGGAAGAAATGGTTGAGCATCGAGCCGCCGAACGCCGCATGGAAAAAATGATCGGCGAGCGTGAATTCCTTGGCGAGCGCCCACTGCTTGAGCTCTGAACCGTCGTAATAGCCCATGACGAGCGCGCCTGCGTTTGACGCCTCGACGAAGCGATCCATTTTTCCGCCGTCGATCTGCTCCTGCTCGAGGTAGAAGTCGTGCACCGGATCCATGGTGTGGCCGTCGATGTCGACGAAAGGCTGGAGGCGAAACGGCGCGTTCGGCAAGCGCCGCGGAAAGCGATCGTCGGCGCGCGGACGCGGCAGCGCCGCGAGCGGCCGTCCGTCGAAATCAACTTGCGGCGGGTGCTGAGCCGAGTTGATTCCTTCAGCGCCGGGAAAGAGCCCGAACACATGATCGAAGCTGCGATTTCTCAGTGAAGATGACGACGATATGGCCGATTCGGGCGAAAGGATTTTCTTGTTCCTGCGCCCCAGCGCGCGCGCAGGTCGCGGTCGCACAAATGGCGAGCGAAATTACGAATCGTCCGACGGCTTTCATTGACAGGCGACCTCCGCGCGGCGCGGCGCCGCGCGGAGAATTTAATTGGCGACACAGCACGATTTGTGACAGCGCCATCTTCTTTTTGTTTATGCGGACAAATCGCTCGAGCCCGCTTACTGCGGAAGCGGCGTGTCCTTGGTGCGTGGCGGGAGCACGGGATAGACCGCCTTGGGCTGGTCGCCATTCAAAGTCCCAAGGAAGGCGACGATCGCCTTGATGTCCGGATCGGAGAGATTTTCGCCGAGCTGGTCTTTGGCCATGAGATCGACCGCCTCTTCCAGCGTCCAGACAGAGCCGGTGTGGAAGTAAGGCGCCCGCAGAGCCACGTTGCGCAGCGGCGCAGAGCGGAAGACGAAGTCGTCCGCTACGTCATTGGTGACCTTGGAGCGGCCCTTGTCGGCGACAGGCATGATCTCGACGCCCGGCTTTTGAGCGACGCCGAAGGGGAAATAACCGTTGCCGCCGATGTTGACGCCGCCGTGACAAGCGGCGCAGCCCTTGTCGATGAAAAGACGCAGGCCTTTTTTCTCAACGTCATTGAGCGCGTTGACGTCGCCTTTCAGGAACTTGTCGAATGGCGCATTCGGCGTCGTCAGCGTCGCCTCAAAAGCCTCGATGGCCTTCGCCATGTTGTCGAAACTGACCGGTTTCGGGTCGGCCGGAAAGGCGGCCTTGAACTCCGCGACATAGGCCGGCATGCTATTCAGCATCTTTTCGACCTGCGCCGGCGTGTTGTTCATTTCGACGTCGGCCTGCACCGGGCCTTTTGCTTGCGCCTTAAGATCGACGGCGCGCCCATCCCAAAATTGCGCGACGTTGAACACGGCGTTGAGCACGGTCGGCGCGCGGCGCGGTCCCTTCGCCCAGCCGTGGCCGATCGACGTGGGGCCGGCGTCAACGCCGCCGGTTCCGAGATTGTGACAGCTGTTGCAGCTGATGATCTGACTCTTCGAAAGTCGCGGATCGAAAAAGAGCTTGGCGCCGAGGTCGATCTTGGCGGGCGTGATCTCGTTATTCTTGACGACGCTCGCGACGCTCGCGGCGTCGATCGGCTTGAAGACCGCATTGGCGTCGGCGCGCAAATCGCCCGCGACGGCCATGGCCGGCGCCAGCAGAGTCGCTGCGAGCGCGGCGAACCTGGTCAAATACATCCCTTACTCCTGCAGTTGATTTGCAGAGGCGCTGTACCGCGTCGCGACAAACGGCCTCTCTGCGGACGTCAGCTACCACAGCCACGCTGGCGGCGGAAGGGCGTTTGGGGAGGGACCTCTTTAAAAACAGTCCAGTGTAGCATGAACACGACATGAAGAGGGCAGCGCCATACCGGATCGCCAAGCACAGGCCAAGCACCATATCGCGCGGTTTATTGCGCCACTTTAATGCAATGCACAATCACTACTCGCGATGACGCAATATTCGTCCGGCGAGTTCTTTGACGGCTGCGCCGAGCGTCACAGCCATGACTTGCCCTGCCGCTAAAAGCAGAGCAAACTTAACGTGAAAACAAAAGCCGGCGAGAAGCCGAGCGGTCGCGGAGGAGCTCATGGCGCACGTTGCTAATGTTCGGAAATCCGTTGCGACGACGCTTGTCGCGCTTCCGCTTGCGGCGCTGCTCGCCGCCGGCGGCTGGGCGATGGCCGAGCCGCTCGGCCTGCCAAAAGTCCCGGTTCCGGCGGATAATCCGCAGTCGCCTGAAAAGATCGCGCTCGGCGACAAGCTGTTCCATGACGCGCGCTTCTCGATCGATGGCACGGTGAGCTGCTCGACCTGTCACAACGACAAAAAAGCTTTCACGGACAGTCCGCTGCGGGTTTCCGAAGGTCACCATAAGCTGACCGGCACGCGCAACGCCCCGTCGGTCATCAACGCGGCCTATTACACCTCGCAGTTCTGGGACGGACGTTCGGTCTCGCTGGAGGATCAGTCGCAGCATCCAATGGTCAACCCAGTGGAAATGGGGCTGCCCGATCACGAGCCGGTGCTCAAGATCGTTCGCGAAGATCCCGCCTATGTCGAGGGCTTCAAGAAGGCGTTCGGCAAGAGCGGCCGAGACGTGACGATGGATGACGTCGAGAAGGCGATCGCGAGCTTCGAGCGCACGGTCATCTCGGGCGATTCGCCCTTCGACAAGTGGTATTTCGGCGGCGACCGCAACGCCATCAGCGATCAGGCCAAGCGCGGCTTCGACCTTTATGTCGGTCAGGGACGCTGCGTCTCCTGCCACGCCATCGAACAGACGCAGGCGCTCTTCACCGACAACAGGTTCCACAACATCGGCGTTGGCATCAACCGCATTCAAGGCGACGTGCCGCGCCTCGCCGCCGAATTCCTCAAGGCGAAGGCGGCGGGCGCGTCCGTCGACAAGACGGTGCTCGCCGATCCCAAGGTCTCCGAACTCGGCCGGTTCGCGGTGACGAACTCCTTCGATGAAATCGGCGCGTTCAAGACCACGACTCTGCGCAATATCGCGATGACCGCGCCTTATATGCACGACGGTTCGCTCAAGACGCTCAAAGACGTCGTCAAGCATTACAACGAGGGCGGGAAGAGCCCCGGCGATCCGGTGCCGGTCAACCCGTATCTCTCCGGCGGCATTCGGCCGCTGGATTTGAAGGATCAGCAGATCGACGATCTCGTCGCTTTCCTGGAGACGCTGACGAGTCCTGCTTATGTGACGGCGCAGACAAAATAGCCGCAAGACCAAAGCGCAGGAGAGAACTAGCGGCGTCGCCACGAAAGCGCCAAGCCGCGAGGGAGGATAGAAATGACCAGACTCATCACCCGACGCAGCGTCATCGCCGCCGGCGCCGCCGCCGGAACGCTCACGACCCTGCCGATCTCCATGGTGCGCCTCGCCTTCGGCGGAACGCGCGAGGATTTCAGCTTCACCTATATTTCCGATTCGCACATTCAGCAGATCAAAGGCGCGAGCTTCGTGCGCAACTGGGACATGGGCCTGAAGCGCGCCGTCGCCGAGGCCAATCTCATTACGCCGGAAGCCGATTTCGTGATGTTCGGCGGCGATCTCGCGCAGCTCGGCAAGAAGGAGGAGCTCGACCACGGCGCCGAGATGCTTTCGCATGTGAAGGGCAAGCTCCACAGCGTCATGGGCGAGCATGACTATTACCTCGACCTCGGTGAGTATTGGTCGAAGCTCTATGGTCCGCAGTGGTACAGCTTCGATCACAAGGGCGTCCATTTCGTCGTCTTGAATTCGATTCTCACGACCGATGAATGGACCTTTCATCGTTGGCCGACGGCCGAGCAGCGCATGCTCGAAATGGCCGGGCTCGATAATCCCAACGGCTCGCCGTTCATGGTCGGCGAAAAGCAGCGCGCCTGGCTCAAGGATGATCTCGACAAAGTGGCCAAGGACACGCCGCTCATCGTCTTCTCGCACTCGCCGCTGCAGAAGATTTACAAAGGCTGGAATTTCTGGACTGACGACGCCGAGCAGGTGCAGGCGTTGTTGCAGCCGTTCAAGACCGTCAATGTGATCTACGGCCATGTGCACCAGATCCAGTACAACCAGATTGGCAACATCTCCTTCAATGCGGTGATGGCGACGGCCTGGCCCTGGCCCTACCCCGACACTTATGCGCAGGCTGGCGCGCATGTTCCGGTGCTGACGGTTCCGATGAACCGCGCCGACCCGTTCTTCGAACGCGACGCCACTGGCTGGCAGATGATCGACGTCAACTCCGGGCGCGTCACCGCACGGTATCAGCTGTGGGACAATGGCGAGCGCGTCGTCGGCTACGATCCGAAGCTTGGGAAGCCCGTCGACAAGAAATATCAAGAGGCGATCGTCCGCAAGGCGCCGCAACTCCATTACTAGAGCGTTTCCCGATCACATCGAATCATGTGATCGATAAGGAATCGCTCAAAACCAAAATGTCGGAGCAGGTTCTCATCGAAAAAGTCTGTCAACTTTTTCGGGGCGTGCTCGAGGTCGAGGAGAAGACGATGCGCCGCTTTACGATTGCGCTTGTTTTGGGCGCTGTGCTGCTTTCGCCGGCAACGCTGGCCGATGAATTCACGGGGACAGACGTCGACCGTTGGCAAAGCGAATTTGATTCCGTGGCGAAGAAAGGCCGCGAGCTTTGGACCAGTGGAGCTGTGGGCACCAACGGCGTCGCCTGCGCGCAGTGCCATCCCAACGCCGCCAACACCCACCCGGAGACCTATCCGAAATTTCAAAAGCAGCTTGGAAAGGTCGCGCAGCTCTTTGAAATGGTGAACTGGTGCATCAGAAATCCGCTGCAGGGAGCCGCGCTTCCGGCTGATGATCCGAAGATGACGGCGCTCGTCGCTTATATTCATAAGGAGCGCAAAGGAGTCGCGATCGACGCCGGCAAGCACTGACCAAATTCGCGGCCGGGTGGAACCATCTCGCCGGCCGCACGTTTGCATACGGTTTATTTCAAAGCGCACGCGCCTTTAGCGCGACCGCCAGCAAGAGATTTTGAAGATGGTTCAGGAACTCATCGATCGTATTTACGAATGCTCCTTCGCGCCGGACATGTGGCCCGACGTGCTCGACGAACTCTCACATCTTGCCGAGGCGCAGGGCGGCGTGCTCTTCGCGGCGCGCGAAAAAGTCTCCCGCTGGACGGCGTCTCCGGCGCTCTGCGAACATGTCGAGAACTTCATGCGCGGCGACTGGCTCAGCAACTGCACGCGCGGCGGCAGGCTGTTCAGTCGCCGCCATCCGGGATTCCTGACCGACGACGACGTCTATACGGCGGAGGAGCTTGAGCGCGACACCAACTATAGCGACTTCCTGCGGCCACGCGGGCTAGGGTTCAGCGCGGCGACCGCGATCTCGCTGCCCACCGGCGACACCGGGATCATCTGCCTCGAACGCTCGCATAACCGCGGACCGGTCGAGCCATCCGTCATCCGCAAGCTCGATGAATTGCGGCCGCACCTTGCGCGCGCCGCCTTCCTCGCCACGCGTCTGCAACTCGAGCGCGCCCGTGTCGCCGGCGAAACCTTCGCGCTCATCGGCCTCCCGGCGCTCGTGCTTGACGAAGACGGGCGCGTCATTTCCGCCAACGACCCGAGCAATGCGCTGACTAAATATGTTCGCTGGCGCGCCCACGACCGCGTGTCGCTGTCGACTCCTCCGCCGACGGGCTGCTGCGTCAGGCCATGGACACGCTCGACGACGATCTTGTCGGCGCGCCGAAATCCTTCGCCGCCCGGGCTGGCGAAGACGAAAGTCCGATGATCGCCAATCTGGTGCCGATCCGCGGCCCGGCGCGCGACATTTTCGTGCGTTGCGCTGCGATTCTGGTGATGACTCCGGTCGGCTCGCAGCAGGCGCCGGCGATCGAGCTGGTTCAGTCGCTCTATGACCTTACGCCGGCCGAGGCGCGCGTCGCGCGCGGCCTCGTGGCGGGCAATACGCTGGAAGAAATCGCCACGGAGCAGTCCGTGTCGCGCAACACTGTGCGCACGCATCTGCGCGGCGTGATGGAAAAAACCGGATGCAACCGCCAGGCCGAAGTGGTCGCGCTCCTTGGCGGGCTCGCCCCACTGAACGCGCCGAGAGGCGAATAAGCGTCTACATTTGATTTCAAGGAATTGAGGGCTGGCCTCATCCGTTTGGATGATGCCGGCCCTTTTGTTTCGTCTTAACGTTTTCTCGAACGTCGGGGGGGCGGACGAAATTGCCGCGGACGCTTCAGTAACTCGGGGTTCGATACTACGCGCTCAATTTTCAGCCTGCCTTTTGAGCGATTTTACGAGCAGCACTTTCTCATTCAAATTTGGAGGGCCTTCGCGAGGCCCTCTGCTTTCCCACGTCAGCTCAAGTGCGCGCCATCAGAGCGCTTCCTTCCCGATCACATGGACCAAGTGATCCATGGACCATGCAATCGGGAGGAAACGCTCGAAAATCAAAATATTGGAGCGGGTTCTCATCGAAAAAGTCTGTCAACTTTTTCGGAACCTGCTCTCGGCGAATACGTGAGCCACGCTTCAAAAAAAACCCCGTCATCATCAATTCGAATGACGCGGAGACGCGATTTTGGTCGTAGTTTTTTTCATGAACAGTGAGGGGCGCAAGGAGTTAGACGAGCGCAAATGCTCTCATTGTTCGCTTATCTGGCGCTCACTTCTCAGGTGATACTTTTACCAGCATGTTTCCTCCCTTGACTTTTCTCCCATCTTTTAGGGGCCGTTGCGCGGCCCCATTTTTTTGCCCAAGCATTAGACTCCCGTCGGATAGTTCGGGCTCTCGCGGGTGATCGCGACGTCATGCACATGGCTCTCGCGCAATCCGGCGTTGGTGATGCGCACGAACTGCGCACGCTCCTGGAACTCCTTGACCGTCGGCGCGCCCACATAGCCCATCGCTGCGCGCAGGCCGCCGGCGAGCTGGTAGAGAATCGGCGCGATCGGACCACGATAGGGCACCTGTCCTTCGATGCCCTCAGGAACAAGTTTGAGCTGTTCCTTCACGTCGCCCTGGAAATAGCGGGTCGCCGACCCTGCGGTCATCGCGCCCACTGAGCCCATGCCGCGATAGGCCTTGAACGAGCGGCCCTGATACAAAAACACCTCGCCGGGCGACTCCTCGGTTCCCGCGAACAGCGAGCCGATCATGACGACGTCGGCGCCGGCCGCGATCGCCTTGGCGAGGTCGCCGGAATATTTGACGCCGCCGTCGCCGATCACCGGCACGTCGGCTTTGCGCGCTTCGTCCGCAGCCTCCATGATCGCGGTAAGCTGCGGCACGCCGACGCCCGCAACGATGCGCGTCGTGCAGATCGAGCCGGGGCCGATGCCGACTTTGATCGCGTCGGCGCCGGCGCCGATCAGCGCCTTGGCCGCTTCGGCGGTGGCGATGTTGCCAGCGATGATCGAGACCTTGTTCGACGCCTTCTTGACCCGCGTCACTTGGTCGATCACGGACTGCGAATGACCATGCGCGGTGTCGATCACCACGCAATCGACCCCGGCGTCGATGAGCTGAAGCGCGCGCTCAAAGCCGTGGTCGCCGACGGTCGAGGCGGCGGCGACGCGCAGCCGCCCTTCATGATCCTTGCAAGCGTAAGGATGTTGCGTCGCCTTCTCGATGTCCTTGACGGTGACGAGGCCGACGCAGCGGTAATCCTCGTCGACGACGAGCAGTTTCTCGATGCGATGTTCGTGAAGCAGCCGCTGCGCCTCCGCCTGCCCTACGCCTTCCTGGACCGTGACGAGCTTTTTCGTCATCAGCTCGGCCACGGGATGGCTGCGGTCCTGGGCGAAGCGCACGTCGCGATTGGTCAGGATGCCGACGAGCTTGCCCCTGCCGCCGTCGCTGGCGCGCTCGACCACCGGAATCCCCGAAATGCCGTGGCCCGCCATCAAAGCGAGCGCGTCGGCGAGGGTTTCGTCGGGGAAAATGGTGATCGGATCGATCACCATGCCGCTTTCGTAGCGCTTGACCTTGCGGACTTCGGCGGCTTGCGCGGCGGGCGACAGGTTCTGGTGGATGACGCCGATGCCGCCCGCCTGCGCCATGGCGATCGCAAGACGCGCCTCGGTGACAGTGTCCATAGCGGCCGAAACGATCGGCAGATTGAGCGTGATCTCGCGCGTCAGCCGGGTCGTGACATCGACGGCGGAAGGCATCACCCGCGAATGGCCGGGCCGCAGCAACACGTCGTCGAAGGTCAATGCTTCGGTCAACGTGACGGGCGATATGGCCATTGGCGCCAACTCCTCTGAGCGGCGATGCAAGCGTCAGCCGCAGGATGGAAATTTGACGGCCTGCGCCGTCTGGGGTTGGCGCGTGCTCATAGCATTAATCAGGACGAAGGCAAATGACACGAAATCTCACGTTGGGAACCGAGCGCATCCGTTCAAGCTAAGCGACATCCGCGCTCAGGCGGCGGCGCCGGCGCGGTCCGTGTCGAACTGCAGTTTGGCGAGCCGCGCATAAAGGCCGCCGGCGGCGGTCAGACTCGCATGCGTGCCCTGCTCGACGATGCGGCCCTCGTCGATCACGATGATTCGATCGGCTTCCAACACCGTCGCGAGACGATGGGCGATAACGAGGCTCGTGCGCCCCTGCATGACGTCATGCAGCGCCGCCTGCACCAAAGCCTCGTTCTCGGCGTCGAGCGCCGAGGTGGCTTCGTCCAGGAGCAGCACCGGCGCATCGGCGAGGATTGCGCGCGCAATGGCGAGACGCTGGCGCTGCCCGCCGGAGAGCGTGACGCCGCGCTCGCCGAGCAGCGTGTCGTAGCCCATCGGCAGCGCCATGATGAAGTCGTGCGCCTGGGCGCGCTTCGCCGCGGCGACGATCTCCCCGCTCGACGCGTCGTCGCGGCCGTAGGCGATGTTTTCAGCGACGGAGAGTCCGAAGATCACCGGATCCTGTGGAGCGAGCGCGATCGCCCTGCGCAGCGCCACGGGGTCGAGATCGCGCAGGTCGACGCCGTCGAGAGTAATGGAGCCTGAGTCGACGTCGTAGAAGCGAAGGAGCAGCGCAAAGGTCGTCGATTTGCCCGCGCCGGACGGCCCGACCAGCGCGACGCGCTCGCCGGGCGCAACGACAAGCGAGAAATCCTGCAGCGCGGGCTTATTCGGCGCCGTCGCATAGGCGAAGCGCACATGATCGAAGGCGATGCGTCCCTGCCAGCGCGCCGGCGGCGGAGTCGGCCGCGCCGGGGCCACGATCCGCGGTTCAATGGCAAGAATTTCGGCGATGCGGCCGGCGGCGCCGGCGGCGGCGGAGAGTTCGCTCCAGGTCTGAGTGAGTTCGCCGAGCGAGCTTGCGCCAAGCACCGCGTAGAGAACGAACTGAGACAGAACGCCCGACGTCATATGTCCCGCGAGCACGTCCTGGGCGCCAAGCCAGAGCACGCCGACAACGCTCGTGAAGACGACGAGAATGGCTCCGGCCGTCACGATGGCGCGAAGCAGCGTCGCGGCCTGCGCCGCGTCATAGGCGGCCACCACCGCGCGCGTGAATCGCGCCGTCGTCGATGCCTGCGCGCCGTTCGCCTGCATGGCGCGCACGGCTGAGAGATTTTCCCCGGCATAAGCGGAAGCCTGCGCGAGCGTGTCCTGCGCGGAGCGGGAGCGCTGGCGCACGGCTCGGCCCGACGCGATGAGAGGCAGAACGATGATCGGGATGGCCGCGAGCGTCATACCGGCAAGCTTGGGACTCGTCGCCACCATCATGATGATCGCGCCGAAGAACATGAAAAGATTGCGCAGCGCGACCGACGCCGACGAGCCAAAGGCGGACTTCAGCTGCGTCGTGTCGGCGGTCAGCCGGGAGAGAAGCTCGCCTGTTTTCGCCGTGTCGTAGAAGGCGGCGTCGAGAACTGTGAGATGTTTGAAGAGATCGGCGCGCAGGTCGGCGACCACATGCTCGCCGAGCGTCATGACGAAATAGTAGCGGGTGCCAGATGCGATCGCGAGCGTCGCGGCGACCGCGATCATCGCGCCGAAATAGGCGTTCACCGCGCCAGCGCTGTCAGCCGAAAAGCCGTGGTCGATCATGCCGCGCACGGCGAGCGGCAAGGTGAGCGTCGCGCCGGCGGCCACTAGGAGCGCGACAAAAGCGAAAACGATTGTTCGCTTGTAGCGCAGCGCATAGGGCAGCAAGGGCCGAAGCGGAGAGAGCGTCGCTTTCAAACCGCGATCCGGTTTGCGCGCCACGGGATCGACGGAATCGACGTCAGCGTTCTTTTTTGTCATCGGCAGGGGGTATAACGTCCGTGTTCGACGAAAACGAATTGAAGCGAGCGCTCCGCGACCGAAACCGGCGCAGAAGCGCGTTGAAATCGAAATTTCTTTTTCGCTATCGAATGGCGAAAATCGTATCAATCGCCGAATGATCCTTATTTATCATTTAGTTGCATGCGCGACATCCTGTCGCATGCGCAATTGACTCAGCGCCAACTTGTGCTAACCTCCAGCCTGCGTCGAAATGACGCGCCCATGGGAATGAGAATGCGCCGGCGGACAAGGCGCGACTCAGGGAACGAAATAAGAGGAGTGAAGAACGATGGCTCAGAAAGAACTCGAAATCACCACGAACACCTACATCTTCGCTGGCATCGGCGCGGTGATCCTCGGCGGTCTCGCCTCCGTCGCGCTCGGCGGCATCCCCAACACGATCGCGGCCGCTGTCGTCGGCGCTCTGGCTGGCGGCTGCCTCGGACTCTTCTTCTAGATTAAGCGACATTGCGGGGCGCGGAAAGTCTCGGCCTTCCGCCCCCGACGCGAAGCCGGCAGTCGTCAAGACTGCTGGCTTCTCTCTTTTTTTAGGCCGTTCTTTTGGATCCTCTAAAGGGACGCCGCCGTCGCGCTCGCCGGCCAGATTTCACGCGCGCGTTCGCGCAGAACATATTTGCGAATCTTGCCTGTCGAGGTCTTCGGCAGCTCGCAGAAGACGACGTGGCGCGGGCATTTGAAATGCGCCAAATGCTGACGCGTCCAATCGATCAGTTCCTGCGCGCTCGCCTGTTCGCCATCCTTCAGCTCGACAAAGGCGCAAGGCGTTTCGCCCCATTTGTCGTCAGGGGCGGCGACCACTGCCGCGGCGCGCACCTTGGGATGGCGAAACAGCGCATCTTCGACCTCGATCGAGGAAATATTTTCGCCGCCCGAAATGATGATGTCCTTCGAACGGTCCTTCAGCTGAATGTATCCGTCGGGATGGCGCACGCCCAGATCGCCTGAATGAAACCAGCCGCCATGGAAGGCTTTTTCCGAGGCGCTCTTGTTCTTCAGGTAGCCCTTCATGACGACGTTGCCGCGGAACATGACCTCGCCCATCGTCGCGCCGTCGCGCGGCACTGGCAGCATCGTGTCCGGGTCGATCACGTCGAGATTTTCGAGAACGAGATAGCGCACGCCTTGGCGCGCCTTCATCTGCGCCTGCGCGGCGCTGTCCAGCGAATCCCAGTCGTCGTGCCATTCATTGACGGCGGCGGGGCCGTAGGTTTCGGTCAGTCCATAAAGATGCGTGACTTCGAATCCGGCCGCCTTCATGCCGGCAAGAACCGCCTGCGGGGGCGGCGCGGCGGCGGTAAAGAAGCGCGCGGCTCGCGTCAGCGGCTTCTTTTCCGTTTCGGTCGCGTTGAGAAGCGTCGACATGACGATGGGCGCGCCGCACAGATGCGTGACGCCGTGCTCGGCCATCAGTTCATAGATCTGGCCGGCGCGCACCTGTCGCAGACAGACATGGGTTCCGGCGTTGACTGAAATCGACCAGGGGAAGCACCAGCCGTTGCAATGGAACATCGGCAGCGTCCATAGATAGACCGGGTGGCGGCCCATATCGCCGGTAAGGACGTTGCCGAGCGCGGTCAGATAGGCGCCGCGATGATGGTAGACGACGCCCTTCGGATCGCCCGTCGTTCCGGAGGTGTAATTGAGCGAGATCGCGTCCCATTCGTCCCCCGGCGGCGACCATTGATAGTCATCGTCGCCCGAGCGCAGGAAGTCCTCATATTCGACACAGCCCAACCGCTCGCCGGCCCCGTCATATTCCGGATCGCTGTAGTCGATGATCACGGGCTTCGCCTTCGCGAGCGAAAGCGCGTCGCGAATGACGTCTGAGAACTCCCGATCGACAATCAGCGCCTTCGTCTCGGCATGGTCGAGCGTGAAGGCGAGGATCGAAGCGTCAAGCCGCGTATTCAGCGTGTTGAGCACCGCGCCCATCATCGGGACGGCGTAGTGGCATTCAAGCATCGCCGGTGTGTTGGCGAGCATGACGGAGACGGTGTCGCCGCGACCGAGCCCCGCCTTCTCCAGCGCGCTCGCGAGCCGCAGGCTGCGGGCGTAAAAATCGCGATAATTGCGCCGCAGCTGGCCGTGCACGATCGCGATGCGTTCGGGAAAGACGGCTGCGGCGCGCTCCAAAAAGGTGATCGGAGTCAGCGGCTGGAAATTGGCGGGATTTCGTTCGAGGTCGCGATCATAAGGCGAGTTGGTCATCCGGAGAGTCCAAAGGTTCGCCAGCGAGCGAGAATGTGAACACGGCGAAAGCAACGCTCGCCCGCGCGATGTGCGTCAGTCCGCGCGGCTAAGCTCTATATGCAAGATACGCGCGGGCTACCGGTTGATCAATCGGCGCTCGCGCGAGACTGCCGTCGTCACTCGCCGAAATCGATGTCCTTGAGCCGCCCGAACACGCGATCGGCGTCGAAATGGTCTTCGTCATCCTGCGGCGCCGCTGGCTTGGCCTTGCCGAAGACGTCCTCGGTCGTGGACGGCTCGGGCCGCGGACTGGTGGTGACGCTTGCAGGAACCAGCGTCTGGCCATGATCCTCCACGGTCGCCGGCTTGTCCTTCGCCGCGCGATTGACTTCAAAGTCGAGATCAATCTGCGAGCAAAGTCCGAGCGTCACAGGGTCCATCGGCGTCAGCGCCGCGGAATTCCAGTGGGTGCGCTCGCGAATCGCCTTCAGGGTCGTCTTTGTGGTGCCGACGAGACGCATGATTTGGGCGTCCTTCAGCTCCGGATGATTGCGCACGAGCCACAGAATCGCGTTCGGACGGTCCTGCCGTCGGGAGAGCGGCGTATAGCGCGGACCGCGCGCCTTTTTGACCTCCGGCACGACGACCTTGGAGACCGAGAGATGGAGGCGATGGCCCGAGTTTTTCTCGGCCTTTTCGATCTCCTCGCGCGTGAGCTGCCCGGAGGTGATCGGATCATGGCCACGAATCCCCGCCGCGACCTCGCCGTCGGCGATGCCCTTCACCTCGAGCGGATGCAGTTTGCAGAAATCGGCGATCTGATCGAACGTCAGCGAGGTATTTTCGACGAGCCAAACGGCCGTGGCCTTCGGCATCAGCGGGGCGTTGCCCATCTGCAAACTCCTTGATCAGGCATGGGGGCGACGTCTGGCGCCGCGCCGCCCGGCGCCAGCGACCCACAGAACGACCGTCCATGTTGGGATTTTGCCTATATAATCCGCCGCCGCCTAAAGCGCAATCAATCCGGAAACTCCCGATGAAGCGCCGCCAACTCGGAAACGCTCATGCGGAATCCTGCTCGCGGGCGTGCGCCGGGCGTAAACCGCGCAAATGCGCCGGCAACAATTCGCCGATCGTTTCGCCGATGGCGGCGCCGTAGCGGTGAAACAAGAGGCCGAAGACGATGAGCAGAACGCCGATGCCCGACAACGCGAAAGGGAAAAGGATCGAATCCTTGAAAACGCTGCCGGCGAGATAGCTCAGATAGGTCGTGACGCCGACGGCGCCGAATACCGCATAGACGCGGCGCATCAAGAACAGCGACAGAAAGATCAGTCCCACATTGACGGCGCAATAGAGCGCCTTGCCCAATTCGTCGCCGCTGTGCTGGGCTGTCAGCCCGCCCCAAAAGGCCAGCAGCCCGAAGAGATGCAGCCAGAAAGCGAAATCGCCGTTCCGCCACCGCTTGAGATCGACGAGCCAGGCCACGGCCAGCACGGCGAGTCCAAAATACATGCTCACCGTCGCTCGCTGATCCCATGAAAATTCTGCAACGCCCATCAGCCAGGGCGTCAAATCCATCGACATGAACCAGAGCGCAAAGGCGATGATCATGACGAGGAACGGAAAAGGAAAGGCGAGTAGCGCGACAGAAGCCGCCGCAATCGTTCCAAGCTCCATGGGAAGCCAGCTCGACTGAATCCAAATGTAGAAGTCCCGGTAGGGCCGCGCCTCCCCCGCCGGACTGGCGTCGTACATCGACTGCAGCGCGAAGATCGCGAGCGGCGCCATCCCCACTGCGCAGGCGATGAGCAGCCCGCCCGGCGTGTGCAAGCCGCGCCTATGCCAGAGATAGGCGCCGGCGAAGGCGAACATGGCGGCGTAGACGATCGCGGTGACCAACAGCGCCTTGTCGCCCCAAAGGCCAAAGGCCGTCGTCGAAAACATGCCCATGGCGCCGAGCACGATCAGCGCGCCGGCGTACCAAAGCAGATTGACGACGTCATAGCGCGGCGCTTGGGACGTCGCCTCCGCGAGGGCCGCGCGCCGCGACGCAAGAAACTGCGACAGCCGCTCGAAGGACGCGGCGTCAATCGCGCCGGCGTCGCGGGCCGCCGCGATATCTTCAATGGTGAACCGAATCTTCATGGCGCTGCTCCTTTGCGGCGACATTCATATGCCGCGCTACGGAAAAAACTTTGTGCAAACGCACAAGAGCGTAGCCGTTCCGAGCGGATTTGACAGCCGCCGCCGCTTGCGCCCATCTAACGCCGGCGCCCACGACGCGAAGGATGAAATGCAACAGAGAAATTCGGGCCTTACCTACGCTGGCGCCGGCGTCGACATCGACGCAGGCAATCGGTTCGTCGACATGATCCGTCCCGCCGTGCGTTCGACGCGGCGCTCCGGCGCCGACGGCGAGATCGGCGGCTTTGGCGGCGTGTTCGATCTCAAAGCGGCCGGATTTTCCGATCCTGTCCTCGTCGCGGCGAACGACGGCGTCGGCACCAAGGTGAAGATCTCGATCGAATCCGGTCTGCATGAGACGATCGGAATCGATCTCGTCGCGATGTGCGTCAACGACCTGATCGTTCAGGGCGCCGAGCCGCTTTTCTTCCTGGATTATTACGCGGCGGCCAAACTCGACCCGAACGTCGCGACGTCGGTGGTGAAGGGCATCGCCGCCGGTTGCGTCGAGGCGGGGTGCGCCCTGCTTGGCGGCGAGACCGCCGAAATGCCCGGCCTCTATGCGCGCGGCGACTATGACCTCGCGGGCTTCGCGGTCGGCGCCGCGGAGCGTGATCGCCTTCTACCCCGCGATGTCCATGCCGGCGACGTCCTTTTCGGACTTCCTTCTTCCGGCGTCCATTCCAATGGCTATTCGCTCGTACGCAACGTTGTGAAGCACGCTGGACTTGCGTGGAGCGCCACCGCGCCTTTCGCGCGAGACCTCAATCTGGCGAAGGCGCTTTTGACGCCGACCCGCATCTACGTGAAGCCCCTGCTCGCGGCCTTGAAGGCGACGCCGCATATCGTCGCCCTCGCCCATATCACCGGCGGCGGCTTTCCCGACAATCTCCCACGCGTGCTGCCAAGCGGTCTAGGCGTCGCGCTTGATCTGTCGACGTTCGCGCCTCCGCCGGTTTTCCGCTGGCTCGCCGAGACGGGCGGCATCGCGGCAAGCGAGATGCTGCGCACGTTCAACTGCGGAATCGGCATGGTGGTGGTGGCCTCCGAGCCCGCCGCCAGCGAGGTGGAGTCGGCCTTGCGGGCTGTCGGCGAGAAGCCCGTGCGCATCGGCGAAGTCATCGAGACCGACGCCGAGCGGGTCGTTACGCACGGGACTCTGACGTTGTGACGCGGCTGCGCACCGCGATTCTTATCTCGGGTCGCGGCTCAAACATGGACGCGCTGATCGCCGCCGCCAGGGACCCCAGCTTTCCGGCTGAAATCGCCCTTGTGCTTTCCAATCGTCCCGATGCGCCGGGCCTCGCCAAGGCGAAGGCCGCCGGCGTCGCGACGGCTGCGGTCGACCACAAGATTTACGCCGGACGCGAGGAGTTCGAGCGTTCGCTGCAATTAGTTCTGGAAACCTATCGCATCGAATTCATTTGCCTCGCCGGCTTTCTGCGCATGTTCACGCCGTGGTTCGTCGGCCTCTGGCGCGGGCGCATGCTCAACATCCACCCTGCCCTGTTGCCCTCCTATCGCGGACTCGACACGCATGAGCGCGCGCTGGCCGACGGCGTAAAGATTCACGGGGCCACCGTGCATTTCGTCGTGCCGGAAATGGACGAAGGTCCGATCGTCGCGCAGGCCGCCGTGCCCGTGCTCGACGACGACACGCCGGACACCCTCGCCGCCCGCGTGCTCGCGCAGGAGCATGTCATCTATCCGATGGCGCTGCGGCTGGTCGCGTCGGGCACCGTGCGGATCGAAGGCAATCGCGTGCTCGCAGCGCCGGCGCCCCGCGAGGCAGTCCTTATCGTTCCCGACGCCATCGCGCCGACCAAGGGAATTTCATGACGATCACGCTTTATTGCTTCCGCCCCGTCGCCGGACTGCCGGACGCATCGCCTTTCGTGACGAAAGCGATGGTGCTTCTGAAGATGGCAGGCCTCGACTATGTCGAAGACCGCAGCGGCTTTTCGAAAGCGCCGAAAGGCAAGCAGCCCTACATCAACGACGACGGCGAAACCGTCGCCGATTCAACCTTCATCCGTTTCCATATCGAAAAGAAATACGGCGTGGACTTCGACGCGCAGTTGAGCGCCTCGCAAAAAGCGATCGGCTGGTGCGTTGAGAAGATGTGCGAAGAACATCTCTATTCGGTCATCGTCCATACGCGCTGGATGGATGACACCAATTTCAAACGCGGTCCCGCGCGTTTCTTCGAAAGCGTGCCCGCCGTCGCGCGCCCGCTGGCGAAATGGTTCATTCGACGCAGGATCGCCAAATCGCTTTGGGCGCAGGGCATGGGCCGTCACAGCCCATCGGAAATCGATGCGCTCGGCGTACGCGACATCGAAGCGCTCGCGACGCTGATCGGCGACAAGCCCTATCTCTTCGGCGACGCGCCCTGCGGCGCCGACGCTACGGTCTTCGCCTTTGTGGCGTCGGTCTTATCGCCGATGTCGGAGAGCGCCGTTCGCGACGCGGCGCAGGCGAACGCCAACCTCCTCGCCTATCGCGACAGGATGATGCAGGCGTATTTTCCTGAGACTGCAGCGGCATAGTCAGGGGCCGCGCAGCAAGAGTCATGGCCAGGCTTGGCCCGGCCATTCACTCACTGACGCGCAGATTAGCCAACGATCTCGTTGCCGGAAAAGAACTGCGCGATTTCCACCGCCGCAGTCTCCGGCGCGTCTGAGCCATGCACCGAATTCTCGCCGACGCTCAGCGCATGTTCCTTGCGGATCGTTCCCGGCGCGGCGTTCGCAGGATTGGTCGCGCCCATGACTTCGCGGTAGCGCGCGATGGCGTTCTCGCCTTCGAGCACCTGCACGACGACGGGCTCGGAAATCATGAAGTCGACGAGCTCGCCGAAAAAGGGGCGCTCCTTATGCACGGCGTAAAAAGCTTCCGCCTGTTCGCGCGTCATGTGGATACGCTTCTGAGCGATGATGCGCAGGCCCGCATCTTCGATCAGCGCGTTGATCTTGCCTGTGAGATTGCGCTTCGTCGCGTCGGGCTTGAGGATGGAAAAAGTGCGTTCGATCGCCATAGGAGCGCGTCGCCTCGTCGTTGGAGCATGGTGTAGGCGTCGCGCTTATATCGGTCGCTCGCCGAAGCGGCAAGCCTACACCGCCTCGGTCTTTTCCACTTTGCTGCCCGCTGGCGAGGGCCGGAACCTGGTCGCCGGATCGTTGCGATCGATGCGCCAATTCGGATGGTGGAAATGCAGGACGCGATCGCCGTTGTAGGAGACGACGGCGTTGTCGAACGTCAGCGCGCCGATCCGCCGCCAATTGCGGAACGTTCCTTTCTTGAATCCGGTGCGGCCGGTCACTTCGCCATCCTCGGTGACCTCGATGGTGAAAACGATCTCGCGCCTGGGCGTCGGATCGCCCTTGTCGAACATCATCGCGAGCAATTCGTCGCGTGAATCGAGGTCCTCTCCTTCAATGCGCGGATGGCCCGGCGCAAGCTTCAAGCGCATGAAGCGCGGGGCGCGGGTGGGAAGGTCGCGAGGTTTGCCGAGCTCCGCGACTTCATGGAGCTGCCGCTCGGTCGGATCCTTATCGGTGATCGCGAACACGACGCCCGCCGTCATGACGATGGGCGACGTCGCCCAATCGTTTGAGAGCGTGACGTTCGGCGCATTGACGAAATCAACATCGTTGATGTAGCGCGTCGACGCGCCGACGATATCGTCGATCGTGAAGAAGTTCGCCGTCTGCAGCGGCTCTTTATGGTCTGGGTCAGTCGTCGGGAAAAGCTTGCCGGCGATGCCCTGCCCGCGCGGTTTGCCGCGCTTCACCGCGCCGCCGTTGGAATAGCGCGCGACGACAAGCGCCTTGCTGCCTTTTTGGAAATAGCCGGTGTAGCCGCTGTCCTCGGTGATTTCCCAAAGTCCCGTCAGAACGACGCCCCAGGGATGCACGATGCGTCTGAAGCCTTTCTTGTCAGGCCCCCACCTCAGATCACTGCGCGCATCGACCGATCGTTCGGCGGCTTGCGTCAAAAAGTGCCTGCCCCGCCAAAGCGCGCGCAACATGTCGAAAAAGGTCGGCATCACGAAGGGGAGCGGCGGCTCGCCGGGCGCGCCCCAGACCTTTTGATAGGGATTGGCGAACATCGCGTCGCGCACTTCGCTGAATCGCGAACCGGGATAGACGCGGTCTTCATCGACCAATTCGATGACGCCGAAATCATTCTGGCTCATGACGCGCCCCTCTTTCAAACAATTACTGAAAACAAACCCTCTGAAGAGATGACTTTATTCGAGCCCATCCGATTGTCCAGCTTCGCCTGATTAGCGATAGGCGCTCGCGACGCCGATAAAATCCTTGGCCGTCAAACTCGCGCCGCCAACCAGCGCGCCGTCGACATTGGCGACATGCATCAATTCGCGGGCGTTCGACGGCTTGACCGAGCCGCCGTAGAGAATGCGCACATCGCCGCTCTTGCCGCCGCCGAGCCGCGCTTCGATCCGCTCGCGCGCGAAGGCATGCATTTCGGCGACGTCCTCGGTTGTCGGCGTCAGCCCCGTTCCGATGGCCCACACCGGCTCATAGGCGACGACAATGTAAGGGGGCGCGTCGGCGGGGAGCGAACCCTCGATCTGCGCGCCGACGACGCTCAGCGCGTCGCCCGCCTCCCGCTCGGCGCGCGTCTCGCCGACGCAAATGATCGGCGTAAGCCCGGCGCGCAGGGCGGCGGCGGCCTTCGCCTGAACGTTGGCGTCAGTTTCACCGTGGTCGGAACGGCGTTCGCTGTGGCCGACGATGACGTAGGACGCGCCGGCGTCCTTGAGCATCTCGGCGGAAATATCGCCCGTGTGAGCGCCGCTGGCGGCGGCATGGCAATCCTGCCCGCCAAGGCCCAAGCCTCCGCGCTCCGCGCTATCGCGCGCAACCGCAATCAAGGTGGCCGGCGGGCAGACGATGAGTTCGGCGCGCGCGCGCAGCGCATCATCATAGGCGGCGCCCATCGCCTCGATCTCCTCAAGCGAGGCGCGCAGCCCGTTCATTTTCCAGTTTCCGGCGACGAGCGGGCGACGGGTCATGCGAAATGCTCCTGACAATACGCCTGGGTAACAGAGCTACGGGCGCGCAACAATGTGGCGCGCGCTACGGAAATGTCATTGCGCCGTCATATATTTCGATATATCTGGATTTATGGAAATAGAAGCGGCTCTCGCCTGTCTTTCCGCGCTTTCGCAGCCGACGCGGCTCGAAGCCTTCCGCTTGCTCGTCCGGCACGAGCCCGAGGGTCTGCCGGCCGGCGACGTCGCCCGCGCGCTCTGCGTTCCACAAAACACGCTCTCTGCCCATTTCAACGTCCTTTCGCAGGCGAAGCTCGTCATCAGCGCCCGCACCGGCCGCAGCATCGTCTATCGGGCGGATCTTTCGCGGCTGAATGAGCTGGCGCGCTTCCTCGCCGAAGACTGTTGCGGCGGCGCGCCATGCGCGCCCGCCGACTCTCTTGCACGCATCAAATGTGAGTCTCGCCAATGACAGACAGGACTTATAACGTGCTGTTCCTCTGCACCGGCAACAGCGCGCGTTCGATCATGGCCGAAGCGCTGCTGCGCGAGCGCGGCGCCGGCCGGTTCCACGCCTATTCCGCCGGCAGCCATCCCAAGGGCGAGGTCAACGCCTACGCGCTCTATACGCTGGAGACGATGGGCCTTCCTTCCGAAGGCTATCGGTCCAAAGGCTGGGACGAGTTCGCCCGCCCTGACGCGCCCCGCATGGATTTCGTCTTCACCGTCTGTGACAGCGCAGCGGGTGAAGCTTGTCCGGCATGGCCCGGCCAGCCAATGACGGCGCATTGGGGCATCGAAGACCCTGCGGCGGTGGAAGGAAGCGACATAGAAAAACAGCGCGCCTTCGCCACGGCCTTTCGCTATCTGCGCAACCGCGTCGATCAGTTCTGTGCGATTCCGCTGCATCGTCTCGACAAGCTCGCGCTCAGCCAGCGCCTGCGCGAGATCGGCGAGATGGAAGGCGCAACATCGCCGAACGCGGTCGCGGAGTAAGCCATGACTATTTTCGAACGCTATCTCTCGCTCTGGGTGGCGCTCTGCATCGTCGCCGGCGTCGCGCTGGGCCATTTCTTGCCGGGCGTGTTTCACGCAATTGGCGCGATGGAGGTCGCAAAGGTCAATTTGCCTGTCGCGGCGCTCATCTGGCTGATGATCACGCCGATGCTGATGAAGATCGACTTCGCCGCGCTTGCGGAAGTCGGGCGTCACTGGCGCGGGATTGGCGTCACGCTCGCCGTCAACTGGGCGATAAAGCCCTTTTCCATGGCGCTGCTCGGATGGATTTTCATGGGCTATCTGTTTCGACCCTATCTGCCGGCGGACCAGATCGACTCTTATATCGCCGGCTTGATCCTACTCGCAGCCGCGCCTTGCACCGCCATGGTGTTCGTGTGGTCGAATCTCATCAAGGGCGAGCCGCATTTCACGCTGAGCCAGGTCGCGCTCAACGACGCAATCATGATCGTGGCATTCGCGCCCATCGTCGGGTTGTTGCTTGGACTGTCCTCGATCATCGTGCCCTGGGACACGCTGTTTCTCTCGGTGGTTCTCTACATCGTCGTTCCGGTGATCGTCGCGCAGCTAGCCCGCAAACGGCTGCTCGCGGCAGGCGGTGAAAAAGGCCTCGCGAAGGCGCTCGCGCATATCGGCCCGGCGTCGCTGATCGCGCTGCTCGCGACGCTCGTTCTGCTCTTTGGTTTTCAGGGGGAACAGATCATCCGGCAACCCGCGATAATCGCCATGCTCGCGGCGCCGATACTGATCCAGGTCTATTTCAACGCCGGACTCGCCTATCTGCTCAATCGCGCGGCGGGAGAAGCGCATTGCGTCGCCGGCCCTTCGGCGCTGATCGGGGCGAGCAATTTCTTCGAACTGGCGGTCGCGGCGGCCATCAGCCTATTTGGCTTTGACTCGGGCGCTGCGCTCGCCACCGTTGTTGGCGTCCTGATCGAAGTTCCAGTGATGCTAAGCGTCGTCTGGATCGTCAATCGGAGCAAGGGCTGGTATGAGCGCGGAGCGCTGCGATCTCCCGATCAAGTCTCCGCGCATATCGATCTACCCTAAATCAGCAGAGGCGATAGCCATACGCCGCGAGCTGGCGGCCGGTGATGCGCAGCATCGGGCCGGGGGCCTGATGCGCGTGGCGTCGCACGTGAGCCATGAAGGCCTGACGCAGCCCGGGCTTATAATGTGCGGCGAAGACCGCGGTCATACGCGGATCGACGACGCCCCCCTCGGGCCCGCCAAACCAAGGCGCATGGAAGCCCAAAACCGCGCCCTCGGAAACACAGGACTGGGGATGGGCCAGATAGAGCGTGCATGAGGAATCGCATTCAGTCGGGCCAATACGGATCGGCTCGCCGCGAGCCCGCGCCCTCGCAAGCCTGGCTTCATATTGCTCCACGCGTCCGCCGTAGTCAGGCGCCATAACATCGAAAGCCTGGGCGGGCGCCGTCAAAAGTACAGCCGTCATCATTCCTGCAAGACCAAGAGATCGCAGCATAGGATTTCCTTTTGGGGCGCTCGTAAGGGGCGGCCGCGCCGCCCACAGCTGTCAGGGCTCAGTCGACCGAGCGCGTGTCTCGGGCCCCTCGGGAAGGGGAAGGGCTACAACTCACGCCTCTTCCAGCTTCAGCGTTCCTTTTCTAAACAAGCGATATCTGCAGTGCAAGCAGGGCCTTAACTTTATGGTGAATTTTTTTTGAAGTTGACGCTTGTCGGGACGGCCGTGCGCCCTACCGCCTTCAGCCCAACGATACGTGGGAAATCCAGGGCGCGCGGGACGTCCGGCGCTAAAAGCCACAGCGGGCCGACGGCATAATTACGAGAGTTTCTTTTTTTATTCTTAGTGGCGCAAACGACTGGTCTCGAAATCTTAGCGGGTGCGCTTGCGCTTCTTCTCGGCGTCCATCGCAAGCGACTTGCCCAGAATGTGCTCGTCGCGGCCGATGACGTGTGCGCTGGCGCCGACGATGAGCGGATCGGGTCCGTGTACGACGCTATGATCTTTGTTCGGGTAATCGAGGCTCGATAAAAAGTGTTGCATGCAATTAAGGCGCGCGCGCTTTTTGTCGTCCGATTTGATGACAATCCAAGGCGCGTCGGCCGTATCGGAGAAGAAGAACATCGCCTCCTTCGCTTCGGTGTAATCGTCCCATTTGTCCATCGACGCACGATCGATCGGCGAGAGTTTCCACTGCTTCAAAGGATCGTTCATCCGCGAGCGGAAGCGGTGTTGCTGCTCCTCGCGCGTCACCGAGAACCAGTATTTGTAGAGGCGAACGCCGGAGTTGACGAACATGCGCTCAAGATCGGGACATTGGCGCATGAAGTCCAGATATTCGTTCGGGGTGCAGAAATTCATCACCCGCTCGACGCCGGCGCGATTGTACCAAGAGCGGTCGAAGAAAACGATCTCGCCGGCCGCCGGCAGGTGCTGGATGTAGCGCTGGAAATACCACTGGCTGCGCTCGCGCTCGGATGGCTTTTCCAAGGCGACGACCCGCGCGCCGCGCGGATTGAGATGTTCCATAAAGCGCTTGATGGTGCCGCCCTTGCCGGCGGCGTCGCGCCCCTCGAACAGCAAGACGATGCGTTGACCGGTCTCCTTTACCCAGTTTTGCGCCTTGAGGAGCTCCACCTGGAGGAGCTCCATGTGCCGCAGGTAGACCTTCTCGCTCAGGCGGGTCTTGTAGGGAAATTCTCCTGACTCGAACGCCTTCCGGACCGCCTCGGCGTCAGCCCGCAAGCGACGCACGTCCTGATGTGGCGCGTGAGGATGCGCCGCGGGCTCGGCCGCCTGGACGTCCGCGGGCTCAGCCGCGACTTTGGTAACGAGAGCCTCTACGCCGGTCTCACCAACAGCGTTAACGGGTTCATCCATTATCGGCTCTCATCTCCGGCGCGCGCTCCGAATTGGAACTGTTCAGCGGGGTTATCGTCGGGGAGACTGCAGGCATTCGAAACACAGGGCAATAGCGCATTTCGACGCGTCGGCGGTTCCGTGCGGAGCGCATTGCCACGCGCCCGCCCCCTCCCTATAGTCCGCCGCCAAAACCGGGAAGCCGGATCCAACGCACCCAAGGAAGCAATACCCATGCTAGAAGGCCTGCGCGTCGCCTCGCAGAACTGGATCGGCCGCACCATCATGGCGCTGGTCATGGGCGTCATCGTCATCAGTTTTTCGATCTGGGGGGTCGGAGACGTGTTTCGCGGCATGACCGCCCAGCGGCTCGCCCGAGTCGGCAGCGGCGAAGTCACGGTCGAAACCTATCGCAGCGCGTATCAAAATGAGCTCCGCCGCATTCAGCAGCGGATGCGGCGCGCGATCACCAATGAAGAAGCGCATCAGGCGGGGCTGGACCTTCAGATCCTCGAGCGCCTCGTCACGGAAGTCGCGCTTGACCAAAAGGCGCGGCAGCTCGGGCTGGCCGCAAGCGATGAGACCACCCAGCGTCTGCTCGCGTCGGAAAAGGTGTTTCAGGGGCCGGACGGCAAATTCGACGCCATGCGCTTCAAGCAGATCGCCAATGACTCCGGTTTCACCGAGCGGGGTTTCGTCGCGGATCAGAAGAACGCTTACCTGCGCAAGATGATTACCGACATCGCCGTCGCCGGAGTCGAGCCGCCCAAGTTGATGGTCGAGGCGATCTATCGTTTCCGCAATGAATCGCGAACGATCGACTACGTCATTCTGCCGCCGTCGCTGGTCGGCGCCGCAGCGACGCCATCCGACGAAGAGCTGAAAAAATACTTCGACGAACGCGAGCAGACCTTTCGCGCCAAGGAATACCGCAAGCTGACGGCGCTGGTCGTCAGCCCTTCTACGGTCGGGAAGCCGGAGAGCGTGCCTGCCGAACAGGTGCGCAAGCTTTACGACGAGGTCAAATCGAAGCGCTACGGCATGCCCGAAAAGCGTGACGTGCGGCAGATCGTGTTCAAGACCGACACGGAAGCCGAAGCTGCGCTCGCCAAACTCAAAGCCGGCGCCGACATCGAGGCGATGGCGGCCGAGCTCAAACTCAATCCGAAGGACGTCAACCTCGGCCTCGTCGAGCAGCGCGACTTCGGCGATCCCAAAGTTGGCGCGGCGGTTTTTGCGCTTCCCGGGCCGGGGCTCACCGAGCCGGTTCACACCGCCTTCGGCGCCGTCGTCTCCCAGGTCAAGAGCATCGCCCCGGCGGTCTACAACAAGACTTTCGAGCAGGCCGAGCCGGAACTGCGCGCGGAAATCGCCGCGCAGGGCGCCATGCCTGAAGTGCGCCGGCTCCATGAGGCCATCGAGGATCAACGCGCCACTGGCAAAACTCTCGCCGAATCCGCAAAGGCCGTGGGGCTGGAGACGCAGGTCTATGACGGCGTCGACGATGCAGGCAATGACCGCAGCGGCAAGCCGATCGCCGGCCTTCCTTCCGGTCCAGACCTCGTGAAGGCCGCCTTCGCATCGGACATCGGCGTCGATAACGATACTGTCGCGACGCGTGACGGCGGCTATGTCTGGTACGAGGTCAACGGCATCGAGCCCGCCCGGCAGAAGACATTCGAAGAGGTGAAGGCGGCCGTCGTCGACGCCATGCGCAGCGACGCAGCGCAAAAGGCGCTCGCCGCCAAGGCCGATGAAATCGTCGCCAAGCTGAACGCGGGCCGGTCAATCGAAGACGTCGCCAAGGAAGTGGGCGTTCAGACCCAACGCGCCAATGACGTGAAGCGCGAGGCGCGGCCCGACTTCAACACCAACGTCATCGTTCGATTCTTCGATGTCGCGCCGCGCAACGCCGGCTCCGCCGTCGTCGACAATGGGCGGCTGGTGTTTTTCGTGCGCGACTCGACGACTCCCGTGTTCGACCCGAGTTCGATCGAAGCGAAGACGATCGCCCAGCAACTGAAGCCTGCATTTCACAACGACCTGCTGGAGCAATATGTCGGCGGCCTCGAGAAGGCGCTCGGCGTCGACATCAACCAGAAGGCCTTGGAAGCCGCGACCGGAGCGGAACGCGACAAGTGAGCGGCGCGCTGTTCGAGCCCGACTTCGACGCCTTCGGCGCCGAATACGACGCTGATCGGCCGCAGCTGGTCGTGACCCGGTTGGTCGCCGATCTCGAAACGCCGGTCTCCGCCTATCTCAAGCTCACGCGCGATCGGCGCGGCGCTGCTTTTCTGCTCGAATCCGTGGAAGGCGGCGCCGCCCGTGGCCGCTACTCGATGATCGGCCTCGACCCCGACGTGATCTTTCGCGTCCTCGGCGACAGAGCGGAAATTAATCGGGCCGCGCTCGACGACGCGAGCGTCTTCACGCCTTGCGAGGGAGCGCCGCTCGTCGCCTTGCGTCAGCTCATCGCCGAATCCGCCGTGCCGCAGGCCGTGCGGCTGCCGCCGATGGCGGCGGGAGTTTTCGGCTACCTCGGCTATGACATGGTGCGCCAGATGGAGCGCCTCGGACCGGCCAAGGAAGACAGGATCGGCGCGCCTGACGCGCTTTTCATGCGTCCGACGGTCATGATCGTCTTTGACACGGTTCGCGACGAAATCTCCATTGTCACGCCGGCTCGGCCAAAAGCCGGCGTCGCGGCGAAGGCGGCCTATGAAGCGGCGCTCGCGCGCCTCGACAGAGTCGTTGCAACGCTGGAGGCGCCGCTGGAGCATCGCGACGGCGGGACCGACGCGCAGCTGCTCGCTCAGGAGCCGGTTTCGAATACGCCGCCATCTCGTTTTCTGGAGATGGTCGAGCGCGCGAAGGAATACATTCGCGCCGGTGACATCTTCCAGGTCGTGCTGTCACAGCGGTTCACCGCGCCTTTCGCTTTGCCCGCCTTTGCGCTCTATCGCGCATTGCGCCGCGTGAACCCGGCGCCCTTTTTATGCTTTCTCGATTTCGGCGAATTCCAGATCGTCTGTTCGAGTCCCGAGATCCTCGTGCGCGTCGCCGACGCGAAGGTGACGATTCGCCCGATCGCCGGCACGCGCTGGCGCAGCGAGGAGAAGGCGGAGGACGAGCGTCTGGCGGCGGATCTCCTCGCCGATGAAAAGGAGCGCGCCGAACATCTCATGCTGCTCGACCTCGGCCGCAACGACGTCGGCCGCGTCGCAAAGACCGGCACGGTGCGCGTCACTGACAGTTTCACGATCGAGCGCTACAGTCACGTGATGCACATCGTCTCCAATGTTGAAGGCGAGCTCGATGCGCGCCACGATTGCATCGACGCGCTCGCCGCGGGGTTTCCCGCCGGCACCGTCTCCGGCGCGCCGAAAGTGCGCGCCATGGAGATTATTGACGAGCTCGAGACCGACAAGCGCGGCATCTATGGCGGCTGCATCGGCTATTTCGGCGCCGGCGGCCAAATGGACACCTGCATCGTGCTGCGCACGGCGATCGTGAAGGACGGCAAGATGCATGTGCAGGCAGGCGCCGGCGTCGTCTACGACAGCGAACCGGAATATGAACATCGCGAATGCGTCAACAAGGCGAAAGCGCTTTTCCGCGCCGCCGAGGAAGCGGTTCGCTTCGCAACGCGCGCGCGGCGGGGGCAGTAGCCATTTCCGCCACAGCGCACGGGCAGCGAAACAAGCGGCGGCGCATCTGATGGATGGCCCAACGATCTACGACGACGGCGACGATCCCTACCGCGCAATTCGCGTCGGCGAACCGAACGGCGGCGACGCCGCAAAATGGGGCGTGCTGCTCTCGCGCTTCATGCGCATTGTCGCGTTATTTTGGCTCGTGCAAGGCTTGATGCAGTGGCGGATCATTCTCGCTGCTGAACGCTCGATCTTTGAAACCATGCCGCAGAGCGCAGCCTCCGCCGTTATTTTCTTCGCCGTGCTCGATCTCATCGCCGGCGTCGGCCTGTGGCTGGCGACGCCCTGGGGCGGCGTGCTGTGGCTGCTCGTTGCAAGCGCGCAGATCTTTCTTACGCTCAGCATGCCGGGATTCTTCACCGGCGGATATTGGCTGATCGGCGTCAACGCCGTGCTGATCGCCATGTATTTCGGGCTGACCTTCGAGGCCGGACGCGATATCGAGGCGCAGCGCATGCGCGAACGCCGCCGTCGCCGCAAATTCGACAGGAAACCGCCAAAGGCTTCCTAATGCGCAAGGCTTGTTAGAGGAATCATTAGCGTAAATCGAACGTTTAAGTTCATCTCTCATTCACCGCAAACAGCCCCTATCGGGGTAAACGCGCGATTCAGGCTGTTGTTTAAACTGCCTTTCACCTGCGCCGATCTAATTTGATCTCATCGAACGCCGATCAAGAGATGCGCGATGCATCCGCCCTGATGGAGAAGACGATGAGCGCCATGACCAAGACAGCCCCTGCCCGCGAGGATCGCGCCAGCGAGATCCGACCGGTTTATCTCGAAGCGCTCACGCTCGTCGAACGCCTTCACCGCCGTCTGCTCGACGTCATCAAGGACGAGTTCGACCGCCGGGATCTTGGCGACGTCAATTCCGTGCAGGCGCTGCTGCTTTACAACATTGGCGACAAGGAGTTGACCGCGAGCGAATTGCGCACGCGCGGCTACTACCTCGGCTCCAATGTTTCATACAACGTCAAGAAGCTGGTCGACATGGGCTATATGCATCATGCGCGCTCGCGCCTTGATCGCCGTTCGGTGCGCATCAGCCTGACTCCGAAGGGCAAGCAAATTCACGATATCGTCGCTCAGCTTTATGAGAAGCACGCGCTGACGGTCGAGCAGATCGGCGGCGTTTCCTGCGACGAGTTTCGCACCCTCAATACGTCGCTCTCGCGACTGGAGCGCTTCTGGACCGATCAGGTCCGCTATCGCCTCTGACGCGATCTCGCTTTCTTCTCGTCTCTCAACCGTCATCTCTCTATCGCCGGCAAGCGCCCCAGGGCCGCTTCGCCGGCGTTTTTCGTGCGCATCCCCGCGCTTAGAGCAGGTTCCAGGGAAGCGCTCTAGCGCAAGCCGCCGCTCAGTCCTATCTTACCGGCTGTTAACCACGATCGCAGGAGCTCAAATGCGTTGGTCCCTCACGATCGGCTCCTTCATGGGAACCGCCGTGCGCATTCACGTCACGTTCCTGCTGCTCCTGGGCTGGATCGGCTTTGCGGCCTACCAGCGCGGCGGCGCCGTCGCAGCGCGCGACAGCGTCCTGTTCATCGTCGCGATCTTTGTCTGCGTCGTGTTGCACGAGTTCGGCCACATATTGACGGCGCGGCGCTATGGAATCGTCTCGCCGGTGATCACGCTGCTGCCGATCGGCGGCGTGGCCGACATGGAAAAGATGCCCGATAAGCCCCGTCAGGAGCTGCTGATCGCGCTGGCGGGTCCGGCGGTCAATCTCGTCATTGCGGCTTTGCTCATCCTGTTTCTTGGGGCCGTCGATGTGTCCGACGGGATCCAGATCAGCGACCCGTCCGTCAATCTTTTAAAACGTCTGGCGGCCGTGAATATCTTTCTTGCGGCGTTCAACTTGATCCCGGCCTTTCCGATGGATGGCGGCCGCGTGCTGCGGGCGGCGCTGTCGATCTGGATCGGCAAGGGCCGTGCGACGCGCATCGCCGCGCAGATCGGTCAGGGCTTCGCTTTCCTGCTCGGCTTTCTCGGGCTGTTCGGAAATCCGCTGCTGCTGTTCATCGCGATTTTCGTCTATATCGCGGCGGCGGGCGAAGCGCAGATGACGTCGATGTCCGAGGCGGCGCGTGGACTGAAAGCCGCCGACGCCATGGAGACGCGCATCGCCGTGATCGAACGCAGCTCAAGCGTGCGGGAAGCGGTAGACATCCTGTTGGCCACGTCTCAGGACGAATTCCCGGTCGTCGACGTCTCGCGCCGGCTCAGCGGCTTCCTGTCGCGCGCCAACATCATCGAAGCGTTGCGGGCTGCCGAACCCGGCGCGCCGATCGCGCCTTTCGTTCGCCAGGAGCCCGCGACGATAGACGGTCGCGAGAACATCGACGCCGCCCTGCCCATGCTCACGAGCGGAGAGGCGGTCGGCGTAACCGACGAGGAGGGGCGGTTCTTGGGTCTTCTGACCCGCCAGTCGCTGGCTGAGATCATGATGATCAAAGATGTTCGGCCGGACTGGCGCTTCTCGCCGCGAGACGATCGCCGTCCAACGGTTGCTTAAGCCCGCCACCCGGCCTATTGCACTGTCAAACCCGCGCCAGGAGGCTGGACAGCAGCCCAATGTCCAACGTCACGCTCATCGACAACTACGACAGCTTCACTTTCAACCTGGTTCACTATTTCGGCCAGCTGGGCGCGAACGTCACGGTTCACCGCAACGACGCCGTTTCGGTCGCCGAAGTGCTGGCCGGCGGACCCGACGCGATCGTGCTGTCGCCCGGCCCTTGCACGCCGCATGAGGCGGGCATCTGCATGGAGCTGATCTCAGCTGCCGCCGAGACCGTGCCGATTTTCGGCGTCTGCCTCGGCCATCAGTCGATCGGCGAGGTGTTTGGCGGCGACGTCATTCGGGCGCCGCTGCCGATCCACGGCAAGATGGCCACCATTCTCCACCACGGCGACGCCGTGTTTCGCGGCATCGAGGGGCCGTTCCAGGCGACGCGCTATCATTCGCTGATCGTCAGCCGCGACACCCTTCCCGACTGCCTGCGGGTGACCGCCGAGACGCCTGACGGCCTCATCATGGCGCTGTCGCATAAGACGCTCCCTACGCATGGCGTGCAGTTCCATCCCGAGAGCATCACCTCGCAGCACGGCCACAAAATTCTGCAAAACTTCCTCGATCTCGCGCGGGAGTGGAACGAGGGCCCCCGGCGGCGTGAGAAGGCGGCGTGAAGACTGCTTCGAAGGTCGCCTGCACCCGTCGGCCGGCGGCCCTGCCCTTGCGCAACGGCGCTGAACGACAGTGAGCGAGGATTTCAAATCCTACATCGCCGCGTTGGTCTCCGGCGCGCCCCTTGCCCGCGACGAGGCGAAAGCGGCCTTTTCTCTGATTTTCCGTGGAGACGCCACGCCAGCGCAGCTTGGGGCCTTTCTCATGGGTCTGCGGCTGCGCGGCGAGACGATTGACGAGATCATCGGGGCCGCCGAGGCCATGCGCGCCGCGATGACGCCGGTCGAAGCGCCGGCCGGCGCAATCGATATCGTCGGGACCGGCGGCGACGGCGCCGGCACTTACAATATTTCCACTTTGGCCGCGATCATCGCCGCAGCCGCCGGCGCGATCGTCGCCAAACATGGCGGCAAGGCGGCCACGTCGCTGTCGGGTTCCTCCGACGTTCTTGGCGAACTCGGCGTCAAGGTCGGCATTTCGCCAGCCGCCGCCGCCGCATCGCTTCAAGATGCCGGAATCTGCTTCATGGCCGCGACGACGCACCACCCGGCCATGCGCCATGCCGCGCCGGTGAGAAGCGAGCTGGGCGTGCGCACGATCTTCAATTTGCTTGGCCCTTTGTGTAACCCCGCGCGGGTCGAGCGGCAGATGATCGGAGTCTTCTCCCGCGACTGGCTCGAACCTTTGGCGCTTGCGCTTCGCGAACTCGGCGCAAAGCGCGTCTGGCTGCTGCATGGCGGCGACGGGCTCGATGAAGCGACGACGACCGCCGACACCCATGTCGTCGCGCTCGAAGACGGCGAGATCCGCAGCTTTGAGCTGTCGCCGGAGGAGGCCGGATTGCCCCGCGCGACGATTCAGGCGCTTGTCGGCGGCGACGCGGCGCATAACGCAAGAGCCCTGCGCGCCGTTCTGGAGGGCGCGAAGAACGCCTACCGCGACGTCGCGGTCCTCAACGCCGGCGTGGCGCTGGTCGTCGCCGGACGGGCCGCAAATGTGCGCGAAGGCGCGGCGCTCGCTGAGGCGGCGATCGATTCCGGCGCGGCTCGGGATAAGCTCGACGCGCTGATCCGCTGCTCCACTCGAGACGCTTGATCGGCCTTCGCGCTGCGATCGGGATAGGATTGCGCCCATTTATCGGCTATTCATGAGCAGCCGGCAGTCGGCGGAACGAATTCGAGCGATGGCGGTCGCGGCCCGCCCGCCGTAGGCGAGAAAATGACCGACATTCTCAAAAAAATTGAAGCTTATAAGCGCACCGAGATTTCCGAGGCGAAGGTGCGCATGCCGTTCGCGACGCTCGAGCGCAACGTGCGCGATCATGATCCGCCGCGCGGCTTTGTCCATGCGATCGAGCAGAAACTGAACGAGCGTCGCATCGCGCTCATCGCCGAGATCAAGAAGGCGAGCCCTTCCAAGGGAATCATCCGCCCAGACTTCGATCCGCCGAAATTGGCGCGCGCCTATGAAGCCGGCGGCGCGGCCTGTCTCTCAGTGCTGACCGACACGCCCTCGTTCAAAGGCAGACTCGAAGACCTTGAAGCCGCGCGAAAGGCGACGCATTTGCCGGCGCTCCGCAAGGATTTCATGTTCGATCCCTATCAGGTCTATGAGGCGCGGGCTTACGGCGCCGATTGCATTCTCATCATCATGGCCGCCGTCGACGACGACGAAGCCAAGGCGCTGAACACGGCCGCGCATGATCTGCGCATGGACGTGCTCGTCGAAGTGCATGACGAGAGCGAGCTTGATCGCGCTCTGGCGCTGGAGACGCGTCTGATCGGCGTGAACAATCGCGATCTGCGCGACTTCAAAGTGTCGCTCGAAGTCAGCGAGAGGCTCGCCGAGAAGATTCCGCGCGACAAGATCATTGTCGCCGAAAGCGGAATCACGACGCATGACGACTGCGTGCGCCTGGAAAAATCGCACATCTTCGCCTTTCTCGTCGGCGAAAGCCTGATGCGCAAGCACGACGTCGAAGCGGCTACGCGCGAACTCCTGCAAGGCGCGACGGCCAATCACAACTCGGGCGCGCATAAGTCCCCCGCCGGCGCATGACATGAGCGCGCTGACTCACATCGGCGCGACGGGCGAAGCGCATATGGTCGACGTCTCGGCGAAGACCGAGACGTCGCGCGTGGCGCTCGCGCGCGGCCATGTGGTGATGGCGCGTGAAACTCTGCGTCTCGCCATCGAAGGTCAGGCCAAGAAAGGCGATGTGTTCGGCGTCGCCCGCGTTGCCGGAATCATGGCGGCGAAGAAAACGAGCGACCTCATTCCGCTGTGCCATCCTCTGCCCTTGTCGAGCATCTCGGTCGAGATCACGGCCGACGAGTCGTTGCCGGGCCTGCGCGTCCTCGCCGAAGCGTCTGTCACTGGCAGGACCGGCGTCGAGATGGAGGCGCTGACGGCCGTCTCAATCGCCTGTCTGACGATTTATGACATGCTGAAGGCCGCCGATCGCGGCATGCGCATCGAAGGCGTTGAACTCGTCGAAAAGCGGGGCGGCAAGTCGGGCGACTGGCGGCGCGCTGAATAGTTCGACGGCTGCCGCAAGGCTCGCTATCGTAGCAGCCGATATATTTATGATTGGTGGAGGCGCCGCCATGCGGCATTTTATTTTCGCCGTTGCGCTGCTGTTGATGAGCGCGCCAGCCTTCGCTGACCGGGCGACCGAATGCCGGAGCCAATGCGGCGAGGACGCGGCCTGCTACCGGCGCTGCATGGGCTATTCTTATCGACCTCACTCTGGCTGGAGTGGCCCCAATAGGCCGCGCGCCTACCGTCGCGCCCCATCTTCGTTCGACGCGCCAAGGACTGAAGGACCTTCGGAGCCGAGCGGCGGCGGGGGGCCTGTCGCAAGGCCGAGCATTTTGGGCACGGCCTACGACTATCTTTATGCCCCCGGCGTGGAAACGGCGGGCTATGGCCTCTATTCCTATGTGATCCTGCCCCGGCCCAACGACCGCGCCGTCGCCTTCCTCCGCGAGCTCGTGGGCCGCTTCCCGGCGGCATCCGATGTCGCGGCGCCAAAGGAGCGGATCAACATCCTGTACATTCCGACCAAGCGTGGTTCTGGCGGCCAAGCCGCCTTCCCCGCCGATGTCGATCCCGCGGTCCTTAAGACCTTCCTCAGCAAGAACTATGATTTCGCCATGGCGCAGCGCCTGCTGTTCCATTTGTGCGACAAGCCGGCGCCGGCGGTCGCGCAGCTTTGCGAGAACGATCTTTCGGGCGGTCCCTATCTCCTCACCTACGCGACGAAGATCAGCGATCTTTCGCCGTTGCCCCCGCCTTTTCTGTTCGTTGATCTGACCAATGTGCGCGCCCGCGCCTTTCCGCTGTTCGTCGCCGCCTACGCCGCCCAGGTGAA
Source organism: Methylocystis sp. SB2 (assembly GCF_049817085.1). Classification (NCBI taxonomy): domain Bacteria; kingdom Pseudomonadati; phylum Pseudomonadota; class Alphaproteobacteria; order Hyphomicrobiales; family Methylocystaceae; genus Methylocystis; species Methylocystis sp. SB2. The sequence continues at coordinate 782,198 of NZ_CP187401.1, forward strand.
AAGGCCCGAGTTCGCGGACGGCGCGCGACTCGCCGATTTCAATCTGCAGGTCGCAAATATTCTTCTGACAGCCGCGGACTGGGTGCAACCTGTGAGCGCCGCGGTCGCGGACATCGCGCACTTCGCCGAGGCGAAGAAGAGCGATGAGGCGGCGCCGAAATGAAATTGTCCCTTCCTCGGATCGTCGCCGTTTTTCTGCTGGCGATCGCTCTTGGCGCAGCGTTCTCCTTCGCTTATCCCAGCGTCGACATTGACGCGGCGCTCGCGACAGTCATCGTGCTCGTCGCGCTCGCGGCCGAAAGCCTCGCGGCGTTCATCTATCGCCGCGTCGCGAACCGGGGATAAGTTTTGCGTGGATAAGCTTCTTTCCGTTCCCGACGCCCTTGCGCGGGTGCTCGCTGGGGCTTCACGGCTTGGCGAAGAACTGACGCCGCTGGCGCGGGCGCGGGGCCGCACGCTGGCCGCCGACCTTGTCGCCCGCCGCAGCCAGCCGCCCGTCGCAGTCTCGGCCATGGACGGCTTTGCGCTGCGCGCCGCTGACCTCGCCGCCGGGCCGCTGCGAGTCATCGGGGAAAGCGCCGCGGGGCACGGCTATGGCGCGGCGCTGCAGCCGGGTGAAGCCGTGCGCATCTTCACCGGCGCGCCAGTGCCGGAGGGCGCCGACGCGATATTGCTTCAAGAAGACGCTGTCGTCGCTGACGGCGCATTGACGGCAGGCGCCCCGCCCGGTCCGCATATTCGCGGAGCTGGCCTCGACTTTCGCGAAGGCGCGGTCGCGCTCTTCGCCGGCGTGCGCCTCGGCCCAGCCGAACTCGCGCTCGCCGCTGCGATGAATCACGCTGCAATTCCCGTCGCGCGGCGCCCGCGCGTGGCGATCATCGCTTCGGGCGACGAACTTGTGCCGCCGGGAGCCGAGCCCGGCCCCTCGCAGATCATCTCCTGCAATAATCTCGCGGTCGCCGCCATCGCCGAAGACGCTGGCGCTGAAGTGATCGATCTTGGCATCTTCCGCGATGATCTTGCAGAACTCGAACGCGGCATCGGCCTCGCCCGCGAGGCGCGCGCCGACGTTCTGGTGACGCTCGGCGGCGCGTCGGTCGGCGACCACGATCTGCTGCGTCCAGCGCTGGCGCGCCAAGGGATGTCGCTCGACTTCTGGAAAATCGCGATGCGGCCGGGCAAGCCCCTGATCCATGGCGCGCTGGGCGACGCGCGCATCCTCGGCCTTCCCGGCAATCCGGTCGCGTCCTTCATTTGCGCGCTGGTCTTTCTTGCGCCCCTTCTGCGCGCGCTGCAGGGCGATCCAGACGCCGGCGCCGACCGAACCGAGACGGCGGCCGCTGGCGCCGATCTTCCCGCCAACAAGGGGCGGCGCGACTATATGCGCGCGCGGCTCGCCCTGGACGAAAACGGCCGCCTCGCAGCAACGCCGCAGCCGCTGCAGGACTCGTCGCTGCTCACCGAGCTGGCGCAATCGCAGGCGCTGCTGATCCGCGAGCCGGGCGCGCCGCCCCTGGCGAAGGGCGACCCCTGCCGCGTCCTTCGGCTGCCATGATCCGAGGCCGCGCATCCGTGACTTTGGCGCCGCAACATGGCAAAGGAAACGCGCGCGCTGATCAGCCCGCCACGAAAGCAGGCCCGCATGTCGATCATCGATTCCGTCCGTAAATCGCTCGTTCCGATCCATCCGGAAGGCTACGTCTTCATCGCTGGTTTCGCCGCCGTCTCCTTCCTGCTGGACTGGCTGTCGCCGACGCTCGGCTGGATGGGCTTCATCGCCACCGCCTGGTGCGCTTATTTCTTCCGCAATCCGCCGCGGGTGACGCCGCTGCGCGATGGGCTCGTCATCTCGCCCGCGGACGGCGTCGTCAGCGCGGTCGGCTTCTTTCTGCCGCCGGCCGAACTCGGCCTGGGAGCCGAGCCGATGCAGCGCATCTCCGTGTTCATGAGCGTCTTTGACGTGCATGTGAACCGTGCGCCGATCACCGGCCGCATTTCGAGAATCGCTTATAAGCCGGGCCTGTTCCTTAACGCCGACCTCGACAAGGCCAGCGACGACAATGAACGCAGCGGCATGGTCATCGAAGCGCCGTCGGGGCGCTTTGGGGTCGTGCAGATCGCAGGACTCGTCGCGCGGCGCATCGTCGGATTCGTGAAAGAAGGCGAGCAGATCGGCGTCGGCGACCGTTTTGGCCTCATTCGTTTTGGGTCGCGCGTCGATGTCTATATGCCGTCATCGGCACGGCCCATGGTGGCTATTGGGTCTCGCGCCATCGCCGGCGAGACGATCCTCGCCGACATGACCGCCGGCGCCCCTGCGCTGTCATTCAAGGCGGGTTGAACACGCCATGGCCGATCCCTTCTTCTCCGGGCGCGATTCACAAGAAGGAACCCTGACGCCCTCCGAACAGCGTCGGCTGCGATTTCGCAACATTCCGTTGCGCATCGTGCTTCCCAATCTCGTGACGCTGCTCGCCCTCTGTATGGGGCTGACGGCGATCCGCTATGGAATCGAAGGACGATTTGAAACGGCCGTGACGGCGGTGATGGCCGCGGCGGTGCTTGACGGGCTGGACGGCCGCCTAGCGCGCGCCATCAAGGGCACGTCGCGCTTCGGGGCGGAGCTCGACTCGCTGTCGGATTTCGTCGATTTCGGCGTCGCGCCCGGCCTGTTGCTGTATCTGTGGACGCTGCACGAGATCAAAGGCCTCGGCTGGTTCGCCGTGCTCGTCTTCGCCATCGCCGGCGCACTACGGCTCGCCCGCTTCAATGTGACGATGGACGATCCGACGAAGCCCGCCTGGCACGCCGAATTCTTTGTCGGCATGCCGGCGCCGGCCGGCGCCGTGACGGTGTTGCTGCCGCTCTATCTGCATTTCTCCGTCTTGGAGCTGCCGGCGTCCAAGGCGATGACGCCGTTTTACATCGTCTATGTGCTCGGCATCGCCTTCCTGATGGCGAGCCGCATTCCGCATTTCTCCGGCAAGCGCATCGGGCGCATACCGCGCGACCTCGTGATTCCGGTGCTTTTCGGCGTGGGCGTGACGGCGCTGCTGCTGGCGATCTATCCGATGGAGCTGCTCGCCGTGCTGAGCGTCGCGTTCCTCGCCGCTATTCCGCTTAGCGTGAGGCGCTATAACAAGCTCGCGAAAGCGGAGGCGGAAAAGGCTGCGGCGCTGAAAGAGGCGTGACGGTCTAGATAGCGGCTACGAGTTGCTTTTCGCGACATACAGGACGCCCTGCAAGGTTCTGAAGTGCGCGTCGCATGTCAGAACGTCTGCGCCATGTTCCAGCGCAGTGGCGTAGATGATGGCGTCGGCGGTGGCCAGATGGTGTTTGGCGCTTAGCTCCGCAGCCGTGAGAGCGATTTTAGTGTCGAGCGCCGCCACTACACAAAGTTGGGTGAAAGCAATCACCTCGTCCGCCCGATCTTCACTTACTTCGCGGCTCATCCATTTGAAGAGTTCAAGCTGCACGATTGTCGGAACAAGCCAGTCATCACGGGAGGGAATGGCCGGTGACAACGCCTTTCCCGTGGGTGACCCGATCAGCCATTCAATCCACGCAGAAGTATCGACGAGACGCATCAAAAGCGGTCTGTGCGGTCGCGGTAGTTTTCTGGTTTTGCGCCCTTTGCGATCCCGGCCAGTTGATCGCGCTCAGGCACGGGAACGAGCAGCACGCCAGATCCTTTGGGGATGAACGCAAACTCCTGGCCGGCCTTCCATTTGCGCGCTTCGCGAACGGCCTTGGGGATCGAGATCTGAAATTTTGCGGAAAGTGTAGCGGTGTCTGACATTTTTCATACGTTGAGCTTATCGATCGTCGACCCGTAAGAAGGTAGTCATAAGACCGGAAAATGGCAAGCTCACCGAGCGGCGGCGAGCGGCGCCAGCGGCTGGCTCTCGACTTTCTGATTGAGCGGCGGCGGCCCGGCGGGGGCGGTTCCGCCGCTCGCGTCAATGACCGCTTGCGTCTCTGCCTCGCCCGGGCGCGGGGCTGTCAGCTGCGCGCCGATCTTTCGCACCACATCCGGCGCTTCGGCGAAGGCGCCATGGCCGACGAAGTCCGTCGAGAACGACGAGATGTCGTGCACGGCGACGCCCAATCGATCGAGCTCCGACTTGTCTTCAGGATTGGTGGGATTCATCGCGCCGAGGCGCGGCCGGTCGCCGGCGATGCGCGACGCGAGCGACAGCGCGCGATCATTGTTGGCGACGAAGATCGACACATGCCGAGGATCGACGCGCGCGACCTGTTGCCTGAAAACGTTGAGATCGATGTCCGGCGCCGCCAGCATGACCTCGCCAAGTTTGCCGTCGAGATCCGGATGGCCGGACTGCGCGACGCCGCGCAGCGTCTCCATCGTCAGCCACGCGCCCATCGAATGTGCGAGCACATGAATCCGTCCGACGCCCGGCGTGCGCGACAGTTCGACGACGAACTTCTCAAGCGCGTCGCGTGAGACTGTCGCCGCTTCCTTGTCGGACTCATAGTTGAACAGCCCGCCTCGGGAATTCCAGGTAAAGAGCGCGGGAACGCCGGAGAAACGTCCGTCGGCGACAATCTGCGCCAGCCGAAAGCGCGCCTCTTCGACTCCCGTGTTGAAGCCGTGCACGTAAAGCAACACGTCGCGCGAATTGCCGATGCGACCCGAGACGTGCGAGGCGACTTCGCCGTAGAACTCGCGCTCATCCATGTTGCGCTTCGACAGCACTGTAAAATGCCGACGCCGATCGGCGCCGCCGAAGCTTGGACGCTCGAGGCTTCCAGCGCGATGGTTGAGCGGGACGCCAATCGAGGTCAGTGAAAAATGCGCGCGGCCGTCGTCTGTTGCGCCTTCGGAGCGCCGCGTCGAAGCGACGAAAATGGCGACGTCCGACGGCTCGCCCTGGGCTCCAGAGACAAGAGAAACGGCGTTGCCGACGTGGCCGTCGACCATGCGCATGCCGTCCGACACGCAGCCGCCAAGCGACGCCGCGATCAAGAGCGCGCTTAAGCGCGTCAGCTTTTTTCCATGAGTGCGCAAATTGATTGGCTCGATCCAGCGCCTGCTCGGAACTGAATCCTTAGCGGCGCGCTTCGACTGAGGCGCTTCGCCTCTCCACCATCGTTTCTGACAAAAGAAAGCGACCAAACCGGGGCGACACGCCCGTCGCGATAGGGAAAAAGTCTCGACATTTCATGAAGGCCGCGCAAATCGGTCGCACTTGCGCGAATGTGGGTCGCCTGCGCATAGTGCCAAGAAAATAACATTCAGGGAGATCCGACGTGGCGGCGCGCCCGCTATGTCGAAAAGCCAATGCGGATCAGAATCTTGGGGTCGGGCGCCGGGGGCGGCTTCCCGCAATGGAATTGCAACTGCGCGAATTGCCGGGCGGTCCGCGCCGGAGCGCCCGGCTTTTTGCCGCGCACACAGTCCTCATTGGCGGTGAGCGCCAATGGCGCCGACTGGCTACTGCTCAACGCCTCGCCTGATCTGCGCGAGCAAATCGCCGCCACGCCCGAGCTTGCTCCGGGCCCCGACGACGGTTTGCGCGCGAGCCCGATCAAGGCGGTGGCGCTGACAAATGGCGACGTGGATCATGTCGCCGGTCTTCTCAACATGCGAGAAGCGCAGCCGTTCAGCCTCTACGCCGCAGGACGGGTTCTCGATGCGCTCGGCGCCAATCCGATTTTCACGATCCTGCAGACGCAACTCGTGCCCCGCATTGAGCTGCGCATAGAAGAAGCCGTGCCTGTCACCGGAGCGGGCATTGATCTAGGTCTCGCGATCCGCGCCTTTCCCGTTCCGGGCAAGATCGCGCTCTACCTCGAAAACGCCAATGCGCCGAATTTCGGAACAAGCGCTGGCGATACGCTGGGGCTGGAAATCATCGAAGCCGGAACTGGCGACTCGTTCTTTTACATTCCGGGATGCGCCAAAGTTGACGCGGACCTCGCCGGGCGGCTTCGGGGCGCCAAGCTCGTCTTCTTCGATGGCACGCTTTTCCACGAAAACGAGATGATCGAGCAAGGCCTGCTCGGCAAGACGGGCTCGCGCATGGGCCACATCAATGTCAGCGGCGCCGACGGCTCCATCGCCGCGTTCGCGCCGCTCGACGTGAACCGCAAAATTTATGTGCACATCAACAATTCCAATCCTCTGCTCAACGAATTCTCGGACGCATATGCGACCGCTCAAGCGGCCGGCTGGGAAATCGGCGAGGATGGCATGGAGGTCGACCTGTGAACGAGATCGTAGCCATTGATTGGCGCGGCGTCGCGCCCCTCCCCCGCGACGAATTCGAAGCTGCGATCCGTGCGGTTGGCGCGGAGCGCTATCACGACAAGCACGAGTTTCATAAGCTGCTGCACGGCGGCAAGCTCACCAAGGATCAGGTCGCCGCCTGGGCGCTGAACCGCTACTGCTACCAGGAGGCGGTGCCGCGCAAGGACGCCGCTTTCATGAGCCGCGTCCATGATCGCGAACTGCGCCGCGAATGGATACATCGCATCCATGATCATGATGGACTTGGCGAAGAAGGCGGCGGCATCGAGCGCTGGCTCGTGCTGACGGACGCGCTCGGCTTCTCGCGCGATTACGTGACCTCTCGGCGCGGCGCCCTGCCCGCGACAAAATTCGCCGTCGAAGCCTATGTGCGCTTTGTCGTCGAGCAGCCGCTCGTCGTCGCGGTCGCGTCTTCGCTGACCGAACTCTTCGCGCCGTCGATCCATCGCGAACGCATCGCCGGAATGCTTGAGAGTTACGATTTCGTCGACGACCAGGTGATGGCCTATTTCAAGCGCCGGCTGACCCAGGCGCCGCGCGATTCCGAGTTTGCGCTCGGCTATGTGCTCGATAACGCCAGGACGCGCGCCGAACAGGAAGCCTGCGTCGGCGCCGTGCGGTTCAAATGCGACGTCTTGTGGGCGCAGCTTGACGCATTACATCACGCCTACGTCACGCCCGGGCCGATCCCGCCCGGCGCATGGCGGCCAGGAGAAGCAAATGTCTGAGGCGCACGCCGCGCGGTTCGTGATCGGCCCGGACGCGCGTCCGGCCTTCACGCGCTACGCGCGGCTGCACGAAGACCGCGCGCGATCCCGAACGGTCATTCTGGCGCCCGAGCGCGCCTATGAACTCGATCCGATTGGGCTGATCGTTCTGCGCGCGATCGACGGCTCAACGCGCCTCGCCGATCTGTGCGCGCGCCTCGCGCAGCAATATTCCGCGCCGCTCGATATTATCACGCGCGACGTGACGGTGCTGCTGCAAGGCCTCGCCGACAAGCGGCTGCTGCGCGACGGGACCGACGAATTCGCGGCGCCGCCGCCTTCCGCCTTCACCGCGTCGATCGCGCCATTCGCGGGCGGACCCGCGGGGCTGCTCGCCGAACTTACGCATCGCTGCCCGCTGCAATGTCCGTACTGCTCCAATCCGCTGGAGCTCGAGCGCTCGAATACCGAACTCACCGCCGATGAATGGGGCGAGACCTTCCGTCAGGCGGCGTCGATCGGCGCGCTGCAGCTGCATCTTTCCGGCGGCGAACCCACCGTGCGACGCGATCTTGAAGAGATACTCGCACAGGCGGTCGACGCGGGGCTCTACACCAATCTCGTCACCTCCGCCGTTCTGCTTACGCGCGAGCGGTTGCAGCGTCTCGCCGAGATCGGCCTCGATCATGTGCAGGTCTCCATTCAGGATGTCGTTCCTGAGAGCGCCGACCGAATCTCGGGCTATCAGGGCGGCGTCGCCAAAAAGCGCGACGTCGCGCGATGGACGCGCGAATTCGGCATGGGGTTGACGATCAATGCGCCGATGCACCGGCAGAACATTGCGCATCTGCCGCAGATCATCGATTTTGCCGTCGAGGTCGATGCGCAGCGCATCGAGATCGCGCATATTCAATATTACGCTTGGGCGCAGATGAACCGCGCCGCGCTCATCCCGACGCGCGAAGCCTTTATGGAAACGGTCGGCATCGTCGACGAGGCGAAGAAGCGTCTTGCCGGCGTGCTCAATTTCGATTTCGTCATCCACGACCATTACGCGACGCGGCCGAAGGCCTGCACCGGCGGCTGGGGCCGATCGATCATGGCGGTGACGCCATCTGGCAAGGCCCTGCCCTGCCACGCCGCGCAGACCTTGCCGGGACTGACGTTCGACAATGTGCGCGAGAGGACGCTCGGCGACATTTGGCGGAACGGCGCAGCCTTCAACGCCTTCCGCGGCACGGACTGGATGAAGGAGCCCTGCCGTTCTTGCGAGCGCCGCGAAATCGATTTCGGCGGTTGCCGCTGTCAGGCGTTCGCGATTGCGGGCGACGCCGCGGCGACAGACCCCGCCTGCCACCTCTCGCCGGATCATGCGCGCTTCGCCGCTTACGCGGAAGTCGAATCGCACGTCTCGGCCCCGGACTTTATCTACCGACGCTATGGCGGCGCCGCGGCGTCAACGGCGCGCGCCAAGGAGCCGGCGTGATCTACCGCTGAGCCGCGCGCGGATCGTCGCGCGGGTCAAGATAGGTGATGTTCCACGGCCCGACGCCGGTCACTTGTATCACCGTGTCGTCTTCGAAATTGACCCAATGGCCCGCTTCCGCGGGCGTCGCCGCAAAGCTGCCGGCGGCAAGCGTCTTCTCGGCGTTTGGGTCGACCTTGGCTCCCTGACCGTAACGGACGACCCCCGACAACACCGTCATCGTTTCCATCCCGTTGTGCTTATGAGGTCCAATTTTATAACCCTTCGGCGCCCGCACGCGCAGGATGTAAGGTCCGCCTCCCCCAGGATCGCCGAACAGCATCGCGATTTCAGCGCCGCGCGGCAGTTCCGGCGGACCCGCCTTCCATTCGAGTTTGTCTTGCGAAAAGACGGGGCCTGGAGCTTCCGCCATTACGGCGATGGGAGCTGCGAGGCTTATGGCCGCGCCCGCAAGAATTGCAGCAAGATTTCGCATAGCTTGGGCCTCCAACGCGCGCCCCCGGCTTGAGATAGTGCGCCGAAGACACACAGCGACGAAGAATTCAAAAATTCGATTTCGGTAACAAACGAGCAACTTCCACAGGGCATATTGAGCCTTGTCTCGCGGAGTTAAGGATTTGTTTCGCATAAGTTGCGTAATGGAGCTTGTCGCATGAAGTCGCGGGATACGCTTGTCCGTCTCAAACGGTTCCAGGCCGAGGAAAAACGCCGGCGCGTCGTCCAATTGAATGCAATGATCGGCGAATTCACGCGCATGGCCAATGAGCTCGACCGGGAAATTGGCCAGGAAGAGCGGCGCGCCAACATCGACGATCCCAATCATTTCGCCTATCCGACTTATGCGCGGGCGGCGCGCACCCGACGCGACAACATCCTTGCTTCGATCGCGGAACTGCGCGGCCAACTCGAAGAAGCCGAAGCGCAGTTCAAAGAGGCCAGCGAAGACTTCGCCAAGGCGCAAAGCCAGGAAGCGCGGGATCGCGGCGCCGAGCGCATGGTTGATGTCGTCGCCGAGCGGCGTCATGCCGAAATGCCTGAAGTTTTGCGCAGGGTTTAAGGCTGAAATAGCCGCCAGCGCGGCCTGCCTCCAGGCGCGCGCACCCAAACGCCAAATGTTTTTCGGCGAACGGCGCTGATCTCTTCGCCTTTGGCGAGAGCGTGGGCGACCGATGCGACATTGAAGTCAAACGCTTGGAAAAAAAGCGTCGCGCCGGAACGCCCGGCATCGATGAAGGCCAATTCGAAACGCGCGAGGTCGGCGACCCAGCGCGGCTCCAATTCGCACTTTGCGACACGCGTATCGAGAAATGCGATCAGCGCCACAGAGTCCGAGCGATTTGTCGCCTCTCGCGCGGCGCCGCCGATCGCGTTCCGGAAAAGCGCATCGAATCGATCGCCCAACGCGCGCGCCGTGAGCGGCAGCGCCCTGCGCGCGTAAAGCGCGCGTTTGCCGATCAGGCTCTGCGCAAAGGCTTCGATTTCGCGACGGTCGATTCCGGCGAGGCGCTGCGTGTCATGCATGCTCAGGCCGAAACGCGTCGCCACCGCGATCGGCGCTTCGAAGAATTCCCGCCGCAGATCATCGTCGGTGAACAGCCGCGCGAGCAGCGCCTGCGTCTGCGCTAACGCCATCGCCCGTTCTCCACGAGGCTTCGTCGCGCGCGCGCCACTTCATCGATGAGTTCGCCGAACGGCGGCATTTTCTCGTCGCGCTCGAGGATGACGGCCTTGACCGGCGCGCGGGCGATGACGCGCTCATAGAGCCGCCAAACCGCATCGCTCGTCGCGGCGTCATGGCTGTCGATCAACAGGCCGTCTCGCTCGCGTCCGCCGGCGTAGTGGATCTGCACGAGCCTGTCCCATGGCCAGCGCTCGAAATCGCGTTCGAGATCGACGCCGAAATTCATTACATTCACATGCATGTTGGCGACGTCGCACAGCCAACCGCATCCGGTCGCGTCGAGCGTGCGCGACAAAAATTCAGGCTCGTCCATTTCGCCGCCTGGAATGCGCACCACGCACGTAATGTTTTCCAAAATCAGCGGCGTCTTGATGCGCCTGCGCACAACTTCGACATTGCGCGCGACGACGTCGATCGCTTCCTGCGTAAAGGGCAGCGACGCAAGATGGCCGATGCTGATTCCGCCCGCGCGCGTGAAGCAAAGATGTTCGCTCCACCAGGGCGGATCGATGCGTTCGATCAGCGCGGCGACTTTATCGAGATAGCATGAGTCGACGCCGTCCGCGCTTCCGATCGAGAGATCGAGACCATGCGCGACGAGCGGAAAATGCGCGCCTAAAAGCTCGAGTTCAGCGAGCTTTTCTTTCGATGCGTCGAGATAATGATCAGCGATGATCTCGATAAAATCGACATCGTCCCGTCGGGCGAAGAGATCGGCGCGAAACTGCGGACGATAGCCAAGTCCGGACCCGAGGGCCGGCGCGTCAATCGCGGACGCCACCATCGCTCGCTCCGCCGTCGCCGCAACTGCCGCCGCAGCTTGTTCCGCAATCGGCGCCATCGCTTCCGGAGCCGCGACTGAAGGCTTCGGCGAACATCGCCTCCGTCGTGCCCTTGAGCGGCGCGAATCCATATAGCCCGATGAGAAACAGCGCAGCCCCGTGGAAGGCGCGCGCTTCGGGTCCGGGCGATCCGATGTGACCGACGGCCTCTTTCAGACGGCCGCCATAGGCAAGCCGCATCGCGTCAAGATAGGCGTGGCCGCGACGGCTCGCATGGGTTCTGGTCAGCACATAGGCAAGCGCAAAAAGCGACGCGACCGACGCAGCCGCGAGAAAGACCAGATAGGCGACATTCACGGCGCCCGCCGTCCATTCGACATAGATCTTGGCAAGCGCCAGGCCGACGATGATCAGCGTTCCGCCGATCTGCGCGCGCCGGCGCCAGACCTTCACGGACTTGGGCTTGATCAGTTCCTCCGCGGCGAGCTTGGCGCGCAGCGGCGCAAGCTGTTCCAGCAGCCAGCGCCGCAAGCCGCGATCTTCGAACAGCGCATGCGCCTTCGGCTTCGCCTGCACGGCTTCGAGCAGGCGCGTCTCCATGGCGTTGAGTTCGCCCGGCTCCGGCTGCTTGTCTGCAGGAATCACGTGATCCTCCGCGGCGAGGACGACGAAGCCGCGCTGCGCAAGATCATAGATCAGCGTTCGGATGACCTGATTGACGCCGCCCTGCAGGAAGGCGACCTCCATCGCGTCGGGGCTCTGCGGCACAGGCGGCGGCGGGCGGCGATCGGTGCGATCCGCGAGCCGAATGCAAAGGTAAGTGGTCGCCAGCACGAGGATGACGACGAGGCCGAAGACGTTAAGGAATTCTGGCCCGGGAAGATTAAGGATCGCAATATTCTGCACGCCAACCGCCTCAGTTCGTGATCACGTCTTGCACAAGCCGTCGCGCCTGCAGCGTGGCGACGCCCAACACCGCCATGCCGATCGCCTGATGCGCGAGCGCCAGCGCGAGATGCGGGTCGCCGGCGAAGGGCGGCTCGACCAGCACCAATGTCGCAACGCCAAGCGCGATCTGCATGAGCACGTGGCCGAACAGGATCACGGCGCCGCGGCGCGCGCGTCCTTCGGCATTGATCCACGCGTCCAGAAGATGCCCGAGCGCCAGAGCGAAGATCAGATAGGCGATCATGCGGTGGAAGAATTGGACGGTGACCGGATTGTCGACGAGATTGGTCCAGGCCGGCTCCAATCGCCACAAGACGTCGGCCGGAGGAACGAAGACGCCGTCCATCAACGGCCAAGTGTTATTGACGAGTCCCGCCCGCAGTCCAGCGACAAGGCCGCCGACGAAAATCTGCAGAAACACAAAAGCCAGGATCGTCAGCGCGATCGCCTTCAGCCGACCCGCGCCCCCATGCACGAGAGAGACGGCGCGCGGTCCGAGGCCGCCGGCCACCCATAAACAGGCGGAGAAGATCAGCGCGGCGAGCAGCAAGTGAATCGCAAGGCGCTCCTGCGCCACCTCGATGCGATTGACGAGGCCGGATGCGACCATCCACCAGCCGACGCCGCCCTGCAGCGCCCCGAGAGCGAGAATGCCGACGAGCTTCGGCTTCGCCGAACGCGGCAGCCGGCCGGTCGCCCAAAACCATATGAGCGGAACGGCGAAAACGACGCCGATCACCCGTCCGAGAAGACGATGCGCCCATTCCCAGGCGTAAATATATTTGAACCCGGCGACATCCATGTCCGGGAACAGTTCCCTGTATTGCGGAATCTGCTTGTATGCCTCGAACGCCTCCTGCCACTCCTGCTGGGACAGCGGCGGCAGCACGCCGGTGACGGGCTTCCACTGCACGATCGATAGGCCCGATTCGGTCAACCGGGTCGCGCCGCCGACGATGACCATCAGAAAGACCAGCCCCGCGACGAGCCACAGCCAGTTGCGCACCGCCAGGGCGTTCGCCTCGGTCGCATGGTGTCTGATCGCCGGGACCGGTTGGGGAAAATGCAGCCAATCTTCCATGAGACGCCGAGGGTTGGGAGGCGGATGACGGCGGCCAGTTAAGGGATGCGGCCCTCGCTTGTCCACACCCCGCGGCCGTCTCCGGCAGGTCGGGCCAATTTGGCTGAAAACTGCGCCGCTGCGGGTGTTAGACTAGCGCGGCTTGAGTCGAGGGATCAGGTGTCGGGCAAGAGCGATGAAGCGATGCGCACGATCGGCGAGGTCGCGGCGAGCCTCGACCTCCCCGCGCATGTGCTGCGCTTCTGGGAAACCCGTTTCAAGCAGATCAATCCTCTTAAGCGCGCAGGCGGGCGGCGCTTCTACCGGGAGCGCGACATTGAACTCGTGATCGCGATCCGCCGCCTCCTTTACGACGAAGGCTATACGATCAGGGGCGTGCAGCGCATCCTCAAGGAGGCTGGCGTCGAGGCGGTCTTGGCGGGCGCGGGGCGACGCCAAGGGGATCTGCCCGGGCCTCCCTCCCCTTCCCGTCCGGGCGTGAGCGAGGGACGAATCGGATCGCGAGACGAAGACGAGACGGACGCGGCCTTCTCGGCCGACGAATTTGCCGCTCTGCGCACGCGTGACCCCGATCTTTCCGGAATCGACGCCCAGGACGCGGCTCCCGCCGTCGAACTTGACGAGCCACCGGCGCCGCCTTCGGCCCATAACGAACCGCGTTCCCTTGCCGCGCCGCAAACGCGAATCCTGCGCGAGGTTCTGGCCGAGATCGAGGAATGCAAACGCTTGCTCAGACTGACCAGGCGATAACGACCCAGGCGTTGCCAGCGCCGCGCCGCCTCACTATAACGGCGCCAGTCGGAGTGTAGCGCAGCCCGGTTAGCGCACTTGTCTGGGGGACAAGGGGTCGTGGGTTCGAATCCCGCCACTCCGACCATTCAAAAATCAACTGTTACGAGAGAATCTGGTAGCTGGGTTATCTGTCTGAAATGGCTCCTGGTAGTAGCAGCGATAGTAGGACGCCCCACCGCCCCACCCGATTAGCCCCGCCAGCGCTTTGCTCCGTCCGGCGTTTATCCAAGGCCGCAGACCAGTTTCGGCGAGCTTCTTGATCGTCGCTCCCGGCTTAGCGCTCCATTGCCTCTGCGCGGCTGAGGGCGAACGGTTTCCATTGCATTGATGTATCCATTAGGATACATGTGCGTTGTCGTTCAAAAATCCGCATATGTTAACGCTTGTTCGATCCGACACTTTCTCAGCTTGGCTTGCCGCGCTCACCGATAAAAAGGGGAAGGCTCGGATATTGGCTCGGTTGACCAGTGTCGAGCATGGCAACTTCGGAGACTGTGAGCCGGTTGGCGAAGGCGTGTCGGAAATGCGAATCCACTTCGGTCCAGGGTATCGCGTCTATTTCGTAAAGAACGGCTCGACTGTCTATGTCCTGCTCAACGGCGGAAACAAAGGTTCGCAAAAGCGGGATATCGCACAAGCAAAGAGAATGGCGCGCGAGTTGAAGGAGTCCGACAAATGACCACGCAATATGCCACCTTCAGCGCGGCAGATTATCTCGACGATGAAGAAGTCGTCGCCGAATACCTCTCCGCCGCCGCTGAGGATGAAAACCCAGACGTGCTGCTATCCGCGCTTGCTGAAGTCGCGAAGGCGCGAGGCATGTCTCAGGTCGCTGCTGCGTCTGGACTTGGCAGAGAGAGCCTTTACAAGGCGCTCGCGCCAGGGGCGAAGCCGCGATACTCGACCGTCAGCGCCGTCATGCGTGCTCTAAATGTGAAATTCGCCGTCGCGCCTGTAGTAGCGGTTTCGCATAAAGTTGAGACAAAGCCGAACACAGGACGTTTCAGCAAGCCTGCCACAAGACGCAAGACGGCTGCCCAAGAGAAGTGCGCCGGACAGTCTTCGCCTCGCTGAGCGGCGGGCGCCGTTAGTGGCATCCATTTCGGGCGCGTTCTATGGCCACGATGATGCTGGAACGCCCTTTGACGCAGCCGTTCTAATAGCCCAATCGCGGAGGCGGGACCAAGCGGCGATCAGTTCGGCAGCCGCGAGAAAAGCGCCGCGCGATCGGTCCCACCAGCGAACGAACCGTCGAAATTGAGCGGCCCGCTCAGCGTCACGCGCACAGCCGCGGGTTCGAGCGGCTTGAGATGGCGGTCCATGACGCCGACGCCGCAAATCTGGGCGGGAGCGACGCCTGCGAAGCATTGCGCGTAAAGAGGGTCGCTCGGCAGGAGCGAGCCATATGCAAATGTGATCTGGTCGGAGCGCGAGTTGAAAACATTGAAGGCGTCGAACTGCAATCGCCAGCCATCCGCCCATCGATAGCCCAGTCGCGCGTTCAACGTGCCGGTGGCTGGCGAATTGAAATAGCCGTCCTCGGTGAGCGCCCTGGCGCCGAAATAGCGGTATTTCAGCGCCCCGAACCATCCGGTCGTCTCGCCAAGCTCCAACCCGCCCATCGCCGTCACCGCTATGGCGTTCGACAGATAATTGCCGGGCGCATTGCCGAGGAATGTCCCATAGGGCGCCGCCTCAGGCGTAATCAAATCGAGCCACGCCAAGGTCTGCGCAACGTCGACGCCGCGGTAGCGCGCCTGCACAAGCGCCACGTCGCCGTCAAATCTGATCCAGGAATTTGGGGCGTATTTGTTGGCGAGTTCGAGGCCATATCTGCGACTCGGACGACCGAAGATGGTCGTGCCGCTATCGCCGACAAACTGGTTCTCCGATTCGAGATTGAGCCAGAACAGGCTGATGCTGGAATCGAGCCCTTCAATGAATCTAGTGCGGGCGCCGATCTCGGCGCCGCGTGATTTCACCAGCAGCGGAATTGAAGCGGCCTGAACGAAGCCGTCATTGTCCGCAAGTTCGGATGTGGAGACTCGCAGCACCGCGCCCCGTGCGTCGGTCGAGTGGAAGCCTTCGCCGTAATTGGCGTAGAATTCCGTCTTGTAGAAGGGGCCGACGATGATCGAGAGCTTCGGGCTGAACAGCGCCGCATTTTTTACGCCCTGATTGAACGGTCCGGTGAGAAGGAACGCCGGCAGACCTGCGCTCGTCACGAGTTTGGGCGCGTCCAATAGCGTTTGGCGGGAGCTGACGGCGGCGTTGTAATAGTCGAAGCGCGCGCCGGCGACGGTCTTCAGCCAGGGCGTCCAGCGCACGGCCGTGTCCGTCCAGACGCCGATGCTGCCTTCGCCCACCGCGTTGTTGCTGAGCGTGTCATAGAGCTGTCGACGCACGCTCTCCTGCAAGCCAAGTCGAATGTCGTCGTAGCGGCCCTGAAAGCCGACGCGGGTCTCGACTGGCGCGCCATTCACGTCGGCCCATTTGATCGCATGCTGCGCGTTAACGCCGACGAGCGTGCGATCGTCGAACTGACGGATCTGGTCGCCCAAATTCTGATGCGCCAGGAAATAGGTGTAAGTGCTGTAGAGATCCAAGGTCGAATGGACGACATAGGCTTCGACGCGCGTGGCCTGATCGCCCTCAACCTGACTCCAGCGGGACGAGAGCGAGAAGCGCGAGGTCGCGCCGCCGGCGGTCGGGTCCCTCGTGCCCCATAGCGACAGCAACCCGGCGCTGACCGCGCGACTGGGAATCTGGTCCGTTCCATACCATTTGTTGGCGTAGCCCATGAAGGTCACGGAGGCGCCGTCTTCCTGCGTGCCGCGCGACCAGCGCAACACGCTGTTGAGGCGCCGCATGTTGTCGCCGCGCTCCCAGGGTCCGTTGTAATATTGGGCTTCGACCGCGCCATAGGCGGAGCCGCCGGCGAAATCCTGGTAAGGCGCGACGGCGAGCGCGCGCGCATAGCCGAAACTGCCGCCGGTGAGCAGGAAGAAGCCTTTGTCGATCCTGTCCTTGTATTGCATGTAGATCGAACCCGCCGACGAGAAGTCGCCGTCTTGCGCGTCATACGGCCCTTTGCGGGCGAGGACGTAAGACAAGAGTTCGGGGATCAGGAAATTGCTGTCAGCGTAGCCCTGGGCATGGCCATGGGTGCGCATATTGAGCGGCATGCCGTCGAGGTAGAGCGCCAGATCGGTGCCATGGTCGAGATTGAAGCCGCGCAGGAAATACTGGTTCGCCTTGCCTTCGCCGCTGTGCTGCGTGACGACCAGTCCGGGCACGATCTCCAGCGCGTCTCCGGGGCGCGCGAAGGGCAGCGCGTTGACCTCCTTGCCGGTGAAGAACTTTTCGCTTGAAGCTGTGATCGGCGGCGGCTGGGGTCCGGAAGGCTCCGCCGGTGGTCGACTGACCGCAGCGACGACCGGCGAAGCGCGCGGCGGCTGTGGAGCCGGACGAGCGCGCGCTACGGGTCCTGGCGTGGGCGCGTGAGAACGGGCTGCTGGAGCAGTCCGACGTCCGCCGACTTGGATTGTGGGAAGCGCGGTTTGAGCCTGTGCGGTGAAGGGAGGCGGCGCTGCAAATATCGCAGTCAGAAAGCAGACCAAGGGTAAGCGAAATGACATCGCCGACTCCGCAGCAAACATGGGCCATCACTGCGAAGGGTCATGCCGCGTCGAGCGCCAACGCGCCATCCCCGGCATAAAAGCGCCCTGCGGGGAATGTCTATGAGAGTACGCGTTAAACTGCATGTCGGCAAGCCGATGAAATGGCGCGCAATTCTCTCATGCATCTTTTTCTCGGCAGTGATGCAGAAACATCACGGCGCGTCTTGAGGGAGCGCGCGCCTTGGCGCGATGCGCCGGTCACTCACGTCATCTCAATTGGAAGTGGGCGCCCTGGCGGCGCGGCTCGACGCAAGCCTGGCGACGGTGGAAGCGACGCCACGACGCAAGCTCCACGCTGGCCATACTCTCGAGCACGCGCACCAGGAGGGGCGGCGTTCAAAATTCCTGCGGGAGATCGTCCGCATGCGCATTGTCGCTGCGCGGAGCTGCGTTAGGTAGCTTTCGGTTCCGCAACTTAATATGTGAGGCGCGCCATGCCTCGGCTCGCAGAGACAGCACTGATCCTGTTCCTATTGGCGACGGTGAACGCCAGCCTGTTCGGCATCATCTATAAAATGCTGCGCTAGGCGGCCGCGCTGGTCGGCGTCGGCTTATGCGCTACTTTCGCCGACACGGATTGCCTAGCGCGGCAGTGACGGCCGTTTCGTCTCCCGCGCGTCGCACGATCAACATTACGACTAGACCAGCCAAGGCGGACCAATGAAAGTTCTTCTGATTGGTGCGACCGGCCTCATCGGCTCAAGCCTTCTCGCAAAACTTCTCTCAGCCGGCCATGCGGTGATCGCCGTGTCGCGCGGACGCGCAAATGTCCGACGGCAATTTCCTCAGGCGCAATGGGTGTCGATCGATCTGAGAAGCGTCGACTCCGCGCAAGAATGGACGCCCTATCTCGAGGGCGTCGACGCCGTCGTCAATTGCGCGGGCGTGCTTGGCGGAAGCGGCTCAGATTCCACTAACGCCGCGCATGCCAAAGGTCCAGCGACGCTGTTCGCGGCCTGCGAACAGGCTGGCGTCAAGCGCGTCATTCATTTCTCCGCCGTCGGCGTCGACCGGCAGACGCCAAGCGAATTCTCAAAGAGCAAGGCGGAGGGCGACGCCGCCCTAAAAGCGACGGGACTCGACTGGGTCATTCTGCGGCCTTCCGTCGTCCTCGGGCGCCGCGCTTACGGCGGGAGCGCGCTGTTTCGGGGACTGGCGGCGTTGCCGCTTCTCCCCCGCTTCCGGGACGCGGGGGAACTGCAGATCGTCCAGCTCGACGACGTCGTGGCGACGGCGCTTTTTTTCCTCGCCCCCTCGGCGCCGGCGCGTGTGGAGCTGGAGATCGTCGGACCGCAGCGCCTGACCTTCAACGAGGTCGTCGCGATCTATCGCAAATGGCTCGGATCGCGTCCCGCCCAGCTCGTCGACGTCCCCGACCGGCTGATCGACTGGATGTATCGCCTCGGAGATTTCTTCGCCTGGCTGGGATGGCGCACGCCGATCCGCAGCATCGCAAAACAGGAAATGGTCCGCGGCGCCATCGGCGATCCCACGCAATGGACAGACATGACGGGAATCAAACCGCAGTCGCTTGAAGCGGCGCTTATGGCCGAACCCGCCGACGTGCGCGAAAAATGGTTTGCACGCATCTACGCGCTTAAACCGCTGATCTTCGCCGTGACGGCGCTGTTCTGGATTTCGACCGCGCTGGTCTCTTACGGACCGGGATGGGACATTGGGCTCGGGCTTTTGTACGAGGGCGGACTGTCAGGCCCAATCGTGCCGCTGGCCGTAATCGCGGGCGCCACCTCCGATCTTATCATCGGCGTCGCCATCGCCTTTCGCCGCACATCGAAGATTGCGCTGCTCGCCGCGCTCATCTTATCCTTCGTTTACCTCATCCTCGGCACCATCCTCGTGCCGCGACTTTGGCGGGAGCCGCTAGGGCCGATGTTGAAGATCTGGTCGGTGATGGTGCTCAACGTCGTTTCTCTGGCGATTGTCGACGACCGGTGATTTATCTCCTCCTCAAATACATTCACATCATCGGCGCCGCAGTTTTGCTTGGCACGGGCGCCGGAATCGCGTTCTTCATGCTGATGGCGCATTTCTCCCGCTCCGTGCCGGTCATCGCCGGGGTGGCGCGCATCGTCGTGATCGCGGACTTCGTCTTTACCACTTCGGCCGTGGTGGTTCAGCCCATCACCGGCGTCGCGCTCACCTGGCTGGCCGGCTATTCGCTCACCGAAGGCTGGATCGCGCTTTCAATCGCGCTGTACCTTTTGACCGGCGCGTTCTGGTTGCCTGTCGTGTGGATGCAGATGCGTATCCGCGATCTCGCGCAAGCTGCGGTAGCGGCGAACCAGCCGCTACCGCAGATCTATCATCGATTTTTCTGGTGGTGGTTCGCTTTCGGCTTTCCGGCGTTCGGCGCCGTTATGACGATCATATGGCTGATGATCGCCAAGCCGCTGATCTTCTGACGCCGCGCGACCGTCCCCAGACGCGCGAGGGTTTGCCTATCGCGTGTACCAGACGTAGATGATGGAAAAGGCCAAAGCCAGCGCAAAGCCAATCATGACGTTGCGTATAAAGCCCCCGCCGAACTCATCCATGTTGCGTCTCCAATGGTCGCGCGCCGCAGCGGACAATCTGGCGCAAGCCTGCGAATGGCGCAACAACAGTCTCCCCGCGGCGTCTGCATTTTGTCTCGCCACATTCTTCAGTATAGTCGCGCCCATCAGGCGCTATTTGGATTCCCGCCGCGCCCGCCTATAGACCCGCCGGAAGGAAGGATGCCGCGATGAAGGACGATCTCGGCGCGCTGTCCGTCGTTCTCAACCGGAGCACGGAAACGCCGGGACGACTGTCCGGCGCGAGCTTCGTCGTCAAGGAGAACATCGACGTCGCGGGAAACGTCTCGGCCAACGGCCATCCGAAATGGGCGGCGACCCACGCCCCTGCCGAGCGCGACGCCCCAGTCGTCGACCGATTGCTCAATGCGGGCGCGCGGCTCGTCGGCAAGACGCAAATGGACGAGATGGCCTATAGCCTGCTCGGCGCCAATCCGCATTACGGCACGCCGATCAATCCGGCCGCGCAAAATCGCCACCCCGGCGGCTCGTCTTCAGGCTCGGCGGTCGCTGTCGCCGCCGGCCTCGTCAATTTCGCCATCGGCACCGACACCGCGGGCTCCTGCCGCGCGCCGGCGGCCTTTTGCGGCGTTTTTGGCTTCCGCGCGTCGCATGGCGCAGTTGCGATGGATGGAATCATTCCGCTTGCGCCGTCCTTCGACGCCATCGGCTGGTTCGCCCGCGACATCGGCGTCATGGCCTCCGTCGGCGAGGCTTTGTTGCCGGAAAACGCGGAGAGCGCCGAGTTCAAAGAAGCCCTGCTGCTCACCGACGCCTTCTCGGGAGTCGAAATGGACTTCGCTTCGGCGGCGGCGGATCCCGTCGACGCTCTGAAGGCGTTCGGCTCCTGGCGCGAAGCGACGCTCGGCGACGACTTCTTCAAGACGGCGCTCGGACATTTCCGCAACATGCAGGCCTTCGAGGCCTGGGCCTCGCATGGCGCGTGGATTTCGGCGAACAGCCCGACTTTCGGCAAGGGCGTCGAGCAGCGTTTCGCCTATGCGGCGAAAGTCACGGCCGACCAAAAGAAAGCCGCAGAAACCTTCCGCGAGGAGGCGCGCAAGCAAATCGACGCGCTCCTCGGTTCGCAAGGCTTCCTTGTGTCGCCGACGGCGCCGTTTCGCGCGCCGCTGCTCACCGAAAGCGAGGAGACGCTCGACGCCAAGCGCTATCAGATGATGCGCCTGTTTCTCATCGCGAGCTTCTTTGGCCTGCCGCAGATCAGCATTCCTCTTCCGACGAGCGATGCGCCCGTTGCGCTCTCTTTCATCGGCCGACGCGGTTCGGACCACGCGCTAATCGCCCTTGCGCAACGCTTCTGCGCGCAGATGAAGCCGTCTCTTTGAGTTTTTTCTATACGCAACCGGTTGTCATTCCCTTCAGGGAATCCAGAGCAAAATCCTCTCCGCGTCGCAACTCTGGATTCCCGATCGCGCTTCGCGCGTCGGGAATGACATAGCGGAAGCCCCCCGACACGTAATCATCCGCTCAGCGGCGGCCCGTGTCCGAGCAGCTCCTTGATCCGCCCCGTCAGCCGCTCGCGCACGTCGCGATAGGAGTCGAGAATGGCCTCGCGCGAGCCCTGCGCGGCGGTCGCGTCTGGCGTCGGCCAGTAGACGACGTCGACGGCCATCGTGCGCGTAAACTCCAGCGCCTTGTGATGCGCCTCGGGCGACAGCGTCACGATCAGATCGAAATTGGAATCTTCGAGATCTTCGAACGTGTGCGGCTTATGCGCTGAAATGTCGACGCCGATCTCGTCCATCGCCGCGATGGCGAAGGGGTCAGGGGCGCCGCGCTTCAGACCAGCGGAAGCGAAATAGGTTTCGCGGCCAAAATAATACCGCGCGATCGCCTCCGCCATCGGCGATCGCACAGTGTTCAGCGTGCAGGCGAAAAGAATGGATTGGGGGCGCGCCACGTTGCTCACGCATTCTCATCGCTGGCTTTGCGCTGACTGACGGTCTCGTTCGATGAACGCCGCAAGCTCCTTCGTCTGGTCCGTGAACAGCTGCAGTTCATTGATGTCGAGCGGCTCGCTTACATGCTGCATCAGCAGCAGATCTCGCCCCTCGGAGAAGGCTGGCGCCAGCCCGCAATAGAAAAATCCCTGGCGCCGCGCGCTCTCAACCAGGAGCGGCAAGCCGGGGTCGTCGACATGCGCGGAAAGCTGCACGGCGCGCGCGCCGAGCCCGCTGACGTCGCTCACCGCCTGGCTCAATTCGATGCTGGCGTTCGATCCGATCATCTCGAAGCGAATCCTGCCATAGCCCCATGGGTTGACCATGACGCTCGTCATCGACCGAGTCTCTGTTGGCGTTCCGCTCTCGCGTAGAGAAACGCCGACGCCGAGACGGCCGTATGTCGTCGTCATGACGTCGCGATACGCCGCAGGCGCGACGATCTCGCATGCCCGCCCGGTTTCCAGGAAGCGGAACGTCAGCAGAAAACTCTGGCGCTGTCCGGCCGTCGGCACAGGCAAGTCTTTGGAATGCAGCGACTCGGACGCCGCGCCGAGCAGAATCGCGCATGTGGGCATGCCGGCCCGCTCGTCGTTGCGCTGTGAAAATGTATGAGTCGTCACCGGCTCGGCGTAGATTCCGACGAGCCCGAGTTTCGTGGCTTCGTCCGTCAGCCGCTCGGTCATGCGCTCCAGGAGATGACGTCCTCGGTAGGACGGAAGCACGACAGCTTCGCCGCGTTCGGCGATCGCCGCGCCGGGTTCGCGCTCGAGCGCGACATGCCCGACGACCTCGCCCCGCGCATCGCGGGTCACGACCGGAATGAGTTCTCCGCTTTCGACCTTCCGCCAATAGCGGTGCGGCGAAAAGACTTCCCGATGAACGTAATTGCGTCCATAGACCGCCAGGAAACAACGCGCGATCGCCGCCGAATCGCTCTGCTGAGGCACGTCGATCCGCACCGTTTCCGTCGTCTCTGCGGCCTCGGCGATCGGCTCTTCGTTATGTTCTGTCCCTTCGCGAGAAGGCTCGAAACCGCGATGGATCGTGATCTCCCATCCGTCGACGCCGCGCTCCCGGTAGGATAATCCCGCATCTCGCCGCAGCTGCGCGCTGAGCGAACCGACGACGGCGGAAAACCGGGAATGGCCGTTGAGCAGAATCCGTGCGCGCGCCTCGCCTTTGGAAGAGGACAGAAGAACCGCCGCGCGCTCGGCGTTCGTGCGTGACCCGCAGAGAATCTGCCATGTTTGTGCGGCATCGGCGGCGATCAGGCTGGCGGTCATCGGCGGAACCCCTTCGACCAGCGACGCTTCGCGAACGAAGGCGCGGAGCAGTTCGCCCCCTTCCGCTTCCATCGACAGCCGCAGCTCGGCGAAATGATCCGAATTACCTTTGCCCATGCGGATGATTCCATGATGACAATGTGACAGCGTCGAGCGCTGCGCCGCGCAGCGCTGTCATCCTTGGCGACCGAGCGCGGCGCTCAGCCCTTCCAGTGCAGCGCCGTGATCAGCGTGAAGATACGGCGCGCCGTATCCTGATCGGTGTCGATCTTGCCTTTCAAGCGTTCGAGGAGAAGCTGCGCGCCTTCGTTATGGAGGCCGCGACGCCCCATGTCGATCGCCTCGATCCTGCTCGGAGTCGCATGGCGGATCGCCGCGTAATAGCTTTCGCAGATCATGAAATAATCTTTGAGAATGCGCCTGAAAGGCGTCAGCGAGAGAATGTGCGTGACGAGGCAGACGCCCTCCGCGTCGCAAATCTTAAAAACCAGTTTGGCGTCAACGAGCGAGATCAGCAGCTCATAAGGTCCGCCATGATGGCCAATCAGCGCGAAACTGTTTTCCTCGATGAGATCGTAGATCGCGATGGCGCGCTCATGCTCCTGATCCGCCGAGCCGCGGCCGATCGAGTTTTCGTCGAGCGTGACGGAGATCAGCCGCTTCGACTCGTTTGACTCCACCCTCACGCCTCGAGCTGATTGAGGCGGATCGACACCGAACGCGCATGGGCCTGCAAGCCTTCGGCCTCGCCAAGCGTGACGGCGGCCGCGCCGATGGCGCGCAGCGAGTCCGCGTCGCATTTCAGGATCGACGTGCGCTTGACGAAGTCGAGCACGCTCAGACCCGACGAGAAGCGCGCCGATCGCGCCGTCGGCAGCACATGGTTCGAGCCGCCGACATAATCGCCGACGGCTTCCGGCGTATAGGCGCCGATGAAAATGGCGCCGGCATTGGAAACGCGCGCGGCGAGGTCCTCGGCGTCTTCGCTGATGATCTCAAGATGTTCGGCGGCGATGCGGTCGGCGAGCGGAAGCGCGTCGGCGAGCGTCTTCACGATGATCGTCGCGCCATAGTCGCGCCAGGAGGCGCCGGCGATCTCCTTGCGCGACAGCGTCGAGAGATGCCTCTCGACGGCGGCCACGACCGCGTCGGCCAGCGAGGCTTCGTCGGTGATCAGGATCGATTGCGCGGACTCGTCATGCTCGGCCTGCGCAAGCAAGTCGGCCGCGATCCAGTCGGGATTGGCGCTCGCGTCGGCGAGGATCAGCACTTCAGAAGGGCCGGCGATCATGTCGATGCCGACCTGACCGAAGACGCGGCGCTTCGCCGCCGCCACCCAGGCGTTGCCCGGCCCGACGATCTTGACGACGGGCGCAATCGTCTTCGTGCCATAGGCCAGCGCCGCCACGGCTTGCGCGCCGCCGACGCGGTAGATTTCGTCGATGCCGGAACGCTTGGCGGCGGCGAGCACCAGCGGCTCCACATGGCCGCCGGGCGTCGGAACCACCATGACAATGCGTTTCACGCCGGCGACCTTCGCCGGCACGACATTCATCAGCACGGAAGACGGATAGGCGGCGGTGCCGCCGGGCACGTAGAGCCCCACCGAGTCGAGCGGGGTCCAGCGCCAGCCGAGCTCGACGCCGGCGGCGTCCCGAAAGCGCAAATCCTGCGGCTTCTGCCGCTCGTGGAAGGTGGTGATGCGATCGAGCGCGAGATCGAGGGCCGCGAGCTGCTCGGCGGAGCATTTGGCTTCCGCCGCCGCGACCTCCTCGCGGGAGACGGCGATGCCGGTCGCCTCAAGGTCGATGCGGTCGAAGCGCTTGGAATAGTCGACAAGCGCCGCGTCTCCGCGCGCGACGACGTCCTCGATGATGCCGCGGACCGTATCGTCGACATCCTGCGACGCCTCACGCTTCATGGCGAGCAGCGACGCGAAACGCTGTTCGAAATCGGGCGCCGCGGCGTCCAAACGCAGGGTCATGATCCTCTCCAGCCGGGAAGTCCGGCTGTCATGGCCCTCGGGGAGCGTGCTCGTCAAGTTCGCCGCTGAAATCATGGCTCGGCCGGGCGGCGACCTTCCAGCGCGGTCCCACGTCGCAAAGTTGCGCCTCGACGCATTCGACGTCGAGCGCGATGGACGCGCCGCCGGCGAAAAAGAGCCGGATGACTCCCGACGGGGGCTCGGGGTCGGGCTCGAAGGTGACCGCCAGAAGTTCGAGGATCGCGTCGGGGTGGTCGCGGCAGATGCGCTGGCAGCGCACGCGCTGCACGCCTTCGAAATGCAGGCCGCAACGGCAGCGCTCCAGTCGGCCGTCAAGTTCAGCGGCCCAGTCGAAACGCGACCCCACCATGGCGAACCGGCGCTTTTCGGCAAGAAAGGCGATGTCGCCGACGCGCACCAGGGCGTCCTGCAGATGCGCCGAGAGGAGCGAAAGATCTTCGCTGTCGAGCGCGTGCAGGCGCAAGGCGAACTCACAAGGCCGATTGGGTGGTTCCATGTCCTCTCCTCCTTCGCCCGATATGGCGAAGGATGGGAGGGGCCGCAACCCTATGGGCGGCGGCAGCGTCAATATTGGATAGCGCCCTGGACGATATAAAAGAGACGAGCGTTGTGCCGCGCAATCCCCTCCCCTTTACGGGAGGGTGGCGAGCGAAGCGAGCTGGGTGCGGTTTAATCACCCCCACCCGATCGCCTTCGGCGATCGACCTCCCGGCAAGGGGGAGGTAAGTCCGCGCTCAATCCTGAAATGGATTGTGCACGAGAATCGTGTCGTCGCGTTCGGGGCTCGTCGAGAGCAAAGCGACCGGCGCCTCGATCAGCTCCTCGACGCGACGCACATATTTGATCGCCTGCGCCGGCAGATGCGCCCAGGAACGCGCGCCGCTCGTCGATTCCTTCCAGCCGGGGAAGCTTTCATAGACCGGCTGCACGCGCGCCTGCGCCGCCTGCGAGGCCGGCAAGCGCTCGATGCGCCTGTCGTCGAGCATGTAGTGCGTGCAGATTTTGATCTCGTCGAAACCGTCGAGAATATCGAGCTTCGTCAGCGCGACGCCGTTGATGCCGGACGTCTTCACCGCTTGGCGCGTGAGCACGGCGTCGAACCAGCCGCAGCGGCGCCGCCGTCCGGTGTTGGTGCCGAATTCGCGGCCGCGATCGCCGATCAATTGGCCGATCTCGTCATGGAGTTCCGTCGGAAACGGGCCGCCGCCGACGCGCGTCGTATAGGCCTTGGCGATGCCGAGCACATAGCCGATCGCGCCGGGACCAAGTCCCGAACCGCTCGCCGCCGACGCGGCGACGGTGTTGGACGACGTCACATAGGGATAGGTGCCGTGGTCGACGTCGAGCAGCACGCCCTGCGCCCCCTCGAAGAGGATGCGCTTACCGGCGCGGCGATTGTCCTCGAGCAGCTCCCACACCGCGTCCATGAACGGCAGGATGCGCGGCGCGACGGACATCAGCTCCTCGCGCAGCGCGGCGGGGTCGACCTCGGGCAGGCCGAGGCCGCGCCGCAGCGGATCGTGATGCGCGAGCACGCGCGCGATCTTGTCGTCGAGCAGATCCGGCTCGGCGAGATCCATGAGGCGGATCGAACGGCGGCCGACCTTGTCCTCATAGGCGGGTCCGATCCCGCGCTTCGTCGTGCCGATCTTGGCGCCGCCGCCTGCGTCCTCGCGATGCGCGTCAAGCTCACGGTGCAGCGAAAGGATCAGCGGCGCGTTTTCCGCGATCTTGAGATTCATCGGCGAAATGGCGACGCCCTGCTCCCGCAGCCGGTCGATCTCGCCGACGAGGAAATGCGGGTCGACGACGACGCCATTGCCGATGACGGAAAGCTTTCCCGGCCGCACGATGCCCGAGGGCAGCAGCGCAAGCTTATACGTCACGCCGTCGATGACGAGCGTGTGCCCGGCGTTATGGCCGCCCTGGAAGCGTACGACGACGTCAGCCTCGAGCGACAGCCAGTCGACGATTTTGCCCTTGCCCTCGTCGCCCCACTGGGCGCCGACCACCGCCACATTCGCCATGGCCGTATCTCGATCTCCAAATAGAAAAAGCCCCGCGCGTAACGCCGGGGCTCGTTACCGCAGGGGTTTAGCGCATGCCGCCGAGAGCGTAAAGGCCGCCGACGGTCCGAAAATCAGGAACTTCGAGCGGCCTTTTCGGTTGGAAACAAATAAGGGGAGGTAGATGCATGCCGACCACGGTCGCTCGCGTTGCACAAAACACCGATGAAGACATCAATCGCGCCATTCGCAAGGAAACGCAGGCGCGGCTGTCCTATTTCGCCAAACACCCGGAGAAGATCGACGAACGTCTGGAGGAGCTTGATCGGGAGTGGGACATCGAGCGGGCGCTCGAAGCCAACGCCTCCTCGGTGGCGCTCGTCGGACTGGCGCTCGGCTTAACGTCCGATCGCCGCTGGCTGGCGCTGCCGGTTCTCGTCAGCGGCTTTCTGCTCCAGCACGCGCTGCAGGGCTGGTGCCCGCCCTTGCCGCTCCTGCGTCGAATGTCGTTCCGAACCGCCGAGGAAATCAGTCAGGAGCGCAACGCGCTCAAGGCGCTGCGCGGCGATTTCGATAAGGTGAAGAAGGCCGGCGACAGGGTGCAGGAGGCGGCGCGCGCCGCCGGGCTCGGCTGCGAGATGCACGGGCGTACCGTGCATTAGGAGCGCGCGGCTCGACAAGAATTTGCGCGATCTCGACGTGAACGAAACAGCGGAGGGAAAGCGACGCGCGAAAAAAGCGCGCGCATGTATCCAAAGGTACATTCAATTTGGCGCGCAGCCAGTTTAGCTTGGCGCCGAAGATTGCATTGCTGACAGCTTGGCTGTCGAGGGGCGATCTTTTTTGCCCTGTCGCATTTGCCGATAAGTTTCAATAAGCAGGGGTTTCACAATGAAAAAGCCCGTTTCCATCTCCATAAGCAAGTTCACTGAATCCGTTCAGGCCGCCGTGAAGGCCGCGAGCGCGAAACATCTAAAATTCAAATTGGAGGTTCCTGACGCCGTTTCGATGTCTTATTTAATTCGCGGCATTCCCGTTCCAGAGTCGATCGCTTCACAAGTGACGCTTGGCGAGACGCAGGCGCTTGCCAACGACATCGCAGGCCATCTGGGAGCGTTCGCGGGCGAACAGGGCGGCGCGGTCTATTCCATTGGTCGCCACATCATTGTCGGAATTCCCGTTCCCCCTGAAATTCTTCAGCTTGAACAAAAATAGCTGGATCCAAGCCCATGTCGAAACTTTGTCCGAGCGCGCAGCCCGGCATGGATCGAGCGATGGTCTTGGGCGTCGTTCAGCAGGACGGGCCGAGTCCCGTCGTCCAATATCTGAACGAGCGGCTTCCTGCGACGCCCGAGATCCTTGCCCTGTCCGCCCCTTTAAAGCCGACCGAAGTATTTCGACTCGCGGCGACATGCGCTGAGCACAAATGTCCGCACTTCGACGGCGCAGATTGCCAGTTGGCGACGCGAGTCGTGAAAATGCTGCCCACTGCAGTCGACAGTTTGCCGCCGTGCGCTATCCGAAAGGAATGCCGCTGGCATGCTCAGGAGGGCGAAGCGGCGTGCAAACGATGCCCTGAGGTCACCACTGTGAGCTACGACTTGTCGCAGCATGCGCGGGACGTGTCAGGTCTGCCGGTTGTCGAGGAGTCGATAGGGTAACCGCTTCGCGGGGGGATACCGCAGCCATCTTATTGCCGATGATACGGGTGCCCCGACAAGATCGTCATCGCCCGATAAATCTGCTCCGCCGCGAGGATGCGCGCCAGCTGATGCGGCAGCGTCATCGCGCCGAAGGACAAGACGGCCGTCGCTCGCGCGCGCACGCTCTCGTCGAGCCCCTCGGCGCCGCCGATCGCAAACCACAGCGCCTTGCAGCCTCTGTCGCGTTCGGAGGCGATGAATTGCGCGAAGGCTGCGCTTGTCTCCGCCCTGCCCCGTTCATCAAACGCCGCCAGCCGCGATTCGGCAGG
Organism: Methylocystis sp. SB2; assembly: GCF_049817085.1. Classification (NCBI taxonomy): domain Bacteria; kingdom Pseudomonadati; phylum Pseudomonadota; class Alphaproteobacteria; order Hyphomicrobiales; family Methylocystaceae; genus Methylocystis; species Methylocystis sp. SB2. The sequence continues at coordinate 811,429 of NZ_CP187401.1, forward strand.
CAGCGCCGCAAGCAGTTCCATCGCTTCGCGCGATGACCGCTCGGCGCTGGAGGAGGCCTTGCTCTCATCGATCTCTTTAAGTTCGAGACCTTCGAGGCCCAGCCGCCGCAAGGCGCTGATGCGCTCGGCATAGCGCGAGAAGAGCTCTCGCTCGGGACCCGCCTTCAGGCGGCCGACGCAGATCAGTCCCAGTTTCATCCAACGCCAGGCAAGACGGAGGCGAGATGGACAAGCGATCCCAAGGGGCGCTTGCGTCCGCTCCCGTCAGACCAGGCGAATCTCCAGCGGTCGGTCGCCGCCCCACATCTTTTCAAGATTGTAGAACTGGCGCACCTCGGGCCGGAAGATGTGGACGATGACGTCGCCAGCGTCGATCAGCACCCAGTCGCACTGGGACAGGCCTTCGACCCGCGGAGCAATGACGCCCGCCGCCTTCAGGGCCTTGATCGCTCTGTCGGCTATGGCGCCGACATGCACGGTCGAACGGCCCGTCGCGATGATCATGTCATCGGCGAGCGCCGTTTTTCCACGCAGATCGATGGAGACGATGTCCTCGGCCTTGGTTTCGTCCAGGCTGGCGAGAACCTTTTGCACGATTGAGCCGGTCAATTGGGCGCTTGCGCCAATTTCCGGTCGGAGCGGCCCAGGAGCCGCACCCGGATGAACACCTGTCGACAGCGTTGCAACCCTCATGCTTCGCGGCCCAAAGCCCGGAAGAGAGCCCGCCGCCACACAAGGATGGGGCTCTTGCTGAAAAATTGCAATAGAAACTGCGGGGTTGCCGAGGGGGGCTAAGAAAAAAGCCCGGCTCAAGCGCCGGGCTTTGGAAGGCGGTTCGGGCTAATCGAGAGGCGGGAGGAACCTCAAAGCCGGAACAAGAAAAGCATAATCGATTTGCGCCAAAAGCGTAGGACGAAATTGCCGACACGCCGGTCGGCGGCGCGAAAAGCGGGGAAAAACTGCTGAATTCATGCCGCGAGAGGCGCGCCGCCAGCGTCCGATTCGGCTAAGTTAACAAAGCGTTGCGAAGCACATCAATCGGCCCAGTGCTCAAATTGCAACACATGTCAAGTTTGTCGCTGGAGCCCCGGTTGAGCCCTGCTTTCGCCGGTCCCTTTATGGCGAAATCAGGGAATTAGGACCATCGACCCGCTGGTGGCGCGCGATTCGAGCGCGGCGTGCACCTTGGCCGCGTCGGCAAGCGGAAAACGCGCCGGCTCGGCGATAGTCACGAATCCTCGCTTCGCCGCATGGACGAGATCGTCCATCATCTCCTCATAGTCGCGCCTGCGCGCGATATGGGTGAAAAGCGAGGGGCGGGTCGCATAGAGCGATCCTTTCAGCGCCAGAAGGCCAAGGTCGAAGGCCGCGATCGGACCGGAGGCTGAGCCGAAGCTGACGAACATGCCGAACGGCTTCAGGCAATCGAGCGAAGCCGGAAAGGTCGCGCGTCCGACGCCGTCATAGACCACGTCGCACAGCTTGCCCTTGGTGAAATCGCGCACGCGCTCGACGAAATTCTCCTCGCGATAAAGGATGGTGTGCTTAGCGCCTGCGTCTTCTGCGATCTTGGCCTTCTCGGGGGAGCCAACCGTCGCGATGACCTTCGCCCCGAGCGCATCCGCCCATTGGCAGAGGATCTGCCCAACGCCGCCGGCGCCGGCATGGACGAGAACGCGATGGCCTTTCTCCACCTTGAACGTCCTGCGCAGGAGATATTGCGCCGTCAGCCCTTTCAGCATCATCACCGCGCCCTGCTCGTAGCTGAAGGATTTCGGCAGATGGACGACTGAGCCGGCGGCGATGTTGCGCGCCTCCGAATAGCCGCCAAGCGCGCCGACATAAGCGACCCGATCCCCCACCTTGAAGTTCTTCACATTCTCGCCGACGGCGATCACCTCGCCGGCGCCTTCATGTCCGGGGACAAACGGATATTCGGCCGGATAAGCGCCGGTACGGCGGTAGACATCTATGAAATTGACGCCAATGGCGGCGTGGCGGATTTGCACGTCGTCGGCGGTCGGAGCTGGCAGATCAACGTCTTCCATGACGAGCGCATCCGGCCCGCCGGGCTGATGCACGCGAATCGCTTTAACCATCGACCTCTCCTTTCGCGATCGCGCCGCCCTCACGAAAAAGCGGCAAAGTCAGAAAATAGCATCCCGTCGCGACCAGAGCCGCCTTTACGAGGACGGAGGCCGCCGCAAGATCCTGTGCGACCGCCGCGATCGCCGCCGCGCCCCAGACGCCGGTGACGAGGAGCGTTACCAGTCGCAGCCGCTGAACGCGCAGCGGATGAACGAAGACGACCGGAATGAACATGAAAGCCGCCGTCACGAGAACGACCGCGAGACTGGCGCCCGCCGCCGGCCGCAGCACGAGAAGATAGAAGACCACGATGTTCCACAGCGACGGAAATCCGCGAAACCAATAGTCCGTCGTCTTCATTCGCCGATCCGCGAAATAGAGCGCCGAACAGGCGCAGACCGCGGCGCAAACGGGGCCGACGAGCGCCGGATCCAAGAGACCGGAGCGCCACAGCGCCACAAGCGGCGTGACCACATAGTTGAGAAAGTCGACGACGAGGTCGAGCGCGACGCCGTCGATGAAGGGCGCCGTCTCCGTCACCTTGAAATGCCGCGCCAGCGTTCCGTCGACGGCGTCCACGACGAGCGCCGCGCCGAGCCAGGCGAACATCGCTGCAAAGCGGCCGTCCGCCGCAAGGAATAGCGCAATCAGGCCCAGCGCCGCGCCGCTCGCGGTGAAGAGGTGGACGGAAATGCCGATGAGACGAGAAGACGTCACGGGCGCGGAGGATTGGAGAAGCGGGACGTCAGCCTACCACCGCCCTCGCGCCGAGCCAAAGCCATCCTGTTTGTCCGTGCTGCTCGCGCTCCGAAGACTCTCCCGCTATAACAGGCAAAGGAGACGGATGAGATGAACGCGGCGCAAGAAAACACCAGATCGGACATTCTCGTCGCCGGCGCCGGGGCGACCGGCCTCGCAGCGGCGCTGGCCTTCGCGCGCGGGGGATTCAAGACGACGCTCGCCGGGCGCATTCCGCCCCCGCTGCCGGGCCGCACCGTCGCCTTGTTCGAATCATCCGTCCGATTTCTCGATGCGCTCGGCGCGCTAGAGCGCGTCAGAGCGCGCGGCTGCGCCGTCGAAGCGATCCACATGATCGACGACACCGATCAGTTTCTTCCGGTTCCGGAACTCAGCCTGCGGGCGCGCGAGATCGGTCTGCCGGCGCTCGGCGTCAATGTGTCGAACGACGACCTCGTCGCGATCCTGCTGGATCTCTGCCGCGGCCGCCCTGAGATCGCGTTCGTCGACGCCGACATCGCGGATTATGAATTCAGCAGCGACGGCGCCGTCGCCATTCTCTCGGACGGACGCCGGCTCCAGTCGGACTTCATCGTTGCGGCGGACGGGCGCAATAGCCGCGCCCGTGCGGTCGCCGGCATCGACGTGAAGGAATGGACCTATCCGCAGATCGCGCTCACGATGATGCTGCGCCACGAGTTCCCGCACGAAAATGTCTCGACGGAATATCACACGCGCTCGGGCCCTTTCACGCTGGTGCCGCTGCCCGCGCGAGAGGATGCGCCGAATCGTTCGAGCCTTGTCTGGCTGATGAGCGTCGCCGACGCGCGGCGGCGTCTCGCCAAGCCCCGCGAAGAGCTCGAATATGAAATCGAGGATTACGCCAAGTCGGAACTCGGCACGATGCGCATCGAAGGCGATATCGGGCAGTTCCGCATGGGCGGCATGCAGGTTTCGAAACATGCCACGGGCCGTCTCGCGCTCGTCGGCGAGACCTGTCACATTTTTCCGCCGATCGGCGCGCAAGGACTGAACCTAAGTCTGCGCGACGTCGCCGATCTCGAGGATTGTCTCGCCAGCGTCGATCTCAAGAATCCGCGTGAATTGTCTCGGGCGCTCGCCCGTTACGACCGTCATAGACGCGCCGACATCGGCTTTAGAACGCATGGCGTCGACCTGCTCAACCGCTCGCTCATCATTCCCTATTTGCCGGTGGATTTGCTGCGCGGCGCGAGCTTCATCGCGATGGCGGCGCTCGGGCCGCTGCGGCGCGCGGTCATTCGCGAGGGCGTGTTGCCGCATCTCGTTCTGCCGCGCCTGATGCGCCGGCCGGCGCAGAAGCCCGAAGTCGCCGGCGCTCCGCACGGACGCGCCGGCCTGCGATCTTAGAGGCTGCATTTGAGCGCCGCGTCTCACGCGGCGCTACTTCGCTGCAATCTCGATCTTCTTTTCTTCCTTCTTGGACTCGGGCATTTTTGGCAGCTGGATTCTCAGCACGCCCTTTTCGAAATCCGCCGTGATCTTGTCCACGTCGACTCCCTCGGGAACCCGAAAGGCGCGGCGGAAGGAGCCATATCGGCGCTCGGAACAGAAATAGCCTTCCTTTTTCTCTTCCTTTTCTTCGCTCTTTTCGCCCGAGATCGACAAGACGCCGTTCGCAAGCTTCACATCGACGCTCTTTTCATCGAGCCCCGGCAGTTCGGCGGTGATCTCGTATCCACCGTCCTTTTCAACAAAATCGACAGGGGGGCTCGCTGACCACTGCGACATCATCCGGTCGAACGGCTGAAAGTCGGCGAGGCTTCGGCGCGACGGAAATTCGTCGAACAGGCGATCGAATTGACGCCGGAATGATTCGATTGGATGCCAATCGAAAACGCCGGTCTGCGCGGACTCTCTTGACGCCGGCAGCTTGCTTTGTTCGGCCATGCTGATCTCCCTCATGAACGGACGATCGCCAAGCAACCGAAAATTCAGCAGCAATGGCGCTGACGATCGACGTGGAAACGTTAGGGACGTGGAGCGTCAGAGGCGTGACTTCAAGCAGTGATTTTGCGCCAATTTGTCGCGATCACTCGTCGGATTCTCCGAGCGACAGCAGTCCTGCGTCGCCCCCAGAGGACGCGGTATTGATCGTCAGCGTCGTCTCATGAAGGAATCGCAGGAGATAATCCGGCCCGCCCGCCTTTGGGCCGGTGCCGCTCAAGCCGAATCCGCCGAAGGGCTGACTGCCAACGACGGCGCCGATCATGTTGCGATTGACGTAGATGTTGCCGGCCGAGGCTTTGCGCGACAACTCGCGAATGCGCTGCTCGATGCGCGTATGCAAGCCGATCGTGAGTCCGTATCCGCCCGCCTCGATGTCCGTGAGAAGTTGCGGCAGGCGCTCCGAACGCCACGTCGCGACATGCAAGACCGGTCCGAAGATCTCTTCCTGCAAATCCTCGACGCGATCGAGTCTGACGATATGCGGCGCGACGAAAGTTCCCGTCGAAGGCGCAACGCCAGCGTAAAGAATTCGCCCGGCGGCGCGCTGACGCGAAAGATAGGCGTCGAGTTTGTCCTTCGCCTCGGCGTCGATCGCCGGGCCGACATGCGTGCCGATCTCGCGCGGATCGCCCACGCGCAACTCGCGCGCAGCGCCAATCAACGTCTCCAGACAGGCAGGCGCAATCTCCTCTTGCACACACAAGAGCCGCAAGGCTGAGCACCGCTGGCCCGCCGATCGGAACGCAGACGTCATGACGTCGTCGACGACCTGTTCGATCAGCGCCGTCGAATCGACAATCATCGCATTGATCCCGCCCGTTTCAGCGATGAGCGGCGCGATCGCGCCATCTCTCTCGGCGAGCGTGCGATTGATCCGATGGGCGACTTCGACCGAGCCCGTGAAAACGACGCCGGCGGTCAGCGGATCGGCGACGAGCGCGGCGCCAATGGCGCCATCGCCCGGCGTAAATTGCAACGCGTCCTTCGGAACGCCGGATTGGCGCAAGAGGTCGATCGCCATGGCGGCGACGAGCGGCGTCTGTTCGGCGGGCTTGGCGATGACGCAATTTCCCGCGACCAGCGCCGCTGCGACCTGACCAATGAAAATCGCGAGCGGGAAATTCCAGGGCGAAATGCAGATAAAGACGCCGCGTCCATGCCGGCGCAGGACATTGGCTTCGCCCGTCGGGCCCGGCAGCGGCATGTCGGGGCAGAGAATTCGCGCCTGGGCCGCGTAATAGCGGCAAAGATCAGCCGCCTCGCGAACTTCAGCGAGCGCATCGTCGAGAGTCTTACCGCCTTCGCTTTGCAACAAGGCGATCAATGGGCCACGCCGCTCTTCGATGAGATCAGCCGCGCGTTCGATCATCCGCGCCCGCGCCTCGAATGGAGTCCTGGACCAACCCGGGAAGGCGCGCGCGGACGTCGCGACCGCAGCATGCGCCCCAGCTTCATCGGCCTCGACCACTTCTCCAACGACGGCGCCGTCGATCGGCGACAGGACCGGGCGCGCCGCAGCACGCGACTCGACGCTCGGTCGCGCGTTAGGCGGCGGAGCTGGCGCGCGCGTCTCGCTAATCAGCGCCGCAAGCGCGGTCCGATCGCCAAATTCCACGCCTTTTGAATTGGCGCGTTGCGGCAGGTAAATCTCGCTCGGCAGCAGAAGGCGCGGATGGCGCGCGCGATTTGGCGCGCCGAGCGCTTCATAAGGGTCCGCGATAAGCGCGCTCTCCGGCGTTTCGGGATCGGCGGCGCGCGCGACGAAAGAGGAGTTGGCGCCGTTCTCGATCAAGCGCCGCACGAGATAGGCGAGAAGATCGCGGTGCGGGCCGACCGGCGCATAGATTCGAACGGCGGCGTCGCTCATTTCCGCCAGCGACTCATAGAGCGACTCGCCCATCCCGTGCAGGCGCTGAAACTCGAAGTCGCGCCGCGCGCCGGCCATCGCCAGAACGGCGGCGACGCTGCGCGCGTTATGCGTGGCGATTTGCGGGAAGAGACGCGGTTGGTCGAAGAGCCGCGCCGCGCAGGCGTCGAAATTGAGATCGGTCATCGCCTTGCGCGTGAACACGGGATAATCGGCGAGACCGCGCTCCTGGGCGCGCTTGATTTCGCTGTCCCAATAGGCGCCCTTGACGAGACGCACCATGAAGCGTCGATGGTTCGCTTCCGCGAGCGAGGCGACATAGTCGATCGCGGCCATCGCGCGCTTCAGATAGGCCTGCACCGCGAGCCCGAATCCGTCCCAGCCGGAAAGCGACGGGTCTTCGACGACGCGTGCGAACACGTCCAGCGAAAGTTCGAGTCGATCCGCCTCCTCCGCATCGATGGTGAAAACGAGATCGCGATCTTTGGCGAGGCGCGCCAGGTCAAGCAACCGCGGCGGCAATTCACGCAACACGCGTTCGCGCGAAATCGCCTCATAGCGCGGATGCAGCGCCGAGAGCTTGATCGAAATTCCGGGGCGCACAGGAAGTTCGGCGCTTCCGGCCGAGTCGCCGATGGCGCGAATGGCGTGGGCGTAGGCCTCAAAATAGCGCTCGGCGTCTTCCGCCGTCCGCGCCCCTTCGCCAAGCATGTCGTAAGAGAAGCGTTCGCGCCGTCCCTGCTCCCGTCTGATCGCCGCTTCGATGGTTTCGCCAAAGACGAAATGAGCGCCCATCAGCCGCATCGCCTGACGCGCGGCGGCGCGCAGCGCCGGCAGGCCAAGACGCCGGGCAAGGTCGGCGACGAGCCCGCGCGGCTCCGTGACGTCAACGATGCGCGCCGAAAATCCCAGCGCGAAGGCGCAGGCCTGAATGAGCAGCGCGTCGCTCGATGTCTCGTGATGGGAGAAATCGCCCTCGGCGAGCTTATCCGCAAGGAGTTGATCGGCCGTCGCGTCGTCCGGCACGCGCAACAGCGCTTCGGCGAGCGCCATCACCGCCAGTCCCTCGCGCGAGGAGAGGGAGAATTCGTGAAGGAAATCTTCGACGCCGCCGAGCGGATCGCGTTGGGCGCGAATACCGCGCACGAGCCTCAGCGCAGCTTCTTCTACGACCCGTTGCGTCCCAGCATCCGGACGCGAACCGAGGAAGGCTTCAGCGAAGCTCTCGTCGGGAGGCGCGTATGGCGCCGCAAAGGGCGCAGGCCGATCGTGTTTTCGATTCATTCGCCATGGAACCGACCGCGCCCGCAGGGCTCGATCAGATCTTGTCGCCTTCCGCTCCCGGCCGCGCGCAACGCCACTTCGTAACCGTCAGTTGCGGGTGTTCGCCGCACCATTGAGCGATATATGGCATCGCCTGCATCATGCAATTGCTGGTCGAGCCCGTGGTCGATTCGAGGACGAGCTTACGCTCGTCGCAGGCGGCGGGCTGCGCCAGCGTGCAGACAGTAAGGATGAGTTCGACGAAATTCATCGTAATCTCCTTGCTAAGCGCCCGCTCGAGGGCGTTTCGCTTCTTAGCAAGGGTAATGCCCGTCAGTCGGGGGTCAATATCTCGCCCTTGCCAAAGACCGCCGTGTCGCCGCCATAGCGGCGCAGCTTGCGCGACAGGAGATCGGCGGCCGGGGCGCTATGATCCCTCAGAGAACGTGCGAAAAGCCGTGCGAAGGTCAGCTCATGTGCGCCGCAGTCGACATAGGTCGAACCGAAGCAGCCGCCGCGGGCGAGCACAATCGAGCCGCGCTTGTTGAGATAGCCGACGCGCCCCTTGGCCTCGCCCAAAACCAGGATCGTGCCGGCGATGACGCGTGCGCCGAGATCTTCGCCGGCGTCGCCCTCGATGACGAGAATGCCGCGACGCAGCCGATCGCCGGCGCGTTCGCCCGCCTTGCCGCGCACGATGACGCGCCCGCCAGCCATGCCGGCGAGTTCGCCCGCGAGCGGACCGGCGAGGAAATCGCCGACGTCGCCTTTGATCTCCACCTCGGCGCCGAGATTGCCCGAGGCGGCATGCGGGCCGGCGTTTCCAGCGACGGTGATCCTGCCGCCCTTGGCCAGACGGCCGCACTGCGCCCCGACGTCGCCTTCGACATGAATCTCAAAGCCAGGCAGAAGCTTTGCGCCGAGAAGATCGAAGCGCGCTGAGCCGCCCTCGAAGCGAACAGTCTTCAGATCGCCTTCCGAGACTTTGAAGAGGTCGCCGACTTTCGTCGAAATGCGCGTCACGCCGATCTCGATCGCTTCGATCTGCGCGACGGATTTTCCCGCGAGGCGGTCGGGCGTCAGCGCCGAAAGATCGACGCGCTGCGGCGGCTCCTGGCGAAGCGTGAAGGTAAAGGGCTTCACGGCAGCAATTCCTTCAGATGATAATGAAACGGCCCAAGCTTGCCGCCGTAATTGCCGGCGCCGACGCGCTTGGCGCCCTGCTCCGGTCCCATCTCGATGATGGCGTGAAGCCCCGCGCGCATCGCCTCGCGCACGACGTTGTCGGTCAAGCCGTCGATGACGATTTCGAGCACGCAGCCGATATCCGCGTCGAGCTCGCTTTTGGTGACGCCCCGCAACGTTGGGCAATAAGCGTCATTGGTCGACGCGCTCATGCCCTTGTATTTCGAACCGACCTTTGATCCCGAGCGCACGATGCCGCCGGGGAACGGCGCAATGGCGTCGGCGACGCCGTCGATCGCCGAGACGGCGGCCTCGGTCGCGCGCATGGTCTTGTCCCAGTCCGCGCCCATGATCAAAAGATTGCCGCCGCCCACGGATTTTTTCGTCAGGCCGACCTTGCCTTCGCAGAAAAACTCGCCGTCCATCACCGGCACGCGCCAGTAGCGCCGATCATCGACGACCTTGGACATCTGCCACTTGTCGCCGAATTGGCGCAGCGCGTCGCCGACCTTGATCTCGAATTCGCCCGCGACCGTCGAATAGACCGCGGAGCCGGGGCAGGTCAGCACGCATTGGCCGAGTCGGTTGACGAGCTGCTTCTCCGCATCTTTCGACGACATGGCGAAGAGCAGCGCGCGAACGCCCGGACGTCCGTCCGGCGTTTCTTCGGGCGGCACTTCGCGATCGATTCCGGCCTCGCAGCCGCAGCCGATGACCGACGTTGCAAAACCCGTCATCGTCAGCGCCGCCTGCCGCGCCCATTTGGCGTTCGGCGCGGTGATCAGAATGCCCGTCCCGCTCATGGGGAAGGCTTCGGCGAAATTGTCGTCGATCGTCACGCCGTTGCGAATTATATCCGGCATGGAACCTCCGCAAAGGCGTCCTTGTGCGGCAGCGCCGCGTCAGGCACGTCGAAAATGCTGCGCGGCAGGCCGTAAAGCTCGTCGTAATAGGAATCGAGACGCTTCGTGATCTGCCGATCGTAACGCGGGCGAATATGCAGCGTCTTGCCGCGCGTGTAATGCGAGACTTGGCCATCGCGCACGACGAGAGCGCCGTCCTTGAAGACGAGCGCCGCGCGCCGGAACATGCCGGCGACGTCGCGTCCGGGCTTGTAAACGGCGATGTCGGCGACGGCGCCTGGACTGAGCCGGCCGCGATCGACAAAGCCAAAGAGCTTCGCAGCGCCGGAGCGGCTCATCTGCGCGATTTCGTAAAGCGTGTATTCGCGCGAAATCGACGGCAGCGTGGTGTGCTCCAGCACCTCAGCCGGAAGACGCGCAAGATGCTGCGCGCGAAGATCGGCGCTCATCAACAGCGCGAAGAGTTCCGGATAGGTCGTGAAGGGACCGCCGTTCGGATGGTCGGTGGTGAAGAACACCTGCTCGGGATTTTCAATGAGCAGGAAGAGCTCCAGGCCCGCCGCCCATTGAATGGCGTTGTAGTAATTTGAAACCTTATAGACGTAGGGCACGATGCCGCCGCCATTGGCGTCGCCGTCGAAGATCGCGCCCTTCTTCGGGATCGCGCCGGGCAGGCTGTTGAACTGTTTCAGAACGTCGGACGAAATCGTCACCGTGTCCGAGAACATCACCTGGCCGACGTCGACGGAAACATTCGGATTCGCGTTGATCTTCTCGGCGAAGAGCGCGCCGGCCGACGAGAAGCCGTTCTTGCCTTCCTTACCATAGGCGTAGAATTGCACATGCGCGAGATGAAGCGGCAATCCCTGCGCGGCGTCTATGGTCGCGAGCGCCGTGTCGATGTTGCCGGCAAGGCCGAGATTGTTCATGTGCAGATGCAGCGGATGGGCGATGCCCAACGACTGAGTCGACTTCTGCAGCGCCTGGAAAATCTGGCGCGACGTCAGCCCGTAAAACGGCACGACGTCGTCCAGCCCGAAGGCGCGCATGTTCTCCTTGAAGGCCTCGACTCCGCCGGGATTGATGCACTTTAAGCCGAGCGAACGGGTGTTCTCGACGGTCTGCGCGACGTAATCGTTGATCGCGCCGTCCTTCTCACCGTCGCGCAACATGCCGAGCAGAAAGTCGTCATTGCCGAGCACGGTGAGCGCGCCCTTGTCGATGATCGGCACGTCGTTGAATTCGAGATGGGTCTGCAGCGCGTGATGCGGCGCCATCGCCGGCTCGACGACCGTGGTGAAGCCCATCTGCGCGTAGAGACGGCCGGTCTCGTAGCTCGACCATTTGGCGGTCGACAGCGGCGTGTCGGCGAGCCGCGCGCGAATCGCGCGATGCAGCTCCGGCAGCAGCAGTCGCGCCGTGTTCACATTGCCGCCGGCGATGTGCGAATGGATGTCGATTGCGCCGGCCATGACGATATGGCCGGAGACGTCGATCTCCTTGTCGGCGCTGCGCCCGTCGGGCCGCTCGACGATGCGGCCGTCCTCGAACCACACGTCGCCGATCGCGTCCTGGCCGGTCGCCGGATCGACGATATGGCCGCCGCGCAAAACTGTCAGCGCCATGCGCCCTCCGAAACTTCCGCCATGATGGCGCCAATCGCCTGCGCGACGCTTGGCGCATCCGTCGGCGCGCTTGCCCTGCGCAGCGTCATGCCGCCGGTTTCCTGACTCATCAGCACCGCGTCATGCGTGACGCCGGGCTGACCGACTTTGATGAACAGCCCGCGAGACGGCGCCGCCTGCGCCGGCGCGAGCGTGATGAGCGGGATGTCGGAGCGAGACCAAGCGGGTTTTTCGCCGTCGAAGGCGGAAATCCACAGCGCCGCATCGGCCTCGCCGCTGTCGACGAGCCGCGAGGACTCGAAACGCCACGGGTCGTGCTCAGGATAACCACGGCCAAAGCCCGTGCGCGGCGGAAAGCCCGTCATCCAGCCCGCCGTCTGGGTCACGCCCGAAGCGCCGCTGCGGCCGCCGATATGAACGCCGGTGAATCGGGTCGTGGCGTTGAGCTCGATCACCAAAGCCTGCAGCATTTCGATCGCCAGCGGATCGAGCGTCGACGCCGACCAGACGAAGACGCCAAAGCGCGCGTTTCGCAGCGTCTCCACGAGGCCGTCAATAAGCGCGACTTTTTCGGCGTCCAGCGCCACCGGCCGTACGCCGAAGCGGGCGCGCCACGCCGCCAGCACGCCGGAAAGCTCCTGCACAGAGGCCGGAATGACCTTTGCGCCTGGGACGGCGTTCGCTTCGTCGCCGTCCGGCCCGACCCAGATCACCTTGCGCGGCTGCTGCGCTTGCGCCCCGCGGCGCGGCGTCTCGGCAAGCGCAAGGCGTTCCAGCATGCCAGGCCAGGCTTGAGTCAGTCCCGGGCCGATCAGCACGACGCAGTCGCCGCGAAGGCGCGCTTCGTTCGCCGTCGTCGTGAACATGCCGAAGGAACGCTTGACGTCGATATCGGCGAGCGTTTCGCGCGACGCGAGATGATCGAAGGCGCCCTTCAGACGCTCCGCCAAAAGGATCGCGGCGCGCGCGCCGGCGACGTCGGCGCCAAGGCCGGCGATGAGCGGAAAGGCCGCTTCCTTCAGAATTTTGCCGGCATGTCGATAGGCGTCGCCAAGCGCAATCGCCTTGCCGTCGAGCGTTGCTGTCTCCATTCCTACCCCGATTTGCGACCTGCCCTGGCCAAGCTTGAAAGCTTAACGGCGAAGTGAGCGCTATCCATTTGTTTTTTAGCGCCTACTCGCCGAGCCGGGCGGCTCCTCCCGCGTTTTGCTTATGCCTATCAGCCGTCACGGCGACTGTCGAGACGTCCGGCTGCGTCATTTGCATTCGAGGCCCCACAGAAGCATTCGGCTGTCGTCGCAAGCGGCCGATATTGTGCGCCGCATCCCATTTGCGAAGCGGCGGCGATCATGTTAAATGCTGCGCCGAGCTTAAACCTGCGGGCGCGACGCGCCACATAAGCAGGCAGAGCCGTAGAGAGTCCTAATACGGAGGAAAAAATGGCCTGGACGACTCCCGTGATTGTCGAAGTCTGCGTCGGCATGGAAATCACCAGCTACGAGTCCGCCGAGATCTAATTTCGGCGCGGCCTTCGCCTTGCCGAAGCCGCCAACGAATTCCAAAAATCGAGCCGGCAAAAAGAGCGCTGCGCAAAGCGGTTGCGCTTTTCGTTTCGCCGGCTCGAATCATTTTGGCCAACGTCGGCGAACGAATGGCCACGAACAGGAGCGTCGACGTGCGCGCGCCTTCTTTTTTCATCGCCCTCGTCTCTCTCCTCTTCATCACTGCGACCGCCCACGCGGAGCCTCCGAACGCGAAGACGCTTCTTGAGGACGCGAAACAGAATTTCCACCCGATCGTCGTTCCCTCGCCTGGCAATGATTCGGTGACGGCGGCGCGAATCGAGCTTGGTCGCCGATTGTTTTTCGAAAGCCGCGTGTCGATGGACGGCAACGTCAGTTGCGCGCATTGCCATTTGCCGGAGAAGCAGGCGAGCGACGGGCTGCCGAAGGCGATTGGCGTGTTCGGCAAGGAAAATCCGCGCAACGCGCCGTCGATCTTCAACGCCGCGCTGAATTTCAAACAGCATTGGCGCGGCGATCGCGAGTCGCTCGAAGACCAGGCGGAAAAATCGCTGCTCGGCCCTGTGAGCTTTGGTAATCCCGATCAAGCGACGGCGATGAGCAAGCTGAAGGCGGTTCCCGCCTACGCCGGCGCCTTCGCCAAGGCGTTTCCCGGCGACAAGGACCCGATCAATTCGAAGAATTGGGGCGTCGCGGTCGGCGCCTTCGAGCGCACGCTGCTGACGCCCTCTAAATTCGACGCCTTCCTCGCGGGCGACGCTTCGGCGCTCACGAAGCAAGAGGCGGCGGGGCTGCGCAAATTCATCGATCTGGGCTGCGCCTCTTGCCACAATGGCGCGGGCGTCGGCGGCAATTCCTTCCAAAAATTTGGCGTTGTGAGCGACTACTGGAAAGAAACAGGAGTCACGACGCCCGACAAGGGTCGCGCCGACGTCACCAAGAATGATGCGGACCTCTATGTCTTCAAGGTCGCGAGTCTGCGCAACGTCGCGCAGACGGCGCCCTATTTCCACGACGGGTCGGTCGACGATCTGACCAAAGCCGTGAAAATCATGGGCAAGACACAGCTCGGGCAGGATCTGTCGGAGAAGGATGCGGCCGACATTGTCGCCTTTCTCGGCGCGCTGACGGGTCCGATTCCGCCGAATTATTCCGCGCCGGAGCCCTATCCGGACGCCGAGACGAAATAGCCCGCGCGTCCCCTCTCCCGCTCGCGGGAGAGGGTGGCCCTGCAAAGCAGGGCCGGGTGAGGGCCCTCATCCGTCGTCGCTTCGCGACGACACCTTCTCCCGCATGCGGGAGAAGGGATACGCATCTCACGTCAGCTTGTGTTCGAGCGCGATGCGCATCAGCTCCATCGGCGTGCGGGCGCCAAGCTTTCGTTTCATGATCGAGCAGCTGTTGGCGATCGTCTTGTAGGAGACTTGAGTCGCATCGGCGATCTCGGCCATCCCGAGCCCGCGCCCGAGCATTCGCAAAATCTCCAATTCACGCGCGGTCAACGCGGAGAGTGGACTGGCCGCCGCGCCGCTCTTTTCGAAGGCGAGCCGATTGGCGATTTTGGGCATAAGAAAAACGCCGCCGGACGCGACCTCGCGCACCGCCGTCAGCAGAAGATAGGGATCGTCGTTCTTCGTCACATAGCCCTTTGCGCCCATCTGAATCGCGCGCGCCGCAAAAATCGGGTCGTCGTTCATGCTAAAGACGACGACGCGGGCCTGCGGATCAGCTTCAAGAATCCGCCGCGTCAACTCGAATCCGGAAACCCCCGGCAGGCCGATGTCGACGACCGTTATATCGGGCTTCTGCGCCACGAAAGCGGCGAGACCCGTCTCCGCGTCTCTCGCGTCGACGACGTCGATGTCGCCCTCACCGGCGAGCATCGCCGCGCAGCCGGAAACGATGATCGGATGGTCGTCAACGATAAGAACGCGCATAATCGCTCATGGCTCCAAGAATCCCGGGCCTCCCGAAGGCAGGCGGGAAAACATTGCCGGCATTTGGGGCCTTTCG
The DNA here is from genome assembly GCF_049817085.1 of Methylocystis sp. SB2. Lineage (NCBI taxonomy): Bacteria > Pseudomonadati > Pseudomonadota > Alphaproteobacteria > Hyphomicrobiales > Methylocystaceae > Methylocystis > Methylocystis sp. SB2. The sequence goes on from NZ_CP187401.1 coordinate 826,583, forward strand.
TAAAGCCGCACGCTTCTCTAGAGAATTTGCCTATGCTTCGAAGGCTCTCCCTGCGCCTTCGCCTGTCGCTGCTGCTCGGCGTCGTGCTTGCGCTGGGATTGGCGCTCGGCGTCGGCCTGCTCGTATTGCATGCGGGCGCGCGCGTTCGCGCCGAAGCCGACGGCGCGACGCGCCTTGCGCGCGAACTCGTAGAAGCGACGCTAACGCGACTTGACGCGGCGCCAGACCCGCAAGCGGAGATCGCGCGACTTCTCGCCGACGCGCGACGGCTGCGCCATGTTCGCGTCACGCTCGCCGGAGAGGAGACGCACGCGCGGGAGGACGTCGACCGTGCGCCGCAGTGGTTCACCCGGCTCGTGCTGCCGAACGCCGCTGTGACCCGAATCGAAACCGGCCGGGGGGCCGCGATCATGATCGCTTCCAATCCCGCCGATGAGATCGCCGAAATTTGGCAGGAGATCGTTTGGCTCGCGATCGGAGGCGCGGGAATCGCCGTCGCCGCCTTCGCGCTCGTTTCGCTCGCCGTGTCGCGAACGCTGCGTCCGGTTGCCACGCTCGCGGAGGGCCTGCAGCGTCTCGAGCGCGGCGAACATTCGATGCGCGTTCCCGCCGATGGCTCTCCAGAATTCGTCATCATCGCCGAACGGATCAACGCGTTGGCGGCGACGCTGCAACGGCTCGACGAAGAAAATCGCAGGCTCGTGCGGCGCATGATCCATGTGCAGGACGAAGAGCGCAAAGACATCGCGCGCGACCTGCATGACGAGATCGGCCCTTTTCTTTTCACTGTGCGCGCTGGCGTTGGCGCATTGGCGCGCCGGGCGACCGCGCCGGGCGCAGACCCGATCCGGCTCGCAGAAGATTGCGCCCGCATCGACGCACAGATCGCCGCTCTGCAACAGGTCAACAGACGCATTCTGGGACGGCTGCGTCCCGCCGCCCTCGAGGAGATGGGACTTGCCGACGCGTTAGAGGCGCTGGCGCAAGGCTGGCGCGAAACCAACCCGAAGGTCGGCATCGCGCTGTCGCTGGACGGCGCCTCCGGGGACATCGAAGAGGCGACCGCGCTCACCGCCTATCGCATCGTGCAGGAAGCGCTCGCCAATGCGTTAAAGCATTCGGGCGCCAATCGGGTCGAGGTCGTCGTCAAGCGGTCGACGGGCGCACTGCATATTGTCGTGCGGGACAATGGGGCGGGTCTCCAAGCCGCTCGTTCTCCATCTTCGAGCGGTCTCGGCTTGCGCGGCATGGGCGAACGAGTCGGCGCGCTCGGCGGCGCGCTCACGCTTGCGAACGACGCAAAGGGCGGCGCGCGGCTAACCGTGTCGCTGCCGATGCGCGAGGGCGGAACGGCGCGTCACTGAACGAAATCCAGTCGCGCGCCTGATCGGCTTGCGCGGTCGGGAGCGGCGCAACACGACCCGCGATGAAGTCAAGCCAAGGGCGTTCCGTCTCGCTTCGGCTCGGCCCTTCGCCTAACTGAGACTCAACTCAACTCAACTCGACTCGCATCGCTTCGCCCCTATATGCGGCTTAACGGTCGACGCACCGCAATCCATGGGGTGGCGCGTGTACTCACAACATGTTGACTATCTCCCGCTGCCGCCAATCCTCTACGCGGTCTTCACGGGCGCGCTCATTGCGCTGTTCCTGCTGATCCAGTTTGGCGTGCTTCGCTATGCTTTCGGCCGCATAGGCCTGAGCTCGAAATATGCGACGCTCCTCCTGTTCGCGTCGCTTCTGGGAAGCTATGTGAACATTCCGATTACGCACTTCGCCGACGAACGCGTCGTTCCTCAAGAGATGATCGACTTCTTCGGCAGGCGCTATGTCGTCCCCGTGATCGTCGATTGGCCGGGCATGATACTGGCGGTAAATGTCGGCGGCGCCGTTATTCCGCTGTTGCTTTCGATCTATCTGCTGGCCCGCAATCGCATCTGGATCGTGGCGTCCTTGGCGACGGCGATCGTCGCGGTGGTCGTCCATTTCTTTGCGCGGATTGTGCCCGGCGCCGGCATTAGCGTGCCGATTCTGGCGCCGCCGTTGTTGTCGGCGGCTCTCGCTATTTTGCTGTCGCGCGATTTCGCTGCGCCGGTCGCCTATATCAGCGGCAGTCTCGGCACGCTCATAGGCGCTGACCTACTCAATCTTGATAAGCTAGAGGGCATCGGGACGCCGATCGTCTCCTTTGGCGGCGCAGGAACGTTCGACGGCATTTTCGTCACGGGAATTCTTGCGGTCCTGATCGCGAGCCTGCCCTTGCGGCGCAATATCACTGGCGTTTCGGCGACGACTTAACCCGATCTGCGCGAGCCAATAACAACATGCGAGCCAGCGTGTTCGACGCGCGGAGATCGGGCGTCGATGACGATATGCAGTCGGATGACCGACAGGTTGTTGACGCTGGAGCGCACGGCCATCCGCCTTTGCCGACGAGTCGGGAAATATTCCCGATCTATGCGGGAACCCGTCCGAAGTTTTCCGTTATTTTTCAGAAGTGTAGCCGTCGCGCAACAGACGGGAAATATTGCCGGTTTGTCGCCTTGCGCCACTACCGGCCGCGAGCCTCATAGCTATAAGTCGTTCAACAGGATTGAATGTTCCAGGGCTCTCAATGCGCTACGTCAAGCAGGTCTCGCTCATCGCTCTTTGCGCGTCTCTCGCCACAACAGCCCGCGCGCAGCAGGCGCTGCCGACGATTGAGGTAGGGGGCGCGCCTTTGCGTTCGACCGCGCGGCCGCCTGTTCAGACGACGCCCTCAACCCAGCGCGCGCCGACAGGTCGGGCGTCGGTGACGTCAGCGCCTGCGACGCCTGCTCTGCCGGCGTCTCCGATCGTGCGTTACGCTGTTCCAGCAGCGACCTACACGATCACCGGCAACGAACTCCAGAACACGCGCGCCTTCAGTCTCACGGACAACCTTCTCCGTCAGGCGCCTGGCGTCACCGTCAACGACGTGGCGGGCAGTCCCTTCACGCCGGAGGTCGATTTCCGCGGTTTCGTCGCCTCGCCCATCGCCGGAACGCCGCAAGGCCTCGCCGTCTATCAGAACGGCGTGCGCATCAACGAAGCCTGGGGCGACAACGTCTACTGGGACATGATCCCGAGCGTTGCGATCGATCGCTTCACGCTCGTGACCGGCAACCCGCTGTTCGGCCTCAACGCCATCGGCGGCGCCGTCACGCTCGACATGAAAACCGGCTTTACATGGCAGGGCTTCGAACTCGACGGACGTTTCGGCAGCCGCGGCCGTCGCCAAGCATCGATGCAGCACGGTCTCATCTCTGGGCCGTTCGCCACCTACATGGCGATGGAGGCGCTTGGCGACGACGGCTACCGCCAGTTTTCCGGCGCGCACATCAAGCGCTTCTATGGCGATGTCGGCTACCGCGGCGAGAGCGGCGAGATCCACGCCAATGTGACGCTCGCCAATAACAAGTTCGGCGTTTCAGGGCCGGCGCCTGTGGAGCTAACCAATATCGACGAAAGCGCGGTTTACACGACGCCACAGACGATCAAGAACACGCTGTCGATGTTCGACCTCAACGGCGTGTTCCAGGCGACCCCGACATGGAAGCTTTTTGGCGACATGCACTACCGCGCCTTCGATCAGGCGAGGGTCGACGGCAATACGACCGATTTCGAATGCGAAGCGGACGAGGCGCTCTGCGAGAGCGGCGCCGGCGACACAAATATTCCCAATTTCTTCAACGGGCAGTCGCCGCTCGGGGTGATCGATCGAACCTGGACGCGTTCGCGCACCGTCGGCGGCACGGTGCAGGTCACGAACGACGATGTGTATTTCGGCTTCCACAACAAGATCACCTTCGGCGTCAGCTATGATCACGGCTGGAGCGCCTTTAGCGCCAATGAGGAGCTGGGAATCATCCAGCCCAATCTCGCCGTCGGGGGGATCGGCTACATTGTCGAGGAGCCGGCGTCGGGCATCTCCAGCGTCTCAGTCAAGGCGGCGAATGATTATCTCGGCGTCTATGCGCTCGACTCGCTCGATCTGACGGACGATCTCAAGGTGACGGCCGGCGCCCGTTTCAATCGCGCCGGCATCGCGCTTTACGATATGGTCGGCACGACGCTGAACGGCAATGGCGTTTTTACGCGCATCAATCCGGTCGCGGGCCTGACTTACAAAATACTGCCGAACGTCTCCGCCTACGCCAGCTACTCCGAGGCGAACCGCGCGCCAACGCCGCTCGAACTCGGCTGCGCCGATCCCAATCGACCTTGTCTGATAGACGCCTTCCTCGTGGCCGATCCGCCGCTGAAGCAGGTGGAGGCGCAAACGATCGAAGCGGGCTTTCGGGGGGATATTGCCGTTCCGACGGTCCTGCCCGCCTATGCCGATGCGCTGCCCGGCAATCTCAACTGGAGCCTTGGCGTCTTCCGCACCTATAGCTTTAACGACATTCTGAGCGTGCCGAGCGCGATCGCCGGACGCGGCTATTTCACCAACGCCGGCACGACGCTGCGACAGGGCTTCGAATCATCCTTCCGCTATACGACCGAGCGCGTGAACGCCTTCCTCAGCTACACGCTGACCGACGCGACGTTCCGCTCGACGATCGTGCTTGGCTCGCCGAACAATCCGCTGACGCAAATTTTTGGCACCGGAGGCTCGATCCTTGTCACGCCCGGCGCCAATCTCACGTCGACGCCACGTCACCGGTTCAAAGCGGGGATCGATTTTGCAGTGACTCCGCTGTGGAAGGTTGGCGCGGACGTCCACTATTCCTCGGGTCCCTGGCTACGCGGCGACGAGATCAACCTCGCGGGCACGCTGCCCTCCTATGCGATCCTTAACATGCGCACCTCTTATCAGCTTGGCCCCAATATTCAGGTCTATGGCCTGCTCGAAAATGTCACCAACACCCGAGCGCGTAGCTTCGGCACGTTTTTCGACACAACCAGCATCTCCTTTCTCGCCTTCAACAACCCGCGCATGGTCTCGGTTGGGCCGCCGCTCGGCCTCTATGGCGGCGTGAAGATCACCTTCTGACGCCGGGAGGCTGGAATGTCGCAGACCGCTAGCCGGTTCGGCAGGGCCCGCGCTATATTGCTTGCGATGACCTTACTCAAAGGAGTCGCACATGAAGAAAGCATTGCTATTCGGCGCGCTGGCGCTTGCTGCAGTCACGGCGCTGCCGGCGACGTCCGCGCTCGCCAAGGCGAGCGGCCCCGTCGCCGCGCTCGACACCGACGATGACGGAACTGTCGATCTGAAGGAAATCAACAAGTCTGCGACGGACCTCTTTACGCGTCTCGAGAAGGACTCGGACGGGACGGTCGACATCAAAGAGCTGAAGGGACGCGTCTCGAAGAAGGACTTTAAAACCGCCGATCCGGACAATGACGGCACGCTCTCCAAGGACGAATTTCTGACGATGGTCTCCTCCCTGTTCAAGGACGCGGATCCCGACAATGACGGCACGCTCGACGCCAAGGAGCTTGCGTCCAAGAAGGGCAAGGCGCTGCTGCGCGTGACACGGTGAATCGAGGAAGGCGCGCGGGTTCCGAAGAACTTGATCCTGCGCGCCAAAGCGGCCATCTAGGCAAGATGAGAAGCTTGGTCGCCGCCTTCTGTTTCGTGCTTTTCGCCGCGCCGGTCGCGGCGGAAACGGTCAACGTCAAAGTCGGCGTATTGCGCGAAACGCACGCCCGAGAAACCCTCTCTATTCTCGATATTCCGGCCGCCGACGATACGCTGGCCGGGGCGCTGATGGGCGCGGCCGACAACAACACCACAGGCAAATTCACCAACCAGACGTTCGAGGCGATCGACGCCAGGCTCGAGGACGGCGATGACGTCGTGGCGGCCCTCGACGCGCTCCTGGACAAGGGCGCGCTGTTCATCATCGCCGATCTTTCGGCAGAACGTCTGCTTGCCGCTTCCGAGCGCGCGAAGCCGAAGGGCGCCGTGCTTTTTAATGTCTCCGCCACGGATGACAGGCTTCGCGAAAATGACTGCCGCGCCAATGTCATTCATGTCGCGCCGACGCGTTCGATGCTCGCGGATGGGCTCGCGCAATATCTCATCTGGAAACAATGGCGGCGTTGGCTCCTCATCAAGGGCTCGCATCCCGAAGACGAACTTTTGGCGCAAGCCTTCCGCAACAGCGCCAAGAAATTTGGCGCGAAGGTCGTCGAGGAACGCGTCTATGAAGACACCGGCGGCGGACGCCGCAGCGATTCCGGTTCGGTGCAGACCCAACGGCAGATTCCGGTCCTGACGCAAAACGCGCCCGCCTATGACGTGCTGGTCGCCGCGGACGAGAACGAGGTCTTCGGGGGCTATCTTCCCTACCGCACCTGGGACCCCCGTCCTGTGGCAGGCTCAGGCGGCCTGATGCCGACGAGCTGGGACGCCTCACATGAGCAATGGGGCGCGCTTCAGCTGCAGAACCGTTTCACCCAGACGTTCAGGCGCCAGATGAATGCGCGAGACAATGCGGCGTGGCTCGCCATGCGGATGATTGGCGAAGCCGCAACGCGCACTGGGTCGAACGACCCCGAGAAGCTCCGCCTCTACCTGCTCGGCAACGACTTCTCGATCGCCGCATTCAAAGGCGTGCGGCTTACGTTGCGGCCCTGGAACCAGCAATTGCGCCAGCCGATACTGCTTTCCGACGGACGGATGATCGTCTCGGTTTCGCCGCAGGAAGGCTTTCTCCATCAAACGAGCGAACTCGACACGCTTGGAGTCGATCAGCCGGAGTCGAAATGCAAATTGAAGTGAAGAACGCCCCCTCCCCACCCCTCCCCCGCTGCCGCGGGAGAGGGAGCAGATTCGGCCTCTCGCTCCTTTTCGCGAAACGCCGATCGTTAGCGTCCCCTCTCCCGCGAAGCGGGGGAGGGACAGGGAGGGGGTTGTGGGTCGCGGCGCTGCTCGCAACTTTGATCGCGCCCGCCCACGCCTATAAGGCGTACGTCAGCAACGAGAAGGGCAATTCCATCACCGTCCTCGATACGGACAAGCTGGAAGCGACAGCGACCGTGAAGGTCGGCCGACGCCCGCGCGGCATTGCGCTCAACAAGGACGGCTCAGAACTCTATATCTGCGCCGGCGACGACGACGCCATTCAAGTGCTCGACACGAAAACGCTCAAGGTCACCGGCAAGCTGCCCTCGGGCCCGGATCCCGAGCTTCTGGCGCTCAGTCCTGATGGCGACGTGATTTATGTCTCGAATGAAAACGACAATCTCGTCACGCTCATAGACGTGAAGAAGAAAGAAATGATCGGCGACATTCCCGTCGGGGTTGAACCCGAGGGCATGGCGATCAGTCCCGACGGCAAGCTGCTCGTCAACACCTCGGAAACGACCAATATGGCGCATCTGATCGACACGCAGTCGAAACAGATCGTCGCGAATATTCTCGTCGATGCGCGGCCACGTTTCGCCGAGTTCAAGCAGGATGGGTCGGAGCTTTGGGTTTCGTCCGAAGTCGGGGGCACCGTCGCAATCATCGATCCCGCGAAACGTGTGTTGAAGCAGAAGATCAGCTTCGACATTCCGGCGATGTCGAAAGAAGCGATCCAGCCGATCGGCATTTCATTCACGCGTGACGGAAAACGCGCCTTCGTCGCGCTGGGGCCAGCCAATCGCCTCGCCGTGATCGACGCCGAGACGAAAAAAGTCGAAAAATATCTGCTCGTTGGTCAGCGCGTCTGGCACCTCGCTTTCACGCCCGACGAAAAATATCTGCTCACCGCCAATGGCGTCTCAAACGACGTCTCGGTGATCGACGTCGCATCGCTCAAAGTGGTGAAATCGATTCCGGTCGGGGCCTTCCCCTGGGGCGTCGTCGTGGCGCCCCAATGAGTGTGAACCTTCCCGCCTGTCATTCCCGACGCGCGGAGCGCGATCGGGAATCCAGAGCCGCGATCGGCGCTGTTGGCCGTGGCTCTGGATTCCCGGTCATTCGCGTCGCGAATGCCGGGAATGACAATCCTGTCGGAGCGCCGCAATGACCGACGCGCTCGCGATCAAAAATGTCAGCCACTTCTATGGGGCGCGCAAGGCGCTCGACGACGTCAGCTTTTCCGTTCCGGCCGGCAGTTTCACGGTGCTGCTTGGATTGAACGGCGCGGGCAAAAGCACGCTGTTTTCGCTAGTCACACGGCTCTATGCAGCGCGCCAAGGCGAGATTGAGATCTTCGGCCACAATGTCATGCGCGAGCCCGGCGCAGCGCTGCGCCAGCTTGGCGTCGTCTTTCAGGCGCGCACGCTGGATCTCGAACTCAGCGTGATGCAAAATCTCCTCTACCACGCGGCACTGCACGGTATTGGCCCGATCAACGCCCGCCGCCTCGGACAGGCGGCGCTGGCGCGTGCGGGCCTCGCCGACCGCGCCAAGGACAAGGCCCGCTCCTTGTCGGGCGGACAGATGCGCCGCGTCGAAATCGCCCGCGCGCTGCTGCATGATCCGCGGCTGCTGCTGCTCGATGAGCCAACCGTCGGGCTCGACATCAAGGCGCGCGCCGATCTCCTCGCACTCGTCCGCGGTCTGGTGCGCGATCAACATCTCGGCGTTTTGTGGACCACGCATCTTGTCGACGAGATCGCCGACGATGATCAGGTGGTGATTCTGCATCAAGGCAAGGTGCTCGCGACCGACCGGGCGCGGGAGATCGTCGCGGCGCAGGGCGCGGCGACCATTGGCGACGCGTTCGCGCGCATCGCCGGGATCGGTCAGGAGAAGCTTTCGGCATGAGCGAAATTGCTGCGCCGAGAGGCTTCACCCTTCGCCAATATCTCATCTGTCTCTCGGGAGTCGTCTGGCGCGAGGGCCTGCGCTTTCTGCATCAGCGCGAACGCTTCGTCTCGGCGCTGGTGCGCCCGCTCGTCTGGCTCTTTATTTTCGCGGCGGGCTTCCGGCAGGTGCTCGGCGTTTCGATCATCCCGCCTTACGAAACTTACGTTCTCTACGAGGTCTATATCGCGCCCGGCCTGATGGCGATGATCCAGCTGTTCAACGGCATGCAGTCCTCGCTCTCGATGGTCTACGACCGCGAAATGGGCAGTATGCGCACGCTGCTCGTCTCGCCCTTTCCACGCTGGTTTCTGCTCGGCTCCAAACTTCTGGCGGGCGTCGCCGTCTCGATACTGCAGGTCTACGCCTTCCTGGTGATCGCCTATTTCTGGGAGATCGAGCCGCCGACAAAATGGGGCTATCTGACCCTGCTGCCGGCGCTCGCGCTCAGCGGCCTGATGCTCGGCGCGCTCGGCATGCTGCTGTCATCGCTGATCAAACAGCTTGAAAACTTCGCCGGCGTGATGAATTTCGTGATTTTTCCGATGTTCTTCGCCTCCTCCGCGCTCTATCCGCTGTGGCGCGTGAAGGAGTCGAGCCCCTGGCTCTATTATTTGTGCGAGGTCAATCCGTTCACGCATGCGGTCGAACTGATCCGCTTCGCCTTCTACGAAAAAGTCGAGTGGACCTCGCTCGCGATTGTCTTCACCTACACGAGCGCGTTCCTGGTGGCGGCCATACTCGCTTATGATCCAGGCCGCGGCATGTTGATGCGTAGGGGCGGCTGACAATGCGTTAGTCTGGCGATGGTCGGCGCCGCGACTATTTCTTCTCGTCCTTCTTCGTGTTCTCCGCCGCGGCCTCTTCGACCACCCCAGGCGGCAGTTTGACGCCAGTGGCGAGCTGCGCGCCAAGCGCGATGGCGCGGGCTTCCGTCAGTCTCAAGGCGCAATAGCCGAAATCCGGCTCGCGCGCATAGGACCGGCACACTTCCTCGCGCCAGGAGGAGAAGCCCGCCTGCTCCTTCACAATGAAGTTGCGGATGGCTTTTTCCTTCTTGTACTGATCGTAAAGCGCGCGGAACGTGCTTCGTAACGTCTTCTCGACGCGCGCGCGGGCGCCGAGCATCTCTTCGCCCTTCTTGGGGTCGATTTCATCCGCGCTCATGCCCCAGAGACCCTCGGGATCAGCGCGGCAACCGGCGTCCTTCAGTTCACAGGCCTTGCCCTCGTTGGTGACGAGAATCGCGCCGTCGAGAACGTCGAATGTGAAGGCGCAGGCTGGAAATGCGATCTGATAGCGCCGCAATCCGGTCTCGCTCTGGCGGGCCGTGAGCTTCAACGGCGTTCCTGCCACTTCAACTCGGCAGGCTTCGCCGGAGCGCCGCAAATCATCCCCAACGAGCGTGAGCTTGGCGACCTGCAGGTCCGCTCCGGCGCGGGAGAATTCTATGGCGCTGCCCTCGCCGTCGCGTTTGATGATTTTTCCGACGATCGCGTCTTCGGCGGGCGCCTTGGGCATAATGGCCGGCCCTGCGGCCGCTCCCATCTCGCCGCCGACGCTTCTTTTCTTTGTGGGACTGGCGACCGTCCCTTCGGGAGTCGGGGCGACCGCCCCCGGGAGCACAAGCTGCGCTCTGGCCGGCGCGACGCCCACAGCAATCACCGCCGCCACGCCGAGAACGCAAGCGCGACGCGCGGTCAGAGTGCGAAACCAAGATTGACACATAGCGATCGCCACCCCTCGGCCGCAGCCCGGCCCTGCCCTTGCGGCGAGACGCGCGCTATCGAGGCGCCAGCACCATCACCATCTGCCGTCCTTCCATGGACGGTTCGAGTTCGACCTTGGCCAGCGTGGCGGTTTCAGCCTTCACGCGGGACAAAAGCCGATAGCCAATGTCCTGATGCGCGATTTCGCGGCCGCGAAAGCGAAGAGTGACCTTGACCTTGTCGCCTTCTTCGAAGAAGCGGCGCACGGCTTTCATTTTCACGCCGTAATCATGGTCGTCGATGCCGGGCCGAAGCTTTATTTCCTTAACCTCGACGACTTTCTGTTTTTTGCGGGCCTCGGCGGCCTTCTTTTGCTCGGCGAAGCGAAAACGCCCGTAATCAAGAATTTTGCAGACGGGGGGCGTGGAATTGGGCGCGATCTCGACGAGATCGAGTCCCGCCGCTTCGGCGATGCCCAGCGCGTCCGGCAATTGGATGACGCCGTGATTTTTCCCCTCGGAATCGATTAGCTGCACTTCTCGCGCGCGAATTTCCCGATTGATGCGCGGCCCTTCCTTCTGGGGGGCTGCGATGCTCTTCATTGGACGGCGAATGGATCAACTCCTTCTCTTGGTCAAAAGCCGGCCGCTGAGCCAAAGGCGCAAAACAGCTACCGCCGGACGCAGGGTCCGGGACCATTGAACAGATTCCCACGCCAGCGCGCCAAGTCAACCGTTACCGGCCCCGACGCGCTGCTTTTTGCGTCCGCAAGGGACGAATATTTTAAACAAAGCCCAAAATCAGCTCGTTAACTTTTTCCGGCGCGTCTTCGGGCGTCCAATGCGACACGTCTGGCAGCCGTTCGATCCGGAGATCGCGAACATAGCATTCCGTGCCGTCAAGACAGGACTCGCCAAGCGCCACATCCTGCATCCCCCAGACCACAAGCGTCGGCGCATCTATCGGCGCCTCGAGGTCTTCCGCCGCCAGAATGTCACGTCCGGCGGCGCGATACCAATTGAGCATAGCGCTGGCGGCGCCCGGCGCCGCGACATTGGCGCGGTAGATGTCCATCGCCTCTTTTGAGAAGACGCCGTCCCGGCCTGCGGCCCTTTGCATCAGCCACGCGGCGCCGGCGCCGCGCCGCGCGGACAGCATTCGTTCAGGCAGCCAGGGCAGCTGAAAGAAGGCCGCATAGGCGGACTTCAGCTTCTGTCGCCATTCCTGTTCGAGAGCGCGCCGGAAGCACAGGGGGTGCGGTATATTCAGAACGACGAGAGCGTCGATCGGCCGCAGCTTGCGAATGGCGACGACCCAGGCGACGAAGCCGCCCCAGTCATGGCCGACAAGCGAGACCGAGGCGGGATTGGCGGCGTCGATCAATCCGGCGACGTCGGCTGTCAGCGCCTCGAGGGAATAGGCGTCTTTCTCCACGGGGCGCGTTGTGGCGCCATAGCCGCGCTGATTGACCGCCCAAACGCGATATCCGGCGGCGGCGAGCGGTCCGATGAGATGACGCCACATGACGGCGTGCTGGGGAAAGCCGTGCAGGAGCAGCGCGAGCCGATCGCCCGCGCCGGCCTCGAAAACCTCGAACTCAATTCCGTTGGCTGGAACGACTAGGCGACGCGCCCCGAGTAGAGTCGCCGCCGCGGAGGTCACACCTGTCCCGCTAACGCCGGGCAACTCGGACAGGGCGAACCGCCCATCATGGCGGCGCAGCTGTCCCCGGACTCTCCGCCTGCGGCGGGTCGCGCGATGAGCGACAACTGGCGCTCGACATGGGCGCCGCCGCACGCGGGGCACTCGGGGGTCTCGTCGAAACGCGACAGAGTCTCGAACTGATGCGCGCAGTCACTGCAGCGGTAGGCGAAAAGCGGCATTTGTCCCTCGGATCCGCCGAATTGACGATCCGCCGATTTTACCGGCCGGCGCGCCTCGCGCAAGGCGGCGATTCGACATAGGCGAGCATCCAGCGCGCGCGCCGCGCAACGGCGGGATCGCCGCACGCCGCTCGACTCCGCAGCTCCTCTCGCAAGCCTGGGTGATTGACCTTTGCGGCCAGTCGGCAATAACGCCGAAATTCCTGCGACGCGCGCCGGTCGACGATCGCAAGAGCCACCGCGCGCAGGCGCTTCGCCTGATGCTCGGTCAGCGCCATGCGGTTGATGAAACGAATGAGATCGGCCTTGGCGTAGCCAGAGCCGAAAAACATCGGATCGGCTTCAAGAAAGCGAATCACGCCCTCGAGTCCACGCGCGTCGCCTGCTTTCAGTCGTTCGAGATCCTCTCCGAAATCACCCGGATAGGCGAGGCGTAATGCGTCACGAAAGCGGGCGATCGCCGCCTTCCAGGCGATCGTCGCGGGATCTTTCTCGTCATTGCGATTCTTGAGTCGCGCGAATGTGCGGCCGATTTCCTGATGCGCCACGCGCGCCGCCGCCGCCCGCTCCTCATAATTGAATTTCCATTTCTTCCCCATACTTCTGCGAATGCCCGACCCATGCGGCGAAATATGCGTTTTGACGCACATGGAGGAGATGGCCCGCGCATTCGCGCTGGCGCGCTAGATTCCGTGCAACGATTCGGATTGGAGAAAATCGGATGACCTACCGCGCGCCGCTCGACGACATTGTTTTTGCGCTTCGCCTCGCGGCCGGCGAAGGCGCGATCGAGGCGGACGGCGTCTACCGCGATCTCGCCGACGGCGTCGCCGAACAGACGCTGGCCGAGGCGGCCAAATTCGCCGAACAGGTTCTGCTGCCGCTCGATCAGATCGGCGATCGCGTGGGCGCGACATACGCCAATGGCGCCGTCACGACGCCTCCCGGCTGGCGTGAAGCCTATGCGCAATGGCAGGATGGCGGCTGGAACGCCATCGCGGCCGGCGAGAACTATGGCGGGCTGGATCTCCCTGCCCTGCTCAACGCCGGCTGCACGGAGATCTGGAACGCCGCCAATATGGCGTTCGCCGTCTGCCCGCTGCTTGGCCATGGCGCGATCGAGGCGATGGAGGCGCATGCGAGCGACGCGCTGAAGGACGTCTATCTGCGCAAGATCGTCAGCGGCGAATGGACCGCGACGATGAATCTCACCGAGCCCAGCGCCGGCTCCGATCTCGGTTTGATGCGCACGCGCGCCGAACGCGCGCCCGGCGGCTCCTATCGTCTCTTCGGCCAGAAGATCTTCATCACCTATGGCGAGCACGATCTTGCGCCGAACATCGTGCATCTCGTCCTGGCGCGCCTTCCCGACGCTCCTCCCGGCACGCGCGGCATTTCGCTGTTCCTGGCGCCGAAATTCCTGCCCGACGAAACGGGCGGCTTCACGCGCCGCAACGATGTGCGGTGCGCCGGCATCGAACACAAGCTCGGTATCCATGGTTCACCGACCTGCACCATGATCTATGGCGATGAAGACGGCGCTGTCGCTTATCTCATCGGCGAGGAGAACAAGGGCCTCGCCTGCATGTTCACCATGATGAACAACGCGCGCCTGTCGGTGGGACTGCAAGGCGTGGCGCTGGCCGAGCGTGCGACGCAAATGGCGCTCGGATACGCGCGCGAGCGCAAGCAGGGGCGCGCCCCCGGCGACAAGGAGACGAGCGCGATCATCGAGCATCCGGACGTCGCGCGCATGCTGCTGACCATGGCGAGCTCAACAGCGGCGGCGCGGGCGATCTGCTACGAGACGGCCGCCGCGATTGATCGCGCGCATCGCGAAAGCGATCCCGCACGCGCGGCGGCGGCGCATGAACGCGCCTCTCTCCTGACGCCCGTCGCCAAAGCGTTTTCGACCGATATCGCCAATGAGACGACGTCGCTCGCCGTGCAGGTCTTCGGCGGCATGGGCTATATCGAGGAGACCGGCGTCGCCCAGCTGATGCGCGACGCGCGCATCTGCGCCATCTACGAAGGCACGAACGGCATTCAGGCGATTGATCTCGTGACGCGCAAGATCCGCGGCGGCGACGGCGTGGCGCTCGCGCGCGAGATCGACGACATGCGCGCCATCGCCGGCGAAGCCGATGTCGCGCGCGAGGCGTTGCGCGAGACCGTCGAGGCGCTGGCGCAGGCGAGCGCATTTTTGACGAAAGCCGAACTCGCCGGCGCGCTCGCCGGCGCGTCGCCCTATCTGCGTCTCTTCGCGTTGGCCCGCGGCGCGACGCTGCTCGTCAAGGGCGCGAGGCGCGAGCAGCGCGAAGCCGATCCGAATGCGGCGCGCTACGCCGCGCTCGCCCGCTTCTTTGTCGAAAATATCGCACTCGCCGCGCCGGGATTGGCGAAAAGCGTGATCGACGGCGGCGCATCGGTGAATGAGTCGCATGCGGCGCTTGGGGAGTGAAGGAATTCGGTAGGCCGTCCAAAGACGTCATGGCCGGCCTTGTGCCGGCCATCCACGCCAGGACATCGCGGAGCGATCGTCACAGGACCGCGACGGCGACGCGTGGATGGCCGCGACAAGCGCGGCCATGACGCGCGGAAATTGTCAGGCGCCGATGAACTCCCGCAGCGTTCTCTGCTGCGCGTCGCTCACATGAAGCCCGAGCTTGGAGCGGCGCCAGAGAATGTCGTCAGCCGTGCGCGCCCATTCCTCTTCGCGCAGATAGGCGATCTCCGCCTCGGTGAGGCCGCAGCCGAAATCACGGCCAAGATCGCTCAACGCGCGCGCATCCTTCAATATCTCGAAGATTCGCGTTCCATAGGCGCGCGCAAGGCGCAGCGCCAACGCATCTCCTAAAAAGGGCTTGTCGCGTTTGAGATCGGCAAGAAAGCTGTCGAAGCCCTCCGGCATGTCGCCGCCGGGAAAGATCGCGTCCGCCGTCCAGGCCTCGCCGTGCGCGGGAAGAAAGCGCGAGAGTTCGCTCAGCGCATGTTCTGCGAGCCGGCGCGCCGTGGTGATCTTGCCGCCAAAGATCGATAGCGACGGCGCCGAATCTTCCGGCGCATCGAGATCGAAAGCGTAGTCGCGCGTCACGACCGAAGCTTTCAGCGCCCCGTCGTCGTAGAGCGGCCGAAGCCCGGCGTAGCTCGACGCAATGTCGTCGCGGGTCGCTGGAACGCGCAAGAAATGATTGAGCGAATTGAGCAGATAGTCCGTCTCTGCGTCGCTGATCGCCACGGCGCCAGGAGCGCCGTCATAGGAAACGTCGGTCGTGCCGACCAGCGTGAAGTCCCGCTCATAGGGGATGGCGAAAACGATGCGGCCGTCGGGGTTTTGCAAAATATAGGCTTGCGGACCTTCGAAAAGCTTGCGCACAACCAGATGCGAGCCTTTCACAAGCCGCACATGTT
This sequence comes from Methylocystis sp. SB2, assembly GCF_049817085.1. Taxonomy (NCBI): domain Bacteria; kingdom Pseudomonadati; phylum Pseudomonadota; class Alphaproteobacteria; order Hyphomicrobiales; family Methylocystaceae; genus Methylocystis; species Methylocystis sp. SB2. Next base: position 842,353 of record NZ_CP187401.1, read on the forward strand.
TGCGCGAAGGGATGCGCAGCGCGTCTTCGATCACCTGCGACACCCAGGGGCCGGCGGCGTTGACCAGCGCGCGCGTTTGAATCGTCTCGCCGTCCGCAAGCGTCGCGCACCAGCGGTCGCTGCGCCGTTCGGCGTGAACGAGCCTTGACCCGACGTTGATCGTCGCGCCGCGTTCCGCCGCGTCGCGCGCGTTCAACACGACGAGGCGCGAATCATCCACCCAGCAATCGGCGTAAGTGAAGCCGACGCGGTAAGCGTCGCGTAGCGGCGCGCCGAGCGCATCCTGCGAAAGCGTCACCATGTGGGAGGCTTCGAGGCGCTTGCGGCGCGCGAGGTGGTCGTAAATGAAAAGTCCGAGACGCAGCAGCCAGACGGGCCGCAGCCCTTTTTCATAGGGCAGAACGAATTTTAAGGGCCAGATGATGTGCGGCGCGGCGGCGAGCAGCAGTTCGCGTTCGGCAAGCGCTTCATGCACGAGGCGAAATTCATAGAGCTCGAGATAGCGCAGACCGCCATGGATGAGCTTCGTCGAGGCGGACGACGTGCCTTGCGCGAGATCGCCCTGCTCGACGAGCCTGACGGCAAGGCCGCGGCCGGCGGCGTCGCGGGCGATGGCGCAGCCGTTGATCCCGCCGCCGACAATGAGAAGATCGTAGATCATGGCCGCCCTCGATTCGAAGCGGCCATGACTATAGCGTTATCCCTGCGGACGGTTCGCCTGCTTGTGACGCGCGCCGCCATTTGCGGGGCGCTTCTGTCCATTGAAAGAGGCGCCCGGTCGCTTCGCGGCGGGACGCTGTCCCTCGCGACGCGGATGCTGCGCGCCGTTTCGATGCGGCGACGGCGAATTCGGCCTCTTGGGCGCGGGGCGCGCGGAGTCGCCGTCATCCTGGCGGGCGCCTTCGGCGCGCCGGTCAGTGAATTCGAGCGTCTGACGCGTCAGCTTTTCGATCGCGCGCAGCAACGGCCGCTCGCCATTGTCGCAAAGCGAAATCGCCTGGCCGGTCGCGCCCGCTCGCGCAGTACGGCCGATGCGATGCACATAGGCTTCCGCGACTTCCGGCAATTCGAAATTGACGACATGCGTCACGCCGTCGACGTCGATGCCGCGCGCGGCGATATCGGTCGCGACAAGCACCCGCGTGCGGCCCTTGCGAAAGCCGTCGAGGGCGCGCAGGCGCTGGCTTTGGCTCTTGTTGCCGTGGATCGCATCGGCGCCGACGCCGGCGCTCTCCAGATGCTGCGCGACGCGATCGGCGCCGCGCTTGGTGCGCGTAAACACGATCGCGCGCGAAATCTCGCGGTCGTTCAGCAGTTCGACGAGAAGGTCGCGCTTGGCGCCGCCCGAGACCAGATAGACATGTTGCGCGACACGCTCGGCGGTGGTCGCCGCCGGCGTCACCGAAACTTTCGTCGGATCGCGCAGCATATCGTCCGCGAGCGCGGAGATCTCGCGCGGCATTGTCGCCGAGAACAGCAACGTTTGCCGTTGCTTCGGCAATTTCGCGACGATCTGGCGGATCGGAACGATAAATCCGAGATCGAGCATATGGTCGGCTTCGTCGAGAACGAGCACCTCGGTCGTCCCGAGCTTCAAACGGCCGCTGCCGAGATGGTCGAGCAGACGCCCAGGCGTCGCCACCAGAACGTCGAGGCCGCGCGCCAGCATTTCATTTTGCGGACGATGCGACACGCCGCCGACGATGACGCCGACGCTCGGGCGAAAGAAATGGCCGTAAGAGCGGAAACTATCGGCGATCTGCGCCGCGAGTTCGCGTGTCGGCGCGAGAATCAGCGCGCGCGCCGTGTTGGGCGCCGGGCGCCGCTTATCGGCCAGCAGCCGGTGCAGGATCGGCAGAGCGAAAGCCGCCGTCTTGCCGGTGCCGGTCTGGGCCACGCCGAGAAGGTCGCGACCTTGCAGCAGCGCAGGAATCGCCTGCGACTGGACCGGGGTGGGCGTGGTGTAGCCTTCGCGCTCAAGCGCGCGGAGCAGGATCTCGTTCAAGCCGAGATCGGAGAATGTCATCACTTCAGTTGTTGCTTTCATTTGTCGATTCGAGCCACGAGGACCGGCGAGGAGAGCGCCAGCTCAGGACCAAAAAAGAGTCGGCCCCGCGTAACGGGCCTCGGCGTGGGAAAAGGGGGCGCTCGACAGCTCGTCGACGAAAACGTCAACCTACGCGGCTGGAGCGCCTCATGCTGCGGCGCAGCGCAGTCTTCATACAGGAGCGTCGCCTCAGGGTCAACATTCGAGACCCCGGCGTCGGCAGCGACAAGCTTTGCCCGGCCTTCTATAAGCCGAGCAGCGGAACGCTGATGGATCTAGGCCATGAACGCCATTGCAAATTTCGACGGCGCGGAAATTCTCAATACGTTTGTGTCGCTGCTTGTGGCGTTCGTTCTGGGGACCGCGATCGGCGCGGAGCGCCAGTATCGGCAGCGCACCGCCGGATTGCGGATTAACGCTCTCGTCGCGCTCGGCGCGTCCGCTTTCGTCGATCTCGGCATGCGGCTCATGGGCAATCAGGGCGCGACCCAGGTGCTGGCCTATGTGGCGTCGGGCGTCGGCTTTCTCGGCGCTGGCGTGATCATCAAGGAAGGCATGAATATCCGCGGACTGAGCACGGCGGCGACCGTCTGGTGCTCGGCGGTGACCGGCGGCTTCGCCGGCGCCGATCGCCCGGCGGAGGCCCTATTGCTCGCGGGTTTCGTGCTCGCTGGCAACACGGTTCTTCGACCGCTCGTGCGTCTGATCGAACGCACGCCGATCGACGAAACCGCGACGGAAGCGATCTATGACGTCCGCGTCACGGCGAGCGGCGCCCGACGCGACGCCATTCGGGACACTTTGATCGAGCGGCTCGAAGCCGCCTCTTATCCGATTCAGGACATCGCCGAGAACGAACGCGAAGACGACGTCGAGATCGTCGCGACGCTGGCGACGTCGAGCGCGACGGGCGAACAGCTTGACGCGGTGGTCGAGGCGCTTGCCGCCCTCGACGGCGTCTCGCACGCGACCTGGTCCTCCCGCACAAGCGACTGAAATCGCGCCGCGTAAGCGGCGCCGCCATCGCCCAGCGGTTCACGATTTTGATCCAGAGCGGACGTTTCCGTCGAAGCTTAGCCGAGACGGGTTGCGGTTCGGGAATGCTCTTCCGCTGGCGCGCCGCATGGCCTAATGGCTACCCAAACTTTCCTTCCCGGGTCCCCTGCACACATGATTCGTCTCGAAAACATCAGCAAACAGAACGGTCACCAGATCCTCTTCATCGAGGCCTCCGCGACGCTCCTTAAGGGCGAGAGGGTCGGCCTCGTCGGTCCCAATGGCGCCGGCAAGACGACCCTCTTCCGGATGATTACGGGACAGGAGCACCCCGACGAGGGCCAGGTGGCCGTCGATCGGGGCGTCACCATCGGCTACTTCAATCAGGACGTCGGCGAGATGTCTGGCCGCAGCGCCGTGTCCGAGGTGATGGACGGCGCGGGTCCGGTCAGCGCGGTGGCCTCCGAGCTGAAGCAGCTGGAGGACGCCATGGTCGATCCTGACCAGGCGGACGACATCGAAGCAATCATCGAACGCTACGGCGAGGTGCAGGGGCGCTTCGAGGAATTGGACGGCTACGCCCTGGAAGGGCGCGCGCGCGAGATCCTCGCGGGCCTGAGTTTTACGCAAGAGATGATGGACGGCGACGTCGGCGCCCTGTCGGGCGGCTGGAAAATGCGCGTGGCGCTCGCTCGCATCCTCATCATGCGCCCCGACGCCATGCTTCTCGACGAGCCGAGCAACCATCTGGACTTGGAGAGCCTGATCTGGCTGGAGGAATTCCTCAAAGCCTATGACGGCGTGCTGCTGATGACCTCGCACGACCGCGAGTTCATGAACCGCATCGTCACCAAGATCGTGGAAATCGACAGCGGCGCGTTGACGACCTATTCGGGCAATTACGTGTTCTACGAGCAACAACGCGCGCAGAACGAGAAGCAGGCGCAGGCGCAATTCGAGCGTCAGCAGGCGATGCTCGCCAAGGAAATCAAATTTATCGAGCGGTTTAAGGCGCGCGCATCGCACGCCGCGCAAGTGCAGAGCCGCGTGAAGAAGCTCGAGAAGATCGACAGGGTGGAGCCGCCCAAGCGCCGCCAGACGGTTCTGTTCGAATTCCCGCCGGCGCCGCGTTCCGGCGACGACGTGATCACCCTGAAGAACGTGCACAAGAGCTACGGCGCCCTGAGAATTTACGAGGGACTGAATTTTCAAGTGCGCCGCAATGAGCGGTGGTGCGTCATGGGCGTCAACGGCGCAGGCAAGTCGACGCTGCTGAAACTGGTGGCGGGCTCCTCGCTGCCGGACGACGGCGCCGTCGCCCAGGGCGGCAGCGTCAAAATGGGCTACTTCGCGCAACACGCGATGGAGTTGCTCGATGGCGAGCGCACCGTGTTCCAGTCGCTGGAGGACTCGTTCCCTCAGGCGGGACAGGGCTCGCTGCGCACATTGGCCGGCTGCTTCGGCTTCTCCGGCGACGACGTTGAGAAGAAATGCCGGGTGTTGTCGGGCGGCGAGAAAGCGCGACTTGTCATGGCGAAAATGCTTTACGACCCGCCGAACTTTCTCGTGCTGGACGAACCCACGAACCATCTCGATCTGGCGACCAAGGAGATGCTCATCACGGCGCTGTCGCAATATGAGGGCGCCATGCTGTTCGTCTCGCACGATCGTCACTTCCTGGCCGCGTTATCCAATCGGGTGCTGGAACTGACGCCCGACGGCGTTCACGTTTATGGCGGCGGCTACACGGAATATGTGGCGCGCACGGGCCATGAGGCGCCCGGTCTCCGTAGCTGACACGGCGCGGAAAAAAGTCGTTCCGGACAAATTGCCCCGGTTGACAGCGAACCGACAGCAACGCCGTGCGAACTCTATTCACCGGCCGATGGAGCCCGGTGAATAGGAGACAGATCATGCGCATCATCGCACTTTCCTTTGCACTCGCCACGACGCTGTTGATCCCGTCGCTCGCTCAGGCCGCTCCCAACTGCACGGGAGAGCCGACGGACAAATGGATGCCCCAAAACGCCATGAAGGCGAAAGTCGCGGCGCTCGGTTACGAGCGGATCAAGACGTTCAAGGTGTCCGGCAACTGTTACGAAATTTACGGCTACACCAAGGACGGCAAGAAAGCGGAAGTGTATTTCAACCCCGTCAGCGGGGATGTCGTGAAGGCGAATATCGGAGGCTAAAATGGCTCTGTTCGCCTCGAAGCCGGAGGCAGGTTTCGCCTCCGGCGGCGACCTGCGCGTCTGGGACCCAATCGTGCGCCTGTTCCACTGGACCGTCGTGGCCGGTTGCGTGCTGGACCTGTTTGTCCTCGAGGATGGCGCGAGCGCTCATCGGTTGGTCGGATATGGCGTTGCAGCCGCCTTGGCCGTGCGTCTGGTGTGGGGCTTTGTCGGCGCACGCCACGCCCGCTTCAGGGATTTCGCGCCGAGACCCGCATCGATCGCGCGCTATCTCAAAGAGCTTTCGCGCGGAGAAGAGCCGAGGTTTATCGGCCACAACCCGGCGGGAGCCGTTATGATGCTGGCGCTGATGGGCCTTCTGGGCGCAGTGTCGATAACCGGCTGGATGTTGACGCTCGACGCCTATTTCGGCAGCGATGGCCTCGAGAGGCTGCACGAGGGGTTCGCCAACGCTATCCTCGTCCTGGCCGGCTTGCACGCAGCCGCCGCGCTTTACGAGAGTTGGCGCCATAAAGAGAATCTTGTCTGGTCGATGGTTACGGGGCGTAAGCGCGCATGAGGCTGCTGCTCGTGGAAGACACCCCGCGTCTGAGGGAACTTTTGATCGAAGCGGTTCACGCCGTCGGTTGGAGCATCGACGCGGTCGGAACGGTGGATGAGGCCAACGAACTCATCACGACGACGCCTTATGATCTTCTGCTGATTGATCTTGGTCTGCCCGACGGCGACGGCTTCGATTTGGTTCGCGCCACGCGTCGCGCCGGCGTCAAAACGCCCATTCTCGTGCTGACCGCGCGTGTGGCGATCGATGACCGCATCGCCGGGCTGGATGCGGGAGCGGACGACTATCTCACCAAACCGTTCAATCACGGAGAATTTTTGGCCAGGTGCCGAGCATTGCTCCGACGCGCCCCAGACACGCTGACGCCGACGCTCACAGCGGCTCGACTGAAACTCGACGTCGCGACGGGAATCACGACCTGCGAGAATGGCGAACTGAGATTGGCGCCGCGCGAGCGGTCCGTTCTGGAGATACTGATGCGAGACGTCGGCCGGGTCGTTCAAAAGCGCAAACTCGAACACGCATTGTCGGAGTTCGGCGACGAGCTCTCAAGCAACGCCGTCGAACTGGCGATTTCCCGTCTGCGCAAGAAACTCGAGCCGAATGCGACCGGCGTTTCACTCGAGACGATTCGAGGCGTCGGTTATCTGCTGCGCGAGGTCAATTAGTGATGCACAGCGCGCCGTCGCTCATCGCGGTCGTCGTTCGACGCATTTTCTTCTTCTCGGCCGTGGCGATGCTGGCCCAGTTCATCAGTGTTTTCGCAGAATACTGGTCAGACGATCAGCAGCTCGGACAGCTGGCGATCGAACGAGAGGCCCACGCTCTGGCGCGCGGAGTCCTGCGAGGCGAAAACGACGTCCGCTTCGTGCTTCCGGCCGAGTTGCGCGCGCGCTATGCGCGCGGCGATAAGCACTACTTCGCTCGCATCCGCACCGGAAACGGAATCGTTCTGTTTTCAAACTGCGACGCCGAATGCGCTGAACATTTCCTGCCGCTCAACCTCGATCCGCCGAGCTTCTGGATGAAGCAGATCGCGCCAGGGAAGCCGCTGAACGTCGCCGGCGGCCTCGTCGTCGATCGCAAGGCTGAGCCAGTCCTCATTGAAGTGGCGATCATTGGCGATGAGGAAAGCGTGCTCAGCTCTGTGCTGGCGCATGAGGTGGTCGACCACATGATCATACCCATGAGCTTGATGCTTGTGGTCGTGCTCGGCGCGACGACGCTCTCCCTTATGCAGGCGCTCAAACCCGTCCGGCGCGCAGCGACTCTTGTGTCAACTATCAATCCGCTTGCCTCGGGCGCGCGCGTTCCGACGCAAGACATGCCACAGGAGATTGCTCAGTTCACGAAAGCCATCAATTCAGCCTTCGACAGAGTGCGCGAACTGGTGCGCGCTCAAAAGCTGTTGACCTCCGCGATCTCGCATGAGGTGCGAACGCCTCTTGCAATCGCGCGCCTCGAACTGGAGAAAATTTCCGATTTCAGAGCGAGGAAAGTGGAGCAAGACCTGGAGGCGCTCAATCAGCTGGTCGAGCAGCTGACCACGTTGGCGCGCTTGGATGGCGCTGAACTCATTCCGACCGAACTTATAAGCCCCGGCGACATGGCGGAAGGCGTCGTCAGCGCACTGGCGCCTCTCGTCTATGCCGCGGGACACACCATCGAACTGGTCGACAAAGGCGGGACGTCATTCAACGGACGCCCAATGCTGGTCGAGAACGCGCTGCGAAACCTCGTCGAGAACGCAATCCGACATAGCGGCGCTGGCGCAAGGATAACGGTCGAAGCCGGTCCCGGCGCTGAATTCCGGGTCTGTGTCGAGGCGAATAATTCCGCGTCCAATCAGGCTTCGGAGCCGTCCGCAGATTCATCTGACGGACTTGGCCTTGGGTTAAAGATCGTCAGTCGTATCGCAGAAATTCATGGCGGATCGTTCGAGTTGATCAGAGCGCCGGGCCGAACAACGGTCGCGCATATCGATTTTGTCGCTGAATCGCGCAGCGCAGAAGAGAGTTCGCCATCGCGTCCGCCAGCCTCAGCCGACGCGAAGCACACGCCCCGACTCATGTGACCGAGGCGAACAAATTTTCCAATTCTGCGATCTTGATCGGTTTAACAAAATGCCGGTCAAATCCAGCCTCGGCGCTTCGCTCAAAGTCCTCGGCCTGGCCCCAACCCGACAACGCTGCGACGAACAGCGAATCTCCGCCGGGAAGCCGTCTGATCCTCCGGACAGTCTCGTAACCATCCATCCCGGGCATGCCGATATCGACAAAGACGATGCGGGGCTGGAATTTCGGGATGACTTCCAACGCCTCGGCTCCGCCAGGGACGACCCGCACCTCCATCCCAAAGGAGGCGATCAGCTCGCCAGTGAGTTTGCCGACAAGGTGGTCGTCGTCCACGACCAACACCTTCGTCTGGGACGCGCGCGGCTCATTTGTATCTTGCGCGGGTTCAACGTTCGACGCATCCGGCGCTTCGCTCAATGGAAGCCGAACAATGAACTCGCTGCCCTTATCCGCGCCACCACTTCGGGCTTCGATCGTGCCTCCGTGCAGCGTTACAAGACTGCGGGTGAGCGATAGACCGACGCCAATCCCGCCTTGAGCCCTTCCGAGATTGCGATCGACCTGGGTAAAGATGTCGAAAACGCGCGTGATCATTTCAGGCGGAATGCCGACGCCCGTATCCTTAACGATGACCACCGCAGAACAACCGTCCTGCGTCACCGTGACGTCGATCGCGCCGACGTCTGCTGTATACTTTGCCGCGTTGTTGAGAAGATTTGAAAAAACCTGACCGAGACGAATGGGATCCCCCTCGATAAAAAGCTCTGTCGAGGGCGCGTAAAATTGTTTGCGATGTTTCCCGGCCTGAAGTTTGTCGGCCCCTTTTTCGAACACTTCGCGCACAAGCGCGACAAGATTCACACGCTCCTTGTGAAGCTCTAACTTGCCGCGGCTGATACGCGAGACTTCCAGAAGGTCGTCGACGATACGCGTGAGCTGTTGAGTTTGCCTCTCGATCGCCGATAGCATGTCGTCGTCGACCCTGTCTCCTGAGCGCCGCTTCTTGATGTGAATCGCAGCGGAAATCACAGCGAGCGGATTGCGCAACTCGTGGGCCAGCACGGCGAGGAACTCGTCCTTGCGACGATCGGCGGTTTGCAGCGCTTCCATCGCATCGCGAATGGCGTATTGCAGACGACGGGCTTCAATCGCGTTCTTGAGCGCGCTGATCAGCGAGCGCTTTTGCGCAGGGCGTTCGATGAAGCCGATACTAGGGCGCTTTTCGATGGTTCGTAGCAACGCTAAATCTTTTTGAGCGTGGCCGCGGGCGAGAAGCAACATAATGGGCAACTGGGACCACGGCGGTTCAGGACCGAACAAGTCGTCCCAGGTCACCGCGCGATCGTGCGGCAACGCCTCCTCCGCCATAAGAACGCAGCCGGCGCCTTTCGCGATCTCTCGGCGCAGCTCTTCTTGGTTGCTGCAAACGTAGCAGGAAAGACCGCTACGATTGAGCAAGCCTTCGGCGAGGGCGGCGTCGCGTCCCGTTGGCGTCAAAATCAGAACGCGCAGGCTATCCTCGGCGCTGGGGACGACCTCCGCTGCGCTTCTCTCCGCCATCATGGAATCGGAACGATGGACTCAGGATGATACACCGGCGTCCCCGTCAGGACGCCTGTAAAGCCTGTGAGCGGCTCGCTGACGTCGACGCCCCCCGCTCTCATCGTCAGTCTCCGGATCGTGTGCTCATGTTGGCCGCTACGCTTTTTGACGATCGACAAAGCCTTGTGCAGCGCGCCGCTAAGCTCGAAAAAACGAAGCAGGAACACATTGTCGGCCAGGAAGCTGAAGTCCAGGGGCGAAGAGAGTTCCGTGCCGAAAATTCCGTGCTGGGTCAGCGTCATGATGGTGACAATCTGACGACGGCTGAGATAGGAGAGCAACTCCCTGATGTGAAGAATAACGCTCGGTTCTTCCATCGCGGATTGCAGATAGCCGTTCAGCGTGTCGATCACGACGAGCTTCACGCTCTGCGTCTCGACTCGATCCATGACCAGGTCGGCGATCTCGCCGACGCTCAGTTCGGCCGGATCAAGATGCCTGAGTTCAATGCGGCCGGCTTCGACTTCAGCGCGCATGTCCAGGCCCAATCCCTCGCTGCGGCCGATATAACTCTCCTCGCTCTCGTCGAATAGAAAAAGGGCGCATTTCTCGCCGCGCTTGGCCGCGGCCATCGCGTAGAGCGATGATATGGTTGATTTTCCGACGCCTGCAGGCCCCGCTATAAGCGTGTTCGAACCCCGGGGAAGCCCGCCTCCGACAAGCGCGTCAATCTGTGAGTTGCCGGAGCCGAGCGCCGGAGCCCCCACGAGGCTCGGAAAGCTCTGTGCAACGAGGCGAGGATGCACGGTCAGTCCTCCGGTGGCGATCGTTACGTCGTGTGAACCGCTCACATAGCTGCAGCCGCGCAGTTTGCTCACGCGCAATGCGCGCCGGTCGGCCCCGTACGAAGACTGTTTTTGCCGCAATTCGATGATGCCGTCAGACATAGTCTTGCTGCGGAGATCCTTTTCCGTCGTCGACGCTTCGTCCAGCATCACCGTCGTGCAGTCGCGCGCCGCCATGAAGTCGCGAATACGTTTCAGTTGGCGCCGATGAAAGGCCGCGGTCGGCGCGACAACACGTAGACTCGAGATCGTATCGAGCACGAGCAGCTTTGGTTTCAACCGTTCGACTTCGGAAAAAAGATGGTCGAATGTCTCGCCGATCTCGACCTCCGCTTCCGGGAAGAGCGTGTAATCGAGCTCCTCTTCCGCGCTGGGCGGCTCCGACAGGCCTGTGATATTGATCCCCTCGAGACTCCATCCGTGCGATGCGGCGATCGACCGCAACTGTTGCGGCGACTCGGCGCTCGTCGCGAGGAGGCAGCTTTCACCCGCGCGAACCGCCTGGATCAGGAACTGCAGCGCCATGGTCGTCTTGCCGCTGCCGGGCGGACCTTCGACGAGAATAAGAGCGCAGCGCGGAAGTCCGCCGTAAAGAACCCTGTCGAGCCCCGGAACGCCTGTCGCAAAACGCGAGGTTGTCTCAATCGGCACGGACACTGTGGCGCTCCCGATAATCATGATTGTTATACAGCATAGGCAAAGTATTCGACAAGATTGCTTTCCACAATGCTCCGACTTTCCGCGGCCGAAAAGAGCATCGCAAAAGAGCATCGCATCCGTGGCCGCAACCGCGTCGGATCGGGATTCGGAAGATAAAACCCTGCTTCGCGCCCTCAACCCATCTTGCTCCTAAACCTTTTCCCGCTTAGCGTTTTGTCCGAGTGCCGGTCGATTCGTCGAGTCAGCTGTCGTGAACGCTGAAAGTTCGCGCTTCCGAGGGATCAGAACATGGATCGGGACACGCTCAGCGATATCGCCGAATCCGCCCCCTTGCCGGATGAACGGGCCGAATTGCGCGGTTCCTCCGCCGCCGCCAGCAAAACGTCGATCAGCGTTCCGGCGCAACTCGTTTCTCAAGGCGCGCACCGCTTTTACGCGCTGGTGCTGCCGAGCAGCCTGCTCGCCGAAACCTGCACGGTCGAGCCGAGGGTCGAGAATCCGGAAGAGGGCTTCCAGCGCCTGCTCGATGAAAAGCGCGCGAAGTCCATCGCCAAATATATCGACGCCGGATTCGGCACGGTTCCCGGCGCCGTGGTTCTGTCGGCGCAGTCGCGCGCGCATATGCATTATGACCGCGCCGCCGGAACGCTGACATTCCGGCAGGACCCCCGCGCCTTCCTGATCATCGACGGGCAACATCGGATTTTCGGCTTTAAGCTGGCGAAGCGCGCCGTCGACGTGCCGGTGGTGATCTACAACAAGCTGAAGCGTTCGGAAGAATGCCGGCTGTTCATGGACATCAACACCAAGCAGCGGCCCGTGCCCAATGAGCTGTTGCTGGACATCCGTCGGCTCTCGGAAGTCGAGACGAAAGCCGACGCGCTGTTGCACGACGTCTTCGATCTTTTTCACACACGCGACGACAGCGCGCTCAAGGACCTGCTCAGTCCGGCGGAGCGGCGCAAGGGCACGATTTCGCGCGTCACCTTCAACGCCGCGCTGCGCTCGATCAAGGGCGCCTTCGTCGACGCGCGGGCCGAGGAAGTCTACGCGGTGCTCAACGCCTATTTGCGCGCCTGCCGACATGGTCTTGGACTGCACAACGCCGATGAGCAGATCACGCATCCGGCCTTGTTCAAGGCGCTGGCGCTGCTGTTCGCCAATGTCGCCGAGCGCGTCGCCGATCGCCACGCCGGAAAATACACGGTGGCGAACTTCGAGGACGTGCTCATTCCTTTCTTCAAACGATTGAAGAAATCGGATCTGCCGCGCGCCGGCATGAGCCATGTCGCGCTGCATGAGCATTACGGCAAAGCGCTAAGCGCCGGCTTTCTGATCAAACAGTGGCTCTTCTCTTGAGACGAATGGATCGACTTCCATTTCCACGTCGAGAACGCTGCGCATGGTGAGCCCATGCTCGGTCTTTTCCCAGTGGAACGGCCGCCGCCAGAGTTCATAAACGGCGCGCCACGCCGCGATGCTCAGCATCATCAGCCACAGCGGCAGATAGATGAGCGCGCGGCGAAACCGCGTCAGGCCGCGCCGGCGCATTCCCATGGCAAGCGGCAAGATCAGGGAGATCGCTCCGGCGATCGCCAGACAGCACCACAGCGTGCTCAAGGCGACTTCTAATGGCGCGACCGGCGCCAACAGCGCCCCAAAGATCGCATCATAGGCCATGCGCGCCGCCAGGAACGGGCCGAGCAAGGGACCCAGCAAGCCGCTGGCGAACATGGCGAGCACCGCGATCGCGCGCCGCGAGCCGAGATCGACGAAAAGCCGCATCGGCCGGCGGCAATGCACGATGAATGTCTGCATCCAGCCTTTAAACCAGCGCGTGCGCTGTTTCACCAGCGCGCCGAAGACCGCGGGCGCTTCTTCAAAGGTTTGCGAAGCGAATGTCCGCACCTCAAAGCCCGCACGGGCGAGCCGCAGGCCGAGATCCGCGTCCTCGGTGACGTTGAAGGCGTCCCAAAAGCCGATATCGCGCAAAGCCTCGATGCGGAAATGGTTCGACGTGCCGCCAAGGAAGAGCGGCATTCCCATCGCTGCGAGGCCCTTGTTGTAAACGTCAAAAAGCGCCGCATATTCAAGCGCGAACATCGCCGTCATCCAATTCAGCTCGCCATTGTCGATGGCGAGGCTCGCCTGCAGACAGGCGACGCTCGGCGGCGAGGCGGCGAAGAGCGTCGCGGCGCGGCGCAATTGGCGCGGCTCGGGCAAATCTTCCGCGTCAAACACCGCGACGAGCGATCCGCGGGCGAGCGGCATGGCGACGTTGAGGGCGCGCGGCTTGGTGCGCGGGGCGCCCTCGGGCGCAACCACGATCTCATGCGGCGCATGCGGCGGATGCGAGCGCAACGCCGCAGCCGTTGGTTCATCGTCGGCTTCGATAACGAATTTTATATCGAGCTTGGCTCTCGGATAATCCAAGCGGTCGATCGCCCGAGCGAGCTGGCGCGCCACGGCTGCTTCTTGATAAAGCGCAAGCACGATCGTGTAGATCGGCAGTTGCGCCTCGCTTTCGAGCAGTTCCGCGTCCGCGCAGCGCTGAAGGCTCGCCGCGCAGGCGAAAAGCCTCAGAAACGCTCCGCAAAAGAATGCGCTTGCAAGGAACAACGCCGATGCAAGGCGTAGAAAGAAGAAGGGAGCGTAAAGGCTCGCCGCCAGTCCGATCAGCGCGACGAGCAGCAGTCCCACCTGTCCGCGCCGCAAGCCGCCGCGGGCGCATAAGTCCCTGTCGACGCGCTCGACGAGAAAGGCCGCGTTGCGCGCGGCGTTGGCGGGATCGGCGCGGCGCACCGCCTCCAAGAACCGCGTTCGGGTGGTGATCGCGAACAGCGGCCGGCCTTTTGCCGCACGCCGCGCGCTCATCAACCGGAAGACGCCGCTGCCGCTCGGCGCGAACAGCCAAAGAAACCCGCTCGACGGATCCCGAACCCGCGCGTAGCCGCATTCGGCCGTCGCAACGCCTGACGGGGCGACGTCGACAGGACTGTCGACGAAGTCGACGTTGAGATGCTTCGCCAGCGCCTGATAGAAGTCATCCTCGCAGACGAGCCCCTCGGCGAGCAGCGCTTCGTCGGCGCAAACGCCCTGGCGGCGCGCCGTCGCAGCGGCGAATTGCAGCACTTGCTCCGGCACGCCGTACGCCGAAAGAAAGGCGATTTCGACAGGAATGGATCTCGACGCGGTCGCACGCGACGGCGACGTCCGGCGAATGGCCGAGGAGTCAGCGAGCGCCCGGCGTCTGAATGGCTGAGGAGGAAGTTCGTCCTTGATCTGCGAAGCAGAGGAAGCAACACTATCGATCGGCACAACATTCATGCAATAAATCCGGCAAGCGCTAGCAGCCTGCGCGCGACTATCGACCTCCAACAAAGGCCAAGCAATCCTTTTATGCGCCGTCTCCCTCAGCCGCGCCGAACCGGTCTTCTCGCCTCAATTCGTGCGGCGCTCGCCGCGCTGTTCCTGACGTCCTGCTTCGCGGCTGTGGCGGCTGACGGGGCGCCGCCCGCGACGGCGCCCCCCGCGTCGACGCCGCCGGCCACGAATGCGCCCTCATTTTGGGACCCCAACCGCACGCCGGAAAAGCCGGACGTCTCCGGACTGCGCCAGATCCGCTTCCTGACCGAGGACGACTATCCGCCGTTCAATTTTCTGCTTTCGGATGGGCAGGTCGCCGGCTTCAACGTCGATCTGGCCAAGGCGATCTGCGTCGAACTCGACACCGCCTGCACGATCCAGCGGCGGCGGTGGGATCTGCTCATTCCCTCGCTCAACGACAATAGCGGCGACGCCATCATCGCTTCGCTCGCGATCAACGATGAAACTCGAAAACAGGTCGATTTTTCCGGACCTTACATGCTGACGCCCGGCCGGTTCGCCATGCAGGCCGACACGACCCTGACGTCGGCGTCTCCCGCCGCCCTCGCCGACCGCCCGATCGCGGTGGTCGCGGGCTCGCGGCACGAGGCGTTTCTGCAAGCCTTCTATCCGCGCTCGACCTTGGTGACGTTTGAAACGCCGGCCCTCGCCCGCAACGCGCTAAAGAACGGCCGCGTTCAGGCGGTTTTCGGCGACGCCATCGCCCTTTCCTATTGGCTGAACGGCGCCGAAGCAGCCGGCTGCTGCGTTTTTCGGGATGGCCCCTTCACCGATCCAAAATATTTCGGCGAGGGCGTCGGCATCGCCGTAAAAAAAGGCAATGCGCCGTTGCGCCGGGCGCTCGATTATGCGCTCTCCCGCCTTGCCCAGCGCGGCGTTTTCGCCGAGCTTTATTTGAAATATTTCCCCGTGGGGCCGTTCTGAGCCGCGCCGCCCAGCAATAAAGCGATGGCGCCGCGCGCGCGTCCGATGGCGGCGCCCAGCATCTCGGCCTTCTCGGCGGCGCTCGCATCCTCGCCGCGCAACGCCTGTTCGTAGGCCTCCGCCGCGTGCCCCACCTCAGTTGCGCCGACCGCCCGCGCCGAGCCTTTGATCGTATGCGCAAGCGCGATGCGCCAGTCGGCGTCGCCCTGCGCGGCCGGCGAGCGCAAGCGTTTTGTAAATTGCGCCGCCTGTGCGTCGAAAAGTCCCAGCAGCTCGCGTTCGAGATCATGATCGCCAAAGGTCTGCCGGGAGAGATGGACCAGGTCGATCGGCGACTCTCCGTCGGCCAGGGAAAACGGCTGCGGTTGAGCTTGGCAATTTAGAAACGTGGAGTCCGCCAGTTTCGCCATCCCCATTCCTGTTCCCCTTGATATCTATCGCAAAGCGGTCCGTTTTGCAGTCCGTCGAGAAAGGACTGTTAAAACCTCGCCCAGCGTCGAGACTGCCGCGTCGATCCTGAAGGGCGCGTTAACGAAGTTTCCCGATACGGCCCGCGCGCATGTTTCAATTGCCCGGATTGGGCTGTAAAGTTTGGTTAATCTTTATTCAATGGCGGTCGCTGAGCGGTGGGCCGTGAAATCGGCCGGGCGACACGCGTCTGCGCCGCTGGAGAGGGCGAATGGCGACATCGGGAAAGATCCAGGACGCGGCGTCCGCCGCTCTGACGGCGATCGAGGAGGCGCTGGATATCGGCGCGCCGCCGAACGCCGCAGGCGCTGCGGATGAGGCGAACAACCGGCCCGGCCCGGCCCAGAGTCCAAGAGCGGAAGCGCACGCCGGGGACCAGCGAAAGCCGGCCTCGGCTTACGGCGAGCAGCAGAGCCGCGTCCAACCGCAGCCCGGAGCGATGGCGCCCGCCCTTGCGCCCGCGAACGACGACCGCCGCACGGTCGGCGAGTTGCGGCAGGCGCTGCAGATCAAGCCCAACCGCTCGATCATGGTGCTCACCTTCGCCTCCATGGGGCTGTGGGCGGCCTGCTGGGCCCTGTATGTTTATTTCCATCAAGGCGAAATCCTCGACTCCGACGTATTGACGCTCGCGCCGAAGCCGGTGTTGACGCTCGCAGCGCTGATCGCGCCTCTCGTTTTTCTGTTCCTCACGGGATTGATGGCGCGCCGCGCGCATGAGATGCGGCTCATCGCCAACTCCATGACGGAAGTTGCCATTCGGCTGATCGAGCCGGAAACGGTCGCCACCGAGCAAGTCGTCTCGCTCTCTCAGGCGATCCGGCGCGAAGCCGCCTCCATGGGAGACGGCATCGAACGCGCGCTGGCAAGGGCCGGCGAATTGGAAGTGATCGTGCGCACCGAGGTGACCAACCTCGAACGCTCCTACACGGAGAATGAACGGCGCATTCGGCTTCTCATCGACGAGCTGACGCGCGAACGCGAAGCGATTGTCGTCAACGCCGACAACGCCCGTACGGCGCTCTTTGGCGCGCGCGAGACGCTGTCTCAGGAACTCGCCACGACCTCGGTCCATCTCGCCGAAGCGGTGAGCCAGGCCGGAGCGCGCGTCACCTCCTCGCTCGGCTCCAAGGGCGAGGAGATCCGGCTCGCGCTGGACGAAGCGGGCGACGCATTTGAATCGACCTTGGCCAGTCACGGCGAAAGAGTGCTGATCGCCCTCACCCAGACCGGCGACGAAGTCGCGCAGAAAGTGACCGGCGCGAGCGAGGACGTCAGCCGCCGTTTCGCCGACGGAGTCGAGGAAGTTGGCCGCAAGCTGGAAGCCGCGAGCGAAGCGATCGCCGGCGATTTTGGCGCGCGCGGCCAAGATGTGCTCGAACGATTCGAAGAGCTCGGCGCGAGTTTTTCCGAAGCGATCGGCGGCCAGGGGGAGCGGATCGTCGCGCAGCTCACGGAGACCGGCGGGGCGCTTCGCGAAACAATCGAGAGGCAGGGCGGAGCCTTTGAGCGCTCGCTCGCCGAGACCCAGGAACGGCTCACGACGCGCGTCGCCGAACATGTCGAAAACGCCAGAGCGACACTCGAAACGGCGGAAACCCGAATCGTCGGCCTGCTCGAAGACACGCATCAGAAGGCGCAGAATGAATTCGAGCTGCGCGGACAAGCGCTTCATGAGTCAATCTCGCGCAGCCTGAACCAGAGTTCAACGGCGCTTGTCGAACAGGTCGACGCCGTGCAGGCGCGTTTTGTCGCCGCCGCCAGCGATGCGGTGTCGGCGATCGGGGCGCATGGCGACCGAGTCAATGAAACGCTCGCCGACAACTTCCAGGCCTTCGAACAGACCGTGCTCGGCCGCGGCGGCGAAGTGGCGGAACGGATCGCCGAACGCGGGCTGCAGATCGAGACCACTCTCGCCGAGCGGCTTGCCGCCTTCGAAGACGCCGTGGTGCGCAACAGCGCGGAAGCGGCCATGCGCGTCGCTGAACATGGCGATCGTGTCAGCTCCGTCATTTCGGACGGTCTCGCCGCCTTCGAGGACACTTTCGCGCGCCACGGCGGGGACGTCGTCTCGCGCGTCGCCGAACACAGCGAGCGGGCCGCGACGACCGTCGCGACGCAGCTCGCCGCCTTCGAAACGGTGGTCGCGCTGCGCAGCGAGGAACTTGCGCAAAGCGTCGGCGAACACAGCGAGCGCGCAACGTCGGCGCTCTCCACGCAGCTCGCCGCATTCGAGGAGTCGGTCAACAGCCGCAGCGGCGAAATCGCCGAAAGGGTCAGCGAACAGAGCGAGCGCGCGACGGCGACATTGTCGGCTCAGCTCGCCGCATTCGAGGAAGCGGTCACGCAGCACAGCGACGACGTCGCGACGCGCGTAACCGAACATGGCGGACGCGCGACGTCCACCATTGCGACACAGCTCGCCGCCTTTGAGGACACGGTCGCCCGCCACAGCGACGAAATCGCGCAGCGCGTCAGCGAACATGGCGAAAGGGCGACGTCGACGCTGACGTCGCAGCTCGCTGCTTTCGAAGAGACAGTCGTGCGCCACAGCGACGACATCGCCCTTCGCGTCAGCGAACAGAGCGAACGGGCGACGTCGACGCTCACGGCTGAACTGGCCTCGTTTGAAGACGCCGTCACGCGCCACGGAGAACAGATCGCGCAGCGTGTGGGCGAGCAAGGCGAACGCGCAACATCGACGCTCTCGGCGCAACTCACCGCCTTTGAGGATTCCATCAGCCGCCACGGCGATGAGATTGCCGAGCGCGTCGGCGAGCGTGGAGAACGCGCCGCATCGACCCTCTCCGCGCAGCTCGCCGCTTTCGGAGAAGCCGTCGAGCGTCACAGCGAAGAAATCACCCGGCGCGTCAGCGAGCACGGCGAACGCGCCACGGTGGCCTTTTCGGAAGGCCTGTCGACGTTCGAAGACGTCGTCGCGCGCCAGGGCGAAGATTTGGCGGCACGGGTCGCGGCCCGCACCGAGCGCGCCGCCGCAGAACTTGGCGACAAACTCGCCGCCTTCGAAGACAGCCTCGCCCGCAACAGCGGACAGGTCAGCGACGCGGTCGCGCAGAGTCTTGAAGCGATCGAAAACGTGCTTGTGCGCCAGGGCGGCGAGATCGCGCAGCGCCTGGCGGAGCACGCCGGTAGCGCCGAAGTCGACCTCGCCGATAAGCTCGGCTCCTTCGAAGACGCCGTTAAGCGTCACAGTGAAAGCGTGGCGTCCGTCGTCGGCGAACATGCGACGCGCGTCGACCAATTGCTCGACGAGCGGCTCAACGCGCTCGAGACGGCGGGAATGCTCGTCGCCAAAACCATGGAGACGACGCGCGAACTGGCGCTGCAGGAATTCGAGACGCACGGCGCGGCGTTGCGCGACAAGCTTCGCCAAAGCGTCGCCGACGCCTCCTCGGCTCTCGCCGAAAACGCCGCCACGATGCATGAGCGTTTCGCCAATACGGCGAGCGACGCCGTTCTGGCGATCGCCACGCAAGGCGAGCGGCTGCATGAATTGGTGAACGATCGATTCGGCGCCTTCGAGAACGCCGTCCTGTCAGAAAGCAAAGACGTCGTGGCCTCGCTGGCCGACCATGGCGAGCGCATCGCGGTCACGCTCGGCGAACAGCTCACCCAATTCGAGAATGCGCTGCTTCGCGACGGCGGCGAACTCGCCGACCGGGTCGGCGCGCAGGCCGAACGCCTCAGCGCCGAACTCACTCAGCGCTTCGCTGTCGTCGAGGACGTGATCGGCGGCAAGGGAACGCAGCTCGTCGACAATCTGACGACGCGGACGATGGACGCGGCCGCCCGACTCGACGTGCAGGCGCAAGAGATTACGCATCGGATCGACGACCAGCTGCAGTCGCTCGACGAGACCATCCGTATGCAGGGCGGCGCGCTTGTCGAAAGGCTCTCGGCGCAAGTCGAGCATTACAACGCCCGGATCGGCGACAATTCTCGCCATTTCGCTGATGAGATCGATGCGAGGCTGGCCGAAATCGACGGCGCGATCGAGAGCAAAGGCGGCCATCTGGTCGAAAAGCTCGGCGCCCGCGCGATCGACATCGCGTCGACGATGTCGAACAAGATCGAAGCCTTCGAGAACGTCGCCAACGCCAGAACAATGGAGGCGGCGGACCGCATTGACGAACTGGTCGGCCGCGTTGACGCGGGCCTGGGCGTCGGCGGCCAGATGCTGCAGGAGGCGCTCTCCAAACACGCGGCTGACGTCGCGCGGGTGATGGAGGACGGCGGGCGCCAAGTCATGCAAACGCTCGACGCAAAGATCAAAGACGTCGACTGGGTGCTGCTCTCGCGCTCGAGCGAACTTGCCCATACGATCGCCTCCAGAACAGAGGAAATCAACGAAGCGCTGGGCGGACACGCGAAGGAGTTGGAAACGACCCTCGACGGGCGCATCGCACTGCTCGAGAACAATGTGATCAGCCGGCTCGGCGCCGTTTCTTCGGAGATCGACGAGGGAGGCCGACTGGTCGTGGACACGATCGGCGCCCGTCTGCAGGACATCAAAGACGTTCTCGCCGTCGCGCGGCGCGAATTCGATACGACGCTTCATGCGCGCACCGGCGATCTCGGCCAGTCGCTCGCCGAACGCGTCGCGGAGATCAGCGGCGCGCTGGATGAGCGCCTCACGCAAATGCAGACCGTGCTCGACGCGCGCGGCGGAGCCGTCGCCCAGGAATTGACGACGATCGGCGATCTCGTGGCGACCGCCGTTGAAAATAGCAGCGCCGCCCTTGTCTCGCGCCTTGGCGTCAAGCGCGACGAGCTGACGAACGCGCTGGACGCCTCCCGCGAGGCGCTGGCGCTGACGCTGGAGACCAGCGCGCAGACCTCGATTGCGGCGCTGCTGGAGACAAACGAAAAGATTCGCGCCGAGCTGCCTACCCTGCTCGACACGCTCGGCGAGACAAATGCCTCGCTCCATGCGGTCATCGATAAGACCGGCGGGAATCTGGTTACGCTCGAACATGAGCTCGGCAGACGGCTCGCCGAGTTCCATGGCGCGCTCAACGAGGCTTCGACGCAAGTTGAACATATCAGCGCAATCGCTGGCGGAACGATGCAAGACGCCAACGCCATCGTCGCGGCGCTCGACGAACGACAACACACGCTAGCGCAGAGCGCGGAAAAACTGGCGCAAAGCCAGGAGGCGCTCGACGCCGTGATGGCCGCCCGCCGCCGTTCGCTCGAAGATCTGGTGACGCTCATCGAAGGCCGGCGCGCCGAATTTGAAAGCGCCATGACACAGTTCAGCGAATTGATGGACCGTTCCTTCCGCTCGATCGAGACGCGGTCGCGCGACCTTGGAGGAGAGCTGAGCGAAACCTCCCGGCAAACCGCCGATATGATCGAGACGCGCTTTGCGGCGGTGCGCGCCGCTGCGGAAGGCGAACGCGAGCAGACGTCGGAGGCGCTGCGCGCCGCCTTCTCGGAAACCAATGAAGAGATCACCCGTCTCTTCGGCGACGCGCGCTCGAAATTCGACGCCGCGACAGACGAGATTCGCGGCCTCGCGCGCAACATTCACCGCGAGATCGAGGAGACCCGCGAGGAGGTGCGCCGCGGCGCGACCGAAATTCCGCGCGAAACCGCCGAGCAGGCGGCGGCGCTGCGGCGGGTCGTCGGCGATCAGGTGAAGGCGCTGAACGAACTCACCGACATCGTGGCGCGTTCGGGCCGCGTCTATGACATCGCCGAACAAAGCGCGCCTCCGCTCCGTCAGCCGGCCCTGGATCAAGCGACGCGCGCCGAGCACGCAGCGCCACGCGTCACGCAGAATCGCTCGGCGGAGCCGACACGCGAGCCGCAAGGCGGATGGCTGAGCAGCCTGCTTGCGCGCGCCTCCTTCGACGACGCCGCGCCGCAACCGCCGCGCCAGGCGCGGTCCTTGGCGACGGCGGGCGCCCTCGACAGCCTGACGCTCGACATTGCGCGCATGGTCGACAACGCCGCCGTGGCGGAGCTATGGCGCCGCTATCAGCGCGGCGAAAAGGGCGGACTTTTCGGTCGCCGTCTCTACACCGCGCAAGGCCATCAGACCTTCGAGGAAATTCGTCGCCGCTATCGCGTCGATCAGGCGTTTCGCGCGACCGCCGATCGCTACGTCCAGCATTTCGAGGATCTGCTCATCGAGACAAGCCGCGGCGACCACGACGGCTCGAAAGCGCTCGACCTGCTGACGGGCGACGCCGGCAAGGTCTACACCATGCTCAGCCACGCCTCCGGACGCTTCGAATAGCCTGGTCCTATTCGATCGATTCCGGCGGCTCGGCGCCGATACGCGCTTCAAAAGCGACTTCGGCGCGCAGATTGTCGAGGTCGCGACCGATCGTCGCGACGGCCAGCAGCCTGTCGCCCTTGAAGTAGGAAACGGCGCAGTCGGCGGCGGCCGGATCGCCTGACATCTCCAGCCGGTCCCACGACGCGGCGTTTCCGATATAGGAAATCGCCTCGTCGTAATGCTGGCTCCAGAAGAAGGGCGCGGCGTCGAACTTTTCCTTGCGGCCAAGAATGTTGCGCGCGGCTGTTTGGCCCTGACGTTCGGCGACCACCCAATGTTCGACGCGTATCCGATCGCCCGTGATCTTGTCGGGCCAGCTGGCGATGTCGCCGGCGGCGTAAATATCGGGCGCGCTTGTTTGCAGATATTCGTCGACGAGCACGCCGCGGTCCACCGCGAGCCCGGCGGATTGGGCGAGCGAGAGATCCGGCTTCACGCCGACGCCGATGACCACGAGATCGGCGTCCAAGGTTGCGCCGCTCTTCAAAGTGAGCGTGCGTTCACCGATTTCCGTCGCTGTGTCCCCGAGATGGAAGATGACGCCGTGGCTCTCGTGGAGCTTTCTCACATACGCGCCGATTTCGGGGCCGAGAATTCGCGCCATCGGTATCTCCTCGGGCGCAATGACGCGCACGTCGAGACCGCGGGCGCGCAGCGACGCCGCCACCTCAAGGCCGATGAAGCTCGCGCCGATCACGGCCACGCGGCGGACCCCGGCGCAGGCCGCGATGAGGCGGTCGGCGTCGGCGAGCGAGCGCAGATAATGAACGTGGCTCCGTTCGGCTCCCGGAGTCGGCAGCTTTACAGGAAAGGCGCCCGTGGAGAGCAGCAGCGCGTCGTACGACAGCGCCGCCCCGTCAGCGAGGGTCAGCCGCTTGCCCGCCGGATCGAGCGACTCGACGCGCTGCCCGAGACGTAGCCGCACACCATTGTCTCGATACCAGGCTGGGTCGCGCAACGGCAGCCAGTCCGCCTGCGCAGTTCCGGCCAAATAGTCCTTCGAGAGATTGGGCCGATCGTAGGGCTCGGCCACATCGGCGCTGATCAGCTCCAGAATGCCGTCATATCCCTCCGCCCTGAGCATCTGCGCCGCGGCGAAGCCCGCGGCGCCGCCGCCGACGATGACGACGCCGCGCGGCTCGGGGGCGCCCTTACGCTCAGGGCGCGCGGGGTCCGGCAGCCTTTCGCGCGCAAACACCTTTCCATCGGCCTGCTCGACCCGCCACCTGGGCAGCGGATCAAAGGCGGGCGCGCGCAACGCGCGGCCGCTGCGCAAGCTGAAACAGGCATGGTGCCAGGGGCATCGGATCGAGCCGCCGACCACGAGGCCCTCGGCTAAGGGCCCATGATAATGCGTGCAATGAGCGCCGATCACGAAGAACTCGTCCCCCTGTCGCGCCATCACGGCGTCCTCGCCGGCCACATGACCAAGCAACGGGCTACCTTCGGAAATTTCGGCGGGAGCGACTCCCTGCGTGAAGTCGGGGCCCTCGGGTTGATTGCGCCCCTCTTCCGTCATGTCGCTCTCTCCTGTTCAGCGCCGTCGCGCCCTGCGCGCCCGCCTATTGCCACGCTTACTAAAGAGGGCGGCGCTTGAAGAGAGGCAAGCCTCGATCTGGACGGAAGCAATCGTGATTCGTCAAGAAACGAACATTTGTCATCTTTTTAACGACGAGAGGCGCTCTGAAATCGGCATCGACCGCCTTGGAACCCTCGAAAATTGTGACATTGCCGCCACACTAATTAGAACAATTATTCGTCATGGCGTTTTTTGCTTAACAATTAAGCAGGTGCGCGGACGTTGGGCTTGAACGGAACTCCGCTCGCGAGTGATATCAATCAGATCTCGCCTCCCAGACGGAGTTCCCAGCTATGAAGTGGCCCTATCTTTCGACCGTCGCTGCACTCTCGCTAGCAACCAGCGTTACGAGCGCTGCTTATGCTCAGTCGAAATTGATGGAGGTCGACCCGACTCTCATCGAAGAGAATCAACCCGCGCCTCCGTCTGCGGCCAAGCCCGTCAAAAAAGGCCGGATCGTCAAGGGCCCGGCCGTGGCGCCGACGCCGGGATGGCTCGACACGCTGACCATCGACGGCTACGTCGAAGGCGGCGTCGCTGTGAACTTCAATCAGCCGTTCAACAAGCTGAACTGGGGCCACCTCTATACGGACCGCGCCAACTGGCCGACGTTCAACGGCGCCCTCCTGACCGTGCAGCGTCCGCTCGATCCGAAGGCCGAAGGCTATGACTTCGGCTTCAAGTTCCAGGGCCAGATCGGCGAGGATATGCGCTACAACCACTACCTCGGCATTCTCGATTATGCGATCGCCTCGCGCACGCAGATCGGACCGATCGAGGCCAATGTCCAGGCGCATTTTCCGTGGATTAGCCCGATCAGCGAAGGCGGCGTCGACCTCAAGGTGGGCATGTTCACCACCTACAATGGCGCGGAAGTGATCCCGGCGAAAGACAATCTGTTCTACAGCCACTCCTACATCTTCAACTTCGGTCCGTTTATTCACACCGGCGCGATGGTCACCACCCACGTCAAGCCCTGGCTCGACGTCTACACGGGCGTGACCAGCGGCGTGAACACGAGCATCGGGTGGCCTGGGGACAACAACGCCGCTGCGTCCTTCCACGGCGGTTTCGGCTTCAACCTGCTCGACGGCAATCTGACCATTATGGCGATCACCCATACCGGTCCCGAGAACCAGAGGCAGACCGATCCGCTCGGCGTGGGCTGGCCCGTCGGTTTCGCCAACGGCTTCCCCTTCACAGCGACTGGTTGGCCAAACGTCCTGACGGCGGGCTGGCCGGTCAATCAGGGCGGTTTCGGCGCCCCTGGCCTCTGCGCCTGCGACGTCAACACGGCGATCCGTTCGTTCAACAACCTCACGACGACCTGGAAGGCGACCGAGAATCTGACGTTCATCACCGACATCAGCTTCATGCTGGAAAGCGGCTGGAACAATAGCTCGTTCGGCCTGCCGCAAAAGGCTTGGGGCGCGGCCAACGCCATCGTCGGCGGCTTGGGCGGCAATGGCGCCTTCTGGGGCACGGCGCCGGCCTATCCTATGGGCGCGCGCGCCTTCGGCATCGCGCAATATTTCTCCTATAAGATCAACGATATCTTCAAGCTCAACGGGCGCGCCGAATTCTATCGCGACAACAACAACTTCTTCGTCAGCGCCTATCCGGGCTATTTCGACGCGGTCAATCTGGCGCACGGCTTCTGGTGTCCGTCCTGCATCAGCCAGAACCTCGGAACGGGTCTTTATGCGAACAGGCCGGTCTATTCCGGCACGAGCTATCTCGCCTTCACGCTCGGTATGACGATCACCCCGGAGCTGCCAAAGATGCCCTACATCACCGGCCTGATCATTCGCCCGGAGCTGCGTTGGGACACGACGGTCAATGGCACCACGCCGTTCTTCAGCCGCAGCGGCCTGAGCTCGAACCAGGGCATGTTCAATATGGACGTGATCGTTCCCTTCACGCTCCTTTAGACGCAGCTTTCAAGAGCATCCGAAACAAGCCGCCCGGTCCGCCGGGCGGTTTTTTATTGCGGAGGTTCGTCGTTCGCGTGATTGCGCGGCTGATCGCGCATGAGAATTTCGACGTCCGAGTCTTTAGTCGACTGCACGCGGAAAGTTCCCTGATAGGTTTTGCCCTCGTGGCGCGCGATGGCGACATATTCGCCTTCGGCCAAAACGAGCGAAGGGAAAGCGCCGATCATCTCGCGGATGACGTCGCCGCCCGGCGTGAGCACCGAAAAGCTCGTATTGGCGAGCGCCTCGCCACCCGGCTGCTTGACGAGCTTCAAGGTCATGGTCGCCGCACGATGGCGCAGGGTCGCTTCGATCAGCTTTCCGGCGGGGATTTTCAAATCCGCCGTGACCACGGAGTTGGTCAGGTTCGTCCCGCCCTGGGCACCCTGCCCCGCGTCGAGCAAAGTGGACACGACGTGATAGGCGCCCTCGGGCAGGCAGATCACGTCATCGGAGTTGGCGTTGGCGAGAATGAGCTTCGCTTCGGAATTGCCGCGTTCCGGCACATAAATTGAAATTGAAAGCCGCTGCGCGGGAATTTGCGCGTCGCCCAGCTTATCGATGAGCTTGAGCCCGCCGGCGTTCAGAACGATCCGCTCGGAAACATTGCCGCCCTCTATGGCGACGCGGCGCGTGACGCCGGCAAGCCCATAGGCGGCGTGGACGATATAGGAGCCGTCCGGCAGCGGCAGCGTCGGGGTCGCCTCTGCCGACTGCGCAATGAGCTTGTGCGATCCGTCCGGCTGGGCGCTCTCCTCAAAGACACGCCAGACGAGGCCCGAGTGGACCGGCTGCTGGTCATTGGCTGCAAGCGTCGCGCTCAGCCGCAGCGCTGCTCGTCTTTCGGTCAGCGGCGCGGTAGGTCCGGCCGCTTCGCCGGCGCTATGCGGCGGATGGGGACGGCGCGGGGGCTGTTGCTGCGCTTGCGCCGGTTCGGGGAGAAGCGCTGCGCCGGCGAGCGCCGCCGCGGCGGCCCGGCCAAGCGCGTCCAATCGGACTTTTTTCATCGACCTGTCTATGCCGAGGATTGCGGTCTTTGTCGATTCTCGCCCGTCGGGAAGACCTCGTGGATGGCCGCGATCTCGCCGGGAAAAAGCGCCATCGCCCCCCGGAAACCGTCGCGGCGCGCCGCCGCATATGCCTCATTTTCCCCCGCTGGGATGGGCGCAGCGAGCGCCGGAACGCCGGCCGAAGCCGACGCCAGCACCACAGCCCCGCGCGCCATTTGGACGGCGGCGCCGTCACCCTCGGCAAGCCCCAGCGCCGCGCGCAGCCCGGCTTCGTCGAAGGCCAGCGCCCCAAGACGCGGCGACGCGCCGGCGAGGGAACGCAACGCCAACGCCGCCCCGGGATCGCCCCCGGCGAAAGCGCCGATCCTGGTCGCGCCGTCGGCGAGGCCGGCTTGCGCCTCGCGCACGGCGAGCTTCACCGACATGCGCTGCAGGCTCGCGGCGCCGTCGCAGGATGGCAGAAAGACGCCCTCCGGTCCCGGGCCGAACAGCGCGTCGAGGTCGGCTTCGATGAGTTCGTTCTCGAGAGGGGCGACTTCCACGAAGAGCTTCGGCGCCGCGCTCTTGCATCGCGCCTCACTGATCAGCGTGCAGGCGCGCGCGCGGGCGCTGCGTCGCGCCTCGTCCTCCGCGCAGGGGCCAAGCCGAAACAAAATCGCGTCAGCGCCGCAAAAGAGCGCCGCCGCGACATCTTCATCGCTGGCGTCGGACTCAAGGATCAAACAAGAGCGCATGCGAGCTGAGTGCTTTTTTCGGGAGACCTCCGACCCCTTTTAGCACGCTCAGCAGGGCCGCCGCTGATCAGTCCGGGGCCTCGATCGCCTCCAGCACGAAGCGGATCAGCTCGTCTGCCGACGAATAGCTGATCCATTTCCCACCAGGATAGACGACTGCGACGGGGCCGTGCTCGCACTGGCCGAGGCAGCCCGACTGCGACAGGCGCACGCCGTCGCGTTTGGCGAAGGGCAGCGCCTTGAGCGCTTCCTTCACCTTCGCCAGCGCCTCCTTGGCGCCGTGGTCCTCGCAGGCGGATCGGCCGTCGCGCGTGTTGACGCAGACGAAGACATGACGGCGGAAGGGCTTGATCGCTGATTCAGTCATTGGGTTTAGTATCCGAACTGCTCGCGCAAAATTCGCTCTTCCAGCGAATGGCCGGCGTCGTGGAGCAGGACCAGACTGGTGGCGTGGTCCATCACAACGTCCACATAAGCAAGGTCGCGGAATTCGTCATGATCGGCGACGACGGAGACGGGCCGCTTCGCCGCTTCAAGAACCTCGATCCGCACCTTTGCGAGATCGGGCAGCAAAGCGCCATGCCAGCGGCGCGGGCGGAAGGCGGAGATCGGCGTCAAGGCCATCAGCGGCGCATCGAGCGGCAGGATCGGGCCATTGGCGGAAAGATTATAGGCGGTTGAGCCGGCGGGCGTCGACACCAGCACGCCGTCGGTGACGAGCTCCGGCAAACGCTCCTGGCCATTGACCAGAATGCGCAGCTTGGCGATCTGCGAGGTCTGGCGCAACAGCGACACCTCATTGATGGCGTGCGCAGAAAACTCGTCGCCCCGCACATTGACGGCATGCATCAGCAAAGGGTGAATGATCGAAGGCTTGGACTCGGAGATCCGCTTGCGCAGCCCCGTCTCGCGATACTGGTTCATCAGAAAGCCGACGGAGCCGCGATTCATGCCGTAGATCGGCTTGCCGGCGTCCATGAACCGATGCAGCGTGCGAAGCATGAGGCCGTCGCCTCCGAGCGCGACGATGCAATCGGCCTCCTCAGGCGGGCAGTCGCCGTATTTTTCAATCAGGCGCTGGCGCGATTCCTCCGCCTCCGGCGCGCCCGAGGCGAGAAAAGCCAGATGAGCGCAAGGCTTCTTTGCGTGAGTCTGCTGATCTCCGGCGGCGCCCATCGTAAACTCCCTCTCACGCTCGCCGCAGCCGCCGCGATGCCTTCCGCATACACCGGCGCGAGGCCGGAGGGAACGGCGCCGGCGCAAGCTCCGCGCGAGCCCCGCTCCGGCGGCCTCAATATGTCCAGCTCATTCGGCCTCGCCGGCGCCCCATAGCCATGCGGCGCCGCGCACGCCGCCCGAGTCGCCATGCGCATTCGGCAGAATTTTCGTATCAAAGGCGTCGGTGACGGCGTTCTCCCCCACGCGCGCCGCGAGGCCGTCATAGATCCGCGAGATGTTGGACAGTCCGCCGCCGAGCACGATGACGTCAGGATCGATGAGATCGACGACCACCGCCAGCGCCCGCGACAGACGGTCCTGATAGCAATCGAGGCTTGCGCGCGCGACAGCCTCCCCACCGTCCGCCAGCGCGGCGATATCGCTTGCAAGGCGACGCGCGCCGGCGCGCTTCTCATAGTCGCGCGAAAGGCCGGCGCCGCAAAGAAACGTCTCGACGCAGCCGCTGTGCCCGCAAAAGCATGGTTCGCCCGGATATTCCTGCGGCGTCATCCACGGCAGCGGCGTATGACCCCATTCGCCGGCGACACGGTTGCGCCCCTCGAGGATCTTTCCATTGACGATGACGCCGCCGCCGACGCCGGTGCCGAGAATGACGCCGAACACTACGCCGGCGCCGCGGCCGGCGCCGTCGATCGCCTCCGACAGCGCGAAACAGTTGGCGTCATTGGCGACCCGCACGGGACGTCCGAGCGCCTGTGCGAGATCTACGTCGAGCGGCTTGCCGTTGACGACGGCCGTGTTGGAGTTTTTCACGAGCCCGGTATGCGTCGAGATCGCGCCAGGCGCGCCGACGCCCACGACCCCGCGCCGCCCGATATTCGATTCGATATCGCGCACGAGAGTCGCGACGGCGTCGATGATCGCCGCATAATCATCGGCGGGCGTCGCGATGCGGCGACGCGCCAGCGTCTCGCCGGCGGCGTCGAGCGCGATCGCCTCGATCTTGGTGCCGCCGAGATCGACGCCGATGCGGATCGCGTCGCGCGTCATTTCACGCGGGCGCGATCGAGGTTCTGCGCGCCTGCGAGCGCGGCGCTCGCAGCGAGGTCGATCTGCGCGGAATCGAGATCAAGACCATCGGTTTTGGCGCCAGCCCAGTTTGCGCCGGTCAGATCCGCGCCGGCGGCGTCGGCGCCCTTCAGATTCGCCTCGGAAAAATCTGCGCCCGCGGCGCGCGCGAAGCGCAGATCGGCGCTCGCGAGATTGGCCTTGTGAAAACGCGCGCCTTCGAGCACGGCCGAGCGCAGCACTGCGCGCATCAATCCCATCGACTGGTTCTTCATGTCGGCGGAGAGATCCGCCTCGCTGAAATTGGCACCGCGCGCCGATGCGCCGGTCAGATCGCCCGCGAGACGCGCATGCGCGAAGTCTGCGCCGTCGGCCCTTATACGCTGCATTTGCGAAGCGAAGGCGTGCGCCCCCTTCAGCGATGCGCCGGTGAGGTCGGCTTCGATCAGCCAGGCCTGATCGAGGATCGCGTCGTCGAGCCGCGCGCCGGCGAGCGAGGTCTTGTTCATGCGGGCCGCGTGAAAATCGACGCCTTGCAAATCGAGTCCGGAAAGATCGAGCCCGTTGAGGCTTTTTTCCGAAAGATCGATCTTATGTCCGCTCTTGCGGTGTTGCAGCGCCGCTTCGACATCGGCGCGCGTCAATTCGGATTTGGAATAAGCCGGCTGCGCAAGATCGACGCCTTGCAGCATGTCTTGCGCGCGGAGGTCTTGAGTGGACAATGACGCGACGCAGATAAGGACGAAGCTCAGACCCATACGCATACGCACGAACTCTTTCTCTGCCGCCGATTTATGCCGCGTCGGCGTTGCGGTCGGCGCGGGCTCCACCGCTCAGCGCTTGCGCCTGCTCGATCCACCCATTGCGCTTCACCCGCCCCGCCGCGCCGATCGACGCCTCAATCCATTTGACGTTGTCGTCGCTCCAGCCAGCGATCTGATCATAATGGAAAACGCCGAGCGCGTGCAGCTTCTCGACGCTCTTTGGTCCGACGCCCTTGATTTTTGCAAGATCGTCGGCCGCGCCGTCGCGTGGCGCGGGAAGCGCGGCAGGCGGAACGCCCGGCGCCATCTTGGCGCTCGGCGCGCGCATCTGCGCGGCTTTTTCATTCAGCGCCTTGGCGGCAGAAGCCGCCGCCTCTAGCGCCGGCTCAACGCTCGTCGCCATCTCTGGCTGCGCAGGCGCAACGATCTCATGTTGCTCATCTTGCGGTTCGGGCGACGGCGCGACGGTCGATTCGTAGTCGCCGCGCGTCGCGCCCCGCAATACAACGATCGGCCGCTTGGCAGCGTAAGCGGGCGCGGCCTGTGTCGTCTTGAGCGCGCCGCCAACCGGCAGACCGATGAGATAAGCGAGCGCCGCGATCAGCAACACGTCCATCGTCAGCGCCGCGCGCCCGTCGAGGAGCCCCAGCCAGGAGGCGGCGGCGCCCGCGCCGAGCGTCACGGCGATCGCGATAACGTTCCAGCCGGGCGCCGCAGGGGCGTCCTTCGCCGGCGAGGTCGTCACATAGCCGGCAAGCGCGCCAAGCCCGCAGGCGGCGGCGAACCAAGGCCAGCCAAGCGTCAGCAAGTAGGACATCTGCCGTCTCCTTCTCTGGCGCTACTTGACGACGATTTCGACGCGGCGATTGCGCGCACGATTTTCGTCAGTGTCATTGGAAGCGATTGGGCGCTCGCCGCCATAGCCGACGGCGCTTATTCTGAACGGATCGAGTCCGGCCTTCGCCAAGCGATCGACGACCGCCTGCGCGCGACGCTTGCTGCGCCCCACATTCACTTCTGCAATGCCGACGTTGTCGGTGTGCGCCGCAATTTCGAGAGCAGCGCCCTGGCAGCGCAGCGCCGTCGCGGCGATCGCATCGATGAGAGGCGCGGATTCAGCGGCGATCGCTGAATCGTCGGACACAAAGACGATTGGCGATTTGGCGAGAAGCTCGGAGAGCGCCGCGCCACATTGGCTTGCAACTAGCGGCGAGCCGACGATGCGGGTCGACAGCTGCGCCTCGCCACGGAAACTCTGCGGCAGCGCATCGGCGAAGCTCGCCGCGATCTCAGCGCGTGCGCTCTGATGACGCGCGACGCCCGCGAGCGAGACATTCGAGTCGTTGATCGCGAGCTTGCCTTCGTCGAGCCGCGCCAATGCGGCAAGCGAATGATCCGTCGCTTCCGCGAAGTTCTGCGGCGCGCCTTTCGCGATAATGAGCCGATCGACGACTTTTGCGTCGAAGAAACTCCTGCGCGCTGTTTCGACGATGCGATTACGGACGGCCTCATCTGGCGCATAGCCGGTGAGCATGACGTCTCCGCCGGCGCGCTGGGCGCTGAAAACATACGGCGTCACCGGACCCGCCATGACGTCGAGCCGCGCGATCTCAAATCCTGAAGGCAATCGCGCTTTCGCGTCGGCCCGGATCGTCTCGCCCAATATGTTCTGGCGCCCCTGCCCTTCGATGATGATCTTGCCGTCGGATACCGCGACTTTGCCTTGCGACAACTTGCCGAGCTCGCCGACCGCGAATGCAAGCGCGCCGGCGAAGTCTCCAGCCGGCGCGCCGGCGCCAAGCTGAATCGTATCGCTGACCGCAGCGCCGGCGCCGGCAACGGCCGCCATGGCGACGACCTGTTTGCGCAGATCGTCGTTCGGCAAATGGCCGGAGAGACTGATGACGCCATCACGCGCCGCCGCTGAAAACACGTAGGGAGAAACACGCGGCGGCGACACGTCGACCTTTACCGCGCTCGCGCCGAACGGCGACGCCTTGAGCGCGGCGAGCGCCTTGTCGTAATCGGGCGCGCTGCGCGCTTCGCCGGAAACAGACAGAGTCGCGTCGGTCATCATCGCCGATGCGGGATCGAGTTCGGCAAGGCGGCGCACGGCGAAGGACGCGAGATCGGGGAAGGATTGCGGCGCGCCGTCGGCGTAGGCGGCGGAGTCCGACACTTCCAGGCCTAAGGCGGCGATCTCGGCGCGCAACCTTTCGCGCGCGCCCGTCGGCGGGACGTTGCCCGAGATTATGGCCTTGCCGCCGCGGCGTTCGAGTCTCAGCACGAAGGGCGTCGCGCGCGAGAGAGGCTGCGTCGCATCGATGATGCGCCGCGCCGGCGTTTCAACGCCCAGCGCCGTCAAAAGCTGAGCTTTCACGTCGGGCGACAGCGAAATGCCGGCAAGGACGACGTCGCGGCCCGCGACGCGGACCTCCGGCCTGTCGATCGCGTCAGGCGACTGTGCGACTCGCAACAAGATCGCAGCGCGCAGATCGTCCTCTAGACGAGGCGCCACCGCGCCCTGCGCGAAATAGGCCAGTCCAAAAAGGACCGGCAGTCCAATCCACCATTTTTTGGGAAGGTGCATCGACGTCTTGCCCCCCATCGAAGAGAGAATCAGCAAAGACGCGCTTAACTCAACCGCACATGGTCCTTTTGCGCGGCGACGTGTCAATATGATGGCAAACAAAAATGGGGAACGCGGCCACGCCGCGCTCCCCAAAGGCGAAGAAGAGTCCTGGTCGACTCTGAAATAGGATTCGCCCGCTCTTCGACAAGGCTACTTTGATGAAAAGCGTGCGCTTGCAGGCGGCCTGCCCGGGAGAAAAGGCGCCATGCCGGCGCGCGCCAGTTCGTCGGCGCGCTCGTTCATGTCATGGCCCGAATGGCCTTTGACCCAATGCCAGTCGACGTCGTGCCGCTCCGCCGCCGCTTCCAGTCTTTGCCACAGATCGACGTTCTTGACCGGCTTTCGGTCGGCGGTGCGCCAGCCGCGCGCTTTCCAGCCGGCGATCCATGAGGTGACTCCGCTGCGCAAATATTGCGAATCGGTATGGAGATCCACCGCGCAAGCACGAGTCAGAGTCTCGAGCGCCATGATCGCCGCCATCAGCTCCATGCGATTATTGGTGGTGAGCGGCTCGCCGCCGTTGATCTCTTTTTCGCGATCGCCAAAGCGGAGAATCGCGCCCCAGCCGCCCGGCCCCGGATTTCCCGAGCAGGCGCCATCCGTCCAGATCTCGACGCCGCGCGTCATGAGCCAAGGCCATAGACGCGCGCGTCAGGGGCGGATTGGTGAAATCGAAGCTTGGCGAGATATTCGCGCGGATCCTTGGGACGCACCAGCGCGCCTGCCGGCACATTGAGCCAGTCGACGTAGCGGGTGAGCAGAAAACGCAGCGCCGCGCCGCGCGCGAGCGTGGGAAAGGCCGCGATCTCGGCGGCTGAAAGGGGCCGGAGCCGCCGGTAGGCGTCGAGCAGCGCGGCGCCCTTGTCCGGTTGATAGCGAAGCTCGGCGTCAAAGCACCAGGCGTTCAGGCAAATCGCCACGTCATATGCGTAGGCGTCGGTGCAGGCGAAATAGAAGTCGATCAGCCCCGAGATGCGCTCGCCGAGAAAGAAAACATTGTCGGGGAAGAGATCGGCGTGAATGACGCCGCTCGGCAAATCCCGCGGCCAGTTGCGCTCCAGATGATCGAGTTCCGCATCGACGAGCGCGCGCAATCCGGTCGCGACCTCTTCCGCACGCGATGCGCTCGTCGAAAATAGCGGCCGCCATCCCTCGACAGAAAGCGCGTTGCGGCGCCGCTGCGCGAAATCGGCGCCGGCGAGGTGCAGTTGCGCGAGAGTCGCGCCGAGCGCGGCGCAATGCGCGGTTTCCGGATGGTGGATCGAATAGCCGTCCAGAAAAGTGACGATGACCGCAGGTCGGCCGGCGAGGCGCCCCAGCGCAAGCCCGGCGCGGTTCTTTACCGGCAGCGGGCAGGTCACGCCGCGCGCCGCGAGATGTTCCATGAGGTTCAGGAAGAATGGCAAATCGGCTTCAGCGACGCGCTTTTCGTAAAGCGTGAGGATGAAGCTGCCGGCGCCGGTGTGGAGATAATAGTTGGAGTTTTCGACCCCCTCGGCGATGCCTTTGCAGGAGAGCAGCGGCCCGAGATCATATGTCGCGAGAAAAGCGATCAGCTCCTCGTCGTCAACCTGCGTGTAGACGGCCATGGGCGCCGACCGTTCACTGCGGGCCGCCCTCAGGCGATCGCCCGCAGCTCCTTGGGCAGAGGGAAGGACACGTTCTCGTCGGCGCTGGAGATGGTTTCGACGACAATGTCGTAGCGTTCGGCGAAGGCGTCCATGATCTCCTCGACCAGAACTTCGGGCGCGGACGCGCCGGCCGTGATGCCAAGGGACGATATGCTGCCAAAAATCTCCCAGTCGATCTCGCCCCGGCCCTGCACAAGCTGCGCCGGCGCGCCGGCGCGCTCGGCCACCTCGCGCAGCCGCTGCGAATTCGACGAGTTGGGCGAGCCAACCACGATCACGGCCTGGACATGGGGGGCGACCTCCTTCACCGCAGCCTGGCGGTTCGTCGTCGCATAGCAGATGTCTTCCTTGTGCGGGCCAATGATTTTTGGAAAGCGCCGCATCAGCGCGCTGACGATCTCCTGCGAGTCGTCGAGCGAGAGCGTCGTTTGCGTCACATAAGCCAGATTCGTTTCGTCATCGATTTTGAGCCGCCCAATGTCCTCCACGGATTCGACCAGCACCACCGCCCCTTCCGGCAGCTGTCCCATGGTGCCCACGACCTCGGGATGGCCGGAATGTCCGACGAGCAACACCCGGCGGCCGCGCCGCCAGTGAATTTCCGCCTCTCGATGCACTTTGGTGACGAGCGGGCAGGTCGCGTCGATGGCGAGGAGTCCGCGCCCCGCCGCCGCGGCCGAAACCGCTTTGGCGACCCCATGCGCCGAGAAGATCACCGGCGCGTTCGTGTTCGGAATTTCGTCGAGCTCCTCGACGAAAACCGCGCCCTTCGCCTTAAGCGATTCGACGACGTAGCGATTGTGAACGATCTCATGGCGCACATAAACGGGCGGCCCAAACTTGGCCAGCGCCCGCTCGACGGCGTCGATTGCGCGCACGACGCCGGCGCAAAAGCCGCGCGGCGAGCAAAGCAGTATCTTAAGCGGCGGCTTGGTCGGCCGGGGGTGAACGTTCATCTTCGCGCCTTTTGGCAGAGGCGGCGCGAGGCGGCGAGCCGCTCAAGCGCCAAACGCGGCCATCCGGATCACCCGGCTGAATGCCGGCAAGCAATGTCGCGCATGCGCGACGGTGTCAAGCCGCCGGCGCAGCGCGAATCCGCTGCGGGAGACCCATCGGCGAGCGCGGACAATGCGTTGCTAACGGCGGTGCGCCGCAACAAGTTTCCTGCGCCGCAGTCGATTGGCGCGACCGCCGGACTGTGACACCATGACGGCGGGCTCGGCGTCCGGGCTCGCGTGAACGGAGCTGCGCGCATGTCCTATCTCGACGAGATTTTGCAGTCCGCGCAAGGCGGCCAGTTGGTCTCCAATCTGGCTCAGCGCTTCGGCCTCTCCGACGAACAGATGGACCGCGCCATCAAAGCCCTCGCTCCCGCGCTGGAAGTGGGCCTGAGCAACGCCGCCGAACAGCCGGCGCTCTTCGAAAAGGTCTTGGGCGATATCGCGTCACCGCTGCGCGCGGCCGCCTTCGAAGACCCCAGCGCCGCGCAGGACGTGGACTCTCTGGCCCAGTCGCGGCAGCTGCTCGCCGATCTCTTCGGCTCTCCGGCGGCCGCCGGGCGCGTCGTTCAGGTCGCCTCTCGCGAGTCGGGGCTGCGTCCGGACATTCTTTCGCAACTGCTGCCGGTGCTCGTCTCGGTGCTCATCGGCGGACTATTCAAAAATGTCAGCAACCGGGGCCTCGGCGGCGTGCTCGGCCAGCTCGTCAGCTCAGGCGCGCTCGGCTCCATTTTGGAGCAGATGCTCGGCGGCGCGCGCACGCCGCAGCCCGAACCCGCGCCGATGCCGACGCCTCGAGGCGGCGCAACAGGCGGCGGCGGCCTGCTTGGCGGCCTCTTGGGAACAATCCTGGGCTCCCTGCTCGGCGGCGGCCGCCGCACCACGCCGGATGCTTATGGCGGACCCACAAATGACGCCGGCGGCCTGGGCCGCGGCGGCCCGCTTGACCTCGACCGTGGCGCTGGGCGCTCTCAAGGCCTGCCCGAGGACATGGATCAGGCGTCCGTTCAGCAGGCGATTGAAGAGATCAAGAAGACGCTGCAGATCGGTCGCGGCGGCGGCGGCGGCGAAAACCCCGGCGCGCGCTCGGACTTCGAAAGCATTCTCGGCCAGATGTTCGGCAAGCGCTAAGAGGCTGGCCGACCAGGCTCGGAGCAGCCCGCCCAAGTTCTAAACGCCTGACGCCCTTCGGATCGCGCGGGCTCGGCCGCAGGCTTGCGCAGCGCTCGCTTTCCTGCAATCCATCGGCGCGATTCCTGCACCCGCGAGTCGCGTCCGCGCCGCAATCGCGCATCTCCTCTAACACGGAAAACTCCCCGTAGATGGCCCGCGACGTATCCGACACGACGCCGATCACGTCGCGCAACATGTTGGTCGAATGGCTCGAAGCCGGCTCCAAGACGGGCGGCGCGCCGCTGCTTATCGGCACGGAGCACGAGAAGATCCCCTTCTATGCGGCCGACGATTCGCCGGTCCCCTATGAGGGCGCCGGCGGCCGGGGCGGCGTGCGCGCGCTGCTTGAGGGCCTGCGCGACACGCTCGGATGGGCGCCCATCCTCGACCGGGACGCGCTGATCGGCCTCTATCAGTCAGATGGCGGCGGCGCGATTTCGCTCGAGCCCGGCGGACAATTCGAACTCTCCGGGGCGCCGCTGGCCGACGTTCACGCCACGCATGACGAGCTTGACGCGCATTTCGCGGCCCTTGCGCCCGTGGCCCGCGCGCTTGGCGTGCGCTTCCTCGATCTGGGCGCAAGCCCCAAATGGTCGCGCGCGGAGACGCCGACCATGCCCAAGCAGCGATACGCCATCATGCAAGCCTACATGCCGAAAGTCGGCGCGCTCGGGCTCGATATGATGTTTCGCACCGCAACCGTGCAGGTCAACATCGACTTCGTCGACGAAGCCGACATGGTTCAAAAAACGCGTGTCGGCCTCGCTTTACAGCCGCTCATCACCGCGATGTTCGCCAACTCGCCGTTTCTCGACGGCAAGCCGACCGGCCGGTTGTCGCAACGGTCCTATATTTGGCTCGACACCGATCCCAACAGGACCGGCATGCTGCCCTTCGCCTTCGAGAAGGGATTCGGATTCGAACGCTACGTCGACTATGCGCTGGACGTGCCGATGTATTTCGTCAAACGCGGCGACGTCTATCACGACGTGGCGGGAGCGAGCTTTCGGGACTTGCTGGAGGGCCGGCTTCAGCAGCTGCCCGGCGAGCGCGCCACAATGTCCGACTGGGCCAATCACCTCTCGACGATCTTTCCGGAGGTGAGATTAAAGACCTATCTCGAAATGCGCGGCGCGGACGCAGGCCCGCGCGCCCATTTCACTGCCCTTCCCGCGCTTTGCGCCGGCCTGTTCTATGACGCCGCCGCGCTCGATCAGGCGCGCGAACTGACGAAGGGGTGGAGCGCCGCCGCGCGTCAGGCGCTACGCGCCGATGTGCCCGGTCTGGCGCTCGATGCGAGAATCGAGGGCCGTAGCCTGCGCGACGTTGGGCGCGACGTTCTCGCGCTAGCGAAAGGCGGCTTGCGCCAACGCGCCCGCCTCGACGCCAAAGGGCGCGACGAGAGCGTTTTTCTCGCGCCCCTGGAAGCGATTATCGAAGACGGACGCACCTTGGCCCAGCGGCGTTTGGACGCCTATTACGGCCGGTGGGGACAGTCGATCGACGCCGCCTTCACCGATTGCGTGCTTCCGCAATAGTGTGGGAGCCGGCGCCGACGCGATGGTTAGCGTGGGAAGAGGTCGTGCAGCCCGAAGGGCGCCATCGGCGGCAGCGAGGAGCGCGCAGCGGCATGCTGCATGCCGTCACGACGCATATCCGTGTAACCCAATGGGGCGACGGGGGTGCGGGGCATAGAGACGCGGACGTGGCCGCCGAGACGAACACAACCGTTTGACCCCGCGACCGCGACATAATCGGCGCCATATCGCGCGCATTGGCTGACATTATCGGCATGCGCCGGCGCAACGGCGATGGCCGTGAGCGCGATGGCGCCGAAAAAGCCCGCCGGCAGAAGACGGTTACTGCGGCTGATGTTGTCTAGGGTCATGAGTTTTGGGCCTCATTTCCGAAAGTTCGCGCGCGTCGCGCGAGATTTCAGGAGCCTTGCGATCCCGACAAATGTCTCGATACGCCGTAAATACGCTGGCGGCGACGAGAACCTCCTCGCCTTCGAGCGGCGCATTCCGGCGCTGCAGTCCAACTAGAGCCAAACATCGTGGCAGGATCGTGTCTTGGACGCTCACTGGCGAAAACTGTCGGCGCCATGTGAGAACTACGCTTTATTTTTTATTTATTTATTTTTCGTTTAGACGGCGGCCGTCCGCGACCCAGTCGCCGATTGCGGCCTGGACGATCGCCAGAGCCGCGACGGCGGCGGTGTCCGCGCGCAACACGCGCGGCCCGAGCGAAAGCCGCGCGACGTTCGGCAGACCGGCGATGGCGGCGCGTTCGGCGTCATCGAAGCCGCCTTCCGGTCCGATGAGCACGCTCACGCCATCTCGCGCCGTACGCCCGCCGAGCGCGTCCAGCGGATTGGCGAGCGCGGCGTGTTCGTCACAAAAAACCAAGAGCCGCCGCGCCGGCCAACGGGCTATAAAATCAGGGAGTTCGACGGCGGCTGCGACTTCGGGCACGGCCAGCACGCCGCATTGCTCGGCGGCCTCGATGACATTGGACTCGAGCCGCCCCGAATTGAGCCGGCGGACCTGCGTTCGGCGCGTCATCACCGGCAGGAGACGGCCGGCGCCCATCTCAGTGGCCTTCTGCGCCATGTAGTCGAGCCGCGCCTGCTTTAGAGGAGCGAAACAATAATCGAGGTCGGCGCGTTCGGTTTGGGAGCGTAGTCGCTCGCCGACGCGTAATTTTGCGGAGCGTCGCGAGACATTCGCAAGCGTCGCGCGAAATTCGCCGTCGCGGCCATTGAAGACATGGATCGGGGCGCCCTCCCGCATGCGCAGGACATTGAGCAGATAGTTCGCCGCCTCAGCTGAAGGCGCGAGTTCGACATCCGGCGCGAGATCGTCACGAACGAACAAGCGCTGCGCAGAAAAATCGTAAGCTGACACAATGGCTTCCCAAGCGGAGACGCGAGCGCAAGGCGCGCTCGCCATGAAGCCGCCGCTTTGTTGCGTGCAGGTTCGCCAAAACTTGCGTCGCCGGCAAGCCTGCTGGTAATGCTGCGAGCCTGATGAGCGGACCAAAACACATGATCATCGGCGCTGTCGATATTTCCCGCGCTGTCGCGGGGCTTTCGCTGTTTGCGATGCTGCTCGCCTCGACCGGCGCGCATGCGCAAGCTTGTCAAGAAGACTTCAGGAAGCTCACCGAGAAGCGCATGGCGGGAATCGAGGCGCTCAACAATCTGGGAAAGGCTGGCAAGGGCAAGATGGATCCCGAAGCCGCCTGCCCCGCGGCGAAACGTCTCGTCGCCGTCGAAACCGAGATGATGAATTACATCACCAAGAACAAGGAATGGTGCAACATTCCTGACAATGTCGCCGACGGCTTCAAGGAAGCGCGCGCCAAGACTCAGGGCTTCGCGTCGCAGGCCTGTGCGGCCGCAGCGAAGATGAAAGAGATGCGTGATCAAGCGGCGGCTGGGGGCGGCGGCGGCATGATGGCGCCGCCAAAGTTGCCTGCCGGACCGCTGTGAGCATAAGGCGAAGCGGCGATCCGGCGGGGACGACCGCGCTGCCCGACGCTATCGCGAATCATCCGTTACTGCGCCGCGCGCCGCCAGCATTCCTGCCCTATGTCCAGCTTGCGCGACTCGACCGGCCCATCGGCTGGTGGCTGCTGCTGCTTCCCTGCTGGGAATCGAGCGCGCTCGCCTCCGCGTCGATGCGCGAAGGCCCCAACGTCTGGCACTTGGCGCTCTTCTTTATCGGCGCCGTCGCCATGCGCGGCGCGGGCTCGACCTATAATGATTACGTTGATCGCGAGATCGACGCCAAAGTCGAGCGCACGCGTCTACGACCGCTCGCGAGCGGGCGCGCGACGCCTGCGGCGGCGGTGCGCTTCCTCGTCGCCCAATGCCTCGTTGGGCTCGCAGTGCTTTTGTCGTTCAACGGCCTCACGATCGCCCTTGGACTGATCTCGCCGCTGATCGTGCTGATTTATCCCTTCGCCAAGCGCTTCACGTCCTGGCCGCAGGCGATCCTTGGATTAGCCTTCGCCTATGGCGCGCTGCTCGGCTGGACGGCGTGCACGGGCGAACTCGGCGCGCCGGCGCTATTTCTCTATGCGGCGGCGATCTCATGGACAATCGGCTTCGACACGATTTACGCGCTTCAGGACTTGCGTGACGACGCGATCGTCGGCGTGCGCTCCACGGCGAGATTGTTCGGACCGCGCGTGCAATTGGCGGTCGGCGCGCTCTACGCCATGTCCGCCGCATGCGCCGCCTTCGCCGTTTTTCTGGCGGGCGGCGGATGGCTCGCCTACGTCGGAGTCGTCGCCTATGCGGCGCATCTCGCATGGCAAACTGCGCAGACCCGACAAGATGTCGCGCCGATCACCGCTCTGCGCCTGTTCCGCTCAAATCGCGACGCGGGTCTGCTGCTGTTCGCAGGCTTTTTTGCGCAGAGCCTGGCATTTCTCTTCTGATGGCGGCTTATTAGAACCGCCGTCCCGGCGGCGCGGGATTGCATCTGAGCACCGCGATTGAGTCGCCCTCGTCATATTTCATTTCGCCGCGATTGACGTCGAGCGTGTTGCGCACATGTTGCTCCACGCACTTTTTGACGCCGTCCTCAAGGCAGTTGCGGTCGGTTCCGAAGGTGACGAGGTCCTTCTCGAGTCGCATCACATAGACGACCTTCTCCTTGCGGCCGAACTTGTCGGGGCCGGAAATATAGGAGTCGCCTTCCTTGAATTCCTCGGCGACGCCATCTCCCCACATGATCTGCATAAAGGCGCGGTCGCTGTCGATATCGACCATCGCGGTCTGATTGCCGCGGGCGCAATCGAGATGTATCTCCCTGGCCGATGCGTTTGACGCAAGCAACGCCAGCGCGGCGACGATTATGCAAGCGCAACGACTGGGGTGGCTTCGCAGCATTGGCGGCCTTCCCTTATTTTTCGAGTTCCTTTTTCCTGTCGAGACAGGAGTCGATTTGTTTTTTGTCGAGCTCCCAATAAGAGCCGCCGCAGAGCGCCTCGTAGCGACTGCTGACGAAGAAGGACCAGACATAATAGACGGTCAGCACCACCGCGGCGACGGCGGCGATTTTCATGATGATGTTAAATCGCGTTTCCGCGTCTTGGGTTTCCGACATTGTTTGTCTCCGCGCCAATGTTATGCCGCCGAAAATTGGGCCG
The DNA here is from genome assembly GCF_049817085.1 of Methylocystis sp. SB2. Lineage (NCBI taxonomy): Bacteria > Pseudomonadati > Pseudomonadota > Alphaproteobacteria > Hyphomicrobiales > Methylocystaceae > Methylocystis > Methylocystis sp. SB2. Next base: position 884,259 of record NZ_CP187401.1, read on the forward strand.
TCAACGTCAGTCCAGCGTCTGCCGGAAGCGCATCACCGCGACGCTCATCGCAACAAGCGTGAAGGCTGCAAGCGCGCCGGCGTCGACGGCGAGATCGCCGAAGTTAGAGCCCTTCAACATCACCGAGCGCACAATGCGCAGATAATGGGTGAGCGGCAGCGCCTCACCCGTATATTGCGCCCACATCGGCATCCCGTGGAAAGGAAAAAGGAAGCCCGACAGAAGCATGCTCGGCAGAAAAAAGAAGAAGGTCATCTGCATCGCCTGCAGCTGATTTACCGCGACCGTCGAGAAAGTGTAGCCCACCGACAGATTTGCGACGATAAAAAGCAGAGTCAGCACGGTGAGCGTAAAGAGCGAGCCGACCACCGGCACCTGAAACAACAAGGAAGCGACGATGAGGATCGTCGACATCTGCACGGCGCCGACGACGACATAAGGAGCGATCTTGCCGAGCATGATCTCGACCGGGCGCACCGGCATGGCGAGCAAGGCCTCCATCGTCCCGCGCTCGATTTCGCGCGTCACCGACAGCGCCGTGTAGATCAGCATCGTCATGGTGAGAATCGTGCCGATCAGTCCGGGCACGATATTGCGGCGCGTCTCTCCCGCGGGATTGTAGCGCCGATGCACGCGGATCTCGTAAGGCGGCGCATTCTGCGCAAGAGACGCCAGCGGTCCGATCAGTTCGCGGTCGAGCGCCTGATTTGCGGCGCCGAGCGCGGCGGCGACCGCGCCCGAGGTCGCCGTCGGGTCCGTGGCGTCGGCGATGAGAAGCAGTCCCGGTTTTTCGCCGCGGACGAGCTGGCGAGAGAAATCGGGCGGAATTTGAATGACGAATTGCACCTTGTTCGAGAGGATCAATTTGTCGGCGTCGGCCTCGCCGCGCGCGACATATTTGATGTTGAAATAATCGGTGGCGCGCAACGCGCCGATCAGCGCGCGCGCGATCGGACTATCATCGCCCGTCAGCACGGCCGTCGGCAGATGTTTGGGATCGGTGTTGATCGCATATCCAAAAAGCATCAGCTGAATGATCGGAATGCCGACGATCATCGCAAAGGTCGGCCGGTCGCGCCGAAGCTGAATGAATTCCTTGACGAACATCGCGACGAAACGCTGCCAGGACTGGGCGAGCGCGCCGCGTCGCGCGGGACGGGGAACGACGCTCGGCAGGCCTTCCTGCGTGCTCACTGGTCGGCTCCAGCGCGAGTCATCAAATCAATGAACACGTCTTCGAGCGATGGCTCGTCGCGTCTCCAATGATGAAGCCCTTCGGCGCTATAGCGGTCCGCGACGCGCTCCATCGCGGCTTCATCGCGCCCGCCGACGTGCAGCGCCGAGCCGAAACGCGCAACCATGTCCACGCCGGGTTGACGTTTCAATTGGCTGCTGAGCGGATCGAGGCCCTCGCCCGTCACCACCCAAGTCGAGAGATTCGCGCTGGCGATGATCTCCGGAATCGTGCCCGAAGCGAGCAGCCGCCCATTGGCGATATAGGCGATCCGGTGACAACGCTCCGCTTCGTCCATGTAGTGCGTCGAGACGAGCACCGTTAAGCCTTGCGTCGCCAGATGATGGATCTCGTCCCAGAAGTCGCGTCGCGCCTTCGGATCGACGCCCGCGGTCGGTTCGTCGAGGAGGAGCAGCGACGGGCCCGGCAGGATGCAGGCGCCAAGCGCCAGCCGCTGCTTCCAGCCGCCGGACAGTTCGCCGGCGAGCTGATCGGCGCGCGCGACGAGCCCCAGGCGCTCCAGCGCCACTTGAGCCGCGTCCTCCGGCGCTTCCAGGCCGTAGACTCGCGCCACAAATTCCAGATTTTCGCGAATGGTGAGATCGCGATAGAGCGAAAAACCCTGCGTCATGTAGCCGACGTAACGCTTGATCTCCTCCTGCTGGCGGCGGATGTCGTAGCCAAGACACCTCCCCTCGCCCGAATCGGGCGTCAGAAGGCCGCAGAGCATGCGGATCGTCGTCGTCTTGCCGCTGCCGTTCGGGCCGAGAAAGCCCTGGATGTGACCGCGGGCCACCTGCAGCGTGAAATTGTCGACGACCTTTTTGGCGCCGAAGAATTTGGTCAGCCCGCGCACGTCGATCGCGATGTCGCTGTCGACGCTCATTGCGCCGTTCCCGTCGGCTCGGGCGCCGGCCTGACGGCGACCGGCATGCCAAGGGGCAGCGCGCGCGCCGCGCCTTCCAGGCGCGCTTCGGCCTTAAAAACGAGTTTTGCGCGCTCCTTGTCGCTGAAGATCACGGGGGGCGTATATTCCTGCCGGCTGGCGATATAGCTGACGCGCCCAAAGAGGTCGTCGGCGCAGCCGTCGCATGTGACGCGCATCCGTTCGCCAAGAGAAATTTTCGGCAACTCAGGCTCAGAGACGTAGAAGCGCACTTTGCGATTCTCCGGCGGCAGCAGCGCGACGACGGGCTGGCCGGCGTTGACGATTTCGCCAGGCCGGAAAAAAACGTCCTGCACGACGCCTTCGGCGGGCGCGAGCACGCTTTGGCGCTTGATGCGGATATTCATCGCGTCGAGTTGCGCGCGCGCCTGTTTCAAATTAGCTTCCGCAGCCTCGATCTCCTGCGAACGGCTCGCCATACGCGACGCCTCGACCTGCCGGCGCGCTTCCTTCACGCTCGCCTCGTCGCGCGCGCGGGCCATCTCAGCGCGATCGAGCGCCGCCTTCGCGACATGGCCTTCGGCGTAAAGCTTGCGCTGCCGATCGTAATCCGCGCGGGACAATTGGAGCGCCGCCTCGGCGCGCTCCAGCCCCGCTTGTAGAACGGCGATCTGCTCCGGCCGATTCATCGCGGCCTGCACATTTTCGACTTGCGCCTCGAGTTGGGCGATACGCGCGCTCGCCTCGTCGCGCGCCCGGTCGAGAAGCGTCGTCGACATCGTGAACAGCGGATCGCCCTTTTTCACCTGGGCGCCGGCGGAGACCGCGAGATTCGCGACCCTTTCGGTCTCGTAGGGACCGATGTAGAGGATTTCTCCTTCCACATAGCCCAGGAACACATCGGCGGGAGTCGTCGGACGATAGGCGACGCGCCAAACGACGATGGCGAGAAGCGCCAGCGCGATGAAGACCGCGAGCCGCTTCATGCGGCGGGGGCGTAGAGCGGATCGAGCATGGCCTGATTATGCACCTCATCCCGCCGCCGGCGAACCTCGCCGCGAGGGCGCCTCCAACAAAGCTCCTCCCGAAGGCGAAACTCCTTTTGCCGCGGCGGCGGCAAAAAGGCTAGAATGCCTCCAAGAAAAGGCAAAAGGGATTGAAAATGGCTGAAGATACGGAGCTGCCGCCACGCGAATCGATGGAATATGACGTGGTCGTGGTCGGCGCGGGACCGGCCGGCCTCGCCGCGGCGATTCGCTTGAAGCAAGTTGCGCCGGATCTCTCCGTCGTCGTCATCGAGAAGGGCTCCGAGCCCGGCGCGCATATTCTCTCCGGCGCGGTCATTGATCCGATCGGCCTCGACCGGCTTCTGCCCGAGTGGCGCACGCGCGACGACGCGCCGCTGAAAACGAAAGTGCATGAGGACCATTTCCTGTTGCTTTCGGAAAAGGGCGGCTTGCGCATTCCCAATATGTTGATGCCGCGGCTGATGAACAATCATGGCAATTTCATCGGCTCACTCAGCAATGTCGTTCGCTTTCTCGCGTCGGAAGCGGAAAACCTTGGCGTCGAGATCTATCCTGGTTTCGCCGGCGCCGAAGTTCTTTACGGCGACACGGGCGAAGTCGTCGGCGTCGCGACGGGCGACATGGGCGTGGGACGCGATGGCAAACCCACGGACAGTTTCACCCGCGGGATGGAGCTCAAAGGCAAATATACGATCTTCGCCGAAGGCGCGCGCGGTTCGCTCACCAAGCAATTGCTGGCGAAATACGACCTTTGCGCCAACAGCGAGCCGCAGAAGTTCGGCATCGGCTTCAAGGAGCTTTGGCGCATTCCGAAAGAGAAGCACAAGGATGGACTTGTGCAGCATTCCTTCGGCTGGCCGCTTGCGGCCGACACCGGCGGCGGCTCTTTCCTCTATCATTTCGACGACGATCTTGTGTCGATCGGTTTCGTCGTGCACCTCAACTATTCCAATCCGACGCTCTCTCCCTTCGACGAATTTCAGCGCTTCAAGACGCATCCGATGATCGCGCCGACGCTCGAAGGCGGCGAACGTCTTTCCTACGGCGCGCGCGCGCTGACAGAAGGCGGGTGGCAGAGCGTGCCAAAGCTCGTCATGCCGGGCGGCGCGCTGGTCGGCTGCGCCGCGGGCTTCATGAACGTGCCGCGCATCAAAGGGTCCCACAACGCCATTGTTTCGGGCATTCTGTGCGCCGAGCATGTCGCGGCGGCGATCGGCGAAGGCCGCGCGCATGACGCGGTGGACGCCTATGACGCCGCCTGGCGCGCCTCCGAGATCGGCCGCGATTTGAAGCCCGTGCGCAACGTCAAGCCGCTCTGGTCGAAATACGGCACCTATGTCGGCGCGCCGCTCTTTGGCCTCGACATGTGGACGAATGAGCTGTTCGGCTTTTCCTTCTTCGGCACGCTCAAGCACGGAAAGGCCGATTACGAGACATTAAAGCCGCTCTCGGAAGTCACGCCGATCGTCTACCCGAAACGCGCAAGCAATGTCGTCTTCGACAAGCTGTCGTCGGTGTTCGTCTCGAACACCAATCACGAGGAGGATCAGCCGGTTCATCTGAAGCTTGCCGATCCCGCGATTCCGATCGCGCGCAATCTCCCGATCTACGGCGAGCCGGCGCGACTCTATTGCCCCGCGGGCGTCTATGAGGTGGTCTATGCCGATGAGGCGACGCGCCGTGATCCGCGCTTTGTGATCAACGCGCAGAATTGCGTTCACTGCAAGACGTGCGACATCAAGGACCCGGCGCAGAACATCACCTGGGTGCCGCCGGAAGGCGGCGGCGGACCGAACTATCCGAATATGTGATCGGACCCGGCGAAGCCTCGTTAAACGCGATGACGCGCCGGGAATTTGCGTGAACCGATGTTTTTCATCATCTCGAAAATCTTCGCGTTCGTTCTGGCGCCGGTCCACTTTTTCATTTTCCTCGCGGTCATCGGCGCAATGCTGCTATTCACGCGCTGGAAGACTTGGGGACGCGCGCTCTCGGCATTAAGCGCGTTCGCCTTGCTGCTGATGGCTTTCGGACCGCTCGGCGGTCTCCTTGCGGGTCCGCTCGAGGCGCGGTTTCCGCCGTCGCCAGATGACATGCCCGCGCCCGACGGCATCATCGTGCTCGGCGGCACAATCGACGAACGGCTGAGCGTCAGCCGCAACCGCCCGGCGTTGGTCGACGCGGCCGAGCGCCTGACGGCGCCGATCGCGCTGAAGCGCAAATATCCGAGCGCGCGCCTCATCTTTACCGGCGGCTCCGCCGCGCTGCAGGCGTCGCCCTACTCTGAAGCCGACGCCGTGCAGCGCTTCTGGCGTGAGATCGGACTCGATCAGGGCGACGTTCTCTACGAGCGCCGCTCGCGCAACACTTACGAGAACGCCGTCTTCACGCGCGAACTGCTTCGCCCCAAAGCCGACGCGCGTTGGCTGCTCGTCACCTCGGCGATTCACATGCCGCGCGCCGTCGGCGTGTTCCGTCAAGCGGGCTTCGATGTGATCGCCTATCCGGTCGACTATCGCACCAGCGGCGACTCCAGACTCGAATTCCCGCGTTTCGCGACGAAAGCGCTCGGCCTTGTGGAATTCGCCGCGCATGAGTGGGCAGGACTCGTCGTCTATCGGCTGACCGGAAAAAGCGACGCGCTGTTCCCCGCGCCTTAGCTGCCGCTGCCGCGCTCAGTCCGTGCGATGCCGGCGTCCGCGCGACGAGCCCGCGGGCTCCATGCTGCGCCCGCCGGCGCCGCCTGGATATGCGCCGTGCTTCATCTCCAGAAAAAGCGCGATCGCCTGCGCCCGATTGCGCACGTCGAGCTTTTCGAAAAGATTGCGCAAATGGAATTTGATCGTGTTGATCGAGACGCCGAAATCCTTGGCGAGCTGACTGTTGGTGTGCCCGGAGCCGAGCGCCGACAGCAGGCTTCGCTCCCGCAGAGTTAGATTTTCCAGCGGATCGCTGCGCATCTTGCGGATGTCGACGAAGGGAAACACCATGTCGCCCGCCGCCACCGCCGCAAGCACGTCGAGGAGCCGCTCCGGCGGCGCCCGTTTTGAAACGAAGCCCGCGCCGCCGAGCTGCAGAGTCTCGGCCGGCGCCGCAGGATCATTGGTGCCGCTGTAGACGACGATCTTGGGCGCCGCGACTTGACGCGACAGCGCGCGCAAGACGTCGCGGGCGTGCAGCGTCGGCAATTGCCAGCCGATCACGGCGATGGTGAATTTCTGCTGACGCGCCGCCTCGAGAAACTCTTCGCCGTCCGTCAGCTTCGCCACAAGCGTGAATCGCCGGTCGTCCGACAGCAGCTTGTCGAGCCCTGCCAGAATCAGCGGGCTCTTATCGGCGATCGCGACGTCGATGCGATCCGCCTCTGTCGTCTTGCGGACGCCGTCGACGCCATCGGGCCGAGCGGCGCGCGAACCGTCCCTCTGGTCGTTTGCGGCCCTAATCGAAGAGGTAGGAGCCATTCAGCCTCCGCCGCCGCGCGGAGCGCAGCGTATTGGTCAAGATCACCACGTTATGGCCTCAGACGCTCCGCAATCCTAGGGCTCGGCGGGTCGGCGTACCCTGCCCGTTAGAGGTGGGGCGTAAGTCACAATACCGCAGGCTCCCACGGATGCAAGCCTCTTTGCGCGGGCCGGCGCTGGCGAACTGACAAACAAAAACGGCGCGCTGGCCAAGGCCAGCGCGCCGCGCTTTGAAAGCTTTGTGAAGCTTGTTTTAGTCGTTGAACACCCAGCGGGCGGCGAAATACGCGGCCGCGCCGATGACGATGATCGCGATCATGCCGACCGGGGTCGCTGCATAGCTCGTCAGTTCAAGAATAGCGCCCATAGTTTCCTCCTTCTGTCACACACACTGCCGTTTCGCCACAAGCCGAGATTCAGGCTGCAATCCGCGATTGCGGCGTTGCTTTCTTCGTCGAATTGGTCAAGTGGAAAGCTTGGCTGACGCCGGCCCACCTCGGTCTTGGTTCAACGTTGACCTCACCTAGGCGGGAACGCGTCTGCATCGCTATTCGGCCCTAGCCGCGCCCGGAGAGCCATAATGCTCGCAGCTCTCGGCCGCGGTTCCGAAATGCGGTGGTTTCGGAGTATTGCAGACGCAAAGCGCTGTCAAGCGATCGACAGGGCGGCCGCTGCGCTGCATCGCCGCATCAAAGCCCATACAAAGGCTCAGTTTGCGCTTGCCGCCGCAGCGCGCCGAAGACTATCTATCGGAGCGCGGCAACAGTTCATCTCGCGAGCGTGACGTCCGATGTTCAAGTTTTTCATCATCGCTGTCGCTGTCGCGGCCGCTGGATTTTCAGCCTATTACGCGTTCCGACGCTCGCCCGTCTGTTCCGCCGACGGCAAGTATATGGCGACGCAAAGCGACTGCGAGGCATGGGGCTTCAACCCCGACGTCTGCAAGCAGGCGATCGAGAAAGCGCGCGCTGTGGTGGCGCGGGCGGCGCCAAAAAGCGAAACGATGTTTCAATGCGAGGTGCGCTTCTCGGATTGCTTCGAGGCGCAGGACGGAGGCTTTTCGCCGCGTCCCTCATTCTGTCTACGCCCAAACAAGGGGGCCGACCCTCTGGAAGTCAGATATCTCGAATATGAATCCGATCGCATGAACCGGAAAAAGACCAAGGAAGTTCGCGTCCAGTGAAATCGGCCGAAGCCGGTCAGCGCCTGACATCGGCGCGGCGCTGCTCGATCTGGAACTCCGACGCATCGATGACGAGCTTGCCGGCGGCGGTGCCGATCGCGATGTGAATCGGCACGACCACATGGGCGTCGGGAAGCGGCGCGAGCCAGACGCTGATGTCGTTGTTGGCCGCCATATAGCGTGTCGCGGAGCTGTCGGGACGATGCCCGGCGATCGGGGTATAGCGCGCCGAACACACGGTGACGGGGCCAGCGTAACCGCGCGTTTGCGCCGTGTGCGCGCCGGCATAGGCGAGCTCGACGTCGAAACGCGTCACGCCGTCAAAAACGGAAATGGTTCGGTTGCACGCCGAAGGACCCGTCAGCTCCTCTCCAGGCGGCACGCGCATGATCAGCGCGCTGACCGGATCCACGATGTGGCGCTTGGCGCTTTCCGTCACGGGCACGCGCGCTTCGGCGTCCCAGGGCGCGGGCCTCACCTCCACCGCGCGCACTGCGTTGCCGGCGAGCGACATGCGCACCGTGCGCGTTTCGTCGCTATTCGAGGTGGTGTTGGCGTAATTTGCCGGCGACGGACCGCCGGCGGTCAGGCCGCCGCTGGCGCTGGCCGCGCCCTTGGCGTTGTTGATGAGATTGGCGAGACCTGTGGTCCGCATCGAGATCTCGACGCGGTAGTTTTGCGCGTCGACGATGCCGGAAGCGGATGCGCTGCCGATGGAGAGTCCCATGAGGCTCAGGGCGTAATGCGCCTTCAGCATCTCCGCGGCGGCGGGCGTGCAGAGCGCTACCGATATCGCTGCGGCGGCGCAGCCGCCGCGCGCCGTAAGGCATGAAAGTCGGTTGAGCACTCTCATGGCCTGAGCGTATCGCTTGTTGCAGCCCATTCTTCTACCGCACTCGACCTCTCGGTCGAATTGATGGCGCGCGCGGCTGTGAGGCTCAGGCCCATTCTTGCCAATGTCCGTCTTCGAAAATGCGCCATGCCCGCAACCCCGCCTTTGCGACCACGAGCCGTCCCGCCTTCGCCTCGGCGACAAGATGCTTGAATATGAGAGGATTGCGCCAGGAAAACGGCTTTTCCGGGTCGCAGACCGCGTGGTATTCGTCGCTGTCGGGGTCGTCCATCAGCAGCGTGCCGACCTTGTCGGGCCGCAGTTGGGAAGTAAAGCTGCGCTCATCTTTCCATCGGCAGTAGTAGTCGCGACACACGTCCGGACGCGTGTCATAAACGCCGCAGCCGCCCGTCAGCGCGCAGTGCTCGCAAAGCTTGCCTGCGGGCTTCTTGAACTCTTCGATTTCAAGAACCTTGCAGCAGAAGTAGCAGGAGCCGCAGGCCTTGCCTGGAATATCGAGCATGTCGGTCAAGCGCCTGATGGGCGTGAGAATCGAATCGGCGTATTGTGAACGCCGCACCGCCGGATGCAAGCAGCGTCAGGATCAGCGAGCCGAGCCATGACGCGTATAATCGACCCCGCCTCTCTTTTCGTGTCCGCCGCGTGGCTCGCCGAACGTCTCGACGCGCCCGATCTCGTTGTCTTCGACGCGTCGTGGCACATGCCGGCGACCGGCCGCGACGCGCGCGCCGAGTTCCTTGCGGGGCATATTCCCGGCGCGCAGTTCTTTGATATAGACGCGGTCGCCGATCCGTCCACCGACCTGCCGCACATGTTGCCCAAGCCCGATATCTTCGCGGCGGAGATGGGCCGGCTCGGATTCGGCGACGGCATGCAGGCGGTCGTCTACGACAGCGTCGGCATATTTTCCGCGCCGCGTCTCTGGTGGACGCTTACTGTCTTCGGCGTGGAAAGGGTCTCGATCCTTGCAGGCGGCCTTCCCGCGTGGCAGGCCGAAGGCCGCCCGCTCCAAGAGGGCGAGGCGCGCAAGCGTGCCCCGGCGGCGTTTACGCCCCACTTCGACGCGAGTCTGGTCGCCGACGCGCAGGCCGTGCGGCGCGCGCTTGATCTCGGCGGGCCGCAAGTGGTCGACGCGCGCGGCGCGGAGCGTTTCCACGGATGGGCCCCTGAGCCGCGCCCTGGCCTGCGCTCCGGCCACATGCCCGGCGCGCTGAACCTTCCATTCGGCACCGTCCTCGAAGGCGGAAGACTGAAAGACAAGCCCGGGCTCGAAGCGGCCTTTTCATCCGCGGGCGTCAATCCCGACGCGCCGGTCATCGCCACCTGCGGCTCCGGGCTCACCGCTTGCATCGTCAGCCTCGCGCTCGCTGCAGCGGGCCGACCGCCGGCGACGGTGTATGATGGCTCCTGGTCGGAATGGGGCGCCCGGGAAGACCTGCCCGCGGTCATCGACGAGCGCAGCTGAGCCTAGAAAATAGGCTTATCGCTTAATTTAAGAGCATACAGTATATCCCATAGGCGCCAAGCCTAAGTTGGGCGCCGGAACTTTGGCCATGGCGCGGCCAAGGCGGCAATGTTAGAAGCTCGACGGCTCTTCAGCAGAGCCAAAGTCGCTAGCGGGCCGGGGCTTAAGCTAAGCGCGCGGGGGATTTGATGAAAAAGGTTGAGGCGATCATTAAGCCGTTCAAGCTCGATGAAGTGAAGGAAGCGCTGCAGGCGGCGGGCCTCCAGGGCATCACGGTCACCGAGGCGAAGGGTTTTGGCCGTCAAAAAGGGCACACTGAGCTCTATCGCGGCGCTGAATATGTCGTTGATTTCCTTCCGAAAGTTAAAATAGAAATCGTTCTCGCGGACGACGCCGTGGAGCGCGCCGTCGAGGCCATTCGCACGGCGGCGCAAACGGGCCGAATCGGCGATGGCAAGATTTTTGTTTCAAACGTCGAAGGCGCGATCCGAATTCGCACCGGCGAGACCGGCGCGGACGCCATCTAGCACTGAGCCCCCGCCCCATGAGCTTTCTCGCCAACATCTTTCGACGCTCCGCCGCGCCCAATTCGAAAACAGCTAAACAGCAAGATCAGCAAAGAGAGGCATCGAACCACATGACAACGGCCAAGGACGTTCTTAAGCAGATCAAGGATAACGACGTTAAATACGTCGATTTCCGTTTTACCGACCCGCGCGGCAAGTGGCAGCATGTGACGTTCGACGTTTCGATTGTCGATGAAGAAGCTCTGACCGAAGGCATCATGTTCGACGGCTCGTCGATCGCCGGCTGGAAAGCGATCAATGAATCGGACATGACGCTCCTTCCGGATCTCGATTCCATCTCCGTGGATCCCTTCTTCGCGGCGTCGACGCTCTCCGTCGTCTGCGACGTCGTCGAGCCCGCGACAGGCCAGCCCTACAACCGCGACCCGCGCGGCATGGCCAAGAAGGCGATGGAGCATCTGAAATCGACCGGCGTCGGCGACACGGCCTTTTTTGGTCCCGAGGCCGAATTCTTCGTCTTTGACGACGTGCGCTTTTCAGCCGAGCCCTACGATACGGGCTTCACGCTGGATTCGACCGAGCTGCCCTCCAATAGCGGCACGGCCTACGAAGGCGGCAACCTCGGCCACCGCGTGCGCACCAAAGGCGGCTACTTCCCGGTGCCGCCGGTCGACGCCGGACAGGACATGCGCGGCGAGATGCTCGCCGCCATGGCGGCCATGGGCGTCAAAGTCGAGAAGCACCATCACGAAGTCGCCTCCGCCCAGCACGAACTCGGTCTGAAGTTCGAGACGCTCGTCACGGTCGCCGACCACCTGCAGATCTACAAGTATGCGATCCATCAGGTGGCGCATTCCTACGGCAAGTCGGCGACCTTCATGCCGAAGCCGGTTTTTGGCGACAACGGCTCGGGCATGCATGTCCATCAGTCGATCTGGAAGGACGGCAAGCCGGTCTTCGCGGGCGACAAATACGCGGGCCTCTCTCAGGAGTGCCTGTGGTACATCGGCGGCATCATCAAGCATGCGAAGTCGCTGAACGCCTTCACCAACCCGTCGACCAATTCGTATAAGCGTTTGGTTCCGGGCTATGAGGCGCCGGTGCTGCTCGCCTATTCGTCGCGCAATCGTTCCGCGTCGTGCCGCATCCCCTTCAGCTCCAACCCGAAGGCGAAGCGCGTCGAAGTTCGTTTCCCCGATCCGACGGCGAATCCCTATCTGGCCTTCGCCGCCATGCTGATGGCGGGCCTCGACGGCATCGCCAACAAGATCGATCCGGGCGGACCGGCCGACAAGGATCTCTACGATCTGCCGCCGGAAGAGTTGAAGGCCATCCCGACGGTGTGTGGCAGCTTGCGCGAAGCGCTCGATAATCTCAAAGCCGACCACGCCTATCTGACGGTCGGCGGCGTCTTCAACGAGGACTTCATCAACTCCTACATCGACCTCAAGATGCAGGACGTGATGCGCTTCGAGATGACGCCGCATCCGGTCGAATTCGACATGTATTACAGCTACTGACGAAAAGACGCGGCCGCCGCGCCTTGCGCTGCGGCCACCTCACGTCAAACCGGAAGGCGACGCCTCGCCTTCCGGTTTTTTTTCGCTTTTTTTCGACTGCACGTTGCGCGGCCGTCCTGTCGCATAGGCGTCATGAGCCTGTCATTTCGCCGAGCGAAATTGCGGCGAAAGCAAGAGAGTCTCACACAACATTCGCGCGGGCCATCCCACGCCGTCTCCATGTCGATCGCGCGCTTGCCGCGGCGAAGTGGTTTCGGCCGCAATGATTTGATGCAACGGAGAAAAGCCATGAAACTGCGAGCCCTCTCCGCCGCCGTCGCGGCTTTCGTGGTTTTGGCCGCCGGCGCCGTTGCGCTCGATCTGGAGCTCTCCCCCTACAAGGTCGTCAACGGACTCTCGGGAAAATTGAAGTCGGTCGGCTCGGACACGATGCATCACGAAATGGAGCTCTGGGCCGAAGGGTTCCAATCGATCTACCCGAATGTGTCGATCGAACTTATCGGCAAGGGTTCGAACACGGCGCCGCCGGCGCTGCTCTCGGGAGAAGCTCAGCTTGGGCCGATGTCGCGGCAGATGAACCCCGATGAAATCGGGGCCTTCCAGGCGAAATACGGCTACAAGCCGACGGCGGTTCTGGTCGCGATCGACGCCTTGGCGATATATGTCCACAAGGACAACCCGCTCCAATGCATCAGCATGGAGCAAATTGAGCGGGTTTTCGCCGCCGACCCGAAAAGCGGCGGCGGCAAGAGCATCCTTACCTGGGGCGAACTTGGCCTCACTGGCGAATGGGCGGCTAAGCCCATTGCTCTGCAGAGTCGAAATGCTTTGTCCGGCACCTATAAATATTTCAAACAGCACGCCCTCGCCGGGGCCGACTTCAAAGACACCGTACAAATGCAGGTTGGCTCTGAAGCCGTCGTCAGCGAAGTGACGAAGGACAAATACGCGATGGGCTACTCCGGCATCGGCTACAAGACGGCTGGAGTTCGCGCGGTTCCGCTGTCGTCGGGCAAAAGCTGCTATGAAGCCTCCTTCGACAACACGTATTCGCGCAAATATCCGCTCGCGCGGGGTCTCTTTATTTACCTGCTGAAGGACCCAAAGAAGCCGATCGACGCGCTCAGCGGCGAATTCGTCTCATATGTGCTTTCGAGAGATGGCCAGACCCAGGCGAAAAAAGGCGGCTACTATCCGATCACCCGCAACATTCGCGAGCATGAGCTGACGCGCCTCGGCCTACTCGCATCGGCGAATTAACAGCAGGCGAAGGCCAGGACGCGCGGTCACTGACAAATGCGGTAGCTGCCATTCGATCCATGGCGCTCGATGTCGAAGTGAAGATGGCTTACGTGATAGGGATCTGATCCTGGGCCCAGGATCGTGGTGAACCAGCCGCACGCCGCCGTTCGTAGCCCTCTGACGTAAGCGGTCGATTGAACATCCGGCTGAGCGTCGACGGCGATCTTACGACCGTCCGAGAAAACAAATGCGCCGACATCAAGAGCGAGCCCTTTGGCGTGCGCGCTCAGCTTGGCCCCATTATCGTGATTGCGGCCGCGGCATTCGTAGCCTGGACCTGTGTCAATCGCGACGAGCGACGCGCCCATCGTCCCGGCGCCGAGCGGCGCGAGCAGATTTTTCATGTAATCGGAAAATTGCAACGCGAAGGCGCAAGCCAGCAGCGGCTTTGCGTTGACTGCAACGCGCCTTATGCCGACCGTGACCGAAGCGAGACGCACGGGCGTCTCGATCGTGCAGCCCTCAAGCGCGGCGGCAGGCGCTTCGGCGGGTTCGAAAGCGACGCCAGCCGCACGCAGATTCGCCATACAATCCTCGGCGGACTGGGGCTCCGCTTGCTGCGGCTTAGCGCCTACGGCAGGCTTTGCCTCAGGTAAGGGGATGGTCTGAAATTGCGGACGTCGAGGCGGCGACGGCGCGTCGAGCGCCACTGCGGAAGTTGCGACACCGCTCAACGCCAGAGCGAGCGCAACCTCGACTGTAAAGCGTACAAGCTCGCGAGAGATCGTCGTCTTCGTCATCGCCTTTAGCCGCACCATTCTTCTAATCCCGCAGAGAGCGCCTACATTGGGGCGAGTGGAGGAAGCCTATGTCGAACGCCATCACCGTCACAGTGCCGCACGATCTCGGCGTCGAAGCGGCGAAAGCCCGCGTCTCCGAACAGCTGGCGAAAATGCAGCGCGAGTATGTGGACAAGGTCGCACATTCCGAAGTCACCTGGGCCGGCGACGTCGGGACGGTACGCGTGACCGCGCTCGGTCAGACGGCGACGGCGCAGATCACGGTGCTGAAGGATTTGCTGCGCATCGACGTTCAGCTGCCCTGGGTGTTGGCGGCAATTTCCGGCAAGCTGCAGCAATTCATCTCGAGCAACGCCGGCGATGCCTTGCGCATCGGCCAAGCGCCGACAAACGACGCTAGCGCCGCGCGTAAAACACCGTAAAGCGATGGCGTTTCCAGCCAATATCCGCGTAACGGAATCCCGCGTCTTCGAGCCAGGCGATCTGATCTGCGAAGGTCGCGCTGCGATCGAGTTCCGCGCGCTTTCTCGCAGCCGCGAAATCATCGGCGGCGATTCCTGAGCCTCGGACATCCGCTTCCCAGCGGCGCTGATAGGCGTCCTCGACCTCGCGCGTCGCGCCGAGCGACTGGTCGGCGTTGAGGAACACGCCGCCGGGTCGCAGCGCATCATGAATCCGCCGAAAGAGCCGGCGCTTCGCCTCGTGATCGAGATGGTGGATGGAGAGCGCCGAGACGACGGCGTCGACCGGCCCCGGGAGCGGCGCGGTTGCATAGTCCGCGAGCGACAGGCGCAGGCGCGCGCCGTAAGTCGCAAGCCGTTCGCGCGCCGCATCGAGCATCTTCGGCGCGAGATCGACGCCTTCGACCTGCGCGCCGGGAAACCGCTTGAGAATCATTTCCGATAAAAGACCGGTGCCGACGCCAAGATCGACGCATCGAAATTCTCCTTGGCCGACGGCCTCTTCGAGAAGGTCGAGCGTGGTCCCGTAGAAGGTGTCGAAATGCGGAATGAGTTTGCGTCGCAACGCGTCATAGCCGGGAACGGCGTTTTCGAAAGCGGCGCGCAGCGCGTCGAAATTCGACTCGGTCATATCTGATTCCCGTAAAGACCGCGGCCGTGGAGAGACGGTTTTCACCGCCCTCCCGCTCGCCTTCCGAAGTCGGGCGCAGCCGTGTCCTGACCCTGCTCGATGATCGAGCGGCGGATGTCGCGCGTGCGCGAGAAGAACTCCAGCAGTCCTTCCCCGTCACCCCGCCTGATCATCCGCTGCAGCACGCTGAGATCCTCGTTGAAGCGTCCGAGCATCTGCAGGACGGCGTCCTTATTGGCGAGGAAGATGTCTCGCCACATGATGGGATCGGAGGCGGCGATGCGCGTGAAATCGCGAAAGCCGGACGCTGAGAATTTGATGACCTCGGAACGCGTCTCATCGCCGAAATCATCCGCCGTGCCGACGATATTATAAGCGATGAGATGCGGCAGATGGCTCGTGAGCGCGAGCACGGCGTCATGATGCGCGACGCTCATCGTCTCGACGTTGGCGCCCAAACGCATCCAGAATTTCGTCAGCTTTTCCACGGCTGCGGCGTCGGCGTTCTCTGGCGGCGTGAGAATGCACCAACGATTTTGAAACAGCGTGGCGAATCCTGCGTCCGGTCCGGAGAACTCCGTACCGGCGATCGGATGGGCGGGTATGAAGCGCGCGGGTTCGGTAAGATGCGGCGTCATCTGCGCGACGACGGCGCCTTTCACCGAGCCGACGTCGGAAACAACGGCGCCCTTTTGCAGATGCGGCGCGAGGCCTTGCGCGACGTCGCCGCAAGCGCCGACAGGCGTGCACACGATGACGAGATCGGCTCCACCAACCGCCTGCGCATAATCTTGTGTCGCAACGTCCGCGAGACCGAGTTCGCTGGCGCGGCTGACGACCTGAGGCGATGAATCCATCACCGCGACATGCCGCGCCGCGCCGAATTGGCGCGCCGCGCGCGCGATCGACGAGCCGATGAGCCCGACGCCGATCAGCGCCAAGCGTTCACAAGCAGGATCAGCCATGAACGCCTGCTTGCGCGTCTTGCCGCACGCGGGCGCTCTGCATGAATTCAGCAAGCGCTTCGACGACGCGCTCATTCGCCTCCTGCGCGCCGACGGTGAGCCGCAGGAATTCCCCCATGCCATAGGCGCCGATGGCGCGCAGCACCAGGCCGCGCGACATGAGGAAGCGGTCGGCGTCGAGCGCCGTCAATCCCGGCGCGTCAGGGAAACGTATGGCGACGAAATTGGCGACGCTCGGCAGAACGTCGAGGCCGAGCGCGGAAATTTCTCGCGAGAGCCACGGCAGCCAGCGGTCATTATGCGCGATCGCCGCGTCGAGATGGGCGCGATCCGACAGCGCGGCGATCGCCGCGACTGAACCCGCGCTCGAGACATTGAACGGCGAGCGGATTCGGTTCAACGCGTCGATCACATGCGCGGGTCCATAGGCCCATCCAACGCGCAGGCCCGCGAGGCCGTAGATTTTCGAGAAGGTGCGGGTCATCACGACATTTTCATGCGCATCGACCAACGCGACGCCCGCTTCGTAATCCTCGCGCAGGACATATTCGGCATAGGCGGAGTCGAGCACGAGCAGCACATGCGCGGGCAGCGAACGCGCCAGCCGCGCAACTTCATTCGCGGGCACAAACGTTCCCGTCGGATTGTTCGGATTGGCGAGAAAAACGATCTTTGTTCTCTCGCTCACACAGCCAAGCAGCGCATCAACTTCCGCCGTGTAGTTCGTCTCGGGAGCGACAACCGGCGTGCCCCCCGCGGCGAGCGTGACGATCTTGTACTCAAGGAATCCATGCTGGCTGTAAACGCCCTCGTCGCCGGGCCCGATGTAGGCGAGCGCAAGCAGCTCCAGAAGATTGTCCGAGCCGGCGCCGGCGATGATCCGGTCCGGGTCCAGCGCGTAACGCACGCCGATCGCCTCGCGCAGGGCGCGCGACGAGCCTTCCGGATACAGCGCAATATCGCCGGCCATGGCGCGCAGGGCTTCTACCGCGCGCGGAGATGGGCCGAGCGGTGTTTCGTTGGCCGACAATTTGAACACGCGCGCGGCGCCCGGCGCGGCGCTCCTGCCGGGCACGTAAGCGTCGATCGCGAGAACGGTTGAACGGGGGGTGGGTTTCGTCATCTTGTCTTTTTTCGGCGGCGCAACGAGAGGCGTTCTCTCATAAGCCTTGGCGCACTGAGCGCAAAGCCTTTCGACAAGCCCCTTGACGACTACTGTGTAGTTTTATATACACACTAACTTATCCGCAGGGGAGAAGAACGGACATGTCCAAATACGCGCCTCTGACTGCTTATCTGCGCGAACAGCCTTATCGCGAGGTCAGACTCAGGTTCCGTGATCTTGAGAAAATTCTCGGATTTCCGCTCCCATCTTCGGCGTGCCAGCACCGCGCTTGGTGGTCGAACAACGGCTCGAATAATGTGATGACGAAGGCGTGGTTGAGCGCCGGTTACCGCACGCGCGACGTCGATATGGAGAGCGAGCGCCTGACATTTGAGCGCATCGATGCGGGGTCGCCCAACCCCGAACCGCGGGCGACGGCTCCTTCGCCGCAACCGCCGGACGATCTCGCGCTCGTCCAGCGAGTGCTGGAAGTTCTGCGCGGCGGTGACGAACATCACGCGCAGAAGCTTCGACGCGCGATCATCGCCGCGCTAGCGACGCCAAAGACCGAATCCGTTCTCGATATTTTCGCTTCCGACCTGCCGGAAGACGCGTTCGATGGAGTCTTTCCGGACCGACGTGAAAAAGGCTGGCGCGAGATTGATCTGTGAAATTTCTCCTCGACACGAATGTCATATCGGAATTGCGGAAAGGAACTCGCGCGAATCCCAACGTCGCCGCCTGGGCGCAGGCCGTCGACCCGCTCGATCTTGCAACGAGCGTCCTCGTGCTCGCTGAGATTCGCCGTGGCGTCGAGCTGAAGCGATTGAAAGACCCGGCGCAGGCGGAGAGGCTCGATGCGTGGTTCGCACGCATGCGCGATAAATTGGAAGACCGCGTCCTTCCAGTCGACGAAGCCGTCGCTGATTACTGGGCGCGGCTGAACATCCCCAACCCCCTGCCCTTCGTCGACGGCCTGATGGCGGCGACCGCTCTGGCGCGCGGACTCGTTCTCGTGACGCGCAATATACGCGACGTCGCCGTCACAGGCGCACAGTTGCTGGATCCTTTCGCCGGTCCAGGCGAGGCCTAAATCGATTAAGGCGCGAAGACGCCGCTGCGCGCGTCGTTGAGCTGGAAGCGCATCGCATGACTGCCGATCACGTCGACGCGCGCGCCCTCCACCCCCGCCTCGGCCAATGCTTTGGCGAAGGACTGGGCGTCAGCGTCGCCGGCGGCCGCGACAAGCAGCGCGAGCCCTTCCGGATGGGGGGCGCTCGCGAGGATTTCGCCGTTGAGCGTCTGGAAAGCGGCGGGCAGCGCGTGCGTCCAGCGCGCGAGGCCGACCGCGTAAAGCGTCACGCCATGCGCCATCGCGTCGGCCGGAAGCCGCGCGACGACGAACATCGGCAGACCCGCAGGATGATTGGGCCGCTCGACAAAAGGCAGGCGCGCGATGATCTTGGGCGCGCCTTCGCCAGCGAGGCGCATCCACCAGGCGCCATCCGACAGGCCGCCCGTCGCGCGCAAGATCCCCAGATCGCCGGTCGACGCGGCGACCGCTTCGATCACCGCGCCAGCGCCGTGATGCGCGACATAGGGAACGGTGAACCCGAAGTGGAAGCGCGCCGAATCGCGCATCTGCGCATCGCCGCCGGAATCATCGGCATGCACCGAATAATTCGCCTGAACATAGGTGAAGGTCGAGACGATGACGCGCCAAACGCCTTCGACGGCGTCGAGCGGCAGGAGCCCCTGGTGACGCTCGACCAGCGCGCGCATCATCTGCGCCTCGCGATCGGGTCGAAAAGCGCAGCCGACGCCCTGCGCGCGCTTCACGGCGATCAGCCGGTCGATGATCTCCCCGCGCTCCATCAACAGCCGATGCATGTCGCGATCGATCCGGTCGATCTCGTCGCGCAATTCGGCAAGCGTGTCCGCGGCGGGCATGAGCAAAGGCGCATTCTGCATGGCGCACTCTCTTAGGCCAGCGCGCGACAGGAGGCAACGAAGGGACGGGGTTCAAACGATGCCAAGAAAAAGCGCGAGCGCCCTGTTTACCCGTAACAGCAGCGCATCGTCAGCCTCCCCAATCACCTCTCCGATTTTTGACGACGGGACGACCGTGAGCTTGTCGACGGCAATCTGAGACGCTTGTCGCAGCCCGTTGCCAGCAGAAGGCTCGACATCGAGGCGGAATAAGTCTGCATCGCCACGCAGAGTAGTGGTCAATGGGCAAATCACGACTGACGGCAGTTCCGCGAAGAGATCGCTTTGCACGACCAGCGCGGGGCGCGGCTTGCCGTAGTCTCCCGAGGTCGCGACAACAACGAATGCGCCACGCCGCATTAGTCCTCGGGCCACTCATACATGCTTGCCACAAATTGCATGATCTCGTCGCCAGCGGGATCATGAATGGCGACAGCGCGGGCCTGCCGATGGCACTTTTCAATAAAATCCGGTGCGCGGCTATCCGGCGCCCAGATTTGCACCGGCCGCAATCCGGCGGCGCGCATCCTTTGGCGGTAGCTGGCCATTCGAGTGCGCGGAGGGACGGGTTTGTCGTTCTTGGGCCGGCGGGACATGCCAACGATCCAGATTATCGTAACATGTTACTCCAGGCCATTATCTTTGTCACCGTCAAAATCTGTGACGGCGCCGCTTCCTTTTCAGCCCGCCCCTTCAAGCAACCGCGCCGCGGCGGCGCGCGCCTCCTCGGTGATGGCGGCGCCTGAGAGCATGCGGGCGATCTCCTCGCGCCGCTCGCCCTCGGCAAGCACGGCGACGCTGGTCGCGACCCGCTTGTCCTTGCCGGTCTTCGCCGGTGCGCCCTTGCTGATGCGCAGATGCTGGCCGGCGCGCGCGGCGACCTGCGGCGCATGGGTGACGGCGAGCACCTGCGCGCGCGCCGCGAGACGCGCCAGCCGCTGACCGATGGCGTCGGCCACGGCGCCGCCGACGCCCGTGTCGATTTCATCGAAAACGAGAGTCGGGGCCGAGCCGCGATCGGCGAGCACGACCTTCAGCGCCAGCATGAAGCGCGCGAGTTCGCCGCCAGACGCAACTTTCGTCAGCGGACCCGGCCGCGATCCCGGATTGGTCTGCACCCAGAATTCGACGCGATCGATTCCTTCCGCCCCCGCGGTCTCGGCGTCGCTCGTCACTTGCGTCGAGAAATGCGCGCCCTCCAACCGCAACGGCTTCAACTCGGCGTCGACGAGCGCATCGAGTTTCTTCGCCGCGGCGCGGCGCGCCGCGGACAGGGCCAAGGCCGCCTCGTCATAGGACTGCTTGGCGTCTGCAAGCGCGCGCCCCAGCGCGACCAGCCGCGCTTCGCACGCATCGAGCGCGGCGATGTCATTGGCGAATTTTTCTTCAAGCTTCGCAAGGTCGGCGACCGCGACCTGATGCTTGCGCGCCACGCCGCGCAGCGCGAATAGCCGCTCCTCGACCCGCTCCAATTCCGCCGGATCGAATTTCGTCTCAGTGAGCGCCCGCTCCAGCGCTTCCTCGGCGAGACCCAAGGCATCGACAGCCTGCGTCAAGGCGCGCGCAGGCGCGTCCAGCAGTTGCGGCGCCTGCGTCAGACGCCGCTCCAATCGCCGCGCCGCCTGAGCGATTTCCCGCGCCGGCGATCCGTCATTCGAAAACGCCGAGAGCGCGTCGGAAATATCCGAAGCGACCTTTTCGGCGCGCTGCATGAAGAGCCGCCGTTCGGCGAGCGTCTCTTCCTCGCCCTCCTGCGGAGCCAGCTCCGCAAGCTCGGCGTGCGCATGGCGTAGATAGTCGGCGTCGGCGCGCGCCTTGGCGATGCGCGCGTCTTCTTCCTCCAACGCGCGGCGCGCCGCCTGCCAAGCCCCGTAGCGCGCGCGCACATCATTCGCCTGCGCGACGAGGCCGCCATGCGCGTCGACAAGCGCGCGATGCGCATTCGGATCGACGAGCGCGCGCTCGTCATGCTGACAGTGGATCTCGACAAGTTCGCGTCCAATCGCGCGCAGCGCCTGCGCCGTCGCCGGCTGGTCATTCACAAAGGCGCGGGTGCGCCCGTCCGCCGCCTGCACGCGGCGC
The DNA here is from genome assembly GCF_049817085.1 of Methylocystis sp. SB2. Taxonomy (NCBI): domain Bacteria; kingdom Pseudomonadati; phylum Pseudomonadota; class Alphaproteobacteria; order Hyphomicrobiales; family Methylocystaceae; genus Methylocystis; species Methylocystis sp. SB2. Next base: position 905,691 of record NZ_CP187401.1, read on the forward strand.
AACACCAGCTCGTCCTCGCTCGAGAGGCCGAATTCGCGCGCCGCAAGATGCGCGGGATGATTCGCGGGCGTATCGAACGCCGCCGTCACCTGTCCCTGTTCGCAGCCGGCGCGCACGAGCGACGCGTCGCCGCGCCCGCCGAGCGCCAGCACGAAGGCGTCGAGCAGGATCGATTTTCCCGCGCCGGTCTCTCCCGTAAGCGTCGTCAGGCCCGGCGCGAATTCCAGGTCGAGCGCGTCGATCAGCACGATGTCGCGAATGGAAAGACGGACCAGCATGAGGCGTTGCTCAAATGCCCTGGGCGCGCACATGCGCCGGAAGCCGCGCGCCGGCGACGCGCGGACGGCCCTCGATTATAGTCGCCAGCGCCCTTTTCCAAACGGAGATTTTATGGCTGATCTCGGCATCGACGACATTCGCGCGCTGCTGAGCGCAAAACCGCGACCCGTCGGCTGGCCGGCGCGGCGCGCCCGCATCGAGGAAGTAGGCGCCGCTTGGCCGGCCGCGGCGGATATCTCATTAGAGCGCGCGTCGATCGACGGCATGGCCGCCGAATGGTCTTGCGCGCCAACGAGCGACCCCTCGCGCGCGCTCCTGTTCTTCCATGGCGGCGGCTATTGCTCGGGTTCGATCGTCAGCCACCGCCGAATGGCCACTGAAGCCGGACGCGCCGCGCGCGCCAGGGCGCTCGCCGTCCAATTCAGACTCGCGCCCGAGCATCCGTTTCCCGCAGCCTATGAGGATGCGCTCGCGGCCTGGCGATTTCTTCGGGAACAAGGGTTTGCCGCGCGCCAGATCGCGGTCGGCGGCGACAGCGCCGGCGGCGGCCTCACGCTGGCCTTGCTGATGCGGCTGCGCGATCTCAAGGAGGCGCTCCCTGCCTGCGCCTGGCTCGTTTCGCCCTGGACCGATCTCACCCTTTCCGGCGAAACGCTAATCACGAAGGACGGCGTCGACCCACTGCTGCATAAGGCCTACCTACAGGAACTTGCGCAGGCTTATGTCCCGGCAGGAGTGGATCGTCGTGACCCGCGTGTCTCGCCGCTGTTTGGCGATCTGAGCGGCCTGCCGCCCCTCATGATTCAGGTGGGCTCAAACGAAACGCTGCTCGCCGATTCGACGCGCCTCGCCGCGGTGGCCGGCGCCGCCGACGTCTCGGTCACGCTGGAGATTTGGCCGCGCATGATCCACGCGTGGCACTTATGGAATGCAAGGCTTGAAGAAGGCCGGCGCGCGCTCGAGCACGCCGGCGCATTTATCCAGGGGCGCTTTTCAGAATACGGCTAGATCGCGTGCAGCGTCTTGCCGATCTTCGACAGCCAGGAATCTGTGTATTCGTGCGGCTCGAGACCGTCCGTTTTCAGCAGAGCGTGGGCGTCCTTATACCACTGCGAATCCGGGTAATTATGTCCCAGGATGGCGGCGGCCGTCTGCGCTTCGTTGGTGACGCCCATCGCGAGATAGGCTTCGGTGAGACGATAGAGCGCCTCTTCGGTATGACGCGTCATCTGATATTTGCCGAGCACGTCATGGAAACGGTTGATCGCGGCGGGGTAATTCTTACGAAGCAGATAGAAGCGCCCGACGTTCATCTCCTTGGCGGCGAGTTGGTCTCGCGTCACCTGCATTTTGTATTTGGCGTCGTTCACATATTCCGACTTCGGAAATTTCTGTACGAGCTGCGTGAAAACCTCGAGCGCCTTCTCAGCCGACTGCTGATCGCGCATGACGTCCGGCACCTGATTATAGAAGGACATGCCCGCGAGATAGTAGACGTAGGGCGTATCGGCGGAGTTCGGATAAAGCCCGATATAGCGCATCGCCGACTGCACGGCGTCGTCATATTTGGGGTGCTCGTATTGAGAGAAGGTCGTCATCAGCAAGCCTTTTCGAGACCAGTCCGATGACGGATATTGCTTTTCCAATTCGCCGAATTTCTTGGCTGCGCCCTCGTAGTCCTTGGCCTTCAGCCGCGCCAGACCGGCGTTATAGAGATCCTCGGCCGGGATGTCGGGTGTGACTTCTGTCTGATATTTCGTCCCGCCGCTGCCGAAGAGACCGAAACCGCTGGTGATCGAGTCCATGAGGTCGGCGCGCGCCGGCGCCGCGCCGATCGACAAGGTCGACGCCAAAGCTAACACTTTGATTGAACGAGCGAAAACCGACATATGTTGCCCCATTGCGGCGCTGCGCGACGCTCGCGCGGTCCCGGCGCCCTCTAAGCTCAATCAGCCAAAATGGCGTCGCAGGACGCCCCCTGCCCTGCCTTACGGCGCGCGGCGGCGCACCAATCCCGACTTTGCGGTCGGCTGAAAGAAGAACGTTCATCTGGCGAGATTATGGCGATAGGCTTCGGCCTGTCGCACTCACGCCTTCGATATGCCCGCTGTCGAGTTCAAGCGCCAGGGCGCCCGAGCGCGCCGCAGCTTCAAGAAGCGCGAGGTTGAGGCTATGGCCGCCGCGATAAGAGCGGAAGGCGCCTATGATCGGCGCCCCGGCCAGCGCCAGATCGCCGACGACGTCGAGCATCTTGTGGCGCACGCATTCGTCGGCGAATCGCTCCCCCTGCGAATTGATCGCGGCGCGCGCGTCAAAGACGAGCGTATTGTCGAGATTGGCGCCCAGCGCCAGACCTTCACGCCAAAGCCTTTCGGCGTCGCGCAAGAATCCGAAGCTGCGAGCTCCGGCCAGTTCGCGCCGAAACGTCTCGGGCGTCAGATCAAGCGCCAGGCGTTGGCGGCCGACTGGACGGGGAAAGGCGATTTCCACATCCAGATGAAGGCCGGATTCCGCCGGCCGCAGCTCCGCCCAGCCGGCCCCGTCGGATACGCGCGCCGGAGTGACGACGCGCAACACGCGCCGAGGCGCAGGAAGCGCCACGACGCCGGCCTCGTCGATCGCCGAGACGAAGTCGCGGGCCGAGCCGTCCATCGCTGGAACCTCGTCGCCTTCGAGCAAAACCAGCGCATTGTCGACGCGAAGCGCCGCAAGCGCGGCCATCACATGCTCGACCGTCGACACGCTCGCGCTATCGCCGGCGAGCTGTGTGCGCAATGTCGATGCATCGACGCGCGACCAGTGCGCTTCGATGTCGGCTCCAGCGACGCTGAAAACGATCCCAACGTCGGCGCCGGCCGGCGCGAGCGTCATGCGGGCGCGACGACCGCCATGCACGCCATGGCCGGTTAACGTGAAGCTTCGTGCGAGCGTCTGCTGAACCGCTGGCGCGGCCGCGCTCCCGGGACGCGCAGCGCGGCGCGCGCGCAACGCAGGTCGGCGTGAATCCGAACGAATGGCGCAACCCTCCCCTAAAGCCCGGACGAACGATAGCAAATCCGGGCGCCGACGCTCCAGTCACGCTTTCTTACAGTTTGTTACAAGACCCGGCGGCCAAAATGAAAAGGCCCGCGCGAGGCGGGCCTTTTGCTGATTGTCGAGAATGTTTCAGTGGTTGGCCTGGCGACGCAGGAAGGCCGGGATCTCCAGATGATCCTCCTCGGATGGGCGCGGCTGCAGGGCGCGACGACCATGCGAATCGAGCGCAGCATGTCCGCCAGCGCCGACCGGCGCCGGCGCGGCCGGTCGCTTGCCATATTCGGCGTGCGTCGCCGAAGGCTGGCCTGTGGGAGCCATTTGCGGGCGCGGGGCCGGTGCCGCGGGTCCGCCATGCATCGAATCTTCCTGACGGCTCGCCCCGAAGGAGGCGAGGCGCTCGAAGATCGATTTGCGTCGAGGATCGCCAGCGCCCATCTGCTGACGCAGCTGTTCCTGGATCGGCTGGGGAAAATCCTCGATCTGAGGCATGCGCGGCGCACGCGGCTGCTCGGGGGCCGGAGGCACATAGGCGACGGCCGGCGCTTCATGGCGCTCGGCTTCGTACCTCGGCTCGCCATAGGCGAGACGCGGCGGCGCCGGCTCGAGGTAAATGCCATGCGGCGGCGCCTGCTCCGAATAATAGCCGGCAGGTGCCTGCGGCTCTTCGCGATGACGCAGCACCGGCGCGGCCTCGACGGCCGGCGCCTGCTGGGCGCGCGCCTGCTGCAATTGGGCGCGCAGGCGCTCGGCGGCCTCGGCGAGACGCGATTCGCTCGTCGGGTCATCGGCCGTGATGGCGGTCAGGTCGATGCCCGTCGCGACCACGGAGACGCGCACCACGCCCTCGAGCGACGAGTCGAATGTCGCGCCCAGAATGATGTTGGCGTCCTCGTCGACCTCCTGGCGAATGCGGCTCGCCGCTTCGTCGACTTCGTAGAGGGTCAGATCGTGGCCGCCGGTGATCGAGATCAGCAGGCCGCGCGCGCCCTTCATCGACACTTCGTCAAGCAACGGATTCGCGATCGCGGCTTCCGCGGCAAGATTGGCGCGATTTTCGCCCGTGGCTTCGCCGGTGCCCATCATCGCCTTGCCCATGCCGCGCATAATCGAGCGGACGTCAGCAAAATCGAGATTGATGAGGCCTTCCTTGACCATCAAATCCGTAACCGACGCGACTCCCGAATAGAGAACCTGGTCGGCCATGGCGAAGGCGTCGGCGAAGGTCGTCTTCTCCGTGGCGATGCGGAAGAGATTCTGATTCGGGATGACGATCAGCGTATCGACGCATTTTTGCAGTTCGGAGATGCCCGATTCGGCGATGCGCAGGCGCCGCTGTCCTTCGAAATGGAACGGCTTGGTGACGACGCCGACGGTGAGAATGCCCATTTCGCGCGCGATCTGCGCGATCACCGGCGCGGCGCCCGTGCCGGTGCCGCCGCCCATGCCGGCGGTGACGAAGCACATATGCGCGCCGGAGAGATGCTCGCGAATTTCTTCGCGCGCTTCTTCCGCGGCGGCGCGGCCAACTTCTGGCTGAGCGCCGGCGCCCAGTCCTTCCGTCACCTGCAGGCCCATTTGGATGATTCGCTCGGCCTGCGACGACGCGAGCGCCTGGGCGTCGGTATTGGCGACAAGGAAATCGACGCCCGACAGACCAGAGGTGATCATATTGTTGACGGCGTTGCAGCCGCCGCCGCCGACGCCGCAAACCATGATGCGGGGCTTCAATTCCCTGAGTTCGGGAGCTTTAAGGTTGATCGTCATCTGCCAGGCCTCTCACCAATGCGTTCACAACTCGGCGCCCGTTGTCCTTCGCCCTTGGACGCCCGGTCGCCGAACGCGTCGTCCTTGGCAATCATCCCCGGCGCGTCGAAGCGCGCGCCGGGTCGAAAGAATCACTTTCACGCGATACTAGAAGCTTTCTCTTAACCATCTCCCTACGCGCGAGATGTATCCGTCAGTTCCCGTCGCCGCGCGCTCGATCCGGCGCGGCTCGAAATATTCGTGCGCGGCGACTTGCGGATAGACGAGCAGCCCGGCCGCGGCTGCGAAGGCGGGGCTCTTAGAGGAATCCGGCAAGCCCTCGACGCCGATCGGACGTCCAACCCGAACCTGCCCGCCGAGAATGCGGCGCGCCGCCTCGGCGACGCCTGTGAGCTGGCTGGCGCCGCCCGTCAGCACGATGCGACGGCCAGGACCGCTCGGATGGCCGGCCTTCGCCAAGCGATCGCGCAGGAATTCCAGCGTTTCCTCTATTCGCGGGCGGATGATGCGCACGAGATGCGATTTAGGCGCATGCGCCTTGTGATCGCTCTCACCGACGTGATCGAAGGAAATGGTTTCGCGCTCGTCTGATGTCGAAGCGATCGCCGAGCCGTGAAAGGTCTTCAGCCGCTCCGCGTCGGAGAGCCGCGCGTCGAGTCCGCGCGCGATGTCCATCGTGACGTGGGCGCCGCCAAGCGTGACGGCGTCAAGGTGAATCATCTCGCCCCTGGCGAAGACGGCTACCGACGTTGATCCAGCGCCCATGTCGATGACCACGACGCCCATCTCGGCCTCGTCCGGCTCGAGCGTAGAGAGTCCGGCGACATAAGGCGCGGCGGCCATGGCTTCGACGCTGAGATGGCTGCGCTCGACGGCGACGAGAAGATTGCGGGCGGCGGCCTGATCGCAGGTCGCGACGTGGAGATCGACTGCGAGCTCTTCGCCGATCATGTCCTTGGGTTCTCGGATGCCGGACACGCCGTCGAGCGAAAAGCCTGTCGGCAGCGAGTGCACGGCGACGCGGCCGCGAGCGAGATGATGCGCGGCCGAAGCCTCGAGCACCCGATGAATGTCGTGTTCGGCGACTTCACGGCCGCCAATGACGCGTTTCGCCTGAAAATGCTGCGAGGACAGTCGGCCGCCCGACGCCGTGACGATGACGCGCTCGACCTGCATGCCGGCCATGCGCTCGGCGGCGTCCACGGTTTGCCGGATCGCGGCGTCGGCGGCGTCCATGTCGACCACGAGGCCGTTCTTCACGCCCAGAGAGCGCTGATGGCCAATGCCAACGACGCGAACGCGATGCGTGCGCCAATCGCCGGGCGCGACCGCGCCAAGCGGCGTGAGCCGCGCGATCAGGCAGGCGATCTTCGACGTGCCGACGTCAAGCGCCGCGAACGTCGCGGAGCGACGCGGCGAGAGCGGCTTCATGCGCGGTGGGACACCAGGGGAAATCATGCAGCTAACCACCACTCTTGGTCGACTTGCGCGGCGCAAGCTGTGCTTCGCGCGCCGCAGCGGCCTCTTCCGTCAGCCTGACGCTGACGCGATCGGGAATGCGCAAGTCGATGAACATGACGTCCTTGTCGAGGATCCGCGCCTCTCGCTGCAGCCGCGCGAGCGTCTCCAGCGCGCCGGATGGATCGATCTCCGGCAGTTTCACCGTGACGCCATTCGTCACCTCGAAGTTCCAGCGGCGTCCCGCGACGAGCACGCCAGCCTTGATGCGATGCGCAAGGTCGCCGGCCTTCGTCATCAGCATGAGAAATTCGAGCAGACGTTTCTGCGCGCCCTCGCCGACGACGAACGGCAGACCCAGATAGCGCTGGTCGCGCAATTCATCGATCGGCACGCCGTCTTCGGAAATGACGGCGACGCGTCCGTCGCGCTGCCACAAGGCGCTTGGCTGCCGCTCTTCGATCGCGACGACCAGGCGATCGGGGTACAGCTTCATCACCCGCGCGGTTTTGACGAGGGGGACCTGCATCAGCCGGTCGCGCACCGCCGTCGCATCGAGAAAAGGCAAGGAGTTTCGCGGCCCGACGCCTGCGGCCTCGAGAAGTTCGCGTTCGGTCAAACGCGATTGACCGGTGATGGTGACGGCGGAAATCGGAAACCCGGCGGCGCGCGCCGCGATGTCGTAGAGCTCGCCCTCGCTTGCGACGAGAGCGGCGTAGCCGCCGTTCTCGACGAATCCCGCCGCGCCGATAGCGGCGAAGAGCGCAAGCGTCGCCAGAGCGCCGACGCCGGGACGGCCCAGCAAGGCGAGGCGCGAAAGGAAACGTTCGCCACGGGTTCTTCGCGCCGTCGCGCGCGGAGCGACCGCCGCGGCGGCGACGGGAACGGCTGCCGGCGGGGGGGCGGACGCAACGGCGGCCGCCAAGGCGTATGGGACTTCTCCGGGAACGATAGGGACGAGCGAGTGCCGAGCCGAAAATGACTCTCTTAACGATCGCAGGATGCGTCTTCCACCATCCATCTGACCAACTCGCCGAATGAAAAACCTGCGTATGCCGCCATTTCTGGCACGAGCGAGGTCTCCGTCATTCCCGGCTGCGTGTTCACTTCCAATACGACGAGCTCGCCCGTACCTCCGGGGCGGTCGTCGTATCGGAAGTCCGCGCGGCTTACGCCGCGACAGCCGAGAGCTCGGTGAGCCTCAAGGGCCAAATGTTGGACCTCTTGGTAAATATTCAGTTTAAGATTTGCCGGAAGGACGTGTTTCGAGCCGCCCTTGGCGTATTTCGCGTGATAATCGTACCAGCCGCCGTCGGCAGCGAGGATTTCGATCACATCGAGCGCCTTGTCGTTCATGACCGCGCATGTGAGTTCGCGCCCGGCGATGAACTGCTCCGCGAGCATCATGTCGCCATGAGTCCAATCCTCGCGCCATAATTCCTGCGGGGGATGTTCTTGGCCCTCGCTGACGATGAAGACGCCGAAGGAGGAGCCTTCGGAGACGGGCTTCAGGACATAAGGAAGGGGCAGAGCGTGCGCTTTGGCGGCGTCCAGCCTGTGCAGAACGCGCCCTTTTGGCGTCGGAACGCCGGCGGCCGCCATCACCGTCTTCGCGATATCCTTTTTCATCGCCACCGAAGAGGCGAGCACGCCCGAGTGCGTGTAGGGGATGCGCAGAAGCTCCAGCGCGCCCTGAATGCAGCCGTCCTCGCCAAACTTGCCATGGAGCGCGTTGAAGGCGACATCGGGTTTGAGCGCCGCAAGAACATTTGCGACGTCATGCCCCGCGTCGACGCGGGACACTTGAAATCCCTGCTCTTCGAGGGCTTTCGCGCAGGCCTCGCCCGAGCGCAAGGAGATTTCGCGTTCGGCGGAGAGTCCGCCCATTAGAACGGCGACGTGCTTGGTCATGTGCTCTCGACTTGAAAAATGCCAACTAGAGATCCGAATAGGCGGCTTCGTCGGCTTCCGAAGCCCATTCGGTGAATGTGGCGAAAGGACAGAGCGAGTCGCTTAACGCGCCTGACGCTCGCGAAACTCGATCCTCGACCGAAGGACTCTTCTTCGGTCCCTGCTCGTCGCCGCTTTTTGACGTGGCCGCCGTTTCAACGGCGTCCGAGAAACGGTGCGATTTTATTCGAGGCGGCACGGCGGGAATCTCCTCAGCGTCCACGCTAAGATCTCAGCAGCGACGACGCAATCTTCTCGCGCCATTCATCTCACGCGGCGCCGATGCGCTTGATCTCCCAATGTAGTTCGACGCCGCTCGTCTCGCGCACGCGGCGGCGCACCTCTTCGCCAAGCGCCTCGATGTCGGCGGCGGTCGCGCGGCCACGGTTGATGAGAAAATTGCAGTGCATCTCGCTAACCTGCGCATCGCCGACGACAAGTCCGCGACAGCCGGCCGCATCAATCAATTGCCATGCCTTGCGGCCGTCAGGATTCTTGAAAGTCGAGCCGCCGGTCTTTTCCTTGATCGGCTGCGAGGCCTCCCGCGCGGCGGTGATGCGATCCATCTCGGCGATGATCGTCGCCGGATCGCCGGGACGTCCCCGGTAAAGCGCCTGCGTGAAGATCACGTCGTCGGGGGCGGAACAATGACGATAGGCGTAGCCCATGTCGGCGACGCCAAAGACGCGGACGTCGCCGGCGCGGTCGACGCCGCGCGCTTCAATCAGCGCGTCCTTGGTCTCACCGCCATGCGCGCCGGCGTTCATGCGCAGCGCGCCGCCGATCGCGCCGGGAATGCCACGATAGAAGGCGAGTCCGTCAACGCCCGCTTCGGCCGCTGCGCGCGCCGCCTTCACGTCGGGAACCGCGGCGCCGACGCGCAGCCTGCAGCCGTCCTCGACCACGATCTCGCCAAAGCCCTTAGCCGAAAGCCGTATGACCACGCCTTCGACACCGCCGTCGCGCACGATCAGATTGGAGCCAAGGCCGACGACGGTTACGGGAATCTCTCGCGGCAATCGCGCGAGGAAATAGGCGAGATCGGCTTCGTCGGCCGGCATGAACAGGATCTGCGCCGGCCCGCCGACGCGAAACCATGTGTAGGGCGCGAGCGGCTCATTCGCCGTGATGCGCCCGCGCAATTGCGGCATGGCGGCCGTTATATCAGCGGAGATATCGAGGAAGGTCATGTGCGCCCAGCAGCTTGGTTGAGATCACGCCGCGGCCATTTGGCGCCCTCTCGCGCGCGTCCTTTGAGGTAGGACAGAATCGTCGCCTGCGCGTTCCTAGATGTGAAAACCTTAAGAATCATGCCAAGTCCGTTGAATGCGAGCGGAAATCTCACGCATAAGCGGGCCGAAAGGGGCGAGGGGACTTCGCGTTCAATATCGTCAGCTTACGGGCGCCCGGGCCGCATGACGAAAGCGCAGGATGATAACTTCGCTCGCAGTCAGGCGATAATCTATGAGATAGGGGTAAGGGGTCACGGCGATGCGCCCACAAGCGGATTACTTGTCTCGCGCCCCGCAAGGGGATGTCCCTGCAAAAGCTCTGTTATCGTTTCGATGCGGGCGCGAAGGCGCCGCGCTCCCTGCGGCGAACGCGCCGCGACGTAAGCAAGCGCCGCGTCGATTTGCGCGGCGGCCCGCTTGGCATAGCGGAGCCGCATCACTCATATTTCGCCCAAAGCGCGCGTATGGACTCATCCGAAGCGAACTCGCCGCGCTCGGCCTCGGCCAAGGCCTCGGCAAGATCGCGCTCCTCCTCGGGAGTCAGTTGGATGGGGGCCGCCTCGTCTCCCGCAAGCCGCAGGAGCACTTGAGCGATCTCGTCCTGCGCCGCGTCCGGCAGGCGTCGCGCCTTCGCCACGGCCTCGTCAAGCAAGCGCGTCATGAGGTGTCTCCCTGCTTTGCGCAGTGCATAGGTATAAGCGGCATGAGGGGACTTCGAAAGCCCCTGCAAATGTCAGGGAAGGTCACGAGCGGCCCCCACCCCAACCCTCCCCCGCTTCGCGGGAGAGGGAGCCGGCCACGCGTTTGATCCAAGCCCCGCGAACGCCGCTCGTTAGGGTCCTCTCTCAGTGGGGGAAGGACAGTGAGGGCGAAACCAACGCGATCACCCCTGCCCCGCCGCGAGCTGCTCCGGCAGCGCATAGGCCCATTGCGTGATATTGCCGGCGCCAAGACACACGACATAATCTCCAGGCGCGACGATCTCGCGAACCATCGCCGCCAGCACTTCGGGAGAGGGCAGCCCCATCGCGCGGCGATGGCCATGCGCCTTGATCGCCGAGACGAGCGCGTCGCGATCAACGCCCGGAATCGGCTGCTCGCCCGCCGGATAGACATCGGCGATGATGACCACGTCGGCGTCGTTGAAGCAGGTGGCGAAAGCATCAAAAAGCGACTGCAGCCGCGAATAGCGATGCGGCTGCATCAGCGCGACGACCTTGCCCTTGGTGGAGGCGCGCGCGGCGCGCAGCACGGCGGCGATTTCGACCGGGTGATGGCCATAGTCGTCGAAAATCTGCACGCCGTTCCATTCGCCGGTCTTGGTGAAGCGCCGCTTCACGCCGCCAAAGCCGGCAAGCGCCTTGCGGATTTGTTCGGGTGAAAGGCCGAGCTGATTGGCGACGGCGATCGCCGCCGTCGCGTTCAACGCATTGTGATGGCCCGGCATCGGCAGGACGAGATTTTCGAGATAGATCGCCTGCGACGTCTTGCGGTCGCGCAGCAGCACATTGAACTTCGACACGCCGCCCTCGAGATCGACGTCGAGCAGACGCACGTCGGCCTGCGGATTTTCGCCATAGGTGATGACGCGGCGGTCCTCGATGCGGCCGACGAGCTCCTGCACGGTCGGATGATCGAGGCACATCACCGCGAAGCCGTAGAAGGGAATATTCTCGACGAAGTTGCGGAAGGCTTCCTTGATGGCGTCGAATGTATGGAAATGGTCGAGATGTTCGGGATCGATATTGGTGACGATGGCGACGTCCGCCGGCAGTTTGAGAAACGTGCCGTCGCTTTCGTCGGCCTCCACCACCATCCAATCGCCGGCGCCAAGACGCGCATTCGTGCCATAGGCGTTGATGATGCCGCCGTTGATCACGGTCGGATCGAGGCCGCCGGCGTCGAGCAGCGTCGCAACGAGCGAGGTCGTCGTCGTCTTGCCATGCGTGCCGGCGATGGCGACGCATTGCTTGAGGCGCATCAACTCGGCCAGCATTTCGGCGCGACGCACGACCGGCAGACGTTTTTCGCGCGCCAAGACAAGTTCGGGATTGTCGCGCTTGATCGCGGTCGAGACGACGACCACTGCGGCTTCGCCGAGGTTTTTCGCGTCATGTCCGATGCTGATCGTCGCGCCCTTTTCGACAAGACGCTTGACGTTGGCGTTTTCGGCGGCGTCCGACCCCTGCACCTTGTAGCCGAGATTGAGCAGCACTTCGGCGATGCCGGACATGCCGATGCCGCCGATGCCGACGAAGTGAATCGGGCCCAACTCTTTCGGCAGCTTCATTCCTAGCTCCGTTTCGTAGCGCCTGTCCGCGCCACGTCGATGATCAGATCGGCGAGACGATCGGCGGCGTCGGCGACGCCGACGCGTCTGGCGGCTTCGGCGCGCGCGGAAAGCTGCGCCGGCGCATTAATGAGGTCACAAAGCCGCCGCGTCAAAAATTCCGGCGTGAAGTCGCTCTGGCGCACGGTTTCGGCGCCGCCCGCCGCTTCGAGAAAAGCGGCGTTCGCCGCCTGGTCCTGGTCGAGCGCATGCGGCAGCGGCACCAGCATCGCCGGTCGCCCGACGACCGCAAGCTCCGAGACCGTCGAGGCGCCGGCGCGGGTGATGACGAAATGCGCCGCAGCGAGCCGCGCCGGGAAGTCGGCAAAAAAGGGCGCAATCTCGGCGCCGACCCCAGCGCCGGCGTAGATCGCCTCGACCCGCGCGATATCTTCGGGACGCGCCTGTTGAACGACAGAGATTTTCGCCCGCAGCGCGTTGGGGAGCGCCGCGACGGCCGCCGGCACGATGTCCGCCATGACGCGCGCGCCCTGCGAGCCGCCAGCGACAAGCAGCCGGAACATTCCATCATCGAACGAAGGATAGGGCGTTTCGGCGGCCTCGAGCACATTGGGACGCACCGGATTGCCGGTGACGACGAGCTTGCTTTGCAGGGCTGCGGGCACGGCCAGTGTCGGCAGACCGGCGGCGATCCTGTCGACGCGGCCGGCGAGGAAGCGATTGGCCTTGCCCATGACGCCATTCGCTTCGTGCAAAGCGCTCGGCACGCCGAGATAGGACGCCGCAAGCAAGGGCGGGACGGTCGGGTAGCCGCCGAAACCGATCACCGCGGCCGGTTTGACCTGGCGCAGCAGCGCGGCCGCCTGCGCCGTGCCGAGGGCGAGACGCGCGACCGCCTGGGCCTTGGCCAGCAGCGAGCCGCCCCGCGGCGTCCCGGCGGGGATCACATGCATGGCTCGCGCCGGAAAGGCGCCGCCGTAGCGCAGGGCGCGCTCCTCGGTGACGAGCTCCACCGCCAGCCCGCGGGCGGCGAGCGCATGCGCAAGCGCCTCGGCCGGAAAAAGATGGCCGCCGGTGCCGCCGGCGGCGAGGAGAATCGGCGAATCGATCATACCGAGGCTTTTATCACGCGGCGGCGGGCGCGCCCGTCGCGGCGAGCTCACTCAGCACGCGGGACCGCGGCCGCTTACGCGTGACGGCGAGCAGAAAGCCCATGCCGAGCGACAGCGAAATAAGCGAAGAGCCGCCATAGGAGACGAAGGGCAGCGTCATGCCCTTGGCGGGCATGAGATGCACGTTCACCGCCATATTGATGCAGCTCTGCAGGCCAAACAGCATTACGAGTCCCGCGGTCGCAAAACGACAGAAGGGATCGCTGTTGTGCGCCGCCGAGAACAACCCCCGCACCACGACGAAGGCGAAGAGCGCGGCAAGCGCGATGCAGACAAGAACGCCGAATTCCTCGCCGATGACCGCGAAGATGAAATCCGTGTGGGAGTCGGGCAGGATGCGCTTGATAACCCCTTCGCCTGGCCCCTTGCCGAACCAGGATCCGGCGATGAAGCTCTCAAGCGCCGTCTCCGACTGGAAATTCGCGGGCACGCCCGCGACCGGCGGCGGCGGCTCCAAAAAAGAATCGACGCGCGCATGAACATGCGGCACGAACTTATAGGCGAGCAGCGCCGAGACGCCGCCAAGCCCGCCCAATCCGACAACCCAGATCCAGTGCAAGCCAGCCATGAAAAACAGCGCCGCCCAGACAATCGAAATCAGCATCGTCTGGCCGTAGTCCGGCTGCATCATCAGCGGCACGATCGCGACCGGCAGGAGCAGAAGCGCGATCAGATTGCCTGGAACGTCCTTGCGACGCGCCCCTTCGGAGAAGGCCCAGGCGACGAGCACGACGAAGGCGGGCTTCAAAAATTCCGACGGCTGAACGCCGAAGATCCATCGCTTCGCGCCCTTCACTTCCTGACCGTAGAAGATGGTGGCGAAGACGAGCGCGAGAGAGACGATGAAAATCACCAGCGCCAGTCGGCGAACGTGACGCGGCGAAAGAAAGGACGTCGCGATCATCAAGACGAGCGCCGGCAGAAGATACAGCACTTGCCGGTTGACGAAGTGGAAGGTCGGCAGATGCAGCCGCTCCGCGACGGGCGGGCTGCCGGCCATGGCGAAGACGAGGCCGGCGACGATCAGCAGCGCGAGGCTTGCAAGCAGCCAGCGATCCACTGTCCACGCCCAGTCGGAGAATAATGATCGTTCCGCGCGCGAGATCATGTCTCATCTCCTTTTCGCGCCGCGATCACGGCGGGAAGCCCCTCAACGACGCCGCGAAACGCATTGCCCCGCGCCTCGAAATTGGCGAACTGGTCATAGGAGGCGCAGGCCGGCGACAGCAGCACGACCGGCTCCGGCGCGCCTTCGGCAAGCGCGTCGAGCGCCGCGCGCGTCGTCGCGACGTCAAGCGTGCCGCAATGTTCGAACGGCAGCGCGCCTTCCAGCGTGCGCGCAAAATCGTCGGCGGCCTCGCCGATCAGATAGGCTTTGCGGATGCGCGAGAAATGCGGACGCAGCGCTTCGACGCCGCCCTCTTTCGATCGGCCGCCGAGAATCCAGTAGATATCGGTAAAGCTCACCAAGGCCTTTTCGGCCGCGTCGGCGTTGGTCGCCTTGGAATCATTGACGAAGATCGTGCGCTCGATGCGCCGAACTTCCTCCATCCGATGCGGCAGGCCGGGGAAGCTCAACAGGCCGCGCAGGATCTCGTCGTCATCCAGTCCGCACTCCCACGCGGCGGCGGCGGCGAAGGCGGCGTTCTGCGCATTATGGGCGCCGCGCAGCGCGCGCGCGCCTTCGAGCGAACCGATCAGCTCGGCCTCCTCGGGCGGATGTCCCTGTTCGCGGAAATAGACGCTTCGATCCTCGACATAAAACCCCCAGTCGAGCGCACGCTTCCCCGAGACCGGCACGACGCGCCGCTCGGGGGACTCGGCTTCAACGAGGCGCGCGCCAATCGCATGGCAATAGGCGTCGTCGACGCCGACCAGAGCCACTTCCGCCGCGGCGACGAGCCGCTCCTTGATCGCTGCGTAATTTTCGATTGTCCCGTGACGATCGATATGGTCCGGCGTGATGTTGATCAGCACGCCGATGGTCGGCGCCAGCGAGGGCGCGAGATCAATCTGGAACGACGAGCATTCGATGACGTGAATGCGCTCGTCGGACGGCGGCTCGAGGTCGAGAATCGGCACGCCGATGTTGCCGCCGAGCTGAACGTCGCGGCCGGCTTCGCGCAAGATATGCGCGATCAGCGCCGTGGTCGTCGATTTGCCGTTTGTGCCGGTGATGGCGATGAAAGGCGATCCCCCGGCGCGCGCTTCGCGTTCGCGGCAGAACAGTTCGACGTCGCCGATGATCTCGACTCCGGCGGCCTTCGCCGCCTGCACCGTCCAATGCGGCTCGGGATGGGTCAGCGGCACGCCGGGAGAGAGAATGAGGGCATCGAAGCCGCTCCAATCCGCCGCCGCGAGATCCTCGAGCGCTACGCCTTGCGCGACGGCCTTGAGTCGGCCGGCCTCGCCATCGTCCCAGGCGGCGACCTGTGCGCCGCCGGCGATCAGCGCGCGGGCCGTAGACAGGCCCGAACCGCCTAATCCGAAAAGCGCGACGCGCTTGCCCTTGAACGTCTCGACCGGCGTCATCGTCACCTCAGCTTCAAGGTCGAGAGGCCCATCAGGGCCAGGACGAAGGCGATGATCCAGAAGCGGATGACGATCTGCGGCTCCTTCCACCCCTTCTGTTCAAAATGGTGATGGATCGGCGCCATCAGGAAGATGCGCTTGCGGGTCAGCTTGTAATAGACAACCTGGATGATGACTGACGCGCCTTCGATAACAAAGAGGCCGCCGACGATGACGAGCACGAACTCCTGCTTCACCGCCACCGCCACGGAGCCGACGAGCCCGCCCAGCGCCAGAGACCCGGTGTCGCCCATAAAAATTTGCGCGGGCGGCGCGTTGAACCATAAAAAGCCGAGCCCTGCGCCGATGAAGGCCGAGCAGACGATCGTCAATTCGCCGACGCCGGCCACGTAATTGACGCCGAGATAATTCGAAAAGATCGAATTGCCGACGAGATAGGCGAAAATCGCGAAGGCCCCGGCGGCGATCATCGACGGCACGATGGCGAGGCCGTCGAGTCCATCCGTGAGATTGACGCAATTGCCCGCGGCGACGATGACGAAGGCGCCAAACAGGATGAAGAGCGGACCCAGCGTCGCGACATAGCCCCGCACCATGGGGATGGCGAGCTTCGTCATGTTATCGCCGCCGGTTTCCATCAGCGCGTAGCAGGCCAGGCCGGCAATCATAAACTCAAGCGCCAATCGCATCTTGCCCGAGAAGCCAGCGTGCGACTGCTTGGTCACCTTGAGATAGTCGTCATAAAAGCCGATGAGGCCGAAGCTGACGGTGACGAAGAGCACGATCCACACATAGGCGTTGCGCAAATTCGCCCAGAGCAGCGTCGCCGCGACCAGCCCCGAAAGGATCATCAGGCCGCCCATCGTCGGCGTGCCTTTTTTGGTCACGAGGTGCGACGCCGGTCCGTCCTCGCGGATCGGCTGGCCCTTGCCCTGCTTGATGCGCAACGCGGCGATCACGCCCGGTCCGAAGAAGAAGACGAAGAACAGCGCCGTCGCTGCCCCCATAGCGGCGCGAAAAGTGATGTAACGGAAGACGTTTAGCGGACTGTAAAGATAAGATAAGTCCGCAAGCAGCGTCAGCATCGTCTCTCCTCAGCTCGCCATCTCGGGGGCGAATGCGCTTTTCAAGGCCGAGACGATCCGCGCCATCCGCGAACCATTGGAGCCTTTCACCATCACCACATCGCCGGGACGAACCGCTGCGAGAACGGCCTCTTCCAGCTCCAGCGGCGTCGCCCGATGCGCGGCGCGCATCGAATCAGGCACAGCGTAACTTAAGCGTGACATCAATGGCCCCGAGGTGAATAGCTGATCGACGTTCGCGCCAATGAGGTCCTGAGCGAGCTCGGCGTGCAGTTCGGCCGCCTGCGGCCCGAGCTCCAGCATGTCGCCGAGCACAGCGATGCGCCGGCCCCCCGGTCCTGTGGCCGCGCCGCCGAGCAGCTGCAGCGCCGCCCGCATGGAGGTCGGGTTGGCGTTGTAGCTTTCGTCGATAAGCGTAAACGCGCCTTCTGGCGTCACGATTTTCTCGCGCTGACCACGTCCGGAGGGCGGCGTGAATTCGCTGAAGGCCGCCGCAGCTTCCTCCAAATCCACGTCGAAAACGACGCCCACGAGCAGCGCCGCGAGCGCGTTCATGGCGATATGCTTGCCTGGGGCGCCGATGCGAAAGCGCAGTCGCCGCTCGAGAATTTCCGCCTCGACCAACGCGCCTTCGCCGGCGGGCTCGTAAGACAGGAGCCGCGCATGCGCGCCTTCCGTCTCGCCGAAACCAAAGACATGGCTGGCGGTCGGCGCTGCCGCCGCGGCGAGACGCTCGTAAAATCCGTCGTCCCGGTTGATGATCGCGACGCCGCCATCGAGCGCGGAAAAAATTTCGGCCTTGGCGTCCGCGATCTTCTCGATTGATCCGAAATATTCGAGATGAACCGGCGCGATGCGGGTCACGACGGCGACGTGGGGGCGCACCTGAGCGACGAGCGCGGCGATCTCGCCCGCGTGATTCATGCCGAGTTCGAACACGCCGAAGCGCGACTCCGCCGGCATGCGCGCAAGCGTCAACGGCACGCCCCAGTGGTTGTTGTAAGACGCCGCTGAAGCATGCGTATCGCCGAAACGCGACAGCATCAGCCGGATCATGTCTTTCGTCGAGGTCTTGCCGACGGAGCCGGTGACGGCGGCGATAAAGGCGGCGCTTCGCTCGCGCGCCCGCGCGCCCAGCGACTCGAGCGACTGCTGCACGTCTCTGACGACGAACAGCGGCCCGGCGCCAGACAGCTCAGTCGCATGCGCTTCGTCGATGACGGCGGCCGCCGCGCCTTTCTCAAACGCCATCCGCACGAAGTCGTGACCATCGCGCGTCTCGCCCTTAATGGCGATAAACAGATCGCCGGGCTGAAGTGTCCGCGTGTCGATGGAAACGCCGGCGGCTTCGCGCGCAAGACCGCCGCTCGCGCGCGCCCGCAGCGCGCCGACCAGCGCCAATCCCGACCATAACGGCCTCTTGGTCATGGATGATTCTCCTTGAGCGCCTGCGCAATCGCCTCATGATCGGAGAAAGGCAAAACGCGGTCGCCGACGATCTGCCCGGTTTCGTGGCCTTTTCCAGCCACGACGAGCGCATCGCCCACTTCAAGTCCCGCGACCGCGTTGGCGATCGCCGCGCGCCGGTCTCCGATCTCGATGATATGCGCCGCGCCGCTACGGGTTCCTTCGAGAATTTCTGCGCGAATGGCGGCGGCGTCCTCGCTGCGCGGATTGTCGTCCGTGACGATGGCGACATCCGCCGCGCGGGCGACGATGTCCCCCATCAGCGGGCGCTTGCCACGATCACGATCGCCGCCGCACCCGAAGACGACAATCAGGCGTTTTTTTGTCAGCGGCCGTAAAGTGGCGAGCACTTTCTCAAGCGCGTCGGGCTTATGGGCGTAATCTACGAAAATCGGCGCGCCGTTACGCTGACCGACGAGTTCGAGCCGCCCCGGCGCCCCTTTGAGCGCTTCGAGCGCCGCAAAGACCTGCCCCGGGTCATCGCCGCTTGCGATGGCCAACCCCGCGGCGACGAGCGCGTTCGAGACCTGGAAGGCGCCGGCAAGCGGCAGATTGACCTCATAGTCTGCGCCATTATGGCGGAGCCGCAGCGACGTCGCTAAGGCGGACGGCGTCGCCGAAAGGAGCTTTATCGTCTCTCCCTTCGAACCGACGCTCAAAATTGTGAGGCTCCTCGCGCGGCAGATTTCGATGACGCGGGACGCAATGTCGCTGTCGGCGTCAATCACCGCCGTCTGGCCAGGGTGCAGCAGCGTGTCGAAGAGCCGCATCTTCGCGGCGAAATACTCCTCCATGTCGGCGTGATGGTCGAGATGGTCGCGCGAGAAATTGGTGAAGCCCGCGACGTCGACGCGCATGCCGTCGAGCCGCCGCTGATCGATCCCCAGCGACGACGCCTCCATCGCGAGATGCGTCACGCCGCGTCCAGCCAGTTCGTCCAGCGTTCGGTGCAATTCGACCGGGCCGGGCGTCGTCAGCGCTCCATAATGCGCGCCGCGAGAATCGACGATTCCAACGGTGCCGAGCGACGCCGCCTCATGTCCAAGCGCAGCCCAGATCTGACGCAAGAAGGCCACCACCGACGTCTTGCCGCTCGTTCCCGTAACCGCCGCAATCATCGACGGCTGACGCGAGAAGAAACGCGCGGCGGCGAGGGCTAGGGCGCGTCGAACGTCATCGACGACGACAAGCGGCAGCGGGCTGTCAGCTCTCCGCTGCGCGACGACGACGCAGGCGCCGCGCGACTTCGCGTCGGCGACATAGGACATGCCGTCGCCGGCGTGGCCCGGGATGGCAAAAAAGGCAAAGCCGCTGCGCGCCATTCGACTGTCAGCCGTCAGGCCGGAGACGGCAAGCCCGCGCAAGGCGGGCTCAAGGTCTGGCGTCGCAAGCAGTTCCGAAATCAGCATCAATGTCCTCCGCCGCCGCGGGCCGGAACATTGGCATAGCCATAACCCAATTTTGCGAGGAGCGGGAAAGGCTGGTGCGGCGGTTCGAAACGCGGCGCAAGGCCGAGAATCGGACCGACGCGCTCGATGATCTCGCCGGTGACCTGTCCCGCATTATAGGCCGCGGTGGCGTAGCCTCCGGTTTCCGGCAAACCCTGCGGTTCGTCCATGATGGTCAGGAAAAGATATTTCGGCTTGTCCGACGGCGCGACGGCCATGAAGGTGTTAAACAGCTTGCTCTTGGAATAATGGCCGTTGACGACCTTTTCTGCGGTGCCGGTTTTGCCGCCGACGAAATAGCCGGGGACGTTCACCTTTCGCGCCGTGCCGATTTCGGCGTTGAGGCGCATGAGATAGCGCATCGCCTCGCTCGTTTCCGGCTTCACGACGCGTTCGGCGCCCGCCTTCGCTTCCTCCTCGCTGCGCTTGATGAAGGTCGGCGTGATCAGATAGCCGCCATTCATCAGCGCGCCGACGGCCATCATCGCCTGGAGCGGCGCCACAGCAAGGCCATGACCGAACGCGATGGTCATGGTGTTCAACTCGCCCCAGTTTTTCGGCACGATGGGTTCGGCGCTTTCCGGCAGTTCAGTGCGCATGCGCGTCAGCTGGCCCATCTTGCGCAAAAACGCCTTGTGCCGCTCCACGCCCTGCCCCATCGCCATGCGCGCGGTGCCGACATTGGAGGAATAGGTGAAGACCTCCGGCAGGGTGAGCGCGCGATTTTGCGCGTGATAGTCATGGATCTTGAAGCGCCCGAAAGAGAGCACGCCGCGCGCGTCGAGCCGTGAATTCAGATTGACCTTGCCAGAGTCGAGCGCCATCGCGATGGTCAGCGCCTTGAAGGTCGAGCCCATCTCGTAAACGCCGACGCTCATGCGGTTGATGTGGACAGGATCGAGCGCTTCCGTCGGCTTGTTCGGATCATAGTCGGGAAGCGATGCGAGCGCGATCACCTCTCCGGTGTTGACGTCCAAGATCGCCGCGGCGCCCGCCTTCGCCTTAAAGTGGGTTACGCCCTTTTCGAGTTCGTCGCGCAACGCATGCGTGACCCGAATGTCGAGCGAAAGCGACACGGGCTTGAGTTCCTCGGGCGTTACGCCGAAGCCGGCGCCGTGCAAATCGGCGAGCCCCTGCCCGTCAATGTATTTCTCGATGCCGGCGATGCCCTGATTGTCCACATTGGCGAAGCCGAGCACATGCGCGCCGATCGGTCCGTTGGGATAAACGCGCTTATTTTCGGCGATCAGTCCGACGCCCGGCAGTCCGAGATGAAAGACTTCGTCGCGCTGATGCGACGTCACCTCGCGCTTCACCCAAACGAAGCCTTTCTTGGAGCCGAGCCGCTCGCGCAGATCGCGGGCGTCGAGGCCAGGCAAAACCGCGGTCAAGAGCTCGGTCGCTTCGTCCTTGTCGATGATGCGGCGCGGCTCGGCGAACACCGACATCACCTTGACGTCGCTTGCGAGCGCCTCGCCGTTTCGATCGATAATGTCCGGACGGGACGCCGCGACCGCCTCCGCCGCAGCGCGCCGCGACGTCGCCGCCTCCGGCTTAAATGCGAGATAGACGAGCTTGATCGAAATCACCGCGTAGAGCGCGAGAAAGGCCAGCGCCGCGAGCCGCATGCGCGACGCGCTCAGCGCGAGACTCGTTGAAAACAGCGCGCGCAGCATCGCGCGTATTTTGCCAACCGGCGGCGGCGAAGGTTGCGTGTCGAGCATCGTCTGCGTCATGGCTTGCGTCGCTGTTGGCTTTGTCCCTGCGCTTTGGGCGTGGTCGTCGGCGCGCTGCCGGGGACGGGCGGCGTCGCTGGCATGCTCAATCCGAGCGCGTCGAGCTTATTGCCGATGGAGTCGACGCGCGGCGATCTCTCGGGAAGCGATTGCGCGGCGACGATCTGCGTCGCTTCAAGCTGTTTCATGCCGGGCAGATAAGCGTCGGCGAGCTGCTGAATGCGCTCGGGCCGCGTCATATAAGCCCATTCCGCGCGCAGCACCGCAATCGCGTCGCGCTCCTGCCTGATCTCGATCTTGGTCTTTGCGATCTGCTCGGCGCGATAGCTCGTCTGATATTTGATCGAATAGGCGTAAACCGCCGAACCGACGAGCACGAGAACCGCAACGATATTGAGGAGCCGCAGCATCAGGCTTTTCCCTTGTCGCGATCGGGCAGGCGAGCGAGACGCGCCAGCCTTTCGTCGAGCGGATACGGCGCCGCCGCCGTGCGCGCCGCGTAACGCAATTTGGCCGAACGCGCGCGCGGATTGGCCGCCGTCTCGGCGGGCGCAGGCGTCACCGGTTGGCGACCTTCGCAAACGAAGCTTGGCGGCGGCGGCGGCGTTTCGCCGGGAAGGCGGCGCGAGCCGGTTTCGCCGCGACCGCATCGCTCGGCGAGAAACTGTTTGACGATACGATCCTCAAGCGAGTGAAACGTCACGACGACGAGCCGACCGCCCTCAGTGAGAAGCCGTTCCGCGCCGAGCAACCCCTTCAGCAATTCCTGAAGCTCGTCGTTGACGGCGATGCGCAAGGCCTGGAAGCTTTTGGTCGCGGGATGAATGTCGCTAGCGCGATTGGGAGCGACGCGCGCGATCATTTCGGCCAGCGCTCTCGTCGTTGTGAAAGGCGCAATCTCACGGTCGTGAACGATGGCGCGCGCGATGCGCCGCGCGGCGCGCTCCTCGCCATAGAAATACAGGATGTCGGCGAGCGTCTCTGCATCCGCTTCATTGACGATGTCGGCGGCGCTGCGCCCGCGCCCCTCCATGCGCATATCGAGCGGACCCTCGGCGCGGAAGGAAAAGCCGCGCGCGGCTTGGTCGAACTGCATCGACGAGACGCCAATATCGAAGACGACGCCGTCGAGCGGGGCGAAGCCTTGCGTGCGCGCGATGTCCTCGAGCTGAGAAAAGCGCGCTTCAACGAGCGTCAACCGTCCGCTCATCTCGTCGACAAGCGCCTGACCGGCTCTCACGGCAGTCTGGTCGCGGTCAAAGGCGAGCACGCGCGTTTCCGGCTGCGCTAGGATGGCGCGCGTATAGCCGCCCGCGCCAAAGGTGGCGTCGATATAGCGGCCGCCACGATGGATGCCGAGGGCGGCGATCGCCTCGTCGCGCAGCACCGGAATATGCGTCCCAGCGGACGTCATCATCATGCTCCTCACCAGACGCGCGGGGCGAGGCCGGCGCGATCCTGTGCGCCCGATGAGCGCTGGCTCGTCGAGACGACTCAATTGCGGCTGGGCGGTCTGGATCGACATGGTACCGCGAGGCGTCGGAAGCAGGCTGGTCGCCACGCGCCGATCGGCAACCTGTCCTATTAGGCTTTTTTATCGTTAAGGGAGCGTTTACGGTGGCGCGAATTTGGCGGCCTCAAGGCCGCGCAAAAAGAATGACGCAAAGCGTCTGGTCCGGCCGACGCCGCTTTTTCGCGAAAGCTATCTCGACCGCTTATCTCCTCAACGAGATTCCACTGATTTAAACGCCAGTCGGCCTGTAAGCCGGGTTCTGTACGTTCTTTGCAGAACGTGACGACCATTCCTCTGGGACGGACGTTGCCGCCCGCCTCTAGCAACCAACCCGGGCGACAGTCCCGGAGACGGGTTGAAGGCAAAAAGCTCGCGCTTAAGGCCTTCCGTCGCCCCTATTCGGTCTTGCTCCCGGCGGGGCTTGCCGTGCCCCGAACGTCGCCGTCCGGGCGGTGCGCTCTTACCGCACCCTTTCACCCTTACCGCTTGCGCGGCGGTTTGCTTTCTGTGGCGCTATCCCTGGGGTCGCCCCCGCCGGACCTTATCCGGCGCCGTGTCTCCGTGGAGCCCGGACTTTCCTCTGCGTTTCGGCAGCGGCCGTCCAGCCGACTGGCCTCTTGAGGGATAGGCGCCCTCGCGACGGAATGCAAGAACGGCGTCAAAACGTCGCCCTGGATAGCTAAGCAATAGTCGCCATCTCTTAAATTGGTTCTTCGCGTTGGCTAAGGCTGATGGGCGCCGAGCCGAGAACAAAGAGAAAATGCGATAAGGGAGAATATTAATGCTGTCACGTCGTTCGATTTTCGCCGCTTTAGTCGTCGCCGCCGCTTTTCTCGTGACGCCGCATATGGCGTTGGCGCAAAGCCATAGCGAGCATCTGACTCAGGCGATCGAGGAGACAAATGAGGCGATCAAGGAAGGCAAGCAGCATAATGCCTCCTCCTTCGCCGAGCATGCGCATAACGCTTGGGATCACGCCAAGGCGGCCAGTGGGGAAGACCCGAAGGGCCACATCAAGACGGCGATGAAGCATCTCAGCCAGGCGCTTAAGACGGCCAAGCGCACCCACCACGCCAGCCGGATTGACAAGGGCGTCCGTCATGCCGAAACCGCGCTCATTCATTTGAAGGCGGCAAATCAATAATGCGATGGGCCGCGATGCGCATGCTGCGTGTCGCGGCTCATTTCCGGGTCACGACCGCGCCGGCGTCACGCCCTGCACTGTCTGAGTTTGCTGCTTTGCCTCGGATGTCGCGAGACGGCGAGGCTGGAACCTTGGCGCCTTTGACGGCTTAATCTTGAGTCGCGATGCGCGGGCGACGCCTCGCCTGCAAGGGATGGTGCCTCATGCAGCACAGCAGCGCCGCCGAACGCCAACCTCGCGTCGTCATCATCGGCGGCGGCTTCGCCGGGATTGCGGCTGCGCAGGCGCTTGATGGCGCCGGAGCGCGCATTTTCATCCTCGACAGCAACAATCATCATTGCTTTCAGCCCCTGCTCTATCAGGTCGCGACGGCGGCGCTTGCTTCGCCTGACGTCGCCTGGCCGATACGCCACATCGTGCGGCGCCAGAAGGATGTGACCGTCCTGATGCTCACCGTTGAGAGCGTCGACGTCGCCCGCAAAGTCGTGAAGACCGACAAATGCGAGATCGGCTATGACGTCCTCGTCGTCGCGACAGGGGCCACCCACTCCTACTTCGGTCACAACTGGGCGAGCTTGGCTCCGGGGCTGAAATCCATCTCAGACGCGACGCTCATCCGCCGCCGGCTGCTTCTCGCATTCGAACGCGCCGAAGTCAGTGACGATCCAATCGAGCGAGAACGACTGCTCACCATCGTCATTGTCGGGGGCGGTCCGACGGGAGTCGAACTCGCCGGCGCGATTTCCGAACTCGCCCGGCGAACGCTTCCGCCGGAGTTTCGCCGCGCCGATCCAAGAAACGCGCGAATCATTCTGCTCGAGGCGGGGCCCCGCATTCTTGCAAGCTTTCCTGAACGGCTTTCGTACTACGCGCGCAAATCGCTGGAAAGACATGGCGTCGAGGTGTGCACAGACATGCCTGTCGATCAGGTTTACGAGGACAGAATTGTCGCTGGAGAAAAGGAGATTCCCGCCGGCGTGATTCTCTGGGCGGCTGGCGTGCGGGCGTCGCCCGCGGCGAATTGGCTGGGCGTCGAAGGCGATCGCACGGGACGCATTACGGTGGGCGAAGACCTCACGGTTCCCGGCCTTCCCGATGTCTACGTCATTGGAGATCTCGCTCTCCTGACCGGTCCTGATGGCGCGCCGGTCCCGGCGCTCGCCGCCTCCGCCAAGCAAATGGGCAAATACGCCGGACGCGCCATCCGACTCCGTCTGAAAGGGCAATCTCCGCGCAAACCCTTCCGCTATCGGGACTACGGCAATTTAGCGACCATCGGCCGCAACTCGGCGATCGTCAAACTCGGCCGACTGGAATTGACCGGCTTTCCGGGATGGCTCTTCTGGAGCGTGGTGCACATTTATTTTCTGGTGAATTTGCGAAGCCGCATCTTCGTCGCGATCAGCTGGATCGCGACTTATCTGACAAGCAATCGAGGCTCGCGACTGATTACGCGCTAAGCCGCCGCAGTTGGACGGGTCCTTACCTTAGTTCTAGCTCTTCTCCGCCCAGAAGCGCGCGAGACGCCGCCGCGCCGCAGGCCAGACCGACCGCCAAGGCGCCAAAAGCTGCGACCATGGAGCGGTTCGACAAGGCGAACTCCCAGCCGG
Source organism: Methylocystis sp. SB2 (assembly GCF_049817085.1). Classification (NCBI taxonomy): domain Bacteria; kingdom Pseudomonadati; phylum Pseudomonadota; class Alphaproteobacteria; order Hyphomicrobiales; family Methylocystaceae; genus Methylocystis; species Methylocystis sp. SB2. The sequence continues at coordinate 931,407 of NZ_CP187401.1, forward strand.
GCGTGATTCGCTTGGGCGCGACGCCATAATCGACGGTGGCGGCGATTCCCGACATCATCGCCGCATCGCCGATCAGTTCGAACGTTGAGCGCGGCGGCTGCATCGCGAGCCAGGCCTCGAAGGGCAAGGCCCAGAAGACGGCCGACGCATGATGCGTCGCGTAGCCCACGCCGGTGTGGGCGGCGTCGACGTCGCGCCGGCCGCGCGATTTGCGCCCCCAAAGCCAGTGGCTGGTGGCGTTGGTGGGCTCGAGCGCGCCCCTTCCTTCGAGCGTCGCGAGCGCCGCGAGGGCTGCGGTGGAGATGACGCTTGCGACGCTTCCCGTCACAAGGGCTGACAGACCGATGCGCGACAACTTATCCATCGAAGGCTCCGTGGAGGCGTTGAGATACTCGAACCCCGTCGCACGCGCTTCGTTCCAGAAATTTTTTCGCTGAGGACCGGAAATGGATTAAGCCGTCGGCATGAGCGCGGCGCAGGACGAGGAAGAAAGAGCGCGAGTCGTCGAGATCCTGGCGCCCGTCGCGGTCGATTCGACCTATTCCTACCTCGCGCCGGCGGCGATGCGGCTTTCCCCCGGCGACAGCGTCACGGCGCCGCTTGGACGCCGGGAAGCTTATGGCGTCGTTTGGTCGATCGACGGCGACTCCGGCCCCGGCGGGAATCTCAAGACGGTCAGCGCCCGTCTCGACCGGCCGCAGCTCGCGCAAAAGCTGCGCAGCTTCATAGACTGGCTGGCGCGCTACACGCTGACGCCGCGCGGCATGGCGCTACGGCTCGCCACGCGCGCGGCCGAAGACGCGGGGCCCGAGACGCCGCGCACGCTTTATCGCGCGACTGGCGATGTCCCGGAACGACTGACGCCGACGCGCGCCCGCGTTCTCAAAGCCGCGGAAGGCGGCGTCGCCTTCACCAAGAAAGCGCTTGCCGAGGCCGCCGCCTGCTCATTGGGCGTCATCGACGCGCTCGTCGACGAGCGCGCCCTGGAGGCCATCGCCGGGCCGCCGGAGCTGATTTCGCCGCCGCTCGACCCTCTGTTCGCTACGCCGGCGCTGGAGTCCGCGCAACAGGACGCCGCCGACGCGCTGAAGGCGTCGCTTTCACCGCGGGCGTTCAAGCCCTTTCTGCTCGAAGGCGTCACCGGCTCAGGCAAAACCGAGGTCTATTTCGAGGCGATCGCCCAGGCTTTGGAGGCAGGCGGACAGGCGCTCGTCATGATGCCGGAAATCGCGCTCACGACTCAATTTCTTGAGCGTTTCGCGGACCGCTTCGGCGAAAAGCCCGCCGAGTGGCATTCCGGCGTCGGGGCGCGCAAACGCGCGCGCATCTGGCGCGGCTGCGCGACGGGCGACGTTCGCGTGGTCATCGGCGCGCGCTCGGCGCTGTTCCTGCCCTTTTCGGATCTGCGGCTGATCGTCGTCGATGAGGAGCATGAAGGCGCCTACAAACAAGACGACGGCGTGAGCTATCACGCGCGCGACATGGCGGTCGTGCGCGCGCGGATGGAGGAGGCCACGATCGTTCTCGCCTCGGCGACGCCCTCCATCGAAACCCGCGTCAACGCGATGCGCGGGCGCTACGGCTATCTGCGACTCGATTCGCGGGCGCGCGCGCGGTTGATGCCGACGCTCGAAGCGATCGACATGCGCAAGGAAGGCCCGCCGCGAGGCCGATGGATCGCGCCACGGCTGGCGTTGGCGGTCGGCGAAACGATCGCGCGCGGCGAGCAGGCGCTGCTCTTTCTCAATCGACGGGGCTATGCGCCGCTAACGGTTTGCCGCACATGCGGCCATCGCTTCCGCTGCGAAAATTGCGACGCGTGGCTCGTCGAGCATCGCTTTCGGCGTGCGCTGATGTGCCATCATTGCGGCCATATCGAGCGTCGGCCGCACGCTTGCCCTGAATGCGGCGCCGAGGACTCGCTCGCGGCCTGCGGACCTGGCGTCGAGCGGCTCGCGGAAGAAGCGGCGACGCTCTTTCCAGATGCGCGCATACTCGTTCTCTCATCGGATTTTCCTGGCGGCGCCGACCGGCTGCGACGCGAATTGGAGGAGATCGCCAAAGGCGCGTTCGATATCGTCATCGGCACGCAACTCGTCGCCAAAGGCCACAATTTTCCTTTTCTCACGCTTGTCGGCGTCATCGACGCGGATCTGGGCTTGGGCAGCGGCGATCCACGCGCCGCCGAGCGCACATTTCAGCTGCTCAATCAGGTTACAGGGCGCGCCGGGCGCGGCGACAAGCCTGGCCAAGCGCTGATCCAGACGTTTCACCCCTCGCATCCGGTGATCGCGGCGCTGCTCTCGGGAGACGCGGAAAAGTTCTACGTACAGGAGATCGCCATACGTGAGCGCGCGGGACTGCCGCCCTTCGGCCGTCTCGCCGCGCTGATTGTTTCCGCCAAGGACGCCGCCACGGCGGAAGCGCATGCGCGCGCCCTCGCGCGCGCGGCGCATGAACTGCCGCCATCGCCCCGTTACAGAGTCGCTGCGCCCGGCGCCTGGCCAGAGCAGAATGAAATCGCGCTGCTTGGTCCCGCCGAAGCGCCCATCGCGCTCATCCGCGGGCGATACCGATTCCGCTTGCTCGCCAAAGGACCGCGCAGCGCCGACATGCAGGCCTTTCTACGCGACATGCTCGCTGCCGGACCGAAGGAGCGCGGCGGCGTTCGCGTTCAGATCGACGTCGACCCGCAAAATTTCTCGTAAAGCTATCGCTGTTCGCCGATTAGAGACGGACCCGGCGCGACGCTTTATCCGCCGATGACGCGCGCCACGACCCTCGCCGTATAGTCGACCATCGGAACAATCCGAGCGTAGTTGATTCGGGTCGGGCCGATGACGCCGAGCGCGCCGATGATCCGGCGTTCGCTGTCGCGCAGCGGCGCAGCGATCATCGATGAGCCTGACAGCGAGAACAGCTTGTTCTCCGAGCCGATGAAGATGCGAACCCCCTCGCCCTGCTCTGCGCGCTCCAAAAGGTCGATGACCTCGGTCTTTGTTTCGAGATCGGCAAACAGGAGCCGAACGCGTTCGAGGTCGACGGCGGCGGTCAGGTCCTCAAGAAGATGCGCCTGCCCGCGCACGATCAGCTGGCGCGATTCGCCCATCGCGCCCGCCCAGGTCGCCAGCCCGGCTTCGACGATCCGCGCGGCGAGTTCGTCGAGCTCCATTTGCGCGGCCCGGCGCGAGCCTTCAATGTTTTCGCGGGCTTCGGCGATCGTGCGTCCCGAGACGCGCGCGTTCAGATAATTGGCGGCTTCCGTGAGCGCGGACGCCGGAAGATCGCGCGCGACGGGAATCACGCGGTTTTCGACCGATCCGTCGTCCGCGACGAGAATGACCAGAGCCCGCTCGGGCTCGAGCCGCACGAAATCGATCTGCTTCAACCGCACATTGCCCTTGGACGCGACGACGACGCCGGCGACTCGCGTCAGTCCCGACAGCAGACTCGTCGCTTCTGCAAGGACGCCGGGAAAATCGTGATCTTTGGAAGCCGCTTCAACTTCGGCGGCGATGCGCGCACGCTCATTCTCCTCAACGTCGCCAATCTGCAGCATGGAATCGACGAAAAAGCGCAGGCCAAGCTCGGTTGGAAGACGTCCGGCGCTCGTATGCGGCGCATAGATGAGGCCGAGCTCCTCCAGATCCTGCATGACGTTGCGCACCGAGGCGGGCGACAGCGTCATCGGCAGGAGCCGGGCGAGATTGCGCGAGCCGACCGGATCGCCCGAGGCGAGATAGCTGTCGACGATATGCCTGAAGATTTCGCGGGAGCGCTCGCTAAGCTGCGCGAGGCTCAGAGCCGAAGGGTGGGCAAGCGGGGCGTTGCGGATCATTCCACGAGAATATCGCACCGACGCGCCAACAAAAAAAGCCCGGCCGCAAGGCCGGGCTTTTATCGACGTCGGGGAGGACGATCGATCAGAGACCGAGTTCAGGCATGCCGATCAGCGCGCCGAAGCTCTTGACCTGATAATTCACGCCGATGCGCGCGATGTGGGTGTCGAGGTTGTTGCCGGTTGTGATGCGGTAAGCGAAGGGGAAGCCGATGCTCGCGCCGGATGCGCCCTTCATGCGGGTGAAGAGATACTCCGCCTTGACGGTCCAGTTGTCGAGAACGGCGTATTCCACGCCGGCGCCGACCGTGAAACCCGCCTGCCATACGGCCCGGCTGGACGGGAACACCGATCCATTCGCCCATTGCTGGCCGTAGGGACTCACCTTGCCATAGGCCAAGCCGCCGGTGATGTATGGGAGGATCCGGCCGAAGGCGTAACCGAAGCGTAAACGCTCCGCGCCGAACCACTGCAGACGGCTGCTGGCGCCGACGCCGGTAAAATAGCCGTTCGTATTCGTCGCTCGAACGTTGGCGTAGTTGTATTCGCTTTCGTAGCCGACCACGATACGGTTTGCGAACACCCAGTTATAACCATTCTGATAGCCGACCATGTATCCGCTGGTGCCGATCGAATTCTGCGTCGGGAACACTAGGAAACCGGGCTGCAGCGCGTAAAGGTTCGAATACTGGCTGGAGACGCCGCCGGCATAGGAACCGCTGACGCCGATGTGGAAGCCTTCCCAGCTGAAGGGCGGCGGAAGCGGAGGCGGCGGCGGAGCCTTGTAGCTCGGAAGGTCAGCCGCCGAAGCGGCGCTGACCGCCAAGATTGACGCAAAGGCGCCGAAAATAAAAGTTCTGAAAGTCATTCGAGGCGCCTCCAATAAGCTCGTCCTCCTGGGACGAACGGCAGTTTCGAATGCTAAAGTATCACCATCAAACCTAAGACGTAATTAGCGCCAAGGGTCATAACGACGTTTTTCGGGCTCCGTTGCCGATGAGACACACCTCCCCCCAACGTGCTGATTTCCTGAAATCTACTCCCCAGATCCGGCGCTGATCAGCGCGGCCGCGAGAACGCCGAGGCTCGCCTTGTACGCCGCGAGCGAAAGCCGCGACTCGTAATAGCGGCGCGCCGGGCTGCCGCGCCGCCCCGCTTCGTCCAAAGGCGCGCTGACCGCCGCCCGGTTCAGCGCATCGGCGAATTCTTCAGCCGAACTGACAATGACGACGCCAGGAAGGCGCAACGCTTCCTCATCCATCCCACGCATCGCCTGGGTGGTGGCGATCAGCGGCAGGCCGCTCGACAGCGCTTCGACCGTCTTGATCGAAAGTCCAGTGCCGCTGATCGTCGGAAGCAGCGCGAGGCGGGCGTTCGCGTAGACGACGCCGGGATCTTCGACCCGGCCCAAAAACCAGTCCTTATAGGCGGCGTATTGCTCCGGCGCTTTTGAACGCACGCCGGCGTCGACGTTGCCGACGATCTTCACTGTGACGCCCGGCGCTTTCGGCGCGACTTCGCGCAGAAACCAGACGACGCTTTCGACATTGGCGGCGTTGTTGCTCGCGACAAGAATGATGTCCGGACCGCCAGGACCGGTCGGCGCCTCAGGCGTTGCGGGATAGAGCAGCGCATGCGCCTTCTCGGGAATTAGAGCGCGAAAGTCTTCGGCCTCCTGCGCATTAAGATGCAGCAGCAGATCGGCGCCGCGCATCGCCTCAAGTTCTTGCGCGAGCATCGATTCATACGAAGCACGCGGAGCAAGCCAGAGCTTTGTCTCGTTGATCAGCGCAAACTGCCGCGCCTGCAGATCATGCGTGTCGAGCAGGATCGGCGCGCCGCCCGCAAGACGGCGCGCGATCGGCATCAGAAAAAAGTGGTTGCAATGAACGAGGTCGAAAGTCGCGCCCTCGATGGCCGGCGATAGCCGCGCGCGCTCCGCCATGCCAAGACGAACCACCGCCTGATCGCCATGGAGATAAGGCCACAGCACGTCACGCAAAAATTGGGGCGAGAGCATCGCGTGGAACGGCGCGCCGCCGTAATAGCGCGCGCCGTCATCAAGTTCCGGAGTCGCCTGGTTGAAGGATTTCCAAATCCAGTTCCGACCCGGAACGAAGCCAGGATCGGAACTGATCGCGATCGGAAAAACTTCCGCTCCTAAAGCGTGATAGGCGGCGATCTGGCCAAGGACGACGCGATACGTGCCGCAAGAGTGCCAAGCCGGGTGGATCAGCGCGACGCGGCGGCCAAGAAGCGGACGCTGGGCGCAGGCCAAGCAATCACTCGATGCAACGCTCAACCCGTTCCTCCAGCTGGCGCGAACTGCAGCCTAAGCAGAGTTCGACCGCGCCGACAATCGCTTTAGAGCGCAACTGTTACAACATGACGCCTTTGCGCGGCAGGGCGCCGCCCAAAGAAGTACGGTCTATGCTTGCGCAGCAAGTCGCGAATTGGCGCTTCGTGGCGCGTCCGTCCGTGAAGCTTGTTAGGGCTGGATTTAGAGCGCTGCGGCGGCCATCGCCAGAGCGCGCGCATAAGCCTCTGGGCTGAACGCATCTTCGTACAGGCGGCGCGTGTCGCTTCGCTCCGGATCTGCGAGTTCTCCGCTCACGGCCCGCGCCTGGGCTTCGCCCCATAGGGCCGCAAATTGCCTGGCGTTTTCGGCGAGAGCGACATTTCGCAATCTGGCGGGATCGATCTGCATGCCGCGAAACGCCAGCGGGGTCGCGACGAGCGGCGCGCCGCAGGATAGCGCCTCGACCGCCTTGATCGACAGGCCGTGGCCCTCGACGGTCGGGAGCAGCACGCAGCCGGCGTTGGCGTAGACCGCGCCGATATCGTCGACGCGGCCCTTGAACAGGGCGCGATGCGACTCATAGAGCGCCGCGTCGCGTCTTTTCACGCCGCCGTCGATATTGCCGTAGATCGCGACGCGGGAGCCGCCCGCAAAGGGCACGACCTCCTGCAGCAACCAGCGGAGGCTCATGTAATTGGCGTAATTGTCGCTCGCCACGATGATGATGTCGCGGCCCCGCGCCAAGGGGGCCGACGCCACCGCCGGGTAAATGAGCGCATGTCGCAAATCGGGAAGGAGCTTTTGAAAATCGCGATGCTCCTCCTCATTGAGATGCGCGCAAAGATCGGCGCGGCGCATCCACGCGAGTTCGACCTCGAGCATGCCGTCGTAGGTCGCATAAGGCGGAATGAAGAAGCCGCCCTTGTTACGCAACACATATTGGCGCGCCTGAATGTCCTGCGTCTCCAGAACGACGGGAACTTTACGGCCCCGCATCAGCCTTTCCGCGAAGGGCAGCGTGAAGTAATGATTGGCGTGAATGAAGTCGATCGACTCGCTCTCGAATCCTTCGGGCATGGGCGCGCGTTTTGCGATCTCGATGAGCCATGACGCCTGATCGCCGTGGATCAGTCGCCACCAGCCATCGACGAGCAGTCGGGACGCCAAGGCGGAGAACGGCGCGCCCGAATAAAAACGGCGGTCGGCGCCGATGTCGCGGGACGCTTCAATATAGGCTGGCCAGCGCCCGCCGTTCGGCGGTCGGCGCGCGAGATCATCCATCATCGCGACGGACACGACGCGCGCGCCCAGCGCCTTATAGGCGGCGATCTGACTGACGTTCACCTGATAACTGCCGCAACTGTGCCAGGCGGCATGAACAACGGCCACGGTTTTGCCGGCAAAAGGCCGCGCCTGTGGGCCTGCGGTCTGCGCCCCGCGCGCCGCGGATGATGAAATATGGCTCATCGTATCAGACATCGTGCTGCAACATGGTCGATCGTTCTCAAATAGCTTAGGAAAATCGTGCGCTCGGCCTCTCAGGCGCGCCGACTCGCTGCTATTTCACACTGACGCATCCCGGCCGCATCTTCCCTCAATGCCGAGCCGCCCCTTGCTTTTGCCCGCCATTTTCAAATACATCCCGTATATGAGGCTTCGCGTTCCAAATCCAGTCTTATCGCCCGAGGGCGCCGCGGCCGCCAGCCCCGCGCCCACCCCCGCCCCTGCCAAGCGCTACGGCGTCGCCATCGTCGGCAATGACAAGATCATCGACTGGCTGCTCCCTTTTCTCGAAAGCTACCGAGACACCAATTCCGGGCTGCCGCTTTATCTCATTCCCTATGACGACAATGTCGTCATGACGCGCCGCGCGGCGGAAATTTACGGGGCGCATTACGTCGGCGAAGAGCCGACCGAAATCGACAAGCTCTCGCATGAACTTTACCCCGGCATCTTCAACACCAACCGCCGCCGGCTGCGAAAGCTGCAAGCGCTCGCGCTGCCGCTCGACGAAGTCGCCTATGTCGACGTGGACGTCATTCTGTTTCGCGACTTCACGCCGCTGTTCGGCCGTTTGGATAAAGGCAAGACGGAGTTCATCGTCGCCTCTCCGAGCTTCGAATATGTCTACAACGACAGGCGCGAGCACTATCCGTTTTTGAAGGACGCGCTCCTTTTCAATGACGGCTTCTGGGTCACCTCGAACCAATATCTGAAGCTGTCCGATTTCATGGATACAATCCGCGACGACGCCGTAATTTTCCATGACGTGCGCAAGCGCGGTCAGCTCTTCGCCCAGCCGCTCGTCAATTTCGTAACGCACCGCCGCGGCCTGAAAATCGAGCTTTTGCCGAACGTCATCGCGGGCGCCTCTCACGAAAGCTTCTACAAAGCGCCAGGCGTCGAATTTAAGAACGGCAAGCCCGTCGACTACGAAGGCAAGGAGATCTATTTCGCGCATTGGGCCGGCGCGACAGCGCTGCCGAAGAATGGCGTGTTCGATGAAGCGTGGACGCACTATTCGCAAGCCGCCTGGGCGAGGTTCAAGCAATGACGCGCGGCGCCTCGCGTCGTGCGCGCCTTTGCGCCAGCGCGCCGCTCCGCCGCTTAGCCGTCGCGATGCGGATTTTCTTTGACGCTCGGCGCGACGCCGAGCGATAGCGGAGCCCCGCCATGCCGCGCCTGTTGTTCCGCTATCTGTTCAAGCGCATCGGGTTCGGCGTGCTCATCGTGCAGTTCGCGCTCTCCATTCCCGTCGTCTTGTCATATCTGCTTTACCAACTGCCGCCCGCTGCGGTGCGCGGCGGCCTTGTCATTCCCGCTTTGATCGGGGTGACGCCGACGGTCGCTTATGTGACTTTGCCGATGGCGGTGGGCGTCGCCACCGCGCTTGAGTTCGGCCGCATGGCGAGCGAAGGCATGATCGCCGTTCTCTACGCGCTGCGCCTTTCCGTCTGGGCCATCTGCCGCCCGGCGCTGGTCCTGGCGGCCGGCGTCGTCGTCCTCGGCTATCTGCTCGCCAATTTCGCGGCGCCCTACTATTCGAGCGGCATGCAGGACGTGCTCAATGTCGTGCGCAATTCGCTCAACCATCGCATGCTCGACGCGGCGCGTTTCTACACCTTCGACAATGGCGTGAAGACGCTCTACATCGAGCGTTGGGAGACGCCAGACCTTGCGGTCAATCTGTTCGTGCGTCAGCTTTCGATCGAAAAGATGCAGGAAGAGACGGTGACGGCGGCGCGCGCCGAATTTCGGCGCAATGAATCCGGGGTCATCGTCGCGCTCTCCAACGGCAGCATCCAGACGCGCTCATTGACGACAGGCGACGTGCGCATCGCCAATTTTGATGAATACGCCATGGCGTTGCCGATGCAGGGCAGCGCATCGCTGCCCGACCGGGGCTGGCGCGGCGTCTATGAATTGTCGGCCGGCGCCTTTCTCGCCAATTACGCTGCGGCGCGGCGCGATCCGCGACAGCTCGGCGAGTGGACGGCGGAGGCGGCGAAGCGCTTCGGCGTGCCGGCGCTCGCCATCGCCCATACGCTCCTTGCGATGGCCCTCGTCCTGACATTCGGGAATATCACTGGCCGGCGCGGAGCGGCGGGCGGCCTCGCCACGATTGCGGTTCCAGCCGTGCACATCGGCTTTCTCGTCGCGCTTGAGTCGCTTCTGCGCATCAGTGGGTTGTTCGTCTTGCTGCTTGCCGCGCTCGCGCTCGCCGAAGTCGGCGTTTCGCTTTGGCTCCTTGCGCGGCTCAACCGCAGCCCCAAGCCCAAGCGCCTGTTCGACGCACGCGCTTCATCGGCGCGGGACGTCTACGCGACGCCGCTCGCCTGACCCTCTTCGGCGCGCATCGCCTTACGGTATTCCGCGACGACCTTCTCCGGATCGCCCATCTCGCGCACGACGCCGCCCTCAAGCCAGAGCACGCGATTGCACAGAGAGGCGAGAAAGTTGAGATCGTGCGACACCATCAAAATGGTGCCGGTTTTGGCAAATTCGGCGATGTATTTCTCGCACTTACGCTGAAAGATTTCGTCGCCGACCGATAGCGCTTCATCGACGATGAGCACGTCGGCTTTGGCGTGGGCGCAGATCGCGAAGGCGACCCGCGCGATCATGCCCATGGAATAGGTCCGCATCGGTTGCTCGAAAAACGACCCGATGTCGGCAAAGGCGGCGATGTCGTCGATGCAGGCGTCGACCTCCTTGCGCGACAGTCCCAGGATCGCCGCGCCGATGCGGGCGTTTTCGCGCCCCGTCAGCAGCCCGTCGAAGCCCGAGCCGAGCGCCAAGATCGGCGCGATACGGCCGCTGACTCTGAAATCGCCTTTTGTTGGCTGGGTAATGCCGCACAGAATCTGCAGAAGCGTTGTCTTGCCGGCGCCGTTGCGTCCCACGATGCCGACGCGCTCGCCTCTCTCGACCGTGAAATTGACGTCATGCAGGACCCATTTGTCCTTATAGAATTTCTTCCATAGGCCAAACAGGATCTGCTTGAGCTGGTCGTTCTGATGCGCATAGAGCTGGAAAGCCTTGCCGACGCCCGCGCAGCGGATAGAGGGCTCAGATGACATCGACGATGACCGATTTGTAGCGCATGAAGAACTGATAGCCGCCAAGGAACACGGCGTAGGACACCGCGACAAGCGCGAGATAGCCGAAGACGTTTGGAATTGTTCCATCAAGCGCAAGGGAGCGCAGCATCTCGATGTAATCCCCGACGATGTTGAAACGCAGCCAGAAGGCGGCCGATTTCGACATCGCGGCGATCTGGTCCAGGCGATAGAAGATCGGCGTCGCGAACATGAGCACCGGCACGATCGAGGCCATGATATGGGCGACGTCGCGCGTGAACGCCCCGAGCGCCATCAAAAACCACACGACGCCGATGATGAAGAGGAAAAAGGGCGCGATCAGGAACGGCGTCAGCACGATCGTTAAGGGGATGGTTCCGGCTGTCAGCAACCGGAAGACGATATAAACGGCGAAGCCCACGCCGCCGTAGGTGAATGCCCGGATCGTCGCCGTCCAGGCGATGGTCTCGCTGGGGAAAATCGACTTCTTCACGAAGTTGACATGCTCGTGCAGAAGCATTGGCGCCCGATAGGCGAGTTCGCTAAACAGATTGAAGACAATAAGCCCAATGAAAATCGAGCTTGCGTAGTCGGTGACGCTCACGCCGGCGGAAAGCTGCGGAACCGTGATCGAGAACAGCGCCGTGTAGGTGAGCAGCATGAAGAGCGGCGAGAGAACCGCCCAGAGCGGTCCGAGCGCCGAGCCTCGAAATCGGGAAATGAACTCGCGCCGCACGACGGCGCGGATAAGCTCCCGGTTGCGCCAAGCCCGTTCGAAGGGCGCGACATAGACGGGAGGGATCGAGGCGAGCAAGTGTCGGCGCGTCCTTAGGTTCAGACCATGATTTCGAAAAGCGCGAGTCGTCACTGGGACAGGATCATGCGCCGATCGAGCATTCTCGCGCCGGGCGCGGCGTCGCCCGCATAGACCAGTTCAGCCCGCCCCCTGTCAATGGCGACGCTCACCCTCACTGGAACAGCATGCATTATCGAGCTTATTGTCTTGGGAAGCGGCCATGGTGACGCGTCGCGCGACCATCACAGCTCTGGGCGCGCTCGCGACGCAGTTGATCCTGCCGAGCGCCGAAGCGGCGCAAGAGCCGCCCTATCAGCTGGGCGAATGGACGGGCGACAGTTTCGCGCCCATGCACGCGATCCGCGACGGGCTTTGGCGCGCGCCGCTTTCGGCCCCCGAGCGGCGCGTCGACGTCGTCGTGATCGGCGGCGGAATCGCCGGCCTCGCCGTCGCGGCGCTGCTACGGGATCGCGACGTGCTGGTTTTGGAGCGCGAGTCGGAGCCCGGCGGCGTCGCCAAATCGGGCCGCTGGCGCAATGTCGACTATGCGCTCGGATCAGCCTATATCGTTGACTTATCTGATCCTTTCAGGGCTTTCTACGAGACTCTGGGCCTCGCGCCGCGACCGGTCAGCGAACCGGTCGACAGAGCGCTGTCCGGGGCGGCCGGCGCGGAGGATCCAAGGGACGGGGAATGGCGCGGCGCCTATGAGCGTCTAAAGGGACTTTTGCGCCGCCTCGGCGCGAGTCCGGACTTTCCCAAGATCCCAATCGCCGAGGCGTCGGCGCCCGCGCTTGCCCTGGACCAGCTCTCCCTGCATGATTTTTTGCGGCGCGAACATATCGACGCCGAACTCTTCGGCCTGCTCGACGCCTACTGCCTCTCAGCGCTCGGCGCGCCTACGGCCGAAATCTCCGCCTATGCAGGCGTCAATTTTCTTTCGGAGATCAACGCGCCGATCTACGCCTTCCCAGGAGGCAACGGCGCGATCGCCCGCGCTATGGCCGCGCGCCTGTCGCGCGCCGGCGAAGGACGCATCGTCACCGGCGCCGCGGTTTACGCGATCGAGCCGGCGGAAGGCGGCTACGCCCGCGTGGGCTGGTTCGACGCGCAACACCCTGGGGAGCCCCGCTGTCTTGAGGCGCGCTGGGCGGTCGTCGCCGCGCCTTACTTTTTCGCCGGCCGCATTCTGCGCGGGGTCGATCCGGCGGCGACGACGCAAATGACCCGGTTGCGGCAGGGTAGCTACCTTGTCGCCAATTGCTGCTTCGAGGGGACGCCGCAAGAGCAGCCCTATGACAGCTGGGCCCTGGGCGCCCAGAGCTTCAGTGACGCGATCAGCGCGACGGCAATCCTGCCCGCCGCCGAGCGGCCCAAGGATCACAGCGTCCTGACCGTCTACGCGCCGTTCCGCGACCCTGGCGCGGGGCGGGCGCGCCTCCTCGATGGCGATCGCGCCGCCTTCGCCGCGCCGATCGCTGAAGAATTGCGGCGTTTCATGCCGGAGGCGTTCGGCGGGGCGCGGCTCGCGGAGGTGCGGCTGACGCGCTGGGGCCACCATCACCTCATCGCCGCGCCGGGGATCGTCGCGACAATGCGGGCGCTGCCGAAGCGCTTCGGCAATGTGCTGCTCGCCCATTCGGACGGACAGGGCATGCCGGCGGTCGAGAGCGCCATCATCGAGGCGCAGAACGCCGTCGAAACCATCAAGAGGGGCTGAAGCGCCCTACTCCACCGTCACGCTCTTGGCGAGATTGCGCGGCTGATCCACGTCTTTGCCCATGAAGGTCGCGACGTGATAGGCGAGGAGCTGCGCCGGGACGGCGTAGACGATGACCGCAAACGGACCCGCGACGTCTTCCGGCATTTCGATGAAACCGGCGAGTTCGGCGGCCGCGGCGTCCCGGGCGTGCGGCGAGCCAATCAGGATTAAGTGACCGCCGCGCGCGGCGACCTCCTGCAGGTTCGATACAGTCTTATCGAGGCTCGCGTCGGGCGGCGCCAGCACGATCACCGGCATGGCGTAGTCGATCAGCGCGATCGGCCCGTGCTTCAGTTCGCCGGCGGCATAGCCCTCCGCGTGGATATAGGAAAGCTCCTTGAGCTTCAGCGCGCCTTCGAGCGCCAAAGGAAAAGCGGTTCCACGCCCGAGATAGAGCACGCTCGAAGCCCGCGCCACGTCACGCGCCACGGGTTCGATCTGCGCCTCATGAGCGAGCGCCTGCGCCATCTGCCCCGGCGCGGCGACGAGTTCGGCGACCAGCTCGCGTTCGCGCTCCTTGCTCAGAACGCCGCGCGCGCGGCCCAACGCCAGCGCAAGACAAGCGAAAACCACGAGCTGACAGGTGAAGGCCTTCGTCGAGGCGACCCCGATCTCCGGTCCCGCCAATGTCTGCGCCACCGTGTCGCTCTCGCGGGCGATCGTGGAGGTCTCGACATTGACGATCGAGAGAATGTGTTGGCCCTGGTCGCGGGCGTAGCGCAGCGCGGCGAGCGTGTCGGCGGTTTCGCCGGACTGGGAGACCAGAATCGTCAATCCATTCTCGGGCAGCGGCGCCTCCCGGTAACGAAATTCCGACGCGATATCGATCTCCACCGAAAGGCGCGCGAAGCGCTCCAGCCAATAACGCGCCACGAGCCCGGCGTAATAGGCCGTGCCGCAGGCCGAAATGGTCACGCGCGAAAGCGTCCGCGGATCGAATTTGAACTCGAACGGCAGGCGCACGACGCCCTCGGCGAGATCGAGGTAATGCGCGAGCGTGCGGCCGACGACCTCCGGCTGCTCGTGGATCTCCTTGGCCATGAAATGGCGATAGTTGCCCTTGTCGACCAGGAAGGAACCGGCCAGCAGCGGCTGGAAGCGCCTCTCTACGAGATTGTCATTGGCGTCATGGAAACGCGCGCCTTCGCGCGTCAGCGTCACCCAGTCGCCTTCGTCCAGATAGGCGATGGAGGTCGCGAATGGCGCGAGCGCCAAGGCGTCGGAGCCAAGATAGGCGCCTTCGTCGCTCCAACCCACGGCGAGCGGCGAACCGCGCCGCGCGCCGATCAGAAGATCGCCTTCGCCCTCGAAGAGAAAGGCCAGCGCAAAGGCGCCCTTGAGCCGCTTCAGCGCCGCCGCGACAGCTTCTTCAGGCGACGCGCCGTTGCGCAGCTGGTCGGCGACGAGATGGACCACGGCCTCCGAGTCGGTCTCGCTCGAAAAGACATGGCCCTTCGCCGTCAGCTCGGCGCGCAGCTCGCGGAAGTTTTCGATGATGCCATTATGAACCACCGCGACACGGTCGTTGGCGTGCGGATGGGCGTTGTTCTCGGTGGGGCGGCCATGGGTCGCCCAGCGCGTGTGGCCGATGCCGATGGCGCCCGAGAGCGGCGCGGCTGCGAGCTTTTCTTCGAGATTCCTGAGCTTGCCGCTCGCCCGCACACGGGTGAGCCGACCGTTCTCCAGAGTGGCGATCCCGGCGGAATCATACCCCCGATATTCGAGACGCTTCAGCGACTCGACAATCTTGCCGGCGACCGGACCTGTTCCGATGATTCCCACAATGCCGCACATGACGACCTCCGAAAGCATAATAGCAAGAGCGCCGCCAAAGCGGATGGGCGCGAGTAAAGACGGGAATCAGGGTTGAGGGAGGCTCCCGCTCGCTTGGCCTCGTTGCAAGCTTCATAAACGACAGGCGCGCACGTCGGTCGCCGAAAAGTCGGCGCCTTTGAAGAGGAGCGGCCAATCGAGAGTCTTGGCGAGCGCATAGGCGGCGCAATCGGCGAGATTGAGGCGCGCTTTGGGATCGACGCCCTTGCCATAGCGCCCGTAAGCGGCGATCGCCGCGCGCGCCTGCGCCGCGTCGAAGGGCGCGATCTCAAAGTCATTATCGTCACGCAGAAAACGCCACAAACGCGCCACGGCGACATCGCCATGACGCGCGCGCAAGACAATGCCGGTTTCGAGTACATTTAGCGCGGAGACCTGCAAACGCTCGGCATCATGAATAGCGCGAGCGTAAAGCGGCGCGTCTTCCTCATGTTCTAAAATGGCGATCAATGCGGAGCTGTCGACGACAATCATAGCTCGTTGATGTCGTCCATGATCTCCTGTGGAGAACGCGGATCGAGAATCGGCAAGGCGGCGATTTCGGCGCCCAATGCCTGCATCTGTTCGACCGTCATGCGACGTCGACGCTGCTCCGGCGACACGCCCGCCGCCCGCGCGGACGCTTCCAGCGCCTGACGGACGGCCTCATCGACCGAGACCCGCCTAGCGGCCGCGAGGCGCTCAGCCAAGACCTCGGTCTCTCGGGAAAGCGTAATCATCGCGCCCAATTTAGCATGAGCATGAAAGAAAGTCCGGCCTATTCCACCTTCGCTTTTTTCGCCGCCTTCTTCGCGGTCTGCGTCGCGCGGAATGTCGTCGCCCAGCCCGCTTTCTCCATTTGCCGCCCGCGCGCCACGGCGAGCGCGTCGGGCGCAACATCCTTAGTGATAACCGAGCCGGAGCCGACATAGGCGCCCTGGCCGATCGTCACCGGCGCGACAAGCGACGAGTTTGAGCCGATGAAGGCGTTTTCGCCGATCGTCGTGCGATATTTGAGGAAGCCGTCGTAATTGCAGGTGATGGTTCCGGCGCCGATATTGGCGTTGGCGCCGATGTCAGCGTCGCCGATATAGGACAGGTGATTGACCTTGGCGCCTCGCGCGACATTGGCGTTCTTGATCTCAACGAAATTCCCCACCTTGGCTTTTTCCGCAATCTCGGCGCCCGGACGCAGTCGCGCGAAGGGTCCAACGCTCGCGCGTTCGCCGACGCGCGCGCCTTCAAGATGCGAGAAGGCGTGGATCACCGCGCCGTCGGCGATTTCAACGCCCGGTCCGATGACGACATGCGGCTCGATGACGACGTCGCGGCCGATCACGGCGTCGGCCGCAAGAAAAACCGTTTCCGGCGCGATCATCGTCGCGCCCCCCGCCATGGCGGCGCGGCGAAGCCGCGTCTGCGCGACGGCTTCAGCCTGCGCGAGCTGCATACGGTCGTTGACGCCGAGAACTTCGGCTTCGTCGGCGATGACGACTCTCGTTTCGAGTCCGTCCGCGCGCGCGAGCTCCACCGCGTCGGTGAGATAGAATTCGCCCTTGGCGTTTTTGTTGTCGATCTTTTCTAGGAGGCGCAGCGCCTCTACCCCGTCGATCGCCATCAAACCGCCGTTGCAGAGCGTGACCGCGCGTTCTTCGTCGCTTGCGTCTTTCTCCTCGCGGATGGCGACGAGGCGCCCGGCGGCGTCGCGCAGCAGCCGTCCGTAGCCGAAGGGGTTGGACGCCTGAAAGCCCAGAACGGCGACGGCCGCGCCTTCGGCAAGGGCGGCGCGCAACGCGCCGATCGTCGGCGCTGTCAGGAGCGGCGTGTCGGCGAAGAGCACAAGGAGGTCGTCAGCTCCTTTAGCGATGGCGTGGCGCGCGGCGAGAACGGCGTGCGCCGTGCCGCGTCTTTCGCTCTGCACGAAGATTTCCGCCTCAGGGATAAAGCGGCGCGCCTCCGCGCCGACGTCATCACGACCCGGCCCAACGATCACGGAGACGCTGCCGACGCCCGCCGACATGGCGCTCGAGAGCACATTGCCAAGCATCGAGCGCCCGGCGACCTCGTGCAGCGCCTTCGGCCGGTCGGATTTCATCCGCGTGCCTTCGCCGGCGGCAAGGACGATCGCGAGCGCGCTTCTTTCTGTCGGCATCTGGCGCCCAGGCTAGACGTTGGCGTAAGGAGCCGGCGTCGCGACGCCGCTCAGGCCGCGGTTCTGGCAGATTCGAGCGGCGGAGCGCAAGCCGCCGCGGCTTTCGCGCGCAGCCCTCAAAAACCGCCAAGAAAACCATTTTGTCTCCTTAGCTTTCTTGTATAGAGGGGCTGTCGCCAGCCCAGCGCCGCAAAATGGCTCAATCACACGTTCATGGACCGCGCGGATCGGCCTCCTTCGGTAGCTCATGTTTGAACGTCGAGATGTTTTGAAAGCGGGCTTGGGCGCAATCGCGGCGGGAATCGTTCCGCCGCCGTCAAGCGCGGGGACCGCCAGTCAAGCAGCCCCCCCGACAGTTCAAAAGCCTGCGCCATTCTCGCGCGACATGGTGGTCGAACTTGCCCGCGCGCTGGCCGCAAAGCCGTATACGCCGCCGCGAACCGACCTGCCCGAACCCTTCGCCAATCTCTCCTATGAGCAATTCGTCGGGATCAAGACGAAGCCCGATGCGGCGATTTGGCGTCACGACAATACGGGTTTCAGCATTGAGCCGCTTCACCGCGGCCATATTTTTGCGGCTGCTGTGGATATCTACGTCGTGGAGAACGGCGCCGCCGCGCGACTGGCTTATGAGGCGAGCCGCTTCGACTATGGGGCGCTCAATGTCCCGGAGACCCTTCCCGACCTCAGCTTTTCGGGCTTTCGGGTGCTTCACGCCCAAAATGGCGGCGCCGAGGCGGAACTCGCCATATTCCAGGGGGCGAGCTTTTATCGGGCCGTCGCGCGCGGGCAGAATCTCGGCGTGACGGCGCGCGGGCTCTCCATTCGCACAGCCGATCCGCGCGGCGAGGAATTCCCCGCCTTCCGCAGCTTCTGGATCGAGAAGCCCGCGCTCAGCGACAACGCGCTCGTCATTCATGCTCTGCTCGATTCGCCAAGCGTCGCCGGCGTCTATCGCTTCACGCTGCGGCCGGGCGAAGCGACGCTCATCGACACCGAATTGACTCTCTATCCGCGCACGGCGGTCGATCATTTGGGAATCGCCGGCTTTGCCGGGGCTTCGCTCTTTACGCCGCTCGACCGTCCCAGGCTCGACGATTGGCGGCCGATGGTCGCCGACATCAACGGCATTCAGATGCTCAGCGGCCAGGGCGAATGGCTCTGGCGACCCGTCTCGAACCGCGAGAGTCTGCAGTTCTCCTCCTTTGTCGACGACAATCCGCAGGGCTTTGGCTCGCTGATCCGGCAGCGCGACATCGCCGACTATGAGGACGATCAGCAGCACTGGGAACGCCGTCCCTCGCTGTGGGTCGAACCGCTCGGCGAATGGGGCGAAGGCGCCCTGCAGCTCGTCGAAATTCCCTCCGAATCCGAAATCAACGCCAATATCGTCGCCTATTGGCGGCCCAAGACCGCTCTCGTCGCCGGCAAAGAGACGTCCTTCGCCTATCGGCAGTTCTGGTGCTGGGAGCCGCCGACGCGGCCGCCGCTGGCGATCGCGATGAGCGCGCGCTCCGGCCGTGCGCCGGGCGCCAAGCTCCGCCGTTTTATTGTCGTGTTTTCCGGCGACGTGTTGGCGGACCCTCAACGCACAACGCAGCTGAAAGCGGCGTTGACGACCTCTCCGGGATTGGCGACGAATATTCGGACCTATTTGAATCCG
The DNA here is from genome assembly GCF_049817085.1 of Methylocystis sp. SB2. Taxonomy (NCBI): domain Bacteria; kingdom Pseudomonadati; phylum Pseudomonadota; class Alphaproteobacteria; order Hyphomicrobiales; family Methylocystaceae; genus Methylocystis; species Methylocystis sp. SB2. Next base: position 950,309 of record NZ_CP187401.1, read on the forward strand.
TCGGCAAAGTCCTGCCGCGTCGCCTTCGACGTAGACCCTGCCGGCGAGAACTACTGCGAGCTTCGGCTCGTTTTGCAGTCCGACGAGCGACCGATCAGCGAGACCTGGCTTTATCGATGGACGTCGTGACCCTCGCTCCTTCAGACGATCCGCCGCGGGCAACGGAATGGCGGACCGCCAGCTCCGATCCCGCCGCCGCCCCGCCGACCCCGATCGAGAATCGGCTGTCGATGCCGGCGCAAAACCTTTTTAAATTCGACAAGCGGCAGCAGCGCAAAGCCGAAGCGCCTTGGCTGTGGCGCACGCCATGGCTTGCGAGAATTGTCACCTTTGGCGGCGGTCTGGCGCTGACGGCCTATGGCGCTCACGAGATGTATAAGGTCGTCGACGTCGGCGGCGTGACGACATTGAAGTGGGCGCTGCTGGGGTTGTTCGTGCTGAACTTCTCTTGGATCGCGCTGTCCTTCACGAGCTGCATCGTTGGCTTCGCTCTGCTGATGCGCCAGCGCCGCCGGCGCCCGGCTCTGCCGACGGCGCTCGCCGAGACCACCGCCGTCGTCATGCCGATCTATAATGAGGCGCCGAGCCGGGTCTTCGCCGCCCTGCAGACGATCTACGAAGACGTGCAAGCGACCGGCCTTGGCGCGCATTTCGATTGGTTCTTCCTCTCCGACACCACCAATCCCGACATCTGGATCGCCGAAGAGCGCGCCTTCATCGGCATTCGCCGTCGGCTCGGCCCACAGGCGCGAATCTTTTACCGCCGGCGTGAAAAGAACACCGGACGCAAGGCGGGCAATATTGAAGACTTCGTCTCGCGCTGGGGCGGCGCCTATAAGCATATGGTGGTGCTCGACGCCGACAGTCTGATGAGCGGGCCGACCATCGTTCAGCTCGCCGCCGCGATGGAGGCGGACCCAGACAGCGGCATCATTCAGACCCTGCCGCTGATCATCAATCGGAACACGCTCTTCGCCCGCGTCCAGCAATTCGCCGCGCGCATCTACGGCCCCATCATCGCGATGGGGCTAACGGCCTGGATGGGCCGCGACGGCAATTATTGGGGGCATAACGCGATCATCCGCACCGAGGCCTTCGCCCGCTACTGCGGCCTGCCCGACCTGCGCGGCCGACCGCCCTGGGGCGGCCATATCCTGAGCCATGACTTCGTCGAAGCCGCGCTTATCCGCCGCGCCGGATATGCGGTCTACATGACGCCGACGCTCGGCGGCTCCTATGAAGAAAGCCCGCCTTCCCTGATCGATTTGTCGATTCGCGACCGCCGCTGGTGTCAGGGCAACCTACAACATGCACGCGTGTTGAGCGGCAAAGGCTTTCACTGGGCGTCGCGGCAGCATTTTCTCACCGGCATCTTCGGCTATCTGACGTCGCCGCTCTGGCTGCTGCAACTTCTCATCGGCATCGTCATCGTCTTCCAGGCGAGCTATTTCCGACCGGAATATTTTACCGGCGAATTTGCGCTGTTTCCGACCTTCCCGCGGTTCGACGCCGAACGGTCGCTCGAACTCTTTGGACTGACGATGGGCATTCTGCTCGCCCCCAAGATGCTGGGCCTGATCGTCGCCATCTATGAGCCGGAAACGCGCAAAGGCTCCGGCGGCGTGATCATGCTGCTGATCTCGACCCTTTTCGAAGTCGTGCTGTCCGCCCTGCTCGCGCCGATCATGATGCTGATTCAGACCGGCCATGTGCTGCACATCGTTTTCGGCTTCGATACCGGTTGGGATCCGCAGCGACGAGACGACGGCTCGGTGCCGTTTGCCGATATCGTCCGCCGCCACATCTGGCACGTGGCGCTGGGCGTCTTAAGCCTCGTCGCAGGCTTCATGATTTCGCCCTCGCTCGTCGCCTGGATGTCGCCGACGATCGCCGGCCTCGTGCTCGCGATCCTTATTTCCTGGGCGACGAGTCAACGTTGGCTCGGCCTCATGTTTCGTCGCGCCGGCGTGCTGACGACACCCGAGGAAACCACAACGCCGCCGATCGCCAAACGCGGCAAGGCGCTCTCAAAAGCGCTGGCGCGCGCTGCCGAAGACGACGTCAATGGTCTGCTGGCGCTCCACGCCGATCCCGAGTTGCGCGCGCTGCACGAAAGCTGGCTGCCGACGCGACGCCCGAGGCAGCGCGGGCAGATCAGCGCGGACCGAGCCTTGGCCGAAACTAAAATCGCCGACGCCGAGACAATTGAGGACGCAGTCAATTGGCTGAACCGCGGCGAGCGGCTTGTGGCGCTCTCCGACCGTGCGCTCATCGGCATGATCGCGCGTCTGCCGCGCCGCGCCGCTCAGGCGGCCGCTGCGCAGAGAACCCCGCGCGCCGCGGAGTGACTCGGCGGGCTTGAGACAAGGCTGATGGGTTCGTGACTCATATCTACAAAATCATTTCGCAGTCCGAGTGGCGTGCGGCGGAAGCGGCGGGCCTCTTTGGCGGCGCGGCCGTCGATCTCGCCGACGGCTTCATTCATTTCTCGACCGCGGAGCAGGTCGAGGAAACGGCGGCGAGATATTTCGCCGGCCAAACCGATCTGCTGCTCGTCGCCGTGGACTTCACGAAGCTGGGCGAGGCGCTCAGATGGGAGGTTTCGCGCGGCGGCGCGCCGTTTCCCCATCTTTATGCGCCGCTTTCGCTCGAGACGGTTGCGCGTGTCCATCCGCTGCCCTTGGGCGCGGACGGCCGGCATGATTTTTCGGCCGTCCTCAAATGACGGACGCGTTCGCGATCGCATCGCCGCTTTTGCGTCTGCTCGACGCGGAAACGGCGCACCATGCGACGATCGCGGCGCTGAAACTGCTGCCCCGTCGTGCGCCGCGGGCGGAGGATCCACGCCTCGCGGTCCACGCCTTCGGTCTCGACTTTCCTAGTCCGGTCGGCCTCGCGGCAGGCTTCGACAAAAATGCCGAAGTCGCTGACGCGATGCTCGGTTTCGGATTTGGCTTTGTCGAAGTCGGCACGCTGACGCCGCGCGCGCAGCCCGGCAATCCGCGTCCCCGCGCCTTTCGCCTTCTGGATGATCGCGCCGTCATCAATCGCTACGGCTTCAACAATGAGGGCCATGCGCCGGCGCTGGCGCGCCTGTCGAAGCGCGCGCGGCGAGGAATCGTCGGCGTCAATATCGGCGCCAACAAGGACGCTGGCGATCGCGTCGCCGACTATGTCGCGGGCGTCAGCGCCTTCGCCGACGTCGCGAGCTATTTCACGATCAACGTCAGTTCGCCGAATACGCCGGGCCTGCGCGATCTTCAAGAGCCGGAAGCGCTTTCCGAGCTGCTCGCGCGCGTCATCGAAGCGCGCGACGCGGCGCCGGTTCGACGGCCCCTGCTCCTCAAAATCGCGCCCGATCTCACGCTCGCACAGCTGGACGCCATCGTGCGCGTGGCGCGCGATCGGCGCCTCGACGGCATGATCGTATCGAACACGACGATTTCGCGCCCCGCGACGCTGCGTTCGCCTTTGGCGAAGGAGAGTGGCGGATTGTCGGGGGCGCCGCTGTTTGATCTCTCGACGCGCATGCTCGCGCAAACATTTTTGCGCGTGGAGAAACAGTTTCCGCTGATCGGCGTCGGCGGCGTCGACAGCGCGGACGCGGCGCTCGCCAAAATCGAAGCCGGCGCGACGCTTGTGCAGCTCTATTCCGCGCTGGTTTATGAAGGGCCAGGGCTGGTCACGCGCATCAAGCGCGGATTGGTGGAAACGCTCGCGCGAGACAGTGAGGCGCTGGCCGCAAGGATCGGCAAAAGGGCGAAATCGTTTTAGCGCCGGATGAAACGCTCGACGGGGTTTCCCCTGCGCTTCTCCATCGCTACTCGCCCTGAGAAGGATGCGCACGCCGACCGCGCGCCGTCAGGCGGACGATTGAGCCGCCCGGACGCGGAAATACGAGCTGCAAACAATCTCCCGGTCCATTGGTGATTTCCCACGGATGGGTCAGATAGGTGCTGATCGTTTTGCGCTCTCCAGGATTGAGGCCGCCATAACTCTTGTCGCTTCCGGAGAAGTCCTTCCAATAGATGCCGCGATATTCGCCCGAATGATTGACGAAGGTGATCGTCGTCGCGACGTCGCTGTTTTGCGAAGCGCGCGGACAACCAGCATGCGCCGAGGTTGCGGCTCCTAGGGAGGCAGCCGCAACAATCGCGACGCATAGCCGCAAAGACGACCGAGTTGGATTATCTGTCACAGGGTTCCCCTTCACGATGCGTGCATGTTGAGGGCGCGCGCCGCCTATCATGACGTGCGGCCGATGCGCCGGCAACGCAACTCAGCCGGAGGATCGCCGGCTTCCATGTGACGGCGCGCGATGCTATCGAGCCCTCGATCAACGCAAGAGGAACGACGATGACCGAGCATATCTGGCTGGCGACGGGCGAAGCGACGGTTCTGGCCGCGGACGGGCAATACACTGACGCCATGCCGGAAGTGATGATCGGCAACGTCAAGGGACCGGTCGGGCACGCCTTCGCCAGCATGGCGGGCCAGGTCGCCGGCCATCCGCGCATGTTCGTCATCCGCGACCTCAACCAGCAGGTGCGGCCGGCGACGATGATGACCACCAAGATGACGGTGAAATCCGAAGATTATGTCGAGCTTCTCGGCGGCGTCGTGCAGGCGGCGACCGGCGACGCCATCGTCGACTGCATCGCCGAAGGGATTCTCCCCAAGGATCAGCTCAACGAACTCTGCATGATCATCATGGTCTGGCTCGATCCGCGTTGCGCCACCCATGCGGAGCTCGACAAGAAAGATCTCTATCGCACCAATTACGAAGCGACGAAGCTCGCGATCTCCCGCGCCATGAAGGGCGAGCCGACGGCCGACGAACTTATCGCCAACCGCAAGAGCGTCCAGCACTACGCGCTCGAAGGCGTATTCGAAGACTGATCGTCCTCGCGGACGCGCACGCCGATAATCATGCCGTCCTCGAACCAGCTCGACAAACATTGCGCCAGCCGCTCTGGCGCAATCTCGCCCGCCTGCTGAAAGGCGGTCATCTGACAAATGTCGCCGAAGGCGTGGCCGGCGCGCGCTTCGGAAAGCGCGACATATTCGTCGGGCTCGAGCTGGCGGTAGGCGGATTCATGATCGACGCGCCATACGGCGGCATATTCGATCTCGCCCGCCGCGGGCTTATCGACGTTCGCCGGCGCTTCCTCGCTAATCGCCGCGCCGTAGGCCTCGACCGTGCCGGCGACGAGTTCGAGCAGCGTGAGGCTCGGGTCGAATTCGAAGGCGAGCCGCGCCCAGTCGTCGGGCGCAAAGCCCGCCAGCGCCTGCACCGTCAACGGCGTTTCGTCAGCTGTGTCGAAGGCGTCGACCATGGCGCGCTCAAACAGCGCCATGGACGCCGCCGCAACATCGTCGCGCCAGCGCGCATTTTCGCGCATGAAGTCCGGCAGGCCGGTGGTGAACCAGCGGGCGTTCGGATCGTGCGACGGACAGTGGTCGATGTAGTCGTCGACCAGCGCGTCAAACGTCTCGTCTCCGAGAATAGCGCGCAGCCCCGGGTGATCCTGCGCAACAAAGTCCGCCAGCCGTATGCGGTAGCCCGTCTGATAGACGTCCAGCAGCGTCTCTGGCGCGGCGCCGCGCGGCGACGGCCGCAATTTGTTCAGGAGCGGCTTGTCCGCCTCTCCTGAGCCGGCCAGCACACGCTGCTGAAACAGAGACTGAAAATCTGCGAGCTTCATGCTGCGCTGAGCGCTCGCTCTTTTGAAATGCGGGCGTCGATGTCGCGCATATTCTGGAGTTCGTCGAGAAGCTCCGCAAGCGGCGGATAATTGTCGTCGCGCTCAATCATGGCGGAGACGTCGCCGCAGCGACGACGCGCGTGCTCGTAGAGCGCCCAGACCTCATCACAAACCGGCTGGTCGTGTGTGTCCACGCGATGCGTCTCGTGATCGGTGTGACCCGCCATGTGAAATTGCACGACGCGCTCGGCCGGAACGCCATCGATGAAGGCGACCGGATCAAAGCCGTGGTTGAAGCTCGAAACGAAAACATTGTTGACGTCGAGCAGCAACAGGCAATCGGCGCGCTCGGCCATTTCGCGGACGAACTCGTGTTCGCTCATCTCCGAATCGACGAAGGACACGTAGGTTGAGGCATTTTCAACGACAAGCCGTCGCTTGAGAAAATCCTGCACCCGCTGGATGCGCTCGACGATATGCGCAAGCGACTCGCGCGTGTAGGGAATGGGCAGCAGATCGTGCAGCGTCACGCCATGAACGCCTGTCCAGGCGACGTGATCTGAAACCCAGGCCGGCTGGACGCGTTCGGCGAGCGCCTTCAACTGTCGCAAATAGTCGAAGTTGAGCGGGTCGGTTGACGCAAGCGACATCGAGACGCCATGCATGACGATGGGGTAATCGGCGCGTATGCGCTCCAATATCGCCAGAGGCCGGCCGCCGGCGAGCATGTAGTTTTCAGAAATGATTTCGAACCAGCCGATCGGCGGGCGCGACGACAGGATCTCTTCATAGTAGATCGGCCGCAGACCCAAGCCGTAGCCAAGCGGCGCGGGTTTTTCCATGATGTGTTCCCCTCTCAGGCATCGCCGCTCATGCCGGAGCCGCATCAGCGTGGCGGGGACGGCCGTAGGAGCCGCCCCCGCGCAAGGCGATTACTTGCTGTGGCAGCGGCTCTTCATGTTGCAGCGGCCCTTGTGGTGGTGACACTGCGCCTTGTGGTGGCACTTGGCCATGCCGCGGCATGTTCCCTTGGCGCCGCAATGCGTCTTCGCGTGGGTCGACTTCGCGGAATGCGCGTAGGCGGGCGCAACCGACGCGCCGCTCAGAGCAAGGGCGACGGCGGCGGCGGCGAGAGCCGAACCTGAAATAATATTCGTCTTCATCTCTTTCTCCTCTTTATATCCCTATCGCAACGACAGGAAGTCGACGCTCTCGCTGTCTGGACGGCGAACGCGAAGTTCTACTGGGCTTTGGCCAAGCCGCCCAGCGCGCCTGCTCCGGGCGGCTACTGCGCCGCCGCTGATGCTTGGCGGCGCAGTGAGGCCTAGCAGTAGGTCGCAGACTATGCGTGCAGCTGTGATTCCGCTAGCGAGAAATTCGCCAACAAACGAGCCTTATTGCGTTATGATTATTATATTAAAACAGTATATTGTTAACTTTTTGCAGTGCAATATCATGGCTTTGGCTAAGCCGTGCTAAGCTTTTTCTTTTCGGCGCGCTTGCGACGGCGTCGCGCCGCTGGTAGATAGGCCCCGCCTCGGTAACCAAGCCGGGGCATTCGCTTTGGTTTTCGACATCGGGCCGCGCCGGCAGTTCGCTTAGCGAACTTTTCGTCCAGCCTCGCGTTTTAGCCGCGGGGGACGTCCGATCGCCGAAAGCCGATCTGCAACGCTAACCCATGCCGGCGCCGCCCTCTCTGGGCTCTCAGGAGAACAAATGTCCGCCACGACCGATCGCGCGCCTACGCGCGAAGATTTCGCCGCTCTGCTTGATGAGAGCTATGGCCAGAACGAGGCCTTCGAAGGTTCCGTCATCAAGGGCCGCGTCGTCGCCATCGAAAAGGATGTCGCCGTCATCGACATTGGCCTCAAGACCGAGGGCCGCGTCGCTATCAAGGAATTCACTGGCTATGGCCGGGACCCCGCCCCCCAAGTGGGCGAAGAGGTCGAAGTCTACCTGGAGCGCGTCGAGAACGCGCTCGGCGAAGCCGTCATTTCGCGCGACAAGGCGCGCCGCGAAGAGAGCTGGGTCAAGCTCGAAAAGGCCTTCGAGACCAATGAAAAGGTCGAGGGCGTCATCTTCAATCAGGTCAAGGGCGGCTTCACCGTCGACCTCGACGGCGCCGTGGCCTTTCTGCCGCGCAGCCAGGTCGACATTCGTCCGATCCGCGACGTCGGCCCGCTGATGAACGTGCCGCAGCCGTTCCACATCCTGAAGATGGACCGCCGGCGCGGCAATATCGTCGTCTCGCGCCGCACCGTGCTCGAAGAGAGCCGCGCCGAGCAGCGCCACGAGATCGTCGCCAACCTCGAAGAGGGACAGGTGATCGACGGCGTGGTGAAGAACATCACCGACTACGGCGCCTTCGTGGATCTCGGCGGCATCGACGGCCTGCTGCATGTCACCGACATCGCCTGGCGGCGCGTCAATCATCCGTCCGAGGTGCTGACCATCGGTCAGACCGTCAAGGTGAAGATCATCAAGATCAATCACGAGACGCACCGCATCTCGCTCGGCATGAAGCAGCTCCTCGAGGATCCCTGGCAGGGCATCGAGGCGAAATATCCGATCAGCGCCAGGTTCCATGGCCGCGTGACCAACATCACCGACTACGGCGCTTTCGTCGAACTGGAGCCCGGCATCGAAGGCCTCGTCCACGTCTCGGAAATGAGCTGGACGAAAAAGAACGTCCATCCCGGCAAGATCGTCTCGACGAGCCAGGAAGTCGACGTTCAGGTGCTCGAGGTCGATCCGGTCAAACGTCGAATCTCGCTGGGCCTCAAGCAGTGCCTGCAGAATCCGTGGGAGGCCTTCGCCGAGAAGCATCCGGTCGGCTCGACCGTCTCTGGCGAAGTGAAGAACAAGACCGAGTTCGGGCTCTTCATCGGGCTCGATGGCGACGTGGACGGCATGGTCCATCTGTCGGATCTCGACTGGAACCGTCCCGGCGAGCAGGTTATCGAGGAGTATAAGAAGGGCGACATGATTAATGCCCAGGTCCTCGATGTCGACGTGGAGAAGGAGCGCATTTCGCTTGGCGTCAAGCAGCTCGCAGGCGATCCGTTCGCTTCCGTCAGCGCCGAAGAAGGCGGCGAGCTCAGAAAGGGCCTCGTCATCACCTGTGAGGTGATCGAGGTGAAGGATTCGGGCATCGACGTAAAGATCGCCGGCACCGATCTCTCCACCTTCATCAAGCGCAGCGAACTCGCTCGCGACCGCGCCGACCAGCGTCCTGAACGGTTCGCCGTCGGCGAGAAGGTCGACGCCCGCGTGACGCTGTTCGACCGCAAGGCCCGCAAGGTCTCCGTCTCGATCAAGGCGCTTGAAGTCGCTGAAGAGAAGGAGGCCATCGCGCAATATGGCTCGGCCGACTCCGGCGCTTCGCTCGGCGACATTCTTGGCGCGGCGCTCAAAGCCCGCGAAGAGACGCCCAAGAAAGCCAAGAAGGACGAAGAGGAGTAAGATCTCCTCGACCGGCAGTTTCAGGCCCGCGCCGCAAGGCGCGGGCTTTTCTTTGCGCCTCGCGTAAACCTTTCATTCACCAAACTCCAATTCGCGCAGAGCCGTTAACGCTAACTTCTGAAACGACTGGGCAAAGTCGGCGTGTTTTCCGCCCGCGGCCGCCGCGGGCCGCCGGAGTCGCGTCCCATGAGCGTTGCCGAAGTCGACCCCAACTACAGGCGTTATGCGCAGCCGCTGCGCGCCCGCCCGGCGGGCGTTCGGGCAGCGATCGGAATGGGCGTCGGGGCGACGATCATTCTCTTCGCCGCACTCGTCCTTCTTCCGCGCGGACCTCAGATCCCAGAACCGAAAGTCGCGGCGAACGTCGAGCAACCGCGCGTCACTGTCGCGCCCTCGCGCAAGATTTCCACCAAGGTTTCCGTCGAAGCCATCGAGGCCTCGGCGCTGATGGCGAAACCCTTCAGCGCATTCGACATCGCCGCGCCGGAATTCGACCGGGAGAAAAAAACGATCGCCGTGCGCGACAGCGAGAACGGCTCCGGCCGTATCGACACGATCGCCGTCGGGCAATTCGCAATGGGCGCGCCATTCATGCGCGTCGATATTCATCAGGATATCATCGACAAGGAAAAGACGTCCGACTTCTTCCTCGACATGACCCGACACGCCGCCCAAGCCGGCCTTAACGTCGCGAAGATCGGCCAGCCGAGCGCGCTCATCACCAAATTCGGGGCATTTGAGACGGCCGAAATACGGCTCTCGCAAACCGCATCCGTGGGCGTCGCCGCGAGCGAGCGCAGCTGCCTCGCGGCGCGTTTCATCGATGGCAAGCTCGCTCTCGAAATCGCCGGACTGGCATGCGGCGAATCGGCGAAACCGATCGATCGGGTCGCGCTCGGCTGCCTGCTGGACCGCATCAACTACACGGCGAGTCCGGATAATCCGGCGCTGAACGACTTCTTCGCGCAAGCGGCGTCGACGCGCGCCATTGGCTGCGGCAACATCTCGCGCGACGACCTGACCGCGACCATCCCAGCGCAAAAGAACGCCGCGCGTCCTGCGCAGGGCGCGCGCCGCGCGCATGCGAGGCCATCGCGCCAAGGCGCACAGATCACGCGCTAGACGTTCCGCATTCACCCTGACGGCGGATTGCTGCCGGGAAAACCCCGCTTTAATTCGCTTTTGCAAAACGATCCGCTATTATGAGATACGGCGTTAGTCCGAAAGGGGATCGTGATGCGCAGGAATAAAGTGCTGTCGGCGGGGCTCGCCTGTCTGGTGTTGTTCGCGGCGGGCGATGCGCTCGCCAAGTCCCGCTATCGCGTCGCCTCGGGCGATGCGTGTTGCGGCCGCGGTCCGATCGACATCCAGCGCCGCAGCTGGCTCGATCCCGGCACCCAGGTGCCGGTCGGCAGCACCAACCGCTACATGGTTCAGCAGACCTACCTCAATCACGATCCGATCGAGCGCAACCAGCGCAGCTGGTATATGCAGGAGACGCTTCCGCAGCGGCCGCCCTACAACGCCAGCATGATCGTCCCTTACGACGAGGGTTTCCCGTTCTGGTGGCCGTAACTCGGCTTTTCTCCAGAAATCTTGACTTCAGGGGCGCTTTCCTTTAGCTCCCCACGAGCCTGACGCGGCCCGTTCGCGCCAGGCCAGCACCCGTGGCGTTTGCTGCAAACGCCTGTCGGCCGGTTGACGGCAGAGGAGGGCGCGTTCTTGAAGCCCCGGCGCTGGCCGGGGGCGGCGAGAGACGCGAATCTGGACGACGTCCGAGCGCAACGCTCCGGACGCATTCCGTCTTTCGCCTCTCGCACGCCACTAACGCGACCATGAGAGGACGAGAGTCAAAGTGACGAAGCGCGCAGAATCAAAATATAAGCTCGACCGCCGCCTGGGCCAGAACATCTGGGGCCGGCCGAAGAGCCCGGTCAACCGCCGCGAATATGGTCCCGGCCAGCACGGACAGCGGCGCAAGGGCAAGCTCTCCGACTATGGCACGCAGCTCAAAGCCAAGCAGAAGCTCAAGGGCTATTACGGCAATATCTCTGAAAAGCAGTTTCGCAAATATTATGCGGAAGCGATCCGGTTGAAGGGCGACTCGGGCGACAATCTAATCGGCCTTTTGGAGCGGCGCCTTGACGCCATCGTCTATCGCGCGAAATTCGTTCCGACGGTTTTCGCCGCGCGCCAATTCGTCAATCACGGCCACATCCGCGTCAACGGCAAGCGCGTCAACATTCCGTCCTATCAGGTGAAGGTCGGCGACGTGATCGAGGTGAAGGAAGCCTCGAAACAGGCCGTGACCGTGCTCGAGGCGGTTCAGCTCGCCGAGCGCGACGCGCCGGAATATTACGACGTCGACCACTCCAAGATGACCGCGAAACTCGTCCGGGTGCCGCATGCGACGGAGGTGCCCTATCCGGTGCAGATGGAGCCGAACCTCGTCATCGAGTTCTATTCGCGCTAACCTCGACGCGCAGCAATGTGAAAAAGACAGCCGCGTCGAGCGGCTGTTTTTTTATGCCCGTTCTTGACTGTGGGACCGCAATCGGAAACTCTGGAGCGCTTCCGATCGCATGGATTCATGTGATCGATAAGGAATCGCTCAAAATCAAAATGTTGGAGCAGGTTCTCATCGAAAAAGTCTGTCAACTTTTTCGGAACCTGCTCTCGCACAAAAGCGCCGTCATCACTTGCAAGCAAGCTGAAAGGCGGCCGCGCCGAGGGAACGCAGAAGGAGAGGCACGTGTCCGGGCTATCGAAGAAGCGGCCGGCGGAGAAGGAACGTGGTCAGCGTCCCCTCTGGATAGCGATCGGCGGCTTGCTGGTCAGCGTTCTAAGCTACACCATGCGGGACCTGATGCTCGGCGACGTCGTTTTCTGGTTCGGCGTCGTGCTCGCTTTTATCGGCGTGCTTTACTGGTTCATTCGGCCGAAACACGGGCTGTAGCGCCCGGTTAGCGGCTCCACATTCTCCTCGCCAGATTTGATTTGCCACAATTGTCGAAGACGATATGGTCTTTGGCGTCGCAACAGTTACGGACCGAACATGCCCTTCGCTTTTATTATGCCCCGTCGTGGTTTCCTTGTCGGCGCCGCCTGCGCGCTCCTCGCCGCAATGCCCGCCCTTGCCGAAAAGTCTGCTTCGGGCAAGGTCGCAATTGACGAGCTGATGGCGCCGAACGCTCTGCCGGACGTGGTGGAAGGCGCGGCGGACGCTCCCGTGACGATCGTCGAATATGCTTCGATGACGTGCAGCCACTGCGCGGCGTTCCATCACGACGTGTATCCGGAGCTGAAGAAGAACTATATCGACACCGGCAAGGCGAAGTTCATTCTGCGCGAGTTCCCGCTCGATCCGCTCGCGACGGCCGCTTTCATGCTGGCGCGCGAACTCGGCGACAAGCGTGACGCGACGGTCGATCTTCTGTTCTCGCAGCAGAAGAACTGGGCCTTTTCCGACAAGCCGCTCGACGGCTTGGCCAATGTCTTGAAACAGGCTGGAATCGGCCAGGAGAAGTTCGAGGCCGTCCTAAAGGATCAGACGCTTTACGAGAACGTCAATAAGGTGCGTAATCGCGCCGCCGAGAAATTCGGCGTCAACTCGACGCCGACCTTCTTCGTCAATGGCGACAAATACACCGGCGAGATCGGCGTCGAGGACTGGGAAAAGATCATCACGTCGAAAACCGCAGCGAAGTAATCGCTTCCTGCGCTGGATGGCGGTGTCAAGCCAGCCCTGACGGCTCTCAAAAACGCCCTCTAGAACGCCGTGCGCCGCTCCAGCGCCGCCGCTAGCGTTCCCTCATCGAGATAGTCGAGTTCGCCGCCGACCGGCACGCCGTGGGCGAGACGCGTCACCTTCACGCCGGACGGCGACAGCACATCGGCGATGTAATGCGCGGTCGTCTGTCCATCGACCGTTGCATTGACTGCAAGCACGACTTCGCGAGTCTCCTCTCCGCGCACACGTGCGACGAGGCTGGCGATGGCGAGATCGTCCGGGCCGACGCCGTCAAGCGGCGACAGCACGCCGCCGAGCACGTGATAGCGCGCGTTGAGCAGCCCTGCCCGCTCCAGCGCCCATAGGTCGGCGACCGTCTCGACGACAACCAGGATCGACCCGTCGCGGCGCGCGTCGCGGCAGATCGTACACGGATCGCTCGTATCGATATTTCCGCAGACCGAGCAAACGACGATGCGCTCCTGCGCGACGCGCATCGCTTCGGCGAGCGGCGCCAGCAGTTCTTCGCGTTTGCGGATGAGATGCAGCGCGGCGCGCCGCGCCGACCGCGGACCAAGCCCCGGCAATTTGGCCAGGAGCTGCACGAGTTTTTCGATCTCGGGACCGGCCACCTTTTCCGCCATAGCCGGATCAACGCCTCATGTGGTTTCGCGTCATGCCCGCGCTTGTCGCGGGCATCCACGTCAGAATGCTACGTATCATTGGAAGCTTGAGCGACGTCATCACGTGGATGGCCGGCTCAAGGCCGGCCATGACGCGGGATTGCAGCAATACGCATCAAAACGGCAGTTTGAAGCCCGGCGGCAACGGCAGCCCGCCGGTGAGCGCTTTCATTTTTTCAGCCATGGCTTCCTCGGCTTTGGCGCGCGCCTGCATGTGGGCCGTGAGGATCAGGTCTTGAAGAATTTCCTTCTCGTCGGGCGTCAGCAGACTCGGGTCGATGGAGATGCTTTTCATCCCACCTTTCGCGGTGAGCGCGACCCTCACCATGCCGCCGCCCGCCTCGCCTTCGACGACGATCTGTTCGAGCTCCAGCTGCGCTTCGGCCATTTTGGCCTGCATCTGCTGCGCCTGCTTCATCAGGCCCATGAAGTCCATCATTGCGCGTCTCCGTCGTCTTCCTCGATTGGCGTCGCGTCATCATAGAGCGTTTCTGCGGACCCTGCGCCCTCGTCCCTGCCCCGCACGGCGACGATCTGCGCGCCGGGAAAACGCGCGAGCACGCTCGCGACGAGCGGATCTGATTCAAGCGAGGAGCGGCGTTGGCGCTCTTCGACATCGCGCTGTTCCTTGAGCGTCGGCGCGCCGCCCGAGGCCACGACCGACACCATCCAGCGCTCGCCGGTCCAAGCTTGAAGCCTCTGCATCAAAGTCGACGCCAGTTCACGCGCGCCGCCGGGCGCGAGTTCAAACTCGATCCGGCCCTGCTCAAATCGCACCAGCCGCACTTCGGATTCGAGCCCGATCTTGAGGCGCATGTCACGTTTCTGCGCGGCAAGCGCGACAAGCGCGTCGAAGTTTTCGATTATGATTCCTGGCTCCGGCGTCGCAGATCTTGGCGCCGGCGCTGCCGAGGGCTGAGGCGCGGCGGAACGCAGCGCGGGCGCGAGCGCCTGGCCGCCTCCGACCGCCCGCGGCGCAGCGCCGCCGCCGGCAGGCCCTGCGCTTCGTGTCGAGGGCGCCCCGGAGTCGGCGCTCGATGCGCTCTCGCCCAAACCCAGGCGCCGCAGCGCCTCCGCCGGCGTCGGCATGTCGGCGGCGTAAGCGAGCCTGACCAGCACCATGTCGGCGGCCGCTAACGGTCGCTGCGACCCGCGCAATTCATCGACGCCTTTCATCAAAATCTGCCAGGCGCGCGTGAGCGTGGGAATGGAAAGGCGCGCCGCCGCGTCTTCGCCGCGGCGTTTCTCTTCGGGCGTCAGCGCCGCCGAATGGGCGGTCTCCGGCGCAAGCTTCAGGCGCGTCGCGAGATGCGTGAATTCGGCGAGTTCGAGCAGCACCTGCGCCGGATCGGCGCCGCCGTTGTATTGATCTTCGAGAATGGCGATCGCCTTGGCGATATCGCCCGACATCGCCGCTTCGAAAAGATCGATGATTCGCGCCTTGTCGGCGACGCCGAGCATCAGCCGCAGATCCTCGGCGGCGATCGCGCCGCCCGCAGAGTGCGCCGCGCCATAGGCGATCGCCTGATCGAGCAAGGACAACGCATCGCGGGCCGAGCCTTCCGCGGCGCGCGCGATCATGGCGAGCGCATCCGGCTCGATGGCGACGCCCTCGGCCTTGCAGACGCCAAATAGATGATTGGCGAGCAGACCGGCGTCGATGCGGCGCAGATCAAAGCGCTGGCAGCGCGAACGCACCGTCACCGGCACCTTGTCGATTTCGGTCGTCGCGAAGATGAACTTCACATGCTCGGGCGGCTCTTCGAGCGTCTTCAGCAGACCGTTGAACGCGGCCTTCGAGAGCATGTGCACTTCGTCGATGATGTAGACTTTGGTCCGCGCCATGACCGGGCGGTAACGGGCGTTGTCGATGATCTCTCGGATGTCGTCGATGCCCGTGTGCGAGGCGGCGTCCATTTCGAGCACGTCGACATGGCGCGAGTCGATGATCGCCTGACAGTGGACGCCGAGCTCCTCCATATGAATCGTCGGCTGATTGATCGCGGGCCGCCCGTCTCCCGCCGGCAGTTCATAGTTGAACGCGCGCGCGAGAATGCGCGCAGTCGTCGTCTTGCCGACGCCGCGCACGCCGGTCAGCAAATAGGCCTGATGAATTCGGCTGAGATCGAACGCGTTTTCGAGCGTACGCACCATCGGCTCTTGGCCGATCAGGTCTACGAAGGTGGTCGGTCGATATTTGCGCGCCAGCACGCGATAGGCCGACGGCGGCGCCTGATCGGCACCAAATAGCGAAGGCCCCTCGTCAGGCGCCAGCGATGGCCTCGGCGGATCGTGCTCGTGGTCCATCTGCATCCATCCGGCGGCAGACGAGCGACGAACAGCGCAGTATATTGCGCTACGCCATTCGCTGCTCGCCGAAGAAGGTGGGAGGCTGAACGAAGACCCGCCCAAGCTCGTTAGGGCTGCTTCCTTCCGGACCTGACCCGGTTGGCGAGTGAAGCGTCCACCGCCAACCTCCCGGCCCCTTATTTGGCAGACGAGCGCTCGGGATGCAAGGCTCCGGACCGCGGCCTTTGCCTTACGGCGTTCACCTTTCGCCCGGAGCAGGGGTGCGCGCGCGCGGCGCAATTGCTAAAGAGAGCGCAAATTCGAGGGATTTGCGCTTGAACGCCGTCACCGCCACTTCCGCAGAACGAGAAGCTACGAGCCTTGCGGCCATCCTCGCGCATTTCGCGCGCGAGGGATTCGCGCGCTGCGAGCCCCGTCTCCTGCAGCCGGCGGGCGTCTTTCTCGACCGCTCGGGCGAGGATTTCCGCGGAAGACTCTATCTGACGAGCGATGGCTCTGGCGCTGAATTTTGCCTGCGGCCGGAATATACGATTCCGGTCTGCCTCGATTATCTCGCCTCCGCCCGGGCGGGCGATCCGGCCGCATATGCTTACGGCGGCTCGATCTTTCGCGCCCCTGAACATGGCGCGACCGGCGACGGCGAGTTTCTTCAGGCGGGGCTGGAGAGCTTCGGCCGCCAGGACCGCGAAGCCGCGGACGCCGAAATTCTCGCCGCTTCACTCGACGCCGCGGCGGCGGCTGGCGCGACGGCGCTCAAGGTTCTGACCGGCGACGCCGGGCTCGTCGCCGCGTTCCTCGAACGGCTCGAGATGCCCCCGGTCTGGCGCCGGCGTCTGGCGGCCGGGCACGCGCGCGGCCAAAGGCTGTCTGATATTTTTGCGTCGCCCGAACGCAATGGCGGATCGGAACAATCGGGCGTATTGGCGGCGCTGACCAAAGTCGACCCGTCCGATGCGCGCCGTCTTGTCGAGGACTTGCTGTCCATCGCCGGCATCACGGCCGTCGGCGGCCGCAGCGCGGCTGAAATCGCCGAACGCTTTCTCGATCAAGCCACGCTCGCCGAAGGCGCGGGCGTTTCCAACGAGACGCGCGCGCTGGCGGAGACTTTTTTCGCCATCGAAGGCGCGCCCGCGTCAGCTTCCGCAGCCATGCGCCGGCTGACCGCCGACGCGCAGCTTGACCTCTCCGCCGCGCTGGACGCGTTTGACGCGCGCGCTGAGGCCATTAGCGCGCGCGGCCTCACGGTTCACGAGATCCGCTTTTCGGCAAGCTTTGCGCGTCATCTCGACTATTACACGGGCTTCGTTTTCGAGGCCCGCCACTCCAGCGACGGCGCGCCGGTGATCGGCGGCGGACGCTACGACCGACTGCTCAAAACGCTGGGCGCGGCGTCGGACATACCGGCGGTCGGCGCCGCGATCTGGATCGACCGTCTTTCCCCGAGCGCGAGAGAAGCATGATGGCGCCCGCGCAAAAACTCATCATCGCCTCCCCTTCAAAGGGCCGGCTGCAGGAGAACGCCGCCGCCTTCTTCGCGCGCGCCGGTCTGGAGCTGACGCAAGGCCGCGGCGCGCGCGACTATCGCGGCGCCGTCGCCGGCGTCGAAGGCGCGGAAGTCGCCTATCTCTCCGCTTCCGAGATTACGCGCCGTCTGGCCTTGGGCGAAGCCCATCTCGGCGTCACCGGAGAAGATCTGGTGCGCGAGGAGATCGCCGACGCCAACAACAAAGTGGAGCTTCTCGCCCCGCTCGGCTTTGGCGCCGCGAATGTCGTCGTCGCGGTGCCGCAGGCCTGGATCGACGTGCGCTATATGAGCGATCTCGCCGACGTCGCCGATGGATTTCGCGCACGCCACGGCCGCGGGCTGCGGGTCGCGACGAAATACATCAATACGACGCGGCGCTTCTTTGCCGCTCATGACGTATCGGACTACCGCATTGTGGAAAGCTCCGGCGCCACCGAAGGCGCGCCCGCCGCAGGCTCCGCCGATCTCATCGTCGACATCACGACGACAGGCGCGACGCTCGCAGCGAATGCGCTGAAGATCATCGAGGACGGCGTCATTCTGCGCTCGCAGGCCAATCTCGTCGCCTCGCTGACGGCGCCGTGGAACAATGCGGCGCGCGAAGCGGCGCGCGTCATTCTCTCCCGCATCGCCGCGGAAGAAGAAGCGCGCACGACGCGCGATGTGCGCGCGAGCCTGCCTACGCTGAGCGAACATATCCTGCGAGAAGCGGAAGCGAACTTCGGCGCCGGATTGCGCGACATGGACGAAGAGTCAGCGACCTTCTCCTGTCCGGCGAAAAAGGTCGCGGGGTTCGCCGATTGGCTGATCGCCCGAGGCGCCAAAAGCGTCACCAGCGCGCGGCTCGATTATATCTTTCAGGCGGAGAACGCCTTGTGGAGCAGGCTGGCGGCGCGCCTTGGGTGATCCGAATGTCATTCCCGACGCTTCGGTTAAGGCGAAGCGATCGGGAATCCAGAGTCGCAACAAGCATTTTGGAAGTCGTTCTGGATTCCCGGTCGGACCTACGGTCCGCCGGGAATGACAAACCGCAAACCGATTCACGCTTCCATCAATGCGCCGACATGCGCCGCAGCGCTACGCGCGAGATCTTCAGGTCGATAGCCGCCCTCGAGCAGTGAGACGATGCGTCCCTTGCAGCGGCGCGCGGCGATCTCCATCACGCGAAGCGTGACGTCTCGGAAGTCCTCTGCAACGAAACGCAATCCGCCGAGCGGATCGTGGAGATGCGCATCGAAGCCGGCGCAAAGAATGACGAGATCGGGCGAAAACGCCTCGACACGCGGCAGAATACGAGAGGCCAGCGCCTCTCGGAATTGCGCGCCGCCATCGCCCTTTGCGAGCGGCGCGTTGACGATCGTGTCATGCGCGCCGATTTCGCTGACTGCGCCCGTGCCGGGATAGAGCGGCATCTGATGCGTCGACGCGTAAAGCACGTTTCGATCGCTCCAGAAAATCTCCTGGACGCCATTGCCGTGATGCACGTCAAAATCGACGATGGCGACGCGCGGGGCGCCATGCGCCATACGCGCATGCAGCGCCGCTACGGCGGCGTTATTGAAAAAGCAAAAGCCCATCGGCGCATCGCGAGTCGCATGATGGCCCGGCGGCCGCATGGCGACGAAAGCGTTCTTGGCGTCGCCGCGCATCACCGCATCGACGGCCGCGAGCGCGCCTCCGGCTGCGCGCAACGCCGCTTCATGCGTGGCGTCGTTCATGGCGACGTCCGGACCGATGCGCGCATATCCCTGTGAAGGCGCCAATTTCGCGAGACGCGCGAGGTGTTCAAAACTATGCGCGCGCAGCAAAGCTTCCTGCGCCGCCAAAGGCGCCTCGGCGCGCATGAGGCCTGCGAAGCGCGCGTCATCGTCAAGCGCGCGCAGAATGGCCCGAACGCGCTCCGGCCGCTCGACATACGTCGGTCCCATGTCATGCGCCAGCGCAGCAGGATGTGTGACGAGCAGGGTCGAGGCTGTTTCAGCGCGCGCGCCGAAGGCGAGACATGCGCCGGCGCCGGCGAGTGCCGCTCGGCGCGTAAAGGCGGCTTCGTAAATTATTCGCGCCATCTCCAGTCCGGCCCGTCGCTTCAAGATACAGCATAGGATCGCCCAACGGACTTTCAGCCAATTTGGATTTGACAGCAAGAAACGCATTGCGGCGGTGGGCGCAAAAGTTCGATGATGCGCGGCATGCAGACGAACGACACGACGCAGGCAAATGCGCTCGACCTCGACGAGACGCGCTGGGCGGCGGTTGTCGCGCGCGATGCGCGCCGCGACGGCGAGTTCTACTATTGCGTTGAAACGACAGGCGTCTATTGCCGGCCCTCCTGCCCGTCGCGGCCGGCGAAGCGCGCCAATGTGCGTTTTTGCGCCACAGCCGCCGAAGCTGAAGCTCAAGGTTTTCGTCCGTGCCGTCGCTGCCGCCCGGATGAGCCATCTCAGCAAGAGCGGGACGCGGAGAAGATCGCCCGCGCCTGCCGGATGATCGAAGCGGCGGAAGCGCCCCCGGCGCTTGCGCAGCTGGCGCGCACGATCGGACTGAGCCCCTATCATTTCCACCGATTGTTTTCGCAAATAGCGGGAGTGACGCCCAAAGCCTATGCTCAGGCGCACCGGCGCATGCGCCTGAGCGAGGAACTCAAAGAGAGCCGCACCGTGACAAAGGCGATCTATGATTCTGGCTATAATTCAAGCGCGCGCTTCTACGCGACGGCGCAGGACACATTGGGCATGACGCCCACCGCCTATCGCGCCGGGGCGCCGCGCGAAACAATCCGCTTCGCCATCGGCCAGTCGTCTCTGGGCGCGGTGCTCGTCGCGGCCAGTGCGAAGGGCGTTTGCGCCATTTCACTTGGCGACCACCCCGAAGATCTGCTGCGCGATCTGCAACATCGATTTCCGCGCGCGAACCTCATCGGCGGCGATGAGTCGTTCGAACGCTATGTCGCCGCGGCGGTGGGCATGGTGGAGCGGCCGCAATCATCTTTCGATCTGCCGCTCGACATGCGCGGCACGGCCTTTCAGCAGCGCGTCTGGGCTGCGCTGCGCGACATTCCGGCAGGAGAAACGGCAAGCTACGCCGAGATCGCGAAACGCATCGGCGCGCCGACGGCGACGCGCGCGGTCGCGGGCGCCTGCGCGGCCAATCCGGTGTCGCTCGCGGTTCCCTGCCATCGCGTCGTGCGCAGCGACGGCGCGCTTTCCGGCTACTATTGGGGAGTGGAGCGCAAACGCGAGCTGCTCGAACGTGAACGCAAGCCGTGAAGGAGCGCTCTATGCGCTTCGAAGCGCCGCATATTCTTCATTAATCGCGTCGTGCAGCTCTTTCCACAGCGCATTGATGCGCACGTCCGGCCCCCAATTGTAGAGCGCCTTGGCGACCTCCGCGATCGTCTCGTTGATGGGTTCGCTGTCCCCCTCCTCCAACTCAAGAGAGAAAAGCTTCGGCGGCGCATCGCCTTTCCAGGCGTCCCAATGTTCGTTTGAATAGTTGGAAACCCCGCGCTGCGACGCGAGCAGTTCCGGCGCATATTCGGCGAAGCGTCGATGCAAGGGACCGTCCGCCGTCTCCGCGCGATAGGCGTGACGCACCGCGAAATAGCGCACATGCTGCAGTTCATGCGCAAGGCAGCAACCGAGGCGCGCGTCGCTCATGTTCGGGTCGTAATAGATTTCAATGCGGCCGTCGGGAAAAGACTGTCCCTCCGAAGTGAAGCTTTGGCCGAGATAGTTGAACGTCGTCTTCTGTAGGCTGAGGATCACTTTGCTGACGTCGTAGCCGAACTCCGCCACGAGCGCCGCGAGCGTTCGCCGCTTCCTTAAAAAATCGGGCGCGTTTTCGATCTCGCTCACCGTCTGCACGGGCGCCGGTTCGGCGCCCCTCTTGCGCCGTGCGGCAAGCCTTGAGCGGAGAACGGACAGCGCGTCAAAACCCCGCCGCTCACGTCCTAGGCGCACTTCCGAACGGCTCCTCATGCGTGATCACCCAATCGAACTCCGGATGCGCCGCGGCGACATGCTCCCACCATCGCCGCCCGTCCGGCAAGCGCGGCGAGAGATCGTTGACGCGCAGCCGCCGGAACGCGCCGGGATGCTCCCTTACCCCCGCGATGACGGCCTCCACCATGGCCCGCCCCAAGCCGCGCTGCAAAGAGTTGATCTGTTCGAAAACCAGCGATGGCGGCTCATATGCGCCGGCGAGCAGAAGCGCAATCCCGGACGCCTCCGTCCCGTCGGGCGTGGTGATCAATTTCGAGGAGGTCGAGGCTTTGATTTCAAAGAAGCGGCGCCCGTATAGCCGCGAATCGACGAAGAGGCCGAGGGCCGCGAGATTGCGGGAGATCGCCTCGCCGATCGCCAGCATCGCTGGGTCCGGCTGTTGAACCGCCGGCTTCCTCCGCCAGAACCGCAAGACCTCCCAAAGCGCCATCATACAATCTCACACGGCTCCAATGTTTGGCGCGACATACCTCCCCCTTGCGGGGAGGTCGGCGATCGCAGGCAAGTTTACGCAGCCTGCGTAAACTTGGCTGCGGGATCGCCGGGTGGGGGACCTCACGTCTTCGAGCAAAATTTTACCCCACCCGTCCCCGCTTCGTGGGGCCACCCTCCCCGCCAAGGGGAGGGATACGCAAACGCCCCAGCCTTTTCCAATGCCAGCGCCCATCGCCGTGCCCTTCCCGCCGTTCCGTGCGATAAAGAACCATGGCGACACCGATTCGCAACGCTTTCGACCCAGGCTTTGGCGTTTATGTCCATTGGCCGTTTTGCCTGTCGAAATGCCCCTATTGCGACTTCAACAGCCACGTGCGGCGCGGCGACGTCGACGAGGATCGCTTCGTCGAGGCCTTCAGCGCGGAGCTTGCGCATCGCGCCGCCCTGACGCCCGGGCGCGAAGTCCGCTCGATCTTCTTTGGCGGCGGCACGCCGTCGTTGATGGCGCCTTCGACCGCTCAAGCCATTCTATCTCAAATCTCGAGCCACTGGCCCCTCGCCAAGGACTGCGAGATCACGCTCGAAGCCAATCCGACAAGCGTCGAGGCCTCGCGTTTCAAGGGCTTCAAAGCCGCAGGCGTCAACCGCGTCTCGCTCGGCGTGCAGGCCCTGAACGACATCGACCTGCGCGCCCTCGGGCGGCAGCACTCGGTCGCGGAAGCCCTGATGGCGCTCGACGTCGCCAACTCGGTCTTTGAGCGGACATCGTTTGATCTGATCTACGGCCGCACGGGCCAGACGCCCGCCGCCTGGCGAAAAGAGCTGGAGCTGGCGCTCACCCGTTCGCCCGAGCATGTCTCGCTCTATCAGCTGACGATCGAGCCGGACACGATGTTCGAGCGCATGGTCAACACCGGCAAGATGGCGTTGCCCGACGTCGAAACGCAGCGCGCGCTCTGGGACGTGACGCAGGAAGTCACCGCCCGCGCCGGCCTGCCGGCTTACGAAGTCTCCAATCATGCGCGGCCCGGCGCCGAGTGCCGGCACAATCTGGTCTATTGGCGCTACGGCGAATATGTCGGCGTCGGTCCCGGCGCGCATGGGCGGGTGGTCACGCCGCGCGGGCGGCGCGCCCAGTCCACCGAGCGGCATCCCGAGATGTGGCTGACCTGCGTCGAGACCGAAGGCCACGGCATCATCGAGGACGAATTGCTCTCTTCCGAGCAGGAAGGCGACGAATTCCTGCTGATGGGGCTGCGGCTGCGCGAAGGCGTCGATCCGCAGCGCTATTTCCTGCTGACCGGCAAACGCCTGTCGCAGTCGCGCATCAGCGAGCTTATCGGCGACGGGCTGGTCGAATTCACTCGCGACAACAGGCTGCGCGTCAGCTCAGAAGGCTTCCCGGTGCTCGATGCGGTGGTCGCCGATCTCGCGGCGTAGCGGCGCTCCGCCGCTCGTGGCGCAAAGGCCGCGACAGTGACCTACATCGTAAGGCTGTCCGCTCCCTCTGACGCAGACGCGGTGAGCGCCCTTCTGGCGGCGAGCTATTCAACTCTGTTGGCGTCGCATTACGAAAAGGGGCTGCTCGAGCGAGCCTTGCCTTTCATGACAAAGGCCAATCCGACACTCCTCGCCTCTGGCGCCTTTTACGTCGCGCAGAGCAGCCACGGCGAACTCATCGGGTGTGGCGGCTGGTCGCTCGAGCGTCCAGGAACTGCAAAGATCGTCCGAGGGGAAGCGCATATCCGACATTTCGCCACCCATCCCGACTGGACTCGCTTGGGCGTCGCGCGTTCGATTATGAATCGGTGCTGCATGGAGGCCAAGGCGCGAGACGTAAGCGAACTTCATTGTTGCTCAACATTCGCCGCCGAAAATTTTTACAAGGCGTTAGGCTTCAAAACCCTAGCGGGGGCAGATATCCCTCTCGGCTCGGAGGTCTCATTCCCGGCCGTTCTGATGCAGCACGCATTGCCGTGAGGCAGATGTCGGCCGCATGGACGCGTCGGCCTCCGCACATGCGCCGAACCTGAGAATGCAACCGGCGCCGCTCCAACGAGCGGCGCCGGCTTCGCAATATGCGGCTGAAGCGCCGGGCGAACTTAACGTCGATAGAGCTGCTCTAGCGCATCCGCGCCGAGGAGTTCGCGAAGACGGCCAAGGATCAGCAGCACGACGCCGAAAGTCGCCAGCGACATCCAGCCGAAAAAGACGAAGCCCCAGTGCAGCGGACCTGCAAAGCCTTCGTCCATCGCCCAGAACGTGTGACCCCATTCATTGAATCCCACATTCGGGATCGTCATGAAGACGCCAACGACAAGAACCACGAAGGCGAGAGAATATCCCTTCGCGAAAGTCGGCAGACGCGTTTTCGCATAGAAGAACGCGCCGAGACCGATGATCGCAAAGAGCGGATAAGCAATATAGAATGTGATGATATTGCTCGGCGTGAAATCCGTGTCGCGCACGGCGGTCATGTGCCAGACAGCCGTCTGCTCCGAAAAGAAGCTTAAGCCCCAAAACAGGGCCAGCGAGAAAACGAGCAGCCACTGGACGAGATAAACGAGCCGTCGCATTTCGGCTGCGGCTCCTAACTTCGCGAGATCGCGATCGCGCGTGCGCCACAGAAAGCCGACAAGGCCGACCGCGCCCAAGCACGACGCGAGAATCGCAAACTGCAACAGGCCCATCCAATAGAGCTGAAACTCGGGGGAGAAGGAATCGAGACCAAATCTCCAGGCGAAAAGTTGTTCGTAGAGGCGCAGGATAGCCACGAACAGCATCAAGGCCGGAACGCCAATAAGAACGGGCCTGGTGTCGATAATTCGTTCAGCGCTTTGGGCGGCGGAACGAGCCTCTGTTTTTGTCATGCTCATAAGTCATCTCCAAAAGACTGGTTACGCGGGGCATGAAAGCCCCATCGAATGGTTTTGATGCGCGCGCGCTCGGCAGTCGCCGCGTCTGCTCTCGCAGCCGTGGCGGCAGGATCCGTTGAAAGATTCGTCGCGAACGCGCTCGCTTGCATCGCCATCGCAAGGATGGCGGCTGCGTTGAAATTTCAGCGCGAGAAAAACGTCAGCCCTGTCGGGGAGGAGCTCGTGGAGATTGTGGCGCACGCCGTGGCTCGATGCGCGGCGCCTGACTGGACGTGTCCGGCCGAGGCGAATGAGCCTCAGTGGGAAAAATCAGAGCGATCGAAACAACTGGCTTGGAAGGAGGAACGTCCAACGCGCCATTGTGAAAAACGCAACAGAGTCCATGGCGGTGGCGTTCATTCGGGAAAAGCGGCGGTTCGCCGTTCACCACATCCTGCGGCGCGCAGACCGTACCGAAAGCGACGCCTTCTCCCAGCGCAACGGCGCCTGCGCCCGCGCTCGTGGTCTGCACGAGCATAAGCAAGGCGACGAGCGCCGCAAAAATGCGCGCGCGCTGATTTGTTCGCTGGAAGATTGGATCCACCGTGGCCTCTCGGGTTCCAAGCATCGACGTTAGGTTTCAATCATGGGCGCGGTCAAGCGAAGGGACGAAAAACCGCTGTGCGACGAAGCGACGCAAGACAAACACATGCGCGACGCCGCTTCGCGCTCGTTTCAATCGCTCGCTCTCAATCCGATTTGGTCGGATTCAGGATCGAAGAGAGCCTTTTGCATCCCTTCCAACTGCGCCTTACCCCACCTGCCCGCGATGGCGCAGGAAATGATCGGCGAGCACGCAAGCCATCATCGCTTCGCCCACCGGAACGGCGCAGGGATCGTGACGGCCCTTGGTGACGATGTCGGTCTCCTTGCCGAAGAGACCAAGCATTCACCAACTTGAGTTGCACTCCCCTTCAATTGCGAAATTTGAGGAATTTGATAGTGTGATGGCTTTCCACCGGGAAATTACTGAGGTGGGCTATGGATAAAGAAAGTGATGTTGTAAAAAAAAATAAGGCTGAAACCAGCCACCGTCGCAATTTTTTGGTGGCGTTTGCTATACTAGCAATAACGGTTCTTATAGTACTAGTGTTTCGCATGGTTAGAGACGATGTAGCAGAGCATATCGCGAAAAACTACGTTAACGATGTCATTGAAGTTTTCAACATAAACAAGTACCTCGGGCAGGCAATTACGATAGTAGTTTCTTTAGTCCTGCTTTTTTTTGCCGATAAGTTTGGGGCCTTAAAATTTTTTGCCGACAAATTTGGAGCCTCGGAAAAGAGTCAAGCCGTCGCGTTAGGCGGCATCACATCGCTGCTGCTCACCTACTATCTCGTAATGGCTTATGGAACAAACCCGCACATTTTCGATCCCAAGGGCAATCCGATAAAGTGCTACGTATTGACGCTAGAAGGAGACGTTCGCTGGCTGGAACCCGTCGATGCGGACCCGCTTACTGGCCGCAAGTGCCATACGCCAACAGCGAGAATGGTAGAGAGCTTAACGAGTTATGTTCAAGGAAAGCGTCCACAGCGCCTGGGTGACGAAGAAATCGATTTCTTCGACCCCAGGACAAGCGAACCGATCGTTTGGTACTGGAAAGCCAAATCAGGCACCATTGAGATTTTCAATCTCATGGGTTTCCATCCGGAAACCGGTGAAGAGCTACTGCCGGTAACGCGAGATACCGTCGAACAATTTAAACTCCAACGCGCGCAGCGCCGACAGGTTTTACTGAAGCGCCAAAGTCCGCCAAAGCAAATCGACCCGGAGACTTATGTCTTCTTTGATCCTGCAACAGGAGAGGCTCGGGGCTGGTACCGGCGCAACAACAATGGAGTTTATGAATTTTACGACAACGGCGGTTTCCATCCGCAAACAGGCGAACAGCTTAAACCCGTTGACAACGCCATTCTCACGAAGTGGAGAGCCGAAAAGAAAGAGGCAGAAGCACGCCAAGCGGCCGAACGCTCAAGACAAGAACAAGAAGCTCAATTGCAAGCGGATCGCCAAGAGCGTCAACGTCAAGCGTTAGTCGAGCGAGAACGGCAAGAAGCGCAGGCAGGCGTCACTTGTGATCAACTCGCTGGGAATCCCTCGGACCCCCATCGATCAGGTGAAGTTACCGGCGTTCGATATGATGAATTGAGAGCGCATGCGACCGAAGCGCTGCAAGCCTGTCGTGTCGCTCGGGACAAATTTCCCGACGAACTACGATACAAATACCAATTTGCGCGAGCGCTTGAAATCGACGATCCTGACAAAGCGATTCCTCTGTATAGACAATTGATGAGCAAAAATTATGTCGCAGCCTTCGACAATCTCGGAAGCATTTACATGCGCAAGCACGACATGAAAACTGCGATCTCCGTGCTCAAGGCCGGGGTCGCCGCAAATGACCCAGATTCGATGGTGACGCTCTCCAACCTGGTCGAGAAAGGTTATCTGCCTGTTCAGAATCCTGTTGCAGCCAAATACGCGCTTCTTGAGCGCGCCGCACAGTTAGGCCACTCAGGAGCCCGAATTGCGGTCGATGAGCAGAAGATTGAGATACAGCAACGTCAGCAGGAGCACATATCTCAGCAGCAGCAGCAACAAATGATGCTCGAGATGTTTGGAACAATCCTGCGGGGCGTGGGAAGATAACGATAGTCACCCCACCTGCCCCCGATGGCGCAGGAAATGGTCGGCGAGCACGCAGGCCATCATCGCTTCGCCCACCGGCACGGCGCGAATGCCGACGCAGGGATCGTGACGGCCCTTCGTGACGATGTCTGTCTCTTTGCCGAAGCGATCGATCGTGCGGCGCGGCGTCAGAATCGACGACGTCGGCTTCACCGCGAAGCGCACGACGATGGGCTGGCCTGTCGAAATGCCGCCGAGCACGCCGCCGGCGTTATTGGACAAAAACTGCGGTCCGTTTTGTCCGGCGCGCATTTCGTCGGCGTTGTCTTCACCGGTCAGCTCGGCGGCAGCGAAGCCCGCGCCGATCTCTACGCCCTTCACCGCATTGATCGACATCATCGCCGCGGCGAGATCGGCGTCGAGCTTGCCGTATACCGGCGCGCCCCAACCGACCGGAACGCCTTCCGCGACAATCTCGATCACCGCGCCGATGGAGGAGCCGTCCTTGCGCACGCCATCGAGATAATCAGCCCATAATTCCGCCGCGCGGGCGTCGGGACAAAAGAGCGGATTGCGCTCCACCTCGTCCCAATCGAAACGCGCTCGGTCGATTCTGTGCGGACCCACCTGCACCAGCGCGCCGCGAATCGTCACGCCGGCGATCACCTTGCGCGCGACAGCCCCGGCGGCGACTCGCGCCGCGGTTTCCCGCGCCGAGGAGCGCCCGCCGCCGCGATAGTCCCGCACGCCATATTTCGCGTCGTAGACATAATCGGCGTGGCCGGGTCGATATTTATCGGCGATCTCTCCATAGTCCTTCGAGCGCTGGTCGGTATTTTCGATCACGAGCGCGACCGGCGCGCCAGTCGTCACCTGTCGGCCGTCGCGGTCGGCAAAAACGCCGGAAAGAATCTTTACCTCATCCGCTTCGCGGCGCTGCGTGGTGAAGCGCGACTGTCCGGGCTTGCGCTTGTCCAGAAAGCCCTGGATCTCCTGCGCTTCGAGCGGGATGTTCGGCGGACAGCCGTCAACGATCGCGCCGAGCGCCGGCCCGTGGCTCTCGCCGAAAGTGGTCACGCGGAAAAGATGGCCGAAACTGTTGTGGGACATGCGATCTTCTAGGCTTGGCGCCGGCGAGGGTCAAACGGGCGGTTTTAGGGCCCCCGCGTCATGACGCGGCGCGTGCGCGCCGCTAAGATGGGCGCATGACCCTCACACATAAGCCCGTCGGCCCTGGGAGCCACATCTTCCTCGTTGACGGCTCCTCCTTCGTCTTTCGCGCCTATTTTCAGTCGATCCGACAGGATGCGAAATACAACTATCGCTCCGACCGGCTGCCGACCGGCGCCGTGCGGCTGTTCTGCACGAAGCTGTTGCAGTTCGTGCGCGAAGGCGCGGCCGGCGTGAAGCCCACGCATCTCGCCATCATCTTCGACAAGAGCGAGCATTCGTTCCGAAAGGACCTTTATCCCGACTATAAGGCGCACCGCACCGAGCCGCCGGACGATCTCATTCCGCAGTTCCCGCTGATGCGCGCCGTCGTGCGCGCTTTCGGCCTCACCCCCATCGAACAGGACGTCTACGAGGCCGACGATCTCATCGCCACCTATGCGACGCAGGCGCAGGCCAAGGGCGCCGACGTGCTGATCGTCTCGGCCGACAAGGATCTGATGCAGCTCGTCGGTCCCGGCGTCAGAATGTACGACCCCGCCTCGGGGACGGCGGGAACGAAAGGCGCGCGCGAAGAACGCCTCATCGGCGAAGCCGAGGTCGTCGACTATTTCGGCGTTACGCCGGACAAGGTCGTCGACGTGCAGGCGCTCGCAGGCGATTCCACTGACAATGTGCCGGGCGCCAAAGGCATCGGCGTCAAGACCGCCGCTCAGCTCATCAACGAATATGGCGATCTCGAAACGCTGCTCGCCCAGGCGCCCGGCATCAAGCAGCCCAAGCGCCGCGAGGCGCTGACCGAGCCGGACGCGGTCGCGCGCATCCTTCTTTCGCAGAAGCTCTGCGAGCTCGTGCGCGACGTCCCTCTGGACACGCCGCTCGAAGACCTTGGCCTTCATCAACCTGATGCGACGAAGCTCATCGCTTTTCTGCAGGCGATGGAGTTCACGACGATCACCCGCCGCGTCGCCGAGTTGTATGGGGTCCATGCGCAGGATATCGAACCCGATCCCCGATTCTTGGGCGCGGCCGGCTGGCGCGGGCGCGACGGCGAATTGTCCGAGATCGCAGCGCCCGCTGCTGAAGCGCCGCGCGCGGAGAAGCCGACAAGCGACGCGCTCACGCCCGCGAACCTCGTCGCCGCGCGTCTCGCCGAAGCGAAGGCGGTCAAGATCGACCGCTCCACTTATGAAACGGTCATCTCGGCCGAGCGTCTGGATGATTGGATCACGGAAGCCGCTGGCGCAGGACTGGTCGCAATCAATGTCGAAACGACCTTGCCGGATCCGATGCGCTGCGAACTCATCGGCGTCTCGCTGGCGACCGCGCCGGGACGCGCCTGCTATATCCCGCTACAGCATCGCTCCGGCGACGCGGCTGACCTTTTTTCCGGCGCCAATTTGGTCGAGGGACAGATCCCGCTCGACGCGGCGCTCGCGCGATTGAAGCCGCTGTTTGAGGACGCCTCGATTCTCAAAATCGCACACAATATGAAGCATGATCTGCTGGTTCTTTCGCGCTACGGAATCGACGTCGCGCCGATCGACGACGCCATGCTCATGTCCTACGCGCTGGACTCGGGACGTGGCGATCATCGTCTCGAAGAGCTGGCGCGCAATTATTGCGGCCATGACGTTCTGACCTTCGCCTCCGTCGCCGGCGCGGGCCGCAATTTTCTCGGCTTTGCCCGCGCTGCGCTCACAGCGGCGACGGAATACGCCGCGGAACAGGCCGACATTTCCCTGCGCCTTTGGCGCGTGCTGAAGCCGCGGCTCTTGGCCGAGCGCATGACCACGGTCTACGAGACCTTGGAGCGGCCGATGGTCGCGACGCTCGCGCGCATGGAGCGAAGGGGCGTCATGGTCGAGCGCGCGACCTTGTCGCGGCTCTCCGGCGAATTTGCGCAGGACATGGCGCGACTCGAGGCCGAGATCTTCGAACTTGCCGGCGAGAGTTTCAACCTTGGCTCGCCCAAGCAATTGGGCGACATACTTTTCGGCAAGATGGGGTTGCCCGGCGCGAAGAAAACGGCGACCGGCGCCTGGTCGACTTCCGCAAGCGTTCTCGAAGACCTCGCCGTCGCCGGCAATGATTTTTCGCGCCGCATTCTCGATTGGCGTCAGCTCTCCAAGCTCAAGAGCACCTACGCCGACGCCCTGCCCGGCTATATCAACGCCGAGACCGGTCGCGTGCACACGAGCTATGCGCTCGCCGCCACGACGACGGGACGGCTCTCTTCATCCGAGCCCAATCTGCAGAACATTCCCGTGCGCAATGAAGCCGGCCGCAAAATCCGCAAGGCCTTTGTCTCGGCGCCCGGCCATGTGCTGATCTCGGCGGATTATTCGCAGATCGAGTTGCGGCTGCTCGCCCATATCGCCGACATTCCTCAGCTCAGACGCGCCTTCGCCGAAAATCTCGACATTCACGCGATGACGGCGAGCGAGATGTTCAATGTGCCCATCAAGGACATGCCGCCCGAAACGCGCCGCCGCGCCAAGGCGATCAACTTCGGCATCATCTACGGCATTTCCGCTTTCGGCCTCGCCAATCAGCTGAGCATTCCGCGCGAAGAGGCGAGCGCCTACATCAAGCGCTATTTCGAACGCTTTCCCGGCATTCGCGACTACATGGATTCAACGCGTAAGACGGTGCGCGAGAAAGGCGAAGTCTCGACGATTTTCGGCCGAATCTACCACTTCCCCGGCATCTCATCGGCCAATGCATCCGACCGCGCCTTCTATGAGCGCGCGGCGATCAACGCGCCGATCCAGGGCGCGGCCGCGGACATCATCAGACGCGCCATGATACGGATGGATGACGCGCTCGCACGCGCCGGTCTCTCGGCGCAGATGCTTCTGCAGGTGCATGACGAGCTTGTGTTCGAAGCGCCGAACGATGAAGCCGAGGCGACGATCGAACTCGCGCGCCGCGTCATGGAGCAGGCGCCCACGCCCGCCGTCCATCTCGCCGTGCCGCTGAAAGTCGATGCGCGCGCCGCCGTCAATTGGGACGAAGCCCACTGACGCGCTTAAATCGCCTGATCGTCGCTTCCCTGCGCCTCACCCGTCGCAAGTCCAAAATTTAGTCGCGACCAGAACCGTTCGTGGAAATAATAGAGGGCGAAGATCGCGATCATTTCAACGCCGGTGATTTCGGCGGCGAGTGCGGCGCTCTGAACAAAAGCGTAGACGATCAGGAAGGTCGATATGCTCGCCGGCAGGAGCCAGGTGAGCGCCTTCACCAGGCTGCGCGTCGGGGTCGGTCGAAACGACTCCCGCGCCAGCGGCAGTCCTTCCATTGAGGCGTAGCTGAGCTCCGTCAGCGGCGGCGCGACGCGGCCGTTCGATGCGGCGACGGCTTTGACCATGCCGACCGCGACCGTTTCATTGGTGATGCGGTCGATGAGAATGAATCCGCCGGTTTCGCGGTTCTCTCCATAGGGATCGCAGGCGATCACGGTCTCGAGCGACAGGCGCGCGCCGCCGATCTCGTTGAAGGCGAGCGTCGACCCTTCGGGCAGTGGCTGTGGCAGGCCGGTTTCGATGTCGATGCGCGCATCGACCGCGGTCACGGCGGCCGGCGCCGTCTTCGTCCCGAGCTTCAAGAGATAGCTCTTGCCGACGACAAGAGGCTCACGCACCAGCCACAACAGCCTCGCTTCAAGACGATCCCCGGTCTTCGCCGGCGAGACCGGCGAACACAAAAGATCGCCGCGCGAAATGTCTATCTCTTCGGTGAGCGTGAGGGTCGCCGACTGGCCGGAAACGGCGCTATCGAGATCGCCGTCAAAGGTCACGATCCTGGCGACGCGCGTGTCGCGCCCCGAGGGCAGAACGCGCACGATGTCGCCCGGCTGAATATTGCCGCCGCTAATGAAGCCAGAGAACCCGCGGAAGTCGAGATTGGGCCGATTCACCCATTGCACGGGCATGCGGAAGGGCGCGATCCGCGTGGCGTCCTCCACCGCGACGCCCTCAAGATAGGAGAGCAGCGGCGGCCCATCGTGCCAAGGCATATTGGCGCTGGGGTGGACAAGATTATCGCCATCCTTGGCGACGAGCGGCGCGACGTAAATGGACGCGAAGCGAAGATGGTCGGCGAAGGCA
The DNA here is from genome assembly GCF_049817085.1 of Methylocystis sp. SB2. NCBI lineage: Bacteria > Pseudomonadati > Pseudomonadota > Alphaproteobacteria > Hyphomicrobiales > Methylocystaceae > Methylocystis > Methylocystis sp. SB2. The sequence goes on from NZ_CP187401.1 coordinate 982,982, forward strand.
TGAAAATCCGCTTCGATCTTGCGGAACACCTCTTCGCTGTAGCCGACGAGATCCATCTTGTTGACGGCGACGACGACATGGCGGACGCCGAACATCGAGGTGATGACGCTGTGACGCCGCGTTTGCGGCAGGATGCCCTTGCGCGCGTCGACAAGCAGAATGGCGAGTTCCGCGGTTGAGGCGCCGACGGCCATGTTGCGGGTGTATTGCTCGTGGCCAGGCGTGTCGGCTACGATGAACTTGCGCTTGTCGGTCGCGAAATAGCGATAGGCGACGTCGATGGTGATGCCTTGTTCGCGCTCGGCCGCAAGCCCGTCGACGAGCAAAGCGAAATCCAGCTCTTCGCCCTGAGTGCCGTGCTTTTTCGAATCGCTCTCCAGCGCCGCGATAATGTCGTCGGGCGCAAGGTCGGCGTCGTACAGCAGACGACCAATCAGCGTCGATTTGCCGTCGTCGACCGAGCCGCAGGTGATGAATCGCAAGAGCGGCTTTTCGCCGACCAACCGCGCTGGCGCGCGCGACGGCGATGCGGCAGCGACGGCGCCATGCATGTTAAAAATATCCTTCCTGCTTTTTTTGCTCCATCGAGCTGGAGCCGTCGTGGTCGATCAGCCGCCCTTGGCGCTCCGAGGAGCGGCTTTCGCGCATCTCCGCAATGATCTCTTCGAGACTGGCCGCGTCGCTTTCGATGCCGCCGGTCAACGGATAGCAGCCGAGCGTACGAAAGCGCACCATCTTATGTTCGATGGATTCTCCTGGCGCGAGCTCCATGCGCGGGTCATCGACCATGATGAGCGTGCCGCCGCGGCGCACGACCGGCCGTTCCTTGGCGAAATAGAGCGGAACGACGGGGATGTTCTCGCGCGCGACGTAATCCCAGATGTCCGCCTCGGTCCAATTCGACATCGGGAAGACGCGCAGGCTCTCGCCCGGCGCCTTTCGCGTATTGTAGAGACGCCAGAATTCCGGGCGCTGATTCTTCGGGTCCCAGCGGTGCTGCGCCGTCCGAAAGGACAGCACACGCTCCTTGGCGCGGGATTTTTCCTCGTCGCGACGCGCCCCGCCAAAAGCGGCATCGAACTTATACTTGTCCAGCGCCTGCTTCAGCGCTTCGGTCTTCATGATCTCGGTGTGAAGCTTCGAGCCATGAACGAACGGGCTGATGTTCATCTCAACCCCTCTGGGATTGATATATTCGATGAGTTCGAGGCCAAGCTCTTTCATGCGACGGTCGCGAAACTCGATCATCTCGCGAAATTTCCAGGTCGTATTGACATGGAGCAGCGGAAACGGCGGCTTGGAGGGATAAAAGGCCTTCATGGCGACATGCAGCATCGCCGCCGAATCCTTGCCGATCGAATAGAGCATCACCGGCCGTTCGCACTCAGCGACGGTCTCGCGCATGATGTGGATGCTCTCAGCCTCGAGTCGATCGAGATGGCCGAGCGGACGTGTCGCAAGCGCCGTCATAGGCTCGCCTCTTGCGGCGCGCCGCGTCGCAACACGCCGTCTTCGCCGACATGCAGGCCGCATTCCTTCTTGTTGTCTTCTTCCCACCACCAGCGTCCGGCGCGTTCGTCCTCGCCGGGCTGCACCGCGCGCGTGCACGGCGCGCAGCCGATCGATAGAAATCCCTTGGCGTGGAGATCGTTGATCGGCACTGAAAACTCCTCGACCGCGGCGACGACCGCGTCGCGCGTGTAATCTGCCAGCGGATTGAGCTTGAGCACCCTGTGGGTCTCATCGAAGGCGATGAGCGGCGCCTCGGCGCGCGCCTGCGACTGGTCGGCGCGAAGCCCCGTCACCCAGCCCGAAACGCCCTCGAGCAGCCGCGACAGCGGCTCAACCTTGCGAACATGACAGCAGGCCTTGCGCGCCTCCACGGACTTATAAAAGCCGTTGATCCCCTGCTCCTCGATGAGCGCTTCGAGCGGCGCGGCTTGCGGGTAAACTGCGCGTATGCGCCGCGCATAGCGCGCTTCGGTGCGCTCCCACAGTTCATAGGTTTCGGGAAAGAGCCGCCCCGTGTCGATCGTCGCGACGTCGATATCGAGGCCCTGCGTGAAGATCGAATGCGCGATGAACTGATCCTCGACGCCAAAACTCGTGGTGAAGACGATCCGACCAGGAATGAACTCGCGCACGAGCAGCAAACGATGATCGAGATCGAGCGGCGCCAGTCGCGGCGCCAGCGTTTCGGGGATCGAAGGCTTCATGAACGCACCGCCTTTCGGCGCGCTTCGAGGATCGAGCCGCGCCCGGCGTAGCCGCGCTGATAGCTCATCGAATAGGCGTTGAGCGCGGCGCGCCACTGTTCTTCGTCCTGGCGATCGGCGAGATCGTCGGGAATTTCGATCGTATCAAAGCCGCAACCGATCGCGTGAGGATATTGGTCAGCGACGAGACGCCCGCTGGCGCGCAACTCGCCTTTAAACTCCGCCCGCCGCAACAGGCGCGCCAAAGAGAAGCCGCGGCCGTCCGCGAAAGCCGGGAAAGCGATCGAGATGAGGTCGAGCCGCGGCAAGGCGGCGATGAGCGCCGACGGCTCCGTCGTGTTCGGAACAATCACGCCGAACGTGGCCGTCGGCCCGAGGACCTCTACGGCATGTTCGAGTCGCGGCAATGACACGATGAACTTGCCCGTCTTCGGCAGCGCTTCCTCGTCGGCAAGTCGGCGCCATGCGTCCTCTATGAAGCGGCCGTCAGATATCAGCGCCATCTTCGCCCTCCCGACGCAGAACGTCTTTGAAACGCGCATGACCGATGCGGCGCCAGGTGTCGATGAAAGCTTCGCCCTCCTCGCGTTCAGCGAGATAGTAGTCGACGAGGTGTTCGACGACGTCGGGCACCTGCTCGGCGGTGACCCCAGGTCCCAGAATTTCGCCGATCGACGCGGAGAAGGTCGGATCGCCGCCGAGCGTGATCTGATAGGATTCCTGGCCCTTCTTCTCCAGGCCGAGAATGCCGATCGCTCCCACGTGGTGGTGGCCGCAGGCGTTGATGCAGCCGGAGATTTTGACGCCGAGCTTGCCGATGCGCCGCTGCCTCGACATGTCGGAGAAGCGCTTCGAGATCGCCTGCGCGATGGGAATCGAGCGCGCTGTGGCGAGCGAGCAATAGTCGAGGCCGGGGCACGAGATGATGTCGGAGACGAGACCGGCGTTCGCCGTCGCAAGACCGGCTGCGTCGAGCATGCTCCACAGGGCGAAAAGATCGTCCTGCTTCACATGCGGCAGGATGATGTTCTGCTCATGGCTGACGCGCAGCTCGCCGAAGCCGAAGCGCTCGCTCGCCTCGGCGAGCACGCGCATCTGTGCGGACGTCGCGTCGCCCGGAACGCCGCCGATGGGCTTCAACGAAACGGTGACGATGGCGTAGCCGGGGATCTTGTGCGCGCCGACGTTGACGTCGACGAAATTTGCGAACGCCGGCGTCTCCAGTTTCGCGGCGCGCAGCAAGGCGGACGTCGCCGGCAGCGACTCGTAAGGCGGCGGCGCGAAGAATGCGGCGATGCGCTCAAACTCTTCAGGATCGTGGGCGAAAACCGAGCGGTCCATCGCCGCGAACTCGGCTTCGACCGCGGCGCGGATTTCGTCGATTCCCTTCTCGTGGACGAGAATTTTGACTCGCGCCTTATATTTGTTGTCGCGCCTGCCGATCCGGTTGTAGACGCGCAGGATCGCCTCGAGAAAGGCGAGCAGATCCTCGCGCGGCACGAAGTCGCCGACAACCTTGCCGATAAAGGGCGAACGGCCGAGTCCGCCGCCGACCACGACCTGATAGCCGATCTCGCCCTCATCGTTCTTGACGATGCGCAGGCCGATGTCATGCACCAGAATCGCGGCGCGATCATGCTCTGCGCCCGTCACCGCGATCTTGAACTTGCGCGGCAGGAACGAGAACTCCGAATGCAGGCTCGACCATTGGCGGAGAAACTCCGCGGTCGGCCGCGGATCTTCGATCTCATCCGGCGCGACGCCGGCGAAATGATCGGCCGTCACATTGCGAATGCAGTTGCCCGACGTCTGGATGGCGTGCATCTCGACGTCCGCCAGCGATTCCAGAATGTCCGGCGTATCGACGAGCTTGGGCCAATTGTATTGGAGGTTCTGGCGCGTCGTGAAATGGCCGTAGCCTTTGTCCCACTTATCCGCGATATCGGCGAGCCGACGCATCTGCCGCGCCGTCAGCGTGCCATAGGGAATGGCGACGCGCAGCATATAGGCGTGCAGCTGCAGATAGAGCCCGTTCATCAGCCGGAACGGGCGGAACTCCTCTTCGGTCAGCGCGCCGGAAAGCCGCCGATTGACCTGCTCACGGAACTCCGCCACCCGTTGGCTTACAAAAGCCGCGTCATATTCATCGTAACGATAGGTGGTCATCGGCGCATTGGGCCGCTGCGCCACACGCAGATCGACCGCTGTCATAACGCGCCCTCGCCCGCCTGCTTGCCGAGATCAAGGCGAACGCTCGGTCCCTTCACGCGCATCTTCTCTCGATAATGTAACGGCGTCGGCGCGCCGTCGCTCCCGATCTCGACATCGGCGAGATAGACGTCGACCACGCGATTGGCTGAAATGTCGCGCTTGCCCAAGGTTTCGAGCTCCGTCGCCTCGTCGGCCTTCCGCGCGACGCGCGCGCGGCGGTGGTCGCGCTCCCAGCCCGAGGAGCCGAGAAACACCACTTCGCCGTCCGTCAAATTCGACGCGATCAGGATCTGGGGATGTTTGAAGACGGGCATCACGTTTCCTGCGCCAGCTTTAGCCGAAGGCCGCTCATCTCATCGGACCAGATGATCTGGCAGGAGAGACGCGAATTTTCGTAAAGCATTGGCAATTCATCGAGCTTTTCAACTTCCTCTTCGCGCGGCGGCGGCACGCGACGGGCGGACTCCGCGTCGAGAACGACATGGCACTCCGCACATGCAAGAGCGCCGCCACAGGTGTTGTCCATGCCGACGCCATGGTCGCGCAAGATCTCCATCAGCCGCCAGCCTTCGACGGCTTCGAGTTCATGGACAACGCCGTTGCGATCCTCGACGTGCAGGGTCGGCAGACTCTGCTGCGACGATTCGGCGGGCCGCCGCGCGACGATATTCTCGATATTGCTCATGCGTTGACGCGCCGACCTGGTCCGCGCCAGCCAGCAGCCACGGACGTTCTGTATTTCGAACGCATAAACCTCCAAACCGCACGAATGTCAATTCACGATCATATTGTGGTGCTTGTGTTTAATTACATATTTCATGTGTTGTTTTAAGCGCGTCACAATTGGAGCGCCATCCGCAGTTAGCTGAAACAGAGCATGACAAGCGCTAAAAACCATGTTTGTTGAGCGCTTGTCATTCATAAACAGCGGCGCCAGCGCGACATGCGATAGGAGCACCCATGGTCAAGAAGCCGGTCAAAATCACCAGGGAAGCGCCAGCGAAACGGGAGCCGGAAAGCCGGCCGCGTAAGGTCGAGGCTCCGGCCGCCGCCGCGAACGCCGCCGCTCGCCCGGCGGTCATCGTCGTTGGCGCGGACAAGGGCGGCGTCGGCAAAACCACGATCGCCAGAGCCATCCTCGACTTTCTTTCGCTCAATGACATCCATACGCGGGCGTTCGACACCGAGACGCCGCGCGGAACGCTTCATCGCTTCCACCCTGACGAGACGATGATCGTCGATCTGACCGAACCCTCGGACCAGATGAAGATCATCGACACGCTGAATACGTCGCAGGCCAAGGTCAGCGTCATCGACGTGCGCGCCGGCGGGTTGAGCCCGGCGCTCGGTGCGCTCGACGAAATCGGCTTCTTCGATGCGGTGAAAGGCGGCGAATTCCGCTTCGTGCTGCTGCATGTGATCGGGCCCTCCATCGCTTCGCTGGAGGAGATCGCTGAAATTGCGCCCTACGTCGCAGACGCCAATTATTTCATGGTGAAGAATCACGTCAACGACACGACCTTCTTCGAATGGGATCCACAAACGCACGCGAAATATTTCGAGCATGTCGTCACCTCGGGCGAGATCACGATTCCCAAGCTCAGCGAACTCGCCTACGAGCAGGTCGAGCTATCCGGCACGCCGTTCTCGACATTCATCGGCAATCAGGACGCGCAGGGCCGACCGGCGGAGCATTCGTTCGTGTTGCGCGGCTACGTCCGCACCTGGCTGGCGCGCGTCGCCGATGAGTTCGAACGAGTCGGCCTGCTCGATCTTGTTGGCGATAAGAGGCGATAGAGGGTCGCGGCGGCGCGCATCGTCTCCGCGAAGACCACATGGCGCCTCGCACTCTTGCGTTCTTCGTTTGCTCGCCGCACTCGCGAACAGGCGTGACGACAGCGGCGCGTTTGCTGACCGATTATTATTTGTCGCGCAATGTCGACGTGGAAGGCTTTGACACGGATTTCCGGGAGCCGCTTTATGCAGTGTTCTTTCCGGAAGCGACGCGCATCGTCGACGTTAGCGAGATCAAGGGACAGATTTCGCTCTTCGACCGCCTGCTCGTCGCCGACGAGACGCCAAAGATCGTCGACGTCTGGCATCGCTCCTATGAGCGTCTGTTCGCGACCATCGCCGAAATTGGCTTTCTCGAAGAAGCGCGGCGGCGCGGCGTTGAGCCGATCGTGCTCTTTCAAACGGACGTCACGGAGAGCGCCGCGAACAGCGCGCTCGTCCTTAAGACCACATGGCCGGATCTCATGATGAGCGTCATCCACAATCGCGGCGCCTCGCCGCTCGGCCGCGACTCCTTGGCGATTCTTGCGCGCTATCCAGCGAGCGGCAAATTCGTGATCCCGCGCCTAGAGGCGCCGATCGCGCGCGCGCTCGACGACGTCGATCTGTCGCTGTCCCGCTTCACGAGAGAGCCGCCTCCGGAAATGTCCATCGTGGTTCGCGCGGCCCTCAAAGCATGGCTGTCGCCAATCTTCACCCAATTTCAAAGCTTCGAATTGCGGCTCGAGCTGCAGTCGAGCGAATGGCTTCGTTAAAGGACGGGCGCCATGGAATACCGCAAACTCGGCGACAGCGATCTCTCCGTTTCCGCCATCTGTCTCGGCTCAATGACGTGGGGACAGCAGAACAGCGAAGCCGAAGGCCATGCGCAACTGGACTATGCGTTTGGTTGCGGCGTCAATTTCATCGACACGGCGGAAATCTATTCCATTCCGCCGAGGCAAGAAACTCAAGGCTCCTCCGAGCGCATCATCGGAAGTTGGCTCGCCGCACGTAAGAACCGTGACAAGGCGATCATCGCCACTAAGGTCGCCGGCCGCGGCGACGCCAACTGGCTGCGGCCGGGGCGCGTGGGAACGGTTCTCGACGCCAAGAATATCGACTCCGCGATCGAGGGATCGCTGAAGCGGCTACAGACCGATTACGTCGATCTCTATCAATTGCATTGGCCGGATCGTTCGCTGCCGCTGTGGGGCGCAGGCGGCACGGTCTATCGACGCCCGACGAAGCGCGATGAAATTCCCATCGAAGAGACGCTGGAAGCGCTAACGCGGCTCGTCAAAGCCGGCAAGGTTCGGCATATCGGCCTGTCCAATGAAACGCCTTGGGGGGTGGCGCGCTTCCTGCGCGCTGCGGAACTCGGCTTTGGGCCCCGCGTCGTCTCGATTCAAAACGCCTACAACCTCGTCAACCGCACCTTCGAGATCGGGCTCGCTGAGTTCGCTGAGCGCGAGCGCGTCGGTTTGCTCGCCTATTCGCCGCTGGCGCAAGGATATCTCACCGGGAAATATCAGGGCGGCGCGCGACCGCCCGGCGCGCGCACGACGCTGTTCGAGCGCGCGCAGCGTTATGAGAAGCCGGAAGTCGAAAAAGCGATCGCCGCTTATCTGGCGCTCGCGCAAGATCTTGGAGTCGACCCGGCGCAGCTCGCCATCGCCTTCGTGACGTCCCGGCCCTTCGTGACGTCGAATATTATTGGCGCGACGACGATGGCGCAGCTCAAAGCCGATCTCGCGTCGGTGGATTTCAGGATCACGCCTGAAATCGAGCGGCGTATTGACGCGATCCACCATCTGCATAGCAACCCTGCGCCATGACCCGAAGCGCAACTCTTCGCGAGGAGACGCCTCTCAGCTTGGCGCCGAGAGAGCTTCCGGATCGCATGGACTCATGTGATCGATAAGGAATCGCTCAAATTGTTGGAACAGTTTCTCATCGGAAAAGTCTGTCAACTTTTTCGGAACCTGCTCTAACGCTCAGGCGTGTCCCGCATGTGTCGACAGTCGCTGTGGATCGACGCCGATCGAGCGCAGCGCGCGCGCATATTTCGTCTCGAGGTCATGATCGAACAGCAAAGCGGGATCGGTCGGACAGTTCAGCCAGCCGTTGCGCTGAATCTCTTCTTCGAGCTGACCCGGATCCCAACCTGCATAGCCGAGCGCCAGCAGCGCGCGGTCCGGGCCGCGCCCTGCTGCGATGGCGCGCAGAATGTCGATCGTCGCGGTGAGCGAGACGCCGTCGTCGATCGGCAAGGTGGAATTGTCGAGGAAGAAGTCCGGCGTATGCAGCACGAAACCGCGGTCGGTCTGCACCGGCCCTCCGGACAGCACCTGGATGTCTTCGGCGCGGCTCGGCAGGCTGATGCGCTCCTGGGGGGCGATCACTTGCAGCTGCACGAGCAAATCGGGAAAATTGCGCACACGGGCCGCCTGGTTGACGACGATGCCCATCGCGCCTTCTTCGGAATGGGCGCAGAGATAGATCACCGAGCGCGCGAAGCGCTGATCCAACATGCTCGGCATCGCGATCAGCAATTGGCCGTCAAGAAAGCGGCGCTCGTCGGGACGACCGCTGCGGCGCTCGCTCACCCTCTCCGCGAATTCTTGCTTCTTGTCGCTCGGCCTCATAGGGTCATGCTACGCCCGCCGCGTCCTCAGGACAAGCGGCGCAAATCACGTAACTGACTGCCTTGACTGGGGGACCGGGGGCGCCGAAGGATCACGATGCGCTCAAAATTCTTTCTCTACGCGCCCCTAGCCGTCACACTGGCGCAGAGCTTTCCGGCGGCGTCGCTCGCCGAGAACACAGCCTTCGCGTCTGCCGTCGTAAAGGGCGCCGCCTCGAGCGCTCGGCTCTTGTCCGCCGGCCCTCTGCAGGGCGGCTCTTACCGCGCCGCCGTCGAGATCGCGCTCGCGCCGGAAACCATCACCTATTGGCGCCAGCCCGGCGAGGCGGGCTCGGCGCCCACGTTCGATTTCTCGAAATCGGTCAATGTCGCCAAGGTCGAACCCTCCTTTCCCGCGCCGAAACATATCGACGAGGCCGGAACCATCGTGGCTGGCTATGATGCGCGCGTCGTCCTGCCGTTGAAGGTGACGCCGCGCGATCCCAATGCGCCGGTGACGCTCAATCTCGTGCTCGACTACGCATCCTGCGGCAAGATCTGCTTGCCGGCGCGCGCCGATTTGTCTTTGGAGTTGCCGCGCAACGGCGCTTCGCCTCATGCGGCGGCGATCGCCGAAGCCGAACGGCTGGTGCCAAGCAAGCTCACCGCGGCCGAGGCCAAAAAGCGCTTTGCGGTTTCGCGGAATAACGCGGACGGGTCGTGGCGGCTGCGCTACCTCGGACCCGGCAAGGCCGAGGACGTCTTCGCCGAAGCGCCTGAGCCGTTCTTCATTGAAAGCACGCGCGCGGGAGAGGGATTCGAGCTTAAGCTTTTTTCCGGAAGCGAAACCGCCAAGGCCGCCGACGCGACGTTAACGATCGTCACCGACGCCGGCGCTTTCGAGGCCCCGGCGCGGCTGGAGTGAGCGCGACCGCCTTCGCCCTACTCCACCTCAGCGTCGATGGGCGTCGCAGCTTCATGGTCGAGCTTGGGCGTGCGCTTGAACGTCGATTTGCGCCCTCGCAAGGTCTGGAGAATCTTCGCGCCGTTAGCGAAGGCGAGATAGATCATCAGCGGCGGAATCGACGCGACCGTTTTGACATAGTCGGCGACGGTTCCGCGCTTGAGCGCCAGATAGGGCGGCAGCGTGATGCCGAGCGCCACCAGGACCGTCATGATCCCGATGATCTCCAACATCCCCGCGAAGGGCGCGAGCGATCCGTGCAGAATCACGCCAAGGACGAAGGCGATGAGTCCGATGGCGGCCGTGGGGAAGAAAATCTGATGGGCGATCAGCGAGATCGCCATCACGCGGCGCGTCAGGCTCCATGACGAACGCCAGATCGGCAGGACGGTCTTTTGCGCGACCTGCACGAATCCGTTCGACCATCGCCTTTGCTGGCGGCGGAAATCGCGGATTCCCTCCGGCACCTGACCGGGAATCGGCGGCTCCGAGACAAATAGCCCATGCCATCCCTGGAGCGCCGCGCGCACGGTGAGGTCGAGGTCTTCGCAGAGCGAATAGTCGGACCAGCCGCCGGCGTCCTCGACCGTCGCGCGTCGCCAAATTCCGCCGGTGCCGTTGAATTGAAAGAGCCAGCCGGCATGCGCGCGTGAGCGCTGTTCGACGAGATAATGGCCGTCCTGCACGAGGCCCTGGGCGCGCGTCAGCCAGTTTTTCTCGAAATTCTGGAACTCGCAGCGCGACTGCACGAAACCGATGCGATCGTCGGTCAGGAAAAGCGGCACCGTTCGCTTCAGCCAATTGGGCGGCGGACGAAAGTCGGCGTCGAGCATGGCGACGAAGGGTTCGTCGGTGAGCGTGAGGCCATGCGCACAGGCGCCCGCCTTGAAACCCGAGCGATCGGCGCGCCGCACATGGTCGATCACGGCGCCGCCGATGCGCAGCTCCGCCGCCACTGCGTCCGCCCGCGCGCTTGTCTCGTCCGTCGAATCATCGAGTAGCTGAATGCGCAGCCTGTCCTTAGGCCAGTCGAGGAGCGCGACGCAGCGCAACGACTGCTCGGTGACGAGCGGCTCGTTGAAAACGGGGATTTGCAACAGGACTCGCGGCAGAGCCAGGTCAGGCGTTGCGGGCGCCTCCGGATCGCGCACGCCGCGCAGCTGGTCGTAACAGAAGCGGCCGATGACGATCAGATAGCCGATTCCGATCGCCATCAGGATCGAAGCGCAGACCATCGCGACCGAGTCGACGAGGAATTGAAAAAGCCCCAGCAAACGGCCTATCCTTCTTCGTGCGGAACCGGCGAGGGCTTCGCCCCGGCGCGCGCATTCACGCTGTCCTTCGCCCAAACCACCTGGTCAGTGACCCAGGCGTTCAACCAGACCGCCAGCATCGTCGCCTCGCGAACCACAAACACCGCGGGCGCGGCCCACGATAACTGCCATCCTTTGGCCACGGAAAGCAATGTCTCAAGCGCAAACCACAGCAGAAGCGTCGCCGACGCGGCGGCAATTGGCGCGATCCCGACGAGCGGCGCCGCGAGCGCCGAAGCGATAACTGCTGGAACCGCTTGGCATATTGGCTCGGCAAGGAAGGAGATGAGCTCATCGCTGCGGCGAACGACGCTCCAGCGCAATTGCCGCTGATAAACATCTTCGAACGCGCGCGCGCCAAGTTCCTGGCGCACAAGCCTGTGAGAAAAGACCGGCCGTTTCCCGATCCGCCGCATCGCCTTGGCCAAGGCGTTGTCTTCGCCGACCGTATGGGAAATCGCGTCAAAGCCTCCGGCGCGCAGGAAGTCCGAACGTCGAAACAACATGATCTTGCCGACGCCATGCCCCTGCCCTAGCGCCGAGGCGAGAAACAGCATGCGGGCATGCGGACCGTTAATGATCGCAGCCTCGACTTGTGCGGCGAAATTCTCGAGGCGCGCGCAATACGGGATAGCGCAGACAAGCCCGACCTCGTCCGTCAGCTGCCTGACGTGCTGCGCGAGCGCGTCCGGCTCGAGCAGCACATTGGCGTCCTTCATCAGTATGACGTCGTGCGTCGCCTGCATGAAAGGCGCATAAAGATTGTCGACCTTCGGACTGACGGCGAATTTCGCTGTCGAACGCAGGATGCGGGACGGCACAGTCGGGTGATGCGCGAGAATGGCGCGCATGCGCCGGACGGCCGGTCCATCGACGTCGGTTGCGGAGACGGTGACATCGAAATCGCCGTAGTGCTGCGTCAGCGCGGACTCTTGCGTGCGATCGAACTGGTCCTCGAGCATCTTGACGGGAAGCACGACCGAGACCGGCGGCTGGTCTCGGCGCGTGGCGCGGCGCGCGGCGAGCCAGGGCTGCGCGATGGTCGCCCCGACAGAGACGACAAGCAACACGACAGCGATCATCCAATAGGCGCCTGCGGCCCACGCGAGGATGATGTAAGCCGTCACGAAATCTCCCGTTCCGGCGTCTCTGGCACTTCGGCGGGAAACTGGCGCATGACGCCGTCGACGAGCGCCGCCGGCAAGAGGGAGAAGAGGCGCATCGCCCAATACATGTAACGCGGAAAGGCGATGACGTTGCGGCGGCGTTCCAGCCCGTTCTTGATGATGCGCGCGGCTTCTTGGTCGGAAAGGGCGCCGGGTTGCCAGGATTCGACGCCCGCCGACGCTGGCGTCTTTGGGAGAGCGCGCGCTGAAAAGGGCGTCTTCACGATGGTGCGCGCCGACATGGGCGTCTTCACATAACCCGGCACGATCAGCGCGACATGCACGCCATGGGCTGCAAGCTGGGCGCGCAGGCTGTCCGCCCACATGTGCACGCACGCCTTCGCGGCACAATAGGCCGGCGAATGCGGGAGCGCGCGCACGCCGGCCATCGAGCCGACAATGGCGATCCTGCCGCTCTTTCGGGCGCACATCGGCAGAATTGCCGGCTCGACGGTGTTGAAGACGCCATCGACATTGATCTTGAGCATTGCTCGGACCGCCTCGGGCGTTTCGAGAAGCTGGCCGGGCGAAAGGCCCGTCGCGACGCCGGCGTTGGCGACAAGAATGTCGATCGGGCGCTTTTCATGCGCAGATCGAACGATGCGCGCCATGGCTTCGCGATCCCGCACGTCGGCGAGGTGAGTCTCCGCCTCCTCCGCGCCGCCAGCGAGACAGGCGCGCGCGGCGCCCTCGAGGCGCTCGGCGTCGCGGCCAAGCAAGACAAGGCTCGCGCCTTCTTGCGCATAGGCGAGCGCCAATGCGCGCCCAATGCCGCTCGAGGCGCCGGTGATAAGAACCCGAACAGCGCTCTTAGCCATACACGCGCTCTGCCCTACGGCGCCGCCGATCATTCATGTGGCCGGCCCCGGCCGCAAGGTCGCTTCGCCGACGATGCCGGGCGCCCGCGCCGCCCCATAGGCCACCAGACGGACGAAAATCTCGTTTTCGGTCGCGCGCAGCACGCGGCCAGACAATCTGACGGTCTCGCCGCGCAAGATTGGCTGCACGAACTTCCCGGCAATTGAAGCGATGACGAGGTCGCCGCGCCACGCCCTCAGCATTGGTTCGAACGCGGCCAGGAGCTTCATGCCATGCACCGGCGGCGCGGCAAGCCCGATCGCCGCCGCCACGGCGTCGTCGAGATGCAATGGATTTGCATCGCCCGAGACCTCGGCGTAGCGCTCAAGCGCAGGTGCGTCGAACGGGCCAATGACGCTCTCCGGCAGTTTGTCGCCGACTTTGATGAGATCGCTCATGACGCGCTCCCAAATCCAGCGCGCGGCACGAGCCGCAAGATGGTTTCGATCCGTGCGCAGGGCTCGCCTTGGGGCGTTGCGACTGTCCCGACCATCGTCAGACGCGGCGGCGTTTCCTCGCTGCTCATGGTGACGCTCAAGTCGTAGCTCTCGCCGGCGACGAGGGGCGCGTCATAGGAGAAGCTCTGCGACTCATGCACCGGCACGACGTCCCGCTGGGCGCAGAGGTCGCGGACAACTGAAAAAAGCGAAGGCTCGGCGAGCCAGATCGCCGGATAGGCGAGCGGAACGCTCGCGCCATCGCCGCCGGTCTCGCGCGCATAGGCTGCGGCGCGCGCCGGATCGACGCGGAGCCGAAAAGGTCCCAGCGCAACCGGCGGGTCAGACGGCATGACGCACGATCAACACGGCGTTGATCCCCCCGAAGGCGAAGGAGTTCGACATGGCGGCGTCGATCTTGTGCTTGCGCGCCGCGTTCGGCACGACATCGAGCGGGCACCTTGGGTCCGGCTCCAGGAAATTGATCGTCGGCGGCGCAATCTGTTCGCGAAGCGCATGTATGGTGATGGCGAGCTCCAAGCCGCCGCTGGCGCCCAGCGCGTGGCCGTGGATAGGTTTCGTCGACGACACCGGCACCACCCGTCCATAATCGCCGAACACGCGCAGAATCGCTTCGGCTTCGGTGATGTCGTTGGCGTGGGTCGCGGTGCCATGCGCGTTGACGTAATGAATCTCCTGCGGAGCCATTCCCGCGTCTTCGAGCGCCAGGGCGATCGCGCTCGACGCGCCTTCAAGATCCGGCCGCACGGGGTCCTTGGCGTCGCTCGTCGTGCCGTAGCCGGCGAGTTCGCACAGGGGCGCGTGGCCGCGCGCCCGCGCCGCCTCCTCCGTCTCCAGCACGAAAACCGCCGCGCCTTCGCCAAGCGACATGCCGTTGCGGCCCTTGGAAAAGGGACGGCACAAATTCGGGCTCAGCACGCGAAGGCCTTCCCACGCGCGGATCGTCGCGTTGATGACGCAGGCCTCGGCGCCGCCGACGATGGCCTTGTCCACAAGGCCCTGTCGGATCATCTGCATGCCAAGTCCGATCGACTGCGACGCCGAGGAGCAGGCGCTGCCGATCGAGAATGTCGGGCCGTGGCAAGAATAGCGCATCCCGAGCGTCGCAGGGGCCGCGCTCGGGATGAGCTTGGGAACGCTCAACATCTCGGGCCGCGTTCCCTCGACATAATAGCGGTAAATGCCGTCCTCGATCGTCGTCATGCCGCCGATGCCGGAGCCGATGATGACGGCCGTTCTCGGCCCGGCGACGTCCTTGCGTCCGAACCCCGCCTGCGCCACCGCTTCGTCGGCGGCGACTATACAGAACTGCGTAAAGGGATCGCAGAACGGAAGAACATTGGGTTCGATATAGTCGGCAGGATTGAAGTCGGGCACCTGCGCCGCGATCTTGATGCGCCCGTCATAAGGGCGCTCCGTCTTGAGCGGCCGAATCTGGGCGACGCCGTCGCGCGCCGCTTCCCATAGCTTTTGCGCGCCGACTCCAGAGGCGCAGACCGCGCCCATGCCGGAAATAACGACGCGGCGCCCTTCGGCCCGCGCTCGCGAGAATGCCATTTACTGCTTCTCGCGCTCTTTCTGGATGTGGTCCGCGATCGCCTCGATCAGACTTTTGACGTCCTTGGCTTCCTGCAGCGACCCGTCCATGGGGATGTAGACGTTGAACTTTTCCTCCAGCGCCGTGAGAATCATAACGATGTCGACGGATTTGAGGTCGAGGCTCTCGATTGACGCGTCTGGGGTGATCTTGCTTTTGTCGACCATGCCTTCCGACGCGATCACTTCGATGATCTCGTCGACGAGCTGATTCTTGTCCTGCGGATTATCAGTCACGAATCCCTCCGTTTCAGGCTCTGCGCGCCGCCGACGACAACCAGCGCTCGCGACGCATTGACGCGGCAGCGCCGATCCGACGCCTTAATTCGGGCGCGTGGCCAGAACCGCCCGCCTCTGGCTCTTCCGCTCCAACGCCCTGTTTCCCGCCCTCGGGCGCAGTCGGCACTGGTTAAGGCGTTTAGTCCCGAAAATAAAGCCCGCCCCGCTCCCGGCCGATTTGCAGTGGCCCGGCGGAGCGCTTCATGCGAAAACGCCGCCCGAAACAACGGAGGGCGACAGCGAACATGACGGGACAGGAGACGGCGCTGGCGGGGGTCTTTCCGCAGGCCACTGACGCGCAGTGGCGCGCCCTTGTTGAGCGCGCGCTCAAAGGCGCGTCCTTCGAAACGCTCGTCTCTAAGAGCTATGACGGGCTTTCCCTGGAGCCCATCTACGCCCGCGCCGCGGGTTCGCCCTTCCCGGTGCTGCGCAAAAACCCCGGCCGCTGGGCGATTCTTGCGCGCGTCGACGTGGCGAACGCTGACGCCGCCAACCGCTTGGCGCTGCAGGACCTCGACGGCGGCGCCGACGGCCTGCATCTCGTCTTCGCCGGTTCGATCGGCGCCTACGGCGGGGGTCTCATCGGCGATGACGATGACGCGATCGCTCACACGCTCGCCAATGTTCGCCTCGACTATGGCATTCCGCTGACGCTCGACTCGTCGCCACGCGCGCCAGGCGCCGCGCAGGCGCTCATGCGTTTCGTCGACCGCCAACATATTGAACCGTCGCTCACCCGCGTCTCGATGGGCTTCGATCCGCTGGGCGCGCAGGCGCGGCACGGATTCGCTGCGGAGCCCTGGGCGCAAGTCTCCCGAAGCTTCGCGCGGGACGTGAAGGCGGCCGCCGACGCCGGCTTCGTCTACGCGACCGCCGTCGCCGACGCCCGCGTCGTGCATTCGGCGGGCGGGACCGAGTCGCAGGAGCTGGCTTTCGCGCTCTCGTCAGCGCTCGCCTATCTCCGCGCGCTGGCGGACGCCGGAATCGACCTCGACGCCGCGCGCGGACTGATCGCGTTTCGATTTTGCGCCGACGCCGACGAATTGCTGGGCGTGGCGAAATTCCGCGCCGCGCGGCGCCTTTGGGCGCGCGTTGAAGAGGCCTGCGGCCTCTCCCCCAAGCCAGCGCTGGTCTTCGCCGAGACAGCGTGGCGGATGATGTCGCGGCGTGACCCGTGGAACAATATTCTGCGCGGGACGCTCGCCGCGTTCTCAGCGGCGATCGGTGGCGCCGACGCCGTCTCCGTCCTCCCCTTCACCCAGGCGCTCGGCGCCCCCGACGAATTCGCGCGGCGGCTGGCGCGCGACACCCAGCTCGTGCTGCAGGACGAATCGCATATCGACGCCGTCGACGATCCGACGAGCGGCGCGGGCGGCTTCGAGGCGCTGACCGACGCGCTGTGCGCGCGCGCGTGGGGACTTTTTCAGCAGATCGAGGCCGACGGCGGCCTACCCACAGCGTTGGAGACGGGAGTCTTTCAGGCGGGCGTCGCCGAAGCCGCCGCGTTGCGGGCGAAGAACGTCGCGCGCGCAAAGGATAAGCTCATCGGCGCGAACCAGTTTCCCGACATTCACGAGGGCGCGCTTGACGTGCTCGCGCCCTATGACGCCGCGGCTGAAACGGCTGAGCCGCAAACGGGCGCGCGAATGAGCGCTCCGCTGGCGCCGCGCCGTCTCGCCGAGCCTTTCGAGCGGCTGCGTGAAGAGTCGGACGTCAGCCTCGCGCAGTTGGGCGATCGCCCGAAGATTTTCCTCGCAAATCTCGGCCCCGTCGCCGCATTCACCGCGCGGGCGAATTTCGCCAAGAATTTTTTTGAGGCCGGCGGCGTCGAAGCGGTTTTTGGACCCGAAACCGAGTCCACGACCGAATTGGTCGACGCCTACCGGGAGTCTGGCGCCAAACTCGCTTGCCTCTGTTCATCCGACAGGATCTACGGAGACTCGGCGGAAACGGCGGCGCTGGCGCTAAAGGGCGCAGGCGCTGGGCTTTATCTCGCCGGCCGGCCGGGCGAACTCGAGGAGCGTCTGCGTCATGCGGGCGTGACGGGGTTTATCTACGCGGGCTGCGACATGCACGGCGCGCTGCGGCGCGCGCTTTCGGAGGCCAAATGAGAATTTTAGCGTTGGCGCTTGCGGTCTGCGTAGTTGCCCAGGGAGCGTCCGCCAAGCAGCCGAGGGGCCAAAAGGCGCAGCCGGACAACGAACGAGCCCTGACCGGCCCGGTCGGCGATCCAAACGGCAGATGGAACATCGAAGCGACGACGACCGTCGGGGAGTGTCGCAGTCTCATTCCGCCGTCTTTTGACATCGTCGGCAATAAAATCGCGGCCGCGCCGGGGCCGGCCGCCTCTTTTTGGGGCTATGTCGACGAGGAAGGCACAATCGTCGCGCGATTCACCGGCGACGGCGAGCGGGTCGTGCGTTTCCACGGAACGCTGCGGGGCGGCAGGGGCTCCGGCCCTTGGTCATCGTCCACCGACCTTTGCGGCGGAACCTGGCGCGCCTCGCGCAGCGCCGCTGCGGCGCAATAGGGCCGCAGTTTACCGGGCACGCTCCTCGAAGTAGCTGTCGTCGTCGCTCGGGAACAACCCTTCGCCGCGCACCGGACGCGCCGCCTGCACCACCGTCGGCGCCGGCGAATCGGCCCCAGCGGACCGCACGCCGAGCCCGTCGCGCTGGTAGATGTCATCGCGGAACTGGGTGACGCCGTCCGGCGCCGCCCATGCCGTAATATAGACCCAGTAGACCGGCACGGCGGGCGTGATCTTGACGTCCACGCGTTCGCCGGAGGCGATGACCTGGTCAATGTGGTCGCGGTCCCAGCCGGGCGTCTCCTTCAGCAGCCAGGCGACATAGTCGCGAACGTTCTGAAGCCGGATGCAGCCCGACGAGACGAAGCGGAAGTCGTCGCCAAAAACGCCTTTAGCGGGCGTGTCGTGCATGTAAACGCCGTAGGGATTGGCGATGTCGATGCGCACGACGCCAAGCGAGTTGAAGTCGCCGCCGATGTCCTGGCGGAAGCGGAAATTGAGCGCGTCGAGCGAGCGCCAATTGATCTGCTCGGGCTGCAGCTCCTGATTGTCTTTACTGTAGACGCGGATGTGATTGGCGTTGAGATAGTTTGGATCCGCCTGCATCTTGGGGATCAAATCCTTGCGGATCACCGACGCCGGCACGGTCCAGAACGGATTGAAATTGACCTGGATCGCCTTGGTCTGCATCACCGGCGACTGGCGGTCGATCTTGCCGACGCCGGCCATGTGGTGGGTGACGACCTCGCCGTTTTCGACTGTCTCCACCGAAGCTGCGGGGATGTTGGCGGTGACGTAGCGGTTGCCGAGGTCATGCGAAAAACTGCGCAGACGCACCAAATTGGTCTCGAGCTGCTTCAGCCGGGTCTCGGCCGGCACATTCATCGCCTGAACGGTCTGCTGATTGACGACGCCGGTCGATATGATGCCGTGGCGCGCCTGGAACCGGCGCACCGCCGCTTCGACATAGGAGTCGAACACCGGGCTCGCGCCGGTTTCGGCCCCAATGTCGCCGGAGACGATCAGGCGGCGGCGTAACGCCGAGACCGCCGGACTGTTCGAGCCCAGCCGCAGCTGTTGGCCGCCCGGCACCTGCGGCCAGCCGCCATTGGCCGCGATTTCGCGCAAACGCTCGATCGCCGCTTCCGTGGCGGCCACCGTATGAGTGGACAGGATGGGGGTCGTCGAGCGCGATACGGTCAGGCGGGCGTCGGCGTCGTAGCGCTGCGCCCATTCAGCCTGTCCGTCCTGGTCCCAGGCGGCTGAGGCAGGCGTGAGGGCGACCGCGCCAAGGACGAGCGCCGCGCCGCGGGCAAACTGGATAATTGCGGATTCTCGCACAGATCGCTCCAATCGCATCGCCGGAGCATGCTCCGGCGGTCAAGCCGAAAGACGACGCCGCCTAGAGGACCGCGCCGGCTCTTTCGATCGAGTTGTGCATCTTCGGCGTTAACAAGGCGCGAATAGTCCGGCGATTTTGTGGCCTGCCGGAGCGCCGCGAACGGCCGCCGCCCGTCTTCGCTCCATCCTTGCCGGCTAGCCCACGCGGACCCAGCCGCTCATGCCCAAGCGCTCTTGAGGCAGGAAGCGCGACTTATATTCCATTTTGCGCGAACCTTCGACCCAATAGCCAAGGTACACATGCGGCAGACCAAAGGCGCGGGCGCGCTCCGCATGATCGAGAATCATGAAGGCCCCGAGTGATCTGTGCTCGAGTTCAGGCTCATAGAAGGAATACACCATCGACAGCCCGTCCGAGAGCCGGTCGGTCAAACAGCAGGCGACCAGCGCGCCAATCTCGCCATTGCCTTGGGCGAGACGATATTCGACGAGCCGCGTGTCGACGTGGCTGTCTTCGATCATCATCTGATAGTCGATCATGCTCATGTCGGCCATGCCGCCGTCGGAATGGCGGGCGCTGACGTAGCGGCGAAACAAGGCGTATTGCTCATGCGTCGCCCGCGCCGGCCGTGTTTCGGCGACAAGCTCGGCGTTACGCCGGCGGACGCGGCGCATGCCGCGCGACGGCGTAAATTCGTCGATCTTGACCCGCACCGAGACGCAGGCTCGGCACTGCTCGCAAGCGGGGCGGTAGGCGATGGTCTGCGAGCGACGGAAGCCGGATTGCGTCAGCGTGTCGTTGAGCGCGGGCGCCCGCAGCCCGATCAGATGCGTAAAGACCTTCCGCTCCTCGCGGCCCGGCAAATAGGGGCACGGCGCAGGAGAGGTCAGATAAAATTGCGGCGCGTCGCGCGGCTCTTTCGTCACGCTCTAAGATCCCAGATTCAAAACTAATCTAGAGCGCCCATGTGGCGTGCGCCAACGGAGATTTGCGGCGTCGAAGTTGTGGATTTTAAGACGAGCGCCGTAATACGATAACGTCCGCGAGCATGTCGTGCAGGCAGCGCTTGTCGCCCGTAAACAGCGAAACGAGCAGCAGCGGCGGGAATAGCCAGGTGACATAAAACAGCACGGCATGGACGGCCGCCTGCAGAAACGGCACCGGCTCTCCTTCCATGGTGCGCATCTCCAGGTCCATGAAGGCCATGCCGGGCGTCGCCATTCTCCGCCCCGACACTGTCAGACCGTTGTAGAAAAAGGCGACGATCGGGAACAGAGGCGGCAGGATGAACGCAGACAATCCGGCGCTGAGGATGAAGAGGGCGACGAACAGCGCCGCCGACATGCTGGCGACGAGAATCAAATCGAGCGTGACCGCGATGATGCGGCGCGTGCGCACGCCCTCGAGCGCCTGTGGCGGAATGTAAGGCGCGGCGCGCGCCCCGATTGGGGCCATCGGGCGCTCGCGACTGGAAAAGGGATCCCGCTCGGTCATCAATTTACGGCCTTTCTGGTGGCCCGCCAAAGATCGGCGACGTTAAGGCCGGTTTCAAGTGCGCCGCTCGGGGTGCGGATTTCGGGGATTAGTGGCGCCGCCGCCTTGACGAGCGCCGCCGGTTTGTCGCAAGGCTCCCGCCCATCCGGCGCGCGCCCCGCCCGCCCGGAGCAGCCTCGGGAATTGCACATGACCAGCAACGCCGTCGACGGCGGACATTTGCGCGCCTTCATCGAGCGGATCGAGAAGCTCGAGGAGGAGAAGCGTGCGATCAGCGACGACATCAAGGACGTCTACGCGGAAGCGAAAGGGACCGGGTTCGACCCCAAGGTGATGCGCAAGATCGTGTCGCTGCGCCGTTTGGATAAGCACAAGCGGGAGGAAGAGGAGGAAATCCTCGACCTCTATCTTTCCGCGCTCGGCATGGAATAGGCTGAATCAAACGCCCAGAGGTCTGGCCGCGGGGGACGGTTCGCCTCATGCGCGGCATCAGCGGGCGCAAGTTCGAGACCTTCCACATGGATTTTGGCGCGCAAGATGACGTCGTGCGCTTTCTCGCCTCGCTCGAGGGCGGCGCGGAGCGAATCGTCACGACTCACATTTCCGTCGTCGCGCTCTGCGGAACGCACGCCTACAAGCTGAAGAAAGCGGTGCGCTTTCCCTATCTCGACTTCTCGACGCCGAGCCGCCGATGGGAGATGTGCGCGCGTGAAGCGGCGCTCAACACAAGCTTCGCGCCCGAACTTTATCTCGGCGCGCATCGCGTGACCCGCGAGGTGGACGGGCGGCTGGCGCTCGACGGCGCGGGCGAGATGATCGACGCCGTGGTCGTCATGCGGCGCTTCGCCGACGAAGACCTCTTCGAACAGATTGCGAAAGACCGCCGCCTGACGCAAGCGATGGTGGAGGCCCTTGCGCGTCTAGTCGCCAAGACCCACGACGAAGCCGGGCCGAACGACGAAAAGGGCGGCGCGGCGGCGATGCGCCGGACTCTGGACGATACGGCTTTGAGCTTGCGCAACGCGGCGCCGGCAAGCGCGGAGCAAATCGATGTGCTCGTCGCGCGCCTCAACGGAGCCCTCGACGCGCAAAGCGCGCTTCTCGACACGCGCAAGACACAGGGCAAGGTGCGCCGCTGCCACGGCGATCTGACGCTGCGCAACATCTGTCTGTTCGAGGGCGCGCCGACGCTCTTCGACTGCCTTGAGTTCGACGACGAGATCGCAACGATCGACGTGCTGTACGACGTCAGCTTCCTGCTGATGGATCTGTGGCGCGTCGGCGCCTTTGGCTGCGCCAATCTGGCGTTGAACCGCTATCTCGACGCCCGCGACGAAACTGACGGCCTGCCGCTGCTTCCCTTCTTCATGTCGCTGCGCGCCGCCATCCGCGCGCATGTCGAGGCGTCGCAACACAATGCCGAACGCGCGCGCCTCTATTTCGATCTCGCGATGACTCTGCTTGCGCCGGCCACAGGCGCCGTCATCGTGATCGGGGGGCTGAGCGGATCGGGTAAGTCGAGCGTCGCCGCGGCGCTTGCGCCCGTCATCGGATGTCCGCCCGGCGCGCGTGTCATCAACAGCGATCGCATTCGCAAACGGCTCTTCGGCGTCGCGCCGACCGCGCGTCTCCCGCAGGAAGCATACGCGAGCGCCGTTTCGGCGCAGGTTTATGGCGAGATGTTCGATGTCGCGGCGCGAACGGCCGCGCGCGGCTGGCCCGTCATCGTCGACGCCGTCTTCGATCGCTCGCAAGATCGCGCAGCGATAACAGCCGCGGCCGAGATTGCGCGCGCGCCGTTTCTTGGGGTCTGGCTCGATCTCGATCTCGACCGGCGCGCGGCGCGCGTCGATGCGCGCGTCAACGACGTGTCCGACGCCACGCGCGACGTGCTCAAGTCGCAAATGGAGAAGCCGACCGGCGAAATCGAATGGTTCAAGATCGACGCATCGAAAGATACAGCGATCATCGCCGCTGAGATTGAGAATGCTTTGAAGTCGTCATCGCAAGCCGCAAAACTGTGATGTCACTCCCGACGCGGGGAGCGCGATCGGGAATTCAGAACGAAACCCATCACTCATGCCATTGCTCTGGATTCCCGGTCAGGCCTTCGGCCTGTCGGGAATGACAATCGGCAAACGCCTATCATTGCGGAGCGCGCAAGCGATCACGGCCTACGGAATGAGCACCGCCGCGCCTTGCAGGCGACCTTCACGCAGATCGGCGAGCGCCTCATTCGCCTGCGCCAGAGGATAGCGCGTCGCATGCATGTTCAGAGGAATCGTCGGCGCGAGCGCGAGGAACTCGCGCGCGTCTTCGCGCGTGAGATTGGCGACCGAAAGCAGTCGACGCTCCTCCCAGAGCAGTGCGTAGGGAAAGCTCGGAATGTCGCTCATGTGAATGCCGCCGCAAACGACCGCGCCGCCTTTTTTTGTCGCGGCGAGCGCGCGCGGGATGAGCGCGCCGACCGGCGCGAAGATCAGCGCGGCGTCGAGCGGCTCCGGCGAGGGCGCGTTGGAATCCTGCGCCGACGCGGCGCCGAGCGAGCGCGCGAATTCGGCCGCCGCCTGATCGCCGGGCCGAACGAAGGCGTGCACGCGCTTGCCTTGATCGATCGCGACCTGAGCGATGATATGGGCGGCGGCGCCGAAGCCGTAGACGCCGATCGCTTCCGCCGGACCCGCCATCTTCAATGTGCGCCAGCCGATGAGGCCCGCGCAGAGCAACGGCGCGAGCGTCGCCGGATCGCCAGTCTCCGGCAGAGGGAAGCAGTAGGATGCATCGGCTACGGCGTGCGATGCGTAGCCGCCATCGTGCGTGTAGCCGGTGAAGAGCGGATCGTCGCACAGATTTTCGCGGGCGCTCAGACAGTAGGGGCAATGCCCGCAGGTGTGGCCAAGCCAGGGAACGCCGACCCGCTGTCCAAGCGAGAAACCGGTCACGCCAGGACCGATCGCGTCGACGCGCCCGACAATTTCGTGGCCCGGAACGATTGGAAGCTTCGGCTGGGTCAGTTCGCCGTCGACGATATGGAGATCAGTGCGGCAAACGCCGCAGGCCTCGACCTTGAGCCGCAACTCGCCGACGCCGGGCGACGGGATCGGCCGCTCCTCTATAACGAGCGGCGCATGGGGCCGCGGCAGGACCATCGCCTTCATCATATTTGTCATTCCAGCGATTTCCTGAAAAACAGCCGCTGATGTCCAGGCGGAAAACCGACGATCTCGCCCGCGCGCGTAAATCCGATATCTTCATAGAACCCGGCGGCCTGCGGATCGAATGTGTCGACATAGATGCCGACGCAGCCGCGGTCTTTGGCCAGCCGCTCGGCCTCCGCCATCAGCCGGCGCCCCCAGCCGCGCCCACGTTCCGGCGCATCAACCCAAAGATGACGAACGTAAAGCCAGCGCCAGTGGCAGACGCCGTTCAGCCCGGCGATGAGCGTCCCCTGCGCGTCACGCGCCGTGATGCAGAGGGGCGTTTCGTCGCGCGGGCCGAACTGGCAGGCAATCTCCTCGCCGAGCATTGCCGCAACCTCGCCCGACTCCGCCGAACCGACCGAAAGGGCGATCTTCTCAATGTCTTCCTTTTTGATCATGATCGCGCCGTGAGACGGGTGTTCGGTTTGCTATTGTGGGCGTGCGTCGCCGGCGCCGCAACGGCGCGCGGCGAAGACGGCGCCTGCGCGCCGATCGAGATCACGCCCGGCGCCCCGCCGACGCTCGAGCGAGTGCGCGCCTATGCGCCGATTTTCGACCTCTGCGCCAAAGAGGGGGAGTCGCGGCTCGCCATCCGGCGGATGGACGTCGACGGGACGCCGCTAATCCTGACCGTCGATCCGCAGTCGCTGCAGACGTCGCTGGAGCGCGCCGCCTGCTGGCGCTGCGAAGAGACGAGCGATGCGGCGCAAGCCGAGACTCGCTATGTCAAGGCGCTGCATCCGCCGCAAGACCCGACGCGTCCGCCGGCGCTCGTCAACGCCGGCCTCATTCACGGCGCCGGCGGCGGCGCCTTTGTGACCGGCGATCTCTGCCCGAGCCGCA
This sequence comes from Methylocystis sp. SB2, assembly GCF_049817085.1. Taxonomy (NCBI): domain Bacteria; kingdom Pseudomonadati; phylum Pseudomonadota; class Alphaproteobacteria; order Hyphomicrobiales; family Methylocystaceae; genus Methylocystis; species Methylocystis sp. SB2. The sequence goes on from NZ_CP187401.1 coordinate 1,007,851, forward strand.
AGCCGCTGGACCGCGCCTTTTTCGAAGAACTCGCCGCGCAGGGGCCGCGCACGCCCGTAATGATCGCCGTCTCCGGCGGCTGGATCGCCCGCCACGGCGCCGACTTCGCCTGGCTGCGCGAGAAGGCGCGCAGCGGCGCGCTCGACATCGCCTGGGCCAACCACTCCTACAGCCATCCCTATGTTCGCCGCCTTCCGGACGGGCGGAATTACTTCCTGCGGCCGGGCGTGGACGTCGATCGCGAGATTTTCGAGACGGAAAAGCTCATCATCGCCCAAGGCGAAACGCCGTCGGTGTTTTTTCGCTTTCCAGGTCTTGTCGCCGACGCCGCGCTGCTGGAGAACGTCCGCAGCCGGCATCTCGTCGCGCTCGGCGCCGATTCCTGGCTGGCGCTCGGCCTACGGCCCCGCCCCGGCTCGATCGTGCTCGTGCATCCGAACGGCAATGAGCCGGTGGGCATAAGGCTGTTTTTGCGGCTGATGCAGACGGGCGTGATGCCGTTGCCCCTACGCCCCATCAATGAGGCTCCATAAGCCCCTATTTGACGAGGTTGATCGTGTAATTATTGTAGCTGCCGATATATTTCTCGCGGAAGCCGACCGTCCGGCATGTCGGCGAACAACAGGTGTTGATGCACCACTCGTAGGCGCTCTGCGGCACGCATGTGTTGAAAGGGCCGCTCCACACAGCGCCGTCGTTCGACTCGGCGTACCAATAATAGTAGGTGTTGACGCTCTGCAGATCTTTGCCGAAGACGGTTTTCGTCTGGCCCGGCTCCAATTTCCACCACCCCTTTTTCGTCCAGTCGCCGCCGTCCGAACAGCCCGGCGAATACCAAAGAAATGAAACCCACACCGTGGCTTTGGTGGTGTTGCGGAACTTGAACCAGGCCTGAGCGGCGCTCGGCGCACAGACGATGCTGAGCGTGGCCAATAAGATCAAAAATCTGCGCATGGTCCCCTCCCCTGCGAAAATGCGCGGGCGCGACTGAAAAGAGTTAAGGCTTGGGCGTGGGCTGGGCCGCAGGGTCACGGCGAATGGACCTCGCCTTGGTGGGAACTTGCGGCTCTCTGGAAACTTCGCCGACGCCGGGCCGGGCGTCCTCCTCGCCGGAGACGGGCTTCTTGGTCTGCGGGGCGGCTTCTTCCTTGGGAGGCGCCTTGTCGCCGAAGTGCTCCGTCGGGCTCACACCGGCTTCGGGAGGGGTTCGGCGCTGAGCCTCCGCCGTCGCGCCGCCAAGAAAAATTGCGGCGCCAAGAGCGGCGAAAAACGTATAATGAGGACGTGCCAATGGGACCTCCTTAATTCTGTTCCGAATATGAACGCGCGACCATAAAAACGATTGGTCAAGCGACGCTAGGCGCAGCGCTGACCGCCGTCAACGTCTGTTTGGCTTACCCTCAGGCGACGGGGGTCAGCCCTGATCCACATGGCGTCGCGAGAAAATCCCTTACATTGACAAGGTTTCCGGCGGCTCTTATCTCTCCGGCGGAAAATGCCGCGTCGATCCTGGCGCCCCGCCGTTGGCGCGATGGCGCAGGCGGATGTTATTCATGCATTATGTGACGTTCCGCCGGCCGCCATTCCCCGGCGCGCCGAGAAGGCGGCAAACGCTGCGCGGGAGAAAGGTTCGCAAGAATGATCGGCGCACTCGCCAAGAAGATTTTCGGCACGGCGAATGATCGCCGGCTTAAGACCTACGCGCCGAAGGTCAACGCGATCAACGCCCTGGAGGCGGACGTCGAAGCGCTGACCGATGATGAGCTACGGGATCGCACCCGCCAGTTCCGCGAAGAGCACGCCGCCGGCAAGTCGCTCGACGATCTGCTCGTTCCCGCTTTCGCCACGGTGCGCGAGGCGGCCAAGCGCACCCTCGGGCAACGCCATTTCGACGTCCAGCTCATCGGCGGCATGGTGCTGCACGAAGGCGCGATCTCGGAGATGCGCACGGGCGAAGGCAAGACTCTCGTCGCCACGCTCGCCGTCTATCTCAACGCGCTCGCCGGCAAAGGCGTCCATGTCGTCACGGTGAACGACTATCTCGCCAAGCGCGACTCCGAATGGATGGGGCAGATATACAGATTCCTCGGCATGAGCGTCGGGGTCGTGGTCCATGACCTCATGGACGAGGATCGCGCCGCCGCCTACGCTTGCGACATCACCTACGGCACCAACAACGAATTCGGCTTCGACTATCTGCGCGACAATATGAAATATGAGTTCTCGCAGATGGTTCAGCGCGGACATAATTATGCGATCGTCGACGAAGTCGACTCGATCCTGATCGACGAAGCGCGCACGCCGCTCATCATCTCGGGGGCCATCGACGACAAATCCGATCTTTACAACACGATCGACAAGCTGGTCCCCAAGCTCAACGCCGACGACTTCGAGCTCGACGAGAAGCAGCGCACGGTTCATCTGACCGACGCCGGCAATGAGCACATGGAAGAGCTGCTGTCCGAGTCTGGCGCGCTGACCGAAGGCGCGCTTTACGAAGCGCACAACGTGACGCTCGTGCATCACGTCAATCAGGCGCTGCGCGCGCATAAGCTCTTCCAGAAGGACAAGGATTACATCGTCCGCAAGGGCGAGGTGGTCATCATCGACGAATTCACCGGCCGCATGATGCCGGGCCGCCGCTATTCGGAAGGCCTGCATCAGGCCCTCGAGGCGAAGGAGCACGTTCAGGTTCAGCCTGAAAACGTCACACTCGCGTCGATCACCTTCCAAAATTACTTTCGTCTCTACGGCAAGCTCGCCGGCATGACCGGCACGGCGGCCACCGAGGCGAATGAATTCGCCGAAATCTACAAGCTGGACGTCGTCGAAATTCCGACCAACCGCCCGGTCTGCCGTCTCGACGAGGATGATGAGGTCTATCGCACCGCCAAGGAAAAGCTCGGCGCAATCGCCGCCGAGATCCAGGACGCCAATGGACGGATGCAGCCGCTTCTGGTCGGCACCACGTCGATCGAGAAGTCGGAGCAGCTTGCGGAATTCCTGCTGACGCAGGGCTACAAGATGATCGACTTCGCCGATCCCAAGGGGCTGACGGGGCTCTATGCGGCGGCGCGCTCCGGCAAGCCGTCGAAGCTTTTCGCGGTGCTCAATGCGCGCTTCCACGAGCAGGAAGCCTATATCGTCGCGGAAGCCGGCGTGCCCGGCGCGATCACCATCGCCACCAATATGGCCGGCCGCGGCACCGACATTCAGCTGGGCGGCAACGTCGAGATGCGCGTGACGCAGGAATGCGCCGGCCTGGAGGGCGACGAGCGCGCCAAGAAGGAAGCGGAAATCCGCGAGGAGGTCGCGGACTTCAAGGAGAAGGCTATCGCCGCCGGCGGCCTTTACATCATCGGCACCGAGCGCCACGAGAGCCGGCGCATCGATAATCAGCTGCGCGGCCGCTCCGGACGTCAGGGCGACCCCGGCCGCTCGAAATTCTTCCTGTCGCTGCAGGACGATCTCATGCGCATCTTCGGCTCCGAGCGCATGGACTCGATGCTGGTGAAGCTCGGCCTGCAGGAGGGCGAAGCCATCGTCCATCCTTGGATCAACAAGGCGATCGAGAAGGCGCAGCATAAGGTCGAGGCGCGCAACTTCGACATCCGCAAGAACATCCTCAAGTTTGACAACGTCATGAACGACCAGCGCAAGGTGATCTTCGAGCGCCGGCGCGAAATCATGGATGAGGAGAGCGTCGAGGAGCAGACCGCCGACATGCGCGCCGATGTGGTCGACGCGATGGTGTCGCTGCACATTCCGCATGACGCCTACGCCGAGGCCTGGGACGTGAACGGGCTGGCGGAAGACGTCAAAGCGAAGCTCAATCTCGATCTGCCGGTCGTCGACTGGGCGAAGGAAGAAGGCATCGCCGACGAGGAGCTCAAGGAGCGCCTGCTCGAGGCGGCCGACGCCGCTTACGCCGAGCGCGTTGAAAAGAACACTGAGCCGCTGATGCGCATGATCGAGAAGCAGGTCGTCCTGCAGTCGCTCGATACGCTGTGGCGCGAACATCTCGTCGCGCTCGACCACCTTCGGCAGGTGATCGGCTGGCGTGGTCTGGCGCAGCGCGACCCGCTTAACGAGTACAAGTCCGAAGCTCTCGAGCTGTTCAAAAGCCTGATGACGCGGTGGGACGAGACGGTGACCACGCAACTGATGCGCGTCGAAGTGTCCTTCGAAGCTCCGCCTTCCGCGCCGCCGGAGCTGCCGCCAATGGAAATGTCGCATCCAAATCCAGAGGCGCTGATCGGCGGCGGCGCGCAGCTTGCGCTCGATGATCTCAATACGCGTCTCGCGGGGGCCGATTTCTCGGCGCGCGGGCTCGCGGTCAGCGAGGCGCCCGCTGCGCGCGACGCGAACAATCCCGCCACTTGGGGCAAGGTGGGCCGCAATGAGCCCTGCCCTTGCGGCTCGGGTAAGAAATACAAGCATTGCCACGGCGCTCTTGTCTAAGCCGAGGATGCGGACAGCGATGTGGAAGATCAGCGTCTCGGCTCTCCTGTCGACGCTAGCGTCTTCCGCATCGGCCCGCGCCGAGTGGGTGCAGGTCTCCAAGGACGATTTCTCGACCGTCTATCTGGACGCCGGCTCGCGTCGGACCTCACCCGATGGATTCGTCACGGTCGACGCGCTCACCGATTACAACGCCGCCTCGCCAAAAGCCGCGGCGTTCGGCCTTGCCGAAAAGGGGCTGTCGGAAATCGAGAAAGTGTCGCTCGATTGCGCCAATCGGAAATACAGGTCCGAGGGCGGCGGCTGGCGGCAGGGCCAGATGGGCGAAGGAAAGATCACCAAGCCCTATCCGCCGAAAGACGAATGGTCGCCGGTGCCGCCCTATTACGATGGGCTCTTCGCCAAGGTCTGCGCGCGCACGACCTCGGATGAGCGGTCGGATCGATTTGAACCGCCTCGCGCCTGAGAATATAAGCGCAGCGCGGTTGAAGCGCCGCGGATTTCCAGGAGCTTGTCGTGACCGCCATTGATTTTTCTAAAGTGCTCGTCGCTCAGGGCGGCGGCCCCACCGCCGTCATCAATCAGTCGCTCGTCGGCGCCGTGCTGGAGTCCCGCAAATTTCGCGAGGTCGAGCGCGTTTATGGCGCCTTCCACGGCGTTCGCGGCATCGTCAACGAGGATTTCGTCGACCTCACGCAGGAGACGACTCATAATCTCGAGCTCGTCGCCTGCACGCCGTCTTCGGCGCTCGGCTCGACGCGCGACAAGCCGGACCTCAAATATTGTCAGGAAATCTTCCGCGTCCTGCGCGCGCATGGGGTCGGCTGCTTTTTCTATATCGGCGGCAATGATTCCTCGGACACGGTGCGCATCGTCTCGCAGGAGGCCCAAAACGCCGGCTATCCGCTGCGGACGGTGCACATCCCAAAAACCATCGACAACGATCTGATGGTCAACGACCACACGCCGGGCTTTCCCTCGGCGGCGCGCTGGGTGGCGCAGGCGTTCGCCGGCGCCAATCTCGACAATTGGGCTCTCCCCGGCGTGTATATCGCCATCGTCATGGGCCGGCACGCCGGGTTTTTGACCGCCGCCTCGGCGCTCGGCAAGAAATTCCCCGACGACGGCCCGCATCTGATCTACATCCCTGAGCGCGCCTTCATCATCGACAAGTTCCTCGCCGACGTTAAGGCGACGATGGCGAAATACGGCCGCTGCGTCGTCGCGGTGTCAGAAGGCGTCTGCGACGAAAACCATACCCCCATCGCCGAAAAGCTCGCCAAGGCGGTGGAGCGCGACGATCACGGCAATGTCCATCTCGGCGGCGGCGCGCTGGCCGACGAACTTACCCGCCTCGTGAAGGACCGGCTCGGATTCAAGCGGGTGCGGGCCGATACATTCGGCTATGTGCAAAGGAGCTTTGTCGGCTGCGTTTCCGACGTCGACCAGCGCGAGGCGCGCGAGGTCGGCGAAAAGGCCGTGCAATACGCCATTTGGGGCGATCGCGACGGCTCGGTGACGATCCACCGGACCGGCTTTTATTCGGTCGATTATCAGTTGACGCCACTTGAAGAGATCGCTGCGAAGACAAAAGTCATGCCTGACGAATACATTAGCCCCTGCGGCACGGACGTCACCGACGCCTTTCGGATGTATCTGCGCCCCTTGCTGGGAAGCGGCATGCCGGACGCCTATCGGCTGCGGCTGAATCGGGTTCCCAAGATCCTTACCGCCTGAGCCTGCCAGCGAGGGCGCCTTTCTTGCTTCGGCAGAGTTTCCGGCGAAGGTTGCAATTTGGCCGTCGTGTAAAATACACTAACTAGTCATGGTTCTCGGGCGCTCGTCGCTGACGACCGAAACTGGATGGGAACGGGCACGCCAGCCGCTTCCACTTTTTGTTAGTTTGGCGCCGGTTACACAGGTGTTCGGGCCGATTCGCCCGGCAGGCCGGCCCGATAGGAGAGCAATATGAGCAAAGTCGGCGGCGGCGATTCCAAGAACACGCTTTACTGCTCCTTTTGCGGCAAGAGCCAGCACGAGGTCCGTAAGCTCATCGCCGGACCGACGGTGTTCATCTGCGATGAATGCGTCGAACTGTGCATGGACATCATCCGCGAGGAGAACAAGTCCTCGCTGGTCAAGCAGCGCGACGGCATTCCGACCCCGCGGGAGATTTGTAAGGTTCTGGACGACTATGTCATCGGCCAGTCCCAGGCCAAGCGCGTGCTCTCGGTCGCGGTCCACAACCATTACAAGCGCCTCAACCACGCGACCAAGCATGGCGACGTGGAGCTGGCGAAGTCCAACATTCTGCTGATCGGACCGACCGGCGTCGGCAAGACCATGCTGGCGCAGACTCTGGCGCGCATCCTGGATGTTCCGTTCACCATGGCCGACGCCACGACCCTGACCGAAGCAGGCTACGTCGGCGAGGACGTCGAAAACATCATTCTCAAGCTTCTGCAGGCGTCGGACTACAACGTCGAGCGCGCCCAGCGCGGCATCGTCTATGTAGACGAAATCGACAAGATTTCGCGCAAGTCCGACAATCCTTCGATCACCCGCGACGTGTCGGGCGAAGGCGTGCAGCAGGCGCTGTTGAAGATCATGGAGGGCACCGTCGCCTCCGTGCCGCCCCAGGGCGGACGCAAGCATCCGCAGCAGGAGTTCCTGCAGGTCGACACGACGAACATCCTGTTCATCTGTGGCGGCGCTTTCGCCGGGCTTGAAAAGATCATCTCCTCCCGCGGACGCAACACCTCGATCGGCTTCGCCGCCACCGTGCAGTCGCCCGACGAACGGCGCACCGGCGACATTTTTAGGCAAGTGCAGCCGGAAGACCTGCTGAAATTTGGGCTCATCCCCGAATTCGTCGGCCGTCTGCCGGTCATTGCGACGCTCGAGGATCTCGACGAGGACGCGCTCAAGCGGATCCTCACCGAGCCCAAGAACGCGCTGGTCAAGCAGTATCAGCGGCTCTTCGAAATGGAAAACGTCGAGCTCACCTTCCAGGACGACGCTCTTTCGTCCGTCGCGCGCAAGGCGATCGAACGCCATACCGGCGCGCGCGGCCTGCGCTCGATCATGGAAGGAATCTTGCTAGACACGATGTTCGATCTGCCAGGTCTGGAGGGAGTCGAACAGGTTGTGATCGGACCAGAAGTCGTCGAGGGCAAAGCCCGGCCGCTCTATATTTACGCCGAACGCAGCGAAAAGAGCGGCACGAGCGCCTGACGCGCGAAGACGAAGCGCCTATGCGGCGGCGACGCCGGGCGCAGGTTTAAGCTTGGGCGCCGCAGCGCCTTGAATCGATTATTCGCGTAACCATTTGCGTTAACGGGGCCGTCGGGCGCATCCGCCGGCGGTCTTTAATGGGCGCGAAATCGGCGGGCGACCGTATTCGCGGCCTGAACCCAAAAATCGCCCTGCGGTCTCGCGCCGCCGCTTTAGCGGGACGCGTCAAGGACAGGACAAAAAGAATGTCGAACGAAAAGCGAGACGCCGTCACCCCCGGAACCATCGAAAGCTATCCGGTGCTGCCGCTGCGCGACATTGTCGTCTTTCCGCACATGATCGTTCCTCTTTTCGTCGCGCGGGAGAAATCCATTCGCGCGCTCGAAGAGGTGACGAAATCCGACAGGCTCATTCTGCTCGCGACGCAGAAGAACGCGGGCGACGACGATCCCTCGGCCGACGCGATCTATCCAATCGGCACGCTCGCCTCGGTGTTGCAGCTTCTGAAGCTGCCCGACGGCACGGTGAAGGTGCTGGTCGAAGGCGTGGCGCGCGCCAGCGTTCGCACCTACACGCGCGCGGACGATTATTACGAAGCGGACGCTGAAGTCGTCGCCGACGATCTCGCCTCTCCGGTCGAGGTCGAAGCGCTCGGCCGGTCGGTGATCGCCGAATTCGAAAGCTATGTGAAGCTCAACAAGCGGGTCTCTTCCGAGGTTGTCGGCGCGGTGACGCAGATCGACGACTATTCGAAGCTCGCCGACACGGTCGCGTCGCACCTGTCGGTGAAGATCGCCGAGAAGCAGGACGTGCTTGAGACGGTCAGCGTCGCGCGCCGCCTCGAAAAATGTCTGTCGCTGATGGAGAGCGAGATCTCGGTTCTGCAGGTCGAGAAGCGCATTCGCACGCGCGTCAAGCGCCAGATGGAGAAGACGCAGCGCGAATATTATCTCAACGAGCAGATGAAGGCGATCCAGAAGGAACTGGGCGACGAGGACGGCAAGGACGATCTCGCCGAGCTCGAGGAGCGCATCAAGAACACCAAGCTCTCAAAGGAAGCGCGCGACAAGGCCTTGGCCGAGTTCAAGAAGCTGCGGCAGATGTCGCCGATGTCCGCCGAAGCCACCGTCGTGCGGAACTACCTCGACTGGATCCTGTCGATCCCGTGGGGTAAGCGCTCCAAGGTGAAGCGGGATCTCGGACAGGCCGAGGAAGTGCTCGACGCCGAGCATTTCGGCCTCGAGAAGGTCAAGGAGCGCATCCTTGAATATCTCGCGGTGCAGAGCCGCGCCAACAAGCTGACGGGACCGATCCTGTGCCTCGTCGGGCCGCCTGGCGTCGGCAAGACCTCGCTCGGCAAGTCCATCGCCAAGGCCACCGGCCGCGACTTCGTGCGCATGTCGCTGGGCGGCGTGCGGGACGAAGCGGAAATCCGCGGTCATCGGCGCACTTATATCGGCTCGATGCCCGGCAAGATTATCCAGTCGATGCGCAAGGCGAAGACGTCCAATCCGCTCTTTCTCTTGGACGAGATTGACAAGATGGGCATGGACTTCCGCGGCGATCCGTCCTCGGCCTTGCTCGAAGTGCTGGACCCGGAGCAGAACGCGTCGTTCAACGACCATTACCTCGAAGTCGACTACGACCTTTCGAATGTCATGTTCGTGACGACGGCGAATACGCTCAATATTCCGGCGCCGCTGATGGACCGCATGGAGATCATTCGCATCGCCGGCTACACGGAAGATGAGAAGCTCGAGATCGCGCGCAGGCACCTCATTCCCAGTGCGGTGCATAAGCACGGCCTTTCGCCCGACGAATGGATGATCGCCGACGACGGGCTGCTCACCCTTATTCGCCGCTATACGCGCGAAGCCGGCGTGCGCAATCTGGAGCGCGAACTCTCCAATCTCGCGCGCAAGGCGGTGAAGGAAATCCTTCTCAAGAAGAAAGAGAAGATCGTCGTCACGAGCGAGAATCTCGCCGACTATCTTGGCGTGCCGAAGTTCCGCTATGGCGAGGCCGAACTCGAAGATCAGGTCGGCGTCGTGACCGGTCTGGCCTGGACCGAGGTCGGCGGCGAACTGCTGACGATCGAAGGCGTCATGATGCCCGGCAAGGGCAAGATGACCGTGACGGGCAATCTGCGCGACGTGATGAAGGAGTCGATCTCCGCGGCGGCGTCCTATGTGCGTTCGCGCGCCGTGGACTTCGGCGTCGAACCGCCGGTCTTCGACCGACGCGACTTCCATGTGCACGTGCCGGAAGGCGCGACGCCCAAGGACGGACCGTCGGCCGGTGTGGCGATGGCGACCGCCATCGTCTCGATCATCACCGGCATCCCCGTCCGGCGCGACATCGCCATGACCGGCGAGATCACGCTGCGCGGCCGCGTCTTGCCGATCGGCGGCTTGAAGGAGAAGCTGCTTGCGGCGCTGCGTGGCGGCTTGAAAAAAGTGCTGATCCCAGAGGAGAACGCCAAGGATTTGGCGGAAATCCCGGACGCGGTGAAGAACCGGCTGGAAATCGTGCCCGTCGCGCGCATGGAAGAAGTGCTGCGGCATGCGCTGATCTCTCAGCCGACGCCGATCGAATGGCGGGAAGACGCCGCCGCGATCGCTAAACACGCCGTCGGCGACGATGACGGCACCGGCGTCCGCGCCCACTGATCGCAGACCTACAACACACTCAAGAGCCCCGCTCCTCCAGAGCGGGGCTTTTTGCTTTTGGGCGGCTGGTGCGCGCTGCAGCCCATAGATTGCGCGCTGCAGCCCATAGATTGTATGAGCATTTCTGGATGGAGCCGCCATTTCCCCCGGAAAACCAGCGATTCCGGGCCTTTGGCGGCCGGTAAGCCTTGCTTTTCCTGCGATTCGCGACCAACACTCGCCATCGCTGCGCAATGCCGATTCGAGGTCGCGCATTCTTACGCCGGGCGGCTCGCAGTGAAGGAGAAGGAAAAAGCCATGAACAAATTGGAACTCGTTGAGCACGTCGCGAGCGAGACGGAGAGCTCGAAAGCGGCGGCGGCCGCCGCCATCGACGCCGTCATCGACGGCATCACGAAGGCCCTCAAGAAGGGCGACGAAGTTCGCCTCGTCGGCTTCGGCACTTTTTCGGTGAAGAAACGCGCCGCCGGCAAAGGACGCAATCCGGCGACCGGCGAAGAAATCAAGATTCCCGCGTCGAAGAGCGCCCGCTTCAAGCCCGGCGCGACGCTGAAGACCGCGCTCAACAAAGCCAAGTAGCTCAGGGCGCGGAGGCGCTGGCGTCGCAGGCGCTTTCCGAAACTTCGCACGACGGCCGTCGGAGCTCCGGCGGCCGTAGTTTTTAACCGGCTTGCCTCGCGAGGCGCCCGCCCTTAAAACCCGGCGGGCGCGGGTCATGTCAGGGCGGTTAGCTCAGTTGGTAGAGCATCTCGTTTACACCGAGAGGGTCGGCGGTTCGAGACCGTCACCGCCCACCACTGGCGCCCTCGAGACGGCAAAGGGCTCGCCGCGGGAATTGGTGTTCCAAAGCCCAGGATTTCGCTTTAGCTTGCTGGGACAAAGAAGGCCGCCCGTATGAGATTGATCAAAACCGTTTTCATCGCGCTCTGCGTCGCCGCCCTCGTCCCCGCCTTCGCGCATGCCGAAGATATGAGCTTTCGCGTCGTCAGCGTGAGTTCCGGCGGCTGCGGCGCAAACTGCCCACAGGTGATCGCGGCGCAAGGCGAAATCGGCCCAGAGACGCCCGACGCCTTCGTCGCCTTCGTGCGCGAAAATGCTCGCGGCGGCAATCTGCACGGAATTGTGCTGCTCGACTCGCCTGGCGGAAAAGTCGTCGCCTCGATGGAGCTCGGCCAGGCCATCCGCAAGCTCGGGATGGCGGTGATCGTCGCCCGTCCCGCGGCGGATCAATCTCGCACGATGGCGCTCGTATCGGGCCGCTGCTATTCGGCCTGCGTCTATGCGCTGATGGGCGGCAGGAGGCGCGTGATCCCGCCGCAGAGCAGCGTCGGCATTCACCGCATGTTCAATTATTCGACGAGTTTCGACATCGCCGAAGGCGGACTCGTTCGCGAGCGAAATTATGACGATGGCGGCATGCTCCAGACGCTTTCCCGCTACGCGGCGATGATGGGCGTGAGCACCGAACTCGTGAAGCTCGCCGAGCGGACGTCGCCCGATAAGCTTTACGTGCTGACCGGCGCCGACATCGCTCGTTGGCGGCTTGGGTCGCGCAAGCTCTAGACGCGCCGGATTACAGCCATAATCAGCAACCAGGGCAGCACATGAAACATATTTTCGACGGGCTTGAACGGCGGCGCGCGTCCGCGAGGCTTGGCGGCGGCCAAAAGCGCATCGAAGCGCAGCACGCCCGCGGCAAGCTCACGGCGCGAGAGCGAATCGAACTGCTGCTCGATCACGGCTCGTTCGAAGAATTCGACATGTTCGTCGCCCATCGCTGCACCGATTTCGGCATGGATCAGGGCGAGAAAATCTCCGGCGACGGCGTCGTCACCGGCTGGGGAACCGTCAACGGCCGCGCCGTCTTCGTTTTCGCCAAGGACTTCACTGTCTTCGGCGGCTCTCTGTCGGAGACTCACGCGCAGAAGATCACCAAGCTGCAGGACATGGCGCTGAAAAATCGCGCCCCGATCATCGGCCTGTTCGACGCCGGCGGCGCGCGCATTCAGGAAGGCGTCGCGGCGCTCGGCGGCTATGGCGAAGTCTTCCAGCGCAATGTCATGGCCTCCGGCGTCATTCCGCAAATCTCGGTGATCATGGGCCCTTGCGCCGGCGGCGACGTCTATTCGCCGGCGATGACCGACTTCATCTTCATGGTGCGCGACACGAGCTATATGTTCGTGACCGGGCCCGATGTCGTGAAGACGGTGACAAATGAGACGGTCACGGCGGAAGAGCTCGGCGGCGCTTCGGTGCATACGACCAAAAGCTCGATCGCCGATCGCGCATACGACAACGACGTCGAAACGCTCCTGCAGATGCGCAGGCTGATCGATTTCCTGCCCTCCTCCAATCAGGAGGAGCCGCCGGAATGGCCCGCTTTCGACGAGGTGGACCGGCTCGACGAATCGCTCGACACGATTGTTCCGGATAATCCGAACAAGCCGTACGACATCAAGGAGCTCATCCATAAGATTGTCGACGAGGCCGACTTCTTCGAGATCCAAGATGCGCACGCCCGCAATATCGTGATCGGCTTTGGCCGCATCGAAGGGCGCACGGTCGGTTTCGTCGCCAATCAGCCCCTCGTGCTCGCCGGCGTGCTCGACATCGACGCCTCCAAGAAGGCGGCGCGTTTCGTGCGTTTTTGCGACTGCTTCAACATTCCGATCGTCACCTTTGTCGACGTGCCGGGATTTCTACCCGGCACGGCGCAGGAATATGGCGGCCTGATCAAGCATGGCGCGAAGCTGCTGTTCGCATACGCCGAAGCGACGGTGCCGAAAGTGACGGTCATCACGCGCAAGGCGTTTGGCGGCGCCTATGACGTTATGGCGTCAAAACATCTTCGCGGAGACGTCAACTACGCCTGGCCCTCGGCGCAGATCGCCGTCATGGGCGCAAAGGGCGCCGTCGAAATCATCTTCCGCGCCGATCTCGGCGATCCGGAGAAGATCGCTCAGCGCACCAAGGAGTATGAAGATCGCTTCTTGTCGCCATTTGTCGCCGCGGAGCGCGGCTATATCGACGAGGTGATTACGCCGCGTTCGACCCGCAAACGAATCGCTCGTGCGCTTGCGCTGCTTCGGCACAAGGAATTGGAGAATCCCTGGAAGAAGCACGACAACATTCCCTTGTAATGCGGCGCAATAACGAGCGCGGCGCCGTCGCAAACGTGATGGCGTTGCGCCATTGAGGCTGGGTCCGCGTAATCCGCCTAATTCAGCGGCGCCTGATCACAAAATTCGTCAGACTGCACATTTTTCAAGTGACAGTCCGCCCGTTTTGTCCTAGTGTTCGCTCGCCAGGTTGGTTGGGGTAAAAGCCTAAGCGTCGTATGCGTCGCAGGAATTAGGCCCAGCTACGGTCCAAGTCGGGGAGGACGCCGAACAGAACGCAGTTCGCCGAGGCTCGCAAGATGAGTCGGCGCGAACGGGGCTATCGGAGCGACTTAAGACTTCGGAGCTTGGCGTTTCAGTTTGGTTAAGGACGGGGTACCAAAGAGCGGGGAGCGGCGGGACGCCATTCCCGCTCTTTGTGTTTTTTTTGTCGACTCGCGGTGTTTTTATCGACGCGCGACACATGCGTTTGCGACACATGCGGTTAATGAATCGCTAAGCGTAGAACAATGATTCCGCTCAGTCTGATCCGAAGCTGCGTGGGACGTCGCCTTGACGGGCGATGACGCGCTTCCTACGTTCCGCGCACGTCTAACGAAAAGCCCCAATGGAAGGCCGGCCATGACCACGCAGAAAATCACTGACGCCACTTTCGAACAGGAAGTGCTCAAATCCGCCGAGCCGGTTGTTGTCGATTTTTGGGCGGAATGGTGCGGTCCCTGCCGCATGATCGCCCCGGCGCTGGAGGAGATCGCCGCGGAGATGAAGGGCAAGATCAAAGTCGTCAAGCTCAACATCGACGAAAATCCTGCCGTGGCGAGCAAGCTCGGCATCCGATCGATTCCGACGCTTATTCTGTTCAAGGACGGCAAGGCCGCGGCACAAAAGGTCGGCGCCGCGCCCAAGGGCGAATTGTCGCGGTGGATCGCTGCAGCCGTGTGAACGATTCTTGCAATTGGGTCCAGCGGCCGGCGCATCGCAACAGGCATGCTTTCGAGCCATCAAACCTCGGGAGCTGCGTAGATGCGCCGACTGCATGATTTTCTCGCCGTCTGTTGCCTGATTGTTTTGACGCTTGCGCCGCTGCGCGCGGCGACAGCCAGCGAAATCACCATCGCCGCGGCGTCCGATCTCAAATTCGCGTTGCAGGAAATCGTCTCCAACTTTCAAGCCGTCCATAAGGGCGACAAGGTCGACGTTGTTTACGGCTCTTCCGGCAAGCTGCAGACGCAGATCCGCGAGGGCGCGCCCTTCGACATTTTCTTTTCCGCCGACATCGCCTATGCACGCGCGCTGCGCAAGGACGGCTTCGCGGCGACCGAGCCCACGCCCTACGCGGTCGGCAGGATCGTTTTGTGGAGCGCGACGCGGGACGCGACAAAACTGCGCCTGGAGGATCTCGCCGATCCCAAGATTAGCAAGATCGCGATCGCCAATCCGGCGCATGCGCCTTACGGAAGATGCGCGGAACAAGTGCTGCGCGCCGCCGGCCTTTGGGACAAGGTGAAGGACAAGCTTGTGTTCGGCGAGAACATCTCTCAGGCGACGCAATACGCCGAGACCGGCGCCGCCGATGTCGCGATGACCGCTCTTTCGATCGCTTTGAGCAAAGAGGTCGCCGACAGAGGCGGCTATTCTCTGATACCGGAGACGCTGCATTCGCGACTCGAACAGGCTTATGTCGTGACCCGCCAGGGCGCCGACAAACCTTTGGCGAAGACCTTTCTCGACTATCTCAAAACCGGACAGTCGCAGGCGATCATGATAAAGTTTGGCTTCGCGCCCCCCGGCCAGGCCGCGCGGTAGGCCGTTTCGTCCCTGCACGAATCCGCTAAAATGTGGAACAGGCGGACGCTGACAGTCTTCCGCCTGTCTTAACCTCACCGCCGCCGCTCGGCGGCAGGTCTCGTATGCCGACATCTGAAGATTTCGCGGCGATCTGGCTGACGCTCAAGCTCGCGACGATCGTCACCTTTCTGCTGCTCCTCATTGGCGCGCCGCTGGCGTGGTGGCTGGCGCGGACGCGGTCCTGGCTCAAGGGTCCGTTGGGCGCCGTCGTGGCGCTGCCGCTGGTTCTGCCGCCGACGGTGCTGGGCTTCTACCTGCTGCTGGTCATGGGTCCGCATGGACCCCTGGGCAGGCTCACGGCGTTCCTCGGCGTCGCGCCCTTGCCTTTCACCTTCGCCGGCCTCGTCGTGGCGTCGCTTTTTTATTCGCTGCCTTTCGTGGTGCAGCCGATTCAGAACGCCTTCGAGGCGATGGGCGATCGTCCGCTTGAGGCCGCCGCCACCTTGCGCGCGAGCCCGCTAGACGCATTCTTCACGGTGGCGCTGCCGCTCGCGCGGCCCGGTCTCGTCACCGCGGCGATCCTCGGTTTTGCGCATACGGTCGGTGAATTCGGCGTCGTGCTGATGATCGGCGGCGCCATTCCGGACAAGACGCGCGTGGTGTCGGTTCTGATCTATGACCAGGTCGAGTCGATGAACTACGAGCGTGCACATTGGCTCGCGGGGGGCATGCTGCTGTTCAGTTTCTGCGTTCTCCTTGCGCTCTATGGGCGCCGACGGAACGGCCGCAATGGCTGACGGCGCCATCGCCGCGCGTTTCCGCCTCGCCTATCCCGGCTTCGCGCTCGACGTTGACCTGGAGCTGCCGGGACGCGGCGTCACAGCGCTCTTTGGCCCTTCCGGCTCCGGCAAGACCACCGCCCTGCGCTGCATCGCGGGGCTGGCGCGCGCCCCCGACGGGCTTCTCAAAATCGGCGGCGACGTCTGGCAAGACGAGGCGCATGGCGTCTTCGTGCCGACGCATCGCCGCGCGCTCGGCATGGTGTTTCAGGACGCGAGCCTGTTTTCCCATCTGACCGTCAAAGGAAATCTCGACTATGGAATGACCCGCGCGCGCGTCACGGCGGCAGACGCAGGCCGCGAGGCGCTCTGCGAAATGCTCGACATCGCCGCTCTGGCGGAGCGCTGGCCGGATACGCTTTCCGGGGGCGAGCGACAGAGAGTCGCGATCGCCCGCGCCCTGCTGACGCGTCCACAACTGCTGCTGATGGATGAGCCGCTGGCGTCGCTCGACGTGGCGCGCCGTCTCGACGTGTTGCCCTATCTCGAACGGCTGCGCGACGAACTCGATATCCCGATCATTTACGTCAGCCATGCGCCGGAAGAAGTCACGCGCATCGCCGACGAGGCCGTCGTGCTCGATCGCGGTCGCGTCGTCGCGCGCGGCGCGCCGCTCGACGTGCTGCCGAGCGCGAGCCGTCTTGTCGAAGGCGGCCGATTCGGCGTGGTCAACGCGCTCAAGGCGCGCGTGGTCGCCGTCGACGAAGCATACGGCGTCACGCGGCTCGCCCATCCGGCGGGCGAGATCTTGATCGCGGCGCGTCTGACGACGCAGCGCGAGGCGCGCGTCGTCATGCGCGCGACAGACGTTGCGCTTGCGATGTCCGAACCCCGCGACACCAGCGTGCGCACGATCTTGCGCGGACGCATCGAGAAGATCGATGCGACCGAGAGCGCCCTCGCCTTCGTCACGCTGACGCTCATCGGCGGCGACCGCCTTGTCTCCGCGATCACGCGCCTCGCTCTGGACGAGTTGTGGCTGACCGTCGGCGCTGACGTATTCGCCCTAGTGAAGTCGGTCGCTCTCGACGAGCGCGGCCTATAGGCCAACGAAGTCCGCCAACCACAACGCCATGAGCGCGCCGGCGACGGCGAGAGCGGAAGCCGCGGCGAGTCTTTGGCCCATCGCGGCGCCGCCGATAACCCAGCCCATCACGACTTTCGACGCCGTATTCGACAGCAGCGCCAGCAGCACCGCTCCCGCCGCGGCCTTTACGCCGATCTCGGTTGCGCCAAGCCGCGCCATGGTCAGTCCGATCGCGTCAACGTCGACGATGCCGGAAATGGCCGCGAGCGCATAGGCGCCGGCGCTGCCGGCGAAATGCGTCGCGAGCCGCGAGAGGATCATCACGGTCGCGAGGAGCGCGCCGAATTTCAGCACCGCCATCAGATCCAGCGGATTGCCGACAGAAAAGTCGCTCGATTCTGCAGGCCGCTCGCTTCGTCGCAGGAGAAAGACACCGGCAAGCGCGAAGAGCACGCCGCCCGCAACGACCGGCGGCGCCAAGCGCCACGCGAGCGTCGGATTGATGACCGCGATGACGGCGATGATTCGCGGCGCCATCACCGCATTGGCGAAGATGGCGCCCGCCGCCGAAGCGCCAATCTGAGAGGGATGTTCCCGCGCCAGCCGCGACATCGCCGCCGTCGCGGCCGTCGACGACGCCAGTCCTCCCGCCATGCCGGCGACGGCGACGCCGCGGCGGTAGCCGATGATTCTGACGGCGACGTAGCCGACGAACGAAATCACGCCGATCAGCACGGTCATCAGCCACAATTCGAAAGGGTTCACCGCTTGCCATGGGTCGATGGCGCGATTCGGCAAAATCGGCAGCAAGATGAAGCTCATCGCCAGCAGCGCCAGCCCGGAGCGCAGCTCGTCCCAGGTGATGCGCTTGACGAAGCCGTGGAGAAACCCTTTGAGCGCCAGGATCACGGTCGTCGCCACCGCTGCGGCTGCGGCCGCCTGTATGTCCCCAATCACGGTGAAGGCGCCGAGTGAAAAGGCTAGCGACGCCGCGACGACGGTCGTCGCGCCAAAGGTCTCATCATGGATATTTTCTCGATAGCGATAGACGCCGATCAACGCGCCGATGAAGACAAGCGTGATCGCCAATGCGATGACGCCGGCCCCGCCATAAGGCTGAACAATGGCGCCCCATACGCCGCCGAGCAGTCCGGCGAGACCATGCGTGCGAAGACCGGCGGCGCGCTCGCCTTCCGACTCGTCGCGTGACGTCCAGCCCCGTTCGAGACCGATGAGCAGGCCGATCGCCAGGGCGATCGACAATCTCTGAATCAGCTCGGCGGCGCTTAATTCGTACATTTGTTTTTCTTTATCGTCGTGTGGCGTGGCGCCAAGCCGTTTCAAGCGCGTCGCGCAGCTCCGAGACATCAACCGCTGCGAGCAGAATCGTCGTCCATCCCTGCCGTCCCCACGCGTTGGGAACGGGCGCAAAGGCTTGGGGCGCCATCATGGATTTGAACGCCTGCTCTTCGGGCGCGAATTTCACATTCGCCGTCAGTCCGTCGGCAGCGAGAGTCGCGTAGATCCGCGCGACCTTAAATGCGGTTCTGTCGAAATGCGGCGCTTCGCGCGTTCCCTCGAGAGACAGTGCGATGCGCTGGAAATCATGGCTGCTGGCCATCTCTGCTCCGTGAACGGCGGCGATGCCCGCCCTGATAATATGGCGCGCGGCGCCAAAAGCGTGCGCCTGACTGAGATTGGCAATAGAAGGCTTGCATGAACGTACCTCTACCCCCGTCCCGCCGCTCCAATATCGCGCCCTTCATGGCGATGGACGTGCTGCGCGACGCGAAAGCCTTGGAGCGCGCCGGCCGCAGCATCATCCATTTGGAACTTGGCGAACCCGGGGTCGCCGCGCCGCGCCGCGTGCGCGAGGCCGCCGCGGAGTCGCTTGCCCACGGCGTGATCGGCTATGGCGAAGCGCTCGGCGACGCGCCGCTGCGCGAGCGCATCGCACGCCACTATCGCGAGCGCTATGGCGTCGACGTCACGCCCGACCGCATCATCGCCACGACAGGCTCATCCGGCGGCTTTCTTCTCGCCTTTCTCGCCGCGTTCGATCCGGGAGCGAGGATCGCCGTCACCGCGCCTGGCTATCCGGCCTATGCGAACATCCTTTCCGCGCTTGGCCTGGAGCCGGTCCTGCTCGACATCGGCGAAGAGACGCGCTTTGCGCCCACCGCGGCGATGCTCGAAGCGGCGCATCGCGACAGGAAGGTTCACGGCGCGCTCTTCATGAGCCCGGCCAATCCGACCGGCGCGATGATTGCGCGCGAAGAATTGGCGCGGATCTGCGCCTTCTGCGACGAAGCCGAAATCGTTTTCGTCTCGGACGAGATCTATCACGGACTCGAATATGAGATGCGCGCGGAGACCGCACTGCGCTTCTCGGAACGCGCCCTCGTCATCAATTCCTTCTCGAAATATTACGCGATGACCGGGTGGCGGCTCGGCTGGCTCGTCGCGCCGCCCGAATTGATGCGTCCGCTCGAGCGGCTGCAGCAGTCGCTGGCGATCTGCGCCCCGACCCTGTCGCAGCGCGCGGCCCTCGCCGCTTTCGACGCTGGCGACGAACTCGAGGCGAACCGCGCCGCCTATGCGCGAAACCGAGCGCTTCTGCTGGACCGCCTAGCCAAAGTGGGATTGGACCGTTTCGCGCCGCCCGACGGCGCGTTTTACATCTACGCCGACATCTCGCGTTTCACCGACGATTCAATCGGGTTCTGTCGGCGGATGTTGCACGAGGCCGGCGTCGCGACGACGCCCGGCCTCGATTTTGATCCGCGCCGCGGCGCGAAAACGCTGCGGCTTTCTTACGCCGGGCCGGAGGCGGACGTGCGCGAGGGCCTCGCCCGCCTAGAAGCCTGGCTGCGGCCCTAGCTTCCGAAAGGCGTGCGCACGCGCTGCCACCAGCCGCCCTTCTTGGGGCGGTCGGGGTCCGCTTGGGTAATGACCACTTCCGTTGGCTCGCGCGGGGCGACCGGCTGCGGGGCGGGCTCGGGCGTCGGCGCCGCCGCCTGAGGCGGAGCGATGGGGGCGACCGGCTCGCTTGCGCGCTCTTGGAAGGGCGGCTGGGAGGGCGGCGCAATCTCAGCGCCGTTTACCGGCGGCGGCGGCAAAGTCTCCGGATAGTCCGGCGTCTGCGCCCCCCGCGGAGAGATCAGCGCCTGAGCATCCTCACCACCCTCGTCGAGCGCGAAGACTGCGGAAGGGTCTTTGAATTCCTCGGGCAAGGGCGCGGATCGGCGCCAACGGCCAGGACCGCGATCTGAACCGCGATCCGGGCCGCGATTGCCGCCGCGTCGGCCGCCGCGGCGGTCAGACCGCTCCTCGGCAGGCGCCGGCGCGCCCTCAATCGCCGCCATGAGCGCAAGACCTTCATCGGACGGCTGCTCGGCGCCGGGCGGCAAGGGTTCGCCACCCTGTGCGCCGCCGCCACGGCCTCGACGACGGCGACGGCGACGACCACGTGACGCGTCTTCTTCCGCGCCGAAGCGCGATCGTTCGCCGTTCTCGTCACGCTGTTCGCCGTTCGACTCGACGGTTTCCTCTTCCACCTCGACGATTTCGCCGCCGATCACATCTTCCGGCGCCTCTTCCTCAAGAGGTTCGGCGCGCAGCGAATCGACCCGCAGAGGCGCGTCGCGCTGCGAAACGCGCGGACCGGTCGCGAGTTCTCCGCGCTCGAGCGCATGATAGGTCGCGCCCGTCAGCGTATCGTCGGCGGCCACCGTGATGTGGACGCCGAAGCGGCGCTCCAGCTCCTGCAAATGGGTGCGCTTCTGGTTGAGAATGTAGAGCGCCACCACTGCGCGGGTGCGCAGCGTCACGTCATGCGCGGCGCTCTTGACCAGCGCCTCTTCCAGCACGCGCAGCACGTGCAGCGCGACGGAAGCGGTGGAGCGCACGTGACCGGCGCCGATGCAGTGCGGACATGGCACTGTCGAGCCTTCAACGACGCCGGCGCGGATGCGCTGGCGCGACATTTCGAGCAAGCCGAAATGCGAGATGCGGCCGACCTGAATGCGGGCGCGGTCGTTTTTCAGCGCGTCCTTGAGGCGTCGCTCAACAGCGCGATTGTTGCGACTCTCCTCCATGTCGATGAAGTCGACGACGATCAGTCCGGCGAGATCCCGCAGTCGCAACTGGCGCGCGACTTCGTCCGCGGCTTCTAGATTGGTGCGAAGCGCCGTGTCCTCGATATTGTGCTCGCGCGTCGAGCGTCCCGAGTTCACGTCAATCGCGACCAGCGCCTCGGTCTGGTTGATGACCAGATAGCCGCCCGATTTCAGCGTGACATGATTGGAGAACATCGCATCGAGCTGCGCCTCGACGCCGCTCTCGGCGAAGATCGGAAAGGCCTCGCGATGCAGGCGCACGTTTTTGGCGTGGCTCGGCATCAGCATGCGCATGAAGTCTTTGGCCTCGCGATAAGCGTCTTCGCCGGAAACGACGACTTCCTCGACGTCGCGCCCATAAAGATCGCGAATCGCCCGCTTGATGAGCGAGCCTTCCTCATAGACGAGGGTCGGCGCCGCGGAGCGCAGGGTCAATTCGCGCACGCTCTCCCACAGCCGCAGCAGATATTCGAAATCGCGCTTGACCTCCTGCTTGGTCCGCGTCGCGCCGGCCGTTCGCAGGATGACGCCCATCCCCTCCGGCACTTCGAGATCATGCACGATCTCCTTCAACCGCTTGCGGTCCGCGCCGTCCGTGATCTTGCGCGAAATGCCCCCGCCGCGCGCGGTGTTGGGCATAAGCACGGAATAACGGCCGGCGAGCGAGAGATAGGTCGTGAGCGCGGCGCCCTTGTTGCCGCGTTCTTCCTTGACGACCTGAACGAGCAGCACCTGGCGGCGCTTGATGACCTCTTGAATCTTGTACTGGCGGCGGGAGCGCGGCGCCCGATAGGGCGCTTCGTCCATCGCATCCCCGCCGATGTGCTCGACGTGATCGTCCTCGTCGTCGTGCTCTTCCTCGTCATGCTCCTCAGCCGGGGCGTTGACGCGGGCGTTGACCTCAGCCGTTTCGCCTTCAGCATCTTCGCGGGCGCGCTCACGCGCCTCGTCGCGCTCATCCTGGCGGCGCGCCTTCAGTTCGTGGTCAGGCTCCGGCGCCTCGAGAGCAAACTCCTCGGCTTCGCCGGTCTCGACCGAACCGAAACCGGCCGGATCGATGGAAATCTGCTCATGCTGCGCCGTAGCGATCGGCTGATCGCCCGCCTCGGCCTCAACGTCCGTGCTCTCCGACCGAAACTCGGCGGCTTCAGCGTTCCCGGCCTCGGGCTCCTCCGCCTCGACGTCTTGACCCCTCGATTCGGTCTCCGCCGCTGGCCGGGCCTCGAGATATTCTTGCGCCTCAGCTTGGGGCGCGAACTCCGGCGCGGCTTCAGACCGTTCCTCAGCCGATTCGGCGAAGGCTGTTTCGGCCTGGTCCTCAATGACGACCGGCGAAGCGCCCGCCTCGTCGAGGGGCTCGCTCGTCACAGCCTCATCAGCGCTCGCACGCTTCTCGGCGCCCTCATGTTGGCGGCGGCGCGAACGACGCCCGCGACCATGCGGAACGCGCTCTTCCTCGTCGGCCTGCTGATGGGCGCGGCTCTCTTCCTCGAGCAGCGCCTGACGGTCGGCGACGGGGATTTGATAGTAGTCAGGGTGAATTTCGGCGAAGGCCAGAAAGCCGTGACGATTTCCGCCATAGTCGACGAAGGCGGCCTGAAGGGATGGCTCAACCCGCGTGACCTTCGCGAGATAAATATTGCCGCGCAGGGGTTTTTTGTCAGCAGCCTCGAAATCGAATTCCTGAACGCGGCTTCCACGTAGAACGACTACGCGGGTCTCCTCCGGGTGGGAGGCGTCGATGAGCATCTTGTTAGCCATGGGGGACTCTTCTGCGGCGTCGCGCGCAATAACGCCGACGGGGCAAGCCTGAGTCCTCGAGGGGACTCGGCGACCGCTCTTTGGCGCATCCTGACGGCGCGAACGCTTCTTGTGAGGATAAGGGAGACAGGCCTGAGACCTGCGATACGCTTGCCGGCTTGCGAGCCGGCGGGACAAAGCGCATCGCGCCTCGTCCCCGTGAAATGACGAACGAGCCAAGAGGACATGTTTTTTGCGAGGCTGCGCCCTCCCGCGCGGACAAGCCACACGGAGGAAACGACTGCTCTCGCGCCTATCACGGTCCTGGCCATGAGATCGTCAAAAAACCTTTCGCACCGCCAAGTGGCGGCGACCAAACGTCACGACCTGCACGGGGCGGCGTAACGGAAAGCAACTGTCCGAAATTCTGTTGGCTCGACTTGACGGCCGCATTTTGCGGCAAATATCGCGCCGCAGAATTCCGCAGCTATCTCCTTACATATCGGTCGAAGTAGGCCGGCGCAAGCGCCGGCTCGGCTATTCACCGAAAAATTCATGGGGAAAGGTCCCGCAACGGACGGCTTTCAGATAAGCTAACGATGCGTTAACGGCGCTCTTGCCAAAATGCCAATCGCCGGATCGAAACGCCGCGCGAATTTGGGGACGCAGGTGAGGAGGACAGCTTTGCGCGCAGGGGCGTCACGACCGTTGATCGCAATGGCGGCCGCGTTCCTCATGGCTCTGGGCCCGCTCACGCGGTCTGCCGCCGCCGACGAGCAACGGAAGGAGATCTCTGCGCTGACCGCGCGTATCGAGGCGCTCCCCGATCGCTCCCGCCTCCTCTTCGATCTCACCGGCCTGCCGCCGGTGACCGCGCATCCCGTATCGAACCCGCCGCGCATCATCGTCGATTTGCCGGAAGTGCTCTTCCGCATGGAGGCGAACGCCGGCCTGTCGCCCGGCGACAAGCTCATAAAATCATATCGTTATGGCACCTTCGCGCCGGGACGCTCGCGCGTCGTGATCGATCTCGCGGGGCCCGCCAAGATTCTCAAGGCGGACAGCGAGGTCGCCGTCGGCGGACCGCGGCTCGTCATCGAACTCGCCCCGACCAGCGCCGGGCATTTCGCTTCGACCGTCGCCGAACAGGCGCGCCTACAGCCCGCAGAACCGTCCAAACTGCCAGCGACGGCCGCCAAAGCGCCAACGGACAAGCCCATGGTGGTCATCGATCCGGGTCATGGCGGGGTCGATATGGGCGCAACCTCCAAGCACGGCGAAATGGAAAAGGACGTCGTGCTCGAGTTCGCGCGCGCGCTGCGGGACAAAATCCAGGAAACCGGGCGCGCGCGCGTGCTTTTAACCCGCGACCACGACATGTTTCTCCCGCTCGGCGAGCGGGTGCGAATCGGTCGCGAAAACAACGCGTCGCTGTTTATCTCGGTTCATGCGGACACGCTGTCCGCATCCCGCGTCGAGGGCGCGACCGTCTACACGGTCTCTGAGCGCGCCTCGGACGCCGAAGCGGCGCGGATGGCCGAGAAGGAGAATCTCGCGGATCAGGCCGCCGGACTTGAAAGCAAGGCGGACGCCGAAGAGGTTGGCGACATATTGTTCGAACTCACGCGACGCGAGACCCGCGGCTACAGTCGCCAGTTTTCGCATTCGCTGATCTCATTCTGGAAGGAAGTCGGGGCGCTCAACAAAAATCCAAGCCGTTCGGCGGGCTTCGTTGTGCTCAAAGCCTTTGACGTCCCCTCCGTTCTGCTCGAACTTGGATATCTTTCGAGCGAAAGGGATCTGTCCCGGCTGACGTCCCAGGACTGGCGCGAGCGCGCGGCGCAGAAAACCGCCGAAGCTGTTGACGCCTTTATCAGCGCGCGTAGCCGTGAAGCGCGGGCCCCCGCCGAAGCGCCCTCGGCCGCGGCGCGCCCACAATAAAACACAAAATCACGGCACATGGAGACAGTCGCGACGCACGATCGCCCGCGCGTCGCAGCCGCCGAAGAACGAGAAACGCAGACGCGGCGTCACACACTTGCGGATAAACGCTTCTCGCGTCGCGGCAATTTCGTGACCGGCCGCGTTCGCAGTCAAAGGCGCCGCGAGCCGGCGCCGGGAATTCGCCGAACGGTGGAATGATCCAAACGGGCGTTGTGAAAGAAAGCGACCCAAAAAGTGCGATCGCTCACTATATCTGAGCTGAACGAGTCGCTCTCGCGCGCCGACAAGGCTCAGGCGCCCGCGGTCGCGACACGGACTTTGGCATTGAAACAATAGCCGACGCCAGCCGCCGGCCGCTCTAAGGGTGATATTTCATGCGAATGCTCGCAAGGTTTTTGGGCTTCGTCTTCGCGACCGCGACGATCGTTTTCCTTATCGGAGCGATCGCCGGGTCCGGGCTGATCTATTATTTTTCCAAGGATCTGCCCGACACTGCCCAGTTGCGCGACTACGAGCCGCCAGTGACGACAAGGCTGCACGCCGGCGACGGCTCGATCCTCGCCGAATATTCGCATGAACGCCGCCTGTTCCTGCCGAGCTCCGCCATTCCGCAGCTGGTGAAACAGGCGTTCATCTCCGCCGAAGACAAGAATTTCTACAACCACGTCGGCATCGATCCGGAAGGCGTGATGCGCGCCGTGACGGTGCTCGCCCAGGGCGGCCGCCATGTGCAAGGCGCCTCGACCATCACGCAGCAGGTCGCCAAGAACTTCCTCGTCGGCAACGAGCGCTCGATCGAACGCAAGATTCGCGAAGCGCTCGTCGCCTTCCGCATCGAAGCGGCCTATCCCAAGGACAAGATCCTCGAGCTTTATCTCAACGAGATCTATCTCGGCCTTGGAAACTACGGCGTCGCCGCCGCGGCGCTCAATTATTTCAACAAATCGGTCAATGAGCTCACGCTCGCCGAGGCGGCCTATCTCGCGGCGCTTCCCAAGGCGCCCAGCAATTATCATCCGTTTCAGAATCGCGAGCGCGCCCTCGAGCGTCGCAACTACGTCATCGATCGACTGATCGCCGACGGCTATGTGACCGCCGACGAAGGCGCGAAGGCGAAAGCCGAACCGCTTGGCGTCAATCCGCGCGTTCTCTCCCCCAACACTTATGTCGCGGGCTATTTCGCCGAGGAAGTGCGCCGTCAATTGCTGGAGCAACAAAGCGAGAAGAAGCTCTACGAGGGCGGGCTGTCGGTTCGCACGACGCTCGACCCCAAGATGCAGGCCCTCACGCGAAAGGCCCTGGCCGACGGCCTCGTTCGCTACGACGAGGCGCATGGCTTCCGCGGCGCGATGAACCACATCGACATCTCCTCCGACTGGGGCGTGACGCTCGCGGCCATTCCCGCGCTTGGCGACGTCAAGCCATGGCGCCTCGCCGTCGTGCTCGATGTGACCGGCGACGCCGCGCGCATCGGCCTTCAGCCGGGACGCGAGAAATTCGGCGAAGTGGCGCGCGAACGCGAGACCGGCCTTCTAACGGCCGAAGGCATGCGCTGGAGCGGCCGCACGCCGAAAACGGCCTTGACGACGGGCGACGTGATCTACGTCGAGCCGCTCGCGGGACGCGCCGGCCAATATCGTTTGCGCCAGATCCCCGACATCTCCGGCGCGATGGTGGCCATGGACCCGCACACGGGCCGCGTCTTCTCCATGGTCGGCGGCTTTTCCTTCGACCAGTCGTCATTCAATCGCGCGACTCAGGCGTTGCGCCAGCCCGGCTCCTCATTCAAGCCCTTCGTCTATGCGACGGCGCTCGACAATGGCTATACGCCGTCGTCGTCCATCCTCGACGAGCCGATTTCCATCCAGCAGGCGGACGGCACCTATTGGACGCCGGAGAATTTCGAAGGCGGCCATGGCACCGGCGCGCATCCGCTGCGCTACGGAATCGAGCATTCCAAGAACATGATGACGGTGCGTCTGGCGAAAGACGTCGGCATGCCGCTCATCGCCGAATACGCCAAGCGCTTTGGCGTCTACGACGAGATGACGCCCTATCTCTCCATGGCGCTCGGCGCCGGCGAAACGACGCTGCTCCGCATGGTCACCGGCTATTCGATGCTGGCGAATGGCGGCAAGCGCATTAAGCCCACGCTGATTGACCGCATTCAGGATCGCTGGGGCAAGACGGTCTACCGACATGACGAGCGTCAATGCATCGGCTGCGACTCCGCCAAATGGGAGAACCAGCTCGAACCCAAGCTCATCGACAAGCGCGAACAGGTGCTCGATCCGCTCACCGCCTATCAGATCACCTCGATCATGGAAGGCGTGATCCAGCGCGGCACCGGCGTCTCGATCAGATCGGTCGGCAAGCACCTTGCCGGCAAGACCGGCACGACAAACGACGCAAAAGATCTTTGGTTCGTCGGCTTCTCGCCTGATCTCGCGGTCGGCGTCTTCATCGGCTACGATCGGCCGCGCTCGCTCGGCAGCCACGCCCAGGCCGCGCAGTTCGCCGCGCCGATCTTCCGCGACTTCATGACCGTGGCTCTGAAGGACAAGCCCGATACGCCGTTCCGTGTGCCGCCGGGGATCAAGCTCATTTCCATCGACGTGCACTCCGGGCTGCGCTCGTCGGGGGCCGGCACGATTCTCGAAGCGTTCAAGCCGGGGACGGCGCCGCCCGACTCCTACTCCGGCGGCGGCGGCCCGCGTCAGCTCGATACGCCGCACGACGTGGATCAGCAGGTCGGCAGCGGCACCGGCGGCCTCTACTAAATCGCGCACGGCGGCCGGGCACCTTTGGTTTCCCGCCGCCGGGCTATACTCGAAGCGATGACCCTGGACGTCGAAACCACCGCGCGCGTGACGCTGGAGACCGCGGCTGGCGTCGCGATCCTCACGCTGAACAGCCCCGCCTCGCGCAACGCTCTATCTCTCGCGATGATCGACGCCCTCTCGGGCCGGCTCGACGCGCTTGCCGGCAGCCACGACGTTCGCGTCGTCGTGCTGCAGGCGGAAGGCCCCGCCTTCTGCGCCGGTCATGACCTCAAGGAGATGACGGCGCATCGCAACGATCCCGACCGAGGCCGCGCCTTCTTCGATAAGACGATGCGCGCCTGCTCGGCGCTGATGCAGAAAATCGTGACGCTGCCTCAGCCGGTCGTCGCGGCTGTCGATGAGATGGCCACGGCCGCCGGCTGCCAGCTCGTCGCGAGTTGCGATCTCGCCGTCGCCGGCCCGCGCGCCCGCTTCTGCACGCCGGGCGTTAACATCGGCCTTTTCTGCTCGACGCCGGCCGTGGCGCTCTCGCGCAATGTGGCGCCAAAGCAGGCGATGGAGATGCTGCTCACGGGCGTTCCCATCAGCGCCGAGGAGGCGCTGCGCATCGGCCTCGTCAACCGCATGTCAGCCGATGGCGCAAGGATCGGCGCGCTGGCGCTGGCGCGTCTCATCGCGCAAAAATCGCCGCAGGCGATCCGCTTCGGCAAAAGGGCCTTTTACGCTCAGAGCGAGAAGTCTCTTTCGGACGCCTATGAACTGGCGAGCGCCGTGATGGTCGAGAACATGCTGGCGGAAGACGCCAAGGAAGGCGTGGCCGCCTTTCTGGAGAAGCGTGCGCCGACATGGGCCGAAAAGTGAGAACTGGCCTTATACGCTGCTAAAAGTCGCGCTCACTAACGCGCGGCTCATGGCGATTGACCCAGCGACCGAGTTTGCAAAGCCGCAGGCTCATAAGGAGTTGGCGCGGCGACTTGCCATGCGCGCAGCTCTCGGCTGCGCCGCGACGCTGATCTTTCTTGCGCCTCTCTCAGCTAACCGGACGAGGCGCCGCACGCTATTTCGATCTTAAATGATGTTCAGCGCACGTGGCGTGTTGCGCTCGGCGCGTCATTTTTGAAGGAAGAGAAAAATGTCCAGATTGCGCAATCGCGCCCTGCATCTGGCGCTGCTCCTTGCGCTCGCGATCGCCTTCACGCTCGCCGCCTTCCCGGCGCGCGCAGGCTGATCGTGGAGCGCCGGCGCGAAGAACGCGTCAGCTGCTTTGGCGGGCGTCGACGACTTATCGCGAGTTTTTTTAGAACTCATTTTTAGGAGAGTGAAATGAATGCTTTTCGTCTTTCGATCGCGCTCGCCGTCGCATCCTGCGCTTTTGCGCCGCCCGCGAAGGCGGATTTGACCGTCTGCAACAGAACGCCCGATCAAGTCACCGTTGCGTCCGCTTGGGTGAGCCCGAGCGGCGGATTCACCTCGGAGGGATGGTGGAAGCTTCGCGCCTGCGGCGGCTGCGAAAGAGTCGTTTTGCGCAGCGAGACGTCCGATCCGCATAATTACTTCTTTTACGCCCATGGCGCCGGCAGGGAATGGCGCGGCGATTCCGCCTTCTGCACGACTCAGGGCGCATTCAAGATCGGCAACGCCAAGCGCTGCATATTTGGACGACGCGGGCAGATGAAGAACTTCGTCCATGTGACGAGCGGCAGCGGCAATCACACGCACAGCCTGACCGGCCGTTCGAACAGCGGGCGCGTGTGCATCGATTGACCGCGACCTATTCGCCGAGATAGCGCAGCGCCGCGGCGGCCGCGAAGGGGCAAAGCGCGATAGCGGCGAGCGTGATCGCGCAGAGGATCGCGAAGGGCGCGTAGAAGGGCACGGCGCCGCCGCTCGCCGCCTCCGCGGCGGAGACGCCGAAGATCAGCACCGGGATCGTCAGCGGCAGGACGAGCAGCGCCATAAGCAGGCCGCCGCGTCGCACGGTCACCGTCGCCGCCGCGCCGATGGCGCCGATCAGCGTGAGCGCCGGCGTGCCGACAAGCAGCGTCGCGACGACGCCGAGAAGCGCCATGGCCTCCTGTTGCAGCATCAGCCCCAGAAACGGCGCGGCGATAACGAGCGGCAGGCCGGTCGCCGCCCAGTGCGCCGCGCATTTGACGAGCACCGCCAATTCGAGCGGCGTCTCGGAAAGATGGAAGAGATCGAGGGAGCCATCCTCGGCGTCGGCCTGAAACAGGCGGTCGAGACAGAGCAGCGTCGCCAGCAGCGCCGCGATCCACAGGATCGCCGGGCCGATGCGGACGAGCAGATTAGGGTCTGGCCCGACGGCGAAGGGAACGATCGCGACGAGCGTCAGGAAGAACACGACGCCCATCGCGCCGGAACCGCCGATGCGGCGCGCGACGCGCCATTCGCGCAGGAAAAGCGCAGCGAGCGGAGAACTCACGAGGCGCCGCCCAAGGCAAGCGAGGCCGCCTCATCGAGCCCCAGCGGCTCATGCGTCGCGGCGACGATCAATCCGCCGAGCGCGCAATGATCGCGCATGGCGAGCGCGAATTTTTCGCGTGAGGCGCGGTCGAGCGCGGTCAGCGGCTCGTCAAGGAGCCAGAGCGGCCGAAAGGCGACGAGGAGACGCGCCAATGCAGCGCGCCGTTTCTGACCCGCCGAGAGGACGCCAAACGGCGCGGCGGCGACATGGGCGAGACTGACGACCTCGAGCGCCGCGTCGACCGTGCGGCTGCGCCGGTCAGGCTCCTGAGCCAAATAACGCGACCAGAATTCGAGGTTCTCCTCGACGCTTAGCGCCGCCTTCATCCCATCACTATGGGCAAGGTAATGCGCCTGCTGCGGCAGGTCGACGTCGCTCGGCCCGCCTTCGAGAGCGATCGAGCCTCCCGCGCGCGGCAGCAGTCCCGCCAAGGCCCGCAGCAGCGTCGATTTCCCGGCGCCGTTGGGACCCGTCACGATGAGCGCCTGCCCCGCGGAAAGCGAAAAGCTAAGTTGATCGAGCACGCGCCTGCCCCCGCGCAAAACGCCGAGATTATCGACGCAAAGACGTAAAGCGCCATCGACGGGCGGCTGAACGGGCCCTGGGACATCGATCGACATGCGCTCCGCATAGAGCTTTGCGACCGACTCCGCCAGACACGGGCTCGCGCCTCAAGCGCCCGCCCTGCCCCCGCAGGGCGATCGGGTGAAGGGCTTCCTCATCCTGAGGAGCGTGCGCAGCACGCGTCTCGAAGGACGAGGAAGCCCGTTTTTCGCGTATTTTTCCTCACCCTCGTCCTTCGAGACGCCGCCTGCGGCGGCTCCTCAGGATGAGGGTGAGGAAAACAATCCTTCGCCCGATCGCCCACCCCTGCCCCCGGGCCGCCCCGCTGGCGCAGACGGGACGGGAATGCTAAGCAGCGCAGACCCTTTCTTGGGCGCTCAGCGGCCCAAGTTCTCGCTAATCGCGCGCGGCGCGCCCGTATCCAGGGATTGCCCAGTAAGTGACGAAGCATAAGAGCTTAGAGGATTACGCGGCAAGGCGATTCCGTTTTGCTGGCAACGCCTTGCTGGAGTTCAGCGATCCGTTCTTCGCCCAGATCGACAGGCTGCGGGCCGAATTCGAGGCGCAGGGCAAGCACTTCGTCAGCTTCGCCAATTACGATTATCTCGGGCTCGCGAATCACCCGCGGATCCGCGAGGAAGCAAAGCGCGAGATCGACGGCCTCGGCATCGGCGCGCTGGCCTCGCGACTTGTCGGCGGCGAACGCACCACGCACAAGCCCTTCGAGGCGGAGATCGCCGAATTCCTTGGCATGGAAAGCGCGCTGACGCTCGTCTCCGGCTATCTCTCCAATGTGACGACGATCGCCTGGCTGATGAGCGGCAAGCGCGATGCGATCTTCATCGACGAACTCGCGCATAACAGCATCGTCGCGGGCGCCGACGGCGCGCCGGCGCAGGTCGTCAAATTCCGCCACAACGATTTGGATCATCTCGACCATCTGCTCGCGCGTCACCGCGAGGAATACCGCAACGTCCTGATCGTGGTGGAAGGCGTCTACAGCATGGACGGCGACACCGCCGACCTGCCGCGGCTCCTCGCCATCAAGGAAAAATACAAGGTCTGGCTGCTTGTCGATGAGGCGCATTCGCTGGGCGTGCTCGGCGAAACGGGCCGCGGCCTCGCCGAACATCAGGGCGTCGATCCCGCGCGCATCGACCTCATCGTCGGCACCATGTCGAAGACGCTCGCGTCCTGCGGCGGCTATGTCTGCGGCAAGAAGCAGGTCATCGACTGGTTCCGCTATACGCTGCCGGGCTTCGTCTACAGCGTCGGCCTGTCGCCCGTCATTCTCGCCGCCGCGCGCACCGCCCTGCGGCTGATGCAGGAAGAGACCTGGCGCATCGCCAAACTCGCGGACAACGCCGAGCTCTTCCGCACCGTCGCGCATGAAGCGGGATTCTCGACCGGGCCGGCGATCGGCCGCGGGGTCGTGCCGATCCTGTTCTCGAGCGACGTCGAAACGATGTGGGCGTCGCAGCATCTGCTGGAGAACGGCTATTACGTGCCGCCGGTCGTGCGCATCGGCGTGCCGAAAGATGGGCCGCGGTTGCGCTTCTTTTTCTCGGCGAACCACAGCGAAGCGGAAATCCGCGGCGTCATCCAGATGCTGCGCGACATGCCGCCGGTGACGGAAGAGGCGCATCAGATCGTCGCCGCGGCGATGGCGGGCGGCTAGCGCTGACTCCCGCGTCACTTTGACGCTTTCGATTAAGGCCAGCGGCCGCTAGGACTTATCATATGGCGCGGATCGAGATTCTCCCGGTCGACGGCCTTTCGCGCTTTGCGACCTTCTGCAGGCTGCCACGGCTGCTTTATGCCGGCGCGGCAGGCTTTGCGCCGCCGCTCGACCTCGAGCGCTGGAGCGTCTTCGCGCATAAGCTCAACCCCCATTACAAGCTCGTTGAAGAGCAGAAATTTCTCGCCCGACGTGATGGCCAGTGGGTCGGGCGCGTCATGGCGCAGATCTATAAGCCCGGCGTCACGCCGGTCGGCGCCTCCAATGCGCAATTCGGCGCGCTCGACGCCATCGACGACGTCGAGGTCGTGCGCGCGCTGACCCAGGCCGCCGAGGACTGGCTGCGCGCCAAGGGCGCGGAGCGGATCAACGGACCGTTCTCGCCGTCGGTCAACAAGGAGTGCGGACTTCTTGTCGATGGCTTCGACGCGACGCCGATGTTCTTCATGCCCTGGCATCCGCCCTATCTCTCGCGCCATCTCGAGGCGCTGGGCTATGAGAAGGCGCAAGACCTCCTGTCCTACCGCTTCGACATTTCGAGCGACGAGAGCGACAAGCCGGCGCGCATTTCAACGCGGCGCGAATGGCGCGATCGCTTGAAACTCCGGCCGTTGAACATGAAGGCCTTGAAGCAGGGCGAAACCGCGCTGATGACCGAGCTGTTCAACGACGGCTGGAGCGGCAATTGGGGTTTCGTGCCCTTCACCAAGGAAGAATTCGACTCCGACGCCGACGCGCTGCAATATCTCGTGCCGGCGGATTTCGGCATCGTCGTCGAGCTTGACGGCGTTCCGCAGTCCTTTGCGATCGCGCTTCCCAATCTCAATGAGATTCTCGCCGATCTCAACGGCCGCCTGTTCCCCTTCGGCTGGGCGCGCGCGTTTAAGAGGTTCCGCTCGCATCAGTTCAAATCGGCGCGGCTGTTGCTGCTTGGCACGCGCAAGACGCTGCAAAGAAGCGCGACCGGCGGGGCGATCTTCCTGTCGCTGGTCGAAGAGATGCGGCGGCGCCACGCGAAGATCCGCGTTCCGCATCTCGAAGCGGGATGGGTGTTGGAAAGCAACGCCGACATGCGCCGGCCGATCGAAATGTTCGGCGGCAAGGTCGACAAGATTCATCGCATTTATGAAAAGCGCCTCACGGTCGGCGGCGGCGAAGAGGCGATGCGTATGCGCGACGGCGTCACGGCAACTCAGCTACAGGATGCAACGTCATGAACGGCATATCCGTCACCGCCAATGGCGCCGACCGCTCGCATGTCGAACGGCGCAAGCTGATCCTCGAAAAATATCCGCAAGTGCGCGAACTTTTCGGCAAGGACCCGGTGACCTTCAAGATCACGGCGGCGATTTTCGTCGGGCAGTTTGTCATCGCCGCGATCTTGGGTTCGCTCGGCCTTTCCTACTGGTGGCTGTCGCTCTTGATGGCGATCTGCGTCGGCGCCTTCGCCAATCACGCCAATTTCGTCATCATCCACGACGCCATTCACAATTGCGTCTTCGAGAGCCCGCTCGCCAACAAGTGGACGGCGATCCTCGCCGATCTTCCCAACGCCTTTCCGACGGCGATGGGCTTTCGCTGCTATCACATCAAGCATCATTCGCATCTCTCGGCTTATGACTATGACGCCGACATTCCGAGCCGCTGGGAGGTCGAATGGGTCGGCAACAGCGGCTGGCGCAAAGCCGCTTGGATCTTCTTCTTCCCGGTCATTCAGCTTGCGCGCCTGTCGCGCCTGAAAGGCACGGTGCCGATCTGGGGAACCTGGACCTACGTCAATATCGCCGTCATCGCCGTTTTCGATCTTTTCGTGCTCTGGGCCTTTGGGCCGAACGCCCTGCTCTATCTTTTCTTTTCCTTCTGGTTCTCCGTTGGAGGCATGCATCCGTTGAGCGCGCGCTGGCTGCAGGAGCATTTCGCCTTCGGCCCCGATCAGGGAACGTTCGACTATTACGGGCCGCTCAACACGCTCGCGCTCAACATCGGCTATCACAACGAGCACCACGATTTTCATGAGATTCCGTGGAACCGTTTGCCTCAGCTGAAGGCGATGGCGCCGGAGTTCTATGATGATCTGCGATGCCATCGTTCCTGGACGGCGCTGCTCGTCACCTTCATTTTCGATCCGACCTATTCGCTCGGCACGCGGTCGGAAAATGTCACGCAGGCGGCGGAGCGCGTAGCGCCTGTCGTCGCGCCGGCGGAGTAAGTCATGACGCAGGACGTAAGAACGGAGGCGCTCGACGCTTCGCCCCGCCTCTTCGAGAGCGATCTTCTCGACAAGCTGTCACGCGTGCACCATTTGACGCCGGTGATCGTCTATTGCCCGATCATTCTCGGCCTGGTGTTCTATTCGCTCACCTTCAACAGTCCGACGCTCGTCGCGCTGGGTCTTGTCGTCGGCTATCTGGGCTGGACGCTGACCGAATATTTCGGCCACCGCTATCTCTTTCACACCGTGTTCGCGCTGCCGTTCGGGCTTGGACCGCGCTTCCAGTTCCTCATCCACGGCGTGCACCACATCTATCCCAACGACCCGCTGCGGCTCGTCATGCCGCCGCTGCTCTCGGCGCCGATCATGCTGATCGCGCTCGTCTGCGCCCGCCTGATTTTTGGCGCGACATTCGCCTGGCCGGCGCTGGCCGGCTTCATCACGGGCTATGTGATCTATGACTGCGTGCACTTCTGGACGCATCACGGGCAGCCGAAATCCGAATTCGCTCGCATGGTGAAGCGCCTGCACATGCTGCATCATTTCCGCGACGCCGAGAAAGGCTTCGGCGTTCACGCGATCTGGTGGGATTATGTGTTCGGCACCGCCTATCGCAAGGACGAGACGCCCGGCACGCGCGCGGTGTGAGGGCGCGCACTACCTCCCCCTTGCGGGGAGGTCGATCGCCAAAGGCGATCGGGTGGGGGTAATAGAATTCACCCCACCCGGCTTGCTTCGCAAGCCACCCTCCCCGTCGAGGGGAGGGAAACGCCCTATCTGCGACGAGCGCTGAATTTTACCCCTGCCCGGTCCGCGTAAACCACTCGTCTTCGCTGATCACTTCGATTCCGAGCTCTGCCGCCTTTTTGAGCTTCGAGCCCGCGCCGGGACCAGCGACAACGAGATCGGTTTTCTTCGACACCGACGCCGCGACATGCGCGCCGAAACGCTCGGCCTGCGCCTTCGCTTCATCACGCGTGAGCCGCTCCAGCGCGCCGGTGAACACCACCGTCTTGCCGGAGACGGGCGACGTGGACGCCACCGCCGGCATCGGCTCCAGCGTGATTTGTTTGAGCAGCGCGTCGAGTTCGCGCTCATTATGCGGCTCGGCGAAAAAATCGTGCAGCGCTTCGGCGACAGCAGGGCCGACGCCGTCGATCGAATCGATGCGGGCGCGCGCTTCGCTCCCCAACGACGCATCGCGCGCCGTCTCGCGCAACGATTCGAAGTCGCCGAAATGGCGGGCGAGCCGGCGCGCATTGGTCTCGCCGACATGGCGCATGCCAAGCGCAAAAATGAAGCGATTGATCGGAACGCTTCGGCGCGCCTCGATCGCCGCAAAGAGATTGCGCACCGAGGTTTCACCAAAGCCCTCGCGGTTTTTGATTTTGGTGAGGCTCGCGCGGTCGCGCTCTTCCAGCGTGAAAATGTCGGAGGGCGTGCGGATGAGGCCCTCCTGGAAGAACAGCTCAATCTGCTTGTCGCCGAGGCCTTCAATGTCCATGGCGTTGCGCGAGGCGAAATGCTTTAGGCGCTCGATCGCCTGCGCCGGACAGACAAGCGATCCGGTGCAACGGCGCACGACATCCGCTTCGCCGGTCTTTTCGTCGATCTCGCGCAGCGCCGCCGAACCGCAGCGCGGGCAGACATGCGGAAATTGATAAGGCTTCGCGCTATTCGGGCGCTTTTCCGTCACCACCTCGACGATCTGCGGAATGACGTCGCCGGCGCGCTGCACGACGACGGTGTCGCCGATGCGAATATCCTTGCGCGCGATCTCATCCTCATTGTGCAGCGTCGCGTTCTGTACGACGACGCCGCCGACCGTGACGGGCTCGAGCCTCGCGACCGGCGTCAACGCGCCCGTGCGCCCCACCTGAATCTCGATGTCGCGCAAAATTGTCGTGGCGCGCTCGGCGGGGAACTTGCGCGCGACGGCCCAGCGCGGCGCGCGCGAAACAAATCCAAGCCGCTCCTGCAGCGCGATGTCGTCGACCTTGTAAACAACGCCGTCGATGTCATAGCCGAGCGTCGCGCGTTGCGTTTCGATCGAACGGTAATGCGCCAGCATGTCTTCCGCGTTCTCGCAGAGCGTCGTCAGCGGATTGACCGGCAACCCGTAACGGCGCAGCGCCTCAAGCACGCCCAGTTGCGTATTCGCGGGCAGCGCGCTCGTCTCGCCCCACCCATAGGCGAAGAAATGCAGCGGCCGTGATGAGGTGATCTTCGGATCGAGCTGCCGCAGAGAACCGGCGGCGGCGTTGCGCGGATTGGCGAAGAGAGTCTTGCCAGACTCCTTTTGCCGCGCATTGAGCGCAGTGAAGTCCTTATGGGTCATGTAGACCTCGCCGCGCACTTCGAGGACGTCGAGATTACAACCCCGCAGCCGTTGCGGAATCTCGTCGATCGTTCGCACATTGGCGGTGACGTCTTCGCCCTCATAGCCGTCGCCGCGCGTCGCCGCCTGCACGAGATCGCCTTTCTCGTAGCGTAGCGAACAGGACAGCCCGTCGATCTTCGGCTCAAAGGTGAAACGCAGCGGGCTTTCATCCAGACCCAGAAAGCGGCGCACGCGCGCGACGAATTCGAGGACCTCTTCGTCCGAGAAGACGTTGCCGAGCGAAAGCATCGGCACGGCGTGCTTCACTTTGGCGAATTTTTCCGACGGCTTGGCGCCGACCTTCTTCGTCAGCGACTGCGCCGTGGCGAGTTCGGGGAAGGCTTTCTCCAAAGCCTCGTAACGCAGACGCAGCGAGTCATATTCGGCGTCGGAAATGGTCGGCGCGTCTTCCCGGTAATAGCGGCGATCATGCGCCGCGATCTCCTCATGCAGCTGCGCATGTTCGGCGCGCGCTTCGATGGGCGTCAATTCCTCGACAGAAGCAAGGTAGGCGCGAGAAGGTTTCTTGGTCATGCGGAGAAATGGTTCGACGCGACATACGACTTCCGGCTGAACCGCTCGCTTGTCATTCCCGACGCGCGTCTCGCGCGATCGGGAATCCAGAGCAAACCCCGTGTTCGTGGGTCGGTTCTGGATTCCCGGCCAGGCCTTCGGCCTGCCGGGAATGACAGGCCCTCCGAACAGATTGACCGGAAATCGTACACTCGAAGGAACATCCCAAAACGTTCGCGCTCGGCCGAACCTAATCGTTTCGCCCCGCCGTGGGGAGAGGGACTAAGCCGCTTCCGGCGCGGCGCCGACGAGGCGGCGCGCGTCCCGCGCGCTGATCGGCCGCCCAAAGGCGTAGCCCTGCGCGAAGCCGCAGCCGAGCTGATAAAGCTCGATCGCGTCCTGCTCGGTCTCTGCGCCCTCGGCGATGACGTCCATGCCGAGATCCTGCGCCAGCGCGATGACCGAGCGCAGAATGACGGGTCGCGCGCCTTTGCCGGACTGCTTGATGAAGGAACGGTCGATCTTGATCGTGTCGAAAGGGAAGCGCTGCAAATAGGCGAGCGACGAATAGCCGGCGCCGAAATCGTCGAGCGACAGCCCCGCGCCGAGCTCCCTGATGCGCGCCAGCATCTGCGCGGCATATTCGGGATTCTCCATCACCAGACTCTCGGTCAGTTCGAGTTTCAGGCTGCCTTTGGCGATATCATTGCGCATCAACACGCTTTTGACGTCGCGGAGAAGGTCGTGGCGCAAGAGCTGGCGCGACGAGACGTTGACGGAAGCGAAGATCGGCGGGTCAACGGCGAGCGCGCGCTGCCAGGCCGCGAGTTCGCGCGCCGTGCGCTCCAGCGCCAGAAGTCCGAGATCGACGATCAGCCCCGTCTGCTCGGCGACGGGAAGGAATTCGGAAGGCTCGAGCCGGCCCAGGCGCAGATGGTCCCACCGCAGCAGGGCCTCGAAACCGGCGATGGTGCGATCCTCGAGCCTGACGATCGGCTGGAAGAAAACCTTGATCTCGCCGCGCTCCAGCGCCCGCCGTAGATCGGCCTCGAGCGTCAGACGATCGGAGCGCTGCGCGCGCATGGCCGGGCGGAACACTTCGATGCGGTTGCCGCCCGAGCGCTTGGCGTGGCGCATCGCGATTTGGGCGTCTTCCAGCATGTCGCGGGCGCCGGGATGCGTCTGCTGGTCGTAGAGCGCGATGCCGATCGAGGCGAACAGCGCGATCTCCTGGTCGGTGAAGCGCACCGGAATAGACAGCGCGCGGCGCACCGAATCGGCGATGGAGATGACGTGGTCGGCGTGCGACTCCGAAACGAGGATGATCGCGAATGTATCGCCTGAAAGTCGCGCCAGCGTGTCTTGTGGCTGCAACAGCCGCGTCAGGCGATGCGCCACGGTGAGCAGAATGCTGTCGCCCATGGCCATGCCGACCTGCTCATTGATCTGCTTGAAGCGGTCGATGTCGATGACGAGGATCGTCGGGCGCACGTCCTTTTCCATGCGCGCGAGAATCAGCGCGGCCTCCAGCCGATCGAAGAACAATTCGCGGTTCGGCAGGCCCGTCAGATTGTCATGCACGGCGTCGTGCAGCAGCCGTTCCTGCGCGTTGCGCTCGTCGGTCACGTCGTTGAGCGTGCCGACGACGCGGATCACCTCGCCGTCGGGGCCGACGACGGGCCGCGCCCGCAGCCGGTAGCAGAGATAATGGCCGTCCGCCGCGCGCAGGCGGAAGTCCTGATTGATGCGGCCGCGCCGCTGCTCGAGAATGGCGTCGAGGCAGGCGCGATAGCGGTCCTGCTCGAAGGGATGCAGCAGATCGAGCCAGGAGGAGGCGGCGCCCTCGAGCCCGCCGCGGTCGAGTCCGAGCGCCGCTTCCGCCTCCGGGCTGACATAGATGTGGTCCGACGGAACGTCCCAGTCGAACACGATCTCATTCGCGCCGGTGAGCGCGAGGGCCTTGCGCTCGACGTCGCTGATGGCGCCGTGCGACAGCCCGCCGGCGGCGAAGGCGTTTTGCATCACCGTGAATCCGATCAGCATCACGATGAGCACCAGGCCCCCGACGAGCGCCGGAGAGACGAGATCGTTGGTGATCCAGCCGGCGACCGCAAATCCCGCCGTCGCCACCCACACGGCCAGCAGGAACCAGGTCGGGATCAGCATGATGGCCCGATCGAAGCCGTGCGACGCGAGATAGAGAATCAGCACGAAGCCGACGACGGCGGCCGTCGCCAGCGAGATGCGCGCAACGCCTGCGGCGACGGGCGCGTCGAACACCGCAAGGCCGACGAGGTCCAACAGGATCAGCAGCCACAGGGCGGCGACGTGCCAGGCGCGCACATGCCAGCGGTTGAGGTTCAGATAGGCGAAAAGGAAGACGACGAGCGTCGCCGAGAGAACCGTCTCGGCGCCGGCGCGCCAGATGCGGTTGGCGTTGGCGTCAAAGCCGAAAATTTTGTCCCAAAAGCCGAAATCGATGCACACATAGGCCAGCACCGCCCAGGCGAGCGCCGCCGCCGCCGGGAAGATGACCGCGCCTTTCACCACGAAGACGATGGTCAAAAACAGCGCGAGCAGGCCGGCGATGCCGATGACGATGCCCTTGTAGAGCGTCAGGCTCGTCACCTTGTCCTTATAGGCCGCAGGCTCCCACAAATAGAGTTGCGGCAGGTTCGGCGTGCGCAGCTCCGCGACATAGGTGACCGTCGTTCCGGGATCGAGCGTCAGCCGGAAAACGTCGGCGTCCGAAGCGTCTTCGGCCTCGGGCGGAAAGCCCTGGCTGGCCGTGATCGCCGAAATGCGCGTCGAGCCGAGATCGGGCCAGATGACGCCCGAGCCCTGCAGGCGGTAATGCGGAGCGACGATCAGGCGCTCGATCTGCTCATCCGTGTCGTTGGTGAGCGCGAAAACGATCCAGTTGGGCTGGCTGCCGGCCTCCTTGGCGCCGACCTCGATACGGCGGACGATGCCGTCCGAGCCGGGCGCGGTCGAGACCTGCAGCCGGTCGCCCTGCGAGGAGTGTTTCTCGATGACATTGGTGAGGTCAATCGCGCGCGCGCCCTGCGGCACCCGCACCGACTCCATGGCGACGGCCTGAGCCGAGAGGATGAACAAAAAGAGCGCAACCAGGTATTTTTTCAGACGCACGAATTCTCTTCTCGATGCCGCAGGCTCGGAGAACGCGCCTGGCGCGGTCGATGCCGGGCGCCAAACGCGTGGGCGGGCTGTCATCGCCAGACTCTGATGGGAAAGTGGTAGAGGCTTCGAGCCCTGCCGGCAAGCCGATTCGCCAAGCTTTGCAATAACGGTATGTTCCTTGCGTCGCTGCGCTTCTTGGCCGCGCTTGCGGAGCGCGGACGGCGCCAATATACGCTGCTTGAAGGCCACCGTCGCTATCTGCAGGCGCATGGCGGTTTTTTTGCGGTGTGCCCACCCGCGAAATTCTGGGAAAACGGGAACGGATTGGATGCGAAGCGCTCTCGGCGGCCCTCGCCTTCTGCTGCGCCGACTCCGCGAAATCAGCGCGGAACCGGTGAGCGCACAGGCGCGGCTCGACAAGATCGTCGTGCAGATCGCCGCGAATATGGTCGCCGAGGTTTGTTCCGTTTATGTGCTGCGCGCCGACCAGCGCTTGGAGCTTTACGCCACGGAGGGCCTTAACCGCGAGGCCGTGCATCTCACCACGATGCACGCGGGCGAGGGCCTTGTCGGCCTGATCGCCAAAAGCGCCGAGCCTCTCGCCCTTTCGGAGGCGCAGGAGCATCCCTCGTTCTCCTACAAGCCGGAGACGGGCGAAGACGCCTATCACTCCTTCCTCGGCGTGCCGATCCTGCGCGGCGGCAACACGCTCGGCGTGCTCGTCGTGCAGAACAAGGTGCGCCGCGTTTATTCGGAAGAAGAGATCGAGGCGCTGCAGACGACGGCGATGCTGCTCGCCGAGCTCATCGCTTCGGGCGAATTGCAGGCGATCGAAGACCCACGCGATCTCGCGCTCTATCGCCCGGCGTCGCTGAGAGGCGCGCCGATGGCGGAAGGCGTCGGCCTCGGCCATGTGCTGCTGCACGAGCCGCGCGTCGTCATCAAGCAGCTCGTCGCCGAGGACATGCCCTCTGAACTCGCGAGGCTCGAACATGCGATCGACGCGATGCGCCAGTCGATCGACGAGCTCGTCGCGCATAGCGACCGCATCGCCGCCGGCGAGCCGCGCGACGTGCTCGAAACCGTGCGCATGGTCGCCTATGACCGCGGCTGGGTGCGCCGCCTTCGCGAAGCGGTGATGACCGGGCTGACGGCGGAGGCGGCGGTCGAGCGCGTCCAGAACGACGCGCGCGCGCGCATGCAGCGTCAGACCGATCCCTATCTGCGCGACCGCCTGCACGATCTCGACGATATCGCCAACCGCCTGCTGCATCAGCTGACGGGTCAGAGCTACGTCGCCGATCGCGACAGCGTGCCGGAAAACGCCATCATCGTGGCGCGCACCATGGGGCCGGCGGCGCTTCTCGACTATGACCGCAAGCGGCTGCGCGGCCTAGTGCTGGAGGAAGGCGGGCCGACGAGCCACGTCGCCATTGTCGCGCGCGCGCTTGGCATCGCCACCGTGGGGCTCGTCGCCGGCCTGATCGACATCGTCGAAACCGGCGATCCGATCATCGTCGACGGCACGACCGGCGAAGTGCATGTCCGGCCGCAACCCGACGTGCAGAGCGCTTATGCCGAAAAAGCGCGGCTACGGGCGCGGCGTCAGGAGCAATACGCCAAGCTGCGCGATGTGCCGGCGGTCACCAAGGATGGCGTCGAAATCGGGCTGCAGATGAACGCCGGCCTGGCGATCGACATGCCGCATTTGCATGAGACCGGCGCGAATTCGATCGGACTGTTCCGCACCGAGTTGCAATTCATGCTCGCGCCGCGCTTTCCGCGCATGGACGAGCAATATCGCTTCTACAAAGCCGTGCTCGACGCCGCGCCGGATAAGCCGATCACGTTTCGTACGCTCGACATCGGCTCCGATAAGATCCTCCCCTATATGGCGAAGATCGAAGAGGAGAACCCGGCGCTCGGTTGGCGCGCCATCCGCATCGGCCTCGACAGGCCGGGGCTTTTGCGCATGCAGCTGCGCGCGATGCTGAAGGCGGGCGCCCATCGCGATCTGCGCATCATGTTTCCGATGATCGCCAATGTCGCCGAATTTGACGCGGCGAAGGCGATTGCGCTGCGGGAACTCGAGCACATCACGCATCATCGCTATCCGCCGCCGACGCGATTGGAGCTCGGCGCGATGGTGGAAGTGCCGTCGCTCCTGTGGGAAATCGATCTTATCGCCGAGCGGGCGGATTTTCTGTCGGTCGGATCGAACGATCTCGTGCAATACATGTACGCGGCCGACCGCGATAACACGCGCGTTTCGAAGCGCTACGACAATCTCTCGCGGCCGGTGCTGCGCGCGCTCGAGCGCATCGTCACGGCGGGCGCGCGGCACAATGCGCCGGTGACGCTCTGCGGCGAGATGGGCGGCCGCCCGCTCGAGGCGCTGGCGCTGCTCGGCATCGGCTACCGCTCGCTGTCGATGGCGGCCTCCGCCATCGGTCCGGTCAAGTCGATGATCCTCAATCTCAATCTCGAAGAGGCGCAGGTGTATCTCGCCTCGCTGCTCGCGTCCGACGACGGCAGCGCTTCAGTGCGCGAGCAATTGCGCGATTATGCGATTGCGCGCGGCGTGCCCTTGTAGCGAGCCCCCTTTCTTCACGCCGTCGCCCTCACCATTGCTCGGGAAGCCTCCTCCCCATGTTCGCTCAAGACAAGCTCGACCTCATTCTGCGCCGCTACGACGAGATCGGCGACAAGCTCGCGGCCGGCGCCGACGGGCAGGC
Source organism: Methylocystis sp. SB2 (assembly GCF_049817085.1). Taxonomy (NCBI): domain Bacteria; kingdom Pseudomonadati; phylum Pseudomonadota; class Alphaproteobacteria; order Hyphomicrobiales; family Methylocystaceae; genus Methylocystis; species Methylocystis sp. SB2. The sequence goes on from NZ_CP187401.1 coordinate 1,051,341, forward strand.
GTTCGTCGCGCTCTCGCGCGAACGCGCGACGCTCGACGCGGTCGTCGACAGAATTCGCGCCTATCGCGCGGCGCAAAAGGAATCCGACGATCTTTCCGCCATGCTCGCTGACGCCGCGCTCGACGCCGAAATGCGCGTGCTGGCCGAAAGTGAGACGGCGGCCGCGCACGAACGACTCGCTGCGGCGGAAAGCGCGCTGAAACTGGCGCTTCTGCCGAAGGACGAAGCAGACGAGAAAGGCGTCATTCTCGAAGTGCGGGCCGGCACGGGCGGCGACGAGGCGGCGCTGTTCGCCGGCGATCTCTTCCACGCCTATCAGAGATATGCGGCGCTCAAGGGCTGGCGCATGGAGATCGTGTCCGAAAGCCCCGGCCCGCTTGGCGGATTCAAGGAAATCGTCGCCGAGATCATCGGTCGCGGCGTCTATGGCCGGCTGAAATTCGAGTCGGGCGTGCATCGCGTCCAGCGCGTGCCGGCGACCGAGACGCAGGGTCGCATCCACACGTCGGCCGCGACGGTCGCCGTGCTGCCGCAGGCCGAGGACGTCGACGTCGACATCGACGAGAAGGATTTGCAGATCGATACGATGCGCGCGCAAGGCGCCGGCGGCCAGCACGTCAACAAGACCGAGTCGGCCATCCGCATCACGCATATTCCATCGGGCATCGTGGTGATGATGCAGGAGGAGCGCTCTCAACATCGCAACAGAGCCAAGGCGATGAACGTTCTTCGCTCGCGTCTCTATGACGCCGAACGACAGCGCCTCGACAATGAACGTTCGGAGGATCGCAAGCAGCAGGTCGGCTCAGGCGATCGCTCCGAGCGAATCCGCACCTATAATTTTCCGCAGGGACGCGTCACCGATCACCGCATCAATCTCACGCTCTACAAACTCGACCGCGTGATGGAAGGCGAGTTCGACGAGATCTTCGACGCGCTGACGACCGATCATCAGCAAAAACTCCTCTCGCAAAGCGAGGCGTAGACGCGCGCCGCCAAAATGACCTGCGCATGCGTCCTGTGCGCCGACGCACGAACGTCGGGGCAGGCTCTCGCTAGAGTGCGGCTACTCGCCAAGTGACGAGTGAGAACGCCGAGGAGAACCTCATGTCTACGTTGAAAAAGATCGTCTCTACGAGTCTCGCCGCCAGCGTCATGTTGGGCGCGGTCGCGAGCGCCACGCCGGCATTGGCCTGGTCCAAATGGCATCATCACGGCTATGGCTGGGCGCCTTTCGCCGTGGGCGGCGCGCTCGCGTTAGGCGCAGTGGCGGCGGCGGCCGCGAGCGAGCCGGATTGCGGTTACGTTCGCGAGCCGATCTATAGCCGCTATGGCTATGTCATCGGCTACCGCGCCGTGCCGACGTGCTAATGCGGCCAAGATCCCGTCGTCAGGAAGGGGCCGGCCCACGCCGGCCTTTTCATTTCAGGGCGCGCGCGGCTCACCAGCCGTAATCGAAATACTGACCGATTTCATTGTAGCGCTGCGGATCTTGCAGCGAGAAATCCTGCTGCTCCAGGAAGTAATTGTCGTTGGCGTAACGATTGGGCTGCAGATTTCCCTTCGCCGCGTCCGGCGCCGCGCCGTCGTCGAGCCAGTCTTTGCCCGTCGTCAGATTATGCGGCAGAGGAATCGGAAAATCATCCCCCTGCGTCGCGGTGACCTGACCCGTCGCGACAGGCGCGCGTTGTTTCGATTTCGCGAGAGCGTCGTTCGAGGCAAGCGCGCCAACCAACGCGAGGCCCAACGCCAGTTTCAAAGACTTACGCATTTTTTTGAACTCCGTTTCGCGTCGAACGGCCACTTTAGCCGGATCGCCCGACGCATTGCTAGTGTCGGAAGTGGCGCACGCCAGTGAAAACCATGGCGAGACCCTGTGCGTCCGCCGCGGCGATCACGTCCTTATCATTCATGGAGCCGCCCGGCTGGATGACGGCCGTCACGCCTGCCTCGGCCGCCGCCAGCAGTCCGTCCGCAAAGGGAAAGAAAGCGTCGGAAGCGACGACGGCCCCTTTCGCGAGACTTGTTGTTGACCCCGCCACGCGCGCGGCCTCCTGCGCCTTATGCGCGGCGGTGCGCGATGAGTCGACGCGCGACATTTGCCCAGCGCCGATTCCCACCGTGGCGGCGCCCTTCGCGTAGACGATAGCGTTCGACTTGACGTGCTTCACGACGCGGAAAGCGAATTTGAGATCCGCCAGCTCCTCGGCCGTCGGCTGGCGCTTCGTCACAACTTGCAGATTCATCTCGTCGACGACGGCGCGATCGCGCGATTGCGCAAGAAAGCCGCCCGAAACCGAGCGATAGGTCAAGCCGGCCGCGCGCGCATCCGGAACGCCGCCGGTCAACAGCAGGCGCAAATTCTTCTTGGAGCCGATGATGGCGATCGATTCTTCGTCGGCGTCGGGCGCGATGATCACCTCGGTGAAAATCTTGACGATCTCGCGCGCCGCGTCGGCGTCGAGCTTGCGATTGAGCGCGACGATGCCGCCGAAGGCGGACACCGGATCGCAACGCAGCGCCTTGGCGTAGGCTTCGACAAGAGTCGCGCCTTCGGCGACGCCGCAAGGATTGGCGTGCTTGACGATGACGACGGCCGCAGTCCGCGCCGGATCGAATTCCGCGACGCATTCGAACGCTGCGTCGGTATCATTGACGTTGTTGTACGAGAGCTGCTTGCCCTGAATTTGGCGCGCTGTTGCGACGCCCGGCCGCTTCTCGCCGGTGAGATAGAAGCCTGCGGATTGATGCGGGTTTTCGCCGTAGCGCATCGGTTCGGCGAGTCGTCCGCCGAAGGCGCGCAGCGGCGGCGAGGCTTCGCCGATCTGCTGCGCGAGCCAATTGGAGATCGCGGCGTCATAGGCGGCGGTGCGCGCAAACGCCTTCTGCGCGAACCGTCGACGCGTCGCGAGCCGCGTTGCGCCATTCGTCGCCGCGAGTTCCTCGATGAGCGCGGCGTAATCATCGGGATCGACGACGACAGCGACGTCGTCGTGATTTTTCGACGCGGCGCGGATCATCGCCGGCCCGCCGATATCAATGTTTTCGACGCATTCTCCGAACGGCGCGCCTTTCGCAAGCGCCGCCTCGAAGGGGTAGAGATTGACGACGAGCAGGTCGATCGGCCGGATGTCATGCGCGAGCATCGCCGCTTCATGTTCGGGATTTTCGCGGATCGCCAGAAGCCCGCCATGCACCTTGGGATGCAGAGTCTTCAGCCTTCCGTCCATCATCTCCGGAAACTGCGTGAGATCGGCCACGTCGCGTACCGCGAGACCCGCCTCGGCGAGCGCTTTGCGCGTGCCGCCGGTGGAGACAAGCTCCACGCCATGCGTCGCCAGAACGCGCGCGAACTCGACAAGGCCTGTTTTGTCGGAAACGGAAATCAGCGCGCGCGACACGTGGCGCAAATCGACGGGCATCGCATACTCCTAACTGGCGCCGCGCTTAACATACCTTGCCGCCGGGAGGAACCTGCGCGCCTGCGCGCCGCCGGAAGCTCCAAGCGATCTCGGCCCCTGCAACCCCCGCCCCTCGCACAATGATTTGCGCGCATTTGCGCGCGCCGCCGGGCGCGGCGAAGAAAATACTGTCTTCGATTTCGGGCGTCAGGTCTTGCGCTTCAAAGATGAGGATTTCGCCATCGGCGAGCGTGAGTTCGATTGCGCCGTCGGCGTTCGACGCGATGCGCACGCGCGGATGAATGTGAAAGCGCAGGGCGAAATCGCTCGCTTGGGCATGTCTTCCGCCGCGCTCCGCGCCGATGAGCCGATCGACGCCCAGGAGCGCGGCGCCATCGGCCGGAAGGGTCAGTTCGCGCTGATGGACGAGGCCGAAATCGCGCACATAGCCGTCATGCGACAAAATAAGCGTCGTCTCGCCATCGAGACGGCGGCGCTCGACCGCCGTGTTGCGCGGGCCGCCGAGAACGCGCCCGGCGCGCCGACGCGGCGCGTTCTGTGGCGCGATGCGGGCGCTGGAGCGATCGCCGACGACGAGCGTCGAATGCGCGGCGGTGGCGCGCGCCAGTTCACGGGCGTCGAGATGCGGAGCCGAGGGAGCGCCGCAATTAACGACGACCCGTTCTATTCCAAGCGAATATTCGAAAGACAGGCAGCCGGCGTGGGCCGATAGGGAAAATTCGAAAGGCGGCGGCCCGCCGGCGTCGACGAGGACGAGCGCGTCGCCCGCCTCCATCCGCTGATAGCCGGCGTAAGGCGCGTTGACGGGCGGCGCGCCGCGCGTGTCCTCATGGGCGAGCGCGCTCGCCAGCCGGTCCAGCGCCGTCGCGCCCATGCCGTTGAACAGCGCCAGCGAGCCGTCGCCATGCTGCAGCATCCGCAGCATCGGCATCATCCGGTCGATGGCGCGCAGGACGGCGGACGGCGTTTGCAGGCCGCGCGCCGCAATCACCTGCCGCAGCGGCAACAAATCGAGCAGCAGGTCGACCGCGACCTGCGGATTGCGGCTGACATGGCCGCCGTCGATGAGGATCTGGCGGTCGAGTTCCGCGCTGAGCGCGCGCGACACATGCGGGGCGATCTTGCGGCCGGTGTCCGCGCAAACGGCGAATTCGGCAAGCGCGATGGCGCAGAAAGCGCGATCGGCGCCGCGCGCGCCGTCGCCGGCCAGCGCCCGCCAGAGCAGCCGCGCGTTGCGCGCGAGCGCCAGCATGAAGGCGTCATAAAAATCGGCGTCGGCGCCGTCGAGGAGCGTCGGCGACTGCGACAGAAATGAGAGAAGGCGCCGCGCAACGACGGCAGGCTCCATCGCCGGATCGTCGGCTGGAATTTTCGGAAGCGAAAGAAAATCCGCCACGAGCTCCTGCGCCGTGGCCAGCGCCACCCTCTTGTCCGAGGCCTGCAAATGCCGCAGCCAGGAAAAGCCTGCAAGGGAGCGCCGCCAGCACTCAGAAGGCGCGGCGACCAGAAAAGGCGATACGCCCCGCGCCTGCACGGTTTTCCCCTCGAAGGAGAAATAGCCAGCGTAAATCTGGTCGGCGACCGTCGAATCGGTGGTTCTGATGTCGGGAGGCGCGATGCGCAGCCGCTCCGGCGGCGCGATCGCCATCGACTTCATGAGGTGATAGGGCGCGGCGGCGCCTCGCGCGAAGGCGCCCGCCGCCCGCGCCGCGGAAACGCTCGCCAGCCGAACCCGATCCCGCAACATGATGGCGCTCAGTGGGCGTCCTCCGACAGCGGCTCTCGCGCGATAGATCTGCCACCGGCGGCGCGCCAGCCGGCAATATCAAACCCCGCCGTCCGCTTATAGTCCAAATTTCCGTGACTTCCGAATGAGATCGCGTCGGCTTCGGCGCTACGCCATTGCATACAAAAGGGGGAAAATGCCAATGTCGCGCCTCTTTTTTAGGAGGCTTCGCCCATGCCGCTTTACACGATCGACGGAATCGCGCCGCGCCTTCCGGCTCCTGGCCGGTTCTTCGTGGCTCCGGGCGCGCACATCATCGGCCGCGTCGCGCTGGAGGAAGACGCCAATGTCTGGTTCGGCTGCGTGCTGCGCGGCGACAATGAGTGGATCACGGTCGGCGCCCGCACCAATATCCAGGAAAACAGCATTCTCCACACCGACATGGGCTTTCCGCTCGTCATCGGGCCGGACTGCACGATCGGACATGGCGTCATTCTGCATAGCTGCATCATCGGCGAAGCGACGTTGATCGGCATGGGGGCGACAATCCTCAATGGGGCGAAGATCGGCGCGAACTGCCTCGTCGGCGCCAATGCGCTGGTCACCGAGGGCAAGGAGTTTCCCGACTATTCGCTGATCGTCGGCTCGCCCGCCAAGGCGATCCGCACGCTCGATGAAGCGGCGCGCGAGCGCCATCTCGACTCGGCGAAACATTATGTGGAGAACGGCCAACGCTACGCGAGCGGGCTGACCCTGATCGGCTGAGCTCCCTTACCGCGACACATACAGCGGGGCGCTGGTCGCCGGGGCAATCGCCACCCAGGCGTTCTGATTTTGCTGCGACTGGCGCTTGACGAAGCGATAGGGAGCGCGCGTCCAGGGCCGCATCTCGTTGGACAGATTGTCGAGCACGAATTCGCCGCGGTTGGTCTTGACCGTCAGGACCGAATGGCCGTCGCCGTTCTTCTCCTTCACCACCGTGAGCAGCAGCGCCTGCCGCGGAAAGCCTTCCTCGATCAGCATGCGGCGCTTTAGAAGCGCGAAATCCTCGCAGTCGCCCTTCCCGTCGCTGGGATAATCCCACTGATCGACCGCGCCCCAATGATCGGCGTCGGCGATCGGGTCGATGTTCTCATTCACCCAGGCGTTGATGCGCGCGATCTTGCGGTAAACGGCGGCGGTGAGTTCGACCTCCTGCTGCGCCGTTTCGTCGTTCTGGCATTCGCCCCGGTAGCGCTGGCAGAAGTCCACCCAGCCGTAAGGCACGCTCGTTTCGGCGCCAAGCGTGGCGAAACTCGCGGTTTCGGGTCCGGCGAAACTTTTTGCATTGACGGCGATAAGCGCCGCGCCCGCCATCCCGAGAGCCACAACCGCCTTGCTAACGATGCCCAACATAACCCGCCTCCGTGACATGAGGCGAGGTTAGTTTTCTTGTTTTGCTGTCCTTGAAAGTATTTCTGTCGGATTTTACGCGAACGCGTTTAGATTTTGCTGCATCGTCGGTAAGTATAATTTCGTGTTATGGGAATGCATAAAATTTGATGCGATCTCGTATCACACTGAACTGCATCAATTTTTTTCCCGCCAAGCGTCTCGTTTCCGGCCCTTCCGGCCACCCACACTTAAGCTTCGAGGAATGCCGGTTAATATGCGACCGTTCTGGCGGTTAACGCGCCCGCTCGGCGCGCAAATTTTTTTAGCGGGTGTGACGGCGCGCCTTGGTGGAAGCGCAAATTCGTCACAGAGGTTTACGCGCGGGCCGAGGAATGGGACCGTTGCGAGATCGACTGACGCCAATTGGCGAGCAGAAGCGAGGGCTCGCGAATGCGTATAGCGTCGGAAAGAACAATCGGCCTTGGAGCGGATTTTGGAGAAGCAGCGGCTCGAAGCCTTTAGCGACGGCGTCATCGCGATCATCATCACGATAATGGTGCTCGAGTTGAAGCCGCCGCATGAGGCGAGCTTCTCGGCGCTCGCGCAGCTCGCCGCGGTGTTTTTCAGCTATGTTTTGAGTTTCGCCTATATCGCCATCTACTGGAACAATCACCATCACCTGCTGCAGGCGGCGTCGCATGTGACAGGCCGGGTGCTGTGGGCCAACGTCCATTTGCTGTTCTGGCTGTCGCTCATTCCCTTCGCCAGCGCCTGGATGGCGGAGAACCATTTTGCTGGAGCGACGGTCGCGGTCTATGGCGCAGCGCTGCTGGCGCCGGCCATCGCTTATTTCATCCTTAGCCGAATGCTACTGAAGACGCACGGACCAGAGTCGACGCTCGCGCGCGCGCTGGGCGTCGACGTCAAAGGCAAGGTCTCGGTGCTGTTTTATCTTCTCGCCATCGGGCTAACCTTCATCGATCCGCGTCTGTCGCTGGCGATTTACGTGCTCGTGGCGGTGATGTGGCTTGCGCCCGATCCGAGAATTGAGCGCGTTCTTACCGCGAAGCGCGAACGCTAACGATAAAGCCAGGCGTTGCGCGCCAGCATGCCGCCTCCGCCGAGCGCGCGGATCGCAAGATTGCGCGCGACGGCCGGCAGTCCGCCCATATGGAAATAACCGCCCTGGCGACGAGACGCGCCCACGACCCGATCGGCGCGGGGAAGCCTCGCGCCCTCATAGGCGGCGAAGGCGGTTTCCACCGTCGCGCCCACTTGCATGAAGGATTCGCCCAAGGCGTCGGCGTCTTCGATCGCCTGCGCCGCGCCTTGCGCCAGAAAGGGGACCATCGGATGCGCGGCGTCGCCGAGGAGCGTGACCGGTCCCTGCGTCCAGTGTTCCAGGGCCGGCCGCGTGAAGAGCGGCCAATGCCGCCAGGAGTCGCCCGCTTCGATCAAGTCGCGCAGTTCCGCCGCGATTTTACGCGGCGCGAGTCGGCGCGCGAGCGCCGCGCCTTTCAGCGACAGGCTTGACGCGGCGTCCTCGGCCTCCAGCGGCTCTTCGATGATGACGACGGCGTTGATCATTGACGCGTCGCGCAGCGGATAGTGCACGACATGGGCGCCCGGCAGCAGCCAGAGATTGGACTCGCGCGCGCGCAGCGCCGCGGGAACGCTCTCGGCGGGCAGCGTCGCGCGCCAGGCGACGCAGCCGGAATAAGAAGGCGCGTCGCGCTCGGACGGGACGAGATGGCCGCGCACGCTCGAGCGCACGCCGTCGGCGCCGATCAGGCCCGCCGCCTCGATTTCCTCGACGCCGTCCTGGGTGTGCACGCGCAGGCGAACGCCTCGGGCGGTCGCTTCGAAATCGCCGACGCGGGCGCCGGCGCGGACATGAGTCTGCGGATTGTCCAACGCCGCCTGCAGCAACGCGCCCTGCAAATCGGCGCGGTGGAAAAGCCGGAACGGCGCGCCCCAGCGGGTCCTTGCGGCGGAAAGATCAAGCCGCGCCAGAACGGCGCCGTCCCGCCCGCGGCGGATGTTGATGGCCTCGGGCTCCAGAGCGACGGCGGCGAGGGCGGGCTCGAGCCCGAGTTTGGCGAGGATGCGCCCGGCGTTCGGCGCGATCTGCAATCCTGCGCCGACCTCGTCGATCCGAGCCGCGCGCTCGAGGACCAGCGTGCGCTTGCCGGCGCGCGCCAGCGACAGGGCCGCGGCGAGGCCGCCAATGCCCGCGCCGGCGATGACGATCGGCGCGTTCACCCGCGATCTTCTATCAGGCGGCGGTGTCTTCAGAGATGCGATAGACGCATTCGGCCGGGTCGGCGCCGCCGCGCAGCGTCGCGTCGTAGACGTAATGCGTCGAGCAATAGGGGCAGACGGCCTCGTTCGACGCGCCCATGTCGAGATAGACATGCGGATGGTCGAACGGTGGGAGGGCCCCGATGCACATGAATTCCTTCGCGCCAATCCTGATCTGCGCGACGCCGGGCTGATTGTGGAAATGGGGCGTGTAATGCTGGGCCATGATCCGCTCTTCAGGTGACGCCGCGGTGGCGGCTCGGGATTGCTCCGGCCTCCTATATGGGAGCGAGAGGGAATTGGATAGGGCCAAGGGCGCGCGCCGGCGCCCCCGCTTGCGAAGCCTCAGCGCTTGGTCAGCTTCAGCAGCAAATTTTCGGAACTTCTGATTTGCGACTGCAGCCGGTAGCGCGAGATCCGCCGCTGCCGGCGCCCCCGAGCCAACATGCTTGGTCCGATGTCGATCGAGGCGCCGCCGAGAAGGCGCATATACGTGCCGGTATGGTGCTGCATGAAGGCCTGCGTGTGCCAGTCGGCCGGATAGAGTTCGAAGCAGGTTCCTGGCAGCGGCGCATCGTTGGATTGTTGCTGGGAATAGCTCGCCCCCTCCACCCACATGGCGTTCGCCCAGGCGACGAGGAGCAGACAGGCGGCGTCCGGAATCGGGAGGTTGCAGCCATCATAGAGCGTGGAGATCGCGTCGAGATTTCCCCAGGCCAGGGGAGCGATATCCAGCGTGTTGTAGTAGCGCGGGCAATAGCTGAATGTGGACGTGTAATAGTCCGCGAAGGCGGCGTTGCCGGCCGTCGGAGCCGCGAATGTCGCCGGCACGATAGGGTTCGAAACGCCGACGAGGGCAAGCGAGGACTGTAGCCAGGGCGCCAGCACCGAGGTCACGCATCCGCCGAGGCTGTGGCCTGTGCACACGAGAAGCGGGTTTTGGTTTTCCGGCACCTGGAGGAAGCTCGCGACGAAATCTAGAAGCGAGACGCCGCCGGATGAAAAGCCCTGGATGTTCTCCAACGCGAAAAGCGTTCCGTCAGCCACAAGCGCCGGGCTTCCAAAGGGCAACCATGGCGGCGATCTCTGGAAAATAACGTAAAAATCCTCAAAAGCCTGCTGCAGGACGCCCCAGACGTCATCGACGTCCGCGTCGGCGCCACGCGTGACGACGGCGGCGAAAGTCGGCGGAAGATTGGGGCCGTCATAATAGGCGGCCACGAAGACGAGATTAGCAAGATCGTCGCTTTCGACCGGTCCCCAGACGCAAGCCCATCGGCCGCCGGCGCTAAGAGGCGGCATTTTGGTGTTGACGAGTCCGGGAATGGCCGACGGCAAGGCATAGGAAATTTGGCACAGCTGCAGATAGGCGACGCCAAAAATATCAGTCGGACCCGTAGCAGGCTGCAACAAGGCTTCGTTCAATCTCTGGGACAAATGCTTCTCCCCAAATGACTTGTAAAAAAGCTTTCTACTTGCGGCCGCTAGCCGGTGGGCGCAGATTCATTGCTTGAGCTACGCCTTAACAAGGACAAATTCTTCAATTAGTTTGATAAGATAACACAACACGAGCGGGCGGGATAGAAGACCGCACGGATTAACCTATGCAGGCGACTTGGACCCCGAACGAGACGCTCGTCAGCTCTCGTCCGACCGCCGCCCGACGCCGAGCGCTTCGAGCCTCGCCTGCTCCTCGGCCGTCAGTTCCGCCGGCCGCGCCGTCACGACGCCGCGCCGTCGCCGCGCCGCCATCCAGATTGCGGCGGCGCCCGCGAGCAGCGCGATCAGCGGCGCGGCCCAGAGCAGCAACGTGCCGGGCTTTACCGGCGGGCGCAGCAGCACGAAATCGCCATAGCGGGAGTGAACGAATTCGCGCACCTGCGCGTCGCTCATCCCCTCCTTCAGCTTCTCGCGCACCAGAACGCGCAAATCCTTGGCGAGCGAGGCGTCGGAATCATCGATCGACTGGTTCTGGCAGACGAGGCAGCGCAGCTCGGTGGTGATCGCCCGCGCCCGCGCTTCGAGCGCCGGATCGGCAAGCCTTTCGCCGGGCGTGACCGCGTGAGCGGTCAGGGGAAGGAGAAGAAGCGCGATGAAGACCCCCACCCCAACCCTCCCCCGCTTCGCTGGAGAGGGAGCAAGATCCGGCGAGTTCTCGCCATCCCGCAAATGCCGATCGTTAGGGTCCCCTCTCCCGCGACAGCGGGGGAGGGACAGGGAGGGGGTCTCGACGCTCATTCGGCCGGCTCCAGGGCTGGCGCGGCGGCGCGGCGGGCGACGCCGATGCGCAGACGCCGGTCGGCGAGCGACAACGCGCCGCCGAACGCCATAATCAGCGCGCCGATCCAGATCAGCGTCACCAGCGGCTTCCAGTACAGCCGCGCGTCGATCGTTCCATCCTCATGCGACTCGCCGATCGCCGCATAAACCTGCCCCAGGCCGAGCGTGACGATTCCGGCCTCCGAGCGCGCCATGCGCCGCGCCTGATAGAAACGCTTGGCCGGTTCGATCGTCGCGAGCGTCGCGCCGTCCTTGCGCACCGCCATGACGGCGTAGACTTCCGAATAATTCGGCCCCTGGCGCGGGGAAACGGAGTCGATGCCGATCTGATAGGGACCGACGTCATAGAAGCTCGAAGGCTTCATCGCCACGATGGTTTCGACGCCCCAGCCGGTCGCGGCAAGACCGAGAAGGGTCAGCCCCATGCCGGCGTGAGCGATCGACGTGCCGAAGACGGAGAGCGGCAACCCGGCGAACCGCTTCAGGCTCGCGCGCCCCGAGCTGCCCCGCACGCGCAGCGCGAGATCGCTCAAAGCGCCGACGACGAGATAGATCGCGATGCCGGCGGCAGCGACGGAGAGGAAGGGCGTTCCGTACCAGGCGCCGAAAGCCGCGGTCGCAACGACGCCGACGATGAAGGCGATGCGCAGCCGCTGCAAAGCGGCGGCCAGATCGCCGCGCTTCCAGGAGAGCATCTGGCCGATCGGCATCAACAAGGCGAGCGGCAGCGCGATGGGGATCAGCACGGTGTTGAAGAACGGCGCGCCGACGGAAATCTTCTCGCCGGTGATCGCTTCCAGCGCCAACGGATAAAGCGTCCCGACGACGACGGTGGCGCAGCACGCCGAAAGCAGCAGATTGTTGAGGACGAGCGCGCCTTCCCGCGAGATCGGCGAAAACAGTCCGCCGACGGGCAGCGCGCCGGCCCGCAACGCGAAGAGCGCCAGCGCGCCGCCGATGAAGAAGACGAGAATGGCCAGAATGAACACGCCGCGGTCAGGATCGCTCGCGAAGGCATGCACTGACGTCAGCACGCCGGAGCGCACCAGGAAGGTGCCAAGCAGCGACAGCGAGAAGGCGAGGATCGCGAGAAAGATCGTCCAGACCTTGAGCGCCTCGCGCTTTTCCATAACAGCGGCGCTGTGCACGAGCGCCGTGCCGGCGATCCAGGGCATCAGCGAGGCGTTCTCGACCGGGTCCCAGAACCAGAAGCCGCCCCAGCCGAGCGTGTAATAGGCCCAGTACGACCCCATCGCGATGCCGAGCGTCAGCGCGATCCAGGCGAAGAGAGTCCAGGGGCGGATGACGCGCGCCCAGCCGGCGTCGATGCGTCCGCCAATGAGCGCGGCGGCGGCGAAAGAGAACACGATCGAAAAGCCGACATAGCCGAGATAGAGCAGCGGCGGATGGATCGCGAGGCCCGGGTCCTGCAGGATCGGGTTGAGATCGCGCCCTTCCCACGGCGCCGGCGCGACGCGGGCGAACGGATTTGAGGTGAGCAGAATGAAAAGAAGAAACGCCGCGCCGAGCAGCCCCTGCACGGCGAGCGCGTCGGCGCGCAGCCGGTCGGGCATCGACGCCGAGAAAACTGCGATCAGCGCGCCGCACAGCGAGAGAACGAGCACCCACAAGAGCATCGAGCCTTCGTGGTTCCCCCAGACGCCGGAGATTTTATAGATGAAGGGCTTCAGCGAATGGGAATTCTCGATGACGTTGACGAGCGAGAAGTCGGAAACGACATGGGCGTAGGTCAGCGCGCCGTATGACAGCGCGACGAACAGGAATTGCGTGATCGCCGCGGGACGCGCGACGCGCATCAGCGCGGCGTCATTCAAGCGCGCGCCGATGAAGGGGATGGCGAATTGCGCCAACGCAAGGGCGAGCGCCAGAACAAGCGCGTAATGTCCGGTTTCAACGATCATGCAGACCTTCCGAGGATCGCAAGAAAGGGCGCATATCCCTCCCCTTGACGGGGAGGGTCGAACCGCGACGCGGTTCGGGGTGGGGTGATCTCGTAGTGGGACTGTGAGATCGCCCCCCACCCGATCGCTTCGCAGGCAAGTTTACGCAGGCTGCGTAAACTTGCCTGCGATGGCGACCGACCTCCCCGCAAGGGGGAGGTATGAACACGGCAGCCGCACCTCACTTCGTCTCTCCCTGCCAGACGCCCTGCTTCTTTAAAGCGTCGGCGACGTCGCGCGGCATGTAGCGTTCGTCGTGCTTGGCCAGCACGCTGTCGGCGCGAAAGCCGCCGGAGGGCTGCAGCACGCCATCGACGACGACGCCCTGCCCTTCGCGGAAGAGATCCGGCAGCAGGCCCGTGTAGGACACCGTGAGATCGCTCGTCTTGTCGGTGACGGTGAAGCGCACATCTTGGCCATTCTTGACCACCGTGCCTTCCTTCACGAGACCGCCGATGCGCAGCCGCGCGCCGGAGGCCGTTTGCTTCTTCGCAAGCTCCGAGGGCGTGTAGAAGAACACGATATTGTCGCGCAGCGCGAACAGCATAAGCCCGGCGGCGACGCCGAGAACGGCCATTGCGCCGGCAATCAACGTCAGCCGCTTTCCCTTACGCGTCATTATTTAAAATTCTCCCATGCGGCCACCTATGGCCGCTCTCGCTAAGAGGCGAAACGTCTAGCCTCCGATATTCAGCTCCTTCGCCAGCGCCTCGATGCGGGCGACATCATCTTGCTTGCTGGCGAGCGCCTTGCGCGCCTCGGTCACGGCCTTCTTGGCCTTTTCCGTCTCGGCGAGAACGCTATAGGCGCGAATGAGCTTCAGCCATCCTTCGACGTCGTCGCCCTTGGATTCGAGCCGCGAGGCAAGACGATCCACCATGCCGCGGATCATCTCCTGGCGCTGATCGGCCGGCATCGCCGCAATCGCTTTGCCTTGTTCGCTCGACGGCCCGCGCGCAACGACCGGCGCGCTTGCTTCGCCGCGCAGAATGGCGAGCTGGGCGTTGACCGCCTTCAGATAAGCGGCGTCGGCCGGCGCGTCAGCAGCCATCTTGGCAAAAATAGCGATGGCCTTGTCCTTCTCGCCGGCCTGCGCGGCCGCCACGCCGAGGTAATACTGCGCCTCGGGCGCCGCCGCGTCGAGCGCGAGCGCCGCCTCGAAATCGTTTTTGGCTTGGGGCGTCACCACGCCTTGAGCGACGACGACGCGCGCTTCTCCAAGCGCCGCATGTCGCGCCGCGGTTGCGCCCAAAAGTCGCAGCGCTTCGGAATAGGCGTGGACGGCGTCTTCGCCGCGCCCCGTGCGCAACAGATATGGCGCGATGACTTCGAAGCCGCGGCCGTCTTCGGGATGCTCGCGCAAATGCTGTTCGATGCGCGCGACGGCGCCGGAGAGGTCATTGCGGTCTGGCGCGGAGTCGAGCCGCGCCGTCAGCGGCATATCCGGCATGTCAGAATGGCCGAGCCGCGCATAAAGCGTCAGCGCGACGGCGGGGATGACCACGATGGCCGCGAGCGCCGCGGCGAGCGCGAGTTTGCGCGAGGAGACGACCCTCGCCTTTGGCGCGGCTTCGGCGCGCAACAGTCGGCGCGCCGCCTCGGTCTTCGCGGCGTCAGCGTCCGGCGCGTCGAGACGCCCTTCGGCGCGTTCGCGCTCGATTTCGGCGATCTGCTCCTCGAAAAAGGCGACGTCGGCGGCGCTTTCATTCCGCGCCCCATTCCGCATGGCGAGCGGCGCCAGCACCGCCATCACCGCGGCGCCGGTCAGCAAGGCGAAGATAAGCCAGATCATGCCCGCTCTTTAAGGCTTTGCGCGGCTTATTGGAAGGGCGGCCATTGCCCCTGCACGCCCGTCCATCGGATATTCGCGCCAAGGGAGGCTCCGTGATCACGCGGCTTGCAATTTCTGGCTATCGATCCATCCGCGACCTGGTCCTTGCGCCGGGGCGTCTCACCATCGTGACTGGCGCCAACGGCGCCGGCAAATCCAGCCTTTATCGCGCGCTGCATCTTCTCGCCGATGTTGCGCAGGGGCGCATCGTCCAGTCCCTTGCCCGGGAGGGCGGACTGAATTCGACGCTATGGGCCGGGCCAGAGAAATTCTCCCGGGCCATGAAAGCGGGCGAAATTCCGATAGAGCCGTTGGCGCGCCAGTCGCGAAAGGCGCTGAAGCTCGGCTTCGCTTCTAAGACCTATGGTTATGCGATCGACCTCGGTCCAACTTCCAATGCGACGGAGGCATTCCCGCTCGATCCGCAGATCAAGCTCGAGGCGCAATGGACCGGAGAACATCTCGGCCATGCTAATCTTTTCGCCGAGCGCCGGGGACCGAGCGCACGCATTCGCGGGGAAAATGGCGAATGGCGGCAGGCCGCGGCTTCACTCGCCGGCGTCGACAGCATGATGACGCACTGCGCCGACCTGCGCGAAGCCTATGACCTCTCAATCTTGCGGGAGACGGTGCGGCGCTGGCGCTTCTATGACAATTTGCGCGCCGACCGCGAGGCGCCGGCGCGACGCCCGCAGATCGGCACCTTCACCCCCGCGCTCTCGAATGACGGCGCAGACGTCGCGGCGGCGCTCGCAACCATTTTGGAAGTTGGCGACGCGGACGGCCTGGGAGAGACGATCGATGACGCCTTTCCATCCAGCACGATCGATATTTCGACATCGGACGGTTACGTGGAGACGCTGATGCGCCAGCACGGTTTGCTTCGGCCGCTACGCGCCGCGGAACTCTCGGAAGGCACGCTGCGCTATCTGCTGCTCGTCGCGGCGCTGCTGACGCCGCGCCCGCCGCCGCTGATGGTGTTCAACGAACCTGAAGCGAGCCTCCATCCCAATCTCATCGGCGCGCTGGCGCGGCTGATGCGCAAGGTTTCCAACGAGACGCAGCTGTTCGTCGTGTCGCACTCGGCCCAACTGGTCTCGGAACTGAGAAAGGACGATGGTTGCGTCGAAATCGCGCTAGAGAAGCGTCTGGGCGAGACGCTCGCGCCCGAACATGAGTCGCCAAAATGGCGCTGGCCGTCACGGTAACGCTTGACTGGCGGGCGCGCCTAATCGGAATTGCGCCGGATCCTCGTGCGAACCCTCATGCTCCGAGACCCTCATGCTCATCAACACGCCCTCGATCGAACAGCTTTCCACTGTGATCTCACAGGTCACCGGTCCAGCCTTTTTGCTCGCAGCCGAGGCGCAGCTCTTGGCCGTCCTCGTCTCACGATTGGACCGCATCATCGATCGCGCGAGAACCATCGTCCAGACGGACGGCGACAGCGCGGCGCAAGTCGATCTGAAAGCCGAACTGCCGATCCTCAGAAAGCGCGGCTTGCTGATGCATTACGCGATCTACTGGGGCGTGGCGAGCTGCATCGTGACGAGCATTCTCGTCATCGTCAGCTTCGGGGCGGCTTACCTTCATGTGCGCCACGAGTATGGCGCAGGGCTGCTGTTCGCCCTGGCGATGGCCCTCTTCACCGCCGCGCTGGTCGCCTTCGCGAGAGAATTGCAGCTCGGATATATTGAGATTAGCGGCGCTAAGCCTCTCCAAAGACGCGCGCAAAAATCTTATCCACATGCTTGAAGTGGTACGAGAGGTCGAACAGCGCGTCCAATTCCGCCGGCGACAGCTTCGCGCTCACATCCTTGTCGTTCCCGAGCAGCGTGCGGAAATCCCCTTCCAAATTATTTTCTTGCGACGGGCGTCCCTCGAACGCCCTATGCCAAACCGGCATGGCGTTACGCTGCACCATCGCATAGGCGTCTTCGCGCGAGACGCCTTTTTGCGTCAGCGCGAGAAGCACGCGCTGTGAATGAATGAGCCCGCCGAGCTTCTCCAAATTCTTGCGCATATTTTCGGGATAGACGACGAGATTGTCGATGACGTTCGTCAGGCGCGCCAGCGCGAAGTCGAGAGTGACCGTCGCATCGGGCCCGATCATGCGCTCGACGGACGAATGCGAAATATCGCGCTCGTGCCAGAGCGCGACGTTCTCCATCGCGGGGATCGCCATGCCGCGCACGAGCCGCGCAAGTCCGGTCAAATTCTCGGTCAGCACCGGATTGCGCTTATGCGGCATGGCGGACGAGCCCTTCTGCCCCGCGGAAAAATACTCTTCCGCCTCGAGAACCTCCGTGCGCTGAAGATGACGGATTTCGATGGAGAGCCGTTCGACGGAAGACGCAACGACGGCGAGCGTCGCAAAAAACGCCGCATGGCGATCGCGCGGAATGACCTGCGTCGAAATCGGCTCGACGGTCAAACCCATCTTATGCGCCACATAGTCTTCGACGCGCGGATCAATATTGGCGAAAGTGCCGACGGCGCCCGAAATCGCGCAGGTCGAAATTTCCCTTCGCGCCTCGACGAGCCGCGCGCGCGCCCGCGTGAACTCTGCATAAGCCTGCGCCAGTTTCAGCCCGAACGTCGTCGGCTCGGCGTGAATGCCGTGCGAGCGGCCGATCGTCGGCGTGTATTTGTGCTCAAAAGCGCGCGTCTTGAGCGCGGAGAGCAGCGCGTCGACGTCGGCGATCAGCAGATCCGCGGCGCGCGACAATTGCACGGCAAGACAGGTGTCGAGCACGTCGGAAGACGTCATGCCCTGATGCACGAAGCGCGACTCGGCGCCGATGAATTCGCCGAGATGGGTCAAAAAGGCGATCACGTCATGCTTCGTCACCCGTTCGATCTCGTCGATCCGCGCGACGTCGAAGGTGACGAAATCCGCTTTGTCCCAGATCGCCTTGGCGCTCTCCCGCGGGATGACGCCGATCTCGGCGAGCGCGTCGCAGGCATAGGCCTCGATCTCGAACCAGATGCGAAACCGCGTCTGCGGCTCCCAAATCACGGTCATCTCGGGTCTGGAATAGCGGGGGATCATCCGGCGCGCCCTGATAATTTGTGGAAGAAGAGAGGCGCTAGCATGCACGTTGCATCAAAGTCCATATATGGGGCGACCAGCTTGGAGGATTCATGCAGTCGACGGATGTCGTCGTTCTTGGCGCCGGAATTGTCGGCGTCAGCGCCGCGCTGCATCTGCAGGCGCGCGGCCGCGACGTCGCGCTCATCGATCGCGTCGGCGCCGTGGGACAGGAGACGAGCTTTGGCAACGCCGGCCTGATCGAACGTTCTTCCCTCATCCCCTATCTGTTCCCGCGCGATCCGGCGAAACTTGTCAAATATGCGCTGAACCTTCTGCCGGAGGCGCGCTATCACGTCTCGGCAATGCCGGCGGTGGGGCCTTGGCTCTTGCGCTATTGGCGCGAGAGCGCGCCAGAGAGGGTGCAGCGAAATATCGAGGCGCGACGCCCGCTGATCGAACACAGCCTGAGCGAGCATGAGGCGCTGATCCAGCAGGCGGGCGCCGGCGAGCTGTTGCGCCGGACCGGGTGGATCAAGCTGCATCGCAGCGAGCGGACTCTCGCGGCCGGCCTTGCCGACGCCGAGCGGCTGCGCGCCTATGATCTGCATATCGATACGCTCGACTCGGCCGGGGTCGCGGCGCTGGAGCCCGATCTCGCGCCGATCATGGGCGGTATCCATTACCGTGACACCGCCGCGATTATCGATCCCGCGGCTCTGTCGAAAGCCTATGCCGATCTCTTCGTCTCGCGTGGCGGCCATCTGCTCTCAGGAGACGCGCGCAGCCTTTCGCAAGAGCCGGACGGGCGTTGGCGCGTCGAGACGGCGAACGGGCCGCTCGTCGCCGGCGCCGCGGTTGTGGCG
This sequence comes from Methylocystis sp. SB2, assembly GCF_049817085.1. Lineage (NCBI taxonomy): Bacteria > Pseudomonadati > Pseudomonadota > Alphaproteobacteria > Hyphomicrobiales > Methylocystaceae > Methylocystis > Methylocystis sp. SB2. Next base: position 1,070,133 of record NZ_CP187401.1, read on the forward strand.
CTCGGCCCCTGGTCCGACGCCATCTACGGGCCGCTCGGCTATCGCATTCCGCTCGGCTGGAAGCGCGGCTACCATATGCATTACGCCGCAAAGGACGGCGCAAAACTCAATCATCCCATCCTCGACGCCGACGTCGGTTATCTTTTGGCGCCGATGCGCCGCGGCGTCAGGCTGACGAGCGGCGCCGAATTCGCCCGCCGCGACGCGCCGCCGACCCCGGTTCAGATCGAGGTTTGCGAACCGACGGCGCGCCGATTGTTTCCGCTCGCCGAACGGCTGGACCCTGAACCCTGGCGCGGCGCGCGGCCCTGCCTGCCGGACATGCTGCCGATCATTGGTCCGGCGCCGCGTCATCGCGGCCTATGGTTCGATTTCGGCCATGCGCATCATGGGCTGACGCTTGGGCCGGTTTCCGGCCGGCTCCTCGCCGATATGATGACGGGCGAACAGCCCTTCATCGATCCCGCGCCCTATCGGGCCGATCGATTCTGATCTTGCGACGATGTCTTTGTTCTATTCGGCGCCGACGAGTTTGAGCGCGCGGTCCAAGACGCGCACGACGCGCGCAAGATCATGTCCGCGACGAAGCACGAGCCCCGTCGCCGCGATCACGGAATAGGCGCCTTGCCGACGCGCCAGCGCCGGGTCCTTCTCGATTCGATACAGCGGCGCTTCGCTCGCGCGCCGGAAAATCGAGAACACGGCCTTCGCCGGGGTGAAGTCGATGGCGTAGTCGCGCCATTCCCCCTGTGCGACTTTCGCGCCATAAAGATTGAAGATGACGTTGAGTTCCGGGCGGCTGAATGAGACCGCCACGCCGCGCTTGTCTCCCCGAACTCCCGACGCCGCGTCCGGCGAAGCGCCGTTCACGACGACGAGCGCGGGGCGAACCCGGCTGGGCTCCGTCGTCTCCGACTCCGCCATGCGTCCGCTCTCCTCGATCTCTCTTAACCATGTTGGCCCGCAAGGATGCGCCCGGCAAGACTTAATGACTGGTTTACGACGAGAATCTTCGCGTCCCTGCGCTCTGATAAGATTTGGCTGGGAAGAATCATACTTTCGCCGACTTGGCGCCCCTTGCCAGCCAAACGCGCCGCCCAAAATGAAGTTCATTGCCTCGACAGCTCGGGGCCACGCGTTTTCGGTTTCGTCAGCCCCCCAGCCCCCCGAAGCGTGCGGTTCAGAGATTTAGAGGTCGTGGCGATGGTCGAGCCGGCCGGGAGTTTCGCTCCCGCGCCGGCTCGTCTAGCTTTAGCGGTCGGCCTACCCGCCTTGAGCGACCCCGCGGCGGCGCCCCGCCGCCGAGGCTCTTGCAAATTCCGCAACAATGACGAACTCAAGAGCCGCCGTCGCCTCGACCGCGACGTGCATTCTCTTTTTCTTTTCATCGGAGAGAACATGACCGACGACGCCGCATCCGTCGACGCCGCGGCTCCCGCCGCCGATCCGCAAACCGCCGCCGATTTCGGTTTTGAGGCCGACGTCGCGCGGCTGCTCGAGCTGATGACGCACTCCGTCTATTCGGAGCGCGACGTCTTTCTGCGCGAACTCGTCTCGAACGCCGCCGACGCCTGCGAAAAGCTGCGTTACGAGGCGCTTTCCGACGAAAAACTCGCCGCGCAAGCCGCCGCGCCGCTCGTCACGATCTCACTCGACAAGGACAAGCGCACGCTGACCGTCGCCGACAATGGGGTCGGCATGTCGCGCGAGGAGCTGATCAGCGCCCTTGGCACCATCGCAAATTCCGGCACGCGCGCCTTTCTCGACAAACTCGGGAAGGAAAAGGACGCGGGCTTCATCGGCCAGTTCGGCGTCGGCTTCTACTCCGCCTTCATGGTCGCCGACCACGTCGAGGTCGCGACGCGGCGCGCCGGCCAGGATCAGGCATGGCTGTGGAGTTCAGACGGCAAGGGCTCATATCAGATCGCGGCTCTGCCGCTGGAAGAGGCTCCCGCCGTCGGCGCCCGCGTCACGCTGCATCTCAACGCCGACAGCGATGAATTTCTCGACGGCTGGCGAGTTGAAAGCGTCGTGCGCGAGCACTCGGGCGCGATCGCCGCGCCGATTGATCTCATCGCGGCGCCGGGCGAAGAGCCCCGGCGGATCGCCGAAGGCGTCGCCCTGTGGACGAAGCCTAAGTCGGACATCACACATGAGCAATATGTCGACTTTTACCGGCAATTGTCCGGGCAGCTGGATGAGCCCGCGCTGATCGCCCATTGGCGCGCCGAAGGGCGCACGGAATATACGGTGCTCGCCTTTGTCCCCGGGGCGCGGCCGTTCGATCTCTTCGATCCGGCGCGAAAGAGCAAATCCAAGCTTTATGTGCGCCGCGTGCTGATCTCGCGCGACATGGAGCTGCTGCCAGCGTGGCTGCGGTTCATGCGCATCGTCGTCGACAGCGCCGACATTCCGCTCAATGTTTCGCGCGAGATGGTGCAGAAAAGCCCGGTCGCCGGCGCGATCGGCAAGGCCATCGCGACGCGCATTTTACAGGAACTCAAGAAGCTCGCCGACGCCGAGCCCGAAAAATTCGCGGAAGTGTGGAAGAACTTCGGCTCCGTGCTCAAGGAAGGGCTGCATGAAGACCCAGGCCGCCGCGACGATCTGTTCGAAATCGCGCGTTTCGCCTCGACGAAATCCGAGGAACAGACCCGCTCGCTCAAGGATTACGTCGCCGATCTGAGGGAAAATCAGACGGCGATCTATTATCTTGTCGGCGACGACATGAAGCGGCTGCGCGCCAGCCCGCAGCTTGAAGGATTCCGCGCGAGAGGCGTCGAGGTGCTGCTTCTCGACGACGCCGTCGACGCCTTCTGGGTGACGAGCGCGCTCGGCTACGAGGGCAAGCCGTTCAAATCCGTCACGCAGGGTCAGGCCGACATCGATTCAATCGCGCTCGTCGACGAAGCCAAGACGGAGGCGACGCCGCCGGCGGACGTGGCCGACCTGCTGGCGGCCCTCAAGGAGACGCTCGCGGATCATGTCGACGACGTGCGCGCCTCGACGCGACTGACCGACAGCGCCGTCTGCCTTGTCGCGCCGGACAGCGGGCTCGATCGCCAATTGTCCCGCCTTTTGGCCGAACATGGACAACAGGCGGCCTTCGGAAAGCCGGTTTTGGAGATCAACCCGAGGCATGAAGCGATCGTCGCGCTGGCGACGGCCTTGCGCGCCAAGGGGCGTGAAGCGGCGCGTGACGACCAGTTCCTCCTGCTCGATCTCGCCCGCGTCGCCGACGGCGAGCATCCCATCGACGCAGCGGCTTTCGCAAAAAGGCTGACGGCGCTTCTCGCCAGCCGGGGGTAGAGATGAATCTGGGCGCGACGAAAGCCGCAACGAGCGATCCGCTGACGCGCGCCCAGGCGATCGCGACAGTTGCGGACTATCTCGGCGCCCGGGGAGTTGAGGACGCGCAGGAGGACGCACGCGCTCTGCTGCGCGCCGCCACCGGGCTGACGCGGCTCGAACTCGCCATGACGCCGCGCGCGCCGCTTTCGGACGAGGAGGCGCGCGCCCTGTCCCGCTATGCGGCGCGACGCGCCGCCCGTGAGCCGGTGTCACGCATTCTTGGAGAGCGCGGATTCTGGACGCTCGACCTCGCCGTCGCGCCGTCAGTGCTCGATCCGCGGCCCGACACGGAAACGCTGGTCGAAACCGCGCTGCGCTTCGTTGCGGACAGGCGCGACGCGCCGCTCTCGATTCTCGATCTCGGCGCCGGCTCGGGCGCCATCGCCTGCGCGCTTCTCAGCGAGCTTCCGGCGGCGCGCGCCGTCGCCGTCGATCTCTCGCAGGACGCCTGCGCGGCGACCGCCGCAAATCTCGCCCGTTGCGGCCTGTCAGACCGCGCGGCGGTTGTGCGCGGCCGCTGGGCGGAGGCGCTCCAGGCGCGTTTCGACCTTATCGTGTCCAATCCTCCCTATGTGCGCACCGAGGACATCGCGGGGCTCGATCCCGAGGTGCGGCTCCATGATCCGGCGCTGGCGCTCGACGGCGGCGCCGACGGGCTCGAGCGATATCGAGAGATCATCGGCGACTTGCCGCGGCTTATTGACGAGGACACGGTCGTCGTGTTCGAGGTCGGCTTCGATCAAGCTGGCGGCGTCGCGGCGCTGTTGGAGGCCCACGGCTTCAACATCGAGCGTGTGGCGCGCGATGTTGGGGGCCACGAGAGGGTCGTGGCGGCGCGGCTTGGCCCGCCAAGGCCGTGACATATTGGCGACAGTACCCGCTTTTTTGGCCCGTCTCGCCGCGCTCGGCCTTGTTGCCGGCCACCCCCTCCACTATAGTCATCCCCAGGTCCAGCCGATCGCCGACTTCGAGAAGAACTCGAACGCTTTGGCTCCGCTTCGCGAACGGAAGCCCGAAACGACCGGCCAGGAGCAACGTCGAAATCGACATGAAAGCGCCGGAGTGAAGACCACTTCGATTGTCGGGGGCGTTGCGATCCGGCAGGCAGGCATGCAATCGCGTTGGACGTCAAGCCGTTGCGCTGAGGGGAATTAGCGCAAAGCTACGTGGGGCCGCCGATTGGCGCCGACTTGAGGAAAATCGACTCGCGCACAGCGTTATCGAAGCTTGAGGTCCGAAAACGGATTGCTGTCGCCTGTCCGTTCGCGCATGCGCCGGGCGAAGGAATTTAGCGGCGACGTTATTGGGAACGCCGCGCAGGCGGGGCCGAGCGCAGCAAGATTTCGGGGAGTTTGATGAGACCAGGGCAAAACAAGAGAATGCGCGGACGGCCCAACAACCGCAAAGGGCCAAATCCGCTAACACGGTCCTATGAGTCGAATGGCCCCGACGTGAAGATCCGCGGCACGGCTCAGCATGTCGCCGAAAAATATCTTCAGCTCGCGCGCGACGCGCAGTCCTCCGGCGACACGATCATGGCGGAGAGCCTGCTGCAGCATGCGGAGCACTATTTCCGGCTGATCGCCGCCGCGCAGCAGCAACAGCAAGTCAACGGCTATGGGCGCCCGCAGCTGGAAGCGGAAGTCGACACCTCCGAGGACGACGACGATTTCGCGCCGCTTCCGGACCGTTTCGCGCCGCTTGCCGAACGGCTGCCGCCGCCGGCCTTCCAGCCGCCGCCGCCGCCCTTCGCGCCGCAACCACAGCCGCAGCCGCATTTCTCGCAGCCGCAGCCGCAGCCCCAGCCTTTTGAAGAGCGCCCGATCGGCGAGATGCGCGCCGGCGAGCGCGTGGAGCGTCCGGAACGGCAGCAGCGGCCCGAACGACCGCCGTTTAACCGAGATCGCAACGCCGAAGGCGGCGACCGTCCTCGTCACCAAGGATATGAGCGCGGCCGCGACCGCCGCTTCCAGCCGCGCGCCGAGGCCAGCGCGGCCGAGAGCGAACCAGGGACGGCGCTTCCCTCATTCATCACCGCGCCAGTGGCGCGCGCCGCTATTCCCAGCGAGGGCGCGGGCGCGGAACCCGTTCTCGAGCGCGAGAATGCGCCGCGTGAAAACGAGGGCGGAGTCAATTATCATTTGAGTTCACGCCGGCGCCGGCGCCCGCGCCCGCCGATGGATGACGTCGCCGGCGGCGCACGGGACGAGGAATCGCCGCAGGTGGGCGAACTTCCGCTGGAGCCCGATCGGTTCTAGGGCTTCAGGCGAGGATGCTGATCGCGTCGCCGGCCTTGATCCGGCCGCCCTCGATCACCCGCGCGTAAACGCCGCAATCAATGTGGCCGAAGTTCTGGCGCAGCGTCTGAACGAGATCCATGTCGCGTCGCCCCGTGCCCGGCTCGACGCCAGTCGCCGCGCAGCGATCGGTCATTTTGAGCACCTCGAGCCGTGCGCCGCCGATCGCCAGGGTTCGCCCCAAGAGCGCCGCCTCGGCCCACGCGCCCATGTCTTCGACATAGAGATTGGCGCGAAACCGCAGCGGATCCAGCGCGGCGCCTTGCGCCTGCGCAATGGCCGCAACGCTCGCCGAATTGACGAGTGAGACAAATCCCGACTTCGAATCCGTGAAGCGAAAGCCGTCGGGCGCGGCCAGAAGCCTCACGGGGCCCCGGATTTCGGGCCCAAGAAAGCCGGTCAGGAAGGTCTCGATGAGTTGTCGCCCTTCGGCGGACCGCAACTCTCCTCGCGCGACCACGCGCCCTGCCCTGGCGATCGACAATACGCCTGTCGCGTCATCGTAGCGCGTCGCAAGACCCGCGAGCGCGCCGTTCCTCATCAGCATCAGAAATTTGATCTTGGGCTGATGCTCCGGCGCCGCTGGATCGAAGCCTGAAGGGCCGTTTTCCAGAGCGAACAGCCGATCTCCCGGAAAATAATCCCCAGTCTTCAGATCGGCGCCGTCCAGCGGCTCCGGCGAGAGGCCCTTGACGGGATAGCGGTAGAGAGAGGCGAGTCGCATGGACGTCCCTGTTCGGTGACAAGTCGAGGCGAATTGCCTACACCTCCCCAGCCGTTACGAAAACAGCGCCGCCGTTTCTTCAGGAGGGCCATCCATGTCGGACAAGACGCTCACCGTCCTCGTTCTGGCCGTAGTGGCGTTTTCCGCCGCGCATGATCTCGACCATCTGCTGCGCGACGATTTCTCGCAATCAGGGGCATGGGTGATCGTCGCCGCTTTTCTTTCGGTGAAATACGCGCTCACGGGCGCCGCGCTGTATTTCTATTTTCGCGGCAAGATCGGCGCGGGGTTCTGGGCGGTCATCGGCGTTCTTGGCGCCGTGGCCCTGTGGTTCGCGCATCTGAGCCCCGCCGCCGAGCAGCGGCCGCCTGACATTTTTGCGATGTACGGCAGTCCCATCGCCGGTCTCATCGCCTCCGCACTGGTCTATGCGCTGATGCTGTCGCTCGCTGCCCTCGCGCTCTATGGGGGATGGCGCGCCGTCGGAACGGGCAGGCGCGGTTAATCGATACATCTTCGCTTGCGGTCGAGGCCGCGCTTTCGCGCCGCACCCCCTTTAACCCCGTGCAGCCCTTCCCATATCGACCACGAGGGCAGCCGCAAGGGGCCTTGAACGAGAAATATTGGACGCGAGGCGCGCCGCTTAAAACAAAGGGCCGCCTCATGGTCAGAGGGGCTAAAAATGAATTTTGAGAAATACACCGAACGCGCGCGCGGATTCGTTCAGTCGGCGCAGTCGATGGCGACGCGCGAAGGCCACCAGCAGTTTACGCCCGAGCACATATTGAAAGTCCTGCTCGATGACGACCAGGGCCTTTCCGCCGGGCTGATCGACCGCGCGGGGGGCCGCTCGCGCGAGGCGCTGGCGAAAACCGAAGCCGCGCTCGCGAAATTGCCCAAAGTGATGGGCGCCGGCGCCGGCCAGCTCTATCTCGCGCCGGCGACCGCGCGCCTCTTCGACAACGCCGAGAAGATCGCCCAGAAGGCGGGCGATTCTTACGTCACCGTCGAGCGGCTGCTGTTGGCGCTGGCGATGGAGAAGGACTCCGAGGCCGCGAAAATTCTTGCCGCCGCCGGCGTGACGCCGCAGACGCTCAACGCCGCGATCGAGGATCTGCGCAAGGGCCGCACGGCGGATTCAGCCTCCGCCGAAAACGCCTATGACGCGCTGAAGAAATACGCCCGCGACCTCACCGAGGCGGCGCGCGAGGGCAAGCTCGATCCGGTGATCGGCCGCGACGAGGAGATCCGCCGCGCGATTCAGGTGCTGTCGCGCCGCACTAAGAACAATCCGGTGCTCATCGGCGAACCGGGCGTCGGCAAGACCGCGATCGTCGAGGGTCTGGCGCTGCGCATCGTCAACGGCGACGTGCCGGAGTCGCTCGAGGACAAGAAGCTCCTCGCGCTCGACATGGGCGCGTTGATCGCCGGCGCGAAATATCGCGGCGAATTCGAAGAGCGGCTGAAGGCGGTGCTGAACGAAGTCACCGCCGCCGAAGGCAATATCATCCTGTTCATCGACGAGATGCACACGCTCGTCGGCGCCGGCAAGGCGGATGGGGCGATGGACGCCTCCAATCTGCTGAAACCCGCGCTGGCGCGCGGCGAACTGCATTGCGTCGGCGCGACGACCCTCAATGAATACCGCAAACATGTCGAAAAGGACGCGGCGCTCGCCCGGCGCTTCCAGCCGGTCTTCGTCGACGAGCCGACCGTCGAGGATACGATCTCGATCCTGCGCGGCCTGAAGGAGAAATACGAACTTCATCATGGCGTGCGCATCACCGATAGCGCGATCGTCGCCGCGGCGACTTTGTCGAACCGCTACATCTCCGACCGCTTCCTGCCGGACAAGGCGATCGACCTCATCGACGAGGCGTCGTCGCGCCTGCGCATGCAGATCGATTCGAAGCCCGAGGAGCTCGACGAACTCGATCGGCGCATCATCCAGCTGAAGATCGAACAGGAAGCGCTCAAGAAGGAAACGGACACGGCGTCAAAGGATCGCCTGGCGAAGCTCGAAGGCGAGCTTGCCGACCTCGAAGAGAAATCAGGGGCACTGACCGCGCGCTGGCGCGCCGAGAAGGACAAGCTCGGCGCGGCGCAGAAGCTCAAGGAGCAGCTTGAAGCGGCGCGTAACGAACTCGCGCAGGCGCAGCGGCGCGGCGAATATCAGCGTGCGGGCGAACTCACCTATGGCGTCATTCCCGATCTCGAAAAGAAACTGGGCGAGACGGAAGGCGAAGCCGACACGCTCGTCGACGAGGAGGTGACCGCCAATGACGTGGCGCAGGTCGTCTCGCGCTGGACCGGCGTGCCTGTCGACAAAATGCTCGAAGGCGAACGCGAGAAGCTGCTGCACATGGAGGACGAACTCGCAAAGCGGGTCGTCGGCCAGCATGACGCGGTTGTCGCCGTGTCGACCGCGGTGCGCCGCGCGCGCGCCGGACTGCAGGACCCGAACCGTCCGATCGGCAGCTTCATCTTCCTTGGCCCCACGGGCGTCGGCAAGACCGAGCTGACGAAGGCGCTCGCGGCCTTTCTGTTCGACGACGAGACGGCGATGGTGCGGCTCGACATGTCGGAATATATGGAAAAGCACTCGGTCGCGCGGCTCATCGGCGCGCCGCCCGGCTATGTCGGCTATGAGGAAGGCGGCGCGTTGACCGAAGCCGTCCGCCGCAGGCCGTATCAGGTCGTGCTCTTCGACGAGATCGAGAAGGCGCATCCGGACGTCTTCAACGTGCTCCTGCAGGTGCTCGACGACGGCCGCCTGACCGACGGCCAGGGCCGCACGGTCGACTTCAAAAACACGCTGATCATCATGACGTCGAATCTCGGCTCGGAATTCCTCGTCATGCAGAAAGAGGGCGAAGATTCCTCCGCCGTGCACAGCGAAGTCATGCAGGTCGTGCGGGCGCATTTCAGGCCGGAGTTCCTGAACCGCGTCGACGAAATCATCCTGTTCAACCGCCTGCGGCGCGAGGACATGGGCGCGATCGTCGACATCCAGGTCAAGCGGCTGCAGAAGCTGCTCGAAGATCGCAAGATCACGCTGCGCCTCGACGCCAAGGCGCGCGACTGGCTGGCCGCCAAGGGCTACGATCCGACCTATGGCGCGCGGCCCTTGAAGCGCGTCATGCAGAAAGAGTTGCAGGACACGTTCGCCGAGCGGCTGCTCGCGGGCGAGATCGTCGACGGCGCGAGCGTCGAAGTTTCGGCGGACGCGACGGGCCTCATCATCGACGGCAAGTCGGCGCATCGAAATGTCGCGCCGCCGCTGCTGAGAACGGTGGGGAACGCGTAACCCCCTCCCCAACCCTCCCCCGCTGCGCAAACCGGGTGTTCCCGGTTTGCGCATCGACGCCGAAGTCGGCAATAGCCGACTTCGGATGGGAGAGGGAGCAGATTCCGCGCTTCGTCGGGATTTCGCTAACGCCGATCGTTAGCGTCCCCTCTCCCGCGAAGCGGGGGAGGGACAGGGAGGGGGCTCTTGACGTTTCCCGAGCGCCGCGTTCTTGACGCGCCGCGTCGCTCTACCCCAGCCGCTCTTTCCTCCGGTTCAGCACATCCGCTTCACGCAGATCGAGCTCCCGCTCGATGCGGCGGCGCGCTTCGTCGGTAAGTTCGCCTTCGCGCAGCATGCCGTTGATCAGATTACGCTCCTCGGCGATGAGCTGCAGGTCGATCTCCTCGTGCAGCGCCGTCAGCGCACGGCGTTCTTCACTCGCCTCGCATTTCATGCGGACGCGCGACAGAAAATAGTCCTGTTGCGCGAGAAGCGACGTCATCGCTTCTTCCGGGACCTCATTCTCCGCGCCAAAACGCGCGAGTTTCGCGCTCGACGCCTCGATCGCGGCGTGGCGGGCGCGCAGCTCTTCAGCGCGGTCGAGGACGCGTTCCCTCATGCCGGTTTTGACGAGGCCAAGTTTACGAATGATCCAGGGCAACGCCGACCCCTGGAAGACGAGCGTCACCATCACGACGCAGAAGGTGAGAAAAAAGATCGCGTCGCGATAGGGAAACGGCGCGCCGTCCGCGGTGGCGAGCGGGATCGCCAGCGCCGCGGCGAGCGAGACGATCCCGCGCACGCCAGTGAAGGAAATGACGAACGGCCACTGCCACGGCGGCGGAGGATCGCGTCGCGCCAGCGGCGGAATGAGCCAGCGCGGCAGGTAGGTGATCGGAAACGTCCACACGAATCGCGCGGCGATCACGACAAGCGAAACGATCGCGGCGGACGTCGTCAGTTCGTACAGCGAATGGTCTTGGATTCGCTCAAAAAGCGCCTGCGCCTGTAGACCGGTGAAGAGAAAAACCAGGCCTTCGATCAGAAAAAGGAAGAAATCCCAGAAGAACACGCCTTGCAGACGCGTCGCGGCGCTGATCAGTCTGGGGCCGTTCCAGCTGATATAGAGGCCGGTGGCGACCGTCGCGATGACGCCCGAGCCGCCGAGATGTTCAGGCGGCCAATAGGCCAAGAACGGGGTGATCAGCGAGAGAGTGATTTCAATGCGCGGATCGCGCATGAAGCGACGCAGCCGCAGCATCGTCCAGCCGACGCCGATGCCCCACACGATTTCGCCGGCGATAATCGCCGTGAAGGTCTCGCCTGCTTGCGCCAGCGAAAAGGAGCCGACGCTGACCGCCGCCACCGCGAAGCGATAAAGGACAAGCGCGGTGGCGTCGTTGGCGAGACCCTCTCCCTCCAAGATGACCGAGATGCGCCGCGGCAACTGCATGCGCCTTGCAATGGCGAGCGGCGCGACGGCGTCGGGCGGCGACACGATCGCGCCGAGCACGAAACCGACGGCCAGTGGCCAGCCGAGCAGCCATTTCGTCGCGAGTGAAACGGAAATGGTGGTGAAGACGACGCAGCCAACGGCGAGCAGAAGGATCGGCCGCAGATTAAATTTGAACTCCCGCCAGCTCATATTGACCGCGGAGATGTAGATCACCGGCGGCAGCACGAGCAGCAGCACGAACTGTGGCTCGAGCACAAGGGCGGGCACGCCTGGGGCAACGGCGATCAGCACGCCGGCCGCGACGAGCAGGATTGGCGCGGCGGCGCCGGAGCGCGACGCGATGAAGGCGACGAACGCCACCGCCGCGAGAAGAAAGACAAGCGTTTGCAGACCCGCGATCATGCGCCCACCCTATAAGCCGCGTCTCGCGCAAGCGAACTCCGCATCGTGGTCGAAGCGAAGCTTATAATTTGCGCAGCGACACTTCCTCGATCCTGTGATCGGCGTCCTTGGTGAGGATCAAACTCGCGCGCGGGCGGGTCGGGGCGATGTTCTGGCGCAGATTCTCGAGGTTGATGCGCGTCCATATGTCTTTCGCGACGCGCGTCGTCTCCGCTTCATCGAGATCGGCATAGACGCGGAAGTAGGATTTCGGATCGCGGAACGCGGTCTGCTGAAGGCGCCGAAAGCGCTCCACATACCATCGCTCCAGCACGCCTTCGGGCGCATCGAGATAGACCGAGAAATCGAAGAAGTCGGAGACGAAGGGAATTTCGCGGCCGTCGCGCATGCGCGGCGCAAGCAGAACATTGACGCCCTCGACGATGAGAATGTCGGGCCGATCGACGCAGCTCGCTTCGCCCTCGACGACGTCATAGGTCATATGCGAATAGACCGGCGCGCAGACGTTGCGCCGTCCCGCCTTCACGTCGGAAAGGAATCGCAGCAGCGACTTGTTGTCGTAGCTCTCCGGAAAGCCCTTCTTGTCCATCAGCTTTTCGGCTTCAAGGATTCTGTTGGGCAAAAGAAATCCGTCGGTGGTGATGAGCTCCACTTTTGGCGTATTCGGCCATCGCGACAGGAGCGCGCGCAATACGCGCGCCGTCGTGGATTTCCCCACGGCGACGGAGCCCGCGACGCCGATAATGTAAGGAACCTTGCCGTCTTCGGCGCCGAGAAAGCGCTGCGTCGCCTTGAAGAGGCCCTGCGTCGCCGCGACGTAAAGCGCGAGCAGGCGCGAGAGCGGCAGATAGATCTCAATCACCTCTTCGAGCGAGATCGGATCGTTGAGGGATTTCAGTCGGACGAGATCGTCGAGCGTCAGCGTCAGCGGCGTGTCAGCGCGCAGCGACGCCCATTCGGCGCGCGTAAAATGCCGGTAGGGAGAAAGAGCCTCGTTGTTGGGGACGAGCTCCGCCACCGTCATTCCTTTGCTCCGCGCGCGGCTTTCTCTGCGAGCCCGGACTGTTTCGTGCGCCGCTCCAGTTCGTGCAACACGTCGTCCAGCGAAATATCCCGCGCTTCGAGCATGACGAGAAGATGATAGAGCGTATCGGCGGCTTCATTGACGAGCGCGCTTCGGTCGCCCTCGATTCCCGCGATCACCGTTTCGACCGCCTCTTCGCCGAATTTCTTGGCGATGCGCGGCATTCCGGAGTCGAGCAGGGTTTTCGTATAGGAGGTCGAGGCGCTGTCGTTGCGCCGTGCTTTGATGAGCGCGGCGAGGTCGTCGAGCGTGAAACTCATGACAGCCGCCCTCCCCAACCCTCCCCCGCTACGCGGGAGAGGGAGCAGTCTCGGCGCACGACAGAAAAACCGCAAACGCCGATCGCTTGGGCCGTGTCATTCCCGGCAGGCCGAAGGCCTGACCGGGAATCCAGGGCCAATGCAAGACCACTGGTCTTGCTCTGGATTCCCGATCGCGCGCGTTGCGCGCGTCGGGAATGACATCCGATCCGTTCAACAGCCATCATCACATCGCCTCCAGGCCATCGAGGCGCATCGGCAGCCCGGCCGCCGCCATGTGAAGCTTCGCCTGCGGGATCGAATATTCGCCGAAATGGAAAATCGAAGCGGCGAGCACGGCGCTGGCATGGCCTTCCTTGACGCCGGCGACGAGATGGTCGAGCCTTCCGACCCCGCCCGAAGCGATGACCGGCACCTGCACCGCGTCGGCGACGGCCCGCGTCAGCGCGATGTCGAAGCCGCTCTTCGTGCCGTCGCGATCCATCGAGGTCAGCAGGATTTCGCCTGCGCCGAGGTCGCTGACGTCGCGCGCAAATTGCACTGCGTCGATCCCCGTTGCGCGGCGCCCGCCGTGGGTGAAGATTTCCCAGCGTCCCTCGGCTGCGCGCTTGGCGTCAATGGCGACGACGATGCATTGCGCGCCAAATTTTTCCGAAGCTTCGCGAACGAAGCCCGGATTGGCCACGGCGGCGGAATTGATCGAGACCTTGTCAGCGCCCGCGAGCAGCAGATTGCGGATGTCGTCAAGCGTGCGCACGCCGCCGCCGACGGTCAGCGGCATGAAGCAGGCTTCCGCCGTGCGCTGCACGACGTCGAGCAGTATGCCGCGGTCTTCATGGCTTGCGGTGATGTCGAGAAAGCAGAGTTCGTCGGCGCCGGCGGCGTCATAGGCGATGGCGCATTCGACCGGATCGCCGGCGTCACGCAAATCGACGAAATTGACGCCTTTAACGACGCGTCCTCCTTTCACGTCCAGGCAGGGAATGACGCGCGCTTTCAGCATCACGCGTTCTCGGTCGCCGCGCGCGCGCGGATCATCGCCAGCGCCTGCCCCGGATCGAGACGCCCGTCGTAAAGCGCCCGTCCGGTAATGGCGCCGGCGAGCTTGCGGCAGTCCGGCTGCAGCAGCCGCTCCACGTCGGCGAGCGACGCGAGGCCGCCGGAGGCGATGACGGGTATCGTCAAGGCGTCGGCGAGCGCCAGGGTCGCCTCGATGTTAAGCCCGGTCAAAACGCCGTCGCGCGAGATGTCGGTGTAGATGATGGCGCTCACCCCCGCGTCTTCGAAGCTCTTGCCGAGATCGAGCGCCGACATGCGCGTGGCGCGGGCCCAGCCGTCGACGGCGACAAAACCATTCTTGGCGTCGACCCCTACGGCGACGCGGCCCGGGTGAAGGCGCGCCGCCTCCCGCACGAAAGACGGGTCTTTGACGGCCGCCGTACCGATGATGACGCGCGCGACACCCTTGTCCAACCAGCTGGACAACGTGCGCATGTCGCGAATGCCGCCGCCGAGCTGCACGGGAATCGTCAGCGCGGCGAGAATGGATTCGACAGCCCGGGCGTTGCGCGGCGCGCCGGCGAAGGCGCCGTCGAGATCGACGACATGCAGATATTCGAAACCGACTCGCTGGAAAGCGCGCGCCTGCTCGGCGGGATCGTCATTGAACACGGTCGCGCGGTCCATATCGCCCTGCGCGAGGCGCACGCACTGCCCTTCCTTCAAATCGATTGCGGGAAACAGAATCACGGACGCCACCTCAGGAAATTGCCGATCAACGCTAGGCCCAGCCTCTGGCTTTTTTCGGGATGAAACTGCACGCCGACGAGATTGTCGCGCGCCACGGCCGCCGTGAGCGGCGCGCCATAATCGGTCGTCGCCAGGACGTGCGCCGGCGACGCCGGCGTCAGCTGAAACGAGTGGACGAAATAGGCGTGCAATCCACGCTCTCCCGTCGGCACGCCGGCAAAGAGCGGATGCTCCCGGCTCAGCGTCAGCGTATTCCAGCCCATATGCGGGATTTTCAGCGAAGGCTCCGCAGGCTCGATCGCCGCGACGTCTCCCGAAATCCAGCCGAGGCCCGGCGTTTCGCCATGTTCAAGGCCGCGCGCGCCCATGAGCTGCATGCCGACGCAAATCCCCAAAAACGGCCGGCCGCGGTCGATGACCGCCTCTTGCAGGGCGGC
Organism: Methylocystis sp. SB2; assembly: GCF_049817085.1. Taxonomy (NCBI): domain Bacteria; kingdom Pseudomonadati; phylum Pseudomonadota; class Alphaproteobacteria; order Hyphomicrobiales; family Methylocystaceae; genus Methylocystis; species Methylocystis sp. SB2. Next base: position 1,085,182 of record NZ_CP187401.1, read on the forward strand.
GTAAAGACCGTCGATCGCCATCAGGCCGCGGCGGCAATCGGCGAAAGCGCCGACGCCCGGCAGAACGACACGCTCAGCGGCGCGCACGACGTCGGGGTCGCTGGTGACGCAAATGTCGCCTCGCGCCTGCGACTCGCGGGCGGCGCGCTCAAAGGCTTTCAAGGCGGAATGCAGATTGCCTGACCCATAGTCGATGATCGCGGTCGTCAAGGAGCAAGCCCCCCGGCGACATTGTCTTTCGCGGTCGGCTCAGAAAGGCGATGGCGGTGGAAGTACGCCGCCTCCGCCTCGTCGAGGTCATCGCCAATGACGAGATCCTGCTCGACATAGCCGCGACGCGCCAAATTCCAGCCGACGAGCCGCTCCCCCTCGAAACCGATCCAGACAGCGAGCCCGAGCGTCAGCCAGGACATCGCGTCGCGCGACACCCGCAGCTGCCAGGCGATAAGCGCCAAGGCGACGAGAAGAAGCGTCCAGAGGACGGCGACCAGCCAGGCGCGCCGCCAGGCCAGCCAGAACGGACCAAAAATAAAGGCCGGCCAGGAAAAGCCGTCGCGCAAGAAGACGATCTTGTCCGGCGCGGGAAGCTGGCCCGGCGCCATGCGCGGAAAATGAACAGTGAATATCGCCATCGGCCGTCCCCTCGTCGGCGTCACCCGCCTCTTTTCAGGCGGTGAGCGTTCCCTTGGTGGAAGGCGCTTCCCCCTGCGTGCGGCGCGGATCGATCGCCACCGCCTTGCCAAAGGCGCGGGCGAAGCCCTTGAATGCGCTTTCGGCGATATGGTGGCTGTTGACGCCGCGCAGGCATTCGATGTGCAACCCGACACGGGCGTGAACCGCAAAGGCCTGGAAGAATTCGCGCATCAGCTCGGTATCAAAGCCGCCGATCCGCTGCGCCGGAAACGCGACGTCGTAAACGAGGAAGGGCCGGCCCGAGACGTCCACGACGACGCGGGTCAGGGCCTCGTCGAGCGGCACATGCGCGTCGCCATAGCGGGAAATGCCCTTACGGTCTCCAAGCGCGCGATCCACCGCCTGGCCCACGGCGATGCCGACGTCCTCGACCGTGTGATGACCGTCGATGTGCAGATCGCCCTCAGCGCGCACGGCAAGATCCAGCGGCGCATGACGGGCGATCTGGTCAAGCATATGATCGAAAAACCCCACGCCGGTCGAAATGTCCGAGCGGCCGTCCCCGTCGAGGTCGACGGTGACCGAGATTTTGGTTTCCTTGGTGTTGCGCTCGATCGTCGCGCTGCGCATTTCCTGCCTTTTCTTGGGCCCTGCCGGCGTTTCCGGCGACTTTGGCCGCAAGTGGCCAGCTTGTAGCAACTCCGCCCTGGATTCGCCACCCGAACTGCTTGGGCGTCAAGGAGAAGCGAGATGCGCGCCAACTCACTCTTCTTGGCGGCAAATCGGCCTAAACAAAAAAGAGAATGGTCTGTGTGTTCGCGCTGATTCCTCACCCAAGCGCAACCACGGCAATTAGTCCCTTGCCGATAGGCGCTTGTAGCTTCGCGACAACGCATCAAGAAGACGCTAAATGCCGCACCGGCGGCGACTTCGGCCATTCCCGGCGGATAGATCGCGAAGTCGTGGCGAAAATCCGCCGCGCGGCAGGGAGACTTAAACATGCGACTTAGGCTCGTTCTCGCGCTTCTCGCAGCGTCTTTGATGTCGATTCCGGCCGCCGGCGAGCCATGGCGCGACGGCTTCGTGCCGCGCATCGAGGCGCTGGCGCTCATGCAAACGCTCAACGCCTCCCTGCTCGCAAGCCGCAGCGCCACGGCGACGCTCGAAAAATGGTGCGCCGATCACAAGATGTCCGCGGAGCCCAAGATCGTCGCCCACCGCGTTGCCGGAATCGAACAGCAGCCGAGCGCGGAGACGCGCCGGCGGCTCGACGTCAGCGACGCGGAGCCGGTGAAATACCGGCGCGTGCAGCTCGCCTGCGGCGATCACGTGCTCTCGGAGGCCGACAATTGGTACGTGCCTGGGCGGCTTTCCGACGAAATGAACCGCGCGCTGGAGACGACGGAAACGCCCTTCGGCAAGGCCATCGCGCCGCTGCAGCCGTTCCGTCGCACCATCGACATGAAGATGCGCTGGTCGCCCCTGCCCGAAGGCTGGGAGCTTTCGGCTGTCCCCACGGCCTCGCCTGAAAAGACCAGCGGCGCGCTCTCCATTCCGCACGACCTCTTCGAGCACACGGCCGTCGTCTATGCGCGCGATCAACGGCCGCTTTCCGAGGTGCATGAGACCTATACGCGCGAGGTCCTGGATTTTCCCGCGCCGCTCGCCGGCGCGCCGCGCGAGTGAGTCTTGCAGTGAATCCCAGCCCGACTGGCGAATTGCGCCGCTGCCCCGTCGCCGCTCCGCCCTTGCTCAAATCGCCGCCAAACCTTACATCGGCTGGACATCTCAGGCTGGATATGGCGAATGGATAGCGAACAACACCGCTTTGCGGCCATGCACGCGACGACAATCATCCTCGTCAAGAAAGCCGGAGAAACGGTGATCGCCGGCGACGGCCAGGTCAGCCTCGGCCAGACGATCATGAAGGGCAACGCCAAGAAAGTGCGCCGTCTTGGCAAGGGCGACGTGATCGCCGGTTTCGCCGGCGCGACCGCCGACGCCTTCACGCTCTTCGAACGGCTTGAATCGAAGCTCGAGCAATATCCCGGACAATTGATGCGCGCCTGCGTGGAACTCGCCAAGGACTGGCGCATGGACCGCTATCTGAGGCGCCTGGAGGCGATGATGCTCGTCGCCGACAAGAGCGTCGGCCTCGTGCTGACCGGCTCGGGCGACGTGCTTGAGCCGGAAGGCACGGGCGAAGGCGCGGTGGCTGCGATTGGCTCGGGCGGAAACTTCGCGCTCGCCGCCGGGCGCGCCCTCCTCGATTCGTCCCTCGACGCCGAAACCATCGCCCGCCGCGCAATGGTGATCGCCTCCGAGATTTGCGTCTATACCAACCAGAATGTGGTGGTGGAAAAGATCTAAGGCGGTCGGCAGTCGTTGGCGGCAATGACGAAGATCCCACAGCCGAGTCTACTGCTAACGCCCTGCCTACTGCCGTTCCGAAGGAACTCACCATGGCCGATTTCTCGCCGCGCGAGATCGTTTCCGAACTTGATCGCTATATCGTTGGACAAAGCGACGCCAAGCGCGCGGTGGCGATCGCGCTGCGCAACCGCTGGCGGCGGCTGCAGCTCGAAGGCCAGATGCGCGAAGAAGTGCTGCCCAAGAACATCCTGATGATCGGCCCGACGGGCTGCGGCAAGACCGAAATCGCGCGGCGTCTGGCGCGGCTCGCCAACGCGCCCTTCATCAAAGTCGAAGCGACGAAATTCACCGAGGTCGGCTATGTCGGCCGCGACGTCGAACAAATTGTGCGCGATCTGGTCGAGGTCGCCATCCTGATGGTCAAGGAGCGCCGCCGTAAGGACGTGCAGGCGCGCGCGCAGCAAGCCGCCGAAGAGCGCACGCTCGATGCGCTGGTGGGGCCCGCCGCGTCGCCCGGCACGCGTGAAACGTTTCGCCGCCGCCTGCGCGCGGGCGAACTCGACGACAAGGAAATCGAAGTCGAGCTGACGCAGTCGGGCTCCTCGATGCCGATGTTCGAACTGCCGAACATGCCCGGCGCCAGCGTCTCCGCCTTTTCGCTCGGCGATATTTTCGGCAAGGCGATGCAGCGCGGCAAGCCGCGCAAGCTCTCGGTGAAAGAGGCGCAGGGACCTCTGATCGCCGAAGAGAGCGACAAGCTGATCGATCAGGAAGCGAGCGTCCGCGAGGCGATCCACGAGGTCGAGAACAACGGCATCGTTTTCATCGACGAGATGGACAAGATCTGCGCGCGCGAAGGACGCGGCGGCGCCGACGTCTCGCGCGAAGGCGTGCAGCGCGACCTGCTGCCGCTGATCGAAGGCACGACGGTCGCGACGAAGCATGGAACGGTGAAGACCGACCATGTGCTGTTCATCGCCTCCGGCGCCTTCCATGTGGCGAAGCCCTCCGACCTGCTGCCGGAACTTCAGGGACGCCTGCCGATTCGCGTCGAACTCGCTTCGCTCAACGAAGACGACTTCCGCCGCATATTGACCGAAACCGAGGCCTGCCTGACGAAGCAATATTCCGCGCTGCTGGGCACCGAGGGCATGACGCTCGAATTTGCGCCTTCCGCCGTCGACGCCATCGCTAAGGTCGCCGTTCAAGTGAACACTTCCGTCGAGAACATCGGCGCGCGGCGCCTGCAGACGGTGATGGAGCGCGTGCTCGACGACATCAGCTTCTCGGCGTCGGACCGCGCGGGCGACAGTGTCGTGATCGACGGCGCCTATGTCGAGGAGCATATCGGCGATCTGGCGAAGAACCGAGATTTGAGCCGGTTTATTTTGTGACGCGATTTAGCCAGCGCACATCGCCCAAGCCCCCCACCTTACCTCTCCCCGCAAGCGGGGAGAGGGGTCTTCAGCGCAACGCCTAACGCCTCTTCTCCCCGCTTGCCGGGAGAAGTGAGATGAGGGGCTGGGCCATTTAACAAATTCTGTCTCGCCAACAGCAAGCTTGCCTCATCGCCCGCTTCTCGCCATAAGACCGGCCAAACCCAAAAACCTTGGCCGATCACATGTCCCCATTTCCTCAGCGCGTCTTCTCGGGCGTGCAGTCCACCGGCAATCTGCATCTCGGCAACTATCTCGGCGCGATCGTCAAATTCGTCGAGCTGCAGAAGAGCTTCGACTGCATGTATTGCGTCGTCGACCTGCACGCGATCACGGTGCCGCAGGATCCGATCGCGCTGAAGGCGAACACGCGCGAAATCGCCGCCGCCTTTATCGCCTGCGGCATCGACCCGAAAGAGAACATCGTCTTCAATCAGAGCCAGGTGCCGGAGCACGCCGAACTCGCCTGGGTGTTGAATTGCGTCGCGCGCATCGGCTGGCTCAATCGCATGACCCAGTTCAAGGACAAGGCCGGCAAGGATCGCGAGAACGCCTCGATGGGCCTGCTCGATTATCCAGTGCTGATGGCCGCCGACATTTTGATCTACCGCGCGACGCATGTGCCGGTCGGCGACGACCAGAAGCAGCATCTCGAACTCGCGCGCGACATCGCCCAGAAGTTCAATAATGATTTCTCGGAGTCGATCGCGCGCAACGGTTTTGGCGAGGCCTTCTTTCCCCTGCCCGAACCGCTGATCTCCGGCCCGGCGACGCGGGTGATGAGCCTGCGCGACGGCACGAAGAAAATGTCGAAGTCAGACGCTTCCGATTATTCGCGCATCAATCTCTCGGATGACGCCGATCAGATCGCGCAGAAGGTGAGGAAGGCCAAGACCGATCCCGATGCGCTGCCTTCCGAGGAAAAGGGCCTCGATGGGCGCCCGGAGGCCTACAATCTCGTCGGCATCTTCGCGGCGCTTTCGGGGCGTAGCAAGGCGGATGTGCTCGGCGAATTCGGCGGCGCCAATTTCTCGAGCTTCAAAAGCGCGCTTGTCGATCTCGCCGTCGCCAAGCTCGCGCCGATCACCGACAAAATGCGCCGCATTCGCGAGGATGAGAGCTATGTCGACGGCGTGCTGCGCGACGGCGCCGAACGCGCCCGCGCCATCGCCCGCGAGAATATGAACGCAGTGAAGGATATCGTGGGATTTTTGCGTTAGTCCCCAGCTACACGGAATCCGTTAGATCAGTTCACATGACGTGTCATTCCCGGCGGACCGAAGGTCCGATCGGGAATCCAGAATAAATCCATGAGTTTTGGCCTCGCTCTGGATTCCCGATCGCTCGCTTCGCGCGCGTCGGGAATGACACGGGCGGTCCCGTCAGAAGACAGCGCTTGCAATTTCTCGCCGAGCGAGCGCGTCAGGCTCCGGCCCGCCGCTCGCCCAGTCGAGCAATTCGACGGTGTGCAGCACCGGGATGCCCATCCCCGACCTTATCTGAATGATGCAGCCGATGTTGCCGGCAGCCACGATATCCGGCGCGACGCTCTCGATATTCGCGACCTTTCGCGACCGCAACGCACCGGCCAGTTTCGGCTGCAGCACATTATAGGTTCCTGCCGAACCGCAGCAGATGTGACCCTCCGGAACCGGGACGACGTCAAAGCCGGCTGCGGCCAGCAGCGCGATCGGCTCTTGCGATATCTTCTGACCGTGTTGCAAAGAGCAGGCGGAATGGTAGGCGACCCGAAGTTTCGGCGCGTCGCCCGACGGCGCAAAGCCAATCTCAGTCATCAGCTCCGTCACATCTTTCGTCATCGCGGAGATGTGCGCGGCTTTGTCCGCGAGAGTCGGATCGTTGCGGAACATATGGCCATAGTCCTTCACGCTCGTGCCGCAGCCTGAGGCGTTGACGATGATATGATCCAGTCCGCCAGAGTCGATTTCGCGCGTCCAAGCGTCGATGTTCGCGCGCGCATAGCGTAGCGACTCGTCGACCTTTCCGAGGTGATGCGGCAGCGCCCCACAGCAGCCGGCGCCTTTCGCGACGACGACCTCGACGCCGTGGCGCGTTAGGAGCCGTATCGTCGCCTCGTTGATTGACGCGTCGACGACCGTCTGAACGCAGCCATTGAGTAGAGCAACGCGCATCTTGCGCGCGCCTTGCGCGGCAAAGACCTGAGGCGCATCAACGCCGGAAGCTGGCGGAAGGCTCGACGGCGCCAGCGCGAGCGCCGCCGCGATTCGGCGCGGCAGCCAGCGCGCCAAGGGGCGGATCGCGGCTGCAACGCGAAACAGCGGGCGCGCGAGAGAAGGACGCGGCAAGACGAAAGCGAGCGCTCCGCGCATGGCGCGCTCCGTGACAGGTCGCGCATATGTCTTTTCGATATGCGCCCGGGCGTGATCGACGAGATGCATGAAATGCACGCCCGAAGGACAGGTCGTCATGCAGGAGAGGCATGACAGACAACGATCGATATGAAGGGCAGTGCGCGCGTCGGCCGGCCGCTCCTTCTCGAACATCTCCTTTATGAGATAGATGCGGCCTCGCGGCCCGTCGAGTTCGTCGCCGGTGAGAAGATAGGTCGGACATGTCGCCGAGCAGAATCCGCAGTGCACGCAGGCGCGCAGAATCTTCTCCGTTTCCGCCATTTCGGGATCGGCGAGCGCCTGCAGCGAGAAAAACGTCTGCATCGCTTTAGAACTCCGCGCGCATGCGTCCGCGCTCCAAAATATGCGCGGGATCGAAGCTTGCCTTGACGCGGCGCGTCAGCGCCGCGAGCGCCGCCGGTTGCGGATGAAAGACGTCGACTGTCGCGCGCGTCTCCGCGCTCGCCCGGATGAGAGTCGCATGGCCGCCGCTGGCGTCCACCGCGCTGCGCACGACGCCGGCATAGGCGTCCGGCGCAGTCTCGAGGCGCAGCCAGATCAGCCCGCCCGCCCAGTCGTAGAAATGCGCGAGGACCGGCGCGCCGGCGCGGCGGATGCGCTCGACGACCGCGAAACCTTCGCTCGGCGCAACGGAAATGCGCCAGATTTGGCCAACCTTGGCGGCGACGGGCGCAGCGTCGCGCAAACCTCGCCACAACGCCGCGGAGTCGTGTTCATCGAGCGTCTCGAACCGGACGCCATCGCTCGCCAGTCGCCCGACGAGATCGTCGCGGCGCGCCGTTACCGAAATCGCCGGACCTTCCAGCCGTATCGCGGCCGCATCCGCGTCCAGCGCCAAGGGCGCGGCGCCAGCCGGCAGCATGGCGAGCGCCGAAGGCTCACAGGGCGTCGCGGTGGCGCGGCGTAGCAGCGCGAGGCTCTCCGTCTCGTCCGCGCCGATCGCCAGCAGCGTGCATTCGGTCTGCGGCTTTGGAAGCACCTTGAGCGTCAGCTCCGTCAGAAGCGCCAGCGTGCCGTAGGAGCCGCAGACAAGCTTGGAGAGATCGTAGCCGGTGACGTTCTTCATCACGCGGCCGCCGGATTTCACCAGTTCGCCGCGACCGGTGACACAGCGGAACCCAAGCAAATGATCGCGCGCCGCGCCCGCCTTGATCCGCCGCGGCCCCGAGGCGTTCACGGCGATGGCGCCCCCGATCGTGGCGCCGCCCGTTTCTGCACCAAATAGCACTCCGTAATCCATTGGCTCGAAGGCGAGCTGCTGATCATGCCGGTCCAGCAGCGCTTCAATTTCGCTTAGAGGAACGCCGGCGCGCGCCGAGATCACGAGTTCATTGGGCTCATAGAGCGTCACGCCTGTCAGCGCGGCGGTGGAGAGCGCCTGCGCTTGCGGCGCGTAGCGGCCGAGCCCCGACTTGGAGCCGCCGCCGACGATCGCGCAGCAGTCGCCTTCCGCCTTCGCCGCGCAAATCGCGTCAACGGCGTCCGCCTCGTCGCGGATTTCCAGCGTCGCGCAAGCGGACTGCATCGCTAAAATCTCGGCAGGTTGGGAAAGGGCATTTTGCCGCCCGAGACATGCATCATCCCGAGTTCCGCGCAGCGATGCAGCGTCGGAAACACCTTGCCCGGATTGAGCCGGCCCTCCGGGTCAAAGGCGCATTTCAGCCGCATCTGCTGCGCGAGATCCACCTCGGTGAACATCTCGCCCATGAGGTCGCGCTTCTCGACGCCGACGCCATGCTCGCCAGTGAGAACGCCGCCCAGCGAGACGCACAGGCGCAAGATATCGAAGCCGAGCTTTTCCGCACGTTCGACGTCGCCCTCTTTTGACGCGTCATAGAGAATGAGCGGGTGGAGATTGCCGTCGCCGGCGTGAAACACATTGGCGACGCCGAGGCCCTGCGCCTTGGCGAGCCGATCCATGCCGGCAAGCGCTTCCGGCAGCCGCGCCCGCGGGATCGTGCCGTCCATGCAAAGATAGTCGGGCGCAATGCAGCTCACCGCCGGAAAGGCGTTCTTGCGTCCGGCCCAGAACTGCAGCCGCTCGGCCTCGCTTGTCGACGCCCGTATCGTGGTCGCCCCTTCCTCGCGCGCGATATCCTGCACGACGCCGACAAGATGATCGACTTCGGCCTGCGGCCCATCGAGTTCGACGATGACGAGCGCCTCGGCGTCGAGCGGATAGCCGCAGGGCTGGAAGCGCTCGACCGCATGGATTGTCGCTTTGTCCATCATTTCGAGGCCAGCGGGGATGACGCCGCGCGCGATGATCGCGCCGACGCAGCGCGCCCCCGCCGCCACGCTCGCAAAGCCGAGCAGCAGTCCCCGCGCCAGGGGCGGCTTTTGGAGCAGACGCACCGTCACCTCCGTGACGACGCCGAGCAAGCCTTCGGAGCCGGTCATCAGGCCGATGAGGTCATATCCCTCGCTGTCGAGATGCTTGCCCCCGAGTCGGATGAGGTCCCCGCCCATCAGCACGACATCGAGCCCGAGGATGTTGTTGGTCGTCAGGCCGTATTTCAGGCAGTGAACGCCGCCGGCGTTCTCGGCGACATTGCCGCCGATCGAACAGGCGATCTGCGACGACGGATCCGGCGCATAATAGAAGCCCTGCGCTTCAACGGCTTTGGAGATCGCGAGATTTTGAACGCCGGGCTGGACGCGCGCGCAGCGGTTTTCGTAGTCGATTTCGAGGATTCGGTTGAACTTGGACATGCCGAGAAGAATGCCGTCCTCGAGCGGCATCGAACCGCCGGACAGCGACGTGCCGGCGCCGCGAGGCACGACCTTGACGTTCATTTCGGCGGCGAGCGCCATGATCGCGCGCACCTGCTCCACGCACTCCGGCAGCGTGACAACGAGCGGCAGCGCCCGATACATGGTGAAGGCGTCGCATTCGTAAGCGCGACGCGCGACCTCGTCGACGATCAGGCTTTCGCGCGGCAGTATGGCCGCGAGGCGCGCAATGAGTTCATTGCGCCGCGACATGATCGCCGGCTCGGGCTTCGGCATGAGAAGCGTCATGGACTCGCGCCTCCAACGCGAGCGAGAGCGCTGCTGAACCTGCAGCTATTCGCATAAGCGGAGCATGAACGCTGCTCCGGGCTGCGCCCTATGGTCCAAACCGTTTAGAGGAGCCTCGAATTGCCCGCAAGCATGGCCCGGTCGCGCAACCATTAGAAATGCGCGGATTTCTGGCGCTTTTCATTAATCCGCCTATGCTAGGTGAGATCGATCGCAGGCGGAAACACGGGCCGAAGGGAAATGACCAAGACCATCCTCATCGTCGAGGATAATGAGCTAAATATGAAGCTCTTTAATGATCTCTTGGAAGCCAACGGGCATGCGACGCTGCAAACAAAGAGCGGCTTCGAGGCGATATCCCTCGCGCGCAGCCATCGGCCGGATCTGATCCTGATGGACATCCAGCTGCCCGAGATCAGCGGTCTGGAAGTCACCCGCATGCTCAAGGAGGATGATGATCTGCGCGCCATTCCCGTCATCGCGATCACCGCCTTCGCGATGAAGGGCGACGAGGAAAAGATCCTGCAGGGCGGCTGCGAAGCCTATTTGTCGAAACCCATTTCCGTGGCGAAATTCTTGGAAACCGTGAATTCCTTTCTCGCAGAGAAGCGCTGAGAGTTCTGTGTTCCCAAAAACGCGCGCGCTCGCGTCATTGACGATCTGCCCGCGAAGGGCCCGCGCATCGTGCAGCCGTTACCGTGACGGCTCTTGATCACCCGTCGATGGTCCGGACCGCCGGAGCGGCGGCCCTCGTTGAGCGGGCTTGCAGGCGACGCGCGGCTGAACTATACAGCGCGCGACGACGTCAAGCCGTCCGGCCTCCCCCAAGAGGCGTCCGAATAGAACGGGGCCATAGCTCAGTTGGGAGAGCGCTTCAATGGCATTGAAGAGGTCGTCGGTTCGATTCCGTCTGGCTCCACCACTACGCTAACTCGCTGTTTTAAAGCGGTTTTTCGAATAAACCAACGAAATGGTTCTCGACCAATCCCGGATTTGGCCCTAGCCGAATCGCAGGAGAGCCGCGCAGCCTCTGAACGTCGCGGTTGGTCTCGGCGTGCGAAAATTATTTTGGCGTCGAAACGGGCGATCCGCCGACGAAACCCTGGCTCGAGAGACCCGTTCAAGGACGCTCAGCACGAACTGAAACCAAATGCGATCTCTGGCATGGGATGGCGCCGATCTCGCGACAGCGGCGCTGCCTGCCAACGAGGACGGGAGACGCCCAGCGCGCAGGGCGACACTTCCATAGAAAAGGACATGCGAAATGAAATCACGACTATCCATTGCGACGATCATATTGTTCTGCTCGGGTTGGGCCTTCGCTGAGGATGGGCCGGTGACATATCAATGCGAGGTCTCGGCTCAACAGAGCGACTCAAGCCAGTCGGGGCCCTTTTCCATCGAGATAAGTGGCGCCGCGGTGAAGCTGAGCAACGTCAGCGCCCTCGATGGCCATTTTTCTCTCATTCGAAAGAATGACGCCTATTACGTCTTTAAAAATAATAAGAATCAGGGAGGCAACATCAACCGTTCCAATGGCGCTGTGGAATTATATGCCGTAAACGCCGCTTCCCATGAGATGACGGTCTCCATCAACGGCGCGTGCGTCGAACAGAAGTGACCTAGGTTTCGAGCCATCGTGCTCCTCTCCGCTCGATCTGATTTGCGATGCTCTCCTGAAGCTGCAAGGGAACCAATCCTAATGCTGGCGGTTCTAGTTCCGCGTTCTCGGATCGGGCCATGCAAGGAAGACCGCAGGCGACATCGCACCTCCCTCAGCGCAGCTTGCCGGCGGAGTTCGAGGTGGGCTTTAGCGTCAATGGCGTGGAACGCCGCCTAGTCCTGCGGCCCTGGACCACCCTCCTCGACGCCCTTCGTGAACATCTAGACCTCACCGGAACCAAGAAGGGTTGCGACCACGGCCAATGCGGCGCGTGCACGGTGCTGATCAACGGACGGCGCGTGCTTTCATGTCTCACGCTCGCCGTCATGAAGGACGGCGCCGAGATCACCACCATTGAAGGATTGGAGCAAAATGGCGAGCTGCATCCGCTTCAGACCGCCTTCATTGCGCATGACGGCTTTCAATGCGGCTACTGCACGCCCGGACAGATCTGCTCGGCGGCGGGACTGATCGCCGAGGGCCGCGCCAAGACGAGCGATGAAATCAGAGAATTGATGAGCGGCAATATTTGTCGCTGCGGCTGCTATCCCAACATTCTCGCGGCGATCGAGGCGGTCATGCACGGAGCGCAGACATGATCGATTTTGATTATGTCCGGGCGAACGACGTCGGCGACGCTCTTAGCCAGATCACGAAACACCAGGCTGCGAAGTTCATTGCGGGCGGCACCAATCTCATCGATCTGATGAAGGAGGACGTCGAACAACCGACGCGCTTAATCGACATCACAGGGCTGCCGCTCAACGAAATTCATGAGGCGCAAACAGGGGGGCTGAAGATCGGCGCCCTTGTGCCCAACAGCGATCTTGCTTACGACGATCGCATCACAAAGCGCTATCCCCTTCTCTCGAGCGCCATTCTTGCAGGAGCCTCGCCTCAACTGCGCAACATGGCGTCGACCGGCGGTAATTTATTGCAGCGAACGCGCTGTCTCTATTTTTACGACACCGCGACTCCCTGCAATAAGCGAAGTCCAGGGTCGGGCTGCGGGGCAGCGCAAGGCTTTAACCGCATGAATGCGATATTGGGTTGGAGCGAATCCTGTATCGCCGTTCACCCATCGGATATGTGCGTCGCGCTCTCTGCGCTTGACGCCGTTGTCCATGTCGCCGGCCCGAAAGGCGATCGCGCCATCAAATCCACCGATTTTCACCGTCTGCCGGGCGACGCGCCCGAAATCGACACAAATCTTGCTCGTGACGAAATCATAACGGCGATCGAGCTGCCATCCGAGGAATTTCCTCGACATTACAGTTATCTGAAGATCCGCGATCGGTTGTCTTACGCTTTCGCGCTTGTTTCCGTCGCTGCTGCTCTGAAGATTGAAGCAGGCATGATGACATGCGCTCGCGTCGCAGTGGGCGGGGTCGCCCACAAGCCCTGGCGCGTTCCTGACGCCGAGCAGAGACTCGTGGGCGGGCAGCCTGGCCAGAAGGCGTTCGTCGAAGCAGCCGATATCATCTTGCAGGGGGCTGTGGGCTTTGCCCATAATCGCTTCAAAATCGAACTTGCGCGGCGGGCGATCGTCCGCGCCCTTGAGCAGGCGGCCGCCGGAACGCCGCAGTCCCAGTCCGTGAAAGTGATCGTTTAGGTCGCGCTATGTCTGTCGGAACAAACAGCATCGGAAAGCCGGTCTCGCGAATTGACGGTCCGGCAAAGGTCACGGGGCGGGCGAAATACGCCGCTGAATTCAACGCGCCCGACCTCGCATACGGCTTTGTGGTCTCAAGCGCGGTCGCCAAAGGCCGAATTAAAAGCATAGACCGAAGCGCGGCGCTCGCTGTGCCCGGTGTGATCGAAGTGTTCGCCCACGACAATAGGCCCTCCCTCCCCTCTGCGCATGAAAAATACACAGACCAAGTCGCCGCGCCGGGCTCGCCCTTCCGCCCGCTTTACGACGGCGAGATTCTGTTTGCGGGACAGCCCGTGGCGCTCGTCGTCGCGGAGGAGTTGGAGATTGCGCGCTTTGCCGCGAGTCTCATCGACATAAACTATGAAACCGAAGCGACGATCACCGATCTCGACGCGGAAATCGCCAATGCTTTCGAGCCGCCCGAGAAGCGAATGCCCGGATGGGATCCATCATCTCGGGGAGATGTCGACAGCGCCTTGTCGCGAGCGCCAAACCTTATCCGGAAAGAATACCGGACACCGGTCGAGCACCATAACCCGATGGAAACCTTTGCGAGCACGGCGGTTTGGGAGGACGGCGGTCGGCTCACGGTCTACGATAAAACCCAGGGCGCGCCGAATTGCCACGAGTATTTATGTAACGTGTTCGGCCTCGCCAAGGAAAAAGTCCGAGTTTTGTCGCCCTATGTGGGCGGCGCCTTCGGCGTCGGTCTTAGGCCCAACTATCAGCTGTTCATGGCCGCGCTCGCCGCCATTTCCTTGAGGCGATCTGTTCGAGTCACGCTGACGCGCCAGCAGATGTTCACGCTTGGCTATCGTCCGCAAACACTCCAGACGCTAACGCTGGGAGCCGACAACGACGGACGATTGGTGGCCGTGAAGCATGATGCGATCGCCAATACGTCCCGCTTTGAAGACTACCAGGAGCCCACCGTCGTTTGGTCTGGCGCGCTGTATCCGTGCGATCACTCGACGGTCACGTCGAGGCTTGCGCGGCTCGATCTCGTCACGCCTTGTGACATGCGCGCGCCCGGCGGCGCGGTCGGCATGTATGCGCTTGAAAGCGCCATGGACGAACTCAGCTATGCGGTTGGCGTCGATCCCCTGGAACTTCGCCTCAAGAATTATTCTGAGAGGGATCAGAACAAAGACAGGCCTATTTCGAGCAAGGCGTTGAAGGACTGCTACCTTCAGGGCGCCGAGCGCTTCGGTTGGTCCAAGCGAAAGCCCGCACCGCGTTCGATGCGCGAGGGGCGCGAACTGATTGGCTACGGCATGGCGACGGGGATTTGGGAAGCGTTTCGCGTGCCGACGAGCGCGAGAGCGATTCTCGCGCCTGACGGGACCCTGGAGATCGCCTGTGCGACGGCCGACATTGGCACTGGGACGTATACGATTTTGGCTCAGATTGGCGCGGAGATGCTTGGCCTTCCGCTCGACAAAGTCATTGTCAAAATTGGCGACTCCGATTTGCCGAGCGCTCCTGTCGAGGGCGGATCCTGGACGGCCGCCTCTGCGGGCTCCGCGGTAATGGAGGCCTGTGACGGCATACGCAAAGAACTCCTCAAGCGCGTAGGCGCGATCGATAACTCACCCCTCCAGGGCGTCGACGTTGCGGATGTGACGATGGTCGACGGTCAAATCCGGATGACGAGCGACCCCTCTCGCGCCATGCCGCTGTCGGAAGCGCTACTCGGCCTCAACGAACCCATCACGTCGGAAGTGTCGTCGACGCCAGACGAGCAGGTCTTGCAGGAGTATTCGCATTACGCGCATTCGGCGGTGTTCGCCGAGGTGCGGCTTGATGAGGAGCTTGGCATGTTGCGCGTCGCGCGCGTGGTCAGCGCGATCGCCGCGGGCCGCATTTTGAATCCTAAAACGGCACGAAGTCAGATTCTTGGCGCCGTCGTCGGCGGCATCGGCATGGCGCTACACGAGGAGACGGTGATCGATCATCGCTACGGTCGGTTCATGAATCATAGTCTCGCCGAATACCACGTGCCGGTGCATGCCGACGTCCACGCCATCGACGTTATTTTTGTCGACGAGCAGGAGCATCGTTTAAACCCGCTCGGCGTGAAGGGCGTCGGCGAAATCGGCATCGTCGGCGCGGCCGCCGCGATCGCCAATGCCGTCTTTCATGCCACGGGCGTGCGCGTCCGCGACCTTCCGATCACCATCGATAAGCTGCTCGAGCTGAGGCAGCCCACGAGCAACCACGCGGCGTAAATGAATTACGTCCCAGACCCCGGTCGGCCGAGAGACGCTCTCACGAGCGCCCGCAGGTGGCTGGAGGAATTCGGACAGGCGGCGTTGGCGACCGTCGTCTCCACCTGGGGCTCGTCGCCCGTACCGGTCGGCGGCCAAATGGCCATCGGTCCAGACGGACAATTCGAGGGCTCTGTCTCCGGCGGTTGCGTCGAAGTGGATGTGATTGCCGAAGCGGCGGACGTTCTGGCGCGCGACAGACCGAAGTTGCTGGAGTTCGGAGTCGGAGAGGAACTGGCGTGGAAGGCGGGCCTACCCTGCGGCGGCGCTATCAGCATCTATGTCGAGCCTCTGCGGCGCGAGAGAGATTCAGCTTTTCTGGAGAGGGTGTTTCTAGCGCGCCGTGCACGAATGTCGCTTGCCGTGCTCACGACGCTTACGACCGGCGAGCGGCGCCTGTTCGACGCTGGGGAGCCGACGCCATGTGAGATCGCCCAATGCCTGGTTTCGGGTGAAAGCCGGCTTCTCTCGCTCGGCGATGCGCCGGTCTTCTTGCACGCGCTCACCCCGCCAGTTCGCGTGGTCATTGTCGGCGCGACGCATGTTGGCCAAGTCCTCGCTGATCTCACGAACCGCATTGGTTACGACGTCGTCGTCATCGACCCGCGCGCCGCATTTGCAAGCGCCGAGCGCCTCGGCGATTTCAAAAGCCTCACCGATTGGCCTGAAATCTCGCTGAAGTTCCTGGGACTGGACCCTAGGACCGCGGTGGTCGCTCTAACCCACGCCGCCGCGATTGACGATGAAGCGCTCACCGAGGCGCTGCGCTCGAACTGCCTGTATATTGGCGCCTTGGGCTCGACGCGAACACACGCCAAGCGTTTGCATCGTCTCGCCGCCGCAGGCTTCAACGATACGGAACTCGCGCGCATCAGCGCTCCGGTCGGACTGCCGATTGGCGCGAAGGGACCCGCCGAGATCGCCGTCTCCATTCTTGCGGAAATCGTCAAAGTCGCGCGCGAAACGAGGCAAGCGTGAATATTGCGGCTGTGCTCTTGGCTGCTGGCGCCTCAAAGCGTTTCGGAGAGAACAACAAACTTCTTTCTGACCTTGGCGGGAAGCCGCTCATCCGCAGGGTGGCCCAAGCAATCGTCTGCAGCGGCGCTGAAGTTGTCGTCGTTACCGGCTGCGATCGCCCGCAGATCGAAAAAGCTCTCGAAGGCTTGCCGCTGCGATTTGCACACAATTTGAACTGGGAAAGCGGCATGGGATCGTCGATCGCCGTTGGCGTAATGGCGCTCGGCCAGCAAGTTGAAGGGGCGTTTGTCGTCCCGGGCGATCTACCCTTTTTGACATCGGATCTGATCAAAGACCTGACGGCCGCCTTTATGGAAAGCCGGGGCGCTTTGATCACCTATCCAACGACGTCAAAGGGTGAGCAGCGAAACCCAGTTTTGTGGCCCCGACGATTCTTCCCCTCGTTGGCGGCGCTCTCTGGGTCGCTGGGCGCCAAGCATTTGCTGCAGAACTGCGAGAATTCTCAAAAGCAGGCGCTCGTCCTTGATGAAGGCGCCCATATCGACATTGATGTGCCCACTGATTTGGAAGCTGCGCGTTTGCGATGGAAAATCGCGAGTCCTTAAAGGGCTTTTGGGCCCGCTGGCGCTACTGGGTCCCGAAGGCGTTTAGCGAAGTTTGCTTCTTGGATCGTCGTTCGCATCCATATACTCGAGTCCCAATGGACCCATGGCCGTCACCTGCGTGACATACTCGCCAGACTTTGCCCAATGAAAATGCGCCGTATCGCCGGGCAGAATGATGACGCTGCCTGGTGGATAGGCGTTGACCTTTTCGCCGTCAAATTGATCGCCGAGGCCGATATAAAAAACGCCTGATATGACCGTGTAGACTCGGTCTTCAGGATGTCTATGCGGCATGAGTTTCACGCCCGAAGGCACCCTTACCCTTATCAAGTACGGTCCTGCTCGTGTGGGATCTCCGACGAGAACGGCCAGCCGCGCCTCTGGAGGAAAAGCGGGAAAAGGTTTCCAGTCGATATCTTCCGGCAGAATCGTTCTGAAATCGGCTTGACCTGGCTGGTGGCTTCGAAACATCGCACCCTCCGGCCGCGAGGAGCAACGCGACTGCGTCCGGGCTCCATGCACCTCAAGAGCTGCGCGACCTTGATGTGTGCGGCTCAGGGAATATGTTGCAGCATAAGCAGCCATCAAGCGATTGACGTTCGCGACGACCTTCCGCGCTGGATACTTCCGGCGCAGCCGAAACTGCAGGCTCAGTCATGCCCTATGAGTTCTATTATTGGCCCGGCATCCAGGGACGTGGAGAGTTCGTGAGGCTGGTGCTGGAAGAAGCCGGCGCCAGCTATATTGACATGGCGCGTGAGCCAAACGCCGAGGCGTCGCTTGTGGCTTTTCTCGAACGAACCGACCTCGCCCATCCGTCATTCGCACCGCCGTTCTTGAAAGACGGACAGGTGATCGTCGGACAGACCGCCGCGATACTGCTTTATCTCGGCGATCGTCACCATCTCGCGCCGAGCGACGCGGCGCGCAGACTTTGGGTTCATCAAATTCAATTGACGATCGCTGACCTGGTCGGCGAGGCTCACGACACCCATCATCCTTTGGGCGGGGAGTTGTACTACGAGGAGCAGAAACCCGAGGCCTCACGCAGAGCGAAGTGGTTCCGCAAGGAACGGATACAAAAATATCTCGATTGGTTCGAAACGATCCTCGCCCGCAATCCCGACGGTGACGCGCACCTCGTCGGCGATACCTTAAGCTACGCCGACCTCTCCCTGTTCCAAATCGTCGAAGGCTTGCTCTATGCGTTTCCCAACACAACAAAAGCCATCCTGGCCAAGTCGCCGCGCGTGTCCGCCCTTTCACTGATGGTCGCGCAGCGCCCACGCATTCGCGCATATCTCAAGAGCGACCGCAGGGTGAAATTCAACGAGCAAGGTATATTTCGTCACTATCCTGAACTCGATGACTGATCAGCGGGACCAATCCCTGCACGGACCTTAGACTGGCGGATCGCCCTATATGCTCACCTTGTCGGGTGTCGCAGCTCGGATTCGGCTTGCTTCTTGGAGAGATGTTGATGGGTGGATTAGCCTTGATCCTCGATACGCAGCTTTCGGCGAGCGCCCACAGCGCCATGAGCGAGCGTCTTTTCGAAACCCGCAGACTTTCCATCGAACTTGCAGCTCCACTCAGCGCCGAAGACATGGTCGTCCAAGCGATGGAGGACGCCAGCCCCACCAAATGGCATCTCGCTCACACAACTTGGTTTTTCGAAACCTTCGTCTTGACGCCCTATCTGAACGGCTATCAGCTATTCGATGAGGCGTTCAATTATTGCTTCAACTCGTATTACGAGCACCTTGGCGCTCGGCAGCCAAGGCCGAAGCGCGGACTTCTCACCAGGCCGTCGCTCGATCGCGTTCTTGCCTATCGGCAGCATGTTGACCTAGCATTGGCGCAGCTTCTTGCTGAGCAAACCGAGGCGTCGCCGGCGTTGATCCATACGCTGGAGGTCGGGACTAATCACGAGCAGCAACATCAGGAGCTGATGCTCACAGACCTCCTCGCCCTTTTCGCTGCAAATCCCCTAAAGCCAGCCTACCGCCCGCCCCAGCCGCGCTCCATTCCCGCGCCATGTGAACCGCTCCGCTGGATCGATTTTGCCGGCGGCGTCTATTCGATCGGTCACGGGGGAAAGGGTTTCGCTTGGGACAATGAGGGGCCCCGCCATGATGTGCTCCTCCGCCCGTTCCGGCTTGCTGACCGCCTGGTCACGAACCGTGAGTGGTTAGCGTTCGTCGCCGACGGCGGCTACGAAACGGCGACCCTATGGCTGTCCGACGGTTGGGCCGCGATCATGCGCGACTGGCATGCGCCACTCTACTGGGAGTCTCGCGACGGAGAGTGGTTTGAGATGTCGCTCGAAGGACTACAGCCGCTGAACCTCGATGCGCCGGTTGCGCATGTGAGCTACTACGAAGCCGACGCTTTTGCGCGCTGGTCTGGCAAGCGATTGCCGACGGAATTCGAATGGGAGGTCGCGGGGGCCACGGCCCCAAAGCAGGGAAATTTTCTCGGCACGGCGGCATTGCGTCCGCGACCGGTCGACGTCGAACCCAACGGATCGCCTCGTCAGATGTTCGGCGATGTCTGGGAATGGACCCAGAGCGCCTATCTGCCCTATCCGGGCTATCGCGCCCCTGAGGGAGCGCTCGGAGAATACAACGGCAAGTTCATGGTTGGTCAGCATGTGCTGCGCGGCGGCTCCTGCGTAACGCCGCAAGATCACATCCGCCCGAGCTATCGCAACTTTTTTTATCCGCATCAGCGCTGGCAATTTCTGGGCCTACGCCTCGCTTCGGAGGTCGCCTGATGTCAAAGGCGACGGAACGCTCAGCGCCGCTCGTGCGGCAAGCGGACGACTTCGCCGTTAGCGTGCTGGAGGGATTGTCCCGTCCGAAGAAGAGTCTTCCCTGTCGCTTCTTTTATGACGCGAAAGGCAGCGCGCTTTTCGAAGACATTACCCGCCAGCCCGAGTACTATCCAACAAGAGTCGAGGTTGGGATTCTCACAGCCAATGCGATGCAGATACTCGAGGGAGCGGTCGCAGAGACGGTTCTCGTCGAGTTCGGCTCTGGTTCGAGCATCAAGACGGAAATCCTGCTCGGGCATATGCGGCGTCTACACGCCTATGTGCCGATCGAT
This sequence comes from Methylocystis sp. SB2, assembly GCF_049817085.1. NCBI lineage: Bacteria > Pseudomonadati > Pseudomonadota > Alphaproteobacteria > Hyphomicrobiales > Methylocystaceae > Methylocystis > Methylocystis sp. SB2. Next base: position 1,105,313 of record NZ_CP187401.1, read on the forward strand.
ATCTCTGAGAGCGCTCTTACAGATGCTCGAGAGCGGCTGACGGCGCGATTTTTCGGGCTCAACATTCAGGTGCTCTTGGCTGATTTTTCGCGCCCGATCGAGCTTCCTCCCGACCTGGCGGAACGGCCTAAGCTGGGATTTTTCCCTGGATCGACGATCGGCAATTTCGTCCCTGCGGAGGCGACGCAGTTGCTACACGCGATGCGAGAGACCCTTTCGCCGCGCGGAAAGCTGATCATCGGCGTCGATCTGAAAAAGGACGTCCGCCAACTTGTTGCAGCTTACGATGATGCAAATGGCGTCACCGCCGCATTCAATCTCAATCTCCTTGTGCGCATTAATCGTGAACTCGACGCGACGTTCGATCTTCAAGCTTTTCGTCATGCGGCGACCTACGAGCCCTTCGAAGGACGCATTGAAATGCATCTCGTCAGTTTGAAGGATCAGGACGTCTGGGTGGCGGGAAGAAAAATTCGCTTCCGGGAAGCGGAGACGATCCACACCGAAAGCGCTTACAAATACACGATCGAGGAGTTCAATCTAATCGCGCAGGCGGCGGGGTGGAACCCTCTGCGCGTGTGGAAAGATGACCTAAATCTGTTCAGCGTACATGAATTGGTCGCGCCTTGAGCGGAGGGCGACACAGCCGGGACGCGCTAAATGACTGCGACCAAGGTGAGCGAAGCGGAGCGAAACGCTTGGCCAGCGTTCCCTTACTTCGCATGGCGAGAGACCTATACGACTCTGCATCTCTGGACTCAGATCCTCGGCAAGATCCGGTTGTCGCTGACTCCCTGGCAAAACCACTCCTGGCACGTTGCGCTTTATGTGACGACGCGTGGCCTCACCACGTCGCCGATCCCATATGGCGCAAGCGTCTTTCAGATTGATTTCGATTTTATAGACCACGTGCTTCGCATAACGACGAGCGATGGCGACGAACGCCAAATGCCGCTCCGATCTCAGACTGTCGCCGACTTTTACGCGCATCTTTTCAGCAGGCTCGAGGAGTTGAGCATTTTTGTGCGCATCAATGAACATCCCAACGAGATACCTGATGCGCTTCCCTTCACCACGGACCGGATTCATGCCGACTACAATCCTGTTTATGCAAACTGCTTTTGGAGATTGCTTGTGCAGGCCGATCGCGTATTCAAAACCTTTCGCACGGGCTTCGTTGGCAAGGTCAGCCCTGTGCACTTTTTCTGGGGCAGTTTTGATTTGGCGGTGACGAGGTTTTCTGGTCGCCGTGCGCCGCGCCATCCCGGGGGTGTTCCAAATCTTGCGGACGCCGTTGTGCGCGAAGCTTACTCGCATGAGGTGAGCAGCGCGGGCTTTTGGCCTGGGGGCGGCTCAATCGATTTTCCCGCTTTCTATTCCTACGCCTATCCCGCGCCGCCTGGATTCGATCGCGCTAAGGTTGAACCTGAGGGCGCATTTTTTAGCCAGGATCTCAAGGAATTCATCCTGCCCTATGACATCGTGCGCAAAGCCGAGCATCCAGATGCGACACTGCTGCGCTTTCTGCAGAGCACTTATGAGGCTGCCGCCGACGCCGGCGGATGGGACCGCGTGGCGCTCGAATGTCCATTAGGACATGTCGGCGTCCCGCGTCCCATTCGCGGATAAGGCGCTCTACCGATCCGCGTGCGAGTTTCTGTTCTTTCACACTCGGATCTAGGAGCCCGAGCTGGTCCTCGCCCGACCGTGCCGCGGCATGTCGGCACTCGATCAAGCCATGGCTTTACGCTAAGCTTCCTTCGATTCACGAATTCATTCGTCCACCGACCGATGGAGATCTTTAATGCGGCATTCTCTTCCACGCAGGCTTCTCGCTGAATTTCTTGGGACTTTTTGGCTCGTGTTCGGCGGCTGCGGCAGCGCGGTGATTTCCGCCGGCTTTCCCCAGCTCGGAATTGGCTTTCTCGGCGTGGCGCTGGCCTTCGGTCTCACGGTGCTGACGGGCGCTTACGCCTTCGGCCCCGTATCTGGCGGCCATTTCAACCCAGCGGTGACGCTCGGCGTCGCGACGGCCGGCCGCTTCTCCTGGAAGGACGTCGGACCCTTCTGGATAGTGCAGCTTCTCGGCGCGACATTTGCGGCTTTCGTGCTGCTCAAGATCGCTCAGGGCAACATCGATTTTTCACTCGCCAATGGCTTTGCCGCCAACGGCTATGACGAACATTCCCCCGCTGGATACACATGGCAGTCTGGCCTGCTTGCGGAAATCGTGCTGACGGCGTTTTTCCTGCTTGTCATTCTGGGAACGACGGAAGGTCGCGCGCCGGTCGCCTTCGCGCCAATCGCGATCGGATTGGCGCTGACGCTGATCCATCTGGTCGACATCCCAATCACCAACGCTTCGGTGAACCCTGCGCGCTCGACAAGCCAGGCGCTCTTCGTCGGCGGCTGGGCCCTCGAACAACTTTGGCTGTTCTGGGTCGCGCCGCTCGTCGGCGCCGTCATCGGGGGGCTCATTCATCGCTTTGCCCTTGCTGATGACTGAGCGGCACGAAGCGACCTTCTGATTTATACGCGATCAGTGGACGCTCGGCTTCGCCGCAGCGTCCCTGACACACTTCTTCGTGAAGCTCGTCCGAGCTGCGCCTGATAGTTTCTTTTCAGTCGCAGCCACATCGCAGGCGCTCGCAGCGGCGTCTCTGTCGCATTTTCTCATAAAACTTTTCAACGCTGCGCCATGCAGCTTCTTTTCCGTCGCTTGGGCGGCGCAGTCCGGGCCAGCTGGCGTTGTTTGTGCGAACGCGGCAACCGAAATCAAAGCGCCAACGACACATATACTGGCGGTCAAAATTCTTCCCGACATGTTCTCCTCCTGAAATTTCGCGCTGCGTCCGCGAAGAGACCGAAGCAAGTTTGCACGATGGCGACGCTGTCTCCTGACATGACCTGAACCCATGACAGGCGCCCAGGCGCCACCAACGTCAGCGCTCTATGAGCGCATCAGCGGCGTCGCTGTCTTCGCGCGCTCGCGCTTCCGCTAAAAAGAGCGGCCCGTCCGTTTCCAGCCCCTCCAACAGATCGCGGAACCGGTCGGGGAGCGGCTCTCGAAGAACGTCGTCGTAGGTTTGCCGTAGCAATTCGCCGATGTCATCGCCGACCTTTCGGTCATGCATAGGGGACCGACGCATGTTACGCCTCCACTCGTCCACAGCGGACGTGAGAGCGTCGACTTAGGTTGCGGCCAGAATGTGAGCGACGCGGCGCCGGTGGGCCTGCAACAGGCGATTTGTAAAATTCATGGTAAATTAGATACAACGCATCCTGCTCAATCAGCCCGCCATTACCGTCTTCGGCAGCGGCGGCCGTGCGCATGCCATCTTGTGAGCGTTGAAGGCAAAGCGATTTCTGACCTCTGCTGAAAAAGCCGAGCTCGAGTAGGCGCTTTCAATAGCGATCGATATGGCGTTATGTATGCGCCACCAGCGCAGAGCGTTGTTTTCTCTCTCGGAGGATCGCGTATGTGTCAGGCGTGTGGCTTTGCCGATATCATTCATGGAAGCAAAATGCGCCGGAGAGCCTTTGTCTTTGGCGCCGCCGCAGCGGGAGTGCTGACAGCGGTCCCCAGCGCGAACGCCAAGGCTCAAAAGTCCCAGTCTAAACAGACTAAGAAGCCGAGCGCGCCGCCAAAGCCTGAAAATGTCCTGACTCCTGACGAAGCGTTGGCGCGCCTGATGGAGGGCAATAAGCGCTATCAGCAGGGCCTAGCAAGACGCCACGACTTCTTCGCCGAGCGCGAGGCCCTCGTCGGCGGACAAAATCCTTACGCCGCGATTCTCAGCTGCGCGGATTCGCGGATCGCGCCGGAATACGCCTTTGACAGTTCGCGCGGCGATCTGTTCGTTGTTCGTGTTGCGGGCAATGTCGCCAATCCGTACAATATCGCAAGCTTGGAATATGCTGTTGAGGTGTTGAAGACACCTCTCATCTTAGTGCTCTGTCACGAAGCCTGCGGCGCTGTTAAATCCGCAATTTCGTCGATCCAGGATCATACGACTTTGCCTGGCCACCTTCCGTCGCTGGTCGCCGCTCTAACTCCCGCGGTTGAAGCAGTAAGGGGCCGGCAGGGCGATCTTCAGGAGAATGCGACCGTGGAGAACGCCCGGATGTGCGCGACGACGCTCGAGACCGCAACGCCGTTGCTGAGCGCCGCTGTCAATGAGAAGCGCGTCAAAGTCGTGAGCGGAATTTATCGCCTTGCAGACGGTCGGGTCGACCTGTTTGCGTGAGGCTGATCACGCAAGAATGCGCCTGTCGATCTGCGCGATCGAGGTGACGCCCGTCAGGGTCATCGCCACGCGCATTTCTTTGGCGAAGATCTCGAGCATATTCTCGACGCCACCCTGTCCGGCCGCAGCCAGCGCATAGGCCGCGGCCCGCCCGAGCAGGACGCCCTTGGCGCCGAGCGCCAGCATGCGCACCACGTCCAGTCCGGACCGCACGCCTGAATCGACAAATACTTCAAGATCGCTTCCGACGGCGTCGACGATCGGCGGCAAGGCTTTGACCGTCGAGAGCGCGCCGTCGAGCTGCCGTCCGCCGTGATTGGAAACGATGATCCCATTCGCTCCGAACCGCACGGCGTCCCGTGCGTCCTCAGGATCCAATATGCCCTTGAGGATCAAAGGCCCTTTCCAGAACTCGCGGATCCATTCGAGGTCTGACCAGCTGATCGATGGATCAATGTTTTTGCCGAGCCAGCCGATGTAATCCTGCAGTCCGGTCGCCTTGCCGAGATATTTTGAGATGTTGCCGAGATCGTGCGGTCGGCCCCTGATCCCCACATCAAAGGACCAGCCCGGTTTCGCGATCGCCTGAAGCAGGCGCCGCGGTTTGGCGATAGGCCCTGACAGACCGGAATGGGCGTCGCGGTAGCGCGATCCATGCACAGGAAGGTCTACAGTGAAGACAAGTTTGTTTATGCCTGCGCGCTGGGCCCGCTCCAGCATCGACTGCATGAATCCGCGGTCTTTGAGCACGTAGAGCTGGAACCAGAGGGTTCCCGCGCTGCATTGCGACGCGACTTCTTCGAGCGAACAGACCGACAGCGTCGACAGCACGTACGGAATGCCCTTCTTCGCCGCAGCATTGGCCGCCTGGACTTCACCCCGACGAGCAAACATCCCGCTCAGCCCGACAGGCGCCAGGATCACGGGAAGCTCGGAAGGCTGACCGAACCATTCCGTCGCGAGACTGAGGCCGGTGACGTTCTTCAACACGCGCTGTCTGAGGTTCACGGCTCTCAAATCAGCGACATTGGCCTGCAAGGTGTCTTCGGCGTTCGCCCCGCCATCGATATAATCAAAGAGGAAGCGCGGCAGCTTGCGCTGTGCGACCTTTCGATAATCCGAAGCCGACGAAACAATCATTCGATTCCCCAAAGACTGGTCGGGCGCTGGAGCGCGAGCCTACCCCTGAACGCACAGGCACGCGTCGAGGGCTCACGCCTTCCGCTTTGATCGCAGGAGCGCGGCGCATCGTCAAACCGATCTATCGCCTTGGACGCTTGCCGCTTCGTCACAGCTCAAGAGCGCTTCGCCTGCGAATTGGCCTGTATCGCAATGGGATGGATTAGCAACACGCGGCGCGCGGCGCGGCCACAGCGGCGTGGCGCTGGGCGTGATCCATGAGAAGGCTTTGGACAAAGCCCAGTTTCTCTTTCACGACCGGCGAGATCACGAAGGGATAGATATCTGGCTGCCCCATCGATCGGTTGATGTTGTTCAACGCGAACGAAATATCCAGCCAACTATCGACCATCTCATTGATGTCGGGATAGCCGTAGGGATCAAAATCGACCCGCGCCGGAGAACCGTCATCCCGCCGCACCACGAGCCCTGCGCTGCGACCGGTTTCGAGCGTGTCGACGATATGGAGATAATGCGCGAAGGTTTCCGCAAAATCCTCCCACGCATGACAAGAGGCGTATGCGCTTATGTGCTTTTGTCGCCAGTCGGCTGGCGGCCCTTCTTCATAATGTCTCTTGAGGGCGGCGGAATAATCTTCCCGCTCGTCTCCAAAGAGTTCTCGAAATGGCCAAAGATGTTCGGCGTGCGGCACGATGCGATCCCAATAATAATGACCGATCTCATGCCTGAAATGCCCAAGCAATGTACGATAGGGCTCTCCCATCTTGTCGCGCAATTTCTCTCGCACCGGATCATCGGCTTCCTTCAAAGCGATCGTGATCAGGCCGGAGTCATGGCCCGTCATCACCGGTCGTTGCGATGGCTCCTCCGCCAAGAAATCGAAGACCAGCGGTTCGCCGTCGTTTTCTGAAGCCGTTGGCGCAGGAAGATTCAGTCTGATCAGGCTGTAAAAGAGCCGTCGTTTGGCGGCTTCGATTTTCCGCCACGCCGCGTGGCGCTTGTCGTCCGACAAGTCAGGCACGATTCGATTATGCTGGCAGGCGAGGCAATACTCAGAGGGACCGCCCTTCTCGACCATCCAATTACATCCGTGCAGCTCCCAGTTCTTGCAGAAACGATATTCGCGGGTTCCGTCAGCGAGCGCGCGCCATCCGTTACCGACGGGTTCGACGGCGGTCATCTCGCCATGCGTCGGCAAATAGCCGAGCGTGTGCCCGCAACTCTCGCATTTGGTGTTCTCAAAAAGTATGCTCTGGCGGCAAACCTGGCATCGAAAGGCTTTCATGGAGGATCTTTCCGAACCGCGCTTGCGGCCTTAACTGCGCTTCTGGCGGAATGTTCCTGGTCAGACAGAGCGGGGTGGTCGCTCGGGACCCTCGGTCTTCCGGAGCATCCTATACCGGCGCCAATTGAATGCGCAGCCTGTATTCACCTGATAGGCTTATTGCCGCAATTTCGGACAAAGCCGCCATTTTGGCGGCTCTTCAGATTGACACTGCGCGGCGCGGCCCCGCTAAAGTCCCGGCAGTGGCCCTGCGTCAGTTCTTGAGAGAATGACGCTGAAACGAGACGCTGATTAACGTGTCGATCCAGATCGCCCTTCACCACATCACCCACTACAAATATGACCGCCCGGTCGTGCTCGGTCCGCAGATCGTCCGTCTGCGCCCGGCTCCGCATTGCCGCACGAAAATCTTGAGCTACTCGCTCAAGATCGCGCCTTCGGAAAATTTCATAAACTGGCAGCAGGACCCGCACGGAAATTGGCTGGCGCGACTGGTGTTCCCCGATAGCGCGAGGGAATTCAAGATAGAGGTCGATCTGCTGGCGGATCTCGCCGTCTATAATCCATTCGATTTCTTCATCGAGCCTTATGCCGAAGAGTTCCCTTTCGCTTATCCCGATGAACAGAAAATTGAGCTTGCCGCCTATCTTGACCCCGAGGATGTGGGCGCCCTGACGGAAGACTTCGTCCGAAGCCTTCCGCGGCAAAAAACGCGGACAATTGATTTTCTCGTCGAACTCAACGCGCGGCTGCACCGCGACATTCGCTACGTCATCCGGATGGAGCCTGGCGTGCAGGCGCCGGAAGAGACTCTCGCGCTGGGATCGGGTTCGTGCCGCGATTCCGCTTGGCTTCTCGTTCAGATCTTGCGCAAGCTCGGTCTCGCGGCACGTTTCGTCTCCGGCTACCTCATCCAGCTAAAGGCCGATGTCGATCCGATTGAAGGCCCGAAGGGAACCGATCACGACTTCACCGATCTGCACGCTTGGGCGGAAGTTTTTCTGCCTGGCGCTGGTTGGATCGGTCTCGACGCGACTTCGGGACTGTTTTGCGGCGAAGGTCATCTGCCGCTATGCAGCGCGCCGCACTATCGCTCCGCCGCGCCTCTGTCGGGCCTCGTAGAGCCCGCCCAGGTCGAATTCGGTTTCGAGATGCGCGTCGATCGCATCAATGAGGCGCCGCGCATCACCGCGCCCTTTTCCCACGACGCCTGGGGCCGACTTGACGCCTTGGGCGAAAGGGTCGACGCGGACCTTAAGGCGCTCGACGTTCGCCTCACCATGGGCGGAGAGCCGACATTCGTTTCGATCGACGACTTCGAGTCCTCCGAGTGGAACACGGCGGCGACCGGCCCCACTAAGCGAGAGCGGGCCGACGACCTTATCCGCAAGCTGCGCGAGCGCTTTGCGCCAAACGGGTTTCTGCATTACGGCCAGGGCAAATGGTATCCGGGCGAAAGCCTGCCGCGCTGGGCCTTCGGGCTCTACTGGCGCCGGGACGGCAAGCCGATTTGGTCGCAGCCGCAACTGATCGCCGATATCGCCGAGCCGAAAGGCGCGACCACGGCAGCAGCGGAAGTCTTTGTGCAGGATCTTGCGGAGCGTCTCGGGGTGGGCGCCGAACACGCTTTGCCGGCCTACGAAGATCCCGCGCATTGGATGGTCAAGGAGAGCGTCCTCCCGATCAATGTCGATCCCTGCGATCCCAAGATCGACGATGCGGAGGAACGCTCGCGCATGATGCGGGTGTTCGAGCGCGGCCTGAGCAAGCCGACGGGTTTCGTCCTGCCGATTCAGCGCTGGAATGCGCGCGCCGACTCCCAGTCGCGCTGGACCTCGGAGAAGTGGACGCTGCGACGCGGAAAGCTGTTCTTGGCGCCGGGCGATTCGCCTATCGGACTGCGGCTTCCCGTCGCATCCTTGCCCAAGCTTCCCGAAGGCGAATATCCGTTCATCTATCCGCAGGATCCCTTCGCGCCCCGCGAGCCGCTGCCCGAGCCCGGACATTTTCGCCGCATTCTAGGCGGCGGGGCGACGTCCGGGGGTCCAGCGCGCCAGGACGTGCACGAACAGTCCATTGTCGAAGGCGCCGTGCGCACCGCCTTCACCATCGAACCACGAGACGGCAATCTCTGCGTGTTCATGCCGCCCGTCGAAACGCTCGAGGATTATCTCGAACTGCTCGAGGCGGTGGAAGAGAGCGCCAAAGCGACCGGGCTGCCGCTCTATATCGAAGGCTATCCGCCGCCCGACGACCCGCGCCTCGAAGTGATCAAGGTGACGCCTGATCCTGGCGTCATCGAAGTCAATATTCACCCGGCCGCCACATGGCGGGAGGCCGTCGAAACGACGACCGCGCTCTATGAGGACGCGCGACAGGCGCGGTTGACGACGGCCAAATTCATGATCGACGGCCGGCAGATCGGCTCGGGCGGCGGCAATCATGTCGTGCTTGGGGGCAAAACGCCCGCCGACTCGCCCTTCCTGCGCCGCCCCGACCTTTTGAAGAGCCTTGTGCTTTATTGGCAGCGGCATCCCTCATTATCCTATCTGTTCTCCGGACTCTTCATCGGCCCCACCAGCCAGTCGCCCCGGGTTGACGAGGCGCGGCACGACTCGCTGTATGAGCTGGAGATCGCGTTGGCGCAGGTGCCGTCTCCCGGCGAAGGCTATGTGCCGCCGTGGCTCGTCGATCGGTTGTTCCGCAATCTGCTGGTCGATGTCGGCGGCAACACCCATCGCGCCGAAATCTGCATCGACAAGCTCTATTCGCCCGACGGACCGACCGGGCGTCTCGGGCTCGTCGAATTCCGCGCCTTCGAAATGCCTCCCGACGCCCGCATGAGTCTGGCGCAGCAGCTGTTGCTGCGCGCGCTCGTCGCCCGGTTCTGGCGGGAGCCGCAGCACGGCGATCTGGTGCGCTGGGGAACGGCGCTGCACGACAAATTCATGCTGCCGCATTTCGTATGGCACGACTTTCTTGGCGTTATCGATGATCTGCGCCGCGCCGGCTACGCCTTCGAAGAGGAATGGTTTGAGGCGCAGCGGGAATTCCGCTTTCCGCTCGCTGGAAACGTCGAGCACGGCGGCGTTCATCTGGAGATCCGCGGCGCGCTCGAACCCTGGCATGTGATGGGTGAAGAAGGCGCGAATGGCGCCACGGTGCGCTACGTCGATTCGTCGCTTGAGCGCCTGCAGGTCAAAGCGAAGGGCCTCGTTCCCGGCCGGCACATGATCGCCTGCAACGGACGCCGTGTCCCGATGACCAGCACCGGCGTCCCCGGCGAGGCGGTGGCGGGCGTTCGCTTCAAGGCCTGGCAGCCGCCCTCCGGCCTGCATCCGACGCTGCCGGTCCACGCGCCATTGACCTTCGACGTCATCGACTGCTGGAGCAGGCGTTCGCTGGGCGGCTGCGTGTATCACGCGACGCACCCTGGAGGCCGTAATTACGACGCCTTCCCCGTTAACAGTAACGAAGCCGAAGCGCGGCGCTTGGCGCGATTTGAGGATCATGGGCACACGCCCGGACCTGTCGATCCGCCGCGCGAGGAGCCAGGCCAAGAGTTTCCGCTGACGCTGGATCTTCGGAGGAGCATTGTCCGCTGAGCGACCGATTGAAGCAGACAAGGCGTCGCAGCGCGTTGCCGCCTGGATCGCTCAATATGCGCCGATGCACGACGCGCCGGATGAGCTTCTCGACCCAGATGGATGTCCGCGTGCGCACTGGCTCCAGTTCCTCGAATCGCTCGCCGCATTCGGCGATATCGGCCTTGAGCAACGCTTCGCCGCAGCCGGCCGCCGCATCGACGACATGGGAATTTCCTACCGGGTTCACGGAGAAACCAAGGAGCGCAGTTGGCCGTTAGGGCGTTTGCCGCTTCTGATCCCGGAATCAGAGTGGCGCGATATTGCGACTGGCGTCGCACAGCGCGCCGAACTTCTCGATCAGATCCTGCATGACGTTTACGGCGAGGCGCGGCTTGTCGCTGAGGGCGCCCTGCCGGCCGCAGCCATCACGGGATCGCCTGACTTCATTCGACCGATGTGCGGAGTCGCGCCGCCCGGCGGACGCTGGCTTCGCTTTTACGCCGCCGATATCGGACGCGGGCCCGATGGCGCCTGGCGTGTGCTCGGCGATCGCGCGCAGGCGCCTTCGGGAGCTGGTTACGCCTTAGAAAATCGGATGATCCTGTCGCGCGCTCTGCCAAGTCTCTATCGAGACATGAACGTCGAGCGCCTCGCGCCGTTTTTCCGAGAATTTCGTGCGAGCATCTCCGGCGCGGCGCAACGCGTTGATCCGCGCATCTGCCTGCTGACGCCTGGCCCTTGGAGCGAGACCTATTCCGAACAGGTGAACCTTGCCCGCTATCTCGGCCTTACGCTGATCGAAGGCGAAGATCTCGTGATGAGCGATGGCAAGCTGCATGTGCGCACCATCGCCGGCTTGAAGCGCGCCGATGCGATTTGGCGTCGCGTCGACGCTGACTGGTGCGACCCGCTGGAGCAGAACGCCGCGTCGCGTCTGGGCGTCGCCGGGATGTTCGAAGCCATCCGTCGCGGCGCCGTTGTCGTCGCGAACATGCCCGGCGCCGGTCTCATCGAATCGCGCGCGCTGATGAGTTTCCTGCCGGAGCTGTCGCAACGCCTGTTCGGCGAGAGCCTCAAACTTCCCAATGTCGCGACGTGGTGGTGCGGACGCGAAAGCGCCCGCAATCAAATTGTCGAGACCTTGAGCGACTACGCGATCAGCGGGGCGTTCAGCGACAGGCTCCCGGGGTTTGGCGACCTTCGTGAGGCGCTCGGTCATGCGCTCTCCAGCGAGGAGCGCGCGCGTCTGATCGACGCCATAAATCAGCGCGGCGTCGACTATGTCGCTCAGGAACCTGTCAATCTCTCCACGACGCCAGCCTGGGCCGAGGGCAGGCTGACGCCGAGACCTTTCGCCTTGCGCGTTTTCGCCGCCGCGACGGCTGACGGTTGGACGGTGATGCCCGGCGGATTCTGCCGAGTCTCCAACCGGCTTAATGCGCGCGCTGTGTCGATGGACGCCGGCGCGCAATCGAGCGACGTCTGGGTATTGACGAGCCATCCGATCGAATGGTCGACGCTGCTTCCGTCCGACGAGGATCCGCCGATCGTGCGCGCGCTCGGCAATCTGCCGAGCCGCGCCGCCGATAATCTTTTCTGGATGGGACGCTATCTCGAGCGCGCCGAAGCGACATTGCGCGTCGTGCGGTCGCTCGGGGCGCGGCTGGGCGAACTCCAGCACATCGATCTGCAAGGGCGCCAGTCGATCGAGCGGCTTGCGCGACTGCTGATCGCCTGGGGCGCCGCCCCCGAAGACGCGCCGGACATGGACCCGACGCAGATTGCATGGTCCGCGGCAGCCGGCGCCGACGATTACGGTTCCGCGTTGTCGGTCGTGCGCAATGCGAGACGCGCGGCGTCGATCGTGCGCGAGCGCCTGTCCCAAGATGTCTGGCAACTCATCGGACGTATCGAGACACGCCTGACGCGCGCCGGCGCCGGCGCGATAACGGAGCCCGAGGCGCTCGAAATTGTGGAGCGTTCGCTCCATACGCTGGCAGCTTTGTCCGGACTGATCGACGAAAATTTCAATCGCGTCGCCGGCTGGAGCTTTATCGATCTCGGGCGCAGAATCGAACGCGCCATCGGGACGTGCCGCTTCGCCCGGCAATTTGCCGGCGACGATGCGACGGTCGAGACGCTGGACGCCCTGCTCGATCTACTCGATTCGCAGATCACCTATCGCTCCCGCTACATCGCCGGCGCCGCACTGGCGCCTGTTCTCGACATGGCCATGCTCGATCCGTTCAATCCGCGATCCGTCCTCTTCCAGGCGATGCATATCGACGAACATCTCGCGGCGCTGCCGACTCTGCGAGACGATGGAGTCATGGAGCCGCCGCGGCGACTCTCCGTCAAGCTGCGCGCCGAACTCGAGTCGGAAGATGCGCGCCGCTTGGACGCCGCGATCATTCTTGGGTTTGAGCAACGCCTGATGTCTCTCGCCGACAAAATCGCCGAGCGCTATTTCACGCATGGCGCCGATGGCGCAGCAAATTCTCAGCCGTCGCGGATCGCGTGATCTACGATATCGCCCATCGCACGATCTACAAATATGACGCGCCGGTCGCTTCGGCGCGCTGCGCCATGCGCCTGATCCCGCGCAACGATCGCGGCCAAACAGTGCTGTCCCATCGTATTGAGCTGTCGCCATCGGCCGAAATCCTCAATGAGAGGATCGACTTTCACGGAAACCGGGTCTGCGAAGCCCGCATCCTCAAGCCCCACACGAAGCTGCAGATCGCCCTCGCGGCGCGCGTCGCCGTCGAACGGGCGCCGCCGCCTGCGCCGGCGCTGACGCCGTCATGGGAAATCGTGAGGAACGCCGCCTACGCGTCCGACTCGCTCGCAGCCTCCTCTCCCGCCCATTACATTTATGCAAGCCGCTTTGCGCCGTTGTTCGACGCGGCGACGCATTATGCGCGCGAAAGCTTTTCGCCCGGGCGGCCGATCCTCGAAGGCGCAATCGAACTAACGCAGCGCATCAACGCCGACTTCGCCTACGATCCGGATGCGACGCATATCGCGACGCCGATCGCGCAGGCGTTCGAACGCCGTCGCGGCGTCTGCCAGGATTTTGCGCATATCATGATCGCGGCTTTGCGCGGCGTCGGATTGGCGGCGTCTTATGTCAGCGGCTATCTTCGAACTTTCGCAGCGCCAGGCCAGGCGCGGCTGGAAGGCGCCGATTCGACCCATGCGTGGGTTTCGGTGTGGTGCGGCCCGGAATTTGGCTTCTTCGACCTTGATCCGACGAACGCGATTGTCGTCGGCAACGACCATATCGCCATCGCCATCGGACGCGACTATGCGGATGTTTCGCCGATCGACGGCGTGATCATCGGCGCCGGCGATCAAGATTTGGATGTCAGCGTCGACGTGAAAGAAGCAGCGATTTAGGAAGAACGCCCTTACCGCTGTCTTTACACAAGCGCCTGTTCCTTCACCGCCGTACGCTGCGCGCGAATCCAGTCGTAGAGCTGCCGCATGCCCGCGCCGGTCTTGGCGGAGACTTCGACGATCTCAACATCCGGATTGACGCGGAGAATATTCTCCCTCGCCCGCTCCATCGAAAAATCCAGATGCGGCAGAAGGTCGATCTTGTTGAAGATGACGAGCTTCGCGGCGCTGAACATATGCGGATATTTGAGCGGCTTGTCTTCGCCTTCCGTGGTCGAAAAGATGACCGCCTTGGCGTGCTCGCCAAGGTCGAACAGCGCCGGGCAGACGAGATTGCCGACATTTTCGATGAAGACGAGCGAAGCGACGCTCGGCTTGAGTTCGGAAAGCGCGCGCGCGATCATTTCCGCGTCGAGATGGCATCCCGTGCCGGTGTTGACCTGAACCACCGGCGCGCCCGCGGCGCGAATGCGTTCGCCGTCATTCGACGTCGCCTGATCGCCCTCGATGACGAACAGCGGCAGTTCGCCTGAGAGGTCGGCGATGGCGCGCTCGAGCAGCGTCGTCTTTCCCGCGCCGGGCGAGCTGACGAGATTGAGCGCCAGGATCTCGCGACCCGCAAGCCAGGCGCGACATTTGGCGGCGATCGCGTCGTTCTTCGCGAGAATGCGCGCTTCCAGGTCGAGGCGACGGTGGGAATCCTCGTGCGCCTGATCATGATCGCTGTGATCGTGCGCATGCGCGTGGCTGTGATCATGCCCGTGTGCATGACCCTGCTCGTGCCCGTGATGATGATCATGAGCATGTTGATGTTCGCCGTGAAAATGACCATGGCCATGCTCCCCATGCGAATGGGCCGCGCCGTCATGCTCCGGCCCCGCCGCGATCTCCGCACGCACGCCGGTCTGCAGATTGGTCATCGTAGTCCCCTGCCCTCGGCAGCCACAGCTCGTGCACATTATGCAGCCTCTTCGACTTCGATGCTCTTAATGTTCAGCTCTTCGCCGCGCAGGCGCTGGAATTGACGAGAGCCGCATGGACACGCCGAGAGCATGTCGGGCGTGGGAAATTCCGCGCCGCAGACGTCGCAGCGCGCCTCGGCGTCGACTTCGCGGATGTCCAGCGTCGCGTCTTCAACCGGCGTGCCTCGGGCGACTTCCGGAAAACAGAACGCGACGGCCTGCGGCTCGACGCCCGACAGTTTGCCGATCTCGAGCGTCACGCGGCGCACGCTACGCCCTTGCGCGGCCTGCGACGCCAGTTCGACAATGCTGCAAACGATCGAGAGTTCGTGCACGTCGGCTCCTTTAGCAGATGCGCGGTAGTTGCTCGCCGACCAGCATGTCGACGATGCGCCGGCCGCCGAAAATCGTGCGCATGGTGACGCGGCCCGGCTCGCCCGCGACGACGCTACCGATGACGGCCGCCTGTCGGCCCAGCGGATGCGCCCGCATGGCCTCGAGCGCCTGCTCGGCCTCGTCGGGCGGAACAATTGCGACGATCTTCCCCTCATTGGCGAGATAGAGCGGATCGAGGCCGAGAATTTCACAAAAGCCGCGCACCTCATCGCGCAGCGGCGTGACCGCCTCGTCAATGTCTATGGCGATCTGTGCCGCTTCGGCGATTTCATTGAGCACGGTCGCGACTCCGCCGCGCGTCGGATCGCGCATGAACCGCGTGTTCGGCGCCGCATTGAGCAGGCTTGCGATAAGGCCCTGCAGCGGCGCGCAGTCGCTTTCGATCGGCGACTGCAACGCCATATCGCCGCGCGCGCCTAGAATTGCCGCGCCATGATCGCCGAGAAGTCCGTTGACGAGCACCGCGTCTCCGAGTTTCGCGCGATGCGCGCCAAGCTCGACGCCGGCGGCGACGACGCCAACGCCGGTCGTGGTGATGAACATCTGGTCGCAGGCGCCCTTGTTCACGACCTTGGTGTCGCCGGTGACGATCTTCACCCCGGCCTCTTGCGCCGTCGCCGCCATGGACCTTGCGATCTGCCGCAGAAAATTGATCGAGACGCCCTCTTCGATGATAACTGCGCAGGAAAGATAGAGCGGAAGCGCCCCGCCCACGGCGAGATCGTTCACCGTGCCGCAGACCGCGAGCTTGCCGATGTCGCCGCCGGGGAACACCAGCGGATCGACAACGAATGAGTCGGTCGTGAAGGCCAGCCGGTCGCCATATTGCGCAAGCTCCAAGAGATCCATCCGCGCAGAATCGTCGAGCGGCGCCAGCAGCGGATTGTCGAAGGCCGCGACAAAGACGTCGTCGATCAAATCCTTCATCGCCTTGCCGCCGCCGCCATGCGCCAGCGTGACGATCGGCACATGCACCTTGCCGCGCGGACGTCGGGGCGGGATGGAAATCATGTTCATGCGGCGCTCGCCTCGTCGTCGCGGCCCCGCTTAATGCCGCCATATTGGTAATAGGCCGCGCATGCGCCCTCGGACGACACCATCAGCGCGCCGAGCGGCGTCTCCGGCGAGCAGGCGCGGCCGAACACTTTACACTGCCAGGGCTTGATGACGCCTTTGAGGACCTCGCCGCACTGGCAGGATTTTGGATCGGCGATTCTTGCATTGGGCACGGCGAATTTCCGCTCGGCGTCAAAGCCCGCATAGGCGTCGCGCACTTTGACGCCAGAGTGATCGATGGAGCCGAGCCCGCGCCATTCGAAGAATTCGCGCAGTTCATAAACCTGCGCAACCGCCTGCAGCGCCACGGCGTTGCCCCCTGCTGGCGCGACGCGCGCATATTGATTTTGAATCTCGCAGCGTCCCTCGTCGATTTGCTTCAGCAACATCCAGATCGACTGCAAAATGTCGAGAGGCTCGAACCCCGCGATCACCATCGGCTTCTTGTAGTAACGCGCGATAAATTCATAGGGCGCATCGCCGATCACCATGGACACATGGCCCGGCCCCAGAAATCCGTCGAGCCGCAGATCCGGGCTATCGAGAATCGCCTTGATGGTCGGAACGATGGTGATGTGATTGCAGAAGATCGAAAAGTTCTTGATCCCTTCACGCTCCGCCTGCAGCACGGTCAACGCCGTCGACGGCATGGTGGTCTCGAAGCCGATTCCGAAGAAAACGACCTCGCGCGCGGGATTTTTACGCGCGAGCGCCAGCGCGTCCATCGGCGAATAGACCATGCGCACGTCACAGCCGTCGGCCTTCGCCTGCAGCAGGCTCTTGCGTGAGCCCGGCACGCGCATGGCGTCGCCGAAGGTGGTGAAGATCACCTCCGGACGCTCGGCGATGGCGACGCAATCGTCGACGCGTCCCATCGGCAGAACGCAAACAGGGCAGCCGGGTCCATGCACCAACTCGATGGACTTCGGCAGCATCCCTTCGACGCCGTAGCGGAAGATCGAATGCGTGTGCCCGCCGCAGACTTCCATGATCTGCAGCGGCCGACTTTCATCGCGCCCGATTCGCGCAAGCAGGCGCTCGATCTCCTTGATCAGAACGTCCGCCTTCGCCCGATCGCGAAATTCATCGACATATCTCATGCCGCGACGTCCTTGCTTATGGCCGAGCCGCGATCGTCGGCGAGCAGCGTGTGAACCAGGTCCCACAGGATGTGATAGGCGGCAACGTGACACTCCTGGATGCGGTGGACCGACGTCGTTGGCACGACGAGGAAATGATCGCAGATCCCAGAGGCCATCTTGCCGCCGTCGCCGCCGCTAAAGCCAATGGTCGTCAGACCCATCTCCCTCGCCTTCACGAAGGCGGCGATCAGATTTGCCGAATTGCCGCTGGTGGAGAGGCCGACAAGCCCGTCTCCCGCCCGGCCATGCGCAATGATTTGGCGCGCGAAAATATGCTCGAAGCCCACGTCATTGCCCACCGCGGACGTCATCGCAACGTCAGCGGTGAGATTTATCGCCGCAAGCGCCGGCCGACCGGCGGTGATCGGATGGAGAAACTCCACGGCCACATGCGAGGCGTCGCAACTCGAGCCGCCATTGCCCATGGTGAACATCCGGCCGCCGCGTCGATAAACGGCGGCAAGCGCCTTCGCCGCGTCGAGCAGGACAGGCGCCTGCTCGCCAAAAAATCTCACGCTGGTCTCGCGCGACTCGCGCGCTTTCTCTTCAATAGAGTGCAGCAACCCAGCATCGACGGCGGCGGGATCCTGCTCCTTGCCATGCAGGAACGGATAAAGGACCTCCAATGCGCTCTTGCTGGTCATGATCCTATTCCTCCGCCGCGACTGCGTCGGTGAGCGTTTGCATAGTCTCAAGTTCGGCTTGGAGTTCGCCAAGCTCTTGCAGCAATCTGAGCGTCTCAGCCGCCTCGGCCTCATTGATCCGGCTCATCGCAAAACCGACATGGACGAGAACCCAATCGCCGACGCACGACTCCACAGGATGCGCTTCATCCACGACGCAGCTGATGTTGATCTGCCGGCGCACCCCGCTCACGTCAACGGTCGCGACGAGATCGTCGGCATTGTCTATGCTAACGATGCAGCCGGGGATGCCGAGGCACATGCGCCGTCCTTTCCATCTCTTGTCATGTCGGTTCTCATCAGATGCGCGGCGCCGATGACGGCCTGACCCAGCGAGAGCCCGCCATCATTGGTGGGCGCATCAACATGTGTGAGCACCGTGAAGCCAGCCTCGCACAAACCGTCGTAGACGCTTTCGAAGAGCAGGCGGTTCTGGAAGCAGCCGCCCGACAGCGCCACCATTTCAAATCGCCGCGCAGCCGCCAGCCGCACGGCGACTTCAGTGATTGACTGCGCCAGACCGAGGTGAAAACCGCGCGCAATGGTCTGCGCCGAAACGCCCTGCCGCAAATCATCGAAAATTGCGCGCCACATCGGCGCCGCGTCGATGTCGATGAGCTCCGACTCGGCAATCCTCAGCGCATAGCCGCGTGTCTCGTTTGGCGCCGCGGCCGCCAGCGCCTCAAGTCGCGCCCCGGCTTCGCCTTCATAGGCCTGACGGTCGGCGCAAACGCCGAGCGCGGCGGCGACCGCATCGAACAGACGTCCGCACGAGGAGGCTAATGGCGAATTGAGGCCTTGGGCGATCATCCGGTCGAGCGTCGCAAGCGGTTTGCCCTCCAAGGCGCGCCAATCGCCCGGCGCAGAAGGCTTCGCTTCGAACGCGCCCGCGGCCCTAAGATGCGCATAGAGGTTTCGCCAGGGTTCGCGCACCGCCTGTGCGCCGCCGGGCATGGCGACGGGCTTCAACCGCGCCAGCCGCTCGTAGCCAAGATAGTCGGCGAGCAGGAACTCGCCGCCCCATATCGTCCCGTCATCGCCAAAGCCCAATCCGTCGAGCACGATGCCGAGCGCCGGCGGCGCATGGAGCGGTCGGCCATTTTCAGCAAAGCAGGCGGCGACATGGGCGTGATGATGTTGAACGTCAATCAACGGCAAGGCCCGTGTGTCGGCCTCTGCGCGTCCGAGTTTCGACGACAGATATTCAGGATGCCGGTCGACGACGATCGCCGTCGGCGCATGATCAAACAGGCTCCGAAAGAGAGCAAGATTTTTTTTGTAATCATCCAGCGTCGCCGCGTTCTCGAGATCGCCCTGATGCGGCGACAAGATGGCCTGACCGTCCTTGACCAGGCAGAAGGTCGCCTTCAGCTCCCCGCCCATCGCCAACAGGTCGGGCGCCTTTTCGAAGCCGCTCGGCAATCGCAGCGGCGCGGGCGCGTAGCCGCGGGCGCGGCGAAGAACCCTCGGCCGCCCGCTCATAACTCGCACAACCGAGTCGTCAACGCGATTGGCGATGGCGCGATTATGCGTCAATGCGAAGGAGGCGATTTCGGCAAGCTGTCGGTACGCCTCCGCGTCATCGACGACGGCGGGCTCGTCCGAGATATTGCCGCTCGTCATCACGAGCGGATGCTCGAACTGATCCATCAATAGCAGATGCAGCGGCGTCGTCGGCAGCATAAAGCCAAACGTGGCAAGTCGAGGCGCAACGGCCTCAGGCAAATGCTCCGAATTTGCGCGCAGCAGCACGATCGGCGCCTCAACGCTTGTGAGCGCGCGCTCCTCGACGGCGTCGATTGCGCAGTAGCGACGGATAACGGCAAGATCCCGCGCCATCAGCGCGAAGGGCTTTGCGTCACGGCGCTTCAATCGGCGCAGGCGCGCGACAGTCTCGGCATTCGTCGCGTCGCATGCGAGATGATAGCCGCCCAGACCCTTGACGGCGATGATCGCACCACGCGCGATAAGACGCGCTGCAATTTCGACCGCGTCGGCGCCGCCGGCGCGCGGCGCTTCCGCTTGGCCTAACGCAACAACCGATGCGGTCGGCCCGCAGGATGGGCAGGCCACCGCTTCGGCGTGAAAACGGCGATCGTTCGGATTGTGATATTCCGCCTTACATGCCGCGCACAAGGCGAAGGGCGCCATCGTGGTCGTCGCGCGATCATACGGAATGGCCGTCACAATGCTGAGGCGCGGGCCGCAATGCGTGCAATTGGTGAATGGATAGCGATAGCGGCGTTCGTTTGGATCACGCAGCTCCGCGGCGCATGCGCCGCAGAGCGCCGCATCTGGCGCCACCTGGGTGCATGCGGGTCCGCCGATGCTCTCGGCGATACCGAAATCTAGCGGCAGATGGCCGCTGTAGTATCGCCTTTCGATGCTGTCGACATGTGCGAGCGGCGGCGGGTCTCGTTCGATTCGTCGAAGCAGCGTCGCGATCCGCGACGGGTCGCCGCTGACGCGCAATAATACGCCCTCGCCGTCATTGAGCACCTCGCCGGCAAGCCCCAGTTCACGCGCCATGCGCCAGACCGCCGGGCGAAAGCCCACCCCCTGCACACGCCCGCGCACCCGAAATTCGAGCGCCTGCGATGGCTCTACCGCCGCAAAACTCATGATCCCTGTCAGCCTCACATATTGCTGATCTTGATATAGCGATACAGGTCCTTCGCGTTCATGATCAGCAGTCCGAGGATGATAAGCCCCAGGACGATGCCTGTAATCTCCCATCCGCTCATGACATTTCTCCATTTACCCGATGCGCGGCGCCAGTGCGATCGCGTTATGTTACGCCGCCATCATCTCCTCAATCAGCTCTTCGACCGTCTCCGCAGCGACGCCGACCGCCGCCGCGACAGGCTCGCTCAACCCCATGACGCCTTCGTCCCCACCGAAGGTCCACGGCTCGCAGGCGACCAGCAGGACGCGCCGGCAATTTCCGCCAAGCGCCGACACCAAATGAAGAACTTTCGCGGGATCGAGCTCATGCGGCGAAAGCGCCAGATCCTCGGGTATGGAGTCCGCCGCCGCGATCGGGTCGGGCTCAACCACTGAGACGACGCCCGGCGCTTCGCCCCGCTGCGCCGCATCGACAAGGATCACAGCGTCATAGCCGTCCATCAGTGCATAAGTGAGATCGATCCCGCGAATGCCGAAATCGATCACTCGCGCGCCGTCCGGCAGCTTCGCCTGTGAAAGCCTGCGCGCCACCTCGACGCCGAAGGCGTCATCGCCATTGAAGATGTTGCCGACGCACGCGACGAGGATCGAGGTCATGGCCCATCACCCGCAGCAATCGGCTCGATCTCCTCCTGACTGAAAAAGAACCGATGTCCAGGAAAGCCCGCCGCGCCGAGATCCCTGCCCGGATCGTCAATCAATGTCACCGCGACATGGATCCGGTCCTCGAAATCGCGCTCGATCGCCTCGACGACCGCGATCTTGTCTTTGAGCACGATATCCATGATGTCTCCGCCCGATTTTGGGCGTAGTCGCACGCGGGAGCCGACGCATAGACTGCGTCCGCTCTCCAGCAGCGAGACGAGGCGAGGCTTCTCATGGTCCCCGCCCATCGGCGGCGGTTCAATTTCGCTCGCCTGAGACTGGTGATTGCGCATGACGCCATGAAGCCGCGCCATATCCTCGGCGGTCAGAGCATGCGTGCGCTCCAGAAGCGCGCGCGCACGGGCGTCGACGGACGCCATCTCGCGTTTCTCGGCGTCGGTCATCGCGAGGATACGAAGCGTCAAGATTTCATCGATCTCAGTGCCGTCGAAGAGGTCTCCAGGACTTTCGGGCGCGATCGCCGGATGATCATAGAGGATGATCGGCGAAGCGAGCATGGCGTTATTGTCCTGACCGCCAACCAGCACCGGAAAGGCTCCGACATTTCGGCACGCCCCGGCAGCCTCTCGCAGATCGTCGGGAGGATCTAGCAACGAAACAAACGCGCCATCTTCGACGGTGAGGATCGCATGCGTCGAGGCGAAAGCGCGAAGTTGCGCGGCTGCGCGTTCCTCACGAACCGCGCCCGTAAGCGGCGTGACGTTCTCGATCCCGATCGTCAGCTTCCACAAATCAGTCGCGAGCTTCTCCGCCTTCACTTCGACCACGCCTTGGATCGTTTGAGACGTGCGAATGAGAGCGGCGACGATGCGACCGCTCCGATCTCGGACTGGCTCGAATTCGCGCGCGCCATTAAAGCAAAACGGCGTCACGCTGGCGGCGCCTTGAACATCGCCGGGCCGCAGCGGCCCTAAGTCGATCTCCCGTTCGATCGCCTCCTCCCAGGCCAGCAACTCCCGATCGTCGACATGAAGGCTCGGAACGCGCGTGAGCGCCGGTTCGCCCTCGTCCGGAAGCTCTCGCGTCGGCGTCGCCAGCTGTCCGACCTCGCGCGTCATGACCTGCAGGAATCGAAAATGCACGTTGAACGCCGCCTGCTCTCCGCCCCGCAAGAGCGCCTGCGTCTCCATGCGCGAGGCGTCGCCCTGCTGATCGAACGCCTTCGGAAAGACGCCGCCGAACGTCCAGCGCTGACGATTTTTTATTGACGATGGCCGATAGGGATAAAGGATGTAGCCCTCGTAAAGAACGGCGTTGGCGATCGCTCTGATGGAGTCGAGTTTCATGTCGCCTCCGCAGCGTTGGCTTCGAGTAGCGCCTGCAACGCGCGTTCAAATGTCGGAAGTCCTTGCCGGCGCCGGTAACGGTCCAGCTCCTCAAAAGCGTCGCGATGCAGGCAGAGCCACATGCTCTGCGGATAGTAGTGGTCCATCATCGCGCGCCATACGCTTAACGGCAGGCGATACGCGCATTCCTTGCTCCAAGCGACTTGCTCGATCTGCAACCTGCCTTCGCTGTCGCGGTAAAAAATCGAGCCGCTGAACAGAAAATTGAGCGGAACGTCGCCCTGCTCCAAGCCATGAAAATATTTTGTCGCTGCAATGTTGAAGTCATAACTGCAGGGCGCCGGCAGATCGACCATGCGCTCAGCGTCGACGGCGGGAATGGAAACGCTCGCATGCGTCCAAAGGAAACTCCGCATGGTCTCGCCCCAGCGCGACGGCTGTCCGAAGAGATCGGAAAGCCGATCACGCTCGTCGCCGTCATAGCGCCGCCGCGCAGGCTCGATGCGAATCTGGCAGTTCAACATCACGTTGAGAATGGGCAGATCCGGCGTCTTGTTTACGACATGCAACTCAAACAACAGCAGCGGCGCCGCCGAATATTTCTCGACTTTGACGTCTTCGATGCGAAAGTCGAGATCAACCATGAACCCTGTCCTTCGTCTCGACGTCGTCTCGCAGCGTCCTGAAATAGTCGCGAACGGCCTCCCAGACCTCTGCGCCGCCCGACAATCCGCGCCAATGCCTTCGGATCAGCCCGACGAGCGCATAACAGCGATCAATCGAAACGAGATAGTATTGCCGTGCGCCATTCATTCGATTGACGAGCAACGCCTCGACATCCGGATCAAGGTCGGCCAGCGTCGGATTGGCCGCGACCAGTCGCGACCAGCCGTCGGGGACAAAAGGAGACTCGATCGCTCCGGCCGGCCCTGGATACATCGCCACGGGACCCTGCGCCGGCGTGCTGTGAAACACGAAGGCGAGATCAATCGGAATACGAAAGTCCTGCCATTCCTCGTCGCTCAGATCGAAGTCGTGAAGCGCATCGGCGCGTGCCCGCAAGGCGGCAAAACGCTCGCCCCCGCTCAAGAGGAACGCACATTGTGGACAAGCGCAAAAGAACTTTCGCGTCGCGCGCTCCACCAAATGCGCGTGCCGGGAATCGATGGCCTTCGAGCAGAATTCGCAATGCTCTTCTTCCGCCGTGCGCACGAAGCGCCGCAGCCGAGACGCCCAATTCCCCGATTCTATTCTTTCCATGCTCTCGCGGCTCTTTGTGTCTAGGCGGCGGTTTCGGCGTAAAGGGATGTCATGTCCATTTCGATCAAAATATCGTCGAGGTCGGGCGCGGCGTCGGTGAGAGCGTTCTCGATCTCCAGCCGCAACTGGTCGGTAGGCTCAGCGACGCCATTCCTTTGCAGCTGAACCATTGCAAAGGTTTTACTCGCACTCATGAGGCTCACATGGAGGCCGCGCGCGCGCCACTGCGGCTGCATGCGCGCGACGACCTCCTGTAGACGCTCCTCGACGCTTTGCGGATGCAGGCCGTGAAGCAGCAATATCGCCCGTAGGTCCCGATCCTCGACGATCTTTTCCAGTAAAGCGGCGCCATTGTCAGATGCCGCAATAATTGCGCTGAGGCGCGCCAGCGAACGCGCGTGCAAATCGAGCACGAGCGCCAGCAACTCACGCGCCGCCTCCCGCCCTGTGGCGTCGGCGATGCTCTCGAGCGTCGCCATCAGCTTTTCCAACCGGGCCAGCGACTGCTCCAGCGTCTCCGTCTCGCGCGCTTCTACGCTCATGGCGACGGCTTTCGCGAAGCGCCGAACATGGGGGAATGCGTGGTCTTAACGGTCTTGCCGCCGCCCACATACATATGCACGCCGCAGGGCAGACAGGGATCAAAACTGCGCACCGCGCGCATGATGTCGATGCCCTTAAACTTGTCCGGACCGTTCTCTTCGAAGATCGGCGTGTTTTGAACCGCGTCCTCGTAAGGTCCAGGCGTTCCGAAATCGTCTCGCGGCGTCGCATTCCACGGCGTCGGCGGATAGGGATGATAATTGGCGATCTTCTTGTCCTTTATGACGAGATGGTGCGACAGCACGCCGCGCACCGCCTCGTGGAAGCCACAGCCGATCGCCTCGTCCGGAACCTCGAATGGCGTAAAAGTCTTGGTGCGGCCCGCCTGAATCTCTGTAAAGGCCTGCTCCAGGAAATAATATGCCGCAGCGGCGCAGTAGGCTTGAAAATAAGTGCGCGCCCGATCGCGTTCGATCGCGTTGCTCCACTTTGGGACCTTCCATTCAAACTCCACCGCAGGTTTGAGCGCCGTCTTGGGGAGATTGATCTTCACGCTGTCGCCTGTCGCTTTGACATAGCCGTTCATGTCGACGAGCCCTGCCAGCGCCGTCGAGAACAGGCGCGCGAAGGCGCCTCCGCCGGTGTCGAGCGGCAGATGATCTCCGCTGCTCTTGTCGAGCCAGCGCGGACACATGACCCAGGAATAGTTCTTGTCGAAGTCGCGCTTCTGCGGCCGCGGAATGGTCGTCTGATTCCACGGATGCTTCTGATCGACCGTATTTCCCAGCGGGTCCGTCTTGACGAAGGTTTCACAATTGTCCCAGTCCTCGTAATAGGACTGACCGCGGAGAATACGAATCTGCAAATTGATGTCGACAAGGTCGGTCGTGACAAGCTTGCCGTCGACGACAACGCCCGGGGTGACGAACATCTTCCGGCCCCAGTCGGTCATATGCTTATAATTGTAGTCGCAATGGTTCGGGTCCTGAAACGCGCCCCAGCACCCGAGCAGAATTCGTCGACGTCCGACTTCCTCGTAGCCGGGTAGAGCTTCGTAAAAAAAGTCGAATAGATCATCGTGCAGCGGCACGCATTTCTTCATGAATTCGGCGTAGCGCACGAGTCGCGTCAGATATTCGGTGAAGAGCTGGTTCGACGGCACGGTGCCGACGCCGCCAGGATAAAGAGTGGAGGGGTGCACATGGCGCCCCTCCATCAGGCTGAACATCTCACGCGTGTAGCGGCTGACAATCAATGTCTCACGGTAGAATTCGCCGGAAAATGGATTGAGCGCGGTCATGATCTCGGCGATCGTGCGATAGCCGTGAGCGTCCGAGTTTCGAGCGGGTGTACGTTGCGCCTTTACCCAGACGCTTGGATTGGTTTCCTTGACCATCTGCTCGCAGAAATCGACCCCGACGAGATTGTCCTGAAAGATGTTGTGGTCGAACATATACTCTGCGGCTTCGCCGAGATTGATGATCCAGTCGGCGAGCGGCGGCGGCTTGATGCCATAGGCCATATTCTGCGCATAGACCGAGCACGTCGCGTGATTGTCGCCGCAGATTCCGCAGATTCGACTGGTGATGAAGTGGGAGTCACGGGGATCTTTCCCCTTCATGAAAATGCTGTAGCCGCGAAAGATCGACGACGTGCTGTGACATTCGGCGACCTGCCGATTCTCAAAATCGATCTTGGTGAAAATTCCGAGACTGCCGACGATCCGGGTGATCGGATCCCAATTCATCTCGACGAGATTGGGCGACGCTTTTCTCTGGCTCGGAGGCGCCGAAGGACGGGTTGCGAGGTCGACCATGGTCGCGATCCTTAGCTAGAGTGGATGAGTCTTGTTCGGCCGATCAGGCTCGTAACCAGTGGTGTAGGTCGGCTCCCTGTTGCGCCACTTCGGCTCCTTGTTGAGGGTGTGATTGGTGATTTTGCGCAGATTGCGGATCAACACGCCGTACGGCTTGACCAGCACCGATGAAATGCGGGCGCCGGGCGGTTCGTCCATGAACGGCATGAACTTGTCGGGAAAGCCTGGCATGGTGCAGCCGATGCAAATGCCGCCGACGTTCGGGCAGCCGCCGAGACCCGCGATCCAACCGCGCTTGGGCACGTTGCACTGCACGACCGGTCCCCAGCAGCCGATCTTCACCAGGCATTTCCGCGAGCCATACTCTTGCGCGAAATCGGCTTCTTCGTAATAAGCGCCGCGGTCACATCCCTCATGAACGGTGGGACCAAACAGCCAGCGCGGGCGGCCGAGTCTGTCGACAGGAATCATCGGCGCCAGACCAGCGAGCTGGCGCAGCAGATAGAGAAATGTCTCCATGAAATTGTCGGGCTGCACAGGGCAGCCCGGGACGTTGACGATCGGCAGACCGGCTTTTGATTTCCACTCAGCGCCAAGATAGTCCTGAAGGCCCATGCAGCCGGTGGGATTTCCCTTCATTGCATGAATGCCGCCATATGTGGCGCACGTTCCGGCGCCGATCACGGCAAGCGCCTTTGGCGCCAAACGATCAATCCATTCGGTGGTTTTAATCGGCTGTCCCGTCGCCGCATCCGTGCCAATCGCCGCCCAATATCCGTCGCCGCTCAGCTTCTCGTTCGGGATGGAGCCTTCGACCACAAGCACGAAGTTTTCGAGTTCGCCCCGCGCGCCTTGATGGAAGGCCTTCATGAAGTCATCGCCCACTTCGTAGGACAGCACTGCATTGTGCAAGCGCACCTTCGGTAGGCCGGGGATCGCTCCGAGGATGACGTCCTCTATGCTTGGTTCGCTCGCGGCGGTGATCGAGACCGAGTCGCCGTCGCAACTCAGTCCCGCCGTAAGCCAGAGCACGTCAAGCTCTTCGATTGTGGATGGAGGCCGCTCTTTTCCTTTGGGAACAGGATGGGGGTCTGGAGCCATCGGTCAATCCTTTCACCAAAAGACGTGGCGACGGAAAGTTTCAAACCGGGGCTAGCCTGCTCAGCTTTCGCTTTTTTGGCTGCGAACAACGCAACCGTGGCGACGCGCAGCGGCGGCGTACAGGCCTGTCACGGCCGAAGGAAAACTCTGGAACTTGAGAAATGTTCCTAGGAGGGAACAAAATGCACAGTTCGTCAGCTCTGAAGACCGTGAAGGCGAATTTTTGGAACGGTGCGATAGCAGCAGTCCCGGCCTCAGCTGCCGCCAATGCTTGGCAGGCATTCATTATTTTTGACGCGTTCGCAGCCAAGTCTCGGTTTCAAATTTCTCGCATGACTTGAGCGTATGAGATTAACGCGAACAGCACGGTTCCGCCGATGATATTGCCGGCCAGGACGGGCATTATGAAATGCCCGACCAGCTGCCCCGTCGCAAGTTCGCCGGTCAGTACAAGAAGGAAGGCCTCGACGCTTCCCGCGACAATATGGGTGAAGCCGCCGACCGCGATGAGATAGGTCAACAGGCTGATCATATGAAATCGGGCAGTGTCGGCGTTGGGAACAAGCCAGACCATCGCCGCGATCAAAAAGCCGGAAGGGATACCCCGGAAAAACATCTCGCTTGAGCTGTTCGTCAGCATCTGGCGGCTGATCTCGAAGGCGCCGTCGCGCAGTTCCAACGAGAGCGCGGGCGTAAATACAAAAAACAGAGCGGCGACGAAAGCGCCAAGCATGTTCGCCACGAAGACGACGCTCCACAGTCGAATAACGCGACCCAGGTTCAGGGCGGTGAAGCTCTTGAACAACGGCAACACGGCTGTAATCGTGTTCTCGGTGAAGAGCTGTTGGCGAGAGAGAACGACCAGCAGAAAGCCGGCCGGGTAGCCGGCTGCGACGACCAGAGGACTCCAGCTTTTCTCAGGAAGATGCGTTTGAAGCACCGCCTGAGCGAGCAGCGAGAAGCTTATTGAAAGACCTGCCGCCACGCCGGACCACCACAGCGACACTGCCGGGCGCGCAAGTTCTTCTTCACCCATGCGACGCACGACCTCATAGATGACGGGCGTGCGTGGCTGCGCTCGCTCTTCGATATCGATAATCTCACGCTTCGTGATGCCCTTTACGTCGCCCGAATTTGCCGGCTCGCACGGTGCGACGCCGACCGCAGGCGAAGGCTCCTCTTGGGAGGTCTGCAGTTGCTGTTCGGGCAGCGGCACGTATGACCTTTCAACGGCGTTCGCCAACACTTGGGGCTGGCGCAGTGTTGAACTGTGCAGCGGCCATCGCAGTTCCCGGCCGAACGGATCTGAAGGCGAGAGCGCGACTGAAGCGCCCACGAAAGCGCGCTTCCGAAGCGAACTGGCGCTGCCTTAACTGACGCAGCGCCTCGCACTTCAGCTAGAGCCTATTTCGTTTCTGCGATGCTGATGAGATCGAAGTGGCGGTTGACGCCGGCATGGATGAGGTTGCCGTTGAAGCGCGTCGAGCTTGACGCGCCATAGGCGTAAAAGCCGTTCGTCTGCGCCGCGAAATTGAACCCTTGAGCGGCGCCGAGATCGTAGCGAAGATAGTCGATCTTAACGCTCCACTCGGGCGTAAACATCCATTCGGCGCCGCCGCCCGCCGTCCAGCCGATCAAGCTGTCCTGATAGACGGGATTGACCAGCGTCTGGTTCGTGCCGCCGATGCGGCGGGTAAAGATCGCGGCGTTGGAGGTAACGCCGCCATAGGCCATGCCGCCCGTGCCATAGAGAGCGAGCGTCGGGGTGACGAGATAGCCCAGTCGGCCACGGATCGTTCCCAGATAATTGAGGGTCGCGGTGCGCTGCGCATAGGTGGCGAAGCTATTGCCGCCCCCCTGCGCGAGGGTCGCTTGCCATCTCGTGTCGGTGTTGCCCGAAACGCCGTGCAGATCGGCCTCGGCGCCGGCCAAGAAGCTGTCGAAGAACTTCCAATTGGCGCCAATCTGGAAACCGCCGATGAAGCCGGCGAGATGGTTTGTCTGGTCGATCGGCGTCGCGCTAACAGCCACGGCCGGACTCGCGGCGGCTGCGCCGAAGGGCCAGGGCTGCACGAACGATCGCGGGCTCGACCAAGCTCCGCCGCCGTTGAGGCCCACGTAAACGTCCGACCAGCTTGGCGGCGGCGCAGGCCGCGGCGGAGGCCCCTCAGGCGAGAAGAGAGCGAGAAAGTCCGAGCCCGGCGGCTTGGTGATCGGATTGCCGTCGCCAAAGGCATTGGCGGTGACTTCCAGATAGAAGAAGTCGGTCGGCCGCCCGGTCAGGCCATTCGTGGTCGTGGTCTGTCCGGAAAAAGATTGCGGGAAGAACGGCTGCAGCGCGACCGGCGGCGCGAAGCTCGACGTGAACGAACCTGGCCAGAAGCGCGCGTAGCTCGCGGTCAGATTAATGAACTGATTTAGTTTGTAGCGGATGCGCAGATCATATTCCGTGCCAATGAACGTGCCTCTGTTGCCAAGCGGCGCAAACAGATTGGCGCGGTCCCAGGCCGCCGCCGCGCTCGCCAGCCAATAGGCGCTGAACGCCGTGTCGATCTGGAGATTTTTGAACGGCGAAAATTCCAAGCGCGCCTTGGGCGCCTTCACATTGTTCCAGGCGATATAGTCGTTGCGCGAGAACGGCTGATTGAAGCCGTAAAAAATGTCGAAGGTCTGATTGGTGCTGTCGTAGGGGCTCTTGTTGCCTGAGCCATAGGCGTAATTGGCGCTGATCCGCGGCTTCCACGGGTGCTCTGAAAATGTGTAGCCCGCCTCGAACGCATAGGCGATGGCGTCGTGCTGCACCGTCGTCTGCACGGCGTTCTGAACATTCCTGAACTGGCGGAATTCGCCGGTTTCGCCAAACTGCTTGTTGATGTCGAAGTCGTAATCAAAGTTGTTGATCACGCCATAGACGCGCAGGCCAGGCGCATAAGTGTCGCGATGAAACTTCAGCGCGTTCGAGACGTTGAGCGGATCCCCATATTGCTTGCGGCCCAAGAAATAAGGCTGGATCGTCGCATATTCCGACCAGCGGCGGATGCTGAACACGCTGCCGTAGATCCAGTTCTGCCAGTCAGGTCGGTCGAACTGATATGGATAACGAATGACCGGCCGCATCAGGAAACTGTCGATGTCCCAGTCATTATCCTTCTTGCCGATTTTGATCCGGAAACCATCAAAATTGTTGGTCGTGTTGCGGAACTCATTCTCGGCGATCAGGCGGCGGTCAAGCAGTTCGAGGTGAAAGCGTCCGGCGCGAAGCGTTAGAGGCCGATCATTGCCGAGATCGTCCTTGCCGAAGGCGTCCTTGAAAAACAGTTCGCCATAGCCCGAAATGAGCTCCGTCTGATTGATCTCCTGGCCCTGATATTGATAGATGCTGTTGTAGGCGCGCGAGTCCTGAAACTCGACGACGAATCGAAAGGGATCGAGAATGTTCTGCACGCCCAGATACGCCCGCGTGCGCGACAGCCAAAGCGAGTTGGGAAAATACTTGCGCTGCGACGTCGGCGGATCGGTCGTCGTGCTCGTCCACGGCCGATAATCGTCCTTGCGATATTCAAAACGCACGCGCGAATCGAGGCCGACGTTCAGCCAGTCGATGCCTTCGAATTCCTTGTAGGTCTTCGCCAGATTTCGCACATAAGGCGGAATGTCGGGCTGCGGCTCCAAACGATAGCCGCGCGTTGGCACATAGTAGCTCTTCTTCTCCAGAGGAGACGGTGGCGCCCCGAGACCAGCCGCGACACCCTTGCGCTCGGTCTTCGTCTTCACTGACCCTTTTTTCGGCGCGGCCGCTTTTGCGCCGTTATCCGACTGCCCCTCTTTTCCAGCAACTTCCTTCGAGGGTGCTTTGTCTTCGGCGCCTGCTATTTCGGGAACGCTAAGGGCAGCGCCGACAACGGCGCCAAACGCGGCTAATCTTAACTTCTTTCTATTTTTGCTTGTCGACATCGACTTCTGTCCCGTATCGCTTAACCCGGACTCCGGTTGGCGCTCTGATCGACGGACCGATATGTAAACCGTGTACATATCGGATATGCCGTTAAGGTCGATCTGTTAAGCTCATGTTTTAGTCAACTCGATTTTCGACTTGCGCTGTTGTGAAATAGCCACAGTAACCGCACCCCAGCCCGCCCGTTTAATTTTAGATTTGACATTCCAGCTCTCTCTTTGGCCGCAGAGGCTGCCCTTCTGCGACCATTTTCCGTCCACGTCGCAAGAGGCAGTAAAGCGAAACTTTTGCTTTTTGTCTATCGATTTAGTAGACAACTCTGCACGTCGAGCGAAAGCGTTGCTGTAATGTCACAGTTTGAGAGATTGGGCGCCGCCATAGCGAGCAGAGACCTAGCCCGCCGCCCTATTTCTGCAGGGCGAAGAAGAGGCGCGGATACCGAAGAAGAACTTTGCCGTCCGGTTGCCGCGGATAGGCCTGTGCAAGCCTCCCTCTGTATCGCGCTAAAAATTCGACGCGCTCATTTGCATCGAGCAAGTCGAGGAAGGGACGAAGGCCCGATCCTTCGAACCATTCGACCACGCCGTCCGGGCCGTCGAGCGGATGGACATAGACCGTCTGCCAAATATCGATCGTACTGCAGAGCGGCGCGAGCAGATTGTAATATTCCTCGAGCGGACCGAGCACCATGATCGACTTGGCGACTGGAAGCAGACGCGAGGCCCAGGGGCCATCCGCCGCGACCATGCGCATCGCCGCGTGCGAAAGCTCATGCGTATTGTTCGGCATCTGGACCGCAAGACGTCCGCCGGGCCGCAAATAACTCAAAAGCCTTGTCATCAACCCGCGATGGTCGGGGAGGAAATGCAGAGCCGCATTGGCGAAGATGAGATCGGCGGGCTCTGACGGGCGCCAATGCGCGATGTCCTCCTTGATAAAAGTCGCTGTGGGCGTGCGCGCGCGGGCGACCGATAGCATGTTGTCGGATTTGTCGATCCCGATGATGTCGGCGCCGGAAAAGCTCATCGCGAGGAGCTGCGTGCTGTTGCCGGGTCCGCATCCGAGGTCATAAACCCGTTGCGTGTCGCAATAAGGCACGTGCGCGAGCAGGTCGCGGGCGGCGCGCGTGCGCTCCGCTTCGAATTTCAGATAGAGCGCCGAATTCCAGTCGTTTGTCGCGCGCCTTTCGTCGATCCCGTCAGCAGGCGCCGCGCTCAAATGCCGTCTCCGGCGTTGACATAGTCGCCATTCTCGTCGGCGGGAAAGATGCGGGCTTTCGCCAGCGAAAGCGGGACGCGGCCGGCGAGCGAAGCTGAGCGGTCGAGCGGCGAGTCGATTTCGAGGGTTTGATCGTAGCCGTCGATGGCGATCGTGGCGCGAACGCCGGCAGGCGTGCGTCGCAGGCTCTCGACGCGGCCTTCAAGATCGCCGTTCCCTTCAGCGGCGACGGCGATGTCGGCGGGCCGGAAGAACACCCTCGCCGGTCCGCTGCGCAAGCCATGCGTATCAATGTGCAATTCGCGTCCGCCGAACGTCACATGGCCGCCAGCGATGGTGACCGGCAAGGCGACCGCTTCGCCAACGAAGGAAATGACGAAGGGCGAAGCCGGGCGGTCGTAGAGCTCTTCAGGCGTCCCAATCTGTTCGATGCGGCCTTCGTTGAGCACGACGACGCGATCCGCAAGCTCCATCGCCTCATCCTGATCATGCGTGACGAAGACCGTCGTCAATCCCGTTTGCTTGTGAATGTCGCGCAGCCAGCGGCGCAAATCCTTGCGCACGCGCGCGTCAAGCGCGCCGAAGGGCTCGTCGAGCAGCAGCACGCGCGGTTCGATGGCGAGCGCGCGCGCCAGGGCGACGCGCTGACGCTGGCCGCCGGAGAGCTGCGCCGGATAGCGGCCGCCGAGTCCGTCGAGCTGCACGAACTGCAGAAGCTCCGCAACGCGCGCCTTGATCGCCGCCCGCGAGGGACGCGTGCGTCTGGGACGAACTCTCAGACCGTAGGCGATATTGTCGGCGACGGTCATATGTTTGAAGAGCGCATAGTTCTGAAACACCATGCCGACATGGCGGTCCTGCACGGGCAGATTGGTCGCGTTCTCGCCGTCGAAAAGGATGCGGCCGCGATCGGGAGAATTGAGGCCCGCGATCACCCGCAGCAACGTCGTCTTGCCGGAGCCTGAGGGTCCAAGCAGCGCGACGAGTTCGCCAGGCTGAATGTCGAGGCTGACGTCGCGCAAAGCCGGAAAGGCGCCGAAATCCTGCTCGACCCCCTCGATGCGAATGGAAGTTCCGCGCTTACTTCCCTCAGTGGCGGCGAGCGCGTCCGGAGAGCGCGTCAGCATGACGCCATTCGAGGAACGTCTTGAGCCCGAGTGTGACGAGCGCCAAGCCTGCAAGAAGGACCGCGAGCGCGAAAGCGGCGACATTATTGTACTCATTGTAGAGTATCTCCACCTGAAGCGGAATTGTGTTGGTCAAGCCGCGAATGTGGCCCGATACGACCGAAACGGCGCCGAATTCGCCCATGGCGCGGGCGTTACACAGCAGCACGCCGTACAGCAGGCCCCATTTAATGTTGGGCAGCGTCACGGTGAGAAAAGTCTTGAAGCCGGAGGCGCCGAGCGTGAGCGCCGCTTCCTCCTCGATCTTGCCCTGCTCCTCCATCAACGGAATGAGTTCGCGCGCAACGAAAGGAAAAGTGACGAAGATGGTCGCCAGCACGATGCCGGGCACGGCAAAGATGATCTGCACGCCGTGAGCCGCGAGCCACGGGCCGAAGAGGCCCTGGCCCCCGAACACGAGAACATAGACGAGGCCGGCGACGACCGGCGAGACGGAGAACGGAAGATCGATCAGCGTGATCAGAACGCTCTTGCCGGGAAAGGAAAATTTGGCGATCGACCAGGACGCCGCGAGCCCGAACACAAGATTCGCCGGAACGGAAATCGCCGCGACAAGAAGCGTCAAACGGATCGCGGCGCGCGCGTCTGGATCGCCGAACGCAGTCAGAAAAGGGCCGATCCCTTTGCTGAAGGCTTCGACGAAGACGATGGCCAGCGGCGCAAAAAGGAAGAGAGCGAGAAACAGCACCGCGGTCGCAATAAGCGTATAGCGCGCGAACGACGAGTCGTGCGTAACCGGCCGGAATTTGACGCCGCGACTGCGGCCGCTGGACGTGACCGCCATCTCAGACATGGCCGAATCTCCTGCGGCTCCATGCCTGGACCAGATTGATGAGCAGCAGCGCGGCGAAAGAAATCGCCAGCATGATCGTTGCGATTCCGGTCGCGCCCGGGACGTCATATTGTTCAAGCTTCACGACGATGAGCAGCGGCGCGATCTCAGAGACGTAAGCGATATTGCCGGCGATGAAGATCACCGAGCCATATTCGCCAATGGATCTGGCGAAGGCGAGCGCGAAGCCGGTGAGCAGCGCCGGCGCCAGGGGCGGCAGCATCACACGGATGACGGTTTGCAGCCTGCCCGCGCCGAGCGTGGCGGAGGCTTCCTCCAGTTCCGCTTCGAGCTCGGAAATAATCGGCTGCACCGTGCGCACGACGAACGGCAGTCCGATGAAGATCAGCGCGACCAGAATGCCCCAGCGGGTAAAGGCGATCTTGATGTCGTAGTCGGCGAGCGGCGCGCCAAACCAGCCATTGGGCGAATACAGCGCCGCAAGCGAAATGCCGGCGACCGCCGTCGGCAGCGCGAAGGGCAGATCGACGAACGCGTCGAGCAGTCGACGGCCGGGAAAATCGTATCTTGTGAGCACCCAGGCGACGATCAGGCCAAAGAAAAGATCGACGACCGCGGCGGCGAAGGAGATGAAGAAGGTCGTGCGCAGCGACGCGGCGACGCGCGGCTCCGAGGCGATCGCGTAGAGCCCGGAAAATCCCAATCCCGACGACCACCAGATGAGCGTGGCGAGCGGAAAGAGGACGATCACGCCAAGATAGATCAGCGTATAGCCGAAGGTCAGGCCGAAGCCTGGAATGACGCTCGGCGCCGCGAAGCGCCGAGCGTTTTTGCCGACAAGGCTCGGGGAGGTCACCTTGTCAGCTCTTGTTTCTGGATGTCGTCGAAAATGCCGCCGTCGGCGAAATGCTTCTTTTGCGCCGCCGCCCAGCCGCCGAAACTTTTATCGACGGTGATGAATTCGATCTTGGCGAATTTCTTGACGTCGTCCTTCGCCGCATATTCGGGATGAACGGGACGATAGAAATTGCGTGCGATGATCGCCTGCGCCGCCGGCGAATAGAGGAAGTCGAGATAGGCTTCCGCGAGCTGCCTGTTGCCTTTGGCGTCGGCGTTGGCGTCTACGACGGCGACCGGCGGCTCCGCCAGAATGGACTGCGACGGCGTCACGATCTCGAACTTGTCAGCGCCGAATTCCTTGAGCGCAAGGAAGGCTTCGTTCTCCCATGCGAGGAGCACGTCGCCGATGCCGCGCTGGGCGAAGGTGATCGTCGAGCCTCTCGCGCCCGTGTCCATGACCGGGGCGTTCTTGTAGATCGCCTTGACGAAATCCTTGGTCTTGGCTTCGTCGCCGCTAAATTTCTTCAGCCCGTAGCCCCAGGCCGCAAGATAATTCCAGCGCGCGCCGCCGGACGTCTTCGGGTTGGGCGTGATCACCGCGACGCCGGGCTTCGCCAGATCGTCCCAATCCTTGACGGCTTTCGGATTGCCCTTGCGGACAAGAAAAACGATCGTCGACGTATAGGGCGACGAGTTATTCGGTCGGCGCTTTTGCCAATCGACCGGAATCTTGCCGCTCTTGCTGGCGATCGCGTCAATGTCGGCGGCGAGCGCCAGCGTCACGACATCGGCGTTCAGCCCCTCGATCACCGCGCGCGCCTGCGCGCCAGAGCCGCCATGCGACGCCAAAAGTTCGATCGTTTCGCCCGTCCGGGCTTTCCAGTCCGCCGCGAAGGCCGGATTAATCGCCTTGTAGAGTTCGCGCGTCGGGTCATAGGAGACGTTCAGGAACGTCTGGCCCGCTTGAGAATGCGCGCTCGCCAGCATCGTGAGGGCAACCAATCCCCCTAAAATTCCAATTCCCAGACTTTTCTGCAATTTCTCGCTCATGGTGACGCCTCTCCAACAGTCTACAAAATCACTAGCATGAGTAGACTGATTGGGCAAGGCGGAAAAAGCGCGGGTCAAGCCTCCGTGACGTCAGCGGAGCTTCGAGTGTGGACGGCCGCGAAAGGTAACGCCTACCAGCGCAGAACTGCGCCGCCCCAGGTCATTCCCGCGCCAATCGCCATCATCGCGATGACGTCGCCCTTTTTCAGCTTTCCGGCGCGATTCGCCTCATCGAGCGTGATCGGCATCGAGGCGCTCGACGTATTGCCGTAGCGGTCAATGTTGATCCAGCATTTCTCGAACGGAACGCCGAGATTCTGCATTGCGGACTCGATGATGCGCTTGTTGGCCTGGTGGGCGATCACGTGATCGACGTCGGCCGCGGTCAGACCGGCGGCTTCGAGCGTTTCGCCGACCACTTCAGGCAGCAGGCGCGTCGCCACCTTATAGACCTCGCGCCCGCGCATCTTGATTTTGCCGGCCTTTTCTTCGAGCATTTCAGCAGATGGCGGGCGGCGGCTGCCGCCGCCATAGATGCCGAGAATGCCGGTCATTGAGCCGTCGGTGCGCAGGCTGGCGGCGAGCACGCCGCGCCCTTCTTCTTCGCTGGCGCCCAGCAAAATCGCGCCGGCGGCGTCGCCAAACAGCACGCATGTCTCGCGATTTGTCCAATCGACGAAGCGACTGAGGGTCTCGGCGCCGATCACCAGCGCGCGCTTGACCTTGCCGCTTCTGATAAACTGGTCGGCGATCGACAACCCGTAAAGCGAACCGGCGCAAGCGGCCCCGACGTCAAAGGCGAAGGCGTTTCTCGCGCCGAGCTGCGCCTGAACAAATGACGCGCAGGACGGCGTCGGCGTGTCGCCTGTCACCGTGCACACGATGATCATGTCGACGTCGTCGGGCTTTACGCCAGCGAACTGCAGCGCCTCGCGCCCGGCGGCGGCCGCCAGATCGGATGTGGCCTCATGATCTGCGGCCACTCGGCGCTCTTTGATGCCGGTGCGGCTGACGATCCACTCGTTATTCGTCCTGACGATTTTCTCGAGGTCGGCATTGGAGACGACGCGCTGCGGCGCATAAGACCCGGTTCCGAGAACTATGGAATTCGTCAAGACGTGGCGCTTCCTTCTGAGACGGCGTGGCTGAAGCTCGTAGCGAGGCGCTATTCATTAAGAGCGGCTCAGGCCGAGCGCAAATTTTTCTTTTTTGGCTCCGGCAAGGCCCCCTCATCGTCGCTGACTTATTGGCTTTTTTGCGCCGGCGACGGCAGACTGTCCCAAAACGAGGCCGTCAACGCTTTCTTAAAGCGCGCGCAACTAGACAAATCTGGGCTCGTCGGAGTTGCGTTATGGTCCACGCTATCATCTTTGCCGCCGTCGCGCTCTTCGCTCTCATTGGCGCGCTGACGGCGTAACGCCGAGCCCGCGATTGCAAAGTCCGCCGCCGCATGGCAAGGGGCGCCATGCAGGAACAACAGAGGCCGCTGAGCGCCGCGCCGCGCGTCTCCTTCGTCTCGCTCGGCTGTCCGAAGGCCCTCGTCGATAGCGAACGGATCATCACGCAGCTGCGCGCCGAAGGCTACGAGCTGTCGCGCACCCACGCCGGGGCGGACGTCGTCATCGTCAACACGTGCGGCTTCCTTGATAGCGCCAAGGCGGAGTCGCTCCAAGCGATCGGCGCCGCGCTGAACGAAAACGGCAAGGTGATCGTCACCGGCTGCATGGGCGCCGAACCTGAAGCGATTACGGCGCGCTTCCCGCAGGTGCTGGCGATCACCGGCCCGCAGCAATATGAGAGCGTCGTCGATGCGGTGCATCGCGCCGCCGCGCCCGCGCATGACCCCTTTGTCGATCTTCTTCCCGAACATGGCGTGAAGCTCACGCCGCGCCACTACGCCTATCTGAAAATCTCCGAAGGCTGCGACAACAGCTGCTCCTTCTGCATCATCCCGCATCTGCGCGGGCCGCTCGTCTCGCGGCCGGCCGCCGATGTGCTGCGCGAGGCGGAGAAGCTCGCGCGCGCCGGCGTCAAGGAGCTGCTCGTCATTTCGCAGGATACGAGCGCCTATGGCCGCGACATCCGCTATGCCGAAAGCATGTTGGGCGACCGTAGCGTGCGTGCGCGCTTTTTCGACCTGGCGCGCGAACTAGGCGATCTCGGCCTTTGGGTCCGCCTTCACTACGTCTATCCCTACCCTCATGTCGATGAGGTGATGCCATTGATGGCGGAAGGGAAAATTCTTCCCTATCTCGACATTCCCTTTCAGCATGCCGCGCCGAGCGTATTGAAGGCCATGAAACGCCCAGGAAACGATGAAAAGACTCTGGCGCGCATTCGAGCCTGGCGCGAGGCGTGTCCAGACCTTGCGTTGCGATCGACGTTCATTGTCGGCTTTCCCGGCGAGACTGACGCGGATTTCGAATATCTTCTCGATTGGCTGGAGGAGGCCGAGATCGACCGCGCCGGCGCCTTCAAATATGAGCCTGTCGCCGGCGCGCCGGCCGAGGCGCTTGGCCTACCTGCCGTTCCCGACCACGTGAAGGAGACGCGCTGGAAGCGCTTCATGGAGAAGCAGCAGGCGATCAGCGCGCGGTTGATGAAACGCAAAATCGGCAAGCGCCTTTCAGTCATCATCGACGAGCCGGGCGGCGGACCATCGGGCGCGCTTGCCAAGGGCCGCACCAAGGCCGACGCGCCGCAGATCGACGGCGCGGCCTTTATCGCATCGCGGCGCCCGCTGCGCGCGGGCGACATCATCACGGCGAAAATTGAACGCTCGGAGGCCTATGACGTCTATGGCGCAGCGACCTAGAGCAGCCCTATATTGGAGCCAAGGATAGATTTGGGAGAGAAGCGCCATGACCGAAGAACCGCAAGACAAGGGCACGCCGCAGGAAACCCCGGCGCCAATGCCCGATAGGCCGACGCAGCCGCAGCTGCCGAAGTTCGTCATTCCGCGCAGCCTCTACATCGCCACGGCGCTGATCCTTATCGGCTCATTCGCGATTACGCTCTTTGTGCGCAATCCCTATACGCAGTCGGTGACCGAAGGCGGCGGCTTTTACGAGCACAGCACGGACAATTCGGCGCTGATGTGGGTCGCAATCTTCGTCGGCATTCCCCTGAGCTTCTGGGCCTATAAGCGCTGGATATTGCCGCTCTTCGAGCGCAAATAGGGAAGCATTCCCCGCCGAAGGCGAAGCCGGCGCGTCCGAAATTGCGTCAAATCAACAAACCGGAGCGCGCTTATGAACGCGCTCCGGCGCGCAACTCGGTCGAAGAGCGCTCGATTCTTGGCCCGTGCAGGTAGACGATCGCTGGCGGCGGCGTCACGGCGAGCATGCCGGCCTCGCTCTCGGGAATCCTCGCGCTCTTGAAAAAGACCGCCGCCTTGGCGTTGGCAGCTTTGACCGTCGCGCCCGGCCGGTCGATGACGGCGATGGGCGTCGTCCGCGCAATGTCCTGCCATCGCCGCCAGCGATGAAACTGCAAAAGATTATCTGCGCCCATGATCCAGACGAAACGCACGCCCGGACAATGCGCGTGCAGCCAAGCGAGCGTGTCGCAGGTGTAGCGCGCGCCGATCTCGGCTTCGAACCCGGTGAAGGCGACCCGCGGATCGCGCAGGATTTTTTTCGCCGCCGCTATTCGGTCCCCAATCGACGGCAGTTCGCTTGCGTTCTTGAGCGGATTGCCAGGCGAGACGATCCACCACAGCCGATCGAGCTTCAAGCGCGTCAGCGCGACGCGCGAGACAAGCGCATGGCCCTCATGCGGCGGATCGAAAGATCCGCCGAAGAGACCGATGCGCATGCCGGGCGCGTGCGGCGGGAGACGCGGCAAGGGCTGCGTCATGCCATATCCAGCTGAACAGCGAGGATGTCATTCCCGACGCTTCGCGATCGCGAAGTGATCGGGAATCCAGAGCAAGGCCAGCATTCGTGGATCGGCTCTGGATTCCCGATCAGGCCCTCAGCCTGCCGGGAAAGACATCCCTGGCCGACCCTACACGAAAAAATACCACTCACCCACGCACCTGGCCGTCGCCATAGACGCGATATTTGAACGAGGTCAGCTGCTCGACGCCGACGGGTCCGCGCGCATGCATGCGGCCCGTGGCGATGCCGATCTCGGCGCCGAAGCCGAATTCGCCGCCGTCGGCGAATTGCGTCGAGGCGTTGTGCAGCACGATCGCGGAATCAACCTCGTTCATGAAGCGCTGCGCCGCAGTGGCGTCGCGCGTGATGATGCAATCGGTGTGGTGCGAGCCATAGGTCTCGATATGATCGATCGCGCCCTCTAGCCCGTCGACGACCCGCGCCGCGATGATGGCGTCAAGATATTCGGCGCGCCAGTCGTCTTCCCGCGCCAGCTTCACGCGCGCGTCGGCGGCTTGTGTTGCAGCGTCGCCGCGCACTTCGCAGCCTGAATCGATCAGCATCGCAACGAGCGGCTGAAGGTGGGTCGCGGCGCAGGCCCTGTCGACGAGCAGCGTCTCCGCCGCGCCGCATATGCCGGTGCGCCGCATCTTGGCGTTCAGCAGCACGCGCCTCGCCATGTCGAGATCGGCGTCCCTATGCACGAAGACATGAACGATGCCTTCAAGATGCGCGAAAACCGGCACGCGCGCCTCATGCTGGACGCGGGCGACGAGACTCTTGCCGCCGCGCGGCACGATCACGTCGATATTGCCGTCGAGGCCCGCGAGCATCGCGCCAACGGCGGCGCGATCCGCCGTCGCGACAAGCGAGATCGCCGCTTCGGGAAGCTCTGCGGCTTTCAGCCCTGCGACGAGGCAGGCGTGGATGGCGGCCGACGAACGCAGGCTCTCCGAGCCGCCGCGCAGAATCGCGGCGTTGCCGGCCTTGAGACACAGGGCGCCAGCGTCGGCGGTGACGTTCGGCCGGCTTTCGTAGATCACGCCGATGACGCCAAGCGGCGTCGAGACGCGCTCGATCTTCAGGCCGTTCGGTCGGTCGAAACTCGCCAGAACGCGGCCGACAGGGTCCGGCAGATCGGCGATCTCCTCCAGGCCACGGGCGATCGCCTCGACGCGGGCGGGATCAAGCGTCAGCCGGTCGAGGAAGGACGCCGCCGTTCCACGCGCCTTGGCGTCAGCGACGTCGAGCGCGTTGGCGGCGAGTATGGCGTTGCTCTGGCGGCGAATTTCGCCGGCGGCTGCGCGCAGCGCCTTGTTCTTGGCGTCGGTGGAGGCGAGCGCCACCGCCCGCGCCGCTGCGCGCGCGGCGCGCCCGAGCGCGACGAACGAGTCGCTCATCGTCGCGTCTGCCCCGCCTGCCTGCGGCTCGCTGCGTAATGCCTGCGTCATAGCTTTCTCACTGGATATGCTGGAGTTTCGCTAACATGGCGGCCCCGGCAAGAAAAGCCGCCCTCAAGAAAGGCCGCCCTTGCGAGGCCTGTCGCGATATGAAAAAAAGCCGCATGTCCGCGCTTCAAGAGAATCCGTTCACTGGGCCCTTGGCGGCTGAATATGACGTGCTGCGGCTGATGTGTCCAAACGCCGCCACGCTCGCCAAAAAGATCGGCGACCGAATCGCCGCTTGGCGTTCCGACGCAGGGCCGCTCGACGGCTTCGAGATCGGCTGCGGAACGGGGATCAGCACGCTGGCGGCGCTCTCGGCGCGGGACGACCTAAAGCTCACCGCGATCGACAGCGCCGGCGAAATGCTCGATCAGGCGCGAACCAATCTCGCCGAATACGCCTTGGCGGGACGCGTCGAATTTGTCGAAGCCGATGCGCTGACGGCGCTCCGCGCGCTGCCCGATGCGCGCATGGATGTCGTCATTTCGAATTACGCGATCCATAACTTCCCTGACGACTACCGTAAGGCCGCGGTTTCGCAGATTTTCCGCGTCCTGAAGCCGGGCGGAATTTTCGTCAACGGCGACCGCTACGCGATGGACGACCCGGCGGCGCATCTTGCCGATACGCAAGCCGTGGTGCGGGGTTGGTTCAAGATTTTCACGAAGATGAACCGACTCGATCTGCTCGAAGACTGGATTGTGCATCTCTTGAGCGACGAATCGCCTCTGCACATTATGCCTTTCGAGCCGGCGCTCGAGCAGTTGCGCGCCGCGGGCTTCGCGCCGGTCGCGGTTGAATTCCGCGACGGCGTCGACACGCTGGTGACCGCGGTGAAGCCGGGCGCGTGAGGCCGCTTTAGTATACCAGCATGTCATTCCCGGCGAGCCGGAGGCTCGCCCGGGAATCCAGGGTGCTGAACTTCTCGCTCTGGATTCCCGATCGCGCGCAAAGCGCGCGTCGGGAATGACACGAGAAACTAGCTCGCAACGCAGTTCCCACTCTCGCTGATCATGCGCTATAGCGCGCCATGGACCTCGCGCTTCTCGCTCTCTTCGCCTCGCTCGTCACCGCCATCTGCCAATCCGTCACTGATCTCGGCACCAAGGCCGCGACGCGAACGGCCGACGATCGCGCCATTCTCGCCGCACAATGGTGCGCGGGCGCTGTCCTGCTGAGCCTTGCTTGCCTCGTCCTCTATCCGGGCCTGCTCAGCGCGCCGCGCGAGACGCTGGAGTCGCTCACGAAGCCTGGTTTTTGGACTCTGCTGGCCTGGTCGGGCGCGCTCAACGTCATCGCCTATGTGCTGTATATCCGCGCCTTTCGACTGTCCGACGCATCGCTGGTCGCGCCGCTTGTGCTGCTCACCCCTGTGTTGATGCTGTTCACCTCGCCGATCATGACCGGCGAGCACGCGCCGCCGATGGGCGTCTTCGGCGTGCTGTTCACCGTGCTCGGCGTCGGCTTGCTCGATGTTGACCAAGAAAGCGGGCGCCGTTTCAACTTCCATGTCTTCGCGCGCGACAAGGGCGCGCGGATGATGATCGGCACCGCGGTGATCTGGAGCGTCACCGCCAATATCGACAAGCTCGGCGTCAAGGCGTCGACGCCGCTGATCTGGATCGCGGCGGTGACGATCGTCATCGCGTTTTGCGCCCTGCTCTATTGGCTTGCCGGGCGGCGCGCCGCGCCAAGCGCGTTCGATTTGCGTTACGCCATCGGCGCGGGTTCGGCGATGGCCTTTGGCAACACTTTGCAGATGTGGGCGCTCACCGTGCTGTTCACGCCTTATGTCATCGCCATCAAGCGTCTGTCGGCGCTATTCACGGTTGTCGCGAGCGGACGTGTGCTGAAGGAAGAGTCAAGCAGCCGGCTGCTTGGCGCGGCGGTGATGCTGATCGGCGCCGTGATGATCGCGCTAGCAAGGGAGTAGGGTTCAACGCGTCATGGCCGGGCTTGTCCGGGCGCTGAAGAACGCGAGATTCGGAAGAGGCGCGAATCCCTCCCCTTTACGGGGAGGGTGGCGAGCGAAGCGAGCCGGGTGGGGTGAAACCTCAAGGATGTTGGGTTTTCACCCCCACCCGATCGCCTGCGGCGATCGACCTCCCCGCAAGGGGGAGGTATTCACGCGAACCTTCGAGCGCGTTGGCGCCGCCCCTACTCCTCCATTTTCAGCGCGGCGATGAACGCCTCCTGCGGAATCTCGACGCGGCCGAACTGGCGCATCTTCTTCTTGCCTTCCTTCTGCTTCTCCAGGAGCTTGCGCTTGCGGCTAACGTCGCCGCCGTAACATTTCGCAGTCACGTCTTTGCGGAAGGCGCGCACGGTTTCGCGCGCGATGATTTTGCCGCCAATGGCCGCCTGAATCGGCACCTGGAACATATGCGGCGGGATCAGCTCTTTCAGCTTCTCGCACATGGCGCGGCCGCGCGAGTCAGCGCGGGTGCGATGGACGAGCATTGACAGTGCGTCGACCGGCTCGGCGTTGACGAGAATGCTGAGCTTCACGAGATCGCCGGCGCGATAGTCGGTGATCTGATAATC
This sequence comes from Methylocystis sp. SB2, assembly GCF_049817085.1. Taxonomy (NCBI): domain Bacteria; kingdom Pseudomonadati; phylum Pseudomonadota; class Alphaproteobacteria; order Hyphomicrobiales; family Methylocystaceae; genus Methylocystis; species Methylocystis sp. SB2. The sequence goes on from NZ_CP187401.1 coordinate 1,149,480, forward strand.
GAAGGACGCATAGCCCTTCGAGATCGACTTCAGCCGGTCATAGAAATCAAACACCACCTCGTTGAGCGGCAGATCGTAGACCGCCATGGCGCGCTTGCCGACATAGTTGAGATCGACCTGCACGCCGCGCCGGTCCTGACAGAGTTTCAGCACCGAGCCGAGATAGTCGTCGGGCGTCAGGATCGTCGCCCTGATCCAGGGCTCATTGATCTCCTCGATCTTCACGACGTCCGGCATGTCGGCCGGATTGTGCAGCTCGATCTCGTCGCCGTTGGTCATGCTGATCTTGTAGATGACCGACGGGGCCGTCGCGATGAGATCGAGATCGAATTCCCGCTGCAGCCGCTCCTGAATGATTTCGAGATGGAGCAGGCCCAGGAAACCGCAGCGGAATCCGAAGCCGAGCGCGGCTGACGTCTCCATCTCATAAGAGAAGCTGGCGTCGTTCAGGCGCAGCTTGCCGATCGCCGCGCGCAAATCCTCGAAATCGGCGGCGTCCACGGGGAACAATCCGCAGAACACCACGGGCTGCGCCGGCTTGAAGCCCGGGAGCGCCTCGGCGGTCGGCTTCTTGTCGTCGGTGATCGTGTCGCCGACGCGCGTATCCGCCACCTGCTTGATCTGCGCCGTGATGAAGCCGACTTCGCCGGGACCAAGCGCCGCGACATCCTGCATTTTGGGACGAAAGACGCCGATCTTATCCACTTCGTAATGGGCGTCGGCCGCCATCATCTTGATCTTCTGGCCCTTCTTCAGGGTTCCATCGAAGATTCGCACCAGCACGACGACGCCGAGATAAGCGTCATACCAGCTGTCGACGAGCAGCGCCTTCAAAGGCGCCTTCTCGTCGCCATTTGGCGGCGGCAGGCGCGTGACGATCGCCTCGAGCACGTCGGGAATGCCGATGCCGGTCTTGGCCGAAATGAGCACCGCGCCCGAGGCGTCGAGCCCGATGACCTCCTCGATCTGCTCCTTGATGCGGTCGGGCTCGGCCGCCGGCAGATCGATCTTGTTGAGGACGGGAACGATCTCATGGCCGGCGTCGATCGCCTGATAGACGTTGGCGAGCGTCTGCGCTTCGACCCCCTGAGAGGCGTCGACGACAAGCAGCGAGCCTTCGCAGGCCTTCAGCGAGCGGGACACCTCATAGGCGAAGTCGACGTGGCCCGGCGTGTCCATCAGATTGAGGACGTAATCCTTGCCGTCCTTGGCCTTGTAGTTGAGGCGCACCGTCTGCGCTTTGATGGTGATGCCGCGCTCGCGCTCGATGTCCATCGAATCGAGCACCTGCTCGACCATGTCGCGCGCGGCGACCGTCCCTGTCTCCTGAATGAGCCGGTCGGCCAGGGTCGATTTGCCGTGGTCGATATGCGCGACAATCGAGAAATTGCGGATGTTTTCGATCTTGTGGGCGGTCATGTGCGCGGGGATAGCAGCGCCCGCCAAGGAATGAAAGGGCGCGCCAGCCCGCGCACGGCATCATTTCATTCCCAGGCGGGCGCCCCAGGGCGCCGCCGAAGCCTTCGGGAAAGCTACTTCTTCTCCATCCGCGCCTCGAGCTCCGCCTTGCCCTTATTAAAAAGCTCGATAGCTTTGGGCACGGCCCAACGGATGAAGGCGTCCGTCGCCCTCACGGCCATGCAGCCGATCTGGGTCACGAGCGAGACCGTCTTGTCGAACCAGGGCAAAGCCGGGCTGTCGGCGGGGAATTTGCCCCTGACCCAGGCGACGCCATCCCTGGTCTTTTCCGAGATGAGGCCCCACAGCACGACTGCGGGATCGGACGAAGGCGCGTTGGCGATCGCGTGGCGCAGCCGCACGACCTCCGCCGTCGCCTCGTCGGCCCGGCGATTGGCGGCTTCGAGCTGCCGAGACGTCTCAAGCGCTTTCGTCGACGCCCCGGCGCTTTCCGCGGCGAGGCGGTCGCGCTCCGCGGTCATCGCCGCCAGGCTGTCGCGAACATCGTCGCGCTCCTTGGCGTAGGCGTTCGCCTTCGCCACGATCTCGGACTTCTCGAAAATCTGCCGGTCGCGCTCCATGCGCGTCGCTTTGAGCTGCTCCTGCAGATTGGTCAGTTCGGAGCGGGAAACCGTATCTTCGGGTTGCGAGGAAGTTTCTTCGGACATGGCCGCCTCCTTTAGGGAGAGGATGGCTCGCGATGTGCGAACGGGTCGCGCGAGCAAAAACGGAATGGCCTCGGTGGCGGTTCGGCCTCAAAATCGCGCGCCAAGCGCGAACATGTTTAGTGTCAAAAAATTGATTCTGCAAAACCGGCGCAGCTGCGCAGCTATTGCACACTGCGCCCTCGTGGATTGGCTGTTACTGCGCGCGACCCGACTGCACGCGCTGCGCCGCCGAGAGGCAGTCGCGCGGCGCCGCCAGACATTTATCGCGCGCGGCGCCGGCGAGCGCGTCGCCGCCGGCGCGAATCAGCGCGGACGCTTTCTCGATCGCGTCCTGTACGAAGCCAGCCGCGTGCTGCGGCGCAGAGGCGCGGACGGCTGCGCTTTTCGGCGCAACTGGCGCGTGATCAGCGCGCCATTGCAGAGCGACGCAGACGAGGAGAATGCAAATCGCGCATTTGGCGAGAAAAACCAAACTCGTCTCCATTAGCGAAAGCGGTTTTCTTGTAAGTGATGGCGCGGCGGGGTTGAGCCTTCGTAAACGCGCCTTCAATTCTTTCCCTGAAAGTCACGGCAATAAACTGCAAACCATGTCGATGCGTCGCCGAGCAACGGTGGAAGCTTTCGCATCGGCTTAGCGGCTGCTTAAGGACGCCCTGCTATCGCTGTTGGCGATAAGGAGCGTACGCCTTGAGTAGCATCGCCGAGGACAGCCACTACCCGTCTTGCGTGGACGCCGCCTTGCATGAGCGGGTCGCCGGACGACCGGTGGAAGAGGCGCGTCATCGGGCGTTCATCGTCGCTCGGCTCACCGTCTCCGCCTGCGTCCTGCTCTCGGCGCCGCTGTTTCTTTTCTTTGATGGCGCGCCGACGACAAGCGAGTTGGTCCTTTTCCTTCTGGCGCAGATCCCACTCGCCTCCGTGATGGTGTTGTCGCGCACGGGAGATTTGCGTATCGCGCGGAGCCTCTCGATCGGCGGCTGGCTGACGATGGCGACAGCGATCCACGCGCTAATGCCGGGCTACGACGCGCTTTCAATCGCGCTGCTGCTCGTTGCGCTCGTTGAGGCTGCCCTGACGCCGCACGTCGGGACAGTCATCGTCATAGAAGTGGTCGCCATCGCCGCCCTCGCGCTGACAGCCGGTCTCAATCTGCAGGCGCCGCACGAACTGTTGACGGAACATGCAACGACGACGATCCTTCTCGGAGCGCCGCTGTTTCTCTATATCGCCGCTCTCGTCTTCGGCGCCGTCCGGGTCGAGCAGGCTCGCACCCGCGCCGAAGCGCGCAACGACCGCGACCTCATGCTCCTGACAGGCGCCGTTGGCGACATCCTGCTGCACCTCGATCGCGCCGGCGTCGTCAACGCGGTCCTGGGCGACGGGCGCCACGTCTTTGATCTCAAGCGCGATCTGGTCGGCCGTGAATTCTTCACGCGGATTCACGTCGCCGACCGGCCGAGCTTCCTCAAGGCGGTCTCCGACGCCGTCGACGGCAAGGCGGTGGCGCCCGCGGCCGTTCGCGTTCAGGTTGGCGTTGCGCGCAATGCGTCCAGCGAATTCGTCGCGCCCGTTTTCAACTCTTTCGAGGCGCGCCTGCGCCGCGCTCAATCAAACGACGAGGAATGCGCAGCGGAGGCCGTCGTCTGCGCCCTGCGAGACGTACACGCCACGCTCGAAGCCGATATCGCGCTTGCGGCGGCTCATGCGGCAGCCGAGCGCGCTGCAACCAGCAACGTGCGCCTTCTCGCCAATGTCAGCCATGAGCTGCGCACGCCGCTCAACGCCATCATCGGCTTTTCCCAAATGTTGGCGACCGACAAGATTGCGCCTTCCGAACCCGCCAAACAGCGGGAGTATGCGTCGATCATCAGCGACTCCGGCAACCATCTGCTCGAGATCGTCAACTCCATCCTGGACCTGTCCAAGATCGAATCCGGCGCGATGGAAATCGCCCCTGAGTCCTTCGCCCTGCCGACGCTCGCCGATCAGTGCTGCGACATGATGCAGCTGCAGGCCGATCAGTCTGGCGTGACGCTCGCGCGCGAATATGCCGAAACCCTTGGCGAGATCGTCGCCGACAAACGCGGCTGCAGACAGATCCTGATCAACCTGCTCTCTAACGCAGTGAAATTCACGCCGCGCGGCGGCACGGTGAAGCTGGCGCTTCTGCTTGAAGGAAATCACGTCGTCGTCACCGTCGCCGACGATGGAGCAGGCATCGCCGCAGGCGATCTCGCGCGGCTCGGCGATCCCTTCTTTCAGACGCGCGCGTCGCTCGACAGCGGGCGCGAGGGAACTGGCCTCGGCCTTTCCATGGTGTGCGGACTCGTGGGGCTGCACGGCGGTTCGATCACCATCGAAAGCGGCCTGCAGGTCGGCACGGCGGTTTCCGTGCGCCTGCCGCTCAACTGCCGTAACAGCGGCGCAACCGGCGGTCCGGCAAAAATCCAGACGATCGCCCGACTCGGCGCGCCGCTCAGCGTGGCCGCGGTCGGCGGCGCAGAACCAGCAACGGTGAAGAAAATTGCGTGACGCCTCGCTCTACGCCTCTCGCTTTCAGGCTTCCCCCGCCGATCGCGCCCCGCCGCGCGACACACGACGCACTGGGCGTCGCTCAATCCTTGCGCGCATGTTCGGCGCGAAGTCGATCGGCGTCACGCTCATCCTCGGCATCGCCGCCGTGGCGGCGATCGGCGTGCCTATGAACGCGCTGTTCCTCCAGGACGGAAGACATCCGGCGCCGCTCTTCTCGACTCAGTCTTCGAACGCGGTCCTGCGCGCGCCAACGCCGCCGGCGCGCGCGCCCGCCGTCGAAGCCCGCACGGAGCGAGACGCGAATGCCCCCGCGCGCGCCACTCCGAAAGACCTCATCGCCAGCAAGATCGAAAAGCTTGACGTCGCCAAAAGCCCAGATGGGGGCAAGAGCGCGCCGGCGAAAGCGGATCCGCCGCACACAGCGGACAAGAAGCGGGACGCGATCGGCCTGCTGATCGTCGGCGATCCGCCGCCGCTTAAGGCAAGCGCCGACAGGGCCGATAAGGCGGAGAAAGTCGAAAAGGCGGACAAGGCCGCTAGCACCGACAAAACTGCGCCTGTCGACAAAAACGTTCTTTATGCACAGCGCGCGCTCCTGAAGCTCGGCTACGTGGTGCGCTCCGACGGCGTTCTCAGCGGCGCGACGCGCCACGCCTTGGAGAAGTTCGAGGGCGACGCCGGACTGCCGGTCAAGGGCCGGATCACGCCGAAAGTGCTGCAGCAGCTTGCGGCGCGCTCTCACCTCCCCCTCCCTTGAGTCGCGCGCGTTCGACAATCCCGCCGCTCAAGCGCTAGTTTGCGGCCATGCGACTGAGATCCGACATATTCGTTTCCGCGCTGATCCGCCGAGCTGAGGTGCAAGGCGCGGTCGCCATGCTGCGCCGGCGCGGCGCCGCCGAAGCCGGCGCGATCTTTGTCAAACTCGATCGGCTTGATGGGCGCGCCGCCGTCTATGGCCCTGCCCCGCAGAGCGAAGAGCCGCCGGAGGGAGTCGATCGGCTGTTCGCGCGCGTCCATGCAGGCGACTGGCTCGATCCGGGGGAGGCCGAGCAGAGGCTCAAGCGCGAGATCATGTTCGACCCGGACCTTTGGATCGTCGAGATCGAGGACCCGGACGGCCGCGTGTTCGTCGACCTCGCCGCTTAGCGCAAGCAGGTTTGCGAAAAAGCCGACAGGCGCTCTAAGCGGATTGATCGAGTTTGCGCGATGGCCGCGCCAGTGATTGCTGCGGCGCCGCGCGACGCCGCGTCAGCGCACCCAGATCTTCTCGCGCCGCACGGCGTGAATTTTCGCGCTCCGATCGCGCCGCGCCGGTCATTGCGCCCACGATGCGCGCCGCCGCGCGCTGCGGCGTCGAGCGCATCACGCCGAGCAACGCCTGCACGACCTCGACGTCACGGGCAGCGCCAGGCTCGGCGCAAAGAAGAATGCGCGTCGCCGATTCGAGCGGTACGCCGATCGCATTAAGCGCCAGAGCGAGCGCCTCGCCAAGATGATCGACGACAAGCGCGCGCGCGCGTTCCTTTCGGCACTCAAGCGCCTCGGAGAGGAGAGCGGCCATCGCGTTGCGATCATGGCGTTGCGCCGCGGCTTCCAGTTTCTCGACGAAAGCGTGGTCGGCGCGAAGCGGCGCTTCCGTCGCGCCGCTCGCCAATATTTGGCGGCAGGCGTTGAGCACGATCGCCGTGCGCTCAAGTCTGTTCGCCGCAAGGAAAAGCGGTTCTGGATCGAGATCAAGATCGTCGCGGTCGAGCAACATGCGCGCAAGCGTCAGATCATCGCGCGCCGCCACGACCAGTGCGCGCCTGGACGCCGAATCGAAATGCGCGGCGAGATTGCCCGCAAGCCCGCGAAGCACCTCGCCCTCGCGGCGTGAGGCAAGCGCCAGCATCGTCTCCCGATCAAGGTCGCGGCGGCGGGCGACGGCCGCCGCGAATTGCGCCGGCCCCTGCTCGGCGGTGGCGATCATGTCCCGCTGCGCGAGCTTAGGCGCGAATTGAAAGGCAAGCGCGGCCGCAGCGCCGCCCTTATCGAAAAGACGCGCGAAAATCGAGGCGGGCGTTTCGGGATGGAAGCAGAGCGGCAGCGCCGCACGGGCCACTGTCTCAGCATCGACAATATCGATGAGCCCGAGCGCGAGCTGTTCGAACTGCCGGATGTCGGCCGTCGGATGCATCGATCGCTCGACAAACTGATCGACGACCGCTCGAAGCAGCGACGCGTCGACCATCCGACGCTGTTCTCTATCGGCGCCCATCACTTCACCACTCGAACCCATACGCAACTTGCAGAAAATTTAGCATCCGGTCGTTGACGGAGCATTAACCCTCGCCAATTCCTAATCGTTAGGGACGGCTGATTCATCGTCGGCGGAACGAGCTTGGAGAAATCGCCATGGGGAAGGTCATCGCCTTCCAGCCGCGCACGAGAGCGGCGTCGAAACGCCGCGAGGCGCCCGAACGCGACGCACAGATCCTGTTCTTTCTCGGCGTGCGATATGTGCGGATGGAGGACGCCCTGGTCACTCCGCAGGAGAAGCCCGCTCCGGAGTCATGCGGCGCGCCGCCGGGCGGCGGCAAGCCCAGGCGCCGGGTCCGCGCCTGACCTCAGTCGGCAAGAACAAGCGCCCAGTAGACCTTATATTTCGCCCCGACCGCGTACGCCGTCGCGATGCCCATCCGTTTCACGCGCTTATCGAGCATGCGCGCATTATGCGGCGCGGAATCGCGCCAGCCGGAAAAAGCTTCCGCCAGCGTGCGGTAGCCCGCCGATACATTCTCCACGGCCGCCGGCGTTTGAATGCCGGCGCCTGCGAGGCGGTCCCCGAGTTCGCCGCGCGCCGCAAGATCGCCGCTCTGCGCCATGTCCCGCGCCTGCGCCTCCGCGACGCGTTGCAGTCCGTCATCCAGGGTCAGAGCGCCGAGCCCGCTGTTGCGTCGATAAAGCGAGATCATGTCGCGCGCGGTCACGGGATCGACGTGCGCGCCGGTTGCCGCCAACGAACGATACATCGGCGGCTCCGGCCCGGTCGACCGAGGCGCAGGCTCTTGCCCGGCGTTGCAGCCGGCAAGCGCGCCGAACGCGAGGAGAGTGGCGATGCGGAGAGGAGACAACAAAGACATCGAGCGCATCTCGCGCCTCATTGTTTGAGAAACAATGAATGGCAGGATTTACTTTGGTTGCGCATTACTTTGCTTGCGCATCGTCCGGCGTCGCAGCGTCCTCCTTCGGGTCGTCGGACCGTTCGGTCCGCTCATCTTCGCTCTTGCCGCCCGCCAGATTGGCTTCGATCGCCAGCGCGCTCGCCACGGCCGCTGCGGCCAGCTTGTCGAGTTCGGGTATGTTGACGATTGTCGGCGGCGGCGGCGAAGCCGCCGGACCGATCGAGATTCCGGCGTCGTGGAGGCGCTCATAGAGATCGAAGTGCAGGTCGCTGCGCACGCGCGCGGACTGCTCGACATCCTCGACGTAGCACCAAAGCTCGAATTTAAAGATGTTCGCCTCCATGCCGAGGAACATCACCTGCGGCGCGGGTATCCGCAAAACGCTTTCCTGCGCGCGCGCCGCCGCAAGAAGAATGTCGCGCATCCTTTCCGGATCGACGCCGACATGCGGCGAAATGGCGATCTTGATGCGGCCGACCTTGTCGCCGCGCAGCCAGTTCTTCACGACGCCCGCGACGAGATTCGAATTCGGCACGATCATCGTCGCGCGATCGAAGGTCTCGATCTCGGTGGAGCGGACATTGATGCGTTTGACATAGCCCTGCTCGTCGCCGACCACGACCCAGTCGCCGACGCGAATGGCGCGCTCCCACAGCAGGATGAGGCCGGAGACGAAATTGTTGACGATCGATTGCAGGCCAAAGCCGATGCCGACCGAGAGCGCGCCGGCGACGATCGCGAGTTTTTCGAACCCGAGCCCGACATAGGACAGTGCGAGCGCCGCCGCGAAAATGAAGCCGGCGTAGCCAAGCGTCGCGCTGATGGAGTTGCGCAAACCGAGATCGAGTCGGGTGAGCGGCAGAAAACGCGCGTCAAGCCAGCGCCGCAGCCCCTGTGTTGCGGCGAGCGCCGCAGCGAAGAGCAACATCGCCACAAGCGCGCTTGAAGGAGAAATCGTGACGTCGCCGATCTTGAAGGAAACGAACGCCGAGCGAATATTGCCCAGGAAATCGCCCGACTCATAGCCGAGCGGCGCAAGCGCCACCAACGCCGCCGCGAGGAAACAGAGGAGCGTGACAATGCCGGACAGGAGCACGGCGAGCGGCGCGAGCTGCTCACGGCGCACGCCAAGACCGCTGATCATTTTGCGACCGAGGAAACTCGTCGGCGCAAGCGCCGCCTCGATGCCGCCGCGCGAGAGGGTGACGACGACATACAGAATGGCGATGACCGCTGCCGTCCAGCCGATCTGCAGAATGACGAAATTGGCGAAAGTGACATAGCCGGCCGCGCACGCCCCGACGAGCACGAGCACGATAAGAGCGCCGAAGAAGCGCGCGGCGCTCATCCAGTCGCGACCCTCGGGGGTGGCGACAGCGGCGCCTTCCTCGGCTTCGACTCGGCTCGGCAGATTGAAGAGCGCGATCGCGATGAGCGCCGCGACGATCATAACGCCGAGGCCGCGCGTCACGATCACGATAGGAAGCCCCCCCTGCACGGACTCTTCCAACTGCTCCAGGAAACGCGCCGCGGAAAGAGTCACCGCGGCCAGCGTGACGAGTTGCGTGAGACGTTTCGCAAGCCGATCGCCCGGATCAATCAGCCGCCAGTTCGGATGCGCGGGAGCAAGGACCGCGCGCGCGATGGCGTAGGCGAAGGCGATGCGCGCCACGCCCTCGACAAAGCGTCGCCAGATCGGCTCGAGCGCGGCGTCGATAAGATCATAGGCGTCGAAGGCGAGGCTTAACGCGCCGACCGCCGCGACCGGCGCGGCCACTATGACGAGCGCCGTCCATCCGGCGGCGGCCGCTTTGCGCAAAGGCGTCGGAGCAGACTCGTCCTCCGAACGCCTTACGACGCGTCGCGCCATGAAGAGCGCCAAGGCGACGCTCGCTGCGATCAAAAAAATTATGGCCAAAAACTGCGCGCGTCGACCATTGTTGACGCGATCTACGACGTTCGCCGTTCGATCGGAAAGAAAGGTCGCAGAATCGCTGATCACGGCGGGCGCCCCGTCGAGCGCGGCGCGCCACAGCGACGGCGAGAATAGACCGTCCGTGCGCAGAAAAAGATTCTTCGCAAAGAGCCCGCGCTGGCGCGCGACGATCGTGACGGCGACCTGCCGCGTTTCGAGCAACATGGCGCGCGCGCGTTTGAGAGTCGCGTCGACCGCGTCGTACAGGCGACGCTGCTCTTGGAGTTCGGCGTCAGCGCTGACGCGCGCGGCCGCGTCGGCGGATTCGGGCCCGTTCGGCGTCGCTTCGGGCGCGGGGACCGGCGGCCCTCTCGCCGGCGGCGGATTCGCGGCGCCGTTCTTTACAGCAGGTTTGGCCTGGGGCTTGAACTCCGCCGGCTTCTCAAGCGCTTTTGGAGCCTCTTTTGGCGGCTCCTGGGGTTTTGCGGCGGCGGGCGCAAGCTCCTTCAACCGCGCATCGATCGCGGCAAGACGCGGCGTCAGCTTTTCGATCGTTTCTTCCAGTTCGTGCGGCAAGGGTTCGATACGCGCGCGCAGACTGCGCAGCGCGGCGTCGGAAAGCTCGGGCTGCTCAAGCGTCTTCTGCACCTCGTCCAACGTGGCGCGCGCGCGATCGAGACGCGCGTTGAACTGTTCGATCGAAGCCGGCGCTTCGTCGGCGCGCAGTCCGGGGGCGGCGAGCGTCGCAATCAGGATGGCGATCAGGAGCGTCAGTATGCGCACATGCGGTCCTTGGGTGGAGCGAGCCGATCAAACCGGTTTCGAGCACGCAGGCGAAAGGTCAATCTTGCGGCGGTTCGAGTTCGTCGCGGTAGGACCGTTTGTCGCCGTTCCGGTCGACCACGGTCCACCCCCCCTGCCCGTCCGGCGCGGCGGCGCCCTCGGCGACCCGCGCCTTGCCAAACCCGCCGGGAATGTCGAGCACATAGGCCGGCAGCGCAACGCTGGTCACGCGGCGCGAGAGCTCTGCGTAAATTCGCCTGCCCGCCGCGAGGCTGAGCCGAAAATGCGCGGTCCCCGGCGCGAGATCTGGATGGTGCAGATAATAGGGCCGAACGCCCAAACCTGCCAAATCGCGCATCAGCCGCTCCAAGACGTCGACGTCGTCATTGACGCCCTTGAGCAGCACGGTCTGGGAGAGAAGGACTGCGCCGGCCTCGCGCAACCGAGCGATCGCCGCGCGCGCCGGCTCGGTCAATTCGCGCGCATGATTGACATGCAAGGCGATGAACAGCGTCTTGCCGCTTTCGCGAAGCGCTGCAAGCCGATCGCGCGTCACGAGATCGGGCGCGACCGTCGGCGCGCGCGTATGGACGCGCAACAGCTGAACGTGCGGGACTGCGGCAAGCCGGCGCGATACGGCGCCGAGTCGACGCGCCGACAGCATCAAGGGATCGCCGCCGGTGAGGATCACTTCGAAAATCTGCGGTCGCCGCGCGATGTAGTCGAGCGCCGCCGCGACGTGACGCTCGGGCAGCAGATCGCCTTTGCCGCGACCGACCGTCTCGCGCCGGAAACAAAAACGGCAGTAGACGGGACAGACGGACAGCAGTTTTAGGAGCACGCGGTCGGGATAGCGATGCACGATCCCCGGCAGCGGCGAATGCGCGTCGTCGCCGATCGGATCGGCGCGTTCCTGCCGCGTCGTCGCGACCTCGCGAAGATCGGGAATAAATTGCCGCGCAATCGGATCATTCGGATCGTCGGGGTCGATCAGCGCCACGATCTCCGGCGTGACGGCGATGCTGTAGCGCTGCGCCACCTGATCGAGACCGTTGACCTCGCTCATGAGGCGCGCGTCAACCAGATCGGCGATCGAGGTAAGCGTGCGTGACGGCGCGCGAATGAGCGCAGCTGCGTCTTGATCCAGCGGCAAGCGTTCCGCGAGAAAATCATCCGCGCGGTCCGTTATTGCTTCGCTCCCCGCGCCGCGCGCTTGGCCAGCGTGCGCAGGCGCAGCGCGTTGAGCTTGATGAAACCTTCCGCGTCGCGCTGGTCGTAGGTTCCGCCTTCTTCGAAAGTGACAAGGTCCTGATCGTAAAGCGACCAGGGGCTTTCGCGACCGACGAGCGTCGCCGAGCCCTTGTAGAGCTTGATGCGCACGCGGCCCGTGACATGCTCCTGGCTCTTGTCGATCGCGGCCTGCAGCATCTCGCGCTCCGGCGCGAACCAGAAGCCGTTATAGATCAATTCGGCGTAGCGCGGCATCAACTCGTCTTTGAGATGCGCGGCGCCGCGGTCGAGCGTCAGGCTTTCGATTCCGCGGTGCGCGACGAGCAGAATCGCGCCGCCCGGCGTCTCATACATGCCGCGCGACTTCATGCCGACGAAGCGATTTTCGACGAGATCGAGTCGCCCGATCCCGTGAAGACGCCCCAGATCATTGAGCTTGGCGAGAAGCGCCGCCGGCGAAAGCTTGACGCCGTCCACGGCCGACGCGTCGCCCTTCTCGAAGTCGATCGTGACATATTGCGGCTCGTTCGGCGCATCTTCGGGATCGCCGGTGCGCGAATAGACGTAATCGGGCGTTTCCTGAGTCGGATCTTCGAGCACCTTCCCTTCCGAAGACGTGTGCAGAAGATTGGCGTCGGTCGAGAACGGCGCTTCGCCGCGCTTGTCCTTGGCGATCGGGATCTGGTTCTTTTCGGCGAAGGCGATGAGATCGGCGCGCGAGACGAAGTCCCATTCGCGCCATGGCGCGATTACGGTGATATCGGGCTCGAGCGCGTAATAGCCGAGTTCGAACCGCACCTGGTCGTTGCCCTTGCCGGTCGCGCCATGGCAGACCGCGTCGGCGCCCATTTTGCGCGCGATCTCGATCTGCTTCTTGGCGATGAGCGGGCGCGCGATCGAGGTGCCAAGCAGATAGAGCCCCTCATATTGGGCGTTGGCGCGGAACATCGGGAAGACGTAATCGCGCACAAATTCTTCGCGCAGATCTTCGATGAAGATGTTTTCAGGCTTCACGCCCAGCAGCAGAGCCTTCTCGCGCGCGGGCTCGAGTTCCTCGCCCTGACCGAGATCGGCGGTGAAAGTGATGACTTCCGCGCCATAGGTCGTCTGGAGCCATTTCAAAATGATCGAGGTGTCGAGCCCCCCGGAATAGGCGAGGACGACGCGTTTGATTTCTTTTTTCTGGCGGGTCATTTTGGCTCTGGCTCGGCGGGAGGCGATTTGCGCGCGGACTATAGGCGCCGCGGGCCCGAGCGCAAGGCGGCGCGACGCGGCCCACGTCGGCGCAGGAGAAACAGCGTGAAGCGAACATTCGCCCTGACGGGCGTCCTTTCTTTTCTGGGGCTATCAGGTCTCTGCGCGCAAACCGACCAGCGCGTCTGGACGCTTGGCGGACTGGAGGAGAAAAACGCCGACAGCATCTATCTTGGCTATGGGGTGCCGGAAAGCGACGACAGCCTTGGGAGCTTCACCTGCGCGCCAGGGAGCGGCTTGGTCAAAATCTGGATCGCCGAAACAAGCAACAAGCTCAAAGCGGGAGGCAAGTCGACGGCGATCTTTTCGGTCGGCGAAAAGACGGCGAAGGTCGCCGGCAAGCTCGTGCCCAATGAAGAAGCGGGCGTGCCGAGCTTCGAAGGGAGCCTGCCGGCGAAAGACCCGATCTTCGCGGCGATGGTCGGCGGGGAAACGCTCGACATCGCCGTTGGCGGAACAAAGCGATCGGCGCCCCTCGCCGACGCCGCGGAGAAATTCAAGAAATTCGCCGCGGCCTGCGCCAAACGCTAAAGCCTCGTTTTTTACGTCGGAGCCCCCTAAATTGGCGCAATGAGCAGCCGTTCGACAAAAAGCCCCACACGGTCCAAGGTCGCCGGCCTGACGCCGGCGCGCCGGCGCGCGCTCGACATTCTCACGCAAGCGAACCGGCCGGTCGGCGCTTATGAGATGATCGATCTCATGGCCGACGAAGAGGGCAAGCGGCCCGCGCCCGTCTCCGTCTATCGCGCGCTCGGCTACCTCATGGACAACGGCCTTGCGCATCGGCTTGCGTCAAAAAACGCCTATATCGTCTGCGGCCACGCGCATGAGGCCGAGGAGCCGGTCGTTTTCATCATTTGCGAGCAATGCGGCGAGGTGAAAGAGGCGACGTCGCCAGGATTTGCCCGCGAACTCGCGGCTCTCGTCGGAGCGGCGCATTTCAGCGCCCGCACGCGCGTCGTGGAAATCGCCGGGCGCTGCGCCCGGTGCGAAGGCAAATAGCCATGCGCGGCGCCGCGCGCTGGCTCGCGCCGCTCTTCTTTCTTGTCGCGTCGCTGGCCTTCGCGGCGGTGAATTATCCGCTGCTCACTGGTCGGGTGGTTGACCAGGCCGATGTCATTCCGCCGTCAACGAAAAGCGCGATCGAGACAAAGCTGAGGGATCTCGAGGATAAATCCGGCATTCAGCTCGTCGTCGCCTCTGTCAATTCGCTGGACGGCCTGGACGTCGAAACCTACGCCAACGGCCTGTTTCGCGCGTGGAAGCTCGGTGAAGCAAAAAAGAACAATGGCGTGCTGTTTCTGGTGGCGCCGAACGAGCGCAAAATGCGCATCGAAGTCGGCTATGGCCTTGAAGGAACGCTCACCGACGCGCTATCGAAGATCATTTTGACAAGCGCGGTGGCGCCGCGATTCAAAGCGCGGGACTTCGGCGCGGGGATCGAACGCGGCGTCGAGGGGATCATCGAGGTGCTCTCCGGCGATTCCGCCGAATGGACGAAACGCGCGCGCGGCCCGCAGTCCACGACCTTCGATGAGCTTTCCCCGCTCATTTTTTTCGCCCTGTTTCTGTTCATCGTGGTCTGGATGGCGCGTAGCGCGCGCGGCCGGCAACGGTACCAGCGGAGTTACAGGCGCGGCGGCCCCCCTTTCATCGTCTTGCCCCCAAGCGGCGGCTTCTGGGGGGATGATTCTCGCGGCGGGTGGGGAGGGGGAGGCGGTTTCGGAGACGGCGGCGGCTTTTCCGGCGGCGGTGGCTCATCGGGCGGCGGCGGCGCTTCGGGGGATTGGTGATGCAGCTCACGGCGGACGACTTCGAGCGCATCGCGGAGGCTATTCACCGGGCCGAAGAAAAAACCTCCGGCGAGATCGTCTGCGTGCTGGCGCGTCGCTCATCCGATTACGCCTTCGTGCCCCCGCTCTGGGGCGCATTTATCGCGCTAGCGTCGCCTTGGCCCATGCTGCTTTTCACCGAACTTTCGCCTCGTGAGATTTTCGCAGCGCAGATCGCCATCTTTATCGTCGCCACGCTCGTCGTTTCATGGGGACCGGTGCGCTTTTTCTTGACGCCGCGCGCCGTGAAGCGCGCCCGCGCCGCGCGTGAGGCGATTGAACAATTTTTCTCGCGCGGCGTCTCCGCCACCAAGGCGCGCACGGGCGTGCTCATATTCGTCTCATTCGCCGAGCGTTACGCGCGCATCGTCGCGGATGACGCCATCGCCGCAAAGATCAGCAATGATGAATGGCAGGCCGCTCTCGATCTGCTGCTTCGAGACTTGCAACGCGAACGGCTGGCGGACGGCTTTGTCGCGGCGATAGAGGAATGCGCGCGACTCCTGGCGCGGCATGCGCCGCCCGGCGTGAGCGGCGACGAACTGCCGGACAAAATCTATGTGATGTAGCGGGCCGGCTCTTGGCTGGGCGCGGGGGGCGCGTCCACGCTCAGGTGGACTTTCGTTCGCGCGCGACTTCGCGCCAGCCGATGTCGCGGCGGCAAAAGCCGCCCGGCCAATCGATGAGGTCGACCGCCGCGTAAGCGCGCGCCTGGGCCTCGGCGACGCTTTCGCCTAACGCCGTGACATTCAGCACGCGACCCCCGGCGGCGAGCAGGCGGCCGCCTTCCTCGCGCGTGCCGGCGTGGGTGATCGCGACGCCCTCGACGGCTTCGGCGCATTCGACGTTGCGGATTTCCGATCCGGTCATCGGCGTTCCCGGATAGTTTTTCGCCGCCAGCACGACCGTCAGCGCCGCGAGCGGCGAAAACCGCGGTCGCTGCGAAGGCGATCCGCCCCGGGCGGCGTCAAGCATCAGCTCAAGAAGATCGCCCTCGAGACGGGGCAGAATGACCTGCGCCTCGGGGTCGCCGAAACGGCAATTGTATTCGATGAGCTTCGGTCCGTCCCGCGTCAGCATGAGTCCGGCGTAGAGCACGCCCTTGAAGGGCGCGCCCCTGTCGCGCATGGCGCGCATCGTCGGCTCGATGATCTCGGCCATAACGCGCGCTTCGATATCGGGCGTCACGACGGAAGCCGGCGAATAGGCGCCCATGCCGCCCGTGTTTGGTCCCGTGTCGCCGTCGCCGACTCGCTTATGATCCTGCGCCGTCGCGAACGGCAGCGCGCGAACGCCGTCGCAAATTGCAAAGAACGACGCCTCTTCGCCTACGAGACATTCCTCAATGACGACCTCCGCGCCCGACAGGCCGAACGCGCCCGCGAACATGGCCTGAACAGCGCATTCCGCTTCCTCAAGCGTCCCAGCCACGACGACGCCTTTGCCGGCGGCGAGCCCGTCCGCCTTGACGACGATCGGCGCACCTTGCTCACGCAGATAGTGTAGCGCCGGCTCAAGCGCAGCAAACCGCGCATAGCTCGCGGTCGGAATCCCGTAGTCGCGACACAAATCCTTTGTGAAACCTTTGGAGCCTTCCAGCTGAGCCGCCGCCTGCGTCGGTCCGAAGGCGAGGACCCCGTGCTTTTCCAATTCGTCGACGAGACCGCCGATCAGCGGCTGCTCGGGTCCGACAACGACGAGCGCAATTCCCGCATCGCGACAAAAGTCGATCGCGGCGGGGTGGTTGGCGACGTCGAGATCGACGTTATCTCCCACGCGAGCCGTCCCAGGATTGCCTGGCGCGATATAGAGCCGCGTCAGCAGCGGGCTTTTTGTTAGCGCATTGGAGATCGCATGCTCGCGGCCGCCCGATCCGATCAGAAGAACATTCATTAAACTCGCCCGGTTGCTTCGTTTCCGCTTCTAGAGCGCGCGGACGCCAAAAGGCAATCCGCTCCCGAAATGCTGTGCTTGCCCGTTGCGTAAGCGCCGCTAGCTATCGGTCCGGGGGCTAGCGGCTGGAGTGTCCCACATGTCCATTACCCGAGATATCGCAACGCACGACAATGCGGTCGCCTATGGCGGCCTTATTGACGCCATTGGCGGCGTCGCCACCATCGTCCTTGTGATTTGCGGTTTAGTTGGAATAGCGCCCCCCATGATGGTCGCGATCGCGACGATCGTGTTTGGCGTCGCATTGTTAATTCAGGGCGGGGCTATGCTGTCGGAATATATGCAGGTCGTGTTTCCCGGCGGCGTTCGCACCGCTTCCGTCGAGCAGATGGGCGGCAATAGTCTCGCGCTCGTCTTCCTCGTCGGCGCCGCCGGTATTGTGCTGGGCGTTCTGTCGCTCCTTGGAATCAGTCCGGCAATCCTGACCCCGGTCGCCGCGATCGGCTATGGCACCGCTCTGTTGCTGAGCAGCAACGCTGTCTGGCGCCTCTATGTGCTGCGACGCGCTTCCGCTCAGATGGAGACCGCGATCGGACAGTCGCAACATGTCGGCGCCGAGATGCTGGCGAGCGAAATGGCGTCGGGTTCAGCGGGCATTCAGGCGCTCGCAGGTCTGGCGGCGATCGTCCTCGGCATTCTGGCGCTTGCCGGCAATCCCGCCGATTTGACCCTGAACCTGGTCGCGCTGCTTGCGCTCGGCTCGACGATCGTGCTCACGGGCAGCACCCTTAGCGCCACGGTTCTGAGCTTCATGCGAACCTGAGCGCAGCGCCTGCGGGACACCTGCGGGACAAATGCCCCCGACCAGCCGTCGGGGGCATTTTTCTGACTCGTCGAGGCCCCAGACGGCTTCCCTCCCGGAGTGAAAATGCTCTAAAGACAGCGCAATCTCTCTTTGCGAGGCGATATGGCGCGGCAGTTCATCTATCACATGCAGGGCCTCAGCAAGACCTATCCGGGCGGCAAGAAGGTCTTGGAGAACATCAACCTCTCCTTTTACCCCGACGCGAAGATCGGCGTTCTGGGCGTCAACGGCTCCGGCAAATCGACGCTGCTGCGAATTATGGCGGGCGCCGACAAGGAATATTCTGGCGAGGGCTTCGTCGCCGAGGGCGCGCGGGTCGGCTATCTGCCGCAGGAGCCGCAGCTCGACCCGACGCTCGACGTGCGCGGCAATGTCATGCTCGGCGTCGCCGACAAGAAGGCCATTCTCGATCGTTATAACGATCTCGCCATGAATTATTCGGACGAGACCGCCGATGAGATGACAAAGCTCCAGGACGAAATCGAGGCCAAAGGTCTCTGGGACTTGGACAGCCAGGTCGACCAGGCGATGGACGCGCTCGGCTGTCCGCCAGACGACGCTGACGTCACCAAGCTTTCAGGCGGCGAGCGGCGTCGCGTCGCGCTGTGCAAATTGCTGCTCGAACAGCCGGAAATGCTGCTCCTCGACGAACCGACGAACCATCTCGACGCTGAAACCGTCAACTGGCTCGAAGGACATCTGCGCCAGTATCCCGGCGCAATCCTGATCGTCACCCACGATCGCTATTTCTTGGACAATGTCACCGGATGGATATTGGAGCTCGATCGCGGCCGCGGCATCCCCTACGAGGGCAATTACACCAGCTGGCTGAAGCAGAAGCAGAAGCGGCTGGCTCAGGAGTCCTCCGAGGACAAGGCGCGCCAACGCGCGCTTGAAGCCGAGAGCGAGTGGATCGCCGCTTCGCCAAAGGCGCGGCAGGCGAAAAGCAAGGCCCGCATTCAGCGCTATGAGGAACTCGTCGCCAAGCAGAACGACAAGGCGCCGACGACCGCGCAGATCGTCATTCCGGTGGCCGAGCGTCTCGGCGACAATGTCATCGACTTCGACCATCTGTCGAAAGGCTATGGCGACACGCTTCTGATCGACGATCTCTCCTTCAAATTGCCGCCCGGCGGCATCGTCGGGGTGATCGGGCCGAACGGCGCCGGCAAGACGACGCTGTTTCGCATGATCACCGGACAAGAGAAGCCCGACAACGGGACGATCGAGATCGGCGACAGCGTGCAGCTCGGCTATGTCGACCAGTCGCGCGACGCGCTGCACGCCAACAAGTCCGTCTGGGAGGAAATCTCGGACGGCAATGAGGTGATCTATCTCGGCAAGCGCGAGATCAACAGCCGCGCCTATTGTTCGGCCTTCAATTTCAAAGGCGCCGATCAGCAAAAGAAGGTCGGGCAGCTTTCAGGCGGCGAACGCAACCGCGTGCACCTCGCCAAGATGCTGAAGAGCGGCGCCAATGTGCTGCTGCTCGACGAGCCGACCAACGATCTCGACGTCGACACGCTGCGCGCGCTCGAAGAGGCGCTCGTCGATTTCGCCGGCTGCGCCGTCATCATCTCGCATGACCGCTTTTTCCTCGACCGCATCGCGACGCATATTCTCGCCTATGAAGGCGACAGCCATGTCGAATGGTTCGAAGGCAACTTCGCCGATTACGAGGAAGACAAGAAGCGGCGCCTCGGGATCGACAGCGTCATTCCGCACCGGCTGAAATATAAGAAGTTCGCGCGGTAAGAGGCTGATGCACTTTGGCGGTGTGCTTGCATACGCCGCAAAAGCTTCTCAATTCAAGTTCGTCTTGCTTGAATAGCCTGCTCCATTCTCAGCCGGGCGTTACAATCGCGACCTCCGGGAAATACGTCCGATAACTCGCAACGTCTCGGGTCAGCAGGGGAGCGCCGAGAGTTTCCGCCTGCGCGCCGATGAAGAAATCCGCCAATACGTTCGTCTTGGCGCCGCCGCGTATCCGATAGTCGCGAAACGCCTGCCCGGCGCGCCAGAGGGCTTGACGCGACATCGCCGAATGTTCAGCCCCGAGCGTACCTAAAAAGTCGGAACAATCGGCTTCGGCCGTAAAGCCGGTCGCCAGTTCCGCAAAGACGGCATCGACGATCAAGATCGGTCCAAGCGACATTCTTCGTTCGAGCGCCTGCTGCGACGCTTCAAACCAATCGGCATTGCGCGTCAGCAGGTCGATGAAGATATTGGTGTCGACAAGCGTCAATCGTCGCCCCGCAGGAGACGCATCCACTCGTCAGTCGTCGTTCGAAATTTCACGCCCTTGCGATCCAGCGCGGCGAGCGCCCGCTCAATCTTGCTCCTCGCCGCCTTCAGCGCCGCGGGGTCCGCCTGAGCTGGATCGCTTCGCTCCACCAGCACACCGCCCTCCGGCCTTGCGCGCACGCTGACGCGGTCGCCGGGCCGGATGCCAGCCGCTTCGCGTACGGCCTTTGGCAAGGTGACCTGGCCCTTTATGGTGACTTTTGTGCTCATGGCGCCAAAGGGTAATACTCGCGCAAGAAGAGTAATACCCCCTCGATCGAAGCGTCAATCTGCGCTTAGTAAGGCGTGCGTCCAAACGCCTTGCGCAGCTCGTCCTTCGCCTGCTCCAGCACCTGTCGGCGCGCGTCGGGCAAATCCTTGCCAGCCCTGTTGATGTAGAAGGTCAGCATCGACATGGCGGAACGGAACGGGTCCGCTTTGCGCCGCTCGCTCGCCTCCGCCGACCGCTTCAGGGAGCGGGCGATTTTCACGGGGTCGTCCCATGTGAACACCCCCGCATCGAGATCGAGCGCGTCGCTGTGGCTCGTGACCTCGCCCGACCAGTAGTTGGTCGCCGTCTTTGAAGTTTTTGCCGGCGCGCGGCTTTTCGGCTGCCTTTGCGCCATCATCCGCCTCATCTCTGGAGCGCTTGTCAGGGTCAGGAGCCTTGGCCAGGTAGTCGGCCGCCCACAGAAATCAATGTCCCCGAAGCGTGGCCGCCACGAATTCGCCATCTGCGCGTGGCGCATTTCCCAGCTGGGCCGTGGGCGGCCACGAGGGATTTTTTAGATGAGACTATTCCGCCGAGCCGCTGCCTTTTTCGCCATCGGCGCTCTGCCGCTCGCGGGCTGCGCGCCGCAGGAGTCGCCCGTCGCGTCAGCTCCCGCCGCCTATGAAGAGGCCGCCAAGGCGACCGAGCTTACCGGCCAGGATGCGCTGCATGCGCGAATTTCCCATTACGCCCGCGTCTATGACATTCCGGAATCGCTCATTCATCGCTCGATCCGCCGCGAGAGCAATTACAATCCCAGCGCCCGGCACGGACCCTATTGGGGGTTGATGCAGATCCGCCACGACACGGCGCGGCACATGGGCTATCAGGGCCCGGCGAGCGGTCTTCTCGACGCCGACACCAATCTTGCTTTCGCGGTGCCGTATCTCGCCAACGCCTATAAGGTCAGCGGCGGCGATGAAGGCCGGGCGATCAAGCTTTACGCCGGCGGGTACTACTACGAGGCGAAGCGCAAGCGGATGCTCGACGAGTTGGTGACGTCCGCCTCCCACTAAGTCTTAAAAGCCTTATTGGTTTTTCGGGGTGAAGGTGCTGCGCACCCGGCCCCCCTGGGCCGCGCCGCCCTGAACGGTCGCCATGCCGGTCGTCACGTCATAGACGAGCTTATCGCCTTTCACGATGTTCTCGGCCTGGGTGAGCGTGACGTTGCCGATGAGATATACCTTGTTTTCGGCCTTGTCGTAGCTGCCCCGGTCGCCCGTGCCGATCTGGTCCTTTGAAACCAGCGTCACTGGACCTTCGGCGTCGATATGTTTGACGCGGTCGTTGGTCGTCGCGGCGGGTTGTCCGGCGCCCTTTCCCTCGAGAAAAATGATGAGGCGCGAGGCCTTGAGCGTCGAGGGCCCATTCGTGACGATCACGCTGCCGGAGTAGATGAGCTTCTGCTCCTTCTCGAAATAATCGAGCTTGCCCGCGTCGATGTTGAGCGGATCCTTGGCGGAGGCGCCCGGCAGAATGCCGCCCGAGCGGCCCGCGGCGCTGGCCGGCGTCGCGGCGACGAGCGCAGCTAGGGAGAGAACGAAGAGGTGGCGGCGCATTTAATCCTTGATCGCTGCGCCCGAAGTTTGCGAAGGCGCATCGCCCTCACCGTATAGCACCGAATGGACGCCGCCCGCGAAACTCGCGTGACGGTCCTTTTGGGAAAATGCGACAGACTGCGCGGTGACCTCGCCGCCGTCGATCTTCAACAGCACGGGCTTGTCGGACGTCATCACGCTGTCCTTGAAATCCATGACCGCCGACTCGAGCTTCATATCGAAGTTGTTGTCTTCGTGGATATTGACGCCGCCGGTCATATCGGCCCGATCGGCTTTCCGATTGTAGACGCCCTTCGCCGCCTTCAGGACGATGGAATTGTCCTTGGCGTTCTCGACCCGGACCTCGAGCTGATCGAGTTCGAAGACATCAGGCTTCGCCAGATCTTGCGTGCCCACGAGCGCGCGCACCTCGTAGGGACGCCCGTCCTTGCGATAGCCGACGAGCTTGGGGCTCTCGATGACGATGCGGGATCCCTTGAGCGCGACGCGCGCGAGGCTCAGATCGGCGGGCAGAAACCGCAGCGAGCTGATCAGAAGGCCGAGGCCGACGATGCCAACGACGCCGCCCGCCCCCCAAAGGATCCAGCGGCGCAGGTGCGCAACGCGCGTCGTGTGGCGCAGCGCCTCCGGAAAGGCACTCTGGCGCGGCGCAACAAGGCCGCCCAGGCGATCGCGGGCGCTGGGCGCCGGCAAGACGTCGGTCATGACGTGATCATGAGGCGTGCAGGTGGCGAATTCGAGGCAAAGCCAAAGCCTCGATCGCCAGAGCCTTACTCATGGGCAAAAATATCCGTTTCCGGCCAGCCGGCGAGGTCGAGCCGGGCGCGGGCGGGAAGAAAGTCGAAACAGGCCTGCGCCAGTTCGGCGCGGCCCTCACGGACCAGCATGGCGTCGAGCTTGTCCTTGAGCTGGTGCAGATAGAGGACGTCCGACGCCGCATAGGTCTGCTGCGCGTCGGAAAGAACCGGCGCGCCCCAGTCCGACGACTGTTGCTGCTTCGAAATCTCGACGCCAAGAAGCTCGCGCACGAGATCCTTTAGGCCGTGCCGGTCCGTATAGGTGCGGGCGAGCTTGGAGGCGATCTTGGTGCAATAGACCGGCGCCGGAACGAAGCCGAAGGTCTTGGCCAATATGCCAATGTCGAAACGGGCGAAGTGGAAGAGCTTCAAAATGGCCGGGTCGGCGAGCAGGCGCTCGAGATTGGGCGCGCGCGTCTGACCGCGCCCGAACTGGACGAGCTCGGCGTTGCCGTCGCCGAAGGAAAGCTGCGCCAGGCACAGACGGTCACGATGCGGATTGAGGCCCAAAGTCTCGGTGTCGATCGCAACAATGGCGCCAGCGCCGATCCCCTCGGGGAGATCGCCCTGGTGGAGGCGGATGGTCATGCGGCTCGAATCTTTCGATGTGGAGCGGATAGTCTATCGCAGAATGCGCAAGGCTTGTCGAAGCGCCGCGGGTTCGCGCCCCACTCGCTCGCCTGCGCGGCGAATTGTGCTAACTAATGGCTGGGCCCTGGTCGATGGACCTCCTGGCCCAGGGAGTAACCCCATGCGTTACATTCTTGCTTTGATTGTCGCTTGCGCAATTGCTGCGCCGCCCGCCTCCGCGGCGTCCTCGAAATCCACCGGCAAATCCGTTTCGGCCGCAAAATCGGACCAGGCGACAAAAACCGGCAAGCGCAATCGGCAGAACGCCGATCACAGCGGCGCCGGCGGCATCCATCCTTTGGTTGGAAGCGGCGACTATTAGGGCCGGTTGAACCCGCAGGGCTTCGGTTGGCCTTCGGACGGGGCTGCAGGCCCGCCCGGAACCGACCCGCCCGGTGACGCCCAAACTGCTCCTCTTGTCAGACGCCCGCCAAGTCTTCACTCTATTGCGACGCAAAATCGCGAAGAGAGAACGCCGGTGAACGATCCGACCAATGGCCTCAACGGCTCCGACCGCCGCTTCAATACGCTGGTCATCGAACTGGCAATCCGGCTGTTCGCGATCGGCGCGCTGATCTACTGGACCTTCATCATCGTTCTGCCTTTCGCGGCGATTATTCTGTGGAGCGTCGTACTTGCCGTCGCGCTCTATCCGATCTTTCGCATTGTGGCCGAAATATTGGGCGGCCGGCCGATCGCCGCCGCCATTTTGATGACGATCGCCGGCCTCGTGCTGATCATCGGGCCCGTCACCTGGATGGCCGTCGGCGCCATCGACCCCATCAAGGCGGTGATGGCGGGCATTGAAACCGGCGATATCGCCGTTCCGCCGCCGCCGCCGTCGATCAAGGATTGGCCATTCATCGGCGAGCAGCTCTATTCATTCTGGCTGCTGGCCTCGACCAATCTGCGCAGCGCCTTCACCCAAGTTTTGCCGCAGCTGAAGCCCGCCGGGGAATTCTTGCTGGACATGGCGAAGAGCGCCGGCGCGGGCACGCTCAAATTTCTGGTCTCCGTCCTGCTCATGGGCTTCATTCTCGCCGCCGCGCCGCAAATGCTCGCAGGGGCCCGCGCGCTGTCGCGGCGGATCGATCCTTCGAGCGGCGAGAAATTCGTCGATCTCGCCGGCGCAACGATCAACGCGGTTTCGCGCGGCGTCATGGGCCTGTCGCTCTTGCAGGCCGTCGTTGGCGGCGCCGGCATGTATCTCGCCGACGTGCCGGGCGCGAGCCTTTTGACTCTCGCCATCCTCGTCCTCGGCATTATTCAGATCGGGCCGTTGCTCGTCGTCGCGCCCGTCATCTTCTGGGGGTGGACGACGTTAGCGACCGGGCCGGCGCTGGCGCTGACGGTCTGCATGCTCAGCGTCAATTACGTGGACAATGTGCTGAAGCCGTTCATTTTCGCGCATGGGCTGTCGACCCCAATACCAGTGATTTTCGTGGGCGTGATCGGCGGCGTTCTCGCGCATGGCATCGCCGGCCTGTTTGCAGGACCGGTCGTGCTCGCCGTCGTTTGGGAGCTGACGAAGGCGTGGATCGCCGACGACCTCAGATTGGTCAACGAAACGGCCGCCGAGCCCGACTTCAAGGTGGAGGCGTCGCCGGCGCTATCGTCCGCGCAAGGCGTTAAGAACCTTTAGGCCGGCGCGGCCATTACGCTGCAAGCCGGCGCGCGACTGAAAATCGGCGATCGCCTCTTTGGTTTTCGTTCCGATCACGCCATCGGAGTCGCCGACGTCGTAGCCGCTGCGGGTCAGAAGCGCTTGCAATTCGCGGCGCTCGGCGCGGGAGAGGCCCGGATCGTCTGTCGGCCACGGCGTCTGAATGCCCGGCCTTCCGCGCAGCCTGTCGGACAGGACGCAGATCGCCAGCGCGTAAGACTCAGAGGCGTTATAGGCGTAGACCGCGTCGAAATTTTTCGTCACCAGGAACGCGGGTCCGTTCCGCCCCGCCGGCAAGAGCAGCGCCGCAGTTCCCTCGCCAAGGCCGCCGCCATCGAGGCGCGTCACGCCGCGCGACTGCCAGTAGCCCATCGATTGGCGGCCTTTGCGTCCAGAAGGTCCGGAATAGGTTTCCGGCAGACGCACCTCGAAGCCCCAAGGCGTTCCGGAATGCCAGCCGCTCTTGCGCAGATAATTCGCCGTCGAGCCGAGCGAGTCGGCTGCGGAGCTGGCGATATTGCGCCGCCCGTCGCCGTCAAGATCGACCGCCATGCCGAGAAAGGTCGACGGCATGAATTGCGTATGGCCGAAGGCGCCGGCCCAGGAGCCGTAGAACTCCTCCGGCGCGATATCGCCGTGGTCGAGGACTTTGAGCGCGGCGATGAATTCCTTGCGCCAATAGTCGTTGCGGCGCGGCGCTTCGCAGGCCAGCGTCGCGAGGCTCTGCACCACGGGGCGCTTGCCGAAACTCTTGCCGAAATCGGATTCGACGCCCCACACGGCGACGATCGTCGGAGCGTCCACGCCGTAGCGGCTTTCAGCCGCGTGCAGCGCGCGGGCATGCTGATGCAGCATCACGCGCCCTTCGTCGACGCGCTCCTCGTCGACGAGCCCGGCGACATAGTCCCAGACGGGCGTCGTAAACTCCGGCTGCTTGTCCATGAAGCTGACGGCGTCGTTGGGGGTGAGCCCATTCGTCGCCGACGCGATCGTCTGCTGGCCGACGCCGGCGCTGGCCGCCGCCGAGCGCAGGCTGGAGAGGCAGCTCGACCATTCGGCGCGGGCCGGCGCGGCCGTGAGCATGAGCGCGGCAAGCGCCGCCAGAAGATGATGTGCCTTCATCCCGCGAATTCTAGCGTAAGGACGCGGCTTTTTCATGAGCCGCATCGGTCGTGAAAAGACCGCGTCACTCGCAGACGCGGCGCGGGCGGGAGCCGATCACCTCGCCATATTCGTCGAAGACCGGACGGCGCTCGACCCAGCACACCGGCGGCGGCGCGACATAGACGGGCGCAGGCGCATAGACCACGGGCGGCCCCGAGTTGGCGAGCGCCCCGCCGGTGATGGCGCCAAGCGCAAACCCGCCAATGCCCGCCGCAATGGCGGGGCCGGCGGAATCAGCGTGCGCCGGGGCAATCGGCGCCAGGGCTGCGGCGCCGAGAGCCAAAGCCGCCGAAAGCGTCGCAATAGTTCTGCGCATCGTATTCTCCCAAGACGGGCGAGCCATATGTCCGCACGCGCTGCGCCGGCAAGCTCGCTCGATGGGACAATAGGAGCGATCCCGTAGACGAATCGTTAATGGCCCGCCAAGCGAAGCTTCAAAGCTGCGAGACCCGCGGCTTGCCGGAAGGCGACTTCGGCGTCGGCTTGAGCGGCGCCTGCTCCCTCGCGCCCTCGCCGCCGCCTGTCCGGAGCGCCGGCGCGTCATTCGCCTCCGACGTCGGTGTTTTGGCGCGGAACGCGGCCGCCAGCGCCTTAGCCGCGGCAAGCTCCTTGGAATCGAGCCGAGCGCCTATTTCGTCGCGCTTTTTGGCCGCGTCTTCATCGCCCTGGTCGGCTGCGGCGGAAAACCAAACGTAGGATTGCTGCAGATCGCGGCCGATCCCAAGGCCCCGAGCGTAGAGGATGCCGAGATTGAACTGGCTGTCTCGGATGCCGTATTCGGCCGCCCGACGGAACCACTCGGCAGCGGCGGCGTAATCCGGCTTGCCGTCGCCGCCCTCGGCGAGAAGCACGGCGACATTATGCATGGCGCGGGCGTTGCCGGACTCGGCCGCGCGCTCGTACCATTGCCTGGCGCGGGCGTAGTCGCGCGCGACCCCAACGCCCCTCTCATACATCGAACCCAACCGGTACTGGGCGAGCGCCAGGCCCATTTCGGCCGCCTTTTCAAACCAATGCGCGGCCGCTTTGGCGTCGCGCGCGGCGCCGCGTCCCTCGACAAGACGCGCGCCCATTTCGTATTGGGCGGCCGGATTGCCCTCGACGGCGAGGCGCTCGATCGTCGCCAAGGCGTCGCCGGGCGAGAGCGGCGGCGCCTCGATCGTTCCGGTGGGGGTCGGATCGATGTTCTGCTGCGCAACGATGGGTCGCGCGACCGACGCCGCCGGCGCCGCGCCAGAGGGAAGTTCTTTGGTCGGGCGTTGGGCGACCGCCGGCGACGAGGCGCTGTTAGAGGCTAGACGCTTTTCCGGCGACAACGCCGGCCGAACCGCCTTGGCTGGCGCCTTCGCCTCCTGCTGTCTGAGCGACGGCCCGAGCGTCAAGCCGCCCTGCCCCTCCATGCGCGCGATCTGATAGGCGCCGATCAGCAGCATGACCGCGCCAATGCCTAAGAGCAGCGGACGCTTGCGGTCTTGGATGAGGGCGCTGAAATTGACGACGGCGGCGCCCTGCGGCTTTTCCTGAGCCTGTCCCGCGTGGCGCGCCGCTTCGGCCGACTGAGCGTCAGCTTCGGCCGCAGGCGTTTGCGCGGCGCGGCGCGCGGCGGCGATGAAGTCCGACTGAATCGAGTTGCGATGCGCGGCCTGATCGGCGTCCGATCCTGGCGGCGCAATGAAAGGCTCACGCCGTTCCACGACGCTCTCGCCGACCGGCAGCAGGAACTCCATCGGATCGACCGGCGCCAAGGCTTCGCCGTCAGCATCTGAGGCGTCAGCGGCAGACGGAGCGCCGAGACGCTCGCGTGCATCATCGCCGCAAAATTCGACCCCGAGTTCTGCATCGGGCGAGCGCCGCGCGACGCCGCGCTTCTCGGTCAATTCGTCATCGACCACGCCTAGACGTTTGACGACGCGCTCGAGCGTTTGATGCACCGCCGTCAGCGTCTCATTCGTGCGTTGACCGCTCGCGTCTTGCGTCCTGAGCAATTCGCTCAATTCGCGCTGCACAGCGACGCGCACGGCCGCCGGCTGAACGCCCGCCGCATCGCGGAGAACCTCCGTGGCGGCCCGGCGAACCGCCGCCTCCGCCGCCTGCGTCGTTGCGGACCGCGTGTCCTCCAGGCGCGCGAAAAGATCGTTGATCTTCGACTCAAAGCCGATGAGCGCGCCGCTCCCCGCGTCGATCCGTTCGAGCCGCTGCGCCAGGGCGCGGATCTGAGTTTCAAGCGACTTGAGCGCGCCGTCATCGGCCGTGGGATCAGCCGACTGTTTCATGCGGTCGGCGAGCGACCCGACGAGAGCCGCCAACTCGCCCTCTCGTTTCTCGACGCTCTCGTCCTCTTCGACCCGCTGCGCGAATGCGGCGTGCATCCGGTCGAGGCGCTCGACGATTTCGTCGAGCCGAGCGTTCTGTTCGCCAAATCTCGGCGCTGAGAATGGATCGTCGAGCCGGTCGATCTTGAACGAAAGCTGCGCGAGCTGACGCTCGACAGCCTGAAGATCGAGGTCCCGCGCATCGGCGGCGAACGCGGCGTCCATTTTTCTGTCGAGGCCGCGCACCAAATTCTCGAGCGCGGCGAAATGTTCGGAATCGCCGAAGCTCCCGGGGTTTTCCAACCGCGCGGCGATCGTCTGTCGTAGCTCGTCGATGCGCTGGGCGAGATCGGCGAACTGACGCTCGGCGTTCTGTTCGGCAAGCATGGCCTCGATGCGCGCGAGCGATTCTGTCGGCGCGCTGTCGCGGACGCGGGACTCGAAGCGATCGAACCTGCGGCCAATCTCCTCGAACGCCGAGGCGTGACTGTCGCCGTCCAGCGCCGTATCGATTTTTTTGGCGAGGGTTGTGATGAGCGCTTCGAGGGGGGCCATGTTCGCGGCGCCGCGATCGATGCGCTGAGTCAGCGTCTTGCCGAGTTCGTCGATGCGCGCGCCGATTTCATCGAATCGCGCCGCCGCCGTTTGTTCGACGACGACGTCAAGCTTGCGCGCGAGCCGCTCCAGCCGCTTGTTGAAGGTCTCCAGTCCCTTGCCTGTTTCCGCCGCGACGATGGAGCGGATCGCCTTGACCACTTCGCCGAGATCCGCGCCGGACGCGCCACGTGAAAGCGCCAGCGCGTCGACTCGCTGCGTGACGTCGATGATGCGTGTTTCGATCCTCTCAAGCGGCAGCGGGCGCGCCATAAGCGCCGTCAGCTGTTCCTTGATCTCATGAGTTTCACGCGCGAGGTCGCGCACAGCCGAAGCGTTCGCAACGTCTCCATTCTGCAGCTTCTCGAGCCTGAAGCCGATCGTTTCGACGTCGGCGCGCAGGTTACGCACGATGGGCGTCGGATCGAGATCTTCGATCACGGCACGCAATTCGCCGATGATTCTTTCGGCAGGCGCGAGCGTCTCGTCTGGAACGCCGCGGCCGCGTTGCGACTCGATGCCCTGGCGGAGATCGCCCATCGCCGTTTCGATGGCGGCGACGGATGCGCGCGGCGCGAGTTCGCCGATGGCTTGCGCCATATCCTGGAGTTCGCGACGGACGTTTTCGATTTGTCGCATCATCACGAGCTGCTGGTCGCCGCGCTCGGCGGCGTCCTCGCGAAAGCTGTCTAAACCCTGCGTGACGGAATCGATCGAGCGCTGCAACGCCTCAAAGCGCGATCCGGACGCGTTCTCAGATCCGCCGAGGGCGTCGTCGAGCGCGCGTGGGCGCTGCGCGATTTTTGCGAACGCTTCCAGAATTGGCCGGGCGGCCGCATCCGCGCTGCGCGCCTCGCGCCCACCGTCCGGAGAGCTGGCGTTCCGCGAGCCGGCTGAGGCGCCCGACGTCACCGCTGGCTTCGCTACGCGCCTGCGCGCCGTATCGTCGTCCAGGCGTCCTGCAATATCGGCGAGATGCTGATCAAGGCCGCGCAGCGTCTTCTCGACGTCGGCGCCGCGATGTTCGCCCGATAGCCGCGAGAGCCGCGCTTCGAGCTCCGCCAGCGCGCTGCGAATCGGCCGCGCATTCGCGGCCGGCTGCTCGCCGAGCTGGCTCTCGATACGGCTTTTGGAGAGCGCGGCGATCGACCGCCAGATGGAGTCTTCGTCGACGCCACGGTTCTCGTCGCGTGGCTCTTCCGCGTTGGGAAGATTTCCCCCCCGATGTCCGGTCTCGCGCTTATCTTCGGGCGACTCGGAATTCGGACGACCCTGATCAGGAAATTGCGCCTTGGTCATGTGGCTGTCCGGCGGGACCGACCCGTGGAAATTGTGACAAAAACGCGGTGGAACGCGCGAATCGCGCGCTACTGTCGGCGCGGGCCGCCGACCGCCGTGACTTTCCGTCGATCGCAGTAAAGAAGCCGTTAAGAAACGGCTCTAAAGACCCGTCGCGTTCACGATTGTCACACAGCGGCTCGCTTGCGCCCGCGCCGGCGCCTCTCTACCTATGACGCAGCCCGAGAGAATCGCGGCGCGACGGCTCGGCCCCAAGCGCCGGCTTGCAAGGAGGCGTTGATGCCGAGCTACAAGGCGCCTGTAGACGACACCCTCTTCCTGCTAAATGATGTCTTGAATTTTCAGCGTTTCGGCAATCTCCCAGGCTTCGCGGACGTAACGCCGGACGTCCTGTCGCAAATCCTCCTGGAGGGGGGAAAGATCTGCGAGGAGGCGCTCGCGCCGCTCAACCAGATTGGCGACGAAAAGGGCTGCAAGCGCCACGCCGACGCCTCCGTCTCCACCCCGCCGGGCTTCAAGGAGGCGCATGACGCTTTCGCTCAAGGAGGCTGGATCAGTCTCGCCGTGCCCGAAGAATATGGCGGACAGGGCCTGCCCTATACGCTCGCCATGGCGATGAACGAGTTCGCCTCCTCCGCGAATATGTCCTTCGCCATGTATCCGGGTCTGACCCAAGGCGCGCTCGCCGCTCTGCTGCGCCATGGCGACGACGAGCAGAAGAAGCTTTATGTGCCCAAGATGGCCGAAGGCCGCTGGTCAGGCACGATGAATCTGACTGAGCCGCAATGCGGCACCGATCTCGGACTGCTGACGACCAAGGCGACGCCGCGCGGCGACGGCTCCTATTCGATCACCGGACAAAAAATCTTCATCTCCGCCGGCGAGCACGATCTGACCGAAAACATCGTGCATCTCGTGCTCGCGCGCATCGAAGGCGCGCCCGCTGGCGTCAAAGGAATCTCGCTCTTCGTCGTGCCGAAGTTCCTGGTCGACGGCGACGGCGTGCTTGGAGCGCGCAACGGCGTCAGCTGCGGCTCCATCGAAGAAAAGATGGGCATCCACGGCAACGCCACCTGCGTGATGAATTACGACGGCGCGCAAGGCTTTCTCGTCGGCGAAGCCAATCGCGGACTGAACGCCATGTTCGTGATGATGAACGAGGCGCGGCTCGGCGTCGCCATGCAAGGCCTCGCCCAGTCCGAGGTCGCCTACCAAAACGCGGCGCAATACGCCAAGGAGCGTCTGCAAGGCCGCGCGCTTTCCGGACCGAAAGACCCCGGAAAGCCGGCCGACCCGATCATCGTGCATCCGGACGTGCGGCGGATGCTGCTCGAGATGAAGGCCTTCAACGAAGCGGCGCGCGGCTTCGCGCTGTCGGCCGCGCTCGACAGCGACATCGCGCATCGATCAGATGACGCGGCCTCGCGCCAGGCGGCGGAAGACCGGCTCGGCCTGCTCACGCCCGTGCTCAAGGGCGTGCTCACCGACATCGGCTTCGAAAACACCGTCAAGGCCCAGCAGGTGCTCGGCGGACACGGCTATATTCGCGAATGGGGCATGGAGCAGTTCGTGCGCGATGCGCGCATCAGCATGATCTACGAGGGCGCCAATGGCATCCAGGCGCTCGACCTCGTCGGCCGCAAGCTGCCGCGCGACGGCGGCCGCGCGATCATGGCCTATTTCAAGGACACGACGGAGCTGTTGGCGCCGCTCGCTTCGGACGAAGCGATGAAGTCCTTCGCCGCGCCGGTGAAGGCGGCACTCGATGATCTGCAAAAGGCGACGATGTGGCTGATGCAGAACGCCATGACGAAGCCCGACAACGCCGGCGCCGCTTCTTACGACTATATGCATCTCTTCGGCCGCGTCGCGCTCGGCGTGATGTGGGTGAAGATCGCGCAGGCGGCGATGGAGAAGAAGGCGCGCGAGCCTCATGAAGCGGCGCGCATGGACGCCAAGCTCCTGACCGCGCGCTTCTACATGGAGCGCATGTTGCCGGAAACGGGCCTGCGCCTGACGCGCATTTCAACCGGCGCCGACACGATGATGTCGCTCGCCGAGGAGATGTTTTAAGGGGCCATCCTCTCCCGCAAGCGGGAGAGGGACGCGCTGGAAAGATTCGAGAAGAGGAACGCTTCATGGCCGATGCTTTTATCTATGACGCCGTTCGCACGCCGCGCGGTCGCGGCAAGCCGGACGGCTCGCTGCATGAGGTCTCTTCGCTCGGCCTCGCCGTCACGGCGCTGCAAGCGGTCAGGGAGCGCAACAAGCTCGAAGGTCCCGAAATCGACGACGTGATCCTCGGCTGCGTCGATCCGGTCGGCGAAGCCGGCGGCGACATCGCCCGCGCCGCGGCGATTTCATCGGGCTATTCGTACAAAGTCCCCGGCGTGCAGATCAACCGCTTCTGCGCGTCCGGATTGGATTCGGTGAATTTCGCCGCCGGCGAGATCATGTCCGGCCAGCATGATCTTGCGATCGGCGGCGGCGTCGAGAGCATGAGCCGCGTCGGCATCGGCGCGTCCGGCGGCGCTTGGCCCGTCGATCCGACGATCGCCATTCCCTCCTACTTCATGCCGCAGGGCGTGTCGGCCGATCTCATCGCGACAAAATACGGTTTCTCGCGCGATGACGTCGACGCCTATGCCGTCGAATCGCAAAAGCGCGCGGCGAAGGCCTGGGAAGAAGGCCGCTTCAAACATTCGATCGTGCCGGTGAAGGACGTCAACGGAATCACCCTGCTCGACCGCGACGAACATATGCGGCCGGGAACCGACATGCAGTCGCTCGCGGCGCTAAAGCCGTCCTTCGCCTTTTACGCGGAACAGGGCGGCTTCGACGCCGTGGCGATTCAGGCGCATCCCGAAGTCGAGAAATTGAATTACGTGCATCATGCCGGCAATTCGTCGGGCATCGTCGACGGCGCCGCAGCAGTGCTCGTCGGTTCGAAAGAGGCGGGCGAGAAGCTCGGCATGAAACCTCGCGTGAAGATTCGCGCCTACGCCAATATCGGTTCAGACCCGGCGCTGATGCTCACCGGCCCTGTCGACGTGACAAAGAAAGTGCTGCGTCGCGCCGGCATGACCGTCGACGACATCGATCTTTTCGAAGTGAACGAAGCCTTCGCGGCCGTCGTGCTGCGCTACCTCGAAGCCTTCGACCTCGACCCGGCGAAGGTCAACGTCAATGGCGGCGCCATCGCCATGGGCCATCCGCTCGGCGCGACCGGCGCCATGCTGATTGGAATCGCAATCGACGAATTGGAGCGCACGGGAAAATCGACCGCGCTCGTCACGCTCTGCATCGGCGCCGGCATGGGCACGGCGACGATTGTGGAGCGGGTGTGATCCTGGCGCGGAGCCGCACGATAATGGAACAAAGAATCTCCCTTATTACGCTCGGCGTGAACGATCTTGCAGAGAGCACGGCCTTTTTTGAACGGCTGGGCTGGCGCCGATCGGTCAAACAGGTGCAGGGCGTCTCGTTTTTCCAGTGCGGCGGCGTCGCCATATCGCTTTATCCCCGATTGAAATTGGCGGCGGACGCCGGAGCGCCGCCCGATGGGCGCGGGTTTAGCGGCGTCACGCTCGCCTACAACACGCGCTCGAAACAGGATGTCGACGCCGTCCTTGCGGAGGCGACATCCGCCGGGGCGACGATTGTAAAGCCGGCGCAAGAAGCATTCTGGGGCGGATATGCGGGTTATTTCCGAGACCTCGACGGACACTTCTGGGAAGTCGCATGGAACCCAGGCTTCCCTCTCGACGATGCCGGCGCAGTTACGCTGCCGGAATAACGATCCATACGTTCGGTCTCGGCGCCGCAAATCGCTCGTTCAAGGGAGTCTTCGATGAACCTCCAGAATTTCAAATTCGTAATCGATCCCGACGGCGTCGCGGTTGCGACCTGGGACATGCCCGAGCGCACGATGAACGTCATCACGCCCGAAGTGATGGACGAGCTGGAGCAGCTCATCGACGCGGTGGTCGCCGCGCCCGACGTCAAAGGCTGCGTGATCGCGTCGGGCAAGACCGCCTTTTCCGGCGGCGCCGATCTTTCCATGCTGCAGCATGGCGCCGCGCAATACGCCAGGGCGCTCAAGGAGCAGGGCGAAGACGCGGCGAACAAGCATTTCTTCGAGTTTTCGCGCCGCCTTTCGCTGCTCTACCGCAAACTGGAAACCTGCGGCAAACCTTTCGCCGTCGCCATTCACGGCGTCTGCCTTGGCGGCGCCTTCGAACTTGCGCTCGCTTGCCACTACCGCGTCATGGCCGACGACGACAAGACAAAGGTCGGGCTGCCGGAAATCAAGGTCGGGCTCTTTCCGGGCGCCGGCGGCACGCAGCGTGTTTCGCGCATCATGCAGACGGGCGATGCGCTGCAATTCCTGTTCAGGGGCGATCAGATCAAGCCGAGAGCCGCGCTCGGCGCCAAGCTTGTGCACGAGATCGCGCCGAAGGCCGAGATCGTCGATCGCGCCCGCGCCTTTATCGTCAACGGCGGCAAGGCGCAGGCGCCGTGGGACGCCAAGGAGTTCAAGACTCCGTCCGGCAGGGTGTTCTCGCCGACCGGCATGATGATCTGGCCTGCCGCCAACGCCATTTATCGCCGCGAGACCTACGACAATTATCCCGCCGCCAAGGCCATTCTGCACGCCGTCTATGAAGGGCTGCAATTGCCGATGGACCAGGCGCTGACCGTCGAGTCGCGCTGGTTCGCACATATCCTGCGCTCGAAGGAAGCGGCGGCGATGATCCGCTCGCTGTTTCTCTCGAAGAACGATTTGGACAAGGGCGCACATCGGCCCAAGGACGTCGGCCCGACGAATCTTAAGAAGATCGGCATTATCGGCGCGGGCTTCATGGGCGCGGGCGTCGGCTATATCAGCGCGCTGAACGGCCTCGACGTCGTTCTCATCGACCGCGATCAGGAAAGCGCCGACAAGGGCGTGGCCACGATCGACAAGCTCATCTCGAGCTCCGTCAGCAAGGGCCGCGCCACCGCCGCCGACAAGGATTCGCTGATGGCGCGCGTCGTCGCCACCGCCGATTATGCCGCGCTCAAAGGCTGCGATCTCGTCCTCGAAGCCGTCTTCGAGGATCGCGCGGTCAAGGCGGACGTCACCAAGCGCGCGCAGGAGGTTGTGGGCGCCGACGTGATCTTCGCCTCGAACACCTCGACGCTGCCGATTACATCGCTCGCGGAAACCACGCAGAAGCCCGAGAACTTCATCGGCATCCATTTCTTCTCGCCGGTCGAGAAGATGCTGCTCGTCGAAGTGATCATGGGCGAGAAAACGAGCGATCGCGCGCTGGCCACGGCGCTCGACTTCGTCCGCATCATCAAGAAGACGCCGATCGTCGTCAACGACTCGCGCGGCTTCTTCGCCAATCGCTGCGTGCTCAATTATGTTCGCGAAGGGCAGATCATGCTTGTCGACGGCGTGCCGCCGGCGATGATCGAAAATGTCGCCCGCATGGCCGGCATGCCGGTCGGGCCGTTGTCGCTCAATGACGAAGTCGCGCTCGATCTCGGGTGGAAAATCCTGCAGGCGACGAAGAAGGACCTCGGCGAAGGCTCCGTCGATCCCGCGCAAGAACGCGTGCTGCGCTTCATGGTCGAGGAAAACAGCCGCTTCGGCCGCAAGAACGGCAAGGGCTTTTACGACTATCACGCCAATGGAACGAAAAGCCTCTGGCCCGGTCTCTCGGCCCTGGCGCAGAATGAGATCGACCCCGATACGCTCGACGTCGCCGAAATGAAGCAGCGCTTTCTCGTCACGCAGGCGGTCGAGGCGGCGCGCGCCATGGCGGAGGGCGTCGTCACCGATCCGCGCGAGGCCGACGTCGGCTCCATTCTCGGATTCGGCTTCGCGCCCTTCACCGGCGGCGTCATCTCCTACATCGACGGCATGGGCGCGAAGGCCTTTGTCGCGCTGTGCGACAAGCTCGCCGCGACATACGGCAAGCGTTTCGAGCCGCCGCAACTGCTGCGCGACATGGCGGCGAAAGGCGAAACTTTCTACGGACGGTTCATGCCGCAGAAATTGGCGGCGTAGTTGCATTCGGCATCGCAGCCCTCGTGCTTCGAGACGGTCGCTTCGCGACCTCCTCAGCATGAGGGCTGCTTCATCGAGCATGCAAAATGCAGAGCTGAGGCCCCTCATCCTGAGAGCCGCTGACGAGGGACCGCCTCTGAACGCACGCTGCGAGGGCGCTTCACCTTTAGGGGACATGACATCCGCAGGGCCGACGAGTAAAAGACAGGCTGGACGTGTAGGTTCGAAACGCGCGCCCGCGCCCGGACCTGGTTAATGGCGATTTTTGTGCTTCCCTTTCCCGTGATCGATCCTGTCGCCGTCAACATCGGGCCCGTGCCGCTGCGGTGGTATGCGCTCGCCTATATCGGCGGCTTCATCTTCGGCTGGCTCGGCTTGCGCGCACTCGCCGCCAACGACGCGCTCTGGAAGCGCGGCCAACCGCGACCAAGCCGAGAGTCTCTCGATGATCTTCTTGTCTTCGTCGCCTTCGGCGTCGTCATCGGCGGACGACTGGGGCATGTGCTGATCTACGATCCGGGCTTTTACCTCGCGCACCCATTGGAAATTTTCCAGACATGGAAGGGCGGCATGGCCTTCCACGGCGGCCTCGTCGGGGCGACCATCGGCATGGTCCTTTACGCGCGCCGCAGCGGCATGCCGCTGCTCACCGTGAGCGACATTTGCGCGGTGGTGGCGCCGATCGGACTTTTCTTCGGCCGCCTCGCCAATTTCATTAAGCCCGAGATGTGGGGGCGCGAAACCGACGTTCCCTGGGCGATGGTCTTTCCCGGCGCGGGCGACATCCCGCGCCATCCCAGCCAGCTTTATGAGGCGGGGCTTGAAGGCGTGGCGCTGGGCCTGCTGTTGTGGCTCGCCGCGCGCCACGGCGCGCTCAAACACCCGGGTCTCGCCACCGGCCTTTTTGGCGTCGGCTACGGACTGGCGCGCATTTTCTGCGAGTTTTTTCGTGAACCCGACCCGGTGCAGGAAGCGCTGCCCCATGGATTGACCATGGGCATGGTCCTTTCGACGCCGCTTGTTTTGATTGGCGCCGCGGCGATCCTGTTCGCGCTGCGCCCAAGGAGCGCCACGGCATGAGCGCCTTAAAGAGAGAGATCGTCGAGACGATTGCGCATGACGGTCCGATGACGCTCGAGCGCTACATGTCGCTCTGTCTGACGCATCCGCGCTACGGCTATTACATGACGCGCGATCCATTCGGCGCGGGCGGCGATTTCGTCACCGCGCCGGAGATCAGCCAGATGTTTGGCGAATTGCTCGGCGTCTGGGTCACCGAGGCCTGGCGCGCCGCGGGCGCGCCGACTGAGGCAAGGCTTGTCGAACTCGGACCCGGCCGCGGCACGCTGATGTCGGACGTGCTGCGGGTGACGCCGATCGCGCCCAACTTCTATTCCGCCGTCAGCGTGCATCTCGTCGAAACCAGTCCGGTTCTGCGCGAGACGCAACGCCAGACGCTGGCCAGGGCCGCAAAGCCGATCCAGTGGCATTTGGATTTTGCCGAGACGCCGCCCGGTCCGGCCTTCATCCTCGCCAACGAGTTTTTCGACGCCCTGCCCGTCAGGCACTTCGTCAAGACCGCCGGCGGCTGGCGCGAACAACTTGTCGGGCTCGACGCTCAAGGCGAACTCGCCTTCGGACTGTCCGATCAGATCGAACCGACGCTCAATGTTCCGGCGCTCGACGGCTCAATCATAGAAGTCAGCGCCGCAAGCCAAAAGCTCATCGGCGACATCGCCGCGCGCCTCGTCGCCGAGGGCGGCGCGCTGCTGCTCATTGACTATGGCTATGAGCAGACGTCGCTTGGCGAAAGCCTGCAGGCGGTGTCCCGCCACGCCTATGTCGATCCGCTCGCTACCCCGGGAGATGCGGATCTGACCGCGCATGTCGATTTCGCGGCTCTGGCGCGCGCCGCGCGCGCGCGCGGCGCCAAGGTGATGGGCCCGGTCACGCAAGCGCAATTTCTGCTGCAGCTTGGCATCGAACGCCGCGCCGAGACCTTGTCGAAAAAGGCGACGCCCGAACAGGCGCAGTCGATCATCGACGCCTTCGAACGTCTCGCCGGCGTCGACGATGCGCGCCATCAGATGGGCGGACTGTTTAAGGTGATGGCGGTGACGCATCCCGACATGCCCGACCTGCCGGGATTTTTCGTGTAACATCTGACGCGATGACGTTCGAAACGCCTGCGCTGACCGCGCGAAATCTCAGCCTGCCCGGCCTGCGCCACGCCTTTTTCACCCGCGACGGCGGCGTGTCCCAAGGCGTCTACGCCTCGCTCAATGGCGGCGTCGGCTCGCGCGACGCGCCGCCGCATGTCGAGGAGAATCGCGCCCGCATGGCGGCGCGTCTCGGCGTTGAGGCCGAGCGCCTGCTGGTGCCGTTCCAGATCCATTCCGCGGAGGCGCGCGCCGTGCGCGAACCGTGGAGCGCCGACGCGCGGCCGCGATGCGACGGCGTGGTGACGGCGGAAGTCTCGCTCGCGCTCGGCGTCACCGGCGCCGACTGCGGCATGTTGCTTTTCGCCGACGCGAAGGCGGCCGTCATCGGCGCTTGCCACGCCGGCTGGAAGGGCGCGCTCGGCGGCGTCATCGAAGCGACCGTCAGAGAGATGGAGGCGCATGGCGCGCGCCGCGCCAACATCCATGTCGCGCTCGGCCCGGCGATCGGCGCGACGAGCTATGAAGTCGGGCCGGAATTCATCGATCAGTTTCGCGAAGCGCACGAGTCCTTTTCGCGCTTCTTTACGCCGACGGCGCGCGAAGGCCATGCCACCTTCGATCTGCCGGGGTTCATCGCCTCACGCGTCGCGACGCTGGACGTCGCCTCTTTCGAAGACCTCGGCGTCGACACTTACGCCGATGAAGCGCGCTGCTTCAGCTACCGCCGCAGCGTCCATCGCCGCGAGCCCGACTATGGGCGCCTCGTCTCGGCGATCGCGCTCGTCTGATGCGAATTCCGCCTGATCCGTTCGCTTGGGTCTTGTCATTCCCGGCAGGCCGAAGGCCTGACCGGGAATCCAGAGCCAATCCAGGAATGCTCGTCTTGCTCTGGATTCCCGATCGCTCGCTTCGCGAGCGTCGGGAATGACATCCGAGCCATTCGAACGGATGTCGTATGATGCGTGAATCGAGCGGTTCGCGCCTGACCGGGAACCCAGAGAGACGGAACACATCCTGGAATTGCTCGGGTTTTCCGATCGCGCATAAAGTGCGCGCCAGGATGACATCCAAAATTCACCCTGGCGACAGGTCTACTTTGTCGCGTAGCTGAAGATCATCGAGTGCGGCAGGCCGCGCGGCGGCGCCGGGAAAGGCGCAGCGCGGCGCACGGCTGCAAGAGCGGCGGCGTCGAGATCTGGCGCGCCGCTCGGCTGGTGCACAGCCTGATGGGTGAGGTTGCCCATCTCGTCGATGTAAAAGACAACCGCGCCCCTGCCTATCGCGCCGCTCCCGCGCACGCGCGGCGGAATACGCATATGCGGCATGATCAGGCCGTAGAGAATCGTCAGATAGGTCGTCTTCGCATGGCCGCCGCCAACCGGCGAGAACTTGCGCGGCGCGGCGAGCTTGTAGTCGGGGATCGGCGCGAGCGCCGCGAGCTGATCGGCGATGGAGTTCGCCTCGCCTTTCTTCACCGACCCCTTTTCGTTCGGGTCGGGCTTTTCCTGCGGCTTCTTTTCGGGCGCGGCCTGCTCGATGATCTCGGCGTCGCTCTTGTCCTCGAGCGGCGTTTCCTTGGTCTCCTCCGGAGCCTTCGCCTTTCCGTCTTCGTCCTCGGCGTCCTTCATGCCCTGAGGCTTGTCGTCCTTGGGCGCGTCCTTCTCCTCCGCGTTCTTCGGCGTCTTGATGTCCTTCTCCTCCGGCGCGCTAACGTCGGATTTGGTCTTGCTCTCGGCCTCGGGGGCGTCGAAAGCCGGCTTTTCCTCTTCCACGGGCGGTGGAGGCGGCGGCGGCTTCTGCTGCTGCTTTTGCTGCTCCGGCGGCTTTTCCGGCTCGGGCGCAGGAGGCTCTTCCTGCTTCGGCGCGGGCGGTTCGGTGATCACCTCGACGGGAGTTTCCTCGACGATCCGCGGCGCTTCGCGGGCCGAGCGCCAGTCTTCCAAGAGCAGGAACGCCAGGACGCAGAGATGCGCCAGCAGGCAC
The DNA here is from genome assembly GCF_049817085.1 of Methylocystis sp. SB2. NCBI lineage: Bacteria > Pseudomonadati > Pseudomonadota > Alphaproteobacteria > Hyphomicrobiales > Methylocystaceae > Methylocystis > Methylocystis sp. SB2. The sequence goes on from NZ_CP187401.1 coordinate 1,189,852, forward strand.
AGCAGCAGAAACAGGAGGAAGCGCGGGCGCACCAAGAGCGCGCGGCGCCGCCGAAGGGCGTCCACGGCCAAGGTCGCGCTAAAGGCGCGTTGTCCGCTGCTGTCGTTCATTGGGATGGAAAGCCGCTCTCCAGCGCCGCCGCTGCTTGCATAATCGAACTGTGTCGGTGATCGGGGGGCGTCACTTTAAAATTATAGCCGCCTTTGGGCAAAAACGCGCCCCCGCAAAAACATGACGCCATTTGCCGCAGTTATCAATGCGCCGGGACCGCATATATAAGCAGTATCTAATTTAAGTGGCGCTCGAACGCCGCTCAGGGGGATGCATGAAACGCTTTAGGCCCTTGTCGCGCCGGGGATTTCTCATCGGCGCGGGCGTAGCGGCGACGATCAGCGCTCCGGCCTTGGGCCAGGGTCATGCGATGCGCCGGATTGCGCCGAACCGAGCGTCCGACGCTTTCACGCCGGATATTGAACTCGAATTAATCTGCAAGCGTGACGAAACCTCCATCTTGACGGGCAAAGCCACGCGGGTGTGGCGCTACGTCGGCAATCTGATCAAAGGTCCGCAGGATGCGCTGACGGCGCTGCCTGACGCTTACGTCGGCCCCCTGCTGCGTTTCAAAAAGGGACAAAAGGTTCGCATTCGGCTTCGCAACGAATTGCCGGAGGAAACCATCACGCATTGGCACGGCCTGCATGTGCCGATGCTCATGGACGGCCATCCGGCGGCGGCGATCGATCCCGGCGAAACTTACGTCTACGAATTCGAGATCCGCAATCGCGCCGGGATGTATTTCTATCATCCGCACACGCACGAGAAGACAGCGACGCAAGTCTATCGCGGCCTGGCCGGCGCCATCATCGTCGAGGACGAGGAAGAGCGCGCGCTCGGACTGCCGTCCGGCGAATTCGAAATTCCGCTCGTCATCCAGGATCGCTCGTTCGACGACGACAATCAGCTCGCCTACGGCGGCGACATGCATACGAGCATGTTCGGTTTTTATGGCGACCGCGTGCTCGTCAATGGACGAAGCGACTTCACGCTCGACGTTGCGAGCCGCGCCTATCGTCTGCGACTCCTCAACGGCTCGAATGCGCGCATCTACAAACTGTGCTGGGACGACCGGACTCCGCTGACCGTGATCGGCGTCGACGGCGGCCTATTGGAGAAGGCGGAGACGCGGCCCTATGTGATGCTCGCGCCCGCCGAGCGCGTCGATCTCATCGTCGATTTCAGCGGACGTCCGCAAGGCGCGAAGCTGACGATGCTGAGTGGAGAATTCTACGGTCTGATTCCCCCGATGGCGCAGCGCATGATGGGAAGCGATCTCGCGATGGGCGAGGAATTCCCTTTATTTACGGCCAGGGTGACGAAAGCTGCAACCGACTCGTGGAAACTACCGGAAAAGCTCTCGACGATACGGCGTTTTCGCAAGGAAGAGATCGCCAATCTCGACGATCCGATGCCGATCGCCATCACCATGGCGCATATGGCGATGTTCCTGAACGGACGACCTTACGGTCACGATGACATCCAGCCACGCGAGCGCATCCCCGTCGACACGACGCAGCTCATCGAAATTTTCCATGAGCACGGCGGCATGGGCGGGATGGGCATGGGCGGCATGGGCATGATGGGCGGCGGCATGATGGGCGGCCGCATGATGCGCGGCCGCATGGGCGGCATGGGCGGCATGGGCGGCATGGGCGGCATGGGCGGCATGGGGATGGGCGGCATGGGAATGATGTCGATGGCGCATCCCATCCATCTGCACGGCCAGCCATTCGAGATTGTCGAGCGCCGCTTTGAAGGCGACGAGGACGCCTACGCCTCTATCCGCGAGGGCCTCATTGACAGCGGCCTAAAGGACACCGTGCTCGTCACGCCGGGCGAGCGGCTGCGGATCATCAAGCCGTTCGGCGATTTCAAAGGGCGTTTCATGTATCACTGCCACAACCTCGAACATGAGGACGCTGGCATGATGCGCGAGTTCTCGGTGGAGTAGAGCGGCTGAAGACGCGCGGCCGCAAAGCGCATTCTCAAATCCAGAGCCGTGTATCAAACTCAATCTGAAAAGCCGTCTATTCAACGCACTCCCGGTCGGGCCTTCGGCCCGCCGGGAGCGATGTTACGCCGACTAATGCTGCATGCCGCCCATGCCGCCCATGCCGCCGCCGGAATGCGACATGCCGCCCATGCCGCCGCCCATCATGCCGCCGCCCATGCCGCCCATCATGTCGCCCATGGACATGCCGACCTTCATGATGCCGCTCAGCGTCTCATTTGCGGTCTTCTTCTGCTCATCGCTCAAACCGGTGAAGAGCGACTCGATCGCAGCCTTTTGCGCGCGCACGACCTCGAGATGGTCGACCATATGGTTCTCCATCATCGTGAGCTTGTTCAACACTTCCGGCTTGGAATGATCCATGCGCATGTCGGCGGCGTCGCATTTTTGCTTCGCCTTTTGCGCCGCGGCGCGCCATGCCTCGTCGAAGGCGCTCCAGGCGCCGGTTTGCGTCGCCGTCAGTTTCAACTCCGCCTTGAGATAGGCGAGCCGCCCATCGACATGTTCGGCGAAGCCGCAGACCATTTTGTTCATCATCCCGCCGCCGGCATGCGACATGCCGCTCATGCCGTCGCCGGCCTTGCCGCCCTCCTTGCCGCCGCCGTGGCTCATGCCCGACATGCCGCCGCCCATGCCGCCACCCATGCCGCCCATGCCGCCGCTCTGGCCGCCGCCCTGGCCCATGCCCGACATGCCGCCGTGATGGCCTGCATGACCTTCGTCGGCCTTGCCCGCTTCGCTCTTCTGCTCGTCGGCCTTGCCGGATTCAGCGCCGCCTGATTGCGCCTTGCCGGGGTCCGCCCACTGCGCCGGGGCGCCGCCGCCGCCGTGGTCCATTTTGCCATGCTCCATGGCGCCATGGTCCATCTTGTTATGGTCCATGCCAGTGTGTTCGGCGCCGCCCTGCTGCGCCTGCGCCACCGATACTCCAGCTGCGAGAAGCAAAGCGGCGGCGCTCGCCGCAAGCAATTTTCCCCGCGAGGCTTGTTTTCGCGTCGTCATGGCGCCCTCCCTTGAAATGTTTGTCGCGGTCGCTCCTGTCGTCGCTGGCGCGACGAATCATTGGTGGAGTTTCGCGCATGTTGAGCGCCTAACCGAGCATCAGGCGCCGTTGAACGTCTGCAACTTTGTCACAGATCAAGCCGTGAGGCGATGGGCGAATCGTCACGCAGTCGCATGAAATTTCGCAAGCGAACTTTGCTTTTTCGAACAAGTCCCGCGACGCAAAAAACGGTTGGGCGCAAACCTCTTGATGTCGCAAATCCTTCAATAATGGTCGCGCCAACTTACTTTTCTTCGCACAAGCGAAATGCCGCCGCTGGGTTGCGGCGCAAAACTCACGCGGCCTTCTTCTCCGCGATCTCGACGAGCGCGCGCAGAATTTGGCGCGTGCCGGCGAGGCGCTGTTTCGTGTTCTCGAACTCGCGGATGAACACAACGCGCATGTCGGGACGCACCTTGGCGCTTGACCGCTGCTCCGCGACATAACGCACGAGCCCCGCCGGGTTTGCGAATTTGTCTTCGCGGAACGCGACGATGACGCCCTTGGGGCCGGCGTCGATCTTTTCGACATGGGCGCGCCGGCAGAGCGCCTTGATCGCGACGATCTCGAGCAACTGTTCCACCTCCGGCGGGATCGGGCCGAAACGGTCGATCATCTCGGCGGCGAACGCTTCGATGTCTTGATCCGTTTCGAGCGTCGACAAACGGCGATAGAGCTGCAGGCGCAGCGTGAGGTCGGCGACATAATCTTCCGGTATCGTCACCGGCGCGCCGATCGCGATCGTCGGCGACCAGGCTTCCTCCTGCGGCTCCTCGATTCCAGCTTTCAACAGCGTGATCGCGTCGGCGAGCATCTGCTGGTAAAGCTCGTAGCCCACCTCCCTGATATGTCCCGACTGCTCGTCGCCAAGCAGATTGCCGGCGCCGCGAATGTCGAGATCGTGACTGGCGAGCTGGAAGCCCGCGCCAAGCGTATCGAGCGACTGCAGCACGTCCAGACGCTTTTGCGCTTGAGGCGTGATCGTGCGGGTTGCGGGCGTCGTGAACAGCGCGTAGGCGCGCAATTTGGCGCGGCCGACGCGGCCACGCAGCTGATAGAGCTGCGCGAGGCCGAACATATCGGCGCGCCAGACGATCAGCGTATTGGCGCGTGGGATGTCCAGGCCCGACTCGACGATCGTCGTTGACAGCAGAATGTCGAATTTGCCTTCGCAGAAGGCCGACATCTTGTCCTCGAGTTCGCTCGCGCTCATCTGCCCATGCGCCAGGACGAATTTTGACTCAGGCACGTTTTCGCGCAGAAACGCTGCGGCCTCCTCGAGGTCCTCGATGCGCGGACAGACGAAGAAAGCCTGGCCGCCGCGATAGCGCTCGCGCAGCAGCGCTTCGCGCACAATGAGCGAATCGAAGGGCGAGACGAAGCTGCGCACCGCCAGCCGGTCGACCGGCGGCGTCGCGATGATCGAAAGCTCACGCACGCCCGTCATCGCGAGCTGCAGCGTGCGCGGTATCGGCGTCGCCGAGAGCGTCAGAACATGCACCTCGGCGCGCAATTCTTTCAGCCGTTCCTTATGGCCGACGCCGAAATGCTGCTCCTCGTCGATGATGACGAGTCCAAGATCCTTAAAGCTCACCGTCTTGCCGAGCACGGCATGCGTGCCGATTAAAATCTCGATGCGGCCTTCGGCGAGATCCTTCTTCGTCTCGCGCGTTTCCGCGGCTCCGACCATGCGCGACAATCGTCCGATGCGCACCGGCAGGCCGGCGAAGCGCTCGGTGAAGGTCTTGTAGTGCTGGCGCGCAAGCAAGGTGGTGGGCGCGACGACGGCGACCTGCTTGCCATTGATGGCGGCGCAGAAGGCGGCGCGCAGCGCGACCTCGGTCTTGCCAAAACCAACGTCGCCGCAAACGAGTCGATCCATCGGCCGGCCGGCGGCGAGATCATCGAGCGTCGCATCGATGGCGGCGAGCTGATCCTCGGTTTCATCATAAGGAAAGCGCGCGCAGAATTCGTCGTAGAGTCCTTCGGGCGGGGCGAGCTTCGGCGCCTCGCGCAATTGCCGCTGCGCCGCGATCTCGATGAGCCCCTTCGCCATTTCGCGGATGCGATTCTTCATCCGCGACTTGCGCGACTGCCAGCCGGCGCCGCCAAGCCGATCGAGCTGCGCTTCGGCGTCCTCGCCGCCATAGCGCGTCAAGAGTTCGATGTTTTCGACCGGCAGATAGAGCTTATCGCCGCCAGCGTAGTGGAGCTCGAGGCAATCATGCGGCGCGCCGGCGGCGGAGATCGTCTCAAGGCCGATAAAACGGCCGATGCCGTGATCGACATGCACGACGAGATCGCCGGCCGCGAGCGCGGCGACTTCGCCCAGGAGATTTTCGTTGGGCTTGCGTTTGCGCCGGCGACGAACGAAGCGATCGCCAAGAATGTCCTGCTCGCCCAGAACCGCGTAGGCATCCGTCTCGAAGCCATGTTCGATCCCGAGAACGGCTATGGAGACCGCCTTCGACAACGCCTGCGGAAGCGACGCGACGCGCGGCAAGTCGGGCAAGCCGTGTTCCGCAAGCACATGGCCGAGCCGCTCGCAGGAGCCCTCGGACCAACCGGTGACGACGACCGTTCTGCCTGCGTCGCGCAGCGCCTCGACATGGTCGGCGGCCGCCTGGAAGACATTGACGTCGGGCGTGTTGCGCTCGGGCGCAAAGTCGCGGCCGGGCCGCGCGCCGCAGTCAATGACTTTCTCGCCGTCATGCGCCGCGAAAGGCGTGAATTGCGCCGCCGCGCGTCCCTCGATGGCCGCGCGCCATTCCTCGAGCGACAGATAGAGCGCGCGTGGTTCGAGCGGCTTATAGTTTGAGGCGGCGGGATCGAGATCATGCGCATGTTTGCGCGCGTCGTAATAATCCTCGATCTGCTTGACGCGCTCCGCCGCCGCATCCTCGACAAGCGGATCGAGTACGACAGGCGCCTCGCCCAGATAGTCGAAGAGCGTATCCATCCGCTCATAGAAGAGCGGCAGCCAATGCTCCATCCCGTGGAAGCGCCGGCCTTCGCTGACAGCCTCATAAAGGGCGTCGCCGCGCGTCTGCCCGCCAAAGCGCGCAGCGTAGGACTGCCGGAAGCGGCGCATCGTCTCGCTCGTCAGCCGCAGTTCGCTCATGGGCGTCAGGTCGAGCGAACGGAGCTGCCCCGTTGCGCGTTGCGTATCGGGATCGAACGAGCGGATCGATTCGAGCGTTTCGCCAAAGAAATCGAGACGGATCGGGGCCGGCAGCCCCGGCGGATAAAGATCGACAATGCCGCCGCGCTGCGCGTATTCGCCGGTCTCGCGCACGGTGCTGGCGCGCAGATAGCCGTTCGACTCCAGCCAAAGCGCCAGTTCGTCGAGCTTCACGACATTGCCGGGCGCGGCGGCGAAGCTTTCCGCGGCGACCATCCTCTGCGGCGGAACGCGCTGCAGCAGGCAATCGACGGTGGTCGTGACGACGCGCGGACGTTCGGATGAGGATTTTGCCCGTGTCAGACGCGAAAGCGCCGTCATGCGCCGCGCCACGACGCCCGCGTGCGGCGACACGCGATCGTAGGGCTGGCAGTCCCATCCCGGAATGTCGAGGATTTCGACGTCGGGATTGGCGAAACGCAGGGCGGTGCGAAAGGCCGCCGACCGCGCGCCGTCGCGCGCGACATGCACGAAGACCGCCGCATGTCCTTCCGACTCGCGTGCGAGCGCGCGCGCAAGATCGGCGCTGACGAAAGCGTCGAAGCCGTCCGGCGCATGGGCGAAAATCAGCCTTTCGCCTTTGACGAGGCCGGAACGCGCCGCTTGAAGTCCCGCGGCCGCTTTCTTGAGCTTTGTCGCAGCCGCGCTCAATGGATCGGCCCGTCGTGTTGATGGAAGGCGATGATCTGCCGCAGAAGCGGCGTGTCGCGCTCGGCCGGCGGCTGTTCAGCCCCCGAGAGCCACCGGAACACCGCGGCGTCCGGCAAGTCGAGCAGAGTCTCGAGTTCGTCAAGCGCCTGCGCGGGAAGCGTCTCGACGCGCGCGTCGACGAAGCCTCCCAATAGGATGTCCATCTCGCGCATGCCTCGCCGCCAGGCGCGCACCCGGATACGCCGCCTGCGCATGTCGTCGTCCAACATCTGTCTCCTTATATGGCGCGAGGCTTAATGCAGGCGCAAAGGAAAGGCAAAGGAAGGTCAGGGAAAGACGCCGAGCCGCGGGGCGCGCGCACGGCTTGCCCGGCCCCGCGGCGCTTCGTCTGAGGCTTCGCGTTCGCGAAGTTCCTTGACCTCAAGATGCGGCTGCGCTATCTGGCGCCTCTCGCGTGCGCGCGCTCGCGGGGGAGTAGCTCAGTTGGTTAGAGCGCCGGCCTGTCACGCCGGAGGTCGCGGGTTCAAGTCCCGTCTCTCTCGCCAAAACTTCCATAGCATAGAGAAACCTCGCTCATCGCCGGTCTGGCGATTTTTGCGATCGTTTCAAATCAGCGCGCTTTGTTCTGATCGCTCGCTCACGCAGCGCGCGCCGTCACGGGCCGATCGATTTTGCACGTTTCCACACCGCGCCCGGCGAGCGTGAACCGCAAGCAGCAAGTTTCTGGATAGCGCGATAGAATTCCTGTGATTTTTCCTTGCTCCAGCGTTGAAAGTGCAATCCGCAAGCCTCGGCCTCCGCAGGATAAAGCCCTCCCCGCCCACCTTTGCGCCCGGAACAACAGTACTGGTGTCGCGTTAGGCGTGCTCGGGGGGCTCCTCACCTGAGGACCTGGAGATTTTGGAATGAAAAACTCACGCAAGCTTCTTACGACTGCTCTCGCCGCAACCATGCTTGTTGGCGCGTTGTCGGTCGCGACCCCGGCCTCCGCGTGGAGCCGTTGGGGTGGCGGCGGATGGGGTGGAGGCGGATGGGGCCGCCACTGGGGTTACGGCGGCGGTTGGGGCCGCGGCGGCTACTGGGGCTCAGGCGCCGGGCTAGGGTTAGGCGTCGCAGGCCTGGCCACCGGACTCGCGCTCGGCGCGGCGACCAGCGCCCCGTACGGCTATGGCTACCCTGGCTACTACGGCGCGGCCACCCCGGGCTACTACGGCGCGGCTGTCCCGGCCTACGGCTACGGCGGCGGCTGCACCTGCTGGTGACAGCTCCCGGTCCAGACCTGGCTATGATGTCTGGAGACTAAGAGCAGTGCAGCCGCGCAATGCGCGGTTGCATCTCAAAGGCGATCCTGATTGGCTCAGTGAACGTCGATCTCGCTTTCAACGACGTGGTTGAGCGGCGTTCCTTCCGCCGTCAACGTCATGCGCAGCTTCAATCGATCGCCCGAAGCCTTATGTTCGCGCACGATGCGTTCGATCTCGCGCTGCGAGGTGACGCCCACCTCCTTGAGAAACTTCCGCACCGCCATGTTGAAAGCGTCTTCGTCCATCGCCCGGCTCCCTAGCTTACGTACGAATAGATAGGACACGGAGAGGCGGCGTCATGCATCGAAGGCCCCCACCCGGTTCGCTTCGCGAACCACCCTCCCCACAAGGGGGAGGGATTGGCGCTGCATCAGCGTCGCGCGTAACGGACGGACACGAAATTGCAGTAACTTATCAAGGAAAGACGACGGCCTTCGTGTTCGATCCCTCCCCCTTTCGGGGAGGGTGGCGCGGCTCAAGCCGCGCCGGGTGGGGGCGCCTTCCGCCCCTCAATCACTCCTTAGAGATACTCGGCTAAACCGCCTTCGCCACTTCGCGCTGCGCAAAGCCCAGACGGATATTCAGCTCATACAGCAACTTCTCCGCCGCCAGCGGAATATTGGTGCCGGGCGGGAAGATCGCCGCCGCGCCAGAATCATACAACGCCTGGAAATCGTCGGGCGGGATGACGCCGCCAACGACCATCATGATGTCGCCGCGCCCGGCGCGCTTGAGCGCGTCGCGCAGTTCCGGCGTCAGAGTCAGATGGCCGGCGGTCATCGTTGAGACGCCGACGATATGCACGTCGGCTTCCGCCGCTTTCCTGGCGACTTCATCAGGCGTCGCAAAGAGATCGCCGATCACGACGTCGAACCCCATGTCGGCGAAGGCCGAGGCGATGACCTTCTGGCCGCGATCGTGGCCGTCCTGACCCATCTTGGCGACGAGAATGCGCGGCTTGCGCCCTGTGTTGTCCTCAAAGTCGCGCGTCATGCCGATGACGCGGCCAAGATGAACGCTCTCCTTGCCGGCTTCCTTCGCATAGACTCCCGAAATCACATTGGCCTTCGGCTGATGGCGGGAGAATACTTTTTCGAGCGCGAAAGAGATCTCGCCGACGCTGGCCTTCGCCCGCGCCGCCTTGACCGCGAGATCGAGAAGATTGGCGCCCGACGTGGCGCCGTCGGTCAGCGCGTCGAGCGCTGCTTGCGTCTTCGCTTCGTCGCGCTCTTCACGCAGCCGCTTGAGTTTATCGAGCTGCGCGGCGCGCACGGCGGCGTTGTCGACCTTCAGCACATTGGGCTTGGCGTCGTTCACCGGCTGATATTTGTTCACGCCGACGACGACCTGCGTTCCGCTGTCGATGCGCGCTTGCGTCTTCGCGGCCGCCTCTTCGATGCGCTGCTTGGGCACGCCCGCGGCGATCGCCTTCGCCATGCCGCCTAGCGTTTCGATCTCCTCGATATGTTTCCACGCCCCTTTGGCGAGCTCCGCGGTCAGGCGTTCGACATAGTAAGAACCGCCCCAGGGATCGATGATCCGCGTCGTGCCGCTCTCCTCTTGCAGCACGATCTGCGTGTTACGCGCGATGCGGGCGGAAAAGTCGGTCGGCAGCGCGAGCGCCTCGTCGAGCGCATTGGTGTGCAGCGACTGCGTATGCCCTTGCGTCGCCGCCATCGCCTCGACGCAAGTGCGGATCGCGTTGACGTAAACGTCCTGCGCCGTCAGCGACCAGCCGGAGGTCTGGCAGTGCGTGCGCAGGGTCATGCTCTTCTCGGACTTGGCGCCCAAATCCTTCATCAGCCGCGCCCAGAGCAGGCGCGCGGCGCGCAGCTTCGCGACCTCCATGAAGAAATTCATGCCGATGGCGAAGAAGAAGGAAAGACGCGGCGCAAAGGCGTCGATGTCGAGGCCGGCTGCGACGCCGGCGCGCACATATTCGACGCCGTCGGCGAGCGTGTAGCCCAGTTCGAGATCGGCCGAGGCGCCGGCCTCCTGCATGTGATAGCCGGAGATCGAGATCGAATTGAACTTCGGCATATGCTTGGAGGTATAGGCGAAAATATCCGACACGATGCGCATCGACGGGTCGGGCGGGTAGATGTAGGTGTTGCGCACCATGAATTCTTTGAGGATGTCGTTCTGGATCGTGCCGGTCAGCTTTTCGGCAGGCACGCCCTGCTCTTCCGCCGCGACGATGAAGAGCGCGAGAACGGGCAGCACCGCGCCGTTCATGGTCATCGACACGGACATCTGATCGAGCGGAATGCCGTCGAACAGCGTGCGCATGTCGTAGATCGAGTCGATCGCGACGCCCGCCATGCCGACGTCGCCCATCACGCGCGGATGGTCGGAATCATAGCCGCGATGGGTCGCGAGATCGAAGGCGACGGAGAGGCCCTTCTGTCCGGCGGCGAGGTTTCGCCGGTAGAAGGCGTTCGAGTCCTCGGCCGTGGAGAAGCCCGCATATTGGCGGATCGTCCAGGGCTGGGCGACATACATCGTCGGATAGGGTCCGCGCACGTAAGGCGCGACGCCCGGATAGCCGTCGACGAAGGCGAGGCCCTCGATATCTTGCGGGCCATAGGCGTTCTTCACCTCGATCCCTTCCGGCGTCAGCCAGCGGCGGGGCTTTGGCTCCTGCTCGGGCGCGACGGGCGCAAAGGGAATTGATGCAAAGTTCGGTATCGCGGACATTCTTTCCTCGGCTATTTTGCCATTTTCTCTTAGACTAGAGCGGCCTGTCTCGCAAAGCCGTGGCCGCAAAGGGCGGAGCGCGGCGTTTTGAAGCGCTGCGGGTCAGCCGCCGCTCGGCTCGCCGCCCGCCCTCCTCGCCCTCTTGCCCTGATCGCGGCAGGCGGGTCACAATCCCACTCCCGACCGATCGCCTTCGTCTCCAACCCCAACCCAGGAAAAACTACATGCGCCATTCCGTATGCCTGTTGCTGATCGCCCTCTTCGCCAGCGTCGCGCCCGTGCAGGCCATGGCGGCAAGCGATATTCCCGACGACGTGAAGGTAAGATGCAAATCGGACTATTCGAGGCTGTGCAGCGGCATCATGCCTGGCGGCGGGCGCATCCTCGCCTGTTTTCAGGCGCATAAGGCCGAAGTCTCGCCGGATTGCGCCGATGCGCTCTCGCAAATGAAGAAATAACGCATCGTCTCCCGCGCTTCCGCCGCTACGGCGGGGGCGCGCCTCAGGGGCGCGTTCAGCCGTCCATTCCGTCCGACGCCTTGGAGGGAAATCGCGCCGAGGCATAGCGGATCGTGAGGACGGCGAGCGAGAGAATGAGCGTCGCGCCCGCGAGGATCAGTATGCCGACGTCCGGGACCGATTCCGTCTGCACATAGCCGATCATGTGACGGGTGAGCGCCGTGATGCCGACATAGAGGAGAAAGCGCACCGGCATGTGGTTGGTGCGGAAATAGATGCCGACCATCGAGCCGATTTCGAGATAGATAAAGAGCAGCAGCAAATCTTCGATCGAAGCGTGACCCTTCGTCGCCATTTCGAGAAACGCTTTCGCCGCCGCCCAGACAGTCGCGCCGCCGATCGCGAACAGTCCCAGAAGGTGGAAGAGTTCGGTGAGCAGGTAGCCGATCGGATCCATCAGATCCAGCAATCGACGCACCGCCGGATGTTGCTTCCTGTCCAAGTCTTTCATCGCCTGCCTGCAAGCTATGTGCAGCGCCTAGCATGGTCGAAGGCCGCAGCGTCAACGTCGCGCATGGCGCCGCCCGGCGCAAACGACTTTGTCGCCAAAGCTCCTTTGCGCCTATCCTCCGAGCCGCCGCCTCCAGTCTTCGACCTTGCGGCTTTCGATTCGCCTGCGCGCGAGCGCCCGCCAGCTTTCCGCCAGCTCCGGCAGCGCGGCCATTTCAGAGAGTTCATCGTAAGCCTGCGTGCGGTCATGGAGCAGCGCGAATAGGCGCGAGAGCGGCCAATCGGCACGCGGCCGCTCCATGAGCCGCAGCAAGTCGCCGGGCTGCGCCGCGCCCGTTTCGAGAACGCGGTAATACCAGCCGCAGCGCATCGTCTCCTGCGTGCGCCGCGCCATGTCGCGCCGATCAAAGCGAAAATTGAGGGTCAGGCAGGGCTGTCGTCCCTGGCTCACCTGCAGGCGCGCGCCGCCGAGCGCGAAGACGTCGCCGACGCAGACCTCGGCTTCGGTGAGCCCGAGCGTCGAGATGTTCTCGCCAAAGGCGGCGGGACGCCATTCTTGCGCAAGTTCCGGCACATCCGCGCGCCAGGCGTCGTAATGCTCGCGCGGATAGTGGTGCAGCGCTTTCTCGACGCCGCCATGATAACGCCGATCCGCCTGCCGATCGCCGACGAGCCCTTCCGCCTCGATGCGCCAGGGCGGCTCAAGCGGCTCCTTGCAGATCGCGCTTTTGCGGCCGGGGGCGATCTCGCGCGGGCACCCCGCGTAGAGCGTGTCGATTGGGAGTTCAACCATCGCGATTCATTCCCGCGCCAGCGGTCGCGCAGGTCTATCTCTGAATGGAGTTGAGATAGACGAGCAGCGCTTCGATCTGCGCGGCGCTGAGCCGGAACGGCGGCATCTCCACGCCCTCGTGGCCGACCACGATGCCCTCGGCGAGCGCCTCTTCGAGATTATTCAGCGGATACTTCCGCGCCAGATGGCGAAATGGCGGCGACTTCGGATTGGCGCTCTCGCCGCGCGGGCCGACCGCATGGCAGCGGCCGCAATTTTCTTGCGCGATCGCCCGTCCGCGCTTCAGCAATTGAGCGTCGACAGGCGCTTTCGCCGCAGCGGCGCCCGCGGCGAGCAAGAGGCAAGTCGTAAACGCCAGAGGCGCGAATCGGAACATCATCGAAGTCTAGCCGCGCGCCCCGAGCCTGTCACCGCGCCCTATTTGCGCACGATAAGCACCGAACATTTGGCGTGACGCACGATGGTCTTGGCGTTGGAGCCCAAGAGATAGGTCGCCATCGTCGGACGATGCGAACCGACCACGATAAGGTCCGCGCCCCATTCCTCGGCTTCGGCGAGCACTTCGGGGTAGACGGCGCCGAAGCGCACGATCGAGGAGACGCGCTCCGCCGGATAGGCGATCTTACCACGCAGCACGGCGAGGTCCTTTTCGGTCGCCTCGCGCATCTCCTCGTCGAAATTGGGCGGAATGTAGTCAATGAAGGCCACCGGAACGAGCGGCTGGACATTGATGAGCCGAAGCTCAGCCTCATGCTCCACTTTTGCGAGCGCCACCGCCGCGTCGAGCGCGAGCTGCGTGACCTCGTCCTCGCCGATCTCCACCGCCACCAGAATTTTCTTATACATCCCCGCCTCCCGATGCGCGCGGCGTCGACGCCGACTCGCTCCTTCATAGCGCGGCTGTCGCCGCCGAGCTACAACGACCGTCTGCAGAAACTCACTCGTAGGACGGCTCGACGGGCTCCGCGACGGAAAGGTCGCGCTCCCAGCCTTCGTTTTCGAGCACGAGCCGCTGAATGGCGACAGCGGAGCCATTGGCGTCGAGCGTCGGCAACGCCTCGAAGCAAGACGGCCAACAGCGGCGGATGAGATAGGCGATCGCCACCTGGCCTGCTTCGTTGAGAAGTTCGAGGACCACGTCCTTGCGGAAATCCTTGAGCGAAGATTCAACGCCCGCCGCGCCGTCAAGACTCCAGACCTTGTTCACCCAGCGCTCGAATTCAAGATCATGTGAGACGCCGCGTTCGACGACGATCGGCGCGAAGGTCGTCACGCCCGGCAGCTTGCGCGCCAATGACGGGCTGCCGCCCTCCCGATATTCAATAACTTCAGTCGTGCGCCGCAACGGCCCGACGAGCGAGACGCCCGCGACATAGCGTCCGTCCCACTTCAATCGGAACTTGAAGTTTTTGTAGGGATCGATGCGTGCGGCGTTGACGGTGAATTGCGACATTGAAATCCCCTCGGGCAATTCGCGCGCATGAGCCCTTTGATGGCCGCTTCACTCAAGCAGGCAAAGACGAAGCGCTGCGCTCTTTGTTGGACCCACTCTCCAAAAAGTGGTGGAAAAGTGGATTTGTCACGGCTACCACGTTTTTAAAAGCTCGGACTAAGTTAAGCTCAATAGCAGTTTCACATAGTCTTTGGAGGAGTTTATGAAGGCTTGGTTTGGAGCCGCACTTGCGGCTTTTTTCTTCGCGTCGTCCCACGCCTACGCCGCCGAGAACGGCATAAATTACGATCCTGCGCACAGCGGCGCCTACCTGGCGGCGCAGAAGGCAAATGACGTCGCGACGATGAAGAAGGTCGTCGCCGACGATCTCACCCAGATCAGGACGCTGGGCTTTTCGCGCGTCAAAACATTCTACTCGACCTATTGCACGATCAACGGGCAGCAATGCGTGAGCATCGCTGAGTTGGCGTCGGCAAGAAACATGCGCCTGATGCTCGGCGTTTTCGAATTTCCCGATCATCCCGACTGGACGCAGTCGCAGATCAGCGCCGCCGTCGACGCTAATTTCCGCTACCCCGGAACGGTCATCGCATTCGTCGTCGGCAATGAAGACATGTTCAATTGGCAAGGCAATCCGCAGCCGGCGATGCAGCAGCGAATCGTGGCCGACATGAACACGCTCAGGAGTAAGACCAACAACAAGGTTGTGGTGACGACGGCGCAACGCGCGCCGGATTGGATTCGCCTCGTCGCCAGCGATCCTCAAAAAGTGCTGCAGAGCGTCCCCGTCATCGGCGCGAATATCTATCCGTTCTGGGGCGGCTCGCCCGAGAAGGTCAACGGCAGGAGCGTCGCAAACGACATTCAGGCCACTGTCACCAACTTAGCGAGCAAAACCGCGAAGCCGGTCATCGTCACCGAGGAAGGCTGGCCGAGCTGTGGAAACAACGCCGGCATGAAGGACATGAACATCGAGTCGGAAATTGATTATTTCAGCACGTGGAAAACGCGCCAGCAGAACTTCGACAGTTATTATTTCGCCGCTTACGACAAACAATCCGGCGGCGGCTGTCCGAACAACGACGACGCCGACAGGCACTTCGGCTTGTGCAGCGAATCCGGCTTAACGAAAGACGCCCGGCTGATGAAGTGCAAATAGCAGCGCTTCGGCGCCCGCCAAAGCGCGATGGCGATGCTTCGTCGCGGGGACGACATCGTCCCCCGACAGCCGACGAAGCGAAACCTATTCGACCGCTTCGGCTTTGACGAAATTCCAGGACGCCGTGTCGACGATTCTGTTTTCGCGACTCTCATTGCTGAGCTTGGCGCAGGTGCCTTCGACCGCTGTGACGGTCCACAAATCGATCTCTTCGTCCCAGGCGCCTTCGCAATTCACAAGCGTCGTGACTTTATAAATTTTGCCAGCCTCAAGCATATTGCTGTCCTTTGCTGAACGATCCCCTCGGGCGATACGGCATTGGCTCAACGCGACGACTCTTCATCGTCGCCAACAAACGGGCAAAATTAGGGAAAGCTGCGGGCGACACGTAGGATAGCGAGCGCCAATTCTTAAGTTTACGGTGTGTTAACGCCGCAGCGCATGTAAAGCGGGACGCACAGCGGCATATCCGGCGGATGCGCGCGCCAGACCTCCTCCAACTCGCGATCGACGAGCGCCAGCGGATCGCGGCCATAATGCAGTCTGTATTTCTCGACCGCGGACCAGGTCTTCAGAAAGCTGACGAACTCGCTTTTCGATCGGGCGATGGGCGTCTGAAACAGCGGGCAATCAATCTCCTTGAACGGGAACGGCAAGGTCTCGTAGCGATTGAAATAGAGCGCCGAATTCTCCGCCCAAAAGGGGCCGAGAATATCCTCCTTCAGCCGGCGCAGGATCGAATCGAGCGGCTCGACATGCGTTCGCGGCCAGTCGTAGGTCCATGCCGCGATGATCCCCTCGGGGCGCAAGGCGCGCCGCGCATTTGCGTAAAATTTCGGCAGGTCGAACCAGTGGATCGAACAGGCGCAGGCGATGAGATCGACCTCGGCACGCAGGCCGAGATCATCTTCCGCGCGCGCCAGACGATAATCGACATTGGGCTCCTTTGGCGCGAGCGCCAGCTGTCGGGGATCGGGGTCCGTCGCGAGCACGCGCGTGAAATGGCGCGACAGCCCGAGCGCCTGCCCGCTTCCCGCGCCGCAATCCCAGGCGAGACGATCCTGTTTCGCGACGCTTGCGAGCCACGCGAAAAGCGCGTCGGGATAATGCGGGCGAAAGGCGCGATAGTCGCCCGCGTTGTCGCCGAACACCATCGTCTGGCGTGCATTCATTGCTGCGATCTCATTTCGTCTCGAACATGCCTTGCGGGCCGAGACCCTTTTGCGTCAGCCAATGCGCCGCAGCGCGATCATGCCAGGGCGTCAGGCTCCCCACGCCATGGAAGCCCATGTGTCCCCCGCCCTGCGTCAGCGCCGCCTCGATCATCGGCAGAGTCGACCAGTCGATCGCCGCATAACTCTCCGCCGGCACCCAGGGATCGTCCAGCGCGTGCAGGATCAGCGTCGGCAGCGTGGCGCCGGCGAGGAAATTCTTCGCGGCGTTGGATTCGTAATAGTCCGGCGCGCCCCGGTAGCCGAAATGCGGCGCGACGAAGCGATCATCGAATTCGTAAAGCGTTCGGGCACCGGCGATCGCGGCGCGCTCGGCGGCGGTGAGCGCGGCGCTCGGCGCCAGCGCTTCGCGTTTCATCTCATCGAGCATGTAGCGATGATAGACGAAATTGCGCCGCGCCATCAGCCGGGCGCAGGACGCCGCGAGGTCGATCGGCGTCGACACGGCGACGGCGGCGAGAACCGGCAACCCATGGCCGCCTTCGCCCATGAATTTCAGCACGAGATTGCCGCCGAGCGAATTGCCGATGAGCACAATGCCGCGACTGACGAGTTCCGCCGGCAGGCCGCGCAGCGCCGCGACGAGATCCTCGGTCTTGCCGGCGTGGTAGCGCCCGCCCGAGGTGGCGCGCGAGGGCGCGGCGCCGCGCAGATTGAGGCGCAGCACCGGCCAGCCTTGGCTCACGAGATAGCGCGCCGTGGCCATTCCATGCCGGCTGGATTCGGAGCCGGCGAGCCCATGCGTCAGAACGATGAGCGGCGCGTTCGTCTCCGCGCCCGGCCGGTCGAGCCGCGCCGCGAGACGATCGCCATCGGGCATGGCGAGCAGCAGCCGCTCGCCGCCGGGAAGCTCCGGCGGCCCGCCGATGATGATGTTGCGCAACGTCTGCAGATCGCCGCCAAACCAGGGCGCCCGCTCGCGGAAGGGAGGAAGCGCGGGCGGTGAGGCGGGAGTTTCAGAGGGCATGATTTTTTGAGGTTCTCGGCAGACGTGACTTAATTCTAGGTTTTATCCTGCGGCGGGTCGGGCTTCAGCCATTCGGAGCGGCCGCAACTTGCAGTACTAATTACGCAATAATATCAATAAGCCTATTTGTCGCCGAGGTGACAAATACAGATGCTCGAACTGATTGCTATTCTCTACTGAGGGAGATTCCGATGGCAAGTGATTTTCAGGTTAGCGGCAAAAATTCTGAAGCGCTTTTTACATTAAAGCTCCACCGGGGAGATGGCATGACGCTGATTGCGATGAATTGGAAGAAAGGCAGACCACCAAACGAGTTTGTCGGCTTCGCCATCGAATACAAAGAACCCGGTGGCGATCGTTTTTTTGCATTGAAGAACCGGTTGGGGTTTCCAGCCAATGATGGTTCGATTGATCCAGCCAGTCTAACGACCATGCGGTCACCGATCCAGAAGTTCCGATGGGTTCATTTTCCGCGTAACGCTGAGCTTTCGGGAGAATTCGTCTATCGGGTGACGCCGGTCTTCATGAACGAGCTCGATGAGCTCAGTTACGGCGTAGCGCAGGAAGCCGCGATAGAGTTGCGGCGCGAAACCTATCCGGACGTGCTCAACGTTACATTCACCCGCGGCTTTGTGTCATCTCAAGCGTTCGTCGACAGATATGAGTCGGCAGGTCCTATCTCAAAACTATTGCCGGGCAAGGCCGCAGAAGGGCTCGACTTCGCGCCGACTCATCCGAAGGCGTCTGAAGCATACCGATGGATGGGGTTCGAGGCGCGCGACGCAATCCTCGAAACGCTTGATGAGGCGATTGCGGATCGGAAGGCGCAGGTGTTCGTTGTAGCGTATGATCTGAACTTGCCTGAAATCGTGTCGCGTCTCGAGAAACTAGGGAAGCGGCTGAAAATCATCATTGATGACAGCAAGGATCACGGCGAAGAGGGCTCCAGCGAGAACGAGGCTGCAGAACGGCTAATGGCTTCGGCTGGCGCCGATAATGTCAAGCGTCAGCACATGGCCAGCCTTCAACACAACAAGACGATCGTTGTCGACGGCTCCAAGCTGAAGAAGGTCGTTTGTGGCTCGACCAATTTCAGTTGGCGCGGGTTTTATGTTCAATCCAACAATGCGCTTGTGTTGCAAGGAAAGAGCGCAGTAAAGCAATCTCGCGCAGCTTTCCAAAATTATTGGCAGTCCGATGAAGCCAGAGTCTTTGGCCAAACCGATTGCGCCAAATGGGGCGACCTGGACTTGCCGGATATCGACGCGAAACTATCATTTTCGCCGCACGCGACCAAGAACGCCCTACTGAAGAAGGTCGCTGATGACATCCACGATAAAACCACCTCGTGTTTGTTTTATTCGCTGGCGTTTCTGTATCAGACGCCGGGGCCGATATTCGATGCGATAAAAAAGGTCACCGAGGACGACGCCCTTTTTGTTTACGGCATTTCGGATCGCGAAGTCGGCGGCATCGATTTGCAGAAGCCTGACGGCAACGTCGCCCCGGTTTTCCCTGAGAAGCTGGGCAAGAACGTTCCGGAACCCTTTTCGGAGGAGCCCACGGGTGGAGGGGGCATCCGAATGCACCATAAATTCCTCGTTATCGATTTCGATAAACCGAGCGCTCGCGTTTATCTGGGATCCTATAACTTCTCCTCCCCTGCCGATCTGAAGAATGGAGAAAATCTTCTCCTGATCCGGGATCGGCGCATCGCCGTTTCCTACGTCATTGAGGCGATACGCATCTTCGATCACTACCATTTCAGGGTGGCGCAAGAGGAGGCCGCCGCCGCCAGGAAGCAACTTAAGCTGGCTAGACCGCCTCGCGCGCCGACCGAGGAGCCTTGGTGGCTTGAGGACTTTACAAACGCCAGAAAGATTCGGGATCGCGAATTGTTTGCTTAACGAGATCACCTGCTCGATCCAGCCCGAACAAAAAAAGAACTTGGCAAAAAGAACAAATCGTGCACACTGGAGGTCAGGGTCAAGCGCGCCGTCCCCCTTCTCGCCTTGGCGCGTTTGGCCCGCCCCTCGCAGCCGCATTGCCTGCGCCTAGCTAACCTGTCAGAAGGAATTTTCAGCCGTGAGCCAAGCCAATCTCCGCCTCGTGGAAGGGACGTCCGTGGACAAGACCAAGGCGCTCGACGCCGCTCTGTCGCAGATCGAGCGCGCTTTCGGCAAAGGCTCGATCATGCGGCTCGGCAAGAACCAGAAGGCCGTTGAGATCGAGACGATCTCGACCGGCTCGCTGGGACTCGACATCGCGCTGGGCGTCGGCGGCCTGCCGCGCGGCCGCGTCGTTGAGATCTACGGGCCGGAATCCTCCGGCAAGACCACCCTCACCTTGCATGTCATCGCCGAGGCGCAAAAATTGGGCGGCGTCTGCGCCTTCGTCGACGCGGAACATGCGCTCGACCCGATCTACGCCCGCAAGCTGGGCGTCAATCTCGAAGATCTCCTGATTTCGCAGCCCGACACCGGCGAGCAGGCGCTTGAGATCACCGACACGCTGGTGCGCTCGGGCGCCGTCGACGTGCTCGTCGTCGATTCGGTGGCGGCGCTGACGCCCCGCGCCGAAATCGAGGGCGAGATGGGCGACGTGCAGCCCGGCCTGCAGGCGCGGCTGATGAGCCAGGCGCTGCGCAAGCTCACCGCCTCGATCGCCCGCTCCAACACGCTCGTCATCTTCATCAATCAGATCCGCATGAAGATCGGCGTGATGTACGGTTCGCCCGAGACGACGACCGGCGGCAATGCGCTGAAATTCTACGCCTCGGTGCGGCTCGACATCCGCCGTATCGGCGCGATCAAGGACCGCGACGAGACGACCGGCAACCAGACCCGCGTCAAAGTGGTCAAGAACAAGGTCGCGCCGCCGTTCAAACAGGTCGAATTCGACATCATGTATGGCGAGGGCGTCTCCAAATTCGGCGAATTGATCGATCTTGGCGTCAAGGCCGGCGTCGTCGAGAAGTCGGGCGCCTGGTTCTCCTACGACAGCCAGAGGCTCGGCCAGGGCCGCGAGAACGCCAAGAGCTTTTTGAAGCAAAACCCCGAGGCCGCGCAGCGCATCGAACAGGCGATCCGCGAGAACGCCGGGCTGATCGCCGAGCGTATTCTTGACGCGCCCGATGACAACGAGGCGGGCGAGGCTTAGCCGGCTCACGCGTCGCAGTCAGCCGGCGCGTCAAGCGGCGCTTCGCGCGCCCGCGATTGGAACAGCGCAGGGGTCCTAACGGTCCCCTCGCCATTGCCGTTTCCCCCCGAAACTGTCATATCGCGCAGGACGAAGCGCGCGACGGCGCCGCCTGCCGCAGCCTTCGCCGCAACCTCGGGCCGTCCCTGTTTCGTTGAAACGAAAAGCCGCTCCAGGTTATTGTTTAAACGCGTCTCCCGCATCGGCGCAGAAGCCGCTTCGGCGACGGGAGCGCATTCGCGAGCCGTGACCGCATGAGTGGCGTCAACCAGATCCGCACCGCCTTCCTCGACTATTTCGCGCACAAGGGGCACGAGAAAGTCGCCTCATCGTCGCTCGTGCCGCACAATGATCCGACGTTGATGTTCACCAACGCCGGCATGGTGCAATTCAAGAACGTCTTCACCGGCGTCGAAAAGCGCGCCTATGCGCGCGCCGCCTCGGCGCAAAAATGCGTGCGCGCCGGCGGCAAGCATAACGACCTCGACAATGTCGGCTACACCGCGCGCCATCACACCTTCTTTGAAATGCTGGGCAATTTCTCCTTCGGCGACTATTTCAAGGAAGGCGCGATCGAACTCGCCTGGAACCTCATTACGCGCGAATTCGGGCTCAACGTCGATCGGCTGCTCGTCACCGTCTATCACGACGACGACGAGGCCTATGATCTGTGGAAAAAGATCGCCGGCTTCAACGACAGTCGGATCATCCGCATCGCCAGTTCTGACAATTTCTGGAGCATGGGCGACACCGGTCCCTGCGGCCCCTGCTCGGAGATCTTCTACGACCAGGGCGAGACGCTCAAAGGCGGTCCGCCCGGCAGTCCGGACGAGGACGGCGACAGATTCCTGGAATTCTGGAACCTCGTCTTCATGCAATATGAGCAGGTGGCGCCGGGGCAACGCGCCCCGCTGCCGCGCCCCTCGATCGACACCGGCATGGGATTGGAGCGCATCGCCGCGCTGATGCAGGGCGTGACCTCCAATTACGACATCGATCTCTTCCGCGCGCTGACCGGCGCGGTCGCCGATTTCACCGGCGCGCCGGTCGACGGCCCGCAGGGCGCGAGCCATCGCGTCATCGCCGACCATCTGCGCGCCTCCTCCTTCCTCGTCGCCGACGGCGTCACGCCGTCGAACGAAGGCCGCGGCTATGTGCTGCGCCGAATCATGCGCCGCGCCATGCGGCACGCGCAGCTGCTCGGCGCGAAAGAACCGCTGATGTGGAAGCTGGCGCCGACGCTCGTCGCCGAGATGGGCCAGGCCTATCCGGAGCTCGTTCGCGCGCAGTCGCTGATCGCCGATACGCTGCTTTCCGAAGAAACGCGCTTTCGCGCCACGCTCGCGCGAGGCCTCGCGATCCTCGACGAAGAGACGGCGGCGCTCGGCCAGGGCGACAAGCTCTCCGGCGAAACGGCGTTCAAACTCTACGACACTTACGGCTTTCCGCTCGATCTCACCGAGGACGCCTTACGTCCGCGCGGCATCGGCGTCGACAAGGAAATCTTCAACGCCGCGATGGAGCGCCAGCGGGCCGACGCGCGCAAGGCCTGGGCCGGCTCCGGCGAAACCGCGACCGAAGCGCTCTGGTTCGCGCTGAAGGAACGTCTCGGCGCGACCGAATTCCTCGGCTACGAAACCGAAAGAAGCGAGGGCGTCGTCACCGCCATCATTCATGACGGCGGCGAGGCCTTTTCGCTGAAGGAGGGCGCGCGCGGGGCGCTGATCCTCAATCAGACCCCCTTCTACGGCGAGTCGGGCGGACAGGTCGGCGATGTCGGCGTGATGCGCGCCCGCGGCCTGCGCTTTCGCGTCGAAAACACCGTTAAGAAGCTCGGCGACCTCATCGTTCACGAGGGCGTCGTCGAAGAGGGCGAGATCACGCCCGGCCTCGCGCTCGAGCTCGACGTCGATCACGAGCGCCGCACCCAGTCGCGCGCCAACCATTCGGCCACCCATATTCTTCATGAGGCGCTGCGGCAGGTGCTCGGCGAGCATGTGGCGCAAAGGGGGTCGCTCGTTGCGCCAGATCGGCTGCGTTTCGACTTCACCCATCCCAAGCCGCTCACCGATGAGGAGCTGGCGCGCGTCGAGACGCTCGCCAATGAAATCGTTCAGGACAATGCGCCCGTCGAGACGCGGGTGATGGCGCAGGACGACGCCATTCGCTCCGGCGCGCGCGCGCTCTTTGGCGAGAAATACGGCGACGAAGTGCGCGTCGTCTCGATGGGCCCGGTGAGTCCCGGCGCCGCGCATCCCTTCTCCGTCGAGCTGTGCGGCGGCACGCATGTCGCCCGTACCGGCGACATCGGCCTCGTCGCCATCGTCGGCGAGGGCGCGGTCGCGTCCGGCGTGCGCCGCATCGAGGCGCGCACCGCCGAGGGCGCGCGCAGCCAGCTTGTCGCGCAATCGCGCGCGCTGCGCGACATGGCGGCGCTGATGCGCGCCCCGGTCGAAGACGCGCCGGCGCGGCTTGCGGCTCTTCTCGACGAACGCAAACGGCTTGAACGCGAACTCGCGGACGCCAAACGCAAGCTCGCGATGGGCGGGGGCGCTGTCGACGGCGCCGCCGATAAGCCGCGCGACATCGGCGGCGTCAAGCTGCTGGCGCGCGCGGTCGAAGGCATCGAGGCCAAGGACTTGAAGTCGATGGTCGACGACGCCAAGAAGGCGATCGGCTCGGGCGTCGTCGCGATCGCCAGCGCCTCGCCCGACGGCAAGGCCGGCATTGTCGTCGGCGTCACCGACGATCTCACCGAGAAATACAGCGCCGTGGATTTCGTGCGCGTCGCAAGCGTTATGCTCGGCGGCAAGGGCGGCGGCGGCCGCCCCGACCTTGCGCAGGCGGGCGGCCCCAACGCCGCGGCCATCGATCAGGCGCTCGCCTCCGTCGAGGACACGTTGCGCGGAAAAGCGGACGCGCCATGAACGAGCCGGACCGGCGGCGCGGTCTGGCTTTGTTGCGGCGACGCGTCCACGTCGTCCTGGACGGCGGCAGCCACGACCGGCTCGCGCGCGTCGTGCATCGCGGGCTGATTGGGCTCGTCCTGCTGTCGGTCGTTTCGGTGATTTTCGAATCGGTGCCGGAATACAGTGACAGCTATGCGGATGTCTTCGACCTTATCGAATATGTCGCCGTCGCCGCCTTCACGCTCGAATACGTCTTGCGCGTCTGGTGCGCGCCCGAACATGCGCTCTATGCCGGCCGCTCGCCGACGGCGGCGCGGCTCGCCTTCATCACATCAGGCTGGGCGCTGATCGACCTCGCCGCCTTCCTGCCCTTCTATCTCTCGTTCTACTTCTCGGCGGATCTGCGCGTCTTTTTGATGCTGCGCCTGCTGCGGTTCTTCAAATTCGCGCGCTATTCTCCCGGCATCCGCACCTTGCTGGCGGTGATCGAGGCCGAGCGCAAGGCGCTGCTCGCCTGGCTGATCATTCTGTTCGGCGCGGTTCTCTTCTATTCGACCGCGATGCATATCGCCGAACATGAGGCGCAGCCCGAAAAATTCGGCACGATTCCGGACGCCATGTGGTGGGCGATCGAAACGGTGACGACCGTCGGCTATGGCGAAGTCATCCCGCTCACGCTGGCGGGCAAGCTCATCGCCTCCTTCGCCATGGTGACCGGCTTTCTGCTGCTGGGCCTGCCGGTCGGCATTCTCGCCACCGCCTTCGCCGAAGAAATTCACCGCCGCGAATTCGTCGTCACCTGGACGATGGTCGCCAGCGTGCCGCTGTTTCGCGGCCTCGATGCGGCCGGGATCGCCGAGATCATGCGCTATCTTCGGGCGCAGTCCATCCCCCGGGGAGCAATGATCGTGCGCAAGGGCGACCCCGCCCATTCGATGTATTTCATCGCCGAGGGCGAGGTTGAGGTCGAGCTTGCGCGCGAAAACGTCAAACTTGGCGAAGGGCAGTTCTTCGGCGAGATCGCCGTGCTGCACAAAACATCGCGCACCGCCGACGTGCGGGCCACTGCGCCAACGAAACTCCTTATCCTCGACGCCTATGATCTGCAGACGCTGACCAAGCGCAATCCGGAGATTGGAGAGGCGATCCGCGACGTCGCCCAATCACGATCCGAGCTCGCGCCGGCGGAGCGGCACGGCGACATGATTGAAGCGGAGCTCGAGGAGCCGGCGTCGGAAGACGTGAACGAGACATAGTTCACGCTGCGTTGAGCGGTTCCGCGTGAGAGCGCCCCGCGCATGCCCGCGACAAGCTGGCATGACGCGAAGAGGAAGTGGATGGCGACGAAGAGACACTCGAGTGGAAGCAGGCTCTAATGTCGTTGCGCAATCACTCAGCCGTCATGGCCGGGCTTGTCCCGGCCATCCACGCCGAGAGGATGCTTAAACGTTGAGACTCTCGCCGGACGGCTTCACGTGGATGCCCGCGACAAGCGCGGGCATGACGCGGAGAGATTCGGCAAACGCTGTAGAGAGGATGTGGCTTTCCCTGCGGTCTGATTAGCCGCCGATCGCCGCGCGCAGTTCCTGCAACTGCGCGAGCTTGTCGGAAGCGGCGAGACGCGCTTCGTCAGACTTGGCGTCGGCGATGTCTTCGCGTGCGTTCCGAATGTCGGCGTCGACCTTGGCGACGTCGATTTCGGCAAGAGGAATCGCCTGTTCGGCGAGAATGGTGAAGCCGGACGCGTTGACGTCAGCGAATCCCCCACGCACGAAAAGCTTTTCAACCTTGCCCTCGCCGCCGGAAACGGTCACCACGCCGGCCTTCAGCGTGGTCATGACCGGCGCATGGTCCTTGAGCACGGTGAACTGGCCGTCGGCGCCGGGCGCGACGACCGACTCGACTTCGCCGGAGAAGAGATGCTTCTCGGGAGAGACGAGTTCGAAGTGGAATGCGGCCATGATGTTCTCCGACGGCGCTTTGCGTCCAGCCCGTCATGGCTGGGCTTGACCCGGCCATCCACGAAAACTGATCTGCGACCTGGCCGGAGCACGTCCGGCCAGACGTTTTGTAAAAGTTACGCCGCTTCCTTAGCGAGCTTGGCGGCCTTCTCCACCGCCTCTTCGATCGAGCCGACCATGTAGAAAGCCGCTTCCGGCAGATGGTCATATTCGCCTTCGACGAGGCCCTTGAAGCCCTTGATCGTATCGGCGAGCGCGACGAGCTTGCCGGGCGAACCCGTGAACACTTCCGCGACATGGAAGGGCTGCGACAGAAAGCGCTCGATCTTGCGGGCGCGGGCGACGACGAGCTTGTCCTCTTCGGAGAGTTCGTCCATGCCGAGAATGGCGATGATGTCCTGCAGCGACTTATAGCGCTGCAGCGTCGACTGCACCTTACGCGCGACGTCGTAATGCTCCTCGCCGACGATGGCCGGCGACAGCATGCGCGACGTCGAATCGAGCGGATCGACCGCCGGATAAATGCCCTTTTCCGCGATCGAACGCGACAGCACGGTCGTGGCGTCCAAATGGGCGAAGGAGGTGGCGGGCGCCGGATCGGTCAGATCGTCGGCCGGGACGTAAATCGCCTGCACCGAAGTGATCGAGCCCTTGGTCGTCGTGGTGATGCGCTCCTGCAGCGCGCCCATGTCGGTGGCGAGCGTCGGTTGATAGCCCACCGCCGAAGGGATGCGGCCAAGAAGCGCCGAGACTTCCGAACCCGCCTGGGTGAAGCGGAAGATGTTGTCGACGAAGAACAGCACGTCCATGCCGCGGTCGCGGAAATCTTCGGCGACGGTGAGGCCTGACAGCGCGACGCGCATGCGCGCGCCCGGCGGCTCGTTCATCTGGCCGTAGACCAGCGCGCATTTCGAGCCTTCGCCGCCGCCCTTCTTGTTGACGCCGCCCTCAATCATCTCGTGATAGAGGTCGTTGCCTTCGCGGGTGCGCTCGCCGACGCCGGCGAAAACGGAATAGCCGCCATGCGCCTTGGCGATGTTGTTGATGAGCTCCATGATCAGCACGGTCTTGCCGACGCCCGCGCCGCCGAACAGGCCGATCTTGCCGCCCTTGGCGTAAGGCGCGAGCAGATCGACGACCTTGATGCCGGTCTCGAGGATCTGCGCTTCCGTCGCCTGCTCGGCGTAGGAGGGCGCCGGCTGGTGGATGGCGCGGCGCGACTTCGTCAGCATCGGGCCCGCCTCGTCGACCGGCTCGCCGATGACGTTGATGATGCGGCCAAGCGTCTCGTCGCCGACCGGAACCGAAATCGGCGCGCCGGTGTCGGTGACTTCCTGACCGCGCACGAGGCCTTCGGACGAATCCATGGCGATGGTGCGCACGGAATTTTCGCCCAAATGCTGCGCGACTTCGAGAACGAGGCGATTGCCTTGGTTCGTCGTCTCGAGCGCGTTCAGAATCTCAGGCAAATTCCCGTCGAACTGCACGTCGACGACGGCGCCGATGACTTGGGTGATGCGCCCGCTGGGCTTATTGGCGGCCATGTTTGGTCCTCGTCCTAAAATGCCTCAGAGCGCCTCGGCGCCCGAGATGATTTCGATGAGCTCCTTGGTGATCATCGCCTGACGCGACCTGTTGTAGATCGTCGTCTGCTTCTTGATCATATCGCCAGCGTTGCGCGTCGCATTGTCCATCGCGCTCATGCGGGCGCCTTGTTCCGAGGCGGCGTTTTCGAGCAGCGCGCGGAACACCTGCACTGAGATGTTGCGCGGCAGCAGCGTCGAGAGAATTTCGTCCTGTCCCGGCTCATATTCATAAGACGCCTGCGGACCTTCGACGGGCGGCGCGTTTTCGTTCGAGGGAATTTGCGCCGGGATAAGCTGCTGCGCGGTCGGAATTTGAGCGATCACCGATTTGAAGCGCGAGAAGAACAGCGTCGCGACGTCGAAGTCGCCCTCTTCGAACATGCGGATGATCTTCTTGCCGATCTCATCGGCGGTGTCGAAGCCCATCTGCTTGACGCCGCGCAGCTCGATGACCTCGATGATGTTGCGCTCATACTGGCGGCGGAGCTGCTCGAAACCCTTCTTGCCGACGCAGAGGATCTTGACGGTCTTGCCCTGATCCTGAAGCCGCGCGATGTGCTCGCGGGCGAGTCGCACGATGGAGGAATTGAAGGCGCCGCACAGGCCGCGCTCGGCGGTGGCGACGACGAGGAGATGCGTCTCGTCCTTGCCATTGCCGGCCAAGAGCGGAGGTCCGCCCGCCGTCACGCTGGACGCGAGATTGGCCAGCACCGACTCCATGCGCTCGGCATAGGGACGCGCCGCCTCCGCCGCCGATTGGGCGCGGCGCAATTTCGCGGCGGCGACCATTTGCATGGCCTTGGTGATCTTCTGCGTCGCCTTGACGGAGGAGATGCGGTTTCGAAGATCCTTTAGCGAGGGCATATCGTTTTTGCCTGTCTCGTTTCACCAACGCCCATATGGCCGGGCGCGCGTTAAGCGAAGCTCTTCGCAAAGCTCTCGACGACGTTCTTGAGTTTCGCCGCGGTCTCGTCGGTGAGATCCTTCGTCGTGCGGATGCTCTCGAGAATGTCGCTGTGCTGCGAGCGCAGCAGCGCGAGCAAGCCGTCCTCGAACGCGCGCACGCGATTGACCGGCAGCGGATCGAGATAGCCGTTGACGCCGGCGTAGATCACGCAGGTCTGCTCTTCCATCTTCAAGGGCGAGAACTGCGGCTGCTTCAAGAGTTCGGTGAGGCGGGCGCCGCGATTCAGGAGCCGCTGCGTCACCGCGTCGAGGTCCGAGCCGAACTGGGCGAAGGCGGCCATTTCGCGATACTGCGCGAGTTCGCCCTTGATCTTGCCGGCGACCTTCTTGGTCGCCTTGGTCTGCGCCGACGAGCCGACGCGCGACACCGAGAGGCCGACGTTCACCGCGGGACGAATGCCCTGGTAGAAGAGATCGGTCTCAAGGAAGATCTGGCCGTCGGTGATCGAGATCACGTTCGTCGGAATATAGGCCGACACGTCGTTCGCCTGCGTCTCGATGACCGGCAGCGCGGTGAGCGATCCGGCCCCGCGATCGTCGGAAAGCTTCGCGGCGCGCTCGAGCAGGCGCGAATGCAGATAGAAGACGTCGCCCGGATAGGCTTCGCGGCCCGGCGGACGGCGCAGCAGCAGCGACATCTGGCGGTAGGCGACGGCCTGCTTCGACAGATCGTCATAGATGATGACGGCATGCATGCCGTTGTCGCGGAAATATTCGCCCATCGCGCAACCGGAGAAGGGCGCGAGGAACTGCATCGGCGCCGGATCCGAGGCCGTCGCGGCGACGATGATCGAATATTCGAGCGCGCCGCGCTCTTCGAGCACCTTGACGAATTGCGCCACGGTCGAGCGCTTCTGGCCGATGGCGACATAGACGCAGTAGAGCTTCGACTTCTCGTCGTCGCCGTCGTTCAGCGATTTCTGATTAAGGATCGTGTCGAGCGCGATGGCGGTCTTGCCGGTCTGGCGATCGCCGATGATCAGTTCGCGCTGGCCGCGGCCGATCGGGATCAGCGCGTCGACGGCCTTCAAGCCCGTCGCCATCGGCTCATGCACGGATTTGCGCGGAATGATGCCGGGCGCCTTTACGTCGACGCGCGAACGCTGCGCCGTCTTGATCGGGCCCTTGCCGTCGATCGGATTGCCGAGCGCGTCGACGACGCGGCCCAGGAGCTCCTTGCCGACCGGAACCTCGACGATGGCGCCGGTGCGCTTGACCGTCTGGCCTTCCTTGATGTGGCGGTCGTCGCCGAAAATCACGATGCCGACATTGTCGGTTTCGAGATTGAGCGCCATGCCCTTGGTGCCGTCCTGGAATTCGACGGTCTCGCCGGCCTGCACATTGTCCAGTCCGTAGACGCGCGCGATGCCGTCGCCGACGGACAGAACCTGGCCGACCTCGGTGACTTCGGCCTCGGCGCCAAAGTTGGCGATCTCCTTCTTGAGGATCGCGGAAATTTCTGCGGCGCGGATATCCATCAGCCGACCTCTTTCATGCGTGTGCGGATTGAGTTGAGCTTGGTGCGCACAGAGGCGTCGACCATGCGTGAACCGATTTTGACGATCAGACCGCCGAGGATCGACGGATCCGTCGTCACCTTGAGATCGATGGTCTTGCCGCCGGTGACGCCGGCGAGCGTCTCGCGCAGCGCGGCTTCATGATCCGGCTTCAGCGCCGCCGCGATCGTCACGTCGGCGCGCACCAGGCCCTTCGCCTTGTCGTGCAGGCGGCGATAGGCGGCGATCATGTCGGAGATGATGAAGAGACGTCGCTTGGCGGCGACGAGACGGATGAAATTGGCGGCGATGCCGGTGATCTGGCCCTTGTTGAGAACCGGCTCGAGGACGTCGAGCTGCTCCTTGGCGGAGAACACGGGGCTTTTGACCATGCGCTTGAGATCGGCGCTGCCGTCCAGCAGAGTCTTGAATCGATCGAGCGCCGCGGCGACGTCATCGGCGGCGTTATTTTCCGTCGCCAAATCATAGAGTGCGGAGGCGTAGCGACCTGCAACGCCCGATAAGGAATCCCCGTCTTGAGCCACTTGGTTCGCTCGTCAATCTACGCCGTTTGGAGACGCCGCTCGCAGTGCAAGTTGCACGGTCGCGACGATTAAGCGGTTAGCCTCAAACGACGGATGCTGTAGGAAAAGGAACGAGGGCCGCTGCGCCCCAGCTCCAAGGCGAGCGTCCCCTAACACAGGCGTTTTGGGGGCGCAACCCTGTCACATTGCCGCGATTTTTGGCGCCGGCCCAAAACCCGGCCAAGCAACAGCTATCGAGGGAGACATATTCATGACCAAAGCGGTCGTCGGAATAATCGGCGGGTCAGGCGTTTATGATCTGCCGGGGCTCGCCAACATCCGCCGCGAGCGGGTCGCGACGCCCTGGGGCGAGCCTTCCGACGAACTCGTCTTTGGCGAACTCGGCGCGACCCAGGCGGTCTTTTTGCCGCGGCACGGGCGCGGCCATCGGCTCTCGCCCTCGACCATCAACTATCGCGCGAACATCGACGCGATGAAGCGCGCCGGCGTCACCGATCTGATTTCGGTCTCGGCCTGCGGCTCGTTCAGATCGGAGCTTTTTCCCGGTCTCTTCGTGCTGATCGATCAATTCGTCGATCGCACCTTCGCGCGGCAATCCTCCTTCTTTGGCGACGGCTGCGTCGCGCATGTATCGATGGCGCATCCGATCGCGCCGCTGCTGTCCGCGCGCATCGGCGCCGCGGCGAAAGACGAGAACATCGAACATGTCGCCGGCGGAACCTATGTCTGCATGGAAGGCCCGCAGTTTTCGTCCTATGCCGAATCGCTCACCTATAAGGCCGCGGGCTATGACGTGATCGGCATGACGGCGATGCCGGAAGCCAAGCTCGCGCGCGAGGCTGAAATCTCCTACGCCACCGTCGCCATGGTGACGGATTTCGACTGCTGGCATCCCGAGCACGACAATGTCGACATCGCCTCGGTGATTGCGGTCGTTCAGAAGAATTCGGCGACGGTCGCGCGCTTGCTGGCGCGGGTTCTGACCGATTTTCCGCGCGAGCACGAACTCTGCCCGATCGGCTCCGACCGCGCGCTCGACAACGCCATCGTCACCGCCTCCGAGGCGCGCGATCCGGAATTGTTGAAGAAGCTCGACGCGGTGATGGGAAGGGTGAAGGGCAAAGGCGTTTCATGATATAGGAAGCTCATGGCGATCACCCTCACCCCCGACCAAGAAGCTTGGCTTCAAGCGCATGTCGCGACCGGCGATTTTCCCTCGATCGAGGAGGCCGCCCGTCAGCTCATCGACGAGCGCATCGTCGAGCGTGAACTTGAAAAAGACGATTTGGCTTGGGCAAAGCCCCTCGTTGAGGAAGGCCTGGCCGCGCTTGAACGCGGCGAGACTATTTCGATTGAGGAGCACAAGGCGCGTAACGCCGCCCGTCTCGCCGCGCTCAAAGGGCGATGACTCGCGTTATCGTTACCGAACTTGCCGACGCGGATACGGCGGAGATTCTCGCAGACATCACACGTGAGGCAGGCTATCGCGCCGCCGAAAAATACAACTTTCGCATCGAAAGTCTTTACGACAGGCTTGCCGAGCATCCTGACAGTTGCGAAGCGCGGCCGAAGCTCGGGGCGCACATTCGAGTCGGGGTGGTCGTTCCTTATCTCGTGATCTATCGCCACGCTGCCGGCGACGACACAGTGAGCATTGTTCGCGTCGTACACGGTCGGCGCAAAATCACCCGCAAGCTTTTGCATGGTTCTTAACGACCCAGCCCGCTTTTGCCGTGGAGCCTCGTAGCCGGCCCTTTGCGGTCAGGTTTTGTTATTGTTCCTCCCATTCAGATCCCCGGCGCGCGCCCCCCCATTTGCGCCCCGCCCCGCCATCCGTGTATTCCTCTCACCGTGGCGGTTTCGCCATGTCCATTCCACGCGGCCACACTCGCCGCCGATCGCAAGGCCGTTTCATGCCGCTTGCCGCCGCCATTCGCACCATTCCCGACTATCCCAAGAAGGGAATCCTGTTTCGCGACATCACCACCCTGCTCGGCGACGCCAAGGCGTTCCGCAAGGCGGTCGACGAACTCGTACAGCCCTGGTGCGGCGGCAAGATCGACAAGGTCGCGGGCATGGAGGCGCGCGGCTTCATCCTGGGGGGCGCGGTGGCGCATCAGCTTTCCGCCGGCTTCATCCCGATCCGCAAGAAGGGCAAGCTGCCGCATCGCGTCGTCTCGGTCGCCTATGAGCTCGAATATGGCGTCGACGAAATGGAGATGCATGAAGACGCGGTGTCCCCCGGCGAGCGCGTCATTCTCGTCGACGATCTGATCGCCACCGGCGGCACCGCCGAGGGCGCGGTGAAGCTCCTGCGCCAAGGCGGCGCGGACGTCGTCGCCGCCTGTTTCGTCATCGACCTGCCCGATCTCGCCGGCGTGAAAAGGCTCCAGGCGCTCGGCGTCCCGGTGCGCACGCTCGTCGCCTTCGCAGGCCACTAAAGCGCCTTTTTCCGGGTGTTCTTGCTCAGCCCAGGCTCGAAGTTCAGAATCTCCGTGAGAGGCTTGCATAGGCGCATGACGCCGCGACGGACCCATTTGGCGCTGGCGGCGCTCGCCCTCGCCGCGCTCGTCGGCGGAGTCGTGGCGCTCCGCTATATGCCCGACGCTGGGAGCACCTCTCCCGTCCGCGGCGACGCCGCGCGCAGCGCCTGGAGCGGCGCGCTGCCGACCGGCCTGCGCCGCATGGCCTTGCGGATAAAGCCCGGCGCTTTTGCCCCTGCTCCGCCAGTCGCCGCGCCGCCGCCGCAAGAGCCGTCCGCCGAGGTCGCGGCGCTGCCGCAAGGCGGCGACGGCGTCGAAGGGTCGGTGTCCTTCCCGCCCGCGCCGCCGCCCGCGCGACCGGAGATTGTAGAAAAGCCCACGCCGCTGCCCCCGTCGCGACCGGCCAATCTCGCCGAGCTTGCCGACAAATTCGCCGAGACGGCAGCGGCAGCTCCTGCTGAGCCGCCGCAAACCGCCGAGGCGACCCCGGCCGCGCCCGCCGAGGTCCCGGCGTCGGCGCCGGCGCTCGCCAATGCGCCGCTGCCGCCGGCGCGGCCGCAGGAGTCGTCGGCGAGAGCCGCGGTTGAGGCGACGCCGACGGCGCAAGAGTCGGCGCCTGCGTCGGCGCCGCCGACCCAGGTGGCGCGCGCCGTCGAGCCGACTCTGCGGGCGGCGCCCGAGGACGCGTTTCAGCAGGAGGCCCCGATCCGCTTCGGCATGGGCGATCAGGTCTTCGTGCGGATCTTCAAGCAGGAAGGGCAGCTCGAGCTTTGGCTTCGAAAGAGCAACAGCCGCTTCTCGCTCTACAAGACCTATCCAATTTGCAAATGGTCAGGCAGGCTCGGGCCGAAGCTCAAGGAAGCCGACTACCAGTCGCCGGAGGGCTTCTACAGCGTCTCGGCGAAGCAGCTGCACCCGCATTCAAATTATCACCGCGCGTTCAACGTCGGCTATCCGAACGCCTTCGATCGCCAGAACGGCCGGACCGGCGGCCTCGTCATGGTGCATGGCGCGTGCAAGTCGGTCGGCTGCTTCGCCATGACCGACCGCGGCATCGAGGAAATCTACGCCTTCGTCGAGGCGGCGATGCGCGCCGGCCAGCACGAAGTGCAGGTGCATATTTTTCCCTTCCGCTTGACGGAGCAGGCGATCGCTCGGGAAACCGGCGGCAGCTGGCTCGCCTTCGTCGGCGCGGGCGGCAATTATCAGCACTGGACCGAATTCTGGCGCAATCTGAAGCAGGGCTACGACATCTTCGAACAGACCGGCGAACCTCCGGTGGCCTTCGCCTGCGGCGATCATTACGCTTTTGGCGCGGGCGATACGTCATGCCGACGCATCGCCGGCTGGTGATCGCGGCGCGCTGAGACGCCGTTCAGCTTGGTTTCAGCCGACGCGCGCGAAGATGCAGTGGCAAAAGCGCTGGGGGGCGCAAACAAGGAAAACGCCGCATGCGGCTCGTGACCTATTCTATCGTCGGCGCGGCTTGCGCGCTCGGCATCCTCTTCACGCCGATCGCGCAGGCGGCCAATGCGCCGCTGTGCCTCGCGATCGCTGAAAACTACAACACCTGCATGCGCCAGCATCAGTACGGGCGCGGCGGCGGCGGTTATGGTCCGGGCTATGGCCAAGGTTATGGTCAAGGCTATGGTCGTGGCTATCGCGGCGGCTATCCCGGCGGCGACGACGACGGCGATTATGACGGCGATGGCGGCTACGGTGGGTATGGCGGTTACGGCGGTTACGGCGGCGGCTCCCCCCGTCGGCGTTACGAGAACGCCAAGGCGGCCTGCGCGATCTGGTTCGCGCAGATGCAGGCCAGCGGCTGCTTCAACTAGCCGAAGAAATGGCGCGGCCCAATTGCGCCGCGCCATCTCCAGGTCTCACCTGTAAGGTTTCGGGCACTCGCCGTCGGACTTTTTCGCGATCTTCGCGGCAATGCGCGTGCAGTCGTTGCCGTAGGTTTTATCGTCACAGCCGCAGACCGGGCGATAGTCCTTGGTGCAGATCTGTGAAACCTCCACGCACTTGCCGGCGATGTCCGCTCCGCCGCATTGACCCGGCTCGGGGTCGCACCACAAGCCCTTGTCGCACTGAATGCCGGCGATGCCTGCGCACATCTCGCCGACCTTGGCGGCCGAGGCGGGCGCGGAAACAAAGAGCGAGAGCGCCAGGGCGCTCGCTAATGTCCAAAGTATTTTCGTCATATCCTCCTCCTTTAATTTGTTGCTTCGAAGCGCGGTCAGTGATGGCCCCTGCACCGACCATTGTGCCGCTTATTGACCATCGCGGCGCGGCGCGCGCAGTCGTTGGCGTAGGTGCGGCCGTCGCACCCGCAAACCGGCCTGAAAATGCGAGGACAGAAGTGCGGCCTGACGGCGCAATGGCCGAACGCGTCGGCGACGCGGCAGGAGCCCGGGCGCATCTCGCACCAGAGGCCCTTCGCGCAGTGAAGGCCCACAAAGCCGCCGCACTTGGCGCCGACCCCGCCGGCGGCGACCGCCGGCGATGACGTCGCTATGAAGAGCACGAATAAGGTCGAAGGTAGGAGCGCGCAGAGGCGCAAGCCAAGACGTAAATGCATAGCAATTCTCCAAAAAATGCTTTCGTAACGGTTGGATAACGCCGATGTCCGACGAGCGTTCCCCTCGGGCGATGACCGGCGGCTGCCGGGCTCCGAATCCGGGTTAGAGAGGCGTCATCTCACCGCGTCATGGCCGCGCTTGTCGCGGCCATCCACGCGATGACGCGAGGCAAATGTGAGGATATGAGCCGAACCTACCGTCTCCGCGCGATGCGTTTCGCGGTTGACCGGCGTGGATGCCCGGCACAAGGCGGGGCATGACGGAGCTGAAATTAACCCGAGTTCGAAGCCCTGACTGCGGCTGGCGACCGGGGCGTTGATCGCTCGCGCCGGCTCGACTATGCTGCCTTCCACACGGGATGGGGCTCCCGGTAACCGCCTGATGAAGGCTGATGGCTCCTGCCGCAAGGACGCGCGTCCTGCGGGAGGAGCGCGTCTGAAACGCCGCCTTGCCGCAGCATGTTTGTCGTCCGCTCGCTCGAAAGGACGACGTCATGGGCTTCTTCATTGTATTTGCTGGCGGGGGACTGGCCGCGGCCGCGCGCCACGGGGTCAATCTTCTTCTTGCCCGACTGATCGGCGTTGGTTTTCCGTTCGGGACGCTGACCGTGAACGTGCTCGGCTCGTTCCTGATGGGCGTGATCGTCGGTTATTTCGCCTTCCAGGGCGAGGCGTCTCAGAACTGGCGCCTGTTCCTCACGACCGGGATCCTTGGCGGCTTCACCACTTTTTCGGCGTTCTCGCTCGAGACGGTTTTGCTCTACGAGCGCGGCGAACTGGCGATGGCGACCTTCTATGTCGTGGCGTCGGTCGGCCTTGCGGTGGCCGGCCTCCTCGCCGGCCTATCGCTGCTGCGCCATTTTTCGTGAAGGGTTCGAACTCCAACGGAGAGTTATCAGTGATTCCCTGGACCCTGCTCGACACAGCGCCGATACCCGGCGGCGAGGGCGAACTCCGCCTCAAGCGTCGCGGCGCAGAATTCTCGATCATGCTGGGCAATATCGAACTGATGAACAGTCGCCTCAGTGGCTCGGAGGAGGCGCTCGCCACGCTCTCTTGCGAGAGAATTCAGGCGCGCCCACAGCCGTGCGTTCTGATCGGCGGGCTGGGGATGGGCTTCACGCTGCGCGCCGCGCTCACTGTCCTCGGGGCGAAAGCGCGGATCGTTGTCGCCGAACTCATTCCGGCGGTCGTGGACTGGGCGCGCGGTCCGATGGCGGAAGTCTTCGGCGCCAGCCTGACGGATCCGCGCGTCAGCATCGAGGAAGCGGATGTTGGACGCCTGATCCGGTCTGGCCGCTCGACTTATGACGCAATCCTTCTCGATGTCGATAATGGCCCCGAGGGCCTGATTCGCGAAGCCAATGACGGACTTTACGATATCGAGGGATTGAGGGCGGCCCGCAAGGCGCTGCGCCCTGATGGGGTGTTGGCCGTCTGGTCATCGGGGCCGGATCGGAATTTCACGTCGCGCCTCCGCAAAGCCGGGTTCCGCGTGGATGAAGTCAAGGTGCGCGCCAACGGCCAACGTGGCGGCGCCCGGCACGTCATCTGGATCGCGACAAGAGAGTCAACGCCTCAGATGCAATAGAACCCTGCCAGCAAAGCTTCTGTTTTACCCAAAGCTGAAATTTCAAACTGAGATGCCCAACCGCCCCACATATTGACAGTCGCCGGTTTTGAAGGGTAGATGAACGTCGCTTCGGCGCGGCGGTTTCGCCGCGCTTTTCGTTTGCGCCTGGCGCAAGTTCGAGGCGAAGCCACTAACTGCCAAGAAGCCGGCCGGCGGAAACGCCAGCGTCGGGACGAACACAGGAAAAAAAGATGTTCGCAGTCATCAAAACCGGCGGCAAGCAATATAGCGTCGCCGCTGGGGACGTGATCACCGTCATGGCGCTCGACGGCGCGCCTGGCGACGCCGTCACCTTCGACGAAGTGCTCATGCTGGGGGGCGACAGCCCCAAGGTCGGCGCCCCGACGATCGCCGGCGCGAAAGTCTCCGGCGAGATCGCCGAGCAGACCCGCAGCGCCAAGTCGATCGCCTTCAAGAAGCGCCGCCGGCAGAATTCCAAGCGCAAGCGCGGTCATCGCCAGGACCTGACGCTCGTGAGAATCACCGCGATCGAGAGCTGACCGCCCTCTCGCGACACCCAGAATAAAGCGGCCCCAGTCGCCGCATAGGAAGATCGGAGCAAGACCATGGCTCACAAAAAGGCAGGCGGCTCGTCGCGCAACGGCCGCGATTCGGACGGGCGGCGCCTCGGCGTCAAGAAATTCGGCGGGGAAGCCGTCATCGGCGGCAATATTATCGTGCGCCAACGCGGCACGAAGTGGCGCCCAGGCCGCAATGTCGGCATGGGCAAGGACCACACGCTTTTTGCGCTCGTCGACGGAGTCGTCGAATTCAAGTCCAGCGGCGGACGCGCTAGCGTATCGGTGGCGCCGGCGCCCGCCGCAGCAGCCGAGTAAGGCGGTAGGGGACGACCCGCCGCCGGCCTTCCGGCGGACAGTCGTCTCGACTACCACTCTCGCGAATTCAGGCGGGAACGTTTCAGGCGAGATGTCCGGAAGCGCCGTGAAGGGCCAGTGGGGAGCGCACTCCTTTCAGGCTCTTAGGCCAATATTTCCGATGTCGCTTGGAGCAATGAATGTTTCCCGAAATTACCCGCGACGACGTTTTTCGGCTGGAGACTGAACGACTGTGGCTGCGTTGGCCGCGCGCCGCTGACGCCGACGAGATTCGCCAGCACGTCGGCGATCCCGACGTCGCGTTGATGACCGCCAGCATCCCGCATCCTTATGCGCCACACGACGCCGACGCGTTCATCGCATCGGTGCGCCAGGAGAACGGCGCCGGCGGCGGCCTCCATCTCGTCATCACCCCGAAGAATCGGCCCAACGAGCCGATCGGGCTTGTGAGCCTGCATGGCGCCGACCGTCGCGGCTCGGCGACGCTTGGATATTGGCTGGGCAAGCCCTATTGGGGACAGGGCTATACGACCGAGGCGGCCAGAGCCCTCATCGACCTCGCCTTCGGAATCACGTCGCTGGATCGGATCGTCTCCGCCGCGCGGCCGGATAATCGCTCCTCGTTGCATGTGCATGAGAAGCTGGGGTTCCACCGCACGGGCCGCGGCATGCGGCCGGCGCCTGCGCGCGGCGGCGAAATGGAAGTCGAGCTCTTCGAATTAAAGCGCGGCGAAG
Source organism: Methylocystis sp. SB2 (assembly GCF_049817085.1). Lineage (NCBI taxonomy): Bacteria > Pseudomonadati > Pseudomonadota > Alphaproteobacteria > Hyphomicrobiales > Methylocystaceae > Methylocystis > Methylocystis sp. SB2. The sequence goes on from NZ_CP187401.1 coordinate 1,228,299, forward strand.
CGCATACGCTGTTCGGCGCCCGCCGGCCGCGATTCTTTTCACCGTGAGCGGCAGATGAAATTCCTCGACCAGGCCCGCGTTTTTGTACGCTCCGGCGACGGCGGCGCGGGATCCGTCTCCTTTCGGCGCGAGAAGTTCATTGAATTCGGCGGACCGGACGGCGGCGACGGCGGGCGCGGCGGCGACGTCGTCGCCGAATGCGTCGCCGGGCTCAACACGCTGATCGATTATCGCTACCAGCAGCACTTCAAGGCCAAGACCGGCGGCCACGGCATGGGCAAGAACCGCGCCGGCGGACGCGGCGCCGACGCCGTGCTGAAAGTGCCGGTCGGGACACAAATCTTTGAGGAGGATGGGGAAACCCTCATCGCCGACATGACGGAGGTTGGGCAGCGCGTCGTCATCTGCAAAGGCGGCAATGGCGGCTTCGGCAACGCGCATTTCACCACCTCGACCAACCGGGCGCCGCGGCGCGCCAATCCGGGCCTCGAGGGCCAGGAGCGCACCATCATCCTGCGGCTGAAACTCATCGCCGACTCGGGGCTGATCGGCCTGCCCAACGCCGGCAAGTCGACCTTTCTGGCGACGGTGACGGCGGCGAAGCCCAAGATCGCCGACTATCCTTTCACGACGCTTTATCCCGGTCTCGGCGTCGTGCGCATCGACGACAGGGAACTCGTTCTGGCGGACATTCCGGGTTTGATCGAGGGCGCGCATGAGGGCCACGGCCTCGGCGACCGCTTTCTCGGCCATGTCGAGCGGTGCCGGGCGCTGCTGCATCTCATCGACGCGACCGGCGAACATGCCGGCAAGGATTACAAGATCGTCCGCGGCGAACTCGCCGCCTATGGCGCCGGTCTCGCCGAGAAGCCGGAAATCGTCGCGCTTTCAAAGATCGATGCGGTCGACGCGGACCATCTCAAGAAACAGCGGGAGCGGCTGAAGCGGGCGATCGCCTCCGCCGGGCCCGAGACGCACGATCGCCATCCGGCGCCCCTGCTCCTTTCGTCCGCGAGCCGCGTCGGCGTCAGGGAAGCGCTCCGCGCTGTATTCGACGCCATCGAGGCGCAAAAGGCTTACGAGCGCGCGTCGGAAGCCGGGGGGCCCTGGGCCCCCTGACGAGAGCAGGTGCCGAAAAAGTTGGCGCCCATGATTCCATGTGATCGATAAGCGCTCTGGGCGGCCCGAACCCTTAATTGCCGCCGGCGCGCGGCGGCGCCATTGACCTTGACAAGATCAGTGAATAGCTTCGACGGGCTATGAGCACGCGCAGCGAAGTCAAAACATCGCAGTACGGTTCGACGGCAGTCACGCTGCTCGTCGCCTATCTGTTTGTTTTGCAAGGCCTCGCGGTCGGCGTTTCGTTCAGCGGACGCGGTTCGGGCCTTTTCGCCAACACGATCTGCTTCAGCAAGGCTTCCGGGCCGCTTTCCGGCGATCCGGCGACGCCCGCACGTCCGGCGCGGCACGGCGACGTCTGTTGCGTCGTGCATTGCGCATCGCTCGGCGGCGCGACCGCCGCCTCGCCGTTTATCGGCGAAACGCCGCCGGCCGCGTCCTATTCGACGATCGGACTGGCCTTTGACGAGACGTCTCGTCCTCCAGAGGCGTCGACACCGCCGCTCGGCTCCCGCGCCCCTCCCGTCCTGATCTGACGCTTGCCGCAGCAATGCGGCGTCACGCCCGACTGTCGGCATTGCCGCGGCGGGGGAGAGTCAGACCAGCGTATCCGTCGTTTGTCAGCGTGCATCGCAGCACGCGCCGCTCAGTTCTCAGACTGGCGGTTGCGACGAGCCATCGGACCGCGCAGCGATTTGGGATCATGGCACAGAAAACTCAATTGGCGCCGCGCCTCGCGAAGAGGGCGCGCAGCGCGGCCTCGGGAGAACGGCGCTGCTCTCAGAACGGGAAGCTGACCGCGGCGAGCGACGGCGATATCCGCGTCGCGCCTGAAGCCATTGCCGCGCCGGCCCCGACGCGCGGACGGGTGGAGGTCGTCGAGGCCTATTTCGATCCCGACGGCCGGCCAATGAAGCGCAAAAGCCTTGGCGCGGCCAGGGTGGCGCGCTTCTATGACGCCAAGGGCAATCAGGTCGAGGAGGCCTACTTCAACGCCGAAGGTAAGCCCACGATCCGCAAGGATCTTGGCGCGGCGCGCATCTCCTGGCGCTATGACGACAGCGGCAACCAGGTCGAAGCCGCCCTGTTCGGCGCCGACGGCGCGCCATTGCCCCGCAAGCGGCGCGGCAAGCGCGCGTACGACAGCGTTTGAAGGCCGCCGGAGAGGCGTCCTATCTGACGCGCGCGATCAGAAACCCATCCCAACCCTTGGCGCCGACGGTTTGCACCGCCGTCGCTTCGACCCGCCCCTCCGCGGCGACGGCGTCAAACAGCGCGCGCGCTCCCAGCGCGCCGCTGTCCGTGGCCGACGCGTCGGCGACGGCGCCCTCCCGAATGACATTGTCGACGATGATCAGCGCGCCGGGACGCGACAGCTTCAGCGCATAATCGAAATAGGCGGCGTTGCTGGGCTTGTCGGCGTCGATGAAGGCGAGATCGAAGGGTTGCGCCCGCTCTGATTCAAGCAAAGGCAACATTTCGAGCGCGGGGCCGACGCGCAGATCGACGCGCGCGCTCATGCCTTCGCGGGCGACATTGGCGCGAGCGACCTCCGCGTGATGCGCATCGACTTCGAAGGTGACGACCTTGCCGCCCTCGCCCACGGCCCGCGCCAGCCAGGTCGTCGAGTAGCCTCCAAGCGTCCCGATTTCGAGAACGCGTCTTGCGCCGATTGCGCAGGCGAGCAGATACAGCAATTTGCCTTGCGGCGGCGAAACGTCGATCGCGGGAAGGCCAGCGCGCGCATTTGCCGCAAGCGTTTCCTCCTGCGCTTCTTCTTTGGAAATCAGCGCCGCACCGATGTAGTCGTCCACGATATGCCAGTTATTTACTTCGAACATTTGACGTCCCTTGCATCGAGCGCTTAACGTTTGTTCGGGCGAAAATAAATTGACATCTCGCGTGATATCACGCGATGTTCCGCCGTCGTTCGCGCGCCACAGCGCACGGACGCAAAAAGGCTTGATAGCCGCATTTCACGAGCCCCAGTTGGACTGCGGCCGATATGCTGCTCATCACAACACTTTATGGGAGCACAACAAATGATCAAGCTTGCTTTGACGACGGCCCTTGCCGCCGCCGCCTTTAGCGCCTCGGCCTATGCCGCGCAGTGGAATGTGACCGAAGCGAATAAGGCGGGCATCAAGCGCGCTCAGGGCACCTGGACTGTCGCGACGGAAGGCGACAAGGTTTCGGGCAAGAGCGAAATGCAGCTCGATAACGGCTCCGTGCTGACCTACAAGCTTGAAGGCGAACTCACCGGCGGCGTTTACACGCTCAAACTCGTGGACCGCACCGATTCCAAGAAGAATTGCGTATGGACCGGCAAGCCCGTCGAGGGCGCCCACAACGTGTATATTGGCGAAGCTGCCTGCGACGGCGAAAAGATCGTGATCCGGGGCGGCCAGAATTAAGCGCTGACAACAGCCTCTTCCAACACAAACGCCGGCTCAACGCCGGCGTTTTTTTGTTTGGCGCGCGTGCGTCATCGCGCCAATTAGAGCAGGTTCCGAAAAAGTTGACAGACTTTTTCGATGAGAACCTGCTCCAAACATTTTGATTTTGAGCGATTCCTGACCGATCACATGATTCCATGTGACCGGGAAGCGCTCTAGGCGTCCTCCATCGCCTCCAGTTCCGCGATCAAGCCTTCGATCATTTCAAGGCCGATGTTCCAGAAGGCCGGATCCCGCGCGTCCAATCCGAAGGGCTTGAGAAGCTCGTTGTAAGGCTTGGCGCCGCCTGCTTCGAGCAAAGCGAAATAGCGCTCGGCGAATCCTTCATGCGCTTTTTGATAAACGCCGTAGAGCGAATTCACCAGGCAGTCGCCGAACGCATAGGCGTAGACGTAGAACGGCGAATGGATGAAATGCGGGATATAGGCCCAGAAGGTCTCATAGCCGGGGCCAAGGCGGATCGACGGGCCGAAGCTTTCGGCTTGCACGCTCATCCATAATTCGCAGATCTGATCCGCAGTCAGCTCGCCTTCGCGCCGCGCGTTATGCACCTTTCGCTCGAAGGCGTAGAACGCCATCTGCCGCACCACGGTATTGAGCATGTCCTCCACCTTGGAGGCGAGCAGCGCCCGCTTTTGCGCCTTATCCGACGCCTGCACGATGAGCGCGCGGAAGGTGAGCATTTCGCCGAAGACGGACGCCGTCTCCGCGAGAGTCAGCGGGGTCGGCGCCATCAGAGCGCCCTGTCGCGCCGCAAGCACCTGATGCACGCCATGGCCGAGTTCATGCGCGAGCGTCATCACGTCGCGCGTCTTCCCTTGAAAATTCAGCAGCACATAGGGATGCGCGGAGGGCACGGTGGGATGTGAAAAGGCGCCCGGCGCCTTGCCCGGCCGCACCGGCGCGTCGATCCAGTTCTTCTCGAAGAAGCGCCCGGCGATCTCCGCCATGCGCGGCGCGAATCCATCGTAAGCCTCGAGCACGATTTCGCGCGCCTCCGGCCAGGAATAGCGTTTGGCCGGCGTCGACGGCAGCGGCGCGCTGCGATCCCAATAGTCGAGCGCCTCCTTGCCGAACCATTTCGCCTTGAGCTTGTAATAGCGATGCGACAGGCGCGGATGCGCGGCCTCCACCGCTTGCGCGAGCGCCTCGACCACCTCGCGTTCGACACGATTGGAGAGATGGCGCGCATCGGCGACGTCCTGGAATCCGCGCCAGCGATCCGAAATTTCCTTGTCCTTCGCCAACGTATTGGTGATGAGCGAAAAAGTGCGCAAATTGTTTTTGAGCGTCACGCCGATCGCCTGCGCCGCTTCCCGACGCGTCTCTTCGCGCGAATCCTGCATCAGATTGAGCACGGGCTCGATCGCAAGCTCCTCGCCTGCAACCTTGAAGCGCAGCCCGGCGATGGTGTCGTCAAAAAGACGATTCCAAGCGGCCGCGCCGGAGATGTATTTTTCGTGGAACAGCTCTTCCAGCTTGTCCTCGAGTTCGTAAGGCTTCTCCTTGCGGATGTCTTCGAGCCACGGCTTCCAGCGCGAGAGCGGCTCCTTGCTCGCCGCGGCCATCAGCGCGGCGTCGTCCATCCGATTGAGCTCAAGCTGAAAAAACAGGAGCTGCGCCGAAGCGTTGGTGACCTTCTCCTGCACGTCGCCATAGAATTTGGCGCGCGCGGGATCGGTGGTGTCGCCGCTATAGAGCAGGCCGGCGAAGGACATCAGCCGCCCGAGCAAGTCCTGCAGCGCTTCATATCGCGCCACCGCCTCGCCAAGCTTGACGCTGGCGTCGGGGCTTTTAGCTAGCGACTCTAGCCGGCCGCGATAATCCTTGCCGAATTGCGCAACCTCCTGCGCGGCCTTGCCAAGATCGGACACGACCTGGGGAGAATCCATGCCCGGATAAAGATCGGCGAGATTCCACTCCGGCAGTCGTTCCGCAGTCTTCGCGGCGGGAGCTTCGGCGATCGAATGGGCGAAAGAACGGGCGCTGAACATGGCGGGGACCAAAAAATGGGCGGCTCCGACAAGCGAAGACGCGAGGATCGGGATCAGCCTAAATATGGCAAGAGGCCGGACAGGATCAACCTGCGGTCAGGGTCGGCGCCAGCGCCAGTTGCGTTTATAACAATATGAGAGCGAAAGAATCAGCTTAGGTGCGCGCAATGGCGGGAGAGCCCGATTTTCTCAGTTCGGTAACGTCGCGTTACGCCATGGCGCGAGATATTTTCGCGCGCATTTCAACTTTCCTCAACAAAGCGACCTTCAAGATCAAGCGCGGGCCGCCGCTCGAAATGATTGGCGAGATCGCGAAGCGGTTCAAAACCGACGACTATGATCGGCTGACTCTCAAGGAGCTCGCCGAGACCAAGGCGGGCGCGACTTTCGTCGACGAGAAGATTCAAGACATCAACCGCGCGAGCTTTCATCGCTCCGCCTTCATGCTGAACGCATTCACCCATTTGTTTTTCGTCGACCTCGCCGCGCAACTGTCGTTCTCGTTCCTCCAGCTCAAATTCGCGTTCGTGATCGCCAACATCATTCTCGCGCTACTTGCGCATTCCTCGGTGCGTCAAAGCTATCGCGCGCTGCTCGCGGGGCCGAATGCGCTTCCGCCCAAACGGCGCTTCTGGGGCATGTTTCCCAATCCGGCCTATAACCGCACGGTGAAGAAGAATTCACGCAGCTATGCGCAAAGCGCCTGGGAAGAAAAATCGCTGTTCCGGCCGGCCTATTTCGTCAACGCGGCGCTCATCTTTCTTGGCGCGCAATTCATTCTTCCGCCGGACCGTCTCATTTTTCCCTTCAGCTTCATCGTCGGGAAAATTTCCGGACTGTTCACGACCCTGGTCATGGCGTTCGACGTCTGGCGCGGCTTTCGCGCCGGCGATGCGGCGCGGACCGCGCGCGAAAGGGAAGTCTCCGTCTACCGCGATCTCGACGTCTGAATCGCGGCAGCTTTCACCGGCCGCGCAGCCGCGCCAGAACGTCTTTCGTCGCAAAGCCGTCGGCGGGCTGAATGCCTTCGCTCAATTGAAAGGCGTGGATGGCGTTGCGGCTCGCGCGCCCGAGCTTGCCGTCGAACGTCCCGCGATAAAAGCCGCGCTCCGTCAACAGCTGCTGCATCGCCTTGACGTCGGCGGTCGGTAGCGGCGCGACCTTCGGCCAGGGCGTGATCGGGATCTCGCGCCCGGCGATGCGATCGGCGAGCAGCGCGACCGACATCGCATAGGCGTCGGACGTATTGTATTGCCGAATGACTTCGAAATTGTCGGTGATCAGAAAGGCCGGGCCGTTCGCGCCAGCCGGCAAATAAAGGCTGGCGGCGCCGCCGCTGGGAAGCGCGCCGCCGTCGGCGCGCGTCACGCCGAGCTGTCGCCAGCGGGCGAAGTCGAGATCGAAGGCGCCGTAGTCGAACCCTTGAGGCAGTCGAACTTCGACGACGGCGGGCGCTCCCGCGACCCATCCGGATTTCGCCAGGAAATTGGCGATGGACGCCACGGCGTCGCCGCGCGAGCGCCAGATGTCCGGCGCGCCGCCGCCCGCGTCGCTTTCGGCATATTTGAGATAGGCGGAAGGCATGAACTGCGGTTGGCCCATGGCCCCGGCCCAGGAGCCGCGCAATTGCTCGCGCGTCGCGTAGCCCTTCTCCAGCATCACGAGGGCGGCCACAAATTCCTCGATGAAGGTTTCGGCGCGATGCCCCTTCCACGCAAGCGACGCCAGGACGCGCAGCGCGTCAGAGCCGCCGGCCGCCGTTCCGAAATTGCTTTCGACGCCCAGAATGGCGACGACGATCTCGCTTGGGACGCCGTGGCGGGACTGCGCCCGACCGAGCGGCCCGGCCAGTTCGGCGGCGACCGCCCGGCCGCGCGCGACGCGACCATTCGTCACGGACCCGGCGAGATAGGCGGGAATCGAAATGGTGAACTCGGACTGTGCGCGCGGCTTCGCCGATACCGACGGGTCCGGCGCAAGTCCGGCGATCGCCGCGTCGAAGGTTTCGCGCGAGACGCCGGCGGCCTGCGCCGACGGCCACAGGCCCTGCAAAAACGCCTCAAACGTGTCGGCTTTGGCGCGACCTCCGGCAAGCCAGAGAACGGCGACTGCACGAACCGACACGCCGAGCATCTGACGTCGATCAATCCCTGCACAGAGTATTGGCTCAAGGCGCCCCATCATTAGCCAGTCCTTTGCTGCTTCTTTGGAAATATTACACCTTCCGCCATTTCGTTTGACAGGGGGCGGGCGCTGCCCTCTACTGAAAAAAGCTTAATGTATGAATAGGGAGCGAGTGATGCTCGCCTGTCGCGAAGAATGACTCATCAACCTTCGACTACGAGTTTCGACCGTTCGATCAAACTGCGCGATCAATCCCCCGAGAGCGCGACGAAGGTCTCGGAAATCAAAGCCCGGCTGCGCGGCGCAGGTCTGCGTCCCACCGTTCAGCGGCTCGCTCTGAGCCGGCTGCTGTTCGGCAACGGCGATCGACATGTGAGCGCCGAGGCGCTTCACGCCGAAGCGCGCGAAGCCGGTCTGACAATGTCTCTCTCCACGGTCTACAACACGCTCAACCAGTTCGCCGGAGCCGGGCTGTTGCGCGAGATCGCCGTGCAGGGACCCCGCACCTACTTCCACACCCGCACCTCGCCGCACCACCATTTCATGGATGAAGCGACGGGCCGCATGTTCGACGCCGCCGATGGCTCTGTCGAATTCACGCGGTTGCCGGCGCCGCCGGAAGGGATGGAAATCGTCGGCTGCGACGTGATCATTCGCATTCGCCCCAAGAGGGGGTGAACGACGAGCCGCCGCGGGACACGATGGCGCTTTTTGCGCGTCGGGCGGCTGGCCTATGCATACGAACGATCGCCCCACTCGCAGCTTATTTCCGCTGCGCGTCGCGCCACCGCCGCACGACGGCGAGCGCATTCTCAATATGCTTCGTTGCGCCCGAATCCTCGACCGCTGACAGAATCTTCCCGCCGGGCGCGATGACATAAGAGATGCGGTTCGCGAACATCGCGCCCGCGACCGGAACCTTGAAGCCGGCGTCATAGGCGTTGATCACCTTGAAGCCCGGATCGGCGCCGACGGGAAATTTGTCCCGGCACTCTTTCGTCGAGAATTCGCGCTGAGTCGCGATCTTGTCGCTCGACACGCCAATGACGCTGGCGCCCATGGCGGCGAACTGCTCCATGGCTTCGGCGAATTCATGCGCCTCGAGCGTGCAGACGCTCGTGAACGACTTCGGATAGAAATACAGCACGACCGGACCCTTCTCGAGCGCCTGACGCAGCGAGAAGGAGAATTCCTTGCCGCCCTGCGCGGCCTCCAGACTAAAGTCGGGCGCGGCGTCCCCGGGCTTGAGAGCGGCAAGCGCCGCGCCGGAGACGAGAGTTAACAGGGCGGCTACGGCGATGGATCTCATGAAGGTCTCCTAAGCGGTCGGCATTCCTTCACAGGGACATGGTAGCGCTCGCCTCCCGGCCAAGTCCGGGAAACACAATGTTGCGGCGCAGCATTCCCCGAAATAAGATCCGTATCCAGTCGAGCGCCTCGGCTCAAAGGACGTTGATGACAAAGCACCCTAATGCTGCGCAGACGAATCCCGCGCGCGCAGAGCAGACATCTTCCAGCCTTCCCCACGCCTCCCCTGCCCATGACTTTCCTAGCCTTGCGTCGAAAGCCTTCGTCGAAGCGTGGCCCAGCGCCTTTCTGGCGGCGGAACGCGCCACCGATAGTGATTCATACGGCTACGCGGCGCTGAGCAATGTCATCGACCGTTCGCTTCATGCGAGCGTCGCCCATCTGACCGGCGGCCTTTCGCCCGCCTCGATGGCGAGCGCCTATTGGGACTGGGCGGCGCATCTCGCGTCAGCGCCAGGAAAGCAGATGCAGCTTGCCGAAAAGGCGATGCGCAAAACTTGGCGATTCGCCAATTACGCGGGGCGCTGCGCGCTGCAGCCGAACGCCGCGCCCTGCATCGAGCCGCTGCCGCAGGATAAAAGATTTGCCGGCGAAGCGTGGCGGCGCTGGCCCTACGCGCTGCTCTATCAGGGTTTTCTGCTCAATCAGCAGTGGTGGCACAACGCCACGACGCACATCGGCGGCGTCACCAAGCAGCATGAGAACGTCGTCGAATTCGCCTCGCGGCAATTACTCGACATGTTCTCGCCGTCAAATTTCTTAGCGACAAATCCCGAGGCGCTGCAACGCACGTTCGAGACCGGCGGCGTCAATCTCGTCTATGGCCTGCAGAATTTTCTCGAAGACATGGAGCGGCGCGCCGGCGGCAAGCGGCCTGTCGGCGCCGAAGCCTTCGTTCCCGGTCGGAATGTCGCGATCACGCCGGGCAAGGTGATCTACCGCAACCGGCTGATCGAGCTCATCCAATATGCGCCGGCGACCGAGACAGTACGGCCCGAGCCCGTGCTCATCACGCCCGCCTGGATCATGAAATATTACATCCTCGATCTATCGCCGCATAATTCGCTCGTGCGGTTTTTGACCGAGCAAGGCTTCACGGTCTTCATGATCTCCTGGCGCAATCCGAGCGCCGAAGATCGTGATCTCGACATGGAAGCCTATCGCAGGCTCGGCGTAATGGCCGCGCTCGACGTCATCTCGCGGCTCATGCCGGATCGGAAGATCCATGCCGCCGGCTATTGCCTGGGCGGAACCCTGCTCGCCATCGCCGCGGCGGCCATGGCGCGCGACAATGACGATCGCCTCAAGAGCGTGACGCTCCTCGCCGCGCAGACCGATTTCACCGAGGCCGGAGAATTGACGCTCTTCGTCAACGAAAGCCAGCTCGACTTCCTCGAAGATCTGATGTGGGAGCACGGTTTTCTCGATTCCAAGGAGATGGCCGGCGCGTTCCAACTCCTGCGCTCCAATGATCTTGTTTGGTCCTATGCGCTCAAATCCTATCTCATGGGCGAGCGCGAGCCGATGACCGACATGATGGCCTGGAACGCCGACGCCACGCGCATGCCCTACAAGATGCATTCGGAATATCTTCGGCGGCTCTTCCTCAACAATGATCTCGCCGAGGGCCGGCTGCGCGTCAACGGCGGCGCCGTCGCGCTCAGCGAAATTCGCGCGCCGATTTTCGCCGTCGGCACGGAGCGCGATCATGTCGCGCCATGGCGCTCGGTTTATAAGATCCACCTGCTTGCCGACGCCCAGATCACCTTCCTGTTGACGAGCGGCGGGCATAACGCCGGCATTGTCTCGGCGCCCGAGAAGAAGCGCGGCGAGTACCGCTTCACGAACCGCGTGGACGGCGAGCATTACGCCGACCCCGCAGAATGGGTGAAGATCGCGGCTGTCAGGGAAGGATCATGGTGGCCGGAATGGAGCGCCTGGCTCGCCGCCCGATCCGGCCCGCCAGTCGCGCCGCCTCTGATGGCCGAAGCGCTCTGCGACGCGCCCGGAACCTATGTGCTGCAGAGCTGACGCAAAGGTACGCGCTACGCATCCCTTTTTTATTCGTCTGACGTTGTCATCCCCGACGCGCGAAGCGCGATCGGGGATCCAGAGCAACGTCACAGACATTTTTTATGAGTCTGGATTCCCGATCGCGCGCAAAGCGCGCGTCGGGAATGACACCCCGCTTTCGGCTCAAACATGAATCGCGCGGCCGTAGGCCGCCAGCACGCTCTCATGCATCGTTTCCGACAGCGTCGGATGCGGAAAGATGGTGCGGATCAGCTCTTCTTCGGTCGTCTCGAGATTCATGGCGATGACGAAGCCCTGAATCAGCTCCGTCGCTTCCACCCCGAAGATATGCGCGCCGAGCAGCCGCCCGCTCTTGGCGTCGAAGATCGTCTTCACGACGCCTTCGAGTTCGCCGAGCGCGATGGCCTTGCCATTTGCGAGATAGGGGAAGCGGCCGATCTTGACGTCGATCCCCTGTTCTTTCGCCTTCGCCTCGGTCAGACCGACGGACGCGACCTGCGGATGGCAGTAGGTGCAGCCTGGAATGCGCGATCTGTCGAGCGCGTGCGCGTCCAAGCCGGCGATCGCCTCGACGCAGCTGACGCCTTCATGCTCCGCCTTATGCGCAAGCATCGGGCCGCCGGCGACGTCGCCGATCGCGTAAACGCCTTCAATATTGGTGCGCCCGAAGCCGTCGATCTTGATGACGCCGCGCTCGAGCGCCACGCCGAGCGCCTCTAGCCCGAGATTTTCGACATTGGCGACGACGCCGATCGCCGACAGCCCGCGCTCCACTTCGAGCGTCTGCGTCTCGCCGTCCGCGGGTTTCAGCGTGACGACGAGGCTGTCGGCCTTCTTCTCGACGCCCGTCACCGTCGTCGCGACGCGAATGTCGATCCCCTGCTTTTTGAACGATCGATGCGCCAGAGCGGCGATCTCTTCGTCTTCGCTCGGGAGAATATGCGGCAGCGCTTCGACGAGAATGACCTCGACGCCGAACGTCCGATAAAATGAAGCGAATTCGACGCCGATGGCGCCGGCGCCGACGATGAGCAGCGATTTCGGAAAGCGCTCCGGCTTCATCGCCTCGAAATAGGTCCAGACGAGGCGCCCATCGGGCTCGAGGCCCGGCAGAACGCGCGGGCGCGCGCCGGTCGCAATGATGATGTGTTTCGCCTGATAGACGCCGTGGTCGAGCCTCGTTTTCGGGGAAGGCGATTGCGGCAGCATGGGCGGTTTGGTCGGCGCGGCGACGCGCACTTCGCCCTTTCCGGCAAGCGTCGCCTCACCCCAAATCACGTCGATCTTGTTCTTCTTGAGCAGAAACGCCACGCCGCCATTGAGCCGCGTCGCCGCCTCGCGCGAATGCGCGACGATGCGCGCGACGTCGGCGCTCAGGGCGCCTGGCGAAACGCCGAACCGCTCGCCCTCGCTGGCGAGGCGATAGACCTCGGCCGAGCGCAGCAGCGCTTTCGTGGGTATGCAGCCCCAGTTCAGGCAAATGCCGCCGAGATGTTCGCGCTCGACGACCGCCGTCTTGAGACCCAATTGCGCGGCGCGGATCGCGGCGACATAGCCGCCGGGCCCGCCGCCGATGACGATGAGATCATATGTGTCGGCCATGCTTCGTCCTAGCTTCCCAGTGACTCAGTCTTCAGCGTTGTCGGCAAACTCTAAAAATTCACGAAAATTTACGCCCTGAAGGAAAAGCATATATTGTTTAGACGTTTGCAGTCACCTGACCATAAGGGGGCTTTGGTGAGCGCCCGTCTTGCATCTGCGACCGCCTCGCTGCGTTCGCTTTCTTTCAAGCTCCTCGCTGGTCTGCGTCGCGCCCCTCGTTTCATCTGGCGCGCCTCAATAATTGTCGTGCGTCTTTTGCTCCTGGCCTTTCTGACGGTTCTCGTGACCGCTTGGGCCATTTCCACGCCGAAGGACCACCCCTATCGCGTTCTTGATCCCGACTCGCGCGATTGCAACATGCGGATCGGCGAAAACGGAGACTACGCGTCGCCGGCATGGAATATTCTCGCGGCCTATGGCAACGCCGAAAATGAAGCGGCGCTCAAGGATGAGGCAGGTCGTTGGGACACGAGATTTCAATGTGCGATACAGCGTCACGAAGTTCCTGTCCCTCGCGCTGACGACAATAATCGATCGAATGCGCTTGGTTACACGCTGGCCTTTCTGGAATTCAAGGAGGATGGCGAGCCGTTCGAGCTGATCAAGGACCCTCATCAGCTATTCACCATGAACGAATTGACCGATCGCGTGAGCTATATCGAACGCAGCTCATGGAAGCCGATCACACAACTTGAGGCGCTCAACGCGCATCTTAGAGCAGTTGAAAAGCGCACCCACGCCGATGAATTCGGGAATGCCGTCAAGCACAGCAATTACGTCATCGTCTTCGTGCATGGCTGGCGACATGACGCATCGATCGGCGACGGCAACGTCACCGATCTTCGCGCTTACGCGGCGCATGTCGCGCGATACCTTCGCGACCGGTGCACCGCTGGCGAAAGCGAGCATTGCGGGCGCGAGGTGACGGCGGTGTACGTCGGCTGGCGAGGCGCGCGCCTGAACGAGACGCGACTGCACCTTCCCTTCATCGCTATGGGCAATACCGTGGGCGCGCTCTTAGATGGCGACGCCTCACAGTGCTCTAACGGCGTTCTGCCCAGCGAAAAACCCTTGTGCTGGAAGAACTGGATCAATTCCTGGGGCGATTCGCTCGCTTCCGGCGTCGCGACGCTGACCCTCTTCGACCGCAAACCCGTCAGCGAATATATTGCGCCGCACGCCCTTATGGCGCTGAGGAAAATCGAGCAGGTTCTCAACAAACAGCCCGGGACGAAGGCAAAGCAACGCGACAATCCAAACAAGATGATCGTGATCGGTCATAGCCTCGGCGGCAACATGCTGGCCACGGCTTTGAAAGACCATTTGATCAAGGCGGTGCATAATCATCCGGGCGCCAACGCCTATTTTTACCCCCCGCTCGGCGATCTCGTGGTTCTCATTAACCCTGCCGCAGAAGCCTCCAAATGGACTGATGTTCAGCGCGCCGTCTGGGAAAAAGTCGCTTTCTTCGAGGGCGAAGGCGACCTCATGGCGGGCCACCGCTTTTTTCCCGCTCATCAAAGTCCTGTCGTGATTTCAGTCACCTCGGCCTATTCCTGGCCGCCAGGAGGGATCCGGCCCGGAGACTGCGCCATAGCGATGCGTCAGAAACTGAGCTTGCTCGGTCAGGATGTGAATTCGCCAGACGAAATATGCGCGAGATACAAGCAGTTCCTAGAGGCAAAAAAACCCGGGGAGTTCATCTTCCATGACGAGACGCCGAACCCCGACGACCGCGCCTGCGGGGCGCTGAGAACGCCGTTTGCGCTCGATCAAGCGGTGGAGAATATCGATCGAAAAAAGAAAATCGGCATAAAATCTGACCTCGCAACCTATCTCGCTTTTCCGCTTTTTCGCGGCGACCTGCGTCCCCTTGGCGCGATGATCGCTGGCGTCGCACGAGATTTGCGCGCCGCCTGCGAAAACTTCAGCCTCCCCGAAAACCGACAAGATCAGCGAGCGCTGAGATTTTGGCAAAGGGTTGGAGAATTCGTCAGCGATCTTCCCTTCCAGAATACGGATATCGAGTCTTCGCGCACGATCGGCCATCTCGACCCGCCGCGATCGTCGGTGAATCTCGTCGATACTCTTCGCATGCCGGCCCGCCAGCTCGGCACGACGCATGAAATTCGCAGCATCCGTTGGGCGCCGCCCAGTCAGGCGGATTACAAGGATATCCCCGCCGACCCCTCACTAAACTGCGCTGTCAGCCACGACTGGCTAACGCGGGCGCGAAGGGCGCAAACGAATGGCACTCAGTGGGAGAGCGCGATACTGGCCCCGCCGCTCGACCCCGATCCTGCGAATCCTCGCGGCAGCGGCGGTCATCCAGCAGTCGAGATGACTCACGGCTTCCGGCTCGCGGGAATGCTCCCGATCACGCGCGCGAACGACCCGTTCTGGAACATGCGCGCCTATGACGACGTGCTCATGAGCCATGGAGGCTTCATGTTCAGTTCGTTCATTTGCGCGATCAATCAGTTCGTCATGGATCGGCCAACACGATGGCCCCTGCCGACACCGCCAGCCGAATTGCAGAGCGCGCCTATGCCTCAAGAGCCAAATCGGCCGGTGGCGGACGCCCCCAAAATTCATCGGCGCGCGAGATGAAAGCGCCCGGAAACAGGCGGCCAAGAATAGTAAACATTCCAAAAAAAAAAGCCTCCCGCAGCCGGCTGCGGGAGGCTCGAATTGTTCGAAGACGCCAGTCTCAGGCGGCCTGCGGCAACGCCGATTTGGCCTGCGCCACGATCGCCGCGAAGGCTTCGGGCTGGTGGATGGCGAGATCCGACAAAACCTTGCGGTCGACTTCGATCCCGCCCTTGGCGAGCCCGTCGATGAACCGCGAATAGGTCAGCCCGTGCTCGCGGACGGCGGCGTTGAGCCGCTGAATCCACAACGCGCGGAACACGCGCTTTTTCGCCTTACGGTCGCGCGTCGCATATTGCATCGAGCGGTCGACGGCGGCCTTGGCGGCGCGGATCGTATTCTTGCGGCGGCCGTAGAAACCTTTGGCGGCCTTGAGGGTCTTCTTGTGCTTGGCGTGCGATGTGACGCCGCGTTTGACGCGAGCCATGACGAAACTCCTTTGCGGAAATAGTGCGCTCTTTGCGATCAGCCGTTCGGCAGGAAGTATTTCTTGACGTTGTCGCCGTCAGTCTTGAACAAGACGTTCGTGCCGCGCAGATTTCTGATCTGCTTGTTCGTCCGCTTGATCATCCCGTGGCGCTTGCCCTGCTGGGCGTAGACCACTTTCCCGGTGCCGGTGATCTTGAAGCGCTTTTTCGCGCCGGATTTCGTCTTCAGTTTGGGCATTTTGCTCTCCCGGGCGCTAGGCCCTGTTGTTTGCGCCGCAGGAAACTGGTCCAAACGACGCTTGTTCGCGCGAGCGAAAGAACCGCCACGGCAGCCCATCACTGGCCGGGCGGTTCTGTAGAGCGCGGTTTATTGCCCAACGCCGGGGGAAACGCAAGTCCGCACAAGCCTTGAGAGCGCCTGGTGTAGACGGCTCCGCCTCTTGGCGACATAGTCCGACCGCCAAGAAGGCTTGAGTCGGCAACAAAGCGAGAAAGACCAAGCAGCGCGACGCTAAACCAAAGAAGTAACGCCGTTTTTTCGTAAGATTGAAGAACAGTCGGAAAGCGCTAGATGTCACTCGCTGGAAACGATCCGGGGCGCATTATGAATATACATGCAACTATGGGGACCGCGATTGCCGCGGACTGTCCGGTCAACTCCCACAATGAGTGGGATCCACTCGAGGAGATCATCGTCGGCCGCCTCGAAGGCTCCACGATCCCTTCCGACCATCCGGTCGTCACCTGCAACATTCCCGGCATGGCCGCGCGCGCCCAATCGCTCGCCGCCGGGTTCCGCTTTCCGAAATTCATGATCGAGCCAGCGCAGCAGGAGCTCGACGGTTTCATCGCTTTGCTCGAGTCGCTCGGCGTCAAGGTGACGCGGCCCGACGCGGTCAATCACAAGGCGAAGTTCTCGACGCCTCACTGGTCGTCGCGCGGCTTCTGCAACTCTTGCCCGCGCGACTCGATGCTGGTGATCGGCGACGAGATCCTCGAAACCCCGATGGCCTGGCCCTGCCGCTATTTCGAAACGCACTCCTATCGGGAGATCCTCAAGGATTATTTCCGACGCGGCGCGCGCTGGACCTCGGCGCCCAAGCCGCAGCTCACCGACGAACTGTTCGATCCCAACTTCAAATTGCCGGAGAAGGGCGAAGAGATTCGCTACATTCTCACCGAATTCGAGCCGGTGTTCGACGCCGCCGATTTCTTCCGCTGCGGCCGCGATCTTTTCGTGACGCGCTCCAATGTCACCAATGCGATGGGCATCGACTGGCTGCGCCGCCATCTTGGCGACGGCTATCGGATTCACGAGATCAAGAGCCGCTGCCCCAATCCGATGCATATCGACACGACGATTCTGCCGCTGGGGCCCGGCCGCCTGCTGATCAATCCGGAATATATCAATCCGGATGAGCTGCCCGATATCCTGAAGAAATGGGATATTCTCGTCGCGCCGGAGCCGGATCCGATCAACGACCGCATTCTCGCAATCACCTCGATGTGCGGCAAATGGCTCAGCATGAACATTCTGGCGATCGACGAGAAGCGCGTCATCGTCGATCCGCATCACACAAATATGATGCGTCAGATGGAGAAATGGGGCTACGAGCCGATCCCCTGTTCGTTCCTGCACTATGCGGCGTTCGGCGGCGCCTTCCATTGCGCGACGCTCGACGTGCGCCGGCGTGGAACGCTCGAAAGCTATTTTTGAGACAATCGCGCTTGTTTCGCCCGACGCTTCTCGCAAGGAGCGCCGGGCGATTTCTATTTCAGGTTCACGCCGCCAAGCCGCAGGCCGATGATGCCCAAGAGAATGAGGCCAATTGATCCCAGCCGCAGCACGGTGGTCGGTTCGTTGAACAGGAAAACGCCCACCAAGGTCGCCGCCGCGATGCTTGCGCCGGTCCACACCGCATAGGCCGTGCCGGCGGGAATCGTCTTTACCGCAATGCCCAAGCATCCGACGCTCGCCGCCATGAAGAACACCATGATGAGCGAAGGCCAGAGGCGCGTGAATCCTTGCGCATATTTCATCCCGATGAGCCAGCCGACTTCGCAGATGCTGCCGATAAAAAGGATGATCCAGTCCATCTAACCGTCCTTGCCTGCCGACGTCGTCGCCGCGTCCGGACTTGTGGGTTTTGCGGTCCAATCCGTCAAGAACCGCGGATTTGCATTTCGCGAGACGCCGCCCACATAGGCCGCAAGGAGCCTTCATCATGAGAAGAATCATCGACGTTTACCCCGCCCCGGACTCCATGCACTGGGTCGGCGACGGTTTTCCCGTACGCTCGCTGTTTTCGCATCACGAACATGGCGCGCAGGTGAGCCCCTTCTTGCTGTTCGACTACGCGGGACCGTTTGACTTTTCACCGACGCCCGAGCGCCGCGGCGTGGGCGCCCATCCGCATCGCGGCTTCGAAACGGTGACGATCGTCCTCGACGGCGAACTGGCGCATCGCGACTCAACCGGCGCCGGCGGACTGATCGGTCCCGGCGACGTGCAATGGATGCGCGCCGCTTCCGGCGTCGTTCACGAGGAGTTTCATTCCGAAAGCTTCGGCAAGTCGGGCGGACGGTTCGAGGTCGTGCAGCTTTGGGTCAATCTGCCGGCGCGCGATAAGATGAGCCCCCCGCGCTACCAGACTCTCCTCGACAAGGACATTCCGCGCGTCGATCTGCCCGGCGACGCCGGGCTTGTTCGCGTTATCGCCGGCGAATTCGACGGGCATCGCGGACCTGCGCAAACCGCGACGCCGATCGATCTTTGGGATGTGCGGATCGACGCGGGAAAGAGCGCTCGGTTCACGCTGCCGGAAGGACATACGGCGCTTGTCGCCATTCTCGAAGGAACGGTCGAAGTCAATGGCGAGAAGATCGCACGCGCGACGGATGTTGTCGTATTCGAGGAGGAAGGCGGCGACATCGCCTTTGAAGCCAACAATGACGTGAAGCTGATCGTCATGAGCGGCGAACCGATAGACGAGCCCGTGGCGCAACAAGGTCCGTTCGTGATGAATACGCAGGATGAATTGCGTCAGGCCTTCACCGATTATCAATCGGGACGGTTCGGCGTCATCGCGCCGCTGGGCGGCTAAAGCGCTTTCCGATCACATCGACTCATGTGGTCGATAGGAAATCGCTCAAACACAAATGTTGGAGCAGGTTCTCATCGAAAAAGTCTGTCAACCTTTTGGGAACCTGCTCTAAGAGGAAGCTCTGCTGCGACGCGGCGCCAATCTGAGCTCTTCGATCGTCGCCGCCAGCGAACTGAACTCCACCGGCTTGGTAAGAAAAGCGTCGACTCCGGCGGCGCGGGCGGCGCGCTCGTCCTCTTCGCGCGCGCTGGCCGTAAGCACCAATATGGGCGTGCGCGGCGCGCCTGCCCGCGCCTCGGCCTCACGAATGCGGAGGCTCGCCTCGCGTCCGTCGAAATCCGGCATGAAAAGATCCATGACGATCACGTCATAAGGCTCGCCCACGCCCTCGATCGCTTCGCGCGCCCGTGCGAGCGCGAGCGCGCCGCTTTCCGCGCGCGTCACCTTCGCGCCAAGCTTCGCGAGGTGACGCATGAGAATAAGCGCGTTGATATCATTGTCTTCGGCGACAAGGGCGTTCACCCCGGCGAGCGCCTGGGTCGCCGCGCCCTGCTCGGGCGCCGGCGCCTTGGCGCTCTCTGGCGACAGACGGGCGATCAGCGATGCGATCCGCACCGGCTTCACCAGCCAGCCGTCGAAGTCGCACAAGGCGTCCTCGCCGAAGGCGCGCCGTTCGATCGGCGAGAAGAGCAGAAACAGTCGTCCCGCCTGCGCGCCGCGAGCGACTTTCGCCAACTGCGCGGTCATTTGCGGGCCCAGCGCGCAATCGACGATGACGGCGTCGAAGGGCTTTTCGCGCGCGCCATGCAGCGCGCAGGGCGCGTTCTCCGCCGCGACGATCTCCGCTTCGGCTCCGGCGAAACGCAAGCTCTCCGCGAGATAGGGCGCTTCAAAGATGCTGTGCGCAACGATCAGCGTTTTAAGCCCGGAAAGCGGCGCCGGCGCGGGCTCTTCGCCGATTGGCGGGGCCGGCAGCGTGAAGGCGAAAACCGCGCCCATGTCCGTTGAATTAACGAGCGCCAGCGCGCCGCCCATCCTGGCGACGAGACGGCGAGAGATGGCGAGACCGAGCCCTGTGCCCGCCTGCGGGTGGTTCTCCGAAGGATCGGCCTGTTCGAATTCCTCGAAGATCGCCTCGCGCGCCGCCTCGGGCACGCCCGGCCCGGAGTCGTGCACCTCGAAGCGCAGCCGCGCGCCGTCGCGCGCGACGCGCACGCCCACGCCGCCCCGCTCGGTAAATTTCACCGCGTTGCCGATGAGATTGACGAGCACCTGCCGAAGTCGCGCCGAATCACCCACGATTTCGCGCGGCGTATCAGGCGAGATGACGCTGGCAAGCTCCAGCCCTTTCGCCATCGCGCGCGGCGCAAGCAATTCGACCACGCTTTCGACGAAGGGCGCGAGCGCAAAGGCTTCGTGGCGCAGCTCGAACTTGCCGGCTTCGATCTTGGAGAAATCCAGAATATCGTCGATCAGCTGCGAGAGCGAACGGCTCGAATCGCCGATCGCTTCGACATAGCTCGCCTGTTCGGCGGTGAGCTTGGTCATCGCGAGAAGTTGCGCCAGCCCCATGACGCCGTTGAGCGGCGTGCGAAATTCGTGGCTGACTGCCGCGAGAAAGCGCGACTTGGCGAGACTGGCGGCTTCCGCCCTGTCGCGAGCGGCGGCGGCGGCGCGCAGCTCCCAAATTTCGTCGCGCAACGATTCGAGTTCGGCCTCGACCTTTTTGCGGCCACGCCCGCGCAGGGCAATGTAAATAGACGCCGCCAGCAACAAAATGACGAGCTGCGCCGCGACCAAAATAACAATATGGTTTAAGGACATGCGCCCATATCAGGCCGCAAGGCGCCCGAACGCAAGCCCCGCGCGATAGGAAAGCGCTTCCGCGAGATGCGGTCGGCCGACGGACTCAGCGCCGTCGAGATCGGCGATGGTGCGCGCAAGCTTCAAGACCCTGTGAAACCCGCGCGCCGTGAGGCCGAAGCGCTCCGACGCGTCCCGAATCAGCGTCGTGCCCGCAGCGTCGAGACGCGCCGCGCGCTCGATCACCGCCGCCGGCGCGGCGGCGTTGGCGGCCACCCTTGGCAATGAGAGAGCGTCGTAACGGGCGCGCTGAATCTCCCGGGCGCGCGCGACGCGCGCCGCGACCTGCCGCGAACCCTCGCACGGCGGCGGCAACACGAGATCGGCGGCGGTCACCGCCGGCACCTCGATCTGCACATCGAAACGGTCGAGCAGCGGTCCCGAAAGCCGCGCCTGATATTGCGCGACGCAGCGTTCATTGGGCTGGCGCTTGCAGGCGTAGCCCGGATCCATCGCATGACCGCAACGGCAGGGATTCATCGCCGCGACAAGCTGAAAGCGCGCTGGGTAGACGGCGCGATGATTGGCGCGCGACACCGCCACCTCGCCGGTCTCGAGCGGCTGACGCAGGCTGTCCAGCACTTGCGGTTGAAACTCGGGCAATTCGTCGAGAAAAAGGATGCCGTTATGGGCAAGCGAAATCTCGCCAGGCTTTGCATGGGAGCCGCCGCCGACCAGCGCCGGCATCGAGGCGGAATGGTGGGGCGCGCGAAATGGCCGCCGGTCGGTCAGTTCGCCTCCCGCAATCTGCCCCGCCACCGAATGAACCATGGAGACTTCGAGCAATTCGCGCGGGGTCAACGGCGGCAGGATCGACGGCAGCCGCGCGGCGAGCATCGATTTTCCCGCGCCCGGAGGGCCGCTCATCAGAAGGTTGTGGCCGCCGGCGGCGGCGATTTCGAGCGCGCGCTTGGCGGTCTCCTGTCCCTTGATGTCGGAAAGGTCGGGCTGATCGGCGGCGAGCCTGCGCACCGCCGGCTCAGGCCGGGCCAGAACCTGCGCGCCCTTGATGTGATTGACGAGCTGGATGAGCGAGCGCGGGGCGATCACCTCCATATCGCTCGACGCCCAGGCAGCTTCCGGCCCGCATTCGCTCGGACAGATCAGTCCCAAGCCCCGGGCGTTGGCGGCCACCGCCGCCGGCAGGACGCCCGCCGTCGGCGTCAGCGTTCCGTCGAGCGCGAGTTCGCCAAGCACGACGAATCCTTCGAGCGCGTCGGAGGGAATGGCTCCAATCGCCGCCATGACCCCAAGCGCGATCGGCACGTCATAGTGGCTTCCCTCTTTGGGCATGTCGGCGGGGGCGAGATTGACGGTGATTCTTTTCGCCGGCAGCGCCAGGCCGGAAGCGATCAGCGCCGCGCGCACCCGCTCGCGCGACTCGGCGACGGCCTTATCAGCGAGGCCGACGACGTTGAAGACGACCGCGCCGCTGGAAATCTGCACTTGAACGTCGACGGGACGGGCCTCGACGCCTTCGAACGCGACCGTCGCCACCCTCACCGCCATCGCGCGCTCCCGAGAAATTCTTTTGCGCAAATTATCGTCGACAGCTTAACTGCCGCGCGAACTCAGCGCAAGAACATTATATGAACATAGCCGCGCCAGCACTAACCTAAAACGCAGATTGAAATTGCCAAGTTTCTGTTCGCGCGATGATATTCTGAGGGCGCGGCGCGCCAGCCGCGCGTTAATCTGGTCTAAGGAGGAGATTGGAGATGAAATTGAGGACGGGTCTCGCGCTCGTTTTCGCGGCCGCTGTGGCTGCGCCGGCCCACGCCACCATGCCGCTCGCGCCAAGTGAGACGGCGGGCGCGCCGATCGTGCAGGTTTATGGCGGTTGCGGGCCCTACGGCCATCGCGGTCCCTATGGCGGCTGCCGCTGGGGCGGACAGTGGGGAGGATACGGCGTCGGTCGCGCCTGCCCGCCTGGCTTCCATCTCGGCCCCTACGGCCGCCGCTGCTGGCCAAATTATTAAGTTCAGTGAAAAGCCGGGGCGGCGAACCGTCCCGGCGCCTCGGCGGCGTCTTTACCGAACGACGTCAGGGCTTTTGCCCAGAGGGGCGAAGTCCTGTCCCGCCTTTTGGCTGTTCCGCGGCCGGGGGTGGCGCGTCGCTCGGCGCCGTAGGACCTGATGACCCCAGCGAAACCGAGAGGCCGAACAGCTTCCATTGGCCCTGGACCGGCGCATAGAGCAGCTCGAAACGAATCTGCGTCGGCACGGAGGGGAAAAACCCAGACATGTGCATCATTCCGCTCTCTATTTGCGGCAGGAGGCTGAGCTGCGGCTCGAGCACGGCCACGCCAGAGAGATCGAGATTGTCCTTTCTCTGAGAGGCAAAGATCTCGGCGAGGCGCGCCGCCGTATTGCCTTGGAACGCCGGCGCGCCTAGATCGCGCAGAACCGTATAGTTGCCGGTTTTGTTGGCCTGATCGAGCGCAAGCAGAGTCGATCGGATCAAAATCAGAACGCCATTCTTGTCGATATCGGCGGGCTTGGGCGCCTGTGCAGGCCTGGCTGGGCTCGGCTTAGGCGATTGCGCCGAAGCCATCGTCGGAAAAAAACTCGCGGCCACAAGGGCCGCGAGCATTATGTGCTTGATCTTCACGATCATGATCACCAGGCCAGGGTCACGCCCGCACGCCCGGCGACGCCGCCGTATTTGAGGCCCGCGCCGATGCCGGCATTGACCACCATCCAATCGTTCACGCGCAGCTGCGCCTGAGCGGCAAGGCCGTACTGACCACGGAAGGTGCCGAAGTTGCCGGTGACCGAGAACCATTTGTGGTCCGGCAGGTAGCTGGCGCCGCCGAGCGCGACGGCGACAGCCGTGCCCTCGTAACCGCGTTGCACCCCTCTGCCAAGGCTGTACACGCTCTGCGACAGCCCCAGGACGCCGGCCTGGAGACCGGCGATATCGTTCGGCCCGAACTGGGAGGTCGCGAGATGACCCTGGGCGTCCGTGGTGGTGAACTTGGTCACGCCAACCTGCGAGGCCAGGCTCGCGGCAGACGTGATGCCAGGCGCTTGGTAGGTATTGGCCGCCGTGCCCAGCATGATCTGGTTGTTGGCGGTGTTGGTCGCGCCAGCGCCCAAAGCCGTCGAGCCGTTGAAGCCGTTGGCGCTGGAGTTGGCGCCGATGGCGGTCGAGCCCACGGTTCCGTTGGTGTTGGCGTTCAAGCCAATCGACGTCGAACCAACGCTGCCGGTCGAGGTTGCGCCCGATCCAAGAGCCGAGGAACCCAGGCTAGCATTAGCGTTAGCGCCCGAGCCGAAGGCCGACGAACCAGCGCTGGCGACGGCTGTCGCGCCCGTGCCGAAGGCCGAGGAGCCAGCGCTCAGGCTGGCGTCGGCGTCCGTGCCAACCGCCGATGAAGTGTTGGCGAGATTGGCTTTAGCGTTGGTGCCGAGAGCCGTCGAACGAATGCTCGGCGCCAACTTTGTGCCCGCCTGGGCGCCAGCGCCGATCGCGACAGAGCCAAGCGACACAGCGCCGGTGCCGATAGCGATCGCGTTAGCGCCCGGTCCAGCCGTCGCGCCATTGCCGAGGGCAATGCCGCTCGCTCCGGTGGCGGAGCTTCCGACGCCGCCCGCGAATGAATTCGCGCCAGTCGCGCTGTTGAACGCGCCAACCGCCGTGCCGTTCGCGCCCGTGACATTGTTGGTCGTGCCGAACGCTTGAGCGGTGGTGCCTGTCACGTTGTTGTTATTGCCCACGGCGGTCGAGAAGGCGCCCGTCACATTGGTGTTGGAGCCGACGCCGAGCGACTCAGTATTGGTCGCCTTGACGTTATCGCCGATCGCGGTCGAGAAAGCGCCGCTCGCCGTGGCGCCGCCAGCGTCAGCGCCGATCGCGATAGCGTTATTTCCAGTGGCCGCCGCCGCATTGCCGACCGCGGTCGAAGCGTTTCCAGTCGCCTGTGTGCCAGCGCCGACGGCCGTGGCGTTCGCCTTGTTCGCAATTGCGCCATTGCCGAGCGCCGTGGCCCCAGCGGCGACAGCTTGCGCGCCGGCGCCGACCGCAGTCGTCTTATCGCCAACCGCCTGAGTCGCACCCAGAGTCGGGTCATCCCCGCCGAAGGCCGCCGCACCGGCGCCGTTGGCGACGACGTCGTTGCCGACCGCCGTGGCGCCGCCGCCTGTCGCATTAGCGAAAGAGCCGACCGCCGTAGCCGCGTCGGGGCCCTTACCATTGGCGACTGACTGATTGCCATACGCCGTATCGCCGTCAGTGCTGCCAGGTCCCGCCTTGGCGTTCAGGCCGCAAGCGGTGTTGTTGGTCTTTCCGGAATCCGTCGCGCCGCTGAGGATCGGGTTGACGCTCAAGCAGATCAACGCGTTCGCCGGAGAGGAAGCCAGAAGGATGGCGCCGGTCGCCGTGGCGGCGCCGACCACCACGGGGGACTGCGCAAAGGGCAGAGCCGCGGAGAGCGCAGACACGCTGCCCATCAGAGCGCGGCGCAAGTTGATGGAACCATTTTTGGGCTTGATGAGTTTCTGAGACAGTTTGGTCATAGGTCAGTTCCCATTCCTTGGACTGCGAAGAGCACCGAACCGCGAATTTGCCGAGCCGCGGAGAAGTGGTCCCGATGAATAAAATTTAATCGGGCATGCACAGTCAACGACGAAGGCCCTGTTTGACGCGCGCTTTGGCCACATTTCGGGCAGCTGTGATAAATTGGAGACAGTGCGGGAGGCGCGCAGAAAAGCGCAACGAACTCGCAAGCTAATCGCAAATCCTTGAAGTAAACGGCTGAACCCGCCGCACCATGGATGTGGAGTCGTAGAACTACGTAGGTCGGCTCCTGACGCGCGGCTTGCCTTCTTCGAATATCGTTAACGAGCGACTCTCGCGTTTGAAGACGGTTAACAACCGATTCTCGACCGACGAGCGCGACGCGAATCTCGCGACATTGCAAATTCGCCGGGCCAAGTGGAGAATGAATCTCCTTTGGGCTCCGGAAACTTGCTTATGACGACTCACTTCGGAACGGCCGTGCAGGCCGCGATTGCGCGCAACGCCGCTTCCTATGACGATCTTCCTTATGTCTCGCATCCCTTTCCGCAGACTCATCCGGCGCGACTGGGCGCGGTCGCCCGCATTTTCAAGCTGACGGCGACCGACCTCTCCCGCGCCCGCGTGCTTGAACTCGGATGCGCGGCCGGTGGCAATCTCATTCCGCTCGCCGCGCGCCACCCCGATGCCTATTTTCTGGGCGTCGACCTTTCGCAGCGGCAGATCGACGAGGGCCAGAAGCGAGTCGCCGCCCTTGGCCTCTCCAACATTAATCTGCGCCGCCAGAGTCTGACGGACCTTCGGTCCAAGGACGGGGGGTTTGACTATATTATATGCCACGGCGTCTACAGCTGGGTGCCCGAGCAGGTGCGCGACGCGATTCTGCGAATCGCGCGCGAGAATCTCGCGCCGAACGGAGTCGCCTTCATCAGCTACAATGTACAGCCCGGATGGCGGCTGCGGCAGACGCTGCGCGACGCCCTCGCGCTGCACGTCGGCCTGCATGGCTCGCTAAGCGAGCGCGTGGCCCGCGCCAGAGAAATGCTGTCCTTCCTGGAACAGAACACGCCTGCGGAGACGACCTGGGGCCGGATTTTCCGCGCCGAGGCGAATAGTCTGAGAAACGCCGACGACTCATACATCGGCCATGAGTTCCTCGAGGACTGCAACGAACCCTGCAGTTTCTCGGAATTTATGACGAGCGCGGGAGGGCGCGGGCTCGCCTATCTCGGCGAGGCGGCGCTTTCGGCAATGATGCCAGAGAACATGAATCCGGCCGCGGCGCCCCTGCTGCGCGCGCTGGCGGGCGACAATCAGGTGTCGCTGGAACAGCACATGGACATTTTCACCGGCCGGACCTTCCGTCAGACCCTGCTCATTCATAAAGAGCGGGAAGGCAAATGCGTCCGCAGGATCATGCCGGATGCGATTGAGGGGCTACATTTCACGGCGCGGTCGGATTTCGACTTTGCGCGCGAAGAAGACGGCGCGGCGATCTTTGCCGAGGGGTCCGGCGCGTGGTTCTCGACTCGGGACGTAGACGTTCGCAGGGCCATCGAGGCGTTGATCGCGCGGCTGCCAGATTCGAGCTCGATCGAAGAACTCGTCACGGTGATGGAGGTGCGCGGCGCTTCTGTCGACGAAGCGATGCGCTCCAGGATCGCCGACGCGCTGCTGCGCATGGTTCTTGTCGGACTCGCAACCGCCTCGACGGAGCCTTTCCGCACGGCGCGCTCGCTTTCAGCGAAGCCTGTCGCCTGCCCGATGCTGCGGGCCGACGCGGCCGCCGGCGTGTTGCACTCGGCGAATCTGCGCCACGAAACGATTCGGCTCGATGTCGTCGCCCAGGTGGTGACGCCGCTGCTCGACGGCAGCAATGACCGCGACGGCCTGATCGCCGCGACGATCGCCGCGGCGGACGCGGGGCGTGTGACATTCCAGCGGGCCGGCCAGACAGTGGTGGAGCCGGCGGATATCGCCGTCTGCGCCGCCGAGCACGTCGATCGCGTGCTCGGATACCTGCAAAGCAACGCCTGCCTCCTCGCCTGAGGATCGCCTCCAAAGGCGAGGGCGGATCAGCCGCGCCTCGGCTGCGCCATCAGGCGGAGCGGCGAGTGGCCATCTCGGGATTCCTCGGTGAGGCGGCGCTCTCCGCTTTATCATTCGCATTCGCGCACGCCTAGCGTCTACGCTTTATGGAGAGAAACCGCCGGCGCAGCTGGTCCGGCTACGAACTCTCATCTTCCTTGCCGCGCGAATTTTCATCGACGAGAGTATTCTCGAGCGGCGTGATCGCCCTGAGCGTCACAAAAGTAAAAATCGCGATCGCGACCGCAACGTCGTAGCTGCCGAGACCAACCGAGGCGCCTATAGCGCCTGTGGCCCACAGACTCGCCGCCGTCGCCGTTCCTTTAACCATGGCGCCTTGCTTGAGAATGGCGCCGCCGCCGATGAAACCAATTCCGGTGATGACGCCTTGGATGATTCTCGCCATGCCGTCAGGCGAATTCGCCATATATTGCTCAGCCGCCTGGACAAATCCGCAGGAGGCAAGAGCGACGAGCGGAAAGGTGCGAAGCCCTGCGCTGCGCTCCTGTCGCTCCCGATCCCAGCCGATCGGCAAAGCGAGCGCATAGGCGCCCGCCAGCGCCGCGAGATGGGGAAGTATTTGAAATTTGTCCACGTCAAAGCCGCTGCCGCCCCAAGCTTACAGTAGGCGACGAGGCGGACGTTTCAATACGCCACAAGCTCTGGATTGACCGGCGCACTGGCCGATATGCTCCGTATTCGCAACTCGCACCAACGAAGCGATGAGCAGAGCGAAATTGGCGATTGCATCGACGGCGAACGGCGCTCCCAGCGTCCAGGCCTTCTCAGATTCGCGAGCGAAAATCGCCGTCGCGATCATCGTCGCGTGCGCCGTCGGGCTTGTCGCTTCCGCGGGTCCGGGCCTCGGACCTCGCGCGTCTCACATGGCGACGCACATTATACTGATGAGTGCGCTCGCGCCTTTTTTGGCTGTGCGGTCGATGAGGTTTGCGTCGGCTCCGGTCCTTGCGACCGGTCGCGCGCTGGCGATTGTCACAGCGGCGCAGCTGGCCCTGCTCTATGCGTGGCATGCGCCGGGGGCGTCGGCCTATGTCGAGCGGCATCCGACCGCGCATCTCCTGATGCACGCGTCGTTGCTGACGGCCGCTTTGCTGTTCTGGCTGGCGATTCTCGGCGACTCGGGAGTCGCGCGTTGGCGCGGCGTCGCCGCGCTCGCGATCACCGGAAAGCTCGCCTGCCTCCTCGGCGTGCTTCTTGTGTTCGCGCCGCGCGTTCTCGACACAAGCGCGGCGAGTTGGGGAGCGACCACAGAGACAATGTTGGCGGATCAGCGCCTTGCCGGTCTGCTGATGCTAGCGGTCTGCCCGGCAAGCTATGTCCTCTCCGGGATCTTCATCGCCTCGCGGTGGCTTCTTGACATGGAGGCTAACCCCTCGCGCGCGCGGACCTATCGCCCGGACGGGGCCTAGAGCGCGCGATGCCCGAACGCCAAAGCGACTCCAAGCGCCTTCCAAACGAAACGCCGCGGCCGCCTGGCGAACGGGAAGAGTTCGAGCGCGTCTGGAGTCAATTCTCAGGCGGGCCGGATCGGCCTGCGCCGATCACGACACTCGGTCGTCGAAGTTTTGGACTCTAGGCCGCAGGCTTCGCCTGTTCGGCGACTTTGACGGGCAGCTGCGTGCGAATCGCATCGACGATCCTTTGAACGGAGGCGTCGGCCTCACTGGCGCGCTTCTCCGCCGTGACCGCGCGCTGCTCCATCGCCGCAAGTTCGGCCTGCCGCGCCGCGAGCTGCGACTGCACCCCTTCGAGATCTTTTCGCGTCTGGATAAGGGCCGCGGAGAGTTCGGCGGCTTCCGACTCGGATTTGCGCAGCGCAGCTTCGGCGCGATCGCCTCGGTCTTCGGCGCGCTCCAGCTTCTCTCTCACCGCATTAGCGGCGCTATGCGCGCGCGCCACCGCCTGAGCGGACTGCTTTTCGAGCTCCTTGATCGCCGCGGCGGCCTGGGACACGAGATCCAGCGCCGCCGTGGCGTCGTCAGTGGCGCGCGGCCGCTGACGGACAGGAAAGTTCGGTGCCGGCGGCGCCGGCGGCCTGTTGTCCCCTCTCGGGATGATTTCGTCCATCACCTGATCCAGATCCAGCGAATCCATTTACGCCTCCCGCCATCGCACGAGCTGGGTTGGGCCAGCCGTCCAATCAGATTCCCATTATGGACAAGAATCCGGCCAAATCTCGACCATTAGGTCAAGTTTTAACCATAACCTGCGGGGTAGCGTTTTTCCTAGGACAGATCGGCCTCCAAGGGCCAATGCTTAAGCTACAAAGAGCGTCGATGCGACTGAAAACGTGCCTCGTTCACACAAATTCTGTGTAAGCGCTCAATATCACCGCGCAGCTGTAATAATTATGGCGCAATAGCCCAGGGGCCTCAGCACGCACCCTTACCAAAAGAGCTCGTCATGAATAGAACGGCCGACGCCACCATTTCCAAAGAGACAAAGCCGGCGCATTCGGCTTCCGGGAAATTTATTCGTTTTTTCAATGAGGTGGACATCTCCGACGTGCCGCTGGTAGGCGGCAAGAACGCCTCGCTTGGCGAAATGTACCGGGAGCTGACGGCCAAGGGCATCCAGGTGCCCAATGGCTTCGCCGTCACCGCCGAAGCCTATCGCTATTCGCTCGATGCAGCGGGCGTCTGGACCGCGCTAAAAGAGGCGCTCGAGGGATTGGACCCGTCTGACGTCGATGATCTCGCCAAGCGCGCCGCGCGCGCCCGCGACATCGTTTATGGCGCGCCGACGCCCCCGGACGTCGAGGCCGAAATCCGCGCCGCCCTAGCCCGCCTCACCGACGAATATGGAGCCGATTTGACGGTCGCGGTGCGCTCGTCGGCGACAGCGGAAGATTTGCCGAGCGCGAGTTTCGCCGGACAACATGACACCTATCTCAATGTGCGCGGCCCCGCCGCCGTTCTCGACGCTATCCGTCATTGCTTTGCGAGCCTGTTCACCGACCGCGCCATCCGCTATCGCATCGACAATGGATTCGATCACTTCAAAGTGTTCAACTCCGTCGGCGTGATGAAAATGGTGCGCTCGGATTTGGCGGCGTCCGGCGTCATCTTCACGATCGACACCGAAAGCGGATTTGAGGACGTCGTCTTCCTCACCGGCGCCTACGGCCTTGGCGAAAACGTCGTGCAGGGCGCGGTCGACCCCGACGAATTTTATGTCTTCAAGCCCACCTATCGGCAGGGCAAGCGCGCTATTTTGAAGCGCGCGCTGGGCGCAAAAAAAATCAGGATGGTCTTTTCGGATCGGGGCCGGGCGACGACGCGCAACATCCCCACCGACGCCAAGGAATGCGAAAAATTCTGCATCTCCGACGAAGAGGCGCTGACGCTCGCCGGCCAGGCGATCGAGATCGAGGACCATTATAGCGCCAAAGCCGGCGCGCGCCGCCCCATGGACATCGAATGGGCGAAGGATGGTCTCGACGGCCAGCTCTACATCGTTCAGGCCCGCCCTGAAACCGTCGCGTCGCGCCGCGACCGGAACATCGCTGAAATCTACAAGGTGACGAAGCACGGCGCGGTGAAAGTCGAAGGGCGCGCCGTCGGCGCAAAGATCGCCAGCGGCAAGGCGCGCGTGATCGAGCACGCCAGCGAGCTTTCAACATTCGTTCCCGGCGAGATCCTAGTCGCCGATACGACGTCGCCCGACTGGGGCACGGTGATGAAATCGGCCGCGGCGATCGTGACGAACCGCGGCGGTCGCACCTGCCATGCGGCGATCGTCGCGCGCGAACTTGGCATTCCGGCAATCGTCGGCACGGACGCCGCGACGCGGCTCATTCGCACCGGCGACATGATCTCGGTGAGCTGCGCCGAGGGCGATGCCGGCAAGGTCTACGAGGGCCCCATCGCATTCGAGGTGGAGAGCGTCGACCTGTCGACTCTGACGAAGCCCGCCACGCATGTGATGATGAACGTCGGCAATCCCGATATCGCCTTCGGCCTTGCGGCGCTGCCGAACGACGGCGTCGGCCTCGCGCGCATGGAGTTCATCATTGCGGACTCGATCAAGGCGCACCCAATGGCGCTCGTTCACCCGGAGCGGCTCGGAGAGCGGGAGCGCGCCGAAATTGCGAGGCTGACCGCAAATTATGCGAGCCCCAGCGAATTCTTCGTGAAGCGCCTGTCGGAAGGCGTCGGCACGATCGCCGCGGCGTTTTATCCAAAGCCTGTCGTCGTGCGCATGTCCGACTTCAAGAGCAATGAATATGCCTCATTGCTCGGCGGCGAGGTTTTCGAAATGCAGGAAGCCAATCCGATGATCGGCTTTCGCGGCGCATCGCGCTATGCCCACCCTGCTTACCGGGAAGGTTTCGCGCTCGAATGCGCCGCAATGACCCGCGTGCGCGACGAGATGGGTCTGACCAACATCAAGCTGATGATTCCCTTCTGCCGCCGGATCGAAGAAGCGGAGAAGGTCATCTCGCTGATGCGCGAGCTCGGTCTCGAACGCGGCAAGAACGGGCTCGAGATCTACGTGATGTGCGAGATTCCAAACAACGTCATGCTTATCGATCAATTCTCCAAACATTTTGACGGTTTTTCGATCGGCTCGAACGATCTGACGCAATTGACGCTCGGCGTCGATCGCGACTCCGAAATCGTCGCCTTCGACTTCGACGAACGCGACGAGGGCGTCAAGGAGATCATTCGTATGGCGGTCGAAGGCGCCAAGCGCAACGGGCGGCACAGCGGCATTTGCGGCCAGGCGCCCTCGGATTATCCAGAGATCGCTGAATTTCTCGTGCGCTTGGGAATCGATTCGATCAGCCTCAATCCCGACACGGTTTTGCAGACCACAAGACTCATCGTCGATTTGGAGAAGCGTCTTGGTCGAGGGCCGAGACAGACGGATTGACCACTCTGCGCATCTCTTAGATTGATCTGGATCGCCGTTCACGTTTGGCGCCCGCGCCAGGCGTGGACCGACTGTGGCGCGCGTCGCCAAATAAAGGAAAGCAATATGATCGCAGCCGGCTACGGGAAAGTCCTCGCGACGATGGCTCCAGCAGTCGGACTTGTGGGAGTCGCCGCGGGGCTGCATTTCACCGAAGCCGGGCCCATCGTAAATTTCATCGCCTCGGCTTTGGCCCTTGCGAGCGTCGCGCATGTGATCGGCGAAGCCACCGATCACCTTGGCAATCACCTCTCGCCGGCGGCGACGGGCATTGTTCAGTCGGCGGTCGGCAATCTTCCCGAACTGTTCGTCTGCATCTTCGCGCTCCGGGCCGGACTGCTGACCGTCGTGCAGGCGTCGCTGATCGGCTCCATTCTGTCGAACGCGCTCTTGGTTCTCGGGCTTGCCTTTGTCGCCGGCGGTTGGAAGCTCGGCGTGCTTCACTTCGAAAGTCAGACGCCGCGAATGATCGCGACGCTGCTTCTGCTGGCGGTGTCGGCGCTGGTGCTGCCGACGCTCGCTCAGGAATTACACCTGCCGAGCGGCGCGCATGAGCAGGAACTCGCCGTCGTCTGCGCAGTCGTGCTTCTTTTCGTTTTTGTTGTGCTCACCAAGGCGATGCTCAGCCAGGGCCAGCGCGCGCTGCCGGCTGAGACTCATGCGCGCGTGCATGCATGGTCGCTCGGCGCCGCGATCGGCGTTCTCGCCGCATGCGGCGCCGCCGCCGCCTTCGTCTCGGACTGGTTTGTCGACGCGCTCGGTCCGGCGATCGAAACGCTGGGCGTCAGCGAAGCTTTTTCCGGCCTCGTGATCGTCGCCATCGCCGGCAACGCCGTCGAAAACGTCGTCGGGATTCGGCTCGCGGCTCAGGGCAAGGCCGACCTCGCGGTCAGCGTCATTCTGAACTCGGCGCTTCAGGTCGCCGTCGCGCTTATTCCGATTCTGGTGCTCGTCAGCTTTGCGATGGGCGGCGCGGCGCCGTTCACGCTCGCCATTCCGCCGATCCTCGCGGCGGCCCTGTTTCTTTCAGTATTGGTCGTCACAGTGGTCACCGTCGACGGCCGGGCGGACATGGTTGATGGGGCCGCGCTTGTTGGTCTTTACGTCATCATCGCGGCGATCTTCTGGTGGGGATAGCCTGTCCCTGGCGACAATGTGACGCCTTTTCAATTCTACGCTTTTTCGGCCGCGAAGGGATGAGCGCAGTCGCTCTCGCCCTATATCTCTCCCCCTGAAGGCGCCGCGGGCCGACGCGGCCTAGCGTCCGTGCGCGAAGACTGATCGCGGTGGAGGGAGAGACTCATGAAAACAAGAATAGCGATCGTCGTCGCTGGCGCGCTCGCCTGCGGCGGAGTGGCTCAGGGCGACGCAGTCGAAGCGCATCGCGCATTTCTTCCGCAGAGCATGCAATGGGAGGCGGCGCCGAGTTCGCTGCCGGGCGGCGCCGAAATGGCGGTGCTGTACGGAGATCCCAGCCGAGAGGGCGACTTCGTCGTCAGGATCAAAGCGCCCAAAGGCTACCGCGTCCCGCCACACACGCATTCCAAGGCCGAGCTCGTCACGATCATTTCCGGCGCATTCAGTTTCGGTCGAGGGCAGGCGGCCGACCGCGCCGCGGTCGAAAAGCTGCCGGCGGGAAGCTTCATCGCGATGCCCGCGGGCGTGCTGCATTATGTTTTCGTCGACGAGGACTCGGTGCTCCAGATCAACGCGGCCGGTCCTTGGCAGATCGACTATTACGATCCGAAAGACGACCCGCGGCTGAATATTGCGCCTGCGGGAACGCCTGTGCGCTGAGCAGAGACGCTTCAAAGAAAACGGCTCGCGCCTTTACATCCGAGGTCGCGAGCCGTTCCGTGTAGGGCTACCGCTGGCAGCGGCCGCCTCTCGGTAAAAACGTAGGCCTAGGGCAACTGAAAGCAAGTAGGGCCATTGCGCGCGCCCCGCCATCGGACGCGCAAGGAACATAATTTCAGCGCGAGAGTTGCGCTTGAAACTGTCGTGCATTTTGGCGCGCGGACAAGCGGAGTTCATCCATGCTCTCGACCGTTCTTATCGTCGTTCTGCTCCTATTGCTCATCGGCGCTCTGCCGACTTGGCCCTATAGCTCTGGATGGGGCTATGGCCCCGGCGGCATTGTCGGCGCCTTGCTCGCAATCGTCCTCGTGATGGCCCTCGTCGGCAGGCTGTAGCATTCGGGGCCGGCGCGGCGTAGCGACAGTGCGCGGGGTGGCGCGATGACCGAGACGAGAATGGCGACGCTTGAACGCAGCCGGGCAGAATCTGAGTTCGAACCGCCGAGCGCCGCCACCCGGGTCGGATTTGTTCGACGTCACCCAGCGCTCATCCTCTTGGGCGGGCTCGCGCTGATCATACTGGGTGTGGCCGGGTTTGTTTACTGGGACTACGCGTCGCGTTTCGAGACGACCGACGACGCGTTCGTCGACGCCAGACAGTCCTCGATTTCGCCGAAGGCGAAAGGTTACATCACCGCGGTCGAGGTGACCGACAATCAGCATGTCTCGCCCGGCGATGTCATCGCGCGCATTGATCAGCGCGACTATCGAATTGCGCTTGCTGAGGCGGAGGCTCAACTCGCCGCGGCGCGAGCGACCGCGATGAATCTAGAAGCGCAAATCGCTGGGCAGCGCGCGCAGATCAGCGCCTCCGAAGCTCAAGTCGATCAGTCCCAGGCGGCGCTGCAGTTTGCGCAACAGGAGGCGACGCGATCTCGCACGCTTGTCCAGCGCGGCACCGGCACCGTGCAACGTCAGCAGCAAACCTCGTCGGCGCTCGCGCAAGAACAGGCGCGACGCGAACGCGCAAGCGACACGCTGCAAGCGACGCGCGCTCAGGTCCAGTCGCTCGAGGCGCAGCGCAAAACTGCGGAGGCGCAGATCGCTCAAGCCAGCGCGCAGGTTGACAAGGCGCGACTTGACCTTTCGTACACGACCGTAAAGGCCGCCGAACCGGGCCGCGTCGTTCGTTTGACGGCGGCGGTTGGCCAGCTTGTGCAGGCCGGCACAAGTCTGGGGATGTTCGTCCCCGACAACATCTGGGTGACCGCGAACTTCAAGGAAACGCAGCTCGACGACATGCGGCCAGGCCAGCCTGTGCAAATGCGCATCGACGCTTATCCCGAACGCGAGTTCACGGGCCGCGTCGTCAGCATTCAGCCAGGGTCCGGCACGGCGTTCTCGCTGCTCCCGGCCGAGAACGCCACAGGCAACTACGTCAAGATCGTTCAAAGAGTGCCGGTGAAAATCTCGTTTAGCGATTTGCCTTCCGACGTGGTGCTGGGTCCTGGAATGTCGGTCGTCCCGAGCATTCGCGTGCGCCCGCTGCTCTCAATTTACGAACGGTTGAGAACCCGATTGTGAGCGTCGCAAACACCGTCGCCGCCGCCGCAGGGAGAGCGTCGGACTCCCCCAATCCATGGTTGATCGCAGTGGTCGTTTCAGTCGCGACCTTTATGGAAGTGCTGGACACCACCATCGCCAATGTGGCCCTGCCCTATATCGCCGGCGGCATGGGCGTCTCGCCCGACGAAGCCACCTGGGTGGTGACAACCTATCTCGTCTCAAACGCGGTCATCCTGACGGCAAGCAGCCATCTGGCGAAAGCGCTCGGCCGAAAGCCGTTCTTTCTCATCTGTCTCGCGCTTTTCACCGCAAGTTCGATATTGTGCGGCTTCGCCTGGGACATCCGTTCGCTGCTTTTCTTTCGAATTCTTCAGGGGCTCGGCGGCGGTGGCATGGTGCCCGTCTCGCAGTCGATTTTGGCCGACGCCTTTCCGCCCGAAAAGCGGGGACAGGGGTTCGCGCTCTTTGGAATCGCGGTTGTCGTTGCTCCTGTCATCGGGCCGACGCTCGGCGGCTGGCTTTCAGACAACTATTCCTGGCACTGGTGTTTCCTGATCAACGGGCCCATCGGGCTTTTGTCGATTGCGATGGTGGCCGTCGTGCTGCGCGAACCGGATAGCAGGCCGTCCGCGCCGCCCTTCGATCTCGTCGGCTTTCTTCTCGTTTCGACGTTTCTCGGCTCTCTCGAAGTTGTGCTCGATCGCGGTCAGCGCGAAGACTGGTTTGGCTCGAACTTCATCGTGGGATTCGCCATCCTCTCGGCCGCAGCCTTCGCGTTCATGATTCCCTGGGAGGCGACGCGCGAAAACCCCGTGGTCGACATTCGAATGATCGCCACGCGGCAGTTCGGCGCCTGCTTCGCTGTGATGATGGCGCTTGGCGCGGTCCTCATCGCGACGACGCAAATACTGCCACAGCTGTTGCAACTCTCTTTCGGCTATACGGCGACTCTCGCTGGACTGGTGCTGTCGCCTGGAGGCGTCGTCACGATGGCGATGATGATCGTCGTTGGACGGCTGTCGAGCCTGGTGCAGCCAAAATATCTGATCATGGCGGGAGCGGCCATCGTCGCTCTATCGATCTACAATCTCACGAGTCTTTATGGCGACGTCGACTTCTGGTATTTCGCACGCACGCGCATCTACATCGGCATGGGCCTGCCGCTCATTTTCATCCCGATTACGACCGCCTCTTACCAAGGCCTTCCGCCCGAGAAGACCGATCAGGCGTCCGCTCTGATCAATGTCGCGCGCAATGTCGGCGGCTCGATTGGAGTCTCGCTTGCGCAAAACGTGCTCGCGCACCGAGAACAGTTCCATCTCAACCGCCTCGCAGAAAATACGATTCCGTCGAGCATTCCGTTTCAGGAGGCGCTGCGGCGCGCCACTGAACATTTTCTCACGCTGGGCGGAACGGCGTCGGAGGCGCGGCGGCAGGCTGTCGTCTGGATTGGCCGGCAGATGCAAACGCAGGCGTCCCATCTCGCCTATATCGACGTTTTCTATGTCCTGACGCTCGTCGCAGCGGCGATCATCCCGCTCGCCTGGTTCTTGCGCCGAGTTCGGCTCGGCGCGTCGAACGCCGCGCCAGCGCATTGAGCCGTGCTCGACTGGTTTTTCCGCGCCGGATCGCTCCGGCCAAACCCGCGCCCCCTCGGATCGGGTCGGTCGACTGTGCGCAAATATTCCTGTGACTGCCGAAGGGTTTCCCGGCGGGGTTACTTTTTGCGTTTTTCGCCATTAAAGTCCCGCCGCGCGGCTTAGTTCCGCACCCATCAATTGGAGTCGATAATGTCTCATTTCTCGCTCGGCCGCGCGATGTGCGCGATATCTTTCATCGCGCTGTCGTCCAGCGCCGCCATGGCTCAGTCGGTGCAAGTCGGCACCCTTCTCTGCCATGTTTCCGGCGGCGTCGGCATGATCATCATGGAGAATCAGGCGCTCGACTGCGTATATACGGACGCTAAAGGCAGCCCGCCCCAGCATTACATCGGCAGACTGACCAACGTCGGCGCCAATATCGGCATCAGCGGTCCGGGTCAGATGATTTGGACGGTTCTCGCGGCCACCAACAGCGTGGCGCCTGGCGCGCTTGCCGGAGACTATGTGGGCGCGGAAGGGTCGGTCGCCGTCGGCGCCGGCGCCGGCGGCGCGGTCCTTGTCGGCGGCTCGAACAAGACCATCTCGCTGCAGCCCGTGTCCGTTTCCCTTGGCACCGGCCTCAATGTTTCCGCCGGCATCGGCAATGTCAGCCTGCAATATATGCCGGTGACCCCGCCGCCGCCGCCCCCCGCGCCGGCCGCCCAGCCGAAGAAATCCCGCCATCGGTAAATCTCCGACTTCGCAACGCACCGCAAACGGGCGCGCCGGCGGCGCGCCCGTTTTTTTGCGCCTGCGATTTACTTCGCGTGCGGCGTTCCGAGATAGGGGAACTCTTTCAGAGTGTCGGTATGCGGCTCGAGGCCATCCGGCGGGATGTCGCCCTTCGAGAGAAAGGACAACCGGAAATTGATGACATCGTCGGCGAAGGTGCGGCCATTGGGATAGCCCGCGGGCTTGGTGGGATCGAAGCTGAGCATATCGGGTAGAATGCCGTGCTCGTCGATCGCCGTAATCGCGTCGTCCCTCGTATAGTCGCCGGTATGGCCCATCAGATGGATGAACAGCTCGAGCCAGCGCGCGCGGTCATTGACGGGTTCGCTGGCGTTATATTCTTCCTTTGTTTCGTCGGTATTGAAGAAGCTGCTGACCGACGGATGGCCGGCGCGATCGGCATGAATCAGCTTGCCGTCCTCGCGCACGCTGCACCGTCCCCAGATTCTGACCCCCGGATTGCCGCCAAGAGCGCTCGTCGGCATTTCGACGACCGTCGAAAGCACATTGGCCTCAGTGTTTGAATCCTTTCCAGTCCAGGGAGACTTGCCGCCAAGATGCGGCGCAGTGAAATTTCTGCCGCCGGACGTGTCGTACAAGGCGAGAATGCCGTCGTAGTCGAAAAAGAACGCGTCGCTGCGAACGCCTGTGAAGAAGGTGAAATCGCCTGCCCACACGATGTTCGGCTTGGGCCCGAAGGAGACTTCCGCGCCGGAGACGATCTTCTCGCCCACGGGTTCGGGAGAATGCGACTCTGCGCCCCGCGCCAGGTAAACGTCGAAGGTCTGTCTGCCGTTTTGCTTGGGCGAGAACACATAGCTGATCGCAATGTCCGTCAGGCAATCTCCGTCATTATCGATATTCAGCCGGTAGATGGCGTCGGGATGAAATTCATCGCAAGCGGGATTGGCGTTGAGGATGATCGCCGACCGAGTCGGATCGCTCGGAGACTGGAAGGCGTAGAGATCGCAGAGATCCAACCTTTGATCGCCAAGCGGCGGACCGAGACTGAGGCCGGTAAAATGATTCGACACGTGTCGCCTCCTATAAAGACGTGGAGAGAATGTGCGGCTGATCGATGCAAGCGCCTGCCGGCGCACGCTATGTCTTGTTTGTTTCAACATCAAGATTGTTCGAAATCGCTTTATTTGCCGCGAATGAGTCTGATGATGCTCGAGAAATCGGCGCCGCCCTGGCCAGCAGACTGATGCAGCGCATAGAGCTGCGTCGCGGCGGCCCCGATGGGCGAGGCCGCGCCAGCCTGCGCGGCGGCTTCCTGCGCGAGTCGCAAATCTTTCAGCATCAGGGCGGTCATGAAGCCGGGTTTGTAGTCATTGTTCGCCGGAGACGCGGGCGTCATCTCCGG
Source organism: Methylocystis sp. SB2 (assembly GCF_049817085.1). Taxonomy (NCBI): domain Bacteria; kingdom Pseudomonadati; phylum Pseudomonadota; class Alphaproteobacteria; order Hyphomicrobiales; family Methylocystaceae; genus Methylocystis; species Methylocystis sp. SB2. The sequence goes on from NZ_CP187401.1 coordinate 1,267,621, forward strand.
CACGGGGCAATAGGTGGTGAGCGACCAGGACTGGCCCGATGAGATCGACGCCGCGTCGAACAGCGCCCTGTGCGAGAGGCCGAGCCTTTCCGCGAGCACGAAAGCCTCGGCCGTCGCGATCATCGTGACGCCGAGCATGAGATTGTTGCAGATTTTCGCCGCCTGCCCCATGCCGGCGCCGCCGCAGTGAAGCACATGCGCGCCCATATGTTCGAGGATCGGCTTCGCCGCCGCGAACGCCTCCTGCGCTCCGCCGCACATGAAGGTCAGACTCGCCGCTTTCGCGCCGGCGACGCCGCCCGACACCGGCGCGTCGACCGAGAGCGCGCCGCTCTCCTGCGCCAGCCGATGCGCGGCGCGCGCGCTTTCGACGTCGATCGTGGAGCAGTCGATGAGAAGCTTGCCGCGCGCTTGCGGCGCGATTTCGCGCCAGACGGCGAGCGTCTGAGCGCCGCTTTGCAGCATGGTGATCGCAACGTCAGCGCCCTCGATCGCCTCGCGCAAGGAATTCGTCGCGACGACGCCCTCCCGAGCGGCGGCTTCGACGAGCGATGCGTTGAGATCGAAGCCTCGCGCCTCGACGCCGGCGCGCGCGAGCGCCGCCGCCATCGGACGGCCCATGTTGCCCAGACCGAAGAAAGCCGCGCGCATCATGGCTAGGACAAGGTCGGCATGACGAAACTCGCGCCCGTCCTGACGCCGCCCGGCCAGCGGGACGCGACCGTCTTCGTCTTCGTGTAGAAGCGGATGGCGTCCGGCCCATGCTGATTGAGATCGCCGAACATCGAGCGCTTCCAACCGCCGAAGGTGTAATAGGCCAACGGCGTCGGGATCGGCACATTGACGCCCACCATGCCGACTTCGACGCGGGAGGTGAATTCGCGCGCCGCATCGCCGTCGCGTGTATAGATCGCGACGCCATTGCCATATTCATGATCATTGGCCAGCGACAGCGCCTCATCGAAGCTGCGCGCGCGCACCACGCACAGCACCGGGCCGAAGATTTCCTCCTTGTAGATCCGCATCTCCGGGCGCACCTCGTCGAACAGACATCCGCCCATGTAGAAGCCGTTCTCATAGCCTTGCATTTTGAAGCCGCGTCCGTCGACGCGGAGTTTGGCGCCCTCCTCTACCCCCAGCGCCACGTAGTCCTTGACCCGCTCGAGATGCGCGCGCGTGACCAGCGGACCAAAATCGGCTGATGGATCGGTCGACGGGCCAACACGCAGATTTTCAACCCGCGGTTCGAGCCGAGCGACCAGCGCGTCGGCGGTTTCTTCCCCGACCGGCACGGCGACCGAGATGGCCATGCACCGCTCGCCGCCGGAGCCATAGGCGGCGCCGATGAGGGCGTCGACCGCCTGATCCATGTCGGCGTCCGGCATGATCACCATGTGGTTTTTTGCGCCGCCGAAGCACTGCACGCGCTTTCCGTGGGCGGCCCCCTGCGCATAGACATATTCGGCGACCGGCGTCGAACCGACGAAGCCGATGGCCTTGACGTCAGGGTCTTCGAGCAGCGCGTCGACCGCTTCCTTGTCGCCGTTGACGACATTGAGCACGCCCGGCGGCAGGCCGGCTTCGAGCATCAGCTCGGCCAGAAACAAGGGCGCGCCGGGATCGCGTTCGGAGGGCTTCAGAATGAAGGAATTGCCGCAGGCGATCGCCGGGGCGAATTTCCACATCGGAATCATCACCGGAAAATTGAAAGGCGTAATGCCGGCGACGACGCCGAGCGGCTGGCGCATCGAATAAACATCGAGGCCGGCCGCCGCGGAATCGGTAAATTCGCCCTTCATCAAATGCGGAACGCCGATGCAAAATTCGGCGACTTCGACGCCGCGCTGGATCTCGCCCTGCGCATCGGCGAGGGTCTTTCCGTGCTCGCGCGCGAGAATCGCCGCCAGCCTCTCCTTCTCGCGCCCGACGATATCGACGAATTTCATCAACACACGGGCTCTGCGCTGCGGATTGACCGCCGCCCATTCTCGCTGCGCTGCGGCGGCGTCGGCGATCGCCTCGCGCACCTCGTCGCGGCTGGCGAGCGGCACGCGCGAGATCGCCGCTCCCGTCATCGGCTCATAGGCGTCAGTAAAACGGCCGGACCTTCCCTTGACTCGGCGTCCGCCGATAAAATGCGAAAGCTCTTCCATGTTCGCTCATCTAAGGCGCGTCCGGCCGTTGTCATCTCGCAAGTCGAGACGACGCGCCTATATGTTGAAGAGAGACGGCTTCCACGACGGACACCCGCGATGGGACTGCAGCTCGCGAGCGAAAGCAAGAATCGATACGCGCAGGCGCCGCGACAGGCGGACTGGACGATCGATCAGAACTGGGCCTCCTACAGCGACGAGGAGCACGATCGCTGGAACAGGCTGTTCGCCCGCCAGGCGAAGCTCTTGCCCGGACGGGCCTGCGATGAATTCCTGGCGGCGAAGCAACAGCTCGAACTGTCGCGCTCCGGCATTCCGGAGTTCGCGGATCTGAGCCGCCGATTGGGGGCCATGACCGGCTGGAGCGTCGTTCCGGTGGCCGGGCTGATTCCCGATGACGCCTTCTTCGGTCATCTCGCCAATCGACGCTTTCCCGCCGGCGCGTTCATTCGCCCCGAGTCGGAGCTTGAATATCTGCAGGAGCCCGACGTTTTCCATGACGTCTTCGGGCATGTGCCGCTCCTCGCCAATCCGACGTATGCGCGCTTTCTCGAAGCCTATGGCAAGGGCGGCCGACGGGCGCTCGCGCGCGGGCAGCTCCACAATCTCGCGCGGCTCTACTGGTACACGATTGAGTTCGGCCTGATCGAGACGGCGAAAGGGCTGCGCATTTTCGGGGCCGGAATCATGTCCTCGCCTTCGGAGACGATTTTTTCGCTGGAAGACTCGTCGCCGAACCGCGTCGCCTTCAACCTCGAACGCGTCATGCGAACGAATTACATCATCAGCGATTTCCAGCAGACATATTTCGTCATCGAAAGCTTCGAGAAGCTTCTCGCCGACGGTTATCAGGATTTTGATCCGATCTATGATCGCCTGCGCAACGCTTCTGATTTGGCGGCGCATGAGCTCGCGCCAGGAGACCGCATCATCTCGCGCGGCGATTTCCATTACCCCCGCGCCAAGCGCAGCGCTTAGGGCTGGCGCCCTGAGTTGGCCACCTGTTGCTCGATGGCGCCGAAAATCGAGCGCCCATCGGCGGCGCGCATCTCAATGCGCACCACATCGCCATCCTTCAGGAACGGCGTGCGCGGCGCGCCTTCGATAAGCTTCTCCACCACGCGCTGCTCGGCGATGCATGAGTAGCCGTCTCCGCCCTGCGCAATCGGTCTGCCTGGCCCGCCGTCGGCGTCCCGGTTGGAGATGGTGCCGGAGCCGATGATGGTGCCGGCGGAAAGCGCGCGCGTGCGCGCCGCATGCGCGATGAGACGCGGAAAGTCGAAGGTCATATCCTTTCCGGCGTCCGGCCGGCCAAGCGGCGCGCCATTGACGAAGGACAGCAGCCGCAGCGACAGCCGCTCGCCGTCCCAAGCGTCGCCAAGCTCGTCAGGCGTCACGGCGACCGGAGAAAAGGCGGACGCTGGCTTTGACTGAAAAAAACCAAAACCTTTCGCGAGCTCTGGAGGGACCAGCCCGCGCAGGGTTATGTCATTGACCAGCATGACGAGCCTGATGTGATCACGCGCCTCCTGTGGCGTCACGCCCATCGGAACATCGTCGGTGACGACCGCAACTTCGGCTTCTAAATCGAGATCGTATTTTTCGTCGAGCAGGGGAATGGCGTCACGCGGGCCAAGGAAGACGTCGGAGCCTCCCTGATACATCAGCGGATCACTCCAGAAGCTCTCCGGCATCTCGGCGCCGCGCGACTTGCGAACGAGCGCGACATGATTGACATATGCCGAGCCATCCGCCCATTGATAGGCGCGCGGCAACGGCGAGGCGCAATCCTGCTCGCGAAAGGGAAAGCTCTCTCGAAGTCCGCATTCGAGCCGCGCCGCTAGCGCCCGCAGCTCCGGCGCCACGGCGTCCCAATCTTCGATCGCCGATTGCAGGGTGGGCGCGACGAAGCCCGCCGCGACAGCCCGCGTGAGATCCCGCGACACGAGGATGAGAGCGCCGTCCCGTCGGCTCTTCAGGGATGCGAGCTTCACGGTCCATTGCCAGTAAAGTTGCGGCGCAAATCCGACCAGCACTCCGCGTAATCTTGATGAAGGGAGTCAAGGGACATGGCGAAAGAGGTTGGATAGAGCGGCAGTCGAGACTCGAACATAAAGGCGAGAGCGTCGTCGATCTTCACTGGGCCAAGATCGGCCTCAGAGGCCTGCTCGAAAGCTTCCGCGTCCGGGCCATGCGGCAGCATCGCATTGTGCAGCGACATGCCGCCGGGCTCGAAGCCGGACGGCTTCGCGTCGTAGCGTCCGTAAATCAAACCCATGAACTCGCTCATAATGTTCAAATGATACCAGGGAGGCCGGAACGTATGTTCCGCGACTTGCCAACGCGGCGGGAAAATCGCGAAATCGACGTTGCCTACGCCGCTTTCGTCTGAAGGAGAGGTCAGCACCGTAAATATCGATGGATCGGGATGATCGAACAGCACGGCGCCGACCGGACAGAATTTTCGCAGATCATATTTATAGGGCGCGTAATTCCCATGCCAGGCGACGACGTCAAGCGGCGAATGATCGAGGTCACAGCGATAGAAGCGGCCGCCCCATTTGACGCTCAGACGGCAGGGCGTTTCCTTGTCTTCGAACGCGGCGGTCGGCGAAAAGAAGTCGCGTGGATTGGCGAGTCCATTCGCGCCGATCACGCCGCGATAAGGCAATGTAAACGGCGCGCCGTAGTTTTCACAGACATAGCCACGAGAGGGGCCGGCCGAGAGCTCAACCCGAAATTTCACGCCGCGCGGAACAACGCAAATCTCGCCGGGAGAGCATTCGATGAGGCCGAACTCGGTGAAGATGCGCAGCTCGCCGAACTGCGGGACGATCAACAGCTCGCCATCGGCGTTGTAGAAATAGTCGTCGAACATCGATTGGCCGGCGAGATAGAGATGCGCCGCCATGCCGACTCTCAGGCTGCAATCGCCCGCCGTCACGATGGTGCGCATTCCATCAATGAAAGAGCCCGCATTGTCGGGGATCTCGCTTGCGCCCCAGCGCAGCTGCCCGAGCGGCGCGTCAAGATCGCGGCAGGGCCCGGTTTTCCAGTGGCTCTGCTCGATGTCCTTGGGGTTGCGAACGTGAAGGACAGAGGGTCGTATCCGGTAGAGCCAGGAGCGTTTGTTGAGATGGCTCGGCGCGGTGAACGCGGAGCCGGACAATTGTTCGGCGTAAAGCCCGTAAGGGCACCGCTGCGGCGAGTTCTGCCCCATTGGCAACGCGCCGGGCAGAGCTTCGCTCTCAAACTCATTGCCGAAGCCATGCAAATAGCGCGTGGGCGACATGCCTAACCTGCCGCCCGATTCAAAACGCCGCGGCGGATCTGATCCTCTTCGATCGATTCAAATAGCGCCCGGAAATTTCCCTCGCCGAAGCCTTCATCGCCCTTGCGCTGAATGAATTCGAAGAAGATGGGTCCAATGACTGTCTTCGAGAAAATCTGCAGCAGCAGACGGTGGGCGCCCGTCGTGACGCCGTCGACGAGAATGCCGAGATCCTTTAGGCGCTGCGTCGGCTCTCCGTGGCCAGGAAGCCGATGCTCAAGCGCGTCATAATAGGCGTCAGGCGGCGCCGGCATGAAATCGAGCCCATTGTTGCGCATCGCGACGACGGTCTCATAAATATCCCGGCACGCGCAGGCGATGTGCTGAATCCCTTCACCCCTGTATGCGTCCAAGAATTCCTCGATCTGGCTTTTTTCGTCGGCGCTTTCATTGATCGGGATGCGAATTTTGCCGCAGGGGCTCGTCATGGCGCGAGAGCGCAAGCCTGTCATCTTGCCTTCGATGTCGAAGTAACGAATTTCACGGAAGTTGAAGATGCGCTCATACCATGCCGCGAGCGCGTCCATGCGGCCGCGCCGGACATTGTGAGTCAGATGGTCGATGTTGGTCAGCCCCACGCCTGGGGGACTAGGATCGCGCTCTCCGATCCACCGAAAGTCGATGTCCCAGATCGAACCCTGATCGCCATAACGGTCGACAAGATAGATGAGCGAACCTCCGACGCCTTCGATGGCGGGAATGTTCAGCTCCATCGGACCAACGCCGAAGGCGACAGGCTTGGCGCCCAGCGAAACGGCGCGGCGCATCGCCTTTGCGGCGTCAACGACGCGGAAGCCGATGCAGCAAACTGACGGCCCGTGCGCTTTCTGGAATTCGGCGGCGAAGCTGTGAGGCTCCGCGTTCAGCACATAATTCACTTCCCCCTGCCGATACAGAGTCACGTCCTTGGAGCGATGACGCGCGACGGCGACGAAGCCCATTTTCTCGAACAGCGAGGCGAGTTGCGCGGGATCGGGATGCGCGAATTCGACAAATTCGAATCCGTCTGTTCCCATCGGGTTTTCGGCGGGCGTTGCCGCGCCGCCAAGCGTCGAGTCCATGAGCAGGCCTATATACAGCTTTGGCTGACCTGCTATTTAGATATTGCGTTCCCGATCCGGTTAAAGGCCCATGATCCTTTACGACTATTATCGATCGTCGGCCGCCTATCGCGTGCGGATCGCCATCGCGCTCAAAGGGCTCGTGGTCGAACGCCGCCGGGTTCATCTCTTGCACGGCGAACAGCGTGATCCCGGCTATCGCGCGAAGAGCCCGCTAGGCGTCGTGCCGACGCTGGAACTCGACGACGGAACGCTCATTACCCAGTCGCTGGCGATCATCGACTATCTCGACGCGCTGAAGCCTGAGCCGCCGCTCTTGCCAAAGGACCCCGTCCTGGCGGCGCAGGCGCGAGCGGCGGCGTTGACGATCGCCTGCGAGATTCATCCGCTCGCCAATCTGCGGGTGATCGAGGCGCTGCAAAGGGAATTCGGCGCGAGGGACGATCAGATCGCCGCTTGGCGCAGGCGCTGGATCGCAGAGGGTCTGACAGCAGTCGAGGCGCTGATCGCGCCTGGCCCTTTCGCCTTTGGCGCAGCGCCTTCACTCGCTGACATTTGCCTCGTTCCGCAGATTTACAACGCGCGACGCTTCGACGTTTCACTCGAGGCCTGCCCGCGCATCCTTGCCGTGGAGGCGGCTTGCGCCGCGCACCCCGCTTTCATCGAAGCGCGTCCAGAGGCGCAGCCGGACGCCGAATAGGAGTTCAAGACGCGAGCGCTAGATCGGCGATGACGGCGCCAAGGAAACGGCCTGCTTCGCCGCCGGTGACGACGCGGTGATCGAAAGTCAGGCTCAAAGGCAAAATCCGATGCACGGCGGGCGCGCCATCGACAGCGACAACTTCGTCGCGTATTCGGCCGGCGCCGAGGATCGCGACCGTGGGCGGCAGCACGATCGGGGCGGCGTAGCGCCCGGCGATCATGCCGAAATTCGACAGCGTGATCGTCGCGCCGCGCAGCTCCTCGGGCGGGATTCGCCGCGCCGCCGCGTCCTGCCGCAGGCGGTCCAGACCCTTTCGCAGATCCTGCGCGTCGCGATTGCCGACGTCCCGCAAGACAGGCACGAACAGGCCCTCCTCCGAGAGGTCCACGGCGACGCCAAGGTCGATCTTTTTCATCACGCGACGCGCGAAGGCGTGAGGCTCGAACCAGGCGTTGAGCGCAGGCTCCGCCTTGCAGGCCTGGGCAAGAGCCCGGATCAGGCGGATGGTCGTGTCGGTCCCCGCCGCCCACGCGTGGATGTCGGCGTCGTCAACGATCGTGGCCGCCGCGACCTCCGCCTGCGCCTGCGCCATATTGTGGGCCATGGCGCGGCGCACGCCGCGCAGCGGCTCGGCGGCTTCCGTCTCACTGAGAATGCGCGCGACGCGCTCGATGTCCTGCGTGGTGATCAACCCGTCCGCGCCGGAGGGCGTCACCATGGCGAGATCGACGTTCAGCTTGCGCGCCAGGGCTCTTACGGCAGGCGTCGCCCGCACCGCGCCGCCGATATGGCCGACTGAGATCGGCTGATCGCGGACAACCCCGGACCCCTGCTGAACGGCGCCGACCACTGACCCCGTGTCCTCTCCCGCGCCTTCGAAACCCACCAGCGGAGCGCCGATGCGGATCACGTCTCCGGCGGAAGCGAACAGCCGCTCGATGCGGCCCCCCCGAGGCGATGGGATTTCGACGACCGCCTTGGCGGTTTCAACGGCCACGAGCGGCTGATCGACTGCAACGTCCTCGCCGGCGGCGACGCGCCATTCGACGAGTTCGGCCTCCTGCAACCCCTCTCCGAGATCGGGAAGACGAAAGATGTTCATGACGCCTCCATCACTTGCCGAACGCCGTCGACGATCCGGTCCACGCTTGGAATATATTGCTTCTCCAGCTTCGCGAGCGGCACGATCACGTCATAGCCGGTGACCCGCTTGATCGGAGCGAGCAGCGAATAAAGCGCGCGCTCAGCGATTTCGGCGGCGACCTCGGCGCCAAAGCCCGCCGTGCGCGGCGCCTCGTGAACAATGACGCAGCGTCCGGTCTTTTCGACGGAACGCAGAATCGTTTCCACATCGAGAGGCTTCAAGGTCGCGACGTCGATCACTTCGATCATCACGCCCTCTTCTTCAAGCTTTTCGGCGGCGGCGAGCGTTTCGGGCACCATCGCGCCCCAGGTGACCACCGTCGCATCGGCGCCTTCGCGCAGGATGAAGCAGGCGTCGAGCGGCAATTCCACGCCGTCGTCCTCGACCTCTTGGCGGAAGAGACGATAGAGGCGCGTCGGCTCGAGAAAGATCACCGGATCGGGATCGCGCACAGACGCCAGAAGCAGCCCGTAGGCTCGGGCGGGGGATGAGGGCGCGACGACGCGAAGCCCCGGCATGTGGGCGAATATCGCCTCCGGACTTTCGGAATGATGCTCGGGCGCGTGAATGCCAGCGCCGCAAGGCGAGCGCAGCACCATTGGACAGGTCAGGCGCCCGCGCGTGCGATTGCGCATGCGGGACGCGTGATTGATGATTTGATCGATGGCCGGATAGATGAACCCGGAAAACTGGATTTCGGCGACGGGCTTCAACCCCATCGCCGCCATGCCGACCGCAACGCCGGCGATGCCGCCTTCCGCCAAGGGCGTGTCGATGACGCGCTCGCGCCCGAACCGCGCCTGCAGGCCGTTCGTGGCGCGAAACACGCCGCCGTTGACGCCGATGTCCTCGCCAAGCATGAGGACGTCCTTGTCCTCGCTCATTGCGCGCGCAAGTGCGAGATTGACCGCTTCGACAAGAGTGATTTCAGACATGGCCGTTTCCGTCGCCATTTGCGCTGCGTTGGGCAAATCGGCGCGCTTCTTCGCGTTGCCACTGCAGGGTATCCGGGAGCTTTGCGTAGAGATGTTCGAACATGGCGTTGGAGTTCAGCGGCGAGACGTTCAGATAGGCCGCAACTTCGCGATCGACCTCTTCCGCACACGCCTTGTGAAGCTCCGCCTCTTGCTCTTTCGACCAGGCGCCTTCGCTGACGAGATAGGCGCGCAGTCGAGCGATCGGCTCGCGCGTCCACTGCGCGCGCACGATTTCAGGATCGCGATAGCGCGATGCGTCGTCGGCGGTGGTGTGATCGCCAAGCCGATAGGTGAGCGCTTCGATCAGCGTCGGTCCGCCGCCCGATCGCGCCTTGTCGATCGCCCGGCGCACCACTTCATGAACCGCAATGACGTCATTGCCGTCGACCTGGCGCCCCTCAACGCCGGCGGCGACGCCCTTTTGCGCCAGCGTCTCCGCCGCGCTCTCCAGTTCCCGCGGCGTCGATATCGCCCAGCCATTATTGTTGATGATGAACACGACAGGCGTTTTCCAAACCCCCGCCATGTTCAACGCTTCGTAAAAGGCGCCATTGGAGGTGCCGCCGTCGCCAATGAAACTGACGACGACGCGATCCTCCTTCCGCATCATCAGCGCGTAAGCCGCGCCGACTGCCTGCGGCGCCTGCGTGGCGACGGGGACGCAGTTTGGAAAGTCGCCGCGCGCATTCTTGAAATCGCTGCCGCGCTCGTCGCCGCCCCAATAGAGCAGACATTCGGACATCGCCATGCCGCGATAGAATTGCGCCGCATGATCTCGATAAGACGGCACGAGCACGTCGCGTTCGTCCATCGCCGCGGCCGCCCCGACGCCGATCGCTTCCTGTCCGAGCGCCGACGCGAACGTGCCCAGCTGACCGGTGCGTTGAAGACTGATCGCCTTGTTGTCGAACATTCTGGTGCGCGTCATCGCGCGATAGAATTGGACCAGTCGTTCGATGTCCTTTGACGACTTGCTGGCCGCCTTGCTGATCTCGCCGCTCGGCGACAACAGCTGAACAAGATCCATATGGAGATCGAAGCCCATCTCAATGTTTCCCATCGCCCCGCTCCTGATGAGCGAATTAGCGCGGCGATAGGCGAGGTCACGGCTCTGCGACATTTTTTTTGGCGATTTCCCGGCGCCGCAGCGCGGGAAAAAGAGCCCCAGCTGCGGGCTTGACTGATTCCGGCTGCGCGCGCCGCCGTGCTGGGCGCTGACAATGTCGACATGCTCGAGTGCCACTGTCGGCGACCCGCGGGCACGCGGCGGCGGCGGCGAAAGAGTGGCCTTCGCGGCGAGCATTTCTCTTATCGACGCCGCGATGAACCTTTCGACCGACCGGCTGCGCAAGATCATTGCAACTGAGGCGCTGGGGCTAGCCCGGCCGCTCGATCGCCATTGCGGTCGCTTCTCCGCCGCCGATGCAGAGCGCCGCCACACCCCTTTTTAGGCCTTTAGCTTCCAGAGCGGCGAGAAGCGTGACGATGATTCGTGCGCCCGACGCGCCGATCGGATGGCCAAGCGCGCAGGCGCCGCCACGGACATTGACCTTCTCATGCGGCAAGTCCAGTTCGCGCATCGCCGCCATGGCGACGACGGCGAACGCCTCATTGATCTCAAAGAGGTCGACGTCGTTCGTCGACCAGCCCACCCGGTTCAGGAGTTTGCGAATCGCTTCGATCGGCATGACGGAAAAGCGGCTCGGCGCCCCTGCGACCGTGACATAGCCGCGAATGACGGCGAGCGGCGTCGCGCCGGCGCGCTCGGCCTCGTCGACGCGCATCAGGGCGAGCGCGGCCGCGCCGTCCGATATCGCGCTGGCGTTGGCGGCCGTGATCGTGCCGTCCTCCCTGAACGCGGGTTTCAGGCGGGCGATATCCTGCGCCTTGGCCTTGCCGGGCAGCTCGTCGCTGGCGATGGCGCGCGCATTGGCGCCTTTTCCCAGCGTTATTGGCGCGATCTCCTGAGCGAAGGACTCGTCGCTCGTGGCGCGTTGCGCGCGCGCCAGCGACGTCGCCGCATATTGGTCCTGGATCTCGCGGGTAAATTGATACTCCGTCGCGCAATCCTCCGCGAAGGAGCCCATCAGCCGACCTTTTTCGTAGGCGTCCTCGAGACCATCCAGAAACATGTGATCCAGGACCTTGCGGTGTCCCATTCGATAACCGGTGCGCGCTCGATCGAGCAGATAAGGCGCGTTGCTCATGCTCTCCATGCCGCCGGCGACCGCGACCCGCGCGCCTCCAACGGCGAGTTGGTCGCTCGCGAGCATCACCGCCTTCATTCCAGATCCGCACATCTTGTTGATGGTGACGGCGCCCGTCGTCTCCGGCAACCCGGCGCCAAGCGCCGCCTGCCGCGCCGGGGCCTGGCCAATGCCCGCGGAAAGGACGCAGCCCATGACCACTTCATCTACGTCGTTCGGCGCAAGTCCGGCGCGGGTCACGGCCGCCTCGATGGCGTGCGCGCCGAGCTGCGGCGCGGAAACGTCTTTCAATTCTCCCAGAAACGCGCCGATCGGGGTGCGCGCGGCGCCGACGATGGCGACCGGTGCGGCAGCGCTCATGACAATCTCCTCATCGGCTGGCGAGCTAACCCCTCCAGGCAGAATATGGGGTTGAATCCCAGCTTTTGAACGCCGGGAGCGGCGTGTCGTCCCCGGCGAGAATGCCTTCGACGGTTTGATCGCTCACAGAGTCAAGCCCGTCCGGCGACCATGTCGGGCGTCGGTCCTTGTCGATGATCGCGGCGCGAATGCCTTCGTAAAGATCATGAGTCTCCAGCATGCGGCACGCCGCCCTGAATTCGTTCGTGAGACAAGTCTCGAGATCAGGGGCGGCAATGGCGCGCAGCAGCAATGCGCGCGTCACTTTCAGCGCCGTCGGCGACTTCGCACTGATGTCCTCTGCCGCGCGCAAGGAGAATTCCGACCCTTCGCGCTCGAAGGCGGCGATAATGTCGTCGACCTGGTCATGCGCCGTCGTTTCAGCGAGCAACGGCCTGTGCAGCGAGAGTCGGCCGCTCCCGGGGCGGCGGGCGAGGCGCCGCAACGCAACATCGACGTCTTCGGCGTCTGCTATCGTCGCCAGCCTGTCGATCAGCGGCTCAATGTCCGCCGCATGAATTAGAACATCCGCAAGACCGACCTCTATCGCGTCCGCCGCCGCCACCGACGTCGCCGAAAGCGCCAGATAGGCGCCAATTTCGCGCGCTCTCGAAAGAAGCCAGGTCGCGCCCACATCAGGAAGGAATCCAATGCCGACCTCCGGCATCGCGACGCGGCTTCGCTCCGTGACCACTCGCCGGTTGCCATGCGCAGATATGCCGACGCCGCCCCCCATCACGACGCCATCCATGATCGCGACATAAGGCTTGGGGAAGGAGGCGATGCGGGCGTTCAGCGCATATTCCTCGCGCCAAAAGTCGGCGAAAAGCCCTTTTTGCGAGGGCTCCAGTTCGTAAAGAATCCTCACGTCGCCGCCGGCGCACAGACCGCGTTCGCCGGCGCCCGTGACGAGCACCGCGCAAATGCTCGCGTCGCGTTCAAAGTCGTCAAGCGCGCGCCGGAACTCGCGCACCATCGGCAGCGTCAACGTGTTGAGCGCCTGTGGTCTGTTGAGGAGGATGCGTCCGAGACGGCCCTCGCGCGAAGCGATGAGATCCATATGCTTACTTCAGTAGCGAGCGCGCGATGATGACGCGCATGATTTCATTCGTTCCCTCCAGAATCTGATGGACGCGAAGGTCGCGAACAATCTTCTCGACGCCATATTCGCTTAAGTATCCATAGCCGCCATGCAATTGCAGCGCCTCATTGGCGACTGTGAAGCCGGCGTCGGTCACGACGCGCTTGGCCATGGCGCATAGCGTCGTGGCGTCTGGCGCCTTGGAGTCAAGCGCCGCCGCCGCGCGCCAAAGGAATGTGCGCGAGACTTCAAGCTGCGTCGCCATATCCGCGAGCCGGAACTGCAGCGCCTGGAATTCGTCGAGCGCGCGTCCGAACGCCTTGCGGCTGTTCATGTAGCGAAGAGTGTGATCAAACGCAGACTGGGCGCCGCCAAGCGAACAGGCGGCGATGTTGAGCCGCCCGCCGTCGAGCGCGGCCATGGCTATCTTGAATCCGTCGCCCTCGCGTCCGATGAGATTTTCGGCCGGCACGCGGCAGTCGTCGAAGATGACGGCCCGCGTCGGCTGGGCGTTCCATCCCATTTTTCGTTCGAGCGCGCCGAAACTTAGGCCTGGCGCGCCGCCCTCGACGACAAAGGCCGATATGCCCTGCGGCCCCGGCTCGCCGGTACGCGCCATGACCACATAGAGATGGTCGGCGCCGCCCGCGCCGGCGCCCGAGATAAACTGTTTCGCGCCATTCAAGACATAATGATCGCCGCTGCGCCGCGCCTGCGTGCGTAGCGCCGCAGCGTCCGAACCGCTGCCCGATTCCGTCAGGCAGTAGCTCGAGAGAACCTCCATCGTCGCGAGCCTTGGCAGCCATGCGTCGATCTGGCGTTCGGTTCCGAAAGCGTCGATCAGGCCCGCACACATATTGTGAATCGAGAGATAAGCGGCGATCGTGGGGCAACCCATTGCGAGCGCCTCGAAGATCAGCACGCCGTCCAATCGCGTCAGCCCCGCGCCGCCGGACGCCTCGCGCACAAAGATCGCCGCCATGCCGAGCGCCGCGGCCTCACGCAGCGTGTCTGTCGGAAAGACATGCTCGCGATCCCAGTCGAGAGCAAAGGGCGCAAGGCGATCGCGTCCGAAGTCTCGCGCCAATTCACGAATGGCTTGCTGCTCGGGACTCAATTCGAAATAGGACGACATTCGGCCATTCACCGCAATTGTTGACGTTAATCTGTCGCATCGAAGCTTTTTGGCAAGTCAGCGTCGCAAGGGGCTTCGGTCGGATCGCCGCATCTGGCGGCATAGGCTTGCGCCACGCGGCTCGCCGGCGCGCGCTTCAACTCGCGGCAGGCGAAAGCTCCGGCCTCCAAGAGTCGATCGAGCGACACGCCGGTTTCGACGTCCATTCGCTCAAGCATATAGACGACGTCCTCGGTCGCGACATTTCCGGCGGCGCCGGACGCGAAAGGACATCCGCCAAGGCCGGCGACCGAACTGTCGACAACGCTGACGCCGACTTCGAGGCACGCGAAAATATTGGCGAGCGCCTGTCCGTAGGTGTCGTGAAAATGCACCGCGATTTTGTCGAGCGGCGCGATGCGCGCCACTCTTTCGACCATTCGGCGGGCGGGTAGCGGCGCGCCGACGCCGATCGTATCGCCGAGCGAGACCTCGAAGCAGCCTATTTCCAGAAGAGCGGAGGCGACCGACGCCACTCGGCCGCTATCGACCTCACCTTCATAAGGACAGCCCAAAACGCAGGAAATATAGCCGCGGGCCATGACGCCGTATCGCCGGGCTTCTGCGACGACTTTGGCGTATCGCGTGAGACTTTCCTCGATCGAGCAATTGATATTGCGATTTGAAAACGACTCCGACGCCGCAGCGAACACAGCGATCTCGTCCGCCCCGGCCGCAAGCGCCGCCGCGAGTCCATGAAGGTTAGGAACCAGCACGCTCAGCCGCAGATTTTGCCTTGGCGCAAGCGCAAGCGTTTCATCCGTATGCGCCATCTGCGGCACGGCCGTAGGGGAGACGAAACTTCCGGCTTCGATGCGCGAAAGCCCCGCGGCCGCAAGACGGCCGATGAGTTCGGCCCGGATCTGCGGCGACAGCGCCACCTTCTCATTCTGCAGGCCGTCGCGTGGGCCGACCTCCACGATGCTGACATGTGCAGGAACGCTCACTCCCCGTCCTTTCGCAGGATCGTGACGAGTTCGGC
This sequence comes from Methylocystis sp. SB2, assembly GCF_049817085.1. NCBI lineage: Bacteria > Pseudomonadati > Pseudomonadota > Alphaproteobacteria > Hyphomicrobiales > Methylocystaceae > Methylocystis > Methylocystis sp. SB2. The sequence continues at coordinate 1,282,833 of NZ_CP187401.1, forward strand.
GCCTTCGATCGCCATGTCGCCAACTTCGCAGGCGACGCTTTTGACGACGCCATCATGTGGCGCGGCCATGGCGATCTCCATTTTCATCGCCTCGAGGACGACGAGCGTCTCGCCTTTGCTGACGGCGTCGCCCGGCTTCACCGCAACTCGCGTGACCGTCGCCGGCATCGGGGCCAGCACGCGTTCGTCAGATGGTCCTTCGCTTTGAGAGGAGGTTGCCGCTTTCGCCCAGTGGATCACATAGTTCTTCCCGCGCAGAATGACGATAAGGCCATTATCCAAAGCGACTGTTGAGACTTCGTGCTTCACGCCGTCCACATGCAGCGAGAGGCGACCTGCGACAGTTTGAACGCCAACTTCCGCGACCGCGTCCCCAAAGTTCAGCAGGAAGCCGCCGCCCTGCGGACGCATGACTTGTGCAACAAGCGTCCGGCCCGCCTGCGTCACCCTGAGTTCATGATCAGCGCGCTCGTAGAGCCGCCACGCGTCCGTTCCGGCCCAGGGCGACCAATCGTCGCCGAGCGATCTACTCGCTTCAAGCGCGGAGCGCCGAGAGTCGGCCAGGAAAACCGCTGCCGCCGCCGCAAGAAGGACGCGGTCCGAATCCGTTCTCGGAGCCGCGGCGCACGTCAGCATAGCAATATTGCTCCCGACATATTCCGTGTCGTAATCGCCGGCCGCCATCCCGTCGCTCTTGGCGATCGCCCGCAGCAGATCGAGATTTGTGGCGACGCCAACGATCTCGACTTCTTCTAGCCCCGCCTGCAGGCGACGCAACGCCTGCTCGCGATTTTCGCCGAAGACGATGAGTTTCGCCAACAGCGAATCATAATAGGGCGTGACGCGATCCCCGGCGCGAACGCCCGAGTCGATGCGCAAGAAAGGCGCTTGCCGCGGCGCGCGAAAATGGACGATCTCGCCCACCGAAGGCATGAACCCGCGCGCGGGATCTTCCGCGCAGATCCGCGCTTCCATGGCGCAACCGCTCATCCTCAACTCGCTCTGCGTCAAGGGAAGCGGCGCGCCACAGGCGACGCGCAACTGCCATTCGACGAGATCCTGCTTCGAGACCATCTCGGTGACGGGATGTTCGACCTGCAGCCGCGTGTTCATCTCGAGAAAATAGAAGTGGTCTTCGCCGACGAGAAATTCGACCGTGCCTGCGCCGGTGTAGCCAGCGGCACGGGCGGCGCGGATCGCCGCGTCGCTCATCTGCGCGCGTAACGAGGGCGTCAGACCGGGCGCAGGCGTTTCTTCAATAACCTTTTGATGGCGGCGCTGCATCGAACAGTCGCGCTCAAGGAAAGAAACGACGTTGCCGTGAGAGTCCGCGAAAATCTGGATTTCGACGTGCTTATAGCCGGAGAAATATTTCTCGATGAACAGCGCGTCATCCCCGAAGGCGGCGCGCGCTTCGCGCCGGGCGCTTTCGATCGCGGCGGACAACTCCTCAGGCGCGCGCACGATGCGCATGCCCCTGCCGCCGCCGCCTGCGGACGCCTTCACGAGCAATGGAAGACCGATGGCGCGCGCCGCTTCGAACAATTCAGCGTCTTCGCCCCCCGATGACCCCGGAGCCACCGGCACCCCTGCCCGCATCATCGCCGCCTTCGCCTCGCTCTTGGAGCCAAGAAGCCGCATGGCGTGGGGCGGCGGCCCGACGAAGATCAGACCGTTCGCCGCACAGGCTTCGGCAAAGTCCGCATTCTCGGCCAGGAATCCGTAGCCCGGATGTATGGCGTCCGATCCGCTACGCCTTGCGACGTCGATGATCTTCCCGATCGACAGATAGCTGTCGCGCGCCGGCGCGGGTCCGAGAAGATAGGCTTCATCGGCAAGTTCGACATGCAGCGCATGCGCATCAGCTTCGGAGTAGACGGCGACCGACGTTACGCCCAATCTTTTCGCGGTTCGCATGATTCGGCAAGCGATCTCGCCGCGGTTCGCGATGAGGAGCTTGCGCATCATCTCAATCGGCCGCGATCCAGTGTGGCGCTCGTTTTTCGAGAAAGGCCGAAAGACCTTCCTGCGCCTCCGCGCTCGATCTTCTTGCGGCGAGACGATGCGCGGCTTCGCGCAAGAGTTCTGCGTCGACTCCGTGGCCGTCGCATTCCGCGAAGAAGGTCTTTACGTCCGCCTGCGCGCCAGGCGCGCCGCGCAGCAAGTCCGCAACGATGGCCGCATGCGCCAAATTGACCTCCAACCTGGGCGCCACTCGATGGACGAGACCCAATTTCTGCGCCTCGGCGGCGGAAAAGCGCTCCGCCGTCAAAGCATATCGGCGCAGCTGCCGCAGGCCTATGGCCCGGATGAGAAAGGGCGCGACGATCGCCGGCAGCAATCCGAGCCGCACCTCATTGAGCGAGAATGACGCGTCGTCGGCGGCCACAACGATGTCGCAACACGCGAGCAGACCGACGCCTCCGCCAACAACGACGCCCTTGGCCAAGGCGATCGTCGGCTTTGACACCGTGTCCAAAGCGCGCAGCATTCGGGCGAGCGCCAAAGCGTCCTGTTCATTGGCGCTCGATGAGCGCTGAGCGACGCGGATCATCGAGCCGATGTCGCCGCCGGCGCAAAAATAGTCTCCCGCGCCCTCAAGCGTAATGATGCGGACGTCGGCGCGCGCATCCAATTCTTCGAGCGCATCCTTTAGAAGGCCAATAAGCTCATAGTCGAGCGCATTGCGCTTGTCTGGACGGTTCAGCGTCAACGTCGCGACGCCGTTCGCGTCAACCGATTGCATCAAAGTCGTCATAGAACAGGACTCACATGCGAAACAGGCCAAAGCGCGTTTCTTCGATCGGCGCCTTCAGCGCGAAGGATAGCGCCAAAGCGACAATCCGTCTCGTGTCGAGCGGGTCAATGACGCCGTCGTCCCAGAGCCGGGCGCTGGAATAGAGCGGCAGGCTCTGGCGCTCATATTGCTCACGAATCGGGCGCATGAAGTTCTCCTCCTCTTGCTCCGAGAAAGCCTTCTGCTGTTTCTCCATCGCCTCGCGCTTGACGCGGGTCAGCACGCTCGCGGCCTGTTCCCCGCCCATGACGCCGATGCGCGCACCCGGCCACATCCATAGAAAGCGCGGCGAGTAGGCGCGCCCGCACATGGCATAATTGCCCGCGCCGAAACTGCCGCCGACGATGATCGAGAGCTTCGGCACCGCGGCCGTCGCCACCGCCGTCACCATCTTCGCGCCTTCCTTGGCGACGCCGGCGCTTTCATACTTCGCTCCGACCATGAAGCCCGTCGTATTGTGCAAAAAGAGCAGCGGTATTTTTCGTCGCGCGCAAAGCTCGATGAAATGCGCGCCCTTCTGCGCGCTCTCGGGAAACAAGACGCCGTTATTGGCCACGACCCCGACGGGATAGCCATAGATGTGCGCGAAACCTGTCACCAGCGTCGGGCCATACAGCTTGCGGAATTCCTCGAATTCGCTCGCGTCGACGAGGCGCGCGATCACCTCGCGTATGTCGAACTGCTTTCGCGGGTCCTGCGGCAACAGACCGTATATCTCGGCGGGATCGTAGCAGGGCTCAGCAGGCTTTCTCACCGGAACCGTGATGGCGCCGGAAGGCCCGAGATTGCCGACGATATCCCGCGCGATTTGCAGAGCATGCGCGTCATTCTCGGCGCAATGATCGGCGACGCCAGAACGGCGGCAGTGAACGTCGGCGCCGCCGAGCTCCTCGCCGGTCACAACTTCGCCCGTCGCGGCTTTGACGAGAGGCGGACCCGCCAAGAATATCGCGCCTTCGTTGCGCACGATAATCGTTTCATCGCTCATCGCCGGAACATAGGCGCCGCCGGCGGTACACGAACCCATGACGACGGCGATCTGCGCAATGCCGCGCGACGACATCGTGGCCTGATTGTAAAAAATTCGGCCGAAATGATCCCGGTCGGGAAAAACATCCTCCTGACTCGTCAGATTGGCGCCGCCTGAATCGACGAGATAGAGACAGGGCAGATTGTTCTGCGCGGCGATCTCTTGCGCGCGAAGATGCTTCTTTACAGTTAGGGGGAAGTAGACGCCGCCTTTGACCGTCGCATCATTGGCCACGATCATGCATTCGCGGCCGCGCACCCGCCCTATGCCGGCGACGACTCCGGCCGCTGCGACACGCCCGTCATACATGCCGTAAGCGGCAAATGGCGCGATTTCGAGAAAGGGCGAAAAGGGATCGACAAGCGCGTCAATGCGCTGACGCGCGAGCATTTTGCCGCGGGCGAGATGCCGCTTACACGCCCGCTCGCCGCCACCTGCTCGAACATCCGCCGCAATCCGCCTCAACTCGGCGACGCGATCGGTCATCCCTTGGCGGTTCTTCGTGAAATCGGCGTCGTTCGGATTAACAAGGCTATCGAGGGGCATATCTTTAATCCAAAATCAGGCTGTCTCCTGAAAGAGTTCGCGCCCGATCAACATGCGCCGGATTTCGCTTGTTCCCGCGCCGATCTCGTAAAGCTTGGCGTCGCGCAATAGTCTTCCCGTTGGATATTCGTTCATATAACCGTTGCCGCCCAGGCACTGAATCGATTCAAGCGCCATCCATGTCGCGCGTTCAGCGGCGAAAAGTATCGCGCTCGCCGCATCCTTTCTGGTCACGCGGCCGCGATCGCTTGCCTTCGCGACCGCATAGACATATGCGCGCGTCGCCATGACCGCCGTGTACATGTCGGCGAGCTTGCCCTGCATGAGCTCGAACTCGCCGATCGGCTGCCCAAATTGCTTGCGCTCGTGCACATAGGGTAGCACGACATCCATGCAGGCCTGCATGATCCCAAGCGGACCGCCGGCGAGCACAGCGCGCTCGTAATCCAGGCCGCTCATCAACACATTGACTCCGCGCTCGGGGAGCCCAAGCACGTTCTCTTCGGGAACCTCGCAGTCCTGGAATACGAGTTCGCATGTGTTGGAGCCGCGCATGCCGAGCTTGTCGAGCTTCGCGCTTGATGAAAATCCGGGAAAGACGCGCTCGACAATGAAGGCGGTGATGCCATGCGGTCCGGCGCCCGGATCGGTTTTGGCGTAGACGATCACGACATCGGCGTCGGGACCGTTCGTCACCCACATCTTGCTTCCGTTCAGAACATAGCGATCGGCGCGCTTCACCGCGCTAAGCTTCATGTCCGTAACGTCTGATCCGGCGCCAGGCTCTGACATCGCGAGCGCCCCGACGTGATGTCCCGAGACGAGGTTCGGCAGGTATCGCCGCTTTTGTTCGTCCGAGCCGTTACGATGGATCTGGTTCACGCAGAGATTGGAGTGCGCGCCATAGGACAGCCCGACCGACGCTGAGGCGCGGCTGATTTCCTCCATCGCCAGCACATGTTCCAGATAGCCCATGCCGGCCCCGCCATATTGCTCGTGCACGGTCAGACCGAGCGCGCCGAGCGCGCCGAGCTTTGGCCAAAGGTCAGGGGGAAAAGCGTTCTGGGCATCGATCCGCTGCGCCTGCGGGGCGATTTCCGCCGTCGCGAAGGCTTCGGTTGCGCTGCGCACGCGGTCGGCGACATCGCCGAGATCGAAGTCGAAAGTAGGCGTCCAATGGCGCATGCGCATCCTCCGACGGCGCACCAAGATACAGCCTATATTTCTCGAATCAGCGAAGTTTCAAGTTGGCCAATGCTTGCGCGAGTCTGTTTGGCGCAAGACGCTGCGCTGGCTATCGGACGGCGCCGGGCTGGGCGTCAAGCACCTGCTGGTCGACGACGGCGGCGAACCGGCTGAAGTTCGCCTCGAACATTCCGATCAGCCTTTTCGCCATATGGTTAAAATCTTCGCGCGAGGACCACGTCTGGACAGGATCCAGCATCTTGGAGTCGACGCCGCGCGCAGACGTCGGCACGGATAGTCCAAAGGAGGGATCCGTCCGGAAGTCGGCTTGCGCGAGGGACCCGTCGAGAGCGCCCTGAAGCAAAGCGCGCGTCGCCGAGATCGGCATTCGACGTCCGATCCCATAGGGGCCGCCCGACCAACCGGTGTTCACCAGCCAGCAGTTTGCATCGCTGGAACAGATGAACTCGCGCAGCAGATCGGCGTATTCCGTCGGGGGGCGCGGCATGAAGGGCGCGCCAAAGCAGGCGGAGAACGTCGCCTGGGGCTCTTTGACGCCGCGCTCGGTCCCCGCGACCTTGGCGGTGTAGCCGGACAGAAAATGATACATCGCCTGCGCGGGCGTGAGACGCGCGATCGGCGGCAGCACGCCAAATGCGTCACACGTCAGCATCACGATGTTCCTGGGATGACTCGCGCGACGCGTCGTCGAAGCATTGGAGATGAAGTCGAGCGGATAAGCGATCCGCGTGTTTTCGGTTTTTGAATCGTCGTCGAAGTCGAACCGCCCCGCGCCGGGATCGTACGACACATTTTCAAGGATAGCGCCCCGACGGTGAGACGCGGCGTAGATGTCCGGCTCCGACTGCTGCGCGAGCCGGATCGCCTTGGCGTAGCAGCCGCCTTCAAAGTTGAAAAGACCGCTCTCGTCCCACCCATGCTCGTCGTCGCCAATCAGGCTGCGCGCCGGATCGGCCGAAAGTGTCGTCTTACCTGTCCCCGAAAGTCCGAAGAACACCGCCGATCCACCCTCGCCGTCATTGACGGCGCAATGCATCGGCAACACGCCTTTCGCGGGTAGAACAAAGTTGAGATAGGTGAAGATCGATTTCTTGATTTCTCCCGCATATTGCGTGCCGCCGATCAGCACGACGCCTCTCGAGAAATCGATGGCGATCACTGTGGTGGAGCGACACCCGTGCCGCAATGGGTCGGCCCGGAAAGAGGGCAGATCCAGAACCGTCAACTGCGGCTCGAAACCTCTCGTGCTCTCAACCGGAGTGAAAAGGTGCCGCGCAAAGAGCGAATGCCAAGCGTATTCAGTCAAAACCCGAATATTCAGCCGATGCGCTGGCGCGGCGCAGGCATAGAGATCCTGAGAGAAGAGAGTCATACGACGCGCGTGCGTCAGCATGTCTTGATGCAGTCGGCCAAACTGCTCTGGCGTCATTGAAAGATTGTTGTCCCACCAGATCGTCGGCTCGGTCAACGCGTTGCAAACGATAAATTTGTCGTTCGGCGACCGCCCTGTGTGGGCGCCCGTTTCCACGACGAGGCCGCCCGTCGCGGATGCGACTCCCTCCCCGCGTCGGATCGCTTCGGCGTAGAGTTCGCTCGTCTCGCAATTCCGACGCGCCTTTGTGAAGAGGTCCGTGTCTTCGACCGCCCACCCCCGGACATCATCCGCCCGCCACATCGCCGTGTTCGCCATCCCGAGATCTTCCTCACCGGCTCGCTAACACGCGACGCGAACTGCGTTTGACGCGCTAGCTAAGCGCAAGCACTTTCAGGAAATAAAGCATAGATTATTCAAATCAAGGCGCGCGGCTTGCGTCATTGGCTAACAGGAACTTACATCCACACGAACAGCCAATTGCAGTAGCGCCCAAGGCCGCAGCAATGCGCGACGCCCAAATGGCGAGTGAAAGCCGACCGGCTGACGCCCGCCTCCGCAACGTTCCCGCTTCCTTAATTGGAACAACGACCTCGCGAGCGGGTTAAGGCGAGGCTCGAACTATTTCGAGGATGGAGGCAAGAATGGCGACGCCAGAACTGGAGCGCATCCGACAATCGGATCGCCCGATCAGCGAGACTGCTGCGGTCATGGGCGACAAAGCAATGGCGGCGGCCGACAGAGTCGGGCAACGCATCAATCAGACCATGGAGCAAGCCGGATCGGCGATGTCGACGATGCAGGAAAAGGGCAGCGAAGTTGCTGGACGCGCCGGCGATGTGATCGGCAATTTCCGGCAGGCCATTGAGAAGTCGGCGCGCGGTCAGCCAACGACGACTGTGCTCATGGCCGTGGCTGCGGGATTTATGCTGGGCGCGATGTGGAACTCGGGCAGCAGCTATCCGCGCGACTAACGGTTGATAAAGAATGGCCGGCGCATACGCGTCGGCCATATTCAGTTTCGGCCCAATGCGCCGGGGGCGCTCGCGCGCTCAGAGGGTAAGGCGCTGGGCCAATCGTCGGCTTGAAGCGCCGGTAGCGCGTCGAGCTCCTTCCTAGATATTTTACTGTGCGCGGAATCGGCTGTGAACTCTATGTTCGCCGGATCGACGGCGCGCAGCGTCTCTTCGACGCCGCCCATTCCATATTGGGCGATGACCACATAGGCGAGACCGCGCTGATCGCGTCTCAGCATCAGATCAACGATGACGCCGAGCTTTTCGCCGCTTGCATCTATGACATTAGCGCCAACGGCCGCCGACGCAGAAAAGAGCGACGGCACAGCGTCCGCGTGGCTGCTCTTGCGCACGGCCTTGATGCTTCCGTCCTCATGCCTTGCCTGCCTACCCAACCATCGCCACACCCCAATCATGTTGACCACCGTAAGAAAAAGATTGGTGAGCAACAGATTGCGCTGATGTGAGTACATCGCGGTCAAGCTCCAGTCGACGGAGCCCATTGCAAACACGACGAAACCCCAGCCCGTGACGCGCGCGCCGGCGTTGGCGGCGGTCATCATCGCGGCGATCATCGTTGCGGCCGGTGCGATCCAGCCTAACGCCCATTCCCACATAAGAACCGCCAGTAGCCTCGCGCCAGCGCCGTTTAACTGAACGCGCAGTTAGAGACGCTGTTCCGGCAGATCAGCAGCCATCCGGAGATCCGCCAGCGCGGGAGCCGTGATCGCGTTCCGTCGCCCGAAGCTGTCCAACTGTTCATAATGCCGGAACAAAGTTGCTGAACCCGAGTTTGTTCAGGGAAACCGAAAAGCAAAGAAAACCGCAAGGCTCGAGGTGGGGCATGATGTCAGTTCCAAGTCATCTCTTTTGTTTCTCCCATCTTCGTTGGAACTTCGTTTATCAGCGACCACAGCATCTTTTGAGTCGAGCAGCTCGAAACCTCGGCGTCTTCTACATTGAAGAGCCCATCTTTTCCCAAGAAGACGCAGGCGTGAAAATCCAAAGGGATGAAGCCTGCGGCGTCGTTGTCGTCACGCCTGTTCTTCCAGAAGGCCTCTCGCCAGACGAAATCACTAACGCGCAACATCGAGTTGTAAACGAGTTGCTCGCTGATGTGCGGCCTTCGCGATGGGTTAGTTGGTACTATACGCCCATGGCGCTTCAGTTTACTCGACATCTGACTCCCAACCTGCGCGTCTATGACAATATGGATGAGCTTTCCGCGTTTGCTGGAGCGCCGCAAGGCATTCTCGATCTCGAACGAGAGTTGATGGCCAAGAGCGAACTCATGTTCGTCGGCGGACAGAGCCTGTACGAATCCAAACGTCAGCGACACGACAACATTCACGTTTTTCCGAGCAGCGTCGACACCGCTCACTTCAAAAGCGCGCGAGACCGCAGCGTTGATCCCGATGATCAAAGGGAGATTCCGCATCCCCGCATCGGGTTCTTTGGCGTGATCGATGAACGCATGAATATGGATATCGTCGCCGGCATCTCCGCGCTGCGACCGCAATGGCAATTGGTGATGATCGGCCCCACCGCGAAGATCAGCCCGCAATCTCTGCCCCGCGCCGAAAACATTCATTGGCTGGGCTGCAAAAATTACCAGGAGCTTCCGAACTACCTCTCCGGATGGGACGTCGGAATCATGCCATTCGCGTTGAATGAAGCGACGCGCTTTATCAGCCCGACGAAGACCCCGGAGTTTCTTGCTGCAGGCGTGCCAGTGGTTTCAACGCCGATCACCGATGTCGTCAATCCCTACGGCGCGGCCGGACACGTGGAAATCGCGTCGAGCGCGGAAGAATTCGTCGCCAAGATCGACCTGTTGCTTTCGCGACCTAAGGCGCACTGGCTCAGTTCGGTCGATGCGAGTCTTGCAGAAATGTCTTGGGACAAGACCTGGGCGAGAATGATGCTGCACATCGCAAGCGTCGGCGCCGAGTCCAAATCAGCGCGGGAGGGGCAACTTGTTTGACTGGCTTATCGTCGGGGCAGGCTTCGCAGGAAGCGTGCTGGCCGAACGGCTCGCGTCGCAGCGCGACGAGCGCGTCCTTCTTATCGATCGTCGGCCGCACATCGGCGGAAACGCCTATGATCGCTACGACGACGCCGGCGTGCTCATGCATCAGTACGGCCCGCATATCTTTCATACGAACTCGGAAGCCGTCTTCGAGCATCTTTCGCAGTTCACGCGTTGGTGCCCGTACGAGCACCGCGTGCTCGCGAATGTGGACGGCATGCTCGTGCCCATTCCGATCAACTTGGACACGGTGAATCGCCTCTACGGTCTCTCCTTAAACTCCGAGCAACTTGTGCAGTGGTTCGCGAGCCGCGCCGAACATTGTGAAGAGATCAAGACGTCTGAGGACGTCGTCGTCAGCACCGTGGGGCGAGAACTCTACGAGAAATTCTTTCGCGGCTACACCAAAAAGCAGTGGGGCGTAGAGCCGTCGCAGCTGGACAAGTCCGTCACGGCGCGGGTGCCTACGCGCCTCAATCACGACGACCGCTATTTTGGCGATGAATACCAGTTCATGCCGCTTCACGGCTATACGCGCATGTTCGAACGCATGGTGAAGCACCCCAACATCAACGTCATGCTGCAGACCGACTTTGAAGAAGTGCGCAACGAAGTTTTCTATAAAAGGCTGATCTTCACCGGGCCGATCGATGAATATTTCAACTTCCGCTTCGGCAAGCTGCCCTATCGGTCGTTGCGCTTCGAACATGTCACGCTCGATAAGCGCCAGCATCAGCCTGTGGCGGTGGTTAATTATCCGCAGACAGAAGCCTATACGCGGGTGACCGAATATAAGCATCTCACGGGTCAGGACCATCCTAAAACAAGCTTGACCTATGAATTCCCGAGTGATGAAGGCGACCCCTATTATCCCGTGCCCCGCCCGGAAAATGCGGAGATTTACAAGCGCTACGAAAAGCTTGCGATCGCGCAGCAAAATGTTTGGTTTGTCGGGAGGCTTGCGACCTACCGCTACTACAATATGGATCAGGTGGTCGGACAGGCGCTCGCGACGTTCCGGCGGATCAATAAGGAGATCCCGGCGCGCAACAGCGCGGCCTTCGCGACTGCCTCAGTCGCCGCTGAATAGTCGAGTCGCCCGGCTAAGCTTGAGTCGTAAATAAAAATACTGGCGTTTTGACGGTCGCTATGTAGAAAATCGACTGTGGATCGCTCATTGTTATATTCGACCAACGTATCGATGCTCCGGCGCCGGCGCTTTTGGTCGAGGTGAGGTTTGGTGAGCGCAACGCGCATATCCCTAGACGGGTCATGGGACTTCAAATATCTCGGCTATGGTGCCAAGCCGGCCGAGAGTAGGACGATTCTTGTCCCGAGCCCTTGGCAAGCCCAATTCGCCGATCTGCGCATGCGCGGCGGCGTCGCAGTCTATCGCCGAGAGGTGGAGATACCTGAAGAATGGCTGGAGCAGCGGGTGTTTCTGCACTTCGGCGCCGTTTTTCACATTACCCATGTGTTTGTGAACGGCGCATTCGTCGGCAGCCATGTGGGCGGCTTCCTGCCGTTTCATTTCGACATCACAGACCGGATCGTCAATGGAAAGGCCGAGATTAAGGTGAAGGTGGAAAGCCCCACCGACGACCCGTTCGAATTCCCCACGACGCCATTCGCCGAAATGCCCTTCGGCAAGCAGAGCTGGTACGGCCCGCTCTCTGGGATATGGCAGTCCGTGTATCTCGAAAGGCGGATCGCCGACCACGTGACGACGGTGCGCGTGCGTTCATCGCAGGCGAGCGGAGAGATTTCGGCGCAAGTGCGCTTCGAGAGCCCGCTCACCGACGCCGCCGACGTGACGATTACGGTCGTCGACGCAGAGGAAAACGCCGTCGCGCATTCATGCGCCAAACTGGCGGCCGGCGTTGAGAACGCCCTGCTGTATTCATTTGTGCCTGCGCCGCGCTGCTGGTCGCCCGACACGCCCTACCTCTATCGTCTGCAAGTCTCGATGAGGCGCAAAGACGTCGTCGTCGACCAAATTGAAACGACATTTGGCTTTCGCAGCGTCGAAACCCGAGACGGGAAATTGTATCTCAACGGCAAGCCGTTCTATCTGCGTGCCGCTCTCGACCAGGACTATTATCCCGACACGATCTGCACTCTGCCCTCCGTCGAATTTCTCGAGGATAGATTTAACAAGGCGAAGCAACTCGGGCTGAACGCACTGCGCTGTCACATTAAGGTGCCGGATCCGCGCTACTATGAGGTCGCCGATCGCCTTGGCCTGCTGATTTGGGCGGAACTGCCGAACGCCGGGGATTCGACCGAACTCTCGCGAGAGCGCAAGGAGCTCACGCTGAAGGGTCTGATCGATCGCGACGGAAACCATCCTTCGATCTTTTGCTGGACGCTGATCAACGAGAACTGGGGCGTCGACCTTGTCCATGACGCCTATCACCGCGCATGGCTGAAGAAGCTGTATCTGTGGCTCAAGTCCTACGATCCGTCGCGGCTTGTCGTCGACAATTCGCCCTTGGCGCCAAGCTTTCACGTGCAGACCGATCTCGCAGATTTCCATTTCTATGCCGCCATTCCCGATAGCCGGGAGGACTGGGATCAGTTCGTCGAGGAACTCGCCGGAAGGGCCGAATGGCTGTTCAGCCCCGAGGGCGACGCGGTCATCACGGGACAGGAGCCGCTGCTATGCTCCGAATTTGGCAATTGGGGGCTGCCTGACCCCGAGAAATTGAGAGACGCGGCCGGAGCCGAAGCCTGGTGGTTCGAGACCGGCCACGACTGGAGCGAAGGCGTCATGTATGCGCATGGCGTTCGCAACCGATTTCAAGACTGGAGTCTCGATCGCGTATTCGGGACGTTCGAAAGCTTCGTCGAGGCGACCCAGTGGCAACAGTTTCGGGCGCTGAAATACCAGATCGAAGCCATGCGCCGGAAGCCGCAGATCGCCGGCTACGTCATCACCGAGCTGACCGATTGTCATTGGGAGGCGAACGGCCTTCTCGACATGCGTTCCAATCCGCGCGTTTTTCACAATCTGTTTCACTCGATCAATGCCGATACGGTTATTCTGCCCACCCTCGATCGCCCCGCCTATTGGTCGGGCGACGCCGTTCGCCTCTCGCTCTGCGTGGCGCATGGCGGTCCAAATCCACTGGAGGCGGCGGCTCTCGACATATCGCTCACCGAGCCGATGACGTTGGAAATTCCCTCCATCGAGCCCGGCGTCGTAGCTGATCTCGGCATGATTTCGGTGAAACTGCCGATGGTCGAGCACTCCTGCCTGCGCCGTCTCACCCTGCGCTTGCGTTCTCTTGACGGACGACTTCTCGCGAGCAACGAAATCGACGTTGCCGTGCATGCGAGGCCGCGACCGCCGGAGCTTTCGCTGTGGTCGTCACACGGCGACATTCGGGATCGCTTGCAGGCGCTTGGCTATAGATTGGCGGAAGGGGGCGAGACGGCCGACGTCGTCGTCGAGACGCAAGCTTCCGCCGCGCTCGCGGCCTATGTGCGCGCCGGCGGGCGAGCAGTTCTCTTGACCGAAACGCCAGGCTCGCTCACGCCATTCTTTCCGCATTGGCAGAATGTCAAGGTGGTGGCGCGCGACGGCACGCTCTGGCGAGGCGACTGGGCGTCGTCCTTCGCCTGGCTTCGACGGCAGGGTCCTTTCGCCGCAATTCCCGGCGGGCCTCTGCTTGACCAGGCGTTTGATCGCGTGATCCCGACGCATATCATCTCCGGCTGTAATCTCCTTGATTTTCAGGCGCGGGTTCACGCCGCGCTGGTTGTCGGGTGGATCCATCGTCCGGCTGCGATTGCGGTCGGACGCAACTACGGCACAGGCCGCATCGTGATCGCGACCTTCAAACTGTTGCGTGATCCTCCGGGAGAAGATCCAACCGCCGCGGCTTTGCTTGGCGGCCTGATCGAAGCTGCGGCGCGCAGCGCCGGTCCGGCGCCTGCGATCTCCAAGCTCGAACCCGTGGGCTGGGAAGACCTTTAGGCGAGCTGGCGCGTTATAGCGCCATGCATTCTGCGCAAGACATGACAGACGTCGCGGTTTATCGCCGGGCGCTGACATACTTTCTACAAGACCGGGTGCGGATCGCCGCGCTTGTCGCGATGATAGCGGTCTCCGTCAGCGTGGGCCTCCTGGAGGCGTGGCCGCTGGCGGTGCTTGTCGATTCCGTGCTTTCCAGCGAGCCGAAAGGCAACTGGATACACAGCTACTTTCTTGCCGTATTGCCGAAGGACAAACCGGGGCAGATCGCGGGTCTGGTCGCGATCGGACTTGGACTGCAACTCGTCGGATATACGGCGTGGATGGGCCGCATGATGATCAACTATTACCTCAATTATCGCGGCACGACGCGGGTGCGGTTTGATCTCTTCACCAAGCTTCAAAATCTTGGCCTCACCTATCACCGCAGCCGACCGCAGGGCGATTCGATCTATCGTCTGACGACAGACACCTTCGGCCCGTGGGGCATCGTCGACGTCGTGATTGGAACTTCGGTTGCGGCCGTAACGCTCACCGTGATGACCATTATTCTTTTCTCTCGAAACGTCAGTTTAACGCTGGCGGCATTTACCGTCGCTCCCTTCATGATATGGAGCAACTGGCGATTTGGCGTCAAAATCCACAAACGCGCGCTTGACTCGAAGCAGATCGACGCCGATCTGACCGCGCATATTCAGCAGGCGATGGCGCGTATACCTTTGGCGCAGGCGTTTCGTCGCGAGGCATTCGAATTCAGACGCTTCTCCGGCGCGGTCGGCAGAAGCGTCGAGGCCCTGCTGAGCTTGAATTGGCAGGAACAGCTCTATCCTCTCGCGCGCGACGGCATCCTCTCCGTGGGCGGAGCGATCATCCTCGGCTATGGAGGTTGGCTCGTCTACCGAGACCAGTTTCTCATGCCCGTCGCCGACGGCATGACGGTCGGGACGCTGCTCATTTTCATCGACTACTTGCGCAAGCTTTGGGACCCGCTGAAATGGCTCAGCGAGTTCTTCGCCAAAGTGCGCATCTTCGAGGCCGCGTCGCGTCGGGTTTTTCATGTGCTCGACGAACCGGAAGCCGTTGTCGATTCGTCGGCAGCCCGTTGGATTTCGAGTAAGCCGCGAACTCTGACGCTCGAACGCGTAAGTTTTGACTACGGGGGCGGCAAACAAATTCTCACCGACGTTTCGGCGACGATACGGCCGCGCCAGATGGTGGCCTTCGTCGGAGCGAGCGGCGCCGGCAAGAGCACGCTCTTGAGTCTCATGCTTCGGTTCTACGATCCGACGAGCGGGGCGCTACGCTTGGATGGCGTCGACTTCAGGAACGTACGGCTCGAGGCGCTAAGAGCGCATTTCGCGCTCGTCGCGCAAGACAGCCTCGTGCTGCCGGCGACCATCGCAGAAAATCTCGCCTATGGCCGGCAGAACGCAACGCGAGCGGACATCGAACGAGCGGCCGAAGACGCGGGCGCCGCCGAATTCATTCACCCACTGCCTGATGGCTATGAGACGGTGCTGGCCGAAGGCGGCGCGAATCTCTCAGGCGGTCAGCGGCAGCGAATCGCCATTGCGCGCGCGCTGCTATCGGACGCGCCGTTCCTGGTCCTTGACGAACCAACGAGCGCGCTCGATCCCGAGCAGGAGCGGCGGCTGATAGAAACGCTGCACCGACTGAAAGGATCACGCACGATTATTCTCGTGACCCATCGTCTGGAGTCGGTCGTCGATTGTGATTGCATCTTCGTCATGAGCAAAGGACAAATCGTCGAATGCGGCGCGCATGACGCGCTCATCTCTTCAGGCGGCGCGTTTTCAAAAGCGCGGAGACGTGCTGAAGCGGCGGAGTGACGATTTGCGGGGATAAAGGATCTCGTCAACGCGCCGCGTAACGCTTGCGCCTCGCATAATTGAACTGCGAGTCGCGGCGACTTTCAGCCTCCTGCTGCGCCTGATGAAGCGCTTCGAGCGGCGCTGCGCCTTGCAGCGCTTCCGCCATCGGTTCGCATAAAAGCCGGCCTGCGCCGGGATCGCGGTGACAGAGCGGATCCCACAGGCCCATAGGCGTCCAGAGATCGCGATCGTGCCACTCGGGCATGCCCAGGATCGGGTAAAGGCACGCGCCGCGTAACGGCACGTTCTGCAGCAAGAGCGCATGGCAGGCGCTGACCACTTCGCACAGCCACGGTCCACGATTGTCCCCAACGTGGCTGGTCTCCGTGATCATGACCTCGCGGCCGTACCGCTGCCAGACCGAGAGAATGAGATCCGAGAGCGGCGCTCGGCGCGGATCATCGTCGTCAAGCGGCGGCACGTTTCCGTCGGCGTTCGGCGCGTCGTTCAACTCCCACTGATTGGTCCAGTAATAATTGATTCCCACCACGTCCAAATGTTCAGGACTGCCGCCGAGTTCGGGCAGAAGCCTGCCGCACAACATGTCCCAGCTTTGAAACACGAGCCTGTTATTGAAATCGTCCGCCTGAGGCGCAAGATCCGGCCTGTCCTCGGGACAGACGACGCGGCACAAGGGATCGACACTGACGAAACGCGCATCGGGACAGGCGGCGCGTATCGCGTTGATTCCAGCGATTGCGCCACGCGCGAGCGCGACCTTCAACTCCCAGCCTCGTCCCGACCCATATGGCGCGAACAGCGCCTTCTCGCCGCCGGCATAGGCCATGAACGAAGGCTCATTGATCGGCGTGAAGACGCAGGGAGCCTCCATGCGCGCGGCCACGAAGCGCGCCACCGCATAGCAGTAGTCGGCGAAACGTCGGGGGAACGCCTCGGCCCAAAGGTCGACGTCCTGAGGGAAACCGTAGTGAAAGAGATCCCATATCACCCCGACGCCGTGACGGTTTGCGGCCTCTATGAACGGTTCGAGCGAGGAAAAATCATATCGACCGCGGCAATCGACGAGCGGCCAACGAACGGTCTCACGCGCGGCATGCAAGCCCAGTCGCGCGATGTCGGCATAGTCTTCGTCGACATTGGCGTCGTGACCTGTCGCGACCACCTGATCGAACCACTCGCCGTGCCGGTTGAAGCCTGTCGACCCCTCGAAACCCGCGAGAAAGAAACTCTGAAACATGCCTTTACTCCCCGATCGCTCGTGGAGGCTGCGCTACGACAGCCGTGGCGTTGGCGCGAGCGGACCCACCGCAGCCGCGCCACCGGACGTCAGTCGACGATAGGCGTCGACAAGGGGCGTCTCAATACGGTCCAGCCGCCCCGATGGATCAGAATCGAGATCCCATAGCCCCATTTGCAAAAGATGATCGTGGAGGGGCCGCAGCCCCTGACGATAGGCCCATGTCACCAGCGCGAACATCGGCCACCATGTGTAGCCCACAATCGGAACGCCGTCCGCGCGCAGCGACTTCATCGCCTCGACGGAGTCAGTGAGCCAGGCCTGTCGCTGTCTCACCGAACCCTTGGTCGCGGTTTCCGAGATCATGATCGGCGCGCCATAACGTTCGAAATACATCTCGCCGATCTTCGTCACGAGCGCGCCCGACGCGTAGGGCATTCGAACGCGCAGTCGCCCGAAACGGTCCCGCGACATCCTTTTGAGCGTGAAGATCGGGTAAAGGTTCACCCCAATGACGGAGAGCTCAAGCGGGCGTTCACGAAAGGCGTTCAGCGCCGGTTCCGCCGCCGCCTGGGTCAGAAGCCAGGCCCACAGCGGATGGTGCGGATCGACGCGCCCGCTGATGAGATCGAGCGCGAGAAACACGATCCTTTGACGCCGCTCTGCCTCCTCGGCCAAGGCGGAGTCGCTCGACTCGAAAACATCGGTGGCGTCGACGTGAAACGCGACGATTTCAGGGTCGACGTCATGTAGCGCACGGGTCGTTTCGACGATTCCGCGACAGATCGACAACATCACCGCAACGAAACTCGACCAGCTGCGCCCGTAGGGCGGCCACCAGCCCAAACGTCCGCAATACCATGCGGTGATCCGAGGCTCGTTCAGCGGCGTGTACCACTTGATCCTCCCACGGAAGCGTTCAGCAAGGCGGGCGGCGTATTCCGCGACGCGCCTTGGATAATCTGCGTTGAGGAAGGCGTGTTCCATCCAATGCGGCAAACCGTAATGCACGAGGTCAACGATAGGATCGATGTTAAGTTCCAGCATGCGCTCGAGCGCGGCGTCGACGAAGCTGAAATCCCAGGTCCCGGGCGCCGGTTGCACCCGATGCCAAGGCACGCCATAGCGCGCGCAGGGAACGCCCAATTGCGCCATCAACGCGATATCCTCTTTCCACCGCCGGTAATGGTCCGTCAGCTCATATTCGTCGAGCATGCGCCCGGTTCTTGGATGCGGATCGGTGATGAACGTGTCTTCAACGCCGGTGGCCCATAGAAAGGCGCCCGGCGCAGTGAGCCGATCGAGTTCCGTCGCGCTCGGAAGCATCAGGCGCGATTCACAAGAACGCGGCGCGCAGTAGCGGGAAATGGTCTGGCAGCCTGAGGGTCGCCGCGGGGGACCACAGACAGCGTAGGCGCCGGATCCGATGGCGTAGGAGCGTCGTTCATCGAAGGCGTCCTCCGTCTCTTCGCCGCGTGTCGCGCCTGAACCACCACGAATGCACGCTTAAGCTCGAGACAGCAGCGGCTTGCGGGCCCCTACCTTAACCCTAGAGATCGGCGAGGGTTCCGGCGCGCCGGCGCATCACGTTCCGGCAGCTGAGAAAGTCGGACGACGGCAGACTGCCGCGTTGGTGCTGTAAATAATGAAATTCAAAAGAGAAATGGCAAAGCGCACGGCCGACTCCTGGCCGTGCGCTTCATTCGGGTCAGCGGGCGTTCTTCTGGATCGCATCCATGAGCGAAGAATTCGGCTTCTTCTTGCAGTACCGCGTGATTTTATCCGTATTGCGTCGCACGTAGCGCGAATCGATTACGGTGATGTTGTTCTTGGAGCTGAAATAGCCCCTCATCCAGTTGGCGACAAAGTCCTGAGTGTCTGCGTCGTATCCGGCGAACTGCTTGCAGGTGATTTCCGACATTTCGATCGTGACCTGCGCGTTGGCCGGAACGGCGAAGGCGGCCGCGGCGAGAGCGCCAGCGAAAATAAGTTTGCGATTCATGTGGTTCCCCGTTCCTTTTACTTCTGCTCAAAAGCGCGCTGCAGACCCGCCATGACCGACTCATTCGGATTGGAAGCGCACCAGCTCTTGACGCTGGCGGAATTTTTCCGGAATAAGTTCACGTCGATGAAGGTTCGGCCGCTTTTCTGCGCGAACCAACCGCCCATAAACGCCCCGAAATCTGCTTGATCGTCGGCCGGCATCGCCAACAATTCACCGCACGTGATGCGGGTCATGTCGATCTTGACCTGCGCGTTGGACAGCGAAGGCGCGAGCGCTCCCGCCGCGGCAAGCGCAATTATCAGCTTCCTCATAAGATTTCCTCCAATAAAACCAGATTTCCGAAGAGCCGCCTCACCCTGCGGCTTTCGCCGGGAAAGGGCTCGCCAACGCCGGCGGTCCGCTGGACTTGCCTATCGCTCCGCCTAACGCCCCCAGCCCGGCGCTTGAACTAAACATTAAAGAAATGAAAGTCCATCGGCGTGAATTGACTCTCGGCGGTCGCTTCCGAGTCTTTGAATTTTTGCGGTGCGCGCCATACAAGCTTTTCCAGGCCGCATCAGCCAGTTCGCCCTTGGGAGCGGTTCGCTTTTAAAAACAGCGTTCAAGGGACGAAAGCCCGGCATACGACTACGCCGCAGCATCTTTCGGCGCCAAGGAATGAGCCGCGTCGCCGGCCGCACGGAAGTTGACGCTCCGCCGATAATTTCCTAGCCCAGCTCGGCAATACGCACAAAGAACCAATAAGCGCCAAAACAGGCGATGATCGCTGAACAGACCTGAACGAGGAACGGGTTGCGCTGACCGTGAGTGAAGTTCTTATCGATCAGGAGAAGTAAAGGGAGAACGACGAGCACGACGCCGATCTGCCCGACTTCGACGCCGATATTAAAGCTCGCCAACGCCGGCACAATGGCCCGCTGAGGAACGCCGAGTTCGATCAGGCCGCTCGCGAAACCAAAGCCATGGATGAAGCCGAACGCGAAGGTGTCGCGCCAGCGCCCGTCGACTTTGCGCGTAAAGAAATTCTCGACGGCCACATAGATGATCGACAGCGCGATGGCGATCTCGACCCAACTGCTCGGCAAATTGACGAGTTCAAGCGCCGCAAGCGACAGGGTGATCGAATGTGAGATGGTGAAAGCCGTTACGATCTTGACGACGGGCCAGATACGCGTCGCCC
Source organism: Methylocystis sp. SB2 (assembly GCF_049817085.1). Classification (NCBI taxonomy): domain Bacteria; kingdom Pseudomonadati; phylum Pseudomonadota; class Alphaproteobacteria; order Hyphomicrobiales; family Methylocystaceae; genus Methylocystis; species Methylocystis sp. SB2. Next base: position 1,303,080 of record NZ_CP187401.1, read on the forward strand.
ACAGCATCACGGCGATCAGGAAGCACAGATGATCATAGCCCGACACAATGTGCTCGACCCCGGCGGAGAAAAATTTCGGCGCGAGCTCCCAAGGCGTCAGCAACGGCTTGGAGAGATCCACCATCGCATCGCCGGGATAGATCATCACCTGCCCGGGCGCCGGCTCGCGGCCCATGCGCTGCGCCTCGGTCAGATTGGATTCATCGGCCTTTTCCCCGAAGCTGACGAGATGTTTCGCACGCGGCCCCTGCGCATCAAGAAGTCTGAACGGATTGTATAAAACCTGCCCTTGAACAGCGCTGCAGTCCATCCGCAGCACGACTTTTGAGTCATTAGGATTCGTCGGATCATCGCCGACCGAAACGACCGTGCTCGCGCAAGTTTGACCTTCCGCATTTTGCAAATCGACGCGCTTTTGAATGAACTTGCCGATCATGCCCTCGATCACGCCCGGCTCGGTGAGATCGACCTCGTCGTTCTTCGGTTTGTTTTCGGCGAACATGCGCTCGATATCAGTTCCCAGAAAGCCGACCTCGACGCGATAAAGACCGTGGCCTTCCGGCACGATTCGGCTGCTGGAAATATTCGCCGTATGGGCGTGCGCCGCCGGCGCACTCGCGAAACACGCCACAACGACAGCGACCGCGCCGTTCAGCAACCACATCATCGGGCGGACTCCCTTGACGCGCCGCGCGCCTGCGGCGTATGCACTTTTCTAAAAAGATGCATATCGAGGGAGAAGGGCAAGCTCAAGTCCATCAACGTGGAAGCCTTACGCAAGGGCGCTGAACGTGATGCGATGCGAGTTTTTGGCGCCGCGGCGGAATGGCGTCGCTGGTCAAGTCTGTGACAAGATGAGCAATCGGCGTCTCGCGGCCGACGCAGTCTTTGCGCGCGAGCGGGCTAGGAAATGATGATTAAATGGGACTTCGCCCCATGACGAAGAGCGGACAGGCAAGATTCTCCCGTCGAAAAAGCGCTTCCTGGACGTCGATCAACCGGCATGCGCATCTGCTATTTTTTGCGGCGATCCTGCCAGTCGGCGCGACGCCTCAACCCGCTGCGGCGTACGGAACTGTCTCTGACTCCCCACGTCGCGATCAACAACTGAGCGCTGCTCCCGGGATGGAACTCACCGGCCCGTCGCGCCCGCCGCGAGAGCCGCAGCGCCCGGCGATCATTCTGGCGCATGCGATCGTTGTCCGCACCTCCCCCGCGCAAGGCGGCGTCGGCGCCGAAGACATCGGAAAAGTGGAAGTGTGGTACGACGCCGGCATTCGCGACGCCTTTGCCGCATTGGCGGTTGTGAGCGCATCGGGCGAAAGGGTCGACAAGCGCGACGCGGCGATTGATAGCGCCGATCCAAGCCATGTGTCGGTGAGCGTGAATCGGCTGAATCCCGGCAAATACACCGTGCGCTACCGGGCGCTTTCGGCTGACGGCCATCTCGTCAGCGGCGCTTGGGAGTTCGAGGTGCGCCCATAGAGACGTTTCTCAAAGCGTGGTCGTTTTGTGCAGGACAAGGAACAACAAACGATGCGTCCGACTGTTCGCCTGAACTTGTTGCTATTCGCGGGCATCGTTCTGATCGCCGGCGTCAATATCGCGATGTTTTCCTACTCATTCTGGGGTCCGGCTTTCAACCAGCGTTTGAATGATTTCTGGAAAGCGCATGTCCTTCAGCCTGCGGTGAAGGCGGGCGATCGCACCATATCGGAATGTCTAGGAGTGAGCGACTTCTACTCCGTGCATCTCACGACCTACTTCCTGCCAGATTCTGAAGAGAGCGCCGGAGGGCCGACTGACGATTTGAGCAAGTATGACGAGTTCTGCGATCGCGTGCCCGGAACGGGCAAGGTCATTTTTTCCGTCACGCTCATGGAAAAGGAAGCGAGAAACGAATCCGTCGCGCTTTCCTTCTATCAATATGATGCTGAAGGGAGCTTGAAACAGATCAACGCTTTGCCATCTCATCCGCATTCAAGCGGCTTTGTGACTTTGGACGCAACGGTCGCTCACAAGGGAAAATATCTCCTCAAGCTTGCGTTCGGCGAGGCGAAGAACGCAGAGGACACGATCGAAATGCCGATCTTCGTGGGTCGATGACCCCGCAACTTCGGAGCGAACAGAACGAATTTGTCAGTCTGTCACGCACCTTCGCACACGGCGCTTTTGTCGCCATCGCAGAAAGCCCGTGACGTAAAGAACAAAGGGCGTCAGCCCGACCACCAGAACGATCGATCGGCCGAACACGCCGAAAGCCTCGCCGGTATGCAGCGGGAAGAGCCATTCGAGGAGCCTCTCCCCTGCTGTGAACGCACTGCGATCTTGCACATACAGAACTTGTCCGCTGTACTGATCGACGCCGACATTTCGAAACGTTGTGGTTCTGTTGGGTTCGTCTTTCGACTGCTTGCCGACGATATAGACGCCGCTTGGCGTGCTTGGCAGCAGAATCCAGTGAAGTCTTCCATCGGAGAAGATTTTATCCGCGATTGTGACGGCTTCGTCGACGCCGATCGGCGGTCGGCCTGGAATTGGCGTCGATTTTCCATAATCCGGATCTGCGCGCACCTGTGAAAAAAGCCCAGCCACGGAACGCGTCGCCGGTTTGAAAATCATGGCGACTCCGGTGAACAGCGTAACCAACAAGAAAACGCTGAAGTAAGCGCCGACGCTTCTATGCGCGTCGTAAACGACTCTCTCTGGGCTAGCGCCCCATTTGATCTTAAAACCCAGCCGCCAATCGCCATTGCGCGGCCACCACAGATAGAGACCGACAAGGATAGAGATAAGAATAAGTATGGCTATTGAACCGAGTATATAGGCGTTGTTGAATCCAAGCAGCAGCGTCCAATGAAAGGCCATGATGATTGGGACAAGGGGCTGTGACAGCGTCTTGTCTCCATGCAGATAAAGGCGCTGGCCTTTGACCTTCGCTGTGTAAGGATCGACGAACATCTCGTAGACATCGGTGTCGAGGTCGTCGGTCTCGACCATGTATGTGATCGCCGCCGCCGATGCGGAATGGCGCGGCATTGTGACTCTTTCCGCCTTGCCATCGGTAGGCATCGCCGTGATAGCGGCAGCGAGAATTTCATTGAGCGGGCGGGAAGCGGGCGGCGCCGGGATCTCAACGCGTATGATGGAAGCGTTCAGCCATTCGTCGATGTCCTCGCGAAAGGCGAGAATGCTGCCGCTGAGCCCGACCAGAACGAACACCGCCCCGGCGAAAAGCCCAATCGTTCGATGAATCTGAAGAAAGACCTGGCGAGTGAATTCGCGTCGACGCAGGACGCGCGACGGCGACGCGACTTCTTTTCCAAGGTCGGCTTCGACCGTCCTATCGGACATTGCGAACGGCTCGGTCCATGGCTCATTCGCACTCAAATCGCGTTTGATCGGACTGATTTCGGGCAATCTTGTCAACGCACCCGGCTCCCGTCTCGCTGCGACGAGCGCGCGATCGACTTCCCGGCAGGCGATCCGCCCTCGAACGCCTCGTCACGTCCCCAAGGTGAACAACCAAACTCAGCTGCGCGGTGTGAGATTTATATTACAGTTGCATACCAAAATACAGTCTTCGGAGCGCAATCAGCCCAGTGCGTCGGCTGACGCGTATACGTGGAGCGGCTGTGTGGGCGCCTTTCTCATAAATCCAATACTGTCTCCAAGGCGTGAGCATTTTTTGCTTTACCACCCGCGGCCGGTAAATCATGGTGGCAAACTTGGTGCGGTGCGGACAGGGATGAGACGAAATATGAAAACGGATAGATGTAAGGGAGCGACGCTCGCGGTTGCTGCGATCTCAATCGTTCTCGCTGGCGCTGCGCCGCCCGCAAAGGCGGCTTCGACGGGCAAAGTGCATTGTCTCGGCGCCAATAGCTGTAAGGGCAAGGCCGACTGTCACTCCCCCAAAAATGCGTGCAAGGGTATGAATTCATGCAAGGGCCAGGGCTGGGTCTTCAAGGACTCCGTCGCCGCTTGTGAAGAGGCAGGCGGTAAGGCTCTCGACTGACGCGCGTTGCGCTGTCCTGTCAGCGCGATCTCGCGTCGGCGGACAGTCGGTAAATTCTTTTGACGAATTATGGCGCAGGCGGCGCACGCGCTCTTGAGCTTGGGCGACCATTTGGCGTGCCGCCGCGTCATTACTGTGCGGCGCGCGTCGCTTACCGCCTGATAGCAATCTCGAGCTTTGCTCACTCCACTAGTGCGCCCCCCTCCTCCCTCACATCCTTATTCAGCGCTTCTTCTCCAGCCTCCAGCGGGTGACGCGCGCGCGCGGTCACGCTTTGGGCGTTTGCTGATCGATCTTGCCGGCGCCAAATGGCCGCTAATTAAATCTTATCTTTTGGGGGCGCTGAAGTTGGGAGACGAACATGTCGATAAGTGTCGGTGAATCGGCTTTCCCCGCGCGCGCTCGGCAGGGCGGCTTGATCGAAGATGTTGGCGGCGTTGCAACCGTCATCCTCGCTATTCTTGGACTCATCGGCTTCTACGCGCCGATAATGGCGGTGACCGCGACAATTCTGTTCGGCGTCACGCTGTTGATCCAGGGCAACGGCATGATGTCTGGGTATGCCAGATTTTCTGTACCACTCGGCGCGAACTCACCGATCATCGGTTTCAACGTCAGCAGCCGTTCGGCGCTGGTCCTGTTTGGCGCGGGCGGCATCGCTCTAGGCGTGCTTTCGCTGCTAGACTTCAACGCCGCAGCGCTGACGCCAATCGCGTCGATTATGTTCGGGAGCGCGCTTGTCTTGAGCAGCGTCTCTGTGTGGCATCTTAATGTCGTCAGACGCGCGTCAGCCAAGGGCGAGGAGTCTTCGAGAGACATTCTTGCAAACCAAATGGTTTTTGATTCCGCCGGCATTCAGATCTTTGGCGGCTTCGCCGCAGTTGTGCTCGGCGTTCTTGCCGTGTCCGGCGCAAGGAACGACCTCACGTTCAACCTCGTGGCGCTGCTCATTCTCGGTTCCGCGCTCGTTCTCAAGGGGGGCAGCCTGAACGCCATTCTTCTCAGCTTTATGCACTCGACGTCGCGACGTGCAAACTGAACAGACTTTGCACGCACTGCGGCGTGGCTTGCGGTCTACGTCCGCGTTAGCGCGGTGTCGATCTTGACTGGGTGAATCCAACGCTATGTGGAATCGCGCGCGCTCTTGCTCGTGTGGCGATATCGCAAGTCTGGAGGCACTGTCATGTCCATTACTTCTCGGGAGTCGACATTTCGTGAAACGGCGGCCTATGGAGGCCTGATCGACGCCATCGGCGGTGTGGCCACCGTCATTATCGCCATCGTTGGATTATCGGGCGTGAATGCGCCGATGATGGCGTCAATCGCCACCATCGTCTTTGGCGTCGCCTTGTTGATCCAAGGCGGAACGATGCTGTCCGAATACGCCCAGATCATCTTTCCAGCTGGCTCGAGAACCACGAACGTCGAGGGATTCGGCGGGAGCAGCCTGTCCGTCGTCTTCCTCGTCGGCGTGGCCGGCATCGTTCTTGGCGTGCTTTCGCTGCTCGGCATTGAGCCTGCAACGCTGACGCCGATCGCTGCGATCGCGTTCGGATCGGCGCTGCTTCTGAGCAGCAACGCCGTGTGGCAACTGCATGTGCTCAGCCAGGAGTCGCTGAGGAGCAGAGATCAAATGGGCGCCGGCGGCAGCGAAATTCTCGCCAGCGAAATGGCCTTTGGCTCGGCAGGCATTCAGGCGCTTTCGGGTTTGGCCGTGATCGTGCTGGGGATTCTCGCCATAACCGGCGCGGCGAATGATCTGACCCTCAACCTTGTCGCGTTGCTTGCGCTTGGCGCGACGATCGTGTTCACCGGCGGTAGCCTGAGCGCCACATTGCTTAGCTTCATGCGCTCGCGCTAACAGGTCGCGCGAGTGGCGCCCTGACGGTGCGAGGATCTCAAACTCGCATCGTCTCTCCTTGGCCGCCGCTGTTGAAGCGGCGGCTTTCGCCCGCATGCACGTGGCGCTCTTATTTTTTTACCTGTCCTCTTTTTCCGTGTTGATGACGGCGCCCTCACAGCGCACCGGCTCCGCCTTGCATTCAGGCGACCGAATCCCCAAGTATTAAGGGCGGTTTGTGCTACTTCACGGCGCCATCTCGAATTATTGCGGGCCGAACGTCTCCGCCGTGCTAACACAACGTAGTCGCTAACTAGAGCCGCTTGGCGCAGAATCGTCCCAGGGGCGATAAGATTTATCCTGCCGCGCCAGCGCACGCAGTCCAAACCTCGAAGGGAGATCTCAATGGCCAAAGCTGAACTTGGCGTGAAACGCCGATGCCTGACGTGCGCAACGCCGTTTTACGATCTCAACCGCTTGCCGATCGTCTGTCCAAAGTGCGCTGCGGCTTTTCAAGTCGTAGAAGTATTGCGTTCGGCGGCAAGGCGACCTTACTCGACAAGTTTCGCGAGGCCCACGCCAGTTTCGCCGGTCATCGAACCTGTCGCCGATCATGTTCTCTTGGCGACGGCTGATGACGAAGAAGAGACAACGGCCGATGAGGAAGAAGACAGCATTGACGAGGTGTTGGAAGAAGTCGATGACGCAGACGCCGTCGAAACCGCTGTCGAATGAACGGCGACGTTTTAGGCCGCTTTAATCGAGGCTGGGATCCATCCCTGCCAAGGACAAGGCGAAGACGACAATGCACAGGGCGAGCGCAACCGTGACGCCGACAAGCGGCGCGGCAAAGCTTGGGAGTTTTTTAAGAAAGCGCATGAACCCTGTTCGCCTGAGAAAGATCGCGATCTAAATGGCGAGCTGTTAAGAGTAGGTTTATTGACCGCTGTCAAGTGGGAAAGCGATGCTCGGCGCCCGGCCGTCGCTAATTCACTCTGTCAACCCGCTATTTGCGCCGTGTCCGACGCCAGGCGTTGAAAATCCAAGCGCCGACGAGCAGCACTAAAAGATAGACGATCGCCGACCAAGCCAGTTCCGGGAGCTGATCCGCCACCGCTGGCCAAAAAAGAAACGCGAGGAGAGTGACGACTCCTGCGACGAGGGCAGCCAAGAGCGCATCGTAATGCATCGTCCGCGAAGCCTCCGAGCCTGAACGCCAGTCCGATGAGCTCGAGGCGGTTCAAGCGGAATGGATCGCCTTCAGTGACTGACGCTCGAAACTACGCCTGTGCAAAAAACATAGCTGCACTGGCGCGGAATATCGAGCGCAATCCTCAGGAAAGGATCGCGGCGTCGACACATGGCCGCGCGATCGGTGGAAGACTGGTGGCAGAGTGGAGCTCCAGTAGCGCTGACCTATGGGCGAAGCCGGCTCGGAGCATCCCTGGATCGACTGGAGCGCTGTGGCCGGATTAGGATTCGCGGGCCAAGCCATGCGCCGCTCAACCAAATCTAAAGAAATTCGAGCAAATTGAAAACCGGACGCGACGGGGACATAAATTTCTTTTAGCCATTCCCGTAGTCAGAGGAGTGGATGGCGAGCGTGAAAACACTGCGCATATGGATCGCCATCGCCTCGTTGACGCTCGTGTCAATTCAACTGCGACTGCTTTGAACATGCCCCGCTTGTTTTCATATTTTTTCGCCGTCTATTTCGGGCTCATCCTCTTCCTCTGGTTGAGACGTCGATCTCTGCTGCGTAAGAAAACCGGGACGATATCGAAACGGCCGCATGACGATTCAGCTTGGTGGCTGACTGACAGCACAGCGGGAACGGCGACCGACGAGACCGGATTAACGACCGACGAAGCTCACGCACGTCTCGCGGAATTTGGTCCCAACTTGTTCGATGTCGGTCAGCAACAACCGCTGATCCTGCAATTTCTTTCGCGCTTCAGGAATCCACTTGTCATTTTGCTTCTCGTGGCCAGTGCAATTTCGGCTCTCACAGGAGAGGTCGCCAACTTTGTAATTATCTTCGCGATCGTCCTGTTTAGCGTCACCCTTGATTTCGTTCAGGAGCATCGCGCCGGAAAAGCTGCGGAGAGTTTGCGCCAGTCCGTATCGGTCCGCGCCAAGGTTCTCCGCGATGCAAGAGCGGTCGAGACGCCCGTCGCCGACGTCGTCCCCGGAGACCTCGTCATCTTGTCCGCAGGCGACATGATTCCTGCCGACGGATTGATTTTGGAAGCGCGCGACTTGTTCGTCAAACAGGCGCTGTTAACGGGAGAGCCTTACCCTGTCGAGAAGCGGCCAGGTTCAGTGACGTCCGACGCAACCGACATCCAGGACGCCGCCAACGCTGTCTTCATGGGCACGAGCGTCATCAGCGGCAGCGCCAAAATGCGTGTGGTGAAAACGGGCGCCGACACGGCGATCGGAGCCGTCGCCGATCGGATTCGACGCCAGCCGCCGCCATCGGCCTTCGAGATTGGCACGCATCGCTTTGGCCTCCTCATCATGCGCCTGACGATCCTGCTTGTGCTGTTCGTGCTGTTGGTCAACGCGCTGCTGCACAGGCCATGGCTCGAGTCGTTCCTGTTTGCTGTCGCGCTCGCCGTGGGCTTGACCCCGGAACTATTGCCGATGGTGGTGTCGGTCACCCTGTCGCGAGGCGCCCTGCATATGGCGAAGAAGCGCGTCATCGTCAAACGCCTATCCGCCATCCAAAACCTCGGATCAATGGACATTCTGTGCACGGATAAAACCGGCACATTGACCGAGGCGAAGATAAGGCTGGAGCAGCACGTGGACGCAGCGGGCAAGCCCAGCGACCGCGTTCTCGAACTCGCCTATCTGAACAGCGCTTTTGAGACAGGCCTCAAAAGTCCTCTCGACGAGGCAATTCTCGACCATCAAAACATTGATGTGCGCGATTGGAAAAAGATTGACGAAGTTCCTTTCGACTTCGAAAGGCGGCGCGTCTCCGTGCTTCTCGAAGGACGTGACGAACGGCTTTTGGTGGTCAAAGGCGCCGCCGAGGAAATAGTTGCTCTTTGCAACTCCTACGAAGACACGGACAACCGGGTCCAGGCGTCACTCGACGCCTCAGCGCTTGCGCGGATCAGCGCACAACGCATCGCCCTCGAATCCGACGGGTTTCGACTGTTGGGAATCGCTTGGCGACAAGCGCCTCGTGACCACCCGCACGCCGTCGTCGGCGATGAGATCGACTTGGTGTTCGCTGGCTTTGCGGGATTTCTCGATCCTCCCAAAACGAGCGCTCGAACGGCGCTTGCAGCGCTCGCCGAAAGCGGCGTGACGGTCAAGATCGTCACGGGCGACAGCGAACTCGTCACGCAGCATGTCTGCACAAGCTTGAACATCGCGGTCGAGGGTGTGCTGACCGGCAAAGAGATTAGCGAAATGGACGAAGCCGCCCTTCGCGTCAAAGTGGAGCAGACCAACCTGTTTTGCCGGGTAAATCCTTCGCAAAAAGATCGCGTTATTCTCGCGCTCAAAGCCAACGATCACGTCGTCGGATATTTAGGCGACGGGATCAACGACGCCCCCTCCTTGCACTCGGCTGATGTCGGTCTTTCTGTCGATTCAGCTGTCGACGTCGCCAAGGAAGCGGCCGATATGATCCTTCTCGACCAGGATCTGCACGTTCTTCATGAAGGCGTGCTAGAGGGTCGTCGCACATTCGCGAACGTCATGAAATATATCATGATGGGCACCAGTTCGAATTTCGGCAATATGTTCAGCATGGCGGGCGCGTCGCTCTTGCTGCCGTTCTTGCCAATGTTGCCGACGCAAATTCTTCTCAACAACATTCTTTATGACATTTCGGAAGTGCCGATTCCCTTGGACGAGGTCGATGTCGACGACTTGCGCCGACCGCAAGTTCTCGACATTAGCTTCATTCGCAATTTTATGCTCATCATCGGCCCGATAAGTTCGGCGTTCGACTTTTTGACCTTTTATATTTTGATGGCGATTTTGAACGCCGATGAAGCGTTGTTTCGAACCGGCTGGTTTGTCGAATCGCTGTCCACGCAGGTCTTGGTGATTTTTATCATTCGCACGCGCGGCAATCCCTTCAAGAGTCGCGCCAATCCTGTTCTTGTCGCAACGTCGTGCGCGATAGCGATCATCGGCGCATTGCTGCCGTTTAGCCCGCTCGCGTCTTATTTCGGATTCGTGCCGCCGCCGGGTCGATTCTATGTGTTGCTCGCCGCGATGGTGGTCGCCTATCTGGTGATTGTCGAATTCGCCAATCAGGGGTTTTACCGATGGTTCAATAGGCCTGGCGTTCGGTTGCGCGCCGGCTCTGCTCGCGGAACGACTTCTTAGAAAGGCGGCGGCGCGGAAAGCTCCGCTTCTTCGTTCGACCTTCCACGGCGAGGCGCGCTTCGCCCCGAGGTCAAGCCCAGCGCGGCGCTATCGCTGACCCTGCGCCTGAGCTGCGCCAAATATATCGAGGAGCGCGATGGCGGCGACGGCGGCGACCGCGAGCCCGCTCGCCAACTGGCGATTCCGACGGATGCTGTAGAGGCCTGGCGCGAGGGTCGCCATATCCAGCACATCGCCGGCAACGCGCGCCCAAAGCCACGGCGCTTTCTGGCGTGCGGCAAGAATGCCGACGCCGCCAAGAAGTTCGCGAAGCCCGTAGGCCTGCACGAGGCTTCCGTCGCCTTCGACGCCAACCATTCGGCCAACACGGCGCGGCGCGAAGAGTTCGGCGAGTCCTAACGCAATCGAAAACCAACCGAGAAAGTTGGCCAGCTTCGAAGAGCGCGTTTCCTTCATCACCATAGTGGTCATCGCAATGCCTCAGCCGTTTGCTGTCGAAGTGTTGGACGCCGGCTGCTGCAGCCGGCGTCAATCCTTGATCATTCCGCGGGCGAATGTCGCGCTTCGGCGCCGCCGCTGCTGCCCAGATCCGCCCCCGTCACCGGATCGGAACCGGGGTTCGATTTCGTTCGCGCCGCGTAGTTGGCGAGATCCTCGCTTTGCGACGAACCGAGATCGACGCTCGCCGCGCCGTCTCCGCCGTCAAGCGGAATGCCGCCGAGCACATCGTCCATGCGCTGCCAATTCTCGCCCGTGTTCCAAGGACCCCTATGATCGGTCGGCCCCTGCGACGCGTTCACATAGAGGTGCGAGAACTGCGGCATGCCAGGCATCTTGCCGGGCGGGAAGTTGGGTTGGATAGCGTAGAGCGCCTTCTCGAATGAGATCTGGTGGGCGATCTCACGCGTCATGAGGAAACCGAGCGCCTCCTTTATCCCGGCGTCATCGGTGACGTTGATGAGCCGCTCGTAGACGATCTTGGCGCGCGCTTCCGCGGCGATGTTAGACCGCAGGTCCGCCGTGGGTTCGCCGATCGTGTCGATATACGCCGCGGTCCAAGGAACGCCCGAGGAATTGGTCAGGGCCGCGCCGCCGCCGTACAAGATCGCCTGCGTGTGGCTGTCGGCCCCCTGCGTGACCGAGCGATACAACTCGGCCTCGGACTGCGTCGCCTCCGCGAGCTGCCCCTTGGCGCCCTTGTTCAGCATCGAAACGATGCTGCCGATGATCTCAAGATGGCTGAGTTCTTCGGTGGCGATGTCGAAAAGCATGTCGCGCCGGCCCGGATCGTCTTCGGCGATCGCCTGCGTGAAGTATCGCATCGCCGCCGCGAGTTCTCCTTGCGGTCCGCCGAACTGTTCGAGCATGAGGCTCGCGAGGACCGGATTAGGCTCGGATACCCGGACCGTATACTGAAGTTTCTTATTATGCGTGAACATGATTGCTCCTAGGTTCACGGTTCAAGGTCGTGGGAAGCGGCGGCCGCATCGGCGCCCGTTGGTATCCATGAACTTGCGGGAAGAGACTTCGTTCCTGATTCATTTGGGCGCATGCGTTTTTACCTGAGGTGCGATTGCTTCACACCGGACGGAAGCGGCGATCGTCGTCAGGTTGGCGCCATCGTCGCCGCTTTGCGCTGGAGCCGCAGACGCCATCGCACCGGACGAAAACTCGAAATGGTGTTCTGGTGCAGTCTCTTTAGGGACGACTACAAACGATCGTAGGCATCAGTCGCTCCGCGCCGCACGCTTCAGCTTTCGTAGACGCTCGGGACTGCTTCGGAGAATGGAGGGCTCGAGCGTAACGGCGCGGTCCCGCGTGACGCTCGAAGCTTCCATCAAGCTGTGGAACACGAAGCAGGCGCGTTCGTTCTACTCTCGCCTGGGCCGTCGATTGCCGCCGGGAAACCCGATCGCGCAGACCCGGAAATCCCGATGAATGTCTCTTTTGAAAAAAGTCGATCCCTTTGGACGGACGAGCCTGTTCTCGAAGGCGTCAGCTCTCTTTTGAACGACGAACGCGCTGATGTCGTCGTTGTCGGTTCTGGCGTCGCGGGTATGTCCGCGGCGTATGAACTCGCGAGCGGCAGCAAGAAGGTCATCGTTCTCGATCGAGGACCGATTGGCAAAGGAATGACGGCGCGCACGACCGCGCATCTCGCGTCAGCAAGCGACGACGCTTTGACGAGCTCATCCGATTGCGCGGGATAGACAATGCAAGCGCTTGGCGCGAAAGCCAGCAGGCGGCAATCGCTCGAATTGAAACTCTGCAACAAAAACTCAAAATCGACTGCGACTTTCAAAGGGTCGACGGTTATCTCTTTGCGGCAAGAACGGAAGACGTCGAATGGCTCGAGCGAGAGTTCGAAGCGGCGCAGAAGGCGGGACTTCCGGTCTTCAAGCAGACAGGCGTTCCCCTTGCCGGCCATGACGCCACGCCGGCGCTTCGTTATCCCGATCAGGCCCGCGTGCATCCGCTCAAATATCTTCACGGCCTTGCGCGCGCGATCGTCGACGCCGACGGACGCTTCTATGCCGACGCCACGGTGGTTGAGGTGGCGGAGGAGGATGGCGGCGTGAGAGTCGTGACGGCCGACGGCCGTACCATTCACGCGGATTTCGTGGTGGTCGCCACGAATGCGCCGATCACCGACCGCTTCGCTATTCACACCAAGCAAGCGCCTTACCGAACTTACGCCATGGCCTTCCAATTGCGTTCCGGCGCGCTTCCGGACGCTTTGTATTGGGATACGCTGGATCCCTATCACTACGTGCGGCTGCAGCCTGGCGAGAACAATGTCGACGTTTTGATCGTCGGCGGCGAGGATCATCGCTCGGGCGAAGCAAATGATGCGCCTGATCGCTTCGCGGCTCTGGAGGATTGGACGCGCGCGCGTTTGCCGTCGCTCGGCAAAGAGCTTCGCCGCTGGTCCGGACAGGTTCTCGAACCCATCGACGGCATGGCTTTCATCGGTCGAGACCCTGGGAGCGAGCGCATTTTCGTCGCGACCGGCGATTCAGGGCAAGGGATGACTCACGGCGCGCTCGCCGGCCTGATCATCAAGGACATGATCCTGACCGGGGCCAGCCGCTGGGCCGAGGCCTATGATCCCGCGCGCTCGCCGCTCAACGCCGTGGGCGAATATGTGAGCGAGAATCTCACCACGCCGAAAAACTTCGCCGAATATGTCACGCCCGGCGAAATCAACTCATGGGATCAGCTTAAGCCGGGAGAAGGTGCGATCGTGCGCAGCGGCTTGAGCAAGGTCGCCGCCTTTCGTGACGACGACGGGACGTTGTTCCTGCGTTCAGCCGTTTGTTCGCACCTTGGCTGTCTCGTTCACTGGAACGCCTTCGAGCGATGTTGGGACTGCCCCTGTCACGGATCTCAATTCGCGCCGGACGGCGAAGCGCTCAACGGCCCCGCTTACGGACCTTTGCAAAAACAAGAGCCTTGAGAGCGGATGCGGATGGAACAGGATCCGACATTATTGGTGCTGATGTATTTTGTCGTGCCGGTCTGGCTGTTGGCGGGGTTCGCTGATTGGCTATGTCATCGCGCGACAAACATCGCGACAACCTCCGGCGCGAAGGAATCCGTTCTTCATCTCCTGCTCTTCGCCGAAGTCGCGGGCCCGTTCCTCGCGGCGCTTCTGCTGGATATCAACGCGATCGTGCTCGCCTTCATGATCGTGATGTTCTTCGTTCACGAGGCGACGACGCTTTGGGATTTGAGCTATGCGGTGAATTTGCGCGAGATACCCCCCATCGAGCAACACGTTCACAGCTACCTTGAAATGATGCCGCTGATGGGCGTGCTGTTGGTCGCGGCGCGGCATTGGCCGCAGTTTCTGGCGCTCTTTGGATTCGGAGATGAAGCGCCGCGCTTTGACATCGCGCTGAAAGCCCCTCCACTTCCCCTCGCCTATATCATCAGCGCTCTGGTCGCGGCCTTGCTGTTCGCGGTCCTGCCCTACACCGAAGAACTTTGGCGCGGCTTGCGCGCCAATAACGGCCGCTTCGTTCCGCGCGCCGCGAGATCGCCCGCGCAATAGAATAGACCAGCGGTCAGTTCGCGCGCGAGCGACCCGGCGGCCGTCGTTGACGCCGGGGCGACGGGCAAGCGTTTGTGACAACTTATCTCGCAACGTCGTGACGTGCGTGGCTGGGGGACCTGGATTCGAACCAAGATTAACGGAGTCAGAGTCCGCTGTTCTACCGTTGAACTATCCCCCAACGGCGCCGCGCCAACCTAGCGCGACGACTTCCTCGATGGCGCTTTACTTCGTCGCCGCCGATTTTAATTTGGAGAGCGGCCGGATTTTGACGCGCACGCTTGCGGGCTTGGCTGCGGCTTTGACCATCTCGCCCGTCGCAGGATTGCGAACCAAAGTTCCGGCCTTGCGCGCCGGCACCTTGCGAAGGGTCGCCTTCAAAAGGCCCGGCAGGGTGAACTCGCCCACGCCGCGCGGGTGGACTGACCCGAGAAACACATTCTCCAGCGTCGCGTAGACGCCCACCGCGGTCTTGCGAGGAATGTCGTTCTCCTCGGCAATCCGGTTGATGAGCGCCGATTTTGTAAATGTCTCTTTGATCGGCCGAATGGCGGCAGGCTCAGCCTTGCTCACCTTCCTGGTCGCCGCCTTCACCGGTTTTCCTCTAGCCATAAGATGTCCTTTACGAGTTAAGCGCCTGCATTATTACTCACCCACACACATTCGATTGCTAACGATTTCATTGGTGATTCGCAAATTTCTGCGCAGCAATTGCAAGCGACGGAAGCTCTCGCGTCAACGCAATACTGATAATGTTGCGAGCGAGGAGGTGGTGGCGACGCCCTCGGACGGAGGCCAGGCCCCGATCCAGGCCTTATCAAGTGAACAACTCTCTCATTGGCGCTCCGGGGAGGAGCGCCCGCGGAGCCTGACGGCCCCTACGCCAGTTGGCGTCCCTGGCTAGCTTGAAGTTTGCGCCGTTCTAAATTGCGCACATCATGTTACGCAGAGTTCAGTGACCGCCGAGACAACCTAATAGAAATCAGCTTCTGTCCGAATTGCTTGAAATGATTTGCCGCCAATTTGTCTCGCGCCGAGCCGATCCGGCGCGCTCTCTATGACGTTCGCGAGCTTCGGCTCGCGGGCTGATGGCGACGCTGTCTTGGCAAGCGCCCCTTTCGGGTTTCCAGCGGATCGGCGCCGAGCCTGCTTGGGAACGGCGAAGCGGTCGCACGCTTCCGCCAGCCTTTGAGTCCTCAGAAACCGCGACGGTCGCCGCCGGTTCGGGAGAGGCGCGAGGGCAAGTCGCGACATGTGAGATTTGGCTGGGGGACCTGGATTCGAACCAAGATTAACGGAGTCAGAGTCCGCTGTTCTACCGTTGAACTATCCCCCAACGGCGCCGCGCAGAGCGCGCGCGAACGGCTGGTGACTTAGAGAGCGCCGGTGACAGTGTCAACCTTCCGGCCGCCAACGCCCGCCGCTGGCGCTCTAAATGCCCTCAGGAAACGCCCTTGCGGGCGGCGCGCCGATCCTGCATGAAAGAAATTTACGCCAGCCTTCTGGCGTTACGATGATCGCCGCTCCGCTCCCGTCGATGCGGCGCAAGGCGGGATGGAGCGCTTCGCGGAAGGGATCGAGTGAGGGAAACCGGTCTACCGTCTACGGCGTCGGCGTCGGCGCAGGCCGCGCCCGAGCTTCACATCACCTCCGGCGTCGCTTCTGGCGCGCTCGACGCGCGCCACACCTATGCTGCGCTCGACCTCGGCACCAACAACTGCCGGCTGCTGATCGCCCGGCCTGAGCACAGGCAGCGGCGGCGCAACAATGATTTTTTGCGCATTATCGACGCCTTCTCGCGCATCGTGCGGCTGGGGGAAGGCCTCGGCAAGGCTGGTCGGATCAGCGAGGAAGCGATCGAGCGCACCATCGCGGCGCTCGAAATCTGCCGCGAAAAAATGGATGCGCGCGGCGTCACCCGCGCCCGGCTTGTCGCGACCCAGGCGTGCCGCAGCGCCGCGAACGGCGATGAATTTGTCGAGCGCGTTCGCGAACGCACCGGCCTGCAGCTCGAGATCATTGACCGCGAAACCGAGGCGCGCTTCGCCGCCCGCGGTTGCGGATCGCTCGCCGATCCCGCCGCCGAAAGCGTGCTGCTGTTCGACATCGGCGGCGGGTCCACCGAGCTCGTGTGGCTAACGCGCGAACGGCGCAGCGAAAATGGCGCTTACGCCTTTCGCGCCTGGACATCGCTCGAACTCGGCGTCGTGACGCTCGCGGAGCATTTCGGCGGCCGCTCCGTCTCGGCCGAGACCTTCGCGGCCATGGCGCAGCAGGTGCGCGAAACTCTCGCCCCCTTCGCGCAGCGCATGGCCTCGGAGCGCCGCTGTCCGCGCTTCCATCTTCTGGGCACTTCGGGGACGGTCACCACCCTGGCCGGCGTCCATCTGGGGCTCGAGCGTTACGACCGCTGGCGCGTCGACGGCTTGTGGATGAGCGACGATGACGCAACCCGGGCCATCCTGCGGCTGCGGAACATGGATTTCGATGAGCGCGTCGCCAACGGCTGCATCGGACCGCAACGCGCCGATCTCGTCCTTGCCGGCTGCGCGATTTTCGAGGCGATTCGCGCGCTTTTTCCGGCGCAGCGGACGCGCATCGCCGACCGGGGGTTGCGCGAAGGCATGCTGCTGGAGCTGATGGAGGCCGACGGCGCGCTGACGCGGCGCGTCTAGAGCGCGGCCCGTTCGCATCGAATCATGTGCTCGACAGGGAACCAAATGTTTGAGCAGATTCTTTCTCTGGCGGCTCGACGGCGGGCGCGCGAGGCGTCAGAAATGTCCCCGGACAAAATTCGAACGCTTGGGGAGCGGATGACAGACGCAGTCGATGGAGCGCGCCAACATTGGCCTTGCCGCGAGGCGCGGCGATGAGCGGACGCGGATTGTATCGGCCCTGCGTCGGCGTCTTGTTGCTCAATGCGCAAGGCCTCGCCTTTATCGGGCGGCGGCGCGCCAAAGGCGCCCACGACCAGACCCGCCCGCCCTATCTCTGGCAGATGCCGCAAGGGGGCATCGACGAGGGCGAGACGCCCTATGAGGCGGCGCTGCGCGAGCTTCACGAAGAGACCAATGTGTCGAGCGTCGCGCTTCTCGGCGAGGCTCCCGACTGGCTTTGCTACGATCTCCCCAGAAATTCCAACAACCGCTGGAGCGGCAAATATGTCGGCCAAATCCAGCGCTGGTTCGCCCTGCGCTTCACAGGCGACGAAAGCGAGATCGATATTCATGCGCCGGGCCACGGCGCGCACAAACCTGAATTTGACGCCTGGCGCTGGGAGACGCTTTCGGCGCTTCCGGAGCTGATCGTGCCGTTCAAGCGGATCGTCTATGAGCAGGTGGTGAAGGAATTCGCGCCCCTCGTCGCGGCGCGGGCCTAAAGCTAGGCCGAACGCAGGAGCCGGGCGGCGAAAAATCCGTCGATGCCGGCAAGGCGCGGATCTTCGTTCGGCCAGTAATGCGGCAAGGTGCGCAAATCGCCGTCTCGGTTGATGAACGCCTCCGGGACGCCCTCGCCAGGATCAATCGGCATTCGACGAAAATCGGGATTGCGGCGCAAAAACGCGGCGATCTGCTGTTCGCCTTCCTCAGGCTCCAGCGAGCAGGAGCAATAGACGATGCGCCCGCCCGCCCGCGTCAGGAGCGCCGCGCGATTGAGCAGCTTAGTCTGCAAGCTCGCGAGCGTTTCGATGTCGCCGGGCTTCTTGGTCCAGGACACGTCGGGATGACGCCGGATCGTTCCCGTCGCCGAACAGGGCGCATCGATCAAAATTGCGTCGAAAGGCTGCGCCTGATAGGCGGCGGCGTCGCCGACCGCAACTTCCGCATGTAACTGTAGCCGCGCGAGATTGGCGGCAAGCAGCTTCAGGCGCTCCGCCGAACGGTCCAGAGCGACCACCTGTGCGCGGGCAAGCGCCATCTGCGCCGTCTTGCCGCCAGGCGCGGCGCACATGTCGAGCACGCGCTCATCCGGCCTCGGCGCGAGCAGGCGCGCCGGCAGAGCGGCGGCGGCGTCCTGCACCCACCATTCGCCGTCCTCATAGCCCGGAAGCTCGCTGATCGGCGCGTGGCTGCGCAGCCGCACTGAGCCCGTCGGCAGCACGACCCCGTCGAGCCGCTCGGCCCAACCTTGGGGATCGTCTTTGACTGACACGTCGAGGGGCGGCTCGAGCATATGCATGGCTGCGATGGCGCGCCCGGTTTCTTCGCCATAATGCTTGCGCCAGCGCTGCGCCAGCCACGGCGGCGCATCGTGCTCGCCGCTTGCGGCGACGTCCAGGAATTCCTCTCGTCGTCGCGCGAGATTGCGCAACACGCCGTTGACCAGCCCGCTAAAGCCGGCGGTTTTCGGTTCAAGGCGCGCCGCGCGCACCGCAAGATCGACGGCGGCGTGATCGGCCGCGTCGAGAAACAGGATTTGCGCGGCCGCGGCGATCAGCGAGAACTCAAGCCGCGCGGCCTGACGCGGCAACCCCTTTTCGAGGAGTTCGGCGAGAACGTAGCGGATGAGGCCAAGCCGGCGCACCGCGACCGTGACGATCGAGCGCGTGAGCGACACGTCGCGGGCGTCGAGCCCGGAGAGGCGCGAAGGAACCGCGTTCGGGGCGAAACACTCATCGAGACGATGGCCGCCCTGCACGATGTCGCCGATGATGTTGGCGGCGGCGAGTCGCGCCGGCAACCCGGGAATCTTCGCGGCTTCGGCCTCCCGCACCGCTTCGGCGGGCACGAAACCTTGCCGGGGCCCTTGACGCGCCGATTTGGTCCGGGCGGAAATTGATCTACTGTCGCTGTTCGCCAAACGGCTTCTCCCTCCGCGACCGAACCGAATCATAGCACAATAGCGCGGCGGCGGGCGATGAATGCACACAGGATCGGACCGTGTCCAAGGCAGAAGACACAGCGAATTCGACAGAGCGGCGCACGCAGCCGACGCCCGCCGCGCAGCGCGCATTGGCCGAAGCGCAGGCGCGTCGCCGCGAGGCCCCGCAAGCTCCCGCCCCGCCGCAAGAACTTGGCGGCCGCGACGGACCCGACCCGGCGCGCTACGGCGATTGGGAAGTCAAAGGAATTGCTAGCGATTTTTGATCCGACGCGCGCGAGCGCGTTTCTGGAGAGCGTCCCGATATGAAAAAACGAACAGCGTTAGGCGGTCTGTTGCTGTGTCTGACGTTCTCCGCCGCCCGACTCGAACCAGCGCAAGCGCAGAGCCTCGATCTTGCGTCGAGCAGGGTCGTCGACCTCAGCCACGCCTTCAACGCCGAAACCATCTACTGGCCGACTTCGCCGTCGGGTTTCGAACTCAGAGTGCTGCACAAGGGGCCGACCAAGGCTGGGTTCTTCTATTTCGCCAACGAATTTTGTTCGCCCGAGCATGGGGGCACGCATCTCGACGCGCCGATGCATTTCGCCGAGGGCCGCTGGACAAACGCCGAGATTCCGGTCGAGCGCTTCGTCGGTCCGGCGATCGTCATCGACGTCGCTGCCAAGGCCGCGGCGAACCCCGACTATCTGCTGACGATCGAAGACATCGCCGCCTGGGAGGCGGCGCATGGCCGCATTCCCGACAAGGCGATCGTGCTGCTGCGCACCGGATGGAGCGCACGCTGGCCCGACAAGAAGGCCTATCTCGGCGACGACACGCCGGGCGACGCCACGCATCTCCATTTTCCGTCTTTTGGCCCGGAGGCGGCGGAGTGGCTCGCGAAAGAGCGCCGCCCCAACCTCATCGGCGTCGACACGGCCAGCGTCGACAACGGACCGTCGCAAGATTTTTTGGTGCACCGGATCATCGGCGCCGCCAATATCGGTGGTCTCGAAAATCTAACTAATCTCGACCAGCTGCCGCCGACAGGCGCGATCCTCGTCGCCTTGCCGATGAAGATCGAAAAAGGCTCGGGCGGTCCCGCCCGCATCATCGCGCTCGCCCCGCGATAAACCCGGTTACCCGACGCCCTTGGCGCGCAGGAAGGCCAGCGCCCTTTCCCAGGCGTCGCTGGCGGCGTCCGGCCGATAGCTATCACGATAATCGGCGAAGAACGCATGCGGCGCATCGGCATAGACGATGATCTCGGCAGGCGCCTGCGCCGTCTTCAGACGCGCGCGCATGGTCTCGATGAGTTCGGCCGGAATGCTGGGATCGGCGCCGCCGTACAGCCCCAGCGTCGGCGTTTTCAGCTCCCCCGCGATGTCGATTGGCCAGCGTGGCTGCGCCGGCGTATGCGGCCCATCAAGCCGCCCGTACCACGGAATGCAGGCGAGGAGTTGCGGATGATGCGCCGCATAGAGCCAGGCGATGCGCCCGCCCCAGCAAAATCCGGTGATCGCCGCGCATTTGGCGTCGCCGCCTCTCGTCGCGGCGTACGCGAGCGCCTGATCGAATATCGCCATCGTCTCGGCGTCGGGGACTTTGGCGACGATGGCGCGAATGGCCTCTATGTCTGGCGCTTCTTGCGGATCCCCGTAGCGAATGAGGAAGTCGGGCGCGATGGCGACAAAGCCAAGCTTCGCGAAACGCCTTACGACGTCGCGGATATGTTCGTGAAGGCCAAAGATTTCCTGAGCCACGAGAATGATCGGGAAATTGGCCCCCGCCAGTGGCCGGGCGAGATAGGCCGGCGCGCCGCCCGGCAGAGTCGTCATGCCGGCCTCGAGTCCTTCGACGTCCGTAGCGATGGCGCTTGGCGCGGGCGCGCCCGCCGCTTGGGCGAACCGGGCTGGGTGGTCTGAAGGCGAGGTCACGAGGCCTCCTACAAAGCTGACGTCGAGGATTAGCTATGAAACGGACGGGCCGTGTCCAGCCGGCCGACCACGACGACGTTCCGATCGCCGCGAACCCCTTCAGGGCGCGTAAAGTCTGGCGCGCCAATATTGCGCCGCAACCTCGACTTCTCTTTGCGCGCAAAACCTCGTATATCGCCGCACCGTATCGGCGGACCCACGCCGAAGGAGAGGAAGCCTTAGCGCCCTCGTTCTCGCCTGGGGAACCGCCTCTTCCGAGAGCGTCGATAAGCGACGCAGCGGGTTGTATCAAAGGAAACGTCCCATGACGCAGCGATCCGACGCCGGTCCCGCCTCGGGCGGCGATGGAACGCAAACGCATGCGCACCAGGGAGAGGAACGCGAGAAGGGCGGCGTCGTCGGACTCATCATCGGTTCGATGGGCGTTGTCTATGGCGACATTGGCACGAGCCCGCTCTACGCCCTGCGCGAGTCGCTCGCCCACAGCGTGAAGGCCGATGTCCTTACCGAAGAAGCGGTAATCGGCCCAATCTCGCTATTGATCTTCGCCCTGATATTCACCGTGACGATCAAATACGTGGTTTTCCTCATGCGGGCCGACAATCGCGGAGAGGGCGGCATCCTTTCGTTGATGGCGCTGGCGCAATCCGCACTTGGCGGGGGGTCGGCGCCGGTCTTTCTGCTCGGCGTCGCGGGTGCTGCGTTATTTTCCGGCGACGCCATCATCACGCCTGCGATTTCGGTCATGTCGGCAATCGAGGGCCTGGAGCTCGTCACTCACCGCTTCAGCGAATTCGTTCTACCGATCACCATTTTCATCCTGGTCACGCTGTTCTGGGTGCAGAGCCATGGA
Source organism: Methylocystis sp. SB2 (assembly GCF_049817085.1). NCBI lineage: Bacteria > Pseudomonadati > Pseudomonadota > Alphaproteobacteria > Hyphomicrobiales > Methylocystaceae > Methylocystis > Methylocystis sp. SB2. The sequence goes on from NZ_CP187401.1 coordinate 1,324,941, forward strand.
ACGGCGCGAGTCGCGGCATTTTTCGGCCCGATCATGATTGCGTTTTTCCTCTGCATCGCAGTGCTGGGCGCCGCCCATATTCCCGATGCGCCGCAAGTGTTGACCGCCTTCGACCCCCGCGCTGGCGTAAGCTTTCTACTCCAACATGGATGGTTGGGATTTGCGGTGCTGGGATCGGTCTTCCTGGGCGTGACCGGCGCCGAAGCGCTTTACGCCGATATGGGCCATTTCGGCCGCTTTCCTATTCGGTTTGCTTGGCTCGCCTTCGTGCTTCCGGCGCTCTTGCTGAATTATCTGGGCCAGGGAGCTTTGATTCTTTCCCGTCCGGAGGCGATCGACAATCCCTTCTTTCTTTTGGCTCCAGAGTGGGCCCTATTGCCGCTCGTCATTTTGTCGACGCTTGCCACAGTGATTGCGAGTCAGGCGGTGATTACAGGCGCTTTTTCGATCGTGAGACAAGCGATTCAACTGGGGCTGGTCCCTCGTTTGGAGGTCACGCACACCTCCGCCTCGCAGGAAGGCCAAATCTATATCGGCCGCATCAACCGGTTGTTGCTCGCTGGCGTGCTGCTGCTCGTCATCGCCTTCAAAAGCTCGTCGGCTCTGGCGTCTGCATACGGCATTGCCGTGACGGGCACCATGGTGGTCACGACCGGGCTCGCCTTCGTCGTGGTATGGAAAAAATGGGGCTGGCCGCTCTGGGCGGCGCTGCTGCTCATTTCGGCGTTCCTCGTCGTAGACTTAGCGTTTCTGACGGCGAACCTCATGAAGGTCAAAGACGGCGGCTGGGTGCCTCTCGCGCTCGGCGGTTGCGCCATGATCGTCATGTGGACATGGGTGCGCGGCACGCGGCTGCTCGCCGAAAAAACCCATCGCGACTCAATACCGCTCACTGAGTTGATTGCGATGTTGGAGAAGTCAAAACCGACGCGCGTGCCCGGCACGGCAATCTTCCTAACGAGCGATCCAGCCGTTGCGCCCGCCGCGTTATTGCACAATATCAAGCACAACAAGGTTCTGCATGAGCGCGTGCTGGTGATCTGTGTCAGAACCGAGGATCGGCCCCGCGTTGCGCCAGAAAAGCGCTTCGAAATCGAGCGGCTTTCAGGCGATTTCTACCGCGCGACGCTGCACTATGGCTTCATGGAAAGTCCACGCGTTCCGGCCGCGCTCGCCGCCATGCGCAAGGCCGGGTTCAAATACGACATCATGACCACGAGCTTCTTCCTGGGCCGGCGCTCGATCAAGGAAAGCCCCTCTTCCGAAATGCCGGTCTGGCAGGACAAGCTCTATGTCGCGCTCACCCGCCAAGCCGCCAACGCCACGGACTTCTTCTCAATCCCGTCCGACCGCGTCGTCGAACTGGGCGCGCAAGTGACGATTTAGCGCGCGCGAAAACAGTGGACGGGACGGGACCCAGGCACTAAGCAACGGCGGCCCGCGTGGCTCGCCTGAGAGCCGAAAAGGATTGGCGGAGCCCGGCCGAGAGGGCTTTTTGAAGATTTCGCCGGCTTATGAAGGACGTCTGTCGCTTATGCCCACCCGCATCGATGATCGCTTCGCCGCTCTCAAAAAGGAAGGGCGCGCCGCCCTCGTGACCTTTGTGATGGCCGGCGACCCGGATCTCGCGACGTCGCTCGACATATTGCGCGGCCTGCCTGGCGCTGGCGCGGACGTCATCGAGGTCGGCATGCCCTTCACCGATCCGATGGCGGATGGGCCGGCGATCCAGGCGGCGGGCCTGCGCGCGCTCAAGGCGGGGACCACGCTCAAGAAGACCTTAAAGCTCGTCGCCGACTTTCGCGCCGGAGACGACGCCACCCCCATCGTGCTGATGGGCTACTACAATCCGATTTATGTTTACGGCGTCGACGCCTTCCTGCGCGACGCCCGGAACGCCGGCGTCGATGGCCTGATCGTCGTGGACCTGCCGCCGGAGGAAGATTCGGAACTCTGCACCCCCGCGCGCGAGGCCGGGCTGAACTTCATCCGCCTCGCAACGCCGACGACCGACGACAAGCGGCTTCCCAAGGTGCTCGAAAATACAAGCGGCTTCGTCTATTATGTGTCGCTTACCGGCATCACCGGCGCGGCGCTTGCCGACTACGCTGGCGTCAGTCAGGCTGTTGCGCGCATCAAGCGGCACACGGCGCTGCCGATCGCCGTCGGATTCGGCGTCAAAAATGCGGAGAACGCCGCCGAACTCGCCCGTAACGCCGATGGCGTCGTTGTCGGCACGGCGCTGGTCCAAGCGCTTAAGGCTTCGCTCGACGCGGAGGGCCGCGCCGGACCTTCGAGCGTTGACGCTGTGACGGGGCTCGTCGCGTCCATCGCCGAAGGCGTGCGCGACGCCCGCCCTAAAGGCGGCGTGATGAGTTGGCTGACGAGGCTCGTGTCATGAATTGGTATTCGAACGTCGTCCCGCCGAAGATCAAGGCGCTGATCAAGCGCGAAGCGCCGGAAAATCTCTGGGTGAAATGCCCCGAGAGCGGTCAGCTCGTCTTCCACAAGGACATTGAGGCCAATCTCTATGTCGTGCCCGGCTCGGGCTACCACATGCGCTGTCCCGTCGAGACGCGGCTCGCCAGCCTTTTCGACGACGCCGAATGCGAGTTGATTCCGACGCCCGAAGCGCCTTTGGATCCCCTCAAGTTTCGCGACATCAAGCGTTACGTCGACAAGCTGAAAGAATATCGGGTCAAAACCGGCATGGCGGACGCCGTGACGGTCGCCTTCGGCAATCTCGAAGGCTCGCCGGTCACCGTCGCCGTTCAGGATTTCGAATTCCTAGGCGGCTCGCTCGGCATGGCCGCCGGCGAGGCGATCATCGCCGGCTGCGAATACGCCCTCGCCAAGCGCACGCCTTTTGTGATCTTCACGGCGTCGGGCGGCGCGCGTATGCAGGAGGGCATGTTCTCGCTCATGCAGATGCCGCGCACGACCATCGCCGTTCAGCGCCTGCGCGAGGCGCGCCTGCCCTATATCGTCGTGCTGACCAATCCGACGACGGGCGGCGTCACGGCGTCCTACGCCATGCTCGGCGACGTGCAGATCGCCGAGCCCGGCGCGATCATCGGCTTCGCCGGCGCCCGCGTCATCGAGCAGACGATCCGCGAGAAGCTTCCCGAAGGCTTCCAGCGCGCCGAATATCTGCGCGATCACGGCATGGTCGATATGGTGGTGCCGCGTCAGGAGCTGCGCGAGACGCTGGCGCGCCTGTGCGGTCTCCTGACCAAGTCGCCGCCGCGACGCGCCGCCGCCTGACATCGCGAGGCGCAGCCGCAATGGATCAGCACGACGCGATCCTGTCGCGACTCCTCACGCTCCATCCCAAGAGGATCGATCTGTCGCTCGGCCGCACAGAGCGGCTGCTCGCCGCGCTCGGCCGACCGGAGCTCAGACTGCCGCCCATCATTCACGTCGCCGGCACCAACGGCAAAGGCTCGACGATCGCTTTTCTGCGCGCCATGCTCGAAGCCGCCGGCAAGCGCGTGCATGTCTACACGTCCCCTCACCTGCTGCGCTTCAACGAGCGGATTCGTCTTGGCGCCGACGGCGGCGGAACGCTTGTCGACGACGAGCGTCTGAAGGCGGCGCTCGAACGCTGCGAACAGGCGAACGCGGGGCAGCCGATCACCTTCTTCGAGATCACGACGGCGGCGGCCTTTTTGCTCTTCGCCGAAGCGCCGGCCGACTGGCTGCTGCTCGAGACGGGCCTCGGCGGACGCTACGATGCGACCAATGTCATCTCGCAGCCCAAATGCGCCGTCATCACTTCGATCTCCCTCGACCATCTGGAGTTCCTTGGCGATACCGTCGAAAAGATCGCCCATGAGAAGGCCGGGATCTTGAAGAAGGGCGCGCCGGCCGTGATCGGCTTCCAGTCGGAGCCCGTGGCGCGAACGCTGGAGCGAGAAGCGCGACGCGTCGGCGCGTCGCCGATCGTCGCCGGGCGGGACTTTCACATCTCTAACGAGAATGGTCGCCTCGTTTATGAGGACGAGCGCGGTTTGCTCGATCTGCCGCTGCCGCGTCTCGCCGGACGCCACCAGCATGAAAACGCCGCCGGCGCGATCGCCGCCCTGCGCGCCGTCGCCCCCGAGATTCCGGCTGCGGCGATCGAAGCGGGGCTGACGCGCGCCGAATGGCCGGCGCGGCTGCAGCGGCTCATCCGCGGGCGCATCGTCGATCTCGCGCCGCCCGGCGCCGAGGTGTGGCTCGACGGCGGCCATAATGAGGATGGCGGCCGCGTTCTGGCCGAGGCGATGGCGGAGTTCCACGACAAGGCGCCGCGCCCGCTGGCGCTGATCTGCGGCGCGCAGACGACCAAGGACATTCGCGCGCTGCTCAAGCATTTTGTGGGGCTGGCGCGCGAGGTCGTCGCAGTGCCGGTAGAGGGCGAGCATAAGAGCTGGCCGCCTGAAGATGTCGCGAGCCTCGCCAGAGCTGAGGGGATGCCCGGCGCCGCAGCGGCCGGCGTCGAGGAAGCGCTCGCGCTCCTTTCGACGCGCAGCTTCGACGCGCCGCCGCGCGTGCTGATCGCAGGTTCGCTCTATCTTGCCGCCTCGGTGCTGGCGGCCAACGGCTCGCTGGTGGAATGAGCCGCGCCGCCCGTTTCGCCCGCACCGCGACATCGCCGAGACAGCCGGTTCTCACGCTTTTGTAAGCTCCTCCACAAGCTTGCGGGCCGCCGGACCGGAGGAAGCCGGGTTCTGGCCCGTGATCAACTGGCCGTCCCGGACGACATGTGGGGACCAGTCCGCCGCCTTCGAGAAGCGCGCGCCCTTCGCCTGAAGCTCGTCCTCGACAAGAAACGGAACGACGTGGGTGAGGCCAACCGCCTCCTCCTCGCCATTGGTGAACCCTGTCACCGTCTTGCCCGCGACCAGCGGCCGGCCATCCGGACCTTTGACATGGCGCAGCACGCCCGGCGCGTGGCACACGAGCGCGATGGGTTTGCCGGCGCGGATGAAGGATTCGATCAGCCTGATCGAATCCGGGTCCTCGGCGAGGTCCCACATCGGCCCATGGCCGCCGGGATAGAAGACCGAGTCGAAAGCGTCCTGGCGGACGCTGTCGAGCCGCGCCGTGTCGGCGAGGCGCGCCTTGGCCGCCTCGTCCGCTTGGAACCGGCGGGTGAGATCAGTCTGAAATTCGGGTTCATTGCTCTTTGGGTCCAATGGCGGCTGACCGCCCTTGGGCGAGGCAAGCGTGATCTCGGCTCCGGCGTCGAGAAAGACGTAATAGGGCGCGGCGAGCTCTTCCAGCCAGAAGCCTGTCATTCGGCCTGTGTCGCCGAGCCTGTCATGCGAGGTGAGGACGATGAGAATTTTCACGGATTTCTCCTGTTTCGGGAGTATGTTCGCATGCTTGGGCTTGCGAAAAAATGACGCAATGGTCCGGCGGCGCCCAGCGCGAGCAGGAGGGTAGGCGCCGAGGCCACTTGGATTCGGGAAAAATTTGCTCCACAAGCGCGCAGATGCGCGTTGCGCAACGACTGGAGCCAAGAACTCATGACCCTGATGTTGGCGAGCGTTCTCTCCCGCGACGAGGCGGAGATCGCGCTCGCGCGCGGCGCCGACATCATCGACTGCAAGGCGCCCTCGCGTGGCGCGCTGGGCGCGCTCCCCCTGGACACCGTCGCTGAGATCGTCGCCTTCGTCGATGGCCGCCGCCCTGTCAGCGCCGTCGTCGAGCTGCCGCACGACGTCGCGCATGCGCTGCGCGACTTTGAAGAGGTCGTCGCGGCTGGCGTCAATTATGTGAAGTTTGCCCTGCCGGCGACGCCCGACGCCGTCGAGATCATCGAGGCGCTGGCGCCGCTGACGGCGAAAACAAAGCTCGTCGCCGTCCTCTTCGCCGATCTCGGCCCCGAGTTCGACACCCTTGAGCCGCTGGCCGGCGCCGGCTTTCATGGCGCGATGCTGGATACGGCGCATAAGGGCAAGGGCCGACTGCTCGATTACATGAGCGTCAGCGCGCTGTCCGAATTTGTGGCGCGCTGCCGCGCGCTCGGGCTCGCCTCCGGGCTCGCCGGCGCATTGGAGTCTCCGGACGTGCCGCGCCTGCTTGTCACCGGCGCCGACGTGCTTGGCTTTCGCGGCGCGCTCTGCGCGCATGGCGAGCGCCGCGCCGCCATCGACGGCGGCGCCACGACGCTGATCCGCGATCTGATCCCATCGACCCGAGGCGCGCACGCCGATTTTTTCGCCCATTTGTCGTTCCTCGGCCGCGGCTATATCGAGCCCGCGGGCGCGAACGACACCGATTGCGTGTTTCTCAAGGATTATGTCGCGCCCGTCGAGATCGGCGCCTACGCCCACGAACACGGCCATACGCAGCGTGTGCGTTTCAACGTCGAAGCGGAAGTGACCCGCATCAACGGCTCCGACGACATGCGCTCGATCTTCTCCTATGACGTGATCATGGACGCGATCAAAATGATTCTCGCCGGCGGCCATATCGAGCTGGTCGAAACGATCGCCGAGCGCCTCGCCGAAAGCGTTCTGCTGCATGAACGCGTGCGCACTGTGACCGTGCAGGTTGAAAAGCTCGATGTCGCGCCGGGCGCCGTCGGCGTGAAAATCCGCCGCGCGCGCGCCCATGAGGACGCGCGTCGCCTGCAGCCGGCGCCGATGCGCATCGATGCCGTCAAGTAACGCGCCCCTCGTCGTCAAACTCGGCGGAAGCCTGCACGCTTCCCCTGAGCTCGCCGATTGGCTTGCGGCGCTGAAGCGCTATCCGCGGCCGCTGACGATCGTTCCCGGCGGCGGACCTTTCGCAGACGCGGTGCGCGCCGCGCAGCCGACGATGCGCTACGACGATGAGACCGCACACGCCATGGCGGTTCTGGCGATGGAGCAATATGCGCTGGCGCTCGCGAATCGTGACGATTCGCTGGAGCTCGCGGCCTCTCGTGGCGCAATCGCAGCGGCGCACGCTCGAGGACAAATCGCCCTTTGGCGGCCGAGCGCAATGGTCGCCGCCGCAGATGACATTGCGCCCTCCTGGGACGTCACCTCCGACAGTCTCGCCGCCTGGCTTGCCAAAAAAATGGGCGCTTGCGCGCTGATGCTGATCAAGAGCGTCGATGTCGGCGATGGCGCCTCTCTCACCGAGATTGTGCGCAAGGGCGTTGTCGATTCGGCGCTTCCGGATTATCTCGATGGGACGCCGCTCTTCCTCGCCGGCCCTTCGTCTCTCCCGCACGCCGCCGCGCTTCTTGCCGATGGCGTCCCGCCGGGCGCACCCATCGATAATTTTCCAACGCGGAAGTTCGCCTGATGACCAAAAAGAAAGTAGTCACGCCGCGCTGGGGTTGGGCGCTCACCGGATCTGGGCATTTCTTCACCGAATGTCTCGAGATGATCCGCTCGCTCGATCACGTCGATCTCTTCGTCAGCAAGGCGGCGGCTGAAGTCGTGCGCATGTATAAGCACGATCTTGATCTGCCGGAGACGGTCCGCATCTTTAAGGACACCACCGCGAGCGCCGCGCCGGTCGGGAATTTCTACTACAATTTTTATCACACGCTGGTTCTCGCGCCCGCGACGTCGAACACTGTCGCGAAATGCGTCGCCGGCATTTCCGACAATCTTGCAACGAATGTCTTCGCGCAGGCCGGCAAATGCCGCGTGCCGACGATCGTCTTCGCCTGCGACACCGCGCCCGAACTCGAGACGCGCGCGCCCAAAGGCATGGTGATGGTTTATCCGCGCCGCATCGATTTGCAGAACACCGACGCGCTCAAATCCTTCGAAGCGACGCAGGTCGTCGAAAGCCTCGCGGCGCTGCAGGAGGCGGTGGATCGCCGCCGCCGCGAAGTCGAGCCGCAACCCTAACGAAAGCTCCGCATGAGCGAGCGCCTGCTGTTCCTCACCGGCCATCTTGCACTGCCGCGGTTGGAGCGCATGATCGCAAGCTTCGGCGAAGCGGCGCAGGAGTGGCGTATCCACGACATTGGGGTGAAGGTCGCGGCGCTGATGACACAGGAGATCATTCACCGGCGCCTGCCGCGACCCGTGCAAGCGGACCGCGTCATCTTGCCGGGGCGCTGTCGCGCCGATCTCGCCGTGCTGACCGAAGATTTCGGCGTCGCCTTTGAACGCGGGCCGGAAGAGATCGCCGATCTTCCCGCCTATCTCGGGCGCGGCGGCGCGGCGCCGGATCTCTCGCGCTACGACATGCAGATCTTCGCCGAGATCGTGGACGCGTCAAAGATGAGCGTCGCGGATATTTCGGTCAAGGCGCGCGAACTCGCCGCCGGCGGCGCCGACGTCATCGACCTCGGCTGTCTGCCGGATACGCCTTTCGATCATCTCGAGGAGACGATCGCGGCGCTCAAGGTCCACGGCCTGAAGGTGAGCGTCGACTCGGCCAATGTCGCCGAGCTTGAACGCGCGGCGAAAGCCGGCGTCGATCACCTCTTGAGTTTGGACGAAGAAACGCTGTCGATCCTTCCCGACAATTCGCCCGTTATTCCGATTCTGACGCCGCGGCCGCACGGCGACCTCGACTCGCTGCAGCGCGCCGCGCGCGGCGCGCGCGCGCGCGGAATCAGCGCCATTCTCGATCCGATCCTCGATCCGATTCACTTCGGCCTTGCCGCCTCGATCGCCCGCTACGTCGAACTGCGCGCGCGCGAGCCTGAGGCCGAGATCATGATGGGAACGGGCAATCTCACGGAGCTGACCGACGCAGACTCCGCCGGCGTGACCGCGGCGATGCTTGGCATATGTTCGGAGCTCGACATCAGGCATCTGCTGACGGTGCAGGTCTCCCCACATACGCGGCGGACGCTGCAGGAGCACGACGCCGCGAGGCGGTTGATGTTTGCGGCGCGCGCCGACCGCGCTCTGCCAAAAGGCTATAGCGACGCCCTGCTGCAGATCCACGACCGCAAACCTTATGCTGCAGCGCCGGAAGAGATTGCCGCGCTTGCGCGCGAACTGCGCGATGCTAATTTCCGCATAGATGTGACGCAGGACGGCGTGCATATCTACGCCAAAGGGTTCCACCACGTCGCAGCTGACGCGATGGCGCTTTTCCCGCATCTTGCCGTCGAACATGACGGCGCCCACGCTTTTTACCTTGGCGCGGAATTGATGAAAGCCGAGATCGCCTACAAGCTCGGCAAGCGCTATCGTCAAGACGAGCCGCTCGACTTCGGCGTCGCGACGGAGATTAACGAAGAGGACGCGACGCGCTTCAAGGAAATGGGTCACACCATGCGCAAAGCGGGCGAAGGACCTGCAAAAGATGCCTCTGATACATGAATGCGTCGTCACGACGCTGTCGCCGGAAGGTCGACCGCATATTGCGCCGCTCGGATTGATCGAGGAACACGGCTTCTGGATCGCCGCGCCGTTTCGTCCATCGTCGACTTTGTTCAATCTCACGCATAATCCCAAGGCGACGGCGAGCTTCACCGACGACGCCCGCATTTTTGCCGGACTCGTCGTCGGCCAACGCAACTGGCCGCTCACCGACATTGAAGGCTGGCCGGCGCCGCGCCTTTCCGCCGCGCTGGCGCATGCCGAACTCATCGTCGCGCGCGTCGAGGAGCATGAATCGCGGCCGCGCTTCTTCTGCAGAGTGAGGCGGATTGAATCGCATCGCGCCTTTCTCGGCATGAACCGGGCGCGCGCCGCCGTGCTGGAAGCGGCGATTCTCGCGACGCGGCTCGACATGCTGCCACGCGAAAAGATTGAGAGCGAACTCGCCTATCTGCAGATCGCCATCGACAAAACCGCCGGCGAGGCCGAGCGCGAAGCCTGGGACATGGTTATGGAAAAAATTGACGCGTATAAAGAGCGAGCGGAAAAGCGCGCGTCGCGTTAGCGAGCCTTGGTTCTTTCGCGATTCGCAAGCATGCCCCACGAAAGAAGCCTGCGATGAACCGAAAAGTCTGCGCGGCAGCGGCGATCATTTTTCTTTCGACGTCGCACGCCATTTGCGACGACGGGGCGACGAAGCCATCGGCGTCGACGCCAAGCTGGCTCGATAGCCTGTCGATCGACGGCTTCTTGTCGGGAGGCGTCGCAGTCAACTTCGCGCGTCCCTATAACAAGATAAACTTCGGTCATCTTGAAACCGATCGCGCCAACTGGCCGCAATTCAATCAAGCGATACTGAATGTGGAGCGCCCTCTCGACCAAAAGGCGACCGGCCTGGACTTCGGGCTTGGCTTCATCGGAATGCTCGGCACGGACGCTCGTTACACCCAGTTCCTGGGCCAGACCGAATACCTCATTCACGATCGCACGCAGCTTTCGATCGTTGAGGCGAATCTCCAGGCCCACCTGCCAATTCTGACCGAGGGCGGCGTCGACGTCACTGTCGGACAATTCATGAGCTATAATGGCATCGAAAGGCTCACGTCGAAGGACAATGTCTTTTATACGCGCTCCTATAGCTCGAATTTCGGACCCTTTGTCGACACCGGCATCATGTCGATCGTCCATGCAACGGACTGGCTCGATCTATACGCTGGCATTGTCTCCGGCGTGGACACCACAATCGGCTGGCCCGGCGACAACAACAATTCGCCCTCGTTCCATGCCGGATTTGGTCTCAACCTGCTCGACGGCGACCTTTCGATCCTCGCGATTACGCATTCCGGTCCAGAAAATCCGAATGTGAAAGACCCTCTGTTGGTGGGGTGGCCGGATGGCGTCATCGGCGGCGTTCCTGCGGCGTGCGCCTGCAATCCTAACAACGCTTGGCTCATGTACAATAATTTGACGGCGACCTGGAATGTCACCGAAAATCTGAGCTTCGCGTCGGACATCAGCTATTTTCGGGAAAGCGGCGGGTACCCCGTATCGATTTTCGGATCCTATTTCGATGCGCTTAACGATCTTCCGAACGGCTTCGGTTTGAATACTTCTCTCATCCCGCGACATCCTCGCGGAGCCAACGCATATGGGATCGCCCAATATGCGACGTACAAGATCGACGATTCGATCAAACTCGGCGCGCGCGTCGAATTTTGGCGCGACGCCAAAAATTTCTTCGCCGCCGCCTATCCGGGCTACTTCGACAGCGTCAACGCCGAACACGGCTTTCCCGCTCCATCGGTCATTGTGCAGCCGCAGGGACAAGGAACGAGCTATCTTGCGATCACCGCCGGAGTCACTTTTTCGCAAAAGCTGACGGGGCTTCCATATTTCTCAGGATTGATCCTGAGACCCGAATTTCGATGGGAGGCGGCGGTGAATGATGCGGCGCCCTTCTTCGGGCCAAACGGTCCAAAGCGCACGCAGGGCCTTTTCTCGATGGACGTCATCGCGCCATTCACAATCCAATGATCGTTGTGCGCTACCGGACTTCCAGCAACGCCAGCGCCGAAGCCGGCGCGCAATTCGCGGCCCTTTCGGCCAAGGCCGGCGGCGCCGCGATCAGATCGGCGAAATCGATGAATGTCCGGCCTTGCGCATGCGCCAGACGCGCTGCGAGTCTGCGGCCGACGCCAGCGCCGATGATCGGCGCATCGAACGCCAGCGCGTCGCGCGATTGGAGCAGCGCCATCTGATCTTCGATGGCGCGCAATTGCGCGCGCGCAAGATACAGAGCGAAGGCGCGCCATTGCGCATCGCTCAATTCGGCGGCGTCACGCCCGGCAAGACGCGCCAGCCGCGCGCGAGACGCCGCCACCGTCTTCGGGCGACCGTCCGGCGTCGGCGAAAGATCGGCGTCGGTTTCGCCTTCGGGGAGATCGCCGAGGACGCGCCTTACGTCGGCCATCGACGCGAAGGCCTCGTTGACGAGCGGCGTCCACCCTCCGGCGGCCGGCGCACGCGCCGCATAGGCCTGAGGCGCGCCACGTGAAAATCCGGCGTAGGCGAGTTCTCCATAAGCGAGGCGCTCGGCGTCGCTCGCCCCGCGCGCCGCGACACGCCCGGCGCAAATCGGCGCAAGGTCCGTTGTCGTCGATCCAATGTCGATGAACAGCGCCTCGGCGCAATGGCGCGCGACGAATTCAGCTGAGGCGCGCCAATTGGCCGAAGCGACGGCGTCGACATGGGGGCCGACCTCGTCGCGGCTGATGAAGCCGCGTTCGCCGGCGTAAAAAAGAATGTCAGGAACGCCGATCTCACGCGCGGCGATTGCGGCGATCGTCACGACGCCGCGCGCCCTGCTTTCGAACGCGTCGGAGAGCTCCGCGGTCATTGTGACGCGATGACGCTCGGCGGCGCCGAGCGCCGAACGCGCGGCGCGTAGCGCCTGCTCCAGGCTGGCGACGCTTTCGTGGGGGGCGCAGGCGATCTGAACGACCGCGGTCAGGCGCCCGTCATCCGCGCGCGCCGCCTTGACGTGGGCGCCGCCGATATCCCAGCCGATGACCGCCGCCATCCGCCACTCCCAAAAGAAAAAGGGGAGCCGCGCGGCCCCCCTTCAATTTCGAAGATGCTACGCGGTTCAGTTCGGCGCGAAGGGGTGCTTGGCTTCGTTGCGCTTGGCGACGACTTCCGAAGCCTTCGGCTCGCCCTTGACGGCGCGCGCGATCGCTTCCTTCGTCGCGGTGTAATTATAGTCCTGGATCTTCTTGTCGTCGGAAGCGTCCCAGTGAATGAACACGCCGACCGCAATGAAGATGTCGTCGGCTTCGTCGACCGGGATCACGCCCTCGGCGACCGAATCCGCAACCGCCTTGGCGACGCCATGCTGCGCCGGGCCGAACATCTGAACGGCCTGCTTGGCGCCCTTGATCGTCACCTTGTTGAAGAGGATCGTGTTGGGCTTGCACAGCAGGTTCGGGGCGACGACGGCGAGCAGCGTCGTGAAGCCGTCCTTGTTGTTGACGAGCGCGTTGGCGAAAGCGAGCTCGGCCGCGGAGCCGCGCGGCCCCATGATCAGATCGATATGCGCAACTTCATTGCCGTCGCCGACCAGCGACTCGCCGACCAGCATTTTGTTGATCAAAGCCATGTTTTTCTCCCAGAATTCTGGCGCCGGATTCACAGGCGCCCTAAGCGAGCCGCACGCGGGGCGCGCGGCGATAAGAGCCCACGCTCGCGGCGCGGACTCAACCATTTTCGCGCGTTCTTGCCAAGGCGCGAGACCTGGCAAGCGCGCGAGACGTCACACGAGTTCGCGGGCCAATGCGAAAGCGTGACGGAAGTCGAGGCAAAGCGGCTCTTCGGACGTCGCCATCTTCTTGAAGAGACCAGCTTCCGTGCCGTATTTGACGTTGCCGATCGCCAGCGCGCCGATGCCCAGCGCGCCATGAGGCGAAACCACGACGCCATTGTCGTGCAGACCGCAGCCTTCAACGCCAAGCGGCGGCACGGCGTTGACGTCGGCGGCGATCAAGAGATCCTTGGCGGCGGCGAGATCTTCCTTCGACAGCACCTGGACGCCGGCGCGCGCCGCGCACAGCGCGATTTCATGCTGGCGCAGCAATTCCCGCACTTGTTCTGGCGTGGAGCCGTCGGCAGGCGCCACCTTGATGTTAAAACGCTTGCACATTTCGTCGGCGAGCTTGGCGACGCGCTCAAGGCCGCTATAGCCGACGACGGTGACTTCAGCGCCCTCGAGCGCCGAGATGACCGCGGCGGAATAGCCAACAACGCCCGTCGCCCCGTAGATGACGACTTTTGCGCCCTTGAGCTCGCGCTGTTTCTTCTCCCGCAGAATTTTTTCGACGCAGGCGACCATCGCGCCGGCGGTGGTGAAGGAGCCGTAGGGATCGGCGAAGAGCGACACTTCGAAGGGCTTGAGCAGCGCTTTCTTTGCCGTGTCCATCATGTCGAGCGCGAGCACGGCGTCGCGGCCAGCGAAAAAGATGCCGGTGCGCAGCGCCGCCGAAGGCGCGCGCGAGAACATCGCGTCCTGCACGAGCGCGGTGACTTCGTCGAGCGTGACATTGGTGTAAGGAATCGCCGCGTCATAGCCGGCATCGAGGGCCATGTTCACATCGAAGGGACTCATATGCTTCAACGTGCTGAGCATGTGCAGAATCGCTTTGGCCATTGAATCTCCCCAACCTTTCCCTCGATTTTCGCGTCTTACGCGGCCATAGGCGACGCGCGGCGGGAGATAACCTCCAGCCCCTCGATCTCTCAATGATTCCGGCAAAACGAACGGCGCGCGGGCGCGCGCCTCGGCCTCGCCCGGAGCGGTGGGAGGCTTAGAACCCAGAACGAAGCCGATGTCTAGAGGCGTGTGCGCCGCAGCGTGCGGCCCCATGGCGGCGGCTGTTGGTTGACGGCGGCCGCGCTTTGCCTCTATAAGCCCCGCAATCGAGGCTCGGCGCATCGTCGTCGCGCCTCGCTGTCTTTTTCACCCTTTGCTGGCGATCGTGGGCGACTAGCGCCGCGGTCCACGCATGGAAGAATAGAGCGAAAGGAACCATTATGTCCCGCCGTTGCGAGCTGACCGGAAAGGGCGTGCAGTCCGGCAATCTCGTCAGCCATTCCAATCGGAAGACGAAGACCCGCTTTCTGCCCAATCTCGTCAATGTGACGCTCGCCTCAGAGGCGCTGGCGCGTTCGGTGCGCCTGCGCATCTCCGCGGCGGCGCTGCGGTCGGTGGAGCATCGCGGCGGGCTTGACGCCTTCCTCGCGAAGGCGAAGACCGAAGAGCTGTCGCAGAACGCCCGAACGCTCAAGCGCGAAATCGAGAAGAAGCAGGCGGCCGCGAGCGCTTAAAGCTCCGCCTTCTGTTTTGACATTTTGGCCCCGTCGCCTTGCGGCGGGGCTTTTGTTTTGCCTCGCCCTGAGTTTGTCGCGAACGTAATCGGCAAGGATGCCGATTACGCCAATGCGTTTGATCCATGCGAAACTGAGGGCCGAATGGAGTTCAGCGCGGCTGCCCAATATCGCCGTTTGACCCAGCGCGCCCAATCCCTCCCCTTTACGGGGAGGGTGGTTCGCGAAGCGAACCGGGTGGGGTTTAAAGGGTCATAACCCCCCACCCGCTCGCCTTCGGCGAGCGACCTCCCCGCAAGGGGGAGGTCTGTACGCCCGGCGTCCTTGAATTAACCCCGCATATCCGGCGGCGTCGCTTCCTCCGCCAGCCGCTTCAACGCCTCCTCGAGCGAAAGCTGCGTCTGCGCCTGCGAGCCCAGACGGCGCATCGAGATCGTGCGCTCGGCCGCCTCTTTCTTGCCCGCGACGAGCAGCACGGGAACCTTCGCCAGCGAATGTTCGCGCACCTTGTAGGTGATCTTCTCGTTGCGCGCGTCGACCTCGACCGCAAGACCGAGCTTCCGCGCCGCAGCGGCGACCTCATAGGCGTAGTCGTCGGCGTCCTGCGTGATCGTGCAGATGACGATCTGCAGCGGCGACAGCCACAGCGGCAGATGTCCGGCGAAATGCTCGATCAGAATGCCGGTGAAGCGTTCGAGCGAGCCGAAGATCGCGCGATGGATCATCACCGGCGTCTTCTTCTCGCTGTCCGGGCCGATGTAATAGGCGCCAAAGCGCGACGGCAGGTTGAAGTCGACCTGCGTCGTGCCGCATTGCCACTCGCGGCCGATCGCGTCGCGCAGTGTATATTCGAACTTGGGGCCGTAGAACGCGCCCTCGCCCGGATTAATGCCCGTCTTGATGCGTCCGCCCGAGCCGGCTTCGATTTCGCTCAAGACCCGCGTCATGATCGCCTCGGCCTCATCCCAGGCCTCGTCAGAGCCGACGCGTTTTTCCGGACGCGTCGAGAGCTTCACGACCACTTCCTCGAAGCCGAAATCGGCGTAGGTCGACAGGATGAGATCGTTGATCTTGAGGCATTCTTCGGCCATCTGCGCTTCGGTGCAGAAGACATGCGCGTCGTCCTGCGTGAAGGCGCGCACGCGCAGCAGGCCATGCAGCGCGCCGGACGGCTCATAGCGATGCACGACGCCGAACTCGGCCATGCGCAGCGGCAGATCGCGGTAAGACTTGAGCCCGTGTTTGAAGATCTGGATATGGCCAGGACAATTCATCGGCTTGATGGCGTACAGCCGATCTTCGTCCGTCTGTTCGCGCGCGGGCGCTGAGACGAACATGTTCTCGCGAAACCATTCCCAGTGGCCAGACGTCTCCCACAGCGACTTGTCGAGGAGCAGCGGCGCGTTGACTTCCTGGTAGTCGGCCTTCAGGCGCCGGCGCATGTAGGAGATGACGTTCTGGAACAGCGCCCAGCCCTTCGGGTGCCAGAAGATCGCACCAGGGCCTTCCTCCTGAAAATGGAAGAGGTCCATCTCGCGCCCCAGGCGGCGGTGATCGCGCCGCTCGGCTTCCTCCAGCCGGTGCAGATGGGCGTCGAGTTCCTCCTGCGTCGTCCAGGCCGTGCCGTAGATGCGCGACAGCATCGGCTTCGTCGAATCGCCACGCCAATAGGCTCCCGCGACCTTCATCAGCTTGAAAGCCGTGCCGACCTTGCCGACGGAGGGCATGTGCGGGCCGCGACAGAGGTCGAGCCACTGGCCCTGCCGATAGACGCTCAAGGGTTCATCGGACTTGATCGAGTCGATGAGTTCGCCCTTGAAAATCTCGCCTTTGGTCAGAAACCATTGCTTGGCGTCGTCGCGGCTCCAGACTTCGCGCGTGATCTTGGCGTCGCGCGCGACGATCTCGCGCATCTTCTTTTCGATCGCCGGCAGGTCTTCGAGCGTGAACGGCTCGGCGCGGAAGAAATCGTAATAGAAGCCGTTCTCGATGACCGGGCCGATCGTCACTTGCGTGCCGGGATAGAGCTCCTGCACCGCCTCGGCCAGCACATGAGCCGCGTCGTGGCGGATGAGTTCGAGCGCGCGGGGATCTTCGCGCGTGACGAACTCGATCTTCGCGTCGCGCTCGATGGGGCTCGCGAGATCGACGAGCGCGCCGTCGAGCGTCATGGCGACGCTCCGCTTGGCGAGAGAGGGAGAGATGCTCTTGGCGATGTCGACGCCCGAAACGCCGGGCTCGAACTGACGGGACGCCCCGTCGGGGAATGTAACCGCTACCATAGTACGCTCCTGTCGCGCTCAGTCGCCGATACGAGTCGACGTAAGTCGCTTTGGATGAACGGCGCCTTCATAACGCCGTCCGCGCGCGGGCGCAATCGTGTCTGAGGAGGGAAGACGCGGCGCGCCCGGAGGGCGTATCGCCTACCGGACGCTTACTGGCAAGCAAGTCAAGGTTGAGCTAGCGCGCCTCTAGGACCGATGCCGAGGCGCGCGCGATCGGAGACAGAGTCGCCCTAAAACCAGGGCAACCTCGCCGTAAGACGGCATGCCAAGAGCCGCGTTATTCAAACATGCGGCCCGTGTCGGCCTATCGACTAAAACCAGCGTCCTCGGCCGTACCAACCGCCGCCAAGGATGAGAAGAACAATAATAATGATGAGGAGCGTCTGGGTATCCATGATGTACATTCCTTTCAGTGCGATGGCTACGGCTTTGGCTTGTTCGCAAATGACCACGCCGAGATAGGCACATCATATGGGAGACGCCGTCGGACAAAAAAGAAGTCGGCGAATTACGTGACCAACGTGTCGCTGGATTCTTGACGAACAACCTAAGCCTTCAGCGCTCATCGCATGCGAAGTATTCCCGACAACAACTGCCCTGGAGACGCGCGGAAACCGCGAGGCGCGTGCTCGAGGAGTTCAAAATTGCGCCGACAGGGAAAGATCGTTGCGGGGAATTTTCAGAACGATGGCCGCACGCGTTGAAGACTCGTCAGCAGCACCTGAGCGGTGCAGCTGCGCGAGTCCATTCACTGTGCGGATCACTCAGGCCGGCATGACCAAGTGTATTGATTTCGCTTCGCCAATCTTGGGCCATGGCACTTTAATGCCGGCTGCCGACAGGAACATCTGCGCCACATAAAGAACGATGAACACCCCGACCAAAACGACGAGCACGTGAACAACTGTTCGAAACGGCTCCGCGAGAGGAATGACACGCAGCAAGGTCGTCGCGGCCCACCAAAAAACCCCGATGATGACGACGAGAAAGATGAGTCCTATCAATGTTTCGATCATTGTGGCGTCTCCACCAAGTCGACTTTGCCCAAATGGCGGCCGGCCCTGCAGAAAATATGGACCTTTCTACCGTTCAGACAAGGCCAGCGATGGCGGTAAGTCGTTGTCGAATCGATAAGGACGGCGGCCAGACGCGCGGGAGCAATCGTTGAAATCGGCGCAGACTGGCGCCCCTCAATGCAGGCTTGGAAGGGAGCGACATAAAAACGGCGCGTCACGGTTTGTGTCGCGCCACCATCCAGTCACGAGAATCCGAAGCGTGATTTGCGACCCCGGGTGATGCGGCTTCCGCGTTTCGCCTATGACCGCGCGTTTTTGTAGTCGCGAGCGCTCAGGACGTCTTTCGCCATCAACTTTTGGGCGACCCGCGCGGGGGAAGGGCTAGCGGCTCGTCAGCCTTTTTGGCGTGTGAGCTTTGATAGGATGGCGCGCCCGAAAGGATTCGAACCTCTGACCCCCAGATTCGTAGTCTGGTGCTCTATCCAGCTGAGCTACGGGCGCCTGCTTCGCCATAGCCCCGATGCGATAAACGGGCTATGGCGACGTGCCGGCTCGTTTACCGGCAAGCGACGCGAATGGCAAGAGCGCATTTACTTTCGCCGCGCGCAGCCTTGCGTCGACGGCGCAAGCATTTAGATAAAAGGCTCTAAGTGGGATTTATAATGGAAACGTTCCTGTCGGATGGCGTCGAGATAGCCTATGTGGATTTCGAGCCATTAACGGAAGATCGCGGCGAACCGATCGTGCTCGTGCATGGCTTCGCCTCGACCCATGCCGTGAACTGGCTGTTCACGCAATGGGTCAAGACGCTGACCGAAGACGGCCGCCGCGTCATTGTCTTCGACAACCGCGGCCATGGTCGCTCCGCCAAGCTGTACGATCCGGCGCAATATAGTCTCGACCTGATGGCCGCCGACATCGTGCATCTGCTCGACCATCTGTCGATCCCGCGCGCCGACGTCATGGGCTATTCGCTCGGCGGACGCATCGGCACGGTGCTGGCGCTGACGGCGCCCGAGCGCGTGCGCTCATTGATCCTCGGCGGCATCGGCGAAAATCTCATCGAGAACTCCGGCCTGCCGCGCGGCCTCGCCGAAGCCATGGAGATTGAGCGCATCGAGGACATTGACGATTCGACTCTCAAAATCTTTCGCGGCTTCGCCGAATCCACCCGCAGCGACCTCGCCGCCCTCGCCGCCTGCGTGCGCGGCGCCCGCAAGTCCGTCGAGCCAGAGTCGCTCGCGCGCATCACCGCGCCGGTGCTGATCTGCGTCGGCACGCGCGACGACGTCGCCGGCGACCCGCTCCCGCTGGCCGAGTTCTTCCCCAACTCCCGGGTGGTCGATATTCCCGGCCGCGACCACAACCGGGCGGTCGGCGACAGGATCTACAAGCAGGCGGTGCTGGAGTTCCTGGATACGCGGCCTTAACGGCCGCAGGCGGGCGTCCGTGCTATTCTCCGAGCGCTCCGCTATGTAACTGCCTGACCAAGGAGGGGCGGATGGGCGCCGAAACGCGCGAACAGGGCGCGAAAATCATCGACTTCGCCCAAAGCGACCCGCTTTTCGCGCGGCTGCGCGCGGAGGCGGAGGACGTGCTGCGGCGCGAACCGGAGCTCGGCGGCTTCCTGCATCCGGCGATCCTGTCGCAGAACGGCGTCTTGGGCGTCGTCGCGCATCGCGTGGCGCAGCGGCTCGATCGGCCGGAGGCGCCCTATATCGCGATCCGCCAGGCGTTCGAAGAATGCGCCGCCCGCGAACCGGGATTGGTCGAGGCGTTCCGCGCCGACCTGCTCGCCGTGCTCGAGCGCGATCCCGCCTGCACAAGGCTGATCGAGCCGGCGGTGTATTTCAAAGGCTTCCATGCGCTGCAGACCTATCGTCTGGCGCATTGGCTATGGAAGAACGGCCGAAGCGACTTCGCGCTGATCCTGCAGAGCCTGTCATCGCAGACCTTCCAGGTCGACATCCACCCCGCCGCCGTCATCGGCAAGAGCGTTTTTATCGACCACGCCACCGGCGTCGTCATTGGCGCGACCAGCGTCGTCGAAGACGAAGTGTCGATGCTGCATGGCGTGACGCTCGGGGGCACCGGCAAGGCGCGCGGCGACCGTCATCCCAAGGTCAGGCGCGGCGTGCTGATCGGCGCCGGCGCGAAGGTCCTCGGCAATATTGAGATCGGCCGATGCGCCATGATCGCCGCGGGCTCGGTCGTGCTCGACCCGGTTCCCGCCAACAAGACCGTCGCCGGCGTGCCGGCCCGGATCGTCGGCGAGGCGCGCTGCGCCGAGCCGGCGCTTGCCATGGATCAGATGCTGGCCTATCTCGACGCCGGCATGTGAAGGCGGAGTTGACCTTGAGCAAAATTCTCCTGGGCTTTGCGCTCGTTTTTGTCGCGGCGTCGTTGCTGTCTCCACGCGCCGCGACAGCCGCCGGTTGGCATTATTACGATCCGGAATGTCCGATTGATCTTGGCGGCAAGTCGATGAAATTTGTCGCCATGCAGCCCAAGAAGAACGTCGACCGGGAGTGCATCGCGCTGCCGGACGTCGGCCCCAGCGTCATCGTGCTCGACGCCGCCGACAATGAATTGCGCGACATGAATTGGGACATCCGCATCCTGCGCGGCAAGGGGCCGAACGGCGACGCCGACCCTGAAGCCGACATCGTCGGCCGCTTGCCGGTGCAGAAATTTCGCAACGGCATGGTGAATTTCGACCAGAATTTTAGGGAGCCCGGCGCCTATGTGCTCTACGCGCGGCTGACGAGCGACGACGGCGCCAAAAGCTTTGAGGGCCGGCACCCGTTCTCGGTCGGCCTCGTCACCGACGAGGAAATTTATCTCTACATCGCCTTCGGCGTTTTCGTCCTCGTCGCCGGCGGCGTCGCCTTCACGCTGTGGCACCAGGGCAAGCTCGGATTCAAGATTCCGGATTTTTCGAAGACGGATTGAGCTTCCTGCGAAACGCTTGCAGGAAAAGCCCCTCCCCAACCCTCCCCCGCGCTTTGCGCGGGAGAGGGAGTCGATTGCGCGCGTCGTGAAGATTCGTAAATCTTCGACGTCAGCCGCGATGGCGCCGTTCTCCCTTCTCCCGTGAAACGGGGGAAGGTGGCGCGAAGCGCCGGATGGGGGCGCACGCGTCAGCGTCGGACAATTAAGTAGACGAAAATGCATCTTAAGAAGATCTTGCTTGTTAAGAAGGTCTTGCTTGCCGCCATTGCGCTTGGCGCGACGCTTCACGGCCCTTCGGCTTTCGCGCGCGACATCAAGAACTGCAAAGAGCCCCCGGCGGGTTCCAACACGGCGCCCCTGATTTCTCCACCGCGCGGAAACGTCGTGGTCGGAACAGGACGGCTGCAATTCTACTCGGCGCCGAGCGTCCACTGCGCGATGAAGGGAGTTTTTGTCGTGCCCGGCGACAATTTGATCTCCTATGCCCAAACTGACGACGGCTGGGTCTCTGTGATGTATGTGAGCCCGAAAAGCGCAGACAGCGTCACAGGCTGGGTGCGCGGCAATCGCCTGCGCAACACGGGCACTATGGGGCCGACGCAGTAAGACGTCGAGATGGTCCCTAACGCCGACTGATTTCACCCAAACCGATTATTCCTCGGAAAACCCCGCGGCGGCAGTCTTCCCGCTTCGGCGCGGTGGCCGATCCAGTCCTTGAGTTCAGCCTTGTCGATCGTGAACACGCGCCCGGATGCGTCGGTCCAGGTCAAACCGTCCTTCAGCGCGAAAACTTTCGCGTCCGCGACGCCGCCGTCCTTGTAGCGCTGCATGCGCACGCCCTTGCCGCGCGCCATGCGCGGCGCTTCGCTCAAGGGAAACACCAGGAGCTTCCGGTTCTCGCCGATGATGGCGATATGATCCCCCTCCGCCTGCGTCACGATGTGCAACTTCGAGGGCGGCTCGACATTGAGCGCCGCGCGTCCCTTGCGCGTCGAGGACAAGAGATCATCTTCGCTCACGACGAAGCCGCGCCCGTCATTCGTCACCAGCAGCAGCGCGGCGCCCGCGACATGCGGCAGAACGGCGACGACGTCGGCGCCTTCCTCGATCTCGGCGAAAAGCCGGATCGGCTCGCCATGTCCGCGCCCGCCGGGAAGTTTCGATGCCTCTAACGTATAGGCCTTGCCGTTCGACGCGAGCGCCAGGATTTTCGACGTCGTCTGCGCGAAGAAGGAGGCGCCGAGTTCATCGTCGCCTTTGAACTGCAGCGTCGCGAGATCCTGCACATGGCCCTTGAGCGCGCGAATCCAGCCCTTCTTCGAGACGACGATGGTCACGGGTTCGCGCTCGATCATCGCCTCGGCGAGGTCGAGATCGATCGCCTCAGGCGCGTCCTCAAACGTCGTGCGCCGCTTGCCCTTCGGCGTCTGCGGGCCATAGGTTTTTTTGAGTTCGCGCACCTGCCAGGCGATGGTCTTCCACTGCTTGTCCTCATCGGCGAGCAGCGCCTCGATGTCCTTGCGCTCGGCCGAAAGTTCGCCGAGCTCCTTCTTCAGCTCCATTTCTTCGAGCCGGCGAAGAGCGCGCAGCCGCGTGTCGAGGATGTATTCGACCTGCAAATCGCTCAGCTTGAACGTCTTTTTCAATTCCCCCTTGGCGTCGTCCTCTTCGCGGATGATGCGGATCACCTCATCGAGATTGAGGAAGACGATGACCATGCCTTCCAATTGCTCGATGCGCCGAACGATCGCGGCGAGGCGATGGCGCGAGCGGCGCTGCAGCACGGTCCGGCGATGGTCGAGCCATTGCCTTAAGGCCTCGTCGAGCGAAACGACGCGCGGCGTCACGCCGTCGACGAGCACATTCATGTTCATCGGAAAACGCGTTTCGAGCTCGGAGAGCTTGAACAACGTCTCCATCATCAGCGCCGGGTCGACGGTGCGCGCGCGCGGCTCGAAAACGATGCGCACGTCTTCCGCCGATTCATCGCGCACATCGGCGACGAGCGGCAGTTTGCGCTCGGAGATGAGTTCGGCGAGCCGTTCGATGAGGCGCGACTTCTGCACCCCGTAAGGGATTTCCGTGACGACGACGACCCATCCGCCGCGCGGCAGCTCTTCTTTGATCCAGCGCGCCCGCACACGAAACGAGCCACGCCCGGTGCGATAGGTCTCGATGATCTCATCGCGCTTGTCGACGACGATCCCGCCGGTTGGGAAATCCGGACCCTGCACGAAGGTTAAGAGCTGTTCGGCGGTCGCCTTGCGGTGAGAGACGAGATAGAGCGCCGCGTCGCAGAGTTCGGCGAGATTATGCGGCGGAATCGACGTCGCCATGCCGACGGCGATCCCCTGCGCGCCATTGGCGAGCAGATTGGGCAGCGCCGACGGCAGCACCACCGGCTCCTTCTCCTCGCCGGAATAGTTGGGGATGAAGTCGATCGCGTCTTCGTCGATGCCTTCCAGAAGAGAGCGCGCGACCGCCGTCATGCGCGCCTCGGTGTAGCGATAGGCGGCCGCCGAATCGCCGTCCACATTGCCGAAATTGCCCTGCCCGTCGACCAGCGGATAGCGGGAGGAGAAATCCTGCGCGAGGCGCACCAGCGCGTCATAGATCGCCTGATCGCCATGGGGGTGGAACGAGCCCATCACGTCGCCGACGATTTTTGCGCATTTCTTGAACGGCGCGCCGGGGTCGAGGCGAAGAATATGCATGCCGTAAAGGATGCGTCGGTGCACGGGTTTAAGCCCGTCGCGGGCGTCGGGCAGCGCGCGGCCGGTGATGGTCGAAAGCGCGTAGCGCAGATAGCGCTCCTCGAGCGCCTCGCGCAGATCGACGGGCGCGATCACGCTAACATCGCTTGCGCCCTTGCCTTTTCCCGTTCCCGCGCCGCCTTTTTGCGCCATTTCAAAAACCCGATTCTGCCTTTGCGATCGGTACTATGGCCGCGAGGGCGTCGGCGCAAGCGAAGGATTTCGAAGCGGCTCTTTAACTGTGAAAGGACGTTGTCGACGCATCGACTGCGTTTTGTGCAGCATTGTAACAAATAATGTCTTGCAGACGCCGCGTTTCGTCCTTTAGAAGGCTGCGAAGCGATGGCGCGGATCGGCGCGGTCGACTTTTCGCCGGTTTTCCGCGGCTTTCAAAACATGGCGTCCATGAAGAAACTGTTTTTGGCGCTCATCTCGGCGCTGCTTGTCACCTCCGCCTCATTCGCCTTGGATAGATCGACGGTCTCCGGCCCGGCGCTCGCGGCGCGGGACCGCGCGCCTCAGGCGCGCGACGGTGACGAAGACATGCAGGCGATCTGCCGCGAGGTGCTCGTCGACATCGATCAGGGCTACGGCGTCAGCAGCCATGAATCGCGCTATATTTGCGGCGACAAGCGCCGCTAGCCAGGTTCCGAAAAAGTCGACGGACTTTTCGATGAGAACCTGCATTTCCATGTGATCGGGAAGCGCTCTAAGCGATACGCCGACGCGTCCGCTCTTTTTTCCTCACGCCACGCGCAAAAGAGCGCCGACGTAAAGTTCGCGCGCCGCCGGCAGCGCGACGCCGCGCGGCTTGAGCACGTCGCGCGTCAGGAAATATCCGGTCAATCGGAACGCGGCGATGAGATCGGCCTGTTCCGCCACAATGCTCTCATGCTGAAGAAAGTCGGGATAGAGCAGGAGTTTATCGCGCCATGGCGCGCCGGCGGCGCGGCTCACCGCGCGGCCCGATTTCGGCGACACATAGGCGAGATCGTCCTTCGCGCCGGTCAGCGCGCAGGCGTTGAGATCGAGCCCGAAGCCGAGCGCGCCGAGCAGCGCAAGCTCGAATCGCGCCAACATCGTCGCGGCGCCTTCGGCGCCGCGAATGTCGCCGAACAGCGCCGCAATGGCGTCGGCCATTTCGAACAATTCCTCATGGGGGTCGCGCTCCGGCAGCAGACGCAGCAACGCGCAGAGCGAGACGACGCCATGGAGCGCCGCGGCGCGGTCGAGGAAATAGGCGGCGCGGGCGGCGAGCGGCTCGACCGTCAAGGCGCCGAGATGGTCCTCAAGACGCGCGCGCCACTGCGCCGCGACGAGATTGCCGGGCTGCAGAATCGGACGGAGCCGGCGCGAGCGACCGCCGCGCACGAGACCAAGATGGCGGCCGTGTCCGCGCGTCATCACTTCGAGGATGACGGACGTTTCGCCATGCCGACGCGCGCCGAGAATAAGAGCGTCGTCGCGCCATTCCATATCAGGCTCACACTTCGGAAAGCTTCATCTCCGGCCTGTACTCTAAGCCTTCGACATCCTTGATCAAAGCCTGGCCGCAGATCACCCGGTTTTGCGTCGGGTCGAAGGTGAGCGACGGCGATCCGTGGAGTCGCCAGCCGAGGCTCAACGCTTCCGTGACGCGATGGCAAAACGCCGCGTCGTCGGGCCCGGTGAGAAAACGATAGACGGTCATCGCCTTGCGTTCGTTCGACATTCGATTCTCCAGCGCCGCGCGAATCACCCGGTCTTGGCCGATATTATTTGCCCTTGGGGAAATCCAGGCGCATCTCGCGATAGCGCTCCGGGTCGTCGGCCCAGTTTTCCCGGACTTTCACGAACAGGAAGAGATGCACCGGCTGTTCGGCCGCCTCGGCGATCTCGCGGCGCGCTGCCTGACCGATGGCCTTGATGGTGCGGCCGCCTTCGCCGATGACGATCTTCTTCTGGCTGTCGCGCGCGACAAAGATCGTCTGCTCGATGCGCGCCGAGCCGTCCTTCTGATTGGTCCAGGAGTCCGTCTCGACCGTCGACTGATAAGGCAATTCGTCGTGCAGCCGCTCATAGATCTGCTCGCGGGTGATTTCCGCGGCGAGCAGCCGCAGCGGCGCGTCGGAGAGCTGATCCTCGGGATAGAGCCAGGGCGAGGGCCCCATGCGCTGCGCGAGCGCCTGGCGCAGATCGCCCACGCCGTCGCCTTTCAGCGCCGAGATCATGAAAGTTTCGTCGAATTTTTCGCGCGCGTTGAGCGTTTGCGCCAGCGCCAGCAGCCTTTCGCGGGGTATGAGATCGATCTTGTTGAGGACGAGGAGCTTGGACGCCTTGGCGTGCTGAAGCTGCTCCAGGATCGCGTCCACTTCTTCGTCGATCCCCTTGCGGGAGTCGATGAGCAGCGCGATCACGTCGGCGTCGGCCGCGCCCGAGAGCGCGCTCGCGACCATGGCGCGATCGAGCCGCCGCTTCGGCTTGAAGATGCCCGGCGTATCGACCAGGATGATCTGCGCCGCGCCCTCGATGGCGATGCCGCGAATAAGCGCCCGCGTCGTCTGCGCCTTGCGCGACACGATCGAGACCTTGGCGCCGACGAGTTGATTAAGCAGCGTCGACTTGCCGGCGTTGGGCGCGCCGACCAGCGCCGCGAAGCCGCAGCGCGTGTCTTCTCGCGCCAATTCGTCGTCGCCGGTCATGTATCGCCCTTCCCTGTGGCCGCGTCCTCGCGGGCCAGAAACGCCGCCGCCGCGGCCTGTTCCGCGACCCGTTTCGAAGCGCCCGATCCGGGCGCCGCCGTAAATCCCTGCACCTCCACGACGACCTCGAAGAAGGGCGCGTGGTCCGGTCCGCTGCGGGCGACGAGCCGGTAGCGGGGCGTCGCAAGGCCGCGCGCCTGAGCCCATTCCTGCAAGGCGGTCTTCGCGTCGCGCAAATCCTGGCCGCTCGCCGCCATACGGTCGCTGAACGCCTTGCGAACGATATGTTCGGCCGCAGCGGCGCCCCCGTCGAGAAAGGCTGCGCCGATGATCGCTTCGCAAATGTCGCCGAGCAAGGCGCGTTTGCCGCGTCCGCCGGTCTGGGCCTCGCCCTCGCCGAGCCGCATCGCTGCGCCAACGCCCCAGACTTCGGCCACCTCGGCGCAGGTCTCCTTGCGGACCAGCGCCGCGAGGCGGCGGGACAGCTCGCCCTCGCTCTCGTTCGGAAAGGCGTCATAGAGCATGTGCGCCACGGCGAGCCCGAGCACGCGGTCGCCCAAAAACTCCAGCCGCTCGTATGAATCGCGCCGGGCCGGCGACGCGCTGACATGCGTCAGCGCTCGGCCGAGCAGCGCCGGATCGGCGAAGTCATGTCCGATACGCGCCTCGAGATCAGCGAGCCCCTCGTCGCGGCCGCGCGTCATGTCACGCCTGTGCGTCCGATCAATGAACGGGCCGGAACAGCCGGTCCCACCGCACGGACCATGGCCAGCGCCAGAAAGCGAGCGCCGATTCGTCCTTCCTGACCGAGAAGAAGATGATCTCGGCGCGGCCCACGAGATTGACGAAGGGCACGAAGCCGACGCCGCCAAGCTCCGGCGCGATGCGCGAATCGGTGGAGTTGTCGCGATTATCACCCATCATGAAATAGTGATCGGGCGGCACCACGAACAGCTCGGTGTTGTCGTTGATGCCGTGATCGCCCTCGATTTCGATGATCGTATGTTCGACCGCGGGATGATCGCCGTTGCCCGGGAGCGTTTCCTCGTAGGTCGTCACGGGGACTTCCCGGCCTTCGCGGTTCTCCGTCACTTCCTTTTCGAGTGGGGTGCGGGGCACGATGACGCCATTAATATAGAGCCGACCGTCGATGACCTGGATGCGGTCGCCGGGAAGGCCAATGACGCGCTTGATATAGTCGGTCTCATTGTCCCGCGGCAGCTTGAAGACGATGACGTCTCCGCGGTTGGGAGGCGAAGCCAGAATGCGGCCGGAGAAGATGTCGGGCCCGAACGGCATCGAGTAATTCGAATAGCCGTAGGCGTATTTCGACACGAAAACATAATCGCCGATCAGCAGCGTCGGGATCATCGAGCCCGAAGGAATATTGAACGGCTGAAAGAGCAGCGTGCGAATGACAAGCGCGATCGCCAGCGCCTGAAGGATGACCTTGATGGTTTCGAGAACCCCGCCCTCTTCGCGTTTTTCAGCCACCGGAACGTTCCTGCTCAAGCCGACTCACTCCTCATGCATTGGGGCGGCGTCGGCCCGCCCGGCCGCCCGGCTTAACACGCTACAGCTTCCATGAGAACCTTCGCCCGAGCCAAAGAATAGCCCCGGGCCGGCGTCAAATGGATGACCGCCCGCCACCTTAGCGCGCTCAGCCAGCGCGTCTCCGCCCGATCGTGATTAACGCTAACGCCGCGCCTGCGCTTGCGGTCCGCCGGTCGCGCCTTGGCCCTAGAAGGCTTGCGCCCGGCCCTGCTCCATCGCCTCCCGCATCCGCCGGATCGCCTCGGCGAGCCCGACGAATATCGCCTCGCCGATGAGAAAATGGCCGATGTTGAGTTCGACGATCTGCGGCAAGGCGCTCACGCGGCGCGCCGTCTCATAATCGAGGCCGTGGCCGGCGTGAATTTCGAGCCCGAGGGCGGCGCCATAGGCGGCGGCTTCGGCGACCCGCGCGAATTCCGCCTCGGCCCGGCCCATATCCCCGACCTCGACGGCGTGGCACCAGGCGCCTGTATGGAGCTCGACGACAGGCGCCTTGACCGACACGGCGGCGTCAATCGCCTCGGTGGACGGCTCGATGAACAGCGATACGCACACGCCTTCCCGCGTCAGCTGATCGACGTAAGGCAGCAGGTAGTCGTGCTGGCCGACGACGTCGAGGCCGCCCTCGGTCGTGCGCTCCGTGCGCTTTTCCGGCACGAGACAGACGGCGTGCGGCGCCGTCGCGACGGCGATGTCGAGCATCTGCTCGGTCGCCGCCATTTCGAAATTGAGCGGCTTCGAAATCGCCGCCTTCAGCCGCGCCATGTCCGCGTCATTGATGTGACGGCGGTCTTCCCGCAGATGCGCGGTGACGCCGTCGGCGCCGGCCTCAATGGCGAGCAGCGCGGCGCGAACGGGGTCGGGCCGCGGACCGCCGCGCGCGTTGCGGACGGTGGCGACATGATCGACGTTAACGCCAAGGCGAAGGGGCGGCGAGGTCATTGCGCTCTATAGCGCGCGGGCGGACGGTTTGTCATTGGGCGCAGGCCGGCGCGGCGGCGCAAAGAGCAATTTCAGTCAGGAAGCCGGCCGTCGCGCTTGCTACGATGCAAACATGGAGACCAAGACAAGGCGAAAGGAACCTGACTATGCGCGACGCATCAATCGCGTGCTGGATTACATCGACAAGCATCTCGACGAAGAACTTACCATCGACGTGCTGAGCGACGTCGCGAACTTTTCAAAATTCCACTTCCATCGGCAATTTTCCCAGAACTGCGGGATTAGCCTCTCACGCTACATCCAATTCATGAGGCTCAAGAGAGCCTCTTATCGACTGGCGTTCAATCCGACCGCGCCGATCATCGACGTCGCTTTGGATTCGGGGTTCGAAAATCCGGAATCCTTTTCCCGCGCCTTCAAAGCCGCGTTCGGCCAGACGCCGAGCGCGTTCCGCAAGACGCCGGACTGGGCGTCATGGAGCGCGCGATCTCGAATAAGCCTCCCACCCAGCAAAAGGACCGAAGACATGGACGTAAAGATCATCGACGTCGAACCAATATTGGTCGCGGCGCTCGAACATCGCGGCGCGCCGGGGCTTCTCAATGATTCAGTGCAGCGCTTCATCGCCTGGCGAAAATCGTCCGGGCTTTCTCCGATCAACCAATGCGAGACCTACGGCGTGCCTTCTAACGACCCCAACACGACGCCGCCCGAGGAGTTTCGCTTCGATATTTGCGGATCGGCGACGGCGCCGGTTCCCGCCAATGAACACGGCGTCGTCACGAAGACGATCCCGGGCGGGCGCTGCGCCATGACCATCCATGCCGGTTCTCGCGACCGGATCGACGAGAGCGTTTACGCGCTCTATCGGGATTGGCTGCCGGAATCGGGAGAGGAATTACGGGATTTCCCGGTCTATTTCCACTATCTGAACCTTGATCACGACACGCCCGAACATCGGCATCTGACCGAGATCTATCTGCCGCTCAAATAGAGTGGGTCGCGGACCGCCGCGCGGCTTGGCGGCGCCCCCTCACCCGATCATCCGCTCGACCTTGCTCACCAAAGCGCTCGCGCGCAGCCGCGTGACGACGCCGTTCAAATGTTTCAAATCGGCGACTTCAAGATCGAAGGTCATTTCGCGGAAATCCGGCGAATGCGCCTTGAAGCTGATGTTGTCGATATTGGCGCCGGTCTCGCCGATGAGCGTCGCCAGCGCGCCGAGCGAGCCGGGCTCGTTGAGCGCCGTCACGACGATGCGAACGGGAAACAGCGCCGAAGAGCCGGCTTCGATATCCCAGCGCACGTCGAGCCAGCGTTCGGGCTGGTCGTCGAAGGCGGTCAGCGACGGCGACTGGATCGGATAGATGGTGATGCCTTCGCCGGGCGTGAAAATGCCGACGATGCGGTCGCCCGGCACGGCGCCGCCGTCGGGCGCGAAACGCACCGGCGCGTCGCCGCGCAGCCCGCGAATCGGAATCGCGCCGCTGCCCTCTTTCGCGCCGGGCGCTTTGAAGACCACATTGGCGTTCGCCTTGACGCCGAACCAGCCCGGCTCGCCAGGACCGATGGCGGTGGGCGAGGCTTTGCGTTCTTCGCTGAAATCCGGATAGACCGCCTTGACGACGTCGCCCGAATAGATTTCGCCGCGGCCGACGGCGGCGAGCGCGTCCTCGACCGACGGCCGCGCGAGCCTGGTCAGCGCCGCCTTCAGTTTCTCTTCGCTCCAGACGCGGCCGGCGCGCTCGAAGGCGCGTTCGACGATCTGGCGGCCGAGCCCGGCATATTGCTGGCGCACCGCGTCGCGCGTCGCGCGTCGGATCGCGGCGCGCGCCTTGCCGGTCGCCACCGCGCCCTCCCAGGCGGCCGGCGGAACATGCCCTTCGGCGCGGATGATCTCGACCTCGTCGCCGTTTTTCAGCTGCGACAACACCGGGCCGACGCGTCCGTTGATCTTCGCGCCAACGGCTGAATCGCCGAGCTTCGTATGCACGGCGTAGGCGAAATCGATCGGCGTCGCGCCGCGCGGCAGCGCGATCAGTCCGCCCTTCGGCGTGAAGCAGAACACCTGATCTTGAAAGAGCTCGAGGCGCGTATGCTCGAGAAACTCCTCGGGATTGTCGCCATGCGCGAGGAGATCGAGCGTTTCCTGCAGCCAGCGGAAGGCGCGGCTTTCCTTGGCGAGCTGCTCGCGGCCATGCGCCCCGACCGCGTCCTTGTAGAGCGCGTGCGCGGCGATGCCGAAGCGCGCGATCTCATGCATTTCGGCTGTGCGGATCTGAAGTTCGACGCGCTGGTGGCCAGGACCGATCACGGTCGTATGGATCGAACGATAGTCGTTCTGTTTCGGCGTCGAGATGTAATCCTTGAAGCGGCCGGGGACGTTGGGCCACTTCGTATGCACGACGCCGAGCGCGCGATAGCAATCCTCCACCGCGCCGACGATGATCCGAAAACCGAAGATGTCGGACAACTGCTCGAAGGAGATCGACTTGCGCTCCATCTTGCGCCACACCGAAAAGGTCGTCTTCTGGCGTCCGGTGACCGCCGCGGTGATGCCGCGCGCCTCGAACTCCTTGGTGAGTTCGTCCTCGATGCGCTTGATGATGCGTCCGTTCTTCGCGCGCAGATCGTGCAGTCGCTGCTCGATGGTCTGATGCGCTTCCGGCATCAAATGCCGAAAGGCGAGACCCTCGAGCTCCTCGCGCAGGCGCTGCATGCCCATGCGGCCGGCGAGCGGCGCATAGATGTCGAGCGTCTCCTGAGCGATGCGCGCGCGCTTCTCCTGCGGGACGAAATGCAGCGTGCGCATATTGTGCAGGCGGTCGGCGAGCTTGACGAGCAGCACGCGCACGTCTTCGGCGACGGCGAGCAGCAATTTGCGGAAGTTCTCGCCCTGCCGCGCCTGCTTGGTGACGAGATCGAGTTTTTCGATCTTGGTCAGGCCCTCGACGAGTTTGCCGATCTGTTCGCCAAACAGCCGGTCGATCTCTTCGCGCGTGGCGTCGGTGTCTTCGAGCGTATCGTGCAGAACGGCCGCGACGATCGTCGCGTCGTCGAGCTTCAGATCGGTGAGGATCGCTGCGACTTCGAGCGGGTGGGAAAAATAAGGGTCGCCGGAGGCGCGGGTTTGCGCCCCGTGCGCCTTCATCGCGTAGACATAGGCCCGGTTTAGCAAATCCTCATCGACGCGCGGGTTGTACTTCCGCACGCGTTCGACAAGCTCGTACTGACGCATCATGCGCGTGGCGCCAATGACTGGTTATGCGCCGACCCGGCCGCCGCCCAGGCGTAAATTTCACGCAAAAGGCAAGCGAGCGGCGCCGGAGCGGCGAGAGTGTTGAACGAGAATAGCGCACGCCGGCCGCCATGACCAACGACTATGACCAACAGCGACGATGCGCGAATGCGCAGCTCTGGCAGGAGACGTCGCGGCGGAGACGTGTCGCGAACGCCCCGCCAGCGGGATCGGGCGATCCTACTCCGCTTCGTCCTCGACCTCTGCGGGCGGCACAAGCCCTTCGAGACCACGCAGCAGGTCTTCTTCCGTCATCCGGTCGAAGGGGCCCTCGACTTCGAGTTCGCCAGCGACCGCGGGGGTCAAGGCCGGCGCCGCTTCGGCCTCCGGCTCGTCGACTTCGACGTGATGCTGCAGCGAGTGGATGAAATCCTCGGAAAGGTCTTCCGGCGCGAGCGCCGATTCTGCGATCTCGCGCAGGGCGACCACAGGATTTTTGTCGCGGTCGCGATCGACGAGGATCGGCTGACCAGACGAGATGTTTCGCGCCCGATGCGCCGCGAGAAGGACAAGGTCGAAGCGATTTTCGATCTTGTCGACGCAATCTTCGACAGTAACGCGCGCCATCTGCTGTCAAGCTCCATTCGGTTCGGGAGTGGCGCTGATACGCCAATTAGGAAAAATAGGCAATAATCTCTTGGTTCTAGACGCGCGGGCGATTTTTTTTGACGCTGCTGAGCGGATTTTTTCTAGAAAATGCCCAATCATGGCCCCGTAAAAAAACGCAGTTCCTCTTGACGCTGTGACATGGAGAGGCGATGTATTTGCTAGAGATGCGTGCGGCGCTTTTCAAAGATGGCTGTAATTAGCCGGCGAATGCAGCGAGAACGGCGCAGTCGCGATTTGTTAATTTAGGCGCCGGACGTAGAAATTGAGCGAAACGCCGAACTGCGGGTTGACGGCGTTAGCCGGCGCCGCCCGCGTTAACACCTTAACCCGACCGCGAGACTAAAATGGCAGATATCGAACGAACTGCGTTATTCATTGATGGCGCGAACTTATACGCGACCGCGAAATCGCTTGGATTCGATATTGATTATAAGCGCTTGCTCCGCGAATTCCAGGGCAAGGGCCGCCTGATCCGCGCGTTCTACTACACCGCTTTGATCGAGGATCAAGAGTATTCGTCGATCCGTCCTCTGATCGATTGGCTGGATTACAACGGCTATGCGGTCGTGACCAAGCCGACCAAGGAGTTCGTCGATTCGCTAGGCCGCCGCAAAGTTAAAGGCAATATGGACATTGAGCTCGCGGTCGACGCCATGGAAATGGCCGGGCATATCGACCACATGGTTCTGTTCTCCGGCGACGGCGACTTCCGGTCGCTGGTCGAGGCCGTGCAGCGGCGCGGCGTGCGGGTTTCGGTCATTTCGACGATCACCACCCAGCCGCCGATGATCGCCGACGAATTGCGTCGGCAGGCCGACGAATTCATCGATCTTATCCATCTGGTCGGCAAGATCGGCCGCGATCCGGGCGAGCGCGCCGAGCGCATGCAGCGGTATCAGGAGCGTCCTCGCCCCGCGCCGCAAGCGGCTCACGCCGAAGAAGAAGAAGGCGAGTGACGCCAAGGTCCGAACGGAACACCAAAGGTTCGGCGTCTCGATATCGGGGCGCCGAATTTTTTTAGGTCGGGTCAGCCGCGCGCGCGCAACAGCCGGCCTTTTTCGCGGCTCCAGTCGCGCTTCTTTTCGACTTCACGTTTATCGTGCAGCTTCTTGCCCTTTCCGAGGGCGATTTGCAGCTTGGCCCTGCCCTTGGCGTTGAAATAGAGCTTCAGGGGCACGATCGTCATGCCTTCGCGCTCGATAGCCTGCGAGAGCTTGGCGATCTCCCGCGACTTGAGCAGCAGTTTGCGCGGCCGCTTCGGTGGATGGTTGAAGCGATTGCCGGCGAGATATTCGGGAATGTTGGCGTTGACCAGCCATGCCTCGCCTTGCCGATCGACATGGGCGTAGCTTTCGGCGATCGTCGCCTTGCCCGTGCGCAGCGACTTCACCTCAGTGCCCGTCAGCGCCAGCCCCGCTTCGAAAATTTCGCCGATTTCATAATTGTAGCGCGCCTTGCGGTTATCGGCGACGACCTTGAAATTCGGATCCGGCTTTGCGGCCACTGATTTTCCTCAAAGCGTCTCGATGAAGGAGAGACGCGAATCTGGCGCCTTAGGCGGGGAGCACGCCGGCGTGGATCATCGCCGCGCGTATGCGATCCTTAGTGGGTTGCATGCAGGGCACCAGAGGAAGACGCACCTCTTCTTCAGCCTTGCCCAGAAGCGACAGCCCATATTTCGCGCCCGTGACGCCGGCCTCAATAAAGGTCGCGACATGCAGCGGCGTCAGCCTGTCCTGTATCTCCAGCGCCTTGGCGTAGTCGCCGGCAAGACAGGCGTTCTGCAGATCGGCGCAAAGCCGCGGCGCAATGTTGGCGACGACCGAGATGCACCCATGCGCGCCCGCCGCCATGCAGGCGAGCGCCGTAAGATCGTCGCCCGAAAGCTGGATGAATTCCGGCCCCATCGCCGCGCGTTGCAACGAGATGCGGCCGATGTTGCCGGTCGCGTCCTTCACGCCGACGACATTCCTCAACTCGGCGCAGCGCTTCATCGTCTCGACGCTCATATCGATGACCGAGCGCGGGGGGATATTGTAGATGATGATGGGAATCGAGACGGCGTCGTTGATCGCCTTGAAGTGCAGATAAAGCCCTTCCTGATTGGGCTTATTGTAATAGGGCGTCACGATGAGCAGCCCATCGGCGCCTGCGCGCTCGGCATGGCCGGCGATGGCGATCGCCTCGCGGGTATTGTTCGAGCCCGCGCCCGCGACGATCGGCACGCGCCCGCGCGCGGCGCGAATCGTCTCGGTGATGACGCGCCCATGCTCTTCATGGCTCAGCGTCGGGCTCTCCCCCGTGGTGCCGACGGGCACGAGGCCATGCGTTCCATTTTCGATCTGCCAATCGATCAGCGCGCGCAGTGCGTCATAGTCGACCTCTCCATGGGAAAACGGCGTGACCAGGGCCGTCATCGACCCATGAAAAATCGGCTTTCCACTCATAGAATCAATGCTTTCCCTACGCCTCAGAGCCGCCGTAATCGCGTCGCTAAGATTGAATGCCCTTCATAGCGGTTGGGCTGCGTCGAGGAAAGCCCCACGCTATAAAGCCTTACGCTATAATGGGAGACGACAAGAGGTCGAAGACAGCGGGCGCGCGAAGTTGACCCTTCGTAAACCAAATGAGCGCAGCTTTTTCACACCAGTAGGGAAACGCGCTGATGATGTTGCCTCGACGGGTCGCGACGCGGTTCAAACTGACAGTCGGCATCGCCGCCCTCCTGATCGCGGCGCCCGCTTTCACCGGCCTTGACCGTCTTGGCGACGGCGAGGCGAAGCGCAAAACCGCCTCGCGCTGGACGCCTTCGATCCCCTTCAGTCTCGGCGCCTGGCGCTCGCGGGTCGGCACCTTGCAGGAGACGGTGCACGAGTTCGTCGACCGCAAACGCGGCGACGACGAGGCGGCGCATCCTCTGGAAAATTCGCTTTTTGCCGCCGATGAAGGCGCGCTGCCGCCGGTCGTCGCCTATGCGCCCGCGCAGAACCGGCTCAACGTCGACGCGATGGCGCGTCCCGCCGCCGCCCTGTTGGGAGACGACGCCGAGGTTTTCACCCAGGCGGTCGCCGCCTACAGGTCCGGAGATTTCGCGCAAGGCGACGACGCTGCGTCGCGGCTCCATGCGCCGCTTGCGGAGGCCGCCGCGCGATGGACCGGCCTTCGGCTTCATGCCCACGAAGCCGGATTCAGGCGCATCGCCGAATTCCTTGCGGCTCACCCGGATTGGCCCGCCGGCGACTGGTTGCGCCGTCGCGGCGAGCAGGCGCTCGTCGCCGAGCGTCACGCCGACAAGACCGTGCTGGCCTGGTTTGCGGAAAACAAGCCGCTCACCGGCTTTGGCAAATATGCCCTGGCGCGGGCGATCGCTCGCGAGGGAGATTTCGAATCGGCGGCGGCGCTGGCGCGCGACGCCTGGCGCAATGAGGATATCGGACAAGGGTTCGATACGATCTTCAATAAGGAGCTCGGCGAGTTTCTGACGCCGGCCGATCACAAGTTCCGCGCCGATCGTCTGCTCTACGCCGGAAAGAATACGCTCGCCTTGCGCAGCGCCGAGCTCGCCGGCAAGGACGTCACGCTACTCGCCCGCGCGCGCATCTCCGGCGTCGATAAGCTGGCGGCTTCTTTGCCGGCGTCTGTGCAGAACGATCCCGGACTGCTTTACGGACGCGTGCACAAGCTGCGTAACGACAAGAAATTCGCTGAAGCCGGCGCGCTGCTGCGCAATGCGCCGCGCGACATCGAGAAGGTCGTCGACGGCGACGCCTGGTGGGAGGAGCGGCGCATCGTCGCCCGCAAGCTTCTCGACCAGGGAGATCCGCAGACCGCTTACACGCTTTGCGCGGATCATGCCGCCGCCAAGACCAGCAACAAGGTCGACGCCGAATTCAACGCCGGCTGGATCGCTCTGCGGTTCTTGAACGAACCGATCAAAGCCGAGCGCCATTTCACGCGGCTTGCGCAGGTCGCCGAGACTCCGCTGCAAAAGTCTCGCGCGTACTATTGGCTGGGACGCGCGGCGGAAGCCGCGCACGCCGAGGACGACGCCAAAGCGCGCAATTTCTATCTGCAGGCGGCCGCGCATTCGACGACGTTCTATGGGCAGCTCGCCAATTCCCGACTCGGCGCCGATGAGCGCCCGCTTCGCCCGCCGCCGACAGCGGCCTCCGGCGACCGCCGAACCGAAGCGGTTCGCGTCGCGGAGCTGCTGTTCTCCGTGGGCGAGAAGGAGGTCGCGGCGCCGCTTGCGCTCGACGGCGCAAAATACTTGCAGGACGAGGCGCAGGTCGCGGCGCTCGGAGATGTCATCGCGCGCCAGGGCGACGCGAAACTCTCGCTCATTTACGGCAAGGCCGCCTCCTATCGGGGGATCGCGCTCGACGACGTCGCCTTCCCCGCCTATGGCGTTCCGGATTTCAACGCGCTTCCTGGCTCCGCGTCTCGTTCGATCGTCTTTGCCGTCGCACGCCAGGAAAGCGCCTTCGATCCCAAGGCCGTCTCCTCCGCCGGCGCCATGGGCCTGATGCAGATGATCGCCTCGACGGCGCGGCACACCGCCTTTATGCGCGGCGTCAGCTTCGACATGTCGCGGATGCTGAGCGACCCGCCCTTCAACGCCCAGCTCGGCGCGGCGCATCTCGGCATTCTGCTGGGCGAATATCGGGGCGCCTATCTCCTCACCTTCGCCGCCTACAACGCCGGCGGCGGTCGGGTGAAGCAATGGATCGACGCCTATGGCGACCCACGCAAGCCCAATGTCGATCCGATCGACTGGGTCGAGCGGATTCCGATCACCGAAACGCGCAATTACGTGCAGCGGGTGATGGAGAACTTCGTCGTCTATCGGGCGAAGTTCGAGGATACGGGAACGCGGTCGCCACAAGTCGAACTGGCGCGCGCCGGCGACAGCCTGTGATCTAGCAAGGAAAGCGGTTGTGAGAACCGAGGAGTTCGCCCAGCGGCCAGCTGTGGCGCAGCTCCGTCAGCGGCTCGGCAAAATATTGATTGCTGCCCGAATAAGGATAGCCGAAATCGCAGCCGGACGTCTGGGTGACCCGAGACGACATGAACACAAGCTCTAGGGTCGCGACAAAAAAACGCTTGTTGTCGATGGCGATGCGCGTCCAGCTTGGATCGTCGCGCAAGATTTTGACTTCCGTCCCCGCCGGCGCGGTCGTGATCGCCGCATAATTCTCCTCTGGACCCGCGCGCAACACCGCCGGATAGGCGAGCGTCAGCTTTATCGCCGCCGCCTGCTGAGCGCAGGAGAGCGCGCCGAAAAGAACAAAGGCAAATAGCGACCGACGCATGCCGACTTCCCTGGTTTTGATGTGCGCTCGCGCAATCCCCAGACGCAGCGCCTAGCCTAAAAGATATTCCCGCCGGCTCCAAATGGCGTCGGTCAAACAAGCGCATGGGACAGCGGCATGGACGAATCGTCGGCGCAGCGAGAGGCGCGTGGCTCTCGACTCAGGCGCTGCGCGCGGCCTATGCTTGATCCCAGCGGCGGCGCGGCCTTTCCGGCAAGTCCGCCGCTGGCTTACGGTGCGCTCATGCGGCGGATCGCGTTTTCTCTTGTCGCCGCCTTCGCGGCGTATTTTGCGCAGCCGTTGTGGCGCGCCACGCAGAACGCAATCGCCGAGACAAGAGCCAAACCAAGCTCGATCAGCTTTACGCCAAGCGAGTTGGCGGCGGACCGCGACGGCGCGAGCCTCATCGCCGTGCCTGCGCCAGGCCGCTATTCGATCCGCGCAAAGAGTCCCTCCGGCGCGCGCATCGAACTCGTCGACATGATCGCCGGCCCGCTTGACTCAAGCGGCGCGCCCGGCCTGCGCGACGGACGCATCGACGCGCTGCTCGATAAGGGCGTCTATAAGCTACGCGTTTTCGGCGTGAAAGGCGCGAGCGGCAAGGCCGCGCTCTCCGCGCAGGCGTTCGTCGAAGCCGGCCCGTCGAAGCCGACGCTCGCGCCAGGGCGCATCCAAAGCGGTGAACTCGGCGATCTGCAGCAACGCTCCTATTCCTTCGACGTCGGCGCAGAGGGGCGCGTGAGCCTTGAGGCGATCGGCCGGGCGCTCAGCGACCTGCGCGTCTGGCGTAGCGACGGCGAACTCGTCGATCTCGCCTTCGAGCAGGAGACGGTCGAAACAAAGCCGGGCCGCGCGATGAATCGGCTGCGTGTTGAAGGCGCGCTGGAGCCGGGGCGCTATGTCGTCACCGCCTATGGCGGCGAAAAGCTTGTCTGGGCGCAAGGCGACGCAGGGCAGCCCTTCCTGCTGCGCCTTGAAGAGCCGGCGCTGCTCGCGGCGGGCGTCGCCGAGGGCGTGATCGGCCCCTTCGGCGCCGAGCGTTTCGACGCGCCGGCAAGCTATGACGCCTTTCGTCTCGACCTCGCGCAGACGACGCCTGCGCGGCTTGAAGCGCGGCGCAATGAAGTCAAAGAGATTGCGACAATCTCGAAGAACAGCCGCACGCCCTCCGCGAACCTTCGGCTCGCGTCCGACGGCAAGACAAACGCGCATATTGAAGTCTCCGGCTACGAGGGTCAGGCGTTCACGCTGCGTGGGCTGCGCCAATCGGACCGCGAAACATTCGAAGCGTCTGGACCGCATCTCGTCAGCGTCGATCTTGCCGGCGACGGCGGCGACGAAGCGCCGGCGACGGCGCTCTTCGCGCGCACAGAGAAGGACGGCAAGACGCGGGTGATCGCCTCGGACGCGCCGCGCATCGGCGCCGGAAAAGCGTGGCGCGGAAAATTCAATCTCTTCGGACCGACGTCAATTCTCTTCGAGGCGACGCGCGATGGACTTGTCGCGATCGATGCGAAAGGCGTCAAGGTCGACGCTTCGATCGAACCGGCGCTTGGCGCGCTGGCGCCCCGCGCTGGCGGCAAGGACTCCTCGCGCTACGATCTCCAGGCGGGCTATTATTTTCTCAAGCTCGAGCCGAAGGGCGATTCCGGCGGCGTGATCGACGTGACGCTCGGCCCGCCCGGGCTCTCAGTATCTGCGCCTGCGTCGGCGCCTTCACGCTCCACGATTTCCTTCGGGACGCAGACTCTCGAAAGGGACAGCTCCTATCTCATCCTGACGAATGTCGCGCCGCAGCTCTTAACCGGGCCGCGCGTCGTCGCGCTTCCCGTTGAGCTCGACAAGGCGCCATTGGCGCTCTGGCAGGACGCAGGCAAAGACATTGCGCTGCCGGCGCGGCTGCCCAAGACCGGCAAGGTGATTGCGCGCGATGGGCATAGCGCCGATGTCGCGCTGACCCTCATCGATCACAAGGATGAGAATGAGCAGCGCCTGGCGACAATAAAGATCGCGGCCTCCGAAAAACCGCGCGCGCTGGGCCTCATCTTCGTTCCCGAATCGACGCCGGCAAAGGTGGATGAAGCAGGCAAGCCTGCGCCAACGACGCTATCCGCCACGCTCGCGCGGCCGGCTTTTTTTGATCTTGGCCGCGACGAAACGAAACGCATGCGCTTCGACGTACCGCAGGGCGGACTCTACCGAGTCGAAACGCTCGGGCGCATGAAGACGGCGCTGCGCGTCGGCGCGAATGTCTCGCCGCGGCTTGGCGAAGGCGAAGCGAATGGGCCTGGCGACAACGCGCTGGTGACGACGTTTCTGCGCGCCGGCGGCTATCGCGCGGCCGTCACCGCGAAAGAGTCCTCTGGCCATTTGGGGCTTGCCGTATCACCCGCGACG
Source organism: Methylocystis sp. SB2 (assembly GCF_049817085.1). Lineage (NCBI taxonomy): Bacteria > Pseudomonadati > Pseudomonadota > Alphaproteobacteria > Hyphomicrobiales > Methylocystaceae > Methylocystis > Methylocystis sp. SB2. The sequence goes on from NZ_CP187401.1 coordinate 1,365,391, forward strand.
CTCGCGCCGACGGCGAAACTCGTCGATGCGGGAATCGCGCGCGCCACGCTCGATTCCGGCAAGGGCGCGATCGTGCCGATCGAGATCACACGAGAGGGCGAATATCGCATCGAGCTTCTCGGCCTGAAGCAGAAATGGCGCGCAAGACTGGAGGACGCCGACGGCTGGCCGCTCGCAGCGCCGGGCGAAATGCAGCGAGTCACACGGCGGTTCGAGAAAGGCGCCTATCGGCTGGTCGTCATGCCGAGAGACGTCGAAGCGCGCATGGTTGCGCGAATGACGCCCATCGTCGCCGCGAAGGCGCTCGAAGGCCACGGCCCGCATCCCCTGCCCTTCGGCAAAACGCAGAAACTGCAATGGCGCGAGCCGCAGGCGCGCGATGCGCCGCGCGCGCCCGACGTCTGGCGCTTCGTGCTCTCGGGCGACGCGGAGATTGATCTTTCGATCGGCGAAGGCATGGTTGGCGAAATATTCAAAGGCGAGAAGGAGAGCGTCGGCAAGGTTGCTGCGGGCAGGCCGTTCAAATCGAAGCTGCCTTCGGGCGACTATCGAGTTGAGGCGCGAAGCCTCGCCCATGACGATCGCCTCGACTACGAAATTTCACTCGATTCGAAGGAATTGCAGCCAGATGCGCGGCGCGCGGTTCAGCCGCCGACGCACGTCGATTTTTCTCTGGCGAATGACAGCGTCGTCGACGTTGCGAGCTTCGGAGACATCGAAACAATCGGCGTGATGAAAGACGGTAGGGGCGACGTGATCGAGCGCCTGCAGCCGCGCGCCGACGATTGGAATGTCGCGCTGTCGCGACGCCTGCCAGCGGGAAATTACCGGCTCGAACTCGAACGACTCGGCGCACAGCCAAGCGCCCCAGTGGAGACTGAAGAAGCGCCGCGCGAGGAAACCGAAGAAGTCTCCAATGAAGGAGAAGCTGCGCAAAGCGAGGACGCGCCTCTCAGCGGCGTCGAGCTTCGCCTGGCGCTGCCCATTGAGAAGAATGACGGCGCGTTGACGTTCTCGGGCGAGAAGACGCTGAACGGCGTCGGCGCGCATGTTCTTTCCCTCGCGCCGGCGCCCGCCGGGAGTCTCGCGCTGATCGCGGCGCGTTCGGAAGCCGACGTCGCCATCTCGATCGAACGGCGCGACGCCGACGGCCAATGGCGCGCCATCGGCGTCGAGCGCGGGCGCGCGCCCGTCGCGGCATGGCCTGCGGCCAACGACGGCGAACTGCGCGCGGTGGTCTGGGCGATCGGCGGCGAAGACGCGCCGATCACGCTGGCCGCCCGGGCGGTCGAACGGCGCGCGCGCCAACTTGGCGACGTCCGCCTTGATCCGGTCGACGGCGTCGCCGGAGTCTGCGTCGCCAAGGTTGCGACACCCGACGCGGCGCTCGTAACGCTGGCGACGCGGGACGACATCGCCGCCGGCTCGATGGCGGGGACATTGTTGCGCGCGGCGCGCTCCGGACCGCTCGCGCCGCAAGCGCAAGAACTATGGCTGATGAGCCGCGGCGACTGCGCCACCCGGGTCGACCTCGCCGCTTTCGACTGGAAGGGCGCAGAGATTTCGCTCGACATCGGCGAAGGCGAGCGTGCGCATCTCGTTCCGCTCACGCCAGCCGCCGGCAAGCTGCGGCTATGGCTCGCGCGCTCCGCCTTCGCGCAGCCGGCGCTTGATGGCGGACGCGGCGTCGGCGTGGCGAAGGGCGCGGCGCTGGCGCTTGCCGGCGACACGCCGCTGGCGCTTTGGAACGGTGAAGGCAGCGCGCCGATGCGCGTCGCGCTTGGCGCCATTGACGTCGAGACGCGGCCAGCGATCAAAGGCGGCGCGTTGTTCGCTGGAATCATCCCGCCGATGAGCGCGCAGCCCATCGATATGGATGAAGCCGCTGGGCCGCTCGCGCTCGATCTTGCGGGCGGACTCGCCGCCTTTGCGCAGCCGCGCGCCGTCTTCAGCGACGGCGCCGCCACGTCGCGCCTTCTACATGGCGTCAAATCGCGCGTGCTTCTCGTCAATCTGACGCAAACGCCGCTGCCGGCGCGCATCGCACGCGAGCCGGGTGAGAGCAGACAACTCAACGCAACGCGCGCATTCACGCGCTTCTTCCCTTCGGCCGGCCAGATGTCGCTGCCGCTCGACGCGCAGATGAATGACAGGCTGATCCTCAGCGGCGCGCAGGCGACCGTCATATCCAACAGCGGCCGTGTTTCACGCGGCGCCAACATCGCGCTCGACGGCGCCGGCGAAGCGATCATCGAGCACGGCCCCGGCCTCGTCGCCTTTTGGATCGAGCGCGCCGGCGCATCACCCTGGCCGGCGCCGGCGGCGCGCGCGCTCAATCCGCCGCAGCGCGTGGCGCTGGAGGGCGCGGCGATGCGCTTTTCGATCAAGGGCGACAAACCTGTGCTGTTGAGAGCGACAGGCGGAGCGCCGGCGATCGTCGGTTTCACGCAGAATGGCAGGCGGGAGACGCTCGCCTTCGCCAATGGCGTCGATCTTCATCGCTACATGACGCCGGGCGAATCGACGCTCGACATTTACGCGCCCTATGACGGCGTGCTGTCCGGTATGCTCGATATTTCGACGCAGCCCGTCATCGAGGCGCATGAAGGCGTGAATGACGCGGTGGCGGTTTCGCCCGGCGCAAGCGCGCTCTTCAGCTTCGAGGTGAAGGAGGCGCGCGACGTCGGACTCGGCGTGCGCGCGGAACCCGATCGCGTCAGCGCGCGTCTCATGGATGCGCAAGGCAAGACGCTCGGCGAAGGCGTCGCGCAAACCATGACGCTTTCGCCCGGCCGGTATTTTATCGAGGCGCGCACGCCCGCCGACGCGCAGGCGACGACGGTCCGTGCGGCGATCGTCGGCTTGTCGCCGCCTGTGAACGCGCCGCCGGCGGAGATCGTTACCGAACTGCTCGACAAAGCCGGCATGAAGAAAAGCAAGGCGCAATGACTTCGAAAGGCGCGGCGATGAAAAACATTCTGCTTCTCTCTCTCTGCGCGCTCCTTGCCGCGGCGACGCCGCTGCGCGCCGAAGTCCCGCCCGTGTTCGATCGCGCGCAACGCGCCGATGGCGCGCGCGTCGCGCCCGATCGATTTTTGCGCGCTTATGATCCGGTGACGGTCTTCTTCCCTAGCGACACCGGGCCGAAGGCCGGCGGCGCGGAAGACACGCCGCAGAAATATGTGACGATGATCCCGCAGCCTGCCGGCGAATGGCGCTGGCTCGGTCCGCGCGCGCTGCAGTTTCGTCCCGCCGACGCCTGGAAGCCGCTGTCGCGCGTGAGCGTGAAACTCGGTTCGGCGGACACGAAACTCGTCGCATTGCTGCCGACGCCGCGTTCCACCAATCCCGCCGAGGGCGCCGATCCGCAACTCGAACTGACGCAGATCGCTCTTCTCTTCGCTGAGCCGGTCGACGTCGCCGCGCTGACGCGGCTGCTCACGATCGAAGTTCGTCCCGCGCCCGGCGTGTCGCCGCAAGGCGGACAAATGCTCAGCGCTTCGGCCTATGAGATCCGCGCGCTGGAGCGGGGCGAGCGCGCCGAGGAACAGACCTACGTCATCCGCTTCCGTGAACGGATCGCCGACGGCCGCGTCGCGATCCTGCGGCTGCGGCTTTCCGACGAAGCCGGACTCGACGACCAGACCTATGAATTGCGGCTGCGCACCGCACCGCCCTTCGCGGCGACTGAGGCGAGCTGCGGCCACGGCTGGAGCGACGACCGCGCCGAAAACGTGCTGCGCTGCGCATCCTACCTCACGACGCCGGAGAGCAGCGAAGAGGAAGGCGACGCCGCCGCCATCCCCTATGCGCCGGCGAGCAAACGGCAGCTCACGCTCTCCTTTAATGCGACGCCCGAGACGATCGACATTCTGCGCGCGCGCGAGGCGTTGCGGATCACGCCGCCCGTCGACGATCTTGCCGTCGAAACCGACGGCAGGCGGCTGCGTCTGGTCGCCAAATTCCTGTCGGACCAGATTTACGAACTCTCCATCGCCGAAGGCGCGCTGAAAGATTCGCAAGGACGCGCGCTGGCGAGCGCCTTCTCGCAGCGCTTCGCCTTCACGCGCGACGCGCCGGCGCTGCAATGGGACGCGGGCTATGGCGTCGCCGAGCGTTTAGGCCCGCAACTTCTGCCGCTGCGCGGCCGCGGCTATGATCGCGCCGACATCCGCATCCATGCGATCGATCCGCTGTCGCGCGACTTCTTCCCCTTCCCGGCGCATGGCGTCGAAACGAGTGATTCCGACGCGCCGCCCCTGCCCGGCAACGAGCCGAAGTCCTGGAGCGAGACCGCCAACATCGAGGCCGACGCGATCAAGCAGCGCGTCAAGTTTCTTGGATCTCCCGCAGTGTCGCGGCTCGTAGATCTGCCGATCCGCCGCAATGGTCCGGACGCCAAATTCGGCGTCGATCTCAAGGAAGATTTCGCCAAAGTCAGCGGCCGCGATCAGCCGGGGACCTATCTCGTCGGCCTGCGCGCGGTCGATGACGACAAGCGCCGCTGGCTGCGCGTGCAGATCACCGATCTCTCGCTCTCGGCCATCGAAGAGCCGACGCGGGTGCGTTTCGCCGTCACGTCGCTGTCGACGACGCAGCCCGTAAGCGGCGCGCAAATCCGCGTCGAAGGGATCAAGGACGATAAATTCGTTACGCTCGCGAGCGGAACGACCGACGCTTCCGGCTTCTTTTCGTGGACGCCCGACAAGCGCGGCGCCGGCGAAGCGCGCCGCATCGTGGCCAACAAGGGCCTCGACACGCTCGTCATCGACCCCAACAGCGCGCCTTCGGAATATTCGCGAGAAATATGGTCAAAGCCGGAGTCGGAATGGCTCGCCTGGACAAGCGAGGCGGATCAGCCGCGCGCCGAAAAGCCGCGAACGCTCTGCCATCTCTTCTCGGAGCGGCCGATCTATCGGCCGGAAGAATTCGCGCACATCAAAGGCTTCGTGCGCAGCTATCGCGGCGGGGCGCTGAGCCTGACGAAGACCGGCGGAACGCTTGTCGTGACAGGTCCCGCCAATCAGGAATGGCGCATTCCGGTGAAGCTCGACTCCGCCGGCGGCTTCTATCACAAATTCGACGCGCAAACCCAGGCGACCGGCGACTATTCGGCGCGGTTTGAACCGGATGCGCCGAAAAAGTCGAAGAAGGCCGAAGCGCAGAAGACCGAAACGGAAGAAGCCGCTGAGGGCGAGAGCGAAGCGGCCGAGCCCGCTCAGGACATTTCCTGCGGCCAGTTCACCTTCAAGAAAGAAGCCTATCGTCTGCCGACGTTTGAGGTCGTGCTCAACGCGCCGCAGACCGTTGCGCTCGACGGGACCTTCGACGTCGATCTCCTCGCCCGCTATTTCGCTGGCGGACTTGCGGCGGAACGTCCCGTCAAATGGCGCGCCGCGCAGTTCCCGCATGTCTTTACGCCGCCCGGCCGCGAAGGCTTTCTCTTTTCGACCGACGCGCGCTTCTCCGGCGAGGGCAAGTTCAAGTCGACGGCGGTTCTGGAGCGCGATCAGCGCACCGACGCCGGCGGCGCCGCGCGCATGACCTTCGACACCGCGATCGAGCCGACCGCGCAGCCGCGCCGCTACTCCATCGAAGCGACGGTGACGGGCGACGACGGAATCGAAGTGCGCAATGTGCAGAACGTCATTGCGCTGCCGCCCTTCGTGCTCGGCGTGAAGACGCCCCGCTATGTGGAACGTCCTGGCGCGGTGACGCCGGAGCTCATCGCCATTGACGGCAAGGGCGAGGCGGTCGTCGGTCTGGAGATGACGCTGCGGCTCATCAAGCGCAACTGGATTTCAACGCTGCAGGCGTCCGACTTCGCACAGGGCGCGGCGAAATATGTCACGCAGACGCAGGACGACGTTCTGATCGAACGCAAGGTGACGAGCGCCAAGGAGGCGCAGAAAGTCGAATTGGCGACGCGCGACGCCGGCGTCTATGTCGTGCAGCTCGAAGCCTATGACAGGCTCAAGCGCCGGCAGCAGGTGAGCGTCGACTTCTTTGTCGGCGGCGATACGCCCGTCACTTTCGCGCGGCCGCCCGCCGAATCCGCGACGATCACGACCGACAAGGACAAATATGCGCCGGGCGAGTCCGCGACGCTCATCATCCAGTCGCCGTTCCAGAATGCGCGCGCGCTCGCCATCGTCGAACAGCCGAACGGCGTCTATGACTATGAGTTCGTCGATATCAGCAATGGTTTCGGGCGCTATACGCTGCCGGTGAAAAAGGAGCAGACGCCGAAGCTCGCCGTGCATTTTCTGATCATGCGTGGACGACTGAAGGATGCGCCGCCGCAGCCGACGGCGACCTTCGACCAAGGCAAGCCCGTCACCATCGCGGCGACGAAATGGATCGAGGTGACGCCGGTCAAGAACATCGTCAATGTGAAGATCGACCATCCGGCCAAGGCGCGCCCGGGCGACGCGGTCGAGGTCGCCTTGCGGCTCTCCGACGACGCCGGCAAGCCGCTTTCCGGCGAAGCGACCTTCTGGATGGTCGATCAGGCGGTGCTGTCGCTCGCCAAGGAACGCCCGCTCGATCCCCTGCCCGACTTCATCGTCGAGCGCGAAACCAAAATGGCGGCGCGCGACACGCGCAACATGGCCTTCGGCGTCATTCCGCTCGAGGAGATCGCCGGCGGCGACGGCGACGAGCTGCAGGAATGGGGCGCCGAGAACAATATTTCCGTGCGCAAGAATTTCACGCCTGTGCCGATCTATCTGCCGAGCGTGAAGATCGGCCCCGATGGCGTCGCCAAAATCAAAGTGCAGCTTCCCGATACGCTGACCGTGTTCAAGCTGCGCGCCAAGGCGGTGAGCGGGCCGGATCGTTTCGGCGCGGCGGGCGGCGAGATGCTGATCCGTCAGGCGCTCGTCGCGCAGCCGGCGCTGCCGCGCTTCATTCGGCCAGGTGACGCCTTCGATATCGGCCTCGTCGCGCGCATCGTCGAAGGACCCGGCGGCGCCGGCAAGGCGTCGATCACGGCGCCGGCCCTGACGCTCTCGGGCGAGACCAGCCGCAAGATCGAATGGACGCAGAATAAGCCCGTGCGGATCGATCTGCGCGCGGCGGCGCCAGCGCAACTCGCCGGCGATGCGACGCTCGGCTTTCGCATCGAACGCGACGCCGACCGCGCGAAAGATGCCGTCGAAATCGCCCTGCCGGTGAAGCAGGATCGCGAAGCGACGCGCCGCTTCGAATTGGTCGAGATCGCGCCCGGCGAAACCAAGACGCTTGCTCCCGCTGGCGAGCAGGCCCGGCCGGGCAGCTTCTCGCGCGAGACGATCGTCGCCGCCGATCCGTCGATCGTGAAGCTCGTCGCCGGGTTGAACGCGCTTGTCGAATATCCCTATGGCTGCACCGAGCAACGGCTGTCGCTCGCGCGCGGCGGGCTGGCGCTGAAAAGCTTCGGGCCGATTCTCGCGGCGGCGGGGCTCGAGGATCGCGTCTCCGCAAATTTGAAATCGACGGCGCAAATCATCGATCAGTCGATCGACGCGGACGGGCTCGTCGCCTTCTGGCCGCGCGCGCGCGGCAATGTCTCGCTGACCGCCTGGTCTTATGATTTCCTCGCGCGGGCTGACCGCGCCGGAGAGCCGATCGACAAGACGCTTCTGGATCGTCTCGCCAATATCCTGAAATTGTCGCTACGCTCCGATTATCCGCGACTGCTGTCGGGCGATGAATTGCGCGAGCGCGTCGAGGCGCTTTCGGCGCTGGCTGAAGGCGGCAAGCTCGACGACTCCTATGTCGCCGAATTTTCGCGGCGCGCCGATTTCCTGCCCAATCTCAGCGTCGCGCAGATGGCCGCCGCCGCCGCGCTTCTGCCCAATGTCGATCAGCGGGCGGTCGCGGCGCTCATCGACACGATGTGGAGCCGCGTCAAATTCGCCAGCCGCAATGGCGTTCAGGTCTATGCGGGACAGGCCGCTGAAAGCGCCTCGCCGATCATTCTGCCTTCCGAGACTCGCAGCCTCGCTGAAATGGTGCGCGCCGCGGCGCTCACCGCCTCGGGCGATCCGCGCGCCAATGCGCTGCGCGACGCGCTGCTGCTGCTTGGCGAAGGCGATGGCTGGGGAACGACGAACGCCGACGCCGCCGCGATCGAAGCGCTGGCCGAGGGGTGGCGGCGGCCGACCGCAGCGATCGGCGTGACCTTCAATGATGGCGGACAGGATCGCGTGCTGACGCTCGACGCCAATACGCCGGTCGTGCGCCATGTCTCCAGCAGCGACGCGCCGCTGAAGATCGCCAACGGCTCCAACGCGCCGCTCGTCGCGATGATCGAGACAAGCTACATGCCGGCGGAGCCGGGCGCGAAGGCTCAAGCGACGAGCGACGGCTTTACGATCACGCGGCAGGGCTGGCGCATCGAAAGCGGCAAGGCCCCGGAAAAGATCGAAGCTCGCGACGGCGTTTTGCAGGTGAAGCAGGGCGACCTCATCGAAGAGACGGCCGAAGTGGTCAATCCCGAGGATCGCACGCATATCGCGATTTCGATCCCGCTCGCGGCGGGCTTCGAGCCGCTCAATCCCAATCTCGCTACGGCGCCTGCCGAAGCGCAACCCTCAATTGCGCCGACGCTGCCGCCGACCTGGGTCGCCTTTGGCGATGACCGGGTGTTCTACGCCTATGATTCGCTGCCGAAGGGCACCTACCGCTTCGCCTTTCGCCTGCGCGCGCAGACGGCGGGCGCCTATACGCAGCCGCCGGCGCTTGTCGCGGCCATGTACAAGAAGGGCCTTCAAGCGACCAGCGCGGGCGCGAAAGTGGAGATTGAGAATCAATGACTGTTGGCGACGCTGCGCCGACGCGCGCCTTCTCCCGCTTGCGGGAGAAGGCGTCATGCGAAGCATGACGGATGAGGGTCACTGGGTTCGCCCTCACCCGACCCCGCTTCGCGGGGCCACCCTCTCCCGCAAGCGGGAGAGGGTTCGCGAACTGCATCTTTCTTGCTCTTATCGCGACATTGATCGCAACCGCCGCCTGGCTCTCGCACGCGGCGCTGTCGCGCGCCGAGCTCGTCGCGCCGCGCGCCAGCGCCATCGTCTATGACCGCAACGGCGCCTTTCTCACGCAGATCGGCGAGAAGACTCGCGATCCCGCGACGAACGCGATGCGCGTCGACTATGGCTACTGGCCGCTCGCATCCATTCCGCAGCGCATGGCGCGGGCGACGCTCGCTCTGGAAGACCGCCGCTTCTACGATCATTTCGGCGTTGACGTCCGCGCGCTGGCGCGCGCCGCATGGCGCAATCTGACCTCACGCGGCAGACGCGAAGGCGCCTCGACGATCGCCATGCAGGTTGCGCGGATGCAAACGGAGAGGCCGCGCAGCTTCGCCGAAAAGCTGATGCAGGCGGCGACGGCGCTCGCCATCGTCGCGCGCCACGGACGCGACGCGACGCTCGCGCATTATCTGCGCCTCGCGCCCTATGGATTGAACGGCCATGGCGTCGCCTACGCCGCGCGCTTTTATTTCGACAAGCCGGTTGAAGACCTCTCCTGGGCGCAGGCGGCGCTGCTCGCCGCCATTCCGCAATCGCCAGGACGGATGAACATCACGCGCGAGGCTGGCCTTCGACTGGCGGCGGCGCGCGCGCGTCATGCGCTCGCGCGGCTCGAAGACGAAGGCGCGCTCGACGCCGCGCAGGCGGCGCTGGCGCGCGCCGAGCTCGATCATATGCGTCCGCTCGACGCCAAGCGGCGTCCCGAAACTCTGCATCTGGCGCTGCGCTACGAAGCGCTCGCGCGCGACGGCTTGGCGCGGCCGGTCGCGGAGGGCGATCGGCGCATCAATGCGACGATCGATCTGGCGGTCGAACAGGACGTCCTGCATCTCGCCCGCCGCTATCTATCGTATTTCCGCCGCCGCGGCGCGCGGCAAGTCGCGGTGATGGTCGTGGAGCGCGGAACGAACGCCGTCATCGCCGACGTCGGCTCCTCCGACTACAACGACCCGCAGGCCGGGGCCTTCGATTTCACCCGCGTGCGGCGTTCTCCCGGTTCGACGCTAAAACCCTTCATCTATGCGCTGGCGTTCGAGCGCGGCGTTCTCAAAACGACGGATCTCTTGAACGATATTCCCGAAGGCGCCTCCGGCGTATCGAACGCCGACGGACTCTATCTTGGACCGCTGACCCCGCGTCAGGCGCTCGCCAATTCGCGCAATGTGCCGGCGACAAATCTGCTGCGGCGCGTCGGGCTTGAGGCGAATTTCAATTTCCTTCGCGACCTCGGCCTGCACGATCTCGAAACGCCGGCGGAGAGTTTCGGGATTTCCATGGCGATCGGCGCCTTGCCGACCCGGCTTGAAGACATGATGCGCGCCTATGCCGCGCTCGCGGACGACGGGATCATGCGCGACCTTGCGTTCACCCGCGACGAATCGCGACGTCCGGCGCGGCGCGTCTTGTCGGTCGACAGCGCGCGGCTGATCGCCTCGATGCTCGCCGATCCGCAGGCGCGGCTTCCCTCTTTTCCGCGATACGGGCCGCTCGAATATCCCTTCGCCGTCGCCGTGAAGACCGGCACGTCGCAAGCCTATCGCGACGCCTGGACGATCGCCTATTCGCATAAATTCATCGTCGGCGTGTGGCTCGGGCGCGGCGACGCCGGCGCGATGCGCGCGATGACGGGCGTTTCATCGGCCGCGCGGCTAGCCCACGCCGTGCTGGCGAAGCTGCATGACGCGAAACCCGGAGACATCGCGCCCGAAACTTTTGCGCCGCCGCCGGGACGCATCGCCATCGATCTCTGTCGCGCTGGCGATGGCGCCGACTGCGCGCAGACATTGCGCGAATGGGTGAAGCCGGAAGACGCCGATTGGAGCCAGACGCAACATCCGCGTCCTCATCCTGAGGAGCCGCGAAGCGGCGTCTCGAAGGATGTTCCGGAAACGGCGCCCTGCGCTCCGCCAGCCTTCGAGGCGCGCCTTTCCGGCGCTCCGCAGGGGGAGAAAGCGGATCGAGCGTGCGACTCGCCAGCAATGAGCGCCGCGCCGCTCGTCATCGCGACGCCGGAGCACAACACGCATATCTGGCGAAACCCGGAGCAGCCTGAGCGCTTCAACCGACTCGCATTGAAGCTCGCGCCAACAGGCGCAGATGCGCAGATCGTCTGGACGATCGACGGCGAGCCCTTCGCCACCGCGCAGGCGGGCGAGACCGTGTTCTGGCCGATGACGCCTGGCAGACATCGCATTCAGGCGCGGCTGGCGCTCGCCCCGGTCGCGTCTCGCGCAGTGAAGATTGTGATCGAGTGAGGGGTCTTTATCATCTCTGTCGATCTCGACAGGCTGACGGCCTGATCGGGATCTAGGGGAGCGTCATCATCACAGTACGGTTTTACTGGGTTCGTGAGCGCGCGTCGGAAATGACAGAACCCAAAGATTATCGCTCACCCCGCGGAAGTGATGCGCTCGATTTCCGCGCCGCAGCCGCGCAGCTTCTTCTCCAGCCGTTCGAACCCGCGATCGAGATGATAGACGCGGTTGATCGTCGTCTCGCCGCGCGCGGCGAGCGCCGCAATGACGAGCGAGACGGAAGCGCGCAGATCCGTCGCCATCACCGGCGCGCCATCGAGGTGATCGGCCCCCGTCACGATCGCCGTATCGCCTTCAAGCTTGATTTGAGCGCCGAGCCGCGCGAGCTCCTGCACATGCATGAAGCGGTTCTCGAAAATCGTCTCGGTGATGCGCGAAACGCCCTTGGCCCGCGTCATCAGCGCCATGAACTGCGCCTGCAGATCGGTCGGGAAGGCGGGGAAGGGCGCCGTCGTGACATCGACCGGCGAAATGCCGGCGCCATTGCGCGTCACCCGCAGCCCTTCATTCGTCTCGGTGATGCTGGCGCCGGCCTGCACAAGGGCGTCGAGCCCCGCCTGCAGAAGATCGGCGCGCGCGCCAGCGAGCAGAACGTCGCCCCCCGTCATCGCCACCGCCATGGCGTAAGTGCCCGCCTCGATGCGGTCGGGCATGACGGCGTGTCTTGCCCCGAAAAGCGAACCCACGCCCTCGATCTCGATCGTCGACTGGCCGGCGCCCTTGATGCGCGCCCCCATTTTTATGAGACAGTCGGCAAGATCCACGACTTCGGGTTCGCGCGCGGCGTTGCGCAGCACGGTGGTCCCGCGCGCGAGCGAGGCCGCCATCAGCGCCGTATGCGTGCCCCCGACGGTGACTTTGGGAAAGTCGATCTCGGCACCGATGAGACCATTCTTCGCCGAGGCGACGACGTAACCATTTTCGATGTCGAGTTTGGCGCCGAGCTTTTCCAGCGCCATGAGAAGAAGATCGACAGGGCGGGTGCCGATGGCGCAGCCGCCCGGCAGCGACACGCGCGCCTCGCCGCAACGCGCGACGAGCGGCGCGAGCACCCAGAAGCTGGCGCGCATGCGCGAGACGAGATCATAGGGCGCGGTGGTGTCGACGATTTCGCGCGCGGTGAGATGAACGGTGCGGCCGGCGTCGACGGACTCGCCGGTGCGCTTGCCGGCGATGGCGTAATCCACGCCATGATTGCCGAGGATGCGCTCGAGAAGCATCACATCCGCGAGGAGCGGCATGTTGGCGAGCGTCACGGTTTCGCGCGTCAGGAGCGATGCGATCATCAACGGCAAGGCGGCGTTCTTCGCGCCGGAAATCGGGATCACGCCATTGAGCCTGGTCCCGCCGACGATCTTGATCTTATCCATCACCCCTCGCTGTCGGTTTTCGAGTCCTCGCCGTGTTTCGCTGGCGCCTGGTCCCGCAGCGTGCGCTCGCGCGCCTTGCGACGGGCAAGATTGGCGCGCAAGGCGGCGGCAAGCGCCGCCTTCTTCTTCGGCTCGCTGTTAGACTTCGGGCTAAAATCCGCCCCTTTTGGGGCGCCCCTCCTGCCCTGCTCGTCGTTGTCTGTCATCGCGGTCGACTGCCCCCCGTGCAAAACTCCTGCGATTCTAGGGCCCTACCCGATTAAATCATCGCCCGCACGGCGAGCGTGGCGTTGATGCCGCCAAATGCGAAAGAATTCGAGAGCGCGACGCGAATCGGCATTTGGCGCGCGACATTGGGAATAGCGTCGACCGCGCATTTGGGGTCAGGCTCAAGGAAATTGATCGTCGGCGGGGCGATCTGATCGCGCAGCGCCGAAATCGTCACGACGAGCTCGAGCCCGCCGCTTGCGCCGAGCGCATGGCCGTGCACCGGTTTCGTTGACGAAACCGGCGGCGGCGCGTCGCCAAAGACGGCGCGCATCGCCAGGGACTCGGTGATGTCGTTGGCGTATGTCGCGGTGCCGTGGGCGTTGAGATAGTTGACGTCGCCGGGCTCCAATCCGGCGCTGTCGAGCGCAAGCCGCATGCAGCGCGACGGGCCTTCGACATCGGCGCGCAGCGGATCGAATGCGTCGCTCGTCGTGCCATAGCCGGCAAGTTCGCAGAGCGGCGTCGCGCCGCGCGCCAGCGCGCCTTCGAGCGTCTCCAGGATGAAGACAGCGGCGCCTTCGCCAAGCGTCATGCCGTTGCGCTTTGACGAAAATGGGCGGCAGAGATCCGGGGTGAGAACGCGCAGCGCCTCCCACGAACGAATCGAACCGTTGATCACGCAGGCTTCGGCGCCGCCCGCGATCGCGCGATCGGCGCGTCCCGCGCGCAGCATTTCAAAGGCTTCGCCGATGGCCTGCGCCGCCGAGGAACAGGCGGAGGCGAGCGCGAAGGTCGGTCCCTTGGCGCCGTAGCGCATGCCGAGAGTCGTCGGCGCGGCGCTCGGTATCAGGCGCGGCACGGTCAGCGTATCCGGACGGCCGTCGAGCTTATATTCGAGATAGGCGTTATTATCGATGGTCGTGGCGCCGCCGATTCCGGTGCCGATGATGACCGCCGTGCGCGGCCCGCCGACCGCCTTGCGCTCAAACCCGGCTTGCGCCAGCGCTTCATCAGCGGCGACGATGGAAAATTGCGTGAAGGGATCGCAGTAGGGGAGCAGTTCGGCTTCGAGATAGGCGGCGGGATCGAAATCCGGGACCTGCGCGGCGATCTTGATTCGCCCCACATAGGGGCGCTCGGATTTCAGCGGGCGCACGCAAGACACGCCGTCGCGCGCCGCGCGCCACAGCGGCGTCGCGCCAATGCCGGCGGCCGACACCGCGCCCATTCCGGTAATGACGATTCTACGCGCGGCGCCCTGTTGCGGCATCAATGTTCAATCCTTTGCTTGATTTCAACCGCGCGCGGCGACGCGCCGATCTTAAGAATCGTTTGAAGGTTTAATGAGGCGCGCGCCGGCGTCAAACGGCGGACCGCGCCGCAGACAAGCGCCGCCGTTCGCCCAAGACGCGCACAAGCCACTGTCTTTTCTGGATGTACGCTCTAATCAAGCAACTTCTTCAGCTCGGCGCGCAGGCCCTCCGCGACGTCCGGCCGCGCCAGCCCAAAAGCCACATTGGCCGCGAGAAATCCGAGCTTTGAGCCCGTGTCATAGGTGCGTCCGTCGAAGCGGACGGCGTGGAAGGGCCGCGTCTTCGCGAGATGAATCATGGCGTCGGTGAGCTGAATTTCGCCGCCAGCGCCTTTTTCATGCTTTTCGAGCAACCCGAAAATTTCCGGCTCCAGAATATAGCGACCGGAAATAATGAAATTACTGGGCGCGGTTCCCTGCGGCGGCTTCTCGACCATGCCGGTGATTTCGAAGGTCGAACCATAATCCTTGCCGCGCGCGACGATGCCGTATTGATGCGTCTCTTCCGGCTTCACTTCCTCGACCGCGATGATATTGCCGCCGTGCTTTTCGTAGGCCGCGACCGCCTCGGCGAGACAGCGCGCGTTCTGACCCTGCGCCGGAAGCGTGATCATGTCGGGCAGGAGCACCGCGAAGGGCTCGTCGCCGATGATGTCGCGCGCGCACCATACGGCGTGGCCGAGGCCAAGCGGCGCCTGCTGACGGGTGAAGCTTGTCGCCCCGGCGGCCGGCAGGTCCGACATCAGGGCTTCATATTCCTTGGACTTGTTGCGGCGGCGCAGCGTGTCCTCAAGCTCATAGGCCATGTCGAAGTGATCTTCGATGGCCCCCTTGCCGCGCCCGGTGACGAAAATGAAATGCTCTATTCCGGCTTCTCGCGCTTCGTCCACGACATGCTGCACGACCGGGCGGTCGACGACGGTCAGCATCTCCTTCGGCACGGCCTTGGTGGCGGGCAGAAAGCGCGTGCCGAGGCCGGCGACGGGGAAAACAGCCTTGCGAATGCGTTTGCTCATGGAGAAGCCCGTTGAGAGGTGAGACGGCGAAGGGGTGATAGCGGCGAATCGCTCCGGAGGCGACTCGCCGCAGGGTCGACCGAAGGCGGCTTGAAACTCGGCCGTTTAGCACGATTTGGCTGGATCGTAGAGTTCGCGACGCGAACGGCGCAAAAGACATGAGGCGTCAGGACTGCGGCGTGAACATCTGTCGAAGATACGAGAGGAAGGTTGCGGCATGACGGTTCTGGTTACGGGCGGCGCCGGCTATATTGGCAGTCATACGGTTCTCGAACTGCTCGACGCCGGCGAAGGTCCGCCCGTCGTGCTCGACGATTTATCCACCGGTTTTCGCTGGTCGGTTCCGGAGGGGACGCCGCTCGTCGTCGGCGATTTCGGCGACGCGGATCTCGTCGCCGATCTGATCGAGCGCCACCGCGTCGATGAGATCATTCACTTCGCCGCAAAGATCGTCGTTCCCGACTCCGTCGCCGATCCTCTCGGCTATTATCTCAACAATACGGCGAAAGCGCGCACCCTGCTCGCGACGGCCGTGGCGCGTCGCGTCAAACGCTTCATTTTTTCTTCGACCGCCGCCGTCTACGGCGACCCGCTGCAAAATCCGGTCAGCGAGGACGAGCCGTTGAAGCCGGTTTCGCCCTATGGGCGATCGAAGCTCATGGTCGAGTGGATGCTGGAGGATACGGCGCGCGCGCACGGCCTTGCCTATGTCGCCCTGCGCTATTTCAATGTCGCCGGCGCGGATCCGAAGGGGCGTTCGGGGCAATCGACGCCCGAGGCCACGCATCTCATCAAGGTCGCCGTGCAGACGGCGCTCGGCCTGCGCCCGAAGCTGCAGGTCTTCGGCGATGATTACCCGACGCCGGACGGCACATGCGTGCGCGACTATATCCAGGTCACCGATCTCTCGCGCGCCCATCTCGACGCCTTGCGTTATCTGCGCGACGGCGGCGCCAATCTCACCGCCAATTGCGGCTATGAGCGCGGCTTTTCCGTTCTCGAAGTGATCGAATCTGTGAAGCGGGTTTCCGGCGTTGATTTCGACGTCGAGATGGCCCCGCGCCGGCCCGGCGACCCCGCGGCGATTGTCGCGGCGAACGAAAGAATTCGCCGGACGCTCGGTTGGACGCCGCAGCATGACGACCTCGACGAGATCGTTCGCCAGGCGCTCGAATGGGAAAAGCGTCTGATCGCGCGCTGCGGCTGATGCCGCGCCGGAATCGTCCGCCCAACACTTAAGCGGTTTGTGAAGTTTTTGTTGCCGCTGACGCCGCGCAATGATACTTAAGCACATGCCTAAGCGTTCTGAGAGCCTCGATCGCATGTTCTCGGCGCTCGCCGATCCGACGCGGCGGGCCATGGTCGAGCGCCTTGCGCGCGGGCCGGCGAATGTCAGCGACTTGGCCAAGCCGCTCAACATGTCGCTGCCTGCGGTCATGCAGCATTTGCAGACTCTGGAGCGGAGCGGGCTTGTGACGAGCCGTAAGATCGGGCGCGTGCGCACTTGCCGCATCCAGCCAAAAAGATTCGACGCCGCGCAGGCGTGGCTCGCGCGGCAACGCGCGCATTGGGAGGCGCGCTTCGATCGTTTGGATGCGTTCCTGGAAAAAAGCGAGGATTAAGGATGGGCGATCAAAAACTGGACCTTGAAATTTCCCGCTTCGTGGCCGCCCCCCGCACGCGCGTCTGGAAGGCTTGGACCGACCCGGCGCTCTTGAAGGAATGGTGGTGCCCGCGACCCTGGACGACGGAGGTCCGCGCCTTCGACTTTCGTCCCGGCGGCGCCTTTCACACATTCATGCGCGGCCCGAATGGCGGAGAAAGCGACAATCCCGGCTGCTTTCTCGACATCGCGCCACAGGAGCGCATCGTCTTCACCTCGATGCTCGTCGGCGCCTGGCGTCCCGCGTCCCCCTGGCTCGCGTTCACCGCGATCCTGACCATGGCTGACGAAGGCTCCGGCACGCGCTACGTCGCACGCGTCATGCACAAGGACGACGCCGAACGCCGGCGGCACGAAGAGATGGGGTTCTATGACGGCTGGGGCGCATGCATTGCGCAGCTCGAAGAAGTGGCGCGGAATATTTCCTGAGGAGCACGCCCGCAGGCGCCGGCGAGCCCACGACGCAATTTTTCAAAAACGCGCTCTATGCTAGAGAGGGGCGACGCGGTCCCGTAGCTCAGCAGGATAGAGCAGCGGTTTCCTAAACCGAAGGTCAGGGGTTCGAATCCCTTCGGGACCGCCATTTGAAAACAGCAAGTTAGTTGAATATTTCAGAGCCCTATTTTCGCAAGTCGCGCTAGCGGGTATCCAATGGGGTAACCAGTCCTCCCGTTCCTTCCGCAAGCGATATGCTTTCCGCGAGCCGACCGATCAGCGGCGTCCCGACCGCGAAACCGAGGAGATAGTCGATGCGCGTCATGGTTCTTGTGAAAGCGACGCATGACAGCGAGGCAGGTCTCCTGCCATCGACCGAGCTCCTGGAGGCGATGACGAAATTCAACGAGGAGCTGGTCAACGCCGGCGTTATGCTCGCTGGCGAGGGCCTGCAGCCTTCCTGTAACGGTAAGCGCGTGGCGTTCAATGGCGCCGACCGAACCGTCTATGACGGCCCATTCGAAGAGACGGCCGAGCTAGTCGCCGGATTCTGGCTTTGGGAGGTCAAGGATATGGCTGAGGCGGTCGACTGGGTAAGGCGATGCCCCAACCCGATGCTCGGCCGGAGCGAGATCGAAATCCGTCCGCTCTATGAAGCCGCCGACTTCGGCGACGCCATGACGCCCGAGATCGCTGAAGCGGAACATCGGATCCGCAAGAGACTGTCGGACGTGTAGCGCGCCGGCCGGAGCGCCTCGCGCGATGCACCCTGCCCCTCCGACGATCGACGACCTTCGCGCTGAAGTGGGTTCCTCCGTCGAGTCTCGATAAAGAGACGCTGAGAAAAACCATGATTATACTCGAGACGTTACCCTTGCCGCAGTTCTGATATCCGACAGTTGGACGTTCAAGGCGAGCTGTTGCCGCATGACGCTGAAAACCGGCTCCTCCCCTCTGGGGTCCCGGATCGTCAAAATCGCCGTGAATGGCACGCCTTCCGGCGGCATTTCCTGGTTGTCAGAGCGAGAGAGATATTCGACAAGCAATCGCCACGTCGATGAGTTTCCTCGTCCCTTCTTTAAAGTGTCGCCGTATACTTTCACGGGACTCCATTTCAGCCCGTGTTCGATGCGCTCGGCTTCAAACGGATAATCTGAATTGGCCGAGGGCAGGTAGAGCGGCTTCAGCTGCCCCTTCCAGGAGGTTTTTCCGTTCGGTTTCGTCGTCTCTTGTTGCAGTGCGGCTTCTATATTGATCCGCACGAACTCCGCCCCGAATCTCTGGTCGAGAGGCGGGCTTGCGACCAATGTTAGTCGCGCCCCGCCTCGACATTTTCCGCTTTCGACCAAACAAGTCGGCCATGTGAACCCGAAATTCAGTTGCTTGTCGCGCATCAGGCGCGCGGCGAACACGAGCGTTATCTGATGATCGTCGCCCTCGAGAATGTCCGCCACCGCGTTCGGAACGCCATGCCCCGCAAGCTGGCGTCCGACTACGTCCAGCAGCTTATCTTGGAGCGGTCCCGGAGCCCTGGCATGGTGTGCCAACAGAGCGATTAATGTCTCGCGCGAAACATTGCCTTCAATCCCCGCATCGAGGAGCGCCGCCTGCTTGGCCAGGAACGGCGTCGCATAGCTGGTGCCGCAGCCGTCGGTGACGAGGCCATCCGATGACAATGAAAACAATCCGTGACCGACGCTCGGGTGCGGCGAGCCACTTCCCCCGATGAAGGCAAAGTCAGGTTTCACCAAAGCTCGCAGGCCTGGGCCGCGTCGCGTATAGCAGGCTGGCGCGTGCCCAATCGTTCCAGGAACACCGGGTGCGTTCAACGAACCGACAGAGACGTTACGGGCGCTTTCGGCGGGAACGAGGATCCCATCGTTCTGGCTTTCTGCCACCAGCTGGAGTGCCATCTCTGGCTGTTTAGGCCACTCTTTGCGAAGGGAAACGAGGTTTCCGGCAGAGATGAAAATGACAACGTCGTGCGCGTCTGCGATTTGATCGAATCGCGCCGCAACTTTGCTGTAGTAGTCGGGCGTAACGGCATTCTGAATATTTAGGCTGAAATTGAACACTCGCACGTTATGGCGAGTGCGGGCCTCGACGATTGCGTTCTCGACTTCGTTTAGGAACCCGGTCAGATCGCCATGATACGTCCCAAAGCCAGCATCTGTTGCGGGAAAAACCGCGACATCGAAAATCTCCATGCCGTCGGGATCATTACTTACGACCGCGCCGTTGAGTTGCGATCCAGCAACGAGAATTCCGCCGATGAAGGTCCCATGTTCCGCGTCGATATCTTCGTCGGCAAGCAGTCCCCATCGACCGATGATCCATTCGCCCAGCGCCGTGTCGCTCACACCGCCGTCGATAACACCGACCCTCGGCCAGGACCGCGTGGAAATGCGCTTCGGAAGCTCGACGCCATTGGGACGTCGGCGGCCCGTTTCCGCACTGCGCGTCACCACGCCCGGCAAATCAATCCGGCGAACGAGCGGGTGATGCTCGAGGAATGCGAGCAGACGCGCGTGTCTGTCTCGGCTTGGATCAAATGGCGCGACCTCACGAGCCTTTGTCGCGGGTTCCGGAGTCAATTGCACGCGCGGCGGCAATGCCGATTGTTCAAGGCGTACCGTCACATGCGGGCATTCCTTTAGCGTACGGCTCTCGCCTAATTCGACACGAAGCCCCTGACCGAGACGCTGGAGTCCAGCGACGAAGGACCGGAAGAGCTGTTGCCGGTTTCCGAGCGCATCCCAATTAGCTTGCGGCGGGGGAGCCTCGAATAGCTCGACTTCATATCGCCCGCCTGTCCGCGTGGAAGACAACCACACGACCGCTTGGTCCAGATCGAATTTCCTGCGATCTCCCGCACCATAGAGCTCGATCGACTCTATTGCGCCTGCCTCGCTACGACGACCGGTGGGATAGGGAACGTCTCTTCCCTTTTGTTTGTCGTATCGCCATTCGACGCGATCCTCCGCTCGCGCGATTTCTTGGCTGATGCGCGTCAAGGCGGTTGGCGTTGCTTCAACCAGGAGCTGACCCAAATCTAAGCCGCCGACGAGCGGCGTCCACTCCTCCCTAAAAAGCGCGTGCGTAGGGCGGTGACTCTTAGCCCATGCCTTTCGTCGAAGGATGACTTTCACGAAGCCTACTTGCCCGAACATCGGGGTCTGGCGTTCCAACTCGGCGACAATCGATTTGATTTGCGCGACGAGATGCTTGCGATGCGCAACGAAGCCTGCGTCGTCCCTTGCGAAGAAATCCGTCTTCGGTCCGCCGCCGCTTGGCTTGTCACGGTTCTCAGTGAAATTTTCCGCGTTCAAAATGACCTGGACGGGACTGGTCATTCGGCACCTTCCGCTTTTTTCTGTCGGGGATTGAGCTTACGGCTAATCGTGGACTTGTGCCTTCCAACGATCTCACCGATCTCTTCGATCGAAAATCCCAGCTCTGGCGTGTCGTGCAGCGAGGCCATCAATTCCTTTTCGTCGCCGAAAAGCAGTTTGCGGCGATCCACCCCGATTCTTCCGCTATTGAGAGTTGCGAACTGGCGAAACACGTCGAGAACGTCGCTATGTTCTTTGCCGCGCACGGCGCGCAGCTTCTTATAGTTTCGGACAAGCATTTCGATTTCCGCGCCAGTCGTTCCTTCCGTGAACCAGGCCAGCAACTTTAAATGCGCTTCCGGCGCTTGCGTCGGGATAATGAAGGCCCGCGCCATTTCGAGCCGAAGCGCGAAATCGGGTTTTGGGATTTCAAGCTGGACCTCGAAACGACGCCACACTGCAGGATCGAGCAGTTGCGGATGATTCGTAATCCCAATCGTGAAGCCTATGGTTTGCCGGCCATCGAGGCTCTGCAACAGCGCGTTCACGATGCGCTTGATTTCTCCGACCTCTTGCGGATCGTCGCGGAGCTTTGCCAGCGCGTCGAATTCATCGAGAAGCAGCAGGCAGCGATAGCGGTTTGCGAAGGCAAAGAGATTTCCAATATTGCGAGCCGAGGTGCCGAGGAACGAGGAAACTAGACTATCGAGACGGGCCACCAAGATCGGCAGCTCAAGCTGCTTGGCGATCCAAAGGGCGAGTCGTGTCTTTCCCGTGCCGGGCGCACCGTAGATTAAGCAAGTTTTCGCGGGTGACACGTCAATGGCTTCGAGAGCTTCGACGTGAAGCCATTCTTCCAGCAGGCTCCGGACGGCAGAAGTGACCCGCTCGTTGAAAAACGGCGGTTGTCCCGGAATTTGCTGGGGGAAGATGATTTGAGCCAACGGCGTCGAAGTTTCTCGATCCGTCGGAAGCGGCGTGTTCGGCGTCAGCGTTTCGCCCGGCACCATCGCCCGCGAGCGGGTTAGGCGGCTCGGGGCCATCTCTTGCGCTTTGTCCGCGTTCGTGAGCAGCGCCGACAGAGACGCAGCCTGTTTAGCATCGCCCGCCTCTCGCAGTGCGTCCCTCAATCGCTCGATCTGCTTCCTGGCTGCTGGGCTTGGCGTGGACATGGCCACCCGGCATAGCGCTTGAACAATTGGGAAGTGCTCCATCCCTCGACCTTTGTGCTTTCTTATGAGCGTAGTTGCACAATTGCACGCAATATCACGGCATGCAAGGCCAAATGTTGCATTTTCTCTATATATGTTGCGTGTATCAGCTATTTTGTTGCGTAGCGACCCCTCGTTCTCAATGCAAGCCGCCTGGAGCGTCCGCGTTCCTTGCGCACCGCTCGCCCTGCGGAATCCGTGGTTTTGTGGTGTGAAACACAGCAGCGCCTTATGCTATTTGGAGGACGAGCCGACTCCGCGCAGCAGCCCCTCAGTTGCCTATCCGGCGCCACGCCAAGGTGGTCGCGCAGACGATTGTCCGGGCGCTGACGAAGAAAGGCGCGTCGTCGCCGACGATGACGATTGGAACGTTATCGAACCCTCCCCGAGTTGAGTGACGGGTCCGCTTAGCGCCAAGAGCAGACACTACGCCGTCGCCAACTTCCTGACATTCGCGAGAAGTCGGTTACCATGTTCGCCGTCAGTATGTATGCGGGCATGGCGCTGTGAGCGCAGGGCAGAAGGTTCGAATGGCGAGACGAATTGATGATGAGCGATCTTTTCGACGTTGACGGCGCCAATCTCGATCGTGGGTTCGAGAACCTGAAAGCCGCCGAGTTTCCGATCGAACAGCAGCTTCACGCCATGCTGCAGGAGATGTGGGAGCGCTACGCGCCCTATGCCGATCCTGACTTCCGTCAGGGTTTCGCGCGCGACGTCGATGGGCGCTTCTGGGAAATGTATCTGGGCTGCACGCTGCTCGAGGCGGGGCGGACGTTGTTGCCCGTCATCGATCGTCAGCGTGAAGGCGGCCAGCCGGACCTGTGCGTCCTCGAAGACGGTCGCCGCATCTGGATCGAGGCCATCACCCCTGACGAAGGTGCTCCGGGTCCTGACCAGATCGTGCGCCCCGTGCCGATCAATGAAGGCGGCGGCCTTGCCGCCGCGCCGACCCGCCAGGCGCAGCTTCGGACCTCCAGCGCGTTCTGGACCAAGGCTCAGAAGATCGCCTGCTACATCGAACAGGGCGTGATCGCGCCGGAAGACACCCGCATCATCGCTATCAGCGCCAGCCGCTTCGGCGTCTACGTCGCCGAACAGCCCTTGCCGCTTATCATGACGACGCTGTTCCCGATCGGCGACGCCTTCATCACCATCGACCGCGACACCGGTGATGTCCTCGAAGAGGGCTTTCACGCCGCGCCCTTGATCCCCCGCGAGCGCAATCCGATCCCGCGCGCGGCCTTCCTCAACGAGCGCTTCGCCGACATCTCGGGTGTGATCTGGTCACGGGTCGGCCTCGGCAACCTCTCGCGCCAAATCCGGCCAATCACCTATGTCCACAATCCTCTGGCACAGGTTCCATTGCCCACGAACTGGGGCGTCTGGGACCGTGAGTTCGTAACAGCCCGGCAAGGCGACGTATGGGAAACCAACGATACCCTCGCCGCGGCAGCCGAAGGTGGAGGCGTCGTGAAGATGGAGTCGGATGCGCGCGTCTGCCCGCCTACAGACTTGTGAGCTGCCATGGCCCAAACCGTTGAGCCGCGACTGATCACCCCGATCAGCCAGCGCCAGTTTGAACTCTATGCGCTGTCACTCGAACGCGGTCCCAATTTCGACCTCGCCCATATCTTCAGCGCCTATCAGGCCGGACGGGGCCACGCGAGCGGCTGTATCCTCGTCGATCCGGGGTCAGGGACCTTCACAAGTCTCGCCTTGCGCCGGCGCATCGATCACTGCTGGACCAAGGTCGATGAAGGCGGCCCCTATTCCACCCCCGAGGCCGCGCTCGACCGCCTCAGTATTGGCATGCGCGCCGGCGATCCACCGGAACCCTTGCCGCCGGGAGCTAGGCGCCGCCCGCTCCTGCTGAAGCCTGGGCCGCGCGGGACATCTCCGGAGTTCGATCTGCTGACGACCACGATCAGCCATCTGCCGGCGCTCATGGCGATCGGCGAATGCTATCTCGCGCTTCCCAATCCTGACGCCAACTTCGTCCCGGATTTTCAGACCAGCAACTTCGCCTCCCGGCTGTTCGAACTCTACCTTCTCGCCTGCTTTCGCGAACAGGGCTTGAGCGTGCGGCAAGACCAGGTCTCACCTGACTTCCTGATCGAGAAGGAGGGCGACACGTGCTGGATCGAGGCGGTGACGGCCAACTCCGAGACCCCACGCGCCGGCGGGATCGGCGATTGGGTGCATGCGCCGGAGGATCGCAACGAACGCCTGACGGGAGGTCCGGCCGAGCGCTTCGCTAAAACGCTGCGGGGCAAGCTCCAACGCAACTATCATGAGATGGACCACGTGAAGGGCCAGTCCTTCGCTCTCGCATTGGCAGATTTCCACGGGTCCGGTTCTATGGTCTGGAGCCGCGAAGCCCTGCCCACCTACCTCTACGGACTGCGCGCCGATATCGAAGGAGAAGCCAAAGAGCGCCGCGCTGTCGGGACGCCGATCGCCAAACTGACGGGCAAACATGGCATCCCGGCGGGGCTCTTCCGAGATCCCGCCTTCGCCCATCTGTCGGGCGTCATCTTCAGCAATGCGGCGACGCTCGCCAAGTTCAACCGGATGGGCTTCCTTGCCGGCTGGCGCCCTCCGGGGCTGACGATGATCCGGCGCGGCATCCTCTTCGACCGAACCCCGGGCGCACTGGAGCCAATCGATTTCGAGCTGTCGGTCGCCAGCGACGAATACCAGGCACTCTGGCCTTGGGGCGAAGCCTGGTGCCAGGAGTTGGAGGTGTTCCACAATCCGCTGGCCACCCACCCCATCCCGTTCGATCTCATCCCAGGCGCGACCCATTGGTTCGAGCGCGATAGCGACATCGAGTGCAGCACCATCTGGGCGAACTCGGTCCTTTCCTCAGTCACGCATCTGCGCACGGCCGGCGAAGCCGGGCGGATGAGCGGCGCGCCTGACGAAAGCGAGCCGTCATGATCGGGGCACCCGCCCTATTCCCCACCTTGGAGAACCCATACGCATGACAACCGAGCCGTCCGACCGGACGACTATACTTCACCTCCTGCGCGGTGCAGTCCCCGAGCGTGCCGACGAAATCAGCAGCCTCTGGAGCCAGTACGGCCATGCCGTTGAAGTCGTGTCGAGCACCAAGGGCGTCACTATGAACGCTGATGCCAGGCGCATCCAATTCGACACCAAGACGATCGATTCTTTCTGGCTGCTCGGCTTCAGCGCATGGCGCGCCATCGAAGTGTATTCGCCGGCCTTGGGAATCGCGACTTCGCGCGGGATGCCGCTCGAACAGGCCCTCAGCATTGATGCCGAACGACGGCATTACGAACTCGATTACAAGCAGCGTATCGGCACCGCCCAGTCGCTCATTGCAGCCGAGCAGACCGCCGACATCTCCTGGCCAGCGGACGTCCCCGAACCGACTTCCAATCGTGAGAGCTTGAACGACAATCAGCACAAGTCCGTGTTCGATCTCGTCGCGCTCGCCCTTGCCTTCGCACTGTTGCATGAATTCCGGCATGTCATATTCTGCGCCGATAACAGCGCGCCCTCGACGCTGCCCGAAGAGGAAATCGCCTGCGATACATGGGCCCGCGACTTCATGACGAGCGGCCTCGCCGCCTATGCAAAGAAGCACGGGCATGACTTCGCCGAAGTCCAGCAGAAGCGCGCGATGGGCATAGCGCTCGCGGCCGTGATCATCCATACGATGACGCCGACCCCTGGCCATTGGGGCAATCGGCAATATCCACCGATCGCTGAGCGGCTGACGGCGATGATCAGCGGTTATAGCCTTCCTGCCGACTCGTCCTTCTGGCTGTTCACAGCTTGCCTCCTAATCGCACTCATGCGGCAGCAGAACCGGCCGCTCGACATTGTTGCAAAGTCAAACCAGGAGATGGTCGAGATCCTGCTCGACCGGCTCCGGTAACGCCGGAAGCATCGAGGCTGCAAGCTGACTTTCGGAAGGTCGGCCGTGGGTCAGAAGCCGCCTTTGGCCAATGGCTCCCTTGCGCCAGTGCGGACCTTCGAGCGAATTCCGCCGTGGCGGTAATGCGCCTTTCTCCATTTTTGCTTCACAGGTCGGGATTTGACGCCGCGAGGTTTTCGACTCTCTTTTCAGGCTCCTCCGCAAATATGCGAGCCATTCATAGCTTCGAACGTTGCACCAGTCCTCAGGTTCCGAACGCTATAAGTCCTACCCCGATCATCACCTTTCGGACATCCCGCATAGTATTTAACTAAGCAAACAAGGACTCGGTCTCCGGCGCGAGAGCGCTCCAGCGCAGGTGTGCGCGAATATGGCGTATTAATCCAGCCGTTGTTGCCGGCCCCGAAAATGCGGCTGCGATGTGTAAAACTAAGCGAGCTCGACTCGGCGCCGCTGGGTTCGTGGCCGGGTGGAACCCGCGAAACATCTTTGACGGTAAAGGTTTCGCAGATTGGGTTAGGCATATCCCTCTCGACAGGGTCATTCGACGTCGCATCCGCACCTCCAGAAAAGGAAGCCACGGCTGAAGTGACTATGGACGCAAAAATGATCGGACGCGAATTCGTAACGAACGTTTTCATCGTTGCCCCCTCGCGTATTTTGCGCTCGGTGTCGCCAAGCAGGCCGCGAACTGACCGGCGAATGTAAATTAACATTTTTAGCGGCGCTCGTCGCCCCGCTGAGGGTCAAAACCGGACGGTTCGAGATGCCTTCGCCACTCGGAAATCGTAGAGCGTTACCGACTTGACGTTTTTGACGGGCTCTTAGCGAACCTCTCTAAATGAAAACGCCCCGCCGTTACATCCACGGTCGGGGCGTTCTGCGCCGGCGGCGCGGTCATTCGGCGGCGACTCCGAACGTGGCAATCTCAAACTCTCTCGAGAGCTGCCCCTCGGCGACTTTCAATGCTGCATCGGCGTTTTGCCATCCATCGTGATTGACCTTCAATTCGCCCAGCCGCTGCCCGAACGCTCCCTCGACCACTTTTTGCTCGACTACGGCATAGGCCTCAGCGTCGACGCCAGAAAGAAATGCCGGCGCTTCGAGGATTGCGGCCTGCATCAGCCGGTCCTCGGTCTTGAAAGCGAGACGACGACGCTCATTCGCATCTCGCGACAACAAAAACTGGCGTACCTCGTGGCGCAGAGCGGGCGTGGAGCCTTCGGACAACATCTCCACAGCGCGTTTACGCATTCCGCCGATCTCTGCAGTGATCCCTGCGAGGGCGCGGTCCGCTGTCCCTCGCAGTTGCGAATAGTGCTCGCGATATCCGCCATCGAAGCGCGCGCGGATTTTTTCCGTCCGCCCGACCGGCGAAAGCGACGCATCTCGCCGTATCGTTGCAACTTCTTCCCGAAAGCGATCGACCAAACGGCCGACGACTTCGACGGTTTCGCGCACTAGGCTCGGGGCGCTTGCGGGAATTCGAGTGAGAATTGTTTCGTAGGGGTTCATATGAAGAGCTCCTAGTTCAAGATAGATTTGAGCAGGCGGCGGCATGTGCATTTTTAGATCGGCAAGCGTTAGGTTCATTCTGGCCTCCTACACTCTCAGAGGAGTTACGAAACATCCCGCGCCCCAGTTCGCGTTGGCCGCAACCACGACGCCCGCGACCACGTTCGATAGATCGTCGTGCGCATTGTCGTTGCGAGCGTGGTCGACGCGATCGCGTCCGCTCGGCCCGGTCCGCCGCTCGAGATTGGCGAATTGCGTCACCATCCGCCGATTGTCGGGCAGCCGAACCCGGCCGCTGACAAGGGCCGGCAGTGCTTCGACATAGAGTTGCGATTTGTCTTGTTCCGAATATCGGTAATGCACGCCATGCCGGCCAAAGGCGTCCGCGGTGAAACCTGGCGCGTACTTGTCGCCAGAAATCGTCCGAATGCCGTAGGTTCGGAGAACACTGCAACATTCAGTGATGGCGGCCTGCGGATTGAAGGGCGGCCTTTGCTCATGAACAAGGTCGACGACGATCGATTCCCGGTCCTTGTGGGCCACCGCCAGCGCGAAGGAGTCCTTACCTGTTCCCGAAGCCGCATCACAAAACGCATGGTATCGCGCGCCAGGAACGGCAGGGCGCGCCATGACATTGCGGTCGACCATGCTTTCGATCATCTCAATCGATATGAAGCTCGCAAGATCGTCGCGAAATTCAGCAAGCCATTCGGATGATGCCGCTGCAGGGTCCTCCTCGAGCGCGCGATCGATCATCTCTTGCGAAAGCATCGGGTTGAGCGTGCGGCTTGGCGCTTTGATGAAAAGCGCGTCATCGGCGTCAATGCCGTAGAGGGCTTTATACTTCGAATAGAGTAGCCCAGCGCGCCTGTAGGGCGACGAAATTCCGATCAGCATGCTTTCGGGCAACGTCACCATGCCGGGCTTGATCGCTCGGTACAGCTCACGATCAGGCGAGGCGCTCGAATCGTCCCGGAAGAACGCGCACTCGTCGAGCACGGCGCAAAGAATGGTACGGCCTCTGACGGCCCGGAAGTCATTGACGCCGACGAAGACGTCGACGCCGTTCGTGAGCTGAAAGCCCCATTGGGTTTCACGCTGAATCATCAACCGAAGCATGGGGAGTTCGCTGAAAAACGCCCGGATGAGGTTTAGGACGACCTTCGCTTGCGTTGTGTCGCAGGCGAGGCACAAGCAAAGCGCGCGCTCGCCTGGCCGTAGTCGGTCTGCGCCGTCGAAAAGAGCCGCCGTATAGGCGACGACGAGGCTCGCAATTGAATCTTTCCCAGCTCTCCTGCCAGCACCGACCCACACTTCCTTGACTCGGCTCTTAGGCGGGGAGCGCCCTCCCGCAACCTCGCCGAAGAAAGCAAGTTCCGCTTCGCCCATCTCGAGCCCGAAAGCCGCCTTGGCGACGGCCCTCCAGCCGCTCCAGCTCGGCCCTCGAAACCAGGGCCCGAACAGTGCGGGGTCGTCCATCGCCTCGACGATGCTAATCATCGACGACCACCTTGGCTTTGCTGGCGAGGTAGGCTGCGAGCGATGACGCCGCTTCGCGCTTTGGCCGATGTCGGACCTTCAGCGCGTTCATAATCCGCGCGAGCGCGTTGGTCGTCCGAATGAGACCGTCGTTATCGACCATTTCTCCGTTTGCGACGGCGAGCTGCATCTCTTCAGCGGCGATGGTCATTGTGACTGCGTGCCTGACGAGAATCGCCTCCTCTTCGCTCAAGCCCTCGAAGCTGCCAAACGGCGCGGAGAGTGCAATGCAGAGGTCTTTGAATCGTCGTCCTCGCGCACTCCGGCCATCGACGCCAGCCAGCACCGTCAAACGATTGGTCACTGCCGATCGATTGTTGGACGGCGATGCGCTTCCGGCACCGAGGCGCTTCCGGCGCGAAGTCGCACCGGTCGAAGCTTGAATGGCAGAATCCATGCGAATGACACCCCTACGATACCCCTCGAAATATGCTGGCAATCGGCTCGTCACACAATATTGACAACATGAGACATTCTCAGACAGAGCACCTGATCAGTAGTCAGGAGCGAGAGAAAGCTGAGCGCGAAAGGCACCGAAGTCGCCACGATCCTGACTCGTTCCGCGTGAGAGCATTGCTCACGCGATTCGAAATTAGGAGCACGAAAATGAACGCCGATCGATCAAGCGAGCCGCGCTACACGATCGTGATCTCAAAGAACGGAAAGCAGCTCGGCACGCTGAGAGATCGCGACACGAGCCAAGCCAAGAGCTCGTTCGGCGGAGCCGTCGCACGCTACAAAAATTCTGCCGATAACCATCGCATCGAATTTTACGACGGTCAGGAATTGATCGAGGCCTGGTCGACCGAAGAAGGATACCAGGCGCCACCCGCCTAGCAATCGTGCCCGCGAAAATTTCATCGCGACTGTATGCGTGCAGAGTGGGAACTTTCGTCGCGTCCGACCGATCTATTCCTAGAACCAGCCGCTGAACTCATGCAGAGTCTGTGTTTTAGAACGGAAGATCGTCGTCGAGTTCGACCTTCTTGCGATATTGCGGGAACCTCTCTTGAGCACTCCAATTCCCAATTACTTCTCTTTGAATTTTTGACTCATTGTCTGAAGGATATTCATCCGATCGATGCCAAACAGTTTTACGGTTTTCAATTAACGGTATTCCCTTTACGGTACTTGTCGCCCCTCTATGGGGCGGCCCCCCCGCCCCGTTTTGGGGCTGGGGGGTAGCCCTGCTGCGGGGCGTTCCCTCCGCTCCACTGCGGGGCTGGGTGTCGCCAGACCCCGCCCTGTCGTGGGGCTCGGCGCCAGTTTCGAAAAAGCGCGGCGCGATTCGATAGCGGGTTGTGTCGCCGCGGTTGCGATCCGCTTCCAGATAGCCGCCGTCGACAAGCGCATATAGTGCGCCGCGCACCTTGCTCTCACTGCGAATTTGCAGATCGTCACATAGCCTCGCAATGCGAGGCCAGGCGACGCCGTCGTTGTTGGCGTGCATATATCGCCCGGCAAGGATCGCGGCAGCGCGCATCGAGAGCTTCGGCAGCTCGGCGTCCAGAGCCACCGCGACGAGAAACTCTAGTTTCGCCGTGGCCAGCTTTTTCGCATCGGTCATCGCCCGATCGTTCTCTTGTCGAGGATGTCGGCGATGCTGCTCAGGAACGCTTTCTCAGACTCTTCAGCGACCTTCGCGACCCGAAGCGCTTCTAACGGTAGAAGCGCTTCGACGGCGTCGCGAAGCAGCTGGCGCATCATATTCGCAGGCATCGCTTCCGCTTCGACAGTGTGCGCGACTTCGGGCGCGCGCTTCTCGGTTTTCTTGCGGGCCTTGGTTGGGAGGTCGTAAGCTTCAATCTGCTCGGGCGTAATGCCTAGCCTGACGAAGTTCAGTTCAATGTCGGTGTCCAAATGCTCCCGTAACTCGCGCTCGAGCGACACGTCGATGAGCACGCCGGCCGGATCGTAGTCGCCTATATAGAAAACCGTCATCGGTCGATCGTCATCGCGGTTGTTGATCTCTTCCGCCGCTTCATGCACGAAGCTGATGCTGGCAAAGCCGCCGCACGGATAAAGGCTCACCGCAAGCTCACGGCAGTCGTCCTGGATCACGCCGGCTATGGATCTGGACTCACACCAAACCTCGCAATAGTCATCGGCATGCGCCCATAGGTCAGAGCGGTAGAGGCTAGACATGCGCCTCACGAAGTCCCCACCCCCATCGAAAGTATCGACGAAATAGCCGCGCCGAGACATGTCGGCGACCCAGCCATAAGGAATCACGCCATCTCGACGCAGCTTCACCAATCGTGCCTGGACCTGTTCGTACCCGGCTTCCGTCTTTTCCACCGACTCCGGGAGCCTCGGGTCCGTTAATCGGTAAAAAATATGCCGCACGCTTTGGGGGTGATCGTCGCGAAGGATATCGATGATCTGCTGATTCAACTGCTCGATTTGCTCGCGTGTTCGGCGCCGTTTGATTCGCCCGCGCCGTTTAATTCGGCCAGCCTGATAAATCATTCGGACGCCCCCGAGCCCGTATCTCGGCGATCGCTTGGCGCCACTGGTTTCGGAATAGCGATGCGGCGGCCAATTGTGCGGCGAGATACGCCTAACTCTTTCGCAACCTGCGCGAGTGGTACGAATTCCTCCACTGCAGGCGCAGCGTATTCCGGCGGCGTCGCGCCCATTGCCTGGGCGATCAAAGTTTGTTTGAGATGCTCGAGCTGCGAGCGGGCGCAAAATTTACGTCCGTTCAGCTCAAGGGTCGGCGGGAATTCCGCTACAGGTGACATGACTGACCTCGTCTCTGATTGACGAGGCCGAATGTTGCATCGACTTTTTCCGTCAGCCGGTTAGCGGAAATTCATTTTTTTTTAGTTTGCTCAGAGCCTTCGAAACGGCGCTATCAACGTTAGCGATTTTCAGGCGAGTCTTTGGATTGTCGACGTAGATGATTTCTGTCTGGTCATCAGAGAGCTGGAACGTTCCGGATTCGCCATTTTGAGCGTCAGATAGGAGCGCGGCCTTCAATTGGCGCGGCGAAATGGACGGGTTACGCTTGATCTTTCCCATGAAGAATTTCGTGAATGGACTGATGGCATTTGGACGGGAAAATTGCGCTGCTCGCCGATTGCGATATTCATTGACTACGGCTTCGTCCGGAGGTGAAAACACAGCAACCGCCAGCGCAGCCTCAACCGCGGCCAGGGTTTCTAACCGCTGCGAAGGATCTATGTGACTCACGCAAAATTCAAATTCGTCGAGCCATCCCATTGCTTCCGGAGATGGTGACGGACCGGCAATTAATTTGATAACCCGCCGCACAAAGGCTTCAGATTCTTCTCCGCTTGCGATCCGGGCGATCTTCGCCGCTGCGTCGACGCCTAGTTTGTCAATGAGTTGCCGAGCAAACTGACCTGGATCATCTGACGGGAGGCGCTGCGTCTTCGCCATCAAGCTCTCGCGATCGCGAGCTCAACGACATTGCCCGCCGCTGCGCCCGAAACAATGCGATCGACGTGGCGCGACCAAGCTTCAAGGGCGGCCCGCATTTCGTCCGCGTATGAGTGCTTCTGATAAACGGAAACGATTCCGCCGAATGATCCGCTGACGTGATTCAAGCACCGCTCGATGACGTGGATCGGGATCCCAATCGACGCGAGGCCGGAAGCAACGCTGCGCCTGATATCGTGAATGACGAAATGCGGAATTGGCGCGCCACCGTTATGTTCAGCGACCAGAACATCAAGGCGCGCCTTCGCCTTAGAGAATCCGCTCGGCGGCGTCTTTCCTGTCGAGAATAAAAAGTCGGAACCCTCGAATCGTGGCAAGCCTTTGATGATCTCGACGGCCGCCGGCGCAAGCGGGTTCGAATGCGGGCGTCGATTCTTGCTCCGCTCCGCGGGGAGCGTCCAAAGCCTTTTTTCAAGGTCGATTTCTGACCACTGGGCGTGCGCGACCTCGTCGCGGCGCGCACCTGTCAAGACCAGCAGCCTGACGATGTCGGCGTAGGGGAAGCCGAGTTCGCCGGCGGCGCGCCAGACGACTGACAGCTCGCGCTCGTCAAGGACTCGATCGCGCGGCCGCTCAGTGGTCGGCGCCTCGATGCCTTCGCAAGGGCTTTTTTCGATGATCCCCCTACTCACCGCCCAACGGCACAATTTACGAAATTGCGCGAAAACCCTATTCGCCGTTACAGCGGCGCCGCGGTCGACCATCTTGTCAAAAAGCCGGTGAATGTCCGCGTTGCCGATTTCAGAAAGTCGCCGGCCCTTCCATGCCGCCACGACGTCCTTGCGAAGAAGGCGCTGCGTCTCTTTCCAATCGCGTGTGTTGGGCTTCGCGTAACGTTCGATGAATTCGTCGACGACCTTCTCGACGACGTCGAGTTCCGCGCGCTTCTCTGCGAGAGCCGTGGCCTTGGCGGCCACCTTTGCCTCGCGCTTCTGGGCCGCGGGGTCGTTGCCTCTCGCCAGCTCGCCCAGCGCGGCCTGCGCCGCCTTGCGGGCGTCGGCAAGGCTGACCGCGGGAAAGCCGCCGACCGTCAGTTTCCGGGGGTGCGCGCCGAATCGATAGCGCAACGCCCAAGATCGGGCGCCGCTCGGCTGGATAACCAAATAAAGGCCAGTCACCTTGCCATCGGGAACTTCGCGGCGAGCGGAGCCGGGCCTGATTGCCTCGATCGCAACCTGGGTCAGAACCTTGGCCATAGATGGTCTCCGGTTTATTCGGAGGCGTTACCCGGCTCTTATAGGGTAACCGATTAGGGGTAACTTGGAGCGTTACCCCATGGCCAAGACAGTGCGGGACAAAATCACGAAAGTCAATTTACGCTTGGGATTTTTGCGGCCCAAGTGTCTCGGATTTACCGGAGGTGGCAAAACGAAGATTTTGTTTCCTAAACCGAAGGTCAGGGGTTCGAATCCCTTCGGGACCGCCAACACGTCGAGGCGTATGGATCTCCGGCGCATTCGGCGGAGCGTCGACGCCGCCGAATCAGATCAGCCACGCCGCGCCACGAATGGCGTGCGCCACCAGGCCGCTCTGTCCTTCTCTTCGGCCTTGCGTTTGGCTTCCAAGGCCAGCCCCATCTGCATCATTCGGTCGACGTAAAAATCATCGAACACGTTGGGCGGAACAGCAAAATGCTGTTGCAGGTCGGCGTGTTCGCGCGCGACATAAAAGCGGTTGAGTCCATCGAAGTAGGCAAACACATAATCGGACCGCAAAATATGCGGTTCCCACGAACTGTGTGACTCTGTCCTGGCGACGCCCGGCGCCACGGATTCAACCAGTATGATCCACGGCCGAAACCGGCGAAGGTCAAACTCTACGATGACGTCTCGCTCAGATCCTTCGCAGTCGATCTTGAGAAAATGCACTGTGGACGGCGCCTGCTCCTCAAAAATACTGTTGAGTGTGCGCACCTCTACTTGCATCTCCTCCTGTTCGAAGCCGAGCGGCGCATGCGATGCCGCCACATTGGCGTCGAGGCTGGACATGCCGGTATCGTGGACGAGCGTCATGGTCGCCCGACTCGCTTGCGCGCCGACCGCGACCGATAGATTGACGTCGCGCGGACGCCGCTCCTGCAATCGCCTGAAATAATAAGGATTTGGCTCGATATTGACGCCGCGCCACCCACGTTCGTAGAAATGCCGCGTCACGGATTCGAGGTCCGGGTCCCATGCGCCAACATCAACATAGACGCCTTCCGCGAGATCCGCGAAGGCGCGCGCGAGCATGACGTCTTCGAAATTTTGTGCGTAGGAGATCCACATGTCGGCGCTCTTCAACTCTCGGTGCTATTCGCTTTATGCGCGCGAATGTGAGCGGCGCCAGCGCATTGTTAATTGGCGAAACCACGTCTAGTCTCGTGGCTGCTGCGGTTGAAGTCTTTTGCACGAGCCAGGGACAATTGGAAAGGGCTTTTGATGAACGGAACAGGCGAAACAACAAACAGTCCGGCCAAAACGCCCCGCCGCAGCGTTCGCATCGCCGCTAACCTCATTGTGATTGTCCTGTGTTTGCTTGCTGTGGAAGCCGGCTTCACTCTTTATTATTTTCTGAGCGAAGGAAAACTCGTTAGCCCGCAAACGCGCGAAGAGAGCCGTTCGAATACGTTCGTGGTGCACATGACGTCGAAGAGAAACCTCAAGTGCCGCTACATGGATACTGTTTACCCTCACCCTTATTTGACCAACGTTCATGCGGATAATCCGCCCTGCGAGAATTCAGAGTTCGAGATAAATAATATCGGTCTGTTCGGACGCGACTTTCCCTACAAAAAGGAGACCGACACGTTTCGCATCATGGTGAGCGGCGGATCGGTGGCCGCCATGTTTGGCCAAACGGAAAAAGGTAAACCTAAATACCTCGAAGAACAGTTGAATAGATGCTATGCTCCTCCGGAAGGACGGAAGTCATTCGAAGTTTATAACGGCGCCGATGGCGGCTGGAAGCAGCCGCAACAGGCCATCATGACCCTCCTCTTTGGAGAAGTTTTCGATGGCATCGTTACCTTGGAAGGCTTCAATGAGAAGGATATGCTTCTCGAGAAATGGACGTCTTGGTCAAAACGTTTCGAATGGCCTTCGAACAACTTTATCTTAGTGAATCCATCTGCATCTGGCAGCTATTTGCCCATACTCGGCGGCGCCGCGCTGAACTCATTTTATTCGTTTTACTTCAATATGCCGCTTTTGAGGTCATCAAACGCGATATTCTTTTTGGTCGACGCGGCTCGCACCAAGCTCAACGATTCAATTATGAAAAACATGGCGTCGCTTCATAAGTCGCATCTGACGAATTTTTCCGTGCCCAAGGAGTGGAGCCGCGACGAAGTCTACGAGTACAACCTTGATCAGTATAAAAAATATTTTAGAACGACCGCCGCGCTTGCTCAGGCGCAGGGCGCAAAAGCGGTGTTCTTCATTCAGCCCGCGCCGGTCTACGGCAAGACCCTAACCGAAGAGGAAAAAGGCGTGGTTGGCGATTTGAGCTACAAGGATCTGTATCTCAAGATGGCCGATACGCTGCTCACGCTGAAGCAGGATGGAATCGCCGTCCATAGCCTGCTGGACGTTTTCTCCGCGACTCCAGACACGGTTTACGCAGATCATATTCACTTTTCCGCCGACCCGGCGACCGGCGAAAGCGTCGGCAACCGTGTGGTCGCCAAGGCGATCGCCGCTCGGCTGGCTGACGAATGGCGGTTCGAAAAAAAGTGCAGCGACTGATGAGCGCTCTCAGCGCGGAGCCTCGAAAGTCTGCAGCACCGATTCGATCGGCCCTGAATCGACCGTCATCCCGCCGTTGAACGGATTGTCCATCGCGGCAATCAAAAACACGACCGATCCCATAAAGAGCGCAATTGCGCCGCTGAGGATCAGATGGACATGAAGTTCCATGTCGAAAATGGTCACGAGGCCAAGCAACAGGAATCCGCCGAGACACATAACCCACCAGAGCTCCTTCGGAATGCCGCTGTCGCCGGCGGCGATGAGATAGCGGCGATGCTCGACAAGCGTATTCAGACGCGAGAACGTCTCGGCTTGGACCATTTCCTGGCTTTTGAGCTTGGGCTGAAAGTTCATGACCTGGTCGAATAGCGCGGTCAATCCCGGCGAACGTGAATGGGCTTGGCGACGGACATCAGGCGGCGGATGTACGGCCTCGACCGCCTCGAGTGCGTAGCTGCGAAGTTTTTCCTGAAGCTCGCTGCTGGTCGGCTGCGGAAAGCCGTCAAAGTCTCGGTGAAGAGCGGCGATCGTGAGCGCCTCCTTTGAGACGACGTCGGCGACCGCGGAGAAATCTTGATAGGCCTCGACCGCCAGCAGTCCCAGTAGAATTCCGTAAAGCGTCGAAAAGGACGCCAATGTCAGGCCAATCATCTCGTTGGCGTTGCGACGGCCGTGTATCCGCTCGTGGGCGAGGCGGCGACAAAGAAATACGCCGAGCCATGTCCCGGCCAGCGACCCCAGGCAGAACAGCAGGGCCATTTGCATGACGGAGAGATGCTTAAAGATTTGCGGCACCGGCGCCTCCTTGTTGGGCGGCATTAGCGAATGCCTGCGGCAAATTGTCAAAGGCCTTATCGATTGAAGAACCACAAGAGCAAACTGACGGCGACGCTCAAAATGAGCGACGTAGCGAGCGGAAAGTAGAATTTGAAATTGCCGCGCTCGACGACGATATCGCCTGGCAGACGCCCGAGGCCAAACCTCTCGCCGACCATCCAAAGAATGCCGAGGCCGACCATGACGAGCCCCGCGATGATGAGAAACTTGGCCACAGGTTAAGCCTTTCGTCGCGTTCCTGATCGATGACTTTCACGTTGCTATGTCGCGCATTTCAGCGAAATCGCCAGCTGCGCCGGCGGGTCGTCCGCGATTGCCGCTTCAGGTGACACATTGTCGCAAAGCTAGGAATCTCAGCGCCCTTCGCTTGACCACGCGCTTTGTCGAAGTTTAGGTGCCGGCGAAGGGTTCGACGCATGACCTTCGGTTTTCGCCTGCGGCGAACCGACGCAATCGAACCGACGGCGCATGGCGCGCCTCTTGCGGGAGCCTGTTGGAGACGCAGGCCGCGCGACGCTTTGCAAAGCAACCGTCTCGTTGAATGGGTCGCTCCTGATGCGATCGCCGGCGCGCAGCGGTTGCGTGCGACTATGAGGGTGTTTTCATGAGGCCTGATCACATTTATCTCGCCATGACCATGGTCAAGCACAGCACGCTGGCCGCCGCTTGCATCTATGCGTTCAAGATCGTCTCGTTTTTCGTGAAGACATTATAGTTTCGCGCGAGCGTTTCGCGCGCCGTTGCGCCGGCGCGGCCCTTCGCGCATAAACCTTCCAGCGCATATGCGAGGCGACGGAAGGGCGCAGGTTCATGGCGGCGATTGATGGTCCCAAGGTGCAGGCGCGCTCCGGCAAGCCGAAGCAGCTCGTCGTTTTTCTTCATGGCTACGGCGCTGACGGCGCCGATCTCATCGACATCGGCCGCCAATGGAGCGCCTTCCTTCCCGACGCCGATTTCGTCGCGCCGCATGCGCCTGATCGATGCGCCGCATCGCCGACCGGACGACAATGGTTTCCGCTCACCATGCGCGATCCCGAAGAGCGCTGGCGCGGCTGCATCGCTGCGCGTCCGACGCTCGACGCCTTTCTTGACGCCGAGCTCGACCGGCGCGGCCTCGACGACAGAGCGTTGGCGCTCATCGGATTTAGCCAGGGCACGATGATGGCGCTGCATACGGGACTGCGCCGCAAGCGCGCGCCGCGCGCGATTCTCGGCTATTCGGGCGTCTATGTGCTCGGGCCGGCGCAGGCGGACGAAGCGCCGACGGCCTATGAGAAACCGCCGGCCGTCCTTTTGGCGCACGGCGAAGAAGACGAAATGATCCCCGTCGAGGCGCTGCTCATGTCCGCCAATGCGCTCGCCGACTCCGGCGTGCCGACCCAATGGCACCTCTCGGCGCGGCTTGGCCATGGAATCGACGAAACAGGGCTGATCCACGGCGCCCTGTTCCTGGCGCAGTCCTTCGGCGTCGCCGTCGAGCTTCGCCGCCGCTGACGGTTAGCCAAGCCGTCGAATCGACAGCGCATCCGAAGCCTCAAATTCCCTCAAGCCCGGCCTCTGCGCCGGCCGGCTCCATCGCCGCTTCGGCTTCGATTGGGACGCGGCGCACGGCGCGACGCATCACCGGGCGATAGAGCTGCTTCGTCGCCTCGACAATATGCACGCCGCCGCCTGGCAGCGAGAAGCGGCCGGCGATACGTTCAAAGGCCGGCGCCGAGCGCAGCAGCGACGCGCGCTGGAACGGCGGCACGTAGAGCGCCTCGTCCCAATAAAGCGGCAGGAACTGCGCTTCCTGCAGCAACTGCTGCAGCTGGCCGCGCGAATAGGGGTGACCCTGTCCGAAGGGCGTCGTGTCGACGCGCGCCCAAAGGCCGGTGCGACTCGGCGCGACGATGAGCACCCGGCCGCCGGGCGCGAGAATGCGCCAGATTTCTTCGAGCAGATCATGCGGATGTTCGTCCGTCTCCAGCGCATGCACGATCAGGATGCGATCCATGCTGGCGTCGGGCAGCGGCGTCATCGACGGCTCCACCAGGGCCGAGGCGGAGCGCCCGTCGGGCGGCCAATGGACGACGCCCTGCGTGGCGGGCATGAAGGCGAGAACCCGCTGCGCCTTCTCCCGAAAACTGTCGAGATAAGGCGTCGCATAGCCAAGACCGAGCACGCGCAGCCCCGCATGGTCCTGCCAGCGCGTGCGCACCAGCCGCGACACCAGGCGGCGCGCGACCTCCCCCAGCGCCGTGTCGTAAAAGGCCCGCAAATTGACGACGTCGAGCATGGCCTCGATCATCGACTCAATCGATCAGTGGCGCAAGGCGCGCTGGTCTCTCGCGTTCGGCTGTCGCGTTTTTTGCGAAGCGGTGTGATAGACAGCCGCCCAAGGAGACGACGCCCATGGCATTGGAAGTCGCGCAGTTTATCTGCCTGAATGACAATTTCGGCCTGCTCATTCATGAGCCGGAGCTCGGGGCGACCGCGAGCATCGACGCGCCGGACGGCGAAGCGATCGCCAAAGAGGCGGAGCGGCGCGGCTGGCCGCTGACGCATCTGCTGCTGACCCATCACCACGCCGATCACGTGCAGGGAACGCAGACGCTCAAGTCGCGCTTTCCGCGCATGAAGGTCATCGGCGCAGCCAAGGACGCGCACCGCCTCCCGCCGCTCGATCGCGCGGTTTCGGAGGGCGATAGCGTGGAAGTCGGCGCGGCGCGCGCGCGCGTCATCGAAACGCCCGGCCATACGCTTGGACACATCGCCTATTATTTCGGCGACAATGAAATTGTGTTTGTCGGCGACACGCTCTTCTCGCTTGGCTGCGGCCGCGTTTTCGAGGGCACCATGGACATGATGCATCTCACCCTCGAAGCGCTCGCCAATCTACCCGGCGAAACGCGCGTCTATTGCGGCCATGAATATACGCAGGCCAACGCCAAATTCGCGCTCACCGTCGATCCAGACAATCCGGTGCTGCGCGAACGGGCGCAAACGGTCGCCGAGCTGCGCGAGAACGGAAAATTCACGCTGCCGACGACGATCGCGCTCGAGAACGCCACAAACCCGTTCCTGCGGGTCGAGGACCCCAGCGTGAAGGCCGCGATGGGCATGCAGGACGCCGATCCTTTCGCCGTGTTCGCGGCGATGCGCGAACGCAAGAACAGTTTCGCCGCATGACACGCGCGCTTTCGACGCAGGAGGTCGTGCGGCTTCTCGATCTCGCGCCGCATCCCGAGGGCGGCTTTTATCGGCAGACCTTTCGCGATCCCATGCCGGTCGGCGGCCGCGGCGCCTCGACGGCGATCTACTATCTGCTCCCGGGCGGCGAAGTGTCCCACTGGCATCGGGTCGACGCCGCCGAAGTCTGGCACTTCTACGCCGGCGCGGCGCTCGAGCTTAAGATCGCGGCGCAGGGCGCCCCGACCGAAGTCTTGCGCCTGGGCGCCGAACTCGCGGCGGGCGAGCGGCCGCAAGCCGTCGTCCCCGCAGGCGTGTGGCAGTCGGCGAAAAGCCTCGGCCGGGGGGCGAGCGAATGGACCCTCGTCGGTTGCACGGTCGCGCCGGGCTTTGAATTCGCCGGCTTCGAGCTGGCGCCGGCGGACTTCTCTCCCGACGTTCCAGCCTGAACGCAAGGGCTTTTCAGCCCATCGGGGGCTTTGATCGACCCAGCGGATAGTGTATCGGGTCGCAGACAATAAAAACGAGGAAATGCCCGAATGTGTTGGAGTGGAGAGGCGTCAGCGGTGTTGGCGACGGCGGGGATCGCCGGCGCGGCGTATTCGGCGCTCAAAAAGGACCCCGAACCGCTCGCTCTCTGGGTCTGCCTTCTCTACTTCGCCAGCATGGAGTCGCTTCAGGCTGTCGCCTATTCGGTGCTCAACCAATGCGACTCGCCGCTCAATCAATTGATGACCATGTTTGGTTATCTCCACATAACGTTCCAGCCGTTCTTCATTAACGCCGTCGCGCTCTATTTCATGCCCAAGGACAGCGCCCGCATCATCGCGCCCTGGGCCTATTTCGGCTGCTTCGTCGCGGCCATCGCCATGCTGCTTCAGCTCTATCCCTTCGCCTGGGCGGGCCACTGCGCCGCTGGACGCCCGCTGTGCGGCGACATGCTCTGCACAGTGCGCGGCGAATGGCACATCGCCTGGCTGCTGCCGACGAATGGCATTGGCAATTCCATGGTCGATAACGCCTATCTCGGCCGCGGCTATATCGAATATCCGCTGATGGCCTTCTACATTCCAGCGCTCTTCGGCAGCTGGCGCTTCATCCTGTTCTCCTGGCTTGCGGGGCCGTTTCTCGCCGGTCTGACGACCAGCAACATCAATGAATGGCCGGCGGTCTGGTGCCTGTTCTCGATCGGGCTCGTGCTCGCCATCATCAAGACGCCGCTGCGCTATCACCTGCACGTCGGCGACCCGTGGTGGATGATGCTGATCAAATGGTGGAAGCGGCGCAAAGCGGCGGCAAAGGCGGCCCTCGCCGCGACGGCGCCGCAGCCGGCCGAGCCCGTCGCCCTCCTCACCGAGGTCAAGGAGCCTGCGGAATAATCAGTCTCGCGCGTTGACGACGCCGCCGACGAGATTTTCCGCCAACAGCGACTCGGTGGTCATCTCGGCGCCTAGAGGCTCGCGCGTCGCGCCGGCCTCCATGGCCTCAAAATAGGCGCGGCGGGCGGCGACCGCCTCGTCCCAATCCACGGCGCGAAAGGACAGGTCTTCGCCGGGACGCAATTGCGCCAGCCGGCCGAGGTCAGCGCCGATCACCGTCCCGATTTTCGGATAGCCGCCGGTCGGCTGCCGATCCGCCATGAGCGCCAGCGGCGCGCCGTCGCCGGGAATCTGGATCGCGCCCATGGCGACCCCGTCAGACACGATGTCATGTCCGCGCCGATGACGGATCGCCGGACCCTCGAGCCGATAGGCCATGCGATCGCTGCGGGCGCCGATGCGCCAGCGTGCGTTCAGAAAGGCCTCGATCTCCTCCGGCGCGAAATAATCCGCCTGAGGCCCAAGAAGCAGGCGGATCGGCGCGTCGCTTGCGGCGAGCCAAGGCGCCGCCAGGGCCATCGGCTCGAGCGGCGGCGGCGCCGCCTCGGCGAGCATCAAGGCGTCGCCGGCGGCGAGCGGCTTTGGCCCGAGGCCGGACCGGGCGTGCGTCGCGCGCGAACCCAGCGTGGGCGTGAGATCGAGCGTTCCGCCAAGGGCGACATAGCACCAGGCCCCTGACGCGCCCGCGCGCAGCACGAGCCGCGCGCCCTCGGTAAGCGGCAGCAGGCACGCCGGCGGCATTGGCCGCCCTTCGAGCCGGATGTCGAAATCGCCTCCCGCCACTGCGATGCAAAGCGTCGCGCCTTCCGCCCGAAGCGTCATCCCCCCAAGCGAAACTTCGATCGCGCAGTCGGCGCCGGCGGCGCGCGTCGCGGCAAGATAAGCGCCGAGATCCATCGGCCCCGCCGGCGTGACGCCGTAGCGCGACAGTCCGAAACGTCCCTCGTCCTGGATCGTGACGCCGGGCCCGCCGGCCTCGATAAGGAGCCGCGCGCTCAAAGCAGCGTCTCCCGCCGCGCCACCGTCTCGCCGGCCAAGGCGCGCGCATCGAGAGTCAGGAATGTCTTGGCGTCGATCGGCTCAAAGCGCACGGCGTCGCCCGGCGCGACAAGAAAAGGCGGGTTGCGGTCCAGCGCGAACATACGCTCGGGCGTGCGTCCGACGACATACCAACCGGTCGGCATCGGATTGGCGGCGATCAAAGAGAGCGCGCCGCCGATCAACGCCCCGCCCTGCGGCGTCGGACCGCGGGGGGTGGCGCGCCGCGGGATCGCGAGCGCCGGCGGCAGTCCGCCGAGGTAGCACCACCCCGGCGCGAAACCATACATATAGGCGCGATAGTCGGCGCCGGCGTGCAGCTGCGCCAGCGATTGCGCCGTCTGCCCGAGCAGCGCGGCGGCTTCGCAAATATCCTCAGCAAACTCGGGATCATAGCAGCAGGGAATGTTCCAGCGCGCAGCTGGCTGCGACGCCTCAACGCCCACAGTCCCGATCAGACCTTCGATCGCCGCAATCAGCGCGGCGCGCGAAATTTCGAGCGGCTCGTAGCGCAGGAACAGCGCGCGGTAGGTGGGCGTCGTTTCGCGCAGGCCGGCCGGCGGCGCGGCGCGAAGACGCTCGTCGAGCGCGAGCACGCGGGCATTAACGGCGGGATCGACGCTGTCGCCGAATTCCACTGAAAGCGCCGACTCGCCGCAGTCGAGAAAGCGCGGCGTCTCATCATCCATTGCGATCAGGCTCCCGCGAAGGCGCGCAGCTTCCAGCCGTCGCCTTCGAGCGCGGCGCGCAGCCTCCGGGCCATTTCAACCGCAAGCGGCGAATCGCCGTGAACGCAGACCGAGTCGATTTGCGTCGGCAGGCGCTTGCCGCTGATGGTCCTGAGACCGCCGCTGGCAAGCATGTCGCGCACGCGGGCGCAGGCTCTTTCGATATCCTCGATCACCGCGCCTTCTTCCGATCGCGGCTGCAGGCGTCCATCGTCCACATAGGCGCGGTCGGCGAAAATTTCATTCACGACGCGCAGCCCCGCGCGCGCGCCGGCGTGCGTTTGCTCGGAGAGCGCAATCGCGAGCAGCGCGAGCGAGGGATCGACGCCGTAGACCGCGCGGGCGATGGCGTTCGCGACGTCGGCGTCGCGCTCGGCGATATTTGCGAGCGCGCCATGCGCCTTCACATGCGTGATTCGATGTCCGCTCAGAGCCGCCAGCGCTTGCGCCGCGCCCAGCTGATAGGCGACGGCGCGCTCGATCTCACGCGCGCTCATCGGCAAACTGCGCCGCCCGAAACCTGCGAGATCCGGAAAGGCGACGTGGGCGCCGACCGCCACTCCCTTTTCTTTGGCGCGCGAGAATGTCGTCGCCATGATGTCGGGATCGCCGGCGTGGAAGCCGCAAGCGACATTGGCGCTCGTCACGATGTCGAGCATGGCGTCGTCGTCGCCCATGCGCCAATGGCCGAAACCTTCCCCGAGGTCGGCGTTAAGGTCGATGGTGCGAGCGGCGGAAGTCATGAGAA
This sequence comes from Methylocystis sp. SB2, assembly GCF_049817085.1. Classification (NCBI taxonomy): domain Bacteria; kingdom Pseudomonadati; phylum Pseudomonadota; class Alphaproteobacteria; order Hyphomicrobiales; family Methylocystaceae; genus Methylocystis; species Methylocystis sp. SB2. The sequence goes on from NZ_CP187401.1 coordinate 1,409,330, forward strand.
ATGCGAGTCGCCTTTGAAGAGGGGCCGCGAGATTGGCGCAACCGCGCCACGGCGGCAATGCGCGACGCTCGGTCTCTGCGCCCGCAACTTGTTATGAGCCGATGGCTTCAGCGCCGCGATTGTCGGCCTGTGACATAGCGATCCGATGCAGCGAAGATGGGCACAAACCCGCACAAATAGGGCAAGGTGGCGCTTGACAAAGACAGTGCCCTTTGGTGAAGCTATATCGCGGCGAAGCCGGAAAAAAGAGCCACTGGCTGGCTCAACGTGGGAGGAAAAAATATGCAGTATCTTATCCCGGGACTCATGCTCGCTATCGTCATCGGCGGCGCTCTCGTCGCGATGAGGATTGGCCGCTAAGGTCAAGAAAACTAAGACCTTTACGTTCCATACGGTCCGTTGGCGAGCACCAGCTTGGCCTAAGCGTCGGCGTTGTCGCGCCAACGGACTGAGCTGCTCCGGTTCAGCTCTCGTTGCCCACCGGCCCCCTCTTCCATCGTTGTTCGGACTACTCCGCCGCGAGAGCTTGCGGCGGCGGAAACGCGATTTCAATCAGCGTGCCCTCGTTGTGACGGCTCTTAATGCTGAATGAGGCGTGATTCGCCTCGATCAAAGCCTTTGTCAGCGGCAGCCCAAGCCCCGTTCCGCTCGCCCTGCGCGATGCGCCAACCTGCCGGAACGGCTCCAAGGCGGTTGCGACATCCGCCTCCGACATGCCGATCCCCGTGTCCTTGACCCGGATGACGACAGAGCCGGCGTCGTTCAGCGCGCTCGACACGATGACCTGACCGCCCGGCTCGTTGAACTTCACCGCATTCGACAGAAGATTGAGAAGTATCTGTTTGAGCGAGCGCGCATCAGCGCGCAGCGGCGGCAGGCCTGCGGCAAGCGCCAGACGCATGACGACGCGCCCCTGATTGGCCTGGGCCTGCATGATCGACGCGCATTCGGCGATGGTTGCATTGGCGTCGACGCGCGAGAACGAAAGCTCCATCTTGCCAGCTTCGATCTTGGAGAGATCCAAAAGATCGTTGACGAGGGATAAGACATGCGCGCCGGAAGCGCGGATGTCTTTCAAATATTCCTTGTAGCGGGGAGAGCCGATCGGCCCGAGACGCTCCTCCATCATAACTTCCGCAAAGCCCATGATGGCGTTCAGCGGCGTGCGAATCTCATGCGATACGCGGGTCAGGAAATCGGACTTCGCCGCATTGGCGCTTTCGGCGGCAAGACGCGCCGCTTCAAGCGCGCGGTCATCCGCAGATGCGGCCTCCCAAGGCTCGGCGGAAACCAACATCATCGGCCTTCCGTCGACGAAGACCCGGCGCAAGATGAGATCGACGGGGACGCTCCCGCGCAGCGGCGCTGTGGCCAGCGATACGCGCGCGTGGGCGTGCGGCTGGACGTCGGAAAAAAGCTGACTGAGGATTTGCGCGTCGGTTGGGGTGAAAAAAGACGTCAGGTCGCGACTCTCAAGCGCAGTCGCCTCCGTCGCCAAGCAAGCCGCGAATGGCGCGTTGGCTCTCACGATCTTCCCGTCCGCCGCCACGATCGCAAGCGGCGCGCGAGAGAGGTCGAAAGCCGCGCCAAGCAGCGCGCTCTCGGACTTCGCCCGCGCAAGCTTTTCTTCGAGCGTGCGAGCGAGCCCCAGGGCGCTTTGCTCCGGGCCCGGCGCGATGAACTCGAGATTGCGACGCGTCGGCGCCGCGTGCTCGTCAGGATCGGGCTCCGAGGGCGCTGCGGCCTCCGCTGCGGGGATGACGAGATCGCCTTCCGTAAGCGCCCGCGCGATTTCGTCAAATGCCAGGCGTTCGCTCGAACTGAGCGCCTCGCCCACATCGACGCGCTCCGAAGCGGGCGGGCGCAGCATCACGACATTGTCGAGCGACGGCTCGAAGGCGTTCTCTTCAGAACTCGAACCGGCGCCCGTCGCCGCAGTGGGATCAGCGGCTCGCGCGCGATTGATGCGCAACACGCCATAGCCCTGATAGCCGAGAAACCGCCCTGCGGAATCAGTCATCTGCCGAGCGCCGAGCGTCGTCGGCACACATCCGGCGTCCCCTTCGAAGGGCCATTCAACCTCGACGCCGCTCCACGCGCGGCGCGAGGCGACGGCGCGGGCGAATGCAGCATCGAGCGCAAGGGCCTGGGACGCGTCCTGCACTGAGCGGCCGAGCACGTCGGCCGCCTTTTCGCCAACAACATCCGCAAGCCCGTGGCTGACGTCGGTGAATCGTCCAGCCGCGTCGGTCTTCCACAGAAAGCGCGGCGAACGCGCGCCATGTCGCGCCGCCAGGCTGCGGCGGAGGGCCGCCGTCTCGTCGCTGACCCGCGCTTCAGCCGCGCGCGGTTCCTGAGCTGGCGAATCCGCGCGAACGCCAAGGGCCGCGATAACGAAACAGTCGCCGTTGTCCGCGGCGAGGCTGCGGCAGAGAAAAGTGATCGTCTGCGCCAGCCCAGAGACACGAAAGCGCAGCCGCTCAAGGCGAAGGCCCGGGCGGCAGCGCATGTCGCCGACCAGCTCGGCCAGGCGTCTCGGCCCTGGATCGTCGCCGTGAAACAGGCGTTCGGCGAGCGCGCCGGCGTCTTCGCCAAAGACCGCGCGGGCTGACTCGTTCAGAAAAGCAATGCGCAGGGGATCGCCGCCCGCCGCGACAATTGGCGCGCCGGAGGCGTCGAGCGCGGAAAAAACAGGATCCGCCGCCACGCAAGCGGCTGCTCGCGCGTCTTCCTCGAGGTCCTGGTGCGAACCGCCCATTGCCTACCGCCTCAACCGACGGTCTCGCCCGCCGCGCGCTTCTCAGGCGTCTCGTCGGCTCGACGCTAACGAATGCAAGCAAATTAGCCGCCGCCGTGCGCAAGGTCTATGAGTGTCGCGCGTCTTTCATAGTATTTCTACACTTCCAGACCCTGCCGTCCCCGATCTGCTGCGGCGCACAAAATTGTTGCATCGCAACATAAAATCGGGCAGTATGGCTGGGCTCGCCGGATCGCCGTTGGGGCCGGGCGCAGCGCGGGTTAATATCGTTTAGCGCGGCGCTTGTTTGATTTTCACCGCACGGAGGTGCGCCATGGTCGAAGCTGTCTACCAAATTCCCACTGAAGTCCGCGATTTTGCGGAGAAGAGCGTCGAGCAGGCGCGCAAGGCCTTTGAAGGTTTCGCCGGCGCTGCGCAGAAGGCGCTCGACACTTCGGCCGACATCCCGTTCGGACTGCCGAGCGCCAAGGACGTCAGCGTCAAGGCCCTGTCGTTTGCCGAGGCCAATGTGAACGCGGCCTTCGATCTGGCCCAGAAGCTCGTCCACGCCAAGGACCCGCAGGAAGTCTTCAAGCTTCAGTCGGAGTTCGTTCAGGCGCAACTGCGGGCGATCCAGGAGCAGACCACGGAGCTTGGCGCGAGCATCCAGCGCGCGACGACGAAGTCCTAACCGGGAGAAGCTCAATGGCCAATCCGCAGAACGGTTCCCCCAAGCCAAAGGCGCCGGAAACGAAACGCTTGGCCCCCGGCGTTCCGGAGGCCGAGACGGCTCCGACGACGAACGAAGCTGTCAGCGCAGAGCCGGCCCCCGCCCCTGTTGAAACGCAAACGCCGGTGGTCGTCGCGGCTCCCTCTACAGCCCTCGCGATCTCCGAACCTCCAAAGCCCGCCGAAAGCGAGGCCGAAGGATTCGACCCTGCCCTCTGGCAGCAGAAGTCCATCGATCTCTGGGCGGAAAACGCCACTGCGTTGCTCGACTTCGCCGAGCGGCTCGCCAGCGCTAAGACGATCGACGAGGTGACGACCCTTCAGTCGCGTTTCGTGAGCGATCGGCTCGACACGCTGCTGCGGCAGTCGACCGAGTTGATGACGCTCGCGCAACGTCTGCTGAGCTTCTCAATCACGCCGATCTACGGCGCGCGCGCGGCGTAACGCGAAAAGTGAGTTGATGTAAGAAGAGCGCCGCGGCGATGTCGCGGCGCTCTTTCTTTTACAGCGTTGCGACGATCTTTTAGAGCGTTGCGACGATCATGGCGCGCAGCGCCGGCGTCACGTCGGGCATCACGCCGGTCCAGTCGCGAAACGCCGGGCGCGCCTGATGCAGCAGCATGCCGAGCCCGTCGACGGGAGTCGCGCCATGTTTGCGGGCGGCCGCTAATAAGGGCGTCTCCAGCGGCGCATAAACGATGTCGGCGACCAGCGCCGATGTCGGCAGCGCCGCGAGCGACAGATCCAGCGGCGGTTGGCCGACCATGCCCTGGCTCGTCGCATTGACGAGAAGTCCCGCTCCGGCGAGCCCGGCATGGCGTTCTTCCCAGCGGAGCGCCGACACGCGCGGCCCAAAGTCGGCGGCGAGAATGTCCGCCCGCGCCAGGGTGCGGTTGAAAAGCCGAATCTCGCGCGCGCCCGCCTCAAGCAAGCCGTGGATGATCGCGCGCGCCCCGCCGCCGGCGCCGATGATAACGCAGGGCGCGCGCTCGGCGCGCCAAAGGGGCGCCGCCTCGTAAAGCGACGCGATGAACCCGTAGCCGTCGTAATTGCGGCCGCTCAAAGCGCCGTTCCTTTCGGCGACCACACAATTGACCGCCCCGATCCGCGCCGCCGAGTCATCGACATGATCGAGAAACTGCAGCGCCGCCTCCTTATGCGGAATCGTGAGGTTGCAGCCGGCGAAGCCGAGCGCCGGCATGGCGCGCAACGCCGCCTCCAGCCGGCCGGGCTCGACCGGCAGCGGCGCATAGCAGCCCTCGATCGCATATTGCGCGAACCAGTGATTGTGGATTTTCGGCGAGCGCGAATGCGCGATCGGCCAGCCCATGACCCCGGCGAGAACAAAGCGATGGCCGTTCGTCATGTTCTCGTCTCCACATCTCGTCTCCAGCTCACGCGTCAGGGGCGACTGAAAATCCCGCGCCGCAAAACGCGACGAGCGCGGCTTCATCCGCCGGCTCCTCGCGCAGCGCGTCGACTCGCGCGAGCCGTGGGCCCCGGCGCGCTGCAGCGATCAGCGCGTCGAGCGCCGGGCGCGGCCCAGAGACGACCGATTCGACCGCGCCGTCACGCCTGTTGCGCGCCCAGCCCGAGAGATCGAGCGCGAGCGCCTCGCGGACGAGGAAGGCGCGATAGCCGACGCCCTGCACCCGGCCTTCGATGAAAAGGCGTATGATCTCCCGATCGCTCATAATTGGACCGCGATATTGTCGATGAGCCGCGTCGCGCCGAGCTTCGCCGCGGCGAGCAGACGAATGGGACCATCCGCAAGAGCGGAGACCGGGGCGAGCGTCTCGGCGTGGCGCGCTTCGAGATAGTCCACCTCGAATCCCCCCTCGGTAAGCGCGGCGCCGGCGCCGGCGGTCGCCGCGCCGATGTTCTCGCCAGCAAGGATGCGCCGCGCCGCTTCGCTCAGCGCGCCGTGCAATTGCTTTGCGCGCTCACGGTCCTCGCGTGAAAGATAGACGTTGCGCGAAGACATGGCGAGGCCGTCGGCCTCGCGCAGAGTTGGCGCGCCGACGATTTCGGTGGCGATGTCGAGATCGCGCGCGAGACGCTTGATCACCAAGAGCTGCTGGTAATCCTTCTCGCCGAAGACCGCGACGTCGGCCTGCACCTGATTGAGGAGCTTCGTCACCACCGTCGCCACGCCGGAAAAATGCGTCGGCCGAAATCGGTCTTCGAGGTCGGCGGTCGCCGGCCCCTCGAGCACGACTTTCGTCGAAAAGCCCGGCGGATAGATCTCGTCGACCGGTGGCGCGAAGACAAGATCGGCGGAGACGCCGCAAAGCTTCTCGACATCCGCCGCGAGCGTGCGCGGATAGCGGGCGAAATCTTCATTCGGGCCGAACTGCGCCGGATTGACGAAAATCGTGACGACGACGCGGTCCGCCGCCTGACGCGCCGCGTCGACGAGCGACAGATGGCCGGCGTGGAGCGCGCCCATGGTCGGCACGAGGCCGATGCGCTCGCCGGCGGCGCGGCGCGCGCGCACATAGCGGCGCAGTTCGTCGATCGCGCCGACGATGGGCGTTTTTGCATTCATGATCGTCGCCCTGATTGCGGAGCGGAAAGCAGGCTCGATAGATAGTCGACATACGGGCCGGGCAGCGCATGCGCACGCGCCGCGGCGATGACCGCCTCGAAATAGCCGCCGGGCGCCGCGCCGAGATCGGGCCGCGCGCCGACATAGGTCAGCGCTAGGACCGAGCCGACCGGTTCGCGCAGAATGGGCAAATTTTTCTTGGCGTAAAGACCACGGGCGACGTCTTCGTAGCGATCGAGCGACGCCACGTCGCCGACCGCGACGTCCCACAGCACGCCGTGAACGCTCATGCGGCGGTCCGGCGCGACGCTGACAAAGCCCGAAGGCATCAAAATTGTCCTGTAGCCGGCAAGCCGCCCGCGCCCGAGCAGCCGGGACCGGGGGCAGCGACCCGCCATGGCGGCGGCGTCCATGTTGGAGCCGTAGGCGAAGTAGAGGGGCACGCGCAAATCCCGGTCGCGAAAAAGACGACGCGTGCTATATCACGACCGACGCGGAAGGGTGGCCGAGTGGTTTAAGGCACCGGTCTTGAAAACCGGCGTGGGGGCAACTCCACCGTGGGTTCGAATCCCACCCCTTCCGCCATACATGCTTGTAACTTGTTGTTTTAGTTAGCATTTTTACTTTATTTGCGAATGCATCCGCCAATCTACCCCACAATATTTAGTGGTCGCCGCTGTGCTCAAATGGACGAGCCTGGCCTAGCCTCTTTCCCAGTTTTTCGAACTCCACGTGTCGAAGCGCATGCTCATGAATGCACAATCGCGCTAGAAACGAGAGCATCACTGCATATCGTCATTTGGATCTCCAAGTCATAACCGTCCTCAACACTAGGTGCCGCATTATCGTAGGCGGCTGTCCGGCCGCTCGAATGTTGACGCCTCTTATCCAGGCAGGCTGTCCTCCGGAGAGGAGTTGCTGGAGAGCTTGAGATGGAAGACGTCTAAGACGCAGCACATTCCGTCGAATTTCTGGTTCATTCCTTGCTGGTCCCATCGCTGAAGAATACAGAGCGACGGCCGTCGAGAACATATCGCGACGGCTATGAAATCCGGCGCAGAGGCCTGGGAGGAGCGATCATTAGCGCCCCACCAACAACACCATGCCCTCGCTCTTCGTCTGCGTCTGGCGCATTCGCCTCCCGCAGCAACGATGGTCGGCTCGCTCGCGTTCGAGATCTCACCGAGGAGTTGCGGCGGACGCAGCGAAGGTTTACGATTTCTGCAATCCGCTGGTGTCGATCTCTCCGCCGGCGGCAGAAACGCTCCTACCGTCACATCGACAATCGGGGCGTTTTTTTTGCGCTTCAACCTAACTTAGACGCCAGCACATCAATTTTCTCGATTTTTGGCGACTGGGAGAAAAGCTCCGGAGCCTTTGCCGTGAGCGCCTTCGCGACCTCGCCCGCAAGATGAGCATCTCTGCCGGCTGCGTCATGGAAGACGTCAAAAATGCCGAAAGTGGTGGATGACACTCGGATCGCGAACCACGAGACTGTGCCCGGCTCTGCTTCCACGAGCGGCAGCGCGGATTTCAAGAATGCTGCAACCTCGTGCTCCTTGCCGATCTTCGCTTCCAGCATCGCCAAGATGCCAAATTTCACCATTGCGCAACCTCGCTTGGAACTAGGGCCTCCAGACCCTCAGTTTGCACCTTTCGACGTAATTTGCACGACGGCATGATTCTTCGCTCGCCCGCGCTGTCGCCGTTTTGCGGTTCACTTGCGCAGCCATCGCAGAACGTCAGGTGACTCGGAGAGCCCTTCTGGCGACTGGCCGAAACGCTCGCCCGTCAGCAGACTGAAATTATGCCGGACTCTTTATCATGAAGCCAATAGTGTGACGATACCCGACAAGCCCAAACGGACGATGGCCGGAGGCGTCAATGAATGCGCCCGATTTGAACCAATCCAAGGACGAAACCATCGGCGGCAACGAGGGTTTGGCGCGTCAGCCTGCCCGTGAGAGCTACGATGTCGCCGCCGCGCTAAATCTTGTGTCGGAAACAGCGGCGGCGATCAAAGCATTCGATGAGCAGGCAGCTCAAGCGCTAATGCGCGCTCATGAAGTCGCCGATGCGGTGAAGGAAGAGCTGGGCCACACGGAGCTCCGCGCCGAACGCGCAGAGACTATGCTGCGCTTGGCCGAGGCTCAAATCGAGCAAATGTCTGCTGCCGTCGAGCAGGCGCATCACGAGCTCAAAACACTGCAATCACAACTCGTCTCCAAGACGGCAGAGTTGGCCGCATCGGAACGGCGCGCACACGACGCGGTGACCGCCATTGAGAGAATCGCGGATGTGATCCGGGCGCAACTTCCCGCCAAGCTGAGCGCTCCATCAGAGTAAGTCGCCGGGGCCTACGTTGGGCCCGGCGGCCGACATCAAGGAGCGGTCGAGGCGAAGACCGCACGACAAGCACTGAGCACTTTGCGTGGTGTACTAATGGCACCGGCGTTGGAGCCAATGAGAAACCGATCCATTCCTGTCCGGTGCGAGCCTACAACGACGACCTCGGCGCCCCACTCCTCGGCCTCCGCCAGAACCTTTTGATAGACGGGACCGAACAGCACAACGGTCGAAATTCGTTCGGTCGGATAATTGACGCCAGCCGCGAGGGCTGCGATCTCCTTCTCAAGGCTTCGCTTCCTTGGCTCACCTTTAAGGCAGTTAAATGCCGAGCTCTACAGCCGAAGCAACGGTCCCATATGCACATCTGATGGTTCCGCGAAGACCCTCTATCTTTCTTTACGCGCCCGTCGTGCTCTCCGCTGTTCGACAGCCCAACCGTGGCCGACGGCGTTCTTCTTCTTGCTTTCCGCCATCATCATGACTCATCGACCGTGAGAGCATTGAGTTCGGCGATTCGACAATAGGAGCGCGACAATGAACGCCTATCGGCCGTGCGAACCTCGATATACCATTGTGATCTCAAAAAACGGCAAAGAGCTCGGCACTCTGCGAAATCGCGAAACGATCCAGGCGCGCAGCTCTTTCGGCGGAGCCGTCGCGCGATACAAGAATTCAGGGGACAACCATCGGATCGAATTTTACGATGGACCTGACTTGATCGAGGCTTGGTCGAGCGAGCAAGGCTACACAGCGGCTTCCGCCTAACGCCCGAAGGACTCGCCGCTCTTGCGGATGCGGAGCGGCGAAGTGTAGGGCGCGGGATCTTTTCTCGTGCGCGAACTCAATAGTAATACGGCGGCGGAGGCGGTGGAGGCGCAGTCAGCGCGCCGGCCGCGGCGCCGCCCGCAGCGCCGATTGCGGCGCCGGCGAGAGTTCCACCGGCTCTTCCACCAGACGCCAGAGCGCCTATGCCAGCGCCGCCAAGCCCGCCGATAGCAGCACCCCCGAGCGCGCGATCCTGGGGCGTGTAGCAACCGCCAAGGGAGAGTGTGGTCGCTGCGACAAGCGCAATACAAGCAAACGATTTCATCAGAGTTCCTCTCCGATCCAGATCAAACGGAGCAGAGTTGATCAATTGGGCTAAAAGTTGATCGCATGGCGAGGACGCGCGAGTACTTCCGTGCCTAACCAGTTCACCGAACGCTCCGGCCTTCGTCGTTGGCACAAAAGCCGGAGCGACGTTGCCGAAATCCTCAACAGACCCACACCCACTGTCCATACCAACGCCAGCAGCCCCCGTAGCCGCCGCCGTAACCGCCGTAGCCTCCATAGCCGCCCCAACCTCGACGGCCCCAACCGCCACCGCCCCATCCCCCGCCGCCTCCCCAGCCTCCACCGTGACCCCAACCGCCGCCGCCCCAACCGCCATGATGACCGCCGCCTCCCCAGCCGCCGCCATGACCATCCCAGGCCAGAGCGACAGTCGGAAGCGTCAAAGCCGCGGCCAAAGTCGTAACTAGAGACAGTTTGCGCAACATGCTGATCTCCTTCTGCCCCTTCCCATTCATTCCCATTGAGCCACTGAATGTTGGCTGAATGAGGAGGCGCTTCAGCGGACTGCCCACGAAGTGAAAGGCGACAGGCGCTCAGATTTGTTCGTCTGTGACGTGCTGGTCTCTTGACCCGCGGCGAGACGATCCATTCCTGCAAGGCGTCGTCTGCTAGCGACGCCATTTGCGTGACGCGCCTCTGCATAGAACTTCCCGTGGGTGCTCGCGCCTTCCAACGCCAAGCGGCTTGCGCGACTGTCGGCCATGGCGTCATGCGCTCAGAGGTTGCTTTGACGGGCTTCCAGCAGGTGAAATTCTCTATGAAAAAGGCAGACAGGTCGGGTCGACAGCGGGACTTTCGAAGCAGTTCGAACGTTTGCCGGCGAGGCGACGGAAGGAGAGATTGTATCAATGCGGGAGGCATTCAAGGGCCAGGCCGAACCCTTTCGGCGTAACGGAGATGCCGCCCGCGCCGCGTTTTGGGAGGCGCTTTCCAATAGGATTGCCGACGCGGCTGGCCGATCAGCACGGCAAGCGGGTCAAGCTCGGCTTCCTCGATCTAACCGAGGCTTTTCCCCTTGGAACTGACTGGGATATGCAAACGGGCCACTCGGTGAATATAACGATGCGCATTATCCGCTATGGCACGCGCGGAGGGCCTGATGACGGTAGTTGTAAAAGACAGCAATGGCGCAGTGCTCAAGGACGGCGATTCCGTGACCTTGATAAAGGACCTGAAGGTTAAGGGCTCATCCGCCGTCTTAAAACGCGGGACCTTGATCAAAAATATCCGACTCACGGATGATCCGGCCGAAATCGATTGCCGCGCTGAGAAAGTAAAAGGGCTCGTGCTGCGTACGGAATTCGTCAGGAAAGCCTAGGTCAGGACCTATTAAATTTGATTGAGGCGTGATTCACAAGGTCGTCCTATTCGGAGGCCTTTGCGATGAGCGATAGCCCTCAACCGTGCTCGTATGAACGTCGCCGCAAACGTAGTCGTCGGCGCTGTGGCTTACCGTGGCGTGTTCGGCGAACCGCTTGGCAGCTTCCGGATTATATCCCGATGCAATGGCCGCGCTTGGCCACCTGTTTCGCGTAGACGATCAGCTTCGCCTCCAGCGTGCTGCTTTAGGAGCGCACTCGAAGCGAGCATGCTGGGTTGCTCGGTCAGCTGGGCCATTCCGACAGAGTGACCATTGCGGTCACTCAAAGGCAGTTTGTCGCCAGGCGCTAAACGTTGGTCCAACAAATCCGCGGCGACGGCAATTAGAATGTTGGCGAGTTCCTGACTCCGCGAGACTGAATCTCCGCCAAGCGCCGCAGTGCTACAGTCGATTGTGATCTGGAAAAGCATGAGGCAAGCCTCCTAATAATTAAGACAACGCAATGCGCGCGGCAACAAGCGCGAGGCACTTCAAATTACCTCTCTTCGAAACGCCTTACAATCGATCGTCCCACCATATCACCCGGCCGCGCACTTTGAACTCCCGCTTGTGCAGGATTTCGGGGCGATTCGAGGGGTTTTCGCTTAACGCGATCGTCGCGCCCTTCCGGTCGACATGCAGTCGCTTCAATCTTACCTCATCGCCTTCGGCGCCACACGTCCGAGTCCTCGCCCGTCTTTCAGGAAGACCGGACCGCGTTCGGCCTTCCCGTTTGCCGGCGATGACGGCGCTTCCTTCGCCTCGCGCATAATTACCTGGACGGTTCTGTAAGGAGCAACGACAACGAGTCGAGCGTCTTGACATTTGGCATACATCGCGACGACCTCGGCGCGCTGCTCAGAAGATAGCTTTTTAACGGCGCTCAATCACGCGCGCCCAGCTTCGCTCGCCACTATTTCCGCGGTGCGCTTCACAAGCCGCTCGGCCAGCGTGGAGGCGAGGGCGTTGAGATCTTTGACCGCGGCGCGTTATTGAGCGTTCGGAGTCGCCGTAGCGTCCTTGATGCATTTCTTCGTGAAGCTGGTCTTCGCAGCGCCATGCAATTTTTTCTTGATTCACACGAGGCAGCGGCGGCATCCCTATCGCACTTTTCATGAAACTATTCAGCGCCGCGCCGTGCAGTTTCTTTTCCGCCCCGGCGGCGCAGTCCGGAGCAAAAGGCGAAGACCTTGCTCGATGCCCCCTGTCAAGTGAAGTATATCGATTGCGCCAACGCTGGCATGAACTTTTCCTCCGATTTTCAGGCCTGCAGCGCGCGGAGACGAATTAGTCCAGATGTCTAGGCATCCCCCTGAAATTTACGCGCCGAAGCAACATTCGGTGGCGTTACCACGCTCTCTCGCTTCTTGAATTGGTGGGCACGGCAGATCGCCGTAAGAGCAGAAGACGCAGCAGTCGCCCGCGTCCGGCTTGAGCAGCACGCCGCAGCCCTTGCATTCGTAAAAGAATTGGCAGGCATCCGTTGGCATCGTCTTCGTCGACTGATGGCCGCACGACGGGCAGGTGATTGTTGCGACGAGTTGCATTTCAACGCCCCCGAGCGAACTTGATGAGCATAGGGTCGATATAGCCCCAGCTTGCTGCCCCCAGTACGACGGCCGAGGCGCATAGGAGCAGCGTCAGTGTTGCGCGTGAGCGTTCGGACGACGTGCAGCTCGAACCCGCAACGCAAGCATCAGGATGCTTCCACCACCATGCGCCCCATCCTCCAACAATGGCCAAGGCGCTGATGGATAGGAGCGGGACGCGCCATTCGGCTAGCAATTCAAGGCCGCTGAAAACGCCCGCCCCCGCACCAACCGCGGCGAGCCCGAGCGGGATGACGCAGCAGGAAGAGGCGATGACCGCCCCGAGACCAGCTGCCAACCCCAATGCCGCAAGCCACTTGGGCGCGGCCGGCGAAGCGGCTGGAGATGAAGCGTTTGGCGTTGTTTCGTCTGTGGCGTTGTCGATGGTCATGGTTCGCCCTTCCTCGACGGTTGGGCTATCCTGCACCCCGTAGCGGCTACGGGTGCAAGAGAAATAATCGCGCATGTCCAGGCGGCCATTGACAATTGGAAGGCTTGCGTCGGCGGCGGGCGTTAATCTTGAGACCGTGCGATATTATGAGCGCATCAAGCTCATGCCGCCGCCGGCGCGGACGGCGAGCGGGCATCGCGCGTATGAAGAAGGCCATATCCGAAGGCTGGCCTTTATTCGCCGCGCTCGCGAACTCGGGTTCAGCATCGAGCAAATCCGCACCCTGTTGGCTCTTGCCGAACCGACCCGCGCTTCCTGCGCGGAGGTGCAAGAGGTTGCGCAGACGCATCTCGACGAAGTGCGGGCGAAGCTCGCCGATCTCGCCAAACTTGAGCGCATTCTTGCCGAGACGGTCGCCCGCTGTTCTGGCGACCCTGCCCCCTCGTGTCCGGTGCTCGATATATTGACGACGCAGAAACGCGCATAATTCCGATTTATACGACGGAGCAGCTAAGCCTCGAGGGACAGCGATGACACCGACTGACCGGCAAGCGCACTGGGAAAACATTTACACGACCAAGGGCGAGGCCGAAGTTAGCTGGTTTGAGGAACCCCCCACTGAATCCCTCCGATTGCTCCAGCTTGTCGGCGCGCAGCATTCATCGGCCATCATAGATGTTGGCGGCGGCGCATCCCGCCTAGTCGACAATCTTCTGGCGCAGGGCTTCGAGAACATCACCGTCCTGGACTTATCGGCCGCCGCGCTCAACTCAGCGCGTGCTCGGCTTGGCGACAAAGGTGAGGCGGTGAAGTGGATCATAGCCGATGCGACGGAATGGCAGCCGACAGATACATATGACGTCTGGCATGATCGGGCCGCCTTCCACTTCCTGACCAACGAGAAGGTACAGCAGGCCTACATCCAACGGCTCAAGCAGGCGCTCAAGCGCGGCGGTCACTTGATTATCGGGACGTTTGCGCTCGACGGCCCTGAGAAGTGCAGCGGCCTTCCGGTTGCGCGGCACAGCGCTGAAAGCCTTAGCGCGCTCTTAGCGCCTGACTTTGATCTGATTGATAGCCGCCGCCATGAGCACATAACTCCATGGCAGGCAGTGCAGAAATTTCAATTTAGTACTTTCCGTTACAATTTACGAAACACGATTTAGGGCAACATTCGTGGCCGCCCTCGCCGCCCTGCTCAGACAAGCGGCGAAGGTAAAGAGCTGGTGGGGGAAGGCTTACGCCGCGCCGTCACCCGCGAGGAACTCGGTATTGGTGATCCGGCCGCGCGGCGCGGCAATTACTCTACGGCCGGGTAACCTTGGCCGCGATCATATAATGAGTTGGGGCTTGCCATGGTAGTTTGCGGCTGACAGAGTAGCGAAATGCTCCGCTGCCTTCGCCTTTTGATCTCTGCGGTTGTTCTCACTACAGCTTTAGCTGGGGGCGGAGCTTTTGCCGCGAAGATGAACCATGCCTGCATTGAAATGGGCATGGACGATTGTCCCGGCCACAGCGGCGATGACGGCGCAGCACTCCCCATGTGCGCTGAGATCCTGTGCGGACCAAGTCAAGCAGCGCTTCCGCAGTTTCAACCATTCGTTGATGCCGTGCTTTGGGTGTGTGCGCCGTCGCTAATTCCCTCCGACGACATTGAGCGCGGCGGATTACGAAGCCCGCCAGCTCTCCGACCTCCAATCGTCTAAAGCCGAAAGAACAATCTCGCTCACGGTAGCGCCGGGAGCAGATTTGCGCGACTTCAAGCGGTCGCCGGCTAGCCCGACGGGAGATCGCTTCCAGGCTCCCCTTCCCGCAAGAACCAGCGCCGTTGTCGCATCGATCGCGCAAGCCGCGATGATGTCCCTTATCGGGATTGAGCGCAGCTCTGCGATCCGCTCGACGACCATGCGCATGAATGGAATACGGAGACAATCTGATGATGCTCGTGACCTCGTGCAAGGCGCGCTTATTCGCGCTGGTCGCGCTTGCCATCTTGAGCTCAGCGCCGCGCGCTCGCGCCAACATCAACGACTATGAGTTCCGACTCGTGGAAGCGCAATTCAAGACGGGGCAAGCGATCGTATCGGTGAGTCTCGTCCATAAGCCCGACGACAAGCCGGCGCCAAACGCGGTGATCTTCGCGATGCGTCTCGACATGGCTCCAGATGGCATGGAGTCGATGACCAGCATGATCGAACCGGCGCCAAGCCCCGATCCCGGATTTTATCGCTTCAAGGTCGATCTGACCGATGCGGGAACGTGGCGGATATCGCTCGCTGCAAAGGTGCAGGGCGAGAGCGGCACGCTCCAGAGCCGACTAATTCTAAAGGTGGCGCCATGAGTCGAGGGCCGCGCCTTCGCGCCATCTCAATTGTAGGGTCGGCGGCGATATTGATGGGCTCAACATCGCTTTCGGCGACTGAACGAAACTTGCCCGGCGCCTCCGTCGAAAGCGTTGTCGCGCTTGCGAAGCAGCTAAGCCCCGAACTGGCTGCGGCCGCGCTGGATGCCGATGCGGCAGCGCATAGAGTGGGCGCGGCTGGCGTGCTCGCCGATCCGACGGTGACGCTGCAGGCGTGGGACGTGAATGGACGCGGCGTCGGCCAACGTTGGATCGGCTTCGAACAGGAATTCAAACTTTGGGGCAAACTCGACCTGGAGCGCGGCGTCGCAGAAGCCGACGCCGACGCTGCGAGGCATCAGAGTCGCGCCGTCGCCACAGATTTGATCGCCCGCGTCAAAACCGCTTATGCGCAATACGCCGCTGCGTATCGGGCAATCGACCTCTCGGCTGGATTGAAGCGCCGGCTCGATGAAATCCTCGGCTTGTTGCGCTTGCGGTATGGCGCAAGCTCCGTCGACCAGCAGGAAGTGATCAAGGCCGAGATCGAAGCGGCGACGGCTGAAACAGAGGTCGTACGCCGTCAAGGCGAGGCAAAGTCGGCGTCCGCTCGCTTAAACGCCTTGATCGGTCGCGGCTCGCAAGAGCCGCTCGCTATTCCCAGTGGGTTTCGGCCGCTGAAGACAAAGCTGATGCTGGTCAGCGTTCAGGAGCTCGCGAGAGCCGCCAATCCAGCCCTCGCCACGACCAACGCGCAGGTCCGCGCGGCGACCGGAACTAAAGAGCTCACGGATCTGAATTACTACCCAAACGTTACCGTTGGAGCGACCTTTGTGCAGCGTCCCACCGGTGACAACACCGGGCAATTCATGCTTAATTTCAAAGTCCCGCTGCAATATGAGGCAAAGGACGCCGAACAGCGCGCCGCCAGTTCACGACTCGGCGCCGCCCAGATGCGCTACGACGCCATCCGAATCCGGCTCGACGGCGATGTCGCCGAGGCATGGTTCGGATTGGAAGCGGTGCGCAAGGCGATCCGCATTGTCGAACAACGCCAGCTCAATCCGGCGCGCCTTTCGGTAGAGACGGCACGAAGCGGATTTGCAGCCGGAGCCGCCGACTTGACGACGTCTCTGGAAGCTGAACGACGCGTGCAAGCGATCGAACTCGAAATCCTTAAGCTTAGAGTCGAAGAGCAAGCCCGATACGCTGAGCTTGAACGACTGGCGGGAGGCTCACTATGACTCGCCGTCACATCGTTATTCTTTTGGGCTTTGCGGTCGTCGCGGCCAGCCTCGCTTGGTTGGTCGAGGGACGTTTCAAATGGGTTACACCTACAGGAAAGCTGGGCGACGCCGGGCCTAACATCTCGGATAAGGCGCCTGCAACGACAGGCCCGATCATTTACTACCGAGATCCCGACGGTCGCCCAGCCTATTCCTCGACGCCCAAGAAGACATCGGCAGGCAAAGATTATCTGCCGGTGCGCGCCAGCCAGGATGTGAGTTTCGAGGAAAAGCCTCCTGCAGGCGCCGCCAAGATTGGCGGCGTACGACGCGTGCGCTTCTATCGCCATCCGATGGGCCTGCCTGACACATCGCCCGTTCCCAAGAAAGACGAGATGGGAATGGATTACGTACCCGTCTACGAGGACGAGGCGGAGAACGGCACGACCATCACGATCAGCCCCGGAAAGCTGCAAAAGACCGGCGTTCGCTCCGAACCCGTCCAACGCCGGACGCTGAGCGTCCCTGTTCGAGCGACGGGCAGAATCGACTTCGACCCGCGACGTATCTCGATCGTCTCCCTCCGCTTCGAAGGCTTCATCGAATCGGTCGGGCAGTTTGCGGAGGGCGATTACGTTCGCAAGGGCCAGATGCTGATGCGCGTGTATGGGCCGAATCTTTCGAGCGCAGCCGCCGAATATGTCGCCGTCCTCAACATGCGGCGTGGCGGCGGGATCGACGCCCAGCGTCTGGAGGGAGCCAAGCGGCGGCTCGTCAATCTCGGCCTCGACGAAAGCGCCATCGCCGCGATCGGGCGCGCCCGCAGCGTTCCACGTGTGATTGCATGGCCCGCGCCGCAAGACGGCCATGTCCTGGAGCGGGCGGCAATTGCCGGCATGCGCGCCGCGCCGGGTGACGTGCTGTTTCGCATCGTCGATCATTCTCTAGTTTGGGTGCTGGCGGACATCGCCGAGCGGGACATCGCCTTGATCCAGCCCGGACAAAAGGTCGACGTGCGGCCACGGGCTTACCCAGATCGATCCTTTAAGGGGCAAGTCGCTCTGATTTATCCCCATCTCAATATGGAGACACGAACGGCGCGCGTCAGGATCGAACTGCCAAACCCCGACGGGTTGCTGCGGGGAGATATGTATGCCGAGGTCGAGATCGCAGCCGGCGGAAACGAGAAGGTGCTAACGGCGCCAGAAAGCGCCGTCATCGACACCGGTAAGCGGCAAGTGGCGATTGTCGACAAGGGCGAAGGGCGCTTCGAGCCGCGCGAAGTCAAGATCGGCCGGCGCGGCGAAGGCTTCGTCGAAATCAAGAGCGGCGTGAGCGAAAACGAACGCGTGGTTACGGCCGCAAACTTCCTCATCGACGCCGAAAGCAATTTAAAGGCGGCGTTACGAGCTCTCGACCAAGCGGAGGCGGGCAAATGATCGCCCGTCTCATCGCCTGGTCGGCGCGCAACCTTTTGCTCATATTCGTGGGCGCTGCCTTCGCGGCCGCAGGCGGCGTCTATGCCTTGCGCACACTGCCACTCGACGCAATTCCCGATCTCTCCGATGTGCAAGCGATCGTTTATACGGAATATCCGGGCCAGGCGCCGCAAGTCGTCGAGGATCAAGTCACTTACCCGCTCACCACTTCGATGTTGACCGTTCCGCGCTCCAAAGTGGTGCGCGGATTTTCATTCTTCGGCGTATCCTTCGTCTACGTCATCTTCGACGATGGCGTCGATATTTATTGGGCGCGCTCGCGCGTCCTCGAATATTTGAGCGCGGCGAGTAAGAGATTGCCGGCGGGCGTGACGCCTGTTCTTGGTCCCGATGCGACGGGCGTCGGCTGGGTCTATCAATATGCGCTCATCGCCAAGGATATGACGCTCGCCGAATTGCGCTCGATCCAGGACTGGACGATCCGCTACGGCCTCGCCAAGGCCGAAGGCGTCGCTGAGATCGCGAGCGTCGGCGGCTTCGTCAAGCAGTATAATGTCGTTGTCGATCCTAACCGACTACGCGCGCTCGGCATTCCACTGTCGAAAGTGCGCGGCGCCATCCGCGCCAGCAATGCCGATGTCGGCGGTCGCACGGTCGAACTTTCCGAATTTGAATTCATTGTGCGTGGACGAGGCTATCTGCGCAGCGTGAGCGACCTGGAAAGTATTGTCCTGCGCGTCGAAAACGGCACACCACTTCTCCTGAAGGATGTCGCGCGCGTCGAGCTCGGCCCCGACGAGCGGCGTGGCGTCACCGACCTCAATGGCGAGGGCGAGGTTGCGAGCGGCATCGCGCTACAGCGTTATGGCGCCAATGCGCTCACAGTGATCGACAATGTCAAATCGACCCTTGCGCAGATGGCGACAAGCCTGCCCAAGGGCGTTGAGATCGTCTCGGTTTACGACCGCTCCCAGCTCATTCATGCAGCCATCGAGACGCTCAGGAGCACACTTGTCGAAGAAGGAGTCATTGTCGCTCTCGTCTGCGTCGTCTTTCTAATGCATGTGCGCAGCGCACTCGTCGCCATCATCATGCTTCCCGTTGGCGTATTAATGGCTTTCGCCGCGATGAAGGCGCTGGGAATCGGCTCCAACATCATGAGTTTGGGCGGCATCGCCATCGCCATCGGCGCAATGGTGGACGCCGCCATCGTTATGATTGAGAACGCGCATAAGCATCTGGAGCGCGCGCTTCCCGACAAGCGGCGTATCGAGATATTGATCGATGCTGCGACCGAGGTTGGCCCCGCGCTGTTCTTCAGCCTGTTGATCATTACGGTTTCGTTCCTGCCCATCTTCACGCTCGAAGCGCAAGAGGGGCGTCTGTTCAGCCCGCTCGCCTTCACCAAGACGTTCGCTATGGCGGCGGCGGCGCTTCTTTCCGTGACGCTCGTGCCGGCGCTGATGGTCGTCTTCGTGCGCGGAAAAATTGTTCCCGAGGCGAGAAACCCCATCAATCGCGCACTCATCTGGCTCTATCGGCCGATCATACGTCTGGTGCTCAAAGCGAAAGTCGCCACTATTCTGCTGGCGCTGGGCGCGCTGGCGCTGACCATCATTCCGGCCCGCCAGCTCGGTAGCGAATTCATGCCCACTCTCAACGAGGGCGCGCTTCTTTACATGCCGACGACGCTGCCGGGGCTCTCGGTCACCAAGGCCGCCGAACTCCTGCAAACGCAGGACCGCATCATCAAATCCTTCCCCGAGGTTCAGTCCGCCTATGGCAAGGCTGGGCGCGCTTCCACCGCGACCGACCCGGCGCCGCTCGAAATGTCCGAGACCGTCATCCAGTTGAAGCCGAAGGATCAGTGGCGTTCTGGAATAACGATCGACAAGCTCATTGCAGAAATGGATGCGGCGCTGCAATTCCCCGGCGTGTCGAACGCCTGGACCATGCCGATCCGAAACAGGATCGACATGCTGGCGACGGGGATCAGAACGCCGATCGGCGTCAAGATTTTTGGCCGCGACTTGTCGCAAATGGAGGGCCTGGCGCGCCAAGTCGAGGCCGCCTTGAAGCGCGTGCCCGGAACTTCGAGCGCCTACGCCGAACGCGTCATCGGCGGCTATTATCTGGATATTGTTCCGGACCGCGCGATGCTCGCGCGCTACGGCCTCATGATCGGCGACTTGCAAGAGGTTATCGCGACGGCACTTGGCGGCGAGACGATAACCACGACCGTCGAGGGACGCGAGCGCTATGGCGTCACTATTCGCTATCCGCGCGACTTTCGTTCTGATCCGAGAGCGATCGCCAGCGAAGTGCTGATTGCCATGCCGGGCGGCGGGACGGTTCCACTCGGCGAGGTGGCGAGGATCGAACTTGTTCGTGGCCCCACTTCGATCCGCACCGAAAACGGCCAGCTTGCGGTCTATATCTTCGTCGATATCCGGGATCGCGATCTTGGCGGCTATGTCGCAGAAGCGCGTAAATCGGTCACAGAAGCGATCGAGTTCCCGCCCGGTTCTTATGTCACGTGGAGCGGCCAATTCGAATATCTGGAGCGCGCCGACGCGCGCATGCGGATCGTCGTGCCCCTGACGCTGCTCGTCATTTTCCTGCTGCTCTATATGAATTTCCGCCGCTTAACCGAGACATTGATTGTCATGCTGTCGCTGCCCTTCGCACTGGTCGGCGGCGTGTGGCTGATGTGGTGGTTGAACTTCAACATGTCCGTCGCGGTGGCGGTGGGATTCATCGCGCTCGCCGGCGTCGCCGCCGAAACCGGCGTCGTCATGCTTATCTATCTCGATCACGCCATGCGCGAAATTCAGGCTGCGCGCGAGGCCTCGCGCGCCGCTTTCACGAAAGCCGATTTGCATGAGGCGATCATGCTCGGCGCTGTCGAACGCGTGCGGCCGAAGATGATGACGGTTGTCGCGATCATGGCGGGGCTCGTGCCGATCCTCTGGAGCACGGGCGCAGGATCAGAAGTTATGCAGCGTATCGCCGTTCCGATGATTGGCGGGATGGTGTCTTCGACGGCTCTGACGCTCGTTGTCATTCCGGCGATCTATGCGCTGATCAAGGGGTTTGGCCTGCCTCAAAAAGGAGAGGTCAAGCAGGAGTTGGGGGGAACTATCCACGCAGCTCCATAGAACAATGCACAACAATCTTCACAGGAGGAAAGACTAATGCTTAGACTCTCTATTGCCTTAGCGACGATGCTGGCCCTATCCGTTCCCGCGATGGCCCAAGAGCTCCAGGAGCACGACCCGCAGACTCACGGAATGGTCCCCGGCGGGCATGGCCGTCACATGCATCGTGATTGGAGCACTCCTGGCCAACACAGACATAATGTGTGCTGGCACCGCCATCATGGAAAATGGGTGTGGGTCTGTCGCTGATGGAGAGAGCTTCGTGATTGAACGCATATTCGATGCGAAGCTGACGTACGGTAATTGTCGTCGACAATAATGGAACGGTCCGACCATCGATTTGCTGTCGGGCCGTGTTCCTTAGGCAACAGTACGAGGCGCGGAAGGTCTCATCGGCGTGATATCATCCAAGGAGTCCGCGCCCCTCATAAACCGTCGAGCAAAATGGCGGACCGCATCCAGTGACTTGCAGTTCCGCCGTTAAACTTTGCGTTGTTGATCTTTTCGAGCGACGATACACGACGACATCGGTCGAGCGGGAGCCTCCGCAGCCAATGGTGTCGAGGCCGTGACTGAAGGAACCGCCATTTCTGGAAGCGGGGCGGCCGTATTGCCGAGTGAGCAACGACGATCGACCTTGCGCAAAGGACGCCTAGATCAATTACGATGCCGCTTCTGACGGCGCAAGGAAGGATGAACCGAGTGGCCCACGAGCATCGGCATGATCGCGCCTCGCATGAGGAATCGAAGACGGCCCGTGGCGGTGTCACAATCGAGGATGCGCATCAAGACCCATCCCATGTAGCGGACGTTATCTACACATGCCCGATGCATCCGCAGATTCGTCAGATCGGGCCCGGAAATTGTCCAATCTGCGGCATGACGCTTGAGCCACTCGTCGCTTCGACCGAAGCCGAACCGAACGCCGAACTCGTCGACATGACTAGGCGGTTCTGGATCGGGCTGGCGTTGGCGGCGCCGGTGCTCGTCTTGGAGATGGGCGGACATTTATTCAATCTCCATCACTTGCTAGCGCCGCAGGCGTCGAACTGGCTTCAGCTCATTTTGGCGACGCCGGTCGTGATTTGGGCTGGCTGGCCGTTTTTCGTTCGAGGCGCGCAATCGCTCGTGACACGTAATCTGAATATGTTCACGCTCATCGCCATGGGAACGGGCATCGCCTGGATTTACAGCGTCATCGCAACATTGGCGCCGTCGCTCTTCCCGCCGGCATTCCGCAACCTCGATGGCTCTGTCCCGATCTATTTCGAGGCGGCGGCGGTTATCACCGTCCTTGTTCTGCTTGGACAAGTTCTTGAATTGCGCGCGCGGGAACAGACCGGCGGCGCCATACGCGCGCTCCTCGATCTCGCGCCAAAAATGGCGACTCGGATTAACGCTGACGGATCCGACGAAGAAGTTGTGCTGGATCTTGTGAAGGTCGGCGAGCGCCTGCGCGTCCGTCCAGGAGAAAAGGTTCCTGTGGACGGCGAACTCGTCGAGGGCCGCAGTTCGGTCGATGAGTCCATGGTCACCGGCGAATCCATGCCGGTGACGAAGATTGCAGGCGACAGAGTCATCGGCGGCACGCTTAATCAGACTGGCGGCTTTGTGATGCGCGCGGAGAAGGTTGGCCGCGACACCGTGCTCTCAAGGATTGTCGAGATGGTCGCATCCGCGCAGAGAAGCCGCGCGCCAATACAGCGCCTCGCCGATCAAGTGGCGGGATGGTTCGTGCCCGCCGTCATTCTCATCGCCGTTATTGCATTTCTTGCCTGGGCAATCTGGGGACCGGAACCACGCATGACGTATGGCCTTGTTGCAGCGGTCTCCGTTCTCATCATCGCTTGCCCTTGCGCGCTCGGTCTTGCGACGCCGATGTCGATCATGGTCGGCGTGGGACGCGGCGCGCAGTCGGGCGTGCTGATAAAAAGCGCCGAGGCGCTGGAGCGCTTGGAAAAAATAGACACGCTGGTGGTGGACAAGACCGGGACGCTCACCGAAGGCAAGCCGCGCGTCACGGCCATCCTCGCCGTCACCGGGATCTCCGAGGAAGATCTGTTGGCGACGGCGGCGAGTCTTGAACGCGCCAGCGAGCATCCCCTGGCGTTCGCAATCGTTCAGGCCGCAGCCGAGCGCGGGCTCGCGCTCAAAGGTGCGACGGATTTCGATTCCCCCGTGGGCAAGGGCGTCATCGGTCGGGTCGAAGGCAATGTGGTCGCGATCGGCAATCGTCGATACCTTGTGGAGCTCGGCGTCGATGCGACGCCGCTCGATAGCGACGCTGAACGCCTGCGGGAAGACGGCGCGACTGCTATCTTTGTCGCCATAGACGGAAGAATTTCCGGCGTCATCGGCATCGCTGACCCAATCAAAGCGACGACGGAAGCCGCGCTGAAATCGCTGCGCGAAGATGGCGTCGATGTCGTGATGCTAACCGGCGATAACTGGACAACGGCGCGGGCCGTCGCCAAACGCTTGGGAATCGGCGAGATCGAAGCTGAGATCCTCCCTGAGGACAAGAGCAAAGTCGTGACCCGCTTGCGCGAGGCGGGTCGAATCGTCGCCATGGCGGGAGACGGCGTGAATGATGCCCCTGCACTGGCCGCTGCCGATGTCGGAATCGCCATGGGAACCGGAACCGATGTCGCGATCGAAAGCGCGGGGGTGACTTTGCTGAAGGGCGATCTCGGGGGCATCGTGCGTGGTCGACGCCTCTCCAAGACGACGATGCGCAACATCCGCGAGAATCTGTTCTTTGCGTTCATTTATAATGCCGCGGGCGTGCCCATTGCGGCTGGCGCGCTCTATCCGATCTTCGGGCTACTCTTATCACCGACGATCGCCGCCGCGGCGATGGCGCTGTCATCAGTCAGCGTCGTCGTCAATTCCCTGCGACTAAGGCGAGCCGAACTGGACCCCGAAAGAAAAATCGAGATGCCGCCATTCTCCTAATAGTCAAGAGGTTGCGATGATGCTCGTATGATGGCGCAAAATCGTCCCAGTGAACATTTCACTTCGTGAAATGCTGCGTTACCTGCATGAACCGTCTGCTCTTCTCGCGAGAGCGCCGACTGGCGAGCGACTGTGTTTGCACTGGGGTCCGACAGGGTTAGGCGTAGGCCAGCAATCCGTGGCCGCCTCTCCTCCGGGCCGGCTACCATCGATGCGCCCGCCAATATCATTAGGGTATACCCTCGCGCGACGTAACATCCCCTATCAATAGACATGTAACTTCGGGGTTGACGGCGACTATTAGTGACACTGTAGGGTCGGGCTTAACACCCTGAGGTGACACACTATGGCTCGAATCGGCTACGCCCGCGTCAGCACCATTGATCAAGACCTCGACACCCAGCTCACAAGGCTGAAAGCAGAAGGCTGCGGCGTCATTCGCTCTGAAAAGGTTTCAGGCGGAAGCCGCTCCGGCCGAAGTGAGCTGGCGACCATCATTGAGTTCCTTCGGCCTGGAGATGAGCTAGTGGTGACGCGCCTGGACCGACTCGGCCGCGACACTCGCGACGTCCTCAACATCGTTCACGAGTGCGACCAACGAGAAGCGTTCGTGACCGTGCTCGATCCTCACGTGACGACGCGCGGCGAAACCGGTCGAATCGTCATGACCGTCCTCGGCATGGTCGCGCAATTGGAGCGGCGGTTCATCAAGGAGCGTCAGCGCGAAGGCATCGATCGGGCGAAAGCCGAGGGCGTATATCGCGGAGGCAAACGCCGGATTGATCGGAAGCAACTATTCGCGATGGCTAATGCCGGGCACGGGGTTGCCGCCATTGCTAAGTCCTTGGGATGCTCGCGCATGCACGTCTATCGCGTTCTTGCCAACGAACGCGAGGGTCAAGGCGTCGGCTCTGAATTAGGACCAGCTGGTTAAGCGACGTCGCACCACTTCAATGACGTCGCACCACTTCAATGGAGAATTAATAGATGGCCGTTCCTTCCTCGCCGGTGTTCTATGACTGCGAGGCTTCAAGTCTTGACGGCTTTGTGATCGAAGTTGGCTGGGCATACGTTCGGCCCGATGACGGTCAGATTATTTCTGCCTCGCACCCGGTTCGTCCGCTAGCTGAGTGGCAGATTGCAACAGTCTGGGACGAGAACGCGGAAGCACTGCACGGGATTTCAATTGCAGAGATTTCTGCGCAAGGCACTCCCGTACGCGATATTGCCAACGCCATGAACGGCGGGCTCGCCGGACGAGAGCTTTATTCCGATAGCCCGTTTGATGAGGCTTGGCTCAACCAAATATTTGAGGGAGCTGGGATCGAGCCTTCATTCTGTGTACGCCAAACCAGCGCCGACGCTTTACTGGAGAAAACGGTTACAGATCGAAAATTCGATATGGCGCAATACCGTATGGCCTTGAATGAGGCCGAGCAAAGTCGCCGCCACCGCGCCGAGTCAGACGCCCGCATGTGGGCGCAGCTATGGCTAATGATCACTAAAAATGCGCCATGACGCCGCAAGTCAAAACCCACATTTGATCCATGCCTGCCTTGGACAGTCGCAGCAGTGCTCGGCTAAACAAACCCGTCTCCGCAGTGCACGCCGACATGGTGGTCAGATTGCTCATTTTATTACACGAGACGTTTTCGGCCACACTGCGGCGGCCCGCAGGACACATTTCGGAAGGGCCTGCACACCCTGGCCTCCAGCCTTAATGATGAGTGACCCGTTGAAATGATCCGCCTGCAAAAGCCTGCTGCCTCCGCATCCAAAACACTCGATCAGGGCGCGCGCATCTGATTGGACCAAGGGGTCGTCGGCCTTGCGTTGACGCAGCCAATTGAGCACCTCGCTTTCTCCGCACTTAAATCGTGCCTGCGCATCCCTGCTCAGCGCCGCGCTCCGCTTGAGTAGGAGCAAACTCCGCAGCAGAGGAGTCGTTCTTCAAGATGCTAATCTCCACTCGGTCTTGGAGTAAAAGCTTATCGTCGTCGACTACACGCACCAGCTCGAGCATTATGTCTCCAATGCCAGCGGACACTCGCGGGCTCATGTCACGGATAAAGTTCTTTGCCAGCTCAAGCAGCTGTAGGATGTTTAGCCTGGCTGGCGTAGGGGCATTCGTGTCCGTCACTTTGAGTCTCCGGCGAAGGTAGGTCTGATTTGGCGAATGTTTGGCGCGGCTTTAGAGCGATCCGGATTTCGGGGGGAACGATCGTCACGCGCGGCGTCGGCGCGGGCGGAGGAATCTCGCTCTTGACCTCCATGTCGAAAGCCGCGGCGAATTCCAGCGCGAGCAATTGTAGCTCCAGCATCGCGACACCCATGCCCACGCATACGCGCGGTCCAACACCGAATGGAGTCCACGCGGGATTTCTCAGGTAGTCGCGATCGAGCCTAAAGGTTTCGGGTTCGGTCCAGAACCTCGGATCCCGATGCATGTGCCAAGGGCTGACGATGAGCGACGTGCCTGCAGGCAGACTTCGTCCCGCGATCGTCACCGGCTTCTTGACCTCTCGCGAGAGCCAATAAGCAGGCGGATAAAGCCGGAGGACTTCGCGCGCAGCAGCCGTAGCGATCGGCGTTCTTGCCAGCAGCTGGGGATTGATTTCCCCGCTTTCGTCAGAAATCGAGGCGGCTTCGCGGGCGATCGCATCGCGCAGCGCGGGATCGATAGCGAGAAAATAGAGAAGCCACGCCATCGCGGTTCCGCTGGTATGGTGACCCGCGAGGAACAGAAGCAGAATTTCGTCGTTCAGTTCTTTTTCGGAGAGCTGCAGCTCTTCGAGCGCTCGGATGAGCGAGTCTTTTTTTGCATTTCGTCGCGCGCGCTCGACCACGAAGTGCATCATGGACGTGCCTTCCGCGAGCTTGCGCTTTTTGCGCGCTCGAACCCACGGAAGGTCAGGAATGATTTGGAACATGCCGGCCGCGAGGTCGTCCTCGATCAGATTTACCGCTTCCACCATCAGGGCTTCATCACCCGGGGACAGCGCGTCGGCACCGAAAAGCAATAGACTAATAATGCGTAGGGCAAGCGGCGCCGTCGCCCGATGCGAATCGAAATCTGGCTCAGTTGCAAGCGCTGCGGCGTAGCGACGTAGGAGCGCGGAAATGCTGGGCGCTATGCTCGTCGCCAGGCCGCGCGCCAACTGTGCGTGCATTGCGGCGCGACGCTCCCTGTGTCGCGGTCCGCTGAGCGTGAACGAACTATCGCCCATGATTTCGCGTAGCTTGTAGATCAGCCTGCCTTTGTCGATCTCTTCTTCGGGCGCTGAAAAAATCGACTTCGTCAGCTCGGGGTCGGTCACAAGGTAGACCGGCGCAAAGCCCATATTCAGACGACGCAAAGGCTCGCGCGACGTGCGACCCATCTCAGTGAAAAAAGAGAGTGTGTCACGCCGAAATGGCGAAATGTCCGAGAACCAATGTCTCATCGATAATCTCCACGTTCTGAAGGCTGTGAGCGAGTTTTTCTAGAAGTTCAGCAGGCTGCGAGGCGATTGGAATTTCCCCAAGGACCGCAAAAATGGGTTTTTGAAAGCGATCTGTTCCGACTTGTTTCGACTCGCCATATCGTCGCGTCACGATTCCGAGCCGCCTCATCAATCGCTCATGCTGCATGTCAGCAACGGCGATCAGGCATCGTGCCGAACGCGTCTGCGCAAACGCTATGAGCAGCGCGTAGAGTTGAACGCCAGCGTCCGAGCGATTGGGCGCCGCCGCAAACCGAGAGATCTCCCAAGCGTCACTGGCCTTAGGCAAAGGCTGATTGTCGGAGAGATGCGAAAACACCTCTGCGCTTAGGTAAGGTCGATCGCACCGCTGTGCTCGAAATGAGCCGATCAAACGTTTGTCTTGCCATAGGCCGCACAATATTGCGCCACAGGCGTCATAGTCGTCCCTCTCTTCCTCACCGCTTACCCGCAATTTCCAGCCTTTGTTTTCAACGAAAATTCTTTTGCGAAATCGCCGAATCTCGGCTGCTCGCGCGTCAGATGCTTGATCCTCGAAGAAAATAGCTGTGCTATCGTTTGAAACATTCGCCATCGCCAGCCCCCCAGCTGCTGGGCTGACGATGGCGCAGATCGAGCTTCAGACCCCATTCTCAAAAATGGGTAGTTTTAAATGGCGACGTCCCTCGACGAGGTAATTGCGAAAATAGAGGCTGCATCGACGCTCGAAGAGCTTACCGCTGTTCTTCAATGGGTTGCCGAAGACTGCGGATTTGCGTCCTATGCCTTTGTCGACATTTCCCTGGCAGGCGATCAGGCGCCCCTTGTCGTGACCACGAACCGGCGGGATTGGGACCAGACATACCGTCAGGAGAACTTCATCGAAGTGGACCCTGCGATTGGCGTGGCGCGTCGGTCGAATATTCCTTTCAATTGGTCTTCGTTGCCGCTGCCGGAGCGCAAGGGGCGACGCATTCCTGGCCCCCTCAAAACCCTATTCGCCGCCAAGGATCACGGATTCACTGAGGGAGTTGTCATTCCCTTCCACTATGTCGATCACCTCGGCCGACCCTATTCCAGCGTCTGCACGTTCTTTTGGACCGATCCGCTGAGCGGCTTTGTCAACAGCTTCAAGGTAAATCGCAATTGGCTGCATCTGGTCCTGATCTATTGGGCTCAGCGGACAATCGATCTCGTGGCGAAAACCCAGCAGCTACCTCATCGTTTTCTCGACAGCGAAGGCCAGCCTTTGGCGGCGGTTTCCCTCACCGATCGTGAGCGGGATGTCCTCTCCTGGGCAGCCCGGGGAAAAACTGCCTCAGAGACAGCGGACATCATCAATGTCGCGGAAAGCACCGTTGTCGTTCATCTCAAGCACGCCATGGCCAAATTAGGAGCCGCGACCAAGACGGAGGCTTGCGTGCGCGCGGTTTACCTTGGTCTGATCAATGTGTGAGGCTATCGAGTGAGCATCTCTGCGCGTGGCTGAAACGGTAGGATCAGCGCACCGCGTGTGCTGAGCGCGCATCCATGCGTCGAATCTTGCCCTGATCATCGCGGAATCGGCGGGCCACTTCCTCGCCAAGTCTTCTTTTATGAACGCGATGCCGTCGCGGGCCTCTATCCAGCTCACCTGATTGTTCGTGAGCAACAATTCGGTCAGCCGAATAGAATTTGTGGCGACCGCTTCCGCAGAGAGCTGTTTCATCATTCGACCTCGCAACTGATGAGGAGCCAATCAGGTTGGGCGCGCAATCTGTCCGCGCGGTAGATCAGGGAAGCAAAGCGGCGGGAGCTTGACATTAAAATGGGAGAGAAAGGACAAATTTGCGTTCTTGTGGTGACATCTCTGAAGAGTTCAAAGCGCAAGGCAACCTTGCATAATCATTATGTTTTTTGCAATTCCCCATGGTGGGACCGCCGGCGGACGATCGGGTCCTGGCCAGCAGAGTTGACACTGGGTTGCGTCGCTCGCCTTTCCAAGCGGGCGAACCATCTTGACCCCTTCGGCGTCATGTTCTTTGTTCGTTCACATGTCGACCGACCGCCGCATTCCCCATAACACCGCCGAATATGCTCGCTGGCTCGCGGGCGAGATCTCGCGCCGATATCGGCCGACCTGGTTTGAACCCGACACGGCGATGTTTCTTGCGATG
The DNA here is from genome assembly GCF_049817085.1 of Methylocystis sp. SB2. Classification (NCBI taxonomy): domain Bacteria; kingdom Pseudomonadati; phylum Pseudomonadota; class Alphaproteobacteria; order Hyphomicrobiales; family Methylocystaceae; genus Methylocystis; species Methylocystis sp. SB2. The sequence continues at coordinate 1,438,882 of NZ_CP187401.1, forward strand.
GCGCTAGAAGGCTATGCGGGCTGGCTCGACCATAAAGAGGCGAGCGTACTGAACTTTACGGTGACGGCGATCGATGACCTCGGAGTGTCACGCGTGATCGCGGCCGCCGACAACGTCGAGGTCGCATGGGCGGCGTACAGCGCCGCAGTCCCCAAACAAACCCGCGGACGTCTGATGCTTCATCAGAAGGCGCGAATTATCGCGCAGCATCCCACAAAAGTCGCCTAGGGAGGGAAACCGAACGGAGGCTGGCTCGCAAAGCAGGGAATGCGAGATAGTATCGGGCAGGAATGCAGTGCTGCTTAGGACCGCTTCTGACCCCAAGCGGAAATTCGGAACGGCGGCTATCTGGAAGCATGGCGGCGCTAGCGCCGTCGACGCGAACTGTCCGATGTCGCCGCCCCATATCGAAGGACCGCTAGATGGGAAGGAAGGGCTACTGCGCGTTACTTCCGTTTAGTGCCGCTGCTCTTCCGTTTCGTTGCGGCTAATGAGCTAGTTGTCACGCGCTTTCGCGCGGATTTCTGCGACACTTTCGATTTGGCAGGGCGGCCGGATTCAGTCGCTCCCTTCGGCGACAAGGCGGGTTTGCCGCCATCGGGGATCGAAACATCAACCACTACAGCTACCAATTTCGGATTGCGCCCGACGAGTTCCTGCAAGATGGACTGCAATTCCGAGGCGCTTTTCGGAGCAGACAACCCCTTGCCTCTGCTGGGGAGCGTGCCCGACCTGTTCGCCCCATACCAAAGCACCAAATAGATGCCATATCCGCTCGCTTGCGGGTCTCGTGTGTAGAACCTTTCGAGTTGAGTCTCATATGCTCTCCAAAGTTCAGGATGGCTGTCGCGCTTCAATTCCAATACGAGCTTATGTTTGCCGAAGAATATGACGATGTCAGCTCGCTTGTCCGTCGCCATATGCCCTTCTGGTTCTATGACAAGCCCTAGCGCAGCGGACTGAACCCTCAGCTGGTCTACAATGGCATCTCGCGCGCTTTCCTCAACTCTTGCAGTCGTCGGGCGGCCAAACGTGTCTTCATTCCAAAAGAGCTGCTTGTAGAGATCAGTGTTTCCTGCGTTTATCTGCAAGCTGATCGCTTTCAGATATTCCACGACCAATGCACTCAGATCGGCGACGCTCGCAGGTTTATCGTTCGAAAGCGCTGCGATTGCTTGATCCCAAGTAGGCTGCTGGAAGGCCATCTCTCGCACCTTCGCTTGTTGGTTGGCAATAAAATGCTTAACGTCGTTCGTGAATCCTACAAGGTTGGGATCGAAGAGTAGACCTCTTAATGTCCGTTGCGACTGATCGTCAGTAAGAGCTGATAGGGTTGCGAGCATGTTTCTTACGTACTCGGCTCCATCCCATGGGTTCCGGTCCCCACTCCAGCCGCCGTTAGGAAATCCCACGTTCTCGCAGTGGCGGCCAATGAGCGAAGTCAGTTCACCGAGTTGTTCTGGTGTAATCATGACGAGTGATGTGCCAGCTTGATCGCGCGTGTGCTTTGTCAGCGCGCGGAGTTGCCAAACGATCTCGGGCGATCGTGTTTCCTCTCTTAGCAAACTGCGAAAGCTCTCGGCGTCCGTCAGATAGCCCGTGATCACCCAAAGTCGTCGTTGCTCGGGATTCAACCCAGCTTCAGGTGAAGAGAACTTGCGGGCTAAGTTGCGGAGGGACTTTTCATTCCTCTTCGTTCTCGCGGTCAACAGCATATCTTCAAGCCGCTGCGGTTGAGCCTCTGGGAACCGTTCAAGAAGCCGCAATGCGATTTGATCGCGCTCTGCCTCAAAGAATGGACCACGCAAGAGTTCAAAGAATCCATTGAGCGGTTGATTGGGCAAATCCAAGGTGTTGCGAGCGAGCGCCGTGTACACGGAGATTACCAAGGCCTTGTCAGCCTTGATCAGGGCGTGCTTCCACTCTCGATCGTCGGTCCTCATCACATTGTCTTTGCTTATTGTTGTCGTGGGGATGACGAGGTCGAGGGCGAGTAGTGACTTAAGCGTCCGCTCTGCAAATCCTTTGAGTGACGGCCGTTCCAGCCAACACTCGTCCATTCCGGCGAGTGCGATGTACCACGACATGGGAAATTCATTTCGCCGCGCCGCGTCTAGAATTGCAGTAAGTGAAGGGACATTTCTTGACCGGCGTACGAACGCCTTAAGGCCCTGCAATGCACTTCCGACTGAGTCAGGCCCCAGCGCTGCCTCGAGTCGCTGCCTAGGAGAGAGAGAGCTGTCGACGTCGCTGTAATTCGCGAAGTATATGTTTGCAATCCAAGTCAGCCAGTTGATATTCAGCCCGTGTTCGATACTTAGTGCGTTTTTCTGAAATTCCGCTACGTTGCGCTCTCGACCCTGAGATTGTTTCTTTGCTTCAACGGCCAACCGTTCTGCTTCTCGTTGCCTCCACGGGTGGATTTCTGCTGTTAAGGTCGCGGCCCTAACCGGAAGCAATTGAGGCAGGCCGTCAGCGAGCGCGTACAGAGCCTCGAACGTGCTTTCACTCGCGTCTGGATTTTCGAAACATAAGTTCAAAGCCATTTCATAAAGCTGTGCAAGCTTAGCGCCTCGATAAGCGCCGCTTGTAATTCGATCGGAAAGCCACTGAAGCGGCTCGTCGTGCAGCGGAACTGGCAGCCAAGCGCGAAGACGCCTCAGTAGCGACCAAAAAGGCTGAGTTGCGCGGTATGCAGACAGCGCTGCAATGAACGTTTCACGGATCAGCCGAGCGGACTGCTTCAGCGCGTTTCTTATGTTCTCCAAAGGTTGAAGTGAATGGTCGTCTCGCAATGATAAGCGGAAATCAATCCATCCATACAGACGTGCGCCGGTGATGCCTTCCGTTGGTGCAGACAGCACACGAACGACCAAATCGTCGATGAATTGCGGGACTTCTCGACGACCAAACTTTTTCGACGATTCGGTATGGAGAGTCGATCGTAGCGCATCTAAAGCTGGGACAACCCTATCTTCAGGAATGGATCTTGCAACGCTCCAGAGAGTACCACCCACCATTTGCCCTTTACTAGAACTCACATCGCTTATGAACGCGACCAAATCCGATTCAGAAAAATTGCTGGCGTACAAATGGGAGAGTATCTCCGCACGGACACGGAGGTTGTCCGGTTCGTTATCCAAACGCTTATAGCATTTGAGCAGCTCCGCATTCGCGTCCTGCCGAAGCAAGGATAAAATCGCCGGCCGCTTCAAGCCGAAAGGCGCTTCGGGTGCGACAACAAGGTTGAGCAGGTTCGATTTCAGTGCTGGCACGGGGCTCTGTGCGAGCGCTTCCAATACAATCGCCTTCAGTCCAAACGGCCCGTCTCGCTCCTGTAGGATAGTTCGGAGTTCAGTGGCCATATCTGGCTGGGAGAGGATAGCGAGATTACTGTTTGAATGGATTTCGGGTCGAAAATGCGGGTCCGCTGTAGCGAGAGTTCGTAGGGCACTTAGCAAGTCCCGCCGCAATGTGAGGCCCAATTGGGTAGGATCGCCGTATATGAGTTTGCCAAACGGGTCTGCGCGGATCAGTAGCGTCGCATGCTCCGGAAGCAATATAGTCAACCAAGCATGCATTCCCCGCAATTCTGGAGTGGGAATCCCATCGACGCTTGTTAACGCAATAACGCGCGTAATCGGGAAGCCATGATTGCGGACGCGGTCTGCCAACCATTCAGCAGCTAAATATTCAGCAAGAATTCTGTGGAGATAGTCCACGCATTCGTCGCCAATCGAGCGAAAGGCGCGTCGGCTGAGAGCGGCAAGGACGAGATCGCCGGGCGCGAACGGTATGGTGCGATAGCTCGGACGATGCGGACTGTCGCTCGTCTCTGCGAGGCATATGCCGTCCACGTCGCTTATCAATCGCAATGCGTCGCTTGCGCCGGCGGGCGGTCTCACCTCATGTTCATTGAAAACGCCGATCCCGGTACGCGCGCGATCTGTATTGTGCTCTCTGAGCAGAAGTTTGGTAGCGCTATCAAGTAGCTCGCGCGTGTTTGCAGGCCATTTCTTATCTTTGACCGCTTCGCTGAGCATGATGAGGTTCTGAGGATTCTGCAAGAAATCGGCAAGACCGCGTTTTTTCGCCTCCTCTACAAACTTCTCGGCGTCGACTACCCCCCTATCGTTGAGCAGTGCGTGCTGCTCGCTCTCTGTAAGAGGCATAAGGGTCAGTACTCTTACCCCACCGTGTAGATCGAAGAAGGGCCTAAGGGATGCCAAGTCGGTGCCGCCAAGCCAATCGTGCGCTCTGCACGCAAGTCGGACCTTCTTAGGTTTGCTATCGAAGAGTTTTTGAACCAATGCATCGACCGTGTCGCGATCGCGTCGCCCCGCGCGCTTTTCATCCAATGCATCAATGAAGATAATCTCGTCAGCGGTCGAGGTCGGCGTTATGAGAAAGTGCCGAACGGTCACAAAGCGTCCGCCAGTACGCCTAGCCCATGCATCGAATAGGTGAGATTTTCCAGCGCCCGGATCGCCAAGGAGGATGATGTTGGGATCATCGGAAAATTCAGAAAACCGTTGGTTCTTTGGAGGCTCCTTCCCATGAGGGTCTATCTGAAGAACAATCCGGTCTGGCATATTCGCGCCGTAATGTTGCTGGAAAAGAGTACGCAGCTATTGTCGTGCGCAAGCTGGTGAATGGCAACTGTAAAGCACACTTCAAAGCGACCTTTGAAGGATCTATCTCCAAGCTACTGCGAAACTTCGGAGAACTAGTCCGGGGTCGTCGACATCAATCAAGACGCGCTCCGACTCCTCGAAGGTCCGCTTCTTGGCCGCAAGGTAATGCGAGTTAATGACCGCTACTGGCGCTAAGCGGACTCCGATGCGGCAAGTTCAGCTCGACGAGCGTTGGATCGGAGTTCCAACGCTCGATCTATTAAAACGCGATGAAACAATCTGCTCGTGCGCGGCGGGCGTTCTATGGTGGATGACCTCAATCCGCGTCGTCGGCGTATCGCGGTAGAAGGTTACGGGTCTGGCCGGATTATATCGGTAAGGCGCTGGAGTTGCGGCCGTAAATGATCGCGAAAATCACTGAGCAGGGCGAGTCTTCGTGGCGTCCTTGACGCACTTCTTCGTGAAGCTGGTTCGGGCCGCTCCTGCTAGCTTCTTTTCGACCGCAGCTGCGTCGCACGCACTCGTCGCTGCATCCCTCTCGCACTTTTTTATGAAACTGTTCAATGCTGCGCCATGCAGCTTCTTTTCAGTCGCTTTGGCGGCACAGTCTGGGTTGGATGGAGCCTGGGCGTAAACGCCTGGGGAACACAAAACGCCAGCGATGAAGACTGAAGTAGTAAAAAGCTTTTTCAGCATATTGCCCTCCTCGAAAAAATGGCCCTGCAGTATGCGGCAGAGACTGAGAGAGCGATAGCCGGAAATTCCTGCGCCATGGCGACACGGTTGCGTGCACCCCGGCAGCTGCACTTCGTCTGAGCTTTCCGCGCGCTGGGAACTGATCTAATAGATTCTGATGGGCTGGCGAGGGCAACACAACCGGGACGAAGATGCTGAGCGCGAGTGGCGCAAGCTGCCCTTCCGCGACCGCTATGACTGGCCGAGCCTCGCGCTGTTCGCGATTTTCGTGGGCGCTTTCGTCTACGCGCTTTGGCGCGGTGGATAGACGGTCCATCTATGGTCCGTATCTGGGGCTGAGCTGAATCTCAGACACCAAAGCTTTTTAGGCTTCGATCAATCACTTCAGTCATTGGCGCGCCCGGGTGGTGCAAGCAATGAGGAAGCGGCTAGCTATCCTAGAATTGCTGGATTCCTACCGAAAAGTTCTTTCCGTCGTCGGCGACGTCGAGAATGTAACTGACAGGCCATAGTCTGCCTTTGCTGTCTACAGCGTGCGCCGTGCACGCATGCCGATTGCCGACAGTCCATGTCGTGCTAACGGCGGTCAAGTATGGCTTTCCATCCGGAGAGGGTGGAAGGTGTTGCTTTTTGCCTTGTAGAAGATCGAGCGTGTTGCCGCCGCTCGCAAGCAGGTCGAGCGTTTCTTGGGGCACACCCGGCCGGTTTCCATCGCCATTGTTGACCATATTGAGCAATCCGCCCACCTTCCCTAAGACTAGTTCCTTGACCTCTGGCGCATCGCAGCCAACGCGCGTTCCGCCCATAGTACTGCCTCCGATAACTGCCACCAGAATCGCGAGCCCGAAACCGATCAGCAGCCATTTCTGAGGGGCGCTGGTGGCGAGCCTGCGAGGCTCGTTAGGCGCGCCGCTGACAGCGTTGGCGTTCGAGCGTGGGCCAGAAACGGGCGCTGCGCCGTAGCGATTTGGGCACTCGGCTCCGGGCAAGCAGGCGAGCGCGAAGAGAAATAACCCGCCAAGGCCGGTGAGAAGAACCAGCAGCCACCATCCAGACCAGCCAACGTCATGCAGACGCCGAGCCAACGCCGCGAGCTGCGGCATTAGGTGTGTGACAAACACCAGTCCGAGAAACAGGCCTCCGTGAGGATTCGTCGTTCCGAATAGCGAATCGAGGATGGCCGCCGCGAACGCGAACAGGGCTAGCGTTAACACAAAGAACCAATAGTCCCTTCGCGAAGCGCGCCCGCTGAAAACGGCGTAGTTGCGCATCGCGTCCAGATAGGCCTCGAACATCGAAAACTCCTGCTAATTTTTTGGGGTCGAGGAAAGGATTGAGGCGCGAAGGGGCTGCTATTGAGTGCGCTCCTTCGGCGATCACAGCATGTGGCGAAACAGCGTTCGACGAAGAGCAAGTTCTGACAGCCCCATTCGTATCCTCCCCCAAGACCCCTCCTCGCGACACGCGTGGGTCATGTTGCCTTCCGCGGTCGCCGGCGAAGCGCCAGCGGCTGTCCTTCTTAATACAGGTATTTTAATGCCTGGATTAATGGTGTGCAAGTGGTGCGCTTCGTCGTTCATGAAAGCTCGCCAGTTGGTTGGTTGGAATCTGCGACGCCTTCGGGTTGCAAAAGGTCTCTCTCAAGAGGCGCTGGGCCTTATGGCCGGATGCGAGCCATCCTACGTTGGACGTATCGAACGTGGTCGAGAGAACACCACAATAGAAACCCTAGAGAATTTGGCTCATACACTCGGCATACAGCTGTCCGATTTTTTCGTAGCGCCAGAGCCAGGTGACAGGAAACCGTCTCCACTAAGGGCGGGCCGCAAGCCACGGAAGGCGAAGTAGGCGATATACTGCGTCGGTCGGCACGGACCAGCGCAACAATATTCCAGACAGCCGGATGACGAGCGTCGTCTTCGGTTCGGCGCCGTCGGCGACGGTGAGGCGCGCATGCCGCGCTTCGAATCCGAGAACTGGATGCCGAACCGGTTGGTAGCAGCCCGGGCATTCGCCATCGCCTCAGATCGTTCCGTTCGGGGGCAGCAGGCCGACCTGAGAAAATCGGCGCGCGAAAACCGGCTCTTCCGGCCAGCTGCGCCATCTGAGCTTCAACAGGTCGTCGAGGATTTCGATAACTTCCGACTCGTACCAGCCCTGGTCGGGGCCGGCCGTGGCGAGCACGACGCTGCCGACCCGAATGTCGGCCCAGCCGGCCGGCTGCGGCGGCGTTGCGGGTTTGGCGGCCCCGGCCGGGGGCCCCGAGCCTGCGTCGGCCTTTGGCGAGTCAGCCGAGGCCGCACAGGCCGATGGCGCGGTTTTGGCCAGCACCCCAGCGGCGGCGGCGACGATCGCCTCATACAGCCCCGCCCGCACGAAAGGCACGAAGGCCCGGCCGCTGGCGAACACCCGCCCCTTGGGCAGCTTGGCGGCGAGCGCCTTTTGCTCATCGGTCGCGAGGCGCAGCGCCGTCATGCCCATCAGCCCCGCCGCTTTTTCGGCGAGTTCGCCCTGACGGGTCGAAAAAGCCGATGCGTGCGGCCTTTTGGTTTCGTCGAGCCCAAAGACGATGAGCGTCGGGGTTTCCCCCGCCTCTCTTTCGATTTGCTTTTTGCCGGTCATGCCTGCCCTCCAGAAGTGACAAAAGGGCCTGAGGCCCTTGGTCGATTGATCGGGGCGGCGTCGCTGCCGAGCGCGCTGACGAAACCCCGTTGGGGGCAGTATACAGGATTATATTCCTATTGTCAAGACCTAGTTTTTGCCCCTTAAAAAAGGCGGATAATCGCTCCTTCAGAGTAGGTCTGGGATCGGCGCTTCAGGCCCTCTGCGGCTTCAGAAGAACGCGGTCACACGTCGAGAACGCCGGGCAATTGCCGTTCGCGCATCTTCGACGATCATCGATTGTATTGCCGTTGCAGATGTTCCATCCCCAGGCGGCGCAGAATCCCCATAGAGCGTGCTGGACGAAGCGCGGGAAGGTTGCAGGGTTTAGCGAATTGAACTCCCGAGCATCGATCCGCTTGGCAAGGCCGGAGACGATCGCCGCGCATCCATGTGGCGCGTAACATCCGGCGCCATAGGCGTGCTCCGCGCCAAACCTTCGCAAAACGCCGGTGCGATGAAGAAAATTATGGATGAGCGTGTCGATCGCGATCATGCTCGCGCCGGCCGTCACCCATCGCTCTCGTTGCGGATCGGTCGCGAGCAACAGGTCGGCCAGCATCATGTTCCAGAGTTTAGGGCCGACGCCGTCGACGTGACGAAGAGGATCGAGCACAGCGGCGCCCATGGCTCCTGCACGGCCGGCTATGCCGAATCCTGGGTCTGCAGCTTCCAGCCGCGCATCAATCCAGCTGACGAAATCGCCATCGCAAACATCACGGATAAATAGAAATAAGCTATAGGCCGCGACGTTCAGCGATCCCTTCCGAAGCGGATGTTTCGGCAATGGGCAGAATGCTTGAAGGCCTGGTTCAGCGCATGTCCTCTCGCCTTTTCGATACCGGCAAGTCTCAAAACGCCAGTAGCACCGCAGCCGGGGGCAAATTGGCGGCGTGCGCAATGCTGACTCGATCTCGGCGTAGCAAACGCCGCCGTGACGCGCGTCAAAGCTAAGAGCGATGGCGTCGCTAATTCCTTGCAATGAGATCGAGGCCATCAGCCAGTCAAAGATCGCCGTGCTATCCCGTCGCCTCACCGCGTCGTGAATCTGCGCTTCCGAAAGACGAGCTGCGATCGCATCGAGATAGTCTCGTGGCGCGAGCAGTAGCGCTGTACGCGTGATGCGGATAGTGAAGTCCCATGTAGCATGCTCGACATCATTGCCCATCTCGCCGCGCTCCTTATACGAGCCCAACGATAGGCCGAGGCGAATAGGAAACGTCAAATCACCTTAACGATCAGCGTCCATGGCTGGGTCGCGCGTTTGCGCTACCCAGCCAATTGTCGATCGAAAGCTATTGAACCTTAGAGATAGCCCGTTGAAGTTGCTCTTCGTGTACAACGAGGAAGCGCGGCTTTGCTATTCGCTTCCCGCCGACACTCAATTCGACTCGCAATTGAGTGGTTACTGGCCCTCCATCGCTCGCCGGGAGCAATTTCATTTTAAGGAGCCAGGATACGAAGGCTCGCGCCGAAGGTTCTCCGAATTGAATCTCTAGCGCCTCCTTTCTGAAGCCTATGACACGCGTGCCGTCCAAGACTGTCCTAACTCCAAAGAGCATTCTCGACGCATCAACCACAACTCTCCCTCCGCTAGAAGGTTCGTGAAGGCCATCGCCGCTTTGGAGTCGATTGGCGACATTATTAAGAACTTTGCGAAGATCCCGCGAGGGGCTCGTTCGAAAACGTTTCGAACGAATGTGGAGCGTTTTAACCGCATCGTACACGGGCGCTTCCCCAAATGGCAGCAATTTCGCTTCAACTGCGATTTTCCCTGCGGCATAGATGAGGGCAAACTTCCGCGCTACTCGCTCTTCAATGCCAGGACTTGCCTTTGCGAAGTCGAGGTAAACACGTGACCAATATCGCAGCCGGACTGTTCGATCTTTCTCCAGCAAGTAATTGATCCACGCGGGTAGAAACGAGCCGTATGCCCCAAGCAGATTTCTTTCCAATTTCTTGATGTACTCCGAAGATTCACTCACCGAGTCTTTTGCCAATCGGTCGAATATCCCCCCATGGCCAATAGACGGCACGGGGATATCGATGAAACGCACGGCGTCTTGAGCATCCCATCCTCGAGAGGACGGAATCATTTCAGCTCCCTTGGAGTTACTGGTGCTCAAAACAATCGTGCTCCAACTTTCGTCGGGAAGAGTGTCCTGCACCACCAAAGAACGAGCAGTGGACGTTCCTTCCGGCAGCATATGTATGATGCGTTCAATCAGCAGAGAGCGTTCTCGAACAGGAGCCTTTTCGGCACCATTTAGCACAAACAGAAAATCGTTGTGCTGAGCGGCTGCCTCTTCCAATGCCCTGTTCTTTAAGTCCCAGCCGCGGATAGAATCTGGGGATGCTATCGCGGACATCGCCGCGCGTGCGACGGTCGTTTTTCCGACGCTGCTTTCACCGACAAGATTGAAAACTGCGAGTTCTGATAGGTTTGCGAAGCGTGCGAGAGGAGCGGCGGCAGCGCAGCACAAGCCGAAATTGAGATAGTTTGAGTGCTTCGCAAAAGATGCCACCTCATCCTGCCAAGCCTCCAACGATCCGCACATCCTTCCCAGCCCGCTGCTTGATCGCGCTCTCCATCGAAAAGGTGCACTCTTCGGTATGGTGAAGTGCGGAGTCACGAACGCGGATGGCAAATGCTCGCTGTCGGCAGAACGCCACTTCCAACCGGGCTTTGCAGCTTTGACGCAAAAACCCGCCGGAGCCAAAGCGATGACGCGCTCAATGAACTGAACCGCGGTTTTGGGCAGTTTAGGAAGAGCCGTCGTGAATCCGCGCAATTCGCGGCACATTTGACTTACCGTATAACTGTTGGGAATCTCGTGCCGACTCTCACCGCCCTCGCCATCAGGGAATCGGAACTCAATCGATAGCAAGTTTTTCGCTTCATCGCGAAGGCGAATCGCCGACCACCCAGTTAGAGGGATCGCCGTTGTTGAACTCGGATTCGAATGGACCGGCCTTTTTTTCGCAGGCACCTTTAGAGCAAGCCTTGGCCTGGCGACCGCAATTGCGGCTTTTGAGCCAACACTTCCCTTGATATTCTTCGGAGAGGCTTGGCGCTGAACCTTCTTGATTAGTTTGCTGGTTCGGGATGATTTGCCGTTCATGACGTTTCTCGCATTTGGAAATGGAAGGAGAGGTGAGGCGGTGAGGCAAGGCGGATCTGCCTCAATGCCTCACCTGGCGTTGATCAAAGCGATGATCGGCCGCCTATGGCGCTAACGCTGTGTAGCCATACGTTTTCGGCCAATGTCATGAGCTGGTGAGGCACATGAGCGCGAGGATTTCAGCTGCCGAATGCTTTCGCCGAGATTGATCGTCACGCTGCGATCGAGAGCCTTGTACCGGCCGAACCACAGCAGAGCTTCGACCTGTTGTTCGCGCTTCAGCCAGTGCTTCGTCGGGTAGGCCTTTCCGCTACTCGCCGCGTAGCGAACTGTGCGGGTTGGCCTCGGTTTGAAGACGTAGCTAATCTGACGGCTTCGATCACGAACAGTCACCCCACGCACTGGGATAGGAGCCTGCGCTCCGGACTCTAGAGTGGCTTTAAGCGCACGCGTTAGACCCTCAGAGCCCTCCACGGGCGTAACCATGTGAATGTGTGGAGACCACTCTTCTTTACCGGTACGTCGATCGATGGAATGACAGAGGTCAATGAAGCCGAACGCCTTCAGATCGCTGAATCCCGCGGACTCCAGCCACCCGCGCGTTAGAGTTCTGATGGATTTGAAGCTGATGGAGTCGAGGGTGCCTAGAGCGCGCTGAAATGCCGGTGAAATGAGCGCGAAAGACTTTAGCGGCGTCGGTTCAGGCCACAACCTGTCGACGCGTTTGACGAGGAAACGCTTGGCGGCAGTGCCACACATAAGACACGCCGCCGAACCGCAGCGATGACCCGGATCGCAGTTCTCAAGAATATTGGCGAGAGATTCTCTGCCTTCCTCGTCTCCAAAGGTTGAACTTCGGAGCGTGTGAACGCATTCGAGGACCTGCTCCTTTAGTTCGGCCGCAGTCGGCTCACCCCGCGAGCCTGTTTCGGCGTAGTGTTTCTCATCAAGTGTGTTGTTGAACATGGTGCTTCTCACTTGGTTGGAGTTTGCGCATAGCTTCGCCGTCGACCATTTTTCAGATCGCTGACAGAGCTATGGCTTCAGTTTTGGAGGCTTAGGTAATCAGTCGTCGTAGCGCGCGATTGGTGATGCTTGGTCGATTGGACGCGCCTCAAGCGCTTCGTTTGAATTGCACCCGGAATTCGCTATCGACGCGACGAGCTCGCGGATACCGTTAACGTCCCACGCGCTCGAACGCGGACCAATTTTGACTGGCTTAGGGAAGCGACCCGAACGGACACCAGCCCACCAAGTAGATCTGCTTACCGGTATCGGCCCTCGAGGGCCGATGACTCTATTTAGCTTTACGAACCCCGCGAAAGGCAGTCCGTCGGTTGAAAATTCACTGTGGCGCTGGCGCCGGCCAATGTTCTGCATGTTGGCGTCTCCTTTGCGAACGCCGCCAACTTGCCAAACCTTCGCCCGTTAAAAAATTCTGCACTTAGGTCAAAAGACATCCTGTTAGCTTCAGGAGGACTTTGTAATTAACTGAATCTATTCCGATTATTGACCTAGTCTGGAGGCGCACGATTTCGCTCATAATTAGCCAGCGCGGCGTATCCTTTCTTAGGCATCTTCGGTACGCGGCATTTCTGAGCGATAACCGATTCAGGAAAGATAAAAAGGTCGGCTTCACTCAAAGATCGTCGATCAATCACTCGTATGAGATCCTCCTGCACCCAGCGGGCTTTTGAAAAGAATCCCTGCAGCGATCGGGTCATGCTGGCGATCTGAGCAAGCTCGTCGAAGAAGCTCGTTGCGCACGGATCAAGCAACCAGGTGATGTCGGAATCGTAGTAGCGGACAAATTGAAATGCGCTCGTCTTTTTATATAAGCGCCATACTTCCTGATGCGCCGAGTCGCTGTATTCAAGCGAGCGCTTGGAAATTACTTTATCTCCCGGAAAGCCGCCGTGCTGGTTGATGAATTCCGAGGCCTTTCCGAGGCTGGGACCATAACGCTTATCGTCCTTCAAGCTCTTATAGCTGAGCAAAAATCTGACTATGTCAGCAGCGTAACGGGTCTCATCAAAATTCCCCAGACCATCATTGATGAACCAGAAGTCCGGTAAAGAAATTGCGCCTTCGGGGATTTGCTTCAAAAAGGTTTCAGGCTCAAAAACGGCGGAGAACCAATGGGAGTCGATTTGCTCTCCTGCTGTCCGCATTTTTGCAGTCGCATGCAGCAGCGCAACCAAAGTCACATTTTCCGCCGCGAATTGTTCTCGCGGCCAGTTGAGCCAACCGGCGAAAGTCGCAGCCGCGAACTCTCGTTCGAACCGAAATTTCGGCTCTTCGTCACTGGTCAAAACCGAAACAGCCGTGAAGAGGTCCATTCTGATGGCTCCAAATTGTTGGCTTCACCCAAATTTTCGGAAAAGTCTAAGGCTAATGATGCAGGCCTGTCGGAGGTCTCAGGAGATAACTCAATATCAGGCACAGCTGTCCGGTGATAAATAGCTCGCCCACTCTTGCATCAGCGCGCGACGTTTGTCGAACAAATCGGTCCGACGATAAGCCGCTTCAACCTTGTTGCTAACCGTGTGGGCGAGCGCCATTTCGCAAATTTCTCGCGAGTAGCTCGTGCGTTCGGCAGCCCAATCCCTGAATGAAGACCGAAAGCCGTGAACTGTAAACGGCACGTCCATCCTCCGCAGCATCATATTAAAGACCATGTTCGACATCGGACGAGCGATCGTTCGCCCGGGATAAATAAATTCGCTTGCTGCGCTCAGCCGCCTGGCTCTTTCCAGGATATCAAGACATCGACTGCTTAGTGGCACTCTATGGGCTCTCCCCCCTTTCATTCGATCAGCCGGTATCGTCCAGACATGTCCAGGTTTGTCGATCTCCCGCCATTTCGCGCCCAGCACCTCGCCGGTGCGGGCTGCGGTGAGGATAAGGAACTCGATCGCCAAGCGCGTAATTTCCCCCTGGTCGGCTGCGCCTTGAAGTCGCGCAACAAAGGCGGGAACCTCCGCGAATGGCATCGCAGCGTGATGCTCATTCCGATCACGTTGCTTGGGCAGCCCCTTGGCGACTCCTTCGACGGGGTTGTCGCCCGTCCGATATCCGGCCGCCTTGGCCCAGCTCAATACGGTGCCGATTCTCTGACGAACGCGGCGCGCTGTCTCAGGCTTCGATAGCCAGATCGGGGAGAGGACACGTAGGACGTGGGGACTGTCGACTTCGTTGATCGGCATGTCGCCGATGGATGGAAAAGCATATTGCCGCAGCGTGTTCATCCACTGCGATGCGTGCTTTGAGTTCTTCCAGCTCGGAAAGTGCTCATCAAAGACCCGCCCGGCACCCTCACTAAAGGTCGGCGGTTTGGCCTCCACTCTTCGCTTCTCGGCAAGGGGATCGCCCCCTTCACGAGCGCGCTTCCGGTAGCTGAGCGCCTTTTCCCGCGCCTCGGCCAGCGAAACGAGGCTGGTTCCTCCAAGACCAATGTCGCGTCTGCGGCCCTGGACGACCGTTCGCAACATCCACCTCTTGGCGCCGGATGGATCGACGACCAGATAGAGGCCATTTCCATCGGCGTATCGTCCCGGCTCCCTGAGAGATCGAATCTTAAGCGCGGACAGAGCTTTTTCCGGATGCTTTCCTTGCTTCGGCATGCCTCCGCCTAACTCAGATACCCCACATTTCAACCCATATCCTATTCCGGCTTCAATAGGACCGCAACAAACTTGCCTGGACGACGATAAAGCACGTACAATCAATTTATTCAGATGCTTGTGATACAGTCCTGGACTAACCTGGAATCTATGAAGGCGGTCACCCCTTCCGCCACGCGTTAAAACTAATCAATTATATTTAAACGATTAAGCCGTCCTAACCCTCCTCTAGACGATCGGACATGACGTTCGAGGCGCCAACGCGATGATTCGCCTAACTTTGATTTCCATTTTGCGCGGCGCCGGTCACCCTAGTGAGGCATGTCCGGATCGCGATTCCACCAACCGCCGCCGAGCGCCATGAAAAGCGCCGCGGTGTCGGCCAGACGCGTCGCCTCAGCCTGCACGCGCAACAATGAGGCGCTAAAGTAGATCCTCTGTGCGGTAAACACGGCGATCTGTGAGACCTGGCCATACTTCAATTGCATGCGCACGATATCAAGGCTGCGCTTCGCCGCGTCTTCGCTCTTGCGAGCGGTTTCGACCGCCCTGGCGTCCATCTGCAGGGAGCGCAGCGCGTCGGCGACGTTCTGAAAAGCATTGATGACCGTGCTGCGATATTGCGCGTCGGCCTGCTCCAGAGCCGCGACGGCCGAACGTTCCTTGTTCAACAGCGTCATGCCGTCGAAAAGCGGCTGCGCGGCGTTGGCGGCAAGCGTGTAGAACCCCGTGCCGGGCGCAAAGAGCTGTGCGGCATGAAAGGCGCTGGCGCCGAGATTGGCGGAGAGCGTGATATTCGGCAGCCGGCTGGCGCGCGCGATGCCGACCGCGGCGGTCGCGGCATGAAGATTGGCCTCGGCGGCGCGAATGTCCGGACGTTGCGCGACGAGCATCGAGGGCACGCTCACCGGAACTGTTCCCGGCAGCTTCAGCTGCGAGAGCCTGAATTTCTGTTCGATCTCGTCAAAGGAGAACCGGCCGGCGAGAGCGGTCAGGAGGTCGCGCTGGAGCGCGAGCTGCTTTTCAAGCGGCGGCAGCGCCTGCTCGGCCTGTGCGAGCGCCGCCTCCTGCGCAACGACATCGGCCTTGGCGATCGAGCCAAACGAATATTGCCGGTTCAGGATTTCGAGCGAGTCCTTCAGGATCGCAATGATGTTCTTCGTCGCCTCGATCTGTCCGCGGATCGACGCCTCTTGAATGGCGGCGACGACGACATTCGAGGTAAGCGCCAGCCGCGCCCCCTCCAACTGAAACCCCGCCTGCTGGGTCTGCGCCTCAAGCGACTCCAGCGTTCGCCGGTTTAGGCCCCAAATGTCCGGCGCATAGCTGATCGAGAGCTGCTTCAGGAATAGGCCGTAAGGCGCGTTTGGATTGGTCGTGAGCGGGCTCGGAGTCGGCTGCCCCGTGACGAGGTTATAGGGGCTCGGGTAGAACTGGTTGAACAGCGACTGGTTGATGGCGCTGAGCGCGCGGTTGTTCGACTGAAGGTTCTGGCTTTCGGTGGCGAGGATCCCGACCTGAGGCAGGAGCACGCCGCGTTGCGCTTCGGCGTTGAAATAAGCGACGCCAATCGCCGCCTCGGCCGCTTCGAGCGACGGATTATGTTCGAGCGCGTCGCGCACGAGCGTATCGAGCGGCTTTGAGCGATAAAGCGCCCACCAATCCGCCGGGATGTCGCGTCCTTGAACGAAACGCTGGCCCGAGCCAGGGGAAGCTGTCCCTTCCGGCGTGAAATGCGGCGCGTCCGGGCCAAGCGGCTGGACAAAATCAGGGCCGACCATGCAACCGGCGAGCGACGCGGCGAGCCACGCAAGAGTCGCGGCGCGCATCATAGGCGCGGCGCCGGTTCTTTGCGTGCAAATGTCGCTCGTCTTGCCCATGCGCCGGATGATCAAACTCGTAGGATCTCGTTGGCGCTGCCGCTCGTACGCTTTTCCACGAAGCGCTCGATCACAAAATGCAGCGTTGGAATAACAAAGAGGATCAACCCGGTCGCCGCAAACAGTCCGCCGACGATGACCGTGCCAAGGCCGCGCTGAACGTCGCTGCCGACGCCCGTCGCCAACGCCGCCGGGAGCATCCCCACCATTGGCACGGCCGACGTCATCAGCACCGAACGGAAACGCTCCGCCGCGCCCACAAGGACCTGATCGCGAAAGTTCGCCCGC
The DNA here is from genome assembly GCF_049817085.1 of Methylocystis sp. SB2. Lineage (NCBI taxonomy): Bacteria > Pseudomonadati > Pseudomonadota > Alphaproteobacteria > Hyphomicrobiales > Methylocystaceae > Methylocystis > Methylocystis sp. SB2. The sequence goes on from NZ_CP187401.1 coordinate 1,455,786, forward strand.
TCATCGCCGATGATTTCGTCACCCGCGACGTCCGTGCCCAGCCGGCGCGCACGCGCTGACGCGACATGCACCGCCGTGACGCGATTGAGATGCGACACCATGATGATGCCGTTTTGCACCGCGACGCCGAAAAGCGCCAAGAATCCCACGCCCGTCGCGACGTTCAGCGTCTCTCGCGTCATGATCAGCGCGATGAGACCGCCGAACGCCGACAGCGGCACCACACCGAGAATGAGCAGGGCATTTCGCAGCTTGGCGAAGCCAATGTAAAGGATCAGCAGCATCAACAGCAGCACGACGCCGACGATAATCGCGAGCCGCGCCTGTGCGCGTTGCTGATTTTCAAATTTTCCGCTCCAAACGACGCTGTTCAACTGCTTGTCGTAAGAAACAGTCTCGGCGACTTTCTTTTGCGCCTCTGCGAGATATGAGCTGAGATCCCGGTCGGCGTAGTCGAGGCGAACGGTCAGCACACGTTTTGTCTTCTCATGCGAGATGGCGCTTTCGCCGTTTTGCAACGAGATCTTTGATATCGCGGACAAGGGGATCTGCACGCCCGACGACGCCTTCACAAGCAGATCGCTGAGCTCTTCCGGACTGCTGCGCGACTGAAGCGGAAAGCGCGCCGTCATGTCGTAGCTGCGGTCGTTGACGTAAATCTGTCCGATGGAGGCGCCGCCGACTCCGATCTGGATCATATTCGATACGTCCGAAACATTAATGCCGTAACGCGCGGCCGCGGCGCGATCGATATGGAAGGCGATCTGCGGAATCGGCGGCTCCTGCACGATAGACGTCTGAGTGGTGCCTTTCACTGTCTTCAGCGCGGCGACGATCTCATTGCCAATGCGGCGCGTCTCCCTGAGGTCTTCACCGAAAACCTTGACCACCATCGCGCTGTGAGCGCCGCTGACGAGATCATTAACGTTGTCGATAATCGGCTGGCTCACGCCGACATCCATCCCAGGGAGCTTACTGAGGTGGGTGGTCAGCTTGGTGATGAATTGTTCCTTCGTCTCGCGTTCGGGCCATGAGTCGTAGCGGTTCAGTCCGACGGGCGCTTCAATATGGCTTGTGGTCCAGGGGTCGGTGCGATCGTCGTTCCGGCCGATCTGAGTGATGACGTAGGAGACCTCCGGAAACTCCATCACGGCGCGACGTAAATCGCTCGCCATATCGGACGCTTTTTCGAAGGATATGCCGCTCGGCAGCTGCACTTGCAGCCAAAGCGAGCCTTCATCGAGATTGGGAAGAAAGTCGCGTCCAACGGCGCCGCCGGCCATGACGACTCCCCAAACCCCGACCGCTGTCGTGACATAGACGATCGCCGGCCGCTCCAAGCAGCGATAGAGCAGTTCCTTGTAGCGCGCCTCCATCCACTCCAGCACGCGGTTGTGAAAGGGCTTCGACGGATAGCGCAACGCCATATAGGCAAGGCTAGGCACGAGCATCAGCGTGCAGAGGAGAGCGCCGATCAGGGCGTAGGCGATCGTATAGGCGACCGGCGAGAAAAGACGGGCCTCGACGCGCTCCAGACCCAGAAGCGGCACGTAACCGGCGATGATGATGACCGTGGCGAAAAAGATCGGCCGCACCACCTGCCCGACGACAAATTGAACGTCGCCCACCCGAAGCTCGCGGTCGGGATTGTGCTCCCGCAGCGTGAGAATCGATTCGGTTACGATGATTGCGCCGTCGACGATAATGCCGAAGTCGATCGACCCTAGGGACAGAAGGTTCGCCGGCAGCTTGGTGAAATTCATCAGGATAAAGGCGAAGGCCAGCGACAGCGGAATTGTCGCGGCCACGACCAGCGAACTTCGCGGGCTGCCGAGAAAAAGCATCAACACGACGACGACGAGGACGATGCCTTCCGTCACCGTGTGCGCAACCTTCGAGACCGTGAGCTGCACGAGCTCGTTGCGGTCCATATAGGGGACGATTTTCACCTCTTGAGGCGCAAGTTGCGCGTTGAGTTCGTCAATTCGGTCGTGCAACGCCTTCAAAACGACCGTCGCGTTCTCGCCTTTCAGCATCTGCACGACGCCCTGAATGGCGTTCGAGTTGTAATCCTTGCCCAGCATGCCCTCGCGTTCCTGGGCGCTGTATCGCGGCGTTCCAACGTCGCGGGTCAACACAGGGACGCCGCCATGCTCGGCGATGACAATATTTCCCAGGTCCTCCTTGGTGCGGACGAGGCCAATGCTGCGAATGACATAAGCCTGTTCGCCGCGCGTGATGCGGCTGCCGCCGGCGCTGGCGCTGTTTGCAGCAATGGAGTTGGTGACGTCCGTCAGGCCAAGTCCGTAGCGCTGCATCGCGACCGGATCGAGCTGGAGCTGAAACTGACGCGTGACGCCGCCGAAATTGGCGACGCTGGCGACGCCGGGAACCTGGTTGAGCGCCGGAATCACGATCCAGCGCTGGGTTTCCGAGAGTTCTTCGACGTTTTTGGCGTCCGACTCCAGAGTGTATCTGAGAATTTCTCCTGTCGGACCTGTGAGGGGACCTAGCGCCGGCTGAATGTTGGGAGGAAGCGACACCTGCGCGATGCGCTCCAGCACGCGTTGGCGGGCCCAATAGTCCTCGACGCCGTCCTTGAACACCATGGTGATGAGCGACAAGGCGAAGGTGCTGGTCGAGCGAATCGTGAGCAAGCCTGGCGTGCTCGCCAGCACGCGTTCCAGGGGAACGGTGATCTGCTGTTCCACTTCCTCGGCGGCAAGGCCCGTCGCCTTCGTCGTGACGAGCACCGTCACGTCGCCGATTTCCGGATAGGCTTCGATCTTTAGCTGTGTCCAGGAATAGACGCCGAAGGCGAACAAAAGCGCCGTGGCCAATATCACGCCGGCGCGGTTCCTGAGGCAAAACTCAACGATGCGCTCAATCATTCAAGAGCACCCCGCCCCGCACGACGATCCGCTGGCCGGCGTCGAGTCCCTCGACAACCGCGCCGCCGACGATGTCGGCTTCGGGATCGACCGGTCTTCGCTCGAAGGTCCAAGGCGCGACCTCGACGAAGACGTTGGACGTATCATTGACCATCATCAGAGCCGAAGGGGGGATAACCACGCGTCGCGACGGCGGCGAGAAGAAGCGCACGGTCGCGAACATGTTCAATTTGAACATGCCGTTCGGATTGTCGAAGGCGATGCGCACTTTGTTGCGGCGCGTGTCCGCCTCGAGCAACTGGCTAATAATTTCGACTTTTCCGGCGAACACTTCGTGGGGATAGGCGACGAGCGAGACTTCGACCCTTTCCCCCTTCTGCACAAAGGAGAGATCTTTCTCCTGTACGCTCGCAGTGACCCATACGCGATCGAGATTGGAGATGGTCATCATCGGCGATGTGGTGTTGTCGATGAAGTCGCCGGGCGCCGTATCCAGCGCCGTAATTGTGCCGTCGATCGGCGCGTTAAGCGTGATCTTACGCTGGCCGGTGAGCTTGCTGTTGTCGCCAATCACGTCGAGCCGGGCTTCGGCCCGCTTCAATTCCGACGTGGCCTGCAGAAAGTCATTCTGCGCTTGCTCCAGTTCTCTCAGCGCGAGACCGCCCGCCTTATTCAATCCCGTCGCGCGATCGAGCGCGCTTTTGGTGAGCTTCGCGGTGGCTCTGGCCTTTTCGGCGTCGGCCACCGCCTGCGCCAAATCGCCAGAATCAATGGTCGCCAGCGGCTGGCCCTTCTTTACGTTGTCGCCCAGTTCGATGTTGAGTTCGCTAACTCGTCCGTTGACGGGCGCCAATACTCTCACCGTCCGCGCCGGATCGGCTTCGACCGCGCCTGGGACAATGCGGCTCAGGCTAACGTCCCGGACCTGGACCGGCGCGACGACGATGTGACTTCGATAGGGCGAGCCTTCGGGAATGAAGATCGCTTTACCCTTGCGCATGAGCGGTGGCGCGCGTCGCCCTTCTTGAGGCTGCCCTGTCTCCTGGCGGGAGAAACCCTTCTCCGGAACGAAGCGATAAATGAGCGTGCCGAATAGGACCAATGCGCCGGCCGTCGCGGCGCTGAGGATTTGGCGCCGGCTCAAGGAAACACGGTTCATCAGACCCAGCGCCCGTTTAACGTCCAGTTTGCCGCTCAATAGACTCATGCCCGAGGGCTCACCGCTTATTCGCAAGGGAAGGGATATAGTCAACACCTTCTAGCTTAAGGACAGCCAACTGCGACGGAATGGTGACTGCCAACCTGCCCTAATGACTTAGCTGCTGCTGGTTTGTTTCTGCAATATTGCTGTCAAGAGCTAAAGTGACATTGGTTCGATCGCTGAACCCGTATCCCCGAAGATCATCACGGAAAGGCCCGTTCATATTTTTTGCTAAGGAAGTCGCCCACTTGAATAAGGCGTCGGTTCCAATCTGGCTAATATGGCGCCGTGCCCTGGGCTGAATTCAGCAGTCGATGTTCGCCGGCCCCGCCTGGATTTCCGGATTGAGGGCTGCCGTGTTGAAGCCCTCAAGATCGAGGAAATGGAACTCGTCGTTGAGGTTTCTGCAGCGGGCAAACCCTCTTAACGTCCGAGGCGAGTTTCGCCAGAAGTGGCCGCAAGAGCCGCCGACCTTACTTCAGCACGGCGCAGGCGACGCGTGCGCCGGCGCCGCCAATCGGCTGCGACATGTGGTCGTCGGGGCTCGCATGCACCACGATCGCCGATCCGTCCGCGTCCAGGAGATTGACCTTACCGCCGCTCAAGGACACGCCGTCGACGAACATTTCCGCCTGCGCGGAGCCATCCGAATATGCATAGACATTCGGCAGGTCCGCCGGGTGCGGCCCCTTGGGATTGAGGAACCCATGTTCGGCATTTGACGGATTGACATGGCCCTTCGAGTGCATGAATTTTTCGGTGTCGGAGCAGTCGCCAACTTCGTGCACATGAACGCCATGCCAGCCCGGCGCGAGCGCGCCCGGCCGCAGCATGACGCGAAGAACGACCCCATGCGGCCCCTGTTTGACTTCGATGGAGCCTATCCCCTTCCCTTTGTTGTCGACGACGTCGGCGGTTCGCTCCTCCGCGCATGCAAAGCCGGTCATGAGCGCGATTGAAACTAAGGCGAGGACAAGTTTGTCGAACATGTTTCTCTCTCACGTCTTTGCGAACCGACGGTCGTCGCGGCGTCGCAGGATATTACGCGCGCCAGCACAGTTCCAGGCTCTCTGACCACCGTTGTGTGCCAAGTGTGACTGGATAAAGGGTGAATGCGGTCAAAGCGAATATAGATCCAGCGCCCCCGAGAGGCGCGTGCGATATTGTTCCAGCCGAGCTTTGTCCCTTTCCGCGGCGGCGCGCTCCACATAGGGCGCGTAATTGATGAGATTGATGGCCTTTATAATCGGCGCCATTTCGCGGATCTTCTCCTCCTTCAGGCCATAGCCCAAGAGAAATTCCTGCTTGGCGTCGACCGAGAGATCATGAAGCGCCATTGAAAGATCCCAGTAGGGCGCAACGTTGGAGGCGCAGCACTCCCAATCGATCACGGCGGTGATCCCCCCAGAGGCGTCGGCGACCACGTTCTTTAGCCGCATGTCGCCGTGGTTGAGAACGGGTGACGGGTCCCAGCGCTCCATGTCGCGAACGACCGATCTCAGCCGTTTAAGCTGGCCGGCGTCCAGCATATCCTGCTCATCCAGCAGGTCGACGCGCGCTTCAATTTTCAATTCCCCGCGCAGATACTCCTTCCAGGTCTCTTTGCGCGAGAGCGTATTGCCCGACCAATCAAACGTTTGACCAAAGCCCGATGTCTTGACGGAGTGGATCAGAGCGGTCAGTCGCCCCATCTCACGCAAAATTGTGAAGCGTTCGGGATGATGCGTCGCCTCCTGTCCTTCGACTTTCGGAAGCACCATGTAAGGCATGCCGATAATGTCGGCGCCGACCTCGAGAATTTTCGCGGTCGGCACGCCGGCCTCGCTGGCCTTGGTGATCGCCCATTGCTCCTTGAGATAATCCTTTAGTTTGTCCGGCGTTGCGTTCATGCGGACGATGAAATCGCCTTCGGCGTGGCGGACCTCGAACACGAAATTGGTGATGCCGCCGCCGCGCGCCACGATGATCTTGGGCTTTGACCCGAGGTGATGCTCGATAATTTTGCCCGCATTGGATCGCGCCTTGCGCGGATCGATCGGCGCTTCTTGCGCAGCGGTCATTGTGGCATCGCCTCGCTCTCCAGCCCGCCAAGGCGAACCAGCAGCTCGCCAAGCTCCTGGGAGCTTTCAATCTTCACCGTCCGCAGCAGGCCCTTATATTCCAGATCGCGCGATCCGACATGGACGGCAAGGCCGACGCCGGAAAGAAATGAATCCATCGGCGTGTCGCCGCAGCCGACAGAGGCCTGCAGGTCGACGCCGAGCCGGTCCGCTATGGCGCGCACGCCGAACAATTTGTCGACGCCTTTGCGCGTCGCGAAATTCGAACGCTTGACGTGCTGATAGGCCATGAGGCGATCCTGCGGGGCGTCGACGAGCAGAAACATCATGCAGATGTCCTGGGCCATCAAGGACTCGCGAAGATCATCCAGCGAGAGGCAGACGATAGACGAGGCGCTCGTGTATTTTGTCTGAAGATGGGGGATCTTCTCCCGGACAGGCGTCCAGATCGTCTCGCCCAGCGTCCAGTCGCGCGTGTAGTAGAAGACAAGAAGGTCGTCGACTCCGTTCGCAAGCAGCCCGCGCACGCCCGTCAGCACCTCGTCGATTTCCAGCGGCTCAAGCGGAAAAGCGTCGAGCTCCTCGAAGACGATCTCTCCAGACGCATCTTCTCTGAGATAGCCGACGACGCCGCCGTTGAGCGAGACAAGCGGCAAGGGCGCATTGGTGATCGAATACCACTCGCGCCCGAAGGTGCGAATAACGTTCAACGGAAACCGCAGCGTGTTCAGCACAATGGGGCGGCCAAGATCATTGAGGCGCTTCAAGCCGCAAGCGACCGGATCTGGAATGACGATCCGCCCTTCAAACTCATGCACCGCAGTTCCGTCAAGGTCGGTTATGAGCGCGCCCGCTCCGGTGAAATTGGTCTCCGCCAGAAACGCCCTGAGCTCTTCGTCGATTTGCTCCCTAAGCGCCATTCCCGGTCCTCCATTCTCTACCGCCGCGTTTCGTCCTTACAAAAGCAGCGAGCTTTCGCATCGAGACCGGAGACATGGTGATCGCGCCTGTTTTAACCAGACGAAAGCCCACAGGTCGGCGTGCGCTTGATGGCGGACACTCCGTTCCTATGTGGCGCCGACGCGCTTAAGCGACAGCCCTTGATTCCTAGAATCTTCGCGCCCGATCGCGCGCGAAGATTACGCTTGGGCGGCGCCGTCAAACGGCCTGGCCGGCGCTTGTTACGCAAACCTTCTCAACGGCGGACATCTGGCCGACATTTCCTTTGAGCGGCGCCCGCTCTCTGCTGGCGCCGGAATGAGACGGCCGAAGTGACCCGCCGCGCTTGCGCCGCTCAGGAGCCGGCAAACAGGGGCAAGCTGCATTTCGCTAGTTCAGGTCCGAACGACTGAAACTCAACACGATGACACCTTAGACACGCTTGGCTTATTAGAAACAAAACGAAACTAAGCAGCCGGAATCTCGACACGCCCGTGCGGAACATTCCGGGCGCCCTTGCTCAATCAAGAAGTGAGCAATGCATGCCGTTCTACTTAGGTATAAAACAAGCAGTGATAAATGCTTTTTACATTGCCAATCGCATTCAGTCTGCTCTAACAAAACGCAGAAAACTTGCACTATTTACGCATCATAAGAGCGCATCGACCTGGCTAACATCGATAGTCGCGAATATTTGCCGCGAAAACAATTTAAAATACATCGCGATCCCCTGGGGGCGTCAATGCCCAGAGTCAGGATATACTATAGAGACGGCGCTTAAGTCCGACAATGATGTCGTTGTCGCGCTGAACGCTGACTATTTCAGCATAAAGAATCATATATCTGCGGACATGCAATGCATGCACGTTATAAGGAATCCTCTGAGTGTCGTCGTCTCCGCATACTACTCCCACCTCCGAACCCATCCGATTGATGGATGGCGCCTCCTGATTGGTCAGAGGAGTGTTTTGAGTGAAGTAGACCAAGACGTCGGCATGGCCTTGACCTTGGCGTTTCTTGAATCGCGTCACTTTCAGCCGGAGACGAACGGTCCGTTGTGCGATATGATCTCGTGGAATTATGACGACTCACGGATCGTCACGTTGCGCATGGAGGACATCACGTCAAACGCAGCCAATTTCTTCCAATTGCTGTCTCGAACGGAGGTCTTGAGAAAGGCGACGATGCCTGATCCTGATAGGTTTACGTTTGCCGCAATGACCGGCCGGCAACAGGGAGTGATAGATCTCTCGTCGCATTATCGCTGTGGAAGCAGCACTGAATGGCGAGATGCTTTGCCGAGAGGAGTTATCTTATATGTCCTTCATCATTATCGAGATTTTCTGCTACGGTTCTATCCAGACGTTCTTTTCGAAGCTGACTCCTTGAGCGCCGCCAGAGTTCGTTCGAATTCAGACGGCCTGCGGGCGTGAGGAAGCGAGGACGCCAGCGACTGGAGGCTGTCATACGCTGCGTTGCGCGCAACAAAACGAAACAACCGCGCCAGAATCTCGACACAGCTGTGCGGAACTCTCGGTTTGGAACTCGCCGCTGGCTCGAAGCCGCGAGTAGGTGAACTCTCCGACCTTGAACAAACCCGCATCAAGCGCGGCCGATAGGCGATGGATCCTGGTCGTCGAGGACGACGAGGATATTCGATCGCTTTTATCGAAATATCTCAGCGACAACGGGTTCGAGGTGATGCTTGCCAGTGACGGCAAACAGATGGACGAGGTTCTCGCAAGCGCGCAGGTCGACCTTATCGTGCTCGACGTCAACCTTCCCGGCGAGGATGGATTTTCCATCTGCATGCGCTTGCGAAACACGGGAAGTCCGCCATTGATCATGTTGACCGCGCGCGGCGAAGACACGGACCGGATACTTGGTATCGAACTTGGGGCGGACGATTATCTTGTCAAACCCTTCGTTCCGCGTGAACTGCTCGCGCGCATCGGGGCCGTCCTCCGGCGAACTGCACCGGATATTGAGTCGTCCCAGAAAATCAGCGCCTATAGCTTTTCTGGATTCTTCCTCGACTCTTCCACACGGCGCCTGTTGGGTCCGACCGGCGTGCGGGTGATCCTCACGAGCGCGGAATTCGACCTGTTGCTGACGCTCTGCCGCAATCCCGGAAAAATATTCTCGCGCGAGGAGCTCAAGGCGTCATCCACGACCGAGCGGAGCGTGGACATCCTGATAAGCCGGCTTCGTCAAAAGATCGAGAATGACCCGCGAGACCCGACGCTCATTCAGACGGTCCGCTCGATGGGCTATACGTTCACGGCGAAAGTCAACGTCCAGTGAGAACATCTGCGCTCCGAAACATCAATGTGCAGCTGGGACTTCTCCTCCTCTTATGCGTCGGCCTGTTCCACGCGGCGGTGACGACGATCCTTTTCCTGTCCGAACCCGCTCCCGGCCACCCTCGCGACCTGAGCGCCTCCATTGTCGTGGCGGCTTTAACCGCGTTGGACGCCGCCTCCGCAGCGGAAAGGCCAGCCATCGCAACAGGTTTTAACGACAACTTTCCGGGGTTTCACGTCGCGCTCTCAGAGCCAGGAGTCGTCACGCGCAACGGGGCGCAGCCAGTTTATTTTCGGTTTCGCCTCCCCGTCGGAGTCGAGATCGCAGCGCATGATGACAACAAGCGATTTAGCGGGTCGTTGCACGATGGGCAGCAATTCCTGCTCGACGCTCCGATGCGGCCTTCCGGATTTCCACGATTCGCGATCGTCACCCTGGGCTTCGTCGCGGTGAGCTTGTTCATATTCTCCCTATGGGCCGCGCTGTCGCTTACGCGGCCCCTGACGAATTTCGCGGACGCCGCCGAATCCTTCGGACTCGACAGTGTTCCGGCGCAGCTCGCCGAGACAGGCCCCGAAGAGGTCCGCAAGGCGACGCGGGCCTTCAATCGCATGCAGCGTCGTATTGCCGAGATGGCGTCTCAGCGAACGCGGATGTTGACGTCGGTCAGCCACGATCTTCGGACCCCAATCACGCGGATGCGTCTTCGCGCCGAATACATTGAGAGCAGCGAAACGAAAGCAAAACTGCTGCGGGACCTCGACCAGATGGAAGCGATGGTCGGCGGCTGCCTCGACTATCTGCGCGGTGGGTTCCAGCAGGAGATCGTCGCGCTGGATCTGGCGAGCCTGTTGCAGGCGATCGTCGATCAGTTCGTCGATGTGGGCGCCAATGCGCGCTACGACGGAATCGATCACGTCAACGTTCTGGGCAGTCCGGACAATCTCGAACGCGCATTCTCCAACCTAATCGACAATGCGGTGAAACACGGGGAAAACCCTGAAATCCGGGTGCTCGAAAGCGATGACGCAGCGGTCGTCGAGATTGCCGACAGGGGTCCAGGCATCCCCCAAGCAAGGAGGGATCTGATGCTGGAACCCTTCGAGCGAGGTGACGTAGGCGCGTCCTCGAACACAACAGAGGGCTTCGGGCTCGGCCTGGCGATCGCGCGCGCGATCGTGGAAGCCCACTGCGGACGCCTCACGCTGAATGAGCGGACCGGCGGCGGCCTGATCGCGAGGGTATCGCTGCCCAAAACCGACCTCGAAACAAATCGAAACGAATTGAGCAAATAAATGTCCCCTGAGAGTTCGACCTTGACGCCCAAAGGGGGTCGTCGGGATGTCGATACATCAATCAGGTCCAGGCCGCGCCGCGCTATCGGGTAAAACAGTCGCAGTCGTGCATCCTGCGTGGCATTCTTGCGGGACGCACCAGGTTATCGCTAGCCAGATAGGAGCCTACAAAAAGCTCGGCGCGCGTGTGCTTTCCATTGCGCTCATGGACGATGTCACGCCCTCGGTCGGCCGCGGCGCACGCTGGAAAGATTACAGGGCGCATAGTCAGGATCTCGCCGCCGACGAGAGATATGAATCGTCCGCCACGATCCCTGATCTCTTCAGGACAATGCTCCTTAAGGACGGCTGGTGGCCCTTAACGCATGGCGATCAGGCAACCTGGCTGGTGGAGCTGGTGAAGCGCGCGCCACTTCCCGAAGCGCTCGACACGAACGCTATTGACCTGATTCACGCCAACCACTTTTTCGTCTTGCCTTTCGCCGAGAAGATGCGCGAGAGGCGCAGTATTCCCGTCGTCCTCGACACTCACGACATCCAGGCTCGGCAATACGAACTCCGCAATCGCGCAGGCTTTAGCATCCCGCCTTACGTTGGCTATAGGAGCATGCTTGCCGTCGAACTCGATTGGATCAAGCGCGCGGACGTTTGCATTCACTTAAATTCGGAAGAGTATGCGGCGTTTCAGCAGCTTTTGCCTCTCGCGCAACACGAGCTGATCTATCCCTCGATCGCCCCAGCGGCGCCTCACGACAGTGGCGATCGCGCTATTTTCGTCGCTGGCAACAACGCCGCCAACTACATCAGCGTTCGATGGTTTTTGAAATACATTGTGCCGCGCGTGCCTGAAATATCGATTTCAATTTTTGGCGATATCGCCGATGGCGTGAAAAGCCATGACAGACTCCTGTATAAGGAGCATCGCAATCTGTTCCGCGGCAGAGTCGCTGAAATACAGTCTGCCTACGCCGATGCAGCTCTAGTTCTCCTCCCCACCAGAGAAGGGCACGGCCTCTCGATCAAAACCGTGGAGGCTCTCTCCAGCGGACTGCCGGTCGTCGCGACGTCGAAGGCTTTCAGGGGAATGGGGATCGATCCATCACAGCTTCGCAACGTGTTCGTCGCGGACGACGCCAGCGAATTCGCCGCCGCCATGATGAAGCGTCGTGGGATGAGCGAGCGAAGCGATCCGATGACGAGCGATACGCGCGCATTATACGAAGAGAGATACTCATCTGAGCGTTATGCGAGTCGCCTCGGCGACATCGCAAGCAAGTTGATGGCCCGTATGCAAGCGAAGTGAGCCGACGCGATCGACGCTCCTTTCTCTCGCCGCGAAGGGCAGCGGCAAAGACAACCAAGATGAAAGCACCCCGATCTTCCGAGGCGGCGCGCGTCCGCGCTTTCGGCGTACACTCTGGAGAAGAGCAAGATGGCGCAGCAAATTGAACACGAAAGCGAGGTCGCCCTTTTTCTCGCGTCGCAGATTCAGCTAGAGAACCTCGAAATGAAACGCAGACGCATGGCGGATGCGCTCGATCCAGTAACGGCTTTCGTCTACTTCAAATTGAGAGAATTCTACTGGACTGTGACCAAGCAGCTCGGACTTGGTCATCTGCACAATGGATCACGGTCTCGCGACCGCTTGAAACTCAGGCGTCGGCCTCTGTTGCCAAGAGAACTCGCCTCGGACGACACGCTCTCCTCAATCTCCTCTTGCCGCATTTTCATCGATGTAACGCCAACGCTACGTGTTGGAGGGAAAACCGGCGTTCAGCGCGTCGTTCGCGAAATAGCCAAGAGAGCAATCCAGGATGGATTTGCGCTTCCCGTCGTTGTCGAAAATGGCGAACTTCTTTCCTACTACGATCATCCGTTGCTCCCCGCGTCGATCACGTTCAGGGAAGGCGACAAATTCATGCTCCTCGATGCAAGCTGGAGCATGCTTTCCGAGCATCTGCCTCTTATTCAGCGGCTCGCTGATGTCGGCGGACAGCTCATAACGGTCATACATGACCTGATCCCCTTGATTCATCCGCTCAGCGTCACGCCGCGAATGACTGAGGAATTCAACGAGTGGTTCGAAAAGCTCGTGTTGAAAAGCGATCGCATCATATGCGTCTCAAAGAGCACTGCGACAGATCTCATCGCTTATGTCGCGCGCAAAGATCTCGCTACCAAGCCGAATCTTCGCATCGGCTGGTGGCGACTCGGCGCAGATTTCGACGACCAAGAGAATTCCTCAGTTTCTCCTGAGGCCAAAATCGTGACCACCAGCGAAACGCCTTACTTTCTGAGCGTGGGCACTCTTGAACCGCGAAAATGTTATCCGATCGCGCTCGACGCTTTCGAACGTCTTTGGTCGAGCGGCGTCGACGCGCGTTACGTCATCATTGGCCAAGGAGGCTGGCAAAGCGAATCTCTCCAACATCGCATCAAACAACACTGCGAATTTGGGCGACGTCTCCTGTGGCTTGATAAGGCGAGCGACGCCGATCTTCATCACTGCTACACCCATGCGCGCGCATTGGTTTATCCATCGATGATTGAAGGATTTGGCCTCCCGCTTGTTGAAGCTGGTCGTTACGGGCTTCCCGTCATCGCCTCGGATTTGCCGGTGTTCCACGAAATCGGCGGAGACCACGTCCGCTATTTCAATTTACTGGACTCGAACGACTTGGCCGACAAAATCGAGGAGCTCCATCGGGAACCGATCAAAAAGGAAAAGGCGCCTATTTATTCCTGGGACGATTCTGCGCGCAGTCTCGCCAATCTCATCTTGAATGACGCCTATCAGACCCGCACTGCGGTGGTCCCCGCCTGATTTGCAGTCCAGCGTCTATCCAACCGGCGAGACCCACGTGCTTCTATTTCTCCTCGCGAGACGGGAGCTGAGTCGCGGCAACATGGCGCAAAGAGATCAAACTCCGCTGGCTGGGCCTCATGCCTTTAACAACGATCTCCGACCGCACTTATGGATGCGCTGGCGACACAAGATCGAGCACGGCCTTCTTGCGTGACCCTGAATGGTCCGCCGCGAGGACGAGATAGACCGCGGGCAGAACAAACAGCGTGAACAAGGTGCCGATCGAAAGGCCCGAGGCGATCACCAGCCCCATGTTGAAGCGCGACGCCGCGCCCGCGCCCGCCGCCATGATGAGCGGGAAGACGCCGAGCACCATCGCCGCGGTGGTCATAAGGATCGGACGCAGGCGAATGGACGTGGCCTCCAGGATCGCTTCCCGTTTCGACATCCCGCTGTGTTGCAATTCATTGGCGAACTCCACGATCAGAATGCCGTGTTTGCTGATCAGGCCCATCAACGTCACCAGGCCAACCTGCGTGTAAATGTTGATGCTCGCGCCGCCAAAGCCGAGCATGATGAAAACCAGCGCGCCGGCGATGGACATTGGGACGGATACGAGAATGATCAGCGGATCGCGGAAGCTCTCGAATTGCGCGGCTAGCGCCAGAAAGATGATGATGAGGGCGAAGCCAAACGTCACCGCGAAGCCGCTCGACTCCTGAATGAACTGACGCGAGGGTCCGGCGTAGTCGATCGTATAGGTCGAGGGCAAAACCGTGCGCGCGATCTCTTTCAGCGTGTCGAGCGCCTCGCCGGCGATGACGCCAGGCGCGGCCACGCCAGAAATCGTCACAGAATTAATCTGCTGGAAATGATTGAGCGACTCGGGAACGATGGCGGTTTCGAGCTTGGCGACCGTCGAGAGCGGCGCCAAGGAGCCGTCCGCCGTCTTGATGTAATAATTCAAGATCTGATCCGGATTCAGTCGAAACCGTTGGGCGACCTGCGGAATGACTTTGTACGAACGGCCGGCGAGCCCGAAATATTGCGTATAGCCGCCGCTCAGCGCGGTGGTGAGCGCGCCGCCGACGTCGATCATTCTCAGGCCGAGTTGCGCGGTCTTTTCGCGGTCGATGACAAGCGACAACTGCGGCTGGTCGATCTTGAGATCGGTGTCGAGGAACATGAACTTTCCCGTCGCCAGAGCCTTCGACAGGAATTCGCGGGAGATGCCGTCCATCTTCTCGAAAGGGTCGGTGCTCTGGAACACGAATTGAATCGGCAAGCCCATCGAGCCCGGAAGCGGCGGCGGCTGGAAGGCGACGAAGCGCACGCCTGCAACGGCGCTCAGCTCCTGCTGGAGCATATGCTGCAAGTCCTCCGCGCCGACCTTGCGCTCATCCGCGGGCTTGAGCACGACGCCGGACAGATTCGCCGCCGGCGAATTGATCTGGAACACGCTGTCGGTCTCTGGATGCTTGGCGATGATTTTATAGGCCTGATCGGCGTAGTACAGCTTTTGTTGGAGAGTGGCGTTGGGCGCCGGAGTCGCCTGCGCCAGAATGATGCCCTGATCCTCGTTTGGCGCGAGTTCGCTCTTGGCGCTGGCGTAGAGCCAATAGATGCTCGAGAGCACCAGCCCACCGAAGACGAGCGTCACCGGGACGTAATTGAGGGAGGAGTCCAGCAGCCGGTGATAGCGGACCCGGACGGCGTCCATCCGCGCATCGATAAAGCCGACGATGCGGGACTCAAGCGTCTCCTCGCCTCGCTTCGGGGGCTTGAGCGCGAGAGCGCAACTCACCGGCGACAAAGTGAGCGCGACGATGCCCGACACGGTGACCGCCGCCGCCAGAGTGAAAGCGAATTCGACAAAGAGCGCGCCGGTGAGGCCGCCCTGAAAGCCGATCGGCACATAGACGGCGATCAGCACGATCGTCATGGCGATGATCGGTCCGGCGAGTTCGCGCGCCGCCAGCAGCGCGGCGTCGACAGGCGTCAGGCCTTCGCCGAGATGCCGGTTGACGTTTTCGACGACAATGATGGCGTCGTCGACCACGAGGCCGATCGCCAGCACCAGCGCCAGAAGCGTCAGCAGATTGATCGAGAAGCCGAGCGCGAGGAGAAACGTCAGCGAGCCGATGAGCGAAAGCGGGATCGCCATGATCGGGATCAGCACCGAGCGCCACGATCCCAAAAACACGAAGACGACGGCGGTGACGATGAGGACCGCTTCGATCAGCGTGTGAATCACCTCGTCAATGGAGCTGTTCACGAAATTCGTCGTGTCGTAGACGATCTCGCTATTCAAGCCTTGCGGCAGCGCTTTGACAATGTCGGGATAGGCGTCTTTGACGCCTTTGACTACATCGAGCAAATTCGCGTTCGGCGCCACCAGAATGCCGATATAAACCGCCTGCTTGCCATCGAACGACACCGAGGATTCATAATCGTCCGCGCCGAGCGTGACATTGGCGACGTCGCGCAGCTTCACATTGGCGCCGTTCACCTGCTTGACGACGAGGTTGCGAAACTCCTCGAGTGAATGGAGCGACGTCGCCGCCGAGAGATTGACCTGAACCCATTGGCCCTTGGTCGAGCCGAGGCCGGCGATATAGTCGTTGCTCTGGAGGGACGCCGCCACTTCGCTGGCGGTGAGCCCATAGGCGGCGAGCTTCACCGGATCGAGCCAGGCTCTGAGCGCAAAGGTCTTGCCGCCGATGAGCTCCGCGGTCTGCACGCCTGGCACCGATTGCAAACGCGGCTGCACGACGCGGATGAGATAGTCGGTCACCTGGCTCGGCGTGAGGATGTCGCTGTTGAAGCCAATGTACATGGCGTCGGTCGTTTGGCCGATCTTGACGGTGATGACGGGACGCTGCACGGCCTGCGGCAATTGGTTGAGCACCGAATCGATCTTGGTGCTGATCTCGGTGAGCGCCTTGCCGGAATCATAGTTCAGCCGCAGATTGGCGGTGATCGTGCTCACGCCGATCTGACTCGTCGAGGTGAGATAGTCGATGCCGTTCGCCTGCGCGATGGCGTTTTCGAGCGGCGTCGTGACGAAACCGGCGACGGTCGCGGGATCGGCGCCGAAATAGTACGTCATCACCGTGACAACGGCGTTTTGCGTGCGCGGATATTGCAGCACGGGCAAAGTCGCCAGCGATCTCAGGCCAAGCACCAGGATCAGCAGGCTCACCACGGTGGCGAGCACCGGGCGGCGCACGAAAATGTCGGTGAAACGCATCTTGCGAAATCTCCGTTCACTGATCCACGGGCTTGGGAGAGTCGTCGATAGGCGGCGACGGCTCTTGCGAAATGGCGAGCGGCGCGCCGTTGCGCAGCTTGACCTGACCGGCCGTGACGACCGTGGCGCCTTCGGGCACCCCTTCGAGCACCGAGACTTCGTCGCCGCGCGCCTCCCCAAGCCGAACGAAGGCTTGATGCGCGATGAGTCCGGAGCCTTGCGGCGCCTTCTTATCGGCGCTCTCCTCGCTTTTTTGCGCAAGGAACACCGAATTGCCGAAGGGCGCATAGACGATCGCCGTTTGCGGCAGCGTGATCAGGCGTTGAGGCTTGCCGGTCGCGATTTCCACTGAAGCGAACATGCCGGGCCGCAGCTTGCGTTCGCCATTGGCGAGGCTCGCGCGGATCTGCACGTTGCGGCTTGCGAGATCCACCTTGGAGCTGATGGCGTCGATCTTGCCCGTAAAGCTCTGGCCGGGAAAGGCGTCGACGGTCGCGGCGATGGTTTGTCCGACCGAGACGCCATTCAAGTCCTGCTGCGGCAGGACAAAGTCGAGAAAGATCGGATCGAGCGCCTGCAAGGTCACGATCACAGTACCGGCGCCGATATATTGGCCAAGATCGATCTGACGGATGCCGAGCCTTCCGGCGAAGGGCGCGAGCAAGGTTTTTTGCGCGATCACCGCCTCCTGCTGCACGACTTGGGCGTTGGCGCTTCGCAGATTGGCGATGTCCGTATCCACAGTCGCCTGACTCGCGGCGCGGATTTTGAGCTGCGACTGGTCGCGGCGCAGGTTGATGGCGTTGAGCTCCGCGGTGGCTTTCAAGGCTTCGAGCCGGGCGTTGTCCGTATCCTTGCGCAGCTCGATGAGAATTTGCCCCGCCTTGATGTCCTCGCCCGACTGGAAGTGGATCTTCTCGACGATGCCCGAAGTTTCGAGCGCGAGGTCCGCGCCATTGACGGCGCGGAATGTGCCGATGGCGGAAAACTTCGGGCGCCATTCCCGATAGGCGGCGGTCGTCACCGACACGGTCTGCGGCGGATTGGCCATGGAGGCGAGGAACCGCCCGATCATCATCGAGCGGAAACTGACGAAGCCGTAAAGGCCTGCGAACACGAGGGCGACGACCGCCAGCATGATCATCATGGGCTTGAACATCGATCCGAGACGGTCTTGCAAAAGCGTGTTAACGGGCACGGGAGCGTTCCTCAGCCTCGGCGCGTATCGCCGCTGCGATCGGCAGGGTTGAAATGAGATCGGTGGGTTTGGGAAGCGACGCCGGCGTCTCGTCGAGGCGATTCCACCACCCGCCGCCGAGCGCCTGCATCAGCGCCGCGGTATCCGAGAAGCGCGCCGCCTGCGCCTGGACGCGATTGAGACGGGCGTTGAGCAGGGTCTGCGCGGCGTTGAGGACCGTCGGATAGGTCGTCGAGCCAGCCAAATATTGGGCTTGCGAAATATCCAGGCTTTCGGCGGCGGCCTTTTCGGCCGCAACCTGCGCACGCAGCGTCTCCGCGTCATGCTTGATCGCCTGCAAGGCGTTGGCGACATTCTGGAACGCGCTGATCACGGTGGCGCGATATTGCGCTTCCGCCTGTTCCAGCGCGGCGAGCTTCGCCTCGCGCTGATGGAACAATCTGCCGGCGTCGAACGCCTGGCCGGAGAGCTGCGTCGCAAGATTGTAGACCGAGGTCTGCGGCAAGAATAATTGCGAGAAATTCGAAGCCTGACTGCCGCCATTGCCCGTCAACGTCAGCTGCGGCAGCATATTTGCCGTGGCGACGCCCACATTGGCGCTCGCCTGATGCAATTGCGCCTCCGCCGAAAGCACGTCGGGACGCTGGCGCACCAGATTGGACGGCAGGCTGAGCGGCAGATCCCGCGGCAGATGCAGATGCTCAATGTCGATCGCTTCGCCCTTATCGTCATTGGGAAAGCGGCCGAGATAGGCCATGAGCTGATTGCGCGTCTGCGCGCGCGCTTTTTCGAGCGGCGGCAGCGTCGCTTGCGCTTGAGCGACGAGCGCCTTTTCCGACACCACGTCGGCCGCGCTCACGGCGCCGAGCTCGAAGCGCTTCTGCAATATGTCGAGTTGCTTCTGATAGGCGGCGATGAGATCGCGCGTGACCTTGATCTGCGAGGCGTAGTTGGAATCGGCGATCGCAGCGGTCACCACATTGGCGGCCAGCGCCAGATAGGTCGCCTCAAGCTGGAATCGCTGATACTCGGCCGCGGCGAAATCGCTCTCAACCGTGCGCATCGTCTTGCCGAAGACGTCGGGGGTGAACGACACGGCGACATTCGAATTATGGAGCGTATAAAGTAGCGCCGTCGCCCCGCTCGACGACGAGCCTTGCGATCCGCTCGACGAGGAGCTTTGCGAGAAGCCGCCGAATTGCGCCGTCGTCATTTGCGTGCGCGCGACGCTCTGGCTCAGAGTGGCCGACGGAAAGAAGGACGCCGCATCGGCTTCCGTAGTTTCGCGCGCCTGGCGCAGCGCCGCTTCGGCGGCGGCGATGTTGGGATGATTGGTCACCGCCTCGGCCACCAGCGCCGAAATCTGCTTGGAGCGGAACAGTCGCCACCATTCGCCCGGAATGTCGCGGCCAGGAACGAGCTTTTGCGCGCCGCCGCCCGCGATGGCCGCCGACTGGGTGATGTTAGCCGGCTTACCTACCGCATAGCCCGCGCCCAAGGGCGCCTCCGGCGCGACAAAGTCGGGGCCCACAGCGCAGCCGGAAAGAAACGCGGCAAGCAGAAGCCCCAGCGCCGCCGCCCTGCCCTTTGAGCTGATCAATGTCCCTTGGCGTCGATCGCTCTGGGCGATGTTTCGCGCCTTCCGGCTTTCGAGCGCAAGAGCGAGGCGATCCCCCACATGCGGGTTGAGCAACGGCCGGGATATTTGAGGCGCCCTCCAGCTCATATCGGACCCAGGTTAAACTGAACGGTTCAGTTTTATGCTTGCTCTTTGGCGCCTGTCAACGTTAAATTGAACTGGATCGTTTAGTTTGAAACTTTTCAAAAGTCGGCCGATAGATAAGTCACACCCCACGGCGACAGGCCGGGTTGAGCCCGGGCGAAGGTGCGAGAATGAGCCTATGGTGCGGGGCAGAGCCTTGAATGAAAGCCAGAGTCCTTGCGGCGTTACCGCTACAAAGATTGAAATTGAGGACCCCGCCATGAAGAGCCCGTCGGCGGATCATGCGACGGCAGGATCGACAGAGGCGCATGTTGCGGGACGGAAGGAATGTTCCGTAATCGAGGCTGCGCGAAAATTATTCCTCGAACAGGGCTTCGCGGAGACGAGCATGGACGCGATCGCGCGGTCCGCTTGCGTGTCGAAGGCGACGCTCTACGCTTACTTTCCCAGCAAGGAAGCTTTGTTCGCCCATTTGATCGAAGCGGAATGCCGCCTGAAAGCGAGCAGGCTGAAGATGCCCGATCTCGACATCGGCCTTGTCGAGGCCCTACGAAGCTTCGCGCGTCAATTTGTCGAAGTGTATTTGACCCCGGAGTCGATGGCGTTTTTTCAGGCGATTTCCAGTGAGCGCATGCGCTTTCCGCAACTCTGCAGGCTCTTCTTTGAAAGCGGGCCGAAAAACGAGCTCATGCGTGTCGCCGCCTTGCTCGAAGAGGCCAAAGACCGCGGCCTCCTGACGTTCACAGACGCGACTGAAGCCGCGAGCCATTTTTTGAGTCTAGTCCGCGGAGACTTGCCGCTTCACACCGCGCTTGGTCTCGAACCGAGAGCCGAAGCCTCCGCTAACGCGATGGTCGATGCCGGAATCGATGCTTTTCTGAGAGCATATAGGCGAGAGGGAACTTCGCGCGTTGCAGCGAGATGTCGCAACAAGACCGCTTCAAACTAATTGTACGACGCGATTGCTATGGGCGAAGCATGACGAGTAAACCGCCAATTCGATGGATATTCTTGCTTGCCGCAATCGTCGCGGGCGGCTGCTTCCCATGCCGGGCGGACGATGCGACAGCGGGAAAGAAAAGTGTAAACGAACAATCCGTTCCGTCACGCGGTCTGCCGGCGGAGGTCGTCACCAACCATACGATCACGCTCGGCGGCGAGAAGGTGGCGTTCACGGCGCGAGCAGGCGCCGTGCATCTGCGGGACGCCCAAAGTGATGCGCCGCAGGCGGATGTGGCCTACGTTTCTTATGAACGCGCGGGCGCGGAATCGCTCAGCCGGCCGATTGCTTTCGTCTTCAACGGCGGACCCGGCGCGGGCTCCGCCTGGCTCGGTCTAGGCGCGCTGTCGCCATGGCGGCTTCACATGGTCAACGCGCTTTCGCCGTCGGCGCCGCCCACGATCGTCGAGAACGCCGAGAGCTGGCTCACGTTCGCCGATCTGGTGTTCGTTGATCCGCCGGGCACAGGCTACAGCAAAATCGTTGGCGACAGCGAGGATCTCAGGAAGCGATTCTTCTCGGTCCAAGGCGATGCCGACGCGCTTGCAGTCGTCCTTCGCAAATGGCTGACGACACACCGACGCCTTGCCTCCCCCAAATATCTTGTCGGCGAGAGCTATGGGAGTTTTCGCGCCGTCAAACTGGTGCATGCGCTGCGAGAGCGCGAAAGCGTGGGGGTGACAGGTCTCATTCTCATCTCCCCAGTCCTCGACTTCACCTGGTTGGACGCGCGCAATCTTCTGTCCTACGCGGCTTACTTACCTTCGTTTGCAGCAGTCACGCGCGGCGCAAAGGATCGAGCCGCACTTGCCGACGTCGAGGAATATGCCGGAGGCGCTTATCTGACCGATCTGCTCAAGGGGGTGCGGGATGCCGACGCTCTGTCGCGGCTGAGCGCCAGGGTAGCGCAATTCACTGGTCTCAACAGCAAGATTGTGTCGCAGCTCGGCGGCCGTGTGCACGTCAAGACGTTCAGTCGCGAGCGGGCCCGTGACGACCAGCGGATTCTGAGCGCTTATGATGGGGAAGTTGCCGGCTTCGACCCCGCGCCCTTTTCCCAAGATAGCGACTGGGAGGATCCCGTGCTTGACACGCTGCGCACGCCGCTGGGCGCCGCCATGAGCCGGATCGTGACCGAAAAGCTAGAGTGGCCAATAAACGACGCGCGATATGAAATCCTCAATGCGCAAGTTGCGCACCAATGGGATTACGGGCGCGGTGGGCGCGTCAACGCGGAAGCCGTCTCAGACTTGCGCGAGGCGTTGGCGCTCGATCCGCGGCTCAAGGTTCTCATCGTGCACGGAATTACCGATCTCGTTACGCCCTATTTTGCGACGAAACTCTTGCTGGACCAGCTTCCGGCCTTTGGCGATGGTTCGCGCGTGCAGTTCGTTGTTCTGCCCGGTGGGCACATGCCTTATGTGCGGGATGAATCCCGTCGGGCTTTACGCGACACGGCGCGAATTTCTGTTGAACGGAATTGACAAACAACGCCGACGCCGACACTTCGCGGCGCGTTCGAACAGCCTCTGTTCAAACATCCAGTCATGCAATGCGACGATCGAGTAAATGACGTTCGGTTTCGATCTTCGCAAACTCGGAAGCAGGATACGGCCAATGGCCCTCGACACTCGCAGCGCGTGGAAAGGCTTTGTCGCGGTCGCTATCGCCGCCGCGATGGCATTCGCCGCGACGATGTTCCTTTTGCAGGCGGAAAGCGCGCGGATCAAGGTCGGAATTCTGCATTCGCGCTCTGGACCGATGGCGATCAGCGAAAATTCAATGGTCGACGCGGAGCTGCTCGCGATTGAGGAGATCAATGCGAAGGGCGGCTTACTGGGACGCAAGATTCAGCCGATCATCGCCGACGGCAAATCCGATTGGCCGACCTTCGCGAAGGAAGCCGAGCGCCTGATCACCGAGGAACACGTATCCGTGATTTTCGGATGCTGGACCTCCGCGAGCCGTAAGACGGTTGCGCCCATTATCGAAAAATACGGTCAGCTCCTGGTCTATCCCATGGCCTATGAGGGACTCGAACAGTCGCCCAACATTATCTACACGGGCGCGGCGCCCAATCAGCAGGTCATTCCGGCGATCAAATGGAGCCTCGATCACATTGGCAAAAAATTCTATCTGATCGGCTCAGATTATGTTTGGCCGCACAGCATCAACGAAATTATGAAGGACACGATTCGCGCGCTTGGCGCGGAGCTTGTGGGCGAAGACTATATTTTCTTCGGAAGCTCAAACGTCTCCAGGGCGGTCCAAAAAATCCAGATGGCGCAGCCGGACGTTATAATCAGTTCGGTGGTGGGCGATTCCAACAAGGCGTTCTATCAGGCGCTGACCGACGCTGGGCTTTCCGCTGACAAATTGCCCGTTGTCTCCGTCAGCATCGGCGAGGAGGAGCTTCGCAGCCTGCCAATTGCGAGCCTCCAGGGCCACTACAGCGCCTGGAGCTATTTCGAGGCGATCAAGAAGCCGGAGAACGAGCGGTTCGTTCGCGCCTTTCGCGAAAGATATGGCGCCAACCGTGTGACGGGCGACGTTATTGCGACCTCATACTTCAGCGTCATCTTATGGGGAAAGGCGGTCCAGGAAGCGCAATCCTTCGACGTTCAGAGGGTCAAACGCACCATGCTGACCGAGACCCTCGATGCGCCCGAAGGTCTGGTGTCGGTGGATCCCTACACGCAGCATACGTGGCGGTCTTTCTCTGTCGGTAAAATTCAAACCGATGGCCGAATCGAGCTTGTCTGGACGATCGATCGTCCGATCCGTCCCGTGCCCTATCCGCCGACTCGCACGAAAGCCGAGTGGGAGGAATTTCTGACCGCCTTGTACAACCGATGGGGCGGCAGATGGGCCAATCCGACAGAGGCGGACTGATCGATGAAGCTTCCCAGGCTCGATTTCCTCCGGCGCTCCATCGGCGCCAAGATCATCTTCTGGTTCCTTGCGATCAATATCGTCTCCTGCGGCCTCCTCGCCTGGCGAACCTATGACATTTCGCGAGAGTCTCTGGAGCAGACGATTCAGACGTCGCTGCAGGTCGTCGCCAAGAAGAAAGTGGAGCAGCTGGAGACTCTGACGCTTGAAAAAATCAGAAGCGTCGAGTCGCTGATGCACAGCGCCTCAATTGGCGAAGCCACCCGGGAATTTTCCGAAACCATAAGGACGAGCGGGAGAGACTCGGAGTCCTATCGCCAAGCTGTCGCGAAACACGGCCCCGTTCTCAAGCGTTTTTCCGACACGTTCAACTATGTCAACTGCGCGATTGTCTCGCCCGAAGGCTTCACGCTTTTCGAGCAATCGGACCCTGCCCTTTTCAACCCAAATTCCCTCGGCGGACCGCTCAAGGGAACGGAGCTTTCAGACACGATCAATCGGGCGCGCACATTGCTGCAGGCCGAAATTTCGGCGTTTCAGATCTATCCCGGGCTGAAAGAGCCTGCCGCCTTTATTGCAGGGCCTGTTCTGGAAAACGGCGTCGTGATTGGCGTCGTCGTCTTCCAGCTCGATAATCAGGAGCTTTACAGCCTCATCAACGACTACACGGGTCTCGGCGAGACGGGAGAGGTGCTCGTCGCCGCCCGCTTGGATCAGGGCCAAATGGTCGTGGTCAATCCGCTGCGGCATGACGCTTCCAAGGCGTTCAGCATTAGAGCGCCGCTCGATGGCGGCGCTTTTCCTGCGCTCGCCAGGGCGCTCGCCGGCGTCCATGGCTCGGGCCTCTTCGATGACCTCGAGAACAGGCCCGTCGTCGCCTCGTGGACCTATGTTCCGTCGTTTCGCTGGGGCATGGTCGTGCAGCAGAGCACGAAGGAGGCCTTCGCGCTCACCAGCGCGCAAAAAGAGGCGACGCTCTGGCTGCTGTTTTTTATGATTCCACCGATTATCGCTTTGGCCATGGGCGTCGCGCGCACGATCACCAAGCCGATCAAGACCGCCGTCGGCGTCGCCGAGAAGGTCGCCGCAGGGGATCTCGACGCAAATTTCGAGATCGGCAGCCGTGATGAAACGGGGCTCCTGCTGAGGGCGATCCGCTCGATGACCGTGGAGCTGCGCGGACTGTACGACTCCATGGAGGACAAGATCCGGGCGCGCACGCGCGAACTTCAGCTCGCGAATGAGGAATTGTCCGTCGCGCGCGTGGCGGCCGAGGAAGCCAGCAAGACAAAAAGCGCCTTTCTTGCAAACATGAGCCATGAGCTGCGCACGCCGCTCAACGCCATCATCGGTTATAGCGAAATGCTTCAGGAGAACGCGCTCGACAACGACGACCCAGAGCCGATCGAGGACCTGAAGAGGATCGAGAGCGCGGGCCGGCATCTGCTTGGCCTGATCAACGATATTCTCGATCTTTCCAAAATCGAAGCTGGAAAGATGGAGGTCTTCATCGAGAGAGTGGAGATCAGGCCTCTCGTGAATGAGGTCCTTTCGATCGTTCAGCCCCTCGCCGACAAGAACGGCAATGCGCTAGAACTCTGCTGCCCCGACGACGTTGGCGGCTTTTTGTCCGACGAAACGAAGGTCAAGCAGTGCCTGCTCAATCTCATGAGCAATGCAAACAAATTCACGAGCCACGGAAAAGTCACTTTGACCGTCAAGCGGGACGCCGACGCTTTTGTGATTTTTCACGTGTCGGACACGGGGCTCGGCATGACGCAGGAGCAGCTTTCCCGCCTGTTCCAGGCCTTTACTCAAGCCGACGCGTCCACCACGAAGCGCTTCGGAGGGACGGGGCTGGGGCTCGCGATCACCAAGCATTTTTGCGCAGCGCTCGGCGGCGATATCTCCGTTGGGAGCGCGCTGGGCACAGGCTCGACCTTCACGATCAGGCTTCCGGACCGGCAGGAGCCCCTCGCAACGAAGAAACGGGCCGAGCCGACTTCGTCCCGGCGTCTCCCGACGATACTGGTCGTCGACGACGACGCGACCGCGCGCGACCTGCTCACACGAACTTTGGAGAACAAGGGCTATCACGTCATCGCCGCCCGTAATGGGCTGGAAGCGCTGGCCCTGGCGAGACAGCACAGGCCGAATGCGATCACGCTGGATGTGATGATGCCCCAGCTCGACGGCTGGAGCGTGCTTAGGCAGCTCAAGGAGGATGATGAGCTGCGGAACATCCCCGTCATCATGGTGACGATTCTCAACGAGCGCGCTCTGGCGATTCCGCTCGGGGCGGCGGAGCTTTTGACAAAGCCCATCGACCGTCAGCGCTTGACGGCCCTGATGACGCAATATTGCGCGGCATCGAGCGAAACGAGGGTGCTCATCATCGAGGACGACTCCGCGACGCGCGAGCTTCTTTGCCGCTGCGTTTCGGGCGCCGGCTACACCGCCGAAGCCGCCATCAACGGGCAGGATGGGCTTGAGTGGATCGCTAAAAATCCGGCGCCGGACCTTATCCTTCTCGACCTGATGATGCCAAATCTCGATGGGTTCGGTTTCTTGAGAGAATTGCGTAAGCGCCGCGCCTATGACCATTTGCCGGTCGTCATCGTCACGGCGAAAGATCTCAGCGAAGAGGATATGCGCAAGCTGAAAGAATTCGGAGCTGACATCATCACAAAGGACCATGACTATCTTGAGGAGCTGGTGACGATCATGCGTCAGTGCCTCAATCCCAGCGCGGCGGACGCCGTCCAAGCGCATTGACATCGGAGACAGGGTCGGTGGTGAAGATTTTGCTTGTCGAAGATAATGAGATGAACCGGGATATGCTGTCGCGGCGCCTCAGGCGAAATGGCTATGAAGTCGTGATCGCCATAGATGGCCAGCAGGGCGTCGATATGGCCGCCGCCGAATCGCCCGATCTCATCCTGATGGACATGAGCCTGCCGGTCATCGATGGCTGGGAGGCGGCCCGCCGGGTCAGAGAAAACGAAGCGACGCGCAAGATTCCGGTCATCGCCCTGACCGCCCATGCGATGGCGGGGGACCGGGAGAAGGCGATCGAAGCGGGATGCGACGACTATGACACGAAACCTGTCGAGATCACGCGACTTCTGGGCAAGATCACGGCCCTGATTGAATCTGGCGCTTAGCATCGTCTGATCAATTATCGTCTCGAAGCCTCGTCTCCAGAGGCACGGCCGCGTTCCTGTAGCCGTCGTCGTTGAGCGAACTTTGGCGACCCCACCGGTTGAAACATTTATGAGAAATACGAGTCACGCATCTTGGACGGCGGGCGTTGGCGCATTCCGGCTTTCCGGGAAAATAAGATGACGTCGCATGACTTCCGGCCGTCCGCCGACAGGAGCGATCGCGCACTGCTTGCTTATGTGCAGCAGGAGCTGAGCGCGCCTGCGGAGGCGATTGCAGGCTATGCCGAAATTTTGCTGGACGAGGCCGAAAGGAACGGTCACGGGGAATTTCGTGACGACCTCGAGAAAATCCACGCCGCCAGCCGTTCGCTGATTGATGTCATCGCATCACTCGTCGGTCGCTCGCGCGAGGCGACGCGCGGGCCAAGCGAGGATTCCGAGGACTATCGTCGCCACTTGCGGCACGATCTGCGCACGCCCATCAACGCCATAAAGGGTTATGGCGAGATGCTGCGCGAAGACGCAGCGGGCATTGACGACGCGCAGGCGCTGGTCTTGGACCTCAATCGACTTCTGGAGGAAGCGTCGCGCCTGCTTGAGCGTATCGACGGCCTGGTCAGTTTTTCACTCCCCGAAACCGAGGCGGCGACGGACGCCGACATCGGCTCGGGACCTGTCTCCGCCATGGTCGCACATCGCTTCGTCGCCTCTGTCCAGCCGATCTCAGAAACCGAAGCCGATAGCGTCGCCGTACAGCCGAGCCGCATCCTTGTGGTCGACGACAACGCGTCCAATCGGGAACTCCTGAAGCGCCGTCTGGAACGACAGGGCCACTCTGTCGGGCTGGCTGAAAATGGGTCTTGCTCGCTGGAGATGTTGAGGGAGGCGCCCTTTGATCTCATTCTACTCGATCTGCTGATGCCGGATATCAGCGGCTTCGACGTTCTTTCGATCCTCAAGGCGGATCCTGCGTTGAGAGACATTCCAGTCATCGTGATATCGGCCTTGAACGAGATCGACTCCATCGTCAGATGCATCGAAGCGGGCGCCGATGATTATCTCGCAAAACCTTTCGATCCGGTGCTCCTTCGCGCGCGCATCGGATCGTCACTGGAGAAAAAGCATTTACGGGACCGAGAGCGCGAGGCGCTCGACGCGTTGCGCATCGAAAAAGAGCGCTCCGAGCAGCTTCTCCTCAACATTCTTCCGGCGCCGATTATCGCGCGCCTGAAGAGCGGCGAAACGGTCATCGCGGATCATGTCAGCGACGTCACGATTCTGTTTGCGGATTTCGTCGGCTTCACCGAACTCTCCTCCAAGCTGCCGGCTCCCGAACTTGTTGGCGTATTGGGAAGCGTTTTCTCGGCGTTTGACGGGCTCGCGCTCAAATTTGGCGTCGAGAAGATCAAGACGATTGGCGACGCCTACATGGTCGCCTGCGGGCTCTTCGGCGATCGGGACGATCACGCGCACGCCGTCGCGGACATGGCGTTGGCGATGGCCGAAACACTAGACATTCTCAACGATACTTTGCCGACGCCGCTCGAGATCAGGATGGGCATAAACTCCGGCGACGTCGTCGCGGGCGTCATCGGCGCGCACAAGTTCATTTACGATATTTGGGGCGATGCGGTGAACATTGCGAGCCGGCTGGAGTCGAGCAGCCTTCCGGGCCGCATCCAGGTTTCAGCATCGACCTACGAGCATTTGTGCAGGGACTTCGTTTTGGCGCCGCGCGACGGCCTCGAAATCAAAGGCAAGGGCGCCATGGAAGCGTTTTTTCTGACCGGGAGAAGGTAGGCGCAGCCGGTTGCACTGTAGGTTTGCGGGGCTGCTGCTGGTCACTCTTCTCGGTAGAGCAGCAGCAAGAGGCCCGATAAGATGAATGCCATGGGCCAAACATAACCAGCAATTCGACCCGCGGAGGTGTCGGACAGACGTATTTCCAGCCAGCGCGCGCTCGCGGAGACAACTCCGAGCAACGCGATAGGCGTATGACTGATCGCGACCAGAACCTCGTCTTTGCCTTCCGTGTGTCCATAGTGCGTCAACAGAAACGCTGCCGCCGCGCCAGTTGTTATCGGGAAGACGAAGGCTGGCCAGTCGGATTTAAAGCGGCCGCGTCGAACCTGCCATTCGAATATCGCAAAGGTCGCAATGAGGACCACAATGACCTTGTGTTGGACGATCTGAGGATCGCGAAGACTTTCAAAAAACCCTATGGGCCCAAGGGGCCATGCCGTCTCATCCGCGCGAATCACCAGAATGCCGCCAAGCAACAAGAATAACAAAGGCCAATGACGCGCCGCCGGCGCAGTTGGCCGATGGCGTTCAAGCAAGGCGAAAAAGCCCATGAGGACAACAAAAACGCCCGCCAAATGATGATTCATCTCCGCCCAGGCGATGTCCGCCGCGCTGGGTGGGCCGGGCGTTGCTGGTTCGCCTACGCTGGAGGCTGCTTGCGCAGCGGACAGCTCGGCATACGCTGGACTATAGAAACTCGGCCAGCGCGGCGCGAAACGCGCCGTGATCTCAGACAGGCTCGTGCGCTCCGCGCCGTCTGTTGGGAGCGACGCAGATGCAAGAGCGGCGGCGCAAAACAGCGCAACCAGGCCCAGTCCCACCTCCACCTCAGAGAAACGTAATAATCTTCTGATCGGCGTGGAAGAAATCCGCCACAGTTTACGCGTTGTCGAAAGATTTGCGGCGGCAAAGCACAGCAAGCCAAACAGGAGCACGATTTTAGTGCTGAGCAGCATTCCGTAATTCGTCTCATACAACGCGCTGAGATCCGACGTGTGGCGCGTCATCATCAAGAGGCCGGCAGCAATCAATGCGCCCACGGACCACATGGCGTTCCGCGAGAATTTGGAGACGATCAATCGCCGCGCCTCGCCGCTCTTCGTCATTCCGAGCGCGACCAACAAGAACGGAATGCCGCCGATCCAGATCGCCGCTGCAAGCACATGCACAATCTCGGTCGTCACCAGCAAGGCCGAGGCGACGGGGCGGCTCGCGGCATGTGTCACGCCCACATGCGCACACGCGAGCAGCAACGCTAAGGCGATCGCGCCCCCCCCCCACTTGAAAAAGGCGCTTGCGCCGAGGCGGGCGTAAAGCGCCAGTGCGCCCGACAGGATCATGGCGATGAAATGACTAACGACGGCGTTGGCGCTGGCTGCGACCGCAAAATCCACGTGCAACGTTCCGACGAGCATCGCGGTCAGCACGCCCACGGCGACGATCTCGCCGAAGACCGAAGCACAGCAGCTCCAAAAAAGGATACGAAGGCAACGTCGCGCAATTGGCGACTCTTCAGCGCCCAATTTCCCTTCGAGAGGGGACAGTACGAGCGTCAGAAACGCTACGCCACCCATGATGATCGCTTGCGTCGCGAGGAGATATGCGCGCAGCACGAGGTCCAAAAAGCCGTACAACGCAATGAAGGCTTGCATAATCAGCGTTCCACGCGGAAGTTCAGCCTGCCTTGCGTCAGATGGCCGTCAAGGCTCAGTATTTGCCACTCGAGCGTATACGCGCCCGACCGCAAGTCCGGCGCTCTCGCTTTTAGGCCCTCGGATACTGGGCTCGTTTCGAGAGGCTGAACGACGCTTTGATCTGCGGCCTTGAGAAGCGTGAGACGCGAAAGCTTCGAGTCAATGCGGCTGTTAAACCGAAGTTGAATGACGACTTCTCCGCTTGGAACTGTCGCGCCATCCTGAGGCGAAGCCGAAATGAGAGCCGCATGTGCGAGACAGGGAACGCGCACAAGCGTGAACGCCAGGATAAACGACAGAAGAAAGGGTAATTTTTTCCGTGGGATCATCGTGAGCCCTAATTGAAAACCACAGATTTCCGGCCGTTGACCGTCATTGCATTTAAGTCACGCGCGTATAGCGACAAGCGAGCATCGTCCATGTTTGCTGCGGTTTCTCCTCGGGCGTTTTGCCGTTGCTGATGCAATGACGAGCCTTTGTCGTCGCCGTAGAAGTCTCGTAACCGAAGCCCAATGCGCGAGGCCTGCGCCTTCAGCGCAGCAGCCCTAACGCGCAATGCGCCTAACGCCCTTTGGAGTCGTCAGCGGATGGAGGAACAGATTTCCGCGACGTTCGTACACGCCATGCCCGCGACTTTCCTGGCCAAACAGCATCACAGGATGGCCAAACCGGGCTCTGCGCGGCGCTAGTGGCTCGCGTCATCGATTTCTGAGTCTCTGTCTACACAACAGCGATCAAGGTGTTTCGTAGCCGGGAAAAAGATTGTCGTCATAACTACGTTGCTGCTGAGCGCGAAGGAGCGCGAGCAGCTTGCGTAATTGATCCGCTCGGCAAGCGTTCAGCGCGCTTGTTGAAGAGGGGGATCATCGCTTTCATTCTATCGGGGCTCGCCTTGCTTTTTTCGCTCATCCCCTTTTGAGCCGCGCTGCACGAACAACCCAGCAAGCAACCCCATCAAGGCTCCCACTGGCCCCGTGACGAAGGCAGATGTCATCACGATCTCAAGATCCTTGTCGTGCACGTTGCCAGAGAAAAGCGAGACGAGGACTCCTCCCAGTGCTGCTCCAGCGGCATAGCCGGCCAGCAGGCCTAATAGGGCGAAGAAGACTCGACGCATTTTGGCTTTCTCCTCTGGCCTGTGTGCGGCCGAGCAGGACTTTGTGCGCCTCTGGCTAACGTTCCTGCCAGAAAACGAACGAACGTTGCGTCCGGACGGCATTCATCTGTTTAACTTGCGATGCTGGTCTCCGGCGCAACCGATCTACGCTTGGCCGACGAGAATGCGTCAGACCCCTTTTCGCCGTATCGTGACACTGACCGCTTCAGTGCGACCGAACCGTTATGTGATGATCCCATCCTCGAGATTGATGATGCGATCGGCGATATCCAATATTCTATAGTCGTGGGTGACGATCAAAATCGTCGTTCCATTCTGCTTGGCGAGGCTTCTCAAGATCTCGACGGCCTCATGGCCGCTATTCTTATCGAGAGACGCGGTTGGCTCATCTGCGAGCACGATCTTCGGCCTGGAAACCAAGGCGCGCGCGATCGAAACGCGCTGGCGCTGTCCGCCAGAAAGCTGCTGGGGCCGATATTCCAGACGCTCCTCTAGTCCGACCTGAGTCAGAATTTGACGCGCGAGCCCGACCCGTTCCTTTTCAGAAAATAGATCATGCAGCTCAAGCGCCATGCAGACGTTCTCTGTGGCGGTCAGCGAGAGGAAGAGATTGTGCTGCTGAAAAATATATCCTGTCTGCCGCCGCACCGCGATCCGTGTGCTGGTTTCGCTTCGCACCAGTTGCTCGCCGAGCACGACGACGCTTCCGGAGGTTGCAAGCCTCAGTCCTCCCAAAATGGTCAACAGCGTCGTCTTTCCGGAGCCAGAGGGCCCGGTGAGAATAACGATTTCGCCAGTTTCGATGGAAAGATGAATGTTTGTCAGGACCTGACGACGCAACTCGCCTTGTCCAAAAGCGAAATTCAAACCTTTCACCTCGATCATGCTCATGAAAACATGTCGGCCGGATCCGTCGATTTCAATTTGCGTATCGCCAGCAAGCCAGCCAGCGCGCACATTGTCAGAATAAAAAAGAAGACGCTGGCGATACGCCCGATGGTCATAGGGAACGGGATAAAAATAGAACGTTCCGCTACTTGATAGAGCAGCGTGGACAACGCCATGCCCGGCAGAAATCCGAATACGGCCAAATATATCGACGACGCAAAAACGATATTTCGCAGATAAGACTGGCTGTATCCCATGGCCACCAGAGTGGCGTATTGTGGAATGTTGTTCCCAATATCCGTGAACAAGATCTGATAGACGATCACCATGCCAACGATCAGGCCCATGAGCGTGCCGAAACCGAAAATGAAGCCGAGCGGCGCCGAATTCTCCCAATAGGCTTGCTCGAACCGGACGAGCTCCTCATAGGTTAAGACCTGCACCTCCTGCCCGACGAGTCGCAGGAGTGCGGCCTGCGCCGCGGCGATGTCGGCGCCCGGCGCCAACAGGACGAAGCCGATATCAATCTGATCGAGGGATCGCGAAGGAAAAACGCGATGAAAGTTGAGATCGCTCATCACGACATTGCCATCGGCGGCGAAAGTGGTGCCCATATTGAAGGTGCCGACGAGCTTTACTTTGCGACCGTTTATTTCGGTGATGTCGCGCCCGGAGGCGATCAACTCCTTTATCGGACCAAACTCCGGGCGTGAGGTCACGTCGAAGAGCGCCGTATCCTGCCGCTGCAGCTCGGATCTGAACGTCGCAAAGTCGTCAATATGAATGAGCTCGGCCGTGGGATCGTACCCATAAATCATCAGCGTCCGCTGGATGTGGGTATCCATATTCTTGAATTGTCCGAGCGACATGTAGAGGGGCACGACTCGCCGCACCGCCGGAAGGCCCAAGGCGCGCATCAGGATGCTGCGTTCGAAGGAGACCGGGCGCCAGAGGGCTTCCGTCTGCTTGTGCAGCAGAAACAGCTGGCCCTGCATCTTCAGCGGCGCGGAAGACGCGCTGGTGTAAAGCGAATCTCGAAAGCCTAGTTGCATGAACACGAGCACGCAGGCGAATAGCACGCCCAAAGTGGCGGCAAGCAGTTTGGGCTTGTCGTAGATGAGCTGGCGCCACGCCAATCGAGCGGCGAAGAGCGCCGGGGGTAAACCGCTCACTTTTCTATTTGCACCTGAACCTGACGGAAGAGCTGGTGCCAAAGCTGCTCGATGCCAGGACGCTCCAAAGTCAGCCGCACCTCAACGATCCTATTGTCGCGGTCGGCGAGCGGATCAGCGTCGTTGACGTGATTTTTGCGGACGAGAAAAGCGATCTCGCGCACCTTTGCCGGATAGGGCGCCGTCCGCTCCGGAAGTTTTACAATCGCCTTCTGACCGACTCTGACCCGTGGAATGTCGGTCTCGTAAACTTCGGCGACGACGTCCAGCTCGTTGAGGTTCGCAATGTCGGCCACGCCGTTGGGACCGATGCGCTCGCCGGGGCGCGCATTGATCTTGATGACGACGCCGTCGATCGGCGCGGTCGACACCGCCTGCGACAGCTGCGCCTCCTTGAGCTCCAGATTGGCCTCGCTCTGCAGTACGCTCGCGGTCGCGACGTCGACATCCGCCTTGGCCTTTTTCAGGCGCAACTCGACGCCATCAACCACGGAAAGGGTGGCGGAGCCGGACTTGTACAGGCTCTTCTTGCGCTCGGCGTCCCGCTGGGCGCTCTCGAGTTCGGCCTCGGCAGCAAGGCGGCGCGCCTTGGCGGCACTAATTTCCGCCGCAGCGAGCGCCACTTCCGCTCGGCGACGACGCCAGTCCGAGAGCACCGCGATCCGGGTCCCCGCCTTGATGGCCTGGCCTTCCCGCACCAGTATTTCGCCGACCACGCCGCCGGTCGCGGCCGCCTCGTTCGAGACTCGGATGAGTCGCGAGCGCGGCTCGATCCAGCCCAGCGCGCCAACGCCGAGGGCCGCGGGAGCCCACGTCGCTTCTTTTATCGGTTTGGCGGGCGCGTCGTCGGCGCCCACGAAATACGCCCAGACGAAAAGCGGCACGCCGATGGTCAACGCTGCGATGAGAAGGATTTGCAGCATCAATCGCAGGGAAATGCGACTCCGCAGCAAACGTTCCGCCCGATGCAGAGCCGCGCCATCCGACATTCCGAAACGAAATTCGTGGTTCATTTCACCCACCGCCATGCCGTTATCGGGATTTAGACATTGCCGCCGCAGTCCTTAGACGCGCTCTGTTCCAGGCTCATCTTCGACAACGCAACCGCTTATTTCTCGTCCTGGACGCCTGAGCCTTTGCGATATTAACGCCGCGGCGGACTCCGCGCCATCGTTTAATGCGATTTCATCAGCGACCGCCCGCGCACGATCAGCATAACTAGCCGACGACAAGAGCCATTCAATGTTCCGCGCCAATTGATCAGCGGAGACGTCTTTAGCCTTCAGCGTACGCGCAACGCCAAGTCGCCTCAGGCGCTCAGCGATATCGAATTGGTCGTTACAAAAGGGGGTTACGAGTTGTGGCTTGCCGGCGCGAAGAGCCTGCCCCACAGATCCCATTCCGCCGTGATGAACCACAGCGCAACATCTGGGAAACAGCAGCGAATGCGGGACGTAGCCGTGCACGGAAATCTCGGAAGACATCTCTTGGCGCAATTTGTTCACATCGGCGCTATCCGCCAAAAGAATAGCGCGCCTTTTGAGGGACCGAGCTGCGATGGCGCAGTCTCGAAAATAGTCTATCCGATCGATCGCGACGAGGCTCCCAAGCGTGAAGACGATAGGTTCGGACCCTGAGTCCAAAAATTCTATTAACTCAGACGGAAGCCCCTCCGGGTCCGACCCGCCCGCTGGCGTGTTGCACCCGTCGTGGAAACTATGTCCAACAACAATTTCCGACCTTGTCCGCTTGGAAGCCGGGGGCATCAGGAGTGAGCTGAACAACCCGATCGTCAGGGCTCCGCCGGGGGCGCCCACCAACAGCTCAAACCCGCGCACGCCAGGCAAACCCAGTTCATCTCTGAATCGTGCAAGCGGCGAAGCCAGGAGAGTCAACGCCGCTTCGATCGTTTTTAGCAGGAGCCCATTATATCCGACGGCGAGCGGCGACCGAGACGTCATGAACGGCGCCGGCGTCCCTAACGGAGGATTGTCCCCAGAAAACAGCAGCATGGGCGAAAGAAACACGTTGAAGAGAGGAAGATTCCGCTGTTCTGCGGCGGCCTTGGCGCCGAACGCCAGGCAATGCGCGACGACGCCGTCAACGTCCTTCGTCAGTTCCATGACGTCATGGTAGGCGTCGCGAAGATGTGGAAACATCACCTGATCGAATAGGAATCTTTTACTCCGCGACATTTTGGTCGCGATCTCGCCCTTCTGCATATTCAGCCGAGATGAGATTTCTCCGAGATCCGGCCGCATAGGCCGAAAGTCCAGCCCTTCGCTCTGCACCAGATCCCGATATTCTTCTGACGTGGCGATGACCGGGACGCACCCGTGCCGCTGCAGCGCGCGCCCTAGTCCAATAAACGGATTCACATCGCCAAGCGTGCCAAAGGTCGCGATAAGGATCTTAGGGCGGTCTAAGGCCATTGGATCACTTCTTTTTTGGCGGCGCGGCTCGAAACCAGCGGCCGCCGAATTTTATCGAAACCGAAATGGCGGGCGATCAGCCAGTCCATGAGGCGCGCCGGTATGAGCAGCTGTGCGTAGTAATGGAAGGCGCTGCTGCCGAGCACGAGGATGCGCAGCGGCGGCCGCGACACGACGAGCGCGCGATGGACTGCTTCGGCCACAACCGCTGGCCCGACCGCGGTGCGCCCCTGGTCCACCGCCCATTTCTGCACGCGGCGCGCGGCTGGGCCGTAGATTGTCCGGTCGAAGGCGGCGAAGGCGGCCGATTCGGCCTTGTCCCAGATCGGCGTGGCGATCATGCCGGGCTCGATCACCACGACCGCGATCCCATAGACCGCCAATTCGCGGCGGAGCGCGTCGGACATGGCTTCGAGCGCGAATTTCGAGGCGCTGTAGGGTCCCATCAACGGCCCGACCATCCGGCCCGCCACCGAGCTCATATTGACGATGCGGCCAGGCGGCTCTCCCTGAGAGGCGCGGGCGCCGAGCAGCGGCGCGAAGGCCTGCGTCACCCGAATCTGGCCGATGACGTTGACCTCAAACTGGCGGCGCAGCTCCTCGATCGGCACATGCAGCAGCGGTCCCGCCACGGCCATTCCGGCGTTGTTGACGAGCCCCGCCAGCGTCCCGCCCTGAAGCCGGTCCTCGACCTCAGCGGCTGCCCGCGCGACCGCATCGCCGTCGGTCACATCGAAGAAGAGCGGCGCGTAATTTTCGCCGAATTGCGCCTTCAGACGCTCGGCGTCGGCGGCCGTGCGCACCGAGCCGAAAACCAGGAAATCCTTTTCGACGAGCAGCCTGACGCAGGCTTCGCCGATGCCCGTCGACGCGCCTGTAACGACGACGGCCCGCTTCGCGCCCTCGCTCATGCGGAAATCCCCTGCGCTTCGAGCAACCGCGTCAGGCCTTCGCTCATAGAGGCGTCGCCTCGCTCATCCGTCCGCCGTCCGGCGATGGGTGCGGACAGACCTCGCTGAGCCGCGCGAGCCTTAAGCCTCGCTCTTCCAGCATGTCGGGTAGGCGCGGCGAGAGCAGGAAGGCGAGCTCCTGCTCGCGGGTGACGGTCACCCAGTCTTGGGCCCTGAGCTCGTCGTCGACATGGCCGGGATGGCACATGACGAGATGGCGGCGCCCCGGCGCGCGAAGATAAGTCTCGAAGGCTCGTGCGTAGTCCTTCCCCGGATCGAAAACCGAGTGGCCGGAGAAACCTTCATTGGTCACGAAGCCCTGACGCAGCGCGGCGCGGCGAAAACCCGAGGACAGGCCCTGAACAGCGAGCGCCAGTGCGAGCGTTTTGGGCGCATGGGCCCCGCGCATGACGATGCGATGGAGCTCGTCGCCGGCGTCGCGCAGCCAAACCCGACCGGCGAGCCCTCGGGCCGCCAAGGCCTCAATCAACGCGTCGCGGACGCCCGGCAGCCCATGCACATGTTGATGGCCGTCGACGTAATCCGGCGCGCGGCCCATCACCGTCTCGAAGCGGTCCAGCTGGCGATCGATCTCAGCGCGAATCTCAGCCAAGGGAAGTTTGCGGCGCAGGGCGAGGCGGATGACGGTCGTGACCGGCGGAAAGCTCCCCTCCGAAGTGAAGGTCGGCATCGGTCCCAGCGGGCGGCCCAGCGTGAGGTTGAAATGCAGACCGACGTCTGCGTTGCCGCAGCGCCGGCGCAATTCGACTCCCATGGCGGGCCAGCGTGGGCCATTCACCAACGCCGAGACCGCCGTCAGCCGGCCGGCGTCCAGCGCCTCGAGAATGCCGATGCTCACCCCGTAGGACAGGCCGTAATCGTCCGCACAGATCGCGACGATGCGGTCGTCGCTCATTTTTCCCGCCCTTCGACCGCGCGCGGCCGTTTGGAACACAGGCGAATGAGAGAGGCGCGTCTCCACTCCGCAAGGACTCGTGATCGACGCTGGCTGTTTGAACAACGCGTCGCGATGCAGCGACCGACGCCATGGGCGCCGGTGACAGTGGCGGGCAATGTCGTGAGCATCATCGTGAGCTGCTTCAATAGATGAAGGAATATGCCGAAAACGACATGCCCGCGCTGGCGACGACCGCGGCAAGCAGGTCTCCACGCGCCACGCGTTGTTCTTCGATCGCGAACGCCATGGCCGCCGGCACCGAGCAGGAAACAAGATTGCCGCAACGCGGGTAAACGTTCGACACCAGATGCCGCAGCTTGAACAGATCGGCGAGGTCGTCGCCCGCCTTTTGCGACGCCGCGTGAGGGAAAATCGCGCGGAGCTTGTCCAAAGGCGGATTGAGGTCTTGAAACACCTGGATGAGCTCGGGGCCCGCGGCCTCAAACAACTCGTAACCGTAGGACGTGAACCGGTTGCCGTTCTTGCCGATGCGCTCAGTCTGGTTGCAATAGCCCTGAAAGCCATTGACGGGGATCGTGCAGAGATCGGCGAGATCTGGCCGGGAGCGGAACTTGAACTTCCACTCGTTCGTCGGATCGGCTGAAAAAATGGTCGCCGTGGCCGCCTCGCCGATCGTGTATGTCGGGAACGTCCAGGTCAACTCACCCTCGTGCCGCAGGGCGAAATTGCCGAGCCGATTGCCGGTGACGCTGAACTCGGCATTGACGATCATCGCACGCTTGCTGCTTCCCGACTGCAGGAAGTGATAGATGATCTGCGCGCCCCGCGACCAGCTGTTGCAGGCGTCCAGCACATCGAAGCAGTGCGCATTCTTGAAGCCCAGCGCATGCGCCACGAGATAAGCGCCGGCCGGCTCGATGAATCCGCGTCCGACCCCAACATAGACGAGCGTGTCGATGTCATCCTTGGTGCATTTCGCTTCTTCCAGCGCCGCGTCGATGGCGCCGGTCAAGACGCTCAACGGCGTTTCGTTTTCCTCAAGCGCGTAACGCGTCTGCGCGCCGCTGTAGGTCAGCCAGCTCTCGATTCTCTTTATCGCCGCGTCGAGATCGCCGTCATACGTCGCTTCGCTGCTTTCACGGACAATCTGAAGGATGTCTTCATTCGACAGCTTGCGCGACGGCAAGGCGGCCTTCACGGCATCAATGCGCATTTCTTATTTTCCTCGAACTCAGCAGGTGCAGATCTGATAGAATGGTCCGTCGCTTTCAGCCTAAACGCTTCAGCAAATCTCGACCGAGCGACGCGACGGTTCGTCCCTTCATGAGCTCCATGAGAGAAACTTCGACGCCCAGCGTCGCTTTGACCGCGACCTGCAATTCAACGGCCATCAACGAGTCGATGCCCATATCGGACAATTGAGCGTCTATATCGATGCGATCGCAGGGGATGCGAAGTGTCTCTCCGACGACGCGACGAACGACGCCGACAATGTGCTCGCCGCGCTGTTCCGGCTCAATCTGCGCCAGTTCGGCGCGGACGCGGTCGATGACGCTGTCGGACTCGTCGCGGGCCTCACTGACAAGAGGCGCGAAACGGGGAGCCGAACTCGCCGGATGGGTGGACGCCCACTTGGACCAGTCGACATCGACATAGGCGAATTGCGCCGTCCCCTGAAGAAGAGATCCTTCCAGATCCTCGAGCGCCTCCGTGGAGGCGATTGGCTGGATGCCTGCCCGCGCGAGGTGCTGCGCAACCGTCTTGTCGCGCGTCAGCATTCCGACGTCGCCGATCGCGCCCCAATTGACGCTTTGACCGGGAAGGCCGAGCGTATGCCGGTAGTGCGCGAGCATGTCGAGGAACACGTTGGCCGCGACATAGTTTCCTTGCCCAGGATTGCCGATGAGCGCCGAAATCGACGAAAAACACAGAAAGAAGTCCAGCGGCGCGTTGCGGGTCGCTTGGTGCAGGTTCCAGGCGCCGACCGCCTTGGGGCGATAGACCGCATCGAACCGTTCGTCGGTGAGTCCTGAAAGCACGGTGTCATCCAACACGGCCGCCGAATGCACCACGCCGCGCAGCGGCGGAAGCTCGAGGTCGATCCGCGCCATCATCGCCGCCACGTCGGCTTCGACGCTGACGTCGGCGGCGACGCTCATGACGTTGACGCCTTGCGCTTCGAGCGCAGTCACCGCGCGTCGCGCCTCGCTGGAGGCGGCGCCGCTGCGGCTGACGAGGACCAGATTTTCCGCGCCTTGCTGCGCCAGCCAACGCGCCGCGTTCAGGCCGAAGCCGCTGAAGCCGCCGGTCACCATGTAGGTGGCTTTCGGCTGAATCAGCTTTTTCTCGACTTCCTCCGGCACGACTTCGACGCGCGCCGGGTCGCTGAAGGACAGGACGATTTTACCCGTCTGCTTTGATTGCGCCATGAAGCGGAACGCGTCCGCCGCCTCGTGCAGCGGGAAGATGGTCACAGGCGTGGGGCGGAGATCGCCGTGCTCAAAACGGTCCCAGATCTGGGCGAGAAGCTCCCGAATCGCACTCGGCTGCTCGGCCATGAGTCGGTCGAGATCAATCGCTGCAAACAGGAGGTTCTTGTTGAAGGGCAGCAGCGGCAGGCGCGCGTTCTCGACGATGTCGCGCTTGCCGATCTCCACGAACCGTCCGAAGGGAGCCGTCACCTCCAAGCTTTTGACCAGCGTCTCTCCCGCGATCGAATTGAGCACGACGTCGACGCCCCGGCCCCCCGTCGACTTCAGGACGCCGTCGGCGAATTCGAGGCTGCGCGAGTCGAAGACCTGCTCCACGCCCAGCGTGCGCAGATAGTCGCGTTTCGCCTCACTTCCCGACGTGACGAAGATACGTGCGCCAATCGATTTCGCGACCTGGATCGCCGCGAGCCCCACGCCGCCGGCGGCGGCGTGAATGAGCACGGTTTCGCCAGCCTTCAGCCGTGCGATGTCATGCAGGGCGTAATAGGCCGTCATGAAGATGACGGGAACGCTGGCGGCCTCTTCAAACGTCAAGGACGAAGGCTTGCGCATGGCGAGCAGGCTTTCGACGGGAACGCGCACATGGGAGCTGAAGGAGCCTTTGAATGAGCCCATCAACTCGTCGCCGACCTTATAGGCCGTCACCCCTTCGCCCACGGCGGTGACGACGCCCGCCGCCTCCATGCCGAGTTCCGCGCCGTGATAGGAGCCCTCCAGAGCCTTGGCGGGCAACATGCCCAGGACCTTCAGCACGTCCTTGAAGTTGAGCGCCGCGGCCTTGATTTCGATTTCGATTTCGCCTGCGGCGGGAGCCGGCCGAGGAGCCTCCTCGAAGCGCAGGCTCTCGAGGCGGTTCTCGGCTCCGCGCGACAGGCGGAAGGCCGGTACGGAGGTGGCGGAGACGGTGCGTGTCTCGGGCTCCTCCTCCTCCTGGCGGAGGGCGGCCGCCGGAACAAGCCGCTGCACGCGCCGCACATCGCCGCGCAACGCGACCTCAGTCTCGGGATCGTCGCTGAGGATTTGCTGAGCGAGGAGACTGCGGCTCCCTTCAAGGGGATCGATGTCGACGGCGGTGCATCTCAATTGGGGATTTTCGCCGGCGATCGTGCGCGCCAGACCGATCAGCGCGGCGTGCGCCAGATTCACCGTCTGCGCACCCGGCATCGGCTGCGCGAGCGACGTCACCACGAACAGTCTGGGGGAAGCGTCCTCGCCCGCGTCCCGACCTTCGAGCGCTTGCGCAAGGCGGAGGAGGCGCTTGGCTTCGCCAAGATCGCTCACCGCGTCCTGCGCGCCTGGCGCCGATTCGCCCAGGAAGACGATGGCGCGAAGCTGCGGGCTTTCTTCGAGAACCTTGCGCGCGGCGACGACGTCCTTCAGCGACTGCGCGTCCACGGTTCGAACTTTGACTCCGGCCTCTTCAAGCGCGGCCGCGAGCTCTTTGGACGAGTCCGGATTTGCGGCGAAGAGAAGACAGTCTCCGGCCTGTTGATCAGTTTCGCTTAGCGGCTTGACCTCCCAAGCGAGCCCGTAGGATCGACTTTCAAGCCGCTCTTCTGGCGTGAGCTTTTTCGTGTGGAGCGCCTTGCATCTGACGCCGAGGACTTCCGCCGCGACGCTGCCATCCGCGCGATAGAGAATGAGGTCG
The DNA here is from genome assembly GCF_049817085.1 of Methylocystis sp. SB2. Lineage (NCBI taxonomy): Bacteria > Pseudomonadati > Pseudomonadota > Alphaproteobacteria > Hyphomicrobiales > Methylocystaceae > Methylocystis > Methylocystis sp. SB2. Next base: position 1,497,624 of record NZ_CP187401.1, read on the forward strand.
CCTTCGAACCCTTCCGAGGAATGATCGTTCACGCGCCCGTGCGCCCAGAGCGGAGCGCCGCTTCCAGCGTGAAAAACCACTCGACCAACGCCAACCGGCAGATAGGTCGATTCCTGGAGCTTGTCGCCGATCGCGCCCACAAGCGTCTGGATGGCGCCGTCAAGGAGAGCCGGATGAAGCCGATAAGCCTCAAGCTCCTCCGACGGCCCCTGAATCACCTCAAGCTCCGCCAGTATCTCGTCGCCGTTCCGCATCAAATTTCGAATCGTGCGGAAGTGCGGACCATAGGACAGCCCGTGCGCGGCCAACCGATCATAAAGCTCGGCGACGTCGACCGACTCCCGAATTCGCTCCTTCACCTTCGCCAATGACTCGGCGCCGCTCCGAGGCGACGGCAGGGCGAGCACCCGGCCCATCGCGTGCAGCGTCCAAGACTGGGTTTCGTCATCCGTCTGACCGTAGATCTGGAACTCCCTCAAGCTCCGATCGTAGGTCGCCCGAACAATCGGATCTTTGAGCGTCGGGAAGACGAGCGGCCTGAGGAACGAAAGATCTTCGAGCGTGTAGCTGGCCTGTCCGCCATCAAGCAGCGCCGCGATCGCCAGGCCCTGCTCGACATAGCCCGCGGCCGGAAAGATGATTGATCCCTCGATGACGTGATCGGCCAGATAGGAGATCGATGGCCTGCCGAGATCATGCTCCCAGGTCGGCATGGGCGACGACACGCGGCTTCCCAGCAGGGGGTGCTCCGTGTGGCCAAGTCGATCAATCGCGGCGGCGCTCGTCTCGTTCCAATAATATTCCCGCTGCCAGGGATACAAAGGCAGCTTCACGAAGCGCGCGCCGGCGGGCGAAAGCGCGCGCCAGTTCACGTCATAGCCGTTCACATAGAGCGCGCCGAGGGCGGCGAGCACCGTCGCGCGCTCGGGATGCTCACGGCGTAAGGTGGCGATCGAAACGCCGCCCGCTTCGCTGGCGCGCAGCACTTCCTTGATCGACGTCGCGAGCACGGGATGCGGGCCGACCTCGAGAAAGCCGCTCAGTCCGTCGGTCACCATCGTGACCATCGCGTCGGCGAACAGCACAGGCTCCCGCATGTTGGCGCACCAATATTCCGCGTCCAAGTCGGGCCCTTCGACGCGCCGACCGGTCACCGTGGAATAGAGCGTCGTGTGCGGCGTTTGCGGGCGAAGCCCGCGCAAGGATTCCCGCAGCTCCGGCTTCAGCGCCTCCATCTGGGGGCTGTGATAGGCGACTTCGACATCGAGGAATCGATTGAACACTTCGTCCTTGGCGAGCTGCTCGGCGATCGACGCCAGCGCTTCGCCATCACCAGCCAGCGTGACCGTTGACACGCTGTTGATCGCGGCGACCGAAACTGTACCCGGATAGGACTCCAGAATGCGCTCGGCCTGCTCTCTATTGAGACCGGTCGCCAGCATGCGCCCCTTGCCGGCGGCCAGCTGCTGAAGTCGGCTGCGATGATAAGAGACAGCGACGGCGTCCTCGAGGCTGAGCGCCCCCGAAATATAGGCGGCGCTCACCTCGCCGACGCTGTGTCCGACCACCGCCGCCGGATAGACGCCCCAGGAACGGAGAAGTTCGGCCAAGGCGACCTGCACGACGAAATTTGCGGGTTGCGCGATACGCGTCTCTTTGACCCGTGAGCGGCTTTTGTCCTCGCGCATTTCCTCCAGAATGGAGAAGCCGGCGAGCGGGCGGAAGATCGCGTCGATCTCCTCCGCCGCCTTGCGGAAGACCGGTTCGTTCTCGAGCAATTGCCGGCCCATGCCCCACCACTGGGGCCCCATGCCGGTAAACACGAAAACCGGTCGCGATTCGGCGCGCCGAGCCGCCTTGCCCTGAATGACGTGGTCGCTATAGCCATGCGCGGCGAACTGCTCGAGCTCCGTCGCCATTTCGGCGGCCGAAGCGGCGACGACGCTCAGTCGGCATTCGTGGGCGGAGCGCCGAATTCGCGCCGAATGGCAAATGTCCTCAAGCGCCGCACGTCTGCCGCGCGAGAGCATCTGCGCATAAGAGCGGGCGAGAATGGTCAGCACCTTGGGATCGCGGCCAGAAAGCGTGAGGATCTGCTCTCCCGCCGACCCATCCTTCTTCTCTTCCAACCGCGGCTTCTCTGCGCGCTGAAGGACCACATGCGCGTTGGTGCCGCCAAAGCCGAAAGAATTGACTCCGCAATAGACGTCCTCATCGCCTTGCGAAAGCGGCTCGAGGCTGGTCGGCAAGCGAATGCCGAGTTCCTGGAACGGAATCTTCGGGTTGGGATTCTGCAGATTGGCTTGCGGCGGCACGGCCCCTCGATCAAGACAGAGCGCCGCCTTGATGAGACCGGCGACGCCCGCCGCCGCTTCGAGATGGCCGATCGTCGATTTCGCCGAACCGATCAGGCAGGCATCGTCAACCTCGCGGCCAGCGCCGATCGTGCGTCCAAGCACGCCGGCTTCGATCGGATCGCCCACCGGCGTCCCCGTGCCATGCGCCTCGACGTAGCGCACGTCGCTAAATGGCACGCCGCTTTGCGCGTAGACACGCCGAATCAGCGCCTCCTGCGCCGCGGCGCTTGGCATTGTGATGCCGTCGGTGCGCCCATCCTGGTTGACGCCCGTGCCGCGTATCGTCGCGTAAATATGATCGCCGTCTCGCAGGGCGGCGGCATAGGGCTTAAGCAGCACCACCCCGGCGCCCTCGCCGCGCGCATAGCCATTGGCGCGTTCGTCGAAACTCTTGCAATAGCCGTCCGGCGCCAAGAAGTGGCCCTTGCCCATGATCATCGGATACTCGGGCCGCAACATGACGTTGACGCCGCCCGCCAGCGCCAAGGACACGTGGCCACGCCAAATATCCTGGCAGGCGAGATGCACGGCCACGAGCGACGAGGAGCAGGCCGTGTCAACCGAAAGGCTTGGGCCGCGGAAGTCGAAAAAATAGGAAAGCCGATTCGACAGCAGCGTCATCAGCGCGCCGGTGCCCGAATGGATGCTGATATTCTCCCGATTATGCGGGCTCAGCTGATCGAGCATGCTGTCGAGCGTGAAGCCGCCAATATAGACGCCTGTTTCGGAGCCCGCGAGCGTTTCCGGAACGACGCCAGCGTCCTCCAGAGATTCCCAGGCCACCTCCATGAGCAGCCGCTGCTGCGGGTCTACATGGACCGCCTCCCGCGGCGATATATTGAAGAACGCAGCGTCAAAGCGATGGACCGCCTCGTCGAGAAAGCCGCCTTTGCGGGTATAGATCTTGTTCGGTTTATCGGGATTTTCGTTGAAGAATCGATCCATGCTCCAGCGGTCTTCCGGAACATCGCGAATAGCCGGCCGGCCGGAGACGAGGAGGTCCCAATATGCGTCCGGGCTATTGGCGCCCCCAGGGAAGCGGCATCCCACCCCGATGATCGCGATCGGCTCCGACTCTCCGACCTCGTCGCCGCGAAATCCCGAGTTCTGCAGGTTCGGATTGCGTTCGTCCATGGGATATCTCTGGCTGTATACATGTGGTTGGGGATCATGCGTCGCTGAAGCGCGCATGTGCGGTGCGTTTAAAACTGAGGAACTTGCTGTTAGGGCCTAGATGGGGGCGCCACCCCATCTTATGGAACGCATCATTATTCCTTTCAGTTGCAGCCAACTGCATGACCTGATTGGAAAATTAGGCATCCTAGCCTCTCCGACTAAAGCAATATTAGGTATTCGATCGGTAACATTCGCGGCCTAAAGTGCATTGCAGCATATCCGCTAAATGATGCCGTGGCGCAAGTCAATATGTATGCAATCAACTGCTCGCCGCTTTCTTGTGAACGATGTCACAATAGTGCCAAAAATGCCTCAGTCGCAAATTGGACGCATTTAAAACTGGCTCGGGAGCGTCTTTGGTGTGCACGCCGTGACCGGAAAACCGGCAGCCTGGCTTAAGCATGGGCGGATGAACAAGGGCGATCGGAGCTTCAGGCCGGAGCGCGGGCCCACCGCGCAGTTTGGCCAGAATCGTTCGCCATCCGGCAGGATCATGAGCGCTTCGTCGAGCGTCTTTTACGAAGCTCTCCGACATGCCAGCGCGCTCAGCGTCATTTCCTTTGCGCTGCATCGGCGCCTCCCGGCGCCCGCCAGACGGGATGGCTCGTGACCGCCGCGCTTGCGCCGCTAATCGCCAGGGAACTCCACCATCAACGTCGTGCCGGCGGAGGCTTGCATCTCCAGCGATCCGCCCAGCTGACGCGCAAAGGCCTGCATGATGCTCATGCCGAGAGAGCCAGACGCAACCGCAGACGCCGGCGAGATCCCGGGACCGTCGTCGCGAACGATGAGCTGCAGGCGCCCGTTCGCCTGCTTGAGCAAGGCGACTTCGAATTTCGATCCCGCGCCTTTTTTGAAAGCGTGCTTGACGGCGTTGAGCGCGGCTTCATTGACCAGAAGAAGCACCGCGGTCATCTGATCCAGCGACAATTTTGCGTCCGAGGATATATCTAACGACAGCTGGATCGGCAGGTCGCCAAAGTCATTGCGCAACATCTCGTCAAGAATAGGCGCGAGCCCCTGTTCGTAGCTTGTTTTGTCGTAAAGCCGGCGATGCAGGGCCGACATCGCCGCGATCCGATCTTCAGCGGCCGCGATCCGTTCGGCGGCCGTCACGTCGAGCACCCCCCGCCGGGCGTTGCTGATCATCGCCAGGACAATTTGAAGGTTATTTGCGACGCGATGCTGAAGCTCGCGAAACAGGCTGACCTGCACCTGGTTCGCCGCTTCCAGACGCCTGATCAGATCGGCCATTCCCGCCACGAGAATAAGCAAAAAGCCGCCGACGAGGAGAAACCCAATCAGCGCGAATATTGCGTTCGGCTCTCTGAGCAAAAACGAGTTGCGCGGCTCGAAGAAAAAATACCACCCCGACACAGCGGAGAGCGCCAACACCGCCGCGCCCTGACGCCAGCCGCACAGCAGCGCACTGGCCGCGATCGCCGGATAAAAGGTGAGAAACTTCATCGGATCGAGCCAGCGATCCAACAGGAGGCGAACAGACAGGCTCGCGCCGAATAATGCCAGAGCAATGATCCACGAGGGCGCGCCCTCTATTCTTTTCGACGCCCTGTAGACTTTCGTCGCCCACGCCACCTCGAGCACCCTGACGTAACTTGCCGAAATCCCGTGATTTCCTCCCACTCGGGCGCGCGAATAGTTGCATAGCGCTCAGTTCCGAACAAGATCGAATGCGCTGCCGGCATCGCTAGGCAGGGCTCTCGCCGCGTCGCCGAAAGATAACATCACGGCGCAAGTCTCAGTCGAAAAGGCTTCGAGTTTCGGCGGGCGGGCCCTTCCCCGTATCAATCGTCTTCAAGCTCTGAGCTTCTCTTCGCTCTGAACTCTCTTGGCTCTGAGCTTCTCTTGGCTCCGAGAGAATTTTCCTTTTCGGGGAACAACTCAGATCGCCCGAGGTTTCGCTCACGGGACACTCGCGTTTCGTCGCGGTTTTTTTTCGGAGTTTTTCTGATGGGCTCAAAGCGCAATCCGGTCAAATCCGCCATGGTGAACGCTGGAAAGAGTCAAATCGCGCAACCCGATCTTCTGGCGGCCGAGACTGAGATGTCTTACGCGCAGCCGCAAGGCGACGGCGGTGAAACGCACCAGACTGCGAATGACGAAGTTGAGACGCTCACCACGCAGCAGGGCATCCCGGTTTCCGATGACCAAAACACGCTTCGCATCGGCGCGCGCGGTCCGAGCCTCATCGAAGATTTCCATTTCCGCGAGAAAATCTTCCATTTCGACCATGAGCGCATTCCCGAACGCGTCGTTCACGCGCGGGGATTCGGCGTGCATGGCTATTTCGAACTCACGAAATCTCTCGCAGACGTTACGCGCGCGGATCTTTTCCAGCGGGTGGGCGATCAAACGCCCGTCTTCGTGCGGTTCTCGACCGTGGCGGGCAGCAAGGGATCCGCCGATCTCGCGCGCGACGTGCGAGGCTTCGCCGTAAAGTTCTACACTCAAGAAGGCAATTGGGATCTCGTCGGCAATAACATTCCGGTGTTCTTCATCCAGGATGCGATCAAGTTTCCAGACTTGATCCACGCGGCGAAGCCTGAGCCTGATCGCGGCTTCCCCCAGGCGCAAACGGCGCACGACAACTTCTGGGACTTCGTTTCGCTCTCGCCGGAAAGCTTTCACATGATCATGTGGATCATGTCCGATCGCGCCATTCCGCGCTCCTTCCGCTTCATGGAAGGCTTTGGGGTTCACTCTTTCCGTTTCGTCAACGCAGAAGGCAAGTCGACGTTCGTCAAGTTTCATTGGAAGCCGAAGCTCGGTCTGCAATCGGTGCTTTGGAATGAAGCAGTCAAGATCAATGGCGCCGATCCCGATTTTCATCGGCGAGATCTTTGGGACGCCATCAAGGGCGGAGATTTCCCGGAATGGGAGCTCGGCCTTCAGCTCTTTGATGAAGAGTTCGCCGACACATTCGAATTCGACATTCTCGACTCGACGAAGATTATTCCCGAAGAGCAGATTCCCGTGCAGATCGTCGGGCGCCTCGTGCTCGACCGCACCGTGGACAATTTCTTCGCGGAAACCGAGCAGGTCGCTTTCTGCACGCAGAACATCGTTCCAGGCATCGATTTCAGCGACGATCCGCTGCTCCAAGGCCGCAACTTCTCCTACCTCGACACACAGCTGAAGCGGCTGGGCAGCCCGAACTTCACCCATATTCCCGTCAATGCGCCGCGATGCCCGATGGCGCATTTCCAGCAGGACGGGCATATGACGATGAAGAACCCGAAAGGCCGCGTCAATTACGAGCCCAACAGCTGGGGCGCGCTCGGCGGACCGCGCGAGAATCCCGAGCGCGGCTTCACGTCATTCCCGGAAGAAGTCGCCGGGCCGAAGACGAGACTTCGCTCCCAAAGCTTCGCCGATCATTACAGCCAGGCGCGGCAATTCTTGATCAGCCAGACGCCGATTGAGCGCAAACACATTGGCGATGCGCTCGTATTCGAACTGAGCAAATGCGAGCGCCCGGACGTTCGCTCCCGCGTCGTCTCGCATCTCTTGAACATTGACGTTGCGCTCGCGACGCGCGTGGCTGACGGCTTGCGGCTTGAGATGCCCGATCCGGCGAAGGCCGCGCGCCCGACCCGGCAAGAGCTTCCCCCGTCCGCGCCGTTGAGCATTTTGGCGCGTCCCAAATCATTCACGGGGCGCAAGCTCGGGATTCTCGTGACGGACGGCGCCGATGCGAAGCTGTTGAAGGCGCTGATCCAGGCCGTCGAAAAGATCGGAGCGGTTTACGAGATTGTAGCGCCCCACATCGGCGGCGTGGTGCTTGACGACGGCGCCATGCAGCCCGCCGCCCAAAAAATCGATGGAGGACCGTCGGTGCTCTATGACGCCGTCGCCATTCTCACGTCGCAGACCGGGGTCGCCGATCTCGCCGCCGATGCCGCCGCGCGCGATTTCGCAAGCGACGCCTTCGCGCACTGCAAGTTCATCGGCTTCACCGAGAGCGCGATGCCGTTGCTGGAGAAAGCCGGCGTCGCCGAGGCGCTGGATGAAGCGTGCATTCGGCTTGCGAGCGTCAAGGACGCGGCCGCGTTCATCGCGGCCTGCGCCGAACTTCGTTACTGGCCCAGAGAACTGACGGTCGATCTCGACGCGTGATGCGGCACGCATGACAGAACGGTCAAGTTAACAACCGCGCAACAGGAGAACCAAGATGCCAACAGCGAGCACGAGCAGCAGCACGAAAAAGTCGAAGCCCCGAACGGGTACGAAGACGTCCGCCAGCGCCTCCACAACGCCGGACGCCATCAAGCTCCTGAAAGAGGATCACCGAGAGGTGAAAACCTGGTTCAAACAGTATGAAAAGCTTTCGGACGAGGCCGAGAAGGAGGCTCTCGCCCGAAAAATTTGCGTCGCGCTGACCGTTCACGCCAAGATCGAGGAGGAGATCTTCTATCCGGCGCTGCGCAAAAATATCGACGACGAAGACCTTCTCGACGAAGCTGAAGTTGAGCACGCAAGCGCCAAGCAGCTGATCGCCGAGATCCGATCGATGTCGCCAAAGGATCATCTGTTCGACGCAAAGGTTAAGGTGCTGGGCGAATACGTCACGCATCATGTCCAGGAAGAAGAGCAGGAAATGTTTCCCGAGGCGCGCAAAAGCGAAGTCGATCTGACCGCCTTGGGCGAGAAACTGTCAAAGCGTAAGGGCGAACTGATGAAAAAGGCCGCCTGATCGCGGCCGCTAAACCATTCACGCCGCGGCGGCAGGCACGTCATGCGCATGCACGTCGCGGCCGGAATGTTTGGCCATGATGCTCTTGGCGGTCTCCTCCAGCGCGGCGCTTCGCGTCCGCACCCAGAGCAACAGGCCGCCATAGTCAAGTTGCTCCTGGAGATATTTCGCGTGACGCTCCTCCATGAACTCGCCAAGCACGACCCCGATGAGGCCGCCAAATTCCGCGCCGATCAGGCCGCTCACGAGAAGCATCGCCAGGGCTCCGCCTGACGCGAGCGCCGCGCCGGCCGCCACGGTGGCGCCGACATAGACAAGACCGCCTATGATCGCGCCCTCTTTCTTGCTCAGAGATTCCCTCGGCGCATAGGCCACGCGCGGGGCGGCGCCGTCATCTTCGGCGGCTTCCACCTTTTCATATTTATGGCCGAGCTTGCCGACGATCGCCTTTTCACCCGCAAGCAGGCTGATATCGCCGAGATCGAACCCCGAATTCAATAATTCCTCGACAGCGCTCTCGAGCACATAGCCGTCTGAGAAAACGCCGACCACCTCTCGCGCCCGCCGCTCCGCACTGGACATGCCGCCCTCCCCTAGCCCTTGCACGCCTCGATCCGCTTCGAAGCGTCCCGCCGCATCCGGCTGTTCGGGCCAGAGTGCTGCCGAAGGCCGGCCCTTGGCAAGAGCCGCATTGACGCTGGCGAAGGAGCTAAGGAGAGCGCAAGGCGGACCGGGATGTATCGGCAGAGGCCGCCAGCAGGGAGAGGTATTCCCAGGCCATCGTCGCGCCGGCGAGCGCGGTGATTTCGGAAACGTCATAGGCCGGCGCCACCTCGACGACGTCCATCCCGACGAAGTCCACACCGGCGAGCTTGCGGATGACCGACTGCGCCTGCCAGGTGGCCAGACCGCCGATTTCCGGCGTGCCGGTCCCCGGGGCAAAGGCCGGATCAAGCGCGTCGACGTCGAACGTCAAATAGACGGGGGCGTCGCCGACGATTTCGACGATCCGTGAGGCGATCGCCGCTGGCCCAATTTCATGCGCCTCCTGCGCGGCGATGATCGTGACGCCTTGTCCAAGCGTCCAGTCGTAGACGTCGCGCTGCACCGGCGAGCGAATGCCGATCTGGATCATGCGGCGCGCATCGACGACGCCTTCGTTGATTGCATGATAGAACATCGAGCCATGCGCGTAGGGCTGGCCGAAATTATCGGGCCATGTATCGACGTGAGCGTCGAAATGGATCAGCGCCAGCGGGCTGCGTCTTTTTGCGCAGGCGCGCAAGAGAGGCAGCGTGATTCCATGGTCGCCGCCAAGCGTCACGAGATGCGCATAGGCCGACGCCTGGTCCTCGATGAGCTTCAGACTTGCGGCGATGTCGCCCAGCGCGATGGAGAAATCGCCCACGTCGGCGAGCGGCAGATCGACGGGGGACGTCCAGTGCGCGGGATGCGCGCCGTCGATCAACATGCGACTGGCGTGGCGAATCGCCGACGGCCCGAAGCGCGCGCCGCTGCGGTTCGTCGTGCCGATGTCGAAAGGGACGCCGGCGACGACAACCGCCGCGTCAGCGCCCGGGGCGACGCCGAGGAAGGTCGGCGGAGCGGCGAATGTCGGCGTCCCGCTCATGGCAAACCGTCGAGTTTGACGAAGCGGAACACCGCCGCGGCGACCGCGCAGGTCCATTCGCCGTTCGGAGCGCCTTCGGCCGCCGCGGTCAAAGACAGGCTCTCGACGATCAGTTCGCTTGTTTCATAGACCTTCTTGCGCTCATTCCAGGCGGCGTCTGGATCGAATTCGATCCCGAGCGTCGAAGCGAGCATCGTCGCCGCGAGATCTTCCGCATAATCGCCGCTCTCGCGCTCCGTCATGCCATAGCCGTGATGTTCCGAAATATAGCCATAGAGCGACGGCTCCCTTGGCCGGGCGAGGCCGATGCTCGCGGTGACGCGCCGACCGGGCTCGTCGGTCTCAGCGCGCGCAAGCACCGTGAAAGTGATTTCGCCAGGCTGAAGCGTCGCGACGCCCAGTTCCACCGGAATAATTTCGCATCCCGCCGGAAGAATCGACGATACCGCCACGAGGTTCTGCTGTTCGATGTCGGCGTCGCGCAGCGCATATTCGAACGCGGTCAGACGATGGCGGTGAACGCCGACGCCGCGCGTGAGAAAGACGCATTGTGGAATGGGAAACATGGAACCCGCTCCTTTGCGCAAAGACCACCGCCTCAATTAGGACAAGGCGCCCGTTCGGCCATAAGCATTTTGGCAAGCTTCGTCTATGGCCTCGCGCGCGCGAACCGGCTAGCATCGTCAAGCGGGCCGCGGCGCTCGACAGTTTGGCGCAACATATCTCCATGGCATGAAAATTTTGATGGCATGAAAATTTTGCTGCTCGGCGGCTCCAACGCCGGAATGCGGGAAGGCTGGGCCTTCCAATTTCAACGGCAGGCGTCGGCGCACGAGGTCGAGAATCGTTTTCTCGGCGCGGTAGGGTCGCTCTACGGTCTGCTGGCGCTTTTGAAGATGGAGCGCGACGCGACGGCTTCTCCGGACGTCGTCATTTTCGAATATTGTCTCAACGACATTCTGCTTTTCGCCGCCGGCTGCCTGCGCCCGAAGCTCGTCGCCGATACGCTCGAAGCGATCGCAGCCTGTTGCGCCCGGCGTCGAATCCGCCTGATGTTTCTCTGTCTGGACCCACGGCCGACGGCCTCCAAAGCGCTACGCAGCGCAACGCGGCGCGCGCATCGGCTCTACGCGGACGCGGCGACGCGTTATGCGACGCCCGCCATCTGGCTTGACGAGATTTTCTCAGGAAGCCCGACGGCGGCGCATTATCAGGACGAAAACCATCTGACGGTCGACGCCTCAACGGCGGTGGCCGCCGCAGTGCTGAGCCGGATCGGCGACGCGCGCGTTCCCTTGGCGCCCAACGCCGAGATTCGCTTCGATTACATCGACGCGACCAAGGCGCAGCGTCGCGGGGCATGCGAGCTACATCACATAGAATCGAAGGTTTTCGAAGGCGCGTTCATCCGTCTCAACCGACAGAGCGAATGCTATTGGCCCGGAAACGGCCGTCTCGTCGCGCTGATGCTGCGGTCCGATGACAGAAGCGGCGAATATCTCATTCGCGCGCCGCGATGCGTCTACCGCAAGAATCCGCGCTCGAAGATGCAGGAGATCGTCGCCAATCTCATGCTGCTGCATTACGTAACGCGCGCGATCGCCACGGACCGCGGCGTCGCCATCGCAATGCCCGACGACGAAGCGGCGCTGAGACGCGCTCCAGAGGATGCGACGCTCCTCGCCGTTCCGCCGACGGCGGATTTTTCGGACCAGACTCTCGATATCCACGCCGCGATCTTCTGGCGGCCAAGATCCATCGCGCGCAAAATCGCAGCGCTGTTGCGCCGCCGGTGAACCGCTGAAAGCCGCACTATTTTTTGCAGGTCGGCGTCGGCTGCAAAACGAGATCCGTCATGTCGCCGCGCAAGACGAAGTCGCCGTAGTCGAGCTTCAGCGCGCGCGAGACGCCGTTTTCATAAAGGTCGAAGGACAGCACATAAATCGGCTGCCCGTCCTTCTTGCCCAGCTCGAAATAGGAAATCGCAACCGGCCAGCGACGGATATTGTTGAGCGCATTCACGCGCGCGACCTTTTCCTGGGGCGGCTCGGTCGTCGGCTTGCCAATGACCGTTAGAGTATCGAACGCCTTCTCGCCGTCGCCCGTGCCGTCGAAGACCCGCGCTTCCAGCAGCTGTTCGCCGGCCGCGGCCGTTTCCACGATCTTGCGCAAATGTTCCGTCGGAAAGAGCATCGGACCGGCGAGCTCCAGGCGCGTGCGCTTTGGCTTTGCAAGATCGATGGCAAGCCGGGCGTCGGCGGATTTTTTGGCCTTTCCGTCGACTTCATCGGTCCGTGAGTTGTCGACTTTAGTCTCCACCTTGAAGCGAAACTCCGCGCCGTCGCCGCCCTCGAATGTCGCCGAACGCATGTCGGAGAGCTTGGCCGCCCCTTCCGAGGGCTGCAATTCGGTGATCTGGCGAAAGTTCTGCACATAGCCTTCGCAGGCCGAACCGGAGAAGTCGAAGGCGATCCGACCGCGCGCCTGCGCCGGCGCCTTCGCGCCGCTCGATTTCAACAGGCTCAGATCATAGACAGCGCGATGATTGGCGAGCGGCAATCCGCGCTCGGCGAACGCTTGGCCAACCGGCGTCGCCGCGCAGATCGCGGCGGCCAGCACGCGTAACGAAATCATCGGACCTCTTTCTGTGTGGCGGCGCCACGCGACGCCATTGCGTCGCGTGGAGTAGGAAACTAGGGTCGCGCTTCATTGGGAGCAACGACTTTCTCTTTGAGGAGGCGCTATGACCGCACCGTCCGACACCCCGCTCGCGCGGCTACAGGCGCTGGGACTGACCCTACCCGCCGCGGCCGCGCCGGTCGCCAACTATGTTCCTTTTGTGCGCACGGGCGCCCTGCTGTTCATATCGGGACAGCTGCCGCTGGGCGCCAACGGCCTCGACCCGGCGCATCAAGGCAAGCTCGGCGCCGGCGTTTCGCTTGAGGCCGGGCAGTCCGCTGCGCGTCAGGCGGCGCTCAACGTCCTCGCCCAAGCCAACGCCGCCGTCGGCGATCTTTCGAAATTGCGGGCCGTACGGCTCGGCGGCTATGTCAACAGCGCGCCCGACTTCGCGTCGCTGCCGCAAGTCGTTAACGGCGCTTCCGATCTCGTCGCCGCCGTATTGGGCGAGAATGGCAAACATGCGCGCTTCGCCGTTGGCGTCGCGCAATTGCCGCTCGACGCCGCTGTCGAAGTGGAAGGAATCTTCGAGATTCTTCCGTGAACTCCCGGGATTTTTCGTGGCTGACGGCGCGGCCGATCGCCCATCGCGGACTGCATGATCCCTCGAAGGGCGTGATCGAAAATTCGATTTCGGCCGCCCGCGCGGCGATCGCCGCGGGCTTTGGCGTCGAATGCGACGTGCAGCTCACATCTGACGGCGAACTCGTCGTATTTCACGACGAGACTCTCGAGCGCCTGACCGAAAGCGCGGGGGCTGTCGCGATGCGCAGCGCGAATGAGCTCAGTCGTCTGGGGCTGCGCGGCGCCAATGACGCCATTCCGAGGTTTTCCGAGTTTCTCGCGGCGATCGGCGGGCGAACGCCAATCATTGTAGAAATCAAGAGCGCCTTCGATGGCGACACGACCGCGGCGCAGCGCACGGCGCAGGCGCTGGCGCGTTACAGCGGTCCCGTCGCCGTCGAAAGTTTCGACCCCGATCAGATCGCCTTTCTGCGCGCGCGCGCCGCCGCGCTCGGGATCGCGCATCGGCCGCTCGGCATCGTCGGCGAGGCGCATTACGACGCAGATGATTGGCCGCAGCTGTCTACCGCACAGCGCGCGGAGCTCACGCACTTTCTGCACTACAGGCGGACGCTGCCGGACTTCCTGTCTTGGCGCGTGCGCGATCTTCCGCACGCCATTCCGCTGCTGCTGCGCGAGGCGCTCAAGATTCCCGTAACGACCTGGACGGTGCGCTCGCCGGAGATGGCGGCGCGGGCGCGAGAATGGGCCGATCAGATCGTCTTCGAGGGCTTCGCGCCATAAGCGCTCGAGTCGCGCGGCGTGCGCCGCCGCATCCGCCCAAGCGCCGATTCTTGTTAGCAGAGCCGATCGGGCGCGACATGGATCACAATCGAGCGCCCCTCGATCGACGGGAGCAACATCGCCATGCGCCAGCGCGGACGCTCAATTCGCCTTGTGCTAACAATTGGGATAGCGGCGATCCTGGGAGTCGGCACAGCCATCGCCGATACAAAAAACGGATCCTTCGACGCTGACGGCGCCCGCCGCGCAACAGGCGAAATGGATCGCGACAAGACGCTGCAATCCACCGCGCGCGCCTGTCCGGCCGACGTCTTCCGTGAGGAAGCCTCGCTGGGCGGATTGCTCCTGGGAGATGAAGCAGTCACGCGCGATCACTGCGCAGCCCGCCCTGAGGAATGCTATCAAGCCTGCATTGGCAAGCGCAGCGGCGAACACTGCTTCCGGTTGGCGCTCGCGCTTCAGGAGAACGAAAGCGTCATCGCGCCGCGCTACGCGCAGCTCCTGTTCGCAATGGCCTGTGCGCTTGGCAAGGCCTCCGGCTGCACCAACCGCGCCGCGCATATGCGCAACGCCGCCGAAGAGGGCGATCCGCTCGAGTCGCTTTCCGCCAAGGCCAAAGATCGCTGTCAATTTCGCAGCTTTAAGATCGCCTGCGACAAAAACGATCATTGGGGGTGCGCCATGCTCGGACAGGCGTACCGCAACGGCGAGGGCGTCAAGAAAAGCCTTGCCCTCGCGCGTCGCTCCTACAGGAAATCCTGCAGGCTCCAGCCAGAATTCGCCGCCTGCGATTTTTCCCGCCGCGCGCTGACGTCCATGTGACTCGCCGCCGCGCTATTCTGCGGGGACCAATCCGTTGACCGGCTCCAGGCCCCGCATGTCCTTGAGTTCAACGCGGATATTGTAATCGCTCGCCGCTTTGATGAAATCCTGAATCGTCTCCATGATGTCCTGATCGATAAAGCCGGCGCGCGTGCCATCGATCACCAGGTAACTGTTCTCCTCGACATTCTCCAGGTAGTTGCGCAGCTGCGCCTTGTTGAGGAAGGACACATCCTTTTGCAGGCGCAGCAGGTAGTTCCGCCCGTCGCGCGTGAGCGTGAATGCGGAGTGATAATTTGCGCGCAACACGAAAAAGAGCCCCACGGCCATGCCGATCGCCATGCCCTTGAGCAGATCCGTCGAGAGAATTGCGCCGATCGTCACGGCAAAGGGCGCAAACTGATTGAATCCCTTTTCATATTGCTGAACGAAGAGTTTCGGCTTCGCGAGCTTGTAGCCCGTCAGCAGCAGCACCGCCGCAAGACACGCGAGCGGAATCATATTGAGCACGCTCGCCAGGAACATCGCGCTGAGCAACAGCAGCACGCCGTGGACAAAGGACGCCACCTTGGTGTGTGCGCCGGCGTCAATGCTGGCGGAGCTGCGCACGATCACTGCGGTGATCGGCAATCCGCCCAACATGCCGCTCAGGAAATTGCCGACGCCCTGCGCTTTGAGCTCCTGATTGGTCGGCGCGATGCGCTTGAGCGGATCGAGCTTGTCGACGGCCTCTAAGCTCAGCAGAGTTTCAAGGCTGCCGACCAGCGCCAAAGTGGCGGCGGTTACATAGATCTGGACATCGATCAGCCGGGCAAAGTCCGGAAAGTTGAACTCCCGCGCGAAATCTATTGGTCCAAAGATGGCGGGAAGATTGACGAGATGCTGCGGCGCGATCGCCAAAGCGGGAAACAGCGTCTGCGCCACGACGTTATAGGCGATGCCAAACAGCACCGCGACCAGCGGACCGGGCGCGATCGAAAGGTAGCGATGCTTCTTGATGTAGGGCGTATCCCAAAGAAGCATGATCGCGAGCGATACGAGGCTGACGATCACCGCTCCCGTCGAGAAGGACCGAAATGCGTCCCAGAGGAAGGAGAGACGCGTGTGGCTATCATCCTCGAGGAACGACAAGTCGGCTTCCGCGTCGGCGTCGTAGCCAACCGCGTGCGGCAGCTGCTTCATGATCAGGATCAACCCGATCGCCGCAAGCATGCCCTTAATGACGGCTGACGGAAAAAACGCGCCGATGACGCCCGCCCGTAGAAAGCCCATCCCCACTTGCAGGAGGCCCGACAGCGCCACCGCAAGCAGCATGGCGTCGAAGCCAAGTTTTTCGACCGCAGCCGCGACAATGACGGTCAGGCCTGCGGCAGGACCCGAAACGCTCAACTGCGAACCGCTGACAAGAGACACGACGAGCCCGCCGACGATCCCGGCGATCACTCCGGAAAAGGGCGGCGCGCCGGAAGCGACCGCAATGCCGAGGCACAGTGGCACCGCGACGAGAAACACCACGACCCCCGCCGGAATATCATGATCGAGGTAGCGGACGTAATAGTCGAGATGTCTCTTAAACACGCCTGAGTTCTCCCTATTGGCGGTTTATGCCGCGCGGCGGGTTAGAGATCTTCGCCGCCATGTTGCTGATAGATGACGTCCACTTCGCTGCCCGGCGGCAAGGTGATGAGCTGATGCAGAATTCCATCGTCGAGTCCGAACACCCAGCCGTGCAGCATCGGCTGCTGGTCCTCTTTCCAGGCGGTCTGAACAATCGAAAGTTGCGACAGACGCATCACCTGCTCGATCACATTGATTTCGACCAGTCGGTCGGCGCGTTCGGTCTGAGAGTTGAGCGCGTCGATCTCATCTCTGTGCATCCGATAGACGTCTTTGATATGCATTAGCCATTTATTGAGCAGCGCCAGATCGGGGCGCTGTCGGTCAAGGGCGGCGCGAACGCCGCCGCAATTATAGTGACCGCAGACGATGACGTGCTGAACCTTGAGCACCTGCACAGCGTATTGAATGACGCTGAGACAGTTGAAGTCCGTGGCGATCACCTGATTGGCGATGTTGCGGTGGGCGAAAATGGCGCCCGGCAGCGCGTTGACGATGATGTCGGCGGGCACGCGGCTGTCAGAGCAGCCAATCCACAAGAATTCGGGCTTCTGATTGGCCGCAAGACGCTCGAAATAGCCGGGATCGCGCTCACGGACTTCCTCGGCCCAGGCCTTGTTCTCAAGCAACAGTTTTTCGAAGGATTTCATCACGCCCGTTTTCTTTCGGCCATCGCCTCAAAAGCGGTCTGGCTGCGACAGCAATGTGACAGCGACGGAAGCCGCTCGGACAGGAGCGCGAACTACGGCGATTATCGTCGAAGTCGAGCGCCCTCGCTCAAGCAGGACGAGTCTACGAAGGTCCTGAGGTCACCACAAGTGTCCGCCGGCTTATCAGGGCATGGGGCCACGCTCATAAAACAGCCAAGGACGCCGCTCGCTTCGGCCTACTTTTGTTGGGCCGCGCAGAGTTCCCGCCACACCTGCGGCAATGCGGCGATGATATCATCGGCGATCAGCCCGGGTCCAAAAATCTCGGCGGCGCGCGCATGCATCCAGGCGGCGCAGGACGCAGCGAGGAAGCCGTCCATGCGCTGCGCCAGCAAGCCGGCGATGACGCCGGTCAAGACGTCGCCCGAGCCTGCGGTGGCAAGCCACGGCGTCGCATAAGAAAGGATTGAGGCGCGTCCGTCCGGCGCGGCGACGACCGTGTCCGCTCCCTTGAAGAGCACAATCGCGCCGCTGGCGCGCGCCGCCTCGCGCGCCTTGTCGAGTTTCGAGCGGCAGCCGCAATCGTTCTCGCAAGCGGCGAAGAGCCTCGCGAACTCGCCGGCGTGCGGCGTCATCACCACCGGGCCCGGCGCAGCCCGCGTTGCGCGCCACAGCCGCTCTGGATCGCCGGCGAAGCTCGAGAGCGCGTCCGCGTCGAGGACCGCGGCGCGGCGATAGGCCTGCGGCGCAAGCGCTGTCTCGACCTGTGCGCAGCTTTCCTCGCTGACGCCCAGCCCCGGACCGATGGCGACGGCGTTCTTTCGTTCATCGGACAGAACCTTGGCGAGGCCCTTCGCCCCGTCGGCCGGCCGAACCATGACGGATGTGAGCGCGCTGGCGTTGACCGCAAGCGCTTCGGTTGGGCTGGCGAGCGTCACGAGTCCCGCGCCGGCGCGTAAGGCCGCAGCCGCCGAAAGCCGCGCGGCGCCTGTAAAGGAGGCGCCGCCCGAAACGACCAGCGCATGGCCGCGCGAATATTTGTGGCCCTCGACTTGCGGCAGCGGCAGCGCGTCGCGCCAGAGCTGCGGCATGTTGACGAAAGTCGCAACGGCGAGCGAATCCAGCGCCGAAGGTCGAATGCCGATGTGCGCGCAGGTGAGCGCGCCGCAATGCAGACGGCCAGGCAACAGCAAATGGCCGGTCTTCACGCGAAAGAAGGTGACGGTGGCGTCGGCCTCCACCGCCGCGCCGCGCACCGCGCCGGTCGTGCCGTCGACGCCGCTGGGAATGTCGACCGCGACGACGTTCTGGCCGCTTTCGCGCCGCCATCGGTTCAGGCGGCGGACGAGGGCGCTTGCGTTCGAATCGAGATCGCGCGCGAGACCCGTTCCGAACAGCGCGTCGATGACGAGATCGATGCCGTCGAAGCTGCAGTCGAGCGCGGACGTGACTGGACAAGGCCAAGCGGCGGCCGCTTGCGCCGCGTCGCCGCGCAATTGGTCGAGCGGGGTCAGGGAGGCGACGCGGACTTTATAGCGCAGCGCGCGCAGCAGCCGCGCCGCGACAAAGCCGTCGCCGCCATTGTTGCCAGGACCGCAGAGCACCAAGACCCGCCGCCCGCTGGTGCGTTGAAGAATTTGGCTGGTCGCCCGCGCGATCGCCGCGGCGGCGCTCTCCATCAGCGACATCGCCGGCACGCCGCTCTCGATCGTCAGGCGATCGGCGCGCGCCATTTGATCCGTCGTGAGGATTTCGAGCGGGAAAGCGGAGGGCATGGCGCGATGGTGACCGAAGGCCGCCGCCCGCGCAATGGGCGCCGGCTCACAAGATGGACGCAACGCTCGATGACGCGGCGCCGCATTCCGTCGCGCCTCGGCTTCCGGTATGTCATGGACATGCTGACCGCCGCGCTCATCGCCTTCGACTCTCCCGGCGCGCCGCTGCGCCGGGAGGCCGTGGCGCGCAGCCTCGGTTCGCTCGTCGAGTCGTGCGTTCAGGGACTGATCGCCGACGCCCTGATCCTCGCCGCGCCGGGACGAGGCCTGGCCCGGATCGCCGACGAAGCCGGCTGCGCGCTGATCGAAACGCCGCACGCCGCCGACGGCTTGGCGCAGGCGCTGAAAGCGGCGCAGCGCGACCATCTTCTCCTTTTGCTGGCCGGTTTCGCCGTGGAGCGCGACTTCGCCGAGGAAGCGCAGGATTTTTTTGCCTATGGCGACGCCAGCCGAGCCCGAACGCTTCGGCTGGCTCCGGATTCGTTGATCACTCGTCTTGCGCCGGGTCTGGCGCGTCCGGTCGGGCTCATTGCGCCAAAAAGCGCGCTCTTATCCGCCGAAGGCGCGGATCTCGCGCGACTTGTGCGAAAGATGCGGGGGGCCGATCTGACGACCCGCGCCCGCCGCGTCTTGTAACTTTCACTCGTTGAACGTGTTGCAGGCGTCGATGCTGCCCGTGCGCAAGCCTTTCAGCAGCCATTGCGTGCGCTGCGCCGCCGAGCCGTGCGTAAAGCTATCCGGCACCACATAGCCGCGAGTCGCCCTTTGCTGCCGGTCGTCGCCGATCGCCTGCGCCGAAGCGACCGCCTGTTCGATGTCGCCTTCTTCGAGAATAGGCTTCTGCTTGTTGGCGTTGTTGGCCCAGACGCCGGCGAGGCAATCGGCCATCAGCTCCGCGCGCACCGAAAGCGCATTGGCCTCCGAACGGCTGCCCGCCAATTGCTGAGCCCGCTGGATTTTCGGCAGAATGCCCAGCAGATTTTGGACGTGATGGCCCATCTCGTGAGAGATTACATAGGCATAGGCGAAATCGCCGCCGCCGCCGAACCGCCGCTGCATATCGCGAAAGAAGGACGTGTCGAGATAGATGCGCTGGTCGAGCGGACAATAGAACGGCCCCATCGCCGATTGCGCCGTGCCGCAGCGCGACTGGGTGTAGCCGTTGAAGAGAACGAGCCGCGGCGGCTGGAAGCGCACGCCCTTTTGCTCGGGAAGCACTCGCGACCAGACCTGCTCGTTGGAGCCGACCACCTTAGCGACGAAGCGCCCCAGTTGATCGGTCGGCGCGCTCTGCCGCGGCGCCTCCTGGCGGGGCAGAGCCACTTCGCGCTCCTGGCGCATATTGCTGACGATCTGCGCGCCGCCGATGAGAATCGCAGGGTTGATGCCGAGCGCCCAGCCGATCAAGCCGAGAATCACCATCGTGCCAAGGCCGAGGCCCCCCGCGCCCATGCGGGGCCCGCCCCCCATCATCGGCCCACCACCGCCGCGGCGATCCTCGATATTCTCGGACGACTGGAGATCTTCCCATTTCATGTTGGCGCGCTCCGGACCCGCGCCCGGGGGCGCTGCTCGATGAGCTATTTAAGCGAGCTTATCGGCTCTTGGTAGAGTTTATGCACGCGATGGCGGCGCGCAGACGCCGACTGCAACCGTTTGGCTCGCACAAAGATCTCAACAAGCTCGTTCAACTAGCGGCAGCCTCACGATGAAGCCTTCTGGAAGTAAAAGTCACGCGCAAACAATAGCGGGTTTTATTCATCACTATTTTATCTACATTGTAGGAGCTTCCTACTTTGCAGCCGCGCTTTGGCCAACGGCCGGCTTGAAGATTCGCAGCGTAGAACTCGCTCCGCTCGATCTCTTCGCGGTGAAGCTGCATGTTTCGCCGCCAACGATCATGTTGGCGCTCCTGCTTTTCAACGCCGGGCTCTCCGCCAGGACCGACGACATCAAAAATTTGCTGGGCCGGCCGACTCTTTTGGCCTCTGGATTGGCGGCCAATATTCTCGTGCCGCTCACATTTATCGCCGCGATAAGCGGCACGCTGTTGTTTTGGCACAATCCCCAAGAGGTTCAACAGATCCTGGTTGGACTCGCGCTTATCGCATCCATGCCGATTGCGGGCGCTTCGACGGCTTGGTCACAAAATGCGAATGGCAATCTCGCGCTCAGCCTCTCACTCGTGCTGCTTACGACACTGCTCAGTCCGATACTGACGCCGCTTGTTCTGCATGGAGTCGGCTATGTGACGATCGGGGACTATTCGAAAGACCTGCATGAACTCGCCGCCGGCGGCGCATTCGCCTTTCTCGGCCCATGGGTCATCCTGCCGACGGTTTTAGGACTCGCGGTCAATCGGATTGTGGGGCAAGCCGGGGTCGGAGCGGCGAGCCCTTACCTGAAGATCGCGAATATGATCGTCCTGGCGCTGCTCAATTATTCGAACGCGGCGTTGTCCTTGCCGAACGTCGTCGCTCACCCCGACTTGGATTTTTTGGCGGCGATTCTGGCGATCGTCGGCGGCTTGTGCCTCGTGATGTTCGCGGCTGGCTACGGTCTCGCCCGGGCCTTGGACGCCACTCGGGCGGACACAGCTTCGATGATGTTCGGTCTCGGCATGAATAACAACGGCACGGCGCTGGTGCTCGCCTCGACGGCCCTTGCCGAGCATCCGCAAGTGATGCTGCCGGTGATCCTCTATAACCTTGTCCAGCATTTTGCTGCGTCGCTCGTCGATCGCGCGGTGTCTCGATAGCGCTGAGCGAAACCCTCGCGCATGCTCATGACGCGTCCCATTCCTGGGGCCACTCTTCCCGCAGCCGGCCGCCGAGCCGCACCGGCGAGATCATCGTCGCAAGCCCGTCGGCGCCGATTTCGGCCGCCACGCCGCAGAAGGTCGCCTCGCCATTGGCGGGCTCATAGCGCGCGCCGGGCGTCTTGCGCAGGAACCGGCGAAGCGGCTCCTCCTTGTCCATGCCGACGACGGAGTCGTAATCGCCCGTCATGCCCGCGTCGGTCTGATAGCCGGTGCCTCCCGGCAGGATCTGCGCGTCGGCGGTCGGCGTATGCGTGTGCGAGCCGACCACCACGGACGCGCGGCCGTCGACGAAATGCGCCATCGCCATTTTCTCGCTCGACGCCTCGGCGTGCATGTCGATAAAAATGGCGTCGCATCCGACGCCCAGCGGGCAGGCGCCCAGCTCGCGCTCAATGGCGGCAAAAGGATCGTCGAGCGCGTCCATGAAGACCCGGCCGATCGGATTGACGACGAGCACCTGCTGCCCGCGCGCCGCCGTGTAGAGGCCGGCGCCGCGTCCCGGCGTTCCCGGCGGATAATTGACCGGGCGCAGCAGCCGCGGCTGGCGTTCGATGAAAACCAGAGCTTCGCGCTGATCGAAGGCGTGATTGCCGAGCGTGACGCAATCGACGCCAAGGCCGAGCATCTCATCGCAAATGGCTTCGGTGATGCCGAAGCCTCCAGCGGCGTTCTCGCCATTGACGACGACGAAGTCGAGCGCCCATTTTTCGCGCAGCCGAGGGACAAAGCGCGACACAGCCGCGCGGCCCGAACGGCCCAGAACGTCGCCGATGAAGAGAAAGCGGAGCGGCGGGAATTTCGACATATGGCCTCATAGCCCGCGCGCGCAGCCAGAGCAAAGCGGAACGGAGGTTGCGCGACGACGCGCCGTTTCATAACTGGAGCCGGCTGATGTAACATCACATTCCATTGCGAGCCCCGCCAAAAATGCAAGACGCCGCCGAACGACCCGCCGTCCTGACGCAAAAAGACGCGCCGGCGCGGCCTTACGTCGTTTTCGAAGACGGCCGCAGCGACGGACAGGCGCTGCTGTTCGAGGAGCCGGAGGAGATCATCGTCGCGCGCGCGGCGAAAGACGTCGCGGCGGCGTTCGAACGCATGGAGGCGGCGACAAGGCGCGGCCTCTATCTCGCCGGCTACGCCGGCTACGAGCTCGGCTATGCGCTGGAGCCCAGATTCGCCGCTCAAGCGACGCCCAACGCGCGCACGCCGCTGCTCCTCTTCGGCGCGTTTCGAGCGCCGCGGCCCTGGTCGCTGCCGCCCGCCGAGAGCGCGGCGCCGAACATTCCGCTTTCCCCTGCCTGGACTCAGGAGGAGTACACGCAGCGATTCAACACGTGCCGAGACTATATTTTCGCCGGCGACGTTTATCAGATCAATCTCACCTTCCCGCTGTACGGACGATATGACGGCGATGCGCTTTCGCTGTATCGTGGTCTGCGCAAGCGCCAGCCGGTCGCCTATGGCGGCGTCGTCGCGCTGGAAGCCGAAACCGTCGTGTCGCTCTCGCCGGAAGTCTTCTTCGAGGCGCAGGACCGCGACATTCGCGCCCGCCCGATGAAAGGCACCGCGCAGCGCGGCGTGATGCCGACCGAAGACATGGCGCGCGCGCAATATCTCGTCGAAGACGAAAAATCGCGCGCCGAAAATCTGATGATCGTCGATCTTCTTCGAAACGATCTGTCGCGGCTCGCCGTCGTCGGCACGGTGAAAGTGACGGATCTTTTCACCATCCAGACCTATCCGACGCTACATCAGATGACGTCGGGCATCGAGGCGCGGCTGCGCGACGACGTGACGCTGAAGGATCTGTTCACCGGGCTTTTCCCTTGCGGCTCGGTGACCGGCGCGCCCAAGATCCGCGCGATGGAGATCATCCGCGATCTCGAATGCGCCGCGCGCGGCGTCTATTGCGGGGCGCTCGGCGTCATCGCGCCTGATGGCGACATTCGTTTCAACGTCGCGATCCGCACGCTGACCATTTTTGCGGAAGGCGACCTCGTCTGCAATGTCGGCTCCGCCGTCGTCGCCGATTCCCGCGCGCGCGAAGAGTATGAGGAATGTCTGATCAAGGCGCGCTTTCTGACGGGCGCGAGAACGACTTCGGCCTGATCGAAACGCTGCTGTGGACGCGCGACGAGGGCTTTCGCCTCTTGCCGGAACATCTCGCGCGGCTTGCGGCGTCGAGCGCCGCGCTCGGCTTCGCCCATGACGAAGCGCGAGTCCGCGATGCGCTGAACGCCGCTGTCGCGGGGGAGTCGAGCGGGCGCCTGCGCGTGCGGCTGGTCCTGGCGCGCGAGGGAACGATCGAAACCAGCGTCACGCCGATCGAACCGATTCCGCTCGATACCGCCTGGCGCGTCGCCGTCGCAAAACGGCGCTTTTCCTCCGCCGATCCGCTGTTGCGGCACAAGACGACGCGGCGCGCGCGCTATGAAGACGCGCTCACTGATGCGGCGCAGCGCTTTGGAGCCGATGAAGTTCTCTTTCAAAATGAGCGGGGCGAGCTTTGCGAAGCGGCGCGCTGCAACCTCTTCGCGCCTCAGGGCGACATTTTGCTGACCCCGCCGCTGTCCTGCGGCCTGCTGCCGGGAACGCTGCGCGCGGCCCTCCTCGCGCAAGGGCGCGCCCGCGAGTCGATCCTGCGGCTCGAAGATATTTCGGGGTCCGAGTTTTTACTCGGCAATTCGGTGCGCGGTCTGGTTCGCGCGCGGCTCATCGATTAACGGATTAGCGGCTGAAAAGCGGCTCCTCCAGCCGAAACTTAGCGCCGCCCACCCCCCCAGGATTCCGATAATCGTCCCGCCGCCGAATGTCGCCGCTTTGTTGTCCCGCACGCTCGCTTCTGGTTCTTCCGGCGTTCGCAGGGAAAATGCCATCGGCGCAGGCCAGGGCCGCGGTAGAAATGTAACGCGACAATGGCTGCGGGATTGCGGGATTTAGGAAGTGGACGCGGGTCGAGTTTGGCGGAGCACAGTGCAGCGCATCAGTCACGCTGCAAGCGTCTGGTCAGCAAAAGCTTCCGACGCAATGGCGGCGCGTGGCCGCCTGTTTGTCGTAGACGATCAGCGCCGGCTCCCGCGTTCAGCTCTAGGGGCGAGCTGGAAGCGAGCATGTGGGGGCGTTCAGTCAGTTGGGCTATTCCGACAGAGTGGCCGTTGCGGTCGCGCAAAGGCAGTTGGGCGCCGGGCGCCAAGCCTTGGTCCAACAAATCCGCGGCGACAGCGATTAGAATGTTGGCGAGTTCCTGGCTGCGGGAGACTGAATCTCCGACAAGCGACGCAGTGCGACACTCAATTGTGACCTCAAATTGCATAAGGCCAGCCTCATATAATACTGATAACACAATGTGCTCAGCGACTAAGCTACCGTAAATTACCTCTCTTCGAAACGGTTTACAATCGAATATCCCACCATGGATGCGCATTAAGGGCTGCGCCTGCCCCTGAAAGGCGGTCGCCGCCGGCCTGTGTGGCGCGGGGAAGGCAAGGAGCCGCCGTTCGTGCGCTGACTATTTGCGGAGCCTGAAGCCGCCTAATGGAGGTTATCAGCCGCGCTTGAGGGCGCGACCATATGATCTGTCGCGAGAGGCCATTCGTTTTGTCGCGCTACACGTCTTAGGTCTGTCCCGGCTTCAGCCGGTAGAAAATATGCCTGCCGATGACGTCCATCTTTCTCAGCGCGCGCGCCCAGCGCGGATGGGCGTAATTGGCGTGGTAATGCGTCGAACGGCCGACGTCGGAGATGTAGGTTCGACCAACCATGACCTCCTTGGCGACGCGCACCGCCTGTTCCCAGGCGTCGCCTTCGGTGATGCGGAGCGACTTGCCCTCGCAGGCGAAGGAGAATTGGCAGCCACGATAGTGGTGCCGGTTCTGATAGACGACGCCGCAGACGCTTGCCGGATATAGCCCGCTCTGGACGCGGTTGAGCACGACCTGCGCGACGGCCGCCTGCCCCGCCTCGGGCTCGCTGCGGGCCTCGAAATAGACGGCCTCCGCCAGACAGCGGGCCTCGCGGCCAAGCTTTTCCGGATCAATCGAAGCGGCATAATCTGGACGGGATGCGCTCAATTCCTTGCCTGGCGTCGACAGCGCCAGCGTCGCGCCGGGGAAAGACGACACTTCGATGGGCACGGCGTCCGGCACCGCCGGCGTCGAGGAGCCCAGCGCGACGGCGCGCGGCGTCTGCGGGGATGCGCCATGAAGGGCGCGTTCGGTCAGCGCCTCCCGCCCGAGGTCGCGGGGCGCATCGGCCCCCGTCGGCGTCGAGATCGACGAACTCTGCGCCGGCGAGGCGGCCGCCATCGACTTTTGCGTCGTCGCCGGCTCGGGCGCGGAGCCCGCATCCGCCTCTTCGAGCGCTTCGTCGCCGGGGGTTTTGCCGCGAGGCGCAAGCGGCGTCGCCGTCGGCCGAGTCGACTTGCCATCGAGGCCGAAGGAGAGTGGCGGCGATTCGCTCAGCCCTAAATTCGCCGGCTGCGGCCGGCGCGTCTCGAAACCGGGCCGCATGGCGACCACCGGATCGCCCTTATGCCGCCGATCGACCTGGGGAAAATGCTTCACGTCGGGCTTGAGATCGACATGCGGCTCGCGCTCGTCGGAAACGCCCTCCTCCGGGCCGCCGACGTTGAGGCGCGCCTGCTGAATTTGGGCGCGGCTGGGGCCATAGAACCCGTAATCGCCGCTTGCCGCCTCGCTGAAGCCGAGCGTCAGCGCCCCTGGCGCGCGCGCCGCGAGCGGAGAAACGCGCCAGTCGGCGACGGGGTCCTGCCCGGCGACCGCGGTGAAGGAGACCAGCATGCCGACGCCGAGCGCCCAAGGCGCCGTTACGCTAAAGACCCAGGGCGCAACCCCTCTGCGCACGAAACGCGTTCTCGACTGGCGACGCATAGACTGATCCATGTGCGACGGCGCGTCTGGCAAGGCGCCGCGATTTGCGTCGCTCCGCCCCGGATGCGATCCTTCGCAAACCTTATCGTTCATTAGCCTTGCGGAACCGTTGCCGGCGCGGCGCCGCCATCGTGCCAGAATGACGCAACGGCGCGATCATTCGCCGATCAGATGCAGCGCGACCTCGCGCCGGTGCGGCCGCCGGCGGTGCTCGAAAAGAAAGACGCCCTGCCAAGTTCCAAGCGCCAACGCGCCGCCAATGAGGGGAATCGAGAGCTGCGTCTGGGTAAGCGCGGCGCGGATATGCGCCGGCATGTCGTCAGCGCCTTCCGTATCATGGGCGTAATCCGCGCCTTCGGGCGCGAGCCTTGCGAAGACGGCTTCGAGATCGCGCAGCACGGTGGGATCGGCGTTTTCCTGAATGAGCAGCGACGCGGAGGTGTGGCGACAGAACGCCGTCGCCAGCCCCTGCGTCATGCGCGCGCCGCGCGCAAAGTCGCGGACGGCCTCGGTAAATTCGTAAAATCCGCGCCCGGATGTGTCGATCCGCAGGATTCGGCTCGTTTGTCGCATGGAGCGAATGTGCGAAAGCGCATGGGAAAGTCCAGTCCCGCGCGCTTTTTGAACGCTTGTCTTGGTTACGCGCAAAGGTTAAGCGCGCCGTAAGGATGGAAGCTGCAATGTCCGAACTGATCGATACGCTAATGAGCTGGGCCGCGTCGGATACGGGAAAGACCGTCGGCGGGGTGGCGCTGACGGCGCTCGCCTGGGCCGAAGCGTCGACGGTCGTCGGCGCCGCTTACATGAAGCGGATGATCCCGCTGCGCATCACGGCGATGCTGGGCAATGTGCTCGGCGTGACCTTGGGGCTCATCATCGCCAGCCCGCCGACGATCGCCAAACATGCGATCAACCTGCCGCTCAATTTCACCCGCATGCGCGAAATGCGCAAGCTCATCGCCAGCGTGCGCGTAGCCAACGGCACCGACCTGAACATCGAATGGCTGAAGCCCTTCATGCATCCGCGCACGCTGCGACGCGGCGAAGCGGTCTTCATGAAGGGCGACGCAGCCGACGAGGCCTTTGTCGTCGTCGAAGGACAAGTCGAAATCGTCGAACGCGGCGCGCTTCTCTCGCCCGGCGCCATTTTCGGCGAGATGGCGCTATTTACGACAAACGGCAAACGCACCGCGACGGCGCGCTGCAATAGCGACGTCAGTCTGCTCGTCATCACCTATGAGCAGTTCGAACAGCTCTATTTTCAAAACCCCGAATTCGGCCTGTATCTCGTGCGGCTGATCGTGCGCCGCTTCGAGATGAATCACCGCGAGCAGGAACTGGAGAGCGCGTGAGGCGCGGCGGAACGCGCGCGGCGTCTCTCCTGCGTCATGCCCGCGCTTGTCGCGGGCATCCACGCCGGGACGTTCCGCAATGGCTGCAAGGCGCATTCAATGTTGACACGTGGATGGCCGGGACAAGCCCGGCCATGACGAGCCGGCAAGACGCGCGTCTTTCTTAGCGCTACTCTTCGAGCAGGATCACGCCGTGCTTACGGCCTTTTCGCCGAGCGCCGCCTGGGCGGCGGCGAGCCGCGCGATCGGCACCCGGAACGGCGAACAGGACACATAGTCGAAGCCGATCTTGTCGAAGAAGGCGACGGAAACCGGATCGCCGCCATGCTCGCCGCAGACGCCGAGCGTAATCGTCGGGTTCGCGGCGCGGGCGCGTTTGCAGCCGAGTTCGACCAGCTCGCCGACGCCTTCCTGATCGATCGTCACGAAAGGGTCGGCAGGCAGCAGCCCCTTTTCGACATAGGCGTTGAGGAAGGATCCCGAATCGTCGCGCGAAATGCCGAGCGTCGTTTGCGTCAGGTCGTTGGTGCCGAAGGAGAAGAAATCCGCAGATGGCGCGATGTCGCCGGCGCGCAGCGCCGCGCGCGGCAATTCGATCATCGTGCCGACGTGATAGTTCGGCCTGATCCCGGTCTCGCCCTCGACGAGCTTCGCCATTTCGGCGACGCGCGCCTTGACGAGATCGAGCTCCGCGCGCGTGAAGACGAGCGGCGCCATGATCTCGATGTCGACGGGTTCGCCGGTCGAAAGGCTGGCTTCGATCGCCGCCTCGAAAATCGCGCGCGCCTGCATGTCGACGATCTCGGGGAAGATGACGGCGAGCCGCACGCCGCGAAAGCCGAGCATCGGATTGAATTCGGAAAGCTGCGCGGCGCGGCGGCGCAGCTTCACCGGATCGGCGCCCATCGCCCGCGCCACGGCGGCGATCTCGGCGTCCGAATGCGGCAGGAATTCATGCAGCGGCGGATCAAGCAGGCGGATCGTGACCGGCAGGCCCGACATGATCTCGAACAGCTGCTTGAAGTCCTCGCGCTGCATGGGCAGCAGTTTCGCCAGCGCGAGGCGGCGTCCTTCGGCGTCGTCGGCGAGGATCATCTCGCGCACCGCGACAATGCGCTCGCCCTCGAAAAACATGTGTTCGGTGCGCGCGAGGCCAATGCCTTCGGCGCCAAAGCGGCGAGCGGCGCGCGCGTCTGACGGCGTTTCGGCGTTGGCGCGGATTTTCAGCCGCCGTTTCTGGTCCGCCCAGGACATCAGCACGGCGAATTCGCCGGTGAGCTCCGGCCGCTGCATCTTCACTTCGCCGGCGATGACCTGGCCGGCGGAGCCGTCGATGGTGATGCGGTCGCCCTTGCCGAAACGCTTGCCGGCGACGGTAAAGCTCTGGTCCTCATAGTCGATGCGCAGCGCGCCGGCGCCGGTGACGCAGGGCTTGCCCATGCCGCGCGCCACGACGGCGGCGTGCGAGGTCATGCCGCCGCGCGCGGTGAGAATGCCTTCCGCCCCATGCATGCCGGTGATGTCTTCAGGACTCGTCTCGATGCGCACGAGGATGATCTTGCGTCCATTCGAGGCGAGCTTCGCGGCTTCTTCCGGATCGAAGACGATTTCGCCGACAGCCGCGCCCGGCGAAGCGGGCAGACCCGTGGCGAGAATATTGCGCTTCGCCGCGGGATCGATCGTCGGATGCAGCAATTGTTCGAGCGACTGCGGCTCGACGCGCGTAATCGCCTCATCCTTGCCGATGAGTCCTTCGCGGGCCATGTCGACGGCGAGCTTCAGCGCCGCGCGGGCGGTGCGTTTGCCGGCGCGCGTCTGCAGCATCCATAATTTCCCGCGCTCGACGGTGAACTCCATGTCCTGCATGTCGCGGAAGTGGCGTTCGAGCTTGTCGGCGTATCCCTTGAATTCGGCGAAGATCGCCGGCATCGCCGCTTCGAGCGAGATTTTCTCGAACCCGGAGGCGTGGCTCGCGGACTGGGCGATCGGTTGAGGCGTGCGGATGCCGGCGACGACGTCTTCGCCCTGCGCATTCATGAGATATTCGCCATAGAGCTCGCGCACGCCGGTCGAAGGGTTGCGCGTGAAGGCGACGCCGGTCGCCGATTGCGCACCCATATTGCCAAACACCATCGCCTGAATATTGACCGCTGTCCCCCAGCTTTCGGAGATGTTGTGCAGGCCGCGATAGACGATGGCGCGATTGTTCATCCAGGATGAAAACACCGCCTTGATCGCGCCCCACAATTGCTCGCGGGGATCCTGGGGGAAGCTCTTGCCGGCGGCCTGTTCGACGATCGCCTTGTATTGCGCGGCGACCTTGCGCCAATCCTCGGCCGTCAGCTGCGTATCGAGCGCGAAGCCCTTGCCCTCCTTGATTCTCTCCAGCGCGTCCTCGAACTGGTGATGTTCCACGCCGAGCACGACGGAGGAATACATTTCGATGAAGCGTCGGTAGCAGTCCCATGCGAAGCGTTCGTCGCCGGAGTTGCGCGCGAGCGCTTCCACGGTCTCGTCGTTGAGACCGAGATTGAGCACAGTGTCCATCATCCCGGGCATTGAGGCGCGGGCGCCCGAACGCACCGAGACGAGCAGCGGCTGCTGCGGGTCTTCGAAAGCGTGCCCGGCGACGCGGCCGATATCGGCAAGCGCGGCGTCGACCTGCCCGGCGAGATCGGCGGGAAAGGTCTTGGCGTTGGCGTAAAAATAGGCGCAGACCTCGGTGGTGATGGTGAAGCCGGGCGGCACTGGCAGTCCGAGCGCCGCCATTTCAGCCAGATTGGCCCCTTTGCCGCCCAAAAGCTCTTTCATCGACGCCGATCCTTCGGACCGACCGGCGCTGAAACTATACACCCACTTGGTCATAACTATTTCGTCCGGAAAGAGAGGCGGGCGCGGGACGCGCCGCGCCTTGGCGGTCTTGGCGTTCTTGGGCGCTTCCGGCCGCGCCGCGGCCGCCGACGCCCCGCCTGCGCGGATCATCAAGCGCGCCGGAAGTTACGCTCAAATGACGCGCGTCCACAAGTTGGCGCGCGACTCCTTGAGCGCTATTTTGGCCAGCGAGCGAAGAAATCCAGCCGAGGTCGCGCGGTGATGAAAAGCGAACAGGATGACGCGCCGCGTCCGGCGGCTTTCGAGATCGGCCAGCCGCTCGATCTGCTGTCCGTCGCCGAACTCGACGAGCGCATCGAAAGACTACGGCAGGAGATCGCCCGGCTTGAAGCCAAGCGCGCGGACAAACAGGCGGCGAGCGCGGCGGCGGAAGCGTTCTTCCGGAAATGAGCGGTTACAGTAGAACGTATCCGCATCCTGCGCCAACGCGCTGGTCGCCGCGCTCGAGCATCCGCGGTCGCTGTTGAGGAAAGCCCCTACCCCGTCGCAGCGATCCCTCTCAAATTTTGCCGCTGGGGCCGGGTAATTTGCCGTAGCGGGGGAAAGCCTCCACGTCCCACTTTCCTCCTCCACACGCCGAAAGAGTTGCCAGCAAAAAGAGTGCGAATCCTATGCGAAGGCGTTTCATGTATATCACTTCATGTAAGGGTAAAGGAATCCTGTTTAACTCAGAACGGCTTACTCCACTTTACGCCGCATCCCGCAAACGTCGACGCCGCAAGAGTAATTATAACCGCTTTGACTAACCACAAATAATACCTATCCATCGGAAAGCCCAAAGTTGAGAAACGCAAATACAAGGTGCCGAAGGGGAGCTTTACTGTCAAGAAGATAGAGCGCATCGCACTGACTTCGTTCGGCTAGAATGCCCGTGGCTTTCTCCATCGTGCGCTTGACAAATTCCGCGCTCCCGTGTGCTTGTCCGCGCGAAACGCTGGGTTTCGCGCGCCGGCGCCTCACCGCCTCCAGAGAGATAAAATGCATCGCTACCGTTCGCATAATTGTGGAGAACCAAACGAGGCGCTCGTCGGCCAGAAAATCCGTCTCTCCGGCTGGTGCCATCGCATCCGCGATCATGGCGGCGTGCTGTTCATCGACCTGCGCGACCATTACGGCCTGACGCAATGCGTCGTCGATCCCGATTCGCCCGCCTTCGCGCAGGCGGAGAAATTGCGCTCCGAATGGGTGGTGCGGCTCGACGGCGAGGTGCGCAAGCGCCCCGCCGGCACCGAAAATCCCGACATGCCGACAGGACAGGTCGAGGTTTACGTCAACGAGATCGAGGTGTTGGGCGCCGCCGCCGAATTGCCGGTGCCGGTCTTCGGCGACCAGCCCTATCCCGAGGACACGCGGCTCAAATATCGCTTCATCGATCTTCGGCGCGAGAAGCTGCACCAGAACATCATGCTGCGCGGCCGGATCATCGACTCGATCCGCATGCGCATGAAGCAGGCGGGCTTCTTCGAGTTCCAGACGCCGATTCTGACCGCGTCCTCGCCCGAGGGCGCGCGCGACTTTCTCGTGCCCTCGCGCCTGCATCCGGGGAAATTCTACGCGCTGCCGCAGGCGCCCCAGCAATTCAAGCAGCTCATCATGGTCGCGGGCTTCGATCGCTATTTCCAGATCGCGCCCTGCTTTCGCGACGAGGACGCGCGCGCCGACCGTTCGCCGGGAGAGTTCTACCAGCTCGACGTCGAGATGAGCTTTGTGACGCAGGAAGACGTGTTCGGCGCGATCGAGCCGGTGCTGCGCGGACTCTTCGAGGAGTTCGCGAACGGCAAGGCGGTCACGCAGAAATTCCCGCGCATTTCCTTCCGCGAGTCGATGCTCAAATATGGCACCGACAAGCCGGATCTGCGCAACCCGCTGCTCATCGCCGACGTGTCGGAGGAATTCGCCCGCGAAGACGTGAGCTTCAAGGCGTTCAAAGGCAAGACCGTGCGCGCCATACCCGCGCCGGGGGCCGCCGCGCAGCCGCGCAGCTTTTTCGACAAATTGAACGATTGGGCGCGTAGCGAAGGCGCGCCGGGCCTCGGCTATGTGATCTTTGAGGAAGAAGGCGGCGCGCTCGCCGGCAAGGGCCCGATCGCGAAATTCATTCCCGCGGAGGCGCAGGCCGCAATCGCCGCCAAGGCGGGCGTCAAGGCGGGCGATGCGGTGTTCTTCTCCGCCGGCGAAGAGACCGCCGCCGCAAGGCTCGCCGGCATGGCGCGCATCCGCATCGGCGACGAACTCGGCGTATCGAAGAAAGATGTCTTCGAATTCTGCTGGATCGTCGACTTCCCGATGTACGAGTGGAACGAGGACGAGAAGAAGGTCGACTTCTCGCACAATCCCTTCTCGATGCCGCAGGGGGGCATGGAGGCATTGGAAGGTCAGGACCCGCTCACCATCCTCGCCTACCAATATGACATCGTCTGCAACGGCGTCGAATTATCGTCCGGCGCGATCCGGAACCATCGTCCCGACGTCATGAAGAAAGCCTTCGAGATCGCCGGCTATGGCGAAGACGTGCTGATCGAGAAATTCGGCGGCATGTATCGCGCCTTCCAATATGGCGCGCCGCCGCATGGCGGCATTGCGCCGGGCGTCGATCGCATCGTGATGCTGCTCGCCGAAGAGGAAAACTTACGCGAAGTGACGCTATTCCCGATGAATCAGCGCGCCGAGGATTTGCTGATGGGCGCGCCGTCGGAAGTGACGATGAAGCATCTGCGCGAACTGCACATCCGGCTGAATCTGCCGGAGACCAAGGCGTAGGCGCGCTACGAGAGCGGAGGCGGATCGCGGCGCCGCAAAGGCGCCGCGAAGCCTTATGTGTGCGCTGCGCGCGGACGGCAATTTCTATGGCCGCCGAAAGGCGGCGTTAATACGCGCCGCGCCTGTTGTCGCGGGTGTTATCGCGCGTTATAATGTCCGCTGCCATAGTGCCCGCGACCGCCGTTGTCTTCGAGCTCCTTGCTGGTCAGCTTGAAATTCTGATCGAACATTAAATCGTATTGTTTGCCGCCCCGACACCTGGCGTCGTCGACTTCGAATTTTCCGTCGTCAAATTCCATCTTGCCACCCGAACAGCCCATGTCCTTCATCGCCGATCGTATGCTTGATTTCTCCTGACCGGTGAGCCGACGGTCGGCCTGGGCCGGCGTCGCCGCCAAGCCGACGAGTCCAAGAAGCGCCATGCAAGTCACGAGTGTATGCATGTTGGAACCCTTTCTCTTGCAGCCGGACCGAAGCCGCGGCTGCGCCATGCCGCCCAAAGGCCGGCGATCTGCGGCCATATGAGGCGTCAGCCACTATCGGAAAGGGGGCGGACTGAATGTTTCGGCCCTCTGCCTTGCCTCCCGTGGCGCGGTCCCCTATAAGCGCCGCGGCGCCTGCGTTTCCGACACCCCTGGAGGCGAAGCAGCGCCTTTTCTTTTGATTTAAAGGACACCGACATGGCCGAGACCAAAAAGCTCGCGGCCACGGTGCGCAGCGGGACAGGCAAGGGGGCCGCCCGCAGCGTTCGCCGTGAGGGCCGTATACCAGGAGTGCTCTATGGCGGCGGCGAAGCGCCGCAGCCGCTCTCGCTCGAGAAGAAGAGCCTCTCGCAGCTGATTTTCGCTGGGCACTTCCTGACGACGATTTTCGAACTCGACATCGACGGCAAGAAGGAGCGCGCCATCCCGCGCGACTATCAGCTTGACGTCATCAAAGACACGCCGATGCACGTGGATTTCCTGCGCCTGAAGCCGGGTTCGCGGCTGCGCGTGCAAGTGCCGGTGCATTTCATCAATCAGGAAGCGGCGCCTGGCATCAAGCGCGGCGGCGCGCTCAACATCGTCTATCACACGGTGGAGATGTGGGTGCCGGCCGACAATATTCCGGAGGCCATCACCGCCGACCTGACGGGCATGGACTTCAACGATTCGTTGCATATTTCGGCGATTCCGCTGCCCGAGGGCTGCAAGCCCACGAATCCCGACAAGAATTTCACCGTCGCGAGCCTAACGCCGCCGGCGGGCGGCGGCGCCGAGGAGGCTCCGGCCGCGGCGGCTGCGCCTGCGGCCGCTCCCGCCAAGGAAGAAAAGAAGAAGTAAGCGCTGCGAAGCTCACCGTGATAATGGCCGGGTTCGCCCGGCCATTTTTATGTCAGAGGCTCACATGCTGCTCCTTGTCGGACTGGGCAATCCCGGGCGCGCCTACGCCAAAAACCGGCACAATATCGGCTTTATGGCGCTCGAAGCGATCGCCAAGCGACACGGCTTTCCACAAGCGCGGGCGCGCTTCCAAGGCCTCGTCAGCGAAGCGGCGATCGGCGGCGAAAAGGTCATGCTGCTGCAGCCGCAGACCTATATGAACGAGAGCGGCCGTTCGGTCGGCGAAGCCGCGCGTTTCCACAAGATCGGCGTCGATGAGATCGTGGTCCTTCACGACGAACTCGATCTCGCGCCGGCCAAATGCCGGATCAAGACAGGCGGCGGCGTCGCAGGCCACAATGGGCTGCGCTCGATCACCGCGCATATCGGCAATGACTACAAGCGGCTGCGGCTCGGCATCGGCCACCCCGGCGATAAGGCGCTCGTTCATTCCTATGTGCTCAGCGATTTCGCCAAAAGCGAGGAGCCATGGGTGGGTGCGCTCTGCGAGGCGATCGCCGAAAACGCCGGACTGCTCGTCAAGGGCGACGACGCCGGATTGCAGAACCGGCTGCACCTGGCCCTCGACGCGAAGGGTTTTGGCGCGGTGAAACGCGTCGGGGAGGCATAGGACGGCTTCTCGTGCAGTGGGGCGACGCTGGGCGATGAAGGCCAGATGAACGCCGGTTTCAGCCCCTGTTCAGAGCGCCAGTGCTACGAGTCAGCGTCCAAAAGCGGACGCTTGTTTCCTAGACGGAGACTTATCCATGAAACTCACCACAATGCTCGCAGTCGCAGCCATGCTTTCCGCTCCAGTTCTGATCCAGTCGAGCGCCGCGCTCGCCGCCGCGGACTCGAACGAGCCGGCCGCCATCGAGTCAACCAAGACTCCGGCCGCCAAGCACAAGAGCGTGAAACACCACGGAAAGCACGCCGCAAAGCATCAGGCGAAACACTACGGACGGAACGTCCATCATCCCGTGAAGCATAAGTCGGCGTGAGCGGAACGATTTCCAAAAACGTTCCTTTCCTGAAACAAAATCGGTCGACCGCAGCCAGCTATGGTCGACCGAGCTTTCAACGCCCACGACGCCCTTTCACAAAATCCCGCAAGCGCCTATATTCAGTCTGCCGTCGCTTGCGTCGGCTATGGCGATAAACGAACACCGTAATAAACCATTCGGACCCGGGGGCGGTACCCGGCGCCTCCACCCAAGCCCGTCCGGGCGGCGGGTTTCGGCGGGGGCGAAATAGGATTGACGAGGGTGTAAAGGGTGATTTTTTGCTCGGCATGATACCGCCGTTATCGGGTCAAACTTATAGTTGCCAACGACAACTATGCTCCGGTGGCCGTCGCCGCGTAATGCGGCGCCCAAACTGGGAATTAAGCCCTAGGGGTTAGCACTTCTAGGCGGGGTCAGGAGGCGCCTGGCAACAGAAGCCTCCACTTCATTTCTCGCGCCGCGCCGCCGTGATGCAAGCGCGGCAGGCATGGCGGTCGGAAGCGGTAGCCGGTCGACCACACAGATGGCAGTCTGGCGCGACGCAATGGCTAAAGACATAATTCGTTACGATCTTCTCGTTCAGGACGCCATGCGCGGCGTCATGCGCAAAGTGCTGGGCGACGTCGCCGAGAATGGCTATCTGCCCGGCGACCATCACTTCACCATCAGCTTCCGCACCGACGCGCCGGGCGTTACGATGTCGCGACGCCTCGCCGAGCAATGGCCGAGCGAGCTGACGATCATCCTGCAGCATCAATATTCGGATCTGGAAGTCGACGAAGAAGGTTTCGGCGTCACCCTATCGTTCCGCTCAGTCGCCGAGCATCTCTACGTGCCGTTCTCGGCCGTCACCGGCTTTTTCGATCCTGCCGTCGAATTCGGCCTGCGGTTTGAGAGCGCCGATGACGCGCTTGAGGACAGCGAAGAGGAGGACGCGCCTTCCGCCGGACCAAGCCTCGTCGTGAAAACGCCGGAGCCGGTGAAGGAGTTCAAGCCGGCAAAGGCCGATCCCGCCAAAGCAGAGCCGAACAAGACGCCGAGCGCCGATAAGCCAAGAAAACTTAAGCCGGTCGAAGCCAAGGAAGACGGCGACGAGAAGGTCGTCTCGATCGACGCCTTCCGAAAAAAGCCCTGATGGGCGAGGTCGTCAATCTGCGGCGCGCGCGCAAACAGCGCGACCGCCGCGCCAAGGACGACGCCGCGCAAGCGAAGCGCGCGGCCTTCGGGCGCAGCAAATCCGAGCGGGAGTTGACCGCCGCGCAGGCGCAGCTGGAAAGCGCCAGGCTCGAGGCGCATCGGCGCGAGCGGGAAGAAGCGGACGATCAGGCGTGAGCGAGGCGCAGCCCGCTCTAGACGCCAGTTCCCGTCTCGTCGTCAAGCATTCGGTCGTCATCGCCGGCCATCGCACCAGCGTCTCTCTTGAAGACGCCTTCTGGCGGGCGCTGAAAGACATCGCCGCGCAGGAGGACGTGTCGCTCGCGGCGCTCATCGCGCGGGTGGATGCGGGGCGCGGAGAGGCGAATCTCTCCTCGGCGCTGCGGGTGTTCGTGCTGGAGCGGGCGTTGGAATTACACCCTACCCTCGAGGGGGAGGGTCGGCCTGCTAGGCAGGCCGGGGTGGGGTGAACTGCCGCCACACATACCTTTCTCACCCCCTCCCGCTCGCCTGCGGCGAGCGACCTCCCCCCTCAAGGGGGAGGTGAAGCGCCGCAATCTCGTGATTCGCCTTCCGTTCTCCTATATGATTGAAGAATCATGAAGAGCCCTCCGCCCGAGATCGACGATTACGCGCCGCAGACGGGCGGGCTTGCCGCGCGCGCCGCGGCGAGCGCGGGACGGCCGCGCTATCTCGACGCGCTCAATCCCGAGCAGCGCGCCGCCGTCGAAACGCTCGACGGGCCGGTGCTCGTGCTCGCCGGCGCCGGCACCGGCAAGACGCGCGCGCTGACGACGCGCATCGGCCACATCCTCGCGCTCGGCAAGGCGCGCGCCTATGAAATCCTCGCCGTCACCTTCACCAATAAGGCGGCGCGCGAGATGCGCCAGCGCGTGGAAGCCCTCGTCGGCGAAGGCGCGCAAGCCATGCAATGGCTTGGCACCTTTCACGCGATCAGCGCCAAGATCCTGCGCCGTCACGCCGAACTCGTCGGGCTGAAGCCCAACTTCACCATTCTCGATGTCGACGATCAGATCCGCCTCTTGAAGCAGGTGCTGCGCGCGGAGAACATCGACGACAAACGCTGGCCGGCGCGCGCGCTCGCCATGCGCATCGACGGTTGGAAGAACCGCGGCTTGACGCCGGCGCAGGTTCCCGCCGGCGACGCCGAGAGCTTCGCCAACGGCAAGGGCGCTGCGCTTTACGCGCTCTATCAGGAGCGGCTCAAGGTCTTGAACGCCGTCGATTTCGGCGATCTCTTGATGGAGAGTCTGCGGCTCTTTCGCGACAATCCCGATGTGCTCGCCGACTATCAGCGCCGCTTCAAATATATTCTGGTCGACGAATATCAGGACACGAATATCGCTCAATATTTGTGGCTGCGGCTGATCTCGCAGCGGGCGCCGGGGAAACAAAATCTCTGCTGCGTCGGCGACGACGATCAGAGCGTCTATGGCTGGCGCGGCGCCGAGGTCGAGAACATCCTGCGTTTCGAGCAGGATTTTCCCGGCGCCAAGGTCATCCGCCTGGAGCGCAACTACCGCTCGACCGGACATATTCTCGCCGCCGCCTCGCATCTCATCTCGCATAATGAAGGCCGGCTCGGCAAAACGCTGTTCACCGATGGCGGCGAAGGCGAGAAGCCGACGCTCACCGGCGTCTGGGACAGCCAGGAAGAAGCGCGCAGCATCGGCGAGGACATCGAGCAGCTGAGCCGCAAGGACCATTCGCTCGAAGAGATCGCCATTCTTGTGCGCGCGTCGTTTCAGATGCGCGAATTCGAAGAGCGCTTCGTCGAGATCGGCCTGCCCTATCGCGTCATCGGCGGCCCGCGCTTTTACGAGCGGCTCGAAATTCGCGACGCGCTCGCCTATCTGCGCTGCGTCGCGCAGCCGGCCGACGATCTCGCCTTCGAGCGCATCATCAATACGCCCAAGCGCGGCCTCGGCGACGCGACGCTGCAAATGCTGCATGAATATGCGCGGCGCGAAGCCATTCCGCTGATGCAGGCGGCGCGCGTGCTTGTCGAAAGCGAGGAGCTGAAGCCAAAGCCCCGCGGCGCGCTGCGCGGCCTCATCGGCGATCTCGACCGCTGGCGCACGCTGATCGATTCAAAGCCGCAGCATGAGCTTGCCGAGCAGGTGCTCGATGAATCCGGCTACACCGAGATGTGGCGTTCGGACAAAACGCCAGAGGCCACCGGGCGGCTCGACAATTTGAAAGAGCTCGTCCGGGCGATGGAGGCCTTTCCCGACCTCGAGTCCTTCCTCGAACATGTGTCGCTCGTCATGGAGGCCGACAGCGCTGTCGATCAAGAGCGCGTGTCGATCATGACGCTGCACGGCGCCAAGGGCCTCGAGTTCGAAACCGTTTATCTCCCCGGCTGGGAGGAAGGGCTGTTTCCAAGCCAGCGCACGCTTGATGAACAGGGACGCGCCGGCCTCGAGGAAGAGCGCCGTCTCGCCTATGTCGGCCTGACGCGCGCCAAGCGCCGCGCCAAGATCTATTTCGCCAGCAACCGACGCATTCACGGGCTGTGGCAGGCGACCGTGCCGTCGCGCTTCATCGACAATCTGCCGACGGGCAATGTCGAGGTGGTCGAAGCGCCGAGCGGTTCGCAATATGGCTCCTATGGCGTCTCGCGCTTCGCCAATCTCGACGTCTACGGCTCCGACTATTCGACGCCGGGATGGAAGCGCGCGCAAGCGGCGCGCAGCGATTCCGCGCGCACCGGCGCGGCGCGCGAGTCGCACGGCGCACGCGGCAAGCAGCCCGTGACGATCGAGGGCGAAGTGATCGCGCGCTCAAGCGGCGGTTCGCGCTTTGTAGTGGGCGCGCGGGTGTTTCACTTGAAGTTCGGGCCTGGCTCGGTGGCGGCCGTCGACGGCAACAAGCTCACGGTCGATTTCGACAAGGCCGGCAGGAAGATGGTGCTCGAGAGTTTTGTAGAGGCAGGGTGATTCGAGACAGTCAAGGCCTGATCAACTTCTTTCCCCAATCTCCCCGTATTTCATCACCGCAATGTGCATAATGCGGAAAACTATTCTTCGTCCGCCAGAGGCTGTTTCTTGCTGAAATAATGAGCGCCGAATCGAAAAGGCGTTCACATGCTCACCAACAGCCGCGACATCATTCGCCGCCTCGAAAAAGAGGGATGGCGGCGCGTGCGCGTTACTGGTTCCCATCATCACTTCGCAAAGAGCGGTCGGCGAGACATCGTTACCGTGCCTCACCCGCGAAAAGACATCCCTATCGGAACCGTCAAGCACATTTACCGGCAAGCCGGCTGGGAGAAGAATTAATCAAGCGGCCTGCTGGATCAATTCGGGACGCGGAGCCGGCAAGGCGATCACGAGCTCCGCGTCTTCGAAGCTATCAGCCCATTTTGGATCGGCTTTGATGTCCGACAAATCGCGCGTCGTCGGCAATGGATCGCCGAATTCGATCATCGCTTCGGTCCACCCTTCCAGCGCTTCAGCCGCCATGGCGAAGATGTCATCAATCTCGTCGGCGGCCGAAAAGCATCCCGGCGCGTCGGGAAAGCTCATGCCGTAGGCGCTGTGTTCGTCCTTATGGACGATGACGATGTAGGGCTTCATTGGCGGCCTCTGGGGGTCCATAACAAATCATAGCGCGTTCGAGTCCGGCCCGCCATCGCCCGGCGCCACTGTACAGGACATCGCGAAACGCATCGCGTGGACGGCAATCGGCTCATGTTCTCACGATCACATCGTGTCGTCGCGGGGATGGGCGCGACAAGCGCGGTCGTGACGCGGTGAGTACGCCTCGCCAACCTGGATTGGGAGCCCGCCTCCATTGTGGCGTCGCCGCCACAGTCCGGCTTTTTCGGATGGTGAGC
This sequence comes from Methylocystis sp. SB2, assembly GCF_049817085.1. Classification (NCBI taxonomy): domain Bacteria; kingdom Pseudomonadati; phylum Pseudomonadota; class Alphaproteobacteria; order Hyphomicrobiales; family Methylocystaceae; genus Methylocystis; species Methylocystis sp. SB2. Next base: position 1,538,448 of record NZ_CP187401.1, read on the forward strand.
CGGGCGCGCCGCCTCGCGCCGATTCACAAGCCTGACGCCGCGCGTTACTGTTCCGGCGAAGCAATGGAGGATTGCCGCGCGGCGGCGCTCCACCCATATCTTGACTGGAAAGGCGCCGCAGATCTCGCCGCGACGGGATTTTGCGCAAGGAACCGCTATGACCGCTGGCGAAAAAGCCAAGCGACTTCTCCGCGCTGCGCTTGCGGCCGCGACCCTGTCGGCGTTCGCCGCTCCCGCGGTCGCAGCGCAGTATCCGCCGCGCCGCGCCGAACTGTTCGACCCGCCGCCGCTGGTCGCGCTGTTTGACGTGGAGCGCGTCCCGACGCGCGCGCCCTTGGACAATCCGAACTTCGCCGTCGCGGACGCCGCGCCCGCCGCAGTTTTGCTCGACGTCGAGCTGCGCGCCGAGCCTGTAAAACCGGACGCGCTCGACCTCGCCTGGAGCCTTCAGCCTGAAGAGAAGCGCGATCTCGCCGTGGCGCTCGACGCCTGGGCGACGTCCGGCGGCGCGGCTCTCGGCCCCGAACGCCATCGTCTGCGCGCGGCGCTGGCCACCGCCTACGCCGCTCGGGATCTCGCGCCTTTCTGGATCGAGAATGGAGAATGGCGCGCCTCGGCTCGGGCCGCGCTCGCGCGCCTCGCGCTCGCCGCCGACGACGGGCTGGATCTTCGCGCCTACGCCGCGCCCGACGCCGAAAAGGCGGCGCCCAAGGCGGCGGACGAACTCGCTCTGTCGGAGGCCATCGCCGCCTATGCGCTTCAGGCGCGCGGCGCCCGGATCGAACCTGAGCGCATTTCGCGACTCGTCGGCGCGAAAACGACCCTCCCCGATCCGGCGCTGGCCGTGGCCGAAGTCGCCGGCGCCGGCGCAACCGCCGGCGACGCGCTCCAGGCCTATAACCCCACGCATTATGGCTATCAGCAGCTGCGCGAAAAACTCATCGAGCTGAGAACGCAGCGCGCCAGCGCGCCGGCCTCTGACGGACTTTACGCCGCAGCCACTGGGAACGTCACCCAGAGCGACGTCCTCCCGCCTGCAAGCAAGTCCAAGCGGCGTCGCGCCGCCGGGCTCGCCAAAGCTTCAACCTCGCGAGTCGAGGCCGAAATCATCGCCAATATGGAGCGGTGGCGCTGGCTGCCGCGCGACCTCGGCGAAGAACGGGTCGAGGTGAATATTCCCGATTTCGAACTCGCCGTCGTACGCAACGGCGAGGTGACGCATCGCACGCGCGTCATCGTCGGCAAAGAGGCGACTCCGACGCCGATCTTCTCCAACGCGCTGCAGTACCTCATCGTCAATCCGTATTGGAACGTGCCGCCGTCGATCCTGAACAAGGAGATGCTGCCGAAAGCGAATGGCGACGTCGCCGCCATCGCGGCGAGCGGCTTCAACGTGTCCTATCGCGGCGGCAAGCTCGTGGTGCGCCAGCCGCCCGGCGAACGTAACGCGCTTGGGCGCATCAAATTCATGTTCCCGAACGATTTCTCGGTCTATTTGCACGATACGCCGTCGCGCAACCTGTTCTCCGCATCACATCGCGCCTTCAGCCATGGCTGCATGCGCGTCGACGCGCCGTTCGCGTTCGCCGAAGCCGTGCTCGGCCCCGGCAGCGGCTGGTCGGAGAGCCGCGTTCGCCGGCTGATCGGCGGCTCGGAGCGCTACATCAATCTCGCCAAGCCGCTGCCGATCCACATCGAATATTTCACCGCTTATGTCGATGAAGGCGGGCGAATCGTGCTGCGCCCTGATCTCTACGGCTATTCGGCGCGGGTACGGAAGGCTTTGGGGCTAGGCGCCTGAACCTTACACGGTCGCGGAAAACAGCGCGGCGCAGCCGACCGTTTCGACGTTGACCGCGCTGAAGCGCTTTTCGAGTTCGCGCGTCAGCGTCGCCAAATCGTCCTGCGTATTCGAGAATACGCCCTTGGAATTGTAGAACGCCATCAGCCTCTGCGCCGCGAAGCTGCGCGCCACGCCGCCCTGCAGCAGCGTCGAGCCGAACACGACAGCGCCTGGCGACATCAACGGCGACAGACAATCGAACGCGCGCGCCTTTGTCGCCATGTCGCCCGGTAGGCAATGCAGGAGATAATTGACGCCGAGCGAGTCGAATTTGGCGCCGTCAAAGTCGATCGTCTCCAGCACATTGCGCACATAGGTCTCCGGCTCGTAGCGGGCGATGCGCCGCGCCGAGAATTGCAGCGCATCGCGGTTTAAATCCATCAGCGCGATGCGCGGCGTCGGAGTGGGAAACCTGCAGCGATCGAGAAAATAGCCGGTGCCGACGCCGACATCGAGATGATTGCCGCTTATGTGTTGATCGTAATGGGCGAGCAGCCGCGGCGTCGGACATTTCCAGATCCAGCGATTGGAAAGGCCGAGCACCAGCACATCGTAAATCGCGAGCATCTTCGGCGTGTAGACCGCCTGTCCGGCGTGAATTTGCTCGGTGGTGATCGGCATCGCTCTCGCTCCGGAACTATCGACGGCTTCGGGGGTGACAACCGGCCCGCCTGCGTGGAAGAAGCTTATCTCATGTTCATAAGACGCTGCTAAGCTTCCAATGGCCCCTCCGCCCCTCCTCGCCCTCCAGGGCGTCATGCTCACGCTCGGCGGGAAGCCGCTGCTGGAAGGCGCCGATTTCGCCGTCGCGACAGGCGCGCGGCTGTGCGTCGTCGGCCGCAACGGCTCGGGCAAATCGACGCTGCTCAAGATCGCGGCCGGCGAAATCGAGCCGGATGCCGGCGTGCGTTTCCTGCAGCCCGGCGCATCGCTGCGCTATCTGCCGCAGGAGCCGGATTTTTCGGGCTTCGCCACGGCGCTTGCCTATGTCGAAGCTGGCCTCGGGCCGCTCGACGATCCTCACGTCGCCAGAACCCTTCTCAACGATCTGGGGCTAGAGGGGGACGAAAACCCCGCACGCCTCTCGGGCGGCGAAGCGCGGCGTGCGGCGCTCGCCCGCGTTCTCGCGCCTGAGCCCGACATTTTGCTGCTCGACGAGCCGACGAACCACCTCGATCTGCCGACGATCCTGTGGCTTGAAGAAAGACTCGCGGCCTTGCGCTCGGCGCTCGTGCTCATCAGCCATGACCGCCGCTTTCTTCAGGATCTGACCCGGGAAACGCTTTGGATCGACCGCGGCCGCACGCGCCATCTGGCCCGCGGCTTCAAGGAGTTCGAGGCCTGGCGCGATCGCGAATTGGAGGAAGAAGAAAAGCAGCAGCACAAGTTGGAGCGCAAGATCGTCGCCGAAGAACATTGGCTGCGCCACGGCGTTTCGGGGCGGCGCAAGCGCAACATGAAGCGACTCGGGGGCCTGCATGATCTGCGCGCGGAGCGCCGCGACCGCGTCATGCCGACCGGCGACGTGAAACTTGAAGCCAGCGAAGCGCAGCTGTCCGGCAAGCTGGTCATCGAGGCGATCAAGATCGGCAAGTCCTATGGCGCGCGCGTCATCGTCGAGAATTTCACGACGCGCATTCTGCGGGGCGATCGCATCGGAATCATCGGCGCGAACGGCGCCGGCAAGACGACGCTCGTCAACATGCTGACCGGCGCGCTCGCGCCCGACAGCGGCAAGGTGCGATTAGGCGCCAATCTCGAAATGGCGACTCTCGAGCAAAGCCGCGCGAGTCTCGATCCGGGAACCACTTTGCAGGACGCGCTGACCGGCGGCGGCTCCGACACGATCGAGATCAATGGCGAGCGGCGTCACGTCATCGGCTACATGAAGGATTTCCTGTTCAAGCCGGAACAGGCGCGCACGCCCATCGGCAGGCTTTCGGGCGGCGAACGCGGACGCTTGCTGCTTGCGCGGGCGCTGGCGAAGCCGTCGAATCTCCTCGCGCTCGACGAACCAACGAACGACCTCGATCTCGAAACGCTCGATCTCTTAGAGGAAATGCTCGCCGATTATCCCGGCACGCTGATCGTCGTCAGCCATGATCGCGATTTTCTCGATCGCGTCGCGACCAGCGTTTTGATGAGCGATGGCGACGGCCGCTGGATTGAATACGCCGGCGGCTATAGCGACATGGTCGCTCAGCGCGGCAAGGGCGTGGAGACGCGCGGCGTGATCGCCTCAGCGCGAGAGACGAAAGAAAAGCCCGCGCCGCGCGAGAAGGCGGCGATACGGCAGAAGCTCTCCTTCAAAGAGCAGCATGCGCTCGCGACCCTGCCCGGCAAGATCGACGCGTTGCGGGAACAATGCGCGAAATTGCAGAGACTGCTTGATGACCCGGAGCTCTATGCGCGCGATCCGGCTAAATTCGCCAAGGCGAGCGAAGCATTCGCCGTGCTTCAAGCCGACATCGCCAAGGCAGAAGATGAGTGGCTCGCGCTCGAAATCAAGCGCGAGGAAGAGCGGTCAAACTAGAAGAATTCCGCTCTACAGAAGTCGGCACAATGGAAGTCTTCCATGCGAAGTTTTGCCGCTCGTTATTGATGATCAAAAACAGCATAGCTAGATGTCGGGCTCTCTTCCAAGAGAAGCGCCGTTGCACAGAAATTTGCATTGGCGCGTCAACTAATAATAGTTCCAGGGAGAAAGCTTCGTGACACGCGCATATCTCACCTTCGGCCGCCCTTTGGGCGCGACGGTTTTGGCTCTTGCGATCCTCATCGGATGGTCGCGCCCTTCGATGGCGGGTGAAACCGTCGAGATCAAAATGCTCAACAAGGGCGCGGACCGTTACATGGTGTTCGAGCCGGAGGTCGTGCGGATCAAACCGGGCGACACGATTAAATTCGTCGCGGCAGATAAGGGGCATAACGCCGTCACCATAAAGGAGTTGCTCCCTTCGGGCGCGGGGCCCTTCCGCGGCAAGATCAATGAGGAATTGGCGATCACGCTGTCCACGCCCGGCGTCTATGGCTTCCGCTGCGATCCGCACTACACGCTGGGAATGGTCGGCGTCGTCATCGTCGGAGAGCCGACCAATCTCGACGCCGCCAAGCAGGCGAAACTGCCCGGCAAGGCGGGCGAGGTCATGACGAAACTTCTGGGGAGCCTCTGAGTCTTCGCGCCTCAATGCGGCGTTGGCGAACGTCCAATCAGCCGCAACAAAAGAGGCTTTCGCCGCGGCGAAAGCCTCTCTCCGGAACCGAGAAATGGCTGGAACTCGAGATCACGCGCGAGGAAACCGAAGGCTGACTCTGCCGATGCGAAGAATCAGCAGAGCTGCGATCAGCGGTCCCAGGGCGAGCGCGAGCAGCGCGTCAGAAAATTCGCCCGTCGCGCCTTTAACGAGACCGACGAGATACGGCCCGGCAAAACCCGAGATATTGCCGATCGAGTTGATCACCGCGACGCCAACCACGGCGTCGCCCGTTCCGAGCGCCAGCGTCGTGAAGCTCCAGAAAGTCGGCAGCGCGGCCACTGCGCCGACAGCGGCGACGGACAGCGCGATCATCGACAGCAACGGCGTCGGCGCATAGGCGGCGCAGGCCAGCCCGATTGCGCCGACGACGCCGGCGAGCGCCGTGTGGTGGACGGTCTCACGCCGCCGGTCGGAGCTGCGGCTCCAGGCCCACATCGCCAGCGCGGCGCAAATATAGGGAATGGACGCCAGCAAACTCGTGGCGATGACGCCAAATCCGAAAGCCTTGATGATTTGCGGGAGCCAGAAGCTCAAGCCGTAGAGCGCGATGACGATCTCGAAATAGGCGACGCCGAGAATCAGAATGCGCACATCCTTGAGCGCGCGCCAATGGTCGCCATGATCGCGCCCGGCCTCGCGCTCGAGCACGGCGCGCAACGACGCCTTTTCGCCGGACGTGAGCCATTTCGCGGACTGAGGTCCGTCAGGCAGATAGAAAAAACAGAAGACCCCGAGAATGATCGAAGGCAACGCCTCCATCAGGAACAGCCAGCGCCAGCCGCTGATCCCGCCGACCCCGTTCAGCGAGGCGAGGATGAATCCCGAGATCGGCGATCCGATGGCGCTGGCGAGAGGAACCGCAATCAGGAAGCTGGCGAGAACGCGCGCGCGCTGGGCGGCGGGAATCCAATAGGTGAGATAGAGAATGACGCCCGGCGCGAAACCGGCTTCCATCACGCCGAGCAACAGACGCAATACAACGAAGCTCGCCTCGCTCCAGATGAAGGCGGTGAGCGCCGAAACAAGGCCCCAACTCACCATGATGCGCGCAATCCACAGGCGCGCGCCGACGCGATGCATGACGTAGTTGCTCGGCGCTTCGAACAGGCAATAGCCGATAAAGAAAACCCCGGCGGCCCAGCCGAAGAATTCCGGCGTGAAGCCAAGTTCGGCATTCATTGTCAGGGCGGCGAAGCCGATGTTCACGCGGTCGAGATAGGCGACGATAAAAGCGGTGACGAGAAACGGAATCAGTCGCCGCGCCACTTTCGCGACGACACGGTCGGCGTCGACGGTTTCATGCGGCGCGCCGAGCTTGGGGGGCGCTGCGACGGCCGCATCCGACATCAGTTAAGCTCGCTCAAAGCGCATGAGATGGTGCCAGCGATGCGGAACATCGCCGGGCAAGCGCTTAAGACCTGCCGCGCGCGCCTGCTGCTCCAGAAGCGACAATGGCTCCGGGTAGTCGCTTGTCGAGACATGATCGAAAATCGCGTCCTTCTCAGCTCGCGAAAGGCCAGTCCAGTCCTTCTCGATCCAGGCGAAATAATGCCTCAGATAGTCATCGCGCGTTTCGTCTTCCTCGCGCATCGTGTCGACCAGCAACAGCAATCCGCCGGGCGCGAGCGCCCGCGATGCACGGCGAAAGAATTCCGCTTTGTCCTCGGTCGACAGGTGATGCAGAACGAAACTGCTGTGGAGGACATCATAGGAGACGCCGTCGGACAGAGCCGACAGCATGTCGCTGTGCGCGAGCTGCACGGGGCATGGCAGAGATTTCAGATTTTCGGCTGCGAGCGCGAGCGCGGTGTCCGAAAGATCGATCCCCTTGTAGCTCGCCGGAGGGATGCGGCGCAGAATCGGCGCAAAGACATGCGCATCGCCACAACCGAGATCGAGCAGAGAAAAGGCGCGCCCTTCGAAGCGCTCGCGCAAGGCGCGCTCGACCTCTTCGCCGAGCGCCGCATGGAACATGAAATCTTTGACGACGACTTTCTCATAGGTGTCCCAGAGATCGAAAATCTCGCCTGAGTATGCGCTCTTTACATCGGCGTTCATGAGCCAGCCTTTTTCTCGTCGATTCACTTAAGAGCGAAGCCAAGCGCGTTGAGGGCTTCGCGAATGCGGTCGCGACCGCTCAACGCCTCCGGACCGCGCACGCGCGACAGCGCCTGACGAATCCACCCCTGATCGGGCAGCCCCTGCTCCTTTTGGAATTCCTTGAACTTTTCATCGAGCGTTTCGATCGCCTCGCGCTGCGCGTCGCCCCATTCATACTGCTCGTGATGCAGCACCGCCCCTTGCCCGAGGCGAGGCTTAACGGCGGCGTTGGCGGCCGGATCAGGAACGCCGACGACCATGCCGAAGACGGCGAAGACGTTCGGCGGCAGATTCAATTCCTTGGCGACCTCTTCCGGCTTGTTGCGCATGGCGCCGATATAGCAGCAGCCCAGGCCGATCGATTCAAGCGCGCTGACCGCGTTCTGCGCGGCGAGCGCGGCGTCGACCACGCCGGTCAGGAACAATTCGAAATACGAGAGTCCGGCGCCATCACGCCCTTTCTCGCGCCCGAGATTTTCGAGCCGCGCGAGATCGCAGAGCCAGACGAGAAACAGCGGGGCGTGATGGACGTGCTTCTGGCCGCCGGCAAGATCGGCGAGACGGGTCTTGCGCGCCGCGTCCTGCACCGCGACGACGCTCCAGACTTGCAGATTCGACGATGTCGACGCCGACTGCGCGGCCGCGACGATGATCTCCAGCGCGCCCTCGGGCAATGGCTCGGGCAGGAAATTGCGATGCGAACGATGCGCCAGAATAAGATCGAGCGTGTCGTTCCACTGCTGGGGCTTTGGCGAATCGTCGCGGCGATAGCGTTCAAACATCGCCGCCGCGCCGCGCGGATCGAAGGGTTGCGGGCTCAAAGGCTTGTTCATGGGCTTCCTTTAGGCGGGTTGCTCTGCTGGCGCAACATTCCGCCCTATCGCTTTATTGACTCTGATGTATATTATGGAAATATACACAAATGGTCAATTTCGAGCATGTCGCCGGTTTCGAATGGGATCACGGCAACGCGCGCAAGAGCGTCGAAAAGCACGACGTGAGCCAAGCGGAGGCTGAGCAGATTTTCGCCAATGATCCGCTGATCGTGACGGACGACTTGGCTCACCACGACTTGGCTCACAACAAGAGCGAGCCACGCTATCACGCCCTCGGTCGAACGGACGCATCTCGCTTGCTGCATGTCACATTCACGCTGCGCTCAAACGGGACGCGCATTCGAGTTATCTCCGCCCGCGACATGAGTCGCAAGGAACGACAACGCTATGAGCAAGACGACTAAGACTCCGCCGCCGACGTTCGCAACCGAAGCAGACGAACGTGCTTATTGGGAAAGTCACGACTCCGCGGAACATGTCGACTGGAGCAAGGCGAAGCGCGTTCGAATGCCGAATCTCAAACCGTCGACAACCTCGATTTCCCTACGGCTCCCGGTCAGTCTGCTCGAGCAGATCAAGATCGCGGCCAATAAGCGCGACGTGCCCTATCAGTCGCTCATAAAAATCTGGCTCGCGGAAAAGGTCCGCTGAACGACAAAAAGTCGGCTGAGCTACGCTTGCCGCGCGTCATTCCCCGCAGGCCGAACGCCTGACCGGGAACCCAGAGCGATTCCGATCGCGCGAAACGCGCGTCGGGAATGACATTCGGCCAGGCGTATTTACACCCGCTTCGGCACCAGGATCGCGCGGAAGTCATTGACGTTGGTGCGCGTCGGCTTGGTCACGACGAGGTCGTTGAGCTTTTCGAATGCGGTGTAGGCGTCATTGTTGGCGAAATGCGCCTTCAGATCGACGCCCGCCTTTTTCGCGCGCTCGAATGAATCCGCCGTCATGATCGCGCCGGCGTTGTCTTCGCTGCCGTCGATGCCGTCGGTGTCGCAAGCGATCGCCGACATGCCGCCGAAGCCTTCGAGCGCGAGCGTCAATCCGAGCAAGAACTCCGCGTCGCGTCCGCCCCGTCCCTTGCCGCGCACGGTGACGGTCGTCTCGCCGCCCGAGATGATGGCGACGGGCGGCGCGAAGGGTTGGCCATGGAGGGCGACCTGCTTCGCGATGCCGGCGTGAACCAGCGCCACGTCGCGGGACTCGCCTTCAAGATCGCCGAGAATGCAGGGCGTAAATCCGGCGGCCTTGGCGACCGCCGCAGCCGCGTCGAGCGAGCCTTGCGGCGTGGCGATGAGAATGTTCTGCACCTTTTCGAAGATGGCGTCGCCCGGCTTGGGCGTTTCGCATTCGCTCTCTTGCAGATGCGCGAGCACCGCGGCCGGCGCGTCGATCTTATATTTTGCGATGACGGCCAGAGCGTCTTCGCGCGTCGTCGGATCGGGGACCGTGGGACCGGAGGCGATCACCGAAAGATCGTCATTCGGCACATCGGAAATCATCAGCGCCACGACCTGCGCCGGCGCCGCCGCGCGGGCGAGACGCCCGCCCTTGATGGCGGAGAGATGCTTGCGCACGCAATTCATCTCGGAGATGTTCGCGCCGCTCTTCAGCAGCGCCTTGTTCACCGCCTGCTTTTCCTCGAGCGTGACGCCCTCGGCCGGCAGCGCCATCAGCGCCGAGCCGCCGCCGGAAATCAGCGCGAGAACGAGATCGTCTTGCGAAAGTCCCTGCACCTTCTGCAAAATGCGCTTGGCGGCTTCGCGCCCCGCCGCGTCGGGCACCGGATGCGAGGCTTCGATCACCTCGATGTGTTTTGTCGGCGCGCCATGCTCATAGCGCGTGACGACGAGCCCTTCGAGCGGGCCTTGCCAATGCGCCTCCACCGCCGCCGCCATGGAGGCGGCCGCCTTGCCGGCGCCGACGACGATGGTGCGGCCCTTCGGCGGCGCGATCTTCGCGAGATAGGGCGGCAGGCAAACCGTTGGCGACGCGGCGGCGACGGCGGCGTCAAACATGGCGCGAAGGAGGGTGCGGAAATCGTCGGACATCGCGCATTTTACCTTGTTGTTTTGGCAATCCGTCGGTTAGCGCCGTGGAGCTGCGACAACCGTCGGCGCTGTCTTTTCAGCATCTCAAGCGCCCGTCAACCGGGCGCGGAGTCGCGCGCCGCGGCTCGCTTATTGCGGCGGATTACGCAAAAACACGACATAGCCGCGAAAATATGGGTGACGCGCCAGCGTTTCCGGCGGCGACCAGACGGCGCCCTCCGCGAGGCCGAGCCGGAAAGGCGTATGGACACGTCCAACGCGCGCCAGATAATCGTCGATATGGTCAACGGTGGCGCGGCCGCGATAGGTCTGAAACACGACCTCGTCGACGCTCCGACCAAGTCTGTCAATGTCTTCCGGCGTGGCCTGAGAGGCCCAATCCATCAGGCCGCTAACGCCGAGCGCGCAATCCGCCGGCAACGTCTCACGAAGCTCGGCAAGGAAGGCTGCGTATGTGGTCAGGCCACGCGTCGCGGCGTCAAAGTCGATCTGAACGCCGATCACCTTGTCCGACTTCGCGCGCCACTCGGCGAGCCGACGCTTGACCGCGGCAAAAATCGCGGGCGTCCAGTCGATGCTGCGCACGCGATAGACCAGCCATAACGCTTGCGGATGAGGGCCCGGCTCAGTGGCGCCCTGCGCCTTTACACGCATCTCGCCCGAATCATCGGGTCCGATTTCAGCCTGGAGCAGATAGATGGTCTTGGCGGAAGCCAGTTCGGGACGCGCGCGCACGCCCGCCCATAGCCAATAGACGTCGTAATCCGCCGCGCGCACAATCGTGTCGGCCGCAGCTGTCCAAATGACGCTAATAGCCAGCAGACACGCGGCGGCGACACGCCGCAACATCGTCACCAGTAAAATCTCAGGCTTTTCGCCCATGTCGTCGCGCCATATTGCGCCTTGAGCTGGTCATACCAGGCTTTGCGCTGCGCCTTCTCGACGTCCTTGCCGCCGCAAGTATTGTTGTTCGCCGGCGCGTAGCAATTGATCGCGCGGTAGAGCGCATAAGCCCGGTCGCGCGCGGGCGTCGCCGGCGAGCCGATGAGCTTCTTATAGACCTCGCCACGCGCATAGGGTTCGCCGGGAAATATGGATTTGCCGCCGCCAAGTTCGTCGGGCGCCGGCCGGGAAGCCTCAAAGCCATCGAGGCTGTTCATGCGGATGAAGTCGCCAAAGCACAACATGGCGTGCGGGTCCTGGGGATTGGCGGCGAGTTCGCCGACAATCGACTTGAGGTCTGGACAAGCGTAGCCCTTGTCGGCTCCGCCGCTCCACAGCAAGACGCTGGATTGGTAATTGGGATATTGCCCGGGCCGCGCGGTGTCGGCGTCGTCCTTCGCCAGTCCCTCCGCAGAATAATCCCGAAGGAAGCCCGCATATTGGCCGTGCGTCGCCTCTTTGAGGAGAAGCACGAAGCGCGCAAGCTTGCGCTCCTCAGCCGAGGCCGGGTCCGCGACGGCCATCCGCAGCAGGATCGGACCTGCAACATATCGCAGCAGCATCGCACGAATCCGCGGCGACGACAGTTGCGTGTCCTTCAAGAAGACTTTGTTGACCTCTCCGGAGCGCTCCCAACTCAGCGCGAGGCCGAGTTCGACCGCCTCTTTCTGCCAGGGCTGCGTGGCGAGCGGCAGCAGCCGCCTCCAGTGGTCGATCGCCGCCGCATATTGCCCCGACGCCATCAGCGCCTGACCGCGAAGAACTTCGCGGCTGAATCCCAGATAGGGCGGCGACAACGGCCCGGGCGTCGCATCGCCCAACAGCTTCAGTGCCGTCGCATAGTCGCCGTCGACATAGTAGGCGCGCGCCGCCTTCAGAAAAGCGAATAGCGCCTCATGGCCCGCGAAGTCTCGCGCCTGCGCGTCGAGATCGGCCGCCGAGAACTTCTTCTGCGACGCATCGGCAGGCCGCATCATCGTCAAATCGTCGATCGCGAGAAGATTTGCGTCATGGACGTCTTTTGAGTCGAGCCCGAGTTTCGAGTCGATTTCAGCAGCGAGATCCGAACTGCGCAGATTGGCGTCCGGATCGCGCGCATGCCTCAGCTGCCACGCATACTCGGTCGCGGCCTGAGACCGATCGCCAGCGAGCCAATAGACGCGACGCAACAGGCCGCGCGCCGACGCCGCGTAGCGTCCGTGCGGATAGTCGGCGAGATAGGATTTGAATTCGGATTCCGCCGCTTTCAGCGATTGGCGATCCGATACTTTTGGCTCGGGCGCGCCGTCCAGTTCCGCAAAGGCGCCGACCGACGCCTTGTTCAGAAGCGTGCGGGCGATCATGTAGCGTGCGCTCTCGCGCACCCACACATTCTGCGCTTTCGCGAGGCTGCGAAAAGCTGTGAGCGCAGCGTCGAATGCGCCGCCGTAAAACGACTCCGCCCCGGCAAGATAAGCGGCGAATTCGCGCGCGGCCGCCGATGCGTCGGCGCCCGCGACATAAGCCTTTGCGGCGGTGGACGCCGCATCCTTTCCCTGGCAGGCCGTCGTTAGTTCCTTGCGTGAACGGATCAGCGCAGCGCGCTCAGCTTCGCTTAGAGCCTTTTCGGCCTTTACAGCCTGAATAAAGGCGTCCTCGCCGCTTTGAGCAGAGACGCAGCGCGTGCCCTCGTCAAAGAAGTCGCTCGGCGTCGTCATAACGTCTTTGACGGGCCGGCCCGCATAATCGCATGAGTTTCGCGCGAAGGCGTCGTTAAAAGCGTCGCGCGCGAAAAGCACGAAATAGTCGGGATAGATATCGAGCTTCACCTCGCCTTTTGGCGCATCGACGGGCCAAGGCCGCGCGTCCATCATCAGGAACTGCGCGTTGACGCGGCTGTCATTGCCCGGACTGAGGAACGGCAAATTGTCGCGATTGGAAAAGTCCTTGTGATCCAGCTTCCATCCGGCGCGGCCGAGACCATCGCCCGCGCAGGCGAACGCCTGGTTCGCGGAACACAGCAGCATGAGCGATGCGAGAGTCGAAAAAAGCTGGCGCATGGCGGTTCCCTGAACGTGGCCGGCAAGCTGCGTCAGACGGCTTCCTACCGGATCGGCGGGGGCGCGTCTGTTGAAAATAATCAAGAAGAATTCTTACGCTTCAAAAATAGGGCGAGGGTGGCACCACGCCGTCCCTCGCCCCTTATATGCCCCGCTCTTTGGCGGGCTGCGGCTTACGCCGCCATCGCGTTGGCCTTTTCGATCAGCGCCTCGGCCATGCGGATCGAGGCGATGTCGATCAGGCGGCCGTCGAGAGAAACGGCTCCCTTGCCTTCCTTGGCGGCCTGGGTCATCGCGTCGAGAATACGGCGCGCCTTCGTCACCTCGGCGTCGGACGGCGTGAAGACCTGATTGGCGAGTTCGATCTGCGAGGGATGGATCGCCCACTTGCCCTCATAGCCGAGCACCGCGGCGCGCTTGGCGGCGGCGATATAGCCGTCCGGATCGCCGAAGTCGCCAAAGGGGCCGTCGATCGGACGCAGGCCGTAGGCGCGGCAGGCGACCATCATGCGCGTCTGCGCCGCATGCCACTGATCGGCCCAGTAATATTCGCGATTGCCGCTCTCGTCCTTGTCGGTCAGCACGCCGTAATCCGGATTGACGCCGCCGATGACGGTTGTGCGGGCGCGGGTCGACGCCGCATAGTCGGCGACGCCGAAGGACATGGCCTCGAGGCGCTTGGACGATTGCGCGATGGCCTCGACATTGGCCATTCCGAGCGCGGTCTCGATCAGGATTTCGATGCCGATTTTCTTGGTGCGCTTCTTGTACTGCTCGATCTGCGTGATCATCATGTCGATCGCGTAGACGTCGGCCGGAACCCCGACCTTCGGGATCAGCACGATGTCGAGGCGCGGGCAGTTCTCGAGAACGTCGACGACGTCGCGATAGCAGTATTGCGTATCGAGACCGTTGATGCGCAGCGTCATCACCTTCTTGCCCCAGTCGATATCGTTGAGGCCCTGGATGATGTTCTTACGCGCCTGTTCCTTGTCGTCGGGCGCGACGGCGTCTTCGAGATCCAGAAAGATCTGATCGGCCTTTGACTGCGCGGCCTTCTCAAACATGCCCGGCGCGGAGCCCGGCACCGCGAGTTCCGAACGATGCAGACGCGGCGTGGCCTGCTCGATTAAAGTGAAGCTCATATTTTTTCCCCTTCCTGTTGAATTAGCCTGTGGCCCCGAGGCCGGCCGCGACGCAGCTGATCGAGAGCAGCAGAGGCACTTTGACGGCCTCTTTTTCCGCTTCGTCTTGAGCCTCGCGAAACCGGCGAAGCAGCGCCACCTGCTCGCGATTGACCTCGTTGATGGTTTGCAGGCGATGCGAAAGCCTCGCCTGATATTCCTTGAAGCGCTCCGCCAGTTCGACGCCGCCGGTGACGCGCAAGGCCATCTCGCGCGTCAATGCAAATTCCTCTTCGATGGCCTTGAAGATTTTGGTTCGCACGGCTTCGTCAGCGACAAGGCCCGCATATTGTTTGGCGATCGAGAGATCGACGAGCGCGAGGGTCTTCTCGACCTCGTCGATAATGAGCCGGAACATGCGCGAATCTTCGAACATCCGGCGCAAGAGTTCGAAACCGCGGTCGCCGCGCACGTCAACGAAATTCTTCAGACCGGATCCGACGCCGTACCAGCCGGTGATCGAATGGCGATTCTGCGCCCAGGCGAAGACCCAGGGGATCGCGCGCAAATCCGCCAGGCTTTTGGCGCCGAAGCGCCGCGCCGGCCGCGACCCGATGTTGAGCAGCGAAATCTCTTCAAGCGGGCTTGCAGCCTGAAAGTAAGCCACAAGGTCGGGATCGCCGATGAATTTGGCGTAGGCGGCGAAAGAGGCGCCGGAAATCTCCTCGAGCGCCTCGTCGAATTCCGCGTGCGGCGCCAGCGCTTCCTCGCGTTCGGACTTCAGCGCATGCTGGAACACGGAGGACGCCAAAAGCTCCATCTGGTAGGCCGCGGTCCCGCGATTGGCGTATTTGAACGAGACGACCTCGCCCTGTTCGGTGACGCGAAAACGGCCGCGGATAGAGCCCGCCGGCTGCGCTGCGATGGCATGGCCGGTCGGCGCGCCGCCGCGCGACACCGAGCCGCCGCGCCCATGGAAGAAGGCGATGGCGACGCCCTGCTCGCGTCCGACCTGACTGAGACGGGCCTGCGCCTTGAACAGCTCCCAATTCGACGACAGAAAGCCACCGTCCTTGTTGGAGTCGGAATAGCCGATCATCACCTCTTGCAGATTGCCCTGCCAGCGCGTCGAGCGGCGCACCACCGGAACCTGCAAGAGATCGCGCATGATCGCCGGCGCGGCGCGCAGATCGCCGATCGTCTCGAAGAGCGGCACGATTGGCAGCGTGAGAATCTCGACGCCCGGTTCGTCGAGAAAAAGCCCCGCCTCCTTGGCGAGCAGATACACGCCGAGGACGTCGACCGCCGAACGCGTCATCGACAAAATAAATCCGCCGAAGGCTTCCCGGTCGAGCTGCGTGCGCATCTCGGCGACCACCTCGAACATTTCAATGACATCGCGCGTATCGGCGGAAAGCGTGTCGCGCGGGAGAGGCGTCGTCCGCGGCTTGGCAAGCTCGGCGAGCAGCCATTCGCGCCATTCGGGATCATCGAGATCGGGCGGCGTCTCGCCGCCGGTCTTCAGGCGCCACAGCTCCTCGAGCGCCTGCGTCGTCCGCGTCGTGTTCTGGCGGATGTCGAGGCGCACCGTGCTGAAGCGGAAGGTTTCCACCGCGCGGCGCAACGGACGCACGAGATCGACCGCCAGCGCGTCGCTCTTGGCTTCAACGAGCGCTTTTTCAAGCACGAGCAGGTCGCCGATGAGTTCGTCGGCGCTTGCATAGCGCGGGCCTGTCGCCGGCTCGCCGTTCACGGCGCGCAGCGTCTGATCGAGTTTCCGCAGGATAGCGCCGACGAACTGCCGGTAGGGTTCGTTTTGATTGCGCGCTTCGATCGCCGCGCCGTCCGGCAGCGCGGCGAGGCGTTCAGCCAACTCCTCGCGGAAAGACTGAGGAATGTCGGCGGCGCGCTGGCTGATCGACAGCATGCGCGCGAGATCGACGAAGCGGGTACGATAGTAATTCAAGCTCGCAGCAGCGTTTTCGCGCATGGTGCGGCGGGTGACGTCGTTCGTCACGAAAGGATTGCCGTCGCGGTCGCCGCCGATCCAGGACCCGAACTGGAAGAAAGGCGCGACCTCGAATGTTTCGTTGGGATAGTGGCGTCGCAGCGCGCGTTCGCAGGATGACAAAAGCTCCGGCGCGAGATCAAAAATGCTCTCGTGGAAGAAGTGCTGGCCCCAGGCGACTTCCTGGTCGACCGTGGGCTTTTCGAGATGCAGTTCGCCAGTAAGCCACAGAAGTTCGATCTGATCATAGATCGACTTCACCAGCGCCTCGCGCTCGCGGTCCGTCCAGCGGGTCGATTCGAGTTCGCGCATCAGCAGATAGATGCGGCGATATTTTTCGAGGATCGAGACGCGCTTCGCTTCCGTCGGATGGGCGGTGATCACCGGACGGATGCGCAGCGACTGCAATTGCGCGCGTATTTCGTCGGGAGCGACGCCTGAGGCCGCGGCGCTCGACAAGACGTAATCGAACGTGCCGAGCAGCTTGTCGTGGCCCTTTTCGCGCTCGATCCGGCGGCGCCGGCGCATGGCGTAGGCCTGCTCCGCGATGGAGACGAGCTGAAACAGGATGCCCTGCGCCTGCAGCGCGCGCGCCATCTGACGCGGCTCCAGACCGGCGCCCGCCTTTGAGTCGCGCACGACGGCCTCGATTTCCGGCGTGTGACGGCGAATGACGGTGAGCAATTGCTCGCGCAGGAAGTCGGAAGCTTCGGTGACCGAGCGAGTCGCGTAAGCAGACGGCAGGCCGGTCGAAGACAGGCTCTTAAATGTCTGGGTCTCGGCGGTCATCAAAACTCCTTAGGCGCTCACGACGCCGCGCAGGATGAACGGCTTCGCGAAATACGGCCTGACAGCGGCGCGCGACCGCGCCGACGCCAGTGCTGCATTCCTCAGGCGCTCCGCAATACCTTGGCGACAGTCGATCCGAATTCCGCCGGGCTCGGCGCGACCGTGAGCCCGTAAGACTTCATGATCTCGGTTTTTTCCGCAGCGCTGTCGCCCGTCGCCGAAATGATGGCGCCGGCATGGCCCATGCGGCGGCCCTTGGGCGCCGTGAGGCCGGCGACAAAGCCGATCACCGGCTTGGAGAAATTCTCCTTGATCCAGGCGGAGGCTTCGGCCTCCTGCGGACCGCCGATTTCGCCGATGATGAGCACGGCCTGGGTCTCGGGATCTTTGTCGAACAGCACCAGATGGTCGAGGAACGACGAACCGTTGATCGGATCGCCGCCGATGCCGACCGAGGTCGATATGCCGATGCCAAGCGCCTTCAACTGCGACGCCGCTTCATAGCCGAGCGTGCCGGAGCGCGAGATCAGTCCCACCGCGCCCTGCTTGTAGATATGGCCCGGCATGATGCCGAGCATCGCCTTGCCGGGCGAAATGATGCCGGCGCAATTCGGGCCGACCAGCATCGGCCGGCGATCTTTGGGAAAGCGCAGGAAGTAGCGCTTCACGCGCATCATGTCCTGAGCCGGAATGCCGTCGGTGATCGAGCAGATCAGGCGGACGCCGGCGTCGGCGGCCTCCATGATCGCGTCGGCGCAAAAGGCCGGCGCGACGAAGGTGATCGACGCCTGCGCGCCGGTTTCGCGCACCGCTTCGCGGACGGTGTTGAACACCGGCACGCCGTGGTGAGTCTTGCCGCCCTTTCCGGGCGTGACGCCGGCGACGACATTGCTGCCGTAGTCGACCATCTCCTTGGTGTGGAAACTGCCCTTGTCGCCGGTGATGCCCTGGACCAGGATCGGCGTCTTTTCGTCAATGAGAATGCTCATGTGTCGTTCTCCGGCGCTTACTTGGCGCCCTGATAGGCGGCGACAGCCTTCTCGGCGGCTTCGGCCAGCGTGTCGGCCTGGATGATCGGAATGCCGCTTTCGGCGATGATCTTCTTGCCGGCTTCGACATTGGTGCCGGCGAGCCGCACGACGAGCGGAACGCCCTCGATCTTCTCGGCGCGCACCGCGTCAACGACGCCCTGCGCGACCCAGTCGCAGCGATTGATGCCGGCGAAGATGTTGACGAGCACGACTTTCACGCGTCGATCCGACAGAACGAGACGGAACGCGGTCGCGACGCGCTCCGGCGAAGCGCCGCCGCCGACGTCGAGGAAATTCGCCGGATTGCCGCCAGCGTGCTTGATCATGTCCATCGTCGCCATGGCGAGTCCGGCGCCGTTGACGATGCAGCCGATTTCGCCGTCGAGGCCGATGTAATTCAGGCTGTGCTCCGACGCCTGCGCCTCGCGCGGATCGCTCTGCGAGGGATCGTTCATGTCGACGATGTTGTGACGGCGGAACAGCGCATTGTCGTCGAAGGACATCTTCGCGTCGAGCGCCAGAACCTTGTCGTCCTTGGTGACGACGAGCGGGTTGATCTCGAGCATGGTCGCGTCATTGTCGCGGAAGGCGCGATAGGCGCCCATGATCGTCTTCACCGCGCGCGAAACCTGTTTGATATTGAGGCCGAGCTGAAAGGCGAGTTCGCGCGCCTGAAACTGCTGCAGGCCAACGGCCGGCTCGACGATGACCTGGAGCAGTTCGTCAGGGGTGTTCTTGGCGATCTCTTCGATATCCATGCCGCCGTGCTTCGAAGCGATGACGCGCACGCGCTCCAATTTGCGGTCGAGAACATAGCCGAGATAAATCTCGCGCTCGAAAGGATCGGCGACTTCGACATAGACGCGCTGCACCGGCTTGCCTTCCGGCCCGGTCTGCGACGTGACGAGCCGTTTCCCGAGCAGATCGCGCGCCGCCTGCTGCACTTCATGATAGGTGCGGCAGAGCTTGACGCCGCCCGCCTTGCCGCGTGCGCCGGCGTGGATCTGCGCCTTGACGACCCAATGCGAGCCGCCGAGTTCAGTCGCGGCATAGACCGCCTGATCCGGGCTGAAAGCGACGGTGCCGGGCGGAACTTCGACGCCGTGGCTCGCCAGTATTTCCTTGGCCTGATACTCGTGGACGTCCATTTCAGTCCTCTCCTCGCATTGCGGCGCGGCTTCCTCAGCCGCCTATTTTGGCTTTGACCGTCTCATAGACCGCTTCCGTTTCGGCCGCGGCCTTGGCGAGAAGCGCATTGACTTCGGCAAGCTGCTGCTCGGCGAAGCCGCGATCCTTGATCGCCTTGGCGTTGATGAAGACATTGAGCGCGCAGCTGCGCAGCCCGGCATTGGCGGCGAGCACCGCGACTCCGGCGTCGCTGATGACGTTGAGGTTGCCCTTGTCGGCGGCCTCTTTCGACAGGCTGATGACGTCATAGCAGATTTTGCACGTCTTCAGCGGCGCCAGCGTCGCTTCTTTCAACGCCGACTGGATCGTCTCCGAGCGCTTCGCCTTCTCCTCATCGGTGCCGCGCGGCAGGCCATAGGCGCCCATCAGCGTGTTGAAGGCGACGACGTCTTCATCGACGCCCGCGGTCAGCTCGGCGCGCAGCTTTTCAGCCTTGGCGAGAGTCTGCTGCAGATCGGCTGAAACGGCTTCGTAATTCTTTTTGCCGATGGTGAGATTGCACACCATCGAAACGAGCGCCGCGCCCATAGCGCCCGAAAGCGCCGCCGCGCCGCCGCCGCCGGGAGTCGGCGCATCGCTGGCGAGTTCGTCGAGGAATTTTCCAATCGTATCGGTCTTGGCGCTCATATCTTTCCTCGCTCAGGCGAGCTCTTTGGCTTGCGCATAAATGTTTTCGCAGTCGAACACCTGGTCGGCGGCGTCAAACAGCTTGCCGACGCATTCGCGATGCAATTTGAGCTTGAGCCCGCCCAGTCCCAGCGCGCCGATGACGATCTTGCCGTGGCGCTCCTTGGCCTTGTCGGTCGCCTCGACCCCGCCGACGCCGAGCGGCGGCTGCGCATTGCAGTCGGCGATGAGTTCGATTGTGGGATCGTTCTGCCAATCCGTCTCGTCGAGCAGCGGGACGCCGATTGCGCCTGCCGCGAAGACGATCTGGGCGCCTTTGACGGCCTGAGCGCGCGCTGCGTTATCCGGGGCTTCGATCGCCGCGGGCGTGAAGCCGAAGCGCTCCTGAATGGCTTTGGCGGCCGCCTCGGCGCGCGCTTTCTGACGCGAGGTGATGGCGACTTCGGCGCCTTCGATGTTGAGCATCGCCGCGGCGCGCATGCCGACCGGGCCGGTGCCGGCGAGAACGACAGCTTTCTTGCCCTTGAGCGAACTCGCCTTGGCGAGCAGCGCCACGCCCGCAGCGGCGGTCGTATTGGAGCCGTTCGAATCGAGCATCGCCGACACGCGGAAATTCGAGAAGAAACGCTTCTTCACCGCTTTGAAC
The DNA here is from genome assembly GCF_049817085.1 of Methylocystis sp. SB2. Taxonomy (NCBI): domain Bacteria; kingdom Pseudomonadati; phylum Pseudomonadota; class Alphaproteobacteria; order Hyphomicrobiales; family Methylocystaceae; genus Methylocystis; species Methylocystis sp. SB2. Next base: position 1,558,932 of record NZ_CP187401.1, read on the forward strand.
ACGGCTTCGCCGGCCGTCATGTCGCCGCCGCCGACGAAGATCGCCGTATATTGCTTCTCTTTCGGACCGCGCGTGTAGATGCAGCCGTCGACCAGCGCCCCAACGTTTTCGCGTGTCACGCCGCCGTAGCCGATGATGCGGTCGGCGCCGCCGTCATAGCCGACCACCGTGTCGAAAACGCTCGGAACCGGATCGGTATCAAAAAGGAAAAGCAGTTTTTTGGTCATTGGGACTCGAACCTTTCACTGGCCCCCTCCCCACCCCCGCGCTTCGCGCAGGAGAGGAAGCAGACTCGGCCATCGACGCGCATTCGCGCAACCTCGGGCGTTGATCCCCTCTCCCGCTTGCGGGGGAGGGTGGCGCGAAGCGCCGGGAGGGGGCGTAAGCCTCACGCCGTCACGAGGTTGCGCGGGCTGCCGGCGACAAAGGCGTCGATGTTGTCGACGAGTTGGTCGGCCAGCACCTGCATCGCCTCTTTCGAGGCCCAGGCGACATGAGGCGTGATAATGAGATTGGGAATCGTCGGATCGAGCAGGATGTTGCCGTTCTTGGGCGGCTCGACCGTCAGCACGTCGAAGCCGGCGCCGCCAATGATTCCCTTACGCAACGCGTCGGCGAGCGCCGCCTCGTCGACGATGCCGCCGCGCGCCGTATTGATGATGCAGGCGGACTTCTTCATCGACGCAAGCTCCTTCGCGCCGATCATGTTCTTGGTCTCTGGGGTCAGCGGCAGGTTGAGCGTGACGACATCCGCCTCGCGCAAAACGGTCGCGACGTCGACCTTGTTCGGCACGTCCGCGACGTCGTTGATCAGCACTTTCATGCCGAGCGCGACGGCCCGCTTTTCAATCTCCTTGCCGAGAGCGCCATAGCCGATAATGCCAAGCGTAGAGCCGGCGATGTCGTAGATCGGATAATCGAAGTAGCAGAACTGATTGGCTTCGCCCCAGCGCCCCTGCCGAACGGAATTATAGTAGTTCACCAAATTGCGGCGCAGCGCGAAGAGCAGCGCGAACACATGCTCGGGCAGCGTATTGAACGCGTAGTTGCGAATGTTGGAGACGACGATCCCGTTGCCGCTCGTATAGGCCTTGTCGATGACGTCCGTGCCGGTCGCGGCGACGGCGATGAGCTTGAGGTCGGGAAGCTGCTTCAACGTCGCTTCACGCAGCGGCACCTTATTGGTGATGCAGATCGTCGCGCCCTTCAGGCGTTCAACGATCTGGTCGGGCGCCGTCTGGGCGTGTTCCGTGTATTCGTGAGGAAAATTCGGCTTGCGCACATTGGCGTCGAGCGTTTCCCGATCGAGAAAGACGATTTTGTGCGACATGTCCTGGTATCCCCCTCTTTCTCAATTCTTTTTTTGGCAGTCGTGCATCGGGCTCCGGCGGTCGGAAAGCTCCGACCGCCGGTCGCCGATTTACATCTTGAGCAGCGGATTGGCGCGATAGACCGCCTGCGCGGCCGCTGCGCCTGAACCCGGAGTCACGGGGATGCCGACGTCGCACATGGCCATCTCCGCGCCGCCGATGGCGCCGAGCAGCATCAGCTCGTTGAGGTCGCCGAGATGGCCGATGCGGAACACCTTGCCCGCGACTTCGGACAGACCGGCGCCGAGTGCGAGATTATAGCGCTTGTAGGCGATCTCGATGACCTTGGCGGCGTCAAAGCCCCCCGGCACGACGATCGCCGTGACGGTGTCGGAGTTCCACTTCGGCTCCTTGGCGCAGCACTTGAGGCCCCACGCGGAGACAGCCGCGCGAACGCCCTCGGCGAGGTGATGGTGGCGCTTGTAGACCTGATCGAGGCCCTCTTCGAACAGGATCGAAAGCGATTCCTTGAGGCCATAGAGCAGCGGCACGGAGGGCGTATAGGGGAAATAGCCGTTCGCGTTCTGGGCGATCATGTCCTGGAATTCGAAATAGGCGCGGCGGCCCTTGTTGGACTTGCCGGCGGCGATCGCCTTCTGGCTCGCCGCCATCAGCAGCAGGCCGGCCGGCAGCATGAAGCCCTTCTGCGAGCCCGACACGATCACGTCGACGCCCCACTCGTCCATTTTGAACTCGAGCGACGCGACCGAGGACACGCCGTCGACGAAGAGCAGCGCCGGGTGCTTGGCGTTGTCCATCGCGCGGCGCACCGCGGCGATGTCGGAGGTGACGCCCGTCGCCGTCTCGTTATGCGTGGCGAGAACAGCCTTGATTTCGTGATTCTTGTCGGCCTTCAGCGTCTCTTCGATCAGCTCCGGATCATTGCCGGTGCCCCATTCGCGCTCCTGCACGACGACTTCCAGGCCCTGACGCTTACAAAGATCGATCCACAGATGGGAGAACTGGCCGAAGCGCTGCGCCAGAACCTTGTCGCCCGGCGACAGCGTGTTGGTGATCGCGGCTTCCCAGCCGCCGGTGCCCGACGCCGGGAAAATGAAGGCATGGCCCTTTTCAGTGCCGAAGATCTTCTTCAGGCCGGGGAAGAGCGGCTTGACGAGATCAGGGAACGTCGGCGAGCGATGGTCTTCGGACGCGACCGACATGGCGCGCACGATGCGGTCGGGAAGATTGGTCGGGCCCGGCACAAACAGGAAGTTCTTGCCGGGAATTCTGGAATTCAACATTTCTCAAGCTCCTTTCGAGCGGCGGGTTTCAGATCGCGCGGCGTCGATGACGCCGTGAACGCGCTAGAACAGGCCGGCGATGCGGCCGGAATCGTCGACGTAGATGTTGTTGGCGGCAGGGACCTTCGGCAGTCCCGGCATCGTCATGATGTCGCCGCACACCACCACGATGAACTCGGCGCCTGCTGAGAGACGCAGTTCGCGGATTGGAATCGTGAAGGCCGAGGGGGCGCCTTTGGCGTTCGCATCCGTCGAGAAGCTGTATTGCGTCTTGGCGATGCAGACCGGGAAGTTGCCGAAGCCTTCCTTCTCCAGTTCGGCGAAGCGCGCCTTGATGCTCGAATCATAGGAGATATCAGCGGCGCCGTAGAGCTCCTTGGCGATCGTGCGCACTTTCTCGGCAAGCGGCATGTCGTCCGGATAGAGCGGCTTGAAGTTCGAGGGCTGCGTCTCGATGGTGTTGACGACCGCCCTGGCGAGATCCGCTGCGCCAGCGCCGCCGGAGCCCCAATTGTCGGCGACGACGCATTCGACGCCTTCCGCCTTGCAGAGCTTGTCGAGCGCCGCCATTTCGGCCGCGGTGTCGGACGAGAACTTGTTGATCGAGACGAGCACCGGCACGCCGAATTTACGGACATTGCCGATATGGCGCTTCAGATTCTCGAAGCCCTTCTCGACCGCGGCGACATTCTCGGCCTTCAGATCGTCCTTGGCGACGCCGCCATGCATCTTGAGCGCGCGGATCGTCGCGACGATCACCGTGATGTCGGGCTTGAGGCCCGCCTTGCGGCACTTGATGTCGAAGAACTTCTCCGCGCCGAGATCGGCGCCAAAGCCCGCCTCCGTCACGACATAGTCGGCGAGCTTCAAGCCGGCCTTCGTCGCGATCACCGAATTGCAGCCATGCGCGATATTGGCGAAAGGCCCGCCGTGGATGATCGCCGGATTGTTCTCCAACGTCTGCACGAGATTGGGCGCGATCGCGTCCTTGAGCAGCGCGGCCATGGAGCCCGCGGCCTTCACTTCCGAGGCGCGCACGCTCTTTTTTTCGCGGGTCTGGCCGACGACAATGTCGCCGAGCCGCCGCTGCAGATCGGCGAAGTCCGAAGCCAGGCAGAAGATCGCCATCACTTCCGAAGCGACGGTGATGTCGAATCCGTCCTCGCGGGCGAAGCCGTTCGAGACTCCGCCGAGAGACGACACGATCGAGCGCAATGCGCGGTCGTTCATGTCGACGACGCGCCGCCATGCAACGCGGCGCGAGTCGATCTTGGGCTCGCCGCCCCAATAGATGTGATTGTCGATCAACGCCGCGAGCAGATTGTTCGCCGCGCCGATGGCGTGGAAGTCGCCGGTGAAGTGGAGATTGATGTCCTCCATCGGCACGACCTGCGCATAGCCGCCGCCGGCGGCGCCGCCCTTGACGCCGAAACAGGGACCGAGCGAGGGCTCGCGCAAACAGCACAGCGCCTTCTTGCCGATGTGATTGAGGCCGTCGGTGAGGCCGACGGTCGTCGTCGTCTTGCCTTCGCCGGCGGGCGTCGGCGTAATCGCCGTGACCAGGATCAGCTTGCCGTCGGCCTGGCTGTCGAGCGAGGAAATGTAGTCGAGGGAGATCTTGCCCTTGTAGTGGCCGTAGGGCTGCACATGTTCGGCCGGGATGCCGAGCTTGTCCCGCGCGACGTCGATAATCGGCCGCATCTTGGCGGCCTGCGAAATCTCGATGTCGGACTTCGGCGCAAGATGCTGATTGTCCTTTCCGCTCGCGCCCGGCGCGGCGGCTGACCGTTCTGACATGCAGTCCACTCCCTATCAGGCCTGCGTCGCACAGGCCCACAATTCGTTTTTTTCGGTCATCGAGAACCGAGCGTCGGCGCCGCCGATCCCGCTCCCGGCCGACCGGGCTGAAATCCTGCCGATGCAGGCTGCAGCCTTTTTTGCGACCGTAGTTTTATCCAATTCACGCATCAAGGCCCGCGGTTCGCCGCAACGAGCCGACGCGCGCATGAATCCGCTTACTGAAAATTCATTGGCGGACACCTCGTATGACGGGAATCAAAATTGATCGTCAAGCCGGCAGAGCCGCCAGCGGCATGACGAACGCACGGGCGCCGCGATGCGGCTCCTGCTCGCGCGACACAATCGCCAGTCGAATCGCTTATTCGACAAGCCGGGCCGGCCACCTATCCTTTGCCTACCTGATAGAACAGGAAGAGACAGGCTGTGCGCACATCGATCAATGCGCGCATTCGCTCAGGAATTGTGAAGTTTCCTACACGCCCGAAAAGCTGATGCGACGGGTCTGGACAGGCTCGCCGCTTGCGCCGGGAAGAAACAGAGCCCCATCCTTACCTATCCGAAGAAACCGCAAGCCGGCGGGCGCAGCATCCGTTGCGACTTCCCTCAAAAAAAATTTGTCGCAGTCGGCGTCGCAGCCTTGACTCTATCGGGCGATTGCGAGGCTCGATAGTCTTTATGGATGCCTATTCGGGCTGAAAGTCGAGCGCGACGCCATTGATGCAATAGCGCAGGCCGGTCGGCGGCGGGCCATCGTTGAAGACATGCCCGAGATGCGAGCCGCAACGGCTGCAATGCACTTCCGTGCGCGTCATGCCATAGCTGCGATCGACGGTCGAGCCGAGCGCGCCGGGAAGCGGATCGAAGAAACTCGGCCAGCCGGTGCCGCTTTCGAACTTCTCGCCCGAGCGAAACAACGGCTGGCCGCAGCCCGCGCAGTTGAATGCGCCGCGACGCTTTTCATGATTGAGCGCGCAGCTTCCCGGGCTTTCGGTGCCATGCCCGCGCATGACGTCATATTGCTCGGGAGTGAGAAGCGCACGCCATTCGGCGTCTGTGCGGGTTACGGGAAAGATCTCGTCGGCCATCGCCAGCGCCTTGTCTGAGATTCGTGGACTTGGGTCCTATCTTGTATCGACCGCCGCCTTTCGCCAGAGGGGCTTGGCGGGATAGAGTGGCGATCTTTCAGTGGGAAAGAAGATTCGAGAATGAGCGACAAGAAATTCGACGCCGTGGTGATCGGCTCGGGACTGGGCGGATTGACGGCGGGAGCGATGCTTGCGCATGACGGCTACAGCGTCTGTCTGCTCGAACGTAATTTCAGCCTCGGCGGCGCGGCGTCGGTTTACAAGGTCGGTCCGCTGACTGTGGAAGCCTCGCTTCATCAGACCTCCGACGCGCGCAACCCCCGCGACGTGAAGCACGATATTCTCCGCCGCCTGGGAATTCTCGATGAAATCGAATGGCTGCCCACCGGCGCGCTCTACACAGTGCGCGGCGGGCCGGTTGGCGAGGCCTTCGAACTGCCTTTCGGCTTTGCCCCCGCCTATGAGGCGCTCGCCGCCCGTTTCCCCGACAAGCGCGCCGCCATCCAAAGATTTCTCGGCGAGGTCGAGCAGATTCACGACGCGCTGTGGACCTTGAAACAGGCTCGCGAGGAAAGCTCCTTCGCCAAATTGGCGCGCGGACTCTGGGAAGTCGCGCCCGCCGCGGCCGGCTGGCAGAATTCATTGCACGAGATCATGGAGCGCGATTTTGCCGGCTGCGAGGCCCTGAAATGCGCGCTGGGCGCCAATCTCGCCTATTACGGCGACGACCCGCGCCGGCTGTGGTGGATCTATTATGCAATTGCGCAGGGCGCTTACATCGGTTCGGGGGGCGCCTATATTAAAGGCGGTTCGCGACAGTTGAGCCTCAAGCTCGCCAAGTGCATCACCAAGACCGGCGGCGTGGTGCGCATGGGCCGGCATGTTAGCGCCATCGAGACCGATGCGGACGGCAATGTGATCGCCATACGCCATGTCGCACGGCGCGCCGGCGACAGCGAGGAACGCATAGAAGCGCGGGTGGCGATGGCGAATTGCGCGCCTTCGGAGGCGGCGGCGATGATGGACGCGCCAGCGCGCGCGAAAATGGAGGAGACCTTCGGGTCCCGCCGGCTTTCAACATCGCTGTTTTCGGCCAATTTCGGCTTGAGCGCGAAACCATCCACAGTCGGGTTGACGGATTTCACGACCGTCGTGATGCCGCAAGATATGCGGCGCTTCGATCAATATGGCGATGGCGCCGGCGCGATGGGGGAAGATCCCAAGGGGGAATTGCCCCTGCATACGATCGCCAATTTCACCGCAGTCGACTCAGGTCTCTGGGACGAGCCGCCGATCCTCGTCAGCGTGCTGGGCCTCGATCGCGTCGAGAACTGGCGCGATCTGCCGCGCGAAGAAGCGATCGCCCGGCGCGAACGCTGGCTCGACGCCATACAGGCCTCTCTCGACCGCGACTATCCGGGGTTTTCCGGCCTGGTGACGACGCGGATGCTGCTCAACGCCCATTCGATGGCGAGCTATCTCAACACGCCGGAAGGCGCGGTGTACGGCTTTGCGGCGCTGCCCGCCGAAGCGCCGATTTTGATGGGATTTCCGCGCACGCCGCAAACGCCGATCGCCGGACTCTATCTCGCCTCGGCGTTCGGCGGCGAGCATGGCTTCAACGGCGCGATGTTATCGGGCGCCGAGGCCGCGCGGCTCGCCGAAAGGCGGCTCGCCGTCGCGACCTGATGCTGCGTAAGGCGCGGATTGAGGGCGCGGCGACGCGTTGCGCCGCGCGTTGTTAGCGCTTGCGCTTTTTGCCGCCCGCCGATGCGAGGCCGAGTTCGGCTTTGCAGGCGGCGCTGATCGATCCCGCATTGGCTCTCAGGCATCGCTCGATGGCGACGGCGTCCGGAATATACGCCTCGCAGACGCGATTCGCGTCGCCTTCACAGGCCTGGCGCTGTTCGGGCGTGCCTTGAGCGAAGGCCGGCGTGAGCGCAAAAAGAGCCAGAATAGCCGATAGCCTCAGAATGATGCGCATTCAGATTGTCCTTCCTGTTGTCCGCGCTTCGAGGCGTACCGCAGGCGCGCCACTCGCCAGGCGCGCTTCCTCGAGCGACAATGGGGACGTTGATTGCATCGCGCCCGCCGGGAATCAAGTCGCATTTATCCTTCGAGGACGGACTCCTTCGCCGGCTCCGTGGAATGAACACGCTGCGGCGCCGTCTCTTGGGGCAGCCGATGGCGCGGCAAATAGAGACTGTTCGCAATCATTGTGGGCACGATCGCCGTCGCGATGATCGCGGCGACGAGCGTCGAATATTGGCTTTCGTCGATGATATTGTTTGACAGGCCGAAAAGCGCCGAAATCGTGCCGAAGGTGAGGCCGGAGGCCATCAGCAGCGTCGTATACATGGCGTCCTTGTGCGGCGACCCGAATCGACGCGCCACGGGATAGACGCTCGCGATCTTGGTCGCCATCTCGACGGCAAGAAAGGCGGCGACGCCAAGCGGCGCGGCGAGAACGGCCGGGATGGAGACAAAATATCCGGCTCGGATGAAATAGAAGGGCGTCAGCAGGCCGATGGTCACCGCCCGAATCTTACGAATGAGCGCGTGGTCGCGCCCGACGGAGCCCGCGAGCGCCATGCCGATCAAATAGGCCGGCAAGACGCCTTCGCTCCCGGCCCAGGTCGCGAGCGCGCCGAGCGCCATCAGCGCGAAGAACAGGAATTTTGTCTCGAATTCCGAAGGGCGTCCGCCGAACTTCGCAAAGATCATAGGCGTCGCCCGCGGCAATCCGACAAACGCCGCGCCGACCGCTGCGACGAACACGGCGGTCTTCCAGGTGAAGGGCGCGAAGACGAGGCCGAGCGTCACGACCGTGCCGAGATCGGTGATGAAACAGGCGGCGAGAATGGTCTTGCCGAAATCGGTGCGGTTGAAGCCATATTCCATCATCACCGTATAAACGACGGCGACGGAGGTGGCGGCGAGCGCGATGCCGGCAAGCAGCGCCGGCGAACTCTCCCACCCCAGCAGATAATAGGCGACCGCCCAGCAACCGATGGCGGGCGCGAGGAAGCTCGCGGCGCCGACCGACGCAGCCTCCTTCCATTTCATCTTAAAAACGTCGGGATCGAGTTCGGCGCCCGCGAGAAACGTCAGCGCGATCGCGCCCAGTCCGGCGAGCGTTTTGACCCAAGGCTCCTGAGCGCTGAAGATTTCGGCGCCCACAGTCGCGGCGAAAAGCGTCCGGGCGCACATGCCGATAACAATTTCTGTCAGCGCAGTGGAAATGCGAAATCTCGCCGCGATCACCGCAGCGATGAGCGCTAGGCCAAATATGAGCGCCGCCTGAAACCAGATCCCCGTCATGCGCCTTCTCCGCTTTCCAGGCGGCTGGTATGGCGTATGGCGCCGGCCATTGACAAGCTTGCGGCGCTTTTGGGCAAGCTACGCTTCGTGACAAATGCGCTTTTTTGAGTGATGACTCGCACGCCGCAAATGAGGAAATGGATGAGCCCGCGCTCTTCAAGCGACCTGCGATCAGCTTGGCGTCCTGCGCTCCTGGCTGGAGCGCAACGGTGGTGACAGAGCAGGCGCGAATGAAAGGCTGGCGATTCCTGCTGCTCAACGTCGCGGCGGGCGCGGCGAACGTCGTCATGTTGTCGAATGTGCCCGGCTACACGGTGCTCGCGCCCTACGCCGCCGGAAGCCTCGAAGGCGTGACGCCGAGCTACGGCACATGGGCGACGACCGATCATATGGTCGGCATCGCGCTCGGTCTTCCCTTATCGCGGTGGCTTTCAGGCCGGCTTGGCGACTATCGCGTGCTGATCGGCGCCCTTGTCGCCTACGCGGCCGTTTCCTTGATGTGCGCGGCGAGCGAGACGATCTGGTTTTTTGCGCCGATGCGCTTTCTGCTCGGACTGATGGGCGGCGTCGCCCTTCCGCTCGCGCAATCCGTGACGCTTGGGCAATATCGGGATGATCAGCGCACGCTTGGTGTCGGCTTTTGGGGCGTCATGAGCATGGCGCCCTTCACCATCGGCGTCTTCATGGGCGGCTTCTGGGCCGAGTATTTCAACTGGCGCTGGTTGTTTTATTCCAATGTCATGGTCGCGCTGCCAGCGGCGGCCGTTATCTGGGCGCTGTTCTACCGGCGCGACGTTCAGCGCCGCATGACGCGCTTCGATACGATCGGCTTCATTCTGCTCGCGACGGTGCTGGTCGGCGTGCAGACGATTCTCAACATGGGCAATGATTTCGACTGGTTCGCCTCGCCCGTGCTCGCATGGCTGCTTCTGGTCGTTCTCCTCGCTTTACCGATGTTCATCTTCTGGGAGTTCGGCGAGCGGCGGCCCGCCCTTGATCTGCGGCTGTTTCTGCACCGCAATTTCGCGATCGCGACCTTCTGTTCGCTGATCGGCTTTCTGATCATTCAGGGCCTGCTGTCGGTGTTCATCGTGCAGCTGCAGGTGCTGCTCGGCTACACGTCTTCACTTGCCGGCATGGTCTATCTGGCCATGATTTTTTTGGCGATGGCCGCCGCCGCCGTTGTGCATGAGATCACGAGAAACGTCGACGCGCGACTTATCGTCTTCCTCAATTTCATCGGCCTCGCGGTGACATTCGTGTGGCTCGGCCACTACGACAAGAGCGCCTCTTTCGATAGCATCACGACGCCGATGTTCTTCTTCGGCTTCTCTCTTGCGATGTTCTTTGCGCCGCTCGCGACGCTCGCCATGACTGGACTCGCCGGCGAACGACTGATCCGCGCCGCGGAGGAGCTCGCGATGCTGCGCACGGTGTTCGGCGCCATGGGCATCACGCTGCTCGGCGTTCTCTTTTTCCGCCGCACGCCCTTCCATCAGCTCGACCTCGCCGATCATTTCGGCGGACGCCGCTTCGCCTCGCTCGACCTGCTCGCCTCGTTCCTCGAGCGTATGCAGGCGATGGGCATGTCGCCGAATGCCGCGCGCAGCCGGGCGGCGCAGCTCATCCGTCAGCAGGCGGGGATCCTTGCGCTCAACGACGCATTTCTGTTCGGCGCGATGACGTTCATCTTGCTGGCGGGGATCATCTGGCTCGCCTCCCCGAGCTACGCGTCCAAGAAACGCAGCCAGACGCTCACCCGGCTTACGGCCGAGGAGCTGATGGAGCAGCCGTAAGATTCGGCGCAAAAGATCGAAGCCCTCATCAGCTTCAACGCAGCGGTTCGCTTCATTCACGCACGCTCGCGTAGAGATTAGCTCTGGATTGGGAACACAGCGCAGCTTCAATCGTTACAGTTTTGAATTTTTCCTTCGAAAGCGCCCGTGGTTCATCGCACATTGATCGCCGTCTCCGCGCGCATCGCTGCATGCACTGTTCCTCCGGGCGGCGGCGCGGATATCGGAGCTGTGCGCGCTCTCAACCGCTGCGCGAAACCTCAGGACCGCCTTCGGTGATGGGCCCGCTCGCGCCGCTGGTTCCCCATTTCCTGGCGTTCCACATCCTGACCCTTGCGCTGTGGTGCGCGGGCCTCATCGCCTTGCCGCTGATGCTGTCGCACCACGACCCTTCGCTCAGCCAGTCGGACTATGTGCGAATCCGGCGCTATACGCATTTCGCCTATACGCTTGGCGTGACGCCTGCCGCGGTTCTGGCGGTGGCCTCGGGGACAGCGCTCGTCTTTCTGCGCGACGCGTTCACGCCATGGATGTTCTTGAAGCTCGTCTTCGTCGGCGCTTTGGTCCTCACCCATGGCTGGGTCGGGCACACGGTCACGTCGATGGGGGAAACCCAAGGTCTTCATCAGCCGCCGCATCCTTTTCTGCAGCCGGTCGCAGCGTTCATCCCGATCCTCGCGATCCTGTTTCTCGTGCTCGACAAGCCTGACTTCAGCGAGCTTCGCTTTCCGCACTGGCTCTCGCAGCCGCAGGGCGGTCAGCTCCCCTTTTTGGCGCCCAGCCGATAGTCGAAGACGAGCTTGCCGCCATGCCATCCGGTCACCGACACCATGATCACGCAGAAGATCGACAAAAGAAGCCCGTAGGGCAGCACGACGGCTTCGTAGTCGTACAGCCTATAGCCCCAATTCACGCCGAGAAGCGCGAGCAGCAATACGGCAAGAATGAAATGCGACCAGGCCGCAGTCCTGGCGCGTATGCCGGCGACGAGCAACAATTCCGCGGTTCCGGACAGCCCCGCCACGAGGCCGAGCAGGAAACCTCCGCCTGCCGACCATACGCCGGCGCGCGCCCAGAAGACGTCGCCCGTCCACCAGTAAAGGAGATCGGCGCCGAGCAGGGTGAATGTCAGCGCGATCGGAAAGGCGACGGACATCGCGTGAATCGGATGGCCAAGCACCGCCACGCGAGATTCGGTGTCGTAAAACTCTGGAAGCTGTTCGATCGGATCAACGAAGCCTCGCTTCTTGCCGTTTCGTTTGTTCGCCACCGGCGTTCCTCCGCGCGTCGTCTCGTCCTCTTAACGCCTCTGGCGGTCGCTGGTTGCGCCGGCGATCTATCAACAGTCGATCCGGCGGGCCCGGCCGCCGCACGAATCGCCGCGCTGTGGTGGACGATGTTGGCGGGGTCAGCGGCGATTTTCGCGCTGGTGATGCTCCTACTGCTGATCGCCTATCGGCGAACGCCTGCGCCCCATCAGAGCGAGCATCGACAGGAGCGCTTTTGGCTGTATGGCCTCGGTCTCGCCTTCCCCCTCGTCACCCTGGCCGCGCTTCTCATCTATGGGCTAGTTCTGGGGGAAACGCTTCTTCCTCGAACTGACGAAAACGTCGTGACGGTGCGCGCACAGGCGCGTCAGTGGTCGTGGAGCTTCGGCTATGCTGACGCCGCCGGACGGCGCACGCCGGGCGTTCTGCACATCTCCGCCGGCCGACCCGTCGACGTCGAGATCACCTCGCTCGACGTGGTCCACAGTTTTTGGGTCCCTCGGCTCGCCGGCAAGCTCGACGCCATTCCGGGGCAGGTGAATGTGCTGAGGATCGAAGCCGCGGCGCCGGGAGAATATCAAGGAGTCGGCGCGGAATTCAGCGGCCCCGGATATAGCGGCGACGCCTTCACCGTGATCGCGCATGATCCGGCGAGCTGGGGCGCTTTTCTCGGGCGCGCGACAGAATGAACGCGCTCGCGCGCCATCGCGCCCTCAGCCGCATCTGGTCTTCCGAGCCCGGCTGGAGAGGCGTCATTTCGACGGTCAATCACAGCGATATCGGGAGAATGTTTCTTCTTGTCGCGACGCTCTTCTTTCTGATCGGCGGCGTCCTCGCAATGCTGATCCGAACGCAGCTCGCCACGCCGCATTCGGCGTTCGTCGCGCCCGCGATCTACGATCAGATCTTCACGATGCATGGAACAGTCATGATGTTCCTCTTCGCGATTCCGCTGCTCGAAGGCGTGGCCGTCTATCTGCTGCCGAAGCTGCTGGGCACGCGCGATCTCGCCTATCCGCGCCTCTCGGCTTATGGCTTCTGGTGTTACGTGTTCGGCGGGTTGATGCTGGTCTTCGCCTTGCTGGCCGGCCTTGCGCCAGACAGCGGTTGGTTCATGTATCCGCCGCTGTCTTCGACCGCGCATTCGCCCGGCGTCAACGCCGACTTTTGGCTCATCGGCGTCACCTTCGTCGAAGTTTCAGCCATCACGGCGGCGGTCGAGATTTGTGTTTCGATCCTGAAGTTTCGCGCGCCGGGCATGTCGCTGGACCTCATGCCGATCTTCGCCTGGTATGCGCTCGTCACCGCGTTGATGATTCTGATGGGCTTTCCGCCGCTGATTCTCGGCTCCATTCTGCTGGAGCTAGAACGCGCTTTCGGCTTTCCCTTTTTCGAATCCGCGCTCGGCGGAAGCCCCCTGCTCTGGCAGCACCTCTTTTGGCTCTTCGGCCATCCGGAAGTTTACATCATCTTCCTGCCCGCCGCCGGCGTCATCTCCACCGTCCTCCCGGTGATGGCGCGCACGACGCTGCTTGGTTATCGATGGGTCGTGGCGGCGGCCGTCGCGCTTGCCTTCCTGAGCTTCGGGCTCTGGGTGCACCACATGTTCGCGACAGGCATTCCGCATATGGGACTGGCGTTCTTCTCGGCCGCCTCGACGCTCGTCGCGGTTCCCACAGGCATCCAAATTTTCGCGTGGCTCGGCACGCTATGGAAGGGCCAGCCGCGCCTGACGCTGCCGATGCTCTACATCATTGGCTTTTTCTTCACCTTCGTCATTGGCGGCCTGACGGGGGTCATGGTGGCGATCGTGCCGTTCGACTGGCAGGCGCATGACACGGCCTTCATCACCGCGCATCTGCATTATGTGCTGTTTGGCGGATTCGTCTTTCCGATGCTTGCAGGGCTGTATTACTGGCTCCCCCAGCTCACCGGCCGAAAGCGTTTCTTTCGTATCGGCGAGATGGCCTTCTGGCTCATCTTTCTCGGATTCAACGGCGCCTTCCTCGCGATGCATTGGGTTGGCCTCCTCGGCCAGCGACGGCGGATCGCCTGGTATCCCGAGGACGCCGGCTGGACCGAGATCAATCTGTTTTCTTCGATCAGCAGCTTCGTCATGGCGATCGGCGTTGCGATGGTGGTTTTCGACATTGCGCTGCATGCGCTTCTCGCGATCCAAGGTTCGCGCAATCCCTGGGGCGCCGGAACGCTCGAATGGGCGATGCCGACGCCCCCTGCCCCGTATAACTTCGCCAGCATACCGATCGTCCGCAGTCGTGAGCCGCTGGCGGCCGACCCAGCCATCGGGGATCAAATCGCCCGCGGCCAATATTTTCTTGGCGCGCCGCGTGGAGACTTGCGCGAGACGTTGACCGTCGACGCGGCGAGCGGCAGGCCTGAAGCTCTGGTCATTTTCCCCGGCAATTCAACGCTGCCCATCACGCTTGCGGCGGCCACGGGAGCGGCGTTCCTCGCCGCGCTGATCAGAGCCTATTGGATCGTTCCGCTCGCCTTGTTGCTCGTCGTCGGAATTTCGCTGCGCTGGGGCTGGTCGCAACACGCGGCTGCCTATCCTGGACTTCAGAATGTCGGGCGGGCGACGCTTCTGCCCCAGGCGATCGAGACGGATCGGTCTCCCGGCTGGTGGGGATCGGCCTTCCTGCTTGGCGCGGACGCTGTTCTCTATGGTTCCCTCTTCTTCGGATATGCCTTTCTTTGGACCGTCGGACCCAATTGGCCGCCGCCGCAATGGCTGTCGCTCTCCGTTCTCGAACTGGCCCTCGGTCTCGTCGGCGCGGCGGCGGCGGCCATTGGCCTCCACGCCGCGGCGCGCGCCGCTTCGCGCGGCGCATCTCTATGGCGCGGACTTTTGATCGCGCTCGCCGGCGCGGCGATGACGATCGCGGCGCTTGCGATGACGCTAACGCGCGCAGGCCAACTGACGGATTACGCCTATGGCTCGACGATTTTCGTGATGATCGCCTATGCGCTCATTCATGCGGCGATCGCGGCGATCATGATTTGCTCTCTCGCATACCGCACCTTGCGCGGCGGCGCGTCGTGTCCCCGAACATCGAACGTCAACATTGTGCGCCTCTGGACCGACTATGCCGCCTTCGTCGCCGCAACCAGCCTCATCGCGACGCAATTCTCGAGCGATCTCACATGAAGGACGTCGTTCGGATCGTCATCGCCATGCTCGTGT
This sequence comes from Methylocystis sp. SB2, assembly GCF_049817085.1. Classification (NCBI taxonomy): domain Bacteria; kingdom Pseudomonadati; phylum Pseudomonadota; class Alphaproteobacteria; order Hyphomicrobiales; family Methylocystaceae; genus Methylocystis; species Methylocystis sp. SB2. The sequence continues at coordinate 1,574,021 of NZ_CP187401.1, forward strand.
GGCTCGCCTTGTTCAGCGCCCTCTATGGGCTGGAAGGCGTCGGTTGCGCGGCAGGCTGGCATCACATCCCGGTCAATGGCGCAACGCTCTTCCAAGCCGCCATGACGCTTGCGTTTTTCGTCGCGCTTTTGATTCTCGTCGCCGTTCTCGTCGCGCTGCGCTCGCCGCGCTTTCGCTCCGCTTCTCCCTTTGTCGCGCACATCAGCATCATTCTCGCCGTCGCGGCTCTCATCGCGGGCGCATGGACTCTGTTTCCGGCCTTGGCGCTTTCACATTGCGCATGAGGGCTTCAGGCCGAGCGTTCAGGCGCGGCGCGGCCTCTTACGGAAAGCTCTCCAGCGGCTGGTCGGCGCGAACATAGAGCGGATGGCGCGGCGCGCCGCGCTGCGTCCTGCCGAGGCAGGCGAGACGCGCGCCCGATGCGTGAAACATCCGCATCGCGCCGTCGATTTGATCTTGTCGGGCCAGCGCCCCCCAGGCGCAGACGATGGGCGCCGACTGAGCGACCGCTTCCGCGGCGAGGCCAACGAGCGTGCGCCGATTCTTCGGGCCGATCGGATCGCGCGCCGACCAGAGCGCCTCGGGCGCGGGCGAGCGCAGCGCATAAAGATTGGCGACGATGAGTCCGCCGGCGCCTTCGCGCCGCGCGAAGCCGATGCAGCGGCGAATTGTCGGATCATCCTCTTTCGCGTCGGCCGTCGACGGATTGAGCATGACGAAGGACAGAAGCGGCGCGGCGCTCCATTTGCGCGTGAGGCTGTAGCGATAGGCGCCGCACGCGGAGATGACGGCGGCTCTCTCAATCTCGCACGCTACGCCGGAGAGGTGAGGCATCGAGTTGAGCCTTCGGCGCTCCGTTCCGGCGTTGGCGCTTTCAAATGTAGCGAATGATCTCACGATCGTCATGCCTCGAAGTCCGACTAATAAATCGGCCGAAACCGGAACATATCTGCAGCACGGCGGTTATTCATTTGTCTTGACCGTGGCGATGGTCACGTAGCGATCTTCACAAGGAGGAAGTTTTCATGAGTTCGACCAGCGATAAAGTTAAAGGCGCCCTGAATGAAGCGACAGGGTCTGCGAAGCAGGCGGCCGGAAAGGTGATCGACTCTCCCAAGCTGGAAGGCGAGGGCGTGTTGCAGGAAATGAAGGGGAAGGGCCAGACGGCGCTCGGAGAGGCCAAGGACGCCATTGCCGATGCGCTTGATGCCGCGGCGACCAAGGCGAAGGAAGTCGCCAAAAACGCCAAGGACGCCGTTCACAAGGCTACCGAATAAGAGTTCCGCTCGCGAGCCTCCCTCTCCTTACGAGGGAGGTTCGCCGTGCGGCGCTTAATGGTGGGCGGCACAGGGATTGAACCTGTGACCCCTCCCGTGTGAAGGGAGTGCTCTCCCGCTGAGCTAGCCGCCCGTCGCCATCGGCGATCGATCCTCATCCTGTATGAGAGCCCGGCGCCCTCCGTCAAGATCGGAGATCGCCCTCCCGCGTCGGAGATGGCCCTGCCCGCCGCCGTGCCGGGCTGAGCCGCCGCGTCCCGCGCCGCCGCGCCCCTCGGCGCTTACGGCGGGGTCCAATCCTTCGAGAGAACGCGCCGCACCATCGGCTCGAAGGTCGCGAGCGGCTCGTTTTTGTAAGCGGGATCGAACGACACTTCGTCATATTTGGCGCAGAACTCGATCGTCTGCTCATAGGCCGGGTCTGACCGGAATTTGTCGCGGGCGTTCGGATCGAGGCCGAGGTGGGCGGCGTAGAAATAGGTCTGAAACAGGCCGTGCTGCGCCAGCATCCAGTAATTGTCGCGGCTGATGAAGGGCTTCAGGATCGCGGCGATCACCTCGCCGTGGTTGAAAGGTCCAAGCGTTTCGCATGCGTCATGCAGCAGCGCGACGACCACATATTCTTCGTCCTTGCCGTCGCGCAGCGCGCGCGTCGCCGATTGCAGACAGTGATCGCGGCGCGTGATGTTATAGGCCGTGTCCTTGCCAAGATCGCTCAGCAGTCCAAAGAGCCGGTCCGGCAGTTCCTTGAGCGTGTGCTCGTGAACCTGTTTGAGGATCTGAAAATCTTCGTCGGTGCCCTGGTCCATCCGCGTGAAGTGCATTTTCTCCATATTGCGAACCTTTCCGGAACGTGCGCGGCGCCGGCCTCGACGGCGAAGCGGGGCTCAAAAGATCAAGACGCCTCAATCGCGCGCTGGAACAGCGCCTCTTCCAGCGAGGCGACCGCGTCCCACAGCTCGTCGAAATGCGAAATCACGCGATCGGGCGAAAGCGCCGCGACCGGCGTGTCGGTATAGCCGAAATCCACCGCCACCGACGGCGTTCCGGCGGCGCGGGCGGTGTCGATGTCGGTCTTGGAATCCCCCACCATCACCGCGCGCCTAGGGTCGCCGTCCGCCGCCTCGACCGTCAACCACAGCGTGCGCGGATCGGGCTTGTGCATCGGAAAGCTGCCGCGGCCGCAGATCGCCGCGAAACGGTCCGCCGCCGAGAGTTTTTGCAACAGCAGCCGCGCCAGTTCTTCAGGCTTATTGGTGCAGACGGCGAGGCGAAAGCCGGCCGCCTTGAACCGATCGAGCGCCGCGAGGGCGCCGGGGAACAGCCTGCTTTCGTCGGCGATGTGCGCCTCGTAATACACCAGGAAGTCGCGCACCAGCCCCTCGGCGCGCGCCGGATCGAGCGACGCGCCCTGATGGGCGAAGCCGCGCTCGATCAGCGCCCGCGCGCCGGCGCCGACAAGCGGCCGTCCGGCCTCGAGCGCGAGCGGCGTCAGTCCCTCACGCATGAGCAGCACATTGAGCGTGCCGATGAGATCATAGGCGGTGTCGGCCAATGTGCCGTCGAGATCGAAAACGAGAACAGGGAAACGGGCTGTCATAGCCCAAGGGGGTAGCCGCGCCACCCCCCGGGATCAAGCGCCGTTGATCCGATAGGCGAATTTTGTCGCCTCCGCAGGCGAGGGCTCTGCGTGTAGACTGCGCCGACCGATTCGCGACAGGGAGCGCAAATATGCGTGAAACGCGCCATTTCCATACGCGTCGACGTGCAGCTTTGACGGCCGGCGCGCTTGTCTTCGCCCTTTCCGGGGCGTCGATGGCGGCGGCCGGAAATTACGAATTTCTGGCGGCGCCGCAGACGGATCTCAATCGCGTGTTTCGCCTGGACCGTTCCAATGGCGAGGTCGGCGCCTGCCAATACGGCCTGAAGGAAGGCGCAGCGATCGGCGTGACGCTGTGCTATCCGCCCGGCGAAGGCGCGCGCGCCGGCGTATTCAGCGAATATGCGCTGGTCGCTTCGCGCCACACCGGCGAAGGTGGCGTATTCCGCGTCGATCTGCGTTCCGGCATGATGTCGATCTGCTTCGTGCTGAACGAGACATCGGTGGTCTGCACGCCGCCGGCCAAATGAGCGAGCGACGAAGCGAAGCGAATGTCCGTATGAGCGCTTTTTCCGCCGAGGCAATGAAGCGCGCCGCCGCGCGCGCGGCGCTCGAGTCCGTCACGCATGGCATGCGGCTCGGGCTCGGCACGGGATCGACGGCGGCGCATTTCGTCGATCTTCTCGGCGCCCGCGTCAAAGAGGGGCTGGAGGTCGTTTGCGTGCCGACCTCCGAACGCACCCGCGCTCAGGCCGAAAGCCTCGGGATACCGCTCTCCACCCTCGACGAGACGCCGCAACTCGATCTCACCGTCGACGGCGCTGACGAATTCGACGCGGCGCTTCGCTTGATCAAAGGCGGCGGCGGGGCGCTGCTGCGCGAGAAGATCGTCGCCGCCGCCTCGACGCGGATGTTCGTCATCGCCGACGCGACGAAGGAGGTGCGCACGCTCGGCGCCTTCCCGCTGCCGGTCGAAATCGATCGATTCGGCGCGCGCTCCACCATGCTGCATATCGAACGGGTCGCGCGCGGTCTGGGACTCATCGGCCCGCTGACGATGCGCGAAGCGGAGCCTGGCGAGCGCTTCATCACCGACGGCGGCCATTACATCGTCGATTGCGCCTTCGGCGCCATTGACGATCCAGACGCTCTCGCTGCGCGGCTTTCGGCGATTCCCGGAGTCGTGGATCACGGACTGTTCATCGGACTCGCAACGGCGATCTTCATCGCCGGCGCCGAGGGCGTGCGCATCTTGGGAAACATATCGGGCGACCCCTTATGACTTTCGACTATGACCTTATCGTCGTCGGCGCCGGATCCGGCGGCGTCCGTGCGGCGCGCGTCGCCGCAAGCCATGGCGCGAAAGTCGCGATCGCCGAGGAATTTCGCGTCGGCGGCACCTGCGTCATACGCGGCTGCGTTCCCAAAAAGCTTTACGTGCTGGCGAGCCGCTTCCACGATGATTTCCAGGACGCCGCCGGATTCGGCTGGCGCGTCGGCGATGTGTCTTTTGACTGGCCGGCGCTCGTCGCCGCAAAGGAAAAGGAGATCACGCGCCTTTCAGACCTTTACGGCGAAACGCTCGCGAGTTCCGGCGTCGAGCTGATCCGCGCGCGCGCGACGCTCACCGATCCAAACGGCGTGCGTTTTGCCAACGGCCGCTCCGCCCGCGCCCGCTATATTCTCATCGCCACCGGCGGCGCGCCGGTGCTCGCGCCCCACATTCCGGGCATCGAATTCGGCATATCTTCGAATGAGATTTTCGATCTGCCGAAATTCCCGCAAAGGCTGCTGATCGTTGGAGCGGGATATATCGCCGTCGAATTCGCAAGCGTCTTCGCGCGGCTTGGCGCAAAGGTGCATCTCGCCTATCGCGCCGATCTGCCGCTGCGCGGCTTCGACGACGATCTGCGTTCGCGCCTCTGCGAAGCGCTCAAGACGGCTGGCGTCGAACATCGGGCGGGCGTCCTGCCGACGCGCATCACGAAAAACGCTGACGTTCTGGCGGTCGAAATGAGCGACGGCGCGCCGCTTGAGGTCGACTGCCTGCTCATCGCGACCGGGCGCAGGCCGATGACGCAAGATATGGGGCTTGAGGCCGCAGGCGTGGACTTACGCGAAAATGGCGCGGTCGCGGTCGATGAGAATTCACGCACGAACCTTGAATCCATCTACGCCGTCGGCGACGTCACTGATCGGATCAATCTGACGCCTGTCGCCATTCGCGAGGGGCAAGCCTTCGCCGACAGCGTCTTCGGAGCGACGCCGACGCCGGTCGATTACGAATGCACGCCAAGCGCCGTCTTCACGACGCCCGAAATCGGAACGGTGGGTCTGACCGAGGCCGAGGCGCTCGCGCAGCATGGCGCGATCGATATTTATGAGACGCAGTTTCGCCCCATGCGCGCGACGCTCTCCGGACGCGGCGAACGCGTTTATATGAAGCTGATCATCCACGGCTCGAACGGGCGCGTGCTTGGCGCGCATATATTCGGTCCCGAGGCGGGGGAAATGGCGCAGCTCGTAGCCGTCGCCCTGCGAATGGGCGCGACGAAGAGCGATTTCGACGCGACGATGGCCGTGCATCCGACGATGGCGGAAGAACTCGTGACGATGCGCGCGCCGTCACGGCTGCTCAGGCCGCAGGCTTAAGCTTCGATCCTCTGGCGCGGCGGCTGCGCCGCAACAGGCTGCTGCTCCGGAGCCGGGGCGGCGGGCTCGGGCGCCCATCTGTCGAGAAGGGCGCGAAGCTTGCGCCGCGCCGCGCCCGTCTTCGCCTCGGTGACTCGGGAGAAGAAATAGCCCGCGACGATGGCGACCCCCATCACCGAGAAGGCCACGGCGTAATTTTGCGGGGTGGCGAGCTGCGTCGCCCAGTCATTCCCCAATGTGCTGCCGACCGCCGCGCGCGCGAAGATCAGGATCGGCATATGGATGCTGTAAAGCGAGAAGGAAAAATCGGCGAGCGTCTTGTGGAACTTCGGACGCAGCAACGAAAAGCCTTCGGCCGGCCCATAGCGGAAGGCGAGCAGGACATTGATGAACAAACCCGACGCGAGAAGATCGCCAGCATCGGCGAGCCAGGGATGGACCTCGAGAAGATGGCCGCGAACGACGAGCCGGATGACCGCGACGACGGCGGCGTAGAGGATGAGCGCCTGCCAGCGCGAGCGGATCATCGGCCGGGCAAGCAGCGTGGCGAAGGCGCCGCCGGCCCACAGAATATAGCCGAATTTGAACCAGCTCGGCGGCGTCGAGAGCGCCAGGAAGAGCGCCGCGCCGAGCGCGAAACCCAAAAAGCGCAGCGCCAGCGGGTAGTTGCGCGCGAAGGGCAGCAACAGCAATGGAAAGGTGACGTAGTACCAAAACTCGCAGGCGAGCGACCAGAGCGGCCCGTTGGTGCCGAAATAATCGAAGGCGATGCCTTGCAGATTGAGAAAACTTGCAAAAAACAAAACCGGGGAGAAATGGCCCTTGAACAGCGGCCATTCATAGACGCCGCTGCTGGCGAACAGCCATCTGCCGAGCGAATCGAGAACGAGGGTGAGTGCGACGGCAGGCCCCACGACGAGATAGATTCGCGACACGCGATGAATGAAATATTCGCGCAGGAAGCCTTGGTTCTTGCGCATATGCGCCAGCACCGCGCCGCCGACGAGATAGCCCGACATCACGAAGAAGGCGAGCACCGCCTGATGCCCCAGCTCGAAGGCCGAGTAGAACCACCAGACATAGGCGAGCGGCCCATGCGGCGCGCTCATGATGTCCGCCTGGTTGACGAACATGTTGTTCGTGTGGACCGCCAGCACGACAAGCGCGCCGAGCCAGCGGGAGGCCTCGATGAATTGCGATAGAATGAACGGCATCGCCCCGGTTCGCCCCCTCGCTCTCGGCCGCGCTCGCGCCCCGGCTTTATAGCTGGTCGCCCCCGGCTTCGCCAAATCACCCGCCAAGCGGAGGGTCGCATTAGAAGCAATAATCCACTATAAGCGCCGCTGGCGTCGCTGCGAGAACGACCCCAGCGCCTATCGGGCCTGATTTTGCGGAGTTTTGCGAAGTGGAACGTTGGTCGCCGGGCAGCTGGAGAAATCTACCGATCGAGCAGACGCCGGTCTATCGGGACCAGCTGGCGCTCGCCGACGTCGAGCGCCAGCTCGCCGGCTTTCCGCCGCTGGTTTTCGCCGGAGAAGCGCGCAACCTGAAGCGCCACTTGGCCGAAGTCGCCGCCGGCAAGGCGTTCCTGCTGCAGGGCGGGGACTGCGCCGAGAGCTTCTCGGAACATTCGGCCGACAATATCCGCGACTTTTTCCGCGTTTTCCTGCAGATGGCCGTCGTGCTGACCTATGCCGCCGCGTCGCCGGTGGTGAAGGTCGGGCGCATCGCCGGCCAGTTCGCCAAGCCGCGCTCCTCGCCGCTCGAAAAGCAGGGCGACCTCGAGTTGCCGAGCTATCGCGGCGACATCATCAACGACCTCGCGTTCAACCCGCAGGCGCGCGAACCCGATCCGCAGCGCCAGCTGCTCGCCTATCGGCAATCCGCGGCGACGCTGAACCTCATCCGCGCCTTTGCGGCGGGCGGCTTCGCCAATCTCGAAAACGTCCATCGCTGGATGCTCGGCTTCGTCAAAAGCAGCCCGCAGTCCGAGCGCTACCAGAAGCTCGCCGATCAGATCACCGAGACCTTAAGCTTCATGCGCGCGATTGGTCTCGATCCGGAGCATCATCCGGAATTGCGCGGCACCGACTTCTACACGTCGCATGAGGCGCTGCTGCTCTGCTACGAACAGGCGCTGACCCGCATCGACTCGACGACGGGCGACTATTACGCGACCTCCGGCCATATGCTGTGGGTCGGCGACCGCACCCGTCAGGAAGACGGCGCCCATATCGAATTCGTCCGCGGCGTCAAAAACCCGCTTGGTCTGAAATGCGGTCCGAGCTTGAAGCCTGACGCGCTGCTGCGCCTCATCGACGCGCTCGATCCCGAGAACGAGCCCGGCAGGATGACGCTGATCTGCCGCTTCGGCGCGGACAAGATCGACGATGCGCTGCCTGCGCTGGTGAGGGCGGTGACGCGCGAAGGCCGCAAGATCGTCTGGTCCTGCGATCCGATGCATGGCAACACGGTCAGCGCCGGAGGCTACAAGACGCGGCCGTTCGATCGGATCATGTCGGAAATCCGCAACTTCTTCGCCGTTCATCAGGCGGAGGGATCCTACGCCGGCGGCATCCATCTCGAGATGACCGGCAAGGACGTCACCGAATGCATGGGCGGCGCGCGGGCGATTTCGGAGAGCGATCTACGCGACCGCTATCACACCTATTGCGATCCGCGCCTCAACGCCGAACAGGCGATCGAAGTCGCGTTCCTGGTGGCCGAGCTGTTGAAGGCGGAGCGCGTCGCCCGCGGCGTCCAGGAGCAGCACGCGGCGGAGTGAGGCAAGACGCGCGGGCGGGCTAGCCCGTCGTCTCTTCCGCCTCGCGCACCGTCATCTCGGCGCCGTGCCAGACGAAATCGTCGTAGAGCAGCGCGTCGATGAACATCACCGGCAGCATCAGGTCGCGCACAATGAGCGCGAAAGGCGTGCGCCAGTCGAGCGGGAAGCCGCAGACGCGCGCCAGCCAGATCTCGCCGCCGTGCAGCGAAAAGACGATGAGCGTCGTGACCAGCGCCACCGTGGAGATCCCGCCGTCGAGCTGAACGGCGGCGTAGGCGCCGAGCACGATCGCCGCAAAACTGCCGTTCATGAATTCGGGGGCGTAATGCGCGGGGAAGGTCGCGCGCCGCAGCCGCGCCCAGCGCACATGCCGTGAATAGACCTCACGGGCGGTGCGTTGGCCGAGCGGCTGTTCGAACGGCATGTCGACGAGGCGCACATCCATGCCTTGAGCGCGGATGACTTTGGTCGAGGCGGCGTCCTCGGCGATTTCGCTCGCCAGCGCACGAATGCCGCCAGCTCTGTCGAGCACGTCGCGCCGCCACATCATGTTCTTGCCCTGAGCGAAGGCGGCCCCGATCGCCTCGGCGCCATATTGCCAGCGCGCCTGGAATGTATTGAGAATCGCGCATTCGACCATCGCCCAGAAACCTTTCGGCCGCGAGCCGATCGGCATCGAGACGCTCATCGCCGTATTGTCGCGGAACGCGGCGAGCATCGTCTGGATATAGTCGCGCGGCGGCAGCGCGTTGGAATCTGCGAGGATCACGTGATGATGGCGCGCCGCATCCCAGCCTTTGACGCAATTATTGAGCTTGGGATTGGCGCTGACGTAATCGTCGCCGACGAGCAGCCGCGCCTCGCGCTCGGGATGCGCCGCGATCAGCCGCTCGACCAGCGGAATGACCGGATCGCTCGGCGACTGCACGCAGAAGACGATCTCATAGTCGGGGTAGTCGAGGTTGAAGGTCGCGCCGAGCGTCTCCTCGCTGAAGGGCTCCAGCCCGCGCAAGGGCCGCACGATGCTCACCGGCGGCGCATTGTCCGGGGGAGGCAGAGTCCGCGCCCGCGCCCGACATTTTCGGGACATCAGGGCCACGCTTGTGAAATTGAGGATGAGAATGACGGCGCACCAGCCGGCGCAGATATAGGCCAGGATCATGAACGGCGCTTTTTCTTAAGAGTCGTAACGCAGAGAATCGGAACGCCGAACGCCAGCGGAGTGGCTCGGCTTCCGGCGCGCGACGCCGGGGCGCGGCCAATTTGAAATTCCGCCTGACAAAGACGCGGGGTCTTGGCAAAAGGATGGTGGCGCGAGAATCTTCTCCCGACGCGCGGCTGTTGAAAATCCCTGCTGGAAGCTCTGCTGCCGAATTCCCTGTTGAAACTCCTGACGAAGCTTCCTCATGACCTCTCCGATCGTTCGTTTCGCGCCTTCGCCGACCGGCCGCATTCACATCGGCAACGCGCGCGTCGCGCTATTCAATTTTCTGTTCGCCGCCGCCAACCTTGGACGATTCGCGCTACGGTTCGATGACACTGATTTTGCTAGATCCAGCGAGGAATTCGCGCGTGGAATCGAGATTGATCTCGCCTGGCTGGGCGTCGTTCCACATGAGGTTTTCCGCCAGTCCGAGCGCGTCGCGCTCTATGAGGACGCCGCCGATCGCCTGCGGCGATCCGGCCGCCTCTACCCTTGCTATGAAACCCAGGAAGAGTTGGACAAGCGCCGCAAAATGCAGCAGGCGCGCGGGCTGCCGCCAGTTTACGATCGCGCCGCGCTGCGCCTCTCCGCGTCTGATCGCGCCGCGCTCGAAGCCGAAGGCCGGCAGCCGCACTGGCGATTCATGCTCGAGCCGGGCGTCGCCGAATGGGATGATCTTGTGCGCGGTCCGGCGCATATCGACTGTTCGGCGCTGTCGGACCCGGTTCTGATCCGCGAGGACGGCAGTTTTCTTTACACGCTGCCCTCGGTCGTCGACGACATCGACATGGGGATCACCCATGTTATTCGCGGCGAAGACCACGTCACCAATACGGCCGTGCAGTTGCAGCTCATCCGAGCGCTCGCGCCGCATGCGCCGACGCCGATTTTCGCGCATCACAATCTTCTCATCGGCGCGGGCGGCGAGGCTCTGTCGAAGCGGACCGGGTCGCTCTCCATCGCCTCGCTGCGCGAAGAAGGCTATGAGCCCCTCGCCGTCGCCGCGCTCGCGACGCTGACCGGCTCCTCCGACAATGTCCACGCCGTACGCTCGCTCGGCGAACTCGCGCAGAGTTTCAATCTGTCGCATGTCTCGCGCAATCCGGCGCGTTTCGACCCCGCCGATCTTGAGACACTGACGCATCGGACGCTCGCGCTCTACGAATATGATGACGTGCGCGAGCGGCTCGAAGCCTTGACGATCGTCGGTCGCAAGGCGGAGCCTCTATGGCGCGCGGCGCGCGGCAATCTTGCGCGTTTTGACGATATTCTGACATGGTGGCGCGTCGTGGACGGCGAGATCGAGCCGGTCCGCGAGGACGAGTCATTCCTGAATGACGCGGCAAAGCTTTTACCGTCGGAGCCTTGGGACGAGACCACATGGGCGGCCTGGACGAGCGACATCAAGACGGCGACCGGCAGGAAGGGCAAGGCGCTCTTTCATCCGCTACGACTGGCGCTGACCGGCGCCGAGAGCGGGCCAGAGCTCGCCGCGCTGCTGCCGCTCATCGGCCACGCCAAGGCGCTCGCGCGGCTCGTGGGCGCTGGCGCATGAGAGCGATGCGCTAGTGTCCTATCTCGCCAGCATCCACGAGATCATCAACTTCGCCGGTCTGGCGCTCGACGTCGTCGGCGTGCTGATCATCGTCATTGGCGCGGTCCTGTCGACGCTCGCTTTTTTGACGCCCTGGCGGAAAAATCCCCTTACCTATCGCGGCTACCGAAAGAATGTCGGCCGCTCGATCCTGCTCGGGTTGGAGTTCCTCGTCGGCGGCGACATCATCCGGACTGTCTCCGTCGAACATCCAAGCCTCGAAAACGTCTTCGTGCTGGGCCTGATCGTGATGATCCGCACGGGGATGAGCTTTACGATGGAGGCGGAGCTCGAAGGCCGCTGGCCGTGGCAGGGCCGAAGCCTGGAGACGGCAGCGCCAAGCGAAGACGAATCGGCGCCGTCATAGGATGAAGTCGAGCGTTGCTCACGCCGGCAGCACCGAAACGCCGAACAGCCACGGGTGCAGATAAAGCACGATGAGGAACAGCGCCGTTCCGACGCCGAGCGCGATCGCGTCGCCGCGCGTGAATTGCGAAATCCGCGGTGCGCCCCCGTCCCCGCGTTTTTTCACCGCGATGCGGTCGAAGACGCCCCAGGCGAGAAAAGACCCGAACAGGATCATGCCGCCGAGATCGCCATTGACGAGAAGATGCGCCAGCGCCCAGCTCTTTATCGCGACGAGCGTCGGATGGCGCAGCGCGCCGCGAATGCGGCCCGGCGGCGCGCGACGGCTCGCGATCGCGACGAAGGCGAACCAGACGAGCGGCATGGCGAGATGGCGTCCCCATGACGGCGGCGACCAGACATAAATCAGGCCCTCCGCGCGATAACGAATGAACCCATAGACGATGAGCCCGAGACCGATGGCGGCGACGATCCCGTAGGCGGCCTTATAGGTTTGAAGGCCATAGCGCTCGATCAGGCTGGCGCGCGTTTCGCGAAAGCTCGTTAGCGTATGGACCCCGAGAAAAATCACGATTCCGAGAATGAGAATAAGCATGGGTTCTCCAGCTCTTGCATCGATTGGCTTCTAAAAACACCGCACCTGCGCCTCAGCCTGGGCGCGGCGCAATTCCTGGAGCGCATCGCGCGCCGCATCCGTATTGCGCATCAGCGCGCCGACCTGCCCCGCCTGCTGATTGACGCTCGCGACGGTCTCGGCTGTGACATACCGCTCATAAGGCAGAATGGTCGCGATGACGTCTATGGAGCAGGAACACTGATCCAAAGAGAGGCGCGTGTCGCCGTTCGCCTTCATGCAGCCGAAGACGTAATCGGCGCGCGCGGAGGTCGGATAGTCGTTGAGATCCGCCGCCCTCGCCCAGCCGCCCGCGAGCGGAAGCAGCGCGATAATGAGGAATTTCGCTACCGGGCGCATCTTTTTCGTTCCTGCCGGGTTCTTTCCTTGGACAGCCTATCGCACGCGCGTGGGCGACGCACCGAACCGCTATTAGACGAAGGGATGACGCGCAAGCTGAGTTTCAGAGCAGCGTCGTCCAGCATTTGAACAGGGAGGACGGCATGTCGAAGCCTCTAAGTCCTATTTGGTTGCTGATGATGGCGGCGCTCGTCTGCGCGCCTCTGTCGATCGCTTTCGCTCATGGCGCGATGCAGCGCCAGCAGAACGCCTGCATGTTGAAAATCGGCCCGGATTTCATGTATTTCTCAGGCTATCAGCCTGCGGCGTCGCGCAACAGGTTCTGTGAGGACATTCCCACGATTGGCGCGACGATTTTCGTCCTCGATTATGCTCAGGACGAGATGCGGGAGATGTCGACGGACTTTCGCATCATCCGCGACATCGGCGACAAGGAGCCGCAGGAGCGCCTCGACGCCGTCACCGTGGCCTACCTGCCACCAAAGGTCTATCCGGCCGGCACGCTGAACTTTGAACATGTCTTCAACGAGACCGGGCCATTCGTGGGGATCGTCACGGTCGATGGTCCAAACGGCGAGCATTGGGTGTCGCGGTTCCCCTTCACCGTCGGCGGCCGGACGCTGTTCGCGCGGATGCCTTACTTTCTTTTTGCGGCCGCTGGCGTTCTCGCTCTCGTGCTTTTTGTTTGGGGAAAGGATAACCAGAGCGCGCGCGGCGGTTAGAGCGTGCGGCGCAGCGTCATGCGGCCGTCAATTTGGACGCGCATAGACTGCGCCGAGCCTTCCGAACGTGCTGCGTATTACGGAAGGCTCAAACGCCGGGCCGGAGGTACGTCCGGCGTTTTTTATTTTAGGGAGCCCCTCGGAACGGTCTGATTTCAAAAAACTATGCAATTTTGAAGACTTAACCTTATTCTGCCTCTTGCCGAAGCCGCGCTGTCTTGCCATCATCGCGCCCGGTTGGGGGCTGCCATGGGCGAATTGGTTAAGCGATTTTCAGGATTTAGCTACAGCGCGCAGGGCGGACTGCAGCGCGACGGCAAGCGCATTCATCTGGGCCCGCAGGCGCGTCAACTCCTTGAAATGCTTCTGGAGTCGCCTGGCGTCCTGCTCACCAAGGCCGAAATCGCCGCGCGCCTGTGGCCGGATCGCGCCGCGTCCGACGATTCCATCGACCGCTGCGCCTATCTTTTGCGGAAGCCGCTGCGCGAGGCCGGCGGCGAGGAGCTGATCGCCACCGCCTACGGCCGGGGGCTGTTGCTCCGCGGAACGGTCGAAACCATCGACGAGGGCGCGGCGCAAACGCTCCGTCTCGCGCCGCTGAGCGAGCCGCATATTCTCGATCTCTGGCAGACCGCCTATGAGCTTGCCGGCGACCGCACGCGAGAGGGCTTCGCCCGCGCGCAGGAAGCGATTGCGTCCGCCGCCCAGATCGAACCCGGCAACCCCGCGGTCTGGTCGCTCGCCGCCGACATCGCCGCCGGCCGAGTCGTGCGCGGGTTTCTTCGTCCCGCCCAGGCGGCGGCGATGATCGAGGACTTCGCCGGCCGGGCGCTCGGCGTCCTGCGCGATCATACGCCGGCGCTGGCCGTTCTCGGCTGGGCCCGCGGCGCGCTGAGGGGCAAGCTTTCCGAGGGCCTCGCGCTCCTCGATCAGGCGGTCGCCGATGACCCGCTCTACGGCAAGGCGCGCGTCTACCGTAGTTGGCTGCTCGCGGCGGCCGATCGTCTCGACGAGGGTCTCGCCGATTGCGAAGAGGGCCTCGTCAACTCGCCGCACGATCAGGCGCTGCTGTCGGTGCGCGCATGGCTCATTCTCTGCGCCGGCGACCTCGAGCGGGCGCGCCGCTATGCGCGCGACGGGCTCGATTTAAGGCCCGACGCGGCGACTCTGCATCTCGTGATGTCCATCGCCTACAGCCTTCAAGGCGTTCACGAACAGGCGGTGAGCGCGGCGCGCCGCGCCGTCGCCTCGAGCCCGGACGATCCCTTCCAATTGACCGTGCTCGCCTATGCGCTCGCCCGCGCCGGCCGCGCCGAGGAAGCGCAAGCGCTCATCGGCAGGCTCGTCGAAGACGCTGAGCTCTATGCGCCGCCCTGCTTTCTCGGCGCGGCGTTTTTCGCTCTGGGCAAGCGCGCCGAGGCGCTTGAAGCGATTCGGCGCGGCCTTTCTGAAGGCTGTCCCTGGAGCTCCTTCGCACGCGTCGATCCGCGCTTCGTCGCCTTGCGGGGCGCGATCGACGGATTTGACCGGCCGCAGCAGGCCGAGGCGCGCCCCGCCGGTTGAAATTGCCCGCGTCAGCGCTTATTGGCGCTGCACAGCATTCTTCCGGAAGGTGAAAATGATCGGCCGTCTGAACCATGTCGCTATCGCTGTCGATAGCGTCGAAAAGGCTTCCGCCGTCTACCGCGACGCGCTGGGGGCGAAGGTCTCGGCGCCAGAACGCGTCGCTGAGCACGGCGTAACGGTCGTTTTCGTCGAATTGCCGAACACCAAGATCGAGCTGCTCGAACCTTACGGCGAAAACTCGCCGATCGCCGGCTTCGTCGCGAAAAATCCAGCGGGCGGCATCCACCACATCTGCTACGAGGTCGAAGACATTATCGCGGCGCGCGAGCAGCTTAAGGCCTCGGGCGCGCGCGTGTTGGGCGATGGAGAGCCAAGGATCGGCGCGCATGGCAAACCCGTGCTGTTTTTGCATCCCAAGGATTTCTGCGGCGCCTTGATCGAACTCGAGCAGGCTTAAGGCGGATATGCCCTTTTCCCTGCCGCTGGCGGCTGCGATCTACCTGACCATCTGGTGGATCGTGCTGTTCGCCGTGCTGCCGCTCGGCGTGCGCTCTTCCGAAGAGGCCGAAGAAGATCTTCCCGAGGGCGCCGACCCTGGCGCCCCTGCCTCCCCCGAGCTCTTGAAAAAAGCGGGGATCACGACGGTCGTCTCGGCTGTCCTCTTCGGCCTGCTGGTGCTTTTCGCCAAGGTGACGGCGTGAGAGGGGCGCGGCCCTCCGGGGGTTGACCGGCCCGCCGCCCGCCGGTAGTTGATCGCGAGGCGCGGGACAGACGACCCGCACGGCCGAACGGACCGACCCGCTCAGTCGACTTCGGCGGCGCCGCCCGCCGCCTCTGGAGCGAGCGCGTAGCTCAGTCGGTAGAGCACCTGACTTTTAATCAGGGGGTCGTGGGTTCGAGCCCCACCGCGCTCACCAACAAAATCAGATAGTTAGGCAATATTTCTCGGCTTCCTGATCGCAGCCACAGGGCGAATATAAGCGCCCTATAAGCATCTGGAGCCCTTATGACCGTCACCGTCACCACCCGCCGCGCCGTCGTGGCCGGCCTCGCCGCCGCGCCAGTTGCGGCGCTTCCCGCAATCGCCAGCGAAATTCCGGCTGACTCCGATCCGATCTTCGCTGCGCTCGAACGGCATAAGGCCGCCGAGCGCGCGTTCATACGCACCTGCGATCTCACCGACGACGTGCGAGCCGAGCAGGAAGGGCGAATAGTGACAGAAGCCGATGAGGCGGCATGGGATTCAGCGCGCGAAGTGGAAGAGGCTGCGCTGCAAACGCTGGTCGATACCGCACCCACGTCGAAAGCGGGCGCCCGCGCCGCTATCGAATGGCTCGCCGATTACGATCGTGGATACGAGCTGAGGCATGTCGGACAGTTCGCTATGACGTTGCTGCGCTCGCCGGTCCTCGCCGATCAGGAGGCGCGATCATGAGCGCCGAAAATCGCGCCACCACGCGCCGCGCCGTCGTGGCCGGCCTCGTCGTCGCGCCGGTTGCGGCGCTTCCCGCTTTCCCCGGGCTCCCCGCCCAGGCGGCCGCCGATCCCATTTTCAGCGCCTCCTCAGAATTTGCGCGCGCGAAGGCGGCTGAAGATCTCGCCGGGAACGCTTACAACGACCTTGAAGAGTCCACTTGGTCTGCGCTGAAGTCGGCAGGCATAAGGCCCACGCAAATATTCACGCATCGGAATTTGGAAACGCACCGCGAGCTCGGACTGTTGTCCGATTCGGAATATGCGGCGGCATTGGCTGCGCTCGACGGTCCCGAAAGCGAGCATCAGGCGATGCGGCGCGCCGTCGAGGAATTGAGAGAGTCCTCTCGCGACGCAGCTCTGGCGCGCGGCGAAGCCGAGCGAGAATTCGTCACAACAGCGCCGACGACGCGCGCCGGCGCCCTGCGGCTGCTTCGGCATTTGGCTGAGTTCCTGGACGGCGATGACGTCATAAACGACCGCTTCCTCGACGACGTCGTCGGGGACGCGATCCGCAATGCGATCGCTGTCTTCGAGCGGGAGGCGCTCGCGTGAGCTTCTCGTGAGCGCCCAGGCGCTCGCGTATTTCCAGATCTTCCGTCTTTAATGTTCGTCCTCTTCAGAGAGTTGTTGTTCTTGGAGCACTTGAGTGTAGAGTTACCATCGTGCGAAAAAAGCACTGCCCATGGAGGGTTAGATGTTAGAAAAATCATTTGCAAAACAAGTGGCGATCATAGCCTTTTTTGTCGCTAACTCAATCACCGTCGGCAGCGCACATGCCGACGGTGAATGCGCAAAGATAACCAATGTCGAGGAACGTTTAGTTTGCATTGAGAAAAAGGCTGATGCGGTTAGGCCTTCGATTGAATCCGCGCTGCAAGGCGTTAAAATAGAGCAAGCTGCGCATCCTAGCATATGCCTTTTTTTCAAGGACAAAGATCAGCCTGCATACGCAATTGCAGATTGTAGTCATCTACCAGAGCAAACCTTTAACATCCACAAATAGCATGCGTCCCTGAAGTGATTGGGTCGGACTCGTCTGCAAGCCTGCATGCTATGCGCTTACCCTGCCTGGGCCGGTATGGTGTCGCAGCCTAGGCATGCTGCGGCCCGAGTAACGCCCCGACCGTGGATGTAACGGCGGGGCGTTTTTGCAGCTACGGCATGAGAAGAGCCAAGGTGCCAGAAGGCGCGATCGTAACGGCCAGACGCCTGACTACGTCGCTACGTGGCACGACATGAGATCCACCACCGCGCTGTCGAATTTGGCGGCACACCGGAAGCTCGCCGAGCTGTTGCTTGAAGGACCCGGCGGCCGAGGCGGAGGCTCTCGAAAGTTCGTGACGGCGGCGTTCTCGCCTGAGGAAAACGGGCGGCCTCGCGTTGAATCTAATGCGGCGTGTTTGCGCCTTTCAGGGCCCGAGCATCGTCAAGACTCTGGGCCGGCGCCAATTTATTCTGCTTCCTAAGTCCTAGTTTTGCGTGCATAATTCATTTCGCGCGCTGGCGCGCTTTTCATTTATCTATACCGCGCTGGGCACGTTATTTTGGGGGCTTCGATGAAAAGATTTTGCGCACGCATTTTGGCAGTCCCGGCGCTCGCGGCTGTAGTGGCTGGATCGGCCGCAGCCCAGACCTTCACGCTGAACGGCGGCCTCGCCGTCAGCGGGACCACCACACTCAGCGGTCCGTTCACCGCCACCGGGCAGCCGTTCGTAATCCCGACCCAGAGCAACACCCCATCGAATCCGTGCACCCCGGGGCAGCTTCTGTTGGGCCCGGGCGGGTCCGACAGCAACGGCAAGGGTGGCTGGTTCTTCTTCTGTCGGCTTGGCGGAACGTGGGCCTCGGCTGACTTCGGCAATCTCAGCAGCGTGTCGGACTACAAGCCGAGTGAAGACGGCGAACACCTTCGCGCGCTCGAGGCGGAGGTGGCCGCGCTGCGGACAATCGTGTGCCAAGGGCGTAATGACGGTGCGTGTCGGAAGGGCCCGCGGTGAGCCGCTCCAAGGGTCGTGACGCCGCCCCCCAAAGGCGTCGGTTTGCCAGCTTGCTCGCCAGCGTTTTGGTTGTGGGCGCCGCGGTCGTAGCGCAGGCACAGCCCGCAGCGCGGATGCCGGGGCGAATCCTTGGCCCCAATGACACCCGTCATCCAAGCAAGGATCCGGCTGTGGGACGTATGCCGAATCCGGGATGCACGGCTTGGCTCACCCAATTCGGCGCCGTGCTCACGGCCGGTCATTGCGTCACCCTCGGAGGGCAGATAACGCTGGAGTTCAACGTCCCACTCTCGAGCGCCAGTGGGGTAATCAATCATCCAAGCAACCCCAACGACATCTATAAGTTGCGATTGGCCGATTACGAAGACGGCGCCAACGACTGGGCCGTATTCGTCGCTGATCCTACCGGGGGCCAGACGCCAGTCGCACGCCAAGGGGCCTTCGTACGGATCGCCTCGACTTCGAATCTCCCATTTCTCAGCCAATGGCCCATGGCGCGAGTTACTGGCTATGGCGTAGATGGACCTCCGCCCAACTACGGCGAACCGCCGCCCCTCAACCAGTATAGTCAGACAGAGCAGACGGCGACGGGACCGATACAGGGCAGCGGAGGCAAGGCGAACACGATTTGCTATGGCGTGGACACCCAACCCGGGAACTCTGGTGGGCCGGTGCTCTTGAATGGCGTTGAAGTGGCGATAGCGATCCACGTGTCCGGTCCCGATGGAAACTGCTCGCCGGCCGCGAACTACGGCACGCTGCTCAGCGTACAAGGGCTGGTTGACGCCATGCAGGCGGCGCCCGCTCTCGGCAGGGCGATTGCCCCCGACCGCATCTTCTTCGTGGACGAGGGCAGTCCGCTCGCCGCAAGCGGGGCCACAGGCACGGTGATGAACCCGTTCCTCAGTTTAAAGTCGGGGCTCAACGCCGCAGCAACCGGCACGCCATCAATCGTGGCCGTCGCGCCGGGCAACTACGCCGAGCTGCCCTACACGCTGACGCTGAAGACGGATGTCTTGCTGTCCATGTCTGGCGACGTGATGTTCTTTCCCGGCTTGCAGTAGATCCGACTTGTGACGACGTGGGGAAGCTTCGTCCCCGAAACTTTTGGCGGAGGATACTTGAGGCGGGCCGAAGGGCCGTCTCAAGTTGGTAACTGACGCCTGACGATTAGAGGGCGGGCGCCAGCTACCAGTTCCTTGGACATTTTTCTACCAGAAAGGCGCTGCAAACGCTGCGATCGGGTTTGGCCCGCTCAAGCTGCAGCGGCTGCGGGTGCCGCGGAGGACCGGGTTAACCGCGCGCTGGACGGCCGCTGCGTCGGCGGGCCGATATCGGGCGCAAGTGCGGAAGTCCGCCAACAAGCCGATGCACAGCCGAGCGACCAAATGCAGGCGCCGCAGAGGCGGCCAAGTTCGGACTGAAGGCGATCGAAGCAGCCAAAGGAGGTCGCGCCGAAATGATTGCCCCGATGAAGCGGATCATCATCACCATCTTAGCGGCGACCATTTCAAGCTCCGCGCTCGCCGACATAGTTGGCCGCGCTTCTGTCATTGACGGCGACACCATCGAAATTCATGCACAGCGAATCAGGCTCCATGGGATCGATGCGCCAGAAAAGGGCCAGCCATGCTTCGACGGCGCGGACCAGCCTTACAACTGCGGTCAGAGGGCCGCGATGGCATTGGACGAGTTTATTGGGCAGTCGCCAGTCTCGTGTCGAGAGAGGGACGTGGACCGCTACGGACGGACCGTCGCCTCCTGCCAGGTGCGCGGCGAGGACATCGAACTTTGGCTGGTCAGAAGCGGCCATGCTTTCGCGTATCGACGCTATTCATCGGACTACATCGGCGCCGAACAGGAGGCGAAGAACGCAAAGAGAGGGCTATGGGCCGGCTCGGCTCAACCGCCTTGGGAATGGCGAAAAGATCGTCGCGGAGGCTTGTAGCTCCCATCGCAGCCTGACCGGCCGCGACCGGGCTTTGTCACGCCGACGTTCACGTCGCCGGAGTCGCGCCATCAGCGCTTCGCGCCCGCGCGATCGCCTGCGCCACGGTCGGATCGTGCGAATGGCACTTATCGATTCGTTTCGATATTGTCGCCCTGCGTTGACTTCTCCGGGCGTTGGCGCAGAGGATTATCAGATGAAGATGCTGGTTGCGGCCCTTATATTTCTGAGCGTCCTACGCGCATTTTCTACCAGTGCCGACGAAGCCGTTGGCTCTGCGGTTTCAAAATCCACGCCTCCTCAGATTTGGACAGGATTTTACGCAGGATTAAATGCTGGAGGCTTTTGGAATACCACTTACGACCCGGCGTCCATCGACTGGTCTCGTCTGGCTGCGCCAGGCAGTTTCATCTATCCATCTGGCTTTGCGTCAGTGCCTCAGACGGGAATCGCGTGGAAAAGCGGCGTTGGTGCCGTCGGGGGCGGCCAGTTAGGCTACAGTTGGCAGCTCACGGATAGGGTTGTGGTTGGCGTTGAAACTGACATTCAAGGACTCGCCCGGGGACATAGCTGGAGCACGGGTAGTAGTGGCCCTAGCTTCATCGGTTCCGTTCGTGGACGAGCTGGATATCTTGTAGCGCCCAACCTTCAGATTTACGGAACTGGCGGGTCAGCATTTAGCGGCCGAAATTAATATTGCTCCATTGCGGCTCAATCAACGTCGGATCGGCGTTGCCAATGCCCGAGCCAGTCGGATCTTGGCGTCAACGTCCATCTGACGAAATCGGTGACCGAGTCGGGCGCGGTTCAGGAGAGATGCTGCGTGAAGCGACCCCACATCGTGTGAGTATAACGCGAGAATGACAGCGAAATCTACGCTTTTCGATAGTCCCGTTTGGAGGCGAATAATGAGAGGCGAAGTTGGGTCGCAGGACGCAATTGCGAAAGCAGAATCCGACCGCATTTCAGGCCTTCGAAAAGATATCGTTTCGAGAATCCCTTGTACCCTCGAATCAGAAAAAGCACGAGCCGAATTGGAGACCATGCCTATCAGTGAACTCATATTAGCATACATAAATTATGCTGATCGCTATGTGGCACCCCGTCGTCGTCAGGTTTTTTATGCTCGGAATTTCTGGACTGAAAAACGCGCACAAAACCGAATTAGCGACATCATGCAAATCGAGCGCGAGATACGATCGGGAGTCGACTTAGAACCGCGGCTTTCCGAGCGCATCCACAAGGAAGGATACGCCACCGGTGGCGCCCGATCTCATAGGTGGGCCGACAAAGACTTCGCACTAAATTGTTATGGCGTGCATCATCTTCATTTTCTGAAAGGTCGCAAGAGAACGCGCGAATTACTCTTCGTTGAATTTTTTCGCCACCGCGCGATCATGATAATGGTTGGTGATCACAACAGCTTCAATGATGGCACACTGGAAATGGTAGTGGCGCGCTCGCGCGCAGATTCGGGATTTGCATTGAACGGCGTTCTACCCTCGCGGACCCCTCCAACACCAGTTGAAAACCATCGTCTGGCGCGCCACGGTATCTCGACGACCGTTGACGTCGGTGATCGAGTCATTCCGGCTGCAATGATGATGACGAGTGGTCATGGCCTTCGCTCACGGTTTCTAGCCGACGAGATTTCGACGACGCTAATGCAGATGGATCAACAATTAGGTGATCCTGCATACATAAAAATGGTCTTCGGTGAACATTCTCGCCTACTACGTGCCACCCCTCAGTTTGCGTGGTTTTTTGATTATCTCGATCTCGTCCTTGTCGACGTTGCCTCGAGAGTAGGTGCCAGGATCATTACGCCAAATCGTTAGCTTGAGCGGGTATCCGGTGAGGCTGAACAAGCAAACCTCGATAGCAGCCGGAGGTTTCAGCTGAGCGCCAATACCTCCTGACGCGGCGAATTTTTCTTCAGCAGTGATGGCGGGACGAAACCCGGCACGCGGCGCAGGGCCAGTGCGCGGTCTTCCCGCTTGGTCAGCCGCGCGCGGCAGGGTGGAATGTGCCGCATAGGAAACGAAGGGTCGGCGGCGCTGAGCAGCTTGCAGCGATTCGGCTCGCTCCAGATAAACCAGGCGTAATCGGTTGCCGTCGAGCCGTCCGGATCGTAGCCGCCAAGACACATCGGCACGCGCTCGACGAAGGGGGCGACGACGGTCGGCGGCATGCGCGAATAGACTTCGCGCCAGCGCTCGTCAGTCGTGAGCCATTGCAGCCGCAGCAGCAGCGCGACGCCGTCGACGCCATTGAGTGCCAGCGCCTTCGCGAGCATGCGCGCCGCGGGCACGAAGGGTGGATTTCCGATGATCCAGCCCCGCCCCCGCAAAGGCCAGGTGGCCGAGTCGTCGAAAAAGTCGGTGCGGGCGATCCCAAAGGCAGCAGTTGTCAGCGGCGCGCAACGAAACTCATGGTCGCGCGGATCATGCTCGGCCGGCAGCTGGGCGAGTTCGTAAATGTGAACGTCGCTCGCGTGGACGGTGGCATATTCTGACAGCGGCGCCGCCATGTGGCCGAGCCCGGCGCACGGATCCCACACGAAGGTGGGGAGCTCGGCGATGACATGTGGCAGGGCGATATCGAACAGCGCCCGCGTCGCCCATGGTGGCGTCGGAAACAGCTCCAAGTTCTCCCACACCGTGCCTTCCGATAGCTTGGCCGGCTTCTTCATCGCCCGAACGGCGCTGTGGCCTTTTGCGTCGGTCATTAGGCGCGGCCCGCCATGTCCGCGCCAAGCTCATCATTGATCATGCGTGCCGCGAGCATCGCGGCGAGAAATTTTGCGGTCTTAAGATCAAATCCGAGGCGAATGAACATCGACAAGTTCGATCCGTAGAGCTCGCGCACACTTTCGACGAATTCTTTGGACGGATTCGGCGGCGGCACGATTGATCTGGCGGCTTCCGTGATTGTCGAAGCGAGTTCTGTTTCCTGCTGATCATTCACGATCGCACCTCAAAGAGATTGCGGCGGTGTGCGATTGAACGGCAATCACGGTTGGGGGCCGCATCGCACTTTCCGTTTTTGAACTAGCTGCATTGCCCTCAGGATCCAGCCACATTATCTCGCGTCCCAATGGTTACGCTGCGCGGGATCTTGCTTTGCCGGCGGACCCGCGTCTGAGGCGACCCGGTTCACTCTTTCGAGAAGATCCGGCGCGACATGTCGACCGCGCGCGCCTCTTCTTCCTCGCGGATCAAATGCGCGGCGCTCACGGGCGAGCTCATGGCGAGTGTGCGAACGTCGCGCTCTTGTTGCTTGCGGACGGCGCGGAGCTGGTCGATTTCGCGCTCGCGCTTTGCGGAGTCGAGGCTGGGCGGAGGAGCTAAGAAATCGTTCGCGCCGGTCTTCAGTCGCAGAATCTCAATTTCTCGGCGACGACGCGCGGCTTCAGGATCAAGAGTTCGTTCGAGGATTACGGCGTCTGCATTGCATGGGACTGTCACGATGCTGATCTCCAGCAGCTGCCATTTTTTTACGTGCATGCCGCCGCCTTTTAGCGGCGCTGTTTCCATCGGGATGAAGCCAGGAGATACGGCGCTCACTACGCCTGCCTTCACCAAGGCGCACACCTCGTCAGCATCTTCGGAAACTCCCTCCGGGGCGAAGGTGATGAGCGCATCCACGCGCTCGGCCGAGACGTCGACCGTCGCGGTCCCGATCGGTTGCGTCCGGTTGTGATCGCGCAAGCAGATGGGGTTTTTTCGATACGCCGTAAGGTCGCAACCCATCGGCTCCATAACGTCGCCAACGCGATCCGGTGTCGGTGTAGAAACGACCACGCGAATTTGTCGATCGCCGACCTTCGCATTGCCGATGATCGCATTACCGACGAATTTGGTTACGGCCCGCCGCGGTGCGCATATTGTGGTTTCGTAAACGGATTTCCGCATTTTGAGCCCCCTGTCACTCAGCCGCATCAGCGCCGGCGGCGCCAATCTCGATAATGTCGGCAGCGCCGGAGCGAGCGATTTGATTCGCGACTTCAAGTGGTCTGACCGCTTCATCTCCTGGAACGCTCGCCATGCCATCGCCCAGGTCGACGCCAGCGCGAAGGAAGGCAATTTTCGCGAAGCCATAGGCGACTGGCCCATCGTGCCGCAGGGGTGCGCGCGACGGCGCGCGTTTGATCGACTCGCGGACGGGCTCCGGCTCGGCCGCTTTGCCCATGGCGACAGGCTTCGCGGAAGCAGGACGCGGCGCGGCTGCCGCAGCGTGCATGTCGGCGACTCGCTCGCGCTGCTGGCGCCAATTTTCCAGAGTTTCGCCAGAGATTACGATGGCGTTTCCGACATTTGGTGGCGCGACGACGAACGCCCGCGCCTCCCCGGAGAATCCGGCCGCGTCGAGCTGGCGGATAGCCTCTTGCAAATCGGCAAGGGGATCCAACACGGCGGCCATCGCTGCATCGAGCGCAGCGGCGCGCGCGTTGTAAATGTCACGAAGCTGCGCGAGAAGCGCGGCGCGCTCGCTTGACTGCAACGCCGACAGGCGTGCGATAATTCGCGGCTCGAGCACATCGAGGCGCTCATCGTCGAGGCAAATCTTTTCGAGCTCGCGATCGTGTTTCGCGATGACCGCATCTGCCGCGTCACTCCCAAGCGCGGCGCGCCGCTCGGCGATCACTTCGCTCTCGCGTTGGACATTCGCGGCCCTGGCGACGCGCAAGCGCTCGAGCGCCGCTGCGGCCTCTGATATCGTGGCAAGCCCTTCGGGTTTGGCGTCGGCGGTTCCGAACAATCGATCAAAGATGCTCATCGCAACTCCTCGCTTCATCCTCGGCAAGATGTGCACGTCGGAAATGCAATCTCGATAAAAAAAATTGCATCGCCCGTTTTCCGGGCCTTTCCTCGTCATAGCAGATCGAAAATCCGGCGCGCCGTGAGCGGCTTTCTTCCATTTAATTCGAAAATTTTGAGCAGGCCGCGCCGCTCATCTGATGCGTGCGATTCGTCGGCGCGCGGTGTCAGCCGCGCGAGGTCCTGCTCCAGTCGAAGCGACACAGCCGTTTTTCCAAGACCCGAATAGTTTTGCACAGCGGCTTCTCGAATAGCGTCGTCGCGCGCCTTCCGTCGCTCGGCACTCGTCATCGGCGGACGAAGACTTTCAACCTCGGCCTGAAGACTGCTGAGGCGCTGCGTCAGGGCCGAGGCCTCCGAGGCGTGCTGCCGCGAATTCGCAACGATCAATTCGAGTAGCGCGCGCCGATCGTCCCGCGGCATGTCGGCAAAGATTTGCGACCATAGCCTAGCCATCGACTTGATCTCCAAGGGGGAGTCCGAGCTGCGCCGGAGATGGCGACGTGCGCGCGCCGCTTGGACGCCCGGCGCCGAGACGTCGACCGCCATGCGGGCCTTTTGGCGTTGGCGCTTCATCGCGGGGGATCGCCTTGCGACCGGCGCCAGGGCGCTTGCCGCCGCGAGCGGATTTCTTCTTGTTTGATTGCATGCCCGCCCTTTGATTTATGTTTGAAAACAGGCTCCTAATCAAACCATTTGCGCTACAAAAAAATTTTGTGCGCATGACACCCCATGTGGTGCGGGGCCCCTTCGATCTCTGGGATTTTAACCCCACCCCCCCGACCGACAGATGCGATGTGCACGTCATCGATGCGCCTCCTTGATGTTCGGCTGCGCTTCTGGCGGCCACTCGGTTGGTCGCCTCAAGCCGGGCTTCGCGCGACCGTGAACG
Organism: Methylocystis sp. SB2; assembly: GCF_049817085.1. Classification (NCBI taxonomy): domain Bacteria; kingdom Pseudomonadati; phylum Pseudomonadota; class Alphaproteobacteria; order Hyphomicrobiales; family Methylocystaceae; genus Methylocystis; species Methylocystis sp. SB2. The sequence continues at coordinate 1,599,893 of NZ_CP187401.1, forward strand.
CGGCGCTCGTAAGCATGCCAGGCCTCGAGTTGCTGCGATCGGGGATGGAGGACAACACGCCGGTCTCGCTCGTGCGCTGGAACTGCCGGCGTGATTGGCTCGTCAGTGTGATCGAGCCTCACCGCTTCGAGATCGATTGTGTTTTCGGCGGCGAAATTCGGTTCAGATCTGGAGGCGAAGTAGGAATCTGTAAGCAGCAAGGCGACGCCGTTTTTCAACGTGGCCTTTGGCCTAGCGTATGTCTGCGATGCAGCCGACGCGTTTCGTGCTTGGCATGTCCACTTCCGCTCGTCGAAATAGGTGGACGCATGCGGCGGGTGTTGCCGACCGGCCATCGCGCTTTGGAAGATTGCAGCGCCTTGGATAGCGCTCTCACGTTCGCTCTCGCTCAGCCGGTGGAATGCAGTCCGTGCTTGCTTGACGCTCTCGCCCTGCCCCCACTGCCAGATGGCCTCGAAGCGTTCGAATGTGCTGGGCGTCGCCCCGAATGATGAAACCCCCACCTCCTCGCCAGGCCAAATACTGTCCGCTCCAGATCTGTTGGGGGAGTAGAGAGGGGGTTTACGGTCTTCAATTAACGGTTTTCTATTTACGGTATTTGTAGCCCCTATAGGGGGCGCCCTCCCCGCCCCGTATTGGGGCTGGGGGGTAGCCCCTATAGGGGGCTGGGTATCCTCTGACCCCGCCCCGTATAAGGGCTGGGGGGTAGCCCCTATAGGGGGCTGGTTACTGCCATCGAAGTAGCGGTCGGCGATCCGATAGCGGGTCGTCTCGCCGGCCTTTCGCTCTGCCGCGAGGTAGCCGCGCTCCAAGAGCGCATAGAGCGCGCTTCGCACTTTGCTTTCGCTGGAAACGCCAAGCTGTTCGCACATAAATTTTGTCGATGGCCACGCGACGCCGCCGTGCTCGGGGCGCATGTGAATTCCGACGAATATGCCTATGAGGCGCAAGGCGAGCTTGCTGAGCGCGCCATCAAGAGCCGTGTCACGGACGAGACTGAGTTTCGCGGTTGCCAGCTTCGTCGGATGAATGCTCATCACGCACGCTCCGACAGGAGGCAGAGCATCCTCTCGAAAAAACGTCGACGCGCCAGAGGGCCGGCATCGCGCCATGCTTTCTCGAGCGCGTGAAGCTCCGGCGCCCACTGCGCACGCGCCGCCATGCCGAGCTTGGTCCGCTCGCTAATTCGCTTGCGCACTTCAGGCGAAGCCATCGCCGCCTTCGTGCGCGCCGAGATGAGTTCGCGACGTTCGGCCGACATCATCGGGCGCGCTCCGCTCGCCGCGCGCCCATTCTCCCCACTGCGGCTAGGTAGGTAAGGAGCGATTGGAGCCCGCCGCCGGAAGCGCCCGTCGCGACGTCGCGCCAGCGCCCGGTTAGGCGGTTCTTGCTCGGCAAGCCTTGCGACGTGTCGGCGATAGCTCTATCGTCCGAATTGCCTTCAGCGAGCCTGCATGAAATTGCATTCGGAGCCCCGCCGGTCGACGCCGGCGGGCTCTTTGCTGTCCGAGGCATGGCCGATCACGCGGCCTGCGTGTCGGAAGTGCTGGTCTGCGGCTCGCCAATTTTCGCGATAGCCCACTCGTCGAGCTTCGCGGGTTCATACAGCGCGGCACCGAAACCTTTGCGAAACTCAGGTCCGCCGCCAACCGAGGCGAGCTTGGCTAGCGTCTTTTCCGAGCCAAATCCGAATTTTGCTTTCAGATATTCGCCGGCGGCCTTGCGGCGAAGAAAATGTGCGTTGCTCATGAGCTATTCCCGATCAATCGGCCCCGTCAGGCGGGGAACAGCCCTGCAATTTAAACATATTGATTCTCTTGTAAGGTGCAAAATACCCCTATTTAATTTTCCCTTTTTTTTTATGGCGATAGAGCATCTTCAATTCTGAGACAGTCCAACTGTCGAAACGTCGTTGACCGGCTCTAACGAGCGCCTGGTCGGGATCTTCACCGCTGGCGAAGGCTGCATCGACTTCCGCAACGAAGGGCGCAATGTTGCGGATATTGTCTTTGAAGCCATCTCTAAAAATCCTCTTGATCTGATCCATCGTAAGTCCGTCCAAAGCTGCAAACTCCGTCATGGCGTCGAGGATCGGGCTGCTCGAGCCCATAAGTTCATACTCTGCAGCCATCATTATAACCGATGCAGAAATGCCCCATGATGATTCCTTGAGTTTTTTCGGTTTTGCTTTGGCCTCGTAAAGCCGGTGGATATCTATAGCTTGAACTATTCTCTTTGCCGCCAGTTTTTGCAGATATGAGTCAGCTCTTCCAGTAGAAAGATCCCGAGTTAACTCCTCTTCCGGCCACCCGCCGCGATCCTCCACTAGGCAATAAAATCTCTTGTCCAGATACCAGTTACTCCACGGCCGACCTCGTGAATTTAGAGAGACGCCGGGTGGCAAACGCCGTCGCCAAAGGTGTGGAATGACAAAAGCGGCGTGCCTTTGCAGGACGGCGGAGGCTTCGCCGCTCGCGAGAGCCTTGACAATTTCCTGCACGGACGGCGCTTGGCGAGGCGCGGTGGTCACGGAAGCCCCTTGCTCCCGTCCATCGCCGCCGCAATCGTCGCGCCGATCGCGTCGACCGCGCGCCGCAGCGGGTCTGAGTCGAGGTGAGCATAGCGCTGCGTCGTCGCCGCCTGCGAATGTCCTAAGAGCTTTCCGACGATCGGCAGCCCGAGCGACGCGCCTGCCCCAAAGCTGGCGAAAGAATGGCGCAAGTCGTGAAGACGGACGCCTTCAAGCTTTGCGGCGCGTTTCACGGCCGCCCATGGCTTCGCGAGGTCGGCTCGCGGCGCGCCTTCCTTTACGCCGGCGATGATGTGCGGATTGCCCTCGACCCTCGGAAGCGACGCGAGCACAGCCTGCGCCGCCGCCGACAGATAGATCGGCTTCCTGCCAGTCTTCGAATCCGGCAGGAAGAGTATGCCGCGCTCGAAATCGACTTGCTCCCATTTCGCTCCAAGAATTTCGCGCAGACGGGCGCCCGTCAAAAGCAGCAGGCGAATCGCCGCGACGGCGAAGGCGTCGAGCTTCACGCGCCTGTTTTCGCTTTTGGGCGCGTGCTTTGCCGTCGGCCGTGTTTCATCGATCGCATAGGGCAATCCGAGGGCCTCGCCCTCTTCCAATGCGACGCCGAGCCGCGCTAATTCTACCGTAGTAAGAAAGCGCTCGCGGCCTTGCTCGCGATAGCGCTCGATCCCGCGCACGGGGTTTGCATCGGCTTCGACGTCGCCGACCCGCGCGGAGTAGCTCCATAGGGAGCCGAAAACCGCCAGCACGCGATTCGCCATGATCGGCGTCTCACGCAGATCGGCGCGCAGACTCGCGAGGTCGGCGCGCTTCACCTCACGAATAAGCGATCGACCTAGCGCTGGGCGAATGTGCAAATCAACGATTCGCCGATATTCGGCCGCCGTCCTGGGCTTGCGCAGCTCGTCGACGTGATCCGCGAGGAATTCATCGGCGACCGCGTTGACGGTCCGGGCCGCGCGCCGTTCGCGCCTTTCGGCCGCGGGATCTTCGCCATGAGCGACGCGGCCGAGGATGCGCGCCGCTTGGGCGCGGGCCTTTTCCGGCGTGAAAGGGCCATGTGGCCCGATCTTCACGCGCTGCGAGCGGCCCTCTCGCCGGAACTGCGCAACGTAGGTCTTTTGGCCGGACGCCAGCACGTAGACGCCGAAGCCGCGCAGCACCGTATCCCATAGGAACTGTTGCGGCGGCCCCGGCGGGCGCCAGGTCAGCGCATCGACCGCGCGCTTATTGATCTTCTCGCGAGCCATCCCCCGACCGCCTGAAAGTGAACCCTCGCCGCCACTGACAGCGCGCAATATAAGCGCGGTATAAGCACTTGTAGGATAGTGCCGGAAAAAGGGAGAAAGCAACAGCCGTCTTGCGCGCCTGATTTTCTTGTGTTTATATAATCAGAGGAAGATCGAGAAAGAGCCGGAATGCCGTAAAGATCTGACTTTTAATCAGGGGGTCGTGGGTTCGAGCCCCACCGCGCTCACCAACATCATCAATCGCGGCGCTCTCCCCGTGCTCTGCTTCCTTCGGTTGATCGATGTTGGCCAGTCAAAGCACAGGCCCCGACCGGCTATCCGCGACCAGCCAATTCAAGCCGCCTGTTTCAAAACCGCGACGATCCGCTTAACCGAAAGGCCGTTTTTCCTGATGGCCAATCTCCCGCACCATCTTTGGGAAAATCCGCCAGAAAACTAACGTCAATCTTGGGCCACGTTCGCAGCCGCGCCTCGAGTCGCGCGACAGCGGGGCTGCCGGATCGCTACCGCTTCCCCAAATTAAAACTTTTCAGTTCCAACCCCACAAGCAGACATTGGCCCTAATTTGTTCGAAGCCAGTCCAAACATTTTGGAAGCAGTCGCTACCGAAATCATGTCCCCTGTAACAGGTCGAGCAGTCTCGCCAGCGGTCGGGGCCAGAACTAGGTCGCACAATTATATCGCGTTTGTCATAGAAAGTGGCTGCCGACGCCGACTGCGACGCAAAGGCGAGGCCGACAAGAAGCACAGCCGCGAGCGCCAACGAGGTAAGACGCTTTGGTGTCATGGCGAAGATCCTTCCGCTGGTGTCGATCATCGCCAGGTAGCGTCGACGCGAGCCTAGACAATCGCTGGATCCGCGCTAACCCTTGCTTGCACTTAGAAATTAAGGGGATGTTCCGCGCCTCAACGGCGCGTCTAGCGGGTAAGCGCTGCTAGCGCCGCGGTTCGGCGCGCTTGCGACGCAAATCGCTGAAATGCTTCGCTCATAAAAGCCACTCAAGTAGCGAAATCGCCGCCATGAGCAAGGCCGAACGGAGGGTCCTGCGAACAATTCTGCACGAGCCTCGTTCTATTGAGCGCTATTTCCTATTGTGAAACACTCGCCAGATTGTGCCGTTTCCGTCCTCGCTGACAAGCAAGGAACCATCGGGCGCGACCGCGACGTCAACTGGCCGACCCCAAACTCGTGCGTCGTCGACCACAAAGCCCGTCAGGAAATCCTGATACTCACCCGTAGGCCGGCCGTCCTTGAATCTCAGTCGAACGACTTTGTAGCCGGTTCGTTTCGCGCGGTTCCAGGAACCATGAAGCGCGACAAAGGCGTCGCCCTTGAATTCGGGCGGAAATTGCGCGCCTTCATAAAAAGCGATGCCGAGCGGAGCCGAATGCGGCTGCAGTAAAACGTCAGGGGTCGTAACTTTATCCGCTAGGTCTGGCCTCGCGCCGGCGTGACGCGGATCGGGATTGGCGCCGATGTAATACCAGGGCCACCCATAGAAGGCGCCCGGCTCCACTCGGGTCGCATAGTCTGGCGGCAAATCGTCCCCGAGCATGTCCCGCTCGTTCACGACGCACCACAAATCATCGGTGTTGGGACGCACCTGCAGTCCCGAGCAATTGCGAATGCCCCTGGCGAAGACGCGCTTGTCGCCGCCATTGGGGTTGAACGCCAGGATATTGGCGCGATCCTGTTCCGGCCCAGAACTGGCGCCAACGCCGTTTCTTGCCTCCAGCTCGGCGACTTCCGTCGGCGACGGACGGACATGGCCATCGGCGACATTGCTTTTGGAGCCAACGGCGACAAACAGCGTTTTCCCATCCGCCGAAAAAGCGATGTCGCGCGTCCAGTGGCCGGTCTCGCTTGCCGGAAGACTGGCGACGACTTCCGCTGGACCAGACGCTTTCAGATCGCCCTTACGGTAGGGAAAGCGCACGATCTTCGACACCGTGCCGACATATACAAATTTCGGATCGGGCCCCGGCGGATAAAAGGCGACGCCATACGGTCGTTCGAGATCGCTCGCGAAAATCTCGCTCTTTTCAGGCTTGATCGCGCCATCGGCGAGGCGGAAGACGCGCACACGTCCGGCCGAGCTTTCCGCGACCAAGATGTCGCCGTTCGGCGCCACGCGAATGACGCGGGGTCCGGTCAAGCCCGTCGCGAAGGCCTCGACGGAAAAACCTTCGAGAGTTTTTGGCGTGGCACCTTCGGGTCTTGCAACAACCTCGGAGCGCGACGCTTTTGGTTCGCTCGCCAAGGGGCGCGGCAGATCGTCCGGCGCGATCTTGCGCCATACGCCCGGATCGTCCGCATGCCAGTCGCTGAAGGCCGCAACGCCGATGCGACGTTCTACCGTCTCGGAACTGGAGCCGCTGGGAAATGTCACGCTCATCGTGAGCGCGAGGCCCAACACGCCAATGATCATCGGCTGTTTCATCATAATGCCGCTCCCGGCGCGCCGCACAAAGGCGCTTTAATTTTCATGAACCATATTTTCCTATAATCATAGTAGACGTCTAGGTCGTTCACGCCAAGCCGCTCGCTCGAAGCGGCGCGCCGCGCGAATGCCTCGCGTCGCACTCCTCTAGAGATAACTGGATAAATTCGTCACGGTAGTAGAGATCCTGCTCCCGCCAGTGGCGCACGCTCTTGCTATTTCATATCATATTGGTAGAGATAATTGAGTTCACCCGCCCAAATCTCGAAAGGCGGCTCGCAATGAATCCCGACGTCGCCGCGTCTCCTGATTCTCGGAATGTTTCAGCCCGGCCCCCATCCACCCGTCGTTGGATCATCGGCGCCGTGGTCCTCGCGATCATGGGGGCGGCGCTGTCTTACGGCTATTCCGCATTTATCGGGGCGCCGGTAGCGCCGGCGAAAGGCTCGAGTCGCGGGCCCTTGCCGCCGCGCGTGGCCGCAGCCGAAATCTCCAAGGGAGATTTCCCGGTCATCCTGAGCGGGCTTGGCACGGTGACCCCGTCCGCCACGGCGATCGTAAAAACGCAAATCGCCGGACAGCTCATCGAGGTCAGTTTCACCGAGGCGCAGTCCGTCAAAGTCGGCGACGCCCTGGCGCATGTCGACCCACGCGCGTATCAGCTCGCGCTCGCTCAAGCCGAGGGTCAATTGCAAAAAGACGTCGCGCTGCTTCAGAACGCCGTGCGCGATCTGACGCGCTATGAAACGCTCAACAGGAAGATGAAGGACGTCATATCCGGGCAACAGATCGATACGCAGCAGGCGCTCATCAATCAATATCGGGGCACGGTTGCGATTGATCGTGCGCTTGTCGATCAGGCCCGCCTAAATCTCAGTTACTGCCAGATCGTTTCCCCGATCGAAGGCCGAATCGGCCTGCGCCAGGTCGATCAAGGCAATTATGTGCAGCCGAATGATCCCAATGGCATCGCTGTCGTGACGCGGCTGTCCCCGATAACGGTGATCTTCACTCTGCCCGAAAATCGTCTGCCGCCGGTCTTAAGGAAGTACCGCGCCGGCGAAAAGCTGACGGTCGTCGCTTTCGATCACGAGCGGGCCGTTGAACTCGCGCGCGGCCGTCTCGTCGCAATCGACAACCAGATCGATTCGACGTCCGGCACGGTGAAGTTGCGCGCCGAATTCGCCAATGAAGACGAGCGGCTCTTTCCCAATCAATTTGTGAATGCTGAACTGCTTGTTGAAACGTTGCACGACGTCGCGCTCGCGCCGGCCGCGGCCGTTCAGCAAGGCGCGCAAGGTCCATTCGTCTATCTCATTGGACCCGACTCGACCGTTTCCGCCCACGCCGTGAAGCTCGGACCCGCCAGTGGCCAACGCGTCGTGATCGAAGAGGGGCTGAAAGTCGGCGAGCGCGTCGTCGTCGAAGGGGCCGACAAGCTCCGAGAAGGCATGATCGTGAGCCTTCCGTCGGCAGAGCCCCACGAACATGCCCCGATCCACCAAAGCACATCAGCAAAGAACGGCGCGTCGTGAGCGCGATCGACGTCTCGCGCCCTTTCATTCTACGTCCCGTTGCAACCTCCCTGCTGATGGTGGCGATTTTGCTCGCCGGGGCCATCGGCTACAGGCTCTTGCCTGTTTCGGCGCTGCCGCAGGTTGATTTCCCGACGATAGAAGTCCGAACATTTTATCCCGGCGCCAGTCCCGAAGTAATGGCGTCCTCGATTACTGCGCCGTTGGAGCGTCAACTGGGTCAGATGCCAGGGCTTACCCAAATAGCCTCGACCAGCTCAGGCGGCGCTTCGATCATTACCCTTCAGTTCAGTCTGAAACTGACTCTGGATATCGCCGAGCAGCAAGTGCAGGCGGCGATCAATGCCGCGGCGAGCTTTTTGCCGACTGACCTCCCAGCGCCGCCAATCTATGCGAAGATCAATCCTGCGGACGCGCCGGTCCTCACGCTCGCACTGACATCCAAGACCTTGCCGCTGACCGAGGTGCAGCAACTCGCCGACACGCGGATTGCGCAGAAAATATCCCAGCTTGCAGGCGTCGGTCTTGTCAGCGTCAGCGGCGGAAATAGGCCAGCGGTTGTCGTGCGCGCCAACGTCGCGACGCTCGCGTCCTATGGCATGTCGCTTGAAGATTTGCGGACAGCCATTTCGAGCGCCAACGTCAACCTCCCCAAGGGCAATATCGATAGCCGCACGCAGGAGTTTGCGATCGACGCCAACGATCAACTCAAAAGCGCGCGCGATTACGAGCAGCTCGTCGTCGCCAATCGGACTGGTGGACCCGTTCGTCTGCGCGATGTGGCCAAGATCCTAGACGGCGCCGAAAATCGTGAACTCGGCGCCTGGAAGAATCTAGAGCCGGCGATCATCGTCAACGTCCAACGCCAGCCTGGCGCGAATGTGATCGCCGTCGTCGATCAAATCAAGGCGCTATTGCCGGCGCTTCAAGCCTCGTTGCCAGCGACCCTGGATGTTTCGGTCCTGACCGATCGCACCACGACGATCAGGGCCTCCGTCGAAGACGTGCAATTCGAAATGTTACTCGCCATCGCTTTGGTGGTCGCCGTCATCTACCTCTTCCTCGGCAATGTCCGGGCGACGATTATCCCGAGTATTTCCGTGCCATTGTCCCTGGTCGGCGCCTTTGCCGCGATGTATCTGCTCGGCTATAGCCTCAATAATCTGACACTGATGGCTTTGACGATCGCCACGGGCTTCGTGGTCGACGACGCTATTGTGATGATCGAAAACATCGCTCGCTATTTGGAGAAGGGATTGTGTCCGCTTGACGCGGCATTGAAGGGCGCAAGCGAGATTGGCTTTACGATCGTCTCCTTGACGATTTCGCTGATCGCGGTTCTCATCCCGCTTCTCTTCATGGGCGACATCGTCGGCCGGCTGTTCCGCGAATTCGCCGTGACGCTCGCCGTGACGATCGTCCTCTCGGCCGTCGTGTCGTTAACGCTGGCGCCAATGCTTTGCGCCAAGCTGCTTTCCGCCAAGGACGTGGAAGGTCATGGCGATCGTCACGCCAAGGGCGACGGTTGGTTCGATCGCATCATTGACTTCTATGGCCTGACGCTGATGTTCGTGATCAACCAGTCTCGCGCGACCCTGTTCGTCTTCTTGGCGACACTCGGCCTGACCATCGCGCTCTATGCGACAATTCCCAAAGGCTTCTTTCCGGTACAGGACACCGGCTTGATCCAAGGCGTTATCGTCGGCGAACAAAGCTCGTCCTACGCCGCGATGACGAAGCGTCAATCGGCGCTGTCTGAACTGCTGCTCCAGGATGACGCCGTCGAGTCGATCTCTTCGACACTGGGCGTTGACGGCGACAATCGCACGCTCAACAGCGGCCGCATACTGATCAAACTCAAGCCAAGAGAAGCGCGAGATGGGTCAATCGCTGTGGTCGTGCGCCGTCTGCAGGATGTAGCAAAGCCGATGGCGGGCGTTTCCTTATATCTCCAACCGGTTCAGGATCTCACTATCGACGCCGGCGGCGGACAAGGCGAATATCATTTTGCGCTCCAAGACGCGAACGCCGTCGAACTCGCCCAATATGCGCCACAACTTGTGGATCAACTGACAAGCTTGCCGCCATTTCGCGACGTTTCAAGCAGCGCTCAATATTCCGGCCGCGCGCTTTACGTCGATGTCGACCGCGATTCCGCCTCGCGTTACGGCGTGACCGTCGCGACAATCGACAATACTTTATACGACGCCTTCGGCCAAAGGATCGTATCCACGATATTCACCCAGACCAGTCAGTATCGCGTCATCCTCGAAGCGGACACGAAGAGCTTCCACGGCCTCGACACTCTCGGATCGCTGCGCGTGCCGACGCCGAGCGGTTCAGAAATTCCCTTAGCGTCGCTTGTCACGCTGAGAGAGATCGCCGCGCCTCTCTCCATTGATCATTTGGCGCAGTTTCCGGCGACCACGATTTCGTTCAATCTGTCCCCCGGCTACTCGCTCGGCGCAGCGATGTCCGCCATCCGACAGGCGCAGGCCGATCTGCAGACGCCGCTAAGCGTGATCACCGTTTATCAAGGCGCGACGCAGGCGTTCAACGCTTCGACGGCCAGCACGGCGCTGCTCATCCTCGCCGCCATCGTCACTGTCTATATCGTGCTCGGCGTTCTCTATGAGAGCTACATTCATCCTATCACGATTCTTTCTACCCTTCCCTCGGCCGGCATCGGCGCGCTGCTTGCGCTGATCCTTTCGGGAAGCGATCTCGGCGTGATCGGCGTCATCGGAATCATTCTTCTCATCGGCATCGTCAAGAAGAATGCGATCATGATGATCGACTTCGCCCTGCAGGCCGAGCGCGACGACCGGCTCTCGCCGCGCGATGCGATTTACCAAGCCTGTCTTTTGCGCTTTCGCCCGATTCTGATGACGACTCTCGCGGCGCTGCTTGGGGCGTTGCCGCTCATACTCGGCGGCGGCGAAGGCTCAGAGCTTCGCAACCCACTGGGGGTCAGCATCGTCGGCGGGCTCATCCTCAGCCAGATACTGACGCTCTACACCACGCCCGTCATCTATCTCGCCTTCGACGGACTGGCGAAACGTCTTTCGTCGCAAGCGCCTGCGCCATCTTCCAACCTCGAGGTGAAAGCAAGCCGGTCATGAGCATTATCACAACGGCGATCGCTCGGCCCGTCGCAACGACGCTCCTGATGCTGGGCGTCTGCCTGAGCGGCACGGTCGCTTTCTTTTTGCTCCCTGCGGCGCCGGTTCCGCAGATCGATTATCCGGTGATTTCGATCTACGCGAGCATGCCGGGCGCCAGCCCGCAGACAATGGCCTCATCCGTCGCCACGCCGCTGGAGCGCCGGCTCGGACAGATCGCCGGCGTCACCGAGATGACCTCGTCGAGCTCGCTCAGTTCGGCGCGCATTTCGATGCAGTTCGATCTTGATCGCAACATTGACGGAGCCCAACGCGACATTCAGGCGGCGATCGCGGCGGCGCGAGCCGATCTTCCAACGAATCTACGAAACAATCCAATCTTCCGCACCGCCAATCCGGCGGAAGTGCCAGTCGTCATCATCGCGATGACTTCCGATCGGCTGACCCAGGGTCAATTGTTCGAAATCGGCTCGAACATTCTTCAGCAAAAGTTCGCGCAGATCGAGGGCGTGGGTCAGGTTCTCGTCGGCGGGAGCGCCCTGCCCGGCGTGCGCGTCGAGATCAATCCCAGCGCCTTATCCCAATATGGAGTTTCGCTCGAAAGCGTGCGCGTCGCGATTGCAGCAACCAATTTCAACGGGCCCAAGGGCGTGATCGAGGATGGCGAACGCCGCCTGCAAATTTACGCCAATGACCAGTCCCGGCGCGCGGTCGATTATCGAGGACTGATCATCGGCTATCGCAATGGCGCGCCGTTAAAGCTCGTCGATGTCGCCGAGGTCATCGACTCGATCGAGGATACGCGCAATTTCGGGATCAGCAATGGTCGCACAGGCGTGCAGATCCATATCTTCCGGCAGCCGGGCGCGAATTTCATAGAACTTGTCGATCGAATAAAGGCTCTCATGCCGCCATTGACGGCGGCTCTCCCGGCAGACGTGGAAATGCGGATCGTTCAAGACCGAACGCTCACCATCAGAACGTCGCTGCACGAAATCGAGTTCACGCTCGCGCTCACCGTGCTTCTCGTGGTGGCCGTTGTGTTCTTCTTTCTGCGCGACGCGCGCGCCACGCTCATCCCCAGCATTTCAGTTCCGGTCTCTTTGACCGGCGCCTTCGCAGGAATGTATTTGCTCGGCTACACCTTGAATAATCTCTCGCTCATGGCGCTGACGATCGCCACCGGCTTCATCGTGGACGACTCCATCGTCGTTGTCGAAAATGTCGTGCGGCTGATGGAGAACGGGATGGAGCGCACTCGCGCAGCGCTGATTGGCGCGCGCCAGGTCGCCTTCACAGTCCTAGCCATGACTCTGTCGCTGATCGCCGTCTTTCTGCCGATAATGTTCATGGGCGGGATTATCGGCCGAATGATGCGAGAGTTCGCGGCGACCCTGTCAGTTGCGATTCTGGTCTCCCTCATCTTGTCGGTTACAGCGACGCCGATGCTCTGCGCGCAACTCCTGAGAAGCGCGCAGCAAGCGACGAAGATGAGGATATTTCGCATAAGCGAAGCGGCGTTTGATCTCTTGCATCGAGGCTATGTGCGGACGCTGACCGTGGCGCTGAAGCGACGGCGCGCAACGATGCTTGTATTGTTTGCGCTGATCGGACTGAATTTCTATTTATTCAGCATCATTCCCAAAGGATTCTTTCCGGTCCAGGATACGGGGCGGATGCGCGGGGCCATTGTCGCCGACCAAAGCGTTTCCTTCTCGGTGATGAAAGAGAAGCTCGAGCAATTCGTCGCCATTTTGAAGAGCGATCCCAGCATCGAATCCGCAACCGGCGCCATTGGCGGAACCTTTGGACCGGGCGGCTCGGTAAATGTCGCCGACCTGCTCGTCACGCTGAAACCGCTGCGCGAGCGCGGAGTTTCCGCGGACAAGATCATGGCGCGGCTTCGCCCGAAATTGGCGCAGGTCAGCGGCGCGCAGGTCTTTCTTCAGTCTGTTCAGGACATTCGCATTGGCGGGCGTTCGAGCAGCGCGCTCTATCAATATACGCTTCAAGCCGACGATCTCGACGAGTTACGACTTTGGGCGCCGCGCATCACCGACGCGTTACGCAAGAGTCCCGTCCTGCTCGACGTCAACTCCGATCAACAGGACAAGGGCCTGAGGACTGAGGTCGTCGTGGATCACGAGACGGCCGCCCGGCTCAACCTAACGGCAAGTCAGATCGACAACACACTCTATGACGCATTCGGACAACGACAGGTCTCGACGATCTATGAACCCTTAAACCAGTATCATGTCGTGATGGAGGTCGCGCCAAACTTCCGGGAAACGCCGAACGCTCTGTCGGAGCTTTTCATCGGCGCGGGTCGTGCGCCAGTTGCGCGCGTCGCCAACGCTTCGGCCGAACGCATGATTCCGTTTGCCGCTTTCAGTTCGCTCAATGCTGGACCGACGCCGATGCAGGTCAATCATCAGGGTCATCAGCCGGCCGTGACGATTTCCTTCAATCTCGCCGAGGGCAAATCCTTGAGCGACGCTGCCGCAGCCATCAAGGGGACGATGCTCAACATGGGCGCGCCCGCCGGCATCCATGGCGCTTTTGCTGGGAACGCGGCGGGCTATCAGGACGCGCTCGCGAACCAGCCGGTCATGATCGCGGCCGCGCTCGCCGCAGTCTATATCGTGCTGGGAATGCTCTATGAGAGCTTCTTTCATCCGCTCACGATCCTCTCGACGCTGCCCTCTGCGGGCGTCGGCGCGGCGGCGGCGCTAATGCTGTGCGGAACGGATCTCAGTATTATCGCGATGATTGGCGTTCTGCTTCTGATCGGCGTTGTCATGAAGAACGCGATCATACTCGTCGATTTCGCCATTGACGCCCGGCGCTCGCGCGGATTTTCCGCCGAAGACGCGATTGCAGACGCCTGTTCGTTACGGTTTCGCCCGATTCTGATTACGACCTTGGTCGCCATCATGGGGGCTGCGCCGCTCGCCATCGGTTCCGGCGAGGGCGCCGAAATGCGTCAGCCGCTCGGCGTCGCGATCATTGGCGGATTAATCGTCAGCCAACTCCTCACGCTTTACACGACGCCCGTGGTCTTTCTCTATGTTGATCGTCTCGCGCGCCGAGTCGGCGCATTGCGCGCCGCCGTTGTTCCGCACGAACGCGTCGAGGCGTAATCCGTTGCCCGGATATCCGAGCCGCACGCCGCGTCCAGCGGATATTATCCGACTCCGCAAATAGATTTTAAATTTGCCGCCAGCCGACAAACTAGTTGACCACACTGATGAGCACCCTTATAAATCTACTTAGTAAGTATGATTAAGAGGAGCAGCCATGCGGCGTCATTCCTTGGCCTTACGCGGTCTGACAATTGCGGTCTCTTTCACGGCGCTATCGGCGCAGGCGGCGTCGCTTCAGGAAGCGGCCAGCGCCCTTAGCGTCTCAAATCTCAAGTCGCTCGAATTTTCGGGGTCCGGTCATTGGTATCAATTTGGCCAAGCGCCGACGCCCGGCGCGGCATGGCCGCAGTTCGACGTCAGCAGCTATGTCGCCAAACTCAATTTCGAGGCGCCGAGCGCGCAAGTGTCGCTGACGCGCATCCAAACGATCGAGCCGGGACGCCAACGTCCAACGCCGACAGAGCAAAAACTCAACTGGTTCGTCAGCGGCGACAAAGCATGGAACGTCGCACCGCCTCAAAACTCGCCGCCCGGAACAGCGCCGGTCGCGACGGCGCAGCCCGCAACAGTCGAAGAGAGGACCGCCGAAATCTGGGCGACGCCGCAGGGATTCATCAAGGCGGCGCTCGCCAATAACGCCAAGTCGGAAGCGTCCGGCGTCGGCGTCGAGGTTTCATTCAACGCCGGCGCGCATCGCTATGTCGGTCAGATCAACGCGAGTAATCAGGTCGAATGGGTGCGGACTTGGATCGACAGTCCCGTGCTCGGCGATACGCTCGTCGAGACGAAATACAAAGACTACAAGGATTTCGGCGGCGTCCAATTTCCCGCGGAACTGACCCGCGTCGAGGGCGGTTATCCGGTCCTGCATCTCAATATCGCCTCCGTCAAACCCAACCCTGGGGTGGACATCGCGGTTCCGGAGAATGTCGCGAGCTTCAAACCGACGCCCACTGTCAACGCCGAGAAGCTTGCCGAAGGCGTCTATTGGCTAACTGGCGGAACGCATCACAGCGTAGCCATCGAGCAGAAAGATCACGTTGTGCTCGTGGAAGCGCCGCTCAATGAAGACCGCTCTCTCGCGCTCATCGCCAAGCTGGCCGAAATCGCGCCCAATAAGCCGGTTAAATATGTCGTCAACAGCCACGTTCATTTCGATCATTCGGGAGGACTCCGCACCTTTGTCGACGCCGGAGCGACCGTGGTGACGCATAAACTCGATAAGCCTTATTATGAAAAGGCTTGGGCGGCCCCACACACACTGCGGCCCGATCGCTTGTCGCAGTCGAAGAAGTCGGCGAAGTTCGAAACCTACGACGACAAGCATGTCTTGTCCGACGGCTTCCGCTCAATCGAAATTCACCGCATCGCCGGCAATGGCCATAGCGACGAACTGGCGCTCGTCTACTTGCCGACAGAGAAGATTTTGGTTGAAGCCGACGCTTACACGCCCACGGCAAAGGAAGCGCCGCCGCCGAAGACCGTCAATCCCTATTCAGTCAATCTTTATGAGAACATTCAAAAGCTCAAACTTGATGTGACGCAAATTGCAGGGCTTCACGGCCCGCGCATCGTGACTTTGGCGGACCTGCGCACAGCGATCGGTCAACCAACGCTCGCGCAATAGATCACGACGCGAATCCCTTCATTTCCCTCTCTCTTCATTTTCCCTCTCTCTTGGCAAACTGCCGCCCTTCGGGGCGGCTTTTTTTTGCCGATCGGCTTAGTCAGATTCCGCCGCCATTATCAAAACTGTCGCTGCGCGCCTTCGCCTGCGTGATGTTGCTGCCGGGTGGCACGCTTTGCGTCAGCCAGACATTGCCGCCGATGGAGGAGCCGCGGCCGATCGTTATGCGGCCGAGGATCGTCGCGCCAGCGTAAACCACGACGTCGTCTTCGAGAACGGGATGACGCGCTTTTCCCTTGATGAGCGCGCCGGCTTCGTCTGTTTCGAAACGCTTGGCGCCGAGCGTAACCGCTTGATAGAGACGCACATGTTTGCCAATGCGCGCCGTCTCTCCGATCACCACGCCCGTGCCGTGATCGATAAAGAAGCTCTCATCAACCTCGGCGCCCGGATGTATATCGATGCCTGTCTCCGAGTGCGCAATCTCGGCTATGATGCGCGCCAGCATCGGAGCGCCGAGGATATACAGCTGATGCGCGAGACGATGCCGGATGACCGCGGCGACGCCAGGATAGCAAAAGATGATTTCGTCGTGAGTGCGCGCCGCTGGATCGCCTTTGAAAGCGGCTCGGATATCGCTGTCGAGGAGTGCGCGCACCTTGGGGAGAGACTGCGCGAAGGCCGCGGTTATTTCCGTCGCGCGCGCTGCGTCATCGATTGTGGGCGTCTCGCTCGCATGCGCGTTGAGCTTCAACTCGCGGCGAATCTGCTCCTCGAGAGAGCGCAACGTCTTGTCCAGGACATAAGTAAGAAATCCGTCGACGCTATTTGGCGTGAGTTCAGGCGGCCCGAAATGACGCGGATAAAGCGTCGAGACAAGGCCAGCGACGATCGCGCGAGTCTCTTCCCGTGAGGGAAGCGCGGGCAGCACGCCATTGCGATAGCGGCTTTTTTGAGAGGCGGTGCGCAAAGCCCGCAACTCCGCGACAATCTTTCCGACTCCCATCTGATCTTGAAGAGGAGCGACAGGAGCGTCTTGCGCTGTCATCGAATTAGTCCATGCGTGGTGAATGAAGGCGCGCCGGCGCACGTGGCGCCGGCGAATACAGGCTATTTCAACTGATCGGCGACCTTATCGATCGCGACCTTGGCGCAAGCTTCGTCCTTATCGCCGCCAGGAGCGCCAGAGACGCCGACGGCGCCGATCACCGTATCGCCGACCTTGATCGGCAACGCGCCCTGCGCAGCGACGACTCCGGCAAGATGCACCGCGCCGGAGGTCGGGTTGTCCTTAACGCGCTGCGCGAACTCGCCCGAGGGAACGCGGAAGGTGCGCGACGTGTACGCCTTGCGCTGACTGTTCTCGATCGTATGCGGCGAAGTGCCGTCGCCGCGAAGCGCGACAAGCGACTGCCCTTCGATCCCGACGACTGAGACGGACACATGATACCCCTGTTGAAGACAGGCGTCGTAAGCCGTCTGCGCAATGCTCAGCGCGATCGGAGTCGACAACGCCTTTAGAGTGATCAGTTCGGCCCCGGCGACCGTGGGCGACAAGCTTGCCAAAGCGGCCAGACCCGCCACCGCAGAAAAAGAGACGGAATTCATAAAGTTTGCTCCACGCTGACACCGGCGGTTGCCGGCGATATTCATATTATTTTGATATGTTGATAGAGACAAGCACGTGCGGCAGCGAAATCGATCGACGGCATGACGCCCCCGATAGAAGCGCATAATAGGCTGTAACAAATCTATATATTGGGCATCTCGCATCTGCGCATAAACCGCTTGACCAGCATGACGTGCTCCATCTAATAATATTAGATGATCGGATTTATCAAATGAATCGCGCCCGCGTTCAGCTTCCCGTCAACCGATCAACAATGGCGGCGCGGACCGAGAGTCCGCTCGCTTCCACGGTCGCAGATCGTCTCAAGAGATTGATCGGCAAGAAGGGCCGTTCGTTTGAACGTCTCGCCGCGCTTAGCGGAATCAACTCCGAAGAGTTGCTGCGAATTGAAGCCGGGACCGAGACGCCTACCATCAATCATCTTTGGCGCATCGCCAATGCGCTCGGCATTCCTTTCGGGAGCCTCATCGCCTCGAAGGGGCGTCGTGGCGTGCTGGTCATTCGTAACGATCATCCGCAGATCGTGAGTTCGCGAGACGGCAACTGCCGCACGCGCGCGCTCTTCCCTTATGATTGCCATCGACCCGTCGAATTCTACGAGGTCATTCTCGCGCCCCATCATATTCAGCATGCCGAGGCTCACGCGCCCGGCACGAAGGAAAATCTGGTTGTCGCAAAAGGCTCGGTCGAAGTCGCAGTCGGACGCGAGGCCCCAGAGCGTTTGGCCGAAGGAGACGCGATCGATTTTCTGGCGGACGTCCCGCACAGCTATCGAAATCTCGGCGCGACGCTCGCGACCTTCTACCTCGTCATGTCTTATGAACCTGGCTCTGGCACGGAATGCGCGTCGTAAACGACGGCGGTCGAGGGCGGGCTCCGCAGACGAACTCTCTATCAGAATTATCATCGATGTATAGGTTTATAAGTTCAGTATTTAGCTAGTATTGTTTAACTTTTTTACTCAAACAAGATTGCAAATATGCTGCCTCATCTGTAATAGCTTGGCAGCTCGGCCTAGGCGTTCGCCTTCTGCATCCGAGAGTCGCTCCGAGGAACATCTAATGACCGCAGAACCTGAAGTTCGCCGAACATTGAGCGAATCGGCGGCCCGCCAGCTCGCCAATGCGACGAAGACGCGTCCGCAATGGTCGGGCATCACGCCGCGCTGGCTGGTGTCGTTCTTGCCCTGGGTGCCGGTGGAAGCCGGCATCTATCGTCTCAACCGGGTCAAGGAGGCGACGGCGCTCAGCGACGCCGACGTTCAGTGCAGTCCGGCGCGCGACCGCGACGCCGACCTGCCGGAGACCTTCGTCGATTACGAGGATGCGCCGCGCGAATATTCGATGAATGCGGTGACGACGATCCTCGACGTGCAGACGCGCGTCTCCGATCTCTACAATCATCCTTACGATCAGATTCAGGAGCAGGTGCGGCTCCTTACCGAAAAGGTGAAGGAAAGGCAGGAGGCCGAACTCATCAACAATGCCGAATATGGCTTCCTCGCCAATGCGCATCCGGCGATGAAGATCAGCGCGCGCACCGGCGCGCCGCAGCCCGACGATCTCGACGACCTCATTGCGAAAGTCTGGAAGGAGCCCGCCTTCTTCCTCGCCCATCCGCGCGCCATCGCGGCCTTCGGGCGCGAATGCACGCGCCGCGGCGTGCCGCCGCCAACCGTGACGCTGTTCGGCTCGCCCTTCGTCACCTGGCGCGGCCTGCCGCTGATCCCCAGCGACAAGCTCTATGTCGATGAAGCGGGAAAGACGAATATTCTGCTGCTGCGCACCGGCGAGAAGAAACAGGGCGTCGTCGGCCTGTTTCAGCCGGGCGTCCCCGGAGAAGTCGCGCCGAGCCTGTCGGTGCGTTTCATGGGAATCAATCGCAAGGCGATCGCCTCGTATCTCATCTCGCTCTATTGCTCGGCGGCCGTGCTGACGCATGACGCGCTTGGCGTGCTCGAAGATGTCGACGTCGGCAAATATCACAAATATCCCGACGAATATGCGTGAGTCCCTATGGGATCGGCGCTGAGCGCGCCGATTCTCCGTCACCTGAGGTGTGCAATACATGCCTACTGCGCCGCAGACGCCGCAATTAGTCGACTTCCCCATCGATGGCCTGCCGTCTAAGGAGGCGTTCACGCATCATGACGCCGCCGCGCCCGACGCGCAGATCATCGCGCATATGGCCAACGCCTTCTTTGGCGCGCTGCCCCATGCGTCGCTGCCGACGACCGGCGCCGTGACGCAGCAATCCGGCGCGTCGGCGCTTGCCGGCGCCTTGCCCGCCGTGACGCCCAGTCTGACCGATATTCCGGCGCCGTCGATCGTGACGAGCGTCGCCCCGCATGCGCCGGCGCGCGCGCCTTTCGGTCCCATGGACTTTCCGCCGACGACGATTCCTTCCGTTGTCCCGACCCCGAATGTCCCGGCGCCCTCGGCGCCGCAGACGTTGCATTCCTCGACGCGGCCGTTGGGCCTCGCCGACATTCCGCAGCCCGGCGCTTCGCTCGGCGGCGCGACATCATCGGTCCCCGGCGAATTGGATTACAGCGAGCCGACGCGCCGCCTTGCGCAGGAGTTCTCGCTCGTCGACAACGACGCGGCCGCACGACCGGCAGGCGACTATTATTTTCTTCCAACAGCGCCGGCGCCTGGACCCGCAGAGCCCTTGCGCTATGAAACGCGCGCGCCCTCAACCGGCGCGGGCTATGGCCATCCCGACCCCTTCTCGCCGCAGCAGACGAGCGGCGCGATGCGTGGCGACGAACTCGTCTCGCGTCACTCGCAAGGCGGCGCGACGCAGGGCGCCTATCCGCTGCATCCGGGGGAATTCGCCCAAGGCGGCGGCGCGTCCGATTATGCGCATAGCGCCGCGCCACACTCGCCGGGCGCCGGCGGTCGCGAGATCCATGGCGCGGCGCAAGCGCCCTATGGCGATAGCGTTTACGCGGCGCCTCGGCAGGGACGCCAACCCGAGAAAACCGTCGCCACGCGGCATCTCTTCGATCCCTATCGCGTCAAGCGCGACTTCCCGATCCTCAATCAGAGCGTCAACGGACGACAACTGATCTGGCTCGACAACGCCGCGACGACGCAAAAGCCGCAGTCGGTGATCGACCGGCTCGCTTATTTCTATGAGAATGAAAACTCCAACATTCATCGCGCCGCGCATACGCTCGCGGCGCGCGCGACCGACGCCTATGAGGAAGCGCGCGAGAAAGTCCGCCGCTTTCTGAAGGCGCCCAACGTCAAGGACATCATCTTCGTGCGCGGCGCGACGGAGGGCGTCAATCTCGTCGCGCAGAGCTGGGGCCGGCGCAATGTGCGCGAGGGCGACGAGATCGTCGTCTCACACCTCGAACATCACGCCAATATCGTGCCGTGGCAGATGCTGTGCGCCGAGAAGGGCGCGAAGCTGCGCGTCGCGCCGGTCGACGACCGCGGCGCGCTCATTCTCGAGGAATATGAGAAGCTCCTGGGCCCGAAGACGCGGATCGTCGCGGTCTCGCAGGTCTCGAACGCGCTCGGCACAATTACGCCCGTCCAGGAAATCACGGCGATCGCCCATCGCTACGGCGCCTGCGTGCTCGTCGACGGCGCGCAATCGGTTTCGCATATGCCGGTCGACGTCCAGTCGATCGGCTGCGACTTCTTCGTCTTCTCCGGCCACAAAGTGTTCGGCCCGACAGGCATCGGCGTCGTTTACGGCAAGGACGCCGTGCTCGAACATCTCGATCCGTGGCAGGGCGGCGGCAATATGATCGCCGACGTGACCTTCGAAAAGACGATCTATCAGGGCCCGCCGGAGCGCTTCGAGGCCGGCACGGGCAATATCGCCGACGCCGTCGGGCTCGGCGCGGCGCTCGACTATGTCGAAGCCATCGGCATGGAGGTGATCGCCCGTTACGAGCACGATCTTCTCGTCTATGCGACCGAAAAGATGACGACCGTTCCAGGACTGACCCTCATCGGCACGGCGCCGGAGAAAGCCTCGGTGCTCTCTTTCACGCTCGATGGACACGACTCGCAAGAGGTCGGCAAGGCGCTGGACCGCGAGGGAATCGCCGTTCGCGCCGGACATCACTGCGCGCAGCCGATCCTGCGCCGCTTCGGCCTCGAAGCCACCGTGCGCCCGTCGCTGGCCTTCTACAACACATGCGCGGACGTCGACGCGCTGGTCAGCGCGCTGCTGCGGCTGCAGACGGGTTATGGCGGACGCTGAGTTTTCCATTTACCAATTTAGTCTATCGTATTTATTGACTACGCTCCTCCTCTGCCTTAGGCTCTCGATCTCGCGACAAACTCGAGAGAGCCGACCGGGTGCTGACAAAAAAGGGAAAGTATGGCCTCAAGGCGATGGTTTACCTCGCCGATTTTCGTCCGGGCCAACCCGTGCCAGTGAAAGAGATCGCGACGACGCAGAACATTCCTAAAAAATTTCTTGACGCCATTCTTGGCGAATTGCGCAACGCCGGTTTTGTTAACTCGCGCATGGGAAAGGGCGGCGGCTATACATTGGCGCGTCCCGCAACAGAAATCATTGTCGGCCACATCATTCGCGCGATCGATGGCCCGCTCGCGCCATTGCCTTGCGCCAGCAGAACACGATTCCATCCGTGCGATGATTGCTATGACGTCGATCATTGCGCGGTGCGACTCGTTATGCTGGACGCACAGCGCGCGTTGTCTGACGTATTGGACAATTGCAGCTTGGCGGAAATGAGAGTGATCGCGAACGCCGAGAACGGGCAGTTGATGTACGACATTTAATTTTCCACAGCTCTCTGCACTTCCAATTCCAAGTCCCAGCAGGCGGCGCATTGCGATCGCGCGAACCGGCCTTCCTTGCCGACCCGCGCCCGCGCGGCGTCGCCGCGCGCATCTTTTTCATATCTTTTAGGTAGACTTCATATGTTGCTTATACTAATTTCGTCCCGGTCGCTAACCACGCGGCGACGGCAGACTCCGCCGTAACATAATGAATTCGGCAGCATGGCCCCATTTAAAATCAACGGTTCGCTGGAGATCGCGCGGGATAACTCGACATGATTTGTAGAGTACGCTGGCGCCAGCGAGTCAAAGGGAAGACTGAGGTTGGAACGATGAGCATGACTGCAAGAAAAGCCTATATGGCGTTGCTTCTAAGCGTCTCCGTCGGGACGCTCGCCATCGCAGCGGAAGATAAACAGGCCGATTCGACCGTGGCAGCCCCCGCCGCGGCATCGAAGCCGGCGAGTTCGGCGTCGAAGCCGCATTGGTCATGGCAGCCCGTTCAGGCGCAATTTCTGCCGATCGTCAAACAGAAGGAGTGGGTGCGTTCGCCCATTGACGCCTTTGTGGTCGCGAAGATCGAGGCCAAGGGGTTGACGCCTTCGCCCGACGCGGATCGCGGAACCTTCATTCGACGCGCCACGCTCGACGCCTGGGGACTCGTTCCGACGCCGGAAGAAGTTGACGCCTTCGTCAAGGATGTATCGCCGGAAGCCTACGAAAAGCTCGTCGATCACCTGCTTGCTTCGCCGCGCTATGGCGAACGTCAAGCGCGCCTTTGGCTCGATCTCGCGCGCTACGCCGACAGCTCGGGCTTCCAGAACGACAATGCGCGACCGAATTTCTTCCGCTATCGCGATTATGTCATCAAGGCCTTCAACGACGACAAGCCCTACTCAAGATTTATCCAGGAGCAAATCGCCGGTGACGAGATCGCGCCGGGCGACCAGGACATTCTCGTCGCGACAGGCTTCCTCGCCGGCTACCCCGACAACAGCAATTCACGCGATTTGGTTCAACGCAAGTATCAAATCACAACCGACATGGTCGACACGGTCGGCCAGGCGATTCTTGGCACGACGGTAGGCTGCGCCCGCTGCCATAATCACAAGACCGACAAATTCACACAGAAGGACTATTTCTCGCTGCAGGCGTTCTTCGCCAACACGGCCTTTCAAGAAAAGGCGCCCGCCAAAAAGGGCGAGCAGGAAATCGCTTATGAGAAAGCGCAAGCGATTTACGATGAGGCCACGAAGGACATTCGCGACAAGCAGAAGGCGATTATCGACTCGGTCCGTGACGCCGCGCTGAAATACCACAAGGAGCGTTACCTCACGGACAGCCGCGAATCGATCTTCAAGCCCAAGGACCAGTGGAACGCGCTCGACCGTTGGGTGAACCATCGCCTCGACGCCGTCACCGATCAGGCGGCGCTCGCCGCCTTCCTCAGATACGCAGCCGAAGACAAGTCCGCGCCCGAACACAGTCCCGAGATCGTGCAGAAGTTCGAAGAATATCAGAAGCTGACAACGGAACTTCGAAAGTTCGTAAGTAAACGTCCGACGCGTGGCGCGAACACATTCACTGCCGCAACCGAACTCGGTCATCCTGATGCGCCGCCAACATTCATCTTCTTCGGCGGCAATCACGAGCGTCCGCTCGAAGAAGTGCAGCCGGCCTTTCCCGAGGCGATCACCGCCGAGAAACCCGACATCAAGCCTACCGAAACATCGTCCGGCCGACGCACGGCGCTTGCCAATTGGCTCTCCAGCCCCACAAACCCGCTGACGGCGCGCGTCTTCGTCAACCGCGTCTGGAATCAGTATTTCGGCAAGGGCATCGTCGGGACCGTCAGCGATTTCGGCAAGGCCGGCGACAAGCCCACCAATC
Source organism: Methylocystis sp. SB2 (assembly GCF_049817085.1). Taxonomy (NCBI): domain Bacteria; kingdom Pseudomonadati; phylum Pseudomonadota; class Alphaproteobacteria; order Hyphomicrobiales; family Methylocystaceae; genus Methylocystis; species Methylocystis sp. SB2. Next base: position 1,623,836 of record NZ_CP187401.1, read on the forward strand.
CGGAGCTCCTCGACTATCTCGCAACCAGCTTCGTCAAGGACGGCTGGAGCGTGAAGAAGCTTCACCGCGAAATCCTTCTGTCCGCCACCTATCGCCAGTCGTCCAACTCCCGCGAGGACGTCGCCAAGGCCGATCCTGAAAACAAGCTTCTCGCCGTCTTTCCGCGCAAGCGGCTCGAGGCCGAGGAAATTCGCGATTCAATCCTTGTCGCTTCCGGCAAACTCAACGAGCAAGTCGGAGGCCCGAGCGTCTTCCCGCCAATTCCCGAAAATCTCACGGGCGGCGGCAATTTCAACGCAGATCCGGCATGGACCACGTCGAAGGATCCGCAGGACTATGTCCGTCGCAGCCTTTACATCTTCACGCGACGCAGCCTGCCCTATCCGCTGCTTGAGACGTTCGACATGGCGAACGCACAGCAGATTCACTCAAAGCGCGACGTGACGACGACGCCGCTTCAGGCGCTGACGCTGTACAACAGCGAGATCATCTTCCAATGGTCGCAGGCGCTGGCGGGACGCGTTCTCAATGAAGCCGGCGCGGATGAGTCGGCGCAACTCGACAGGCTCTACGAGATCCTCTTCGCACGCAAGCCGTCCGACGCCGAGAAGGAGGCGCTGCACGCCTTCCTCGACCAACATCAGAAAACGATCGCCGAGAAAGCGCAGGACGGCAAGCTCGCGCTCGCCATTCCTGTCGGCGCGAAGACAAAGCCGACAGATCCGCTACGCGCATCAGCTTTCGTCGATCTGGTGCACACGGTCGTGAATTCGAACGACTTCGTCTACCGCTTCTGAAACAGGTCGCAAGCATCACTCGAAAGGAAGCATGACCATGCTTATCAAGACATCGCGTCGTGAATGGCTGCGGAGCGCGGCCTATGGAATGGGCGGCTTCGCCGTCAGCGGTATGATGCCAGGCGGCGGGTGGTTGGGCGTTCCCGGCGCCAACGCCGCGACGTACCTTGACCCGCTTGCGCCGAAGCAGCCGCATTTTGCGCCGAAAGTGAAATCGGTGATCTGGCTGCATATGGACGGCGCGCCGAGCACGCTCGATCTTTTCGACTACAAGCCGGAGCTCGTTCGGCTCGCCGGACAGGACGTGCCCGAGTCCTTCCTGAAGGGCATTAAAACAAGCACGCAGGGCGGCGTCGGCAAGCTGTTCGCCTCCAATCGCACGTGGAAACAGTATGGCGAGAGCGGCGCATGGTTCTCCGACTGGGCGTCCAATATCGGGCAGCATGCCGACAAGCTTACTTTCATCAAATCGAGCGTCACCGTCGGCGCGACGCACGACATCTCGATTTTGAAACTCAACACCGGCGACGTAAGCCCCGGCCGGCCCTCGCTCGGCGCCTGGATCACTTATGCGCTCGGATCAGCCAATCCAGACTTGCCAGCCTATGTCGTGCTCTACAACGGCAAGCGCGAACCGCGCGCCGGCTCCGTGAACTGGAGTTCGGGATTTCTCCCGGCGGTCTATCAGGGCACCGCATTCCGCCCCGGCGCTCAGCCGATCCTGCATCAAGCGCCGCCTGACCTGATCGGACTGCAACAGCAGCGCGACAGTCTCGATCTACTGAAAAAGCTGAACGATATCCGCGCGGCCGAGCACCCAGAAGACACCGAACTCCAAGCCCGCACGCGCTCCTATGATCTCGCCTATCGTATGGAGGCCACGGCTCCCGAAGCTGTCGATCTTTCGAAAGAGACAGACACGACCAAAGCGCTCTACGGTCTCAACGAAGAAGCGACCAAGGACTATGGCACGGTCCTGCTGCGGGCCCGGCGGCTGGTGGAGCGCGGCGTCCGCTTTATTCAGGTCGTGTCAGGTCCTATCGAAGGCGCGGGCGCAGGCGACGACGCCAACTGGGACGCTCATCGCCAACTCGAAAAGAATCACGGCGCCCATACGAAAGCGGTCGATAAGCCGATCGCCGGCCTTCTCGCAGATCTTGAGTCGCGCGGCCTGCTCGATCAAACGCTCGTCGTCTGGACGTCGGAGTTCGGCCGCACGTCCTACGGCCAGAGCGGCGATGGTCGCGATCACAATCCCTGGGGATATACGCAATGGCTCGCGGGCGGCGGCCTCAAGCACGGCTTCACCTACGGCCAGACCGATGAAATCGGCTTGAAGACCGTCGAGAACCCCGTCGACACTTACGACCTCCACGCGACCGTGCTGCAGCTGCTTGGACTTGACCACCTTAAGACCATCTATCTGCGCGCCGGTCGAGCAGAACGTCCGACGGTCGTCTACGGCAAGGTCGTCACCGACATTCTTGCCTGAGCCATGGTCTTCGGAACCAAACTCTCTTTGCGCGCATATGTGCTGGCGGCCTTGGCCGCGAGCACGCCGCTCTCAGCGGAGGATGTGGCGGACGTTTCCATCCAGAACTCCGCTTTTGAGCCTGTGGACATCAACGTCAAATCAGGAACACGAGTTCTCTTCCACAATAAGGATCAGGTTCCACATTCCATCGTCGGCGAAATTGGCGGGCGCGAGATTTTTCGTTCGCCGGACCAAGTGGGCGAGGACGAAACATACGCCGTCGTTCTCTCGAATATCGGCGAGGTCAACTACTACTGCGGCGTGCATCCAGGCATGAAAGGCAAAATCTCGGTATCGAAATGAACAATCATAGAAAAGTGAATAGCCGACTGGCGCTCCTGGCGCTTTTCGCGGCGCTCTCGAGCGCGCCAGTCGCCGCAGCCATCGATCTTCGCGACTACGACAACGACCTGATGCGCGACCTGGACAAGACGATCAAATATTTCGAGCCCGACATCACGGCCAAGAACGCCGATGCTGCAAAAGAGGACGCCGAAATTCTGCTCAACGGCTTCAAATACACCGAGTCCTATTTTGCCAAGAAGGACGCGGCGGATGCGGTGGAGATTTCCCGTAAGGGCCTGCAAGTGATCGGTGACGCCGTGAGGAACATCGATCAAAACGATTTCGACGCGGCAGCCACAGCGGCGCGCGCGGCGCCAGAGCTCTGTAAATCCTGCCACGACATCTACAAGCCGCGCCTCGCACGTTGAGAGCGTATCGATAAAGCTCGCAAAACCTTATCCCGACAGGCAATGGAATTCGGCAATGGCTCGTAAGACTGCAAACGACTTTGATCCGAAAGTTCTCAAGCTATTCGATCTCTATGTGCACGGCGATGTTGACCGCCGCGGCTTCCTGAATCGGGTCGCTAAACTCGGCCTAGGCGCCAGTGGCGCGGCCGCCGTCCTCGACGCGCTCAATCCGCGTTTCGCGGACGCCGAACAGGTAAAAAGGGATGACCCCCGCATCGTTGGAACGCGCGCGGAGTTTCCCTCGCCTAATGGTTACAGAACGGTTAGCGGCTATCTCGTCAAACCGGCTAATCTTTCGGGCAAAGCGCCGCTGGTGCTCGTCGTGCATGAGAACCGCGGACTCAATCCACATATTGAAGATATCGCGCGGCGCCTGGCGCTGGCCAATTTCATCGCATTCGCGCCCGATGCGCTTGCGCCTCTCGGCGGCTATCCCGGAGACGAGGACAAGGCGCGCGAGCTTTTTCAAAAGCTCGATCAAACGAAGACGCGAAGCGACTTCCTCGCCGCCGCAAATGCTCTCAAGGCCCTGCCCGATGGCAATGGCAAGGTAGGCGTTGTCGGCTTCTGTTATGGCGGCGGGATCGCAAATCTTCTGGCCACGCAAATCGGCGATCTTGGCGCGGCGGTCCCTTTCTATGGCGCACAGCCGGCCGTGGAGGACGTCAAGAAGATCAAGGCGCCGCTCCTCATCCATTACGCGGGTAACGACGATCGCATCAACGCGGGTTGGCCGGCGTATGAAGCAGCGCTGAAAGAAGCCAAGGTCAATTATCAGGCTTTCGTCTATCCGGGCGTGCAGCACGGATTCAATAACGACACGACGCCTCGATACGACGAGGCGGCCGCGAAGCTCGCCTGGGGACGAACGATCGATTTCTTCAACGCCCAGCTGCGCACCTGACGCAACGGACACAGCCGGCGCGTCTCGGTCGCCGCAGAATAACGAGAGAGGAACAGATAGGATGAACGGAACAAAATGCTCCGCACTGGCGATCGCTTTCACGCTGCTTGCGACATCCTCATATGCGGCGGAAGGGCTCGGGGCTTCGCCGACCGCCTCCACCTCGCAGCCAACGGAGGCCCCTCAACCCGCGCCGCTCGTAACACCCGCGAACGATCCCGCCTACACGTACAAGACGCTTCGTCTTAACCGGGCAGAGTTCGACGCGCTTGCGGCGAGACCAGAACAGCTCCTTATCCTCGACATTCGTCGTCCCGATGAACTTACCAAGCTCGGCGGATTTCCCGTCTATCTGAGCATTCAGACGAACGACGTGCAAAGAAGCCTCGGCTACATCCCGCGCGATCGCCTTATCGTCACAGTCTCGAATCATGCGCATCGCGCAGGCGCGATCGGCGATCTTCTTGCAGGCTATGGCTTCCATGTCATCGGCGCCATCGGCGTGCTCGACTATGAGGCTGAAGGCGGGACTTTGACGAAGATCCCGGTTCCTCCGCCGAGGACGGCAGCCGTCAGCGCCGCGACCGCGTCAGCGCCCACGCCGGTCAAGTGAGCGCGCGCCGCTGTCACTCACAGCAACTTCAAGAAACGTAGGGTGCGCTATGAACGTGAAGAGTTTTCTCTTTGGCATGTGTTGCGTTGTCGTAGCGACTGGCGCGCATGCGGCGCTAAAACCTGGTGACCCAGCGCCGGACTTCAGCGTCTCTGCCGCCCTGGGGGGAAAGGACTTTCAGTTCTCCTTGTCTGAGGCGCTGAAAAAGGGCCCTGTCGTTCTCTACTTCTATCCCAAGTCCTTCACACGCGGATGCACCATCGAGGCGCACGAGTTTGCCGAAGGACACGATAAGTTTGCGGCGGCAGGAGCCAGTCTGATCGGGGTCTCTGGCGACCCAATCGACGTGCAGCGCGAATTCTCGACCAAGGAATGCGCCGACAAGTTTCCGATCGGCTCCGATCCGAACTTTTCCGTCATCAACGCCTATGACGCAAAACGCGTAAAGCCAAGCGCTTCAGGCGACACGGTGGCCGACCGTATTTCTTACGTCATCCTGCCAGACGGCAAGGTGGCGTTCGCCCTGGTCGACGCCAATCCAATCAAACATGTCGAGAGCACGCTCGAGTTTGTTCGCAAATGGCACGAGGAGCACAGGCATTAGGTGTACGGTCCGGCTCTCCCTTCTCTTCTCGCGAAATCACTTCAATCAACAGGAGCTCTACAAGAATGCGTTACCCTTCCTCTCGTGCGCTGCCTCTCACTGCCGCCGGCGCGGCCATTCTAATGAGCGCAGCAGTCGTGATCTCGGCGCAGGCGCAAAGCGCTCAACCAGCGCCGGCTCCCGCTGGTCCTTCACCAACGAAACAGGCGCTTGAGAATCGCAAGGCCGCATACACGCTTATCGGAAATTATTTCCGATATTTCGGCGCCGTCGCCAAAGGAACCGTAACCTACGACGAAGCCGAAGCGACCAAGCGCGCCTCTCGCATCGCGTTTCTTTCTGGCCTGCTCGATGAAAATTTTCCCGAAGGATCGAATTTCGGCGAGCCGGACTCGAAAGCGAAGGCTGACATTTGGAGCAGCCGCGCCGACTTCGACAAGAAGCTCAAGGATTTTCAAGCGCACGCTCAGGCCTTCGCGGAAACCAACGCAAAGGAAAAAGGCGCAAGCGATACCTTCAAGGCCGCGATCGCGTCGCTCGCTCAAGACTGCAAGGGTTGCCACGAGACCTACAAGGTTAAGTGAGCACGTTTTAGTTCTGGCTGGGGCTAGGCGCGCCGATCTCACAATCGCGAATGATGAAGAGGCCAGACGCATGACGACACTGGAACATGATCGCCTCGCGAACGCGGCGCGATACAGCAAGCCGGCGCGCCGCAAGGTCTGGGACTGGCCGACACGTTTCTTCCATTGGAGTCTCGTGATCGCCTTCGTTGCCGCCTTTGTTACAAACAAGCTCGGCGCGAGTTATTTCACCTACCACCTCTGGTGCGGCTACGCGGTCATCATCCTCGTGGTGTTCCGCATCGTCTGGGGGTTCGCTGGCACACGGCACGCGAAATTCGCGAGCTTCGTCCAAGGACCCCTCGGCGTTCTTCATTACGTAAGCGCTGCAGGACGTGGGCTTCGCACCCGCTATGCCGGTCACAATCCGCTTGGCGGACTCATGGTGCTGACGCTTCTCTTTGCACTTGGAACGCAGGCGACGCTCGGCCTCTTCGGCAACGATGAAATCTTCAATGCCGGACCATTGGCCTCGCTTGTCAGCAAGCAGACAAGCCTCGCGCTGACATCTCTGCATCGCAAGATGTTCTATTTGATCGCCGCGGCGGTCGGGCTGCATATCGCGGCGGTGATAGCGCATGTCATATTGAAGCGGGAGCCGCTCATTCGCGCCATGTTTACGGGCGCTAAGCCGATCGACTTGGTAGGTCCGGAAGAAGCCATTCCGTCGTCGAAAGGTCCGCTCGCGGCCTTCTTGCTGATCATCATCGCCGCGACACTCGCGGCGGCCCTTCATTTCATCCCGCCAGCCGACATCGATCTCGCCGGCTATTAAGAGCTTGTTTCGCAGTAGGGTCGAACTTCCTCGCTCCTGCGCCTCGGGTTCTTCGTTCCGCGTCCGTTTGTAACGCGATGCGCTCTTCGCATCTCCACAGCATTGAAATCTCTAATGTTGCAGATTTGCAACATAGCGAGCAATTCCGTTTCGGATCGCCTGATTCCAGCCTCGGAGCTCGGGCGCTATCTTGACCATGACCCATAATCCTACATAGTTAGTAGCTATGTTACTGCTGGGCGTTGGGCATCGGCCCCGAAGTCTCAAAGCAATAATCGTCGCCGCGTCCCCCCAGATCGTGAAGCGACAGACAACTCTGGTGGAGTATGGCGATGGCGTTCAAGGCCAACGGGTTTCATAGAAGGCTGCTGTCAACCGTAACATTCGGGCCCTTGGCGTTGTTGAGTGGCGTTGTCCTCGGCGGGCTCTACGCGGAGCGCGAAGCTCGTTCGCAAGAAACGCAACCCGCGACGCCTGAGGCGAGCTCACAGGTCGAGGACGTGAAGGTCACTGCCCGTCAGCGCGAAGAGAAGGCGCAGGATGTGCCTCTGCCGGTGAGCGTCGTTGGCGCCAAGACTCAGCAGCGTGAACGCCTCGAGCGCCTTCAGGACTTCGCGCAGAAGGTTCCTAACTTTATCCCCTCGATCAACAATCCCCGCACGTCGGCAATGTCCATTCGTGGCATATCGGGCATCTCCGGCGGCGCCGACGGTTCTGAATCAGCGGTCGGCCTGATCGTCGATAACGTCTTCTATACGCACGTAGGTTTCCAATGGGCGGACTTCGTCGACCTGCAATCCTTTGAAGTAGCGCGCGGCCCGCAAGGCACGCTGCTTGGTAAAAACACAACGGTCGGCGCCGTGATCATTCGCACGCAATTGCCGTCCTTCGTGCGGTCGGCGACCTATGAACAGATTTTCGCGAACTACAATCGCTTCATCGAGAAGCTGAATGTCACTGGGCCAATCATTGACGACAAGCTCGCTGCGCGCGTGACATTTTACTTCGACAAGGGCGACGGCTGGATTCAAAACCAGTTCAACAGCCAAAAACTTCTGGACAACAATCGTTGGGGCGTCCGCGGCCAGCTCCTTTATGTCGGCGACAATTTCACCGACCGCCTCATTTTCGACCGGCTGCGTTCGGACGAATACAACAATTACGGCAATGGCGCGATCGGCGATTCCTACCCCTTATGGGCGAACGGCGCCCCGGCACGCCTTTACTCGCAGAATCTGGCGAGTCGTTTGCATTGGCCCGTATTGTCCTTCGATCCCTACAAGCCCTATCTGACGCGGCTTGGAAAACTTGACCAGCGCACCCATGGCGCCTCGAACGAGCTGAATTACACGATCGGCGAGAACGTACTCACCGCGGTCTCGGCGTGGCGCGAATTCGTGCTGCATCCCAGAAATTCGACAGGCAACCAGCTTACCGACATCAGCAGCAACGCTTACGACGTCTATGTCGACCAATATTCGCATGAGACGCGGCTTGCCTCGCCCTCCGGCCAAACGCTCGAATGGACGATCGGCAACTACAATCTCTACGAAAAGATCTGGTCCTACAATCACGTCGACTATGGCTCTCAGGCAAACCAATGGTTTCAAAATAACTTCAACGCGAATCCCTTTAATCTCTGGGGTCTTGAGGCGCGCAACGACGGAAAGGCGCACACTTTCAGTACGGCGCTGTTCGGACAGGCGACCTGGCACCTTGACGAGCAATGGGCGCTGACCTTCGGGCTGCGCGACACGTATGAAATACGCGGCGGCTCCGACTTCGGCTGGATAAAGGGCTTAAGATCGGTCAACCAGATCGCGGCTGTGCGCACGGCCACGGGCGGGACAACCTACTTCGACACTGGTGGACAGGAGAAGGGCAACAACTCGCTCTCCGGACTGTTCAACCCATCCTATCGCTACAATGAAAACGTCATGGTCTATGGCTCGACGGCGCGCGGCGAAAAATCGGGCGCGGTCAACACGCAGGCGCTGCCGATTCTCGACAGCGCGGGCAATTTCAAGGCATGGCAGCCACTCATCACCAAGCCTGAAACATCATGGGATTATGAGCTCGGCGCGAAGACCAACTGGCTCGACGGCAGACTCATCCTTAATGCCAATCTCTACTGGAACGACATCTACAACTTCCAGTCGATTTTGGTGAACACGGATTATACCGACGTCACCGGCGTTCCGTTGCGCAAGAATTTTCTCGGCAATATCGGCCATGTACGTTTGCGCGGCTTCGAATGGGATGGGCGCTGGAGCCCGATCGATCGCTTATGGCTCACATTTTCCGGGGCGCTGACAGAAGCGCGCTACATCGATTATGAAAAAGCGGCGCCCCCACAAGAGTGGACGTGGCCGGCAGGGTCCAACATCAATGGCGTGCCCGCGCCCAATTATATCAGCCTCTCCGGCAAGCCGATCACTGGCGGCGTTTCCGGCAACAATCCGGTGCCGCGCGTCTCCTTCAACATCGGTTACAATCATGAATATCCGCTTGGCGCGATCTTCAGTGATTTCGGACCTGGCTATCAGGTTCCGGTGACGTTGTTCAGCTATGCCAACGCCACCTGGCGCGACAAGACACAGCTCTCAAGCCCAGTGTCCATCTATCCGATCTTTCAGCCTGCTTACGCCCTCGTCAATGCTGGCGTCGGTCTCAAAACGGACGATGAGACCTATAGCTTCAATCTGTGGGTAAGAAACATGCTCGACGAACGCGTCATCGTCACTCAGGCGATCGGCAGTCCAACGGCCGCATCCACACTGACCTTCGCGGCCGACAATCCGCGCACCTTCGGCGCCACGCTACGCGTGAAGTTGTACTGAGCGTGAGGTCAACGAACTCCTGCAAATTGAACAAGCCCGAAGCCTTAGTTAAGGAGCATTTACAATGACACGCGGAATAGGAATAGCATCGATCAGCCTACTGTTCAGCGTGGCTGCGCTAGCCGCTGACCTTCCCGCCACCAAAGCGCCGCCGCCGCCCCCGCCGCCGGTTTTCAGCTGGCAGGGTCCCTATCTCGGTATCTATGCTGGCGCCTTGCTGGGTGATGGCAACTTCACGCTGCTCTCGTCTACGCCTCTGCGCGGGGAGGCTTTCATTGGCGGCGGCACGGGCGGCTATAATTGGCAGTGGGACGAACATCTCGTCCTCGGCCTCGAGGCCGATTTCGGCTATCGCGGTCCGCTGCAGGTCGCACGCGTCAACTTCGTTACTCCGAGTTCAACCTATGGCGGCGTTCTCGGCACGGGGCGCGTACGCGTCGGATATGCGTTCGCGCCGCGCTGGCTCGCTTACGCCACCGGCGGTTTCGTCTTCGGCACGAATTTCACGCCACGTCGTTTCGACGCGATCCTTCCGCTGACGTTCGGCGAAGTCAGCACCGGCCCGACGGTGCGTCCAGGCTGGACCGGTGGCGTCGGCGTCGAATATGCTTGGTCAGATCGCATCTCCGTCAAGGCGGAATATCTCTACGCTGGACTGGCGAGCTCCGGCGTCAGTTACGCGACGACGATCGGGGCGCTGCCAGCCAATGTTCGAAGCGCCGGTCACGTCGTGCGCGGCGGGCTGAATTATCACTTCTCATTCGGCGGACCGCCCGCGCCGCCGCCCCCACCGCCTGGGCCGCCGCCCGTGGTGACGAAATGATTTTTGATTTCCGGGAGAAAACGCGAAAGTCAAATAGCGAATGAACGATCGCCCGTCCGCGATCGTTCGAGGGCGGATCCGAGGCCCTCACCCTCGGGTCCGCCTTTTTTGTCATTTGTGAAGCGCCATCAATTCCGCTGCGAATAATTTTAGAGCGGCATCTTTTTCCGATGTTGGAACATTCGCCGACCATACCCACGCGTCCGGCTCAAACCTTGGAGAGGATAGGCATTTCTCAGGCATCTTAAGGATGTCAAATTCGGTCTCCTCGATGGCGTCCAGCAGGCACGTCTGCTCCCAGAACCATTCCCATGGACGAACGTCCTCGATCGATTCTGTCCGGCTTAACATGTCGCACCAACTATCGATGAGTCCGTATCCCGATCGCCAAAAAAGGACGAAGCCCGACGCGACGCGAAGCTTTCTATATGTTTTGCCACGATAGACTCCTTCTCTCATCGCCAGCACGACATCGTGGTTTTCCGACGCCGCGATGAGGTCGTTAACAGGACGCCGAAACAAGAGATCGGCATCCAGCAGAAACATCCAGTCTGGGCTGAATTCGTTTTTCAGATCTCGCAACCAGAGCGGTCGTGAATTTGCAACTTTGGCGGCGCGCCCGGAGCCCACTTCATCCAGTGTGAGCCGTCTAACGGCGACGATTTCGTGCATACGCGCGATTGCACATTCGGTCTCGGCGGACAGGTCGATGCCCAACACCACAACGGTGTCGCCCGGATGAAATCTCATCAGCGATGAAAGGAGCATGCTGCCCCAATCGGCGTAAGCCTGGTCAAAGATGGTGACGAACATCGCCTACAACTTTCAAAATTGCGCGCGGTGTTGGCAGCGCCGGGAAGCAGAGACATGCGCCTTTGATTCTCTGGAAGGACGCGCCACTTCAGCAGGCGCCGCCATAATCATATTGCGCCTATAGGAAATATCGTGTTATCACTTTTGCAAGCCACAAATTCGCAGAAAGGCGACCTGATGTCGATTGCCGCCGCGCATAGTTACGAAGCCGCCTCGAACGACGCACGTGACGGCTACCGCATCGAGTCGCACGGCGCACAGACGCTGCTTCATTCGAAGCCGCCTCAACCAAATTATCCCGCGCAAGCTGGCGCCGCGCTCGCATATGCGCTGCTCCTCGGCGTGATCGTGACGCTCTCCTATAGGACGGCCGAGGCGCCTATTGAGGAGCAGCAAGTCATAGAGCTGGCGCCCATGCCGGTAGAGGAAGAGACGCTCGAAGACACGCTCCCTCCGCCAGAAGAACTGGAGCTCCCTGAACCACCGCCGCCGCCGGTGATTGATCCTGTTGCGCCGGTCGAGGAAGTGAAGCCCAAACCAATTCAAAAGCCGAAAGTCGAGAAGAAGATTGAGCGGCCGCCGACTCCCCGTCGCGCGCCGAGCGCTGCGGCCCCAACGCGCTCTGGCCCAGCCGCCCCTGCCGGAACGGCTCCGGCGGTGCGCGCCCCTGCGGTGCCCCCCGGCGCCACGGCTTCCGCGATCGCCAACCATTTTCATGCATGCATGCAGCGCGCAGCAGCCAACGCCTACCCGGAGTCGCAAGCGCCCCGCACCGCGCGCATCGCTTATCGCGCAACGTTCAGCGCCACTGGCTCCTTGACCTCCTACTCGATTTCGCCGTCCGGAAACGGCGCTTTTGATGCGGTCGCCAATCGGCTTGGCGGACGCTGCGGCTCGGTTCCCGCGCCAGGAAAGCCGGTGTCGCTTTCCGGCGGCCTGACATTTAGTCCCTGACAATCATCCCAACAGAAAGGTAGAGAAATGGTCGATTCAGTCGCTAGTACGGCTTCAGCGGCGTTAGCGCATACGCTGACGCCAGTGGAGCTGTTTCTGCAAGCCGACGCCATCGTAAAAACGGTGATCATCCTGCTGATCATCGCGTCAGCTTGGGGATGGGCGGTGATCGCGGAAAAAATCGTACGGCTTCGCATCTTGCATGGGCGCGCCGCGAAACTCGTCGACAGCATTCAAAGCGGGCTGCCGGTCGCATATGTCGCCGAGAGCTTTGCCGCCGCTCCGCCCAGCGATCCACTCGTGCAAGTCTATAATGCGATGGTCGATGAAAATGTCCGTTCGGCCGATCTCATCTACACGGAGGCGCAACGAGACTCGCTGCAAGATCGCGTCCACCGCGTCGCTCAGCTCGCGAGTTCAAGCGCGCTTGATCATCTGCAATCGCGCTTGCAGGGCCTCGCGACCATTGGCGCCGTCGCGCCCTTCGTCGGCCTGTTCGGAACCGTCTGGGGCATCATGAACTCGTTCCAGGGCATCGCGGCGTCGAACAACACCAGCCTCGCGGTCGTGGCGCCCGGCATCGCGGAAGCGCTGTTCGCCACCGCGCTCGGCCTCGTCGCCGCCATTCCGGCGGTGATTTTCTACAATCGCATTAGCGGAGACATCAGCGCCTATGGCAAGCGGCTGACAGCCTTCATCGGCGTCTTCGAGGTCGAACTTTCGCGTCAACTGTCAACAAGAGGAGAGCGCAATGGCCTTCGCGTTGCGTAAGCATGACTCTGAATTCGAATCGCAACCCATCGCCGATATCAACGTCACGCCGCTCGTCGATGTGATGCTGGTTCTCCTGATCGTCTTCATGGTTGCGGCGCCGCTGATGACGGCGGGCATTCCCGTCGACCTTCCAAAGACGCAAGCCAAGCAGCTCAATGATCAACAGCCGCCGATCGTCGTCAGCGTCGACGCCAATGGCGTGTATTTTGTCGACAAGAGGGAGACTGTCGGCACGGATGGGCTTCTCGCCGTGCTCAGGGAGAACAGCGAAAACAATAAAGACCGACGCATCCATGTGCGGGCCGACAAGTCCGTCGCTTACGGCAAAGTCGCGGAGGCCATGGGCGTGATCAACGCCGCAGGCTATGTGAAAGTGGCTCTTGTTTCGGAAGGCATAGCAAACGGTTCGGGCGCCAGAGCTGCTTCGGCAGCGCAATAGGCGCTCCGGTCGTCCGGGTTCGGCGCGCGGTACCCCTCTCCAGACCCGTTCCGCCGAACCCGGGCGCTCGCTCTCCAAACAATTGTAATTGCTGCGATCAATTCTTATTTAAGATGAAGTCTGGATCGGTCGGCGGTTTCTCCACGCGGCGCTCGTCAGCCGCGGCAGAGCGACGCCTCCGAGCTTTCACATTTTGATCCTATGTGATAGCTGGACAAATGCGCCCCCGGCCAAATCGGCCTGCCTTCGAACACTCCGGTAGGGACGCGCCGCAGCGATTTCAAAAAAATGCTCTCAAATAAAGCAAAATACGGATTAAAGGCGCTTATACACTTGGCCAAGGCCGATGGGCAGTGCCTCGCCGGCGACATCGCCGCCGACAACAACATCCCCAGGAAGTTTCTCGACGCCATTCTCGTCGAATTGCGCAACGCCGGCATTCTCAACAGTAGAAAGGGAAAGGGCGGCGGCTATCACCTTGCGCGGCCGGCGGACAAGATCACCGTAGGCCAGATCATCCGCATTCTCGACGGACCGCTCGCGCCAATCGCGTGCGCGAGCCGGACCGCCTACCAACGCTGCAAGGATTGTCCGGACGAAGACGCCTGCGCCATTCGCGACGTCATGCTCGATGTGAGAGACTCGATCGCGCTCATTTTGGACCGGACCAGCATCGCTTCGCTCCGCAACCGCGGCAATCGGGAAACCCAGATGCTCTTGCGATAGGGGTCATTGCTTCGGTTTGGGCCAATTTCCCTGCGTGTCGCCCTGGCCGACCTGCGTCGTCTCGACAGGTCCGACGCCAATGATCTGAACGATCACTTCCTCATCTCCGGCGCCGTCCCAATGCACGCCCTTCGCCGGATGCAGCATGTAGGATCCGGCTTTGAGCGGCGCCGCGGTCTTGAAGTCGAGCGTTTCGCCTACGCCCGTCCACCAAACGCCCTTGATCACCGTGGCGTGGCGATCCTGCGAATGAAAATGCGGGTTGGAATGAGCGCCGGGCGGAAATTTGTTGCGCACGACGTAGACGCCGGGCTTCGAGGGGTCTCCATAGAGAATGGCCTGCGACGGCCCCGCGCCCAATGGACTTTTGAAGGGCGTTTGCTCGGGAAGGATGCGCAAAAATCCGTCGGTAGTCTGGGCGACGATGACGGGCGCGTAGAGCGCGCATGCCAGGGCGGCCGCGCTAGCTGAAATGTTTGAGATCGCGCGCATGTCCATCCTCTCACGCATTATCAAAAACAAGCGTCGGCCATTGACGCGGAATTCCATCGTTGAACCGCTCCACCCGAATGAGCGCCGAGCTTGGCCTGAGGTAAAGCGGAGACAATTCGAGCGCCGCGATGCGGGCGCTTTCCGCATTGTCGAAGACTCGATCCTCCAGCTGACGGAAGAAGGATTTCACAGCGTAGAAGCGATAGGCTTTGCCTTCCTGCGCCACTATGCCGACGACCGTGGCGTCAATCTCGATCAGATGCACAAAAAACATAGCCGCACTTTCTTCGACACGATGCGCAAAGCGTCTCAGCTGTTCTTTGCGGGGATGTGGAAGTTCGTATTGTCGATCGGCGTGACTGGCGTCTCGCTGCGCGGCGTTCCTTCCGGCGCCCAATCATAGGGAACGGGCTGCGCCCGATAGACGCTGTGATTGACAGTCGCGCGCCCGGTTTCTTGATCCTTTCCCCGCCGAGGATAAGGGTTGATATATTCCCACACGATGTCGCCGCTTGGCGTCACCTGGAAAAAGCGGCCAATTTGCCCCTCGTCGATGAAGGTATTGCCGTTGGGCAGACGCCGCGCATTGCTGATATGCGTGCTTCTGAAGCTCCAGCCGGGATTGCCCGAGCTCGCGCCGCTATATTGCCAGATGATCTCCTTCGTGACCGGATTGATCTCAAGCACGCGTGAGCCGCCGGTGTAGCTCACTGCAGCGTGGGGATAACCGGCCTCGCCCTGATTGTCGAAAACGAGCAGATTGCCCGCGCCCGGCAGTCCCCGGGGAATGATGTGCGCGTCATGCTGACCCGAGATCTGATCCACGGGGCGCGGAACCTTGCGCGAGGTGACATTTCCATCCTCGGTGATTGGCGGAAAATGAGGACCGAGCGTCCAAACGATTTTACGTGTCCTGCGATCGATGATCGCGATGAAATTCGCGCTGCGGGAGTCGAAGATCAGATTGTCGGGCGCGAAACGCTGATCGCCTTCGTCAAACCAATGATTCGAACCAATCGGCTTCAGATTGTTGACATGAAAATAATCGGCGTTCTTCGAAGCCTTGACCAGCTTCAACTCCTCCGCGGTGAAGCCTATTTCATCGAGATGATCTGAGGCCGCCCAGGTCCAGACGATCTCGCCTTCAGGATTGACCTCATAGGCGACGTCGTCGAGCACCTGCGGAGTCGCGAAACCAGGCAAGGGATAAAGGACATTCGCGAGGACCAGCGTATTGCCGTTCGGCAGACGCGCGATGTCGTGATGCTGCTGCGCGCGGCCTCCGGGCGCGCTGGCGCCGAATGCCCATATTTTTTTTCCGTCCCAATCGATCTCGCCGACGGTCTTGCGGATACGTGTTTGAACGCGTCCGGGCACGAGATCGGTTCCTTTGCCTTCCTCCGTTTCAAGCGTGACGAAGATGTGTCCACGCTGTCCGCTAACGAGCGCCGGGTCGATAAAGGCGACCGGCTGCCCGTTATATTTCCACTCATGGACGACCTTGCCGTTCAGGTCGATCAGGCGTGAAACATCATCACCCCCGACGAAGAGCACGAAAGAGTTATAGGCTTTTGCTGGATCGTAGATCGTTGTTCCGGTCGGATAGACGCTCGGTTCCGCATGAGCGAAGAGGCACGCGCGAAGGGCAAAGAAGCAAAATGCGCCGCCCGCTAGCGCAAGAAGGCGGAGCTTCGATTTATTGCCGGGAAGTTTTGCGCATCGTATTGCCGCCGCCATGTCGCTCGCTCCTCTCGATTGCTCGACGCCAGGCCGTGCTCAGGATGCGATCGATTATATTTATATCTATTTGATAGGCAATAGCGACAATTGACTGGTGACAACATTTCCGCAGTTAATGCGTAATCATTTAATATCAATATGTTGAGCATATTTTCCACTACGTTTGCTCTCCGTTAATGTCTTGATAAAAGATCCAGATTGTATATTGTTGCCGCAATGCGGGAGCTCGGCGCAAGCGCCGCCCGTTTCCAGAAGGAGCGATACAATGTCTAATCGGAGCGCCGAACTCACGCTTGCTGCGAAGCCGGGACGGGGGCGCATTTATGATTCCATCACGCAGACGATAGGCGATACGCCGCTCGTGCGGCTCGATCGGTTGGCGCATGAGAAAGGCGTGAAGGCTAATCTTCTCGCCAAACTCGAATTCTTCAATCCAATCGCAAGCGTCAAGGATCGCATCGGCGTCAGCATGATCGACTCGCTCGAAAAGAGCGGCAAGATCACGCCTGGCAAGAGCGTGCTGATTGAGCCGACCTCCGGCAACACTGGAATCGCGCTCGCCTTCGTCGCCGCGGCGCGCGGCTATCGTCTGATCCTCGTCATGCCGGAGTCGATGTCGCTCGAACGGCGCAAGATGCTGGCGCTGCTCGGCGCCGAACTCGTGCTGACGCCCGCTTCGCAGGGCATGAAGGGCGCGCTCGCCAAGGCGGATGAATTGGTGACTCAAAATCCTGGCGCAATTATTCCGCAGCAGTTCGAGAACCCGGCCAATCCCGAGATTCATCGCCTCACGACGGCGGAGGAAATTTGGAACGACACCAATGGCGAAATCGACTATTTCATATCGGGCGTCGGCACAGGCGGCACCATCACCGGCGTCGGCCAGGCTCTGAAGCCGCGCCGGCCGGGCTTGCGCGTGGTCGCAGTGGAGCCGGAGGATTCCGCCGTACTCTCCGGGCGCCCGCCGGGACCTCACAAGATTCAGGGCATCGGCGCAGGCTTCGTACCGTCAATCCTCGACCGCGGCGTCATCGACGAGATCATCACGATCGGCAATCAGACGGCCTTTGATACCGCACGCCAAGTCGCACGCCTGGAAGGTGTTCCGGTTGGTATATCGTCAGGCGCCGCAATCGCGGCGGCGCTCGAAATCGCCGCACGCCCAGACGCGGCGAACAAGAACATCGTCCTGATCATTCCGTCCTTCGCCGAACGTTATCTGTCGACGGCGCTGTTCGAAGGTCTTTGAGGGGAACATGCTCCATAGCTAGTCGTCCTCAAATAGCCGCGCACTATGTCCGCTCAGCGGAAACGCGCTCGTCCTTCCCTGGCGCAACGGACTGACCGCAGGATGTCGTCGACGCAGGCCAAAAGCTGTACCGCGAGGCAAGATAAATGAACGTAAGAGCGCTCTTGGCGGCCGCGACAGCCTCTTTTCTCTTTTCAACTTTGGACGCATCGTCACAAACGCGTGAGGATCAAGCCATCGGGATAGATGCCGACGACATCGCCGGCGTCGTCTCGAGCCGCGATGGCCCGGAGGCCGGCGTCTGGGTCGTTGCAGAGACGACGGACTTTGGCACGCGCTTCGCCAAGATCGTCGTCACCGACGACCAGGGCCGCTATGTCCTCCCCGACCTTCCGAAAGCCAAATATCGCCTATGGGTGCGTGGCTATGGGCTCGTCGACTCGCCGAAGATCGCGGCCGAGCCCGGACAAAGCGTCAATCTGAGCGCCATCGCCGCGCCCAATCTCGCCGCCGCCGCGCAATATTATCCGCCGATCTATTGGCTCTCGCTGCTCAAAGTTCCTGGGGCTGAAAAATTCCCCGGCACAGGCGCCTCCGGCAATGGCGTGCCGGAAAATTTCAAGACGCAGGAGCAGTGGCTCGATCTCGTCAAAACGAACGGCTGCGGCCCGTGCCATCAGCTCGGCAATGTCGCGACGCGCACACTCCCCGCGCCGCTCGGGCATTTCGATTCATCCGTTGACGCCTGGCGCCGACGCCTGCAATCGGGACAGGCGGGAACCGCCATGATAAATGGCATATCGCGACTCGACTCCGCGGAAGGCGGCCAGCTCGCGCTTTTCGCCGATTGGACCGACCGCATCGCGGCCGGCGAATTGCCGCATGAGACTCCCGCGCGCCCTTCGGGCGTCGAGCGCAATATCGTCGTAACAGTGCGCGACTTCGGCAGTCCCAAACATTATCTTCACGACATCGCGCTCACCGACAAGCGCAAGCCCACTGTCAATCCATATGGTTTGATCTACGGCGCAACGGAACTCGGCAGCGACGATGTTCCTGTGCTCGATCCCGTCAATAACACGAAATCGTTGCTGGCGGCGCAAGTGCGCGACGCTGATACGCCGAGTTCCCTACTCGCCAATCCCGTGATCGAGCCCTCGCCATATTTCGGGAAGGAGGCGCTATGGAACAGCAAGTTCAATGCGCATACGCCGACGATGGATGCAGAGGGGCGCATCTACTTTGCCGCTCAAACGCGCGCCCCCAAAAACACACCTGACTACTGTACCAAGAATTCTCCAATTCGTTCGGCGCAACTTTATCCGCTGACCGCTAAACCAGAGGGTTTCGTCGGCAATGCCCGACAGGTTTCCGTCTATGATCCTAAGACCAAAAAATGGTCCTTCATCGACACATGTTTTGGCTCGCATCATTTGAACTTCGCCGAGGATGCGAATAATACGCTCTTTCTCAATAATGTCGGCCAGGGTGAACTCGCCATCCTAGGCTGGGTAAACACTAAGAAGTTCTGGCAGACCGGCGACGCCGCGCAGGCGCAGGGCTGGACGGCGCTCATCGTCGACACCAATGGCGACCGCAAACGCTCCGAAGATTTCAACGAACCCGGCAAGTCCGCCGATCCGACGAAAGACACGCGTGTCCCATACGGACTTTACAGCGTGTCTGTGAGTCCGCTGGACGGTTCCATATGGGGCTCCAATCTCACACATCCGGGCTACGCCGTGCGCATCTCGCTCGGCGCGAATCCGCCGGAAACCGCGCTCACGGAAATCTACAAAGTGCCTTTGCCTGGCTATGGCATTCGGGGCGCCGACCTCGATCGCGACGGCGTGTTCTGGGCGGCGCTCGGCAGCGGCCATCTAGCGAGCTTCGATCGACGCAAGTGCAGGGCTCCGCTCAATGGCGCCGGCGCCGAAAGGGGCGAGAAATGTCCAGAGGGCTGGTCCTTTTACCCGCTTCCGGGTCCGGGGTTCGCTGGCGCGCCCGGCGCCGCAGAGACGCCCTATTACGCTTGGGTCGATCAGCACGACATTCTAGGGCTCGGCGCCAACACGCCCTTCGCCACTGGCAATCAGTCCGATTCGCTGCACGCGCTCGTGCAGGGACAGATCGTCGAACTGCGCGTTCCCTATCCAATGGGCTTTTACGCGAAGGGCATTGACGGACGCGTGGACGATCCCGCCGCTGGCTGGAAAGGACGCGGCCTGTGGGCGACCTCTGGCAATCGCACGCCCTATCACATCGAAGCGATCGACGCGCCCGCGCCCGGCGCGCCGGGAAAGTCGATCGAAACCTATTCGAGTCCGCTGGTGGTGAATTTTCAATTGCGCCCTTCCCCACTCGCGCATTGAGGCCGACAGATCATGAACCTGCTGACGTTCCTTCACCGCTGGATCGGGGTCGTTCTGGCGCTCTTCATGTTGTTCTGGTTTGCGTCAGGTTCGATCATCGCCTTTTTCGGTTCACCATCGATCGGCCGCGCCGATCAGCTCGCTCATGGCGCAAGCCTCACGCCGGAAGATGGCTGGCTGTCGCTTGGCGACGCATTGCGGCTTAGCGCCTCCGCACGCGCAAAAGGGGCGATGCCGATGCAAGGCCGCGATGATGATCATGCGAAGGCCCCGCCCGACGGCATTATCGTCGACGCCCGTCTCGCGCGCATCGACGGCGCGCCTTTCTGGTTGACCGAAGACGATCGTGGGCGGCGCTTCGCGATTTCCGCCCGTGACGGCGGCGTCGAGGAATTCTCGATCGAGCGCGCGCAACGCATCGCCCGCGATTGGATTCGTCAGGACGGCCGCCTCGCCATCCCGCTGAAATACATCGACACGAGCGATTCGCCCGTTGGCGTGCGCAACGCCCAGGCGCTCAAGCCATTTCATCATTTCGCTTTGGCGGACGGTTCGGGGACGAATGTGATTGTCTCGGCGCGCAGCGGGGAAGTCACGCAGGTCGCGACGCGGACGCAGCGCGCCTTTGCGTACGTCGGCGCCTGGCTGCATCTCTTCCGTTGGCTCGACTTGTTCGGAGCCGGCGAATATCGCCGCACCGCGCTGTCGTGGGTCAGCTTCTTCGCCGCGACCGGCGCGCTCACCGGACTCATCCTCGGCTGGATTCGCTGGCGCCCCGGCTTCTTTGGCAGGCCGACCTACGCCCGTGGGCGCACACAGCCCTATCGCGAATTCTGGTTCAAATATCACTTCTGGGCGGGGCTGATCGGTGGTTCCTTCGCCGCGCTCTGGGCCATCAGCGGGTATCTTTCCACCAATCCATGGCAGATCTTTTCGCCCGAAACAGCGAACCGCGAAGAGCTTACGCGCTATCTGGGATCGGATTTGCCTCAAATCGTCGCGCAATGGAAACCGGATGCATTGCTCGCAATCGACGCAAATGTCGTGGAGCTCGGTTGGGGTCGCCTCGGGAATGAGGCCGTGCTTGTCGCCTATGGGCGCGATGGAGCGCGTCAAGCGCTGACATTGGCGCAAACAAAGTCACGCTTCGACGACGACGCGCTGCTGGCCGCGGCGCAACGTATGGGCGGCGAGACCAAGATCGCGTCTCATGAGTTGTTGAGCGCTTACGACAGCTACTATTTCCCGGGACATCGCCAGGGCCTGTCCGAAAAGCCGTTGCCCGTCGTGCGTGTCGATCTCGACGACGCGGGGCGCACGTCGCTCTATATCGATCCGTTGGACGGGCGACTGCTCGCGCGCGTCCACGCGAGTCGGCGCGCCTATCGGTGGTTATATTCGGCGGTCCATCATTGGGATTTCGGCTTCTTCCACCATCGCGTCGTTTGGTATGGATGGATGGCGACATGGATCGCGCTCGGGCTCGCGCTCGCCGCGAGCGCCGTCGTTCTTGGCTGGCGGCGGTTGCGGCGAACGATTTCCGCTGGCGCGGTCGCCGGGATAATCAAAAAAGCTGCTTCGTTGCAGATCGGCGAGGCTCGATAGGGCGAGCGGCGACCCCGTCTGCGAGTGGAAAAATGGATGCGCCATTTCTTTAATGGCGTGACGCCACAACATTGACCAAGCGCAAAGCAAAACGCCCGCGCTGGTCTATCAACGCGGGCGTTTCGCCGGTCCGCCAAAAAGAAACGCTCCTCGAAGAAACGAGCGCTGTTAGGAGACTCTTTTCACTCCTATTTGTTCTCCGCCAAACTCAGCAGATCGAAGTGGCGGTTAACGCCGGCATGGATGAGGTTGCCATTGAAGCGCGTCGAGCTTGACGCGCCATAGGCGTAAAAGCCGTTCGTCTGCGCCGCGAAATTGGACCCTTGAGCGGCGCCGAGATCGTAGCGAAGATAGTCGATCTTAACGCTCCACTCGGGCGTAAACATCCATTCCGCGCCGCCGCCCGCCGTCCAGCCGATCAAGCTGTCCTGATAGACGGGATTGACGAGCGTCTGGTTCGTGCCGCCAATGCGGCGGGTAAAGATCGCGGCGTTGGAGGTCACGCCGCCATAGGCCATGCCGCCCGTGCCATAGACGGCGAGCGTCGGGGTGACGAGATAGCCCAGTCGGCCACGGATCGTTCCCAGATAATTGAGGGTCGCGGTGCGCTGCGCATAAGTGGCGAAGCTATTGCCTCCCCCCTGCGCGAGGGTCGCTTGCCACCGCGTGTCGGTGTTGCCCGAAACGCCGTGCAGATCCGCCTCGGCGCCGGCCAAGAAGCTGTTGAAGAACTTCCAATTGGCGCCAATCTGGAAACCGCCGATGAAGCCGGCGAGATGGTTTGTCTGGTCGATCGGCGTCGCGCTAACAGCCACGGCCGGACTCGCGGCGGCTGCGCCGAAGGGCCAGGGCTGCACGAACGATCGCGGGCTCGACCAAGCTCCGCCGCCGTTGAGGCCCACGTAAACGTCCGACCAGCTTGGCGGCGGCGCAGGCCGCGGCGGAGGCCCCTCAGGCGAGAAGAGAGCGAGAAAGTCCGAGCCCGGCGGCTTGGTGATCGGATTGCCGTCGCCAAAGGCATTGGCGGTGACTTCCAGATAGAAGAAGTCGGTCGGCCGCCCGGTCAGGCCATTCGTGGTCGTGGTCTGTCCGGAAAAAGATTGCGGGAAGAACGGCTGCAGCGCGACCGGCGGCGCGAAGCTCGACGTGAACGAACCTGGCCAGAAGCGCGCGTAGCTCGCGGTCAGATTAATGAACTGATTTAGTTTGTAGCGGATGCGCAGATCATATTCCGTGCCAATGAACGTGCCTCTGTTGCCAAGCGGCGCAAACAGATTGGCGCGGTCCCAGGCCGCCGCCGCGCTCGCCAGCCAATAGGCGCTGAACGCCGTGTCGATCTGGAGATTTTTGAACGGCGAAAATTCCAAGCGCGCCTTGGGCGCCTTCACATTGTTCCAGGCGATATAGTCGTTGCGCGAGAACGGCTGATTGAAGCCGTAAAAAATGTCGAAGGTCTGATTGGTGCTGTCGTAGGGGCTCTTGTTGCCTGAGCCATAGGCGTAATTGGCGCTGATCCGCGGCTTCCACGGGTGCTCTGAAAATGTGTAGCCCGCCTCGAACGCATAGGCGATGGCGTCGTGCTGCACCGTCGTCTGCACGGCGTTCTGAACATTCCTGAACTGGCGGAATTCGCCGGTTTCGCCAAACTGCTTGTTGATGTCGAAGTCGTAATCAAAGTTGTTGATCACGCCATAGACGCGCAGGCCAGGCGCATAAGTGTCGCGATGAAACTTCAGCGCGTTCGAGACGTTGAGCGGATCCCCATATTGCTTGCGGCCCAAGAAATAAGGCTGGATCGTCGCATATTCCGACCAGCGGCGGATGCTGAACACGCTGCCGTAGATCCAGTTCTGCCAGTCAGGTCGGTCGAACTGATATGGATAACGAATGACCGGCCGCATCAGGAAACTGTCGATGTCCCAGTCATTATCCTTCTTGCCGATTTTGATCCGGAAACCATCAAAATTGTTGGTCGTGTTGCGGAACTCATTCTCGGCGATCAGGCGGCGGTCAAGCAGTTCGAGGTGAAAGCGTCCGGCGCGAAGCGTTAGAGGCCGATCATTGCCGAGATCGTCCTTGCCGAAGGCGTCCTTGAAAAACAGTTCGCCATAGCCCGAAATGAGCTCCGTCTGATTGATCTCCTGGCCCTGATATTGATAGATGCTGTTGTAGGCGCGCGAGTCCTGAAACTCGACGACGAATCGAAAGGGATCGAGAATGTTCTGCACGCCCAGATACGCCCGCGTGCGCGACAGCCAAAGCGAGTTGGGAAAATACTTGCGCTGCGACGTCGGCGGATCGGTCGTCGTGCTCGTCCACGGCCGATAATCGTCCTTGCGATATTCAAAACGCACGCGCGAATCGAGGCCGACGTTCAGCCAGTCGATGCCTTCGAATTCCTTGTAGGTCTTCGCCAGATTTCGCACATAAGGCGGAATGTCGGGCTGCGGCTCCAAACGATAGCCGCGCGTTGGCACATAGTAGCTCTTCTTCTCCAGCGGCGCCGCCGGCGCCCCCGCGGTGCCGGGCTTAATTCCCTTTGACGCCTCGCCCTTGCCGCCGCCATCATTCGCGGGGGCAATATTCGAACCGCCTGCTTTCGCGGGCTTCGGAGCGACGCTGTTCTCCTGGGCTGACGCCAAACTTGCGGAGATCGCAAGTGCGCTCGCGATGGCGGGCCTCAACCACTTGTGGTGCATAAGCGTCATTCCCGAACCCTCACTTCCGCAGTCTGTTCTTCGGAATCGTCCCCCGCTTCAAGAGAATGAACGGCTCCGACCTAGCTACGGAACTCGATACTCCAGAGTTAGTCAATGCACTCTATTGATTTTGTAGAGTGTTAAATTAGATTCCGACCAACTGTTGCATTAAGGCGACATTCAGAGTGGCGACGAAAAGATGGACGGTCCTAAATTCCATCACCCGCGTCGACATAGTCGTTCTTGTCCGCCGCAAAGATGCGCGCATTCACCAGCGACAGGGGCACGCGGCCGCCGAGCGAAGCCGAGCGTTCGAGCGGCGAGTCGATTTCGAGCGTTTGATCGTAGCCGTCGATGGCGATCGTGGCGCGAACGCCGGCAGGCGTGCGTCGCAGGCTCTCGACGCGGCCTTCAAGATCGCCGTTCCCTTCAGCGGCGACGGCGATGTCGGCGGGCCGGAAGAACACCCTCGCCGGTCCGCTGCGCAAGCCATGCGTATCAATGTGCAATTCGCGTCCGCCGAACGTCACATGGCCGCCAGCGATGGTGACCGGCAAGGCGACCGCTTCGCCAACGAAGGAAATGACGAAGGGCGAAGCCGGGCGGTCGTAGAGCTCTTCAGGCGTCCCAATCTGTTCGATGCGGCCTTCGTTGAGCACGACGACGCGATCCGCAAGCTCCATCGCCTCATCCTGATCATGCGTGACGAAGACCGTCGTCAATCCCGTTTGCTTGTGAATGTCGCGCAGCCAGCGGCGCAAATCCTTGCGCACGCGCGCGTCAAGCGCGCCGAAGGGCTCGTCGAGCAGCAGCACGCGCGGTTCGATGGCGAGCGCGCGCGCCAGGGCGACGCGCTGACGCTGGCCGCCGGAGAGCTGCGCCGGATAGCGGCCGCCGAGTCCGTCGAGCTGCACGAACTGCAGAAGCTCCGCAACGCGCGCCTTGATCGCCGCCCGCGAGGGACGCGTGCGTCTGGGACGAACTCTCAGACCGTAGGCGATATTGTCGGCGACGGTCATATGTTTGAAGAGCGCATAGTTCTGAAACACCATGCCGACATGGCGGTCCTGCACGGGCAGATTGGTCGCGTTCTCGCCGTCGAAAAGGATGCGGCCGCGATCGGGAGAATTGAGGCCCGCGATCACCCGCAGCAACGTCGTCTTGCCGGAGCCTGAGGGTCCAAGCAGCGCGACGAGTTCGCCAGGCTGAATGTCGAGGCTGACGTCGCGCAAAGCCGGAAAGGCGCCGAAATCCTGCTCGACCCCCTCGATGCGAATGGAAGTTCCGCGCTTACTTCCCTCAGTGGCGGCGAGCGCGTCCGGAGAGCGCGTCAGCATGACGCCATTCGAGGAACGTCTTGAGCCCGAGTGTGACGAGCGCCAAGCCTGCAAGAAGGACCGCGAGCGCGAAAGCGGCGACATTATTGTACTCATTGTAGAGTATCTCCACCTGAAGCGGAATTGTGTTGGTCAAGCCGCGAATGTGGCCCGATACGACCGAAACGGCGCCGAATTCGCCCATGGCGCGGGCGTTACACAGCAGCACGCCGTACAGCAGGCCCCATTTAATGTTGGGCAGCGTCACGGTGAGAAAAGTCTTGAAGCCGGAGGCGCCGAGCGTGAGCGCCGCTTCCTCCTCGATCTTGCCCTGCTCCTCCATCAACGGAATGAGTTCGCGCGCAACGAAAGGAAAAGTGACGAAGATGGTCGCCAGCACGATGCCGGGCACGGCAAAGATGATCTGCACGCCGTGAGCCGCGAGCCACGGGCCGAAGAGGCCCTGGCCCCCGAACACGAGAACATAGACGAGGCCGGCGACGACCGGCGAGACGGAGAACGGAAGATCGATCAGCGTGATCAGAACGCTCTTGCCGGGAAAGGAAAATTTGGCGATCGACCAGGACGCCGCGAGCCCGAACACAAGATTCGCCGGAACGGAAATCGCCGCGACAAGAAGCGTCAAACGGATCGCGGCGCGCGCGTCTGGATCGCCGAACGCAGTCAGAAAAGGGCCGATCCCTTTGCTGAAGGCTTCGACGAAGACGATGGCCAGCGGCGCAAAAAGGAAGAGAGCGAGAAACAGCACCGCGGTCGCAATAAGCGTATAGCGCGCGAACGACGAGTCGTGCGTAACCGGCCGGAATTTGACGCCGCGACTGCGGCCGCTGGACGTGACCGCCATCTCAGACATGGCCGAATCTCCTGCGGCTCCATGCCTGGACCAGATTGATGAGCAGCAGCGCGGCGAAAGAAATCGCCAGCATGATCGTTGCGATTCCGGTCGCGCCCGGGACGTCATATTGTTCAAGCTTCACGACGATGAGCAGCGGCGCGATCTCAGAGACGTAAGCGATATTGCCGGCGATGAAGATCACCGAGCCATATTCGCCAATGGATCTGGCGAAGGCGAGCGCGAAGCCGGTGAGCAGCGCCGGCGCCAGGGGCGGCAGCATCACACGGATGACGGTTTGCAGCCTGCCCGCGCCGAGCGTGGCGGAGGCTTCCTCCAGTTCCGCTTCGAGCTCGGAAATAATCGGCTGCACCGTGCGCACGACGAACGGCAGTCCGATGAAGATCAGCGCGACCAGAATGCCCCAGCGGGTAAAGGCGATCTTGATGTCGTAGTCGGCGAGCGGCGCGCCAAACCAGCCATTGGGCGAATACAGCGCCGCAAGCGAAATGCCGGCGACCGCCGTCGGCAGCGCGAAGGGCAGATCGACGAACGCGTCGAGCAGTCGACGGCCGGGAAAATCGTATCTTGTGAGCACCCAGGCGACGATGAGGCCAAAGAACAGATCGACGACCGCGGCGGCGAAGGAGATGAAGAAGGTCGTGCGCAGCGACGCGGCGACGCGCGGCTCCGAGGCGATCGCGTAGAGCCCGGAAAATCCCAATCCCGACGACCACCAGATGAGCGTGGCGAGCGGAAAGAGGACGATCACGCCAAGATAGATCAGCGTATAGCCGAAGGTCAGGCCGAAGCCTGGAATGACGCTCGGCGCCGCGAAGCGCCGAGCGTTTTTGCCGACAAGGCTCGGGGAGGTCACCTTGTCAGCTCTTGTTTCTGGATGTCGTCGAAAATGCCGCCGTCGGCGAAATGCTTCTTTTGCGCCGCCGCCCAGCCGCCGAAACTTTTATCGACGGTGATGAATTCGATCTTGGCGAATTTCTTTACGTCGTCCTTCGCCGCATATTCGGGATGAACGGGACGATAGAAATTGCGTGCGATGATCGCCTGCGCCGCAGGCGAATAGAGAAAGTCGAGATAGGCTTCCGCGAGCTGCCTGTTGCCTTTGGCGTCGGCGTTGGCGTCAACGACGGCGACCGGCGGCTCCGCCAGAATGGACTGCGGCGGCGTCACGATCTCGAACTTGTCAGCGCCGAATTCCTTCAGCGCAAGGAAGGCTTCGTTCTCCCATGCGAGGAGCACGTCGCCGATGCCGCGCTGGGCGAAGGTGATCGTCGAGCCTCTCGCGCCTGTGTCCATGACCGGGGCGTTCTTGTAAATCGCCTTGACGAAATCCTTGGTCTTGGCTTCGTCGCCGCCGAATTTCTTCAGCCCGTAGCCCCAGGCCGCAAGATAATTCCAGCGCGCGCCGCCGGACGTCTTCGGGTTGGGCGTGATCACCGCGACGCCGGGCTTCGCCAGATCGTCCCAATCCTTGACGGCTTTCGGATTGCCCTTGCGGACAAGAAACACGATCGTCGACGTATAGGGCGACGAGTTATTCGGTCGGCGCTTTTGCCAATCGACCGGAATCTTGCCGCTCTTGCTGGCGATCGCGTCAATGTCGGCGGCGAGCGCCAGCGTCACGACATCGGCGTTCAGCCCCTCGATCACCGCGCGCGCCTGCGCGCCTGACCCGCCATGCGACGCCTGAATTTCGATGGTTTCGCCAGTCCTGGCCTTCCAGTCCGCCGCGAAGGCCGGATTGATCGCCTTGTAGAGTTCGCGCGTCGGGTCATAGGAGACGTTCAGGAACGTCTGGCCCGCCTGAGAATGCGCGCTCGCCAGCATCGTAAGCGCAACCAAGCCAACGGAAATCCCAAAGCCAAGGCTTTTTTCAAAACGCCCGCCCATTCATCACCCTCCATAGTCTATAAATTCGATAACATGAGTATCATGATAGTGCAAGGTATCCCGAAAGGAATATGGCGTTGTTATCGAAGCTATTGTCTGGGCACATAATTTTCGGGTAATGAGCCGCGGTCGTGCCCTTCCGCTTCGGGCCGACGTGCTCGGCGAGAAATCTCCTCGCCAGTTCATCGACAGTGATTGCCGCTCGCTTCCCCGACGTTCTTGTACGGGGTCACGATCGTGACGCACATCGGCCAGAACGGCCTAAGCCAGCCCCCTCGCCTGCTCCGGCGTCAAATGTCCGAATCGACCGATCGCGAGGAAGCGTTTCCGACCCGAAATGCGATATCGGACAAGCAACGTCTTTGTCCCGCATCACGGCTCCACCCGAAGCCCAAGGCCCTTTAGAGTGCTGTCCTAGACGACATAACGCACAGACTCAGGCTGCGCCATGTCGACAATCCGCTTTGTCAACTTCGCAATCCGGACGCTCATGGGGGGGCCGAATATGGACGAATGGGTCGCGCATATCGCGGCGTCAGTCGGCATCGCGCCTGCGGTCGCGAGACTCGCCGTCGGTCACATTTTTGGCTTCCTCCAGAAGCGCCATCCGAACGGCCCTGCCGACGAGCTGATCGAGAAAATTCCCGGCGCTGAAGCCGCGATCAGGGACGCGGCGGCGGCGCCGCGGCGTGGTCTGCTCGGCGGCGTGCTCGGAGGGGTCGGCGGCCTGGTGGGCGGCGCGAAGGGCGACGTCCTTGCGCTGACGGCTCGATTGACGAGCCTGGGTCTCTCTCCCGACCAGCTTCAAAGGCTCGCCAGAGAGATCTTCGGCGGCGCGGAGCAGGTTATCGGCAGAGAGAAGCTGCGAAGCATGACTGATTCGATTCCCGGCCTATCGCAATTTCTATGGCCGAAGTCGTGATTGGCGCGTCTCAGTAAAGTGCGAGGCGCGAATCGCCCGCGCCGAGGCGCGCCCGCGCAAGCCGCCGGGGGGCGCGCCAAGATAAACAGTCCTTGATCAAAGGTTGGCGCACAGGCTCGCGCGCCGTTTCGACAAATCAACACGACGCCATATCCACGTTCAGGCATTGTCGGTTTGCGCGCTCGCCGTCCTCCTGAAAATCTCTGTAGAGGCGGCCTCCCGCCCATGCCGGACGCGCGCAGGGCGAGATCGAGCGCCTGTTTAGCAAAATAACTCGCGTGTAAAACGACGCATCTTGCCCGAACAGGAGCGTTAATGAGCTTTGCTCGAGCGAAATCCACGCCGGCAACTGCGCATCTTGTGAGTCTTGCAGCTTCCGTATCTGTAAGACGGCCGTGGTCTGAATGTCTCATCGCCAATCCCAGGCGGATTTTGCTCCCGCACCATGTTCTCCAAGACCACGGTCCCGATCGGGCCCATATCTCCTTGAGCCACAAGGGAAGTCGGACTTAGGACCGCCAATGAGACAAACACCGACGAAATCAGGCTAACCCCACGACATTTCATGCTTTTTCCCCATTTTACCAGGTAGAGCGCTCAGCTTATTAGCTATCATTGTACTTTGATCGAATACAAGAAGGCGTCTTACATTCATCCAAAGTTCATAATTCGGAATCGTTCCATAATTTCTCATTTGCACTTCACCAACGACGTTAACCTCTCATCGCCGAGGTTATCCACATAGGATCGAAGGGCCATGTTTTTTCCAAGATAAACTGCAAATATCGATGGAACTTCTAGGTGTTAGCCATTCTACATTGCACTGCATGATGATGTTGCACTTTCGCCACAGTTATTACTAAAAGTGGTTATCGGGATATTTAGTGGCTGGACGGATCGACCGCTCTTCGCCAACTCTGCGCCACGATGACTGGCGTGCTGGTCGTCTGATTAGAAAAAAGTCTCTAGAAGGATCCTCCCCATGAAGAAGCTTTCGCTTGTGGCCATCGCCGCCGTGCTCGCTACCCCCGCTTTCGCTGACCCGATCGGCGCCAACGTCGGCATCAACACCTCCGTCTCGCAGGGCGTGAACGTCGGCAGCGTCACCAACCTCGGCCTTAACAACGTCGGCGTCGTCAACCAGAACGTCGCCGTCGGCGGCGGCATCGATCTGGCGACCGGCGCGTTCAGCCAGACCTCTGCTGTCTTCAACATGGACACGCACGCCTTCAGCGTCGGCAGCATCGTCGACTCCGGCAATGGCGGCGACGGCGGCGACGTCAACGTCGTGGCGATCAACGCCGCGGTGGCGGTGTCTGACACCGAAACGACTCAGGCCGGTCTTGCCGGCGGCCTCGCGATCCCGGTTGCGCTTTCGGCCAATGGCACGGCGCTGCAGGACGCGTCCGCGACCCCGATCGTTCCGATTAACGTTGGCGTCGGCACCGGCGACAGCACCACCTCGTCGGCCGCGAGACTCACCACGGTGCAGGCCAATCTCTCGTCCCAGCAGTCGTCCACGGCCGCCAGCGCCGCTCAGCACGGCGTCGGCAACGGCATCGACGCCAATGGCGGCGACGGCAAGGCCTTCATGATCACCATCGGCTCCAACAACACCCGCATCGACAACACTTCGGTGTCGAAGATCGAAGTCGACACCAACATCAATGTCGCTGACCGTGGCGGCGTCGCTGGCGGCCTGCGCGTCGACGACTCCTTCAACCCGATCGATATCCAGGACAATGCTATCGCGCTCGCCGGCGTCGCGGTCACCGCGAACCACAACGCCATCGGCAACGGCGCTCCCTGATCTTAGCGAGCCTGGCTAACATCGAGGGCGGCGTGCAGCATATGTTCAAAGGATCAATCCTATGAAGCCAATACTGCAAGCCGCCCTCGTCGTTCTCTTCAGTCTCTCCGCATTCGCGTCGCCCGCCGACGCAGCCAAGAGCCACAGGCAGAGACGATCTGTAGCGGTCGTGACTGAGGACAGTTCGCCGGCATGTCTCGGCGGCTATTTGGCGCAGACGGAAGCCCAGGATTATCTCAGAGACGACATCTGGGTCTTGGAGCCGGTTCCGGGCAGCGACAATCGCCCGTATCGCTTCGACTGTCGGCAGCCGGTTTTTTTCAGGCGTTAGCTCTTAGCGCTTTGTCTTTGAGAGCGCGCCGCCGCGCGCTTGGTCGTCATTTTTCGAGAGCTGGGAATAGACGATGTCGCGAACCTCGCTTTTAGCCGCAATCTTCCTCCTGAGCGTCATGAATTGCGCCTTTGCGCAGATGGCGACGCAAAGCGCGCCTTTCAATTTCGCATATGGGTTCACCGGCGGATCGCAGTCGTCCATCGATCTCTCGCAGTCCGGCTTCGTGAACGTCTACTACGGCGTTCAGGATTCCAATCAGGCGAATCAAGCGGTGATCAACCAGAACGGACTCAACAACTATTCGCAGATGCAGCAGATCGGCGACTCCACGGGAGTGTCTAGCGGCAGCGCGAGTGTTCGCGGCGAGGGGGGTCTCCCGCGCTATGGCGCACAGAATTACGCGGCCGTGACCCAGAACGGCGTGGAGAACAGTTCGCAGATCACGCAAATGGGCGGCACGAATGTCGCTGCAGTCGCGCAAAACTCCCATGTCGGAAATGGTTCGGCGCCTCGCGTGCTGGTGCCGACCGACGGCCCGATCTACCAGTCTTATCAAACGTCAGAAGGCTATCTCTCTCTGTTCGCCACGGACAGCATGAGTCTGGCGATCTGGACGCCGCCAGGTCTGACGGCGACGAACAGCTTTGGACGAATGCACTAACGACGAACCTTTGACTTGATGTCCAAAGGACAGGACTACGTGAAAAAGCGAACAAAAATCGTCGTATCGTTCGCCTGCGCCGCCGGAATGGCGGGCGCGTCGACTGCGCTCGCACAGCCGGCAAGCTTCGATAAGGGCGTCGACGCTTCGATTCTGGAAGCTGAGCGCGCCATCCAAGAACTCAACGCCGCCTCAAAAACACGAGTGAAAGAGAAGCGTCCCGCCAATCAGCCGGTAGCAAAAGCGGCGCCGCGGCCAGCGTTCAAAATGACGGGGCCGTGCAATCTGAACGGCAATACCCAATTTTTTCAAATTCCCTATATCGGCTTTTGCGGCGCGGTCCACGGATCCTTTACCGGTTTCCTGGGCAAGGACTTTGCGACCGAAGACATAGCGTTCACGACGCAGCGGCTTCCTGCCTATCGATACGGATGGCGCGGCCTTGGATTGAGCGCCGCCGTTCCGATGTTGTACTATTGGAAAAATCCGCTCGTCGGCAAGACGACCTCCGGCGCATATACCGGCACATACAGCATGGTGAATTTTCTGGCGTTCCGGAACACGGATTACGGAACAATCTCCGTGTTCGTCAACGCCGGATTGTTCGCTAGGACGGTAAAAAATTACGAAGGCGAAACGCGCATATCGCTGAATCAACTTTACGGAAACTACTGGAGGGGCGCCTTCGATCAGGCCTGGATTCAATTCGGCGGGCTGCGCGTCGGACTCCAGCCGTCGCTGTTCAGTTTCAGCCGTACCGGCTACACCTTCATGCCCGGCTACGCGTCCTACATGACGACGCCGGCGGTTTCGTACACCCACAGAATCGAAAATATCGACGTTCTCCCAGGTCTCCTGCCGCGCTTGGGCGCCTCGATCAGCGTATCGGCTGAAGATCCGACGCTGAGGCGTTATCCGGACGGGGTTCTGTCGAGATATCCGAGGGGCATGGGATATCCGGACTTTGTCGCGCAATTGCGCGTCGGCTCCCCCGCCTTCGTCGTTCACGCGTCGGGAGCGATGCACGAAATCAGGGATGTTTCCGCCAACGCTTACAATTCCTTCATGCCGAAATACTCCACGTGGGGCTGGGCTGCGCAGCTCGCCGGCGAATATCGTTGGAAGTGGAGCGGGCTCATCGGTCCCCTTGGCGGCGAAATGTACGGCAAGGCCATGCTATCGGCGACCGCCACTCAAGGCGCGCTTTCGTATCTCGGCATGCCGTATATGTCGATCGACTATGTGAGCAGCTCGACTGGAACGATCCAGAGGAGCTCCGGTCAGTCATTCATGGGATCCTACGAACATCTTTGGACTCCCGTGTTCAAGACCTCGATCACGGGAGCGGCGTTTCAGACCTACATGGGCTCCGCCCCGGAATTTCTCGGCTTCGGCAACGTCGCTTTCGGCTTCAATACGCAAGTCAGAGGTCAGCGCGTGGTCGGAAACGCCGAATATTGGGCTGGCGAAGGATGGGCGTTCGGTCTGGAAGGCGGCTGGACATGGAGCCAGGCCAACGGCCAATACCTCGGCGGACGCGGCCTGCCGGTGGCCGTCAACTTCCCGAACGTCCTCACCTATATGCGGAAGGCCTTTTGATGAGGCTGGAGACATGTGGCGTTTCAGCCACATCGAAGATTCTATCGCAGTTCGTCGAGGTCGAAACGATCGACCGCGGCGCGCTGCAAAGCTAGGGTGACTGTAGGCAGTATCCGAACAACGAAGGCCAACTTCCAGGGACCAGACCCATGAAAAAGCTGATCGCGACAATATCCTTCTGCACGCTCGCTGCCGGATCGGCCCTCGCCGACGGTCAAAACAATCAGAACCAGAATCAGTCGCAAGCGTACGGCAACAACTATTCGACCGTCACACAGATCGGCGTGAACAATAACGCCGCCGTCGTTCAGAACGGCTCGGTCGGCGGAAGCCTCGTCGATCTTGGTTCGGGCAACCAGAATCAGAGCAATGTGAACATCGATAAGCAAGCCTTCGCGATCGGCAGCATCATCGACTCCGCGGGCGCCACGATCAGCAAGACGGACTCTGACAACATTACCATTTCCAATAATGCGCAAGCCTCGATCGTCACGCCCATCCAATAGGCGCGGCGAAACGAAAGACGGCCGAGACCAGAAAACCCCAGACCCCGGCTGGGGTTTTCGCTTTCAAGGACTTCGCCTCAGCACGGCGGCCCGCCTTTGGCGACCACCGATCAAACGAGACCTTGCGCCCGCTGGCGCGCCGAACCCACGCGGTCTATTGGGGCTGATATTTGCCCGCTCTAAAGATTCCGCTCTGCGATTGGCCATCGGGCAAGCTCATCGTTCCCTGTCCGTCCGGCTCGCCATTCTGGAACTCGCCGCGGTAGGAGGCGCCATTCGGCAGGGTGAGAATGCCCTTGCCGTGCGGACGTCCGTCGCGGAATTCGCCCACATATTTCTTGCCGTCGGGAAATGTGTAAGCGCCCTTGCCGACGATCCGGCCGTTGACGAATTCGCCGCTGTAGCTTTCGCCGTTGGCGATCGTGTAAGTGCCTTTGCCGTGACGGATGCCGTTGCGGAACTCGCCGACGTATTGTCCGCCCGACGCGAAGGTGATCGTGCCGCGACCGGTCGCTTTTCCGTCGCGGAACTCGCCCGCATAAAAGTCGCCGTTTGGAAACTTCAGTCCCCCGACGCAGCGCTTCCAAGGCGTCGCCAAACTGACGTCGCAAGGCGGCAGGCCGTTTTTCGGCCCCTTCTGTTCGTTCTGCGTCGCGCTGCCGGCATTCGGCTTCACGGCAAGCTCGCCGTCAACGAACTTTCCGGAGAACTTCTTGCCGTCTGGCATGGTGACGGCGCCCATGCCATTGGGAACGTCCTCCTTGAACTGGCCGACGTAGATTTTTCCGTCAGCAGCCACCAACTTTCCCTGCCCGCTTTTCTTCCCGTCCTTGAAACTGCCGGTGTAGGACTCGCCGTCGGGATGCGTGATGGTTCCCTTGCCGTTTGGCGCGCCGTCGCGGAATTGACCCACGTATTTCTTGCCATCCGTGAAAATGAGCGCGCCTTTGCCGTTGGCTTTGCCGCCCTGCATCTCTCCCACATAACGGTTGCCGTCGGGCGCCGTTATAACGCCGACGCAATGTTTCGAGATGTTTTCTTCTGTGCATTTGGGAACAATTTCCGCCGATGCCGGAAGCGAGCCGACAGCCCCCGCACAAAGCGCAAACATGAATATGCCGCGGCGAAATTTGGGGACTGAGGCGTAAAGCATGGCAAAACCTGCGCTGGTGAACGCGACGGAACCGTGAGCTTATAGCTTAGTCAAAATTTAGAACAATGAACTTTTTCAAGGAAAAATTTGCTAAAGTGGATTGTTCAGCGTCTGCGGAAATGCGCCTGAACGGCGCGCCGCTCATTGCGCGCCTGTGAGCTTCGTCGCCAGCAGGGCGATCGTCTTTACGTAAACGCGCGCCTTATTCCACTCGAGCAAAACCGCGAAGTTGGGCTCGCCTTCATTCCAGCCGGCGCCCGCGCGCCAGCCTTTGCCCTTGAGGAAATTCGCCGTCGAGGCGAGCGCGTCTGGCGTGGATCGTATGAGATCGCGTCTGCCGTCGCCGTCGAAATCGACGCCATATGTCAGATAGGAGGAAGGCATGAACTGCGTCTGGCCGATTTCGCCAGCCCAGTCGCCGCGCATCTGCGCCGGGGACATATCGCCGCGCTCGACGATTCTCAACGCGTGCTTCAGCTCTTCGTTAAATTGCGCGGAGCGCCTGCAGTCATAGGCGAGCGTCGCCAGCGCCTGCATCGTCCTGAAGCGCCCATTGTCGGCGCCAAAGCCGGTTTCCAATCCCCAGATCGCCACGATCACCGCTCCGGGAACGCCATAACGCGACTCGATCTGTGCGAGCAAAGCCGCGTGCCGCTGGAGCAGCGCCCGCGCCTTGCTCAAACGACCGGGCGTCACCAGGCGGCTCGAAAACTTCTCAAAACTTTGGTGGAAAATCCGCTGTCCGCGGTCGCGGCCAATCACCGCGTGATCATAGGCTACGCCAGTCAACGCAGCGTCGAGCGTCCGTTGTGAAACGCCTTCCGCCAGGGCTTCGCGTTTGAGCTCCTCGAGCCACTGGCTGAAGCCGGCTGGCGACGATCCGCAGGGCGCGGCGTGCGCCGACACGGCGCACGCGCCAAAAGCCAGCGCGCTGGCGGTAAGTAACACACCCCACGCCTTGGCGCTTTTCGACAGCCGATTCATGCCCGGCAGTTTAGTGGGCCTGCCAAGGCGCTGCAATCAGCCACGCACCCTCACGGCGCCCGACTCTCGGCCGAATGCGCGGCCAGCGCCGGCATTCCTCAAGCGACGCGCTGAATCAGCGGCGCTTTGCCTTGAATTGGCGTTTGCACGCGCTTGAAAGCTCGTTCATATGCGTGCGCAGGCACTTTTCGACGGCGATCGCATTGGGCTCATCCGCCGCGCAGAATTTGTGAGAATCACGCTCGCAGGCTGCGCGCTGCTTGTCCATCGTCCGGGCTGTCGCGGGATTGAACGCGGCGAGGCCAATGAAGGCGGAAAGAGAAAAGATCAACAGCTTACTCATCGGTTGCTCTTTCGTTTAGCGCTAACGACCGCTGCGCAAAGTGCGCGACGCGGCCAGAGCCATACCTGTATCGAGCGTGGCCGATATCAAGTATCGACGCCTGCCTGCTAATCGCGACAGAGAGGCATCTCGGGCGTAACTTCCGGCACGATCAGCCGCGCGCCAGTAGAGGCGACGATATCCGCGACGCTGACGCCGGGCGCGCGTTCGCGTAGCGCCAGCCCCTCATCGGTCGGCTCAATGACGGCAAGCTCCGTTACGATGAGGGTGACGCGCCGCGCTGACGTCGGCGGCAAAGCAAGAGTTTCAACGATCTTCGGCTCACTTTTGGCGGCGTGCTGCATGGCGACGACGACGCGCTTGGCGCCGACGACAAGGTCCATGGCACCGCCCATTCCCGGCGTGAATTTTCCGGGAATCATCCAGCTGGCGAGACGTCCCGCGGCGTCGATCTGCAACGCGCCAAGCACCGCCATGTCGACATGGCCGCCTCGAATCAGCGCGAAGCTCGTTGCGCTGTCGAAACTGGCGGCGCCCGGCAACGACATGATGAGTCCGCCGCCGGCGTCAATGAGATCGCGATTCTCCATGCCATCCGGCGGCGGCGCGCTGAAGCCGATCAGGCCATTTTCGCTCTGCATGGCGACCGATATCCCCTGCGGGATGAAACGCGCCACGAGAGTCGGCAGGCCGATTCCGAGATTGACGAGCATGCCGTCGCGCAGCTCCAGGGCGACGCGGCGCGCGATGATTTCCTTGGCGTCCATCAGCGCGCTCTGCCCACGATGTGCGTGACGAGCACGCCCGGCGTGCGCACCGCGTCGGGCGGAATGACTCCAACCGGCACAATCTCGTTAGCTTCGACGATGACGCAGTCGGCGGCGAAGGCCATGACCGGGTTGAAATTGGCGGCCGTCAGACGATAGGTCAGATTGCCGTAATAGTCGGCTTCATGCGCGCGCAGCAGGGCGAAATCCGCCCGCAGCGGCTTCTCGATGAGAAAGCTCGCGCCATCGATCTCGATGACCTGCTTGCCGTCCGAGACGATCGTGCCCACGCCGGTCGGCGTCAGGACGCCGCCAAGCCCGGCGCCGCCGGCGCGGATTCGTTCGGCGAGCGTGCCTTGCGGGATAAGCTCCACGTCGATCGCGCCGGCGCTCATCAATCGCTGCGTGGTCGGATTGGTGCCGATATGCGAGACCTCCACGCGCGCAACGCATCCCGCTTCGATCAGCCTGCCGACGCCGACCGTCGGATAGGCTGTGTCGTTGCCGATGATCGTCAATGCGCGCGCGCCACGCGCGACGAGCGCGTCGATCAACCGACTAGGCGACCCGACGCCAAGAAACCCGCCGATCATGACGCGCGCGCCGTCGGGAACGAGCTGCGCTGCGGCTTCGGCGGTGATCGCGCTTTTTCTCATTCGCCGAGCCCTGCTTATCGTGTGGGCGTATCCAGATAGTGCGTTTCGGAAACGTCACGCAGGCGCGCCGCCGCCGTTTCCGGCGTGATGTCGCGTTGGGGTTCGCCCAGCAACTCAAAGCCCACCATGAATTTCCGCACGCTCGCCGAACGCAGCAGCGGCGGATAAAAATGCGCATGAAAATGCCAGTCGGCGTGCGGCGCGCCGTCTGTCGGACGCTGGTGGAACCCCATCGAATAGGGGAAGTCGGTTTCGAACAGATTATCGTAGCGAATGGTCAGCCGACGAAGTATGTCGGCGAGCCCCTGCGCCTCCTCCCCGGTAAGATCAGCGAAAGAGCCGATATGCCTTGTTGCGAGCACCATCGTCTCGAACGGCCAGATCGCCCAGAAAGGCACAAGCGCGACGAAATGGTCGTTGCGACAAACGATCCGCTCGCCGAGTCTTTCTTCAAGCGCCAGATAATCGCAGAGGAGACAAGATCCGTTCTGCGCCAGATATGCGCCCTGCCGCTTCGATTCCTTGACTGCTTCGTTCGGAACGCTGTGGGTCGCCCAGATCTGGCAGTGCGGATGCGGATTGCTCGCGCCCATCGCCGCGCCGCGATTCTCGAAAATCTGCACGTAATTGATCGCATCGAGTTCGCCCAGACCAATGGTTTCCTCCCGCCATGCGTCAATGACGGGAACGATCTCGGGAACGGTCATGCGCGCTAAAGTCAGGTCGTGGCGCGGCGAGAAACACAGCACGCGGCATCGGCCGGACTCGCTTTGCGCGACAAGCAGCCCGTCTTGAACGATGTCCTCCGCTGACGCCTGCGGCGTGAGCGCCGCGAAGTCGTTGTCGAACGCGAAGACGCCCTTATAGGCCGGGTTTTGTTCGCCATTCGCCCGCGCGTTTTCAGGACACAGATAGCAGGTCGGATC
This sequence comes from Methylocystis sp. SB2, assembly GCF_049817085.1. NCBI lineage: Bacteria > Pseudomonadati > Pseudomonadota > Alphaproteobacteria > Hyphomicrobiales > Methylocystaceae > Methylocystis > Methylocystis sp. SB2. The sequence goes on from NZ_CP187401.1 coordinate 1,662,708, forward strand.
GTATCGAGGTCGTTCTGGAGCGTGGGTCTTTTCGACCTGGCCTTGCCATGGACGGCTGGTCCGATGCGGCGAGACGAGCACCCACTCGCCCGTGAGCTGATTAAGTCGGCGATGCGAGGCGTTACTCAGCAAGGACACCAGCCGCTCCTAATCGCCGACAGGGCCCGCGCCAGGACCGGGCACGCAGGTGAGGATGGGCGGCGTCACGCCCGTCGCTGTGCGATATTTGTCAGCCATCGCCTGCGCGAAGGCTTCCGCGCGGCTCGCTTCCACCAGATTGATGGTGCAGCCGCCAAATCCACCGCCCATCATCCGAGCACCATAGACTCCCGGAAGGCTGCGGGCGATATCAACCATGAGATCAAGCTCGGCGCAGCTCACTTCATAATCGTCGCGCAGACTTTCATGCGAAAGATACATGAGACGGCCGCATTCGTTAAGGTCCCCCGCGTCCAGCGCCGCAGCGGCGCGCAGCGTGCGATCGATCTCGCCGACGACGTGCCGCGCGCGGCGAAAGATGAGCTCGGGCATCGAATCCCCGTATCGCATCAATTGCGCAAACGTCACGTCCCGCAACGCCGCTATTCCATCGATCCGCGTCGAGAGCGCCGCGACTGCGCGCTCGCAGTCCTCGCGACGCGAATTATATTCATCGCTCGCGAGTTGATGGCGCACCATCGTGTCGCAAATGACAAGACGCGCGTCCGGATCTATCGTAACTTTCCGCGAAACGAGACTGCGGCAGTCGAGCAGCAGGGCGCTCCCTTCGACGGCGCAGCACGAAATGTATTGGTCCATAATGCCGCAGCGAACGCCGACGAATTGATTTTCGGCGCGCTGACAGATCTTGGCGAGTTCGACCCGGTCGACCTTCGCGCCGGAGATCGTCAAAAGCGCAAAGCCCGCGGAGACTTCGAACGCCGCCGAGGCCGAGAGTCCGGCGCCGATGGGCAGATTTCCATCGAGAACGAGATCGGCGCCATTCAGTTCGTAGCCGGCGCGCTCAAGAAATATCGCCACGCCACGCACATAATCGGTCCAATCGCCGCGCGGCTGCGCGTTCGCGTCGTCGAGGTCGAATTCGACGACTTCATCCATGACAAGCGAGCCTATGCGCAAGCGGCGGTCGGAACGCGGCGCGATGGCGGCCCAGATCGAGAGATCAAGCGCCGCCGGCATGACGAAGCCGTCATTGTAATCGGTATGCTCGCCAATGAGATTGATGCGGCCCGGAGCCCGAAAAAGGCGCGGCTCGCGCTCGAAACTGCGGCGGAAGGCGGCAATCAGATCTTGCTCGATCCTCGACTCCATTCCGGCCACAATCCCATTGTCATCAAATCGTCAAGGCGACGCCGCATCGGATCGGCGGTAGGGGATCAAATGATAGTCCGCCCATGACACGTCAACGCCTTGGCGTTTGCTACTATCCCGAACATTGGCCTCAGTCACGCTGGAGCGAAGACGCGGCCATGATGAAGGGTATAGGTCTTTCCTTTGTTCGGATCGGCGAATTCGCCTGGTCACGGCTGGAACCGAGCGAGGGAGCCTATCGTTTCGAGTGGCTGAGCCACGCAATCGAGGCGCTTGACCGCGCCGGCCTCAAGGTCGTGCTCGGAACGCCGACGGCGACGCCGCCGAAATGGCTCGTCGACAAGATGCCCGATATGACGGCGCTCGACGCCAATGGGCGTCCGCGCAATTTCGGTTCGCGCCGCCATTATTGTTTGAGCCACGAAGGCTACGCTCAAGAATGCGAGCGCATCGTCGAGCATCAGGCGCGCGCCTTCGGCGGCCACCCCGCTGTAGCGGCATGGCAAACCGACAATGAATATGGCTGCCACGACACGGTGCTCAGCTATTCGCCGGCCGCGATGCAGGCGTTTCGGCGATGGTGCGAGGCTAAATATCGCTCGATCGAAACGCTGAACGGAGCCTGGGGCAATGTCTTCTGGTCGATGGAATATCGAAGCTTCGACGAGATTGAGCTGCCGAACCTGACCGTCACCGAAGCCAATCCGTCGCATCTGATGGATTTTCAGCGCTTCTCGTCCGATCAGGTCGTCGCCTTCAATCGACGCCAAGCCCAAATCATCCGACGTCATGCGCCGGGTGCGACGATCCTTCATAATTTCATGGGCGCGTTCGTCGACTTCGACCACTATGCGCTCTCAGACGATCTCGACGTCGCCGCGTGGGACAGCTACCCGCTCGGCTTTCTCGAACGTTCCTCTCACGACGACGCCTTCAAGCTGCGCTACATGCGCGTCGGCGATTCTGACTTTCAGGCGTTTCATCACGATCTCTACCGCGCGTGCGGGCGTGGCAGATGGCAGGTGATGGAGCAGCAGCCGGGGCCGGTGAATTGGGCGCCGTGGAATCCGGCCCCCGCCAAGGGCGCCGTGCGGCTCTGGACTTTCGAGGCGTTCGCCGCCGGCGCCGAGACGGTGAGTTATTTTCGCTGGCGGCAGGCGCCTTTCGCGCAAGAGCAGATGCATGAAGCGCTGCTGCTGCCGAACGCCCAGCCGAATGACGCCTATCATGACGTCGCGCGCATTTCGGAGGAGCTTGCGATGCTCGATGCGCGGGTCGAAACGGCGCGCGCAGAGGTGGCGCTGGTCTTCGATTATGAAAGCGCCTGGGCGTGGCGCATCGAGCCGCAAGGTCAGGACTTCTCCTATTTCGATCTCATCCTGTCCGTCTACCGCGGCCTGCGGCGCGCGGGACTCTCCATCGACGTCATACCGCCGACCGCGACGGCGATCGCTGATCGAAGGCTGATCATCGCTCCCGCGCTCTTTGCGCCATCTCACGATTTCGCAGAGGCGCTGGCGAAAAGCGGCGCGACGATCCTGCTGGGCCCGCGCACGGGATCGAAGACGGCTGATTTTCAAATACCGGCGGATCTCCCTCCCGGCGTTTTGCAAAGCGTGATCGACATTCGCGTCAGACGCGCCGAAAGCCTACGGCCAGGCGCACGGATTGCACTTTCCGGACTAGGCGCTTTCGTGCGGTGGCGCGAATTCTTGGTTCTCGGCGAGAGCGTCGCGCCCGAGTTCACGTCGGAAGACGGCGAGACTGCGCTCGCGCGATCCGAGAACGTCTTTTATCTCGCCGGTTGGCCGGACGAAGAATTGCTGAACAACATGCTGCGCCATGTTGTTCATGTGGCCGCCATATCGACGCTCGACCTTCCGGAGGATATCCGCGTCCGCGACAATGGGGCGATGCGCTACATTTTCAATTACGGCGCCGCGACGACGGATATTTCGGCGCTGGTCGGCGACGAGACTCTCTTGATCGGCGAGCGCCTTCTCGAACCCTGCGGCGTCGCCGTCTTCAGGCGTCGCGGCTGACCGCCGCACTCTCTTAAATGCGCGGCTCAGAACACCAGCCAAGAAGCGACGACAAAATAGGTCAAGAGGGAAAACGTGTCTTGCACCACGGTCGCGACTGGGCCGGAGCCGAGCGCTGCGTCATAGCCGAGCCGCGCGAAAATCCAGGGCATTAGAAATCCGAACGTCGTTGCGATGGTGCTCGCGACCGCCAGCGAAATTCCGACGGTCGCGGCGAGGCCGACGCTCGAAAAGAAGAACCAGACAATCGGGAAAGCGAGACAGCCGAGCATCGCGCCGAGCAGCGCCCCGGTGCCCAGCTCCCCGGCGAAAAGCGGCAGCAGCGCAGAATCAGTCAGGGACAGGCCGCGGATGACCACGACTTCCGACTGCGTGCCGACCGAATCCGCGAGATAAACGATCGCGGGAATAAAGAAGGCGACGGCGATATGCGCGCTGAGCGCAGTTTCGAAGCGCGACATCATGGCGGTCGCCGCGGCGCTGCCGGCCATGCCGACAAGCAGCCAGGGCAACCGATAAAGCGCGCGACGATGCGGCGCGGCCGTCAATGCGTCTCTTGCAGCCTCCGACTTGCCGAGAATGCCCACCATGTGATGCAGATCCTCAAGATGCTCGTCGCGCAAGATGGTCATGAGCGCGCGCGCCGGCACGGCGCCGAGAAATCTTCCTTCGGCGTCAGAGACGGCCAAGATCGACAGTCCCGAGTGAATGGCGACCGTGGCCGCATATTCGCGATCCGCGCCGAGCGGGACGCTGTAGGCTTCGGCCGTTCGGGCGATGTCATGCAGCGGCGTCGACTCCGGCGCGCCAAGCAGATCGCGTATGGCGACGACGCCAATCAGGCGGCCGTCTTCGGCAAGCACGAAAACATGCGAGGCGTCGTCAAAACGCTGGCCGATCAACCGCCCCCGCGCCTCGCCAGCGCTCTCGCGCGAGCGGGCCATGGGCACGGACGTCACGAGATAGCGTCCCACGGTCTGGCCGTTCGTCTCCACTGGAGGCAGGCGGTCTAGCGTCGGTGCGCTGGGCATTACGGTCATGGCTTCTCATCGATGTTTTGAAAGACAAGCGGCGTCCGGGCCGATTGAGCAGCGGGTAGCCGCAGCTCATAGGAACGCGCCACGTTACAGTTATGTGACCGTTCGCGCGCTCTTTTCGCGATCGCGTCGATTGTTGCTGATAGGATGTCTTGATAGAATTTCCTCGCCGTCTTCGCTTGGCCCTGGCGGCCCTCAGCGAATCGGACCGGAGTCGAAGTGATGAAACCCTTTGGATTTGCGCTAGGCGCGTTGACGGGCGCCGCCGCGGTTTTGCTTCTCAACCGTCAGGGATCGCAGCGCGTGCGCCCGATCGCCAAGGCGGCGATGAAAGCCGCGGTGATGGCCTATCACGAAGCGCGCGTGCAGGGCGCTGAACTTGCCGAAGCCGCCGAAGATCTCTTCGCCGAAGCGAAGGCCGAGGCCGTGGCCGATATTTTCGCGGCGGCGATGGCCGCCTCGCAGACGAAGGCTGCGCAAGCAAAGACGGAAACAACGTCCGCAGCGACGGCAAAGCCCGAGAGCGCGGCGCCAGCAGGCGAGGCTCCCGCGTCGCGCGCCGCAGGCGAGAGCGCGTAGATGAGCGAGGCAATCCTGCCTTTGGCGCAGGTGGCGCACGCCATGCCCGGCCGCGCGCGGCTGCGCGTCGCCGACCGCCGCGGCGACGCCGCTTATTTCGCTTCGGTCTCCAAGGGCCTTTCGGCGATCGCCGGCGTTCGCGCCGTCGAAGTGGCGCCGCTGACGGGCAGCGTGCTCATTCAGCACAGCGGACCCTTGGCCCGCATTGGCGTCGCGGCGCAGGAGGCGCGGCTCTTTGTCGTCGGCGAAGCGCCTCATGCCGCGCGCGAGGCGCCGGCAGTCTCGATCGACCCGAAAGCCGTCGCGGCGCTGGCGCTGTTCGCCGCCGCGCTGTGGCAAATGTCTAAGGAGAGCGTTTTGCCGCCGGCGATCACCCTGCTGTGGTACGCGAGCCGACTGGGCGGCGTCTGGTCGCTGGATGGCGACGGCGGGAATGGCGATTAGTCCTAATCCCTGAGCGCATCCGCGACATCGGTCGCTTCCCACGGGAGATCGAGATCGGCGCGGCCAAAATGTCCGTAGGTCGCCAGCGGCAGATAGAAGCCGGCCGGGCCAGCCATTTGAGGGGCGGTGCGCAAGCCGAAGCGGCGGACGATCGAGCCAGGCCGGAAATCCAGGAGCGCGGCGAGGCGTCTGGCGATTTTCTCATCGGCCAGATAGCCGGTGCCGAAGGTCTCGACCGAGAGACTGATGGGCTTAGCCTGTCCCGCCGCGTAAGCCAGGTGGACTTCGCAGCGCTCGGCGAGGCCAGCCGCGACGATGTTCTTGGCGGCGTGCCGCGCCGCGTAAGCGCCGGCGCGTTCGATGCGCGAAGGGTCCTTGCCTGACAGCGCCGAGCCGCTCTGGCGCGCGATCTCGCCATAGGCGTCGATCCCGCTCTTGCGCCCGGTGAGGCCGGCGTGGCGCGCCGGTCCGCCAATATCAAATGATTCGCCGGCGTTGACGTGAACGCTGGTCTGAGCGTCAGGCGTCATCTCGCCCGTCGACAACGCGTCGAGCGCGATCGCGCGCAGCCGGTCGAACTTGGCGTCATCCATCGCCGCGCCGTCAAAGGCGACGGTCAGCGAAACCCCATAAATACGTGCGGGGCGACCGCCGCGAAATTCGACGGAAACTTGCGTCTTGGCGTCGGGCGAGAGCGACGAGAATCCGTCGCGCCGAGCGGCGTCGAGCGCCCGCGCGACCTTATGCGCGAGGCTGATCGGCGCCGGCATGAACTCAGGCGTATCGCGACAAGCGTAGCCGAAAACATTGGCCTGCTCACGCGCCACGCGCCTGCTGATCGCCGCGTCGTCGTCGAGTTCCTGGAGAGGCGGCTCGCGCGCCTCGAGCGGCAATTCGACGAAGCTCGTCAGAATCGAGCAGCTGCGCGCGTCGAAGCTCCCAGCGGCGTAACCGGCCTCCTGCATGACCGCGCGCGCGAGCGCCGGCAAATCGACGAGCGCGGCGGCGGCGTATCGCGCGGCGAGAAAGACGACGCCCGTCGCCAGGGCGCATTCCACAGTTGCACGCGCGCGATCATCTTCACGCAGCAGCGCATCAATGGCCGCATCGCTGATCTGATCGCAGAGCTTGTCGGGGTGCCCCGGAGTCACCGACTCAGACGTGAAGATCATGTCAGGCGACATGGCTTTCTCCGTTGCCGCGCGGCGGCGCCTCTTCGCGATCGGCGATTCTGCCGATGATATCGTTGGCGAGCGAACTGCCGAGGGCGATGGCGCCGATCCGCAACAGGTCGCCTGCGCCGAGCGGCGACAGGCCGAGAAGGCGCCGGGTCAACGGAAAGAGTTGCACGCCCGCCTGCAGCAGCAGGGTTGCGCCGACGGCGCCATAGAGCGTCGAATTGGGCGGCCTGCCGACCTCGGAGCTTAATCCGCGTAACTCCGAACGACAGGCCAGACTGTGGAGCAACTGGCCGCAGGTGAGGCCGTGAAAGGTGACGGTGCTGGCGCGCGCGCCGCCTGCGCCGCCGCCGAGGCTGAAATAGCCGATCAGCGCCGCAACGCCCATCACCGACCCCTCGCGAAGAATGCGCCTAAAATCGGAGGCGGCGAGAATCGGCGCTTTCGGATCATGCGGCGGCCGGTCGAGCACGTCCGGCTCCGGCGGCTCAAGTCCTAGCGCGATCGCCGGCAGCGCGTCGGTCGCCAGATTCAGCCAGAGCAGCTGCATCGGCGTCAACGGCTCGCCGCCGACAAGGGCGGCGCCGAGCATGGCGATCGTCTCGGATGCGTTGGTCGAAACGAGATAGCGCAGGACCTTGCGAATATTCGCGTAAGTGGCGCGGCCAAGTCGTATGGCCTCGACGATGCCGTCCATGTCGTCGGTCGCGAGCACGATGTCGGCGACCTGCCGAGCGACGTCGGCGCCTTCTCCGCCCATCGCGATTCCGACGTCCGCCGCGCGCAAGGCGGGGCCGTCGTTGACGCCGTCGCCGGTCATCGCCACGATATGGCCGTGGCCTTGCAGCGCCTTGACGATGTTGAGCTTGTCGACGGGGCTGACGCGCGCGAAGACATGCGGCTGCCTCGCCAGCGCCTCAAGCATCTCGGGCCGCATCTTCGCCATCTGCCCGGCTTCGAGCACGCGCAGCTCGCCGCCGTGATTGAGATCGAGTCGCCGCGCGATGGCGAAGGCGGTCGCGCTTTGATCGCCGGTGATCATCACCGTGCGCACGCCGGCGCGATGCAGCTGCTTGAGCGCCGGGCCGACGCTGGCGCGAATAGGATTCGCGATGCCGGCAAGGCCGAGCCACACGAGATCATGCTCGTCACGGGGGTCGCCGCCGGTTTCGCCGACCGCGACGCCGAGAACGCGCAGCGCGTCGCCGGCCATGCGCTCATTGGCCTTGAGAATGGCGGTCCGCGCCGGGCCGTCGAGCCGCGCGGCGCCATCGGCCGTGCTGCGGGTCGCGCAACGCGCCAGCACCTCGACCGGATCGCCTTTGACGCAGAGAATGCGGGCGCCGCCGGTCGCTTCGTGGAGCGTGCTCATGCGCTTGCGGCCTTCGCCGCGCGCCACGCAGGTCGCCATAGGCGCAGATCGCCGCAGAGCGATGGGATCGACGCCCATCGCCACGCCCGCTTGCACCAATGCTGTTTCGGTCGGCGTGCCGTCGATCTCCCAGCCTTTCGCCGCCGGCGCGACGGCGGCGTCGCTGCACAGCGTCGCGGCTTCGAAGAGGCGACGCGCAATAGCGACCGTCGCAGCGTCGGCATCGACGCCGTCGCGCAACAATCGGCCTTCCTGTAGCTCAAACGCGCCATTGTCGACGTGAACGCGCACCGCCGCCATGCGGTTTTCGGTGAGCGTGCCGGTCTTATCGAGTCCGATCGTCTCGATCGCGCCAAGCGTCTCCACGGCGTCGATCTTGCGCACCAGCACCTTGCGCTTGCGCATGTCCTGCACGCCCAAGGCGAGCGTCGTGGTCGCGACGGCGGGCAGCCCTTCGGGGATGGCCGCCACCGCGAGCGAAATCGCGCTGCGCAAGGTCGGGATAAGCCCGTGGCCGCGCAGAAGGCCAAGAGCGAAGACGCACGCGCAAATGGCGCCATTGACGATGACAAGTTCGCGCTCGACGTCGCCCAGTTCGCGCTGAATAGGCGTTTGTGGCCGCTGTAGCGCGCCGAGCAACTGTTGCACGCGGCCGATCTCGGTCTGTGCGCCGATGGCGGTGATAATGGCGACGCCGGATCCGCCGGTCACCGCCGTGCCGCGAAACACCATATTGCGACGATCGGAGACTCCCGTATCCGGCGCCAGAACAATCTTTGCCTCTTTCGGCGCCGGTTGCGCCTCGCCGGTCAACGGCGATTCGTTCACGGTCAGATCGTCGCTGGCGATCAGCCGCGCGTCCGCCGGCACGAAGACGCCGCGTTCGATCAGCAGGAGGTCGCCCGGCGCAAGATCGCGCGCGTCGATCCTCAATCGCGCGCCGTCGCGGACGACGGCGGCGTCCGATAGCTCCTCCGAGGCAAGGCCCGAAATCGTTCGGTCCGCCTGACGCTCGGTGGCCGCGGCGATGCCGGCGTTGATCAGCACCACCGCAGCGATCATCACCGCGTCGGCGACGCCGCCGGTGGCCAGCGACACCACCGCCGATGCGCCGAGCAATACAATCGGGAGACTGGTCAATTGTTCCGCGAAAACGATCGCCGCCGAGCGCGGCTCTGCGCGGCGGAGCTCGTTGCGCCCCCATTTCTGCAGTCGTTCCGACGCGTCCTCTGTCGTTAAGCCTCGACCGAGGTCCGTCTCCAGCCGCGCCGCGAGCGCATCGATCGCTTCGGCGTGAGCGGCGTTTTCCGGCGTTAGCGACGCGCCTTCGCCGACGTCGAAAACCGGCTCTTCAGCGACCGCCGCTTCGAGCGCCTGCATCAGTCGCGCGCTTGTGAGGGGCTGCTGGAATTCGATGAGAGTCGAACCCGTCAATTCGCTGGCGCGAACGAAAAGGACGCCGGGCAGACGTCGAAGCCGTTTCTCGACGGCCCGCGCGAGCGCTGCGCGGCCGCGCAGCCCCATATGGCGGATCCGCGCGCGGCCGCAACAAGCATCATGAATGAGCTCGGCGCCAAATTGCGCACAAGACTCAACGCCGAAGCGACGTGAACCTACGGGCGCGTTCTGTGAGTCCGCTTCAGCCAGGATCATTGAGCACATTGTCTGGCGCGCATCGAAGCCCGCTTTTCACGACCGTTCGATGACATTCGGCTCTGCGGAATCGCTTCCGCAAAACCGCTGCTCTGAGTCATGTCGTCGGCAGCCGCTCTTAAACGGCGACGCGCAAGGGGCGCGCTCCGCAATGTTTGAGATCGGTACTATAGTTGCGCGCAAGGGATAGGCGCAACCGCGCGCCGCTGCGCTGCACAGCGATCCTGCGCTGCAAAATCGTCTGCCGGCGGAACCTTAACGAAGGATCGGCGTTCCCCACAAGCGGCAAGCTTATATTGCGCCTTCGCCAGTTTGCAAATCTGATAGTGTTAGCGTTTTCAGTTTCGTCGATTCGGGTGGGAGCGAACAATGTTCTTGAGAAAGCTGCTTGCGGCGAACTTCGCTGCGACCGCATCTGCTATCGCGCCGGCTCAACATTCTGCACAACGTTGATAGCGCCATTCTAGGCGTCAAGGTCACGCGGGCGTATAACGTCCTTGCGGCGGACTTCTTTCAAATGCGCAATTCAAGAAATCGCTTTCTCGAGGGGAGGGAAAAGATGATGAGAAGACGGAGCGCGTCTGTCGCGACGGCCGCGATGCTTTTGACGATGTCAACAAGCCCGCGCCAAGTCGCCAGCGCCGAACAGGCGGCGGCCGCCGTACCGACGGCCCCGCTCACCAAATTCGAGAAAGCGCCTCAGGGCGAAGCCGAGCAGATCGGGCAGATCATTTCGCTCACCACGCAGCTTCTGCAGATGCGCTATCCGGAAGGGATGGCGCGGCGCGGCGTGCATCCAAAAGATCACGGCTGCGTCAAAGCGACATTTACCGTCAATTCGGATATTCCCCCAAATTACCGGGCTGGCGTCTTCGCGACGCCGGGCAAGAAATATCCCGCCTGGATTCGCTTCTCCAACGCCACGCCGTTTCTCGCGCCAGATCTCGGCAAGAATGGTCCCGACAGCCGCGGCATGGCGATCAAGCTCATCGGCGTCGAGGGAGAAACCTTGCTGAACGAGCCGGGAGCGAAGACGCAGGATTTCCTGCTGATCAATCTTCCCGGCTTCGCCTTTCCGAACGTCTCCGAATATTTGGAAGTTACAAAAATCCAGCTCGCCAAACACGACGACATCTCGTCTTTTTTTGCGCCGCCGCTCTCGCCCGAGAAGAAGAAGACCCTGGGCGTCGTCACGAAGATCAAGCAAACCAATGTCGGCAATCCGCTCGAGAGTCCGTATTTTTCGGCTGCGCCATTTCTTTATGGCTCCGACAGGGTCGCGAAATTCAGCGTGACGCCGAGAAGCGCGGAAAAGACGCCCGTGCCGGCAAATCCAACCACGAATTATCTGCGCGAGGCGATGAAGAAGAGCCTCGATCCCGCCAATGGCAAGCCGGCTGTCTTCGATTTCAAAGTCCAGCTGCGTAATGACGATTCGCTGCCGATCGAAGATGCGACGGCCGAATGGTCGGAGACGACCGCGCCGCCGCAAAATGTCGCGACCATCGAGATCGACCAGCAAGATTTCGACAATGCGTTTCAGGTGACGGAATGCGAGCACATGGCGTTCACGCCATGGCACGGACTCACGGCGCATCAGCCGATCGGCGGCATCAATCGGCTGCGTCGCGACGTCTATATCGCCTCCTCGAAGTTCCGGTCCCAGCCCAAAGAGCCGACGGGATTCCCAAAATGGCCGTGGTGACGCGTCTCACAAGCGCGATCGCGCGCATTTCGTTCGTCGCATGCCTGGCGCTGGCGTCACACGCCTGTCTCCACGCGCCGGCTTTCGCGCAAACGGCGCCTTCCGGCGGCGAGTGGCGCGCCGAGCAGGAAAAAAGACTGAAGGCGCTCGACGCCTATATCAGCCGCAAGCCGGTCGCCTATCGCTGGTTTGCGGATTTTCCCTTCGGCCTGACCGACGGCGCGCCGTTCATCATTTTGAAGCTCCTGCCAAAGCTCGCGCCCGAAGAATGGGGAAGCGCAGATAATTTTCTCGACGTCGCCGGCCTCTTCATCGACGCGCGCGATCCCACCTACCCCATCGCGCGCGGCTTCGGCTGGACCGGCCTGGCGCGCAACGATCCCAGCGGCGCCCTCGACTACGCGGCGTTGAGTTGCGGCGCCTGCCATATCGGTCGGGTGCGGCTCGACGACGGCAGTCTGCGCTATCTCGACGGCGGCGTGAACGCGCAGTTCAACCTCGTCCAGTATCGCGTCAGAGTGAGAAACACGATCAAAAAGATCACCGCGGATGCGACAACGCCCGAGGAGAAGATCGAACGCGCGACGCGTGCCATTCTCGTCGCGCTCGACAAGGCGCATGCTCAAGACAGGAATTACTTCTACAAGAATTACTCCTTCGCCGGCCGCCGCTTCGACGCCGCCTATGAGACGCGTCAGATCGAGCTCTTCATGCAGGACGCGCCGGCGATCGTCGAAAAATTCCTGACGCGCGCCGGACTTGAATACGTCTCGCTCCTCGATCTCGTCTTCAAGAACTACAAAGGCTTCGAGGAACAGATGACGCAGGGCTTCGGCGGCATGGCCGACGCGACCGGCGTCAGCACGTCGATGGTCTACGCCGCCGCCGAAGCGCGCGGCGAAACTCCCGATCCGAAAACAAGCCTGCCGCCGACGCCGGGCATCACCGACTTCATGGCCGTGTGGGAGCAGGAGAAACGTCTGGCCCGCTGGTCCCCGGATCACACGCAACTCGTCGACGGCGGCGGACAATGGAACGGCAATATTCCGATTCCGATCTTCCGCAACCTCGCCGCCGAACTGACGCTGGGGCTCGGACGCGACACCGACATCCGCATCGCCGCCTTCAGCGAGGATCTGCTGCGCGATCTGCCGGCGCCGGTCTACCCCTTCCCCGTCGATCTCGCGCTTGCAAAAAAGGGCTCGGCGCTGTTCGACGAGAACTGCGCTACGTGTCATCGTCCGCATAACGGCAAGGTCTACGACCTCGGCACCGATCTCGGACGGGCGCGCGTCGTCAGCGACACGATTGCGAAAAACGCCCGCGACAGTTTCGCGAAGATCTGTCCGCCGACGAGAGTCGTCGAGATGCCGCCCTCGGGCGACCGGCTTGCGCCCTGCGCGAAGTTCGAAGACGTCTCGCTGGAGAACCGCGCCGACGTCTCCATGGCCGATCCGGCGACGCATGAAGGCTATAACGCGCTGCCGCTTGGCGGCGTGTGGGCGCAGGCGCCCTATCTGCACAACGGCTCAGTGCCGACGCTTTATCATCTCCTCGTGCCGCGCGAGCGCCCGGCCGTCTTCATCAAGAGCCGGCTCGACTATGACAAGAAGCTCGTCGGCTTCTCCTGGGAGCCGGCGCAGACGCTCTCGCGCGAGGGCTATCGTTTCGACACGACGTCCTTTCCGGCGCTCTCCAACAAGGGGCACGACAAAGACGTCATCGAGGACGGCAAGACGTTGAAGCTCGATTGGTCTGACGACATCCCCGGCGCCATGGCGATCGTCGAATATCTGAAAACGAAGTGACATTCGAAGCCCGGCGCGGGCGGGCATCAGCCGTCCGGAATCTTCCTCAGCCGTCATGCCCGGCCTTGTGCCGGGCATGACGCCGGGACATCGCGAAACGCATCACGTGGAGACGGCATGTTCGGCTCATGTGCGTCGTGTCATCGCGTGGATGGCCGCGACAAGCGCGGCCATGACGCGGTGAGATGACGCCTTGTTAACTGGATAGGGAGCCCTGCCGTTAGCCAGCCCCGCCTTGACTCTCCCGCATTGGGAGTCATTATAAGAACATAACAGGAACTCATGAGATGACCCAACCGCTGGCGTCGCTGCGGCAAAGCCTGGCTTGCGCCTATTCGGCCGTCCCTTCCGAGACGATCGCGCTCGGCGCGCCCGCCCTTGATGGGCGGCTCGGCGGCGGCATTCTCCGTGCGGCGCTGCATGAGGCCTATGCCGAGACCGCCGCCGACGCTCCGGCGGCGACGGGCTTCGCCCTGGCGCTCGCAAGGCGCGCACTGGCGGGCGCGGAAAAACCGCTGCTCTGGGCGCGCCCCGAGGCGCTGAGCGCCGAATCCGGCGCGCCCTATCCGCCGGGCCTCGCGGACATCGGCCTCGACCCCGCCGCCGTCGCCTTCATTCGCGTGCGCGACGCCAAAGAGGCGCTGCAGGCGGGCGTCGAAGCCGGACGCTGCCCAACTGTGGGCGCGACGCTGATCGAACTCTTCGGCGAAGCGCGCGCCTATGACCTGACCGCGAGCCGGCGCCTGGCTCTGGCGGCCGCCGCCGCTGGCGCGCCGATCTTCGTCTCCCGCGTCGGCGCCTCCCCTGCGCCGAGCGCCGCCGCAAGCCGCTGGCTGGTGCGCGCCGCGCCTTCCCGCGCGCTGGCGGCGAATGCGCCGGGCTCTGCGGCTTTTACGGTTTTTCTGCTGCGCCATCGTGGCGGCGCGGCGGGGCATGAGTGGCGTGTGGAGTGGAACCGTGACCGTGGCGCCTTCGAGGACAGAACATTCGACGCATCGTCGCTATCTGGCCCTGTGGCTTCCCTTCCTGTCGGCGGAACGCCTGACGAAAGCGCGCCGCAGAGGGCCGGACGCAAATTCGGATGACGCGCCGCTCATCCTCGTCAAAAAAGAACGCAGCGCGCTGCGCATCGACGCGCTCGATCGAAAGGCGATCGCGCTCGGCCTGACGCCGGGCATGACCCTCGCCGACGCCAGGGCGCGCGCCCCCCATCTCGCCGTCGCGCAGGCCGACCCTGACGCCGACGAGCGGCTGATGCTGCGGCTGGCCGCCTTTTGCGAACAGTTCACGCCGCTCGTGGCGCTCGATCCGCCCTGCGGCCTCATGCTCGACGCGACCGGCTGCGCGCATCTTTTTGGCGGCGAAGCGATGATGCGGACCTGCATCCTGCAGGCGATGGCGCGCCTCTCCTTCACCGGCCGCGCCGCCGTCGCCGGAACGCCGGACGCCGCGCGCGCTCTGGCGCGTTTTGGCCAAGAGGGCGTCACGCCTCCGGGCGAAGATGAAATTTTCACTCGCCCGCTCTCCATCGCCGCGCTCGAAGCGCCAAAAGAGACGAGCGTGGCGCTGACGCGCGCCGGCCTCACGAGCTTGGGCGATCTCGCCGATCGTTCCTCGGCCGCGCTGACGGCGCGTTTTGGCGACGCAACCATGCGGCGGCTGACCCGCATTCTGGGACGCGAGGACGCGCGCATCACGCCCTTGCGGCCCTTGCCGGAATGCATGGTCGAGCGGCGCTTCGCCGAGCCCTTCCTCGATCTCTCTGCGATAGAGAATGTTCTGCGGCCGCTGATCGCGGAAGCGATGGGCATTCTCGAAAGGCGCGGCGAAGGCGGCCGCGCTTTTGAAGCGCGCTTCTTTCGCACCGACGGCGCCGTCGCTGCCCTGCGTTTCGAAACCGGCGCGCCCTCGCGCAATGTCGAAGCGCTGCTGCGGCTCTTTCGCCTGAAGGCCGAGTCGCTCGCCGATCCGCTCGATCCGGGATTCGGCTTCGACGTCATCCGCTTTTGCGTCCTCAACGCCGAAACTCTGGCGCAAAGCCAGATCGGCTTCGAGCGGCAGAGCGCGCAGGAAGGCGACGTCGCCGATCTCGTCGATCGCCTTGCGGCGCGCTTTGGCCGCGAACGCGTGCTGCGCTTTGCGACGCATGAGACGCATGATCCCGTGCGCGCCGCCTCCTATGTTTACGCGGCGTCTCCTTCCAAACCCAATTCCTGGGAGAAGCCGGAACTTGGCGAACCGCCCTTGCGGCCGCTGTTTCTGTTTGATCCGCCGCAGCCCATCGACACAATGGCCGAGACGCCGGACGGGCCGCCGATGCATTTCAAATGGCGCCGCGTGCGCCACATGATCGCCCGCGCCGAAGGGCCCGAGCGCATCGCGCCGGAATGGTGGCGCAACGCGGTCGGCCGCGACAGGCGAACGCGCGACTATTACCGGCTGGAGGATCGCGAAGGCCGCCGCTTCTGGGTGTTTCGCGAAGGCCTCTATGAAAGCGAAACCGCCGCGCCGCGCTGGTTCCTGCATGGGCTCTTCGCATGAGCGCGCCTTTCGCCGAACTCGTCGCGGCGACGAATTTCTCCTTCCTGCGCGGCGCGTCGCATCCTGGAGACATGGCGCTGACGGCGCTGCTGCTCGGCCATAGCGGCATTGGCGTCGCCGACCGCAACAGCGTCGCCGGGGTCGTGCGCGCCTATGCCGCGCTTAAGGAACTGCGCGAAAAATTAAGCGATCCGCCGGCCGGCGACGATGCGACGCTTCTGGCGCAGCTTGATGCAGAGCGCGCCCAATCCTTCAAGCTCGTCGTCGGCGTGCGGCTCGTCTTCGCCGACGAGACCCCCGACATCGTCGCCCATCCACAAAATCGCAATGGCTGGGCGAGGCTCACGCGGCTGCTGACGACGGGGAATCTCCGCGCCAAGAAAGGCGAATGCCGTCTTTATTTCGACGATCTCGCGCAAGCCGCGCACGATCTGCTGCTGATCGTCATGCCTTCGCGCAATCTGACGCGCCTGCCCTCGACGCTCGCGCTTTTGCGCGATCTTGCGCAAGGCGACGTCTGGCTCGGCGCGACCATGCCGCGGCGCGGCGACGACAGGCGGCGTCTCGCAAGACTGAAAGAAATCGCCGCGCGGACGCAGACGCCCTTGCTCGCGACCAATGACGCGCTTTACGCCGATCCCGGCCAGCGCGATCTGCAAGACGTCATGACCTGCATCCGCGAAGGCGTGACGCTCGCGCAAGCCGGACGCCGGATCGAGATCAACGCCGAGCGCCATTTGAAGACGCCCGAAGAAATGATGCGGCTCTTCGCTGACGCGCCGGAGGCGATCGAGGAGACGCAATGTTTTCTCGCGCGCGTCGATTTCTCGCTCGATCAACTGAAATATGAATATCCGGACGAGCCTGTCCCGCCGGGGCGCAATCCCCAGGAATGGCTCGAGGAGCTGACCTATCGCCACGCCGTCATGCGCTATCCAGACGGCGTGCCGGAGAAGGTCGAGAGGCTTCTGCGCGAGGAGCTGGCGCTCATCGAGACGCTCGACTATGCGCGTTATTTTCTCACCATTCACGACATCGTGCGGATCGCCGAAGACAAGGGGATTCTCTGCCAGGGGCGCGGTTCCGCCGCCAATTCCGCCGTCTGCTATGTGCTCGGCGTCACCTGCGTCGATCCGGCGGAGAATGATCTGCTCTTCGCCAGATTCATCTCGCAGGAGCGCAAGGAGCCGCCCGACATCGACGTCGATTTCGAGCATGAGCGGCGCGAAGAGATCATCCAGCATATTTACGGCAAATACGGCCGCGAGCGCGCCGGACTCGTCGCGACCGTCATCAGCTACCGGCCGCGCAGCGCCATTCGCGAAGTCGGCAAGGTCTTCGGACTGACCGAGGACGTGACCGCCGCGCTCGCCAGCACGCAATGGGGCAGCTGGGGCTCCGACATTCCCCAGGCTTACATCCGCCAGACCGGGCTTGATCCCGAAAATCCCGTCATCCGCCGCGCCATTCGTTTCGCGACGCGCCTGCTCGGCTTTCCGCGCCATCTCTCGCAGCATGTCGGCGGCTTCGTCCTCGCGCGCGGGCGGCTCGATGAGCTAACGCCCATCGCCAACGCCGCGATGCCGGAGCGCACCTTCATCGAATGGGACAAGGACGACATCGACGCGCTCGGTCTGATGAAGGTCGATGTGCTGGCGCTCGGCATGCTCACCTGCATTCGAAAATGTTTCGATTATTTGCGCGCCCATGAGGGAAAAGACATGGGCCTCGCCGACGTGCCGGCCGACGACACGGCGACCTACGACATGCTGTGCAGAGGCGACTCCATCGGCGTCTTTCAGGTCGAGAGTCGGGCGCAGATGAATATGCTGCCGCGCCTGAAGCCGCGTGAATTTTACGATCTCGTCATTCAGGTGGCGATCGTGCGGCCGGGGCCGATTCAGGGCAATATGGTGCATCCCTATCTGCGCCGCCGCTCCGGAAGCGAGCCGGTGATCTATCCCTCGCCCGCGCCGGAGCACGGGCCGCCGGACGAATTGCGCAAGGTGCTGGAAAAGACCAAGGGCGTGCCGCTCTTTCAGGAGCAGGCGATGAAGCTCGCCATGGTCGCGGCGAAATTCTCCGATGTTGAAGCCAATCGTCTGCGCCGCGCCATGGCGACCTTCCGCAATCTCGGCACGATCCATGAATTCGAGGCGCTGATGGTCGAACGCATGGCGGCGCGCGGTTATGATCGCGGCTTCGCGCAAAGCTGTTTCGAGCAGATCAAGGGCTTCGGCTCCTATGGCTTTCCCGAAAGCCACGCCGCGTCCTTCGCCAAGCTCGTCTACATCTCCTCCTGGATCAAATGTCACTATCCGGCGATCTTCGCCTGCGCACTGCTCAACTCGCAACCGATGGGCTTTTATGCGCCGGCGCAGATCGTGCGCGACGCGCGCGAGCATGGCGTCGACGTGCACGCCGTCGACGTGAATTTCAGCGAATGGGACAATACGCTGGAGCGTGCGGGAGATTTGGCGCTGCGACTCGGCTTCCGCCAGGCGGACGGCGTGCATGAGAACGAAGGCCATCGCATCGTCGAAGCGCGGACGAAGCCCTATGACAGCGTCGAAGATCTCGCCCGGCGGGCGGCGCTCAACGGCGCGACGATGCGGGCGCTCGCCGACGCCGACGCTTTCCGCTCATTGCAAAGCGACCGCCGCGACGCGCTCTGGGCCGTGCGGCGTCTGCCGGACGCCAAACCCCTGCCGCTCTTTGCCGCCGCCGACGCGCGCGAACTCGCCAAGGAACGAGATCCACTGCTGCCGTCCATGTCGCTTGGCGAACATGTGGCGGCCGATTATCAAACGCTGCGGCTCTCGCTGAAAGCCCATCCAATGGCGGTGCTGCGGCCGATTTTCGCACGCGAACGGATCATCACTTGCGCGGAAGTTTCGGCGCTCACTGATGGCGCCTTTGCGCGCGGCGCTGGCGTCGTGCTGGTGCGGCAACGGCCCGGACAGGGCAACGCCATTTTCGTCACGCTCGAAGATGAAACCGGCGTCCTCAATATCGTCATCTGGGCGCGCCTCTTCGAGCGCTACCGCCGCGAGACGATGGCGTCACGACTCATGCTGGTGGAAGGAAGGGTGCAGAAGAGCCCCGAAAATGTCGTGCATCTGATGGCGCAGCGCATTATCGACCGCAGCCAGGACCTCAATAGACTGTCAGACGCGCATCAGCCGGAAATCGTCCTGTCTCGCGCGGACGAATTCATCCATCCCCAGCATCCGCGCGTTAAACATCCGCGCAATGTGCGAATATTGCCGAAATCGCGGGATTTTCATTGAAGGCGTGACAGAGACAGCCGCTTAACTGCTCTTCACTCTCTTATCGGCCGGCAGGCTCGCCAACGCCTGCTGACGCAGCTTATCGATCTCCACACGCGTCTTGCGCGCCTCGGCGCGAGCAATCTTCGCGGCGCGCCGCACGGAGAGATGCCCAAGCCAGGAAGAGATCCCGCCCGCAAGCACGCCAATCGCCATCGACGCCAGAACGACAAGGAAGATCGGCGCCTCGAAAGAAGGACCCGATCCGTCGCTCGGCGCGAAGGGATCAAGCCCGATGCGCACCGAGCCACGATTGGCCATCGAGAAAAACAGAATGATGAGCGCCAGAGGAACGAAAATGATGACGCGCAGGATGGACTTCATAACATCTCCCTCTTGCCGGCGCCGCGCAACACGCTGGGCAGCCGCCACATATAGCCGCCGCTTCGCCGCTGCCGCGCGTCCCGAGACCCAGAGGACGCAGCCGCTTTAAATCGCATCAGCCCGGATAATTCTCGTTGAGGCGCTCGCGCATCTCTTTACCGGTTTTGAAGAACGGCACGCTCTTTTGCTGCACCGACACCTGCGCGCCCGTGCGTGGATTACGGCCGGTGCGCGCATCGCGTTTCTTGACCGAAAACGCGCCGAAGCCCCGCAATTCAACGCGATCGCCCCGCGCCAATGCCGAGGTGATCTCGTCAAGAATCGTGCTGACGATCGTCTCGACGTCGCGCTGGTAAAGATGGCCGTTTCGGCGCGCGATACGTTGAATAAGTTCCGACTTTATCATGAGCCGATCCAATATGTTGGCGTCGAACACAGCGCGACGCCCGAGTCAGTTTGCGGCCGAATGCTGCCAAATCGCCAAAAGGCCGTCAAGCTCGCCGCTCCGTTCGAGGAGAATTGATTTTTCTAAAAAACCGGCGATCGATTCCAATCCGGCGACCCGCGCGAGGCCGGCGGCGGCGCCGACAAGCCCAAGCCGCTCGAGGCTGGATTTCTTCTTCCACTCGCGCACCGGCATGTCTTTCGCAATTCCCTTGTTGGCGACGAGCCAATCGATGGCCTCGCGTTGGCCGCCGATGAGATCGACAAGCTTCAGCGGCACGCCCTGGCGCGCGGTGAAAACACGGCCGTCAGAGACCTTCGCCAGTTCCGCGTCGTCAAGCTTGCGCCGCTCCTGAACCAGCGCCTTGAACCAAGCGAAGGAGTCAGCGACAAGACTGGCGACCGCCTCGCGCGCTTCGGGGCTCGTCGGTTCGAGCCCGTTCGGCGCGGCCTTGAGCGGCGACGATTTTATCGTCTCGACCTCGACGCCCCAATTGTTAAGCAGCTTCGAGACGTTGGGATATTGGAACAGCACGCCGATCGAGCCGACGAGCGAATTGCCACGCGCGACGATCGTGTCGGCGGCGAGCGCGGCGATATAGGCGCCGGACGCGGCCACCGTTCCGACAACGGCGACGACGGGCTTCTTCTCGGCGACGCGCCGAAGCTCCTCATAGAGTCGTTCCGAGCCTGTCGTCGTGCCGCCGGGACTCTCAATCTCCAGCAGCAGAGCCTTCGTTTGGCTCGACTCCCCAATCTTCTTGATCATATCGATCGTGTCATCGTCGCCGGTGATGACGCCCTGCAGCTCAAGACGGGCGATATGCGGCGTGAGCTTATCCGCCGAGTCGGCGCCGCCGAGCCGCACCACGGCGACGAGGCCCGCGACGCCCAAGGCGATCAGGGCGGCGAGACGCCACCAGCCGAGCTTGCGGCGAAGCCTGCGGCGATCAACGAAATAGTCGGTGGGAGGTGACATCCAAGGGTCCCGATGGCTGGCGTGGCGCGCGGAGGCTCGCCGCGCAGAACGTAATGCCGAGATCGACGATTTGGAAGACGCCCGCCGGAGGCGCTTACCGTCGCGTCGCCTCCATCGCCCAGGCGAGATAATCTTTGTCCGCCTCGGCGACGTCGATGCGCAGAATTTCCGGCGTCTCATAGCTATGCAGACGGCGGACCAGTTCGGCAAGCGCGGGATAGTCGTCGCCGCGCGCTTTCATGTGCAACAAAAACTCAGGCTCTTCGCGCATTTCGTCCTTCCAGACGTAGTGGCTGCGAATGGGATGTATCTGAACGCAGGCGGCGAGCTTCGCCGAGAGCGCCGCCCGGGCAAGCGCGCGCGCCTTTTCCTCGTCGTCAATCGTCGTGACGAGGATCGCAAGCGCGCTCATGCCGATTCAACCGCCGATGACGGTCGTGAACACCTGCCCGCCGCGCGCCAGGGTGATCTTCCAATAGTAGGCGCGCCCTGCCGTTACGCTCTCCAGATCGCGCGTCGTCCCGATCTTTTGATCATTGACGGCGAGAATGATGTCGCCGCGCTGCAGATTGAGCTGCTGCGCGTAGGAGCCGTCATCGACCTCGGACACCACGACGCCATTGGTCGTTCCCTGCACCGACATCTCTTCGATGACCGCGGGAGAAATATTCATCACCGTCGCGCCGGCGAAGGGCGACGCGCCCTTTATCCTTATCGCGTCGCGCGGCGGCGTTTCCGGCGCCGGCGCGAGGCGAATTTGCGCGACGATTTTTTTGCCGCCGCGCAACACGCCGAGCGTCGCCTGCCCGCCAATCGGCTTCGTGGCGAGCCGATAGCCGACCGCCTCCGGGTCATCGGCCGTCTGGCCGTCGACCGAGATAATGACGTCGCCGCGCTTTAGGCCGGCTTCAGCGGACGGCCCCTTCGGATCGACGTCGGCCAGCAGAGCGCCGGTGGGGCGATCGAGCCCGAGGCCGTCGGCGATCTCCTGCGACAGCGACTGCAGCGTCGCGCCCATCCAGGCCCGCCGCACCTGCTTGCCGCCGCCCTTCGCGGCGGCGATTACGCTCTTGACCATATTGACGGGGATGGCGAAGCCGATGCCGACCGATCCGCCGGACTTCGAGAAAATCGCGGAATTGATGCCGACGACGCGCCCGTTCATATCGACCAGCGGTCCGCCCGAGTTGCCGGGATTGATCGCCGCGTCCGTCTGAATGAAGAAGCCATAGTCGCTGATGCCGACATGGGTGCGCGAAAGCGCCGAAATAATGCCTTGCGTCACCGTTTGACCGACGCCAAAGGGATTGCCGATCGCGAGCGTCAAATCGCCGACTTCGAGCGCATCCGAATCGCCAAGCTCCATCGTCGGGAAATCGGCGCCGTCGGCCAGTTTCAGCACCGCGAGATCGGTGCGCGGATCGCGCAACAAAATCTTCGCGGCGAATTCGCGCTTGTCGGCGAGCGCCACCTTCACGTCGGTCATGCCCTCGATCACATGGTTGTTGGTGACGACGAGGCCGCTTTGATCGACGATCACGCCCGAGCCCAGCGACTGCGCCATGTTGCGCCCCGGCATGCCGCCGCCCTCGCCGAAAAAGCGACGAAAGATCGGGTCATCGAACAGCGGATTGGCGGGCATGCGCTCGACGCGCGACGCGAAGACGTTGACAACGGCAGGCTGCGCCTTTTTGACGACCGGCGCGAAGGAATTCATCAACTCGCCGCGGCTCGTCGGCACGGCGCGATCGGGCGCCGGCGGCGTAAAGCTCTCGACACGGCCAGGCGGCTTTGGCGAGGCGGTCTGAGCCGGTTCAGGCGAAACTTCGGCGCGCGCGGAGACCAAAGGCGCCGCAAGGACGCAGGCGAGCGCCGCAGCCATAATAATGTGACGCGCCGAAATCTTCATGAAGCGCTCCGTAAGCTCGTTTTTGACGGCGCATTTATAGACGCAAAGACGCGAGACGATAAGAATGCGCTGCGATGATGGTTCCGTGCGGAGAAGCGCCGACGAGGCGCCAGCCGGACGTCCGGGCGTGCGAGGTTCTCGGACGCTTCCTTGCTCTTAAAACGCGTTCGGCGCCGCATCCCCGTAATCGAGATACGACGCCGTGTTTTCTGATCATCATGACGATCGAAACGGTCGCCTTTGAACCGCTTACGCGGCCGCCTCTTCTTCGCGGATCGGTCCCGAGTCCTGACCCCTGGCGTTCACGTCGCGATCGACGAATTCGATGACCGCGAGCGGCGCATTGTCGCCGTAGCGGAAGCCCGCCTTCAGCACGCGCGTATAGCCGCCGTTGCGATCCTTGTAGCGAGGTCCGAGCACGTCGAAGAGCTTTCCGACAAGCTTGACGTCCTTGATCTTGGCGATCGCCTGCCGGCGCGCGTGGAGGTCGCCGCGCTTGCCCAACGTCACGAGCTTTTCGACGACGGGACGCAGATCCTTCGCCTTCGGCAGCGTCGTGACAATCTGCTCATGCTTGATGAGCGCCTGCGCCATATTGGCGAACATCGCCTTGCGGTGCTCATGCGTGCGCCCGAAGCGGCGCTTCTTGTGACCGTGATACATGCGGCTCTCCGTTGATTATGCGGCCGCCGTGCCAAGGAACGGCCGTCTCCATTATTTCCCTCTCCCGCTCGCGGGAGAGGGTGGCCCCGCGAAGCGGGGCCGGGTGAGGGTATTTCCCGCGCCCTCATCCGTCGCGCATTCGCGCGACACCTTCTCCCGCCGCAAGCGGGAGAAGGTGGAAACTCAATAATGCTCCTCGAATCTCTTCGCGAGATCGTCAATGTTCTCCGGCGGCCAGCCAGGGACTTCCATGCCCAGATGCAGACCCATCTGCGCCAGCACCTCCTTGATCTCGTTCAAGGACTTGCGGCCAAAGTTCGGCGTGCGCAGCATCTCGGCTTCCGACTTCTGAATGAGGTCGCCGATGTAGACGATGTTGTCGTTCTTCAGGCAGTTCGCCGAACGCACCGAAAGCTCCAACTCGTCC
Source organism: Methylocystis sp. SB2 (assembly GCF_049817085.1). NCBI lineage: Bacteria > Pseudomonadati > Pseudomonadota > Alphaproteobacteria > Hyphomicrobiales > Methylocystaceae > Methylocystis > Methylocystis sp. SB2. The sequence goes on from NZ_CP187401.1 coordinate 1,686,453, forward strand.
ACCTTCTTCAGCAGCGCCGGATTGAAAGCGAGCTGCGGAATCGACGGCGCGGCCTCCTCGCGGCGCGGCTCTTCGAAATTGACGAAGACGTTGAGCTGGTCCTGCAGAATGCGCGCTGAATAGGCGATCGCGTCTTCCGGGCTCATCGCGCCATTCGTCTCGACCGTCAGCGTCAGCTTGTCATAGTCGAGAACCTGGCCCTCGCGGGTGTTTTCGACGCGATAGCTGACCTTTTTGACCGGCGAATAGAGGCTGTCGATCGGAATGAGGCCGATCGGGGCGTCTTCGGCGCGGTTACGGTCGGCGGGCGCATAGCCCTTGCCGTTGGCGACGGTGAACTCGATGCGGATCTCGGCGCCTTCGTCGAGCGTGCAGATGACGAGTTCAGGGTTGAGGACCTGCACGTCGCCGGTCACCTGGATGTCGCCCGCGGTGACGGCTCCCGGTCCCGTCTTCTTGAGCGTCAGGCGCTTCATGCCATCGCCCTGGTATTTGATGGCGATGTCCTTGATGTTGAGGACGATGTCGGTCACGTCCTCGCGCACGCCGGGGATCGACGAGAACTCGTGCAGCACGCCGTCGATGTGAATCGACGTGATCGCCGCGCCCTGCAAGGACGACAGCAGAATGCGGCGCAGGGCGTTGCCAAGCGTCACGCCGAAGCCGCGCTCCAGCGGCTCGGCGACCGCGGTCGCGACGCGCTTGGGATCGTCTCCGGCGGCGACTTCGAGCTTGTTCGGCTTGATGAGTTCCTGCCAGTTCTTCTGGATGCTCACTTGGAGGCCTTTCCTTGAAGCTCCTGAGTGCGGCGCCGGGCATGCGCCGCGCCGCGCGAAATCAAATCAGACAATGAACTCAGACGCGGCGGCGCTTGCGCGGCCGGCAGCCGTTGTGGGGAATGGGCGTCACATCGCGGATCGAAGTGACGGTGAAGCCCGCCGCCTGCAGCGCGCGCAGCGCCGACTCACGGCCGGAGCCCGGACCGGCGACTTCGACTTCAAGCGTGCGCACGCCGTGCTCGCCGGCCTTGCGGGCGGCGTCTTCGGCGGCCATCTGCGCGGCGTAGGGCGTGGATTTGCGCGAGCCTTTGAATCCCATCGACCCGGCGGACGACCACGACACAGTGTTGCCTTGCGCGTCGGTGATGGTGATCATGGTGTTGTTGAACGTCGAATTCACATGCGCGACGCCGGAAACGATGTTCTTGCGCTCGCGGCGGCGAACGCGCGTTGTGTCTTTGGCCATTTTTTCTTGCGTCCTTCAAACGCGCCCGTAGTTCCAGGCGCTAGGGATTTCGGTTGTCATGGCCGGGCGTGTCCCGGCCATCGATGATCGTCTTGACGGCCGATTACTTCTTCTTGCCGGCGATCGGCTTCGCCTTGCCCTTGCGGGTGCGGGCGTTGGTGTGCGTGCGCTGGCCGCGCACGGGAAGCTGGCGGCGATGGCGCAGGCCGCGATAGCAGCCAAGGTCCATCAAGCGCTTGATGTTGATCGCGACTTCGCGGCGCAGGTCGCCTTCGACCATGTAGTCGCGGTCGATGGTTTCGCGGATTTGCAGAACTTCCGCATCAGTGAGCTGCGCCACGCGGCGCTCGGCCGGGATGCTCACCTTCTCGCAGATTTCCTCTGCCTTCTTGGCGCCAATGCCGTGAATATATTGGAGCGCGATGACGACGCGCTTGTTGGTCGGGATATTGACGCCTGCAATACGGGCCACTTTGTCTCTCCATGTGAGAAGGAGCCTTAAGCTCCGGGAATACGCCCGCGTCCGGTGGAGCCCGGCCCATGCGAACGGTTGTGAACCGTCTTCATACGAAAACGGGCCCCGCCCCCCAATTCGGGAGCCGGAGCCGACTGTCCAACAACGTGAAGACTGCCTATTTAGGGGCCAACGGGTTGAGGGTCAAGCGATTCCGCGAAAAAATCTAGCCGGCGCGCGATAGGGCGCGATCGATCTCCGCGGTGACCTTCTCAATCGGCGCCATCCCATCGATCCTGGTCAGTTCGCTACGCTTGGCGTAGTGCGCCGACACCGGGGCCGTCTGGGCCCGATAGGCTTCGAGCCGCGTCTTGAAGCTTTCCGGATTGTCGTCGGCGCGCACCGCGCCCCCCGCGGCGCGGGTTTCATCCACCCGTTTGCGCATCCGGTCGACGAGCGCGCCTTCGTCGACGGCGAGCTCGAGCACGGCGTCGAGCGTTAAGCCCCGGCGCACGAGAAGCTCCTGCAGCGCCTCGGCCTGCGCCACAGTGCGCGGGAAGCCGTCGAGAATGAACCCGCTGGCGCAGTCAGACGCGCCGAGCCGTTCGTCGATCAAGCCGATCACGACTTCGTCCGGCACCAGCGCGCCAGCGTCCATAATCTCCTTGGCCCTCAGGCCAATCGGCGTTTTCGCGGCGACCGCGGCGCGCAGCATGTCTCCTGTCGACAGCTGCGGCACGCCGTGCTTTTCGACCAAACGCGCCGCCTGCGTTCCCTTGCCGGCCCCGGGCGGACCGAGCAGCACCAGCCTCATCGGGCGCGTTTCCCGCCGCGAAGCTTGGTCTTGCGAATCAGGCCCTCATATTGCTGCGCCTGCATATGACCGTGGATCTGCGCCACAGTATCCATGGTGACGCTGACGACGATGAGCAGCGAAGTGCCGCCGAAATAGAACGGCAGATTGGCGTAGGCGATGAGCCCTTCCGGAATGATGCAGATGACCGCCAGATAGGCCGCGCCGAGCACCGTGATCCGCATCAGCACTTCGTCGATGAATTTCGCGGTGCGTTCGCCGGGGCGAATGCCCGGCACGAAACCGCCGTGCTTCTTGAGATTGTCCGCCGTCTCGACCGGATTGAAGACGATCGCGGTGTAGAAGAAGGCGAAGAACACGATCAATCCGACATAGGCGAGCATATACAGCGGCCGCCCGTGGCCGAAATAGGCCGAGATCGTCGCGAAAATGCTTTCGCTGCCGGTCGATTGGTAGAAATTCGCCACGGTCGTCGGCAAGAGCAGCAGCGACGATGCGAAGATCGGCGGGATAACGCCGGACGTGTTCAGCTTCAGCGGCAGGAAGGACGTCTGTCCCTCGTAGACGCGGTTGCCGTGCTGCCGCTTGGGATAGGTGATCAGCAGGCGTCGCTGCGCGCGCTCCATGAACACGATGAAGGCGACGACGGCGAAGGACATGATGATGACGCCGATGATCAGCGCCGTCGAAATGGCGCCCTGCCGGCCGAGCTCCAAGGTGGACACGATCGCCGACGGAAACGCGGCGACGATGCCCGCAAAGATGATGAGCGAAGATCCGTTGCCGATTCCGCGCGAGGTGATCTGCTCGCCAAGCCACATCAGGAACATCGTGCCGCCGACCAGCGTCACGACCGTGGTGATGCGGAAGAACATGCCCGGATCGGTGACGACGCCCTGCTGGCCCTCTAGCCCGATCGCCATGGCGTAGGCCTGGAACGTCGCGAGCGCGACGGTGAGGTAACGGGTATATTGGTTGAGGACCTTGCGGCCCTGCTCGCCCTCTTTCTTCAGCGTCTCGAGCGTCGGAATCACCGACGTCAGCAGCTGGACGATAATCGACGCCGAAATATACGGCATGATATTGAGCGCGAAGATCGCGCGGCGCTGCACGGCGCCGCCCGCGAACATGTTGAAGAGCTCCAGCATGCCCTTCGACTGGCCGAAAAAGCTTTTCGCGAAAGCCTCGGGGTCGATGCCTGGCAGCGGCACGTAAGTGCCGAGGCGATAGACGATCAGCGCGCCCAGCGTGAACAGGATGCGCTTTTTCAATTCCTCGGATTTGCCGAAGGCGGAGAGATTGACGTTGGCCGCGAGCTGCTCGGCTGCCGATGCCATGAAGGAACTCCCCTTTCGCGCCGCTGTCGACGCGACGCCATTTTGTTGGGCTCAGCGCTCGGAGCTATCAGCGCGCGAGGCTCGCCCGCTCCGTTCGGAGCGTTTGGTATAAAACAGCGCAGCCGCTCATGCGAGAGCGGCCGCGCCTTTTTGAGTTACGGCGCTGGCGTCTCGCCGGCGAGAAGTTTCACGGTGCCGCCGGCGCCCTCGATCGCCGCGACCGCCGATTTGGAGGCCGCCGAGACCTCGAAGGCGAGCTTCGTCTTCAACTCGCCCTGGCCGAGGATCTTGACGCCGTCGCGCGGCCTGGTGACGACGCCGGCCGCAAGCAGCGCCTCGACCGTCACCGGCGCGGCGGCGTCGAGCTTGCCGGCGTCGAGCGCCTGTTGAATGCGCCCGAGATTGACCTCGTTGTAGTGGGTCGAGAACGGATTGTAGAATCCGCGCTTCGGCAGACGCCGATGCAACGGCATCTGACCGCCCTCGAAACCCTTGATCGCCACGCCGGTGCGCGCCTTCTGGCCCTTGACGCCGCGCCCGCCGGTCTTGCCCTTGCCGGAGCCGATGCCGCGGCCGACGCGCATGCGGTTCTTGCTCGCGCCTGGATTGTCGGTGATTTCATTAAGTTTCATGGCCGCGTCCTCACTTCCCGTCGACGGTTTTGGCGTCGACGATTTTCACGAGATGCGCCACCTTAGCGATCATCCCGCGCACGGCCGGCGTGTCTTCCAGCGCGCGGCGGCGGCCGATGCGCGTCAGGCCGAGGCCAAGAAGCGTACGGCGCTGCCGTTCGGGACGGCCGATCGGGCTGCCGATCTGTTCGACGACGATCTGCTGCGTGCTCTTCGTCATGGGTCGTCTCCTTACGCGTCGACGGCGTCGGCGTCGACGCCTTGACGGCGCGACTGCAGCACCGAAACTTTAAGCGAGCGGCGCGCCGCGACGGAGCGCGGCGAGTCTTCGCGGCCGAGCGCATCGAAGGTCGCGCGGATCATGTTGTAGGGATTGGACGACCCCTGGCTCTTCGCCACGACGTCGTGCATGCCCAGCGTTTCAAAAATCGCGCGCATGGGACCGCCGGCGATGATTCCGGTGCCGGCCGGCGCAGCGCGCAGAATGACGCGGCCCGCGCCATGGCGGCCATGAACGTCATGATGCAGCGTGCGGCCTTCGCGCAGCGGCACGCGGATCAACGCGCGCTTGGCCGCTTCCGTCGCCTTGCGGATCGCCTCAGGCACTTCGCGCGCCTTGCCGTGTCCATAGCCAACGCGGCCCTTCTGGTCGCCGACGACGACGAGCGCGGCGAAGCCGAAACGCCGGCCGCCCTTCACCACCTTCGCGACGCGATTGATGTGGACCAGACGATCCACAAATTCGCCGTCGCCGTCACGATCCCGATCGCGGCCGCGACCGCCTTCTCCTTCACGCGCCATTGTCTCTTCCGTCACTTACGCGGCGTGATGCGCCGCTCGCTTCCTTCACTGCCGACCCATTGGATCGACGCCCGGCGCTTGAGCGCCGGCACGCATTCCGCGCGAGAAGCGCGCGCCCTCAACGACGCGCGCCCCCTGTTAGAACTCCAGACCGCCCTCGCGGGCGCCGTCTGCCAGCGCCTTGACGCGCCCGTGATACATGTAAGCGCCACGATCGAAAACGACCTCTTTGACGCCCTTGGCGACGGCGCGCTCCGCGAGGAGCTTGCCGACGACCTTCGCCGCCTCGACGTCCGCGCCGGTCTTCAGACCTTCGCGGTTCGCCTTCTCGAGCGAAGAGGCGGCGGCGACCGTCGCGCCCTTCTCGTCGTCGATGATCTGCGCGTAGATCTGCTTGGACGAGCGAAACACCGAAAGGCGCAACCGCCCCTTGGCGCGTTCACGGATCGCCCGGCGCACCCGCGCCTTTCGACGCTGTTCGACTTTGACATCCCTGGCCATGGCGGGTCCTTACTTCTTCTTGCCTTCCTTGCGGAAGATGAATTCATTGGCGTATTTGACGCCCTTGCCCTTGTAGGGCTCGGGCGGGCGCAAGGCGCGGATCTCGGCGGCGACTTGACCGACCTGGCGCCGATCCATGCCGCTGATGCTGATTTCCGTCGGCTTCGGCGTCACGATCGCGATGCCGGCCGGAATCGGATAGTTCACGTCATGCGAATAGCCGAGCGCGAGTTGCAGCGTTTTTCCCTGCACCGCGGCGCGATAGCCGACGCCGGTGATCTCAAGCTTCTTCTCAAAGCCCGTGGTCACGCCGACGACGATATTGTTGATCTGGGCGCGCGCCGTTCCCCACAGCGCGCGGGCGCGCTTGGTTTCATTGCGCGGGTCGACCGAGATGGCGTTGTCCTGCTGGACGACGGAGACGTCGTCGGGCGCCAGAAACTCCAGCTGGCCCTTCGCGCCCTTCACCTGCACGAGCTGACCGTCCACCTTGGCGGTGACGCCGGCGGGAATGACGACAGGCTTCTTGCCGATACGAGACATGGTTGCAAATCCTGTTTGATGAAGCGCAAGGTCTAGAAGACCTTGCACAGCACCTCGCCACCGACATTATTCTCGCGCGCCGCGTGATCGGCCATGACGCCCTTCGGAGTCGACACGATGGTGACGCCGAGGCCATTCGCCACGCGCGGCACTGCGTCAACCGCCGCATAGACTCGGCGACCCGGGCGCGACACGCGTTCGATCTGCTTGATGACCGGCTCGCCGTCGAAATACTTCAGTTCGATCTCGAACTCGGTCCGGCCATTGCCGAAGTCGGTGCTGCTATAGCCGCGGATATAGCCCTCTTCCTTCAGCACGTCGAGCACATGCGCGCGCAGCTTGGAGCCCGGAGAGGACACCTTGTCCTTGCGGCGCATCTGCGCGTTGCGGATGCGGGTGAGAAGATCGCCCAATGGATCGTTGATCGCCATCTGCGTCTCCTTACCAGCTTGACTTCACGAGGCCGGGCACCAGGCCGCGGGACCCCAATTCGCGTAGCGCAATGCGCGACATTTTCAGCTTGCGATAAAAGCCGCGCGGACGACCCGACACTTCGCAGCGGTTACGCACGCGAACGGGCGCGGAATTGCGCGGGAGCTCAGCAAGCTTGAGACGCGCCTCGAACTGCTCTTCGACGCTCAGCGTCTTGTCATTCGCGACCGCCTTCAGCCGCGCGCGCCGCCCGGCGTAGGACTTCACGAGCCTTCGCTTCCGCTTGTTGTTCTCAATCGCGCTTTTCTTCGCCATTACCAGTTTCGCCTTTCAGTATCCGCGTTTGAGGAGCTGTTACGCCCTCACTGCCGGAACGGGAAATTGAACGCCTTCAGCAAGGCGCGCGCCTCTTCGTCGGTCTTGGCCGTCGTGCAGACAATCACGTCCATGCCTAGGATCGACTCCGCCTTGTCGTAGTCGATTTCGGGGAACACGATGTGCTCCTTGATGCCGAGCGCATAGTTCCCGCGACCGTCGAACGACTTCGGATTCAATCCGCGGAAGTCGCGCACGCGCGGCAGCGCCACGGTGATCAGACGATCCAGAAACTCATACATCCGCGTCTTGCGCAGCGTCACCTTCGCGCCGATCGGCATGTTCTCGCGCAGCTTGAAGGTCGAGATCGCCTTGCGCGCGCGGGTGACGACCGGCCGCTGGCCGGCGATGAGGCTAAGGTCGGCCGCCGCCGACGTCGCCTTCTTGCTGTCGTTGACGGATTCGCCGACGCCCATGTTGAGCACGATCTTCTCGATCGTTGGCACTTCGAGCGCGTTCTTATAGCCGAACTGCTTCTGCAACGCCTCGCGTACGACCTCTTCGTAATGCTTGCGCATGCGCGGCACATAGGCGCCGTCCGCGCCGACCGCTGCCGCGTCGTCGCCGGATGTCGCCGGCTTTTCCTTAGCCGCAGGCTTTTCGCCGGATTTGGCGGCGGCCTTCTTGGGCTCCTTCGCCTCCGCGCCCTCGGCGGCGGGCTTTTGAGCCTTGGCGGGCTTTTCGGCCTTGGGCTTCTTTTCCTCAGCCATCGATCAATTCTCCGGAACGCTTGGCGACGCGGACCTTGCGGCCGTCGTCGAGAATCTTGAATCCAACGCGCGTCGCCTTGCCGTCCTTGGGATCGGCGACCGCCAGATTCGACAAATTGATCGGCGCGGCCTTGTTGATGATGCCGGCTTCGCGATCCTTGGTCTGACGCTGATGACGCTTGACGATGTTGACGCCGTCGACGACGGCGCGGCCCTCGTCGGGAATCACGCGCAGCACCTCGCCGCTGCGGCCTTTGTCGCGGCCGGCGAGAACGACGACTTTGTCGCCCTTCTTGATCTTGGCGGCCATTACAAAACCTCCGGGGCGAGCGAGATGATCTTCATGTGGTTCTTGGCGCGCAGCTCGCGCGGCACCGGCCCGAATATGCGGGTGCCGATCGGCTCTTTCTGATTGTTGATCAGCACCGCGGCGTTCGAATCGAAACGGATCACGGAGCCGTCAGCACGCTTGATGTCCTTCGCGGTGCGAACGACGACGGCCTTCAGCACATCGCCTTTCTTGACGCGGCCGCGCGGAATCGCCTCCTTGATCGACACGACAATAATGTCGCCGACGCCGGCGTATTTGCGCTTGGAGCCGCCCAGCACCTTGATGCACATCACGCGGCGCGCGCCGGAGTTGTCGGCGACGTCGAGATTGGTTTGCATCTGAATCATGGCTTACCCGCCTTTCGTTCCGGTCTGGTTTCGGTTTCGCGCCGACTTCGTCCGGACAGTTCGTTCTAACGACTACGCCTCGGCCGTCACTTCGACGACCCGCCAGCGCTTCAATTTCGAGATCGGCGCGGTCTCTTCGATCGTCACCGAGTCGCCCACCTTGAACGCGCCGTTCTCGTCATGGGCGTGATAGTTCTTCGTGCGGCGCACCGTCTTCTGGAACAGCGGGTGGGTGAAGCGACGTTCGACCTTCACCACCACGGTCTTGTTCTGCTTGTCGCTGACGACGACGCCCTGGAGAATTCGCTTCGGCATGGCGCTTTAACCCTGCTTTTCGGCGCGCTTATGCGCGGCGATGGTTTTCGTGCGGGCAATGTCGCGACGAACGACGCGCACGCGTGAGGTGTTCTCGAGCTGGCCGGTCGCCCGCTGGAAGCGCAGATTGAACTGCTCTTTCTTGAGCTTCAGCACTTCGTCATTGAGCTGATCTTCGGTCATCGCCTTGATGTCGGAGAGGCGCTGTTTGGATTTCATCACGTTCCCCTTATTCGGCGATGCGTTCGATGAAGCGCGTCTTAATCGGCAGCTTCGCGGCGGCAAGCGTCAAGGCCTCCCGCGCGATAGGCGCCGGCACGCCGTCGATCTCGAACATGATGCGGCCGGGCGCAACGCGCACGGCCCAGAATTCCGGCGCGCCCTTGCCCTTGCCCATACGCACTTCGGTCGGCTTCTTGGAGACCGGCACGTCGGGGAAGATGCGAATCCAGACGCGGCCGGCGCGCTTCATATGACGCGTCAGGGCGCGGCGCGCGGCTTCGATCTGGCGCGCGGTGATGCGATCCGGCTCCAGCGCCTTTAGGCCGAACTGACCGAAGTTCAGCGAAAAGCCCGCCTTGGAGGCGCCACGGATGCGGCCCTTAAAGGCCTTGCGGAACTTGGTGCGTTTGGGTTGCAGCATGATTGCGCTCTTTAATCTTGTTCGTTACGCCGCGTCGCGCGGTTCGCGGTGCTCGCGACGGCGGCGTTCGCCGCCGCGGTCGCGATCGCCATGATCGCCGCCGGACGCCTGTTCGGCCGCCTTCTTATCCTGCGCCATCGGATCGTGCTCGAGGATTTCGCCCTTGAAGATCCAGACCTTGATTCCGCAAGCGCCATAGGCGGTATGCGCGGTGGCGGTGCCGTAATCGACGTCGGCGCGCAGCGTGTGCAGCGGCACGCGCCCTTCGCGATACCATTCGAGACGGGCGATCTCGGCGCCGCCAAGACGGCCCGAGCAATTGATGCGAATGCCCTGCGCGCCCAGCCGGATGGCCGATTGCACGGCGCGCTTCATCGCGCGGCGGAAGGCGACGCGGCGTTCGAGCTGCTGCGCGATCGACTCGGCGACGAGCGCGGCCTCGGTTTCGGGCTTGCGCACTTCAACGATGTTGATGACGACTTCGCTGCCGGTGAGCTTGCCCACGAGCTTGCGAATCTTGTCGATGTCCGCGCCCTTCTTGCCGATGACGACGCCGGGACGCGCCGAATAGATCGTCACGCGGCACTTCTTGTGCGGGCGCTCGATGACGATCTTCGACACCGCCGCCTGCTTCAGCGTTTTCGACACGGTTTCGCGGATCGCCATGTCCTCGTGCAGGAGCTTGGCGTATTCGCCCTTATTGGCGAACCAGCGCGAATCCCAGGTGCGGTTGACGCCCAGTCGCAGCCCGATCGGATTAACCTTCTGACCCATGGTTTTAAATCCTTTAGGCGTTGGCCTGCGCTTCGACTTCGCGCACGATGATCGTCAGATTGGCGAACGGCTTCTCGACGCGGCTCGCACGGCCGCGGGCGCGGGCGTGGAAACGCTTCATCACCAGCGCCTTTCCGACAAAGGCCTGGGCGACGACGAGATCGTCGACGTCGAGACCGTGATTGTTCTCGGCGTTGGCGATGGCGCTTTCAAGCGCCTTCTTCACCTCATGCGCGATCCGCTTTCTGGAGAACTCCAGATCGGCGAGCGCGCGATCCACCTTCTTGCCGCGAATCAACTGCGCGAGCAGATTGAGCTTCTGCGGCGAGACGCGCAGCATGCGCGCGACGGCCTTCGCTTCATTGTCCGCAAGCCGGCGCGGATTGGCTTCCTTCGACATCGTGAGCCTCTCTTAGCCTCTCTTAGCCCCTTTTGGCCTTCTTATCGGCCGCATGGCCGTGGAAGGTGCGGGTCGGAGCGAATTCGCCGAATTTGTGCCCGATCATGTCTTCCGACACTGCCACGGGAATATGTTTCTGGCCGTTGTGCACGCCGAAGGTCAGTCCCACGAATTGCGGGATGATCGTGGAGCGGCGGCTCCAGATCTTGATCACCTCGGAGCGGCCTGAACCGCGCGAGGTCTCGGCCTTCTTAAGAAGATAGCCGTCGACGAACGGGCCCTTCCAAATCGAGCGCGCCATGGGTTAGCCCTTCTTCTTGCGATTGTGTCGCGAGGACACAATGAAACGGTCGGTGGATTTATTGGTGCGGGTCTTCTTGCCCTTGGTCGGCTTGCCCCAGGGCGTGACCGGATGACGACCGCCGGAGGTGCGGCCTTCGCCGCCGCCATGCGGATGGTCGATCGGATTCATCGTGACGCCGCGATTGTGCGGGCGGCGGCCGAGCCAGCGTGAGCGGCCGGCCTTGCCGATCGAGGTGTTCATATGATCGGGATTGGACACGGCGCCGAGCGTCGCGAAGCACTGGCCATGCACCAGGCGCTGCTCGCCGGAATTCAGTCTGACGATCACATAGCCCTGGTCGCGGCCGACGATCTGCGCATAGGTGCCAGCTGAGCGAGCGATGGCGCCGCCCTTGCCGATCTTCATCTCGACATTGTGCACGATGGCGCCGACAGGGATGTTGGCGATCGGCATGGCGTTGCCGGGCTTCACGTCGACCTGATTGCCGGCGATCACTTCGTCGCCGACGGAGAGCCGCTGCGGCGCGAGAATGTAGGCAAGCTCATTGTCCGTGTAGCGAATGAGCGCGATGAACGCCGTGCGATTCGGATCATATTCGAGCCGCTCGACCTTGCCGGCGACATCGAGCTTGCGCCGCTTGAAATCGACGACGCGATAGGCCTGCTTATGGCCGCCGCCGCGAAAACGCACGGTGATCCGGCCGGCGTTGTTGCGCCCGCCCTTTGAGCTCTTGCCTTCGGTCAGAGTCTTGACCGGCTTGCCCTTGTAGAGCTCGCTGCGGTCGACAATGACGAGCTGGCGAAGGCTCGGCGTGACCGGCTTGAATGTCTTCAGCGCCATCGTTCTATCCCCACGCCTTCCTTACAGTCCGGTCGTCACGTCGATCTTGTGGCCCTCGGCGAGAGTCACGACCGCTTTCTTGACGTCGCTCTGCTGGCCGCGCTGGCCGCGGAAGGTCTTGACCTTGCCCTTGCGCACCAGCGTATTGACCGCTTCGACCTTGACGTCGAAGAGACCTTCGACCGCCGCCTTGATCTGCGGCTTCGTCGCGGTCTTCGCGACCTTGAAGACCACCTTATTGCTCTCAGAAGCGAGCGTCGCCTTCTCGGTGATGACCGGGGCGACGATCACGTCGTAATGGCGAACGTCCTTGCTCATTTCAGTCGCGCCTCCAGCGCGTCCACGGCGGCGCGGGTCAACACCAGCTTCTCGCGGCGGAGGATGTCGTAAACATTGACGCCTTCGACGGGCAGAATGTCGATCTTCGGGATATTGCGTGCGGCGAGCACGAAATTGTTCTGCGGCGCGCCGCCAACGATGATGATCGCGTTCTCGAGGCCGGTCTTGGCGAAACTCGATACGAGCAGCTTCGTCTTGGGCTCGGCGAGCTCCGCCGTCTCCCAAACGATGATGCCGCCGTCCTTGGCTTTCGCGGACAGAGCATGTTTCAGCGCGAGCTGGCGCACCTTCTTGGTCAGGTCATGCGCATGGCTGCGCACCACCGGGCCGAAGGCGCGTCCGCCGCCGCGGAACTGCGGCGCGCGCGCCGAGCCGTGACGGGCGCCGCCGGTGCCCTTCTGCTTGTGCAGCTTCTTGCCCGAGCGCGCGATCTCGGCGCGGTTCTTCACCGCATGGGTGCCGGCGCGCCGCTTGGCGAGCTGCCAGCGGATCATGCGGAAGATCAGGTCCTTGCGCGGCTCAAGGCCGAAGACCTCATCGGAAAGTTCGATCGAACCGGCCGCCTGGCCGTCGAACGACGTGACGTCGATCTTCACGGCTCAGTCCTCCTTCTGCGCTTCTTGCGGAGCAGCGTCTAAATTCGCGGCTTCACCCTGTCCGTTGCCGAGGCGGAATTTGCCCGGCTGCGGCGCATCCTTCGGCAACGCGCGCTTCACCGCGTCGCGCACGAAAATCCAACCGCCGGCCGTGCCCGGCACCGCGCCTTCGACCAGCAGCAGTCCCCGCGCAGGGTCGGTCTGCACCACCCGCAGATTTTGCGTGGTGACGCGGTCGACGCCCATATGGCCGGCCATTTTCTTGTTCTTGAAGGTCTTGCCCGGGTCCTGACGGCCGCCGGTCGAACCGTGCGAACGGTGCGACACGGAGACGCCGTGGGTCGCGCGCAGACCGCCGAAGCCCCAGCGCTTCATCGGGCCGGCAAAGCCCTTGCCGGTGGAGGTTCCCGTCACGTCGACGAACTGGCCGACGACGAAATGATCCGCCGTGATTTCGGCGCCAATCGGCAGCAACTCTTCCTCTTTCACCCGAAACTCGGCGAGCTTCATCTTCGGCTCCACCGAGGCCGCGGCGAACCGCGTGCGTTCGGCCTTCGAGACATTCTTGACCTTGGCGCGGCCGATGCCGAGTTGAACGGCGGTGTAGCCGTTCTTCTCTTGAGTCCGCTGCGCGACGACCTGGCAGCCGTCGAGCTTCAGGACCGTGACCGGCACATGCTCGCCCGCCTCCGTGAAGATGCGGGTCATTCCGACCTTTTGCGCGATGACGCCCGACCGCATGATCCAATCCTTCGCAAAGCGCGCTCGCATCCTTTAGCGAGCGCCGCCTGAATCCGTTTAGAGCTTGATCTCGACATCCACGCCGGCGGCGAGATCGAGCTTCATGAGCGCGTCCACCGTTTGCGGAGTGGGATCGACGATATCGAGAACGCGCTTATGCGTTCTGATCTCGAACTGTTCGCGCGACTTCTTGTCGATATGCGGCGAACGGTTCACCGTGAATTTTTCGATGCGTGTCGGAAGCGGAATCGGACCGCGGACCTGAGCGCCCGTGCGCTTGGCCGTCGAGACGATTTCCTTCGTCGACGTGTCGAGAATCCGGTGATCGAACGCCTTAAGGCGAATCCGGATATTTTGACCGTTCATTTTTCCGTCCTTTAGGACCGCGAGCAGTTCTGCTCGCCTTCATGCGCCGCGCGCCGTTGCGCGCGACTTATTTCACAAGAGCGAGCGCTGGCCCGCGGCCCGGGATTCGCTTTACTCGATGATGCTGGCGACGACGCCGGCGCCGACCGTTCGGCCGCCTTCGCGGATGGCGAAGCGCAGCTTCTCCTCCATGGCGATCGGCACGATCAGCGCGACTTCCATCGTCACATTGTCGCCCGGCATCACCATCTCCACGCCTTCGGGCAATGTGACGATGCCGGTCACGTCCGTCGTGCGGAAGTAGAATTGCGGGCGATAGTTGGTGAAGAACGGCGTATGACGGCCGCCCTCTTCCTTGGTGAGGATATACGCCTCAGCCTTGAACTTCGTATGCGGCTTCACCGAACCCGGCTTGCACAGCACCTGGCCGCGCTCGACGTCCTCGCGCTTCGTGCCGCGCAGCAGGCAGCCGACGTTGTCGCCCGCCTCGCCCTGGTCGAGCAGCTTGCGGAACATCTCGACGCCCGTCACCGTCGACTTCGTCGTCGGACGGATGCCGACGATCTCGACTTCCTCGCCCACCTTGATCACGCCGCGCTCGATGCGCCCCGTCACCACCGTGCCGCGGCCCGAAATCGAGAACACGTCCTCGACCGGCATCAGGAACGGCTGATCCTTCGGACGCTCCGGCTGCGGGATGTAGGCGTCGACCGTCTCCATCAGCTTCAGGATCGCGTCATGGCCGATCTCGGGATTCTTGCCCTCGAGCGCGCACAGCGCCGAACCCTTGGTGATCGGAATGTCGTCGCCGGGGAATTCATATTTGCTGAGCAGCTCGCGCACTTCGAGCTCGACGAGTTCCAGAAGCTCCGGATCGTCGACCATGTCGACCTTGTTGAGGAACACGACGAGCGCCGGCACGCCGACCTGGCGGGCGAGCAGAATGTGCTCGCGGGTCTGCGGCATCGGGCCGTCGGCGGCCGAGACCACCAGGATCGCGCCGTCCATCTGCGCCGCGCCGGTGATCATGTTCTTCACATAATCGGCGTGGCCGGGACAATCGACATGGGCGTAATGGCGGTTCTTCGTCTCATATTCGACATGCGCCGTCGAAATCGTGATGCCGCGCGCCTTCTCTTCCGGCGCCTTGTCGATCTGATCATAGGCCGTAAAGGTCGCGCCGCCCGTCTCCGCCAGAACCTTGGTGATCGCCGCCGTCAAAGACGTCTTGCCATGGTCGACGTGTCCAATCGTCCCAATGTTGCAGTGCGGCTTCGTGCGTGAAAACTTTTCCTTGGCCATCGCCGTGCTCCTTTGAAGAGTACCTGTCGCCCCGTCGCGTTCGAGATCAGGCGTATTTCGCCTGGACCTTCTTCGACTCCGCTTCGGGGACTTGTTCGTAGTGATCGAATTGCATCGTGTAGCTTGCGCGTCCCTGCGTGAAGGAGCGCAGCTGATTGACGTAGCCGAACATGTTGGCGAGCGGCACCATGGCGTTGATCACCACGGCGTTGGCGCGCATGTCCTGACCTTGAATCTGTCCGCGACGGGAGTTCAGATCGCCGATGACAGAACCGGTATATTCCTCCGGCGTCACCACCTCGACCTTCATGATCGGCTCGAGCAGCACCGAGCCGCCCTTCTGCAGCGCTTCGCGCGTCGCGGCGCGCGAGGCGATTTCGAAGGCGAGCACCGACGAGTCGACGTCATGGAAGGCGCCGTCGATGAGCGTCGCTTTCAGATCGACGACGGGGAAGCCGGCGAGAATGCCGGACGTCGTCACCGACGCAATGCCCTTGTCGACGCCGGGGATGTATTCCTTCGGCACCGCGCCGCCGACGATCTTGCTCTCGAACTCATTGCCCTTGCCGGCTTCATTGGGTTCGAAGATGATCTTCACGCGCGCGAACTGGCCGGTGCCGCCGGTCTGTTTCTTATGCGTGTAGTCGATTTCAAGCTTGCGGCCGAGACGCTCGCGATAGGCGACCTGCGGCGCGCCGATATTGGCGTCGACCTTATAGGTGCGCTTCAAGATGTCGACCTTGATGTCGAGATGCAGTTCGCCCATGCCCTTGAGGATGGTCTGGCCGCTTTCCTGATCGGTCGAGACGCGGAAGGAGGGATCCTCTGCGGCGAGCTTCTGCAGCGCGATGCCGAGCTTCTCCTGATCGGCCTTCGACTTCGGCTCGATGGCGATCTCGATGACCGGATCCGGAAACTCCATCCGCTCCAGAATGACGGGCTTCTGCAAGTCGCAGAGCGTGTCGCCGGTGCGCGTGTCCTTGAGGCCCGCGAGCGCGACGATGTCGCCCGCAAAAGCTTCCTTGATGTCTTCGCGATTATTGGCGTGCATCAGCAGCATGCGGCCGATGCGCTCTTTCTTCTCTTTCGTGGAATTGAGCACTGTCGTGCCGGAGTCGATCTTGCCCGAATAGACGCGGGCGAAGGTGATCGTGCCGACGAAGGGATCGTCCATGATCTTGAACGCGAGCATGGAGAAGGGCTCGGAATCGAGCGGCTTGCGATCCAGCTCCTCGCCCGTGTCCACGTCGACGCCCTTGATCGCCTCGCGATCGACCGGCGACGGCAGATAATGCACGACCGCGTCGAGCAGCGGCTGCACGCCCTTGTTCTTGAAGGCCGAGCCGCAGAACACCGGGATGAAGGCGATCTTGCGCACGGCGGCGCGGATGAGCCTGTGCAGCGTCTCCTCGTTCGGCTCCTGGCCGTCGAGATAGGCCGCCATGGCCTCGTCGTCCATTTCGACCGCGGCTTCGATCAGCGCCAAACGATATTCCTTGGCCTTGTCGAGCAGGTCGGCAGGAATCTCTTCGTCGTGATATTTCGCGCCGAGACCTTCGTCTTCCCAGACCACGGCCTTCATGCGCACGAGATCGATAATGCCCTTGAAATTCGACTCGGAGCCGATCGGCAATTGCACGCAGATCGGGCGGCCGCCGACGCGGGTCTTGATTTCCTCGACGCAGCGGTCGAAGTCGGCACCGATCTTGTCCATTTTGTTGACGAAGACGATGCGCGGCACATTGTATTTGTCGGCCTGACGCCAGACCGTCTCGGTCTGCGGCTCGACGCCCTGATTGCCGTCGAGCACGCATACGGCGCCGTCGAGCACGCGCAGGCTGCGCTCGACTTCGATGGTGAAGTCGACGTGGCCGGGCGTGTCGATGATGTTGAGGCGCTTGCCGTTCCAGAACGTCGTCGTTGCGGCGGACGTGATGGTGATGCCGCGCTCCTGCTCCTGCTCCATCCAGTCCATCGTCGCGGCGCCTTCATGCACCTCGCCGATTTTATGGCTCTTGCCGGAGTAATAGAGGATGCGCTCCGTCGTCGTCGTCTTGCCCGCATCGATGTGGGCCATGATGCCGAAGTTACGGTAGTCCTCGATCGGATGAGAGCGGGCCATGACGGTTGTCCTTACCAGCGGTAGTGCGAGAAGGCGCGGTTGGCCTCCGCCATGCGATGCGTGTCTTCGCGCTTCTTCACCGCGGCGCCGCGGTTGTTGGACGCGTCGAGCAGTTCGGCCGACAGACGGTCGACCATGGTCTTGTCGTTGCGGGCGCGGGCCGCGGTGATGATCCAGCGGATGGCGAGCGCCTGACGACGCTCGTTGCGCACTTCGACCGGCACCTGATAGGTCGCGCCGCCGACGCGGCGGGACCGAACCTCGATCGCCGGCGCGACATTCTCGAGCGCCTGCTTGAAGACGGCGAGCGGATCGCTCTTGGCCTTCGTCTCGACCTGATCGAGCGCGCCATAGACGATCTGCTCGGCGACCGACTTCTTGCCGTCGTACATGATCGAGTTCATGAATTTCGTGAGAACGATGTCGCCAAATTTGGCGTCTTCGATCACTTCACGTTTTTCGGCCCGGTGGCGACGAGACATCGAACGGCTCCTTACTTCGGACGCTTCGCGCCGTATTTCGAACGGCGCTGCTTGCGGTCCTTGACGCCCTGCGTGTCCAGCACGCCGCGCAGAATGTGATAGCGGACGCCGGGAAGATCCTTCACGCGGCCGCCGCGGATCATCACGACCGAGTGCTCCTGAAGGTTATGGCCCTCGCCCGGGATGTAGCCGATGACCTCGAATCCGTTGGTCAGGCGCACCTTGGCGACCTTGCGAAGC
Source organism: Methylocystis sp. SB2 (assembly GCF_049817085.1). Taxonomy (NCBI): domain Bacteria; kingdom Pseudomonadati; phylum Pseudomonadota; class Alphaproteobacteria; order Hyphomicrobiales; family Methylocystaceae; genus Methylocystis; species Methylocystis sp. SB2. The sequence continues at coordinate 1,704,439 of NZ_CP187401.1, forward strand.
GCCGAGTTCGGCTTCTTCGGCGTCGTCGTATAGACGCGAGTGCACACGCCGCGCTTCTGCGGGCAGGACTGCAGATGGCGCGCCTTCTCGCGATAGGTCGGCGCTTGGCGCGGCTTGCGGATCAACTGGCTGATCGTCGGCATTCAATAGGGTCCTTCGCGTGATTGCGAATGGCGGATGTCATGGGATCCCGCCGCGCATGGCCCTTAAAGGCACGCGCAAACGAGCGAAGCGCCGATGGCCGTAAGGGCCAAGGCGCTTCTAACGCAGAGGATCCCGTCGCCGGGATCGTGCCTTCCTGTCAGTCGCTTTCGCGACGTGCTGATTACCAACTACATTTGGCGGTCACAGGCAAGGCGACAGCGTTTAAGTTCGAAGGATCGAGAGCGAGGCGCTCGCCGACGGCATGAACTTACGGCCTGTCGAAAGTGGGCGGAACCTAATCGCGAGGTTGGGCGGCGTCAAGCAAAGAATCTGTCATGATTGAAGAAATTCGCATCTGCTTGCCGCCAGGAATTTAGTGGGTTTGTCTATCGATGCGACGGCCCTCATCCGCCGGAAGTGAAATTCTTCAAATACTCAATCACCGGCTCGACATGCTCGCCGAGCTTCTTTGCAACCTCATCCCAGCCTTTGACGGCGGACCCCATGTCCTTGCCCTTGAGGAAAGCTCCGTAAACTGCGTTGATTGTGCTGGTGATCGAAAAGGCCTGCGCCTTTTCCGGATCGGGCGCTTCGATCGGGTCCGGTCGAGGCGCCAGAATGCCCGGCTCTAGCTGGGGCGCCTCCGCCCCTGGCGGCGGCGCAAAATCTTCCTCAACCTTGTCGATGCCTTGCGAGACTGATTGCTCAAAGATATCGGGCGTGTGTTCACGTACGACTTCGACAAAGCCGGCGATGGCGTCCCTCGGCAGGGGCGCGGACAAGGCGCCGCTTCTCACATCGTCATAGAAGCGGCCGACGCCCGGATAATAGGGGCGCAGCCCGATGTGAAACTCCAGAACGCGATTGAGCCGTTCGGCCAGCGCGCGCGCCAGAATATTCTTGTCCTCTTCGAAGAGCCCGCGCAGAACTCGCGCCTCGGCGTCGGCGAGCAGGAGATTGCCGCTGCCCGGCGCCGTCGGCAGTTCCTCGAGATAAGTCTCGAGCGCAATGCGGTAGTCGGGCCGAGCGTTAAAGCGCTGCGCCGCTAGATCGGCAATCAGTCGCTGAACTATTTTACGGCAGGCGTCGAGCCGCTCGTGGTGGTCTTGGTCGCTCCCCGCAAAGGGGAAAACGGGCGTGTTCTGCGGTCCGGCGACGACGGTGACGCGATTTTCGGCGTTCCAGCCGAAGTCGAAAGGCGCCGATATGTTTTCGGCTGGCTTTGGCAGCGGCTTTGGGGCCAACGCCCGCAGAATCGCCTGCCGACGCGCCTCGCCCGAAAGCCCGACAAGGTTGACGTAAACGATCTGACTCGCGAGCGAATTGAGCTTGGTCTGTCGCACCAGCAGGGGGAGGATTTTTCGCCCGGCGCCGCTGGGGTCGCGATTATAGGCGGCAGCCCATTCCGCCTGACAATGGTTTGACGCCTCGTAGTCCGGCGACAGCAGAGCGACAAACCCTCGCGAGGACTCAAGGCCTTTCTGCATCTCTCGGACAAAATTATTGCCGGGCGCAATATCCTTGAACTGCGCGAAGGCTGAGTGGCCAGCCTGTTCGAGGATGCCGGCGATCTCGCGGGCGTCAGCTTCGTCCTTGCTGCTGTAGCTGATGAAGAAGTCCCAATGTTGGTCAGCAGGCGGGGGCTTCTTGGCGTCCAGCGCCTCTTGCAGTTCAGCGATCCGCCGGGCGAGCTCGGCGTTCTGTTCGGCGACGTCCATGTGTCGCGGGTCGATCGGAAGCGTCGCGAACTGCAATTCTATTTCTTCCGCCGCCTCACGCCCGTCGAGGCGGCGTTGATACCAGTCGAGCCAGGGCCGCCAATGCGATTCCCTCAGGGTGTCCAACAGTTCGCTGTAGTACTCGTGAACCCAATTCGGAGGCGCTTTTTCGAGCCAAAGTTTTTCGCTCGCAAGAACGCTCGGCGCGACCAACTCAAGCCGATTGGCGTCGGCGCTCACCGCTTCCCAAACATCGGCGGCGGCGGCGGCGGCGGCGGCGGTGGCGGCGGCGGCGGCGGCGGCGGCGGAGGCGGCGGCGGCGGCGATGGCGGCGATGGTGGCGGCGGCGGAGGCGGAGGCGGCGGAGGCGGCGGCGGCGGAGGCGGCGGCGGCGGAGGTGGCGGCGGAGGCGGCGGAGGCGGAGGCGGCGGCGGCGGCGGAGGCGCGAAGGTCATTGGCGCGGCTCGGATATTTGGCGACGACCCGCGCCAATGCGGTCGCCCAAAAGGACGCGAGAGTCAATGTCGCAAAATGACTCGGGTCGCGCTTTGCCTGGTGGAGCAGCGGCAAGGTGCGCAGCGCCGCCCGCGCGGCGATGACCACGCTGACCTCGCCTGGCTGCCTCTCCAGCCACGCCTCAAGTTCTTGGCGAGTGGTGAACTTCAATTCGCCGTCTGAAATGTCGTTCATCGAAATCTCCGCGCCTCACAAGATGAGCGGGTTGCGCGAGCGTCGCAAGGGCACCGACATTCCGGGCGCGCGCCGCACGACCGGAATCCATTTGCAACATCAATGATGTCCGGGCGTTGCTCTGGATGCCCGCTTCACGGGCATGACAGCGCGGTGCACGAGTGCGGTGCAAATCGTCGCAGGCGGCGAAGAGCCGTTCAACGCCGCCGCGAAAGCCGGTAAGCTCACGGCGAAAAAACAGGGAGGAACCAATCGAATGAGCCATGTTGCGCATGAGTTGCACGAAGAATTTCCCGAACACGCCGAGGCCATTCACGCCTTGAAGGCCAAGAACGCGCACTTCGCGCGCCTCACCGAGGAATATCACACGCTCAATCGCGCCATTCACCGCATGGAGACCAATGTCGAGCCGGCGGATGACGCAACGATGGAAGATCTCAAGAAGAAGCGGCTCGTCCTCAAGGATGAGATCGCCGGCTTCCTCGAAACGGCGTAAGCCTGCTTCTCGCAACTAGCGTGAAAACGCCCCGGCCTGCGCCGGGGCGTTTGCGCTTCTAACGATATTGCGCAGGCGCCTGCGGATTGTTCGCAGGGTTGCTGTCGTGCTTGGTCAATCGGGCGACCAGCGGACCGCCGACGAGGGGCTGAAGTTCCGCCTCCAGCGCGTCGGCGACGTCCTTTCCATAGATTTCCTCACCGGCGACATGGATCGAGAAGGCTTTGCTGTGCTTCTCGATTTTCGCCGGGTCTTCGATCACCGCCTTGGTCCATTTGTAGAGCGGGAAATTCTCCTCCCCGCGCTGTTCGGCCGCGGCGACATATTCGGCGAAAGCGTCGAGCTGGTTCCGAAGCTTCGCGTTATGTTTGGCGAGAATATCGCTGAGCGGCTTGAGCGCCGGGTTTTCCGGATCCTTGCGAGCGAGCTTGGCCGCATCCTCGACGAGATTGACCCGAACCTGATATGCCCACTCTTCGCTCATCGATCCACTCCCTGGGGCTGACGCCGCGCGCTGCGCCTCTTTTCACTAGGCTTATGAGCCGACCGGCGTCGGGGCTAAAAGAACCTATAGCAAATTGGCGAAAACCCGAGATTTTCCAAGCCCCCGGGGCGCCGCCAACTGTCGCGCCCGCCGAGCTATCCCCTTGTCGCGCTTACGTTTAGTCGGGCATGCCCAGGCATAAGGTGATTTTTTCAGCAATACTGTGTATAAGCGTTCCGGCGGCATCGAGGCGGCGCCGCCCTCTGGGAACGGACCTCGGCCACATTTCAGCCGCCTTGGCCTCCGACTTTGTCGGGTCGACGGCGCGCCTTTCGAAAGTCCCGCGGTCGAGCCGATAAGAGTATCGGCTGTTGAGCATCGACGTCGCGCCCTTCGAGGAGTCGGGGGCGGCCGTTTCGCGCGGAAAGCGCAGTCACGTCGCGCCGGCCCGGACGTTAAATTGCGGCCGCAAATAGCAAAGGGTGAAGATGCCGACCATCGCTCTCGTCGACGACGATCGAAACATTCTCACCTCTGTCTCCATCGCTCTGGAGGGCGAGGGGTATCGCGTCCAGACCTATACCGACGGCGCACAAGCGCTCGACGGGCTGCGCGCCAACCCGCCCGATCTGGCGATCTTCGACATTAAGATGCCGCGGATGGACGGCATGGAGCTTCTGCGTCGACTGCGGCAGAAGTCGGACCTCCCGGTGATTTTTCTCACCTCCAAAGACGAGGAAATCGACGAGCTGTTCGGCCTGAAGATGGGGGCGGACGACTTCATTCATAAGCCTTTCTCGCAACGGCTGCTCGTCGAGCGGGTCAAGGCGATTCTGCGGCGCTCCAATCCTAAGGAGGCCGCGGCGCAGAAGGAATCGGAGGCCAAGGTCCTGGAGCGCGGCGCGCTGCTGATGGACCCTGAGCGCCACACCTGCACCTGGCGAGGCGATCCGGTGGTGCTGACTGTCACGGAATTCCTGATTTTGCAGTCGCTGGCGCAGCGTCCCGGCGTCGTGAAGAGCCGCAATGCGCTCATGGACGCGGCCTATGACGACCAAGTCTATGTCGACGATCGAACGATCGACAGCCACATCAAGCGTTTACGCAAGAAGTTCAAGGTCGTGGACAATGATTTCGAAATGATCGAGACGCTCTATGGCGTGGGCTATCGATTCAAGGAAGCCTGAGTTCTCGCGGAGGGGACGCGAGATGGACGCAAGTATCGAGGGTGACGGCGACGTGACCGCCGTCGGCGACCAGGCCGCGGAAGCGCCGCGTCCGGCGGTCCCGGCGACAGCGCCAGCGCGCGACGCCGCGGCGGCGCGGGCCCGCCTGTGGCGGACGATCTCCGTCCGTTTGGCGCGGGCGCAGCGCACGGTGCAGCGAACCGTCCAGTCGCATCTTTCGTCCTCGCTCACCCGCCGCATCGTCGTTCTCAATCTTGGCGGGCTGGTCGCGCTGCTGGCCGGGTTCCTCTACCTCAACCAGTTTCGCGAAGGTCTGATCGACGCCCGCGTGCAAAGCCTGCAAACGCAGGGCGAGATCATCGCCGCGGCGGTGGCGGCCTCGGCGACTGTCGACACCGACGCCATTTCCATCGATCCCGAGAAACTGTTGAAGCTTGCGCCGGGAGAAAGCGCGAGCGACGCCGACGGCGGCTCCCCGCTGGAGTTTTCGCTCAACCCAGAACGCGTCGGGCCGCTGCTGCGGCGACTGGTGTCCCCGACTCGGCTGCGGGCGCGCATCTACGACCGCGACGGCTTTCTGCTGCTCGACTCGCGCTCCGTCTCGGGTCGTTCGAACATTCTGCGCTTCGAGCTGCCGCCGGCAGGGGGCCAGCCCACCACCCTCGACGCATCGTCATTCCTCGAACGGTCGCTGGAGTTCGTCCAGCGCCTGTCGCATCGGCCGGAGCTGCCGCTCTACGAAGACATCGGCATGGGCAATGGCAAAGCCTATCCTGAGGTCGGCAACGCGCTCGGCGGCCATATTCATTCGGTGGTGCGCGCCAACGCCAGGGGCGAAACCATCATTTCCGTCGCCGTCCCGGTTCAGCGTTATCGGTCGGTGCGCGGCGCGCTGCTCCTCTCGACCATGGGCGGCGACATCGACGCCGTCATCGTCACGGAACGCTGGGGCATCATCCGCATCTTTCTGGTCTCGGCCGGCGTGATGCTGCTGATTTCGCTGTTCTTCACCAACACGATCACCGAACCGATGCGCCGCCTCGCCGAAGCGGCCGAGCGCGTGCGGCGCGGCGTCAAATCCCGCCAGGAGATCCCGGACTTCTCGGACCGGCCGGACGAAATCGGCCATCTTTCAGGCGCGCTGCGCGACATGACGAAGGCGCTCTACAACCGCATCGACGCGATCGAGCATTTCGCCGCGGATGTCGCGCACGAACTCAAGAATCCATTGACGTCTCTGCGCAGCGCCGTCGAGACGCTGCCGATCGCCAAGACCCAGGAGTCGCGCGACAGGCTGCTCGCCATCATCAAGCATGACGTCGGCCGGCTCGACCGTTTGATCAGCGATATTTCCGACGCGTCTCGTCTCGACGCCGAACTCGCGCGCGCCGACATGGACGTCGTCGATCTCTCGGCGGCGCTGTCGACCGTCGTCGAATTGGCGCGCGCGGTGGAGCGCGGCGACGGCGTCAACATTCAGCTGACCGTTCGCTCCTCTCCATACGACGCGCCGCGCAGCCGCTGGCGCGTTCTCGGCAATGACTCGCGCCTCGGGCAGGTGTTCAACAATCTGATCGACAACGGCCGGTCATTTTCAAAGCCCGGCGGCGTCGTGCGGGTGCTGCTGTGGCCGGAGCGGGCCAAGGGGCCGGGAGGCCAGCAGATCGAAGGCTTCGAGATCATCGTCGATGACGACGGCCCCGGAATTCCCGACGGCGCGTTCGAGCGCATTTTCGAGCGTTTCTACACCGACCGGCCGGAACAGGGGTTTGGCCAGAACTCCGGGCTCGGGCTCTCGATCTCCCGTCAAATCATCGAGGCGCATGGCGGACGCATCCGCGCCCTCAACCGCACCCGCGCGCATCCGCAGGGCACTGACGAGCCCCTGCCCGGCGACGCCGTGCTCGGCGCGCGCTTTGTCGTCTGGTTGCCTTCGGCGCGATGACGCCGCCGCGAGCGTCAGAGTATGTTCACGCCAATGCGCTGGTTCTCGGCGCGTTCGGCCTGCTGCTGCGCGGACCGTCCGGCGCCGGCAAGAGCGCGCTCAGCTTGCAGCTTGTCGCCGACTGGCGGGCGCGCGGCGCTTTCGCGGCGCTCGTCGGTGACGACCGAGTTGCGCTCGAAGCGCGCCACGGCCGCCTGGTCGCAAGGCCCCACCCGTCAATCCGCGGGATCATCGAAGCGCGCGGTCTCGGGCTGTTACGCGTCGCCTATGAGCCGGCCTGCGTCTTGCGGGCCGTCATCGACCTCCTCGCATCCGGTGAGTCGCCGAAACGATATCCCGATGAAGAGGATGCAACGACTGGGTTGAGCGGCGTGACGCTGCCGCGTATGTTCGAAAACGCCGCAGACGTCGGAGCGGTGGCGCGGATTGCAGCATACATTCATAACGTTGCGACAAATTGACGGGGCCCTGCTGTTTTCGCTTGCCTATTTCGCCGCGTTGCACAAAATGTCGCCCCTGTTGAGCGGGGCGATCACGGCGGGCGCAACGGCTCCTCCTGGGATGCAATTTGGCTCCGTTCGCCCTTGCGGGCCGACGCAATATACGAGACATCGGCGCGCAAGAGACGTCTTCATGAGTGGTAGGGTCGTATGATCGGAATGGTCTTGGTGACCCATGGCCACCTTGCCACTGAGTTTCGCGCGGCGCTCGAACACGTCGTCGGACCTCAAAAGCAGATTGCGGCGATCTCGATAGGGCCCGAGGACGATATGGAGCGCCGGCGCGGGGATATCATTGAGGCGATCCGCGAGGCCGACAGCGGCGAAGGCGTGGTGCTGCTTACCGATATGTTCGGCGGCACGCCCTCCAATCTTGCTATATCGGTAATGGATGGCGGAAAGGTGGAGGTTCTCGCGGGAGTCAATCTGCCCATGCTGATCAAACTCGCTTCGGTCCGCGATACGCAACCTTTGGAGCAGGCGGTGCTGCAGGCGCAGGACGCCGGCCGCAAATATGTTTACATCGCCAGCAAAGTGCTCAACGCTAAATGAATGATCTCGTGACCGATAAATTGCATCAGGCTGCGGCCGAAGACGCCTTGTCGCGGGAGCTCGCGATCGTCAACAAGAAGGGGCTGCACGCCCGCGCAACCGCCAAATTCGTGCAGTGCTGCGAAAAATTCGACGCCGTCATCACTGTTTCGAGAGGCGACGAAACCGTCGGCGGCAGCTCGATTATGGGCATTCTGACGCTGGGCGCCAGCCAGGGCACGACCATCGCCGTCACCGCGACCGGACCACAGGCGAAGGCGGCGCTCGACGCGCTGGAGACGCTCGTCGCCAATCGCTTCGGCGAGGACGAATAGGACGCTGCCGGAAGCGATCGCAAGATCCGGCTGCAAACGCGCAAGCGGCCAGCCCTGTAGCGCGCGTCCGCCACAGTCGCCATGTTACTCGAAGCAAACGCGAGAGTTGCGATCCATCGCACGTTTGCTGAACCCTTCCCTGCTGGCAGGCGTCGTCAATGTCCGTCTTTAAAGTTTACGTGCGCGTGCTGGGGCTATTGCGGCCTCAGGCGCGGCTTGCGCTCATACTGGTCGCGGCCAATCTGGCGCTCGCCGTCTCCGCCTTCGCCGAGCCGATGCTCTTTGGGCGCATCATCGATCGCATGACGCGCGCGCAAGCGCCCGGCGCGACTTTGACATGGAGCGATCTGCTGCCGCTCGTGTCCGCCTGGGCCGCCTTCGGCCTGTTTTCGATCGGCGGCGCCATCCTCGTCGGGCTCAACGCCGATCGTCTCGCGCATCGCCGGCGGCTTGCGATCATGTCGGATTATTTCGACCACGTTCTCAGCCTGCCGCTGAGTTTTCACACCAACGTCCACTCCGGGCGTCTCTTAAAGATCATGCTCGACGGGGCGAACGCCATGTCGGGGCTGTGGCTGTCGTTCTTTCGCGAGAACTGCGCGTCCTTCGTTGCGCTCTTCGTGCTGTTGCCGGCGACGCTGTTCGTCAATTGGCGGCTCGGCTCGCTGCTCATGGCGCTCGTCGTGATCTTTTATTTCGTGACGAGCTTCGTCCTGCGACGCACGGAAGATCTGCAGGGTCAGGTCGAGCGCTACAATTCGACGCTCGCCGAACATGCGTCGGATGCGCTTGGCAATATCCCGGTGGTGCAGAGCTTTACGCGCATCGAAAGCGAATCGCATGCGCTGAACCGCATCATCGATGACGTCATCGCGGCGCAGATGCCTGTTCTCTCCTGGTGGGCCTTCGTCGCCGTCGCCAGCCGCGCCTCGGCGACGCTGACGATTCTGGCGATTTTCCTTTTGGGAATCTGGCTGCATTTGCGCGGCCTCGCCACGATCGGCGAGATCGTCGCCTTCATGAGCTTTGCAACCATGCTGATCGCCCGCCTCGAACAGGCGGTCGGCTTCGTCAATGTCCTGTTCCAGCAGTCTGCGAAGATCGCGGAATTCTTCGGCGTCCTCGACACGCCGGCGAGCGTCGCCGATCGTCCGCATGCCCGCGACGCGGAGCGGCTCGTGGGCGCGGTAGAGTTCGACGCCGTCACCTTTGCCTATGACGGGCGACGGCCGGCGGTGCGCGACGTTTCGTTTACGGCGAAGCCTGGCGAGACGATCGCGCTCGTCGGCGCGACGGGCTCAGGCAAATCGACGACGCTCGGGCTCTTGCATCGGGCCTTCGATCCAGACAGCGGCGCAGTGAAAATCGACGGCGTCGACATCCGCGAATTCACTTTGAGTTCGCTTCGCCGCAACATCGGCGTCGTCTTTCAGGAGCCGATGCTGTTTGCGCGATCGATCGAGGAAAACCTGCGCATCGGCAATCCGGACGCGACGGACGAGGAGATCGCCCATGCGCTCGAACTGGCGCAGGCGACGGAATTCGTCGCGCATCAGAGCGACGGGCGGGCGACGCGCGTCGGCGAACGGGGCCGCTCGCTCTCGGGCGGCGAGCGCCAGCGGCTCTCGATCGCCCGGGCGCTGTTGAAAAACCCGCCGATCATGGTCTTTGACGAGGCGACCTCGGCGCTCGACGCGACGACCGAGCGGCTGATCCAGAAAGCGCTGGAGGCGGCGATGAAGGGCCGCACGACCTTCGTCATCGCCCATCGGCTGGCCACCGTGCGCAACGCCGACCGCATCCTCGTCTTCGATCAGGGCGAGATCGTCGAGAGCGGCGCCTTCGACGAATTGGTCGCGAAGGGCGGTCGCTTTGCGATGCTCGCGGCGGCGCAGTTCATGACCGAGCCGACCGTTTCGACGACGCCGCTCGACGGGGTTTACGAAGCCGGCGCGCAGCAGCCGGCGGGGTGAGAGGGTGGCCAAGCCGCCATGTGGTGGTGGGTCAATGCCTCCAAGCTCTGCTCAACGATGGCTATTCGGCAAAGGGGACGAAAAGATAAGGACGGCTATTCAAGAATGGTATCATCGGATGATGCCTTCGCTCGGCGACGGCGTTTTACGGGACGGGATAGATGCGGTGCTGGTATCTCAACGGGGCGTACAACTACTTTCTGGAACGCCCGGACTGCCGGAACATCATGCCGCAAAATAAGAGAAAGGAGGCTCAGGAGATCTGGGCCGATCCGTCTGTCATCAAGTGTAGGGCTGCTCTCCCCAAAATAGGCGTCGACACTTTCTCCGATACCCACACCATAAAGCTCAACTTCGCCAAGTGACCTTATCCAGACAGCGGTTGATTTGAGGTGGTCAGGCAGGAAAGCCTCGGGGTTTACCGACCAGGTTGAATCGTCGACGGGAGCGCCATCGCTTAAAGCAACGAGAATTTTACGTTCGGCGTGGCGGCGCTGCAAACGGGAATAGGCCCATAAGAGGGCTTCGCCGTCGATGTTTTCTTTTAGGAGACCCTCCTTAATCATGGCCGAGAAATTGATGTCTGCTTCCTGAAACGTCTCGTCGAAGCTTTTGTATACAATGTGGCGGAGATCATTCAGACGGCCGGGAAGGGCCGGCTTCCCGTCAGAGAGCCACATTTCCCTCGACTGACCCCCTTTCCAAGCCCTAGTGGTGAATCCCAATATCTCGTTGCTGATACCAGCACTCGAAATGATCGAGGATGCGATTGACGTCCACGTGGCAACGTCTTGTATCTTTTTTCCGCGCAAGCTTCCTGAATTGTCAATCAGGATAGAAATCGAAACGTCCTGCTTGTCTGCGACGTCAGCTATCTCGGCGGTTCCGCGCTCAATCGCGTCGTTGAATTCCAGGGACCGCGCACGAATCGTATTGAGGAGAGTTTGGTGCAGGCGAAGACTTTCGTCTGATGACATCAGCTCGCGGGGGCTGATCACCTCGTCAAATTTCGTCGTGTACACGTAGTAAGGCTGTTTCTGCGCACGTTTAAGAGCGCTTGCCGAGGCCTTTTCGACCCGGGCCACGGGGATCGCAAGCGGATTCCCGACAATGACGGACTTCGGAGGGACAACCTCAGCCGGAGGAGTTGGAGGTGGTAAAGGCACAGTTTGAACCAGCTGACCCTTGCTTTGAGTTGCAGCGTCAATCTCGGCGCGCAGTTCGACCATCGTCTCCTTGATGTTTTTCGCCAGGGCCGCGATCTGTTCGCGTATGACCGGATGGTCGAGCGGAGGAAATCGGAGTTCACGCCAGTCCGACCAGTTTCGCTCCCTCAGGACCGTTGCCATGTCGTCTGGATGCTTGGCCGCGTCGTCCATTTCGTCGGCTGACACATAGTAGATCGGCAAAATCAGGCGAGGAAGGCCAAGCGCGCGCTCGCGAAGTAGAAACGCCTCAAACTCTTCGCGGCACATATGGCTGCGAAAATAGCTGGGCGTCATGATCGGGATCAGAAACGAGATGCTGTCAATCGCCCCCTTGATTCGCTCCTTCCATTGATCGCCCCAATTTATGTCATTGCGGTCCTGAAAGATCGGAAAGGGACGGCCGGTCTGTATGCGGACTTCCCCTTCAAGGCGTATTCTCAGATCGGATATGCGGCCAAGGTCATGCGTGTCGTCGTCCCGGACATAACTCAAGAAGGCGAGTGGATCTCTTTTCTGCATGAAAGCGGCTCGATTCGAAATTTGATCGCAACAACATATGCGAGAAGTTAATGGCTTACAAAAAGCCGCAAAATTGAAATTCAGGGCATTACACGAAAAAAGCCGCGCCCCTTTCGGGACGCGGCCGCAGGCTTCAAAAACGCGATCTTCTTTAGCGGATCACGTAAGGCAGCAAGCCGAGGAAGCGGGCGCGTTTGATCGCCTGCGCGAGTTCGCGCTGCTTCTTGGCCGAAACGGCGGTGATGCGCGAGGGCACAATCTTGCCACGCTCGCTGATGTAGCGGGACAGCAGACGCGTGTCCTTATAGTCGATCTTCGGCGCGTTGGCGCCGGTGAACGGGCAGGACTTGCGGCGGCGGAAGAAGGGGCGGCGCGGGGCGGTGCTCATTCGACCTCTCCTTCAACCTTGCCTTCTTCGCGGCGCGGGCGACGCTCGGGACGATCTCCCCGGTCGCCTCGATCCCCGCGATCGCCTCTGTCGCCGCGCGGGCCGCGGCGCTCGCCGCGGTCATCGTCTTCACGTTTGCGAAGCTGCGCCGAAGGACCCTCCTCCAGCTCGTCGACGCGCAGCGTCAGCACGCGCAGAATATCTTCGTTGATGCTCTGCTGGCGCTGCATCTCGGCGAGCGCCGCCGGCGGCGCGTCGATGTTCATCAGGGTGAAATGCGCCTTGCGGTTCTTGTTGATCCGATAGGCGAGCGACTTGACGCCCCAATATTCGGTCTTGCCGACCGTGCCGCCGAGCGACGCGATGACGTTTTTGAACTGCGCGGTCAGGGCCTCCACCTGCTGGGGAGAAACGTCCTGACGCGCGAGATAGACATGCTCGTAAAGAGGCATGGATTTCGCCTTTCCGTTGCCGCGAGCCGCTCCGGCGCCAAGCCCTTCGAGCGCTTCTTGGGGACCTGCCCCCGGAAAGGCTCGAGAAGGAAAGTTCGAAGGCGGAGGCACGGGAAGACGGGCATTGAAACCCTCGCTCTCTGCCCATATTCCCGTCCGAAAGCGCTTTGTGCGTTTCGGGAATATGCGCTCGAGCGCTTCCGTTCAGCCCCCGGCCGGGAACGTCGCGATCGGCGGTTTATACGCGGCTTTAAGCAGGATGCAAGAGCGCACGGCCTCGCGGCTTGCCGCAGGGCGGCTCGGCCAGTATGGTCGCGCCGTCAAGCCGCCGCCAGGAGAGACGAGATGACGCGGAAAATCCGAGTGTTCGCGCTGCTGGCGGCCCTCTCCGCGCTGCTGTCCGCCTGCGACAAATGCGGCGGCTTCCAGGAAATCCGCGTTCCCGGCCAGCCGCATGCCTGCAGGGACGGCGTAGCGCACTGACGCATTCCCGGCCCGCGCAAGCCGTTTTGATATAGAGTGTCGTCCTGACGATTAGGCGCGCCGGAGTCGCCGTTTGCCCAACGCCAGCACCTTCCTCGACATGAAGCGCCGAGGCGAGAAGATCGTGGTCGTCACCGCCTATGACGCGCCGACCGCGCGCATCGAGGCGGAGGCCGGCGTCGACATTATCCTCGTCGGCGACAGCGTCGGGGTGAATGTTCTGGGCTATGCGCATGAGCGCGAGGTGACGCTCGCCGATATGGCGCATCACATCGCGGCGGTGCGGCGCGGCGCGCCCGAGGTCTACATCATCGGCGATTTGCCCTATGCGACCTATGACACCCCCCAGCAGGCGATCGAAAGTTCGCGCCTGCTGCGCGAATCTGGCGCCGACTGCGTGAAATTCGAAGGCGCGCAGCTCGAAATCATGCGCGCCCTGACCGCGGCCGGCTTCGACGTGTGCTCACATCTCGGCCTCGAATCGCAGCATCACGACGTGAAGCGGCGCCAAGGCAAGACGGCGCAGGCCGCCGCGAAACTCTATGACGACGCGCTGGCGCTCGACGCCGCCGCACAGAAGTTTTTGGTGCTGGAGCTCGTGCCGCAGGAGCTCGCGGCGCGGATCACGCAAGCGATCGGCGCGCCAACGATCGGCATCGGCGCCGGCGCCGCGACGGATGGACAGGTGCTCGTCGTCAACGATCTTGCAGGGATCACCGCGCGTGAATTCAAGCACAACCGCCGCTACGGCGCCGTTGGCGCGGCGCTACGCGAGGCCGTCGAGGCCTATGCGCGCGACGTTCGCGCCGGGCGCTTTCCGGCGCAGGAGCACGCCTTTCACATGGCTGACGACGAACGCTCCGCCTTCGAGCGCGCGGCGCGCGGCGCGTCTTAGAGCGCGCCGATGATCACGGGCGGCGCGCCGGCGAGACGCCGGCGCCACATGTCTTCGAACAGCGATTCCAGCGCGCGCGTATAGGCGTAGACGTCGAAGAGCGCCGTCGTCAGGCGATTGGCGGCGAGCTTCGCCCGCAGTTCGGCGCAACGAACGGGATCGCCCGCCAAGACCAGCGCGATCTCCAAATATTCGTCGAAATCCGCCGCGATCAACTCCGGCAGCCCGATCGCATGCAAGAGGCTTCCGGCCACGCGCGAGGGGAAAGTGTCGCCTGCGCAGGTCACGATCGGCACGCCCGCCCAAAGCGCGTCGCTCGCCGTCGTATGTGATCCGAAGGGCGCCGTGTCGAGCGCGAGATCGGCGAGTTGCAGGCGCGCCAGATGTTCGGCCTGCGGCAAATGCGGCGCGAAGATCATCCGCGCCGCGTCAATTCCGCGTCTGCGCATTTCATTGCGCAGATTGCCTTCCGCCAGCATCGCCGCCGAGAGCCACAGCACGGCGCCCGGCGTCGCCTCGAGCAGTCGCGCCCAAAGATCGAAGATGAAGGGCGTGAGCTTATAGGCCTGATTGAAGCAGCAATAGACAAAGCCTTCCGCCGGCAGACCGGCGGCGGCCCGCGACGGCGGCGCGCGCAGCGGCGTCCCGCGCCCGTGCGGCTGATAGGCGTGCGGCAGATAGGCGAAGGCTTCCGAATAGGCCGACGCCGACGACGGCGGCGTGACATAGCGATCGGTTACGATGTAATCGCACACGCCCGTTCCGAGCGTGCCGGGATAGCCGAGATAATTGACCTGAACGGGCGCCGGCCGCAGCATCATCACGCTGGTGCGCGCGCCATGGGTGAAGCCCTTGAGATCGATCAGAATATCGACGCCGTCCGCATTGATGAGGCGCGCGGCCTCGGCGTCGGTCAGCTGCGAAATGTCGGCGAACGCGTCGAAGGCGGCCCGCAGCCGCGTCCGCATCGCCCCCTCGACGCCGCAATAGCTGTAAGCGCGAATCTCGAAGCGGGCGCGATCATGCGCCTCGAGCGTCTCGACGAGAAGATGCGCGGTCGCATGCTCGTGGAAGTCGTTTGACAGATAACCGACGCGGATCCTGCTGCGGGTCGAGAGGTCGAAGCGCATGGCGAGGCTCGCGCGCAGCGGCCCGGCCGCCAAAAGCCGCGCGGCGGTCCAGCTCTCGGAACAGGCGCGCTGTTCGCCGGCGGTGATGCCGGGCTCAGACAGTAGGAGGAAGGGGGGCGTCGCCGGCCCATCGGACAAGGCCAGCGCCGCCCGAATTTGCGGCGCGGCGGTGTCGAAATCGTCCCATTCGCACATGGCGCGGCTGCGAGATATGGATTTCATGGCGCCCTTTCGCGAGGGGCCAATCCGCACATTAGCCGGCCTGCGTGCGCGAAGCGATTTCCATGCCGCGCGACAATGTCATCTGGCGAGTTGCCAGGACCGCCGCCGCCGCTAGAAGATGTTCTTTTGCCGCGCCGCCATCTGGGCGGGCGGTCCGCAACAAGGCTCATCATGACGTCAGCCACGGTCTCGAGAGAAGCGCCGGTCGGACTCCTTCTCGTCAATCTCGGCACGCCTGATGCGCCCGATGTCGCGGCGGTGCGGCGCTACCTGGCGGAATTTCTATCCGACCGCAGAGTCGTCGACCTCCCGCGCGCGCTATGGCTGCCGATCCTCTACGGCGTCGTGCTCAACACCCGCCCGGCCCGCTCGGCGAAGCTCTATGAGTCGATCTGGAACGCCGACACGGGCGAAGGTCCGCTGAAGACCTTCACCCGCCTGCAAGCCGAGAAGCTGCAGGCGCGGATCGGCGCTTCGAACCTCATCATTGACTACGCGCTGCGCTACGGCGCGCCGTCGATCGCGACGCAGATCGAATCGCTGATCGCGAAGGGCTGCGAGCGGATCGCGGTGCTGCCGCTCTACCCGCAATATGCGTCATCGACCACGGGCTCCGCCGCCGACGCCGCTTTCGACGCGCTGCGCGAGATGCGCAAGCAGCCGGCGCTGCGCATCGGCGCGCCCTATTACGACGACCCGGCCTATATCGACGCGCTCGCGACAAATATTACGCGCGCGCGCGCCGCGCTCGATTTCGAACCAGAGGTCATCATCGCCTCGTTCCATGGCCTTCCGCAGGCGCAGATTGATCGCGGCGATCCTTATCGCGCGCACTGCGAAGCGACGTGGCGACTGCTCTGCGAACGTCTCGGCATGAACGCCCAAAGCCTGCGTCTTGCTTTTCAGTCGCGCTTTGGACGCGCGCGGTGGATCGAGCCCTATACGTCGGACGTGGTGACCGAGCTTGCCGGCGCCGGCGTCAAGCGCATCGCCGTCGTTGCGCCGGGATTTTCCGCTGATTGCCTTGAGACGATCGAAGAGCTTGGCGTCGAAATTCGCGATCTTTTTCTCGAGAAAGGCGGCGAGAAATTCGCCCGCCTGCCATGTCTCAACGACAGCGACGAAAGCATGGCGCTGATCGAGACTCTGGCGAAGCGCGAGATCGCGGGATGGATTTAAGCCCGGCGGCCTCGCGACAGTTCCGACGAGCGACCGCCGTTAATCATCTGCAGGCACGAGCACCGGTCCGGGGTCGATCATATGACCGGCCGAAGGACGCGACGCCACGTCGGAGGCTCCTCCTGTCAAATTCCATGCATGCGATTGGCCGCATGTGATGCAGCAATGCGCGCAACCTCGCTTCCCATCAAGGCCGACGCCCCATTGGGATGACCTGTTCTGATAGGACCCGCCGTAGCAGATCTTTTCGCCCGGCTGGCATTGCCCCGCCGCCAGCGTGTGCTGCTGGCCATCGTCGAGAATCCAATGCCGCGTCGAACTCGGCCACTGCCAGCCGCGCCGCGTTTGAGAGAAGAGTTTGACCCAAATGATGTGGGGAGCAGAGTTGGTGAGCTTGAAAGTGGCGTCCTCGCTGCGGGCGGGCGTCGCGCCCATGCTTGCCAATAAGAAGCCGAAAAGAATTGCCGCCAAAGTCGCGCGCATAACATTCTCCTTTAAATAGGCGATCTTCAAATTGGCTCGGACGCTCTCACTTCCGCGCCATTTCCGTTCTCTAAAAATGATCTGCTTCAAGAAAAGCACTTGGTTAACGCGACGCGGCCGAAATCGTTTCCCTCTCAGGCAGATTTTTCGTCACGCACAGCAAGAGCGCGGAAGCGCAACCACCACCTTCAGCGCCGCGATAATTCCGTCAGCAATCCGCGCAGCGGCTGAAAGTGAAACCGCACCTCATGGCGCCCTTCCGGAATCGCGACGGCCCGGAACATGACATTCGCGCGCAGAATCGGCGCTTCCACGCCGTCGAGGTTCGCGAACCACCACGGATGCCAGACGTCGTGCAAAACAAGCCAGCCTCCGCCCGGAGGCGCGTTGGCCTCGGCGACGATGCGATCGTTCTCGTAGGAGAGGATTTTCGCCGTCGCCGGCGGCGCATCTTTGCGCGTATGGCAGATCGGCGGCGTCTCCAGGAGCACCGTCTCGCGATAGTCCGCCTCCGGCCACTCGCCGCTCTTCATCATCGCCGCAAAATCGACGTGGATGGCGCAGGTTGCGAGTATGACGCGCGGCATGGCGCGGGGATTTTCGTAAATGTGAACGTCGCCGATGCGCGTGAGTTCGACGAAGTCGCCGGACTTGTAATTCTGGTCGATCTTTTCGATGGGCACGCCGGTCGCGATAAATCGCAGGCCGAGCATGTCCGACAGGACTGAGCGATAGGAAGGATAGAGCTTGGAAAACTGGCGCTGCTCGGGAAGCGCGAGATGGTCTCCGGCGCCGGTTACGTCTTCGAAGAGCCGCAGCCGGATGGGATTGTAACCAAGATCATGATCGAAGCCATGAACGAGCGACGCGTTCGGCCAATGAAAATCGATCGCCGCAAGTTCGACGCGGTCGCGACGATCCGGCCCCGCCGTCTCCTTGAGCTTGCCGCGCAGATAGGCGATCACCGGATCCTTGCCGTCGACCCGCAAGGCGTCGAACTGTTCAGGCGGCAAGGCCGTCGATTCATTTGGTCCATTGCCGATCGTAAGATCGACGCTCATCAACGTGGCGACCGCCGCAAGCAGATAGGGGCCGCGCAGCAGCCTGTCGCGAGTCGCGAGGATTAGCGCGACGGCGAGCGCGGCAAAAATCGCGCTTGTCGCGAGCGGCCAGGAGGCTTGGTTGAGATGGCCCTTCACGCCCGCGACGAGCAGCGCGGCCGCGAAGAGCGCGGCGAGAGCGCCGACAACCCAAGCCGTACGCGGCGTGGCCTCGCCCCGCTCAATGAGATTGAAGCCATATCCCGCGAGGATCGCGAGCGTCGCGCCGAGCAAGAATGTAGCGTCGGCCGGCCGGCGCCAAAGGTCGACGCCCGGCAGATGATAGAAGAAGGCGAAGGCCGGCGTGTAGCGGCCCAGGGCGTAGAGGGCGAAAAACAGCGCGGCGGCGGCGAAAAAGCGGATTTCCTTATTCGAAAGGAAGCGCCTGCCCAGCGCCGCGAGCAACGATACGAGCGTCAGTTCGCCCAAATAAACATTGGTCATGTTGCGCGCGAGGAAAAGGTCGCGCTCGCCGGCCGGGGGCCCCCAGAAGTTTTTGAGGGGTCCGTCCGTTCCGAACATATTGGCGGAGATCAGCGTCCAGAAGGAGCCCGGCGGCAGCGAGCCCTTGAATGCGCCGTCGAGATCGATCTCGGGTCGGTTTGAATGCGCGGCGAGCTCCAGCGTGAACGCGAGCGGCACGGCGATGATTGTCAACCCGACGAGCGCGCCCGCCGCGAGCGGCGTAACCGCGCCGAGTTTGGGCGATTCATCGGTAGCGACGCGATAGGCGGCATAAGCGGAAAGCATCAGCACGCCGAGGAACGCGACCTGGTCCCGTCCCAGCACCAGCAGTGCGGCGGCGGCGCCCGCCGCGGCGCCATAGAGGGCCGAGCGCCGATCAAGCCCCCGCGCCAGCAGCCACAGCGTGACCGGCAGCCAGGCGAGACTCATGATCTGCCCGACATGCTGGATTCGCCACGCCGCCGAGCCGCCAAAAGCAAACGCGAGCGCAGCCAGCAATCCTCCCGCGGCGCTCCAGCCGCGATCGCGAAAATAGGCGATGAGCGCAAGGCCGCCCAAGGCCAGCATGGCGAAGACGATCGCGTCGGCCATCACGAAGGACGGCTCGGGAACGAGCGCCGCCGCCAGCAGGAAAAACGGCGAGAAAATCAGCGATTGCGGATCGGCGATCTGCGGCATCCCCGCAAAGACGTGTGGCGTCCAGAACGGCGACTGGCCGCTGTGCAGGGCATGGGCGAGAAAGGCGAATTGCGGAAAAAAATGCGCTTTCGCGTCCCAGGGAATGGTGACCCGCCCGGAAAGCCAGGGAAAGGCGAGCGCCAGCGCGCAGACGAGGAAGAACGCCGCCGCGAGGGCGTAGGGCTGACCTTCCGGGCGGCCGGCGCTTCTACCGATTCGTTGCATGGCCACAGTTCTAGCGGCTCCAGGCCATGGCTCAAAGCCGCGCTTCAGGCGCCCGCCTGAGGCCGAAGCGCGCAGCGAGCGCGTCGATATCAACAGTCGGACGGCGCTTGTCATCCGATTCCAGCAGGAGGCGCAACCCCATGCCCCGAAGCATGTCGATAAAGGCGATGATATCGGGGTCGTCGGCCGTCCGGCCGAAGAGCGGCGCGAGCTGCTCGGCCACGCCTCGGGCGTGCGCGGCGAGCGTTGCGCGAATTTCCGATTGGTCGCTCGCCTGCGCCACGACGCTCAAGAAGAAGCGCATCCTGTTGCGCTCAAACATGAGCGCGCGCACCGCATCGACAGGATCGACGTCGCTTCCGACCGAACCGCGCTTAGGCTTATGCGCCTGCGCATGCGACGCTTCGAGCGTCGCGGCGAGCAAATCCGTCTTACGCGGAAAATAATAGGTCAAATGCGACTGCCGCAGTCCGGCCGCGGCGGCGACGCGGGTTTGGGTCAGCGCCGAGACGCCTTCCTTCCTGAGGATTTTGAGCGCAGCGTCCAGAATGCGCTGACGCGCGCCTTTTTCCACCATCGCCATTCGCGTTCATTCAACCTTCGCCGCGCCAGCGTCCTATCAAAAAAAACGCGCCGCGGAAACGCCTCTGGCGCTTGCGTCACATTCTATTGGTAATATACCAACCTAGCCGCCACGCTAACGTTGGAGAGGATTGATGAGACTATTTCTTATCGGGATGATCAGTGCAGCGGCGTGCCTGAGCGCGCGGGCCGACGAAGGATCCGAGGCGGCGCGCCGCCTGCTTTTCGAAACATTCGACAAGCCTGAAACGCGCCTTTTCGTGGATGCTGTCGTCGTCGAAGGCGACGTCGCCATCGCCGACTGGCGCCAGGGCGAACTCGGCGGCCGGGCGTTTCTGACGCGTAAGGGCGATGCGTGGAGCATCTCGCTTTGCGCCGGCGACGCCTTGAAAGACAGCGCCACGCTGGAAAAGCTCGGCGTTTCGAGAGCAAATGCTGAGGCGCTTTCAAAACGGCTCGCGGCCGAAGAGACGCGGCTCTCCCCCGACGTCGTCGAGCGTTTCTCCCGATTTGACGGCATGGCCGCCGTCGAGGCGGATGGGAGCCATTCGCCGCTCGATCCCCATCACAAGCCCATTCCCTGACTGTCGCGCACTGTTGCGCCGGAGCAACAGCAACCGAAAATACGCCCGTCAGGCCAGCCGAAGCGTTGCCCCACGTAATTTGGTATATTACCAACATTCTGGTTCGGGCTCTGGACGCCCCTCCCTTCACGCCTTCGGCGAGACGCAGCCACGAGGATCCGAGACAGATGGCGGCCCTTGCGAGAATGCCTCGCTCGATGATTTTGCGGCGCATCGGGGCCCTTTGCATCGCGCTGCTTGTCGTGTTCGCGGCGGTTTCATCCGCCGCGCCGGCGCATGCCGCGCGTCCCGGGACGACCGTGCACTGTCCGGACACTTCCCAACCTGCGCCGACGAAGCATCCTTGCGGCGGCGAGCAATGCTGCTCGCTCTGCGGTCACAGCCAGAAAGAGCTGGTTTTTCCCTTTTTCGCGTCCGTATCTGGCGCCATCGCCTATGCGCCGCCCCGCGCGGCGAGCCGCGCATTCTGCGCCATTCAGGCGCCGGCCAGAAAAACCGTCCATGCACGTTCGCGCGCCGCGCCGCGCGCGCCGCCCCGTTTCTCCTGATCGCGACAGTCTTCCCCTAACGATCGCGCGGCGAGAGGCCGCTCAGGAGAGATTCCATGTTCCGGACCGGCTTGCTGCGCGGCGCCTCCGCCGTCGCCCTCGTTCTTTCGCTCGCGGACTCGAGCGCCTTTGCGCAACAGAGTCTGCCGACCATCGACATTGGCAGCGCCAAGCCGCGCGTCGCCGGACGCGGCGGCGGTCGCGCGCCGTCTACGGCGACAGCGCCAGCCGCCCCCGCCACATGGACGCAAACCGGCGGCGGCGGCTCGCTCACAGTGCCTTCAGTCCCGCAGCAGCGCCGCGAACTCGAGCGCAGCGTCGGCTCGGTCGCCTTCGTCGACGCCAATACGCCCGAGATTCAAACCCGCTACGTTCACGACCTGCGCGACGCGCTCAAGGACGTCCCGGGCGTCTATGTCGAAAGCCGCTATGGGCAGGAACTGCGTCTTTCGATCCGCGGCTCGAATCTGACGCGCGATTTCCATCTGCGTGGACTGGAGCTGCTTCAGGACGGCATTCCGATGAACTACGCCGACGGCGGCGGCGATATGTATCAGATCGATCCCAAATATTTTCGCGCGATCGAAGTTATGAAAGGCGGCAACGCCCTCGCCTATGGCTCCTCGACGCTCGGCGGCGCCATCAATTTCATCTCGCCCACAGCCTACACGGCGCTCGCGCCGAACATGGCGTCGCTCGAGGGCGGCAGTTACGGAACGGTGCGCGGGCAAGCGCAGATGTCGCGCATCATCGGCAATTTCGATTTTCTCATCAACGGCACGTTCACCCATGCCGACAACTACAGAAAACATTCGACGACGGACTACACGCAGCTCAACGGCAATCTCGGCTATCGCTTCTCCAACGATCTCGAAACGCGGTTCTATTTCGGCGTCTATGACACGTGGCAATTGCTGCCAGGACAACTCAACGAATTTGACGCGCGCAACAATCCGCGACTGTCGCTGCCGCCGTTTCCGCCGGGTTTCGGACCGGACGGCTTTGGCGCCAATCAGGCGCGCAACGTCAAGAACTGGCGCATTTCGAACAAGACCACGATCCTGAGCGAGTTCGGCCGCATCGACCTCAACAGCTGGTACACGCACAATTATCTCTATCATCCGATTTTCGTGGTCATCGAACAGGACGGCGGGACCTGGGGATTCACGCCGCGCCTCACCTCGAATTTCCTCGTTGACGGCCACCCCAACGAGCTCATCCTCGGCGGCCGCGTCTGGGGCGGATCGTCGAGCGATAATTGGGCCGACAATTACAATGGCATGCGGCTCAATCCCTATGGCGGAATCCCCGCGAACTTCGCCAATGCGCAGTTTTCCTTTCCGCCCTATTCGTTCAACGGACTCGCTCAATTTGGCGCGGCGAATTCATGCTTCGGTTTCTGCGGCCTGTTCATCAATCCCGGATTGGATCCGCGTCTGCGCAACAATCGCGCGACGGCGCTCAATCTCGAAGCCTATTTCGAGGATCGCCTGCACATCACGCCGCAGCTCATCTTCATGTTCGGCGCCAAGCTTTTCGCCGATACGCGGCGCTATGCGGTTCTCGGCGGCATTCCATTCGAGCCTGTTCCCGGCGTATCGGACCAAGTCTACCGCGGCATCGTGCCCAAGGTCGGTCTGATGTACGAACCCACGCCGGACATTCAGTTCTTCGCCGACATGACCGGAAGCCGCGACGTGCCGGACTTCATCGACCTGACGCAAGGCGTGTTTCCGCCGCCGCGCGATGGCACCAAATTTACGCCGCTCGCCGCGCAGAAAGCCTGGACCGGGGAACTCGGCGCGCGCGGCAGATGGGACCGCTACACCTGGGACGTGACCTTCTACCATTCGGAACTGCAGGACGAGCTGCTGAAATTCACCACCAATCCCGGCCTCGGCATTCCGGCGACGACCTTCAACGCGAAACGCACCATGCACCAGGGCGTGGAATTCGCTGCGAGCGCCGAACTCCTGCGCGATATTTTCGCGCCGGATGCGGGCGACGCGCTGAAGCTGTCGCAGGTGTGGACCTGGAACGATTTCCGCTTCGTCGGCGATCGCGACTTCGGCGACAATACGCTGGCCGGCATTCCGCGCCACGTCTTGCGCACCACGCTGTCCTATTGGCGGCCCGACGGCCTCTATCTCGCGCCGCAGATGGATTGGGTTCCGGGAGGCGCTTACGTCGACTACGCCAATACGCTGCAGGCGCCCGGCTATGTCTTGCTGGGCGTCCAGGCGGGCATGAAGCTGCCCTACGGGCTCTCGTTCTTTGTCGAGGCGCGCAATCTGACCAATCGCCACTACATCAGCGACGTGACCACGATCGTCGACGCCCGCGGTCTCGATCCGCGGGTCTTCTATCCGGGCACGGGGCGGGTGATCTACGGAGGCTTGCGCCTCGCCTTCTAGCTCGGCGACGTTTGGGCGATCGGCGCGGCGAGCCATATATAGGGCTGGCGCGCCGGCCGCCTTCGCCGGTCCGATCAGGGCGCAATGCTTGTCGATTGACGCGACGCCGGAAAATCTCGCCGCCACACGGACAAGCGCGCCGATGCTGCGCGTCGAGGGTCTGCAAAAATCCTATCCGACGCCGCAGGGCCGCATTCCCGTGCTGCGCGGCGTGGACTTCACGCTCGCCGTGGGCGCCAGTCTCGCGCTGACCGGCGAATCCGGCAGCGGCAAGAGCACGCTCCTGCATCTTGTCGGCGCGCTCGACGACGCCGACTCGGGCAACGTCGTTCTCGATGGCGTCGCGCTGACGCGGCTCACGGAAAACGCGCGGGCCGCCATCCGGCGCGAAAGGATCGGCGTCGTCTTTCAGCAATTCAATCTGATCCCGAGCCTGACCGTCGGCGAAAATCTGGGCTTCCAGGCGCGGCTTGCCGGGCGCTACGATCCGGCGTGGCAGGAAGAGCTCACCGCGCGTCTAGGCCTTGTGACGCTGGCCGCCCGCTATCCTGAGGAGCTATCCGGCGGACAGCAGCAGCGCGTCGCCATCGGCCGCGCCCTCGCCGTACGCCCCAGGCTACTGCTCGCGGATGAACCGACCGGCAATCTCGACGAAGCGACCGGTGACGCCGTCATGGCGCTGGCGCTCGACCTCGTCGCCGCGACCGGCTGCGCCTTTCTGATGGCGACGCACAGCGAACGCCTTGCGGCGCGGCTGCAACGACGCGTGCGGCTGGAATCCGGTCTGCTGGCGGCGCAATGAAACGAATTCCGACCGATCCGTTCGCTTGGACCGTCTCATTCCCGGCAGGCCGAAAGCCTCGCCGGGAATCCAGAGCCAATCCAAAAACGCTGGTCTTGCTCTGGATTCCCGATCGCGCGCTTTGCGCGCGCGTCGGGAATGACATCCGAGCCGTTCGAACGGATGTCGTATGAGAGAGACGCTCTGGACGCTCGCCGCGCTTATCAGCCACTGGCGCCGACGGCAGGGGAATCTCGCGACGCTCGTGCTCGGCCTCGCCATCGCCACGGCGCTGTGGAGCGGCGTGCAGGCGCTCAACGCCCAGGCGCGCAACAGCTACGACGCCGCGGCGAACGCGATTTCGGGCGGCGGCGCCAGAACGCTCGTCGCCGCGCGCGGCGGCCTGTTTGACCAGGAGCTCTTCGTAAGGCTGCGGCGCGCCGGCGTCACCGTGTCACCCGTTTTGGAAGGCGCCGTCCGAATTGGCGAAAAGAATATTCGGATCATCGGCGTCGAACCGCTGTCGCTGCCGCGCCGCTCGCCGATCGCCGACAGGCGGACGCGATCGGATGTGATCGAAGAATTCTTTTCCGGGCCCGGCCGTAGCTTTGTCGCGCCGCAGACGTTGCGCCGACTCGATCTCGCCGAGGGCGCGCAGCCGCAAACCGAGCGCGGTCAGCAGCTCCCGCCGCTTGCGGCGCTCGCCGAAGCGCCGCCCGGCGCAATCATCGTCGACATCGGCGTCGCGCAACGCCTGCTCGATCGACCCGGAAAGCTCTCGCGACTCGTTATCCTCGATGAGGAGACGTTCGACGAGGCGCGGCTTAAGCCGATCGCCGGCGATGCGCTGCGGCTGGTCGCGCCGGATGATGATAGCGATCTCGCCCGCCTGACCGACAGTTTTCACCTCAATCTCACCGCCTTCGGCTTTCTTGCGTTCCTCGTCGGACTGTTCATCGTGCACGCCGCTTACGGCCTCGCGTTCGAACAACGGCTGCCGACCTTGCGCACTTTACGCGCGCTTGGCGTTGGTCCCCCTCATCTCATCGCGGCGATGGCATTCGAAATCGGCGCCCTGACGCTCATCGCGGGAGGCGCGGGCGTCCTCGGCGGTCACGCCATCGCGCAGGCGCTTCTGCCGGATGTCGCAAAAAGTCTCGAGAGCCTCTACGGCGCGCAAATCTCCGATCGCCTTGCGCTCGATGCGCGCTGGTGGCTCTCCGGCCTTGCGATGGCGGGCGCCGGCGCGGCGCTTGCGGC
This sequence comes from Methylocystis sp. SB2, assembly GCF_049817085.1. Taxonomy (NCBI): domain Bacteria; kingdom Pseudomonadati; phylum Pseudomonadota; class Alphaproteobacteria; order Hyphomicrobiales; family Methylocystaceae; genus Methylocystis; species Methylocystis sp. SB2. The sequence goes on from NZ_CP187401.1 coordinate 1,730,038, forward strand.
GGCGAGCGGCTTGACGAAAGCATTGCGGCTGCCGGCGCTGTCCTTCGCGCGTCCCATGGCCTGGCGCGGCGCGCATCACCGCTATTTGCGACGGCAGGCGACGCTCGCGGCGCTTGCTCTTGTCACGGCGGCCGGCGCATACGGCTTTGGCGAAGGACTTGCGTCAGGCTTCGCGATCATCGGCTTGGCGCTTCTTGCCGCCGCTCTCATTCTGCCGGTCGGGCTCACCGGAGTCCTGGCGCTCGGCGAGCGTTTCGCGCGCCGCCCGCTCGCCCGCTGGTTCTTCGCCGACGGACGCCAGGAAATTTCCGGTCTTTCGCTTGCGCTGATGGCGCTGCTGATTGCGCTTGCGACCAATATCGGCGTCGGCGGCATGGTCGAGGGCTTTCGCCAGACGTTCGATCGCTGGCTCGACGCGCGCCTCGTCGCCGAGGTCTATTTCGAAGCGGCGACGCCCGCCGATGCGCGCGACATCGAGGCGTGGGCGCGCACGCAGCCCGACATCGCCGCGATCCTTCCTGTCTGGCGCGCGAAGACGCGCATCGGCGGTTGGCCCGTCGACGTCGTCGGCATGACGCCTCACGAAACCTATACGGCGCATTTTCCCTTGATCGACGCCCCGACGGATGTGTGGACGGCCTTGCACGCGCAGGACGCCGTTCTCGTCAGCGAGCAGTTGGCGCGCCGCCTCAGTCTCGCTATCGGCGAGACTCTCGACATTCCGACGTCGGGGCGAGACTGGCCCGCGCGCATCGTCGGCGTCTTTCCTGATTACGGCAATCCGAAAGGCCAGCTGCGCATCGATCACGAAAAGCTGAAGCGCTATTTTGACGACGCCTCCGGCGTGCAATACAGCCTACGTGTCGATCCCGCCGCCACAAAGCGCGTCATCGAAAACATGCAGCAGCGCTTTGGCGGAAAAATCGCGCGCATCGTCGATCAAGCCGAAGTCAAGACTCTCTCGACGGACATCTTCGAGCGCACATTCGCCGTCACGACGGCGTTGAACACGCTGACGCTGATCGTGTCCGGCGTCGCGCTTTTCGCCAGCCTGCTGACGCTCAGCGACATGCGGCGCGCCCGCATCGCGCCAATTTGGGCGTTAGGCGCGACGCGGCGCAAGCTGGCGGCCCTGGAAATGGCGCGGGTCATGGCGTTCGCCGCCGGCGCCGCGGCTTTCGCGATCCCGCTTGGACTGTTCATGACCTGGTGCCTTGTCGCGATCGTCAATGTCGCCGCCTTCGGATGGCGGCTGCCATTCCATATGTTTCCGGCGCAATGGCTTGTGGTTTCCTGCATCGCGTTCGGCGCCGCGTTCTTTGCGGCGCTCATCCCCGTCGTTCGGCTCGCACGCGTCTCGCCGACCGAACTGCTCAGGGTCTTCTCGAATGAACGCTAGATCCCCGAACAGTTCCCCGGAACGGAGCTCGACAATTTCGAGGCGATCGGCGCTTCTTCTCGCGCTGTCGTCGAGCGGCGCGTTGGCGCAGGGCTTCGGCGGACTTGGCGCGACGGCGCCCGGCTTCGCGATTCCCCGGGCCGGAACGCAGCTCGCTTTTCCAAGAGACCACGGCGCGCATCCCGATTTTCGTACCGAATGGTGGTACGTCACCGCAAATCTTAAAGGCGATGACGGCGCCGCCTATGGCGTGCAATGGACGCTCTTTCGCTTTGCGCTGCAGCCGAACGCGGCGCGGGCCGGCTGGGATGATCGCAACATATGGATGGGCCATGCGGCGGCGACGAGCGCGAGCGAACATCTCTTCGCACAAAAATTCGCGCGCGGGGGAATTGGCCAGGCGGGCGTCGAGGCGGCGCCCTTTCGCGCTTTCATCGACGACTGGGTTTTGGAAACGCGCGACGATTCCGTGGACGCCGGAATCGAGCGGCTGCGCGTTGCCGCGAGCGACAAGAGTTTCGCCTATGCGCTCGACCTTACAGCGACGGGGCCGGTCGTTTTGCAAGGCGAAGGCGGCTACAGCCGCAAGTCCGAGGCTGGACAGGCCTCCTATTATTACAGCCAGCCGTTCTTTCGGGCGGAAGGCTCGTTGTCGATGAGCGGACGCAAAATCCAGGTCTCTGGACGCGCCTGGATGGATCGCGAATGGTCGAGTCAGCCGCTCGGCGCTGATCAAAAAGGCTGGGACTGGTTTTCGCTGCATCTTGAGGGCGGCGCCAGACTGATGCTGTATCGCATGCGCAGCGTCGAGGCGGCGCCGTTTCTCTTTGGGAATTGGATCGACGCCGATGGCGCAACATCCATACTCGCGCGCGAAGACATCGTCCTCGAGCCTTTGGAGACGACGCGTATCGCCGATCGCGACGTGCCGATCCGCTGGCGCGTGAAGATTAAAAGCCGCGACGTTGACATTGAGACGCGGCCGCTCAATCCAAAAAGCTGGATGGGAACCGATTTCGCCTATTGGGAAGGTCCGATCCGCTTTACGGGTTCGCACAGCGGCGAGGGCTATCTCGAAATGACGGGCTATTGAGCCCCCGTGGCCGTACGAAAAAAGTTCAAAAGAGCGCCTCGCGTATCCCGAAGCTTTTTCAAATGTACGGCGGCGAGCTCCGACAGCCGCCGGTCGCCTGCCCGTGTGATGACGACCAGCGATCTACGACGGTCGGTCGGGTCGGTCTTTCGCCTGACAAGCTTGGCCTGCGCCAGGCGCGACACCAGCTCCGCCGCGCTGTGATCGCGGATCATCAGCTGCTCGGCGAGTTCGCCGACGCTGATGTGTTTCGCGTCGCGAAAGGTGCGCACCACCAGAAGCGCTTGATACCATTGCACGGTCACGCCATGGTCGGCGGCGACCTGTTCGCTGAAGGCCAAAAACCTTCGCAAGTCGGAGCGAAATTGCGCGAGCGCGACCAGGTCGTCTTCACTTGGCGACTTGCGCGCAGTCCCCTGTGTCTGTTCGCAGAGATTCAAATGAAACCTCTTACTTCCCGAGTCGTTCTCGCGCTGTGCGACTCATTTGGAGTAATGAAACAATGCGCGCGCCGCGCCGGCGGGTCAATTCTTGATGGCGTCAGAGCGGCCTATAATTGCGCGATGAAGTCATCAATCTTTGCAAAAAAAACATTGGGATCAGACTCTCCTCTGCTCAGGCGCGCGAGCGCCGCGCGACGACGCGGCGACTGCGGCGTCGAATAGTCGCGCACCGCTTGCAGCCATCCAAGTCCGTCGAGCGGATCGACATAATCGATCGCGTCGCCGCCGACTTCGCGGAAGGCCTCGATGTCAGAGGCGATGACCGGCGTTCCCGCCGCAAGCGCTTCTGCGACGGGCAGACCGAAGCCTTCGGCAAAGGAAGGCATGAGCAGCGCACGCGCGCCGGCAAGCAGGCTGCGCAGTCCCGGCGTGGAAAGTCCGCCCGCCTCAATGACGTGAGGACGCAAGGCGGCGCTGCGTTCCAGCATTTCGATCACGGCGGCGCTGAGCCAGCCGCGCTTGCCGACAATGACGAGCTTCGGCGGAGCCGTATCTCGCGCCAATGCGCGCCATACGTTCAGCAGCGTCAAAAGATTCTTGCGCGGTTCGATCGTGCCGCAAACAACAAAATAATTGACGCCGTCAAGCGCCGCCGGCGGCTCGGCGCGCGACGAGAAGACCGGCGATACGGGCAGGCGGGCGACGCAGATCGGCAGTTCCGGCCTTCCGCATTCGGCGGCGAATTGACGAAGGCGCCCGGCGACGGCTTGCGATCCGACGACAACGCCTGCGCCATAGCGGCAGACATTGCTCATGCGTCTGGGATGCAGCATCGCTTCTCTCGCGCGAAAGAACTCCGGCACCTCGATTGGAAGGAGGTCATGAACAAAGAAAACAGGCTTCACATCCGGCCGCGCCGTCAGCCAGCGTAGATACCAGCTTCGATCAATTAGAAATTGCGTGACGTTGAAATAGATCGCGCCACGCGGCGCCTCGCCCGTTGGCCTTCCAAGATAAGGCGCCCAGCGCCGCATCGCCTGCCAGTTTCGCTCAAGGAAAGAGAGATTCGGCGATCTTCTGACGCGAGTCATCGAAGCCCGAGCGGAGCCGTTGGATAGAAGCGCCGCGACGACGGCGCGATAGACCTCATCCTCCCCGGCGTCGCCATCTTCGCGCCAGAAACTTTCGACGCCTTCGATCGTCTCCAGCGCGCTGTCGGGATCGGCGAGGCGCGGGCCAATCGCCGTACAGATGAGCGCACCACGCTCGCCTGCGCTGCGGGCAAGAAAATGCCTTGCGAGAGCGAAATCGACGCGATCGATGCCATTTGGCGCCGCATTCAGCGCGCGTGTCACGATCCTCGTGACGTCATAGATGACGGTGCTGCGCGCCGCGTCAGTCGCCGTCGACGTCAGTTGCGGCACTTCGTCTCGTCCAAACGACATCGCCAAATCTCGATCGCGTCATTGGCTTCTCGAACAGCGCGTTCCGTTTCTCTTTCGAGACACTCCCGATAGCGAAAAACCATTTTCGTAAAGAGCTGCATTTCTTCATCACAAGCGGCCATCGCGAGTGCGGCGGCGGATGTCTCGATGCAGCTGGGGCGCGCCGGCGGCGCGCAATAGGTGAAGCCTCGAATCGCTTGCGCGGCGAGCGGCTGCGCATACGTCAGGAAAGCAGCCGCCGTCGCGAGCGCGGCGCTGCACATGCTCATCCCGGAGAACCGCATCGACCCCACTCCGGCTCTAGGCGCCGCGGCTAGCGAACCAACGCACCGCATCGGCGACTGCATCGGCTGGCGGCCGCGTTTTATAGCCGAGCGTGCGGCGCGCCTTGGAGTCGTCGAAGAACATGCGCTTCCCCGAAAGCCGCAAGCTCTCCCGATTGAGAAACGGCTCCGAGCCGGCGAAGCGCGCGACGATTTCATTGGCGTAGGCGAGCGGCATGAGCGGCCAGCGCGGCAATTTCGCCCAAGGCGGCGGCCGCCCGGTGATCCGCGATATTTCAACGAGCAGGTCGCGCAAGGTCAGATTCTCGCCTCCAAGAATATAGCGCTCGCCGATCCCGCCGACTTTCATCGCGGCGATGTGGCCCGCGGCGACATCCTCCACATGAACGATGTTGAGTCCGGTATCGACGTAGGCCGGCATGCCGCCGCGCATCGCCTCGCAGACGATCCTGCCGGTTGGCGTCGGCCGCACGTCGCCGGAGCCGAGCGGCGCAGAGGGGCACACGATGACGGCAGGCAGTCCTTCATCTCGGATCATGCCTTCGACCAACCGCTCAGAAAGGATTTTGCTGAGCTTGTACGCGCCGATCGCCCGTTCTGGAATCAACCGGTTGAATTCTGTGCAGGGCGCCGAATCGGGATCAAGCGTCGCGACGCTGCTCGTATGCACGACGCGCTGCACGCCGGCCCGCAGCGCCTCGCGCATGACGATCTCCGTCCCGCTCACATTGACGCGCATCACCGGTTCTGGATCGGGAGCCCAAAGGCGATAGTTCGCTGCAAGGTGAAAGAGAGCCGAGACGCCGGTCATGGCGCGCCGGACGCTCTCGCGATCAGTGACGTCGCCTTCGACGATCTCGCAATCCGGCGGCACATTGCCGCGCGAACTCGATCCGCGCAAAAGCGCGCGTACGCAGAATCCTTCCGCCAGCAAACCTCTCGCGACAGCGCCGCCGATGAAACCGCTTGCGCCCGTGACAAGTACCGTTCCGCGAGAAACCATGCTCCTTCCCTGCCCCAGCGCCAGCGCCCTTAAAGGGCCCAGACTCCTTCGCCTCTCTTTGCTGATGAAATCGACAGAGAATGCCGCTTCACGGAAAATGGGCGGCGACCCCGTGAGGTCTAGATCGGGCCGTGCGCTCGTGTCAGCGGCCGTCAGTTCGCGGCAGGCTCAATCAGACTTTGATCATCTACTTCCAATATGGATGGCTCGTGCGCCGCCAAGGCCGGTGGGAGCGATTCCATAATCTCGCGCTCCTCGCGCTGCATCCGCGCAAGGTCCTTCTGTATGACGACGACGAAGCCAAGGAAGGTCAACCCGGACAGGCCGCCGATCACGAGATCCAGGACTGCGAATCCATAAGCCTGCGCCGTCGTCGCGCTGGAACCGAGCCAAGCTGCAAAAAGCGCCCAGGACGCGATGAGAAGTCGAAACTCCGTCGCGCCCATGCCGCCGTAAGACAACCGATGCACCCGCTCCGTGACGACCCTCAGATAGGTGTAGGAACTCATCAGAAGATAGAGCGAGAGCACCAGCAGCGATGAGCCGAGCGTGAAATAAGGCGACACGCCGAGACCGACAACGATCAGAGTCTGAGCGATGAGATCGGACGAATGGTCGATGAAATAGCCATAATGCGGCCGTTCGATCGAACGATGCCGCGCAAGCGTGCCATCGAGAGAATCGCCGAACCAGTTGAGAAACAGGCCTCCAACGACCAGAACGAGAAATCCATTGGACCAGTGACAGCCGATGAATCCGAGAAGGGTCAGTCCCGCGCCGAACAACCCGATCGCTGTTAGATGATCCGGGGTCGCCCAGTCGGGCAAACGCCGCACCAAGGCCAACAGCACAGCGCGCTCCTTGAGCGCGAGAAAACTTTGGTTGATGCGCTGATTGGCCACGAGAACCCCTCAAAAGCGTTCAACAAGTCAGCGTCTGCGCAATTTCCGATGACGCTCAAGCGAACAACCGATCATATCCCAGCCTTATTACGGACGAAACAGGCAAAACGATGACATATTGAGAACTTAACCGGCATTAACCCAAATTCAGAAGCTGGAATGCGCCCGCACTTTCGGTCTCGAATGCGTAGCAAGCTTTATGCCCCTCAGTACAAATATCGACTGACGGCGACGCCCTGAATTGCCGGCTGCCCAACCGTACCGACGAGCTGCATAAGCTTGCTGATGTCGGAAAACGGGGCGTTGCTGACGTAAAGAATGTCTTTGTCGCGAATGGCGAAGCGGCGCGCCGCAAACAACGCCGCGGGTTCGCGAAGATTGAGATGATAGGCGACCGGCACCAGCCCCAGCGCAAGCAGATGCGGCGAGACCTGCGGATATTCGCGCGCGAGACTTGCCGGCTCGTAGCGCAGAATGAAAACCCCATCGGGGTCGGCGCGTGAATCGGTCAGGCCGCCGGACCTGCCGATCGCCTCTTCGAGCGTGATTCCGCGCGCATCGAATGGAACGACTGCGTTGGCCCCGGTCGCCCCCATGACGGTAAACGTCTGCGGCGTGCGCTCGACGGTCAAAATGTCGCCCGCGCGCAAATAGATGTCTTCGCGAGGATTGACGAGCAGCGCCTGAATGGGCGCCCGCGCCGTGCGGTTGCCGCGCGTCAAGGTCACGAAAGTTTCGTGGACTGGCGAGCGATAGCCGCCGGCCGCGGCGATGACGTCCATGATGCGATCGCCGCCGAGCGTCAGCGGAACGCGCGAACCATTGGAGACTTCGCCGGTGACCGTGACGGCGTTGGTGATGTTGCGAGTCACATTGACCACGACCTGCGGTTCAATCGCCTTGCCGCGAAGCCGCTCAATGATGGCTGACTCGACTTCCCGCTGATTGCGGCCGGCGACCTGGATGCGGCCTGCGTAGGGCACGGTGACCGAACCGTCGCGCCCGACCATCTGGTCCGGAATCGCGGCGGATCGAGATCCAGGGCTCATCCGATCCGACACGGACGACGAGAACAATCCGCCGGAAGCGGCCTCCCAAACCGTGATTTGAACCGAGTCGCCGATTCCGATCGCTTGGGCGGCGGCAGGCCGGTAATCGCCAAAGTAGCCCCGCAATGTCGGCGGCGCACGGCGGGCGAGCACGCCCAGCGAATTTCCGTCGATCTCGACAAGCGCGAAGCTCGGCTCCGGCGTCGCCAACGTCGGCGCCATACTCTCTACAATGTCCTTACGCGATGGACCTGCCGCCGGAAAAATCGAGCATCCCGCCAGCTGCAATCCGAGAGCGAGCGCAAGGCAGAGCCGCAGCGGGGGAAGGGCAATCGTCAAAGTCGCTCCAATATATGCGCCCGCCGGCGCGAATTATTGAACACAGAGGAAGAGCCCTCCCAGAGACGCCGGGAGCTTGTGCGGGCCAACGCAATATGCCGGCTATATGGCGGAAATACCACCAGTTTTGTCAATGATCGTAAAAATTTTACCAATATGTGTGGATGGTTAACCGACCCGCCAGAATCGCCGCTTTTCAATCAGTTTCGTCTAACGTTCTCAGCGAGAGCGCGCGCACGCGGGCATCCGGGAGACGCTCGAAATCGGGCGGGCTGTGGCGCTGGCCTTCGGCGCCATGAAATACGAAAATGCCGCCGCGCGTCACGATCAGATCGTTATAACGCAGGGTGGGATCGTCAAGCGCCGCTAAGAGCGGATCCAACGAGGTCGGCGCGCCAGCGCGCGTTGACCGCCTCACGCGCAGCTCGGATTCCGCACGCGCCGCGAAGGCTTCATAGCGTTGCCGCGCCGCTTCGACTTTCAGACGCCAGCTCGTATAGGCTGCGGGCGCGTCTCTCGCTTCAAGCGCTGAAAGAGAAGGGGAGGCCGAGCGTGCGCTGGCGCTAGCCCCAACGGCTCCCAGCAGAACTCCAATGACTGTCATCGTCAGGAAAGCGGCGCGCATGAAGGTAAATGCGCCCGCTTGAAGAAAGTTCCAGCGATTATTCGTCGCTGCTTTGCGCCGCGGAGGCGGCCGCGATCCGGCGTCCGTCCTTGAAGAGCTTGCCGAACAGCCCGAGGACCGCCACCAGCGCCAGCCCGATCACCGCGACGTCGATCGCCGGCAGGGGATCGTGCTGACTTGCGGGAACGCCGAGCGCGATCGCGGCGAAAGGCCAGAAGGCCAGAAGTATGCGGAACTCCGTCACGCCCAGACCAATGTACGCCATCTGCTGAACGTGGCGCGTCGCGGCGCGAATGTAGCCATAGGAGGAGAATAGCAGGTAGCAGACGAGCACCGCCGCAGCAGCGCGCAGCGTCAGAAACGGCGAAAATCCGTAGGCGATGATGAGCAGTATGTGCGAGAAGAGCTCAGATACGTGATGCGACATGCCGGCGCCCGGCAGTTCGCCGCCGCGCAGCCGCGCAAGCGGAAGATCCGTCGTCAGGCCGAACCAGTTGATGAACATCGCCGGCGGCACGAGCCATACCAACTCGGGCCAAGAGCGGCAGCCGACCAGCGCCGCCGCCGCGAGCGCCGCGCCGCCCGCGCCGATCATCGACAGATGCGCAGGCGCGATCCAGCGCGGCGCGGCCCGCGCCATGCTTTGGACCAGGCGTTGTTCCGTGGCGTAGAGGAAGCTCTGCCCGCGCCCGGGCGAACCGCCAAATAGCCGATTGGCCACCTCGCCGAAATTCATGACGCGCATGCCTCTGCTGCTATGGGGTCGGAAAAACGGCGCCCCAGCCGTAGACAATCTCAAGCGTTGAAATCTACGCGCTTGCGGCGCTGCTGCAAGTCGCCGATGATCTCCGGCCCTGGCGCCGCATTTAACCTATCTCAGGGAATTCCTTCAAAACTTTGGCGAAGCTCGCAGCGAGCTGATCCGGAGACCTTTATGTCGGAAAAGATCATCATTTCGAGGGATGCCGGGGTGCTGCGCCTGCTGCTGAACCGCCCCGAAAAAAAGAACGCGCTGAACCGCGACATGTATCGCGCATTGATCGCCGCTCTTGATGGCGCGGCCCGAGACGAGACGGTGCATGCCGTCGTCTTCGCCGGCGCGGGCGGCAATTTCACGGCGGGCAATGATCTCGCCGACTTTCGCGATTTTGCTCCTGGCCGAGATATTGAGCCTGGCGCAGAAACATTTCCGGCTTTGACCTTCGTTCGCGCGGCGGCGGCCTTCGAGAAGCCGCTCGTCGCCGCCGTGACCGGGGACGCCGTCGGCGTGGGGACCACCCTGCTCTTCCACTGCGACCTCGTCTACGCCAGCCCAGAGGCGCGTTTCAAAATGCCGTTCATCGATCTGGCGCTGCCGCCGGAGGGCGGCGCCAGCCTGCTGGTCCCGCTGCGGTTCGGGATGGCCAAGGCGTCCCAATATCTGCTGCTGGGCGAGAGTTTCGACGGCGCGGAAGCCTTCCGTCTCGGTCTCGTCAACGCTCTCGCCTCCCCGGAAGACGTCCACGACCTAGCGATGGAAGCCGCACGCCGCCTAGCGGCGAAACCCCGTGAGGCGCTTCGCGCGGCGCGGCGGCTGATGCGCGGCGAGCCGAAGAACATACTGGCGCGCATCGACGCGGAAGCCACGCTTTTCGCCAAGGCGCTGACGTCGCCAGAAGCGCGCGAGCGCTTCGCCGCCTTTTTCGCTTCGAAGTCGCGTTAGCCTTCAGCGCGGCGCGACCTGCGCCGCTTGCGTTGCGAACGCGCTTCTCCCAAATAATAGGGCGGACATACGCGCCCGCGCCGCCAAGGGCGGGCGCTCACATGGGCTGATGGGAAAATTATGCGCGATCCTTACGACGTTCTCGGCGTGCCCAAATCGGCGAGTCACGCCGAAATCAAGAAGGCCTATCGCCAGCTCGCCAAGAAATTCCACCCTGACCGCAATAAGGACGACACGAAAGCCAAGGAGCGATTCACGGAAATCAACTCCGCCTATGAAATCGTCGGCGACGAGAAGAAGAAGGCGCAGTTCGACAAAGGCGAGATCGGTCCGGACGGGAAACCCCGCTTCACCGGCTTCGAGGGCTTCGGCGCGGGCGCGGGCGCTGGCCCCGGCGGCTTCACCCGCGGCTGGCGAACGGGCGGCGCGCCTGGCGGCGGGGCGCCCGGCGGGGATCAGCATTTCGAGTTTCATTTCGGCAATGAGGCGCCCGGCGGCGGCGGGCGCGCGGGCTTCGACCCTTCCGACCTCTTCGCCGATCTCTTCGGCGCCGGCGGACGCCGTCGCGCCGGCCCTCAGCCTACCCGAGGCGACGATGTCGTCGCCACCGCCACCGTGCCGCTCGAAACCGTCGCTCACGGCGGCTCGGCCCGCGTCATCCTGCCCAGCGGCCGCACGCTGGAAGTCAAAATTCCGGCGGGAATCGAAGACGGCAAGCAGATTCGTTTGCGCGGCCAGGGCCAGCCCGGCTCCATGGGGGGCGAACCCGGCGACGCGCTGATCACCGTGAAGGTCGCGCCCCATCCGCACTTCAAGCTGGATGGCCGCGATTTGCGGCTGGAGCTGCCGGTCACTGTTTATGAAGCCGCGCTCGGCGGACGGGTCGAGACCCCGACGCTGGACGGCAAGGTGGAGCTAAGCATCCCTCCGCACTCCAACAGCGGGCGCGTGCTGCGGCTGCGCGGCAAGGGGCTTCCGGCGAGCGACGGCAAAATAGCCGGCGACCTCTATGTCTCGCTGAGGATCATGCTGCCGGAAACGGCGTCGAGCGATCTCGACGCGCGGATGCGGGAATGGCGCGACGCGCAGCCCTATGATCCGCGCGCCAAGATGTCTTGAGGTCCTGGACTATTTAACCTCGACTGGCGTCGTCGCGACCGCGGCGGCGGCCGCTTCCGCAGCGGCCTGCATCGCTTCGGGCGCCAGGGCGCCCACGAGCACGAAGGCGAAGCCGCCAGCCCGCCATTCGATGACCGAAACGCCCTGACCGCGCTGGCCCGCCGGCGCGGCGAGGGCCTCCGCCCGCTCGAAATAAAGACCCACCCGCCCACCGTCGTCGCGCTCATAGACGAGAAACGCCGCCGGCGCCGCGACGCCGGGCGCGACGCGTCCGCCAAGCAGCCGCAATCCAACGCCGCTCAAATCCGGCGCGCGGGAAAACCCGACGCGCTCCTGAAGCCACGCGAGAAGTTCGCCGCGCCGACTGGCCTCGACCTCGACGGGTCGCGGGTCAAGAATGTAAGTCGCGTAGGTCAAGCCTGCCCGAGCGGCATAGCTCGTGGCGGCGATGGCGCGCGTCGTCGGGCTCTGCGCCGGGGGACGGCTTGCCAGAAACAGCAACGCCGCCGCGGCGACGGCCGCGCCGGCGATGAGCGTCAACAGCGTCGACGCGAGCGCCTGCCGCCGCCGGCTGGCGCGGATTTCGTCGAGCTTGCGCGTCGGACGCGGCGCCGCGCCGGGTCGCCCCCAATGGATGGCGCCGGTTTCGATCGGCCCCTGACCGGCGGGCGGGGCCGGCGGGCGCGCCGCCGCCTCCCGCAGCGACAAAGGCGGCGTCTCGAGCGCCACCGGCTCGAAAGCGGCGCGCAGCGCCGCGTTCTGGCGCCGCCAGCCTTCAACGAGCGCGGCGTCCTCGGGATGCTGCAGGAGATGGTCTTCGACCTTGCGCCGCCGCTCGGGGTCGAGTTCGCCATCGACGAGGGCGTGCAAATCGGCTTCTTCGATCAGGGCCGAGGGCGTCATCGGCGCTACTTCACGACCCGCAGATGCGAAGCGGCGCGGCGGCCGCCCTCCGACGACGCGACAGGCCGCAAACCCTCGGCGCCGAGCGTCGCGCGGGCGCGCATCAGACGCGCCAGCGCCGTTTCCCGGCTCGCGCCGACGATGCGCGCGGAGGCGTCATAGCCGAAGCCCTCGAGCGAAACGAGCAGCAGCATGGCGCGCTCGTCGAAGCAAAGACTTGCAAGCCCATGCACGACCGGCGGGTGGCGCGACGCTGGACCTGGCGCATTTGCGAGCTTTTTCTGAGCCAGCGCGACAAGCGCCGCATAGGCTTCGATTCGCGCTTCGGCGAGATCGGCGGGGCGCAGCTCGCGCGCCCGGATCCGCGCGCCGACCGACTGCAGCGCGCTTTGCACGAGATCGTCGGCGATGGCGGGGCCTGCGCCGGCGCAGAGCGCGCGCGCATAGCGTCTCAGGGCCGGAGTCGCTCCGCCCAGATCCGCTATGATGTCGGCTCTTCTGCCCATGCGGCCCGCTCCGCTCGGTCTTCTCGCCAGTCTGCGAAGCCAATGACGTTTCCTATCGGATGATAGGGCATCGCCGCGCAATTGGCTATGCTTGGCCGCTCTGGCGCGTGCGATTTCACATCCGCCGCCGCCTGTGGCGCGAGGGTTTCCTTTGCGCCCAAACCACGCTAAACGGCGCGAGCCGCCGAGCCCTTCTTTGCCCAGGATATAGACACGCATGACACAGCAAGCCGCGCCTGCCGCCCTTTTCGCCGGATTGCTCAAGGGCAAGAAGGGGCTCATCCTGGGCGTCGCCAATAATCGCTCGATCGCCTGGGGCATCGCCAAGGCCTGCGCCGACGCCGGCGCCGATCTGGCGCTCACCTATCAGATCGAAGCGCTGGAAAAGCGCGTGCGGCCGCTGGCGGCGGACATTGGCGCGACCGTCATCGGGCGCTGCGACGTCGCCGAGCCGGAGACGATGGACGCGGTCTTCGCCGAGATCGAGAAGCTCTGGGGCCGGCTCGATTTCGTCGTGCATTGCCTCGCCTATTCCGACAAGGACCAGCTCGACGGGCGCTATGTCGAGACGACGCTGGAAAACTTCCAGATGTCGCTGAACATCTCCTGCTACTCCTTCACCGCGATCGCGCAGCGCGCCGAGAAGCTGATGACGGACGGCGGCTCGCTCTTAACGCTCACCTATTACGGCGCCGAAAAATGGATGCCGCATTACAATGTGATGGGCGTGGCGAAGGCGGCGCTGGAGGCCTCGGTGCGCTATCTCGCCGCCGATCTCGGCGTCAAGAACATCCGCGTCAATGCGATTTCGGCCGGGCCGATTAAGACCATGGCGGCCTCGGGCATCGGCGACTTCCGCTATATCCTGCGCTGGAACGAATATAATTCGCCGCTGCGCCGCGTCGTGACGATCGAGGAAGTCGGCGAGACGGCGGTCTATCTGCTGTCGCCGATGGCGCGCGGCGTTTCCGGCGAAGTGCTGCATGTCGACGCCGGCTATCATGTCGTGGGCATGATGAACCCATCAGCCGCGCCGAAAATGGCGGATTTGCTGGCGCTGCTGCCGCAGCAGAAGTAGGCGGCTTGCCGCGTGATGCCCACGCTCGTCGCGGGCGTCTGCATCCGGGCGCGTTTCTACAGCTGAGTTTTATCAAATCCGTTTGAACGGCTCGGATGTCATTCCCGACGCGCGAAGCGCGATCGGGAATCCAGAGCAAACCCAGCGTTCTTGGATGGGCTCGGGATTCCCGGTCAGGCCTTCGGCCTGCCGGGAATGACAAGGTCCATGCGAACGGATCAATCTGATTTTCTATCGCGCCACGGAAACCGAGATTATTTTCACTGTGTACGCCCCAGCGCCCGTCGCTCCGCGCTGCCGAAGTCCGAGGAATGAATCGTCTACCCCGCCGGCTCCGCAAATCCCCGTTGCCGGAGCAGCGGCTCCACCGTCGGCATCCGCCCGCGAAAGGCCACATAGGCGTCCGCCGCGTCCTGCTTTCCGCCCGCAGCGTAGATGTGATCGCGCAGGCGCTGCGCGACCTCGGGCGCGAAGGGGTCGCCCGTCTCCTTGAAGGCCTCGAAAGCGTCGGCGTCGAGCACTTCCGCCCAGAGATAGCTGTAATAGCCCGCCGAATAACCGTCGCCCGAGAAGATATGCGAAAAATGCGGCAGGCGGTGCCGCATGACGATTTCCGGCGGCATGGAAATCCGCGCGAGGCTGTCCGCCTCGAAGGCGCCTGCGTCGAAATCCGGCGCGACGCTTTGCGCGTGAATGTCGAGATCGACATGGGCCGAGGCGCAGAACTCGACCGTCGCGAAGCCCTGATTGAAATGGCGCGCGGCGGTGATGCGCGCGACGAGATCATCGGGAATGGGCGCGCCCGTCTCGGAATGAAACGCGAATTTCTTCAGCACCGCCGGCTCCAGCAGCCAGTGCTCGTAAAGCTGCGAGGGCAGCTCGACGAAATCGCGCGCGACATTCGTGCCCGCGACCGAAGGATAGGTCACGTCCGACAGCATGCCATGCAAGCCATGGCCGAATTCGTGAAACAGCGTGCGGGCGTCGTCGAGGCTGAGCAGCGTCGGCGCGCCATCGGCGCCTTTGGTGAAATTCATTACATTGACGATGATCGGCCTGGTTTCGCCAACGAGCTTGTGCTGCGCGCGGAATTCCGACATCCAGGCGCCGCCGCGTTTCGACGGCCGCGCGAAATAATCGGCAAGGAACAGCGCGACATGCTTGCCGTTGCTGTCCAGCACATCGAAGGCGCGCACATCCGGATGGTAGAGCGGCAGGCCCTTCTGCTCGACGAAGCGCAGGCCGAAAAGTTTTTGCGCGACGTCGAACGCCGCGGCGATCATGTTGTCGAGCTGGAAATAGGGACGCAGCGCGGCCTGATCGAGATCGTAGCGCTTCGCGCGCACGCGCTCGGCGTAATAGCGCCTGTCATGCGCCGCGACGGTGAAATTCGCGCCCTCTTCTTCAACCATCGCCTGGATCTGCGCGCGCTCCTCGGCGGCGCGCGTCAGCGCCGGCGCCCAGACGTGACCGATCAGTTCGCGCACGGCGGCCGGCGTCTTCGCCATGGAGTCGTCGAGTTTGAAATCGGCGAAACTGTCAAAGCCGAGCAGCTTCGCGCGCTCTTCGCGCAATTGCAGAATTTCGCGGATGAGCGGGCGGTTGTCGGTCGCGCCCGCATTCTCGCCGCGGCTCGCCCAGGCGCGAAACACCGTCTCGCGCAGATCGCGCCGCGTCGAGCTTTGCAGAAAAACTTCGGCGCTGGAGCGCGACAGCGTCACGCCATATTTGCCGGGCGATCCGCGCTCCGCCGCAATGCGCGCGGCGCCGGCGCGAAAGTCCGGCGAGAGGCCGTCGAGATCGCTTTCGTCGAGCAGCAGCAGCCATGACGATTCATCGGCCAGCACATTCTGCGAAAACTGCGTCGAGAGGCCCGCCAGCCGCTCGAGAATCGCTTTGAGACGCGCCTTGTCGGCGTCGTTCAGCTTCGCGCCGGCGCGCACGAAGTTCTTATAGGTCAGTTCGAGAACGCGGCGCTGCTCCGGCGTCAAATCGATGGCCTCGCGCGTCTCGTAAAGCGCCTCGATCCGGCGAAACAGCGCGGGATTCATGGAGATGTCGCTGGAGTGACGCGAAAAGGCGCCGGCCATATCGCGCTCGATCGCCTGCAACTCGGGCGTCGTGTCGGTGGCGGCGAGGTTCCAGAAGACCGCGCCGACGTCGGTGAGAAGTCGCCCCGCCCGCTCCAGCGCGCCGATGACATTGTCGAAGGTCGGCGGCGACGAGTCGTTGGCGATGCCGTCGATCTCGCCCTTGTGCTCGGCGAAGGCCGTTTCGAACGCCTTGCGGAAATGCGCGGGCTGGATCGCGTTGAAAGGCGGCAGGCCGAAAGGGCCGCTCCAGGCCATAAGGAGAGGATTATCCATGACAGTCTCTTAGCAAGATGCCGACCAGCGGCGGCGTGGCCGGCCGCTACACCCCCGCCGGCTTCCCGACCACCGTCACCAGCAGATCGCCGTCGCCGAGGAGCCGTTTCGCGCCGCGCTGACAATCCTCCATCGTCACCGCAGCGATCCGGCCATTGCGTTCGTCAAGGAAGCTCGGCTCGAATCCATCGAGCTGCAGATTGACGAGCTGGCTCGCGATCTTTGTCGACGTGTCGAAACGCAGCGCATAGGAGCCGATGAGGAATTTCTTCGCCTTGTCTAACTCATCCTCGGTCGGACCATTGGCGACGAAGTTTCTGAACTCTTCCTGGATCACGCCGATCGCTTCGCCGGCGCGCTCGTTCTTGGTCGCCGCGGCGCCGATGAGCATCGGGCAATGGTCATATTCATTGAGATGCGAATAGACCGAATAGGCCATGCCGCGCTTCTCGCGCACCTCGCGGAACAGCCGCGACGTGAAGGTGCCGCCGCCCAGAATGTGATTGGCGACGACGACGGCGTAATAGTCGGGATCGTGCTTGGTGATCGACGGGCGTCCGAAGCGGATCGTCGATTGCGGCACGTCGAGATCGACGACTTGGCGCATACCGACATTGGCGACTTCAATCTCCGGGACGGGCGCGAGATCATTTTGCAGCGCGAGGCCGCCGAACGTCGCGTCGAGCAGATCGGAGAGCGTTGTCGCGTCGATCGCGCCGACGACGCCGATCTTGAGATCGCGTCTCGCGATGAGCCGTTGGCGCAGGGCGACGAGGTCTTCGCGCGTGAGCGTGTCGATCGACGCAAGATCGCCGCGCACCGGGCGCCCATAGGGATGGTTCGGGAAGGCCGCTTCGCGGAAGGCTTTCGACGCCATCGAGTCGGGGTCATTGGCGTCGCGCTTCAATTCCGCGGCGAGTTGGCTGCGCACGCGCGCGACGTCGCCCGCTTCGAGCCGCGCATCGTTGAGCGCGAGCTTCAAGAGGCCGAACGCCTTGTCGACATTGCGCGAGAGAGTCTGCAAATGGCCAGAGATCGCGTCGCGATCAGCGCCAAAGCCAATATGAATCGCGAGATCGTCGATGGCGCGATGGAAGCCGCGCGCGTCATAAGGGCCGGCGCCTTCATCGAGCGTCGCCGCGAGCAGCGTCGCCAGTCCGGGCTTCTCGCGAGGATCCTGCGACGCGCCCCCAAGGATCGCGAATTCGAGCGCGACGAGCGGCACGGCGTGGCTTTCCACGAGCCATGCCTCAAGGCCGGCCGGCGTCGTGATCCGCTGCACATGTTCGGCGCGGGAGGCGATGGTGACGAGGGGCGCGTGAGCGGTCATTTCAGTTCCTAACGGAGGTCGGCGGTAGGCTTTGGGCAGTCAAGTCAGGCGTCGGCTTAATGCCGACAACCTGACGCGATCGCCGTGTCAGGCCGGAAGCAGAAAGCCTGTGACGGCCCTGCGCTTGTCGAGCCATTTGCGCGCGGCGTTTTGCACGTCCTCGGCCGTCACCTTCTCCATGCGCTCTGGCCAGGCGACGACGTCGTCGATGGTGAGGCCGGTGGCCAGCGCCTCGCCATACCAGCGAGCAAGCGAGGCCTGGCTATCCTGCGCGTAGATGGCGTCGGCGATCAGCCGGGTTTTGGCGCGCTGCAGATGCTCCGCGTCGATCGGCTCTTCGGCGAAACGTCGCAGCACGCGATCGATCGCGACGTCGAGGTCCTGGAGCGAAACGTCCGGCGCGGGCGTCGCATAGACCCAAAGCCGCGTGTCGTCGACGGCGGAGCCCATGTAATATGCGCCGGCGCCGACCGCGACCTGCTCTTCGACGACCAGCGTGTCATAGAGCGCGCTCGTTGCTCCGCCGCCGAGCATATAAGCGAGCGTCTCCAGCGCCTCGGCTTCGCCGGGCTTCGCCGTGCTGTAGGACGGCACGAGATAGACCTGCTCATGCGCCGGCTGCTCGACCTTCTCATCGCGCAGCGTCACCAGACGGTGGGCGCGGTGCGGCGGCTCCTGGGCGCGGGCGCGGCGCGGCGGCGCGGCCTGCGCGGGAACCTTGCCGTAGGTGTCCTTGGCGAGACGCTCGACCTCGTCGGCCTCGACGTCGCCGGCGACGATCAGGATGGCGTTTTCCGGCGTATAGAAGCGTTGGTAATAGGCGAGCGCATGCGCGCGACCGAGCCCCTCGATCTCGTGATTCCAGCCGATGATCGGGATGCCGTAGGGATGATGGGCGAAGAGCGCCGCCTGTACGGCCTCGTCGAGCTGCGCCGAGGGGTCGCTGTCGGTGCGCATGCGGCGCTCTTCAAGCACCACGTCGCGCTCCGGATCGACGACCTCGTCGGTCAGAACCAGATTGCGCATGCGATCGGCCTCGAACGCCATCAGCGTGGCGAGATGCTCCTTGCCGATGCGCTGGAAATAGGCCGTGTAATCGTAGCTGGTGAAGGCGTTCTCCTGGCCGCCGAGTTCGGCGACAAGATTCGAGAACTCGCCCTGCGGATGCTCCGCCGTGCCCTTGAACATCAGATGTTCAAGAAAATGCGCGATGCCCGACTGACCGAGCGGATCGTCGGCGGCGCCGTTTTTGTACCAGACCATATGCGTGACGACAGGCGTTCGCGCGTCCGGGATGACGACGACCTCCATGCCGTTGCCGAGCGTGAAGCTCGTAATGCTCGCGCGCGCAGGCCCCGGCGCGGCTGCCCCGGGCGCAAGCGAAACGGCTGACGCCTTCGTCTCAAATGACATAAACGGCCTTTCCCGCGGCGGCGGCCGCGTCTCGGAGAGTGGTTCTCCTATATAGGCCGGAATTTAATTCTTGTCAGAACCTCTCAGGAAGCTCGGCATCATGCTCGACAGGCCGCCGCCGCTCGAACGGGCGACTGAACTTGGCGCGTTCGGATTTCCGGTCTGGGCGACGGGATCGCTGTCGGTGCCGCCCCCACCGCCCCAACTTAACGGATTCCACCAGCTCTTGCCGGACTTCTCGTTGTTATAACTGCTCAAGTCCTTCGTGGGTTGGCGATACCCATCCGGGGGTTCGACGAGCATCCGGCGCGGCGCCACGTCTGGCTCGGCCGCTGCGTTACGGGTACGCGACGTGAGCACGCGTTGCAGGAAGCCCGGCTCATCGTCGGTTCCAGGCGCCGCCGTTGGACGCGGACCGCGGATGCGTTCGAGAAGGCCTTTCTTTTTTTCTTCGGGCGGCGCGTCGGGAACGCGCGCATAGCGATCGGCGTTACGGCGTCGCTCCGACGAAAGTTCGGTTGGCCATTCGCCCGACCGGGCCGCCCGCTCGCGCGGCGGCGGGAGGCCGCCCGCGCTCGGCGGCAAAACCAGCTTGGGCCGTTCGCTATAATCTATTTTGCCGACGCCCTCGTCCGAAGACGCGCCGACCATCTCCATCATCGCCGACCATGTGGATTTATCGTCGCCGGCCAGAGCTGGCGCGGCCTGGACCGCCGCGAGGCCGGCGAGAGCGCAAAGGGCGCAGCGCTGCGACTGAGCAAGCTTCATCTGTCGGACTCCATTCGGGCTCCGGTTATATGCGGCTACATGGACGCGACTTATTGGCGATTTAGTGGCGAAGGCTGGGCCACGCTCGACCAGAGCGCGTTCAGGTCTCGGCGCGCCGCTCCTGGGGCAGGAAAAACCCCTCGATGACCAGCAGCGCCACGCCCGCCGTAATGAAGACATCGGCGAGATTAAACACGTAGTTAGCCAGAGGTCCGACGGGCAGGCTGGTGTGCAGGTAGAAGAAATCGGCGACCGCCCCCCGCGTGATGCGGTCGGCGGCGTTGCCGAGCGCGCCGCCGATGATGAGCCCGAGCGCCACAGCCGTCGCGCGGCTCTGCGTGCGCACCATCCAGATCGCCAGTCCGGCGATGATCGCGCCCTGCATCGTCAAGAGCGCGAGGCGGGTTAAGGTTTCGTGGGCAGGAAACAGCGAATAGGAGACGCCATAGTTCCAGGACAATACGATGTCGAGGAACGGCGCAAGGCTCATGGGCGGCCGGGCGGCGACGTCAAATATATTCAGCATCCAGAATTTATGCGCCTGGTCGAACGCCAGAGCGGCGAGCGCCGCGGCTAGGCCGAGCACGCGAGGGGAAAGTCTGCCGGACAAGCGTGATCTCCATGACGCCAACGCAGCGCATTAAGCCGGATCAATGCGAAAAAGAAAGCGCTCTCCGCTCATGCGTCGAACAGGCGATCACTGGGCGACGATCATCGGTCCAGCCGGCTCGGGCCAGTCGATCCGAATTTGATTGCCTGGGCAAACGGATGGTTCGAGGCGCGGCGCCCGACCCGTCGTAATCTATGGCTAAGCAAGCTTTAAGCTACGCTACAGCTGCGCTGCGACAGAACCGAAAATTCTACGCCTGTCCCCAACTTGACAGAGAATGGCCTCCCTCATATCTGTGTGGCGCCTGCTGGCACTCATCTCACGCGAGTGCCAACAGGCCTTCGCATATCCCTTTTTGGCGGGCCGAACCCGTCAGGTCAGAAAAGGAAAGATTAACAATGACGTTCCGTCCCCTCCACGACCGCGTCGTGGTCAAGCGACTCGAAGGCGAGGAAAAAACCAAAGGCGGCATCATCATTCCGGACACCGCGAAAGAGAAGCCGCAAGAGGGCAAGGTCATTTCCGTGGGCCCCGGCGCTCGCGACGAAAACGGCAAGCTGAACCCGCTGGACGTCAAGTCCGGCGACCGCGTGCTCTTCGGCAAATGGTCCGGCACCGAAGTCAAGATCGACGGCGACGACCTGCTCATCATGAAGGAAAGCGACATCCTCGGCATCGTCGACTGACTCGACGCCGCCGTTCGCTTCCAACCCCCAGGAGAATTGTAAATGGCTGCAAAAGACGTCCGTTTCTCCACTGACGCCCGAGACCGCATTCTGCGCGGCGTCGAAATCCTCAACAACGCCGTCAAGGTGACGCTCGGCCCGAAGGGCCGCAACGTCGTCATTGAAAAGTCCTTCGGCGCGCCGCGCATCACCAAGGACGGCGTCACCGTCGCCAAGGAAATCGAGCTTGCCGACAAGTTCGAAAATCTCGGCGCCCAGCTCGTCCGCGAAGTCGCCTCCAAGCAGAACGACCTCGCTGGCGACGGCACCACCACCGCAACCGTTCTTGCCGCCTCGATTGCCCGTGAAGGCGCGAAGGCGGTCGCCGCCGGCCTCAACCCGATGGATCTGAAGCGTGGCGTCGACCTCGCCGTCGACGCAATCGTCGCCGATCTCAAAGCGCATTCGAAGAAGGTCACGTCGAACGACGAGATCGCCCAGGTCGGCAAGATTTCGGCCAATGGCGACGACTTCATCGGCCAGGAAATCGCCAAGGCGATGCAGAAGGTCGGCAATGAAGGCGTCATCACGGTGGAAGAGGCCAAGAGCCTCGAGACTGAGACCGACATCGTCGAGGGCATGCAGTTCGATCGCGGCTATCTCTCGCCCTACTTCATCACCAACGCCGAGAAGATGATCGCCGAACTCGACGATCCCTACATTCTCATCCACGAGAAGAAGCTTTCGACGCTGCAGCCGCTGCTGCCGATTCTCGAGGCGGTGGTGCAGACCGGCAAGCCGCTGCTCATCGTCGCTGAGGACATCGAAGGCGAAGCGCTCGCGACCCTCGTCGTCAACAAGCTGCGCGGCGGCCTGAAGATCGCCGCCGTCAAGGCGCCGGGCTTCGGCGATCGCCGCAAGGCGATGCTCGAAGACATCGCCATCCTCACCGGCGGCGAGTTGATCGCCGAGGACCTCGGCATCAAGCTCGAGAACGTCACGCTCGCCATGCTCGGCCGCGCCAAGCGCGTGCGCATCGAGAAGGAGAACACGACGATCATCGATGGCGCCGGCGAGAAGAAGGACATCGAGGCGCGCATCGCCCAGATCAAAGGACAGATCGAGGAGACGACCTCGGACTACGACCGCGAAAAGCTCCAGGAGCGTCTGGCGAAGCTCGCGGGCGGCGTCGCCGTGATCCGCGTCGGCGGCGCGACTGAGGTCGAAGTGAAAGAAAAGAAGGATCGCGTCGACGACGCCCTCAACGCCACCCGCGCGGCGGTCGAGGAAGGCGTGTCGCCTGGCGGCGGCGTGGCGCTGCTGCGCGCCATCAAGGCGCTCGACCACGTCAAGGTCGGCAATCCTGATCAGCAGACCGGCGTCGACATCGTCCGCAAGGCGATCCAGGCGCCGGCGCGCCAGATCGTCGACAACGCCGGCGGCGACGGCGCCGTGGTGGTCGGCAAGCTGCTCGAAGCCACCGAATACGGCTACGGCTTCGACGCGCAGAAGGGCGAGTATGGCGATCTGATGAAGCTCGGCATCATCGACCCGACCAAGGTCGTGCGCACCGCGCTGCAGGACGCCGCTTCGATCGCCGGTCTGATCATCACCACCGAGGCGACGATCACCGAAGCGCCGAAGAAGGAAGGCCCGCCTTCCATGCCGGGCGGCGGCGGCATGGGCGGCATGGACTTCTAAGTCTCGCCACCAAAGCGCTAACCAATCGAAAGTCCCGGGGAAACCCGGGACTTTTTTATTGCGCATCGGAGTTACATTGCGTGCGGGTTTTGGGTCGCGCCGAATATGCCTTCGATCCAGGCCGTCACCGCCCTGATCCTTGGGACGTGTCTGTCGCCCGGATTGACGAGTAGCCACACTTCGCGTTTGAGCACGGGAGTTTTGTCGCCGAGCCGGCGCAACCCCGACTCGCGATCGGCGATCAAACAGGGAAGCAACGACTTTCCGATGCCAATCTTTACGGCGTTCAGGGCCAGTTCGGAGTCGTTGACGGCAAGGCTCGCCGGATGTCCCTGCCGACTGACCGCCCGGTTGATCCAGGCGACGTGTGGAAGCTCGGCCATCTCCGCCTCATAAGTAATCCATGAAAGCCGCCGTGCGTCCACTGCGGTTGGCGCGTAAACGGCGTAGTCGAGATCTGCGATGCGACGCGTGATCGCGCGTTGATCCTCTCGCGGCCGCGCGTGGCGAAGCGCGAGGTCGGCATCGCGCCGCATGACGCTGAGATTGCGCGGCTCGGCGATGACCTCGAGCGATAATCCGGGATAGATTTGAGTCAGCTGCTTGACCGCGGGCAGCAGAAGACGACTCGCGATGAGCGGGATCGCGGTGAGGCGGACGCTGCCGGTCGCCGCGGAGTCGACGCCAGCCGACGTTTCGGCGATCGCGATGGCCTCCTCTTCCATGCGCTCCGCGCGTTCGACGATATGCGCGCCGATCTCCGTCAGGCGCCAGCGCGGTTCGAACAGGGTCAACCCAAGGCCTTGTTCGAGGCGCCGAATCCGCCGCGCCACCGTGGTCTCGTCCACCCGCAAAGCCTTTGCCGCTGGCGCAATGGCGTTTGCGCGCGCCACCGCAAGCACGTAACGCAGATCGTTCCAGTTCATCGGCGGCGAATTTGCTGGCATAGGCGGCAAAACTACCGCTGCAGAGGCGTCTTTGCATCAACTAGGTTTCTCCCCGTCGACCCTTGAAGACGGAGCCGGGCCATGCACATTGATCGTCGTCAGCTGATCCAGGGAAGTCTGGCGTCGATGACCGGCTTGCGATCGCCGGAGCAGTCCCGACGTTCTTCGAGAACTGCGACGGCGCGCTTCAAAGCATTGGCTTTCGACGCGTTTCCAATCTTCGATCCAAGGCCAATCGACGCACTCGCCGAAACGCTTTTTCCCGGAAACGGAACGCGACTGGCCGAATTGTGGCGAAATCGTCAGTTCGAATACTCATGGCTGCGAACGGCGTCTGGCCAGTATGTGGACTTCATGAAAGTATCGGAAGAAGCGCTGGTCTTTGCCGGCAGCGCGCTGAAGCTGCAACTGAGCGGAGAAACGCGCGATCAACTCCTTCGCGCATATCTTGCGCTCGGCGCATGGCCGGACGCGAAGCCGGCCCTGCAGGCTCTAAGGTCTGCGGGCGTTCGTCTGGCGCTCCTCTCCAATCTTACGCCCGATATGCTCAAGGGATCGATCGCAACGTCCGGGCTTGACGGCGTATTCGAGCATGTCCTGAGTACGGATAGGGCGAAGACGTACAAACCAAGTCCAGACGCGTATCGGCTAGGGGTCGATGCGTTCGGACTGGCGAAAAGCCAGATCTTGTTCGTCGCCTTCGCCGGATGGGATGCGGCCGGAGCAAAGGCGTTTGGCTATCCGACGTTTTGGGTCAATAGGCTCGGTCTGCCTTCCGAGCAGTTGGGGAGCAAAGCCGACGCAGAGGGTAAATCGCTCGCCGAACTGACGGCATATGCGCTCGATTGACGCTTGTGCGGCGCCGGCGCGCCAGCTTCCCCGCCCAGCCGGGCAGCGGAAGGGGCAGCAGGGATTTCTATAAGTCCGCGCTCCCAAACCAATGCCCCGGACCAGCGTCCGGGGCTTTGTTCTGCGCCGAGTTCTCTAAACCTGGAGGCCGCGTCGTGAATCACCTGTCGATCAGCCTCCTGCAGCCGACCCTCCGTTAGGCGGCCTTGCGGTTGATCCGCCCTTCGGCGAGCGACGAGAGTTTTTTGTCGGCGTTCTTTTCTTCGGCGAGCGTCTCCGACAAAAGCTGCGCGCAGTCCTCGCGGCCAAGCTCCTTCGCCCAGGCGATCAGCGTGCCGTAGCGCGTGATCTCATAATGCTCGACCGCCTGCGCGCTCGCGATCAACGCCGCGTCTAGCACTTCATTGTCAGCGGTTTCGCCGGAGATTTCGTCGGCCTCTTCGAGGATGCCGTCGATCGCCGGGCAGTTGATGCCCTTGGGCGCCACGCCATGCAGCTGAAACACCTTCTCGAGCCGGCGCACCTGATTTTCCGTCTCGCTAAGGTGCTGCTCGAACGCTTCCCGCAGCTGCGGATCGGAGGCCTTCTCGACCATATCGGGCAGCGCTTTCAGGATCTGGTTTTCGGCATAGTAGATGTCGCGCAGCGTGTGCACGAACAGATCGTCGATCGTTTTGATGTCTTTGGAAAAGAGACCCATCGTGCCGCTCCGTTTTTACGATGTGGGGGAAGCCCGCGGGCCGCAGGCGTGCAGTGGAACGCCGCCGATGCGCGAATGTTCCCCATGCAGGCGGAGAGGCGCGCCTGAGCGCCCGAAAGGTCCGCGTTCGAGTTCGGCCGCGCTTGCCGTGCGCGTCGGGGCGCCGCAGGCTCGAAAAGCTTCAGGCCGTTGCCCTCTGGCTTCCGCTCGTTTAGCATCGGCTTTGCACGCGGGGTCACGCGCGCGTCAGCAGAATCGGGAGGAAGCGAAATGGCGAGCTTGCGCACGCCGGCGGAGTCGAACGGCGACTGGGCCGAGCATCTAAGGACCTACAACACATTCTTGTTGCTGCTGAAAATCGGCGCGGCAAGCACTGCGGTTCTGCTGCTCCTGCTGTTCTTCTTCGTCGCCCGCTAGGTTCACAGCCTCCGCTTTTTCCGCTGTCGGCGACGCTGGCGGCGACGGTTTTTCCACAACCGGAGTTCGTTATGCGCATCGCCGTATTGGCTGAAACGGATAAATCCGAGCCGCGCGTCGCGGCCACACCCGAGACCATCAAGAAATTCATCGGGCTGGGCGCCGACGTCGTGGTCGAGGCCCGCGCGGGCGCCGCCGCCGGCTTCTCCGACAGCGACTACGCCGCCGCCGGCGCGACGATCGCCGATAACGCGGCGGCCGCACTGACCGGCGCCGACGTAGCGCTGCGCGTGCGCCGTCCTTCGGCGGCGGAGCTTGCGGGCGCAAAATCCAATCTCGCGGTGATCGCGATCATGGATCCATTTGGCGCGGGGGCTCAGCTTGCCGATCTCGCCAAGAGCGGCGCGATCGCCTTCGCCATGGAGCTCATGCCGCGCATCACGCGCGCGCAAACCATGGACGTGCTGTCGTCCCAAGCCAATCTCGCCGGCTATCGCGCCGTTATTGACGCGATGGCCGAATATGGCCGCTCATTTCCGATGATGATGACCGCCGCCGGAACCGTCCCGGCGGCGAAAGTCTTTATAATGGGCGTCGGCGTCGCCGGTCTGCAGGCGATCGCCACGGCGCGGCGCATGGGCGCGATCGTCACCGCCACCGACGTGCGGCCGGCGACGAAGGAGCAGGTCGAATCGCTCGGCGCGAAATTCATCGCCGTCGAGAACGAAGAGTTCAAACAGGCCGAGACCTCCGGCGGCTACGCCAAGGAGATGTCGCCTGAATATCAAAAGGCGCAGGCCGAACTCGTCGCTGCGCACATCGCCAAGCAGGACATCGTCATCACCACGGCGCTGATCCCCGGCCGGCCGGCGCCCAAGCTCATCTCGGCGGAGATGGTGCGCTCCATGCGCGCCGGTTCGGTCATCGTCGATCTTGCGGCCGAGCGCGGCGGCAACTGCGAACTGACCAAGCCCGGCGAAACGGTGGTCGACAACGGCGTGAAGATCCTTGGCGCGCTGAACCTCGCCGGCCGCATGGCGTCGACGGCGTCGAGCCTCTACGCCAAAAATCTGCTGGCCTTCGTCGAGACGCTCGTCTCGAAGGACACCAAGCAGCTCGCCATCAATTGGGACGACGAACTGGTGAAGGCGACCGCGCTGACCCGCGACGGCGCCGTCGTCGACGAGCGTTTTAAATAGCCGCCTGCGCGCATATCAAACTAAGGGGCGTTAAGCGATGACCGACTCTACGCAACAATTGCTCGAGAAGGCGCAGGCGGCGGCCGAGGCCGCCCGCCATCTGGCCGAACAGGCGCAACACTATTCGGACGAACTCGCACACACGGCCGCCGCGGCGGCGGCGCACGGGCTCGCCGGCGGCGCCATTGATCCTTTCGTCTTCCGCGTGGCGATCTTCGCCATGGCGGTGTTCGTCGGCTATTACGTCGTCTGGTCGGTGACGCCGGCGCTGCATACGCCGCTGATGTCGGTCACCAACGCGATTTCCTCCGTCATCATCGTCGGCGCGCTGCTCGCGGCAGGCGTCGAAGGCATGACCGCCGCCGAGGCTTCGGGCTCCTGGTGGGCGAACGCCTTCGGTTTCATCGCGGTCATTCTCGCCAGCGTGAACATCTTCGGCGGCTTCCTCGTCACCGAACGCATGCTCTCCATGTACAAGAAGAAGGGCTGACGCCATGAGCGCCAATATCGCAGCCCTTCTCTATCTCGTCGCCGGCGTGCTGTTCATCTTCGCGCTGCGCGGCCTCTCCTCGCCCGCCACCTCTCGCGAGGGCAATCGCTACGGCATGATCGGCATGGCGATCGCCGTGGCGACGACGCTGCTGACGCATTTCCCCTCCTTCGGCGGTCTGCTGATGATCGTGATCGGCGTCGCCATCGGCGGCGGCGCGGGCGCTTTCATCGCCCAGCGCGTTCCGATGACGAAGATGCCCGAACTTGTCGCGGGCTTCCACGCGCTGGTCGGCTTGGCGGCGGTGCTTGTCGCGGCCGGCGCCTTTTTCGCGCCGCGCGCCTTCGGCATCGGCGACGCCAACGAGATTCACGCCGGCAGCCTCGTCGAAATGTCGCTCGGCGCGGCGATCGGCGCGATCACCTTCACCGGATCGATCATCGCCTTCCTGAAACTTTCCGAGCGCATGACCGGCAAGCCGATCCTGCTGCCGGAGCGCCATACCATCAACATCATGCTCGGCGTCGCCCTGCTGGCGCTGACGGCGCTCTTTGTCGGCACGCAGAGCGGCGCCTGGCTGTTCCTGCTGATTCTCGCCTCCTTCGCGCTGGGCGTGACGCTGATCATCCCGATCGGCGGCGCCGACATGCCGGTCGTCGTCTCCATGCTCAACTCCTATTCGGGTTGGGCGGCGGCGGGCATCGGCTTCACGCTGGGCAATCTCGCGCTGATCATCACCGGCGCGCTTGTCGGCTCGTCGGGCGCGATCCTCTCCTACATCATGTGCAAGGGGATGAACCGCAGCTTCATCTCCGTCATTCTCGGCGGCTTCGGCGGCGAGGTGGCGGGGCCCGCCGGCGGCAAGGAGACGCGCAACGTCAAGCAGGGCTCGGCGGAAGACGCCGCCTATATCATGCAGAACGCCGGCAAGATCATCATCGTGCCGGGATATGGCATGGCGGTCGCGCAGGCGCAGCACGCGCTGCGCGAAATGGCCGACATACTCAAGAAGGAAGGCGTCGACATCAAATACGCCATCCATCCGGTCGCGGGCCGCATGCCGGGCCATATGAACGTGCTGCTCGCCGAGGCCAATGTGCCCTATGATGAAGTGTTCGAACTCGAAGACATCAACTCCGAATTCGGACAGGCGGACGTCGCCTTCGTCATCGGCGCCAACGACGTGACCAATCCCGCCGCCAAGACCGACAAGACGTCGGCGATCTATGGCATGCCGATTCTCGACGTCGAAAAGGCGAAGACGGTTCTATTCCTGAAACGCGGCATGGGCTCGGGATACGCCGGCGTCGAGAACGAGCTATTCTTCAGACCCAACACGATGATGCTGTTCGGCGACGCCAAGAAGACCGTCGAGTCGATCGTCAAGTCGCTGGCGCATTAAGCCTCTTCAACGCCGCCAAAACAAAAAGCCCGGGAGTTTCTCCCGGGCTTTTTTGTTTGTCACCGACGGCGTTTGGAAACTGCCGTGCGCTGGGAGGTGCGCAAAGCGTGCGCCTCCCACGTCGCGACCCGAACCTCACCAGTTCCAGGCGACCGGCTGGAACCAGGCGCCCACGTCCGGCCAGCCGCCTTCATTGCCCGTGTAGAACAGGCCTGGCTCCCCCTTGGTCTCGCCGAACTGATAGCGTCCGGAGACATAGAAGGTTCTTTGCGGGAACGGATGGAACAGGAAGTATCGATAGTTGCCGATGTTATCGACGCCGAAATCGGCGGAGAACCGTTCGTTCCATTTGTAATGGATCTTGGTGTCGACGACGAAGAACGGATCGAAGGCGAAATAGATTCCGTAGGCGCGGTCATTGTTCGCCAAGGTGCGCCACAGCTTGCTCTGATATCTGCCGGCCACCGTGAACGCCCAGTGATCGTCCGGCCGATAGGTGAAGGCGAGCGTTCCGCGCCATTCAGGAACGTTCGGCACGGTCTTGCCGGCGACGGACGTCGCCCAGGGGAACTCGAAATTCGACGTGCTTGGCGCCCATGTCGGATCGGAGATGACCCGCGCATTGAGCCAGGTGGCGCTGCCGAGCACCTCAAGCCCCTTGAAGTAGAAATTGTCCTTCTGAAACGCCACTTCGACGCCGCTGTTGCGGATGCGCTGTACATTGGTCGGCGTTTGCACCAGCTGCGCGGCTGACCCGGGCACGGAGACCAGCTGGTTGATAATGGCGTCGCGCACTTCTTCGTCGAAAAAGGAGACACGTGCGGTTCCATCCGGTCCGAGCCTGCGCTCGATCATCAGCTCTTTGCTGAGCGCCGACTCGGGACGCAAATTGGGATTTGGGTTGGTAGCGACGCCATTAACGCCGACGGTCGCGAGATTGTAGAGCTCGCGCACAGTCGGAAAGCGGTTCGCCATGCCGATCGATCCGACGGCGCGCCAATCATCATCGAACCTGTATTCGAGCGATCCTTTGGGCGAGAAGCGGGTGCTGTAGAGATTGGGCTGGTAGATCGGCAGCCAGGAGAGGGTCGAGCCTGTCAGCGCGGTCCCGAAATTGTTGACGCCCGCCTGCTGATTGTAGCCGTTCGACGCCGTCCAATGCTCGCCGCGAAGACCGGTGGTGAACTTCAGGTCCGGCGTAATAAAGAAGGCGTCCTGGAACCAGAGCGCCTGCGTGCGCGTCGTGCCCTGAGCGATCGTCACTGCGGCGCCGGTGCTCGCGTCCGTCCCGCCGGTCCAGTTCGACGTCAGCCAGACCGGATTGTTCAGGTGAAACTGATCGCCGTGCACGCCGAAGGAGATGTCGTGTCCCTGCAAAATTCCTTCTGGCGGCCGCACGATGCCCTTCGCGTCGAAGAGCGTCCAATAAGTGCCGGTGAAGACCGTATCGCGGCCAGTCTGCGTGTAGCCGCCAAAGGGCACGGCGGCTGACCAGGGCGAGATCTGATCCGACTGCAGATAGGTAAAATTGGAGGCCGAAACTTCGAAGTCGAACGGACCGCCGCTGTTGGAGCGCACCGCCGCGGCGTTGACCATGATCTTTTCCTGGATCCGATAACGGCCCTGCGTCGCGAAATTCTGCAAAATGGCGTTGCTCAGGCCGCGCCCCGTGGTCGTCACGCCCCATAAGGGGGCATTGCCCGCAGTAAGGTAGTTCTCGGGATAAGACTGACCATCATTGGACCAGAAGCCGAATGTGTAAGTGCCGCGGATCGTGTTGGTGAAGTCATAAGCGAACTTGAGTTTCGCATTGATCTGATCGTTGGCGAGATTGCCTGTCGAGCCGATGACGTTGGCGAATGTGGTGCCATAGACGTTCGTCGCCAGATAGCCGCCGGGGTAAAAATTCGGCGTCGTGACATAGGTGAGCGGCTGCTGCGATCCACGCTGCCAGTTGCCGGAGACCGTCCAGAGGAAGTCGCCGACCTTATCGCCGATAAAGAAGCTCGAGACGTTATTGACGAAGCCTCTCGACGTTCCCCACTGGGAGAAATCCTGGATCGTCGTAGTGTTCCTGACCGAGACTTCGAGCTTTTCGGGCATGCGCGTCGTGATTTTCAACACGCCGCCAAGCGAGTTGCCTGGGTACTGCGCCGCGAACGGTCCGTAGAGGAAATCGACGCGCTCGATTTCCTCCGGCGCGACGAGGCCCCAGCGCGGCGCGCCAATCGTATTGTCGTTGCCGATGAGCGCCGTCAGCAGCAGATCATCCGCATAGACAAGACTGCGCGCCGAGGACCCGACGCCCCAAGTGCGAGTCTGCAAAACCGCCTGAGTGTCGCCGCTGTTGCGTTTGCGCACGAACAGGCTCGGCATGTATCTGACCGCGTCTTCCGTGTCGACGATGTTGATTTTACGGTCGATCTGTTGGCGCGTGACGCTCGCGACTGTGTTGGGCAATTGCCACTTCTGAACAAAAGCCGGCTTGCCGTCGGGAAGCGTCGCCGCCCATATCGATGGCGGCGAAGGCGCTGCGGACGGGCTCGGAGCCAGGTTTGTGCCGGTCGCGGGGCCCGCGATGCGTTGTGTCCCACGCGGGACGCCGCGGCGCTGACCGCCGACGTCGATGGTCGGCAGCGACTGCTGCGCGGCGGCGGGCGTGACGCTAAGTTCTGAAAGCGCAAGAACCATGAGAGCGCCGGCGGAGACGCCGCGCAGGAGCGAGTGGCGAGACATGAGATGCTTCCTTCTAGCGCCGGGCAAGGCGGCGCGACTGACCTGAACGGCTTTCGCCGTCGCAACGTTCGGCAGATCAGACGAAGGAAGGGGGCCCGCGCGTCGGGGCGCTGCGGTTTGGCCGCGAAGGGACAAAGGCCAGCGTCGGCGGCGCACGCGGCGCGAGATTGTGTTCGACGCCACGGATCGCAAGAACGGCGTCCGCCGGCGGCGGTGCGCTCCAGCCGATCTGGCAGAGCGCGCAGGCGCATCCATCGTGATCAAGCTGATCCGAAGGCGCTTGATCCGACTCGCCCTGCGCCACAGGCGATGTGTTCGCCAGCAAATGGCACTTGGCGATCGCCGCGTTCGGCGCGTCAACGAATCTCGACGCCATCGCCTCGCAAGGCGAAACGAGCCTCGCGACGAGCGCAAGGAGAGCGAGGAGAGCGAGGAGTTGTCGAATGCGCATAGGCTCTTGGCGAATTCGACGCCGTTAACTTTAGCGACGCCGTAATCGCACATGAACCGGTAAACCGAGACTTTCCAAGCCTGCGCGCGTTGTCAAAGGTTAAAAAATCAACTAAGAGACATTTATGTCACAGTTGCGCGCCATGCGTCGGGAATTCCGTGCGGCATTTGCCGTCGCGGCCGCTTGCGCGCTGATGTTCTCCCTTCTTTTATCGGGTGCGACGCGGCCGGCGCACGCATTCGCGGACCAAGGCGGAATCGCCTGCGATCATGCCGCTTATGTTGCAAGTCTGCACCCAAGCGCCGCGCAGAAGAGAGGGTCGACGCAGCGCGACGGCTCGCCAACGCATTCTACGCGTAGCTGTCCGGACTGTTGCCTGAACGCCCATGCAGGCCAAGCCGTTCTTCCAGAGCGCGTCGCTTCCGCGATGCGGACCGCCGCAGAGCGCCCGTCTGAAATTTGGCATTGCGGCGTCGCCACGCAGCCGCCCGAGAGTTTCGCCGCGAATGGCGCGAATGGCGCACGCGCGCCACCCTCAATTCATTTTACCTGAATTGCGTTAGACTCCGGGGCGCGCCGCGCAGGAGTCTGATTGCGGGCTTTCGCCGCTTTGCGGCCTCTCGTCTCGCGAAGACATAACAAAACAAAAACTGACGCTTCGCCTGCGCGATCGCCGCAAGCGCGTCCAATGAAACGAGTGAGTGAAAATGGATTACAACACGCTTTCCCCTCTCGCCATGTTCCTCAACGCCGGTCCTGTCGGAAAGGCCGTCATGGCCCTGCTGCTGCTCGCGTCGATCTGGACGTGGGTGCTCATCGTCGAAGGCGTGGTGGCCGTCACCCGCATCGCCAAATCCGCGCGTTCGGCGCGTTTGGGCGGAGACGTTGGCGTTCTCGCGCCCGTCGCCGAAGCCGGCCGTGAAGCTTTTGCGCTCGATCTCCCGGACGAGACGATTGGCGACAAGCGCGCGCGCATCGCCGACCATATGAGCCGCGCAGCGCGCGAGTTCCTGACCAAGGCGGAGGGCGGCCTGCCCAATCTCGCCGTCATCTCATCGGTCGCGCCTTTCGTCGGCCTCTTCGGCACGGTGTGGGGCATCATGACGAGCTTCGCCGGCATCGCTCAGTCGCAGGACACGAGCCTCGCGGTCGTCGCGCCGGGCATCGCTGAAGCGCTTGCAGCCACCGCCTACGGACTTGCCGCCGCCATCCCCGCCTCGGTCGGCTACAACCGCATCGGCGCCGCCTTCGCGCGCGTCGGACAGCAGGTCGCGCACTACATTGAAGACGAGGCGCTGCTGATGTGCAGCGGCCATCAGACGCGCGCGCGTCGTGAGCGGGAGGCTGCGTAATGGGAATGCCCTCACGCCAGCGCCAGAGCGCAACCGAAGGCCTTTATCAGCCGCTCGCCGAAATCAATGTGACGCCGCTCGTCGACGTCATGCTCGTGCTGCTCATCATCTTCATGGTGACCGCGCCATTGCTCGCTAAGGGCGTCAAGGTGAATCTGCCGCAGGCGAGCGCCGCGATGCCGATCAACCAAAAAGACCCGATCGTCGTGACGGTCGGCAAGGAGGGCAAGATCGCGCTTGGCGCCGACGAACTCTCCCCCGAGGCGCTCATCGACGGCATCAAGGTGATGATGGGCGACGACCAATCGCGCGTCGTTCATATCCGCGGCGACACGGAGGCGGTCTATGGCGAGGTCGTCGCGGTGATGGATAAGCTTGCGACGAACGGCATCACCCATATCGCGATCATGACCAACTCGCGCAGCAAGACCGGCCAAGGCGCCAAAGCCGCGCTCGGCCGCGCCGCGCCTGCCGCGGGCGCTCTGCCCGCGCAAGCTCCGGCGGCGCCGGCGGGAGCGCTGAAATGACCGATTTCGCGCTAAGTCCGCAAGGCATGGCGCGAGAGGGCGACAACCCGCCTTCGGGTCCGGAACCGGTCAAGCCCTCCTGGCTGCGCTCGGTGACGACCGTCCTCGTCATCGCGGCGCACGTCATTGTCTTCGGCATACTCGCCTATTCGGCGAAGCCAACGGCGGTGTCGCTCGACTCTGTCAGCATGGACCTCGTGCCGGAAGGCGACTTCTTCGAGCAGGAGGAAGTCGCCGAGGCCGACGACACGCCGCCGCCCGAAGCGGTCGAGGAGCCCGACATCGCGCTTCCGCCGCCGGTGGTGATGGCGCCAGACGCCGTGCCCTTGCCGGCCAAGAAGGAAGACGTCGACAAGGTCAAGACGAAGGTCGAGCAGCAACAGGTCCAGCGCGCGCAGCAACGTCAGGAGGCGCAGGCGCGTCGACGCTACGGCGCGCCTGAGGGACAGGCCGGGAATTCGGGCGCATCGCAGGCGACGTGTCTTGCCCATATCGCCGCAGCGCTTCGCCGGCATACGCCAGGCAATACCAGCCTTGGTCCCGGCAGCGCGAGCGTGACGTTCCACGTCAATGCGGGCGGCGGTCTGTCGGGCATCTCGGCTTCGGGATCGACTCCGGCGCATGCGGCGCTCGCGCGGCGGATCGTGTCCTCCGCACGCGGACCCGGCATGTGCAGCTCGGCCTTCGTGAGCCAGGCTTTCGCCTTCCATTGACGCGAACGGCGGCGGACGCTTGCGCCCGCCGCCTAAAGATCGTTCCGGAAATTGGGGGCCTGATGAAGCTCGCGCGATTGCTTACCATCGCCGCGGCGCTCGCCGCTTGCGGCGCGCATGCCGAGGACGCCAAGCCCGCGCCCATGACGGCCGCGCCAGCGCGACCCGCAGCGCCAGCGCAAACCACAGCGCCGGCGCGCGCCGCTGCGCCAAAGCCCGCCGCGCCCGCGGCGACGGGTGGCGTGGCAGCCCCAGCCGCTGCGCCGGCGATGTCAGAGAGCAAATTCCTCGGCGTGCTCTACACGGCGATCGCCAAGCGAACGCCCACGGAAAGTCCTGCTGGCGACGGCGAGGTGACGGCCAGCTTTCACGTCAATGCGCAAGGCAAGATCGACAAGGTGACGATCGACAAGACGACCAGCCCCGCCCTCGCCGAGACGGTGACGAAGATCCTGTCGAGCGCCGAAGCGCCGCCGCCGCCGGGCGGATCGATGGATGTGGGACAAACGTTCAAGTTCCGTGCAACGCCGAAATGAGTCGGTCGCGCCGTTCAAAACTTTCGGTCCCTGGCTGAATTGAATCCATGCGCAAGAGGCCCGCGCATGTTTATCGAAGGAGAAGAAAATGCGGCACATTTCTCGACTGACATTGAGTCTTTCTGCATTGGCGTTCGCCTGCGCGCTTGGCGCGAGCGGACCGGCCCGCGCGCTCGACGAGGCGCAAAAGCCCAAGGCCGAAGACAGCGCCGAACCGAAGCGCGAAGACAGCAAGGATACGAAATCCGAGGAAAAGACCGAAAAGCGGGAGGAGAAGACCGACGCCGGGCGCGAACAGAAACCCAAGGCCGCGCGGGACGAGAAGGCCGAGAAGGCCGCCGATAAAAAGAAACACGCCGACAACAGCGCCTATCTGCGTAAGCTCGGTCAGCTCATCCGGGCGCGCTCGCCGGGCACGACGAGTCTTGGCGAAGGAAGCGCCGTCGTTCGCTTTCATCTTGGCGCCTCAGGCGCGACTGACAGCGTCACACTCGTTTCCGCCTCGACGCCCCGCCACGGGCAATTGGCGCGCTCCATCGTCTCGGGCCTGCGGGCGCCGCCGCCGCCCGGCGGCTCCTATGACGGCGTGCAGAGTTTCAGATTTCACTAGCGAAGTAGCGCGCGCACCAAAGGCGCGCGACATCGCTCCGCGGTTGCCAAAAATTGGAGAGAAGGATGAAACGCAACGGAAGAAAAATGCGTCACCTTCTCCCATTAACATGGGCTCTTGCCTCCCTCGTCGCCGGAATGGGAACGACGCCAACACGCGCAGCATCGGATCGCGAGGCTTCGCGCGCCGCTTACGCAGCCCGCGTTTCGGAAATGTTGCGCGCACGCACCTATCTCGACAGGTCGGCGCAAGGTTTCCGAATGGACCCCCGACGTCCTGCTCGGGGCTTTGTGCGCATTCGGTTCGAGATTGATCCGTCGGGCAGTGTGCAAAGGTATAGAGTCTTGGAGGCGAGCAGCGACTTGCACGCCAGGATGGCGGAAGAGATCGTTTCCAGCTTACGCGCGCCGCCGCCACCCGGCGGCGGCTTTGTAGCCGAACAAGCTTTCAACTTTAGATGACGGCGCCGCTACACAGATGAGATCGGGAGGACCAATGAAGCGTCTAGCTCTTGCCCTACTGGCGTTCGCGGCCTCTGGCGCCGTAAGCGCGGAACAAGGCGCGCCCTCCACAGACGCTCCTAAGGACGCGGCGACGCCGACTCAATCAGCGCCGCCGGCCGCGATGAGTCACCATCCCGCCGCCGCCTGCGCCGAAGCGAAGGTGGATTGCGCGGCGACCGCCGTTCCCGCCTTTGCGAAGGACGGACGGCTGTGGGTCGCCTTCTCCGTCGGCAAGAGCCTTTACGCGGCCGCCTCTTCCGATAATGGCGCGACGTTCTCCGCGCCGACTGCGATCGCCACGATCGGCGACGGCGTGATCGACGCGCATGGCGACGCGCGTCCGAAAATCGTTGCGCTCAAAGACGGGACGCTGCTCGCGACTTATACGACGCGGCCCGACAAGCAGATGATCGGCACGATCTTCACCGCTCGCTCGACCGACGGCGGCAAGACGTTCTCGACGCCGCAGGCGCTTCTAGCCGAAGGCGGTCAGCGCTTCGACAGCATTCTCGTCAACCGCAAGGGCCGCATCTACGCCGGCTGGCTCGACAAGACTCATGCGCTCAAAGCCAAGGCCGAAGGCAAGGAGTTTCTCGGCAGCGGCGTCGCCTTCGCCTATTCGGACGACGGCGGCAAGACCTTCAAAGGCAAGTCGATCCTCATCGACCACGCCTGCGAATGCTGCCGCATGTCAGGCGCGCTCGACAAGGACGGCACGCCGGTCTTCACCTGGCGACAGGTTCTGGACGGCAATGTTCGCGACCATATGGTCGCCAAGCTTTCCGCGGACGCCGCGCAAGCGACGGCGACGCGCGTGTCCGACGACGACTGGGCGATCAATAGCTGCCCGCATCATGGTCCATCGATCGCGATCGACGCCGCCGGCGATTGGCATGTGGTCTGGTTCACCAAGGGCAAGAAGCGCCAGGGGCTGTATTACGCGCGCAGCCTCGACGAAGGCAAAAGCTTCTCGGAGCCGGAGAAATTCGGCGACGACGCACGCGCCGCCGGACATCCGACGCTGGTCGCGGCCAAGGGCCGCCTGTATCGCGTCTGGAAGGAATTCGACGGCGCGACGACGACCATCGCCATGCAGATGTCGCGCGACAACGGCAAGAGCTGGAGCGCGCCGCGCGTCGTGGCGCAAACCTTGGACGCCTCCGACCATCCCGAACTCATCGCCCATAATGGCGCGGCGTATTTGTCGTGGTTGACCCATAAGGAAGGCTATCGCCTGATGCCGCTGCCGCGAGACGAAAAAAGCGCAGCGGCGCCGCAGTGACGCCAATTCGGATGGGCGCTGCTTTGTCATTGGCGACGCACGCGCCGCGCGTGATCGGCAATCCGGAAACGATCAACGGCGCCAGCTTTATCACTCTCGATTCCCGGTCGGGCCTGCGGCCTGCCGGGAATGAAAATCGTCCAGTGGGTCTTCGCCGCATGCGCCTCATGTCTCTCGCCCTCGCCTTTGCCCTCCTTGCAGGAGGAGGCGCCTTCGCCATGGACTTCAAGCCCTACGGCCGCGGCGGCTTCAGCCAATTGACCAAGGCACACGCCGGCAGGCCGCTCATCGTGCACTTCTGGTCGGTGACCTGTCCGCCCTGCCTCGTGGAATTGCCGCAATGGGCCAAGATCGCCGCCGAGAAAAAGGGATTCGACATCGTCTTCGTCAACACCGACAGCGACGAAGATCGCGCCCGCGCGCAAGCGCGCCTCGAGAAGGTCGGGCTCTCAAGCGCGGATCATTACGGATTCGCCGACGACTTTGTTGAAAAGCTCTATTTCGAAGCGGACAGCGCCTGGCGCGGAGAACTGCCGTTCACGGCGCTCGTCGCTCCTGACGGCGGCGTCGTGACGGTGACGGGCGCGGTCGACGATCCGCTGATCGTCGACTGGCTGGAGAAGCGCGTAGCCAAGTGAAGCGCCGCTTACCAGCGGCCTCGCGCGTAAAGCACGCCGAGCACGATGAGAAGCGCCAGCAATTGCAAACCGACGCGCCAGCGCATCAGCTTCTGCGAGCGGGCGGGCGCGCCCTCGCCGCCGCGGAACATATTGATGAAGCCGGCGACGACGACGAGAACCACCGCCGCGACGGCGACAATGACCAACAGATTTGAATAACTTGGCATGAGCGGCGCTTCTCCCTACCCGCTGCGCTGTAGAGAAGCGCGCGCCCGCGGGCAAGGCGTTTATCGCCGCAGCAGGCGCTGCAGATAATCGAGCTCTTCCTGCGGGCGTTCGGGCTGACCGAGCCTGCGGCGCAGCTCTTCCTGCACGCGATGGGCGCGCTGCGCCGGCGGCAGGCCGAGCGGATCATATTTCCCATAGGCGTCGGGGCGATTGCCGTCGCCGGGCGCCCGCCCGAGCGGATCGCGGCCCTTGCCGCGGCGCCCGCGCCTGCCAGGGCTTCCGCCCTCTTCTTCGGCGCTTTGGTCGCCCTCGCCGCGCATCTGCTGCGCCAGCCTGTCGGCGCCCTTACGCAACGCCTGCACGGCGCGCCCTTGCGCATCGACCGCCCTGGCCCCGCCTTCTCCAGCCTTGCCGAGCGCGTCTTCCGCCTCCTTCATCGCGCGGCGCGCATCATCGAGTTCTTCGGCGGCTTCGACGCCGCCCTCGCGCAGCGCGTCCTGCTGGCGCTCAAGCCGCTCGCGGAGCGCCTGCTGGCGTTGGCGTTCGTCGCTAAGTTCCTCGTTCTGCGGCTGACCCTTCTGACGATGGCCGCGCGCGCCGCGCGTCTCCATGTCGCTCGGCGCGTTCATCCCCTGGAACGTGTCGTCGCGCAATTGCTGCTCTTCGCGCGACAACCGGTCGAGCTCGTTGAGCGCGCGCGCCATTTCGCGCCCGCGCCCGCCACGCTGGCCCGCGCCCTGCGACGTCTGCGCGTTTTCGAGAATGTCCTGGAGTTCCTCAAGGAGCCTTTGCGCTTGCGCCATATCGCCCGATTTCATGGCTCGGTCCATCTCGTCGAGCATCGCCTGCAAATCGTCCGGCGTGAGGGTGTCGGCGCCGCCCTCCGACTCCTGGCGCGGCGAACCTTCCGGCGGCAATCGGCTGCCGAGCTGCTGGAGGAATTTATCGAGCGCGGCGCGAAGCTCCTCGGCGCGACTGGCGATGTCCTGCTCGCTGTCGCCGCGGGCGATCGCATCCTTCAATTCGCGCTCCGCCGCGCGCAGTTCTCGCTCCGCTTGGGAGGTGTCGCCCTCTTCCAGGCCGAGCGCCATCGCCCACAGCATGTCACAGACGCCGCGCAACTCGTCGTCGCTGCGCGGACCCTCGAGACCGCGGCGCGCCTCGCGGAGTCCGAGATGGACGGCTGCAGGCGTATCGAAGGCTTCGGGCGCGATCGACAGCGCCTCGAGCGCCGCGCGAACGCTTGAGCGCGAATCCGGATCGAGCGCGAGGATGCGCCTCTGTTCGGCGAGCGCGCGCGCGAGCGGCTTGACGAAGCGCCGCTGCGGCAGAGTCACGTCAATCGATTCAGAAGCGCCTTCATTGTCCGCGGCGTCCTTGGCGACGAGGCGCATCGCCAGCTTCGCGCCGCCGAAAGGACTGTCGGCGAGATCGATTGTCGCCTTGGCCTCGCCCTGACCGCCGCCGCCGGGCGGCAAAGCGAGCGCAAGACGCGGCGGCTCGTAAAGCGCGCGTCGCGCGCTGGGCGGGCCGCTAAAGACCGCTTCGGCGCCGACGACGCCGTAATCGTCCGTGGCGCGGAACGCAAGCGTCATCGAGCCGCGAACATTGTTGCGCGGCTTTTCCGTCAGCGCGATGGTTGGCGGCTTGTCCCGGATCGCCGCGAGATCGAAACGCCGACCGTCCGAAAGCGACACGCGGGCCGCGCGAGAGAGTTTGAACGCCTGCTCTTTCGACGCGCCCTTTTGCACCTCTTCGACGGCGGGCTGCGCGGCGACCAGTCCGCCGGAGACGGATACGCCAGAGTCTGGGGGACGGATGCGCAGCATCGAATTGACCGGCGCCTCGATGGGCGCGTCGCTCTCCTTTGCGAGCACGATCGGCGGACGTCCCGTATAGGCGGGCGGTTCGAGCCAGGCGTCGACGCGCGCGGCGGTCCCGAAGCTCGTGGACGTGCGCCAGTCAAATGCGGCGGCGATTCGCGCGCGCTTTTCATCGCCCGCCATGAATCCGGCCGCAACCGCGGCGACGAGCGCTAACGCGCGCAGCGCATAGGGGTCGCGCTGGGGCACGCGCGGATGCGGCGCCTCGATGGGGGTCTGCGCCAGCGCCGCCTCCAAGCGCTGGCGATGCAGCGCCCAGAGCGCCTCGACCGCCGCGTCGGGGTTTGGACTGGCGAGCCGATCCTCGAGCGAAGAAGCAGGACGCAGCGCGGCGTCGGCGCCGCGGTCCAGCCGTTCGAGCGCGGCTGCGCGATGCGGCAAGCCGCGCGCAGACTCCCGCGCGACGACATAGAGCGCGGCGAACCCAAAGAGCGCCACGCCGCCGACGCGCGCCTCAAGCGGCGCAGCCTGCCAAAGGCCAAGCCAGGACAGCGCTAGAAAAAACAGGAGAATCGTGGCGAGCGCCAAGCCGGCCCGCCAGACGCGCTCGGCGATGAGCGCAAGCGCCGACCGGCGCAGCATCCCCTCGAGACGCGGCGAGGTCGTGTTCCCCGTGGGCGTATTCTGGTGCTGAGGCTCGTCCATTTATTCTCCGAGAGCGCGCCCATGACAATGGCGGTTTCGTTACGGGCAGACAATCTTGGCCGTAGGAAAATGGTCAAATTCAGCGCATTGGCGCATCAAGGGCGGAGCGCGCTAACATGATGCATGATCCGCAAACCCAAGGGTGACGTCACTGGAGACGTCATTTCGCCCCCGATCCGCGATCTCGCGCTGCTGCCCGCGCCCGTCGCCAGGATCCGCGACAAGATTCTTGCCGCGACCGAGACTGGCGACATCGAAGCGCTCCGCATTCCGATCGACTGGAATGAGACGCGCCCGCTGTTCGCCAAGAGCGGCGCCTTTAAGGCCGGAACCGATCCCATCGAGATTTTGAAGACGCTTTCCTTCGATCGCAAGGGGCAAGAAACGATTTCGCTCATCCGTTCGATTCTTGCGCAGCCCTTCGTCAAGATCGTGCGCGGGCCCACGACGCTCTATGAATGGCCGGCCTTCGCGCGCCATCCGCAGGCAGCGGCCAATGAGGACGAGGCGCGCGCGAGGTGGCGCTGCGTGCGTTTCGCCGATCTTATAAGCTCCAATGCTGAAGGAAAGCCGCGCGCGACGCGCATCGGCATCGGGTCGGACGGCGTTTGGCACTACTTCTGGAGC
This sequence comes from Methylocystis sp. SB2, assembly GCF_049817085.1. NCBI lineage: Bacteria > Pseudomonadati > Pseudomonadota > Alphaproteobacteria > Hyphomicrobiales > Methylocystaceae > Methylocystis > Methylocystis sp. SB2. Next base: position 1,771,498 of record NZ_CP187401.1, read on the forward strand.
GAAGACTAGAAGTTCGCCGAAGCGTTGGGAGACGACGCGGCGGCAATCGCCGCGTCGGGATTGGAGAAGGCCGTTCGGCAGGTTGAACGACCGCCAGCTGCAAAGCATCGAGTTAGATTTCGCGCTCCTGCTCATGCGGCGCGGCGTGCGAGCGACCCTCATCTTCGGCGCGCTTCAGCTCTTCCGCTTCGTCGCCTTCGATCGCCTGCTCGGCGTCCTTCGCCGCTTTGTCGACCTTGCCGCTTTCGACGAATTTTCTCGTCGCCTCGTTATACTGCTTGGCGGCGGTGCGGTTGCCTTCGCCTTCGTTCGTCGGCTGCTCGTCGTTCTGCGCGGTCATTGCATTCTCCTGTCGCTCTTGGCTTCGCGCTAGCTGGCGCGCTGTTCGTTGCGTTTGCGCGTTGCGGCGGCCTTCTTGGCGGAAGCCGAGCGTTCCGAAGCGGGACGCGACGCGGAAGCTTCACCGCCGATCCTGCCGCCCTTGTGCCCCGCCGGATTGCCCGTTTTGGCGCCGCGGCCGGATCCCGATTTCTTGCCGCCGCCGTCGTCCTTGTTGACCGTCGCCCAGGCGCGGCGCTCGGCTTCCTTATCGGGCACGCCGCGTTTCTCGTAGCCTTCCTCGATGTGCTCGGCTTTGCGTTTCTGCTTGTCGGTATAGGCCGACTTGTCTCCCTGCGGCATGGCTCATCTCCTTTTGCGCGCAATTGGGATGAGCGACTAACCGCGCGCGAGTTCTCAATGTTCCGGGCGTTCGCCCAAACTTTGCAAAAGGAGCGTTAGAGCGCCGCGTGAAAGCGCATCGGCGCGCCATGCGAAGGCGTTAGGAGTTCGCCTTCCCACATGACCTTGGCGCCGCGCACGAACGTCCCGACAGGCCAGCCAACGACTTCCTTGCCGTCATAGGGCGTCCAGCCGACGCGCGAAGCGATCCAGGAATTGCGGATCGTCTCGCGCCGCTTCATGTCGACGACGGTGAGATCGGCGTCGTAGCCCACCGCGACGCGCCCCTTGCCGGCGATGCCGAAGAGCCGCGCCGGACCGGCGCTGGTCAGGTCGACGAAGCGCTGCAAGGTCAATCGACCGGCGTTGACGTGATCGAGCAGCAGCGGAACGAGCGTCTGCACGCCCGTCATGCCCGAGGGGCTATTGGGATAAGGCTTGGCCTTCTCTTCAAGCGTATGCGGCGCATGATCGGAGCCGAGCACATCGACGACGCCTTGCGCGACGCCGCGCCAGAGGGCTTCGCGGTGGCGCGCCTCGCGCACCGGCGGATTCATCTGCGCCAGCGTGCCGATCCGCGCATAGTCGCTCGCGTCCATCGTCAAATGATGCGGAGTCACTTCGACGCTGGCGATGTCCTTATGCTCGGCGAGCAGCGCGATCTCTTCTTCGGTCGTCACGTGCAGCACATGCACGAGGGCGCCCTTCTCGCGCGCGATGTTCATGAGCCGACGCGTCGAGCGCACCGCCGTCTCGACGTCGCGCCAGACCGGATGCGACGACGGATCGCCGGAGATGCGCAACGACTTGCGCAGATTCAGCCGGTCTTCGTCTTCGCTGTGAAAGGCGGCGCGCCGGCGCGTATGCGACAGCACTTCCGCGATGCCGGCGTCGTCGGCGATGAGCAGCGAGCCGGTCGAGGAGCCCATGAACACTTTGACGCCGGCCGCGCCAGGAAGCCGCTCCAATTCGCTGAGGTCACGGGCGTTCTCATGCGTGCCGCCGACCCAGAAGGCGAAATCGCAATGCATGCGCCCGGTGGCGCGCGTCACCTTGTCGGCCAGCTCCGCTTCGCCCGTCGTCAGCGGATTGGTGTTGGGCATGTCGAAGACGCCGACGACGCCGCCCAGAACCGCGCCGCGCGATCCCGATTCAAGGTCTTCCTTGTGCGGCGCGCCGGGCTCGCGGAAATGCACCTGGCTGTCGATGACGCCGGGCAGAATATGCAGGCCGCGACAGTCGATCGTCTCACCGGCCGAGGCGCGAGACAGATCGCCGATTTCGGCGATCTTGCCGTCACGAAGGCCGACGTCGCGCGCGCCCTCCCCGTCCTGATTGACGAGCGCGCCGCCGGAGAGGATGACGTCGAAAACCTGCGGCATGAGTGGCGCCTCGCTTGCGATGTCGTCGCGGGGTGGAGTTTTGTTGCTAATGCGCCAAAGGCGCGCGAGACTCAAGCAGCTGGCGGCGGAGGCGGAAGAATGACGACGGCGATTCTGCTCGATGACCGCGCAATCATCGAGGTTGCGGGCGAAGACGCAGGCAAGTTCCTGCATAATCTGGTGACCAACGACGTCACCGCGCTCAAGCCCGGAGAGGCGCGCTACGCCGCGTTGCTGACGCCGCAGGGCAAGATTTTGTTCGATTTTCTGGTCTTTGCCGCGGGCGAAGGAGGCTATCTGCTTGACTGTCCGCTCGCCCTTGCCGCCGATCTCGAAAAACGTCTGAACATTTACAAGTTGCGTTCGAAAGTGACGGTGACGAACCGCAGCGGCGACCTCGAAGCGATCGCCTTTCCCGACCAGACCGAAGCGCCGAAGGTCGAGGCCGTCGTCATCGCCGCCGATCCGCGCGGTCCGCTTGGATTCCGCGCCATCGCGGCAAAAGGCAAAATACCGACGGAGGACGGTCGGAGCGCCTACGAGGCCCGGCGCATTCATGCCGGCGTGCCGCTGGGCGGCGTCGATTTCGACTATGGCGCAACCTTTCCACACGAGGCCAATATGGATCTCCTCGCCGGGATCGATTTCAAGAAGGGCTGTTTCGTCGGCCAGGAGGTGGTGTCGCGGATGAAGCATCGCGGCTTGGTGCGCCGGCGGGTCGCGAAATATCGCGCGCAAGGCGACGCGCCCGGGCCGGGCGAAGCGATCCGCGCCGGCGACGTTGAAATCGGCGTCACAGGCTCGCGACAAGACGGAGAAGGTCTCGCCATGATCCGTCTCGACCGTCTCGGCGACGCCCTGGCCGCTGGTGCGACGCCCGTGGCGGCAGGGGCGACCTTGTCCTTCGAGGAGCCAGGCGCAGCGTAGACTTGGCCGGGCGGCTTCGTCCTGCATCGTGTCGACCACGATGGTCGTCGATCCGGTTTCGGGAACGTCCTCGCAGAACCGCTGATAGAAGCTGAAGGTTATGACGTAAGGGCCCATCTGGGCCGCGCTCCCGCCGCCGAAGGCGGAGTCTGCGAGCCCAAGCCAAGCGTGTATCGGGGCTATCTGACCAGGGAATCGAGCGCGACATCCATGGCGCGGACCAAGGCCATATTGCCGAAGAGAATGACCGCAATGGCGATGACGACGTAAAACACGTCGGTCAACGCAAGGTTTCCGGTCGTGCGCGGGGCGGCGTTCCGTTCAATCGGCTGCACGTCCATTTCGTCTTCCTTCAGCGAAAAAATTACCGTCCTGTCCAGTCTACACGCAAAACGCTCGTTTGATGTGCGAAAACACACAGGCGATGCTCAACGCTTCATCAGCAGATTGGTTGCCTTAATAAACCCACAAAGATTGAAATTTTGTGACATTCGACCCTCAAACTTCATGGCCAGGCGGTTCGCGTCCGCGACACGCTGCGACGCGGCTCGGCTTTCGTTTCGACGGAAAGCTCTATAAGTTCAGGGCTCGAACCGGCTGCAGGCTTATGCTTAGAACGGCCGGGCAAGGGTGGACAGCGCCACAGAGCGAAAGAAGGAAGGGCCACACGTGAGCGGAAGCCTGAACATCAGCGGCCGTACGACCGAAAGCGTCAACGCTCTCGCGGGCGCGCTGGTCGACCGTCTCGTCGCCGGCGCGGCGAAATATCGGATCGCCGTCGAGCGCGGCAGTCTCGGCGAATTGCTGATCGACGCCGGCGCCAAGGTCCCGGGAGGCATTGAGGCCGGCCTGCTGCTCACCGAAATCTGCATGGGCGGACTTGGGCGCGTCACCCTGTCCCACGCGCCCGCCGCGCCCAAATGGCCGTTCTGGCTGACCGTGACCAGCGCCGATCCCGTCGTCGCCTGCCTCGCCAGCCAATATGCCGGCTGGAGCCTGAGCCACGAAAAATTCTTCGCTCTCGGGTCGGGGCCAGGGCGCGCCCAGGCGCGGGCCGAAAAGCTCTTCGATGAATTGACGTATCGCGATCTCGCCGACCGCGTCACCATCGTCCTCGAAAGCGGTTCGCCGCCGCCCAAGGAAGTCGTCGAAAAGGTCGCCGCGCGCTCAGGCGTGACGCCAGACAAAGTCGCCTTCATTTATGCGCCGACGCAGTCGCTCGCCGGCGGCGTTCAGGTGGTCGGCCGGGTGCTCGAAGTCGCGTTGCACAAGGCGCATGAGCTGCATTTTCCGCTCGACGACATTATCGACGGCGTCGCGACGGCGCCGCTCTCGCCGCCCCACCCCGACTTCGTGCAGGCGATGGGCCGCACCAATGACGCGATCATTTATGCGGGGCGCGCGCATCTTTTCGTGAAGGGCTCGGCCGCCGCCGCCAAGGAGCTCGCCGAAAAGCTGCCGAGCGACACCTCGCGCGACTACGGCCGGCCGTTCGCCGAAATCTTCAAGGCGTATAAGGGCGACTTCTATAAGATCGACGGCAGCCTGTTTTCGCCGGCCGAAGCGCTGGTGACGGCGGTCGAGACCGGTGAAACCTTCCGCGCCGGCGAGATCAATCTGGCGCTCTTGGATAAATCGTTTGGCGGGTGATCGCCGGGGCGTTTTGTGACTGCGTTCGACCTGCTCGATAGATCCGACCCCACCGCTCCTTTGAGTGAGGATAGAGGGCCGCCGCCGCGCGTGGCGGTCTTCACCGACAAGCTCGACTGGCATGTGATCCGCACGCTCCGCGCCTTGCGGGCGCAGGGCGCAACGCCCGTCGCCGTAAGGCTCTCCGCCTGCAAGATCGAGACGGGCCGCGCCCAGGGCCTCATCATCCCCGGATGTCGCGACCTGCCCGATCTCGCCATCGTTCGCGCCATCGGCGATGGGTCGCTGGAAGCGATCACCATGCGGCTTGGCGTCCTGCACGCCCTGGAAGCGCTTGGCGTTCCGGTGCTCAACAGCGCACGCGCGATCGAACGCTGCACCGATAAATCCATGGCGAGCTTTCTTCTGGCGCAGGCCGGACTGCCGACGCCGCAGACTTTCGCGGCTCAGACTCTCGCGCAGGCGCGCGCCATCGCGCGGCGCGAATGCGCCAAGGGCCCGCTCGTGATGAAGCCGCTCTTCGGGGCGCAGGGCTGGGGACTGCGACTGATCGAACGCGAAGACGATCTGCCGTCGCTTCAGGAGGCGCGCGGCGTGTTTTATCTGCAGCGCTTCGTCGGCCCGGCGCGGCCGCCATTCGAAGATATGCGCATTCTCGTCTCGGGCGGCGACATCATCGCCGCCATGCGCCGGCGCTCGAGCCATTGGATCACCAATGTGCGGCAAGGGGCGAAACCAGTCGCCGTCGAGCCCTCAGTACGGGAGGCGGAGATCGCGCTCGCCGCCGCCGCGGCGCTCGGCGTCGACTTCGCCGGCGTCGACATCATCAATGATGAGCGCGGCGCGCCGCTTATTCTCGAAGTCAACAGCATGGCGGGCTGGAGCGGACTGCAGCGGGTGACGCCCTTCTCGATCGCCGACAGAGTCACGGCCGACGCGCTTGCGCAAATGACGCGCATGCGCCTTCGCGGCTGACGTGGCGAATTTCGCGGCCGACCCGCAAGAGATCGCGACCGGCTTCGTCGCCGCCTGCGAGGCGGAGCTGCAGGCGCCCAAGCCCGGCAACGTCCATGTCTTCGCCGACGGCCATGGCATGACCACGGCGGATTTCCTCGCCAGCGCCAAAGCCGCCGCGCCCTTCATCGCCGCGGCGCAATCGACCGTTGGCGCGCGCATCGCCGGCGCGGTCGAGGCGACGCGGGCGCGCGTCGGGCAGAACACCAATCTCGGCATTATCTTGCTCTGCGCGCCGCTGGCCCAGGCCGCCGCGACCGCGCAAAGCGCCGATCTACGCCGGGAGACCGGGCGCGTGCTGCAGGCGCTCGACATCAACGACGCCGACGCGGCGTTTCGCGCCATCGCCCACGCGCGGCCGGCGGGGCTTGGAGATGCGCCGCAGCATGACGTCCATGCGCCGGCGCAAACGACTCTCCTCGAAGCGATGCGGGCCGCCGCCGACCGAGACCGCATCGCCTGGCAATACGCCAATGGCTTTGGTGATATTTTCGACCTTGGCCTTAAGACCCTCGCGGAGGCGCGCGCGCGCGGCGCCGATGCGTCGCTCGGAACGCTCGCCGTCTATGCGGCTTTTCTCGCCGCTTTTCCCGATAGCCATATCGCGCGCAAGCATGGCCTCGCCGCCGCCGAGGCGGTCCGCGGCGAGGCGACGCCTTTTACAAAGAGTCTCAAGAGCGCCAAAGGCCGCGCGGCGGCGTTCGATCTGGCGTTGGACTTCGATCGCGCGCTCAAACAGCGTGGGTTGAATCCCGGCACAAGCGCCGATCTGACCGTCGCGGTTCTTTTCGCCGATTATCTTGGGGCCATCTTGGCAAGGCCGCGCAAAAATGGTTGAGTCCGCCGCGCGCGGGATGGACTCGCGGCTATCTGACCACCGGTCGGATCGGGCTTTTTCGCTCGGCGCCGAAGAGGGGATAGAATCGCTCGGGGCCGAATGGCGCGCGCGATCATGAGGAATTCTGGGAGGAACACATGGCTTTAATCAACAAAATGCTGGTCGGCGAGTCGCTGGTCGGCGACGGCAATGAAGTTGCGCATATCGATCTGATCATGGGGCCGCGCGGCTCCGCGGCCGAGCTCGCTTTCGCCAACGCGCTCGTCAACAACAAGGACGGCTTCACGACGCTGCTCGCCGTCGTCGCCCCGAACCTGCTGTGCAAGCCCAACACGATCCTCTTCAACAAGGTGACGATCAAGGGCGCCAAGCAGGCCGTGCAGATGTTCGGCCCGGCGCAGCATGGCGTCGCCAAGGCCGTTGCGGATTCGGTCGCCGAGGGCGTGATCCCGGTCGACGAAGCCGACGACATCTTCATTGCGGTCGGCGTGTTCATTCACTGGGACGCTTCGGACGACAAGAAGATCCAGGACTACAATTATACCGCGACGAAGGAAGCGATCGCGCGCGCCGTCAAGGGCGAGCCGAAGGCTTCGGAAGTCGTCGCCAAGCGCAACGAAGCCAAGCACCCCTTCGCGCCGAACTGAACCGCGTAGGAACATGCGCAGCGGGGAGCCGAACGCTCCCCGCCGCCGCGCTCGCAGCCGACCGACGCCGCCGCTCAAGCGGCCAAGCATCGACGCTGCAAAACGATGACGCCGCAGAGTTCTAAAGTCTGGCGCGCGGGGGCGGCCGCCAGCAGAAATTTCGTCTTCCCTGAGGGGAGACTCAACGAGCAATAGGGGCATTCCGCGCGCGCAAAGTCGACGCCGCAGGGACGCGAACGCACCGGAAGGGATGGATTATGGCTTCGTTCTTTGAGAAAATACTGGGCGCGCTTTTTCCGAAGCCGTCATCCGGCTTCACGTCGAGCACCGGCAAGACCAGCGTCGGCGAATCGCTCGTCGGCGACGGCAATGAGGTCGCGCACATCGACCTGATCATGGGTCCGCGCGGCTCCGCCGCGGAGAAGGCCTTCGCCAATGGCCTCGTCAACAACAAGGACGGCTTTACGACGCTGCTCGCGGTCGTCGCGCCGAACCTGTTGGTGAAGCCCTATACGATGATGTTCAACAAAGTGACCATCAAGAACGCCAAGCAGGCGGTTCAGATGTTCGGCCCGGCGCAATATGGCGTCGCCAAAGCGGTCGCCGACAGCCTCGCCGAGGGCGTCATTCCGATGAGCCAGGCGGATGATCTCTTCATCTGCGTCGGCGTGTTCATCCATTGGGACGCCAACGACGATCAGAAGATTCAGGACTTCAACTACACCGCGACGAAGGAAGCCATCGCCCGCGCGATGAAAGGCGATCCGAGCGCGCGCAGCGTGTTGTCGGCCCGCGTCACCGCGAAACATCCTTTCGCCGCCAACTGATCTTTGGCGGTTCGCTTGCCAAGGGAGCCTCAGGGCTCCCTTTTTTTTTGTGCGCCGACGCAAAGCGATCGAGATCGGCGCGCGTCAGAGCGCCGTCGTGCAGCGCCGTCGCGACAAGCGCGCCAGCGGCGCCGATCGCTTCAAGCCGTTCAAGATCGTCCGCGCCGCGAACGCCGCCTGCGGCAAAGACGCGCCGATCGCCCGCACGCTCGATGATGTGCGAAATTCGCGCGAAGTCGGGACCCGCGCCGACGCCGACGCGCGTGAGCGTCATGACGATGACCCGTCGCGGCCACAGCCTGGGGCATTGGTCGAGCGCATCGGGACCCAAAAAAACCTCGTCGCGAAAATCGAGCGACAGAACGACATTGGGATCATGCTTGGTCGCATGCAGGGAGTCGCCGTTGCGCAAGCATTCGCTGCCGATTACACAATCGACGCGCGCTGCGCCGCGCCAGTCGCAGGACGCGGCGCCGGCGTCGACCATAAAGCGAAGCGATGGAAATCGCTCCGTCAACGCGCCGATCTCGCGGCGGTTGTCGCCGCGTCCCTCGATCGCGTCGAGATCGGCGATATAGATTTTCTCGAATGGATGAAGCGTCAGGAAACCGGCGACGACATCGGCCGGCGCGCTTGTCGACGCAAGCGGCGTAGAGATTGGCTTGTAGCTGTCGCGGTCGCCGGCGCGCGCGCGCATGACCGCGCCGTTGCGAATATCGATGACGGGGATGATCTGCATGGGGCATTATAGCGCGTCGCGATCCCGCGACGTCCGGCGAGCCTCATGATTCATCTTAGCCTGCGTCTTGCGCTTTTCTTGCTCGTTTTCGCCGACGCCGCTGCGGCGCAAGCGCCGCCGCAACAAAGCCAGCCAGATTGGCCGTGCCGACAGGTGCGCGTGCCCGAGCTCGCGGTCGGGGGCGTCTGGGCCGGTCCGCCGCTCGACGCCGCTATGAAACATTGGCGCGATGATGTGGCGATCGCCGATCTTGTCACCCGCCTCGCGCAGCGACGCACGCAGATGGACGAAGCGGAGACGCTTATCGCGCAATTCGCCAAATCGGCGGGCGACAAGCGCAAGGAGCGCCTGACGACGCTTTTCGCCGGCGTCTATGAGCGCATGAATGACGAGCGGCGCGACCTGGTCAACGGTCTCGATCGTTTTGGCCGGCGGCTGAAAGCCATGGCGGAGACGGCGCGCCAGGAGACGCAGACGCTGCGCGACCTGCAGGATCAAAAGCCGCAGGATTCCGAAGCGATTAAAAAGGCGAGCGAAGCCGTGCAGTGGCGGCTGCGCCTCTTCGAGGAGCAGCGGCGCATGGTCGGATATGTGTGCGAGAGCCCGGCGCTGATCGAGCAACGTTTTGGAACGCTCGCGCGCGCAATCCAGCAGGCGATGGAGTGAGATGGCACCGTTGAGCCGTTGTTCGACGTGTCATTCCCGGCAGGCCCACGGCCTGACCGGGAATCCAGAAGTGTGAGTGAGCGCTGGCCTTGCTCTGGATTCCCGATCGCTTCGCTCACGCGAAGCGTCGGGAATGACCTACGAGTCACAATTGAAATCGCGCCCTACTCGCGCGGCTCGGGCTGGCGCTCCTCGAGCGGATGGCCCGCCTGCTCCCAGGCGTCGGCGCCGGGCGGATACCACAGCACATGCGTATAACCGAGGGTGAGCGCGCGTTTCGCGGCGTTCCAGGACGCCCAGCAATTGGTGCGGCAATAGAAGACGAGCGGCTTCGATTTGTCGCCGCCGCTGGCGCGCGCCACGCCTTGCTCGAAGTAGCGCGCCATCGGTTCGGAGAGTTCGCCAAAACCGGTGTCGGGAAGCCAGATGCTGCCGGGAATGTCGAAGCGCTTTGGATCGCGCCATACCGCATTCTTCGGCAGGCCTTCCGGCTTTGGCGGCCGCGACAGCGCGTCGATGAAAACCGCTTTCTTGCCGCTCCACAGTTCAAACGCCTGCGGGGTGTCGAGGACGGTCGCGCCCTTAAGCGTCGCCGGCGTCGGCGCGTGATAATTGTCGAGGCGGTAGCCTTCCGGCTCAGGCGGCGTTTGGGCGTTAGCCGGCGCGGCGCAAAGCGCAACCGCCGCGCAAAGCGCGAGAAGGCCGCTCGCCAAATGTTTCGCCAGACTCATCACGGAGCCGTGATCGCATGTCCCGACTCATCGAGCAACGGGACTTCAAAATCGCGAAGGATGCGCTCCAGCTCGATCTTGTTTTGGGCGATCAGCGTATTGAGTTCGCGCTTCCAGTTCTGATCGGAATGGCGAACCCCGAAGCCGATGCGGAAGGCCATGCGGGCGCCGGGCGTCTCCGGCAGCGGCGTCACATTGAGCTTCACGCTCGATTGTTTGGCGTAGTAGCCGGCGATCGGTCCCCACAGCAGCGCGACGTCGATCTCGCCCTTTTCGAGATCATGCATCATCGCCGCGCCGGAGGATTCGACGCGCGTGTCGACCATCAGCGCATAGGGCTTCACCGACGCCATCAGACCATTCATCGCCAGCACATTGCCGGGCGGCGTGTTGGCGACAAGGCCGATGCGATGCGGCTTATCCTTCAGACGCGGATCGTCGAGCGTCTTTAAGCCGTCAAGCTCCGAGCCCGCGCGGGTCACGATGGCGTAGGTCGTCCGGTAATAGGGATTGGTGGTCTGCACGAGGTCATTGCCCTGCGGCATGCCGAGGATGACGTCGCAAAGATGCGCGTTGAGCGTGTTGCGCACAAAGCCGGTGGCGCCCGGATAATAAGTATAGGCGAGATCCTTGCCGAGCTTCTTGGCAAGGAATTCGGCGATCTTGTTCTCGAAGCCTTCGCCCTTGTCGTTTGAAAAGGGAAGATTGCTCGGATCGGCGCACACGCGCAGCGTCTTGGGATCGACGAGTTCGATCGAACCCTGATTATCGTCGCCCTTGGCGCCGGCGACGGGCCCCATATGCTGCGCCGAGGCGGGGGCCGCCACAAAGAGGATTGCGGCGGCCCAGCCCGTCGAGAGCAGCGCGGAAAAACCGCGCCGATGCGTGAAGCGGATCATGCGATCGTATCGACGCTCTTACTTCTGATTCATGCACTCGGTCTCGGCCTTGGCGAAGGCCTCCGGGCGGTCTTCCTTCTTCCCCGGACGGCCGGGCTCGATGGCGCCGGTCGAGAGGGCGCGCAGATAGACGTAGAGATCGTCGATGTAGCAGGAGGCGTTCTTGTTGTCGGCGAAGGCCGGCATAACGCTGTTGCCGTTCTGGCGCCCGCCGATGACGATGCCGGCGAATTCGGCATAGTCGAACCGCTTCACCGAATCCTTGAGCGCCGGCGCATAGGTCGAGCCGCCGCCATTGGGGCCGTGGCAGACGTGGCATTCCGCGTGATAGCGGCGATAGCCGGAGAAGGTGTACCAGTCCACCTTGCCGTCGGGGCCGACGTTGAAGGTGGGGTCGCCTTTGGCGTCGAAATATTTGCCGTCGGTCGATTTGACGGCCTTGGGGTCTCCCGGCGCCTCGGCCATTGCGGAGGTCCCCACGCACATGATGACGCCCAGAGCCAACGCTCCGGCAAGCGACGATCTCATTACCTCTCTCCTTGGTCTATTCTCTTCCCACACAGTGTAAACGCCGACGCTCGGCGGCACCTTGACGGTGCGCCGAGCGCCGGCTTTTTATTGCTTCGCGTCTTGCTTAGTTTGGCAGAGCGAAGACAGTCAAGACGCCGCCAAGAGCCGTATAGTTGGCCAACGACGCGTAGTTGCCCACGGCGCCGAGTCCCTCGTTGCTCTTGGAGAGGCCAGCCGCCAAGCCGATGCCGGCCCAGCCGCCAACGCCCGAGAGCACTGCGACGTACTGCTTACCGCCGGACTCATAGGTGGTGACGTTGCCGATGATTCCCGACGGAGTCTTGTACTTATAGAGCTCCTTGCCGGTCTTGGTGTCGACGGCCTTCAGATAGCCCTCGAGCGTGCCGTAGAAGGTGACGCCGCCGTCCGTTGACGTCGCGCCGCCCCAGACCGAGAACTGCTCCTTATTGGACCAGACGATCTTTCCGACCTTGGCGTCCCAGGCGATGAAGTTGCCGGTGTGGGTCTCGCCCTTGTCCTTGCCCGCCGGGAACATTTCCAGCGTCGCGCCGACGTAGGGCTGGCCCGCCGTATAGCTCACGCGGAACGGCTCATAGTCCATGCAGACGTGGTTGGTCGGAACCAGGAAGAGTCCCGTCGTCGCGTCGTAGCTCGCCGGCTGCTGGTCCTTGGAGCCAAGCGCCGCCGGGCAGACATACTGCGTATTGACGTCTTCGCCGTTCTGTTCGGTCGAATATTTCGCCACGCCGAGCGGACGGCCATAGGTCTTGGACGACTTGTCCATGTCGACCTTGCTCGCCCAGTTCACCGCGGGATCGAATTTCTCGGCGACCAGCAGCTCGCCGGTGACGCGGTCAAGCGTATAGGCGAAGCCGTTGCGGTCGAAGTGGACGAGAGTCTTGCGCTTCTGGCCGCCCATGTCCTGGTCGGCGAGAATCATCTCGTTGATGCCGTCATAATCCCACTCGTCGTGGGGCGTCATCTGGTAAACCCACTTCGCCTTGCCGGTGTCGAGGTCGCGCGCCCAGATGGTCATGGACCAGCGATTGTCGCCCGGACGCTGCTTGGGGTTCCAGGTCGAGGGATTGCCCGAGCCGTAGTAGACGAGATTGAGGTCCGGATCGTAGCTGTACCAGCCCCAGGTGGTGCCGCCGCCGATCTTCCACTGCTCGCCTTCCCAGGTCGTGATGCCTGAGTCCTTTTCGACCGGCTTGCCGAGATGGGTGGTCTTGCCCGGCTCGATCAGCGTGTCGGCGTCGGGGCCCATCGAATAGCCGCGCCACACCTGCTGGCCGGTCTTCACGTCATAGGCCGTGATGTGGCCGCGCACGCCGAATTCGCCGCCGGCGATGCCCACGAACACCTTGTCCTTGAAGACATGCGGCGCCGCGGTCGAAGTCTGGCCCTTGGAGGGGTCGCCGTTCTTGACCGACCAGAGGAGCTTGCCGGATTTGGCGTCGAGCGCGACGAGCGTGGTGTCGGCCTGCGCCAGGAAAATCTTGCCATCGCCATAGGCGAGGCCGCGGTTGACCGTGTCGCAGCACATCACGGGCACGACCGACGGATCTTGCTTGGGCTCATACTTCCAGAGGATCTTGTGGTCCGGATCCTTCAGGTCGAGCGCATAGACGTTGTTGGGGAACGGCGTATGCAGATACATCACGTCGCCGATGACGAGCGGCGCGCCTTCATGGCCGCGCAGAACGCCGGTGGAGAACTGCCACGCCGGCGCGAGCTTGCCAACGTTCTCGGTCGTGATCTGCTTAAGAGCGGAATGGCGCAGGTTGCCGTAATCACCCGTCGGCATCACCCACTGCTTGGGGTCTTTCTGCAGGGTCTGCAAATCGTCGGCCTTCGCCGCCCCGGCGAGCGCGAGTACGGCCACCGAAGTCGACAACAACAGTTTATGCATGAGCTTTTCCTCCTGACGACGCCCGGGGCGCATTTTTTATGCGCCGCCGCCGACGTCGTGCCTCCTAGGCGCCTCGACATTGGGAAGGCGATTTCCGTTTATGTCTCAAGCCGGCGGGACAAAACGTCCGCCAGCGGCGAGAAGCTCCCGGTTCCCGTCCGGAAGACATCTTTTAACTCGGAAACGGCGGGATAATATGTCGCTAGCTCTTGAATCGCAATCGCAAAAAACAATGGCGCGGCCGTGCGATGCAGCGCATCGGCCAGCCCATGAAACAGTCAAGGCGAACAACATGTTGCGTCGCATGCTGGCGCTTGTCGCGGCGCTCGCGCCGCTCGTCGCCGGGTATCCCGCCCGCGCCTTCTCCTTAAGCGAAATCGCCCCCGGGGTTTATGCGCATCAGGGCGAAACTTCCCTCATGACCCGGGAAAATATGGGCGACATCGCCAATCTCGGCGCCATCGTCGGGGACGAAGCGGTCGCGGTGATCGATACCGGCGGCAGCCTGATCGAAGGCCGCGCCTTCCTCGCGGCGCTGCGCGAAAAGACGCAAAAGCCCATTCGCTACGTCATCAACACCCACGCGCATCCCGACCACACATTCGGCAATGGGGCCTTCGTCGAGACCGGCGCGACCTTCGTCGGGCACAAGAATCTGCCGCGTGCGCTCGCGGCGCGCGGGCCGCATTATCTTTCGGCCTTCCGCGCCCAGATGGGCGACGCCCTCGACGGCGTCACGATCGTGCCCCCGACATTGACCGTCGACCAGACGCTGACGCTCGATCTCGGCCATCGCGAGATCGTGCTGCAGGCGTGGCGCACGGCGCATAGCGAATGCGATCTGACCATTCTCGATCCGAAAATCGGCGTGCTCTTTTCCGGCGATCTGCTCTTTCTCCAACATGTGCCGGTCGTCGACGGCAGCCTCCTCGGCTTTCTCGACGTCGCGGACAGGCTCGCGGCGATCAAGGCGACGCAGGTCGTCGCCGGGCATGGCCCCCTCCCCGCGCCCTGGCCGAAGGCGCTCGAGGACCAGCGCGCCTATCTGATGCGGCTGACCGCCGATCTTCGCGCCGCGATCAAGCAGGGCGAGGGCGTCGCCTCCGCCGCGAAAACCGCCGGGACCGAGGAGCGGGAGAAATGGCGGCTCTTCGACGATTACAACGCCCGCAACGCCACGGCGGGATTCGCCGAGCTGGAGTGGGAAGGGCCGTGAGGATGACTTTGTCACGTGACGGCGAGCGGGGTTCGCGCTTATTCTTGCCACTAGATCAGCGCTCTTGCCGTCATTGCGAGGAGCTTTATTCGAAGTCGGGTATACCCGACTTCGCAAGAAACCGACGCAGCAATCCAGAGCCGGGCGCCTTTCAATGGATTGCTTCGCTACGCTCGCAATGACGCACTCGCTTGGAGGATGCCGGATATGAACACAGCAGCCCGTTCCGCCGCCGGCGCCCTCCTCGCGCTTCTTGCGACCGCGGCCCTCGCCCAAACCGCGCCCGATCCCTGGCCCGAACTTGTCGTCGACATCTTTCACAGCCGCCCGATCGCGGCGGCTGACGGCGTCGTAACGCTCGACGCGCCGGCGCGGGCCGAGGACGCGGCGATCGTGCCGATGACCATGCGCTTCGCCGACCCGACGCAAATCAAGGTCGCGACGCTGGTCATCGACCAGAACCCGATGCCAATGGCGGCAGCCTTCACGCTCGGCGACACATCCGGCGTCGGCTTCATCGAAACCCGCGTGCGGGTGAACTCCTATTCCAACGTCCATGCGGTGGCGGAAACGGGCGACGGCAAGCTGCGCGCCGACGCAAAATTCGTCAAAGCCTCGGGCGGCTGTTCGGCGCCCGCCGGCAAGGATCAGGACGAGGCGGTCGCCAATATCGGCAAGATGAAATATCGCGAGTTCAAGAGCGCCGATCCGGCAAAGCGCGAAGCGCAGATCATGGTCCGCCACCCAAACGCCTCCGGCATGCAGATGGACCCGGTCTCGCGCGCCTATCTGCCGGCGCATTTCATCGACTCTGTTGAAGTCTTTCAGGGCGATGCGCCGATCTTCAAAATGGAAGGCGGCATCTCACTCTCTGAAGACCCGACCTTCCGCTTCACCTATGCGCCGAACGGCGCGAAGACGATCCGCGTCGAAGCGCATGACAACAAGGGCGGCGTCTACAAGGGCGAATGGCCGATCGGCGAAGCGTCATAGAGCGCTTATCGATCACATCGAACAATGTGATCGATAAGGAATCGCTCAAAATCATTGGAGCAGGTTCTCATCGAAAAAGTCTGTCAACTTTTTCGGAACCTGCTCAAGGCCGCGCTCAATAGGTCGCTGCGAGATAATCGACGATCGCGGCGGCGTCGGGCTCGTCGATCTGCGCATGGTAGGACGCGATCATCTTCTTCACGACGCCTTCCCAGAACGCCCGGCCCATCTTCGGCGGCTGGCGCTCGATATAATCGACGGAGTGGCAGGCGGCGCAATTGTTCTGCGCGGTTTCCTGTCCTGGTCCGGCGCGCAGCGCCGCCGTCGTCTCTTCCGGCAGCGAATAGGTCAACGTCTCGGCGGCGCAGAGCGCCGGCGCGAGAGACGCGGCCGTCGCCATCAGGATGAGCATTTTGCGAAAGCGCGGCATGTTTTCGTTAGACCGCCTCTATCCGAACCGTCTCCACCACGTGCCGCATATAGCCGGCGTGGTTCCATAAGGGCGCCAAGGGCTGCGACTGGCCGGCGCGATTGACGGCGCGGGATTTCAAATGATGCACGCCCGGCCGCAGCGACAGCTCTGTCCGCCATTCGCGGAAGGAATACCGGCCAAGATCCTCGCCCAGCCGAGCCGCGGTCCAGTTCGCGCCGTCGTCGGCTGAGAGCAGCACGGCTTCGATGCCATGGCCGCCATCGAAGGCGATGCCCCTGACTTCGAAGGCGACATGCGCCGCGACCTTCGCGTCTTCGGCCGGCCGCGTCACGAAGCTGCGGACATTGAGCCGCTTGATCGGCCGCGTCGCCCCCTTTGGCGCGCCGGGCGTGACGCAGACGCAGTCATTATCGGGGATGCGATAGGCGCTCGACATCCAGAAGCCGCTAAAATCGCTGTCGAGCACTTCGATGTCGTTGAGGTGCTTCACCCAATAGGTGCCGTAACAGCCGGGAACCACCAGCCGCAACGGGAAGCCGTTGAGCCATGGCAGGTCTTCGCCATTCATCGCGTAGGCGAGCATCACTTCGCCGTCGCCGGCATGGCCGAGGTCGAGCGCCTTGACGAAATCCGGCGTCTCCGGCGCCACTGGCGCGTCGAGCCCGTTGAAGGCGACGGATTGAGCGCCCGGCTTCGGGCCGGCCTTTTCGAGCAGCGTTTTGAGCGCGACGCCGCGCCAACGGGCGTTGCCCATCGCGCCATGGCCAAACTGTCCGCCGCCGACGCGCGGCTCCACGAAGCCGCGGCTGTTGCCCGAACATTGATTGACGGCGACGATCTCGACTGGCTCGAAGTCGCGCTTGAGGTCTGCAAGCGAGAGCGACAGCGGCGTCTCGACATGGCCCCGCACCTCGAGACGAAAGGTTTCCGGATCAATGCTGAGCGGGACGCCGGCGAGGTGATAGCGGACAAAAAAGGCGTCGTTGGGCGTTAACAGGCCTTCGTCGTAAACGGAGAAAGGGGTTTCGAGTTGAGGCGGCCTGACGGTCTGCTCGATCAGCGCCCGCTTCCCGGGGTAGCGCACGAGGGGCCGGTCGCCATTGGCGAACCCCAGTCGCGCGCCTTCCGCCCCAACCGCACGCCGTCCATCAAACGATGAGAGAGCCGCGAGGCCAAGGCTTGCGCCTCGCAGAAATGATCGCCTGCTCGTGGCTCGGGGCATCATTCACGCCGCTCGCGGCCGGCGCCTTGCGGCGACTGCGCGGCTAGATCAGGAGCCCCAAATCGTCAGCGCCGCGCATAGCGCGAAGGGCAACGTCGCAAGCGCGAGAACGCTGGTAACGCACAAGAACCGCGCCGTTTCGCTCGCCTCTCTCGGAGCCGCCTTGTCCTGCCAGTTGATGAACGCCATCACGATCCCCTTACAATTCCACACGGGGCCGCTGCCTTTGGCTCAGCAAAAGACGCGCCCGCATAGAAACGCGCGAGGCGGCGATTCGTTGCGGCATCGTTAAAAAAGCTGAAACGCCGGCTCTGTCACCGACGCGCGAGGACGACCGGCGATCGGCGGCGCTGGGTCGGCGGGGGCGCAGGCGCGGCGCTTTCGCTGAACAGTTCGGCGAGTTTTTCAGTCATGGCGCCGCCGAGCTCCTCGGCGTCGACGATCGTCACCGCGCGGCGGTAGTAGCGGGTGACGTCATGGCCGATGCCGATGGCGATGAGTTCGACGGGCGACTTGCTCTCGATCTCGTGGATGATTTGCCGCAGGTGGCGTTCGAGATAGTTGCCCGCGTTGACGGAGAGGGTCGAGTCGTCGACCGGCGCGCCGTCCGAGATCATCATCAAGATGCGCCGCTGCTCGGTGCGCGCGAGCAGTCGGCGATGCGCCCAATCGAGGGCTTCGCCGTCGATATTTTCCTTCAACAGCCCTTCCCGCATCATCAGGCCGAGGTTGCGTCTGGCGCGGCGCCAGGGCGCGTCGGCGGCCTTATAGATGATGTGGCGGATGTCGTTGAGGCGTCCGGGACTGGCCGACTTCCCTTCAGCGATCCAGGCCTCGCGAGACTGGCCGCCCTTCCAGGCGCGGGTGGTGAAGCCGAGGATCTCGACCTTGACGCCGCAGCGCTCCAGCGTGCGCGCCAGAATGTCGGCGCAGGTGGCGGCGACCGTGATCGGGCGCCCGCGCATCGAGCCGGAATTATCCAGAAGCAGCGTCACCACCGTGTCGCGAAAGTCCATGTCCTTTTCGCGCTTGAAAGAGAGCGGCTGCTGGGGATCGATGATGATCCGCGGCAGTCGCGCGGGATCGAGCATGCCTTCCTCGAGGTCGAACTCCCAGGAACGGCTCTGCTGCGCCATCAGCCGGCGCTGCAGCCGATTCGCTAGCCGTCCGACGACCGAGGAGAGATGCAGTAGCTGCTTGTCCAGATAGGCGCGCAGCCGATCCAGCTCCTCGACGTCGCAGAGCTCCTCGGCGCGAATGATCTCGTCGAAGCGGGTGGTGTAGGCGTGATAATCGGCGCCGGCCCGCTCGGCGGCGTTCGTCGCCGGGTGACGCGCCTCGGCGGCCTCCTCGGCGTCTCCGGCGTCGGCTTCTCGCTCGGTCTCGCCATAGGGCGCTTCGGCGGAGTCGCTTTCGCCTTCCTCCTGGGCGTCTTCGGCCGCGAGCGCCGTATCCATCTCAGCGGCGCTTTTCGACTCTTCGTCGTCCCGATCGTCGCTCTCGCTCTGATCGGGATTTTGCGGCGCATCCTCGCTTTCCTCGTCGGACTGCGTTTCGTCCGGCGCTTCGCCGCTCGCCATATCGAGATGCGAAAGCAGCTCGCGCACGATCTGTGCGAAAAGCTTCTGGTCCTCCACCGCCCCGGTCAGTCGGTCGAGATCGGCGCCGGCGCGCTCTTCGACCGTGTCGCGCCACAGCTCGACGATTTTTTCCGCATGCTGCGGGGGATTGAGTCCCGTCAGGCGTTGGCGCGCGAGCAGCGCCAGCGCGTCTTCGAGCGGCGCATCGTCGCGGCCGGCGATTTGATCGGCGTGGCTGCGCTGATAGCGGTCGTCGAGCATTGCGCCGATATTCGCGGCGACGCCGGGCATGCGCATTGCGCCGATCGACTCGCAGCGCGCCTGCTCCAAAGCGTCAAAGGCGGCGCGCGCGGCTGCCGGTTCCGGCGCATAGCGCCGATGCAGCGCGTCGTCGTGACAGGCGAGGCGCAGCGCCAGGGAATCCGCTTGGCCGCGCAGAATCGCGGCGTCCTTTACGTTCAGCTTACGCGGCGGCTCCGTCAGCCGCGCCTTCGCCCCGTCGGCCCCGGCGATGAGCGAAGGCCGCTCCGGGGCGAAATTCACCTCGAGCGCTGGCGAGCGCGCCATGGCGCGCATGGCGCCGGCGACGGCGCGCTTGAACGGCTCCTGCGGCGCCTCCTTGGGCGAGGCGGGCCGTCGGTTTGTCGGGGCTGACATGACGGAACTATATGCGCGCGGGCGCGCAAGGCCGCAAGTCGAAGGGTCCGATTGGCCGAAAGCTTACAATTTGCGTTCGGCCTTGCTGAAGTTCGACAGATCGCCTTCCGCCGCGGCGCGCCGGCGCCAGGATTTCGCGATCGCGGGATATTTGATTTCCTTGGAGATGCGGGAAACCTGCTGTTGCAATTTCTCGCTTCCACAGGCGGGACAGGCTGGCACGTCAGATCCGCGCACCAGCAGTTCGAATTCCGCGGCGCAGGCGTCGCAGACATAGGCGTAAAGCGGCATGAACCCCTCGCGTCACATAGCTTCGCCCCTGACGCGAGCAATTTTCGTTCCGCATGCGGGGCTCATGCTTGCGCGTCCGCGACGTGTCGGTGAGCCTTCCGAGCTCGGCGTCGGCATTTCCAACGAGCGGCTATCGGTTGAGCGCCGTCATGCCCCCACTCCGGCCTCTCCCGCTTCAGCGGTGAGGCAGGGGGCCAAGCAACGTCTCTTTATGTCATCACCACATTCACGGCGCTTTCCGGCAGCTCCTTGCCGAAGCAGCGCTGATAGAATTCGGCGACGAGCGGACGCTCGAGTTCGTCGCATTTGTTCAAAAAGGTCAACCGGAAGGCGAAGCCGATGTCGCCGAAAATCTCGGCGTTCTCCGCCCAGGTGATCACCGTGCGCGGACTCATCACCGTCGAAAGGTCGCCGGCCATGAAGGCGTTGCGGGTGAGGTCGGCGACCCGCACCATTTTATTGGCGATGTCGCGGCCTTCCTTCGTGGCGCCATAGGATTTCGCCTTGGCGAGCACGATATTGGTCTCGGCGTCATGCGGCAGATAATTCAGCGTCGCGACGATCGACCAGCGGTCCATCTGCGCCTGGTTGATCTGCTGCGTGCCGTGGTAGAGGCCCGACGTGTCGCCGAGCCCGACCGTATTGGCGGTGGCGAACAGACGGAATGCCGGATGCGGCCGGATGACGCGGTTCTGATCGAGCAGCGTCAGGCGGCCGGAAACTTCAAGCACGCGCTGGATCACGAACATCACGTCGGGCCGCCCAGCGTCATATTCGTCGAAACACAAAGCCACGCAGTGCTGCACCGCCCAAGGCAGGATGCCGTCGCGAAACTCGGTGACCTGCTTGCCGTCCTTCAGGACGATGGCGTCCTTGCCGACAAGGTCGATGCGCGAGATGTGGCTGTCGAGATTGACGCGCACGAAAGGCCAGTTGAGCCGCGCCGCCACCTGTTCGATATGCGTCGACTTTCCCGTGCCGTGATAACCGGTCACCATCACGCGCCGATTCCTGGCGAAGCCGGCGAGAATGGCGAGCGTCGTCTGCCGATCGAAGAGGTAGTCCGGGTCGAGGTCCGGCACATGTTCGTTGCGCTCGGAAAAGGCGGGAACCTCCATATCGGAGTCGATTCCGAACACCTGGCGCACCGAGATCTTCATGTCCGGCGTGCTGTCGAGGCCCGTTGCGGCGTATTCTGCAGCGACCAAAATGCGTCCTCCTTGCGCGGACCGTTTCGTCCCCGCATGATTGCGCCGAATATGTCTGCGCCGCCGCGGAAAAGCTTTCCGCGCGACGAGCGCTCAGACCAGGCGAGCGGCCCTCAGCGTCTTATAGGCATGGATGATTTCCCGCAATTTTTCCTCGCGGGAGCGGTCGCCGCCATTCGCGTCGGGATGATGGCGCTTGACGAGCTCCTTGTAGCGCGCGCGGATCGCCACGGCGTCCGCCGTCTCCTCAAGCCCCATGGCGACGAACGCCCTGATCGTCACAGGCGAATGTTGAGGCGCGCGGCGGGCGGCGGCGGGGTGCGGACGGCGGAAGCGCTGGCGATAGACGCCAAGCGGATCGGCCGCCGTCATCGTGTCCTCGCGAAAGCCCGTCTGTCCGCGCTTCGTCCCCATGGACCAGGTCGGGCGATGCCCGACCGTCGCGTCCTTCATGTAGCGGGCGACTGAAGCGTCATCCATGCCGTTGAAATAATTGTATGTGGCGTTGTATTCCCGGACATGTTCGAGGCAGAAGCAGAGATACTGCCCCTCACGCAGCCGGCCCATTGGCGCGCGGTGGACGCCCTCCGCCTCACAGCCGGGAGAATCGCACCGCGTCACGGTCTCGCGCACAGTTTCGCGCGGCTGGCGCTTGGTTCGGATGCGGTCGAAGAGGGGCGAATTCAGGTCCATTTCATTCCATTATGATGGCGCCGCAGCGCGCCGCAAGCGCAACCAAGCGCCAATGTGCTAAATCGGCGATCGAACCGGAGATAAACATGACGGATCAGGGTAAAAGCGTCGTCAAGACGCGCATCGCACAGAAACTCACCCAAGCCCTTGCGCCAGCGGCGCTCAACGTGATCGACGAATCGCACAGCCACGCGGGGCATGGGCATCACCATCCCGACGGCGAAACCCACTTCAGAGTGGAGGTGGTGAGCGCGGCTTTCGAGGGCAAGAGCTTGATCGAGCGGCACCGTCTCGTCAATGCGCTTCTCTCCGACGAGCTCGCCGACCGCGTCCACGCGCTGGCGATCAGCGCCAAAACGCCGCACGAAGCCGCGCCCATTTAAGGCCATCAACTGCGCAGCGGGACGCCGTCAGCGCCGCAGTCAATCTCGGAAACGTCCTCGCCCATGGCGATGCGGGCGCGCGCCAGCGCGCCGCCGGCGTCATAGGCGTAATCGTGCCGCAGCTCCACTTCGCCATAGACGAGCTTCTCGCAACTGACGATCCTGCCCTCGGCGTCATAAGTCGCGCGAAAATAGGTGTTGCGGTTCTTAAGCTCGCTCGCCTCGAGCGGCCCAAGGAGCTTTAATGGCAACCGAACCCCGGAATAGGAAAGAAAATACCGGCATTCTTCTTCATTAGGCGCTTCATTAATCTCCGACATCATCGCTCTCCCCGGTCCCCGGCGTTTCTTCAAGCGACGCCGCCCAAGCTGGTACGAGAAAATCGCGCCAACCTCGTGGCTCCCCACATGGCTCCCGCCGCGCGCGACTGAAGCCAGCGGCTCTTGACGGTCGGCTGGGCAGCGCGTAGCGCGAACGGCGGCGGCGCCGCGCCGCAATGGAGAGGGCTGCATCATGGCCGCCGCCGACAAAATGGCGAAACCCGCCGCCAAACCAGCCAATCCCTGCTTTTCCTCCGGCCCCTGCGCCAAGCGCCCGGGATGGGCGCTGGCGCATCTCGCCGGGGCGGCGCTCGGCCGCTCCCATCGCTCTAAGGCCGGCAAGGAGAAGCTGGCGCAGGCCATCGCGCTGACGCGGGAGATCCTGCGTGTTCCCGCCGATTACCGCATCGGCATCGTGCCGGCCTCCGACACCGGCGCCGTGGAGATCGCGCTCTGGTCGCTTCTCGGCCCCAGGGGCGTCGATGTCGTCGCTTGGGAGAGCTTCTCGAAAGACTGGGTCAATGATGTTCTGAACCAGTTGAAGATCGAGAAAGCGCGAAGCCTCGCCGCGCCCTATGGCGAATTGCCAGATCTCACGCAGATCGACTTCGACAATGACGTGGTTTTCGCCTGGAACGGCACGACGTCAGGCGTGCGCGCGCCGAACGCCGATTTCATTGCGGCGGATCGCAAGGGCCTGACGATTTGCGACGCGACGTCGGCGGCCTTCGCGCAACCGCTCGACTTCGCCAAGCTCGATGTGACGACCTACAGCTGGCAAAAGGTTCTCGGCGGCGAGGCCGCGCATGGCATGTTGATTCTCTCGCCGCGCGCGGTCGAACGGCTCGAGAGCTATGCGCCGCCCTGGCCGATGCCCAAGATTTTCCGGCTGACGAAAAAGGGGAAGCTGAACGAGGGGATTTTCCAGGGCGAGACGATCAACACGCCCTCGCTTCTCGCGGTCGAAGATTATCTCGACGCACTGTCCTGGGCGCAATCGATCGGCGGACTCGAGGCGCTGTTCGCGCGCTCGAACGCCAATGCGCAGGCGGTCGGCGACTGGGTTGAGAAGACTCCCTGGATCGATTTCCTCGCCAAGGACCCCGCGACCCGCTCAAACACCAGCGTCTGCCTGATCTTCTCCGCCGCGAGCGCCGCGCCCGACGCGGACGCGCAGGCGGCGCTCGCCAAGAAGATGGTCGCGATGATTGAAAAGGAGGGCGCCGGCTATGATTTTGGCGCCTATCGCGACGCGCCGCCGGGCTTTCGCATCTGGTGCGGTGCGACGGTGGAAACCGCCGACGTGGCGCTGCTGACGCGGTGGCTCGACTGGGCCTACGCGCAGGCTTGCGCCGACGCCGCGCAAGCGGGGTGACGAGCAGTCGCGAGCAGCCGCCTCATCGATCGTTCCAGTCCGTCACCATCAGGCCCGGCACACGGTCGAACTCGCGGCGGTTAGCGGTGACGAGAACGGCGCCGCGCCGGCGCGCTTGCGCGGCGATCAAAACGTCATAAGGGCCGATCGGTTTTCCATGACCTTCAAGATAAGCGCGAATGTCGCCTGCGGCGCGCGCGTCATCAGCGTCGAAAGTCGCGATTTCGGATATGGCCGCGAGGAAGTCGTCGAGTCGCGCGTGATTCCTCTCGGGCGCCACGCTTTTCGCTGCGCCGTAGCGAAGCTCGGCAAGGACCGGCGCGGGGACGAGCAAGCGCGATCCGTAAAGCAGCTCAGCTCTCAGCCGCTCGTCGAGGTGAGGCGCGCGCCGAGTCATTACGCCTATGATCACATTCGTATCGAGACAAAACATGCGCCGCCTCAATCGAAAGTGACTTCGTCATCGGGTTCGAGCGGAGGTTCGGCCGGGAACTCCGGAAAGTCCACGTCAAGATAGGTGTCGAGCTTTGCACGCCACGCCTCGACGTCGAAGGGCGGCTTTTCCAACGGCTCCAGAATGATCTTGTCGCCGACTTTGCTGACGCGCACCTCGGAGCCCGGCATCCGAAATTCCTTGGGAAGCCGAACGGCTTGGCTGCGGCCATGTTTGAATAATTTCGCGGTGGCGGTCATGCGGCCTCTTGTGATATCTACATATGATAGATACCAAATTTATGGATCGTTTTCCAGCGCTTCTTCGGTCGTCGCCGAAAATCTGGATTGCGTTCAGCGCAAGCGCGCTTTCACATTGAGACGCCCAACGCCGCTCATTCCCTCCTTTTTTCTTTGCAGGATGATCCCATGCCGCCGCGCGTTCTCATCTCGGATTCTCTTTCGCCGGCCGCCGCACAGATTTTCCGCCTGCGCGGACTGGAGGTCGACTTCGAACCGACGCTGGGAAAAGACAAGGACAAGCTTGCCGCCGCGATCGCCGACTATGACGGACTCGCGATCCGTTCGGCGACGAAGGTGACCGCCGACATCTTTGCGCGGGCGCCGCGGCTCAAGGTCGTCGGCCGCGCCGGCATTGGCGTCGACAATGTCGATGTCGCCGCCGCCACCGCGCGCGGCGTCATCGTCATGAACACGCCCTTCGGCAATTCCATCACCACCGCCGAACACGCGATCGCGCTGATGTTCGCCTTGGCGCGCGAAATTCCCGCCGCCGACGCCTCGACCCAGGCCGGCAAATGGGAAAAGAACCGCTTCATGGGCGTCGAGATCACCGGCAAGACGCTTGGCGTCGTCGGCTGCGGCAATGTTGGCGCGAATGTCGCCGAACGCGCGCTCGGCCTGAAGATGCGCGTGATCGCCTTCGATCCCTATCTCACCCAAGAGCGCGCCGGTGAGCTTGGCGTCGAAAAAGTAGACCTCGACGAACTCTTGGCGAGAGCCGACTTCATCACCTTGCATACGCCGCTCACGCCGCAGACGAAGAATATCCTCTCGGCGGAAAACCTCGCCAAGACATGCAAGGGCGTGCGCATCATCAATTGCGCGCGCGGCGGGCTGGTCGACGAAGACGCGCTGCGCAAGGCCCTCGACGACGGCCATGTCGCCGGCGCCGCCTTCGACGTGTTCGCGCAGGAGCCGGCGACCGAAAACCCATTGTTCGGGCATCCGCACGTCGTCTGCACGCCGCATCTCGGAGCCTCGACGAGCGAGGCGCAGGAAAAGGTCGCGCTGCAGATCGCCGAGCAGATGGCGGATTATCTCACCAGAGGCGCGATCGCCAACGCGGTGAATTTCCCATCGATCAGCGCCGAAGAGGCGCCGCGGCTGAAGCCCTTCGTCGAACTCGCCGAAAAGCTCGGTCTCTTCGTGGGTCAGGTCGCCGTCGCCGGCGTCGACACATTGTCGATCGTCTATGAAGGCGCCGTCGCGTTGCAGAAGACGCGGCCGATCTCGGCGGCTGCGATCTCCGGGCTGCTTCGACCCATTCTCGAAGACGTCAATCCGGTGTCGGCGCCGATCCTCGCCAAGGAACGCGGCTTGGCGATTGAGGAAATCACCCGCGAGGCGCAAGGCGACTATGAATCCCTTGTCACGCTCAGCGCGCATACCGCGCAGGGCGAAATTTGCGTTTCGGGGACGGTATTCCACGACGGCAAGCCGCGTATTGTCGGCATCGGCGATATTGGCGTCGACGCCGAATTCGCGCCGTCGATGATCTATCTGACGAATGAAGACAGGCCTGGATTCATTGGCAGATTCGCCGGCGTGCTCGGCGAAGCCGAGGTCAATATCGCCACGTTCGCGCTCGGCCGCGACAGGCCCGGCGGCGGCGCGGTCGCGCTCGTCGCCATCGACGGCGAACTGCCGCCGCAGGCGCTCACCGCCCTGAAAAGCCTGCCCGGCGTGAAGCAGGCGACGACGCTTAAATTCTGAGTCGGCGCGCGGCGGCAGTGTTGCAAGACTGCCACTATGCCGCAAGAAAACGCCGCTTGTCCTGAGTTTCGCGCGTCGGCGCGCTTGCTTGCGCAAGCGGCCTGCGGGACTAATCATCAGGGCGTCTGCGTCGCTTTTTTGCGGCGGCGCGACGTCAGCCCACACTTGGACAAGGGAAAACCATGCGGCGTCTTGCTTTTGCACTGATTTGCGCATTCGGCGCGCTCGGCGCCCTTTCGTCTCCAGTATTGGCGCGCAGCCCGGCGCCGCAGCCGGCCCCGGCGCCGGCGCCCGTCGTCGACCCTTTTGCCGCGCTATTCGGCGGCGGCTCCTTCGCCCCGCAAACCAGCGACGGCCGTCCGCAGGCGGTCGCCGTTCCGCGCGAGACCGTCGCCTTCGACGCCAGATATGCGCCCGGCACGGTGATCATCGCCACCAATGAACGTCGACTCTATTATGTGCTCGGCAACGGCCAGGCGATCCGCTACGGCGTCGGCGTCGGCCGCCCGGGCTTCGAATGGGCCGGCACCCGCTTCGTCGCCCACAAGCGCGAGTGGCCCGATTGGACGCCGCCGGCGCAAATGCTGCGTCGCCGCCCCGACCTGCCGCGGCACATGGAGGGCGGCGTCAACAACCCGCTCGGCGCGCGCGCCATGTATCTCTCCGGCACACTGTACCGCATCCATGGCTCCAACGAGCCCTGGACCATTGGACAGGCCGTGTCGTCGGGCTGCATCCGGATGACGAATGACGACGTGGTCGACCTCTACAACCGCGTCAAGATCGGCACCCGCGTGGTCGTGACCCGATAAGTCTGTGCAGCAAGCATTTGAACGGCCGGCGCGCGCGTCGGCCGATTCATTTTGCAAGACTATTTTTTTGAAGATTATTTTTCTCCAGGCCGGTCGCGATCGAGCCCCTTCGCTGCAAGCTCTTCGAGATAGGACGAGAACCGCGCCGGCGCCGTCTCGCCAAGCTCGCGCAGATAGCGCCACGTGTAGATCCCAGTGCGGTGCATGTCGTCGAAGTCGAGCCGCACGGCGTAATTGCCCACCGGCGCGACGGCGATGATCGTGACATTGCGCTTGCCGCCGACGGTCTTGCGCTCCTTCTCAGAATGGCCCTGAACTTCGGCGCTCGGACTCTGCGTGCGCAAAAGCTCGGCGCTGAGCGCGAATTGCGCGCCATCGTCGAACGAGACGTTCAGCATCCGTCCGCCTTCCGAGAGGCGCAGTTCGGTCGGCCAGGGCTCCTGCCCCATGTGCGTCTCCAGGACCTTTGTTGGTGCGAGGCAATTTGCGGGCCGAACTCCGGCCGTCGCCAAGGATTTCTATCGCCTTCGCGCGAAGAGCGCCAACACGATCCTCACTGAGCGCGATCTTTCTCGCTCCACCAGTTCTCCAAAGTGAAGCCGAAGGGAAACATCGGAAAAAGCGGCGTGTGCGCAGGATGGCGGATCGCCGCGCTATGCGCGCACCAGATGGCGTTCACGTGCTGCAGAGGCACGAAATAGAATCCGGAGAGCAGGATGCGATCAAGCGCCCGCGCCGCCGAAATGCTGTCCGCCTTCGTCCGGGACGCGAGCAGAGCGTCGATCGCGGCGTCGATCGCGGGCGAGGCCGCCCCTGCGAGATTGAGCGAATCTTCCCGGTCGAGGCTCGCGGCGCTCCACCGGTGCATCTGCTCCTGGCCGGGAACGGCGTACGCCAGCCATTGCCCGATCATCATGTCATATTCGAAGCGCTGACGCCGGCGCTGGTATTGGACTTCGTCGTAGACGCGCGGATTGGCTTCGATCCCGATGCGCTTCAGCGCGGCGGCGAAATTGAGCGCAAGCCGCTCTTCGTCGCGGTCGCGGATCATGATCTCGAAGACGACGGGAACGCCGTTCTTCTCTAGACGCCCATCGACGACGCCATAGCCAGCGTCGGCGAGAAGCGCTTGCGCGCGCTTCGCGACCGTGCGATCGCGGCCCGAACCATCATGCTGAACAGGTCGCCAGCGGCCTTCAAGAACATCGTCGCGAACGGCGCCGGGATACTTCGAAAGCAAAGCGCGCTCGGCCGCGCTTGCGGGACGCCCGACCGAAGAATAATCCGATTCGCCGAAGTAGCCTTCCGTGCGGACGTATAGTCCGCTGTAAAAATTGGCGTTGATCCATTCGAAATCATACATCATGGCGATCGCTTCGCGCAGCCGCACGTCGCGGAAAATGCCCTTGCGCAGATTGAAGACGAAACCTTCCATTCCCGTCGGGCGGCCGGGCCGCAAGGTTTCTTTCACAATGACGCCATTGCGAACGGCAGGGAAATCATAGCCCGTCGACCAACGCGCGGCGCTCGTCTCCTCGCGATAGTCGAGGAGGCCCGCCTTCAGCGCCTCAAACAGCGCCGCGCCGTCGCGATAATAATCGACGTCGATCTCGTCGAAATTATAGAAACCCCGCTGGCTCGGTATGTCGCGGGCCCAATAGTCAGGGTCGCGGCGGAGAACCAGACGCGCGCCGGCTTTCGCTTCCGAGATCACATAAGGGCCTGAGCCGAGAGGAATCGTCATATCGAGATCGTCGAAGCGCTCAACTTTCGTGGTTCTCTTCGACAGAACCGGCATCGCGGCGAGAATGAGCGGCGCTTCGCGATCCTGCACGCCAGTCAGATCGAAACGCACGGTATGGTCGTCGAGCGCCACGGCGGACTTCACCAACGCAAAAATCGCACGATGGTTCGGTCGACCTTTCGACTTGAGCAATTCAAAGGAAAATAGAACGTCCGACGCGAGGATGGGCGTCTTGTCGGAAAAGCGCGCCCGAGGATCGATGTGAAATGTGACGCGTTGGCGCGCTTCGTCGAGTTCGACGGATTCGGCGATCAGCGGATAGAAGGAATAGGGTTCGTCCTGCGAACGCATCATTAGACTTTGCAGGACATTGCCGATGATGAGTTGCGGCGCGTCCCCAAATCTCGCGTTGAATGGATTGAGACTCGCAAATCCGCCGCGCTGGCCGAGCCGCAGCCTCCCGCCTTTCGGCGCCTCGGGATTGGCATAAGGGAGATGATCGAAATCCTTGCGCAGCGCCGGGTCGCCATAAAGCGCAAGGCCATGCGTGACGGGAGCTTGCAAAGGATTTTCGGCAAGCGCCGGAACCGGCGGCAGGACCGCGATGACATGGATCAACGCCGCGAGCCGCGCGGCGCCGATCATGCGTCCGACTGCGTGGCAAGCGCGAAGCATTGATCGCCTCCTTCGCCAGATCGGCGGACTGAAACTATTCGGCCCGGGCAATCTCCAATTCGAAAAAATTGCTGATCGCGCTTCGCCGATAGGCGCGCGCCGCGCCTGGCGGGCGTCGCCCCGAATGAACGGGGCGACGCCTGATCATCTTAGAATTTGAGTTTGATGCCTCCGGCGAGGGCGCGCGGCTGGCCGGCGAGGATTCCGGCGCCTTGCGCCGTCACCAGGCCGCCTGTCGGCCAGACCAGCGGCGTTTGTATCGGGCCGGCAAGGAGCGAGTTGGCCACCACGAATGCGCCGGAGACATAGGTTCGATTGAAGACGTTCGAAACCTCGAAAAAGAGCTCGATGTTTTTGACATAGAAGTTGTCGATGTCATGGTTATAGTGCGCGTTAAGATTGATCAGACTGTAGCTCGGCAGAGTGGTGAAATTGGCGTTGTCGATCGTGTAGTTGCTCTTGAAAATATATTCGGCGTAAGCGCCGAGACCCGAGAGGTCGCCGTAGGGCTGATCATATCCAAGACGCATCGTCACAGTATGCGGCGGCACGTTGGGAATTCGGTTGCCGGCGCGATTATATAAGACGGCTCGCCCCGCGACGGTCCCGAGATCGTCCCAGTAATTGGTGAAGAACTGATTGTTGAACGTATAGGCCGCGATCAGCCGCCATCCGTCGAAGGGCCGCCAATCCGCGTTGAGTTCGACGCCGCGGTGAAGCGAGGAAGGAATATTTTGCGAATAGCCGACGAGTCCATTGCTCAACGTCAGAATCTCGTTGCGATGCCATTCGTTGAAACCGGTTACGCTGAAATTGAGCTCAGGGCTCGGGGTCCAATCAATGCCGAGATCGACGCCCATATTGGTTTGGGCCTTCAGCGGGTTGCTTCCGACACCATTTCGCGTGCTGGTGAGAAACACGAATGTCGGGGTGCTGTAGCCCGTCGCATAGCGCGCCCGCACCTGCCACTCAGGGTTATAGCGATAGGTGAGCGACGCTTCCGGGGCCGTGTTCCAATAATCATTGTCCACGGCGATCTGAGTCGGAAATCTGGGCGCCAGATTGGCGGGGTAGTTATAGGCGGTGCTGACACCCCAGACGCGATTCCAATTGGAGCTGAACCCGATGACGCCAGTCAGGCCCGGCGCGAGCGCAATCTCTTCACGCGCGCGTAGACTGATGTTTGACGTATAGTAATCCAACTTGCCGACCTGCGCCCCGATTGCGCCGTTGTACCAGGTGTTGGCGATCTGATTGAAGAGCGGATTGGCGGTTTTGGCGTTGTTATAGAAGAACTGCAGAAAATGCGTCGCCGGGAAGCCAAACAGATCGGTGTGGCTGGTAATGTCGGTTTGCGCGGTGATGCCCACCGTTGGACCCTTCAAAGCCACCGGACCGCCCTGGCCGCCCGGGCCAACGATCGGCGGCGGCCAGGCTCCGCTGATGTTATCGAGATAGTCGTACGTAAATTGCGATCGCCAAGTGGTGGCGCTGTCGAAGTCATGCTCGAACTGAACGCCGCCAATCTGTCTGAGAGAGTTTTGATGCGTACCAAGCGTGGCGACGCTTTGGCGCGTGAGCGCGCCGGATATGCCATTCGCTGGCACGTTCAGATTGTTGCATAGGTTGAGATTCAGAGAGGTTGGAATGGCGCAGCCTTGTTGAAAAGGGTTGAGGTAGAACACATTGATATTTTCTCGGTTGATGAACTCCGATCTCAAATTGTTGGCGATATATTTCACGATGACCCGATCGGTTGGAGTCACCTCCCATCTGCCGAGAACCTTGGCTTGCTTGCCTGAGTAGGCGCCGTGGTAGACATATCCGCTGCCGTTGACGTCTGAGGCAAAAAACGACAGATCGAAGGCGCCGAGCGTGCTGTCTTTTACGGCCTTGCCGACGCGAACGTAATTGTTGACATAGCCGAAGCTGCCGAATTCCGAACCTGTGTGGACGCCGTCGACTTCGGCCCCGGAAAAGGTGCGGAAGTTGATCGCACCGTCATAGGCGTAATTGCCGAAGAGCGCCGACGAGGGCCCGCGATAGACGTCGATGGCGGCATAAGAATGCGGATCGAGCAGGTCGGTGCGGCCATTGCCGTCGGCTGTCGTGATCGGGAATCCGTCTTCGTACAGCATGATGTTGCGGATGCCCGTCGGGAAGCCGACGCCAAGCCGATTGCCTGAGCCGCGAATCGAGATGAAAAGATCCCGTGCATTATTGCCTTGCTGTACGGAGACGCCGGGGCTGTATTCCAACACCCTACGGACATCCGCCAGGGGCGTCGGCTTGAGGAATTTCGTGTTGACGATTGTCACCGTCTGCCCCGGCGGGTCGCGATAGATTGGCAGTTTCGCGCGAGCGGGATCGAAGCCCGGCGCATATCCCGCTTCGCCCGCCGTCGACTCTCTCGTCGCCGGACGCCTGACCGGCGCGGCGCCGATCGTGATCTGCGGAAGCGCCTGCTGCGCGTGCGCGACGGAGGCAGAGGACAAAAGCGCGAGGGCGCCGAGCGCGACTCCGTGCATCAATTTCGACCGGGAGCTCATTTTCTTTGCTTTCCTGATGGGGTGAAACTCAATGGGAGGACGCACGCGATGGCCCGCTTGCCGTCGACGCCGGTTTCCAGGGGTCGGCGAAACGTGGAGATGTCAGCAACGACTCGTCGGTCAGCGTTTTCAGAAAGGCGATCAGATCGCTCTTTTCCTGAGGCGACAGATCGATGGGAACGATCAACGCGCTTTTGTTTGCGTTGTAGCGACCGTCGCCCTTGAGTGGACCGCTCGTGACATTGCGTCCGCCGGCCGCGTAAATGTCGATCACGTCATCGAGCGTCGCGACGCTGCCGTCGTGCATGTAAGGCGCGGTGACAGCTATATTGCGCAGGCTCGGCGCGCGAAACGCGCCCATCTCGGCGGGATTATGCGTGTTCTCGAAAACGCCGCGATTGGGCTCGGGATAGGCGCCTTTGCCATCGAGATCATAGAGGCCGGTGTTGTGAAACGGCGTCTCGATCTCGCGCGTTTTGGCGTGATAGAACTGATCGTCGAAATTCACGCTGCCGTGGCAGTGGTGGCACTCGGCCTTCTCGCCGAAGAAAAGATCCTTGCCGCGCGTCTCTTCTGGAGAGAGCGTCGCCTTGCCTTCAAGATAGAGATCATATTTCGAGGACGCCGAGACGACGCCGCGCTCGAAAGCGGAGATCGCCTTGATGACGTTGCCGAAGCTGATCGAGTCCGCCTCGCCGGGAAAGGCGGCCGCGAAGTCGCGGCGATACTCTGCGTCACTGTCGAAACGCGCGAGTATCTCTTTGCGGTTCTTGTCATTGACGCCCATCTCGATCGGCTCTTCGCCAAAGAGCGGGCCTTCCATCTGCCTTTCCAGTGTTACCATCGCCGGATTCGCCCAGGTGAGCGTGGCGCGCCAAGCGGCGTTGGCGATGCTGGGCGAATTGCGCGGCGTATGCTGGCCCGTGGCGCCGACGGCGACCGGACGGCCATCAGTAAACGCCAGACGTTGCTCATGGCAGGAGGCGCAGCTCTCCTTGCCGTTTCCGGACAGACGCGGGTCGTAGAAGAGTTTGCGTCCGAGCTGAAAACGCGCCTCCGACATTGCGTTGTCGGCTGGAACCCGTGGCGGCGGCATGAAGTCGGGCAAAGTCCAGCGCCAGGACTCCGCGCTGGGGACAGGGTCGGCTTGCGCCCCGCCTGCGATCAGCGTTGCGGCGAAGAGGAGAATGAGAGCTTCGCGCTTCATTTCGTGACCTCCGCGCGGAAAATCTTCGTCGACGCGCCGGAGGACTGGCCGGCGTCATTGGCGTCGGGCGCGGTTTCCTTGAGCCGTAGCCCGAGATTTTCGAACATCGGCGTGCATTCCGGATCGGCCGGACCACTCATGCAACCGGTCGAGAATCCCTGGTCTTTGCCAAGATCGATGCCGGCGAACAGCGGCTTCAAATCGAGCACGACGCGCTGCCGCGCGGGGTCGAAGGACGCGAGTTTCACGGGAAAGCGATTTGGATTGGCGCAGGAGGTGATTTCGCCTTTCGTCGCGTCGCCGCGACAGCCCGTCGAACCAAGGTGCAGCATCCAGGTCGAGACGGTGATCGTCCCGTCCGAGTTGACGCGCAGCGGCGCCGTCTTCGGCGCGTCCGCCATCGGCGGCGGGCCGTCAGTTTTTTCGCCTGCGCCACTGGTGGCGATGGCGGGGTTTTTCGCTGGGGGCGGCGGTCGGGTCACGCCGCCATCCGGATCAACTTCAATCTTTATGAATTTGCGGCCGGCCTGCCAGTTCCACGTCATCGACTGAAGATCGAGCGGCGCGGGAGCGGTGGCGAAATTCGAGTGGTTGAGAATGACGTCCTTGCCGTCCTTGTCCTGGACAACGCTCGGGACGCCGATGACGAAGCTGAACCCTTTGTAACGGCCGCGCGGCGCCGATCCCTTGATCGTGTCGTTGATGTCGGCGCTGCCGACGCATTTGCCGGTCTTGTTTTCGAAATCGAGCAGAGCGAGGTTGGCGTATTGCCAGTCGTTCTGTTCCAGTTCGATGGGGACTTCGTGGCCGGCGGCGTCGATCAGCGCCGGCGCGGCGATGTAGAACCTCGCGTCGTGGAGCTGCGCCGGCTGCCCGCCGGTTCCTAGCCCGGCAATGTCGCGGCCACATTCGACCGGCTGATCGCCCGCGGTAAGCGCAAAGCGTATCGCGACCTGCTGCCTTTCGCCGCCGTCGCCCTTCGCCGCCGCCTGCGCGCCGCCAATGGCCGCGAGACCGGCGATAACGGCGGTAAATCGAGTGAATGCGCGCATGATTCCTCTCCTGTCAGCACGATTTTTTGAGATGTTTGTTGGCTGCAAGCGTTCGCGACGCGTGTCGGCGACGCTCGTCAGAGACGACGCGCGCGAAAATCAAACGCGAGGGGAATGGCGAGTGGGGGGTCGAAGACCCGGCAGCCGACCGCTAACGCGCTCTCTCAGGAGAGAAGCGACGGGGGTGCGCGAGAGAGTCTGTTTCTGGGCCACTGGGTGGTCGGCGGCGCGAGATCGCGCTCTTCCGGCCAAAGAGGAGGAGCCTCAGACGAGGGCGCCAGCACGAGGACGACGGCGGATAAGAGAACCTTCGCTCCGAGGTCGTCGCTTCGGTCGCTTAGAAAGCAAGCCATGCAGTGCATGTGCTGAACATGCGGGGCCTTGCCGTCGCCATTGGCTTGATCGGCGCAAAGCTCGCTCGCCATCGCTACGGGAGAGCTTAGGAACGCGCCGAAATCGCCGCCAAGGCGTCCGTGAGAAACAATAAGACCCAAAGCTTGCTGAAACAGCAGACAAGCGACAGCGGCCGCCACAATCGGACGCATGAACCGCCGCATTTTTTTCTTGTCTTGCCGCATAGCGAATTCTGAGTGCACGAAGATTAACTTGTCAACGACGGTTAGCGCCCAAATTTTGCAATAATTTGAACTGTTGCGCTGCAGCCACAGTTGGTCTTTGCAGTTTCGCTTTGTCTTTCGTTCGCCCCGACGTCAATCCAAATGGCGCGCGCGACGGCGGGCTGAGCGCGCAGAGTCTTTAGTCCGTAATGAAGATCCAGTGTCGGCTTGAAACAGTGAAGCAGGCTCGCCGACCGGCGCCATTTGTCAACGCGTCTTCGCCTCACGGACCCTCGTCGTTCCGCCATGCGCGTGCCGTATAACGAGTTTTCGTATTGCCGCAAGATTGTTTCGCGCCTATGATCCGCGCACCGTAGGCAATGGTTGGCGGCAATCCATGCTCGTTCGGGTCATTCTTTTCGTTGCGATCTTGCTGCAAGTCGCGGGCGTTTCGACTGTCGCCGCGCGCGCTCAATCTCATTCTTTGGCGTTCCGGGCCGTCGTCTGCAACAGCGATGCGATTCCCGCGACGCCTCACGCGCCGGGCGATCACGGCGGCTCTTGCGTTGACTGTATCGCGTGCTGCGACGCTCAGCCGCAGATGTTATGCGTCTATGATCAGGTTGCGCGCCTGTCCTTTCCGACGGCGCGACTCAGCGTTCTCGCGCTTCCCATCCATCCCGTTTCCCGAACGCGATCGGCGACTCCACCGGCGCGCGCCTCCCCCGTCTAAAGACACGGCCTTACATCCGCGCGTTCGAAAGCAACGACGTCCGCGGATCGAAACCACGCGTCGCCGATGCCCCTGGGGCCGCTCGGCGTGATGCGTTTTGGATAATCGGCGCGCTTGGAGACAAGCGGGGAGGCGCTGATGCAGAAGTCCCATGAGACGATCGACCGACTGTTTAGAAGCCATCATCGCGATCTGATAACGCGGGCGCGCCGCGTGATCGGCTCGGGAGACGCCGAAGACCTGGTCCAGGAAGCCTATCTAAAAATGCTGGAGAGCGACCGCGGCGAACTGATTTCGAATGCGCGCGGCTATGTGTCGAAGATGACGTGCACGCTCGCGATCGACAATCTTCGGAGGCAAAGAACGCATGCCAGAGCGCTGGCCGAAGACGGCGCATGGTTCCAGTCGCCCGCCGCAGACACGCGTATCGCGGCGGCCCTCGACGCATTCGGCCTGGCGTCTGACGTTCAAGCGGCCTTGATGCAATTGCCGCGATGTTGTCGTCAGATATTTTTGATGAGCCGAATCCTGGGCTTCAGCCATTCCGAGATCGCGCAGGAAATCGGCGTTTCCTTGAGAACGGTCCACCGCAGCCTGGGGCGGGCGCTCGAGCATTTCGATCGCGCCTTCGAGGTCGCGCCTTCGAGCGTTGAGATTGAGGCGCAACGCACCAGGCGAAAGAACGCTCCGCGTGAGTTCTCGGTCGAAGCGCCCGCGCCGCGCCTTCGAAACGCGCCAAACATCAAAATCTCGACGGCTCGAAAAAATTCTCGTCCCAAGCTGTCCGATTTTTGCGGCCTCGCTCGTCATACCATTCGGGTCCCGCGTTCTGCGGAGCCCGTCTGGTCTCTCCAGACGAAATCAAAACAGGAGGCCTTCATGACCATCCGTATCGCCAAGCGCATCACCCTCAATGTCATTGGCCGCGCCAGCGCCCGCTGCGCGTCGACCTGCGCCGCCACCAACGGCTAAGGACGGTTTGCTTGCGCCGTTGGCCCCCGGCCAGCGGCGCAAGCGACGTTCGGCGCGTCAAGATGAAGGCGACAAAGAGATGCGACTTGGCTTCAATTTCACGCTCGGCGACACCTATGACATGGCTCAGAGGCTGATCGCCGAAGGGCACATCGATTATTGCGAATTTCTTATCGACAATTTTTTCTGCGTCGATCCGGACGAATTGGCCAAGGCGTTCGATTGTCCAGTCGGGTTGCACATTATGTATTCGAAGTTTCTCGAAGCCGATCGGCCGACGCTCGTCGATTTCGCCGCTCGGCTTCGAGATTACATCGACGCGCTGAACCCGATTTATGTCTCCGACCATATTCTGCGCTTTTCTCACGAGGGGCGCGCCTTCTTTCACTTAGGCGAAATCGATTATTCCGCCGAATATGAATCCGTGCGCGACAAGGTCGTGCAATGGCAGGAAATCGTCGGACAGCGCATTCATTTTGAGAATTACCCGTCCATCATGGACGGCGGGTTGGAAGCGCCCGCTTTTTTCGAACGCCTCATGAAGGAAACAGGCGCGGGCGTGCTGTTCGACGCCTCCAACGCCGTCTGCGCCAATCGCAATTGCGGGACGCCGTTCGAGGCCTGGCGCAACGTGATCGCGAAAGCCCAGCATTTCCACGTCGCCGGCTATCGGCAGTCCTTGATCGAGCCCTTCATTTCGCTCGACACCCATGCCGAGGCGTTGGCGCCGGACACGCTCGCCTTCCTCCAGAATTTTCGATCGGTCTTCGACAAGCCGGGCGCAACGATGACTTATGAGCGCGACGATCAAATCGAGTTCGACGATATCGTCGTCGATCTGAAGGCGTTGCGCGATCTGTTCGGCCAACCAGAAGAAACGCGTCATGACCTTGCTCTCACTGCCTAGTCGGACTGATCGCGACCTTTACCCTGCGCTGATGTCGCCGCAGCTGAACGCAAAATATCCTGCGGACCACAAGGCGTTCGTGCGGATCGACGTGAGCCTGCGCATCTATTGGCACACGCTCTTCGACATTTGCCCAGAACTGCTGGAGCTTTCCGGTCCGGACGGCATGTCGATTTTCCGGCCTTTCATGGCCTGGGCTGAAGAGAAGAAGCTCGCCTTCGACTGGTCCTATTATCTTTGGGTCTATGTTTGGCTGCGCCAATCGCCGTTCAAGGAACGGCTGTTGGCGGACGACAAATATCTCCGATCGATCATGGCGGCCTCCGCCGCGCGGTGGGCGATCCTCGATCGCGGTCGAAGCCGCGGGATCGTGATCGGATGCGCCGATACGGCGGATCTCGTTATCGGCTGGAAATGCCGCAACGTTCGCCTCGGACGAGAGATCGAGCTTATCGAACCCGAGGAGCCGTTGCCGGCGCCGCCAGACCTCTTCGGCTACTTTACGCTGCCGAGCTTTGAACTCGACATATTTCCGGGGTGGCAGAGCCTCGCGCGATGACAAGCGCGCCGCTGTGGCGCGGATACTGGTTCCTGTTCGCCAGCACGTCCGCAGCCGCCTTCATCATGCAGATCGATCTCGCCATGGTCGCGAGATTGGGCGGCCGCGCGTCAGGCGCCTATGCGATTCTGATGCGCGTCACGCTGCTCGATGTCGCGGTCACCATCGCTTCCGCGGCCGTCGCCGCCATCGCGCTCGGCCATGCGCAAAAGAAGGGCGAGACGGCCGACGCGATCGAAAAGACCTGCGCGCTCTCCCTCGCGCTTGGCGTCGCGACAGCGATTTTCGGCTTCTTCGCCTATCCGATCTTCCTTGACGCCCTGATGGGCGACGCCGCCGCCGCTCCCTATATCGGCGCCCCGATCCTTTGGCTCGTCGCCGGCGCGCCGTTCCGCGTTCTATCGAACACGCAAGGATTCCTGTTGCACGCGCTTGGACGCGGCGGCTCGGTTCTCACATGGAAGCTCGCAGAAATTCCAGCGAAAGCCGGCGCCAACGTCCTGTTCATGCAAACCTTCGGATTGGGTTTTACCGGCTGTTTTCTCGCGGGCTGCGTCGTCGCCCTCGCCTCGTCTTTTTGGTTATGGAGTCGGCTGCACGCGCATGGCGCGCGCACATTGCGCCTTCCCGAACTCGCCTTCGCGCGCTCCTTTCTGAGCGGAACCTTCTGGGAAGCGCTGCGGGTGCTGTCGCCGCAGGCGGCGATGCTCTTCTCGCTGACGCTCTTTTCGCTGCCCTGGCATTACGCCGCGAACGGCCAACGCCTCGACTCCTACGCGGCCGCGCAGACCTTCATGCTGTTCATTCTTGGTCCGCTCATTACGCTGATGCGCTATCTCGCCATTTACCTTCCCAAGCAATCTCCCGAGGATTGGACGCCAGCCCTTGCGCCGGTGATGCGCGTCGGCGCGCCACTCGCGCTGACGGCCGCCGTCTTGCTGCTATCGGGGCGCGATTGGATCGGGGACGCTCTCTACCGCCAACACGGACCCTGGTGGTCGGTTTTCGTCGCCTGCTTGGCGATTTCCATACCTATCCGATTCATCGGCAGCATCGTCCGAGGACTAACGCTCGCTCGGAGCGCCTTCGCAGAACTGACCTCCGTCGATGTGCTTGCGCAGTGGCTCATCGCGCCGCTGTTCATTCTGTTCGGCCTCTCCGTAAACCGTCCGGAGATCGCCTATCAATCGCTGATCTGGCCTGAAATCGTCGCTGTTTTCTTGCTCTGGCGCGGACTTCGATCCGCGCCCGAAGAGCCCGTCGGCGTCCCGTGGCCCGCTAAAGGACATGTGCAATGAGCGTGGAGCGAGTCCCGGTTCTGATCGTCGGCGCCGGCTATGCCGGTCTGTCTGCGGCGACGTTGCTTGCATGGCGCGGCGTCCCCTGCCGTCTCGTCGAGCGACGCGCGTCAACGTCGCGACTGCCGAAAGCGCATGGGATCAACCGCCGCAGCATGGAAGTTCTGCGCGTCGTCCCTGGCTTGGAGGACGCGTTGTTTGCGGCAAGTCGCGCCGGCGCCAACGAATCCACGCTCATCATCGCCGAGTCGGTCACGAGCCCGCCGATCGAAACG
The DNA here is from genome assembly GCF_049817085.1 of Methylocystis sp. SB2. Classification (NCBI taxonomy): domain Bacteria; kingdom Pseudomonadati; phylum Pseudomonadota; class Alphaproteobacteria; order Hyphomicrobiales; family Methylocystaceae; genus Methylocystis; species Methylocystis sp. SB2. The sequence goes on from NZ_CP187401.1 coordinate 1,811,140, forward strand.
CTCGTCACCAAGATCTCGCTCGACGCAACGCCGGTGTCTCCCAGCAGAATATGCACCGCAGGCCAGGATCGAGTCGAACCCGTGCTGCTGCGCTTCGCCCGCGAGAACGGCGCCGACGTTCGATTTTCGACGACGCTAGAGCGCTTCTCGCAGCGGGACGACGGCGTCGACGCGATCCTGCGCGATGAAGCGTCGGGACAAGAGACCACCGTTCTCGCGGACTACATGATCGCCGCCGACGGCGCCGGCGGAACGATCCGCGATGTCGGCGGCGTCAAGATGGAAGGTCCCGGCGTTCTCGCCGATACGATTTCTGTGCTGTTCGAGGCCGATCTCGACTCGATCCTGCCAGGCGGGGGATTTGCGCTCTATTATCTGCGCAACCCGGCGTTCAGCGGCGCCTTCGTCACCTGCGACGAACCCAATCACGGCCAGATCAACATCGAATATGATTCCACGCGCGATCAGGCGTCCGATTTCGACGAAGAACGATGCGAAGCGCTCGTGCGACAATCTCTTGGCGTCGCCGATCTTGCCGTAAAGATTCTCGATATTCGCCCCTGGCAGATGGCCGCTCTCCTCGCCGATCGCATGTCTTTCGGGCGGGTGTTTCTCGCGGGCGACTGCGCGCACATCACGCCGCCCGTTGGCGGGCTCGGCGGACAAACCGCGATCCAGGACGCCGCCGACCTGGCGTGGAAACTTGCGCTCGTCGTCAAGGGCCAGGCTGCGCCCACGCTGCTCGACAGCTATGAGATCGAGCGCAGGCCCGTGGCGCGGATCGCAATCGCGCGGTCCATCGCCAATTACGTCGAGCGCCTCCTGCCCGATCGTCAGGACATCCGCATTCGGGAAGACGAATACGGCCTGCTCGAAACTGCTATGGGCTATCGCTACCGCTCCGACGCGATCATCGCTGATGAGTTCGACGACGGCGCATGCGTCGAAGATCCTCTTCGCCCGAGCGGCGCGCCGGGAACGCGTCTGGCGCATGTCTGGTTGCGGCGCGGCGAGGAGACGATCTCCTCTCACGATCTGATCGGCCGCGATTTCATGCTTTTTACCGGCCCCGATGGCGGCGACTGGATCGAGGCGGCGCGGCGCATCGCCCTGCGCTCGAAAGCGCCGCTTGGCGTCTGCCGCCTCGGCTTCGACGTCGATGATCCCGAAGGGCTGTTTCTGCCGCGCCTGCGCATTTCGCCTGAAGGCGCGCTCCTCGTGCGTCCCGACGGCTACATCGCCTGGCGTTCGCGAGGCCGAAGTCCCGATCCGTTCGCAACGCTCGAAGCGAGTTTTGCGCGCGTGCGCGGTTTCGACACGGGCCAATCCAGCGGCAGTCACGCGGCTGCGTTCGCCGACGCAAGCTAGGCGCACCGCCTCATCCTGCATCAAGAAAAGTCTTCGCAAAGGAGAGTGGTCGAATGTCCATGCTGTCGCCGGAGCTCCACGCGCCTTTCCGGTCGGAACCGATCCTGGCGGTTGATCCGAAGCGGCTCGAAACGATCCAGGCCCCCTACCAGGACTTCAACCGCCTGTCGCGGGCCAGCGGCGCTTTGGAGACCCTGCCCCTTCGAGCGAAGCGTCAATTCCGCTCCTATTATTTTTTCAATCCGCCAAAATGGCGCGTCTGGGCGCGTTCGCTCGGCTCCGGCGAACGCATGGCGCCGTCCTTCGCATCGATCGGCGCGGTGCGCTCCGGCACGTCTTTCCTCTCCTCCTATATTTTTCAGCATCCGCACGTCGTGCTGCCGCTGTCGAAGGAAATCTCCTTCACGGAGACGATGCGCGAACTCATGGCGCATTTTCCGACGCTTGCGGCGCAAAGGGCGGCGGAGCGACGCAACGGCGGCGCGATCACCGGCTACTGCACGCCGGTGATGCCCAATCCACTTTGGATATTTCTGGCGCAGTCGATGTTTCCAGACATGCGGATCATCTGCGTTCTGCGCGATCCGGTCGAGCGCACTTTTTCGCACTGGCGATGGGATCAAAAGCGCTTCATCAGCCGCAAGTCGCAGGACCCGCATTGGAAGGGCTTTCCGGACCTTCAAACCTTGATCGAAGCCGAAAAGGCGATAATACGCGGCGGCGGCATGGAGCCGCACGCGTTTTCCGGCGCGCGGGCCGGCTATCTGCGCCACAGCATCTACGCGCCCTTTCTGCGCCTGCTGTTCGAGAAATTCGGCAGAGACTGCGTTTTCATCGTCGATGCGGCGGAATTTTTTCGCGACCCGCGATCGACCGCGAAGGAGATTTACGCGTTTCTCGGCCTTCCCAACGTCGAGCCGCTGGTGATCGAGGAGCAAAATCCGGGTCCCCCCGGAACGCTTGAGGACGGACTTCGGGAGAATTTGGCCGAGTTCTTCCGGCCCTACAATGAAGAGCTCTATGCTCTGCTGGGTAGGGATTTCGGCTGGGGCGCCGGCCGCTAAGAGGCGACATTCCGCCGCCGACCTCTCCTTGCTCTGGCCCGGCCTCGACGTCGCGGCGCTCGGCGACCCGACGGGTGGGCTTCACGCGACCGCGTTCCGGCAATATATGGAGGACGCCGAATTTCCGCCGGTTCGAGGTAAGGATGAACGCCCACGCCAGAGGGCCTGCAATTGCGACGCCCGCGGTCGCCGCGCAGGCGCCGCTTGTCGACCCATACGGCCGGACGATCTCCTATCTGCGCGTCTCCGTCACCGATAGATGCGATTTCCGCTGCGTCTACTGCATGTCGGAACATATGCAATTCCTGCCCCGACGCGATCTGCTGACGCTCGAGGAGCTCGACAGGCTGTGCTCCGCCTTTGTCGCGCGCGGAACCAAAAGACTGCGCATCACCGGCGGCGAGCCGCTGGTGCGCCACGACGTGATGAAGCTGTTTCGCGCCCTGTCGCGCCACCTTGTCTCGGGCGCGCTGGAGGAGCTGACGCTGACCACCAACGGCTCGCAGCTTGCGCGTTTCGCGGCCGAACTCGCCGATTGCGGCGTCAAGCGCGTCAATGTCTCGCTCGACACGCTCGACCCGGACCGTTTCAAGGCGCTGACCCGCACCGGCGCGCATGCGCAGGTTCTGGCGGGGATCGCCGCCGCCCGCGCCGCCGGCCTGAAGGTGAAGCTCAACGCGGTGGCGCTCAAGGGCGTCAATGAGGACGAGTTCACGCCGCTCGTGCGCTTCGCGCACGACAGCGGAATGGACATGACCTTCATCGAAGTGATGCCGCTCGGCGAGCTCGACGGGCCGGAACGCGCCGATCAATATCTGCCGATGCAGGAGGTGCGCGACCGGCTGAGCGAATCTTTCACGCTCGACGAGATCGACTATCGCACCGGCGGCCCCGCGCGTTACATGCGTGCGCGCGAAACCGGCGGGCGCATCGGCTTCATCACGCCGCTCACCCATAATTTCTGCGAAAGCTGCAATCGCGTGCGCGTCACCTGCACCGGGACGCTGTATATGTGCCTCGGCCAGGAGGACGCGGCCGACCTTCGCGCGCCGCTGCGCGAAAGCGCCGACGACGCGCTGCTGCATCAGGAGATCGAGGCTGCGATCCTGCGCAAGCCCAAGGGCCACGATTTTGTGATCGATCGAACCGCGCCGGCGCCCGCCGTCTCGCGCCACATGAGCATGACGGGCGGCTGAGCAATGGAGCCCACATCCGTCGCTTTCATCGGCCTTGGGGTCATGGGCTATCCCATGGCCGGCCATCTTCATCGCGCCGGCCACAAGGTGCGCGTCTATAATCGCACCGTGGCGAAGTCGGAGAAATTCGTGGCCGAGTTCCCCGGCGCCGAAGGATTCTCGACTCCCGCCGAAACGGCGAACGGCGCGGAATTCATCTTTTGCTGCGTCGGCAATGACGACGATCTGCGCGCGGTGACCCTCGGCGACGGCGGCGCCTTCGCGGGCATGTCGGCGGGCGCAATCTTCGTCGACCATACGACGGCGTCGGCGGAGGTCGCGCGGGAACTCCACGCCGCGGCGGCCGAGCGCGGGTTCGGCTTCATCGACGCGCCCATTTCCGGGGGGCAGGCCGGAGCCGAAAAAGGCGCGCTGACCGTCATGTGCGGCGGCGATCCCTCCAGCTTCGCCAAAGCCGAGCCGGTGATCGCCTGCTACGCGCGGGCCTGCCGGCTGATGGGGCCGCCGGGCGCCGGGCAGCTCACCAAGATGGTCAACCAGATCGCCATCGCCGGCCTGATCCAAAGTCTGGCGGAGGCGCTGCATTTCGCCAAGGCGGCGGGCCTCGAACCCGAGAGCGTCGTCGATCTGCTCAAGAACGGCGCGGCGCAATCGTGGCAGATGGAAAATCGCACGAAAACAATGGCGGCGAATGAATTCGACTTCGGCTTCGCCGTCGAATGGATGCGCAAGGACCTTGCGATCTGCCTCGGCGAGGCGCGGCGCAATGGCGCGCGGCTGCCGATCGCGGCGCTCGTCGACCAGTTCTACGCCGAGGTGGAGAAGATGGGCGGGCGGCGCTGGGACACGTCGAGCCTCATCGCCCGGCTCGAGCGATAGGGCGGATTTAAGGCAAGTCTTAAAATTTTATGACTGCGGCGGAACCATTAGCGGGGCCGCTGCGTTTCTCCCCGGCAAAAGAGGAAGCGTCCAGGTTCGCATCGTTCGAGTAGCGAGCCGGGGAAAAATTCCCGATCACCCTGTGGGAGCCCTATTAATGGCCGTTTCGCGCGAAAGCCCTTTCGCAAGCCGCACGTCCCGGATCATCCTCGGATTCACAGTCGCCATCTGCGCGGTTGCTGCTGTCGCAGCTGCGCCCTCAGCGTCTGATCCGAAGACTCAGTCCGCCGCCACTGGCGTCCAAGCCGCCGTGAGCCTTAGTGACGTCGGCATGCGTCCGCTTGCGCGCGGACCGGCGATCCGAGTGGGGCGCGCTTACGGCGCCGAGGATGAAGATTGCACGCTCGTCATCACGCCGAAGGCTGACGAGCGGGGTCGCGTCCGTTACATGCGTAGCGTCTCCTGCGCCAATTGACGCCGAGAGTCGCGCACCCGGATTAGGCCAAGGGGCTGGCCTGAGGCGAGGATCGTTCGGAAACGAACGTCTTCGCCTTTTTCTTTTTGAGACGCTTTTTTCCTAAAATATCGTCTGCAAACGAAGGCCGAGATAGCTCGCCCGCGCCCGCAGCGGATTCCACGGATCGATGATCTGCACGTCGCCCGAAAGCCGCAGCCATCGGGTCACTGCAAAATTGTAAAAGGCCTCGACGCCGCCTTCGCTGCGACGATTGATCCGCCGCGCCGCCAGGCCGGAGAGGAGCGGCTGGGTCAGCCCGTAATGGTAATAGCCGACGCCCCAGCGATCGTCCTCACGGCCCGGCAGGAGATTGTAGCCGGCGAGACCGACGAGCATGCTCCATCTGACCGGATTGGGATTGCCGTCCGACAGCGTCGCGAGCGTGAACAGACCCCAGCCGAGTTTGGGGTCCGTGGCGCTCTGCACGAAATATTGCTGGACGGCGTAGGAGACGAACCAGAAGCCCTTCTTCGTCAGGCCGCGCAGGCGGGCGATCGCCTGACGCCTCTCTCCGATGTCGTCGAGATCGAAACCGCGCGCATTGCTGTAGGCGAAGCGCAGCGTATGGAATCCGTTGAGGCCGCCGATCTCCACGGGGACGGTCGCCATCAGACCGGCGCCGACGCCGCGCTCGAACGGCCGCGTGATGACCCGCGCCTGCTGAGCGTTGCGCGGATCGGCGACCATGACCCTGAGGTCGAAATATTTGGTCTTGAGCGCGGCGACGCCGCCCAAGAGATAGGGCGGCGCGACGATCAGCCGGTCGGCGACGCTTTCCGGCGAGCTGACGCCGATGCCGGTCGACGGCAGCGCGAAGGCGCGGTTCATGAAGGTGTCGATGCCGCCGCCGCCGACCAGCGGCGTCTGCGCGGCGAGCGTCAGCATGTTGAACTTGCCGATCGTCACCGAAAGTTCTTCGCTGAGCTCCTGCGTCAGCGTCATCGACAGCGCCGAGTGATAACCGTCGCGCTCAATAAAAGCCTGGGCGACGTTGACCGGCAGCAGCGCGAGATCCTGCCGGTTCAAATTGCGGCCGAAGTAATGCTCATATTGCGCGTTGAACTTGAGCCCCTTCCAGAGGCCGAGCTTTTCGCCGTCGACCCGCAGAAACATGTCCATCTTGCCGCCGTAGCGCGCCGTCCGGTCGATCGCGCCCCCGGGAATGCCCTGGAAGAACTGCGTGACCCAAACGTTGGCGTCGATGCCTAAGCGGCGCAGCTCATCCTTGGGGCCGCCCGGCGTATCGGTCAGCGATTTCTGCTTGGCGAGCGAGACGAGACTGTCGTCGGCGAGGGCCGGCGCGCCCATCGTCGCGACGAGGGCTGCGAGGCTGGCGCCGGCCGCGGCGATTAGGCGCCGCGCGCGCACACCTCGCCTTTTCGGGGAGGCCGGCCCGCTCCATTCCCTCCGCCGCCACATCTCTCTTCGGCCTTCCCGCCAGCCAGATCGGTGAATCACATGCGCTGTCGAGCTTAGCGGCATCGCCGCGCTTGTCTATCCAGCCAAAGCCCCTTCGAAAGAAGGGCGCAAATACCTCCCCCTTGCGGGGAGGTCGCTCGCCGAAGGCGAGCGGGTGGGGGAGCTGCTCCGCGCTCTCGAGAAATCACCCCACCCGGTTCGCTTCGCGACCCCCTCCCCGTCAAGGGGAGGGAGTCGCGCCTCTTCTGCTTCAATCGGATTGTTTTGACACTGCTCCTTCCTCGTTGACGCCCCGAGCCCCTCTCCCTACTGTGCCGCGCTTCCCGCTACAGATTGGCCAGTTCGCACCCCATGTCCGCACCGCTCCTCTTGTCGCCCGAACTCGTCGAAGCCGCGCGCGTCTCGCCCGCCTGGCCGTTCGAGGAGGCGCGAAAGCTGGTCAAACGGGTCGAGGCGAGCGGCCAAAAGAGCGTGCTGTTCGAGACCGGCTACGGCCCGTCCGGCCTGCCGCATATCGGCACCTTCGGCGAGGTCGCCCGCACCAGCATGGTGCGCCGCGCCTTCGAGGTCATGACCGAGGGCAGGATCGCGACGCGCCTCCTCGCCTTCTCCGATGACCTCGACGGGCTGCGCAAGGTCCCCGACAACATCCCGAATAAAGAACTCGTCGCCGCCAATCTCGGCAAGCCCTTGACGCAGGTGCCGGACCCTTTCGGCACGCATTCGAGTTTCGGCGCGCATAATAATGCGCGGCTGCGCGCCTTCCTTGACGCCTTCGGCTTCGAATATGAATTCGCGTCGTCGACGGAATATTATCGGAGCGGACGCTTCGACGCCGCCTTGAAGCATATGCTCGCGCGCTACGACGCGGTGATGAAGATCATGCTGCCGAGCTTTCGCGAGGAGCGCGCGGCGACCTATTCGCCCTTCCTGCCGATCCATCCGAAGACCGGCATCGTTATGCAGGTCGCGCTGACAGGCTATGACGCAGAAGCGGGCACGATCTCCTGGACCGATCCCGACACGGGCGAGGCTTTCACCACGCCCGTCACCGGCGGCCATTGCAAGCTTCAGTGGAAGCCCGACTGGGCGATGCGCTGGTATGCGCTCGACGTCGATTACGAGATGGCCGGCAAGGACCTCATCGATTCGGTGAAACTGTCCGGCGCCATCGTGCGTGCGCTCGGCGGGCGCCCGCCGGAAGGCTTCAACTACGAACTCTTCCTCGACGAAAAGGGGCAGAAGATTTCGAAGTCTAAGGGCAATGGCCTGACGATCGAGGAATGGCTGACCTACGCCAGCCCCGAGAGCCTGGCGCAATTCATGTTTCAAAAGCCCACCGCGGCGAAGCGGCTTTATTTCGACGTGATCCCGCGCGCGGTCGACGACTATTTGAATTTTCTCGACGCCTATCCGCGCCAGGACTGGAAGAACCGCCTCGGCAATCCGGTCTGGCACATCCACGCCGGGGACCCGCCGCAGGCCGAGACGCTGGCGCATGAGGGCGACGCCAAGGGCGTGAGCGTCTCCTTCTCGATGCTGCTCAATCTCGCCGCCGTCGCCAACGCCGAAGACCCTGCCGTGCTTTGGGGCTTTCTGCGCCGTTATGCGCGATCCGCCACGCCCGAAAATCATCCGCGCCTCGACAAGCTGGTCGGCTACGCGGTCGCTTATTTTCGCGACTTCGTGAAGCCGGCGAAAACCTATCGCGCCGCCGACGAGGTCGAGCGCGAGGTGCTGCAAAAGATCGACGAAACGCTACAAGGCATGGAAGGCGCAACCGCGGAAGAGATACAGTCGGCGCTTTACGATGTCGGCCGCGCCGCGCCGCGCTACCAGGATTTTGCCGCCAAGGGCGCGACGCCGGAGCGTCCCGGCGTCTCCAACGACTTCTTCAACATGCTCTATGAGGTGCTACTTGGCGAGAAGAAGGGCCCGCGCTTTGGCTCCTTCATCGCGCTCTACGGCGTCGCCGAGACGCGCAAGCTGATCGAGGACGCGCTCAACGGCGCCTTTGTGGCGCGCGAAACCGCCTGATGCGCGCAGCCGACGCCGACATTCTCATCGTGCCGGGGTGGAGCGATTCCGGCCCCGAACATTGGCAGACGCGCTGGCAGGCGAAACTTTCGACAGCCCGACGCGTCACTCAGCGCGACTTCGAGAAGCCGATCCGCGCCGAATGGGAAGAGGCGATCGCGCAAGAGGTTCTCGCGAGCGCGCGGCCTGCGGTGATCGTCGCGCATTCGCTCGGCGTCATCGCCGCTCTGCATGCGGCGCAGCGCGTCGGCGACAAGATCGCCGGCGCCTTTCTTGTCGCGCCGCCCTCGGAGGCGGTGATCCGCGAGCTGCCGTCGGTCGATTCCGCCTTTCTGCCGATCCCGCGCGCGAAGCTCCCTTTCCCGGCGGCGATGGTCGGCAGCAGCGACGACCCTTACGCCGATCTGCTCTTTGCGCGCCAACTCGCGCAGGATATCGGCGCGCGCTTCATCGACGCCGGCGCCGCCGGACATATCAATGTCGACAGCGGCCACGGGCCATGGCCGGAAGGGTCGCTCGCCTTCGCCAATTTCATGGCGAAACTCTAAGCGCGTCATCAGTTCGGAGTATTGACACGCTATTGGCGATCGTCGACTCTGACGCAATGCGCTGTTCCCAGGCGTTTTTGCATCGGCGTTGACGCGATTTTGTAACGGCCGTTCATTGAGAAGATTGCAAGATGAGCATCACCAAGACATTCCGCTCCGCGGCGCTTAGTATCGCCATTCTGTTCGCAAGCGCACCGGCTTCGATGGCCTTGGAACGCGTCGAACAGCCCTCTTCCATTCCGGGCGCCGGCCCTTGGGACGAAAAGGCCTGGAACGACTTTTACCGTACGAGCCAAGGCTCCCGCCTCATCCCCTGGGACTGGATCAAAGCGCTCAAGCAGGCTGACGGCCAACCCTTTCTTGCGGATGGACTCGCGCGCTACGGCTATCTGGCCAACCCCGCGAGTCCGACGCCGGGGCTGCCGGTCGGCTTCGTCGTCGCCGATGGCGTCTTGGGGCCCAGCTGCGCCGCGTGCCATACGCGGCAGATCGAGGTCGAGGGCAAAGCCTATCGCATCGACGGCGGCCCGGCGCTCGCCGACATGGGCGCGCTTTGGGCCGATCTCGATACCGCCGTAGGCAAAGTACTCTCGGATGCGACGGGCTTTTCGGATTTCGCCAGGGCCGTTCTCGGAAGCGGCTACGATCCGCAAAAAGAGACCAAGCTGCGCGGCGAAGTCGATCTCTGGCATGCGCGCCACCACGCCATCACCGAGGTGGGCCTGCCCAAAGACAGGCCCTGGGGCGCCGGACGCATCGACGCCGTCGGCATGATCCTCAACCGCGTCACTGGCCTCGATATCGGCCCCGGCCCGACGCATATCATTTTGGGAAATATGCGGAAGGCGGACGCGCCGGTTCGCCCGCCGTTCCTGTGGAACGCGCCGCGGCAGGATCATACGCAGTGGCCGGGCTTCGCGGATAATGGCGACCGCATTCTGGCCATGGCCCGAAATGTCGGCCAGGTCTATGGCGTCTTCGGCGAATTCTTCCCGGAGAAAGACGCCAGCCATCTTCTGGGCTTCAATTACGTCAAAGCCAATTCGGTCGACTTCAAAGGGCTGATCGAATTGGAGCGGCTCGTCGAGCGGATCGGTCCGCCGAAATGGCCGTGGCCCGTGGACACGATGCTCGCTGCGCAAGGCAAGCTTATCTACCAGCGTCCCTATGAGGAGGGCGGTTGCGCCGATTGCCACGGGATCGACAAAGGACAGCCGCGTCTGCTCAATCCGGACACCTGGTGCACGCCCGTTCAGGACGTCGGCACCGACGCGCGCGAATATCAATATTTCGCGCCGGAGTGGAAGGTCGACACCGGCGCGCTGACCGGCGCCTTCATTCCTTTCGTATCCGAGCCGCTTGGCAGAACCGACGCGCCCGTTTCGGTGCTGGCGACCGCGGCGCGCGGCGCCATCCTGCAGCACTTCATTCCGGTCACCGTGAATACGGTCGAGCGTCAAAGGGCCGACGTGGCGCTGGCGATTCTGCAGCCTTTGATCGAAGAGCTGAAGGGCGTCTACAAGATTCCGGGCACGCCCGGCGCCGGGCGCTGGGCGTGCCGCCGCGCGCCCGAGACGCCGGGCAAACTCAAATTTGAAGCGCGCGTCCTCGAAGGCGTGTGGGCGGCGGCGCCCTATCTGCACAACGCTTCGGTTCCATCGCTCGCCGAGCTGTTGAAGCCGCCACAGGACCGCGCGGCCGACTTCAAGGTCGGGCCGGCCTATGACATCGCCGCTGTCGGCTTGGCCACGGAGCAGCCGAAGTCGACCTTCCTGATGAAAACGGACTGCAACAGAGGCTCAGGCGTCAGCCATTGCGGCCACGACTTCGGAACGGCGTTGAGCGAGACGGACAAGCGCGCCCTGCTCGAATATCTGAAGACGCTGTGATCGGGGCGTCTCGGGACGCGATGTCCCGAGACCCTTCCTAGGGACGTGACGCCTTTTTCCAAATTCTGCTTTTCCGCGCGGCGGGGTCGCCTATATCGACCTTCTTGGCGTCGCTTGCGGGTGGAAAGCACACGTGGAGAAATCCGAACTCGTTCTCCGGGCGAAGCCTTCGCCTGCAGTCGGCCTGTTCGCCGAAGCCCCTTCGCTTTCGGCGCTCGCTGAGCAAGAAGCCGGCTGCACGCGCTGCCCACTTTACAAAAGCGCCACTCAGGTGGTTCCCGGAGAAGGACCGCCGCGCGCCCGCGTGCTGCTGATCGGCGAGCAGCCAGGCGACGTGGAAGATGTGTCGGGGCGTCCCTTCGTCGGGCCTTCCGGCAAGCTCCTCGACATCGCGCTAGAGCGCGCCGGCGTCGCCCGCGACAAATGCTTCGTCACCAATGCCGTCAAACATTTCAAATTCGAGCCGCGCGGCAAGCGCCGCCTGCACAAGAAGCCCGACGCCGGCGAGATCGACGCCTGCCGCTGGTGGCTCGATCGCGAACGCGCGCTGCTTCGTCCCGGACTGATCGTGGCGCTCGGCGCGACCGCGATTCGCGGCGTGCTCGGCCGCTCGGAGACGGTGTCGCGTCTGCGCGGCGACATCATTGACCTCGATGACGGCGCGCAATTCCTGGCCACCGTTCACCCCTCCTCTCTGCTACGCTTGAAGGATGAATCGGATAAGCGCCAGGCGTGGCGGGGCTTCCTCGCCGATCTTCGCAAGATCGCGAGCTGGATCGAAAAGGACGCGCGCGCTTTGGACTAGGAGCGTGGCGCTGGTCCCGTCGCTGGCGCTCGTCGGCGCGGCGCATGCCGAACTGCTGAAATTCGAGACGCATCCCGAAGGCGCGAACGAGGCGGTTCACGCGACGGTGAAGTTCGACGGAACGTCTTACGACATCGCCGGAACGCTCGCGAAGCCGGCAAAGCCGCCAAGCGGCGCAAAGGCGCTTCTGCTCGAGACGCAACAGAGCGAGGACATGAAGCCGCTCGCGCTCGAACGCGGACTCGCCGTGCTGTCGCTCGATTTTGCGAAACTCCCCGACAAAGCTCGAGCGCAGGCCTTGCGCGATGTCCTCGGCCATCTTCGCGGCGCGCTCAAGATAAAGCGCGTGCTCGGACGCGCGCAGAGCTCGGACGCCGACGCAATGTCGGACGCCTCGTCCGCATTCGACGGATTGTTGCTCCATGACGCCAGCCGCGAGCCCGCCGGCACGACGCGCTTTATCGCGACCTGGGCCGCCGACGCCTATTGGCGCGAGAAACCGCGCATCGAATTTGCGAACGCCGCGCCGCCGAACGGTCGGCGCTTCTATCTCGCCGGAATCGCCTTTTCGACCACGGCGACAAATTGCGTCGCGCCGGTGAACGCGCGCCCCTCGGCCCCCGCGCTGCGGGCGCTGTTCGCCGCGCTCGACGAGTGGACGGCCAAGGGCGTCGCGCCGCCCGCCGCGCGCGCGCCGCTCGACGCCGATTTGGCGCCCGCGCAGGATCTGAAATGGCCGAAAATTCCCGGCTTGCCCGCGCCGCCTGAGGGCGCGCGCCGCGTCCCGAAAATCGACGCGGATGGCAATGAGGTTCCGGGCCTGCGGCTGCCCGACCTTGCGCTCCCTGTCGCCACCTTCACCGGCTTCAATACGCAAAAGGACAAGAAAGGATCGCTCTGTGTCGCGGGCGCGGCGATACCCTTCGCCGCGACGAAGGTTGATCGCGAAAAGAACGCCGACTCTCGTTCCGCGCTCGTCGAGCGCTATGGATCGCGCGCCTATTTCGTCGCGACCATGCGCGTCATCGCCGACAAGCTGGTCAAAGAGCGGTTGCTGCTGCAGCAGGACGCCGACGCCTATGTCGCCGCCGCGCGATCAGCGCCGTTCTAGCGATTGAGGATAAAAATCCCGGCGTTGAGATAGGTCGCGAAGGCCACCCAGAAGGCGGTTGGCGCTAGAAAATATCCCGCGACGCGATCAAGCCGAAAGAACAGGACGATCGTGGCGACGAGGAGCGCCGCCATCGGCAAAATAACGAGGAGTCCGAGCTGTGGGCTTCGCGCATGGAAAAAGGCGAAGGACCAAGCCGCGTTCAGAACGAGCTGCGCAAAAAACACAATGATCGCCGCGCGCCGGCCTGGCGTCGCCGGCTCGAGCCGAAGAATGCGGTAAAAGGCGTAGGCCATCAAAACGTAGAGGGTGGTCCACGCGGGGCCAAACACCCAATTTGGCGGATTCAGCGGCGCCTTGGCGAGCGTATCGTACCAAGGGATGTTCGGCGTCGTTGCGAAACTGCCGAGCACAGCAGCCATGAGCACCGGCGCCGCGGCGCCGACTCCAGCGGCGAGCCGCGACGGCCGCCGATCCGAAAAAGACGTCGAGCTGCTCATAGCGCCTCCTCGCGCCTGCTCACGCTGCGTCCCGCATATCGGGCGCAGCGCGGCGGCTTCAAGGCTGCTGCAGGGTCGGGAAAAAGACGGGCGTCGCGCCCACGCGAACGCTGTTCTGCGACGCGAACATGTCGTCCTTCAGCCAATTGGGCAGGTCGTCTTCGCGGTGGCGGCTGATGAGAGTCTTGTCGCTTTCGCCGAGATAAATGCGAATGCCGCCCCATACAGCCTTGTAATCATTCTCGCCCACGCGGCTTTCGATGAAGCCGGTGATCGCGGAATGGCCGAGATTCCAGATGAGCGCCTCGCCGCTAAGCGCGGCCGCATGCCGCCCTCCGACGTAACGATGGCCGACCGAGATTTTGACGTTGTAGGTCGGATAGACGCTGATATCGAACATGTCGAAGAAGCGCCCGCGCCGCGGCTGCCACTGATAGGCGAGATATCCCGGACCATAGCCCAGCGGCGTGAAGAAATGGCCCGAGCTCTCCTCATAGCCGGCGATGCTGGAGAGTGAGAACGGCCCATAGTAATAGGCGCTTTCAGCGCCGACGCGGAAACGCGTGTCGTCGAGACGCTTATCGTGAGCGATCGCGCCATAGCCGCCGAGGAGACCCACGCTTGGATCGCGCCAGAAGGCGTGTCCGGCGCCGCCGCTCACGAAGAAGCCGCGATGCGCCGCCGCGATCGCGTCGACCTGAAATCCAAAACGGTCGCCGACGGGGGCGATGATCGACCCCATCCCGCCGGCCGAGGCGTTGTTCAAGCGCGCGAAGCCCAGCCAGTCAGAGCCGCCGCCAAAACCTTCGAGCTTGCCGTTGACGCCGTCAACGGCGCGCTTGGGGCCGGGGTTTTCCGAGAGCGGAGCCTTCCACCAGGTCGGACCCTCGGCGCGCGCTGAAGACGCAGCGAGGGCGACCGCCAGAACGGCGAGAAGCTGACGCTTGTATGACATTGCTATTGAAGTCCCGTGGGTGATCGTCGCGAGCTGTCGACCCTAAAGGGCTTCAGCCTCGCTGGCTGTGACATTGCGGCAACAGCCCTCCAAAATAGGGCCACCAGACGCATCGAATTCACAGCTGTGTTAAATTAATATTGCGTATCAAGCTTTTGACCGGCGGCGCTTAGATGTTCGCTCAAATTCTCGCGCGTCGCCGGATCGACAATGGCGAAGGGCGCAGCGACCGCCGCCCCGGCCACGCCGCCGACCGCCGAAACCGCCCCCGCGGTCGCGATTCCAAGGTGATCCCCCAGGCCCGGCTGGCCGTCCCGGAGCGGCTGACCCTGCGCCAGCCTGGCCCCGATGGAACGCACGACCTGGGGAGAGGACGCGAACTTGCTATGCTCCAAAGGATCGCTGGTGGCGATGCCCGTCAGATCGACGACCTTCACCCGATCCCGGTCGAGGACCTCCTGATAGGGGGACGCCTTCGGATCAACGGCGCCCAGACGCGTATTGCCCCAGAAGCGGCGGGACGCCGCGAGCGCGTCGTCGTCGCGCGAGGCGAACAGCGTAAAGATCGAAGGTCGAACGCCGCCGATCTCGGCGATCTGACGCCGGAAGACGTCGAAATCGACGTCCGGCGAGGCGAGCATGACGTTCTGGATTTTCGATCCGATCTGGCCATTGCGGATCGCCATCTGGCGGAGCGCTTCCAGCGTCACCCAATTGCCCATCGAATGCGCCAGAATCGAGATCTCGCCGACGTCCCGGTCACGCTGCAGCGCCTGCAGCACGAGTTCCAAGGCGTCGCGCGAATAGCTGGCGCTCTCATGATCATAGCCATATTGCAGCAGCCGGCCGCGCGACGGCCAGGTGAACAGCACCGGCGTGACTTCGGCGCGCGAGTCGTGGACGATCTGCGCGAAGCGGTAGACCGCCTCCTCGAAACGCGTGTTGAAGCCGTGGACGAAGAGAAGCACCTGCCGCTTGGGCGTCTTGCGGATGCGGGCGTTGAAGTCCGCGAGCGCCGCCTCCCTGCTCAGCACCTCGGCGCGCACGGTGGCGAATTGGATGGCCGGGTTGGGAGTCGGCCCATCCGGCCACTGCACTTCCCCGACCGCGCGCGAGGCGTCTGGCGGGATCGAGACGGCGATATCGGCGAAATGAACGCCGTGTCCGCGTTCGCCCGAAAACATGACGCCGGGCTCGGAGTCATTGGGCTGCCGCGTGGTGACGACCAGAAGATCGACGACGCTGGCGCCGGGCGCAACCTGATGCGTCGCGACAAGCGTGCCGTGCGGCCGGCTTGAACAAGCGCTGAACGCGAGCGCCAGAAGCGCCGCCAAGATAATCCGCCCGCGCCCCATACGCCGCCTGTACTCAAGTGTTCATCCGCGGCGTCGCCGCTCAGGCGAAGCCAAACACGCTCCGTCCCTCATCATTGCGGCTCAAATGCGACGGTTTCGCGCGCTGTGCGCAGCCGCACTGATTTCTTGAGAGGAATGCGCCATTATGGCCACGCTCGCTGAAGAGGCGAGCGTCGGAGGCGGGGCTGGGACGAATCGCCTCCGACTGCGCAGGGGAAAGCCTCAAAACTTTCCCCTGCCTTTCAGCCGCGGGTCAGCGCCTTTTCAATATCCTTGAGCGGATGGCGCGTCAGGTCCTTGGCGAGTTCGCCAACAACCTTGCTTTGCGCCTTGACGGATAGCTCCTTGCGGATTTCGCCGAGCGCCTTTGGCGGCGCGATGATGGCGATGGCGTCCAATTCTCCTGATTCCGCCGCCTGATTGATGCGGTCCGCCATGGCGCGGGCGAAGCGCTCCTCCTCCAACTCATGCCAGTCGGTATTTTGCATGGCGCTTCGACCGGGCGAGAAGGACGTGAAGCTTCGGCCGGGACGATCCGTTCCCTGCTCATGCGTCGGCGGATTGTCGTCAACGCGCGTTTCGACGACGCGAAGGTCGAGGAGTTCGGCGTCGCCGTGATTTTGAAAAAACAGCGCCCGGCGGCCGTCTCCGACCAGGACCCAGGCGCCATTGCCGACGGAAAATTCGCTCATGATGCTCCCTCGCCTCCCAACGTCGCTCTCATCAATCTGGACGTCAGGCGAGGCCGCTCTCGGCTGCGGCGCGCGCAGCCGCGTCATGCGGGCGTCGTATCCTCGCGGGAGTTGGGGCACAAGCCCGACAGCCATTGCGCGCCCCTTTACGAAGAGCGCTCTAACGCAAGGATAGCGCGCGGCTGGGCGCGTTCAATGCGCGCTTCGCCGCATCACGCCGCGAGCTTTTCTTTCTTGTCGTACTCGACGGGCGCCCGCGTCATATCCCGCAGCGCGGCGTCTCGCGATTCCGCGCAGCCTTCCGCCTTTAAGGCCCTCGCCTGCAGGAGCGCGGCTTTGCGCTTGATCGCGCGCTCATTGAGCGCCCAGACCAGCCAGCAGACGCCGGCGATGCTGATGAGCGCCGTATAGGGTTCGCCAAAGGCGAAAGACTTGAGGAAGGAAAAGTCGGGGGCGCATTCCTTGGCGTATTCACACGCGTCCGACCAGTCCTGAAACCATTGTTTGACCGATTCCATCATGACCTCCTCGACGCCGCGCAGACAATTCGACGGGCGCGCGCCTCGCCGGTCGAATCGTGTAGCGCAGGTATGTGGCGAACATTGTGCGCTGCAGCATATCGCGCGTCAATTGGGCGCGGCTCGGTCAAATTGGCGCACCGCCTTGAAATGAGGCAGAAAACTCGGCAGCGGGACCAGCTGACGTCCTGCGTTTCTCTCCCTGTCATGCGCGCGTGTCGCAGGCCGCGAGAAGCAAAACACGCGCCATTGTCACAAGCCGTAAACACAGTGATTCAACGGGCGCGTGTGGGGTTTTTCTGACAAAAACGGAACGTCGACGCCGCAGGAGAGGAAAGATGCGAACAACGCTTGTCAAATTGATATTGCTTGCCGTGATCGCCTCGGCGCTTTCGGGCTGCGGCGTGAACTATCATATCAATCCGGGCCCTCGCACATGGCCCGCCGCCGCCAACCCTCCCAACAAATGACGTCTCGCTTCCCTCGCTCCAAACGGAAAGAATCATGGCCACGGTTCGACTGCTTGCCGACGAAGACCTCTCGCCCGAAGCGCAGGCCGTCTTCGCCGACATTCGCGCGACGCGCAAAAGCGATTTCGTCAATAATTTCTGGCGCGCGCTGGCGCATGATCCCGTGACGCTGAAGCGCACCTGGGAGAGCGTCAAGCAGGTGATGGGTCCGGGCGTGTTGGAGCCGAAGGTCAAGGAGATGATCTACATCGCCGTCTCCATCGCCCACGCCTGTCCCTATTGCATCCATTCGCACACGGCGAACGCCCGCGCGAAGGGCATGAGCGAAGAGGAATATCGCGAGTTGCTGGCGATCGTCGGCATGGCGTCGGAGACGAACCGTCTCGTCACCGCGCTCGGCGTGCCGATCGATGAGGAATATGAGGTGGGGTGAGTTGGGGCTATGACGTGCGGAAACCCCGCCAAAGGCCGCACAGTTCTCAACTGTCACATTTTCAGTTCTCGCATCCGTACCCGCCCCGGCTCGATGACGGAGAAATGCCCGATCCAGTCATCTCGCTCCGCGATCCGCGCCGCGAGCGTGTCGCCTACCGACGCAGCCGGCGGCGTCGGTAGGCGAAACAGGATGATTCCACATGATCGCGCCAAATCCGACCGCCAAGCCAGCTCACCGAAGTCCTTGTCGAAGGTGAGCAGAATTCGACGGTCCGCTGTGGCCATGGCAAGAACGGCTTTGTCGCTTGCGCCAGACGCCGTTTCGCAGACCCAGACCACATCATGACCGGCGCGACGCAAGGCGAACACGGCCTCGGCGGGAAAATTCTCATCGGCGAGAAAGCGCATGTCACGCGGCGCTAGGGTAGATTTTCTCCGACTTCAAGGCGTCTCGCGCATAAGCGAGGCAGGCCGAAATGTCTTCGCGCGAAAGCGTCGGGTAATTGCGCAGAATATCCGCCTCGGACCAGCCGTCGGCCATGAGCCCGATGACGAACTCGACTGAAAGCCGCGTCCCGCGCACCACCGGCTTGCCAGCAAGAACCTTCGGGTCGAGCACGATGAGAGGATGGTCCGTCATTGAGGCGATCTCCTTGCGCCAATATATACCGCCCAGGCTCAAATCACACCAACGCGCTCTGCTCCCTTTGCATCCATTCGCACACCGCCAACACCCGCGCGAAGGGCATGAGCGAAGAGGAATATCGCGAACTGCTGGCGATCGTCGGCATGGCCTCGGAGACGAACCGGCTTGTGACCGCGCTCGGCGTGCCGATCGATGAGGAATATGAGTTGGGGTGAGCGCTGCTGAAACAGCTCCTGTCCTCACTCGCCTGATTGTATTCTCACCGCGACATGCCCGCGCTTGTCGCCGACATTTACGTGATCGAATGAGACAGGATAGCGCCGCAGCCTTATGCGCTCAATACAGTCATGCGGTCCCGTGTGGCACATGACTCTATGGCACCAGTGAGGTATTTCTTGTGACCAATTATGCGCAGGACAGAGGACGATTATGAACAAAGACAACCTCAAATATTCTGAGTTAAAAAACTATTTTCGAAATATACGGTGAAAGGACGATCCGAATCCGCTTCGTTTCTAAATTGGTTTCTTGAAAATATTTATCGCTTGAACGATGTCGATGCCGATGACGCGATCTGCGACGAACGCAACGACAAGGGTATTGACGGCATCTATGTCGATGGGTCGGCGCAAGAAGTCCATATATTTCAAAGCAAAATTACACAAAAAGATGGACGAACTCTCGGCGACTCGGACATAAAATCCTTTGTCGGAGCATTAACTCAATTCAAAAGCGCTGAGTCTATCGACTTAATACTTTCAAGCAGCGCAAATACTGAGCTTAAAAAGGTTATAGCAAGGAATAACCTAAAGCAATTGATATCCAGTGGATATAAAGTTGTAGGCGTATTTATAGCTAATCAGGATCAAGACCATAATTGCCATGAATACCTTGAGCACACCGAAAATCTTATTGTTTATGATAGAGACAAAATTGTGTTGGAATATATAGATTTTGAGGCAGAAGAGGGCGTAAAGGGAAAATTTGAGTTCGATACGTCTTACTGTGGTTGTCTTGAGGTCGAAGGTGATGATGGTATCGAGATATTTCTATTTCCAGCAAAAGCCACTGAGCTTATAAAGCTCAGTGGAATTGAAGATACAACATTATTCAAGCAGAATGTCCGCCTTACTCTAGGAAACACATCAGTAAATAAGTCTATCGCGGCATCGATCACTGATAAGAAAGAGCACAAAAATTTTCCGCTGTATCATAACGGGATAACCTTGCTTTGCGGAGGGGCGGCTATTGACGCAGACGAAGGCAAACTAACGGTTGAAAACTTTGTTGTTGTAAATGGTGCCCAAAGTATATCCACTTTTTATAAGAATGCGTCACTACTTTCTGACGATCTTAGAGTGTTAACAAAAGTTATTTCTTTGAGAAATGAATAATTAGCTAGAAAAATCACTTTAGACAGCAAAAATCAGAATGCCATCAAAGCTAGTGATCTGCGATCGAACCACACTATTATGCTTAGGCTAAAATCTGAGTTCGATAAATATTTCCAGGCTTATTCGTTTGAAATAAAACGTGGTGAGAAAACCGCCGATGGCCGAGAGGCGATAACTAATGAGTTTGCTGGTCGCTTACTAATGGCTTTCGACCTAGACGAGCCTCATTCGTGCCATCAAGTCTACAAGGTCTTTGACGAAAAGTACGCTGGTATATTTGGAAGACAAGAAGTTACGGCGGCGCGTATCGTTTTTCTTGTTGAGCTATTCAATATAATATCTGACAAGATAATAGAATTAAGAAATGAACATATGGCAGGCTATGCGCTTACTCGATTTTTTATACTAAATGTAATCCTGCATATCATTGATAAGTTTCCAGATGCGAGAAGAATTATATCAAATAAGGATGAAATGGCGTCTGAAGCAAATAGAGCGCTACCACTTAGTCAGGTACCCGACGTAATACATGACATTATTATTGATTTTAACTACGAGATCGAAGAAGATGGCACCACATTGGATTATAAGTCGGATTTAAAAAGTCCTGCTCGCGTTCTGGCTTGGCGGAATAGGCTGTTGAGCAGCTATGAAAAAGATTTAAAAAAGGGCAAGGCGACAAAATTTGGTCGCTGACGTGTCCAATCACACCAACCGGCTCTGCGCCTTCGCCGCCGCAATAAAACTCGCGAACAGCGGATGCGGCTCGAAGGGGCGCGACTTCAATTCGGGGTGATATTGCACGCCGATGAACCAGGGGTGGCCCGGGATTTCGACCGTCTCGGGCAAGAGGCCGTCGGGCGAAGAGCCCGCAAACAACAGCCCGCAGTCCTCTAAGCGTTCGCGATAGGCGAAATTCACCTCATAGCGATGGCGGTGGCGCTCGGAGATCTCCGTCGCGCCGTAAATGCCGGCGATGCGCGAATCCGGCTTCAACAGCGCCGGAAAAGCGCCAAGCCGCATGGTGCCGCCGAGACCCTCGCCGACGCCGCGCTTTTCGAGTTCATTGCCCTTGAGCCATTCGGTCATCAGGCCGACGACCGGCTCGGCGCAGGGGCCGAACTCGGTCGAATTCGCCTTCTCAATACCGGCGAGCGCGCGGGCGGCCTCGATCACCGCCATCTGCATGCCAAAGCAGATGCCGAAATAGGGCACGCCGCGCTCGCGCGCGAAACGCGCCGCCAGAATCTTGCCCTCGGCGCCGCGCTGGCCGAAGCCGCCGGGCACGAGAATGCCGTGCACATGTTCAAGATGCGCGGCGGGATCGGCGCTCTCGAAAATCTCCGATTCGATCCAGTCGAGATTGACCTTCACGCGGTTCGCCAGCCCGCCATGCGCCAGCGCCTCGATGAGGCTCTTATAGGCGTCCTTCATCTCGGTGTATTTGCCCACCACCGCGATGGTGACTTCGCCCTCGGGATTGTTGATGCGCTGCGTCACCGCGTTCCAGCGGCTCATGTCGGGCTTGGGCGCCGGTTCGATGCCGAAGGCGGCGAGCACCTGCGCGTCGAGCCCCGCCGCGTGATAGGCGCGCGGCACGTCATAGATGTTGGCGGCGTCGCGCGCCTCGATCACCGCCTGTTCGCGCACATTGCAGAAGAGTCCGAGCTTGCGGCGCTCCTCGCGCGGAATCTCGCGGTCGGTGCGGCAGAGCAGAATGTCGGGCTGAATGCCGATCGAGCGCAGCTCCTTGACCGAATGCTGCGTCGGCTTGGTCTTCAACTCGCCGGCGCTGGGAATGTAAGGCAGCAGCGTCAAATGGATATAGATGCAGTGATGCGGCGGCAGATCGTTCTTGAGCTGGCGGATCGCCTCGAAGAACGGCAGGCCCTCGATGTCGCCGACCGTGCCGCCGATCTCGATCAGCGCGAAATCGACGTTCTCATTGCCATCGACGACGAACTCCTTGATGGCGTTGGTCACATGCGGAATGACCTGGATCGTCGCGCCGAGATAATCGCCGCGCCGCTCCTTGCTGATGATGTCCTGGTAGATGCGGCCCGTTGTGACGTTATCCTGCTTCGAGGCCGGGCGGCCGGTGAAGCGCTCATAATGTCCAAGGTCGAGATCGGTCTCCGCGCCGTCGTCGGTGACGAAGACCTCGCCGTGCTGATAGGGCGACATCGTGCCCGGATCGACATTGAGATAGGGATCGAGCTTGCGCAGCCGGACCGTATAGCCGCGCGCCTGCAACAGCGCGCCGAGCACCGCCGACGCCAAACCCTTGCCAAGAGAGGAGACCACGCCGCCGGTGATGAAGATGTACCGCGCCATGGGACCTAACGCCTAACGCCTTTCCAGCGATTCTAATAGCGGATTCTATCGGGCCGGGGGCGGTTGCCCCCAGCCAAGATCAATCGGATGGCGGATTTGACGCCCGCTACTGGGTCGGGGCTTTCCAGATCGTCGAAGGCGCGGGCTTGGTTTCCGGCGCGGCGGGCTTCGGAGCTTCCGCAGCCGGAGCCGGCGCAGCCGGCGCGGCTGGAGCCTCCGTCTTCGGCGCTTCCCACTTCAAGCCGTCACTCTTCGAGGCGTCGGGCTTCGGCGCTTCGGCGGCGGGCGCAACCGCTTCAAGCTTCGGAGCTTCCGCCTTGGGGGCTTCGGCAGGCGGCGCGACGGGCTTGGGGGCTTCCGCGGCCGGGGCCAGCGGAGCCGCCGTCGCCGGGGCCTCCGTCTTCGGCGCTTCCCACTTCAAGCCGTCAGTCTTCGGGGCGTCAGGCTTCGAGGCGTCAGGCTTTGGCGCTTCGGCGGCCGGCGGCGCTGCGGGCGCAATCGCTTCAGGCTTGGGGACATCCGCCTTGGGAGCTTCGGCAGGCGGCGCGACGGGCTTCGGCGCTTCAGCGGCCGGAGCCTGCGGAGCGGGCTCCTGCGACGGGCGCAGCGCCGGCGCTTCGGCGGCGGGCGGAGTTGCCGCTGGCGGGGTTGCGGCCGGCGGCGGTGCGGCGGCCGGCGGCGCCTCTACGGGCGCGCTCTGCTGGCGCTTCTGCTGGGCGCGCTGGAGCTGCTCGAAAATGCTGTCCTTGCCGGGTTCGGGCGCCGTTTCAGGCGCGGCCTGCCCGCTCTTGCCTTGGGTCTTGGGAAGCTCCTTGATCTGGATCGATGCTGGATCAAGCGCCTTGGTCCAGTCGTCGCCGCCTTCGCTGCGCCGTTCCCAGGCCGGCAGCACGGTCAGCGCGATGCTGGTGATAAAGAAGATCGTCGCGAGGATGCCCGTGGCGCGGGTGAGCGCATTGGCCTGGCCGCGGCCGGTGAAAACGCCGCTGCCGCCGCCCATGCCGAGCGCGCCGCCCTCCGACTTTTGATAAAGCACCAGAATGACGAGCGCCGTCACCACCATCAGGTGGATCGCGATAATGACCTGCTGCATGTGCACCCTTCCAGCCGCGCCTGAGCCGAGCTCGACGCGCAATCGTTGGGCGCCTTTTACACCAAGCGCCGCGCGCGCGGAAGGGGATAAGACCGTGCGATCAGCCGCCTAAACGAAGAATCGCGAGCCTGGCGGCCCGCGATCAATTAGAGACTCGAACGCCGCTCAATAAAAATTGCCGTCCTGGCCCTTCCACTTCGAGCCTTCTTCGTCGAATCGCGTCTCGTCGCTGAAGTCGATGACCCTGCCCGGCTCGATATATTGCTTGTCTTTGATCATCTGGTTCTGGATCGTCGTGGAATAATAGCTCGTGTTATCGGAGCAGCCGGGCTTCGCGCCGCCCTCCGGCTTGCACTCGAGATTGGCGCCCTTGGGGAAGCGCACTTTCGCCGTGTAGTAGAACTCATAGCCGGCGTGACCGGCCCCTTCGACGTCGAGCGGCCAGAAGCGCGTGACCTTGAAGTCCTCGATCACGACGTCCTTGTCGAATTTCTTCTTGATGAGATTTTCAAAGACCTGCTTCGCGTGCTCGGGCTTGGGCTCGCAATTGACGAGGCAGAAAGCCTTGGCGGGCGCCGCGCCGGCGAGGGCGCCGAACAGGCTAAGCGCCATGATATGCACGATGGTTTTGTAGCTCTTCATCTCAAGCGTCTCCCAACTGCGCAGAGCCTGCGCATCGCTTCCCGCGGACGTCGCTCATTGATTGACGCGTCTCGCGCGAAGCCCCCTTGCGTTTGACATTTTTCAAGCTGCACGGCTTAACGCGCTGCGGCAAGGGCGGCGCGGCAGGCGAATTGTCGCACGACAAAATGAAATTTCGTGCGGTTGCGTCGCCTTGTCGCGCGCTCTATTCACGACGCGAGTTTCAAAGCCGACGACGAGGCATTCAATGGCCATATACAAGCTTCTGCTCCTGCCGGGCGACGGCATCGGACCGGAAATTTCCGCCGAGGCCGAAAAGGTTCTCGCCGTTCTGAACGAAGCGGGCGTCGCCAGCTTCGAGGTCGAGCGGGGACTCGTCGGCGGCGCCGCCTATGACGCGCATAAGCAAGCGATCAGCGAAGATGACATGAAGCGCGCGCATGAGGCCGACGCCGTGCTGCTCGCCGCCGTCGGCGGGCCGAAATGGGACGGCGTGCCTTATGACGTGCGGCCCGAAGCCGGCCTTCTGCGCCTGCGCAAGGACTTGGGGCTTTTCGCCAATCTGCGTCCGGCGATCTGCTATCCGGCGCTGGCCGACGCCTCTTCCCTGAAACGCGAGATCGTCGACGGCCTCGACATCATGATCGTGCGCGAATTGACGGGCGGCGTCTATTTCGGCGAGCCCAAGGAGATCACCGATCTCGGCAATGGCCAGAAACGCGCCGTCGATACGCAGGTCTACGAGACCTATGAGATCGAGCGCATCGGTCGGGTCGCTTTCGAGCTGGCGCGCAAGCGCGGCAACAAGGTGACCTCCTCCGAAAAATCGAATGTGATGAAGTCGGGCTATCTGTGGCGCGAAGTGATCACCGCGCTGCATAAGCGCGAATATGCCGACGTGACGCTCGAACATATGCTCGCCGACGCGCTCGGCATGCAGCTCGTGCGCTGGCCCAAGCAGTTCGACGTGATCGTCACCGACAATCTCTTCGGCGACATGCTGTCCGATGAAGCCGCGATGCTCACCGGCTCGCTCGGCATGTTGCCGTCGGCCTCGCTCGGCGCAGCGGATGAACAGGGCAAGCGCCATGCGATGTATGAGCCCTGCCACGGTTCGGCGCCCGACATCGCCGGCAAGGGCATCGCCAATCCGATCGCCATGATCGGTTCGCTCGGCATGGCCCTGCGTTACAGCTTCGATCTGCCGAAGTCGGCCGACGCCATCGACGCGGCGATCGCCAATGTGCTGGCGAAGGGTTTGCGCACGGCCGACATCAAGGGCGACGCGCCCTCGACCGTCTCAACGAAAGAGATGGGCGACGCCATCGTCGCGGAGCTGAAGAAGGCGCTGTCCTAGAACAGGCACCGCGCGATTTACTTCCCGTGCACCATGCCGAGGAATTCCTCGCGGGTGCGCGGGTCGTCGCGGATGACGCCCAATAGGCGGCTCGTCGTCAAGAGCGAGCCGGTTGTGTTGACGCCGCGCAGCGTCATGCAGCTGTGCTCCGCCTCGATGACGACGCCGACGCCCTGCGGCTCCAGAATATCCTGGATCGCTTCGGCGATCTCGGCGGTGAGCTTTTCCTGAATCTGCAGCCTTCGCGCGAAGCCATGCACGACGCGCGCGAGCTTGGAGATGCCGACCACGCGGTTGCTCGGCAGATAGCCGACATGCGCGCGCCCGGTCACCGGCAACATGTGGTGCTCGCAGAAGCTGACGACGCGGATGTCCTTGAGGACCACGAGCTCGTCATAGCCGCCGACCTCGTCGAAGGTGCGCTTGAGGTAGTCGCGCGGATCGACTTCATAGCCCGCGAAAAGCTCGCGGTAGGAGCGCGCCACACGCTCCGGCGTGTCGATCAGACCCTCGCGACTAGGATCGTCTCCCGCCCATTCGATGAGAACCCGCACGGCCGCCTCTGCGTCAGCTTGAGTGGGTTTGGCCATGCCTTCAGCTCTCCAGGATCGTCGAGACGGACGCGCCCGCCCAGTCCTGGATAAAGTCACAGGCTATGGCGTTTGGCAAAGGCCACTGCTGATCCATTCGCCAAAAGAAAAACGCCGGCGCGCTCGCGCCGGCGTTTCGAATGGAGCCGTTCTCAGGTCAGCGTACGAGGCCGCCGATGGCCGATCCGACCGAGTTCACCGAGCGCTTGACGAAGCCGAAAGGTCCGTCGCTCGCGGGCGGCGGAGGTGGAGGCGGCGCGACCGGCGCCGGCTCAGGCGCCGCGACGGCCACCGGCGCCTCGGCGGCTGGTTTGGGTCGGCTGGCCACCGGCTTCGCCGGCTTCTTCTGCTTCACGACCTTTGCGCGCGGCGCGGGCTTTGGCGTTTCAACCGTTTGGTCGGCGGCGGCCGGCGGCGCTGAAACCGGCGCGGCGGGCGCAGCCGCTTGCGGCGGCGTCAGCGCCGCGGCTTTGGGCGGAACCGCCGTCGGCGGCGATGTCCGCGCAGGGGCCGCCGGCGCCGTGGCCGTCATGGGCGTCGTCGCCCTCATGGGCGTTGGCGCCGTCGCCGTCGTGGGCAGCGGCGCCGTGGGCAGTGGCGCGAGTTGCGGCGCAGCGGCGGCGCCGGTGGGAACAGGAATGGTCGCGCCAAGCGGCGCAGCCGCCGGATTGGTCGGCATCATCGCCGCGCCTGCCGACGGCGCTGGCTCCGACTGGAGGTCCGCGCCAGACGCGGGTTCGGCGGCAGGCGCCTTGGCGCTTTCCTCAAGCGCGGCCGCTTTGGCGGTCTCATCATCCGTCGGCGCGGCGTCCTGCGGTTGCGGCGGGGCGCTGCCGAGAACGGGTTCAGCGGCTTCCGGAGCGGCCAAAGGCGGCGCCGTGGCCAGCGCCGGATCCTCGCCGGGCCCGACCGCGCTCCACGGCCCCAAGACCCAGGTCAGGGCCGCCAGTCCGGCGATGACCACCGCGGCCGCCGCGAAGAACAAGGCCCGACGGCCGCCTTCACGTTCGTCCTCCGGTTCGTCGTAGAATTCTTCGTCGGTCGCATGGACCGCGCTCCAAGCTTCCTCCGCGCGCGGCGCTTGAGGAGAAGGACCCGGATTGATCGCTGCATTCGTTGGCGGGCGCTCGAAGCCCTGAGCCGGCGCAGCAGTTGGCTCGGGGGCGTGGCCGAGGTCGCGGCGCAGCAGCTCTTTAAACTCGGCAAATTCAGCCATCAGCTCCTTATCGTCGCCGATATCCATCATGCCTGAACCCTTTCATTGCGCGCGCCAAGGACTCCGCGATGAGTCGCGCGCGGTCGCACCATCCGCGTCCAGACAAACGTTAAAATGTGGCTGTACTGCGCCAGGTTGCTTTCAGGAGATTAAATCTGGTTAATTTCAGTGTGTTGGATGTAAGTTGACGGCGCAGCTTGCTGCTGCGCGCGCGGCATGCAGTGTAAATTTGCGGCCTTGCTGGAAGATATCCAAATTAACGAAATTGACCTTTGCGCCGCTCGATTCCTAAAGTTTCGGAAGGCGCGGAGAAACGCGCTTTCTTCTCCAACGGGCTGCTCAAGTGACCCTTTCCTGTCTACGCAAGGCGCGCCAAGCCGCGCTTTGCGCCGTCTTCGCAGTGCTCGGCTCCCCGCTCTACGCGCAGCCTGCGCCACCTCGCGCCGCCGCGGCGGACGAACGCGGCCTGACGGCGCTGGAACTCCTCGGCAAGCGCGTGTTCGAAGACGCGAGCCTGTCGCGTCCGGCGGGGGTCTCCTGCGCCTCCTGCCATGACGCCGCGACGGCCTTTCAAGGCAATAATGGTTCGAGCGTCCCGTCCGTGGCGCGGGGCTCGCTGCCGACGTCTCTGGGCAAGCGCAACACGCCGTCGATCATGTATGCGTCCTTCGCGCCGCCTTTCGAATTCATCGACGATAAGGACGAAGAAACCGGCAAGGTCGAAAAAATTCCGGCTGGCGGACAGTTTTTCGATGGCCGCGCACACGATCTCCTCGCCCAGGTCGAAGGTCCGATGCTCGATCCGCTCGAGATGAACGCGCCGTCGAAGCGCTTCGTGGTCCAGACGGTGCAGGGCGGCGCCTACGCCGACCTTGTCCGCCAGGTCTATGGCGACAAAGTTTTCGCCGATCCGGACGCCGCCTTCGTGAAGCTCGCGCAAGCGGTCGTCGCTTTCGAGGCGAGCGCGCGCTTTCATCCCTTCGCCTCCAAATTTGACGATTATCTGCGCGGGCAAGCGCCGTTGACGGCCCTGGAGAAGAAAGGCTTCGAACTCTTTAAGGACCCCAAGAAGGGCAATTGCCTCGCCTGTCACGCCGGCAAGGAAGATTCGCGCAATCCTCAGGACTGGCTCTTCACCGACTTCACCTATGACGCGCTCGGTGGTCCACGGAATAAAGCGATTCCGAGCGCGGCGAAGGCTGATTCAGCTCCCGATCTCGGCCTGTGCGCGCGAGCAGGACTCGCTGAAGTAGCTCCCGCGGGCTTCAAGGTCGAGAGCGTCTGCGGCGCCTTCAAAGTGCCGACCTTGCGCAACATCGCCGTCACCGGCCCCTATCTGCACAATGGCGTCTTCGACAGACTGCGCGACGTCGTCGCCTTTTACGCGACGCGCGACACCGATCCCGGCCGCTGGTATCCCAAAGACCGGCGCGGCAAGCCGGAAAAATATGACGACCTGCCGGCGTCCGCACATGAAAACGTCAACGTCGACGAGGTTCCCTACGACCGCAAGCCGGGGGAAAAGCCGCGGCTGTCCGAAAAAGACATCGACGCCATCGTCGCGTTTCTCGAAACATTGACGGATCGGAACAAGCCATAACGCCTTCTGGAACATTGGCGCTTTGGCGAAACGCGACCACGCCCCGCACTAGGCGGTAGGGACAACAGCGGTCCACGCAAGGCCGTAGCGCGCGAGCGCTGCGACGAGCGGCGACGGGGGACGGGCGCCGCTCGTGAAGATGATGCGACGGGAGACCGGCTGGCGTCCCGGCGCATCCGCGCCGAAGCGCTCGCCAAGCAATTGATCCGCGCGCCGCGCGATCGCCGGCGCGGGGTCGATCCACTCGACCGGCCAGGGCGCAAGTCGTTTGAACTCGTCGACCAGCAGCGGATAATGCGTGCAGGCGAGAACGATGGCGTCCGTGCGTCTGTCGCCTTCTGCGTTGAAGCAGGGAGCAATCTCCGCGCCGATGTCGGCGTCTCTCACGCCTTCCCCATGCATGTAGCTCTCAGCGAGACTCGCCAAACGTTTCGAGCCGACGAGAGTCACCATGCAATGCGCAGCGAATTGCGCGATCAGGTTTTGCGTATAGTCGCGCGCCACCGTGCCCTGCGTGCCGAGCACGGAAATCATCTTTGACTTGGTGCGCTCCGCCGCCGGCTTGATCGCCGGCACCGTGCCGACGAAAGGCAAGGCGGGCCAATGCACGCGCAAATAGGGCAGAACGATCGTCGAAGCGGTGTTGCAGGCGATGACCACGATGTCCGGCGCGTGCTCGGCGATCAGCCGCTCCATGAGTTCCATCACGCGTTCGACGAGCTCCGGCTCCTTCCAGGACCCATAAGGAAAGCCGGCGTCATCCGCGCAATACACATAATCCCCGTGCGGGCGCAGCTTGACGGTCTCGGCGAAGACCGTGAGGCCGCCAAGGCCTGAGTCGAAGATGAGGAGTTTGGGCGGACGGGTCATGTGCGGCGAATCTCGAAGCCAATAGGACAAGCTTCCCGTGACAAGATCAACTGCCGGTCGGTCTAGGACAATATTTGACGGGTTGTTTAACCCGTCGAGATTAGGCATCCTGCGAGATGTAAAACACCCTCTGGCCCGCGCTGGCGGCACTTCTGAAGAAAACACGAGGCAGGCGCGTCGCATCACAGGCCGAGCGGCGGAACCTGGCGTCAAACAGGCGGAGATCAATCGCGCGATCGATGATCTCATGCGCTTTCGCGAAACCACGCGAAAGGCGCCGCTGGCCGAGGTTTTGGGCGCGCGCCATCAAAACCCTAAATAGCGGCTGGCTTCGCCGTCGAATGCGCCGGTCCTCGCTGGATCGGCTTGCCGACGAATGCCCGCCGCATCGTCCGGAGGCGTCGCGATTGTCGAATAGGCTCAGAACGGGAGATTAAAAACCCGCGCCGGCGCCAGCGCGCCCTGGACGATTTCGCCGAAGGCGACCGGCACGCCGCCGCAAGCGGCGTAGACAATGCCCTCATGCGGCGCGTCGCGGCCCCGCAAAATCACCGAGCCGCCACGCCGCAGCCGCGCCGCCATGTCGCGATCGACAACGACGCAAGGCAGTTCGGCCAATCCGGCTTCTACCGACAGCAGCGCCTCTGCGGCCATGTTCTGATTTTCGATCTCGTCGAGCGTAAAGGCGTCGTCCTCGACGAAAGGCCCGACGCGGGTGCGTCTCAGCGCCGTGACATGCCCGAAACAGCCCAGAACCCGACCGAGATCGCGGGCGATCGCGCGCACATAAGCGCCCTTGCCGCATTCCATGACGAAAGTCGCGTCGTCGCGCGACGCGTCGATCAGCGTCAGCGAGCGGATCTTGACCACGCGCGGCTTCAAATCGACCAGTTCGCCCTCGCGGGCGATGTCATAGGCGCGCTCGCCGGCGATTTTAATCGCCGAGAACTGCGGCGGCGTCTGCAAGATCTCGCCGACGAACTGCGGCAGCAGAACTTCGATCGCGGCGCGCTCCGGCCGCAGAGCGCTCTCGCGCACGCCCCGACCGTCGGCGTCGTCCGTGTCGGTCTCGACGCCCCAATGCACGGTGAAACGATAGGCCTTCTCGCCGTCCTGAACGAAGGGCACGGTCTTGGTGGCTTCGCCGAAGGCGACCGGAAGAATGCCGGACGCGAGCGGATCGAGCGTGCCCGCATGGCCGGCCTTTTGGGCGTTATAGATGCGCTTGAGGCGCGACACCGCCTGCGTGGACGTCAGGCCGACAGGCTTATCCAGCGCCAACCAGCCGTCCACGACGACTCGGTCCGATTTTTTTTTGCTCATTCCTCAACGCCATCCTCTTTGGCGTCGTCGCCATCGGCGAGATCGCGCTTCACACGGTCGGAACTGAGCAGCGCGTCGATGCGCGACACATTGTCGAATGTGTCGTCGATGCGAAAGCGGATTTCGGGCGCGAACTTCAAATTCACCTCTTGCACGATCTCCCCGCGCAAAAATCGCTTGTGGCGATCCAGCGCGGCGAGCACCTCAGGCTCATCCTTGCCGCCCAGCGGAACGACGTAAATCGTCGCGAGCTTGAGATCGGGACTCATCTTCACCCTCGAAACGGTCACGACATGCTGTTCGAGCACCGGATCGGTGATTTCGCCGCGTGTGAGCAGCCGGGCGGCGGCGTGACGAACGAGTTCGCCGACGCGCAACATACGCTGCGACGGCGCCCCGGCCTGTGAGTGATGAGCTCTGGACATTTTGGACCCGGTAATTGCAGTCGTCTCACGCCCGCGCCTGTGGGCATCCCGCGCATGAAGCGTAATGAATGAAGGTAGCGCGGCTCAGCGCGACGAGGATGGCCGGGACGCGCCCGGCCATGACGTTTCGCGGCGGCGCAGCGCCGCCTACAGCGTTCGCTTGATTTCCTCGACGCGATAGCACTCGATGACGTCGCCGGCGCGCATGTCCTGGTAGTTCTCGAAAGCCATGCCGCATTCCTGTCCAGCGGCGACTTCCTTGACCTCGTCCTTGAAGCGCTTGAGCGTCGAGAGCTTGCCCTCATGCACGACGACATTGTCGCGGATGAGCCGCACATTGGCGCCGCGCTCGACATTGCCATCCGTCACGCGGCAGCCAGCGACCTTGCCGACCTTCGAAATATCGAAGACCTCGAGGATCGTTGCATTGCCGAGAAGGGTTTCACGCAGCGTCGGCGCCAGCAGGCCGGACATCGCGCCCTTCACGTCATCCACGAGATTGTAGATGATGTTGTAGTAGCGAATCTCGATGCCGGCGCGTTCCGCCGCGTCGCGCGCCTCTTTGTGCGCGCGCACGTTGAAGCCGATGACCGCGGCGTTGGAGGCCTCGGCGAGCGAAATATCGGATTCCGAGATGCCGCCGACGCCGGCATGCACGATGCGCGCCCCGACCTCTTCGGTGCCGAGCTTTTCGAGCGCCGCGGCGATGGCTTCGACCGAGCCCTGCACGTCGCCCTTGATGACGAGGGGGAATTCCTTGCGGCCCGCCGTCTTGAGCTGGCTCATCATATCGGAAAGCGAACCGCGCGCCGAACCGCCGCGCGCGGCGATCTTGTCACGCTTCATCCGCTCGCGATATTCGGCGATCTCCCTGGCGCGGGCTTCCGACTCGACGACAGCCACGCGGTCGCCGGCTTCCGGCGTGCCGCTGAAACCCAGAATCTCGACAGGGAAACTCGGGCCGGCTTCGGGACGCGCGGCGCCCTTGTCATCGAGCAGCGCGCGCACGCGGCCCCATTGGGTTCCGGCGACGACAATGTCGCCGACGTGAAGCGTGCCGCGCTGAACCAGCATGGTCGCCACAGGCCCTCGACCCCGGTCGAGCCGCGCCTCGATGACCGTGCCTTCGGCGGCGCGATCGGCGTTGGCCTTGAGGTCAAGCACCTCGGACTGAAGCGCGATCAGCTCGAGCAGCTTGTCGAGATTGGTATGCTGCTTCGCCGAGACTTCGACTTCGAGCGTGTCGCCGCCCATGGATTCGACCTGCACTTCATACTGCAGCAGTTCGGTGCGCACCCGCTCAGGCTTGGCGTCCGGCTTGTCGATCTTGTTGATGGCGACGATCAGCGGGACATGAGCGGCGCGGGCGTGATTGATCGCCTCGATCGTCTGCGGCATGACGCCGTCGTCAGCCGCGACGACCAGCACCACAATGTCCGTGACCTTGGCGCCGCGGGCGCGCATCGCCGTAAAGGCGGCGTGGCCGGGCGTGTCGATGAAGGTGATGGCGTGACCGTTGGGGGCCGTCACCTGATAGGCGCCGATATGCTGGGTAATGCCGCCGGCTTCCCCGGAGACGACATTGGCCTGGCGAATGGCGTCGAGCAAAGACGTCTTGCCGTGGTCGACGTGGCCCATGATCGTGACGACAGGCGGACGCGCCGTGAGATCGCCGTCAATGTCGGGCGTGTCGAACAGGCCTTCCTCGACGTCGGATTCGGCGACGCGCTTGACCGTATGGCCCATCTCTTCCGCGACGAGCTGCGCCGTATCAGCATCTACGACGTCGTTGATCTTGTGCATCTCGCCCTGCTTCATCAGCAGGCGGATGACGTCGACCGCGCGCTCCGACATGCGGTTCGCGAGTTCCTGAATGGTGATCGTCTCGGGAAGGATCACCTCACGCAGAACTTTTTCCTTCTGCTCCACCTGGCCGCGGAACAACCGCTGCTGGCGGCGCTTGAAGGAGGCGACGGAGCGCGTGCGCTCTTCGTCGGTTCCGGCCGTGGCGGTGGAGACCGTCAGCCGGCCGCGATCTTTCATGGCCCCGCCGCGAGAGGGGGTCGGGCGCGGCGGCGCGGGCGGCGTGAAGCCGCCGATGGTGCGCACGGGCGGTCGTCGCACCGTGGCTTCGCCCTCTGTGCGAATGGGCGCCCGGGCGCCGGCCGGACCAGGCGCGGCGGCCCCGACGGGACTGCGCGGCGCTGCAACGCCGGCGGCGTCACCGGGTAGCCGGCGACGCGCTTCTTCCTCGGACTTGCGTTTCGATTCGGCTTCGCGCGCGAGACGCTCTT
The DNA here is from genome assembly GCF_049817085.1 of Methylocystis sp. SB2. Taxonomy (NCBI): domain Bacteria; kingdom Pseudomonadati; phylum Pseudomonadota; class Alphaproteobacteria; order Hyphomicrobiales; family Methylocystaceae; genus Methylocystis; species Methylocystis sp. SB2. The sequence goes on from NZ_CP187401.1 coordinate 1,844,682, forward strand.
CTTCCTCGCGCTTGCGCGCGTCGGCGGCGGCGCGCTCAGCGTGCTCGCGCTCCTCGCGTTCGTTGCGCGCCTTGGCGTCGATTTCAGCGCGGCGGCGATCGTCCTCTTCGCGCGATTTCGCATCGACCAGCGCGCGGGCGCGCGCCTCGCGCTCCTCATCGGTCAATGCGCGCAGCACGACGCCCGAGCCGGAGCGCGGCGCAGGCGCCGAACGCTGGGTCTCGGATTTCGGCGCGGCCTTCGGCGGCGGCGCCGGCGGCTCCGCAATCGGGGCCGTCGCGCCGGCCGGCTTCGCCGGTTCGACATGTCCGGGCGCGCGGCGCTTCACCTTCTCGACCACGACCACTTTCGAGCGGCCATGGGAGAAGCTCTGACGGACCATGCCATGCTCGACCGGTCGCTGCTTTAAGTGCAACGTCTTCGACGGCGCGACGGTCAGAGTTTTGTCGCCGCTGTTCTCGCCTTCGCTCATCCAGTTCCCAATCCTGGGTCGCTACGACCCGTTAACTTCAGTCTGCGCAGCCGTTCGGCTTCGCCTCGTTTTCGTCGCCCGCCGCCGTCGCGCCGTCGATGCATACGCCCCGATAGGCGGCGAGTCGACGGCATCGCCCGATGAAAGCCGTCGTCGGACCGCTCCCGGCGAGGGCAGCATGTATCACATTTGTGCGGCCCAACGCCAAATCCAATTGCAGCGATGAAAATAAGCCGATGACGGGGGTCGTCGACCCGGCGCGCCGGGCCGCTTGGGCAAGCTTGCGCTTGCCGTCTTCGCCGCCGTCGCGGGCTTCGATCAGCGCGCGGACAGAACCTTGCGCGAGGGCGTCGGCGACCTTGCCGAAGCCTGCCACAACGGCGCCCGCCTTATTGGCCAGCGACAGCATCTGCAGACAATCAGCTTCGAGCAATCGGTCGACGTCCTCGGCCAATTGCGGCGCGGCGTCGATCTGTGTCTTCAGCGCGCGCGCAAACAGACGCTTTTGCGCCGCCTGCGCAACGACGTCGGCGCGCGCCGTCACCCAGACGCCGCGGCCCGGAAGCCGCGCCTTGATGTCGGGCGCAAGCGCGCCGTCCGGCCCGCGCACAAAGCGGATCATCGCCTCGGGCGCGCCGCTCTGGCGCGTCACGATGCAGGTCCTCTCCGAAACATGCGGCTCGCGCGTCATGCCCTCGATCAATCCGCTATTCGCCTTCCGCCTGAGCTTCAGCCTCGACCTCGGCCGGCGCCACCGGCTCCTCGATCCAGCCCACGCGCACCCGCGCGAACATGATCATCGCCTCAGCCTCTTCACGCGACAGGTCAATGCCCTCGAAATAGCCCTCGTGCTTGACCGTCTCGCCATCCTTCTTCTCGCTCCAGCCGACGAGGTCGTCCGGCACGCAGCCGGCGAAATCCTCCATCGTCTTCACGTCGTTTTCGCCGAGCTTCACCATCATCGCGGTCGTCAGGCCCTCGATCTCGCGCAGGTCGTCGGCGACGCCCAGCGCCTTGCGGCGCTCTTCGTTCTCCGCCTCGATGCGCTCCAGATAGTTCTTGGCGCGGTTCTGGATTTCGGCGGCGGTATCCTCGTCGAAGCCCTCGATCGTCGCGAGTTCGGGAAGTTCCACATAGGCGAGCTCCTCGACCGAGCGGAAGCCCTCGGACGCCAGCAGCCGCCCGACGACCTCGTCGACGTCGATGGCGTTCATGAACGACTTCGTGCGCTCGACGAATTCCCTCTGCCGGCGCTCCGACTCTTCAGCCTCAGTGAGAATGTCGATGTCCCAGCCCGTCAGCTGTGAGGCGAGACGCACATTCTGGCCGCGCCGGCCGATCGCGAGCGAAAGCTGATCGTCAGGCACCACGACCTCGATGCGTGAACTGTCCTCGTCGAGGACGACCTTGACCACTTCCGCCGGCTGCAGCGCATTGACGATGAAGGTCGCGGCGTCCGCGGACCAGGGAATGATGTCGATGCGCTCGCCCTGCAGCTCGCCGACGACCGCCTGAACGCGGGAGCCGCGCATGCCGACGCAGGCGCCGACCGGATCGATCGAGGAATCGCGCGACACCACGGCGATCTTGGCGCGCGAACCCGGATCGCGGGCGACCGACTTCACCTCGATGACGCCGTCATAGATCTCCGGCACTTCCTGCTTGAACAGCTTCGCCATGAATTGCGGATGGGTGCGCGAGAGGAAGATCTGCGGGCCCCGCTGCTCGCGGCGCACATCGTAGACATAGGCGCGGGCGCGATCGCCCGGGCGGAACATTTCGCGCGGGATCATCTCGTCGCGGCGGATAATGGCTTCGCCGCGGCCAAGGTCGATGACGACATTGCCGTATTCGACGCGCTTGACCACCCCGTTGACGATTTCGCCGATGCGATCCTTGTATTCTTCATACTGGCGGTCGCGCTCGGCCTCGCGCACTTTCTGCACGATGATCTGCTTTGCAGACTGCGCGGCGATGCGGCCGAAGTCGAAAGGCGGCAGCGTCTCCGAGATCCAGTCGCCGGACTGCGCCGCCGGATTGCGCTTGCGCGCTTCGGCGAGCGAAATCTGCGTCGAGTCGTTTTCGACCTCGTCGACGACAAGCAGCAGCCGCGAGAAGCGAACTTCGCCCGTCTTGGAATTGATCTCGGCGCGCACCTCGGTTTCCTGGCCGTAGCGCGAGCGCGCCGCCTTCTGCAACGCGTCCTCCATCGACGCGATGACGATCGAACGGTCGATCGACTTTTCCCGCGCGACGGCTTCGGCGATCTGCAAAATCTCAAGTCGGTTGGCGCTGACGGCCATTGTTAGTCTCCCCTCGAACGGCCGGAGGGCTTTGGTTTGCCGCCGGCCTTCTTGAACTGGGTTTGCACGCCGGCCGGAGCCAGCGGTTTTTGCTTCTGTTGCGCGGGACCGCGAAAGCGTCCCGGTCCACGGCGCGGACGCTCCTCCGCGTCCGCCTCCTCCTGCGTCTCTTCAGTCTGTTGGAGCTTTCCGGCCCGCAGCGACTCGCGAATGAGCGACTCGGTCAGCACCAGCCGGCCTTCGTCGAGATCGGCGAGCGGCAGCGACACGGCTTTTTCTTCATCCGAGCGCGCGTCGGTGCGCTCCAGCGCGAGCGTCGCGCCTTGTCCCTCGCCTTCGACGCCGCTAATGACGCCGCGAAAACGCTTGCGTCCGCTCGCCACGGGATGGGTCAGTTCGATCTTCACCTCATGGCCGATGGCGCGGTGAAAATCCGACAGACGCACCAGCGGCCGATCGACGCCTGGAGAAGAAATCTCTAGTCGATATTCACTGGCGATGAGATCGGCGACGTCGAGTTCGGGCGACAGCGCCTGGCTCGCCGCCTCGCAATCATTAACGGTCATCGTTCCGTCCGGACGCTCCGCCATGATCTGCAGAATGGGGCCGTTCTGCTGCAAGAGCCGCACGCGCACGAGTCGGTAGCCCAACTGCCCCAGCACCGGCTCTACAAGATGCGCGACGCGCGCGGCGACGCCGGTCTCACTGATGAGACGCGGTTCGTCAAAGGTCGTGCTGGCGGCGGCGTTTTGCGTCAAGCGCTGTCCTTGAAGCTCTCGAACGATCAAAGCAAAAAGAGCGGGTCCCCGGAGGGCCCCACTCTCAATCGGCGATCATCCGAGAATGATCGTTATGAGATGAAGTTCGGCCCTATATGGCAGGGGAACGGCGAAAAATCAAGAAATCTTGAAACCAGTCGCTCAGCCGATCGTCGCCACTCAACGGAGGTCAGAATCCGAGCCGCGACGTCAATTCTCCCGTTCGGTCTATGAATTCGTTCTTTACCGCTGCTTTTACTAGGAATCCGCAGACAAATCCAGAAGATGCGAGACCCTGCCCTGCGGCATTCCAACAATTGGCGTCGCGTCCCGTTTCGGCTACACCAATCGCCGCACGCAGATGCGTAAAAACCCGCGCATTGCGGCTCTGAATTCACATCCAATTTTGCGAGAATCGCACGAAAGCGCGCGTGTTGACCTCGCGGCGATGCGCCCATAGTTTCCCGCCGGGTCTGACGTAATTCTTTTGTTCCGGTCGTTCGGGCGCGGCCGCCAAATGCGACATTGTGGAGATTATTATCGAAGCGCGTTCGTTTTCCGACGCTGGAATCGTCGTCGACTCTCATGCTTTGCGCGCTTGCGCCACAGGGGGGCGCTGAATTTGCCGCCGTCAGACGCTGCGAGCGAGTCCATGTCTCTGGAGCCCGCGCGCGACGTTCGGCGCGAGCAAGACGGCTTATTTGCGCTGTCGCAGGAGCCGTGGCTGCGCTTTTGCGGCGTGAAGGGATTTCCGCCTGGGGGATTCATCGAACTTCGCTATGCGGCGAGCTTTTATGACGCGCCGGTGCGGCCGATCCTGCGATTTTGGATTGGCGAGGAATTCAAAGAGCACATTCTGCCATCGCCTTGCGAAGGCGTTGGGCTTTGGATCGGGCGCGTTCCGCGCGAGACGACCGCGGTCTGGATCAGCCCGACCAATCGTTCCGGGGCCTTCAGCTTCCGCATAGTGGGCGCGCGGCCGCTGGGCCGCGTCGAGGCGCTGCGCAAAGCATCCGCGGCGCCCAAGCGTCTGTTCTTCGCCCTGTCGGCCGATATGGTCGGACTGACGCAGGAAGCGGAGATCAACTGGCGCTGGGCGCTCGGCGCCGCGCCGATGTCGACGTACCCGTCCTGGCGCGCCGCGCGGACGCGCGGGAGCGATCCTCGCATAGACCGGCCTCGGACCGACTGGGCAAAAGCGCCGAGAGTGGTCGCGCTGGTCGACACCCGCGGCGCGTCGCCGCGCGACATCGAAACGACGCGCGCGAGCGTCGTAGATCAGACCTATCCGCATTGCGCGTTCATCACAACGACCGACGCGGCGCAGCTCGACGCTCGCGATCTCGTGCTGCCGCTCATCGCCGGAGATCGTCTGGCGCCCGACGCCTGCGCCTGCTTTGTCGAACATTTCGCCCGCCATCCGCAGCACGCCATCGCCTATGCGGATGAAACCGTCGGCGAAGGCGACGCCTTGCGCCCGATCTACAAACCCGGCTGGAGCCCGACGCTTCATCGTTTTGAAAATTATGTCGGCCGCGCGGCCTGCGTGCGCGCAAGCCTCCTGGCGGCTGAATCCGACTGGATCGAAGCCGGCCCCGACGCACTGATCGACGGGCTGCTGTCACGCGCGGGAAACAACGACGTCGGCGCGGTGCGCCAGCCATTGTTCCGCCTTGCGCGGGCGGCGAGCGGGCGGCGAACGACGATCGACGCTGTATTCCGCGGCCCGCCCCCTGCGGCGACCATCGTCATTCCGACGCGCGACCGCATCGATCTGCTCGCGCCCTGCCTCGACAGCCTGCTGCGCAAGAGTCTCTATCCACAATTCGACGTCATTGTCGTCGACAATGACAGCGTCGAGCCGCGCACGCAGGCGCTGCTGCAGGCGCTGCAAGCGAAGGATTCTCGGCTCAAGGTCCTGCATAAGTCAGGCGCCTTCAATTTCTCCGCCCTGTGCAACGCCGGCGCGGGCGCGGGGCGCGGCGATTATCTGATTTTCCTCAACAACGACACCGAAGTGGTGACGCCGGACTGGATCGAACGGCTGCTCTTTTTTGCGTCGGCGCCGGATGTCGGCGCCGTGGGCGCGAAGCTGCTTTATCCCGGCGGCCGCGTTCAGCACGTCGGCGTCTTGCTCGGCATGGGCGGCGTCGCAGGCCATTTCGGCGCCGGCGTGACCGAAGACGATCGCGGCTGGATGCGCCGAAATGTCTTGCCGCACGACGTCTCGGCGGTGACCGGCGCCTGCATGATGATCGAACGACACAAATTCAACGCCGTCGGAGGCTTCGACGAGGTCAATCTTCCCGTCGAGTTGAACGACGTCGACTTATGCCTGCGACTCGCGGCGCGAGGCTGGCGCACGATCTGCCACACGCAGACGATTCTCATCCATCGTCAGTCGGCGAGCCGCGGCGGCGGCGCACTTCGTCTGCAGCGCGTCTACGAGACCGAGCGCCGCGCGTTTTACGAACGCTGGCGCGCCGTCATTCGTGACGATCCGCATTTCCATCCGGGGCTGTCTCTCTACGCCAATAGCGAAGCTTTACCGTGATGTTGCCCGCTTGCGCCGGGGCCCCGACCCGCTTAATTTGCGGCGCGGGAAAACTGTCTGCTCCGCCCGAATGATAGGGCCGCCAGGGACCGACGCCGCGTCAACGCGCTCAGGCGATTCAGCCTCAGTTAACATGCGTAGCGCATGAACAGGTCAGCGACTTGAGGGTAGATGAGCACGCATAGGGCTCCGAGACCGCCTAAACTGTCAGAAGTGATCGCCACCGCGCAGAACGTGGCGCGTTTCTCGTCGACCAAGGCCGTTGAGATTTTCGCGCCGCTGACGACGAGGGACGCCGCGAGCCGCCTGCCGACGCTGATTCGCGAAAGCTTCGAGGGCATGGCCGAGAAACTGGCGACCGCCAGGGCGGACGCGGGCGGCGGGCTGCTCGGACGCAGCTTCATCTTCGCCGTTGTTCTGCCGACTTTCCTGTTCTGGCTTTACGCCTGCTTCTGGCAGTCGGAGCGCTACGTCGCAGAGACCCGGCTGACCGTGCGCGCCCAACATGAAAAAAAAACGGGGACCGACGCAGCGTCGATGATCACCAAGCTGACGGGTGGAGGCTCCAGTACGGCCTCGCAGGACGCCTTCATGGTGCTCAATTACGTGAAAAGCCGCGCCATTGTCGCCGACCTCGGCGGCCGCGACTACATGGAGAAAAAGTTTGCGGGCTCCGGCGTCGACTATTTTTCACGGCTAGGCAGAAACGCCAACGCGGAAGAAATCTGGAAATATTGGTTGAGTCATATTTCGGCCAGCGTCGACACCCTTTCCGGCATTTTGACCGTGCGCACCGACGCATTCCAGCCCAAGGACGCGCTCGACGTCGCGCGCGATATCGTCAAGCTCAGCGAGGAACTCGTCAACAAGATCACAGTGCGCAATCGCACCGACGCATTGAGCCGCGCCGAGCTCGAAGTGACGCTGTCCCGTCAGATGCTTGCCGACGCGCGCGAGAAGACGCTTCAGTTCCGCAACAAGAACGTCATCATCGACCCGGGTTCGCGCGCTACAAGTATTGGCGAACTGTTGGCCAAGCTCACAATGGAGCGCATGGATATCGTCAACGCGCTTTCGACATTTTCTTCGTCGCTCTCCAGCGATGCGCCCAGCCAACGGCTGCAACGCACGCGTCTTGCGGCGATCGACCAGCAGATCGCGGAGCTCAAGAAGAAGCTGACGGACCCGCAGGGCGCCGACGCCGTTTCCTCGCAGATCGCGTCCTATGAGCGCCTGAAGCTCGACGAGCAATTCGCTGAAAGGCTCTATTCGATTGCGCAGACCTCCTACCATCACGCGCGGCAGGAACTTGCAAAACAGCAGCTCTATCTCCTCACGATCGTCGAGCCGACGTTGCCGGAATCTGCGAGTTACCCGAAGGCCGCGGCGAACACCATCCTGCTGTTTTGCGCGCTGCTCGTCGCCTGGGCGGCGATTTCGCTGATCGTCGCGAGCATCGACGATCACATGGTTTGAGTGTCCCGCGCGACGACGTCGGCGTCATCGGAGAGCGCGGAGACAACCGATTCCTCGGCGAAGGAATAGAGCGCCAAATCGGCTTCAAGAAGGTCCGCGACGAGGCTGATGCGCGACAGCCGATCGGCCAGCGCGCTGATCGAAGGGTGCACCACCGGTTCATAATCGCCGGTGAGATCGTGACCGAGGATGCCGGCAAGCAACGCGCTGAAATCACGAAAGCGGCTGCGCACGCCCACGAGTTCCATCGACGCCAGGTTCTCGAGCGCGGCCGGAACGTGACGGCGCTCCGGCGTCTCGCCCGGGATGCAGCCGAACATTCGCGTCATCGGGCTTATGAGCGCCTCACGCTCCTCATCGGAAATATTCCGGAATTTCGCAAGGATGCCTTTCGGATCTTCGAGCGGCAGGTCGCGAACAAAATCGCTCAACGCCGTCAGCCCGGTGAAGAGCAGCGGCAGCATATGCGTCGAATCCGACTTCTGGATCAGGCTGAGGATCACCAGTCGCTGCGCCAGCTCCTCGAAGGGGTCGCTCAACAGCGCCGCGGTCGTGAATTTCGCATTGGAAAGAAAATGCGCATAGCGCGGGAAGCTCGAGCGCCCCGACATGAAGATTGATTTGTTGAAACTGTTGTTAATGAGCACGAGCATGGTCTCGAACGCATAGCGCTCGGTCGACGGGTAGGTGAGCGTGAACAGATTTTTCGACCGTCCGCCCAATTTCTCGATGGGGCGAATCGAACCGTCGAACAGAAAAAATTTGCGCTCGATGTGCCGTCCCTTCTTGAATCGCCGGTAGATCAGAATTCCGGTGTCGGCTTCGAGCAGTTCGATATCCTCAACGCCCGGCAGCCCCTGGATCATCTTGTCGTCGATCAGAAAGCCAACGAGACCGGTGGCGTGAACGCCGAGGTCGCGCACGTCCGGACGCTGAATGGTCGCCGAGATTTCAACGTCTTCTTCTCCCGGTCTGCGGACCAGGATCTTCGGAACGGCGGAAGGATTATCCGGCGCGAGCCAGCCACCAATGGCGGCGCCGTCGTCGGCGTCAATATTGAAAAACACGATCGCTCCATCTCAACCGATAAGCGCCGCCGATCCGCGTTTCGGCCCCGCTGCCTCGTCCGCTATTTGGCCATATGATCGCGGATAAGGAAGGCCACGGCGACGAGCGCGAGCCAGCCGATCGTCGCCGGCGCGACAATAATGCCCCATTCGATCCAACGCCGGGGATAGAGAGATTTTTCCGCAAGCGTCGGGCGCAGGAAGGAGACGAGATAGGCGCGCTGCGTTTCGAGATCGACTCGGGCGTTTTCAAACATCGATGCGGCGAGCGCATATCTTTGCCGGGCGAGATCAAGCTCGATCTGATGCATGGAAAGCACGCCCGCACGCTGCGCCAGAGAGCCCTCCCCCCTCTCGCCGCCGCCGGCGATTTGCGTCGAATATTCGTCAATCTGGCTCTTGAGGCTCTGAACCCGCGCGGTGAGCAGGCGCGCTTGAGGCGAGTCCGACGTCGCCGAGTCGCTGTGCAGCGCGAGATCTTCCTGGGTCGCCGCGAGTTCAAGCCGAAGCGTGGTGATGAGCTTGTTGATCGCCTCCGCCGCAGCGGGCGCGTCAAGCACGCCCTCGGTATTGCGCGCGTCGCGCATGGAGCCAGTCGCATTCTTCAACTGTTCTTCCGCGCGCGTCAGTTCCGTGCGCGCCTGCGCCAGCGCATCGCGCCTGGAGCGCGTTGACAGTTCGTTAACGAGCCGTTCCGAAAGGTCAGTGACGTTCTGCGCGATGCTGAGCGAATCGCGTGGCGTGAAGGCGCGCACATTGACGGAAATGATGCCGGACATCATGTCGAGGCTCGCGTCGATCCGCCGTTTCCAGTATTTTTCCAGCTCCTCAATCGAATCTTCCGGATCGAAACTCGAAAAATAGTCGACTCCGGAACGCGAGAACATGGCGCGCAAGCCGACCTTCCGGTCGAGCGCTTCGACCATCGAGCGGCTCCGGATGAAATTGACGAGAACCTGCGCGTCCTGCATCTGCTGAGAGGCCTGCGAACCCATGGCGCCTCCGCTCAAGAGATCGAGACTCGACGCTTCGCCGGCGCGCAGCGCGAATTTGGTTTCGGTCACATATTGCTTGCTGGCGATCAGCCCCCAATAGATCGAGGCGACGAGAAACGGGGCTATGACGAAGGCGGCGAAGCTGGCGAGAACGCCGAGGCGGAACGCGCGGTCGCCGCGTCGCGCCTGGAAGCCGCCGCCCCCGGCGATGACGCTCGTCGGCGCGCGGGATTTATTCGCGGCCCTGCGCAGCGCGCGCGAAATCGATTTCGCCTTAAAGCTAGCGTCCTGCGGGCTCAGCGGCCCCCGCTCGGGGTCGGCGAGCGAGACCGTGATCTCCGGCTGCTGGGCGTGAACGGCTTCAGGCATTGAGCTTCTTATAAAGTTCGATCGCGTCGTCGACGCTGTTGAAGACGTGCATTCGCCCGCCCGCCAGCACCATGCCGCGATCGCAATATTGCTGAATGGTCGTCATGGCGTGCGACACCATGATAACGTCCGCGGTTCGCCGGCGCTTGGAGAACTCCTCTTGGCACCGCGCAGCGAAGCGCGCGTCGCCAACGGCGGTGACCTCGTCGATGAGATAGCAGTCGAATTCGATCGAGAGCGACAGGCCAAAGGCGAGACGCGCCATCATGCCGGACGAATAGGTGCGAATCGGGGCGTCGATATAGGCGCCAATCTCGGCGAAGTCCTCGACAAAGTCGATAACCTTGCGCGCGTCCTGTCCGTATACGCGCGCGACGAACTTCACGTTTTCGCGTCCGCTGAGCATCGGGTGCAGCCCGCCGGAAAACCCCAGCGGCCACGAGACGCGCGAGGAGCGCACGACCCGCCCTCCGTTGGGCAGCTCGGTGCCTGCGAGGAGGCGCATCAGAGTCGATTTTCCGGCCCCATTGACGCCGAGAATGCCGTAGCTGCGGCCAGCGGCGAAGTCGAGGCTGACATGATCGAGCACGACCTTCCTGTGGCCGTGCGAGCGATAATACTTAAAGACATTGTCAAGCTTGATCATGATTCCCGAGCGGCGGACGGTTGGTGTGCCCTCACATTCCCCCGGCGCAGCCCCTAGCGCGCCGCGGGCCTTGGTTACGCCGAATTCTTGGCTAAGTCATGGCGAGATAAACGGTTTTCGTTTAAGCCGGAGACGGTTGAATTTTCGTAAATTTCCACCGCCCCGAATTGCCCAAGCTCGACTGGAAGGCGCCCGCATGACGGAAAAGAAATCCGAAACCAGGCTGCAATGGGCGCGCCGTCATCTGCGCAATGGCTACATTATCCTGACCACACGAGGCGCCGTGGCGCTCTACGGAGCGGCGATGCGCGAACTGGCGAAGCTGATCGATTCGCCGGTCGGCGTGTTTCTCGCGCCGCGCGATCTTTTGCGGGACGGTCCACGCTTCCTGCGCGAACAGGGGTTGCGCGCCGCCTGCGGCGCCGTATTGCGCCAGATCGCCGCGCAATATGATCCGCCGCTCGGCCGGCGACGCAATCCGATCAACGACCCGCTGCGTCAGGCGGCGATCAGCTATTACTACACTTATGAATTGACCAAGCCGGACGGGGTCGTTCCCTCCCGCCGTCCGGTCAATGAAATGGACTTCGCGCTCGAGACGCCTTTCGCTTATGACGCGAGCCCGAAGCGCGCGCATTCGATCGTCGCCATCGTCCACGCCTTCTATCCGGACGTGCTGCCGCTTGTCCTCGAAAAGCTGCATAACGTTCCCGGCGCGCTGGATCTTTGCGTCTCGACGGACACCGAGGAAAAGAAGCGGGCGGTCGACGCGGTCTGCGCCGACTGGCGCAAGGGCAAGGTGTTGACGCGCATCTGCCCGAATCGCGGGCGCGACATCGCCGCCAAATTCTTCGGGTTTCGCGACGTCTACGCCAATTACGAGCTGTTCATCCACCTTCACACCAAGCGCTCGCCCCACGGCGGTGAGGCGCTGGCGCGCTGGCGCGACTATCTCATCGACAATCTTCTCGGGTCAGAGCGCATCGTGCGCTCGATTCTCTCGCTGTTCGACGATCCGCGGCTCGGCGTCGTATTTCCGCAGCATCTTTTCGAACTGCGCGGCATTTTGAATTGGGGCTACGACTACGATCTGGCGCGCAATCTGTTGAAGCGGATGAATATCGAGATCGACAAGAACCTCACGCTCGAATTTCCCTCCGGCTCCATGTTCTGGGGCAGGACCGCCGCGATCCGACCGCTGCTCGACCTCGACATCGGGTTCGCCGACTTCCCGCCAGAGAGCGGACAGGTTGACGGCACTCTTGCGCACGCCATCGAACGTTCTCTGCTGATGATTGCTGAATCGCGCGGCTTCGAATGGCTCAAAGTCGCGCAGCGCGATCTCTATCCGATGGGCCATACGCTGCTGCCCGTGCACAGCGCCGACGACCTCGCGGAGCATCGGCTCAAGGTCTTCCAACCCGCGCTCGCATGCGTCGACTCCAATTTTCATCCCTATGCAACCCCGATCGCCGAAACGCGGCCTCTGCTCTCCTATCCGTCGCGCAACGATCGGCCGCGCCTGACACTGCTGACCCCGACCGTCAATCCGCAGCAGACCTTCGGCGGGATAGCGACCGCGATGAAACTCTTCTCGGCGTTGCTCGCCGAACTCGGCGACGATTTCGATGCGCGCATCGTGGTGACCGACGCGGATATCGAACCCGAAGCCTATGCGGCGCTCCCCGGCTATGCGCCGGTTCCCTATGCGGCCAGCCTCGACGCCGAAAGGGCTGCGCTCGTCGACGCCAACGAGCGGGAAGGCGGCAGGCTGAACCTGCGCGCCAATGACTTTTTTTTCGCGACGGCCTGGTGGACCGCGGAATTCGCGCTGGCGATGGAGCGCGACCGCGCGCGCTATTTCGGCGGCGAGCGTCCGTTCATTTACCTCATTCAGGACGACGAGCCGCACTTCTATGGCCGCGGCGCAAAGTCCTGTTTTGCCGAAGCGACCTATCATCACGGCGATCAGACAATCGCAATCGTCAATTCTGAAGAGCTCTTCTCGGTCATGACCGAGAAATATCAGTTCCGTGACGCCTGTTATATTCCCTACGAACTCAACCAACGCATTGGCGAGCGGCTGACGAATGTCGCGCGAGAGCCGGCGATGCTGGTGTATGGGCGGCCAGCTGTCGCGCGCAACGCCTTTGAGTTGATTTGCGCCGCGCTCGTCATTTGGCAGCAGCGCGATCCGCTCCGGGCGAGCCGCTGGAACATCATTTTTCTCGGCGAGGATTTTCCAGACTCGCTTCTCTATCCGGTGCAGAACGCCACCGTCGGCGGGAAGGCCCGGCTCGATGACTACGCCGACCATCTCAGCCGCGCGCTTGTCGGCGTTTCGCTGATGATCTCTCCCCACCCGAGCTATCCGCCGCTCGAAATGGCGGAAGCCGGGCTCGCGACAATCACCAACGCTTTCGCGGGGAAGGATTTGCGCCGCCGGTTCGACAACATCGTTTCGCCCGCGCGGCTCGATCCCGCATCGCTTGCGGATCTGATCGAGGACACTGTCGCGAGAATGGAGCCTTTCGTCGACGCCATCGTTGCGCGTCAGCGTCCCTCAGCGCCGCCGGCCGATGCGATGCGTCGCTTCGATCCCAAAACCCTCGCCGCCGAGCTGCGGCGCGCCGCGGCTTCGCCGCTCTATGCGACCGGCGAAACCTCCCGCTCCATCTCCGCGAGCACCTGCGAGATATATTGACCATAGCCGCTTTTGGAGAGTTTTGACGAGGCGGCGCGCGCCTGCGCGGCGTCGATCCAACCGGCGCGGAAGGCGATCTCTTCGAGGCAGGCGACGCGCTGTCCCTGCCGCTGCTCGATGGCGCGCACATATTCGCTGGCTTCGATCAGCGCCTCGGGCGTGCCGGTGTCGAGCCAGGCGAATCCGCGGCCAAGTCGGGCGACCTGCAGTTCGCCGAGCTCCAGATAGATGCGGTTGAGATCGGTGATCTCCAATTCGCCGCGCGGCGAAGGCTTCAGTTGCGCCGCGAATTCCGGCGCGCGTTCGTCGTAAAAATAAAGACCGGTCACCGCCCAATTCGATCGAGGCCGAGGCGGCTTCTCTTCGATCGAGATGGCGCGGCCGGCGGAGTCGAATTCGACGACGCCGTAACGCTCCGGATCGCGCACGTGATAGGCGAAGACCGCCGCCGAGCTGCGCGACGATTCGCTCAACACTTCCGGCAGGCCGTGGCCGTAGAAGATGTTGTCGCCAAGGATGAGCACCGAGGGTTCGCCATCGACGAATTCGGCGCCGATGAGATAGGCTTGCGCCAGCCCCTCCGGCCGCGGCTGCACGGCGTAAGACAGCGACAGGCCCCATTGCGCGCCGCTCCCGAGCAGCCGCTTGAAAGAAAGCAGATCCTCGGGCGTGGTGATGATCAGGATCTCGCGCACGCCCGCGAGCATCAGCGTGGCGAGCGGGTAGTAGATCATCGGCTTGTCGTAGACGGGGAGCAATTGCTTCGACGTGACGAGCGTCATCGGATGCAGCCTGGTGCCGCTTCCTCCGGCGAGAATGATGCCGCGCATGGAGAATCCTGTTCAGGTTGGAATTAATCGGGCGACGCAGGCGTTCACGGAGTCGCGCCATTTCGGCAGCGCGACGCCATAGCTGACTTCGAGCTTGGCGTTGTCGAGCCTTGAATTCGCTGGGCGGCGCGCCGGCGTCGGATAGTCCGCCGTCGCGATGCGCTTGACGCGCACGGGCTTACGGCCTTTCGTCTCCGCCGCCGAAAAGATCGCATCCGCCATGTCCGCCCAGCTGGCTTCGCCCTGCCCGGTCATGTGGAAAACGCCGCGCAGGCGCGGATCGGAATCGTCGACGAGTCTTTCAGCGATGGCGAGCAGCGCATCGGCGATGTCGAGCGCGCTTGTCGGATTGCCGATCTGATCGGCGACGACGCCGATTTCTTCGCGGGTCTCGCCGAGACGCAGCATCGTCTTGACGAAATTCGTTCCAAACGGACTGTAAACCCAGGCGGTGCGCAAAACGGCGCAATTCTCGCAGCGCGCGGCGATTTGCCTTTCGCCTTCGAGCTTCGAGCGCCCATAGGCGCCGGTCGGGCTGGGTTCGTCGTCTTCGCGATAGGGACGGTCCAGCGCGCCGTCGAAGACATAGTCGGTCGAAAGATGCAGCAGCGGCACCTTCAATTCGGCGGCGGTTTCGGCGACGAAGCCTGCGCCCGCGCCATTGACGCGCATCGCCACGTCAGGCTCGCTCTCGGCCTTGTCGACCTGAGTATAGGCGGCGGCGTTGATGATGGCGTCGCAGCGCACGCTGCGCAAAGACGCAAGAACCATGTCGCGGGAGGAGAGATCGAAGCGCGGGCGGCCGAGCGCCAGCATTTCGACGCCTCTCGGCGCACGCTCGATGAGCGAGCTGACGACCTGGCCGGTGAGCCCCGTGACGGCGATGCGCTTCATCTTGCCCACTCTACGCGAAAACTTCCGTCAGATCCCGCAGCCGCGGCCATTTGCGATCCTTGTCCGACAGCACGGCGCTTTCGGCGGCGGCCGGCCACGCGATCCCGATGTCAGGGTCGTCCCAGGCGACGCCGCAATCATGCTGCGGCGAATAGAAATTCGTCACCTTGTAGATGACTTCCGTATCGGGCTCGAGCGTGACGAAACCATGCGCGAAACCGATGGGAATGAACAGCTGACGCCAGTTCTCTTTTGAAAGCTCGACCACGACGTGACGCCCGAACGTCGGCGAAGACCGCCTTAAATCGACGGCGACGTCGAGTATGCGGCCGCTGATCACGCGGACGAGCTTGTCCTGCGCGAAAGGCGCGGTCTGGAAATGCAGACCACGCACCGTCCCGATGTCGCGGGACAATGAGTGATTGTCCTGGACGAAGTCGAAATTCAATCCGGCGTTCGCCCAGGTCTTTTCATTATGCGTTTCGCAAAAGAAGCCGCGCTCGTCGCCAAATTTTTTAGGCGTGACGAGCTTCAGCCCCGAAAGCTCGAGATCTTCAAACAAACAGCCCCCCTGTCGCGCGTCAGGCGACGGCTTCTTCATCTTGCTCGGTTAGCACGCCGAGGCGCTCGCCGCGATATGTGCCCGAGCGGATCGCTTGCCACCAATCCGAATTATCGAGATACCAGCGCACGGTTTTGCGAAGACCAGTTTCAAACCGCTCGGCCGGCCGCCATCCGAGTTCCCGCTCGATCTTGGAGGCGTCAATGGCGTAGCGCAGATCATGTCCCGGCCGGTCGGCGACAAAAGCGATGAGATCGCGATGAGATCCGGCGCGCCGCGGACGAAATTCGTCCATCAGTTCGCAGATGGCTTCAACCACGTCGATGTTGCGCCATTCATTGCGGCCGCCGACGTTATAGGACTCGCCGACGTCGCCTTCGCGCGCCACGCGCATCAGCGCCGAGGCGTGGTCCTCGACATAAAGCCAGTCGCGCACATTCTCGCCGCGGCCATAAACCGGCAGCGGCTTCTCCTCGATCGCATTGATGATGGTGAGCGGAATCAGCTTCTCCGGGAAATGATAGGGTCCGTAATTATTGGAGCAATTGGTGACGATCGTCGGAAGACCGTAAGTGTGACGCCAGGCGCGCACGAGATGGTCGGAGCCCGCCTTCGAAGCCGAATAGGGCGACGTCGGGGCATAGGGCGTGTCTTCGTGAAACAGCCCTTCCGCGCCAAGCGCGCCGAACACCTCATCGGTGGAGATATGCATGAAGCGGAAGTTGCGCGCGTGGGCGCGATCGAGCTGGCGCCAATAATCCAGCGCCGCCCGCAGCATCACGAAGGTCCCGACGACATTGGTTTCGATGAAGGCCGCCGGCCCGTCGATCGAGCGATCGACATGGCTTTCGGCGGCAAGATGCATGACCACGTCGGGCCGAAAATCCTCGAAGGCGCGCGCGACTGCCGCCGCGTCGCAGATATCGGCTTGGAGGAAGGAGAAACGCGGACTATCCGCGATGGGGCGCAGCGATGCGAGATTTCCCGCATAGGTGAGCTTGTCGAAAACGAGAATCTGATCGACGCTCTCGCCGATGACGGCGCGCGCAACGGCCGAGCCGATGAACCCCGCGCCCCCGGTGATCAATATTTTCATCAAAGCCCCGCTTTTATCTATCGTTCCGCCCTGAAATCGCGCCTTCACGCCCGCGCAGGGGAGCCCTATTGCGAAGGCGGCGGTCGGCGCTCAAGCCGTTTACGCGGACTATGTGGCGGAACAACGTCATGGCGTTGCACGAGAATTTGGCGCGGCGGCGAGCGCCACGGCGCAGAATTGCGTGATTGCGGCGCGCGCGGATATGCTCCTGGCGACTTCAGCTTCGCATGGCGACGGCGCCATGCCTCACGCTCGGGCGCGGCCGTCAATGTGGAGAGAGCAGTTCGACTATTACTGGGATGGGCGGCGCCGGCTGGCCATCGGCTGGTTTGAGGGCGCCGAACGCGCGGCGGTCCGGCCGGAACTCACGGTCATCTCGGCGCGGGACGAGCGCTTTACGAACGCGCCCACGCTCATCGACGTCATCAGCGCCGCGCGCTGGCGCGCCCGCATCATTGTCGTTGATGTGCCGCCTGAGGATCGATTCATCCGACTGACCGCCGCCGATGGCGCCGAACTCATCCTGGCGCTCTCCGCGGAGCGCGACCTGCCGCAGGGCGGCGACTGGCGTCTGCTCCTGACGTTGCTGCCGGACGCCGGCGGCGCCGACCCCGTCGCCTTTCGGCTGGCGGCGGTTCCGGCGCGCGGCGACGTCGAACGGCTGTCGCGCGAGCAGACCGCGGCGGCCGGCGCGCGATTGGTATGGGCGATCGGCCAGCGCCGCGTCGTCGAACGCGCCGACAACGCCGTCGTCATCCGCCTCGCCCCGGCGCGCCGCATCTTCCCGGCCTATCAGAGCCGACTCGTCCTGGAGGCGGCGCCGTTCGAATCGTCGGCGGCCGCCGACGCGCGCGAGGCGCCCTTCGCCATCATGGAGCATTGGCTGCGCGAACCCGGCGCGCCGCGCATTATTCTTCGCCTGCGAATTCCCGATTCGATCGAAGAGAGCGCCACGCTGCTCGGCCGATGCAGCGTCGCGCTGGCGATGAACCAGCGCCGGCGGCTGAAAGGCTGGACGCTCGAGCAGCGGTCGGCGGGAGAACCCGCCGTGGATCCGCTCACCTTTGACGACCTGCGGCAGGCGACGGGCGATCCGCATGAACATCCCGACGCGGCGGAAACGGCGGAGCCGGTCGTCGTCGGCAATCTTTTGGCCCTGCTTGTCGATCCTGAAGAGGCGGAAGTCGATGGAATAGCCTTGCGGCGCAGCCGCGAGAAAGCCGCTCCCGGCATGGGCGAAACCGCGGAAATCGAATTTTACGGCTCTGCCCTTGGCGATGACGTCGGCCTCGTTTGCCCGGCGGCAGGGCCCGGCGATCTCGGCATCGCGCCGGTCGATCCCGGCGGCCCCGCCTTCGCGCGGCTTTTTCGAGTCGAAGGCGACGGACTGGCGCCGCGCCGCGCGACGGATGACGAGGGACTTCTCGACGATCTCATGCGCCGCGCCGCCGACGCCGCGCGCGCCGCGACCAGCGCAGCCGCCCGCGCCGTGGCCGAACGCGCCGCCGGGCTGAAAGGACGGCGCGACAAGTTTGTCGCTTCGCTGAACGGCGCTCTGGCGCGGGCGGAAGTCGCTGCGCGTTTTGAGCCGCCGGGCCTGTGGGATGCGCTCGAGCCTTTGGCGCAAGCGAGCTTCACAGCGCTCGTCATCGGCGAGACGGGGCCGGCCCGCGCGCGCCTGCAGCAACTCGGCGGCTATGGCGCCTTTTGCGCCGATCCCGCGCTTGCGGCGGGGATTGCGGAGGGCGGCGAATTTGCGCAGTCCGCGCGTCTTTCCGCCGAAACCGCACCGGCGCGCGGCGCGCCTTCACTGCTTGCCCGCTATCTCGACGCCTGCGGCGCCCAAGGCATGGCGCCGGCGGGCGTTGACGCCACGCAAGAAGCGCGGCTCATGCGCGCGCTCTTGAAGGAGCCGGATGTCGCCGCATTACGCGAGGCGCGCGTCGCTCTGGCGATCGACGACGGCGTCCGGCGCGAAGCGGCGAAGGCGGCGCGATTCATCGTCGACGCCGCCGCGGTCGAGCGGGCGCGCGCGCATTTCACGGAAGCTGGCGCGATGGACGCCGCCGACATGCTCGACGCCTATCTTGACTTGCGGCGCGCCGGCGGCTGGGCGCCGCCGCATGAAGCGCCGACTCTCGCCGCGCTCGTCGCGCGCGCTGGAGTTGAACTGGACGTCGCGCGGCTCGAAGCCGAAAGCCTCGCGCATGCGCCGCCGACTCAGGAGCGGTCGAAGGGATTATTCGCCGCGATGCGCGGGTTATTTGGACGCTGATTTGTCAAGTCCGCGCGGCTTGCGACCGTTCGCCCGAACAAGCTCTGGAGACCGCTGTCTGCGTTCTCTCGTCAGAGCCGCCGAATCAATTCGCCTCCCCGCTCGTTGCAAAGCCGTGAAAGCAAAAATTTTCAATTCTCCGGAATGTGACACTGAACTGGATTATTCTGCCACGGAAGGCGTCGCGCAACGAAAGCGTTTTCTACTGCGCAGCAGAAATAAGGCGAATGACCTGCGTCTGGATTCGTCGTGGCCGATGCCCCCTTGGCTCAGGCCATCGGTTCCATGCCAGAGCCCCCATGTTTAAGAGGACGACATGACAGATAGCGACAAAACCGAAGCGGAAATTCTGCAGCAGTGGATTGAGGCTGTCGGCGGCAGCATCTCTCTGGGAGAGAGCCTGTTGAAATCTGTAGAGGTGTCAAAAAGAGGCGATAAGCTGACGATCGTGCTGAAGAAAAAGAAGCAAAGAAAAAGGTCCGACCAAACAGAGCCATAGTCGCTCTGGAGCGACCCGCCGAGGTAGCGCCGATCGCGCTGCGCGCCGCTACAAAAATGATATATTCCCCACATGAGCGAGATCGAGCTAAAACTCTTGCTGGACAAGAAGATGTCGAGTGAGATTTGGGCGCGCCTGAAGGCGTCGAAGCTGGCTCACGGCGCTCCTGTAACGAGAACGCTCAGAAGCATTTATCTCGATACGCCCGACCACGCACTGAACAAGGCGGGAATTGCGCTGAGGCTCAGGCGCGATGGGCGGCGGTGGATTCAGGGCGTCAAAACCAGGGGAACCTTGCATGGCGGCCTGTCGCAGGTCGGCGAGCTAGAGAACCCGGCGCCTGGCGGACGCCTGTGTCTCGATGCAATTTCCGATTCATCGATTCGTGAGGAGATCGTTGACCGCGTCAACGGCGCTCCGCTTCAAACCGTTTGCGAGACCGTGATCACGCGCAGGACGAGCGAGTTGATGCTTTCCGACGGCACGCGCGCCGAGCTCGCGCTCGACATTGGCGAGGTTCGGGCTGGCGAACGCTCTGCTGAGCTCTCCGAGTTGGAAATCGAACTCCTCGCAGGCAAGGCAAGCGGACTGTTCGACATTGCGCTCATCCTAGTTCCTGATGGCGGGTTGCAGTTCTCCCGTCTTTCCAAGGCCGCGCGCGGTTATTTGTTGGCCCAAGAGGGACGGATCGATTCGCCGCTTGCGCCCCGCAATGCTCAGAACCTTGCGCTTGATCCCGCGCAAACCGCCGAGCAAGCGGCCCGGGACGTCTTGCGCGAATGCCTCGATCAGATCGCCACGAATGTGCTCGTCGTTCGCCAGCTGGACGACGACGAGGGGCCGCACCAGCTGCGGGTTGGCCTGCGGCGGTTGCGCAGCGCATTTTTGGTCTATGCCGCCGTGCTGCGAAGCCCCGAGATGAAGCGGCTTGACGCCGAGGCGCGCTGGCTCGGACAGGAAGTCGGGAGCCTGAGGGATCTCGATGTGGTGGCGAACGACATGGCGCGGCGGGAAGCCGAAACTCATCCCGACGAGCCCGGACTTTTGGCGCTCGCTGATGTGGTCGCGCGGCAGGCGCGAGAACGGCGTGAGCAGCTGCGCAAGCTTATTGTCGGCGCGCGCGTGCAGGCGTTCCTCATCGATCTTGCACGCTTCGTGGAGACGCGTGGTTGGCTTGTGCCTCAGGATTTCGTCCAGACCGAGCGGCTGGCGGCGCCGATTACAACGCTCGCGCGCGCGTCTCTCAACAAACGCTGGAAAAAGACCGCTAAGCATGCCCAGGGACTTGAGACGCTGACCGTGGAACAGCGCCACGAGTTGCGCAAGGAGCTCAAAAAGCTGCGCTATGCCGTCGAGTTCTTTTGCTCCTTATTTCCGGCGAAACGAATCGATCCTTTCTTGAAGCGTCTAAAAAAGCTGCAGACCGTGTTTGGCGATCTCAACGACGCCGCGACGCTGAAAGCGATGTTCACGGGAGCGGACGTCCCCGGCGCCGAAGCGCCATCGATACAGCGCGCCATCGGCTGGATGATCGGGGCGAGTCAGGCGCGCGCCGAATTGGGCTGGACCGGCGCCAAGGCGCTCTGGAGAGATCTCGAGCAGGCCCGCCCGTTCTGGAAATGACGACGTCGCGATCGCCGCGCCATTGGGCGCTTCCTCGATAATTTTTGGATTGCCGTTGGCGCCATGTTACATGGCCCCGCGAAGTGGCTGGACGTCGAGGATTACGGCGCGCGATGCGTTGTGCGCCGTCTTATTGATGAATGTCGGATATTGGGAGACCGAAGTCTATGCAGAGCGATCCGTTCAGCGAGATCAACGCCACCTTCCGAATGCTTTACGGCGCAAATCGCGACGAGGTGTTCGCATCAACGCCGCTCTCTGCGATCACATTCATCGGGACGGGCGAAATCTGGCGCATCGAGCATGGCCAAGTCGTAAAGTCCTATCCGCCGACGCCGTGGATCATTCAAGTCAAGTCGCTGATGCATGCGGTTATCGGCGTCCAGGGAACCTGGGCGCGCCTGGTGCGCGGGAAGGATCTCGAGTCCGCACGGCTGGCGGCTGTCCGCCTGAATAAGGCGCTGGAGGAGGCCGTGTCGCGTTTGTCGCGTGAGCTGCCCGCCGAACTTGTGTCCCCCGCGCAGATCGTTCTCGGTCAGCTGCTTCAGCTCTCAGTCAACTGGGCCGCAGGTCAGATGGCGACGCCGGCGGAACTCCCGGAGGCTCTCGAAAAGGTTCAAGTCGAACTTGAAAAGATCATCACCGCGGTGGGAGAAGCGGTCTACGCGTCCATCGTCAGAGGCTTGCACAGTTTCATCGACGAGACCGACCCTGCCGTCTGGGAGACCTGTCTCGTCTGCGTTTGCGGCGTGGCCTTTGGGCGCCGCGACAATATTGAAATCGCAGCCGCCATGTCGTTGATGGGCGAAGAGTCGGTCGGAACGCGGCTTCTCTATCTCGAGAATGCCCACGATTTGCCTCAGGCCATGGCGTGTTTGGCTGCGGCTCTCGCCGATAGGGATCTTGGAGAAGGCGTTTTCAACGATCCCTATCGCATGTGGCGCGATCTTCTGGGCGACGTCGCCGCCCGGCATGTTGGCAAAGGCTTCTTCCCGACGCTCGGCCGTGATCGATAACGATTGCGTTCTGAGCGTCAGCCAGCGACGCCGCCGTGCGTCTGCAAAGCGTTAGAAGAGGCCCGCGTTATACGCGGCGACGTGACTGAATTCGCCAAGGGCCATCGCGATGTTGAGCGCTTCGGCGGCCAGTGCGATAGCGACGACTCCAAAAATTCCTGTCGTGATCATCGGTCCCATGACGTTCTCCTTTCTGCGTTAATCAGAAGTTAAGGAGAGACGCGCGCTGGCGCTGTGCGCCGTCGCACAAGCCCTGAACGCCGGAAATCGGCTGGCTCAAGGAGATTCCCTACGCCGCTGCTAGCGATGGAAAAGCGCGACCGCCAGGAAGAGCGCCAGCAGCAAACAGAGCGTTTGCCAGAAGATGAGGGGATTGCGTTCGTAGAGAGACTTTTTGCGCAGCGCCAGCGGTTGCCCCCGCGCCGCGCCGTTTTCAAGCTCGAAGGCGAACTCCAGCACATCGCCGAAACGATCTTCGCGCGCGACGGCGATCGCTTTGACGATGGCGGCGTCGAGCCAGGCGGGGAGGTCGGCTCGCTTGAGGGAAAGCGGAAGTGGCTTTGTGAAGCGCGGTCTACTGAACGGCTCGATCTCGCCGTAGGGGTAACAACGGCCGAACATACGATAGACGGTGACCCCGAAAGCATAAAGATCCGACGCCTCGTCGCCGGCGGCGCCGTCGAAAAGCTCGGGCGCCATATAGCTCGGCGTGCCGGGCGCAAGCGCTTCCGGCAAATTCTCGAGGTTCGGCGCGCGGCAAACGCCGAGATCGACGAGCCGCAGCCCGCCATCCTTGAGCAAAATGACGTTGTCCGGTTTGATGTCGCGGTGGATGACGCCGCAGCGATGCAAAGTCGCGATCGCGCGCGACAAACGCGTCGCGATCGAAACGCCTTCGGCAAGATCGATGCGCGGTTCGCGCCGCAGGCGCCCCTCCAGCGTCTCGCCATCGTAATATGGCATCACCGAATACAGCCGGCTTTGTCTGCCCGGGAGCAGTTCGACGACTTCGCCGATGAACGGACTTCTCACCCGCGCCGCAACCCAGGCTTCATTGACGAAGGCGAGCCGGTAGGCGGCGTCATCGGCGACGCGCGGATGCGGAAACTTCAAAACGACCGCCTTTCCGTTCTGCATATCCGTCGCCCGCATCAGCCGACTGTAGCGCCCTTCAGAAAGAAGGCCGTCCATTCGAAACTCGTCGATAAAATCTCCGATCGCCGGCAACTCGCGAATCGGCAAGGCTGCAAAGGCGCGCGACAAGGCGCGCTCGTCGGCCGGCGGCACATCGATGACGTCAACGACAAGCGCAGTGACATTATCGTGGCTGCCCGCCTCGAGCGCCGTCTGAACGATTCTCTCCGAGGTTTCCTGCGGCCCGCCCCTTTCGGCGAGCAGCGCACGAAGCTTGGCGTCTGGCAACACCCCATGAACGCCGTCCGAACACAGCAGAAATCGATCATGCACACTGAGACTATGCATGCCTTGGTCGAACAAAAGCGCATCGTCGAAGCCGACCGCGCGAAGGAGCGCATGGGCGAAATCGCCGCGACCTAAGGTGTGATCCTTCGTCAGTCGTTCGAGGCTGGCGCCAGCGAGTCGGTAGACGCGCGTATCGCCGACGTGAAGGATAAAGGCGTTTCGACGCGACAGGATCAGCGCGCTGAACGTCGTCGCCATGCCTTCCAATGAAGGATCGACTCTCGACTGCGCCGCGATCCAACTGTTGGCCGCTTCAAGGGAACGGGCGGCGGCGCGACTGACGCCCAAGGTTTCCGGCTGCGCATAATAGCCATCGATGAAGGCGCGCACAGCAGTCTCAGCCGCGGCGCGCCCGCCCTTGTGGCCGCCGACGCCATCGGCGACGGCGGCGACGACGCCCTGCAAGGCGCCGGCGCCGCCTGGACCCAGGCAAAATGCGACATAGTCCTGATTGTCGGGCCGTCGGCCTTTTTGCGTCGCAAAGCCCGCTTCGATTCGAAGATCATGAACGACGCGGACCGACACGGCTGTTCCTCAGCTCAGATTCGCGCGCCGGAAACGGCGCCCCAAGTCGTGCGCCAACGCGTCTTCACGAAGATCAAACCGACGAGGCCGAGCAGCGCAAGGAAACCGAAGAAGACGAACCCGGCGGTGAAGCCGCCCGTCGCGCCTTTGGAGTAGGCGAGCGTCTTGGCGAGAAAAAATCCGCCAAAACCGCCCGCGGCGCCGACGAGGCCGGTCATCGCGCCGATCTCCCGGCGAAAACGCTGCGGCAGCAACTGAAACACCGCGCCATTGCCCATGCCGAGCGATAACACGCCAACAGAGAACAACGCCACCGCGGCAAAGGCGACGGGCGGCAGCTGCATCAGACCCCATCCCGCGACGCCCTTCGCCGGAGCCGGCCCCGCCGGCAGAAAGGCGACGGCGAAATAGCAGGCGGAGACGAGAACGAAGAGGAAGCACAACGTCTTCACGCCGCCGATGCGGTCCGCGATATACCCGCCGACGGGCCTGAAACCCGAACCGAAAGCGACGATCAGCGCCACCATGAGGCCCGCGGCGACTCCCGTGGCGTGATACTGCGTCGTGAAATAGAGCGGAAGCGCCGAAGCAAGACCAACGAAGCCGCCGAAGGTGATGAAGTAGAAAAACATGAACCAGCGGCTGTCGGAGTCCGCGAGCATTCTGCCGTAGTCGGCAAGAGCAATCGTCGTTTTGCCGCCGGGCGCGTCCTTGGCGGCCAATGCATAGACGAGCAGCACCAGGACCATCAGCGCCAGCAGTACGCCATAAACGGTCTGCCAACCGTAAGCCTCGGCGATCGAGGGCGCGAAAAGCGTGTCGAGCACGACCCCCATATTGCCGGCGCCGGCGATGCCCATCACGAGGCCCTGATATTGCGGCGGATACCAGCGGCCCGCCTGCGGCAAGGCGACGGCGAAGGACGCGCCGGCGAGCCCGAGGGACAGGCCGAAAAGCGCGATGGCGATCGAACTGCTCAAGCCAAAGACGCACACCAGAGATACCGCGAACATCACGATCGCCTGCGCGAGGATGCCCGTCATCTTGGGGCCAATCGCGTCGGCGAGGAGGCCGAGCGGAACGCGAAAAAAGGCGCCGCCGAGAACCGGAATCGCGACAAGCGAAAGTTTGTCCTCGACCGAAATCGGCATTCCTTTGGTGATGTAAATCATCAGCGGGCCGAGCGAGACCCAGGCCATGAAGCTGATATCAAAATAAAGGAAGGCCGCAAGCAACGTCGGCCAATGACCAGCCTTTTTAAAGTCCGACAGTTTCATCAGATGCTCCTTCTTTCATGCTTGTTGGATCCTCTCGCGGCAAATCCATCGCAGACTCGGCGGCGAGAGAAATCTTGATGAGACGTTGAATTTCCGGTTGGCAGGAGCCGCAATTGGAGCCTGCGCGCGTGGCCTTCCCGACGTCGAGCGCCGAGCGGCAGCCTTGTTGAATTGCCGCTTCGATTTGCTTTTGGCCGACGCTAAAGCATGAGCAGACGAGCGGACCGTCATTCGTCAGTTGTCGGCCCGAGCGACCGGACAACAGCGACAGCCGCTCTGACTTATCGAGACGATCGCGGGCGAAGAGTTCGAGCGCCAAGTCCCAGGATTGTGCAACGGGAGACAAAGCCCAGATGAGCGTTGCGCGGTCCGCAAGGAAAGTTGCCCCCAAGAGAAGGCTCTTGGTTTCGTCCATCAATTGTATGACGTCTTCGCTCGCGGCAGCGGTGCGGATGACGTCTGTCCAGGCGTCATCGGAAAGGTCGGCGGCGACGCGATAGCCGTGGCCATTGGCGACGGCGACGCGCGCCCACCATACGCCCTGGGGCAGCGTGATCGAGCTGCGGGAGAGAAGAAAGCCCTGGTGCGCGAAGCGCAAAGGCGTGACGATGGCGGGCGTCGCCTTGGATTCCGGCTGCCCCGAGAATGGATCGACACAGGGCGCGACAAGCGCGCCAATGCGCGCATCCGCGGCGGTTTCATCGGTCCAGTGAATTGGCGCGAAAACATGCCCGGCGGGCTGACGATCCGTCACCACCGCGCGCAAGACGCAGCTTCCATAGGGCGTCGCGACGCGCGCGAAGCCGCCGTCTTCTAATCCAAAGCGTTCAGCGTCCGACGGATTGATTTCAACGAAGGGTTCGGGAAGATGTCGCGCAAGACGTGGGCTCTCCCCAGTGCGCGTCATGGTGTGCCATTGATCGCGGATGCGGCCGGTGTTGAGCCGAAGCGGAAAATCCTTGGTCAATGTGGTCGCCAACGTCGGCTTCGCCGGCGCAACGAATTGTGCTCGTCCGCCCTGCGAGAAAAAGCCGCCTTCAGCGAAGAGGCGCGCTCGGCCCTTGCCGTCGCCCTCATGAATCGGCCACGGCGTCGGCTCGAGCGCGTCATATTGGGCGTCGCTTAAGCGCGCGAGACCGCCAATATCGAAGGCCCGCGTTTCGTCATTCTCGAAAGCCGAAAGCGCGGCGTGTTCGCGAAAAACATCTGCAGATGAGCGATAGGCGAAGCCTGCAAAGCCCATGCGTCGCGCGACATCGGCGAAGAGCGCCCAGTCGGCGCGAGTCTCTCCCGGCGGCGGTAGAAAAGCGCGCTGACGCGAGATGCGGCGCTCCGAATTCGTCACCGTGCCGCTCTTTTCGCCCCACGCCTGCGCCGGCAGGAGCAAATGCGCGCCGCTATTGATCGTGTCGTTCGACGCCACATTGTCGGAGACGATGAAGAGTTCGAGCTTGCCGAGAGCGGCGCGCACGGCGTTGGCGTTTGGAAGAGACGCCGCCGGATTGGTTCCGACGACCCACAGCGCCTTGATGTCGCCACGCGCGATGGCGTCGAACATCTGCACCGCCTTCAGTCCGTCACGCGTCGCCATGCGCGGCGCACTCCAGAATCGGCGAACGCGATCGATGTTTGCGGGCTCGAAGCCCATATGCGCGGCGAGGCTGTTGGCGAGCCCGCCGACCTCCCGACCGCCCATGGCGTTGGGCTGGCCGGTCAGGGAGAAGGGCGACGCGCCAGGTTTGCCGACTCGGCCCGTGGCGAGGTGACAATTAATGATGGCGTTGACCTTGTCGGTTCCCTGCGCCGACTGATTGACGCCCTGCGAGAATGCGGTGACCGTGCGCGGCGTTTGCGCGAATAATTCGAAGAAGGACGCAATGTCGACCTCGCGCAGTCCGGTCGCCAGAGCGGTCGCTTCAATCGACGACGCGATGGTCTGTGCGGCCTTCAGGGCCTGCGTCAGCCCCGTCGTATGACGGCGGATGTAATCATCGTCGAAGGCGCCGAGCTTCGCGAGATAGACAAGCAGGCCGCAAAACAGCGCCTGATCAGCGCCCGACGCGATCTGCAGAAACAGATCGGCGCTTTCGGCCGTCGGCGTACGCCGCGTGTCGATGACGACGAGCTTGGCGCCGCGCACTTCCTTGTTGCGCATGATGCGCTGGAACAGGACGGGATGACACCAGGCGGCGTTGGAGCCGACGAGAACGATGAGGTCGGCTTGGTCGAGGTCTTCGTAGCAGCCCGGCACGACATCGGCGCCGAAGGCGCGCTTATGGCCGGCGACCGTGGAGGCCATGCACAGGCGCGAATTGGTGTCCACATTGGCCGAGCCGATGAAGCCCTTCATCAACTTGTTGGCGACATAATAGTCTTCGGTCAGCAATTGCCCCGAGAGATAGATCGCGACGGCGTCAGGACCGTGCTCATCGACGATGCGACGAAAGCCGATGGCGGCTTCGTCCAGCGCGGCATCCCAGCTCACGCGCGCGAAGGCGCCGTCGGCCTGTCGGCGCATCGGATGGAGGAGGCGCCCGTCGAGCCCGAGCGTTTCGCCGAGAGCTGAGCCCTTAGAACAGAGCCGACCAAAATTTGCGGGATGCGCCGGATCGCCAGTCACGTCGGCGCCATTTGCGGACGCGAGCACGCCGCAGCCGACGCCGCAATAGGGGCAGGTCGAGCGCGTCGTCGTCGCCTGAACAGGCGCGATGCTGTTGTGCAGATTTTCAAGCGCCGCGGGCGCCAGGACTTCTTCGAGCATGAGCGGCCTCAATAGACGTCCTGTTGATAGCGCCCGCTCTTCTTGAGCTGGGCGACGAAAGCGACCGCTTCGTCGGCGTTGCGGGCGCCGAATTCGGCGACGACGTCGACAAGCGCGCGTTCGACATCCTTGGCCATGCGCTGCGCATCGCCGCAGACGTAAAAATGCGCGCCTTCCGCAAGCCAGGCCCATAATTCACGGCCGGACTGCCGCATGCGGTCCTGCACATAGAATTTTTCCGCGCCATCACGCGACCAGGCGAGCGACAGACGCGTGAGCAGACCTGTCGCCTTCATCGTTTCGAATTCCTCGGCGTAGAAGAAATCGCAGGCCGAACGCTGGTGTCCAAAGAAGAGCCAGTTCCTGCCGGGCGCGCGGGTCGCCGCGCGCTCCTGCAGAAAGGCGCGAAACGGCGCAACGCCGGTGCCAGGCCCGATCATGATGATCGGCGTCGTGGGATCGTCTGGCAGCGCGAAGCCATGCGCCGGCTGCACATAGACCGGAAGGCTGTCGCCTGGCGCGATGCGCTCAGCCAAAAAGGTCGAACCGACGCCAAGACGCTTGCGCTTGCCGACGACATAGCCGACCGCGTCGACCGTCAACGACAGGCGTCCCGGCGTCGCCTTGGGGGACGAGGAGATGGAGTAAAGGCGCGGTTGCAGCGGATCGAGCGCTTCGACGAAGGCTTCCGGGTGCGGCCGCGCCCCGGGAAATTTCTGCAGCACAGCGAGCACATCGAGCGTTGCGGCATCGCCGTCAGGGTCCTTACCCTGCGCCAGCAAACGCGCTTTTTCACGCTGTCCGCCGCCGGTGATGAAGGAGATCAGTTCGAAAAGCGCATCAGGCGCCGGAGATAGCGAAACGTCACTGAGCAAGGCGTCGCGAAGAGTTTTGTCGCCCACCGGCGTCACATGCGAGGCGCCGAGCATGGCGATGATCTGGTCGACGAGGCCGAGATCATTTTTGGCAAACACGCCGAAGCTGTCGCCGACTTTGTAGCTGATGTCGCCGGCGCCGAGATCGAACTCGATATGCCAGGTGTCTTTTTCCGAGCCTTCCTTGTTCAGTCGACGGCGAGAGGCGAACGTCGCGCGCGCCGGATTATCCCGCGAGCAGCCAGGCGCCGAAGCGACCGTGGGTTCAATCTGGGCGACAATGGTCGGCGCCGGCGAAGGCTGATCCAGCTCCGCCGCGAGCGCTTTCAGCATGCGCGCCGTGTCCTTGCCGCCGGGCGCGCAGAGATTGAGGCGCGCTTCCTTCCTGGTGGCGAGAGCATCCGCGTAAGTCTCGCAAATGTAGCCGCACTGGCCGCAGTCCTGTTGCGCCATCGCCGCCATCAGGCGGCGACGCAACGGCCGGCCTTGCGCGAGCTGCATGCGCGATTCGAGCGCCAGCGTCTGATCATGCCACGGCGCCTCGCCATCGTCGTTATCGGCGCCAGCCATGACGGCGGCGTTGGCCTCTGGCGAGAGCGGCGTGATCGAGCTGTCATCGGGCGCGGCGAAGCCGGCAAAAAAGCCGCTGAGCCAAGCGCGCTGCTCGGGCGTGAAAGGCGCGTTTGGCGGAATGAGAAAAGGCGGGGAGGACTGATGAGTCACGCCATGCTCTCCTCATTAGCAAGACGGCGCAGCGTTTCGATGTCGTGGCGGCGCGCAAAGGCGACGAAAGTTTCGTCCGCGTTTGAACGGTTCTCTCGATAGGCGCGAAGAATTCTCGCCACCATCTCCGGCGCCTCTTCCGCTTTCACATTTTGATAAAACTCGGCGGCGAAGCCGGCGTCTTCCGCGAACCCGCCGCCGACGAGAATGTGATAGCCTTCGACCGTTTCGCCCTCGTCATTCACCGGCACGCGCGTGGCGATCAGTCCGATGTCGCCGATGTAATGCTGCGCGCATGAATGATGGCAGCCGGTCAAGTGAATGTTGATCGGCGTGTCGATGGGCGTCGCCGTCTCGCAATAGGCCGCGATTTCCTCTGCGTGCCGCTTGGTGTCGGCGGCGGCGAAACGGCAGCCAGAATTACCTGTGCAGGCGATGAGCCCCGCCCGAATCGGCGAGGCTTGCGTCGAAAGACCCAGCGCTTCGATCATCGCGACGGCGTCCGCGACGCAACCGTCGGCGACGCCGGTGATCAGCACATTCTGCCAGACCGTAAGACGAAGGCCGCCGTCGCCGAATTGGCGCGCGATCTCGGCGAGACCGCGCGCCTGCTCGGGGGTAAGACGACCGACCGGAAGAGCAACGCCGATCCAATTGAAGCCCGGCTGCTTTTGCGGATGCACGCCGATATGCGCCGCGCGATCCTGACGCGGTCGAGCGTCGATCGCGTTCGTGCCGACGCGAAGCAGCTTGCGACCAAGCTTGTCTTCGACGGCGGCAAGAAATTTGTCGAAGCCCCAGGCGTCGAGCACATATTTGAGCCGCGCCTTGGCGCGGTTGGTGCGATCGCCATGCTCGATGAACACTCGCAGTATCTTGTCGGCGACTTCCACCGCATCGTCCGGCGAAACGATCACGCCGGTGTCGCGCGCGAAATCCTTGTGACCGGTGATTCCGCCGAGCGCGAGGCGGAAATAAACGCCGGGCGCGACGCCATAGCCGTCCTGTACGGCGACGGCTTGAAAGCCGATGTCGTTGGTGTCTTCCAGCGCGCCGATCAATCCCGCGCCGTCAAAGGCGATGTTGAACTTACGCGGCAGTCCGTAAAGCGAACGGTCATTGAGGATGTGATGATGCATGGCGCGCGCATAGGGGCGCGTGTCGATGAGTTCCTGCGGATCGACGCCGGCAGTCGGCGTGCCGGTGATATTGCGGATATTGTCGGCGCCGGAGCCCTTGCTCCAGAGCCCCAGATCCTGAATCGCCTCCACGACATTGGTGGCGTTCTTCGGCGCGATCTCGCGGATTTGGATATTGGCGCGCGTCGTCACATGCAGATAGCCGCCGCCAAACTTTTCCGCGAGATCCGCAAGCCCGGCGAACTGCCAATGCGTCAGCGCGCCATTGGGAATGCGCAGCCGGCACATATAGGACTCCTGCGCCGGCGCGACATAGAAGAGCCCATAGTAGCGCCAGCGGAAATTGTCGGCGGGCTTTGGCGGCGCGTTCTCTTTCGCTTGAGCGACAAGGCGCGGCCATGCGTCGAATGGATGCTCTTCGCGCTTCCATTTTTCCTGATCGGTCAGCTTGCCGCCGGCCGCGACGACGCGATCTTGCGCGGAGAAATGCGCCGCGTCCGGCCCCATGGGCTGCGCTTGCGCGGGCGGCGTCTTTTGTCCGCCGCGCGCGGAGAAGCCGGCTGCAAAACCTTCAAGATAGCGCTTCTGGTCGAGCGTGAAGTCGACGGACATTTCAGGCGGCCTCTTGCATCGGCGCGCCGAACATCAATTCGTCGCACAGAGACGAAACTTTCGCGCCGGAGCGGATGAGATCGAGAAGATCGGCGGCGCCGCTCGTGTCTCCAATCAGGATCGCGCCCACCAGCCTGTCGTCGCGCACGACAAGCTTGCGATAGAGGCCCATGCGCGGGTCCTTGCAGACGATACGGCGCGTATCGCCTTCGCCGAGATAATCGCCGGCCGAGAAAACGCGCACGCCGGAGACTTTCAGATTGGTGGAGACGACGCTGCCGCCATAGGAGGCGTCTTGTCCGGCGAGCCGCATGGCGAGAACGCGTCCCTGCTCATAGGCGGGCTCGACGAGGCCGTAACAGACGCCGCGATGTTCGGCGCATTCGCCGATGGCGAAAACGCCTGGTTCATTCGTCTCGAGGCGGTCGTCGACGATGACGCCACGCCTGACGTCGAGACCCGCCTGTCGCGCGAGATCGGCGTTGGGCTGAATGCCGACGGCGAAAATCACGGCGTCGGCCGGAATCGTTTGTCCTTCGGCGAACTCTACATTCTCGACTCGGCCAGAGCCGCTGATGCGCGTCGCATTGGCGTTGAAAAGCACACGCACGCCTTTTTCTTCGACGAGGCGGCGCAGGATGTCGGCGCCGGCCGCATCGAGTTGGCGCTCCATCAGCCGGTCCATGACATGAGCGAGCGTTACGTCGACTCCGCGTCGCGCAAGGCCATAGGCGGCTTCGAGTCCGAGAAGGCCGCCGCCGATGACGAGCGCGCGCATCTCCTTTCCCAGTCGCGACAGCGCCTCGACATCCTGCACGTCGCGAAACACGTGAACGCCCGGAAGATCGGCGCCTTCGATCGGCAGCCTTGCCGCGCGCGAACCCGTGGCGAGCACGAGTTTCGAGTACTCGACGCTCTCGCCAGTATCGAGAAGGAGGCGCCGCGCCGCGGCGTCGATCTTGATGACCTTGCGACCGCTCAGAACCTCAACGCCGGCGACGCGCCACCATTGTGCTGGCTTGAGCTCGATGTCATCGATCGACACTTCCCCGGCGAGCACCGAAGACAGCAACACGCGATTATAGGCAAGTCGCGGTTCGTCTCCGATCACGAGAATGTCGTATCGATCCGGCGCCCGCTTCGTCAGCTCCTCGACGAAACGCGTCGCCGCCATGCCGGTGCCGACGACGACAAGCTTCTCGCGACTTTTACAATCCTGCAATCCAGTCATGTGTCGACTCTGCTGAACGGCCGAACGGTCCGGTCACAGGTCGCTTTGCCTTACGGGTGATGAGAACGGGCAAGACGACCAAAGCGCGACGCAAATTGCGAAATCGCTTTTGTGACGGAGCCCGACTTTGGGCTCGTTCCGGCGGACCGGCGGTCGTCGTTGACCGATGAGCTGATTGCACATTTCGGGCCAGAGGCGCCGGCGTGGTTTTTCCCAAGGAATGCGGGCGGTTCACGCTGCCCAACGGCGGCAGGCGACATTTTACGGCGCCGAATGCTTAGGCGCGAGGCGCCTAACGGCTGGCGCTTTTGAACAGAGGTTCAGCGCTCACAGGCGCTGTCCGATATCGAAGCCGGCGAGATAAGCTTCATAGCTGCGGTCGTCGAACGACGGTCCCGCAAAGGCCCCGATGTCGCGCTGAACATGCGGCCCATCGATCGCGGCGTCGAAAAGATCCGGGCGCAGGACGCTCTTCGCGCGCTCTGCCATCTCTGGCGAATGGCGCGTCTGCCCCCAGCGCAGCATCTGCGCATAGATCCATTCGGCTTGCCGCGGATCCGGCCGCATGGCGCCGTCTCGTCCAATGATCAGGTAATTGGCGTCGCTTCGTTCGTCGCGCGCCTTAACGCGCAAATGGCCGGTGAGCACGCGGCCGATGATCTCGGCGTCGACGCCGACATATTCTGGGCGCGAGAGAATTTGCGAAACCTCGCCCAGGTTTTGCGGCGCGTCGACGAAGGCGGCCCCCCTGTCGAGCGCGCGGATCAGCGCCGCAACAAGATCAGGATTATCGTTGGCGAAGCTCTCGCGCAGAGCGAGGACTTTCTCTGGCGCGCACGCGAAAATCTCGCAGCCGAAATGCAGAATGACCCCAACGCCGGCGTCGACCGCGACAGAACTCCAAGGCGCGCCGACGCAAAAACCGTCGAGCTGACCGCGCGTCAGATTTTCCACCATGTAGGGCGGCGGCAGCGCGATCAGCCGCAGGTCTTCATCCGGATCGACGCCGCCTTCCGCCATCCAGTAGCGCAGCTGATAATTGTGCATGGAAAAGGGAAAGGTCATGCCAAAGGTCAGAGGCTCACGACTCTCGGCCCTTCGCCGCGCGACGAGCTTCGCCAGCGCACGGGCGGTTTGCGCCGGATGCGCGACCTCGCCTTCGGCGGCCAGTTCAGAATATAGCGCTGTGGACACCGCGATCGCATTACCGTTCATCGCGAGGTTCATCGGCGCGACAAGCGGGACGCGCACATGGCCCAGTCCGAGCGTGGAGGCGACCGCCATCGGCGCCAGAAGATGCGCCGCATCGAAACGGCCAATGGCGAGCTTGTCTCTAATATTCGCCCAGGACGCTTCGCGGATCAGTTCGACGTCGAGACCTTCCGCCTTGGCGAATCCCTTATGCGCGGCGATCAACAGGGCGGCGGCGTCGACGAGCGGAATGAAGCCGATTTTCACATGCGCTTCGCCGGTCATTTAAACATCTCCGCCGCAGTGATGACCGAGCGTGCAATTTCGATAATCTTTTTGTTTTCGCGCATGGCGGCGCCGCGCATCAATTTGTAGGCGTCTTCTTCGGACAGCTTCTTAGCCTTCATCAATATGCCTTTAGCGCGTTCGATCGTCTTGCGCTCCTCAAGATCGGATTTGGCCTGTTCGAGTTCATCCTGAAGCTTCGAGAAGGCATTGAACCGCGACACGCACAGATCGAGGATCGATTTGATGCGCTCCTTTTTCAACCCGTCGACGATATAGGCCGACACCCCAGCGTCGACCGAGGCCTGAATCGACGCCGTGTCGCTCTGATCGACGAACATGGCGATCGGCCGACGCACCGCGCGACTGACCTGAAACATTTGCTCAAGCGTATCGCGCGAAGGATTCTCGAGATCAATCAGGATCACGTCAGGGTCGCTGGCGTAGATGTGCTTCAGCAGATTGTGCATCTCGCTGATGCGCTCGACCTCTGTGAAGCCGGCGTCACGCAGTCCCTCCTCGAGGATCAGCGAGCGAATGGGGCTTTCGTCGACAATGACGATCTTCAATTCACGGCGTCCAGTGAGCGCATGTATGGGTCGCGCCAGCGGGGGCGCATCGCCGTCAGTCTCCGCGATCCGCCCGCCGGGCCGCGACCAACGCACGTTATATCTTGAAGCGCAACGACATGCCCGCCTGCCAGTTCTTCATGATCTGCGGACCGTTGAGATTCTGATAGACGGGCATGCCGGCCTCCACCGCGACCGTCGCATTTTCGTAGCCGATAAATTTGCCGCTGATCGTCGCGCCGCCGAAGACTTCGACCCGCTGGCCGCCATAGAAGGCCGGATTGGCCGGCACAGCGGGGCCGCGGATTTCCGGATCGAAGCCGCGAATCGGTCCCTGCGTCGAACCGCTCAAGCGGAAGGTGGTGGTGAGCCCGGGCGTCCAGGTGTAGCCGCCCCAGGCGTTGAATTCATGCAGATCGCCCCA
Organism: Methylocystis sp. SB2; assembly: GCF_049817085.1. Lineage (NCBI taxonomy): Bacteria > Pseudomonadati > Pseudomonadota > Alphaproteobacteria > Hyphomicrobiales > Methylocystaceae > Methylocystis > Methylocystis sp. SB2. Next base: position 1,879,915 of record NZ_CP187401.1, read on the forward strand.
GCGGTAGCCCCCGGAAGGGTTGGGACCGAACGGGAAGCGCAGGCGATATTCGAGCAGATAGTCCCAGGAATAGCCCAGTGTATTTGCGGCCAGAGGGAAGCGCCCGCGATAGCCAAGGCCCCACGACCACGGTCCCAGATAGCCTGCATAGACGATGCCCGGCAGGAAATCGAACGTGCCCGTGCCGGGTTGCATGCCATAGAATCCTCGGATGTTGCGGCGGGTTCCGTCGGGCAGGAGAAAGTCCTTGAACGTGGCCGTGTAGCTGCCAGCGGGCAAGGAGACGCCAAGAGAGAGCTGGATGCGGTGGACGTCGTCCTGATAGATGCGATAGACGCCCGACAACGTGACGTCGGCAAGGCTCGTCGTTCCAGGCAAACTCCTGCCGAGCGGCAGAATGCCGGACGCGCCCTTGAAGGTTAGGGCGTTGAGATTTTTCTCGATCATGCCGGCCGTTAGACAAAGCGCGAAATCTTTGGTGACGCCATAATTCAGGCCGACAATTTGCGTCGCGACCGCAATGTTTTGCGGGATGATGCGCACCGTTTGTCTGGGATTGAGAAAGAACGGCACCGTCGTGACGATATATTCGTTGGAGACCGTGCGCGTTCCCATCTTGATGCCCGACAGATTAGCGAAGACGGGCGTAATGGAGAGAATGAGTTTGCCGGCGGCAGGCATATCGGCGCCGAACACCCCCATGGGCGCCGGCGGCGGCGGAGGCGGCGCGGCCGGCGCTAGAGATGGCGGCGTCGCTTGAACTTGTATCGCGGTCGCCTCGGACGGCGCGTTCTTGCGGGGCGCGGCGTTCGCCGCAGTCGCGACGAGCGCGGCCGCCACGACTATCGATCTTGCGCCACGCCATGGCGGCTGTCGGCGCATCGATCGCTGGGACTGTGCTCTCTTCATAGCCAACCTCATCTGCATCTCGCCTGCGCGCGCCCCAGAAACGAAAAAAGCCGCTGCCTGAACGCCTGCGAGGCAGACGTTCAGGACAGCGGCAATGCTGGGGGACCCTTCTTTGGGCCGGGTGACGTCGCAAGCGACGCCCTCGCGCCAAGTGATGCAATCGCGGCGCCACCTACAGCGAGGCTGTATGGCGCGCGTCGCTGAGCCACTCTGGACGCCAGGCTTTTGCAGGGGTTCGCGCTTGCACGCGCGCGCTTGCGAAACATTCACGAGGAATTATTCGCGTCGCGCGCTTGCTTGCGAGGCGGCAACGAACGCCGAAAAAATTTGCATTCTGCCGTCATCGACGACAGCCGCTTTGTCCTTGTAGCCGCGTTTGCCGTGATGATGCGGCCTTCGACATGTCTTCCGTCCGACGTCCATGTTTGGACAGGGAGGACGCAATGAGAGGATGTGAAACTTTTCTCGCGGCCGCCTCAGAGCGCCGGGCGCCGATCCTGCCGTCGCCCCTTCGGGGACCGACGACGAGGCCGGTGGATTTCCGCCGACGGAGGAGGAGCGTGCGCTCGCAGCCGAGAAACCCGCCGGCGAGCCGCAGGCGCCGTCCAAGAAGTAGCTGCCTCCTTTAGGCGCCGCCGGACGCGCGAACGACTCGCGAAGGATTAATCGCACCGGGTCAGCATTCGCCCAGTAGGCGCGGTCCAGACCACTCGCCGCGCCCGTTCGGACGACACAGATGTGAGCGCAGTCCGACGACGATCTAAAATCCTAATAGCGCCCTTACATCATTCGCGCGCAAATTGCGGTTCGTGGTTCTCGTTTGACGAAGCACCAAGGCGAGAACGCGACATTAAAGTGAGATGCGCTCATGCCTCTATCCCTCATAGGCTTAGGCGTCGCGGCCTTTATCTTTGTGATCGCGAACAATCTGGTTCACGAGATGCGCGCGCGGCGTGCGCGCATTGATTCACGGCGCCAGTAAGCGCGGAGAGGAACACATGCTCGATCTTCTGTACGTTGGCCTCGGTCTTTTCCTGTTTGCGGTCGTTGGCGCCTATGCGCGGGCCTGCGGGCGCCTTTAGGAGAACCGCATGTTTGAACCTGTCATCGGACTGATCGTCGCCGTTCTTCTCGGCGCCTATCTCGCCTATACGCTGCTCCATCCCGAAAAATTCTAAAGGGAGGCTCGGCATATGCCGGGCGTTCGCCATGACTTCCATTGGGCTGGCGCAAATCGCCATCGTCCTGCTTGCCGTTATTGTCGCCGCTCTTCCGCTCGGCAATTACATCGCCGCCGTCTTAGCCGGCGAGCGCAGCCTGCTCTCTCCCGTGCTCTCACCTATTGAGCGCGTCTTCTACAGACTCGCCGGCATTGATCCTGCGCGCGAGCAAAACTGGCTTGCCTACACGATGGCGATGCTGGCCTTCAGCGTCGTTGGATTTGCGTCGCTCTACGCCCTGCAGCGGCTCCAGGCCTATCTGCCGCTCAATCCTCAGGGCTTTAGCGGGGTTCCCGCCGATCTCGCCTTCAACACGTCGATGAGCTTCGTCACCAACACGAACTGGCAGAACTACAGCGGCGAGTCGACCATGAGTCACTTGACGCAGATGCTCGGCCTCACCGTGCACAATTTTGTGTCCGCTGCGACCGGCCTTGCGATGGCGTTTGCGCTGGTGCGCGGTTTCTCGCGCGCCGAATCGCCGACCATCGGCAATTTCTGGGTCGACCTCACCCGATCGGCGCTTTACGTGCTCCTGCCGCTCTCGATCGTCGTCGCGCTCGCCCTCGTCGCTCTCGGCGTGCCGCAGACGCTTCAGGGTTCGGTCGAAGCGACGACGCTGGAGGGCGCCAGGCAGACGCTCGCCATAGGCCCTGTCGCCAGCCAGGAGGCGATCAAGGAGCTCGGCACCAATGGCGGCGGCTTCTTCAACGCCAATTCCGCGCATCCTTTCGAGAGCCCGAACGCCCTTTCCAACATGCTCGAAATCTGGGCTCTGCTTGTCATCCCCTTCGCCACGGCCTTCGCCTTTGGGCGCGCGGTCTTCGACTATCGACAAGGTCGCGCGATCGCCATCACGATGATGATCGTGCTCGTCGCGGGCGTATCAGTCGCTTACTGGGCCGAGGCAGGCGGCAATCCGTTGCTAACCGAGATCGGCGTCGATCCGTCGCCCGGCAATATGGAAGGCAAGGAGGTCCGCTTCGGCCCTGCGATGAGCGCGCTATTTGCGACGGCCACGACGGGCACCAGCACTGGCGCGGTCAACTCCATGCACGATTCCTTCATGCCGCTCGGCGGTCTCGTGCCCTTGTTCAACATGCTCATGGGCAGCATCGCGCCGGGCGGCGTCGGCGCCGGCCTCTATGGATTCCTGGTGCTGGCGATCATCGCCGTTTTCATCGCCGGCCTTATGGTCGGCCGCACGCCGGAGTATCTTGGCAAGAAGATCGAGACGCGCGAGATGAAACTCGCGATGCTGGCGGTGCTGATCTATCCGCTCAGCGTTCTTGCCTTCACGGGCGTTTCGGTCATGCTTCAGACCGGTCTCGCCAGTCTCAACAATGCCGGCCCGCACGGGCTTTCCGAAATCCTTTACGCATTCGCTTCGGCGACGGACAACAACGGATCGGCTTTCGCGGGGCTGACGGGCAACACGCCTTGGTACAACACGACGCTCGGCGTCGCGATGCTGCTCGGACGCTTCGCCTTCGTCATTCCCGTATTGGCGATCGCCGGCGCGTTCGCAGCGAAAAAGAAGGGCGCTGCTTCAGTTGGCACCTTCCCGACGCATGGGCCGCTCTTCATCGGCCTGCTGCTCGGCGTCATCGTCGTCCTCTATCTGCTGCAATATTTTCCGGCGCTCGCGCTCGGCCCGATCGTCGAGCATTTCGCGCTGCTTGCAGGAAAAACCTTCTAAGGAGCATGTCAGATGTCGCATAAAGTGGCCGCTCCCGGTCTGTTCGACGCCGCGATCACAAAGCGCGCCGCCGTCGACGCCTTCAAGAAGCTCGATCCGAGACGCCTTGCGCGCAATCCAGTGATCTTCGTCACGGAAGCCGTGTCGGCGGTGGTCACAGCGTTCTTTGTGCGCGATCTCCTCGCGCAGAACGGCGCCGCCTTTTTCTCTGGCCAGATCGCCGCCTGGCTGTGGTTCACCGTGCTCTTCGCCAATTTCGCCGAAGCGGTGGCGGAGGGACGCGGAAAGGCCCAGGCGGACGCCTTGCGCAGGACGCGCAGCGATTCGCACGCCAAACGGTTGATTGATCCGCAAGACAAGAGCGGGATGAAGGACGTCTATGAAGGCGTCTCTGCGCTCGATCTCAGGCTCGGCGACGTCGTGCTGGTTGAAGCGGGCGACCTCATCCCCGGCGACGGCGAAGTGATCGAAGGCGTCGCCTCGGTCAACGAGTCGGCGATCACAGGCGAGTCCGCGCCGGTCATCCGTGAGGCGGGAGGCGACCGGTCGGCCGTGACCGGCGGCACGACGGTTCTCTCCGACTGGATCAAGGTGAAGATCACCGCCGCGCCGGGTTCAACCTTCATCGATCGGATGATCGCGCTCGTCGAGGGCGCCCAGCGGCAGAAAACGCCGAACGAACTCGCGCTATCGATTCTCCTGTCGGGCCTCACGATTATTTTCTTGATCGTCTGCGTGACGCTTTGGCCGCTCGCGATCTACTCTGGCGCGGCGATTTCGGTCACCGTGCTGATCGCGCTGCTCGTCTGTCTGATCCCGACGACGATCGGCGGACTCTTGTCAGCGATCGGCATCGCCGGCATGGACCGGCTGATCCGCTTCAACGTCGTCGCCACCTCCGGTCGCGCCGTGGAGGCGGCGGGCGACGTCGACACGCTGCTTCTCGACAAGACCGGCACCATCACTTTCGGGAATCGCATGGCGGACGAATTCATTCCTGTCGAGGGCGTCTCGGAGCATGCGTTTGGCGAAGCCGCTCTGCTTGCTTCGCTCGCGGATGAAACGCCGGAGGGCCGCTCAATAGTCGCTCTGGCCAAAAGCGCGCTTGGCTTTTCGACGCCCGACCTCGGCCAGGAAGCGAAGATCGTTCCCTTTTCCGCGCACACGCGCATTTCGGGGGTCGATCTTCCTGGACGCACGCTACGCAAGGGCGCCGTCGACGCCGTCGCGGCGCAAGTCAAGTCCGTTCCTGTCGATTTCGAACGCGCCGTCGAACGGATTTCGCGCGCCGGCGGCACGCCTCTGGCCGTTTCAGAAAACGGCAGGCTGCTCGGCGTGATTCATCTCAAAGACATCATCAAGCCCGACATCAAATCGCGCTTTGCCGCCTTGCGCGCCATGGGCATCAAGACGGTGATGGTCACCGGCGACAATCCGGTCACCGCTGCGGCGATCGCCGGAGAAGCGGGAGTCGATGACTTCATCGCGCAAGCCAAGCCCGAGGATAAACTCGCCTATATCCGTAAGGAGCAGCAGGGCGGCCGCCTGATCGCCATGTGCGGCGACGGCACCAATGACGCGCCGGCGCTCGCTCAAGCGGACGTTGGCGTCGCCATGCAGACCGGCACCCAGGCGGCGCGCGAAGCCGGCAATATGGTCGACCTCGACAGCGATCCGACGAAACTCATCGAGATCGTCGCGATCGGCAAGCAGCTGCTGATGACGCGCGGGTCGCTGACGACCTTCTCGATCGCCAATGACGTCGCCAAATATTTCGCGATCATTCCGGCGCTGTTTGTCGTCGCCTATCCCGAACTGGAGGCGATCAACATTATGAAGCTCGCCTCGCCGCAGTCGGCCATCCTCTCGGCGGTGATCTTCAACGCGCTCATCATTATCGCGCTCATCCCGCTCGCGCTGAAGGGCGTCCCGTACCGGCCTGTGGGCGCCGCCGCTTTGTTGCGACGAAATCTGCTGATCTATGGGCTCGGCGGTCTGATCGCGCCCTTCATCGGCATCAAGCTTATCGATCTCGCCGTCTCGGCCGTTCATCTCGCATAAGGAGCCCTCAGATGCTCTCCCAAATTCGTCCGGCGGTCGTCATGATCGTTCTCCTCACCGCGCTGACCGGAATCGTCTATCCGCTCGCGATCACCGGCGTTGCGCAACTCGCCCTGCCGGCACAGGCCAATGGAAGCGTGATCGAACGCGATGGAACAGTGATCGGCTCGTCGCTGATCGGACAGAACTTTGCCTCCGACCGCTATTTTCACGGCCGGCCTTCGGCGACGACAGGCCCCGACCCAGCTGATCCTTCGAAATCCATCGACGCGCCCTACAACGCATCGAACTCGATGGGCTCCAATCTCGGGCCGACGTCGAAGAAGCTTGTCGACCGCGTCAATGCGACGATCGAGTCGGAATTCGCCGCCGGCCGCGTCGACGTCGTCGCCGCCGACGCCGCGACGACATCCGCCTCCGGCCTCGATCCGCATATTTCGCCGCAGTTCGCGCTGGCGCAGGCGGGAGCCGTCGCCAAGGCGCGCAATCTCAGTGAATCGCAAGTGCGCGCCGTTGTCGAAGCGAATCTCGAAGGGCGCGTTCTTGGCGTGATCGGCGAGCCGCGTGTAAATGTGCTCTTGCTGAATTTGGCTCTTGATCGCTTACAATAGAGGTGACGCCCGAGAAGGTAGACGTCTTTGGCCCGCGACGACGGAGACTTCGACCGCCGACCCGACCCCGATGCCCTCCTTGCCCTGAGCGACAAGGAGAGCAAAGGGAAGCTTTGCGTGTTCCTTGGCGCCGCGCCCGGCGTCGGAAAAACCTACGCGATGCTGGCGCGCGCGCAAACGGCCAAGACTGAGGGCGTCGATGTTGTCGTAGGCGTGGCTGAGACGCACGGCCGGCTCGAAACACAAGCGCTCCTCAACGGTCTTGAGACGCTGCCACGTCGCAAATGCGAATACCGCGGTCGGATCATCGAGGAATTCGACATAGACGCGGCGCTGGCGCGAAAGCCTCAGCTCATCCTCATCGACGAACTCGCGCACACCAACGCGCCCGATAGCCGGCACCCCAAACGCTGGCAGGATGTCGAAGAGCTGCTCGACGCCGGGATCGACGTCTGGACGACGCTCAATGTCCAGCATCTTGAAAGCCTCGCCGACGTCGTGTCCCGCGTTACCGGCGTCGCGGTGCGAGAGACCGTTCCGGATCGAGTCCTGCAGAAGGCTGCGGACGTTATTCTCGTCGACGTCACGCCAGACGAACTGCTCCAGAGACTGAAGGACGGCAAGGTCTATGTTCCCGAGACCGCGAAGCGCGCGACGCAGAATTTTTTCACGCCGCGCAATCTCACCGCCTTGCGCGAACTTGCGCTGCGGCGAACGGCAGAACGCGTCGACGACCAAATGGTCGATTTCCTTCGCCAGGGGGCGATCGAAGGCCCCTGGGCGACGGCGGAACGCTTACTGGTTTGCGTTGGCCGCGATGCGAAATCCGAGGCCGTGGTTCGCGCCGGCGCACGACTGGCGACAGGCCTCAACGCGACATGGATCGCGCTTTATGTCGAGCGCGCCGGCCAGGAGGAGCGATCCGCCGAGGTCGTGCGAAATGTTGATCAAGCGTTGCGGCTGGCGGAGCGGCTTGGCGCCGAGATCGAGCGTGTCTCGGGAGACGATCTCGCTGGCGAAGTGCTGCGTTTTGCAAGACGCGAAAATATTACGCAGATTGTGCTCGGCCGTTCGCCAGCTCGGCCCTTCGCCCGACTCATGCGACGTTCCCTGACCGACGAAATTCTTCGGCAATCGACGGATATCGCGGTTCACGTCGTCGTCCAGGAGGATGGCGCGCTTCAAGCCAGACGCGCGACGAAATTGCCGACCCTGTCAGAGACGTGGCGTGGGGTCGGCGGCGCCGCAATGTCGGTCACGATTACGGTGATGGTTGGATATGTGCTCGACCGCTGGCTCGGTCTTGCCAATCCCTCGGTGATCTTCCTCCTTCCGGTCGTGCTTTGCGCCGTCGGCTTGGGGATGTGGTCCGCGATCATGGCCGCGGTTCTTTCCTTTCTCGCCTGCGACTTTTTCTTTTTCAATCCGCGCTACGAACTCACCATTTCCCAACCGCAGGAATTTCTTTCACTCCTTGTCGCGCTGGTCGTCGCCGTCATTACGGCAATGCTCGCGAGCAAGATGCGCAACTATGCGCAGAACATGCGCCAGCGGTCTCAGGCGATGCAGTCGCTGTTTGAATTTTCTCGCAAGCTTTCGACGATAACGACGCTCGACGACATTCTCTGGGTGTCGGCTTCTCAAATTCAGAAAGCTGGCAGCGTATCCTGCGTTGTGCTGCTGATGCCGGAAGAGACCGGTTTGAGACTGGCTGCCGCCTGGCCGCCGGTCGATCAAATGGACGCCGGCGAACTCGCCGCCGCGCGATGGGCGCTGGAGAAAGCCGAGCCCGCCGGATGGCGGACGGATACGCTGCCGAATGTGCGTTTCCAATTCCGCCCTCTCACGACGGCGCGCGGCGTCGTCGCCGTTTGCGGGATCGAGCCCAAGACGCCTCAGGAACCGTTCTCGGCTGCGACGGAAAGCACGATTGCGGCGCTGATTGAACAAACGGCGATTGCGATCGACCGATCGATGCTCGTCGGCGACTCGGTCAAGGCGGCGGCTCTCGAAGAGAATGAAAAACTGCGGACGATTCTGCTGTCCGCCCTCTCGCATGATCTCCGCACGCCGCTCACGTCGATCACCGGCGCAGTGACGAGCCTGCGCGAGCTTGGCGAGAAGCTTTCGCCCGAAGATCGCAAAGACCTTCTCCTCTCGATCGAGGAAGAGGCCGGACGTCTATCGCGCTTCATCGCCAATCTGCTGGACATGTCGCGTATCGAGTCCGGCGGTCTGTCGCCGCGCAGCGATCTCGTCAATGTGGCCGACGTCATCCGCAACGTCCTGGAAAGATCTCGAAAAACGTTCTCCGGAAAAGACACGTCAATCAGCATCGCGCCGGACTTGCCGCCTATCCGAGGCGACGCCAATCTCCTGGGTCAGGTATTGTTCAACTTGATCGACAATGCGCATAAATATGGCGGCCCGACCGGCGTGATTATTCATGCGCGGCGGGAGGGCGCTGACGTGGTCATCACCGTGACGGACGAAGGGCCTGGCGTGAAGGCGGCGGACCTCGAACGCATCTTCGAAAAATTCTATCGGAGCGGGCGCGTGGATGGCCGCAAGGCTGGAACCGGGCTCGGACTCTCGATCTGTCGCGGACTCGTCAAGGCCATGGGCGGAACCATCGTCGCTCAGAGCCCTGCCGTTCGGCGACGCGGGACAAGAATCATCATGCGCTTCCCTGCCGCAAGCCTGTCGAAGCAGGGTGTTGCGGCATGAGCGGCGAGAGCGTTCTTGTTGTTGACGATGAACCTCAAATACAGCGCGTGTTGCGGCCGTCGCTGACGGCGAGCGGCTACGAGGTCATAGAAGCGGCGACAGGCCGCGAGGCGCTGGCCGCCGTATCGGCCAATTCACCCGATCTCATCATCCTCGATCTCGGTCTTCCCGACATGGACGGCAAGGAGGTGTTGCGAAAGTTGCGAATCATCACGCGAACGCCGGTGATTGTTCTCTCGGCGCGCGATCGTGAATCGGAGAAGATTGCAGCGCTCGACCTTGGCGCCGACGACTATGTCGAGAAGCCGTTTGCGATGGGTGAGCTGCTGGCGCGCATGCGCACGGCCTTACGTCACTCGCAGGATACGGCGACCTCCGAATCCGAACGCGTCGTCGCCAACGGACTCGTCGTAGATCTGTATAAGCGAAACGTCGCGAAAAACGGCGCGCCGGTGAAACTGACGCCGAAGGAATTCGAACTCCTCGCCTTTCTCGCACGACACGCCGGCCGGCCTTTGACGCAACGAGAAATCTTGAAAGCGGTTTGGGGACCGGCGCATCAGAACGACAGCCAATATCTGCGCGTATTCATCGGCCAGCTACGGGCGAAGATCGAGGAAAACCCCGCAACGCCCACAATCATCGTAACCGAGCCCGGCGTCGGCTACCGATTTATCGAGTTCGAATAGGATGATTCTTGTCTGACCGGCTGGTATCAGCGCAATACCAACGAATAAACCAACAATCGGCAGGATACCTGCGAAGGCGTCGGGTCGCAATTTCGATAAAACTCTTTGTTTTATCGTTGGTTTCGATGATTTTCGACGACAATAGCCTTTGATTTGGTGCCCAGGAGAGGACTCGAACCTCCACGGCTTTCACCACTGGTACCTGAAACCAGCGCGTCTACCAATTCCGCCACCTGGGCTTAGAGCGCGTCTCATAGGGGCAGCGGACGCCTCGTGTCAATGCGCGCTTTATGCAAAACCACCTGGCCGCCCAGGTTGCGCAAGCGCCAGCTCGCGCATTTCCTTCGTCGTCAAATTTCGCTAGAGCCTTAGCGACCATTTTTCCGGCGGGAGCCGGCGCGGCGCAAGCGGAGCAAATCGCAATGATCGGCGACAATAACCAGACCATTGGCGAAGGACGGGTGGTGACGGTGTTCGGCGGCTCCGGCTTTGTCGGCCGCTACGTCGTCCGGGCGCTGGCGCGCGACGGCTGGCGCGTGCGCGTCGCTTGCCGGCGGCCCGACCTTGCCTTCTTTCTTCAGCCTCTCGGCCGCGTCGGCCAGGTGGTGGCGGTGCAGGCCAATGTGCGCAGTCCGGAGTCGATTGCGGCGGCCCTGCGCGGCGCCTCGGCGGTGGTTAATCTTGTCGGCATCCTTGCTGAAACCGGCGCGCAGAAATTCTCGAGCGTCCAGGCGGGCGGCGCACGCACGATCGCCGAAGCGGCAAAGACGGCCGGCATCGTCAATGTCGTGCATATTTCCGCCATCGGCGCCGATCCGCAGTCGCGTTCGGCCTATGGCCGAAGCAAGGCGGAAGGCGAAGCCGCCATGCTTGCGGAGGTTCCTGCCACGGTCATCCTGCGCCCTTCAGTGATTTTCGGGCCGGAAGATGATTTCTTCAACCGCTTCGCCACCATGGCGCGCTACTTCCCGTTCGTGCCCATCGTCGGCGCCGAGACGAAATTCCAGCCGGTCTATGTCGGCGACGTCGCCGACGCGGTGGCGATCGCGCTCGCCGGCCGCGCCAAGCCGGGCGTCGCTTATGAACTCGGCGGTCCGGAGGTCAAAAGCTTCGCGGAGATCGTCGACTATGTTCTGAAGGTGACGCAGCGCCAGCGCCGCGTCCTGAAACTCCCCTTCGGAACCGGCAAGCTTATGGCCAGCGTGACGCAGATGATGACCAAGCTGTCGCTGGGCCTTTTCCCGAAGCTCCTGCGCATGACGCGAGATCAGGTCGAATTGCTCAAGCACGACAATGTCGTCGGCGGCGCGGCGAAGGCCGACGCGCGCACGCTTCAAGGTCTCGGAATCGCCGATCCGCAATCGATCGAGTCGATCGTGCCGACCTATCTCTATCGCTTCCGCAAGGTCGGGCAGTATCAGACGCAGCGGCTAGGCGAATCCGCGTCGCGTTGACGACGTCCCGTTCTGAGCTAGTGCCCGCGGGCGGACGGCGTCGTTTCGCCACGCGGCTGTGGCGGCAGCATCCGATGGATGCGGGTCATGAAGGCGACGGCAAAGAGCGGCGTCAGCACGTTCAGCCCCGGCGTCGCGACGAAGACGGCGATGAACAGTCCGGCGACGAAGAGCCATAGCGCATGGCGACGGCGCAACGCCTCCGACTCTTGCAGGGAACGAAAGCGCGTCGCGGCGAAGAGAAAATATTCGCGCCCGAAAAGATAGGCGTTGGCGAGGAGGAAGGCCGCGGCGTTTATTCCCGGCACGAAGAGCAGCAGCAACGCAAAGAAATTGACGATCGCCGAAATTCCAGCGAAGCGCAGGCCCATGAGAATCGCCTGGGTCGCCGGAATGGCGCGACCGTGCTGTCCGGGCGGATAGAGATCCGCTTCGACGTGATCGGCGAGATCATCGAGGAATAATCCGGAAACCAGCACGGAGACGGGGGCGATGAGAAACGCCATCAGGAAGAACAATCCGGCGCCCGTCGCATAGGTCAGCGCCGTCCGGAGCCAAGGATGCTCAACCATCACGAAGGACATGGCGAGCTTATCGAGCCCCACCCAGGCGAGCGCCAGCAACAGGAACGTCATGCCCAGACTCTTGACGAGGACCGCGCGGAACGGCGGCGTCACGATCTGGCGCAGCGCCGCCAAGGCGGCCTCGAACATTTCGGTCATGCGAGTCAATCACCTGCATCAATCATGGCGCGTCGCGCCGCGGAAGTCGGATAACGCGTTACGGCCGCCATCCAGATGGCGTTTCGCAGCGCGCGACGCAAGAGCCGGGCGCGGTCGGAGGCCTGACGCTATGTGCTGAGATGCGCGCCGAGATTTTCGAGGCCTTTCTCGAACTGATCGCCGATCATCTTGTCGCGGTTGACGAAGATGTTCATCGCCCTGCTCGCGAGGCTGGCGTCGCCGGACATGCTCCAAACGACATGAGTCTTGCGCGCCGCGGCGTCGCCGCCCAAACCCAGCGTGCGCGCGAGCCAGCGACCTTTCGTCAGTTCGCCGTCGGGAACGAGAAAAAAGGTCACGTCATTAGCCGCCGCAAAGGGCTTGCGCATATCGAGCCTGAGATCCACGCGCTCGCTCGGTCGACTGTCGACGATGGTCATGCGCCCTGCGCCGACATTCTTGTCGCCGGACCATTCGAAGGCGGCGCCGGGGCCCGCTGCGGGTCCCTCATATTGGATTTCGGCGTTTGGATCGAGTTTCGCCCAGGGCGACCAAGACTGCCAATTGCGCAGATCGTTGATCGCGGCAAAAACCTGGCGCGGCGGCGCATTGATGACCGCCTCGCGCCGCACCACGAAACTATCTGGCTCGAGGTAAACGGCCAGTGCGAGCAAAGCGGCACCGTAGAACAAGACGATGAGCAACAAGCCAGTCATAAACCCCTCCGATGCGTGCGCAAGGAGAACCCGCGACACAACTAGCGCGCCGGGCTCAGGCTTCAAACGATTTGCCCCGCCCGGATCAGCGTGCTCGCGCGCGCTTCCTCGATTCGGAAATTGACGTCGTCGCCGCGCGCCGCCGCGGCGATGAAGAAACCTGCGCGCCGCCACTGCTCAACGCCGTAACTGTCGCCGGAATCGCTGCTAATGGCGAGCGGCGACAGGTTGACGACAAAGCTGTCGAGCCCGCCCGCCAACCCCCGCCCGTCGGCCTTCAGGACAGCCTCCTTGAGAGTCCAGATCGCAAAGAAAACTTCGCTCTGCGTCTCCGGATCGGATTGGGCGCGCACGATCGCCGCCTCTTCCGGCGCAAAAAAACGCTCCGCCACCTTCAGAGCGTCTCGCGGCCTGAGAAACGACTCGACGTCGACGCCGACGTCGCCTCCCGACGCGATCGCCACGGCGGCCATGCCCCGGGTATGCGACAGGCTCACGTCAAGGCCGGTGCGCGGCGACAGCAGGAAGGGCTTGCCGTGCGGCGTCGCGCCGAATCGCCACGCGGCGGGCGCAATCCCTTTCGCGCGCCCGGAAAGGCTTGCGCGCAGCAGCGCATGCGCGGCGACATAGGCGAGGCGATCCGATTCGAACGCGAAACGCGCCGCCCGCGCTGTTTCGGCTTGGTCGAGAAGCGCAACGAGCTTTGGCCATTCGTCGTCGGCGATCTTCGTGACGTCGATGAAGAACACGTCGACGACGGCGGCGGACGTCTCAGCGTCTGCCGACGTCAGGAGACCCCGAGCTTCTTTTGCAGATTGGTCGAGGACGTCGTGTATTGGAACAGAAGCTTCTTGTCGGGATAGACGTAACGATGGGCCTTCTGCGCGGCGAGCGCGACCTCGTGAAAGCCCGAAAGGATGAGCTTCAATTTGCCGGGATAAGAGTTGATGTCGCCGACGGCGAAAATGCCGGGATGACTCGTTTCGAATTTCTCGGTGTCGACGGGAATGAGGTTTTCATTGAGCTGAAGCCCCCAATCGGCGACGGGGCCAAGCTTCATGGTGAGGCCGAAGAACGGCATCAGGCGCTCGCAAGCGAGCTTCTCTACGACGCCGTCATTGCCCTTGAGGATCGCGCCCGCGAGTTCGCCATCCTCGCCTTCGACCGCGGTGATCTGGCCGAGCTTGAAGTCGATCTTGCCCGCCGCGACGAGCTCCTGCATCGCCGAGACGGAATGCGGCGCGGCGCGGAACTGATCGCGACGATGGACGAGCGTGATGCTTTTCGCCACTGGCTGCAGATTGAGCGTCCAGTCGAGCGCCGAGTCGCCGCCGCCGACGATGACGACGTTCTTGTCGCGGAAGTCCTCCATGCGGCGCACGGCGTAAAACACCGACGTCCCCTCATAGGACTCGATCTTCGGGATCGGCGGCTTCTTGGGCTGGAACGATCCTCCGCCGGCGGCGATGAAGACGACCTTCGCGTGGAAAATCTTTCCCGCGTCGGTGCTGAGGCGAAATTCCGGCTTTTCGGCCGTTCCCAGCGACACGAGCGTCTCGACCATTTCGTTGAAGTGAAAGGTCGGATGAAACGGCTCGATCTGCTTCAGGAGATTATCCGTCAGCTCCTGGCCGGTGCAGACCGGCAGGCCGGGAATGTCATAGATCGGCTTTTCGGGATAGAGTTCCGAGCACTGGCCGCCGGCGCGCGGAAGAATGTCGATGACATGCGCCTTGATGTCCAACAGGCCAAGCTCGAACACCGAAAAAAGACCCGCCGGGCCGGCGCCAATAATGACCACATCGGTTTCGATCGCGGCTTCTTTAAGCTGGTTCATCGTCAATTCCCGACTAATTCCTCAAACGCGGAAGATCGAAGACGCCGTTCGCGTCGCGTGTGCGTCGCCGGCCGGCGCTGCAGGCGCGTCTTTGCGCGGCGGCCGGCTTCAAATTTCGCCCTGCCGGTTCGTCTATCGCATTTGTCGAAAGATTCAAACCCGCTGGGGCGCAGTCTGGAAAAATTGCGCGTCAGCCCTGCTGGGCGGGGGTCGTTAAGACCAGCCCGTCGAGTTCCGGCCTTACGGTGATCTGGCAGCACAGCCGCGAATTCGGCTTCACGTCAAAGGCGAAGTCGAGCATATCCTCCTCCATCTGCGACGCCTTGCCGGTTTTTTCGGCCCACTTTTCATCGACATAGACGTGACAGGTGGCGCAAGCGCAGGCGCCTCCGCATTCCGCAGCGATCTCGGGAATGTCGTTGCGTCGGGCCGTCTCCATCACGGTGGAGCCGACCTCGCCCTCGACGGATCGGGCTTGACCCTGGGAATCGACGAAGGTGATCTTGACCTTTGTCGGCGCGCCGCCCCCCGGTTCCGCGCCATAGCGGGTCGCCGCATCCTCAAAGCTCATCTTCGCCATGACGCCTGTCTCTTCCTCATGCATGCTCGACTTTCGCGGCGCTCCCGACTGTGCTTGAAGCAGGAAAGCCACGGGCCGCTATTCTTCCGCGCGTCGTGCGGTTGCGCCGCCAGCGCTGCCCAAATTGTCGCCGTTCAGTTAGCACCCGTCCGTTTACGGCGCTAGCCCCTCCCGACGCGCGCGACCGTAGGCCACATTCGATGCAATTCAGCGGCAACCGCCGAAAGAGACGCGCAGATGACGGACATCGCTTTAGGGTTCCGGAACGCCGATGGCGCGCTACGGTCTGAGCTGACCGGCTGCCTCGATTTCATGAACGAAACGCCTTTTTTCAAGCGCTACAAGCAGGAGACTTGGGACGCGCTGCAAATATCCGGAAACAGTAAGATATTGGATGTGGCCTGCGGCGTCGGCTTCGACGTCATCGGACTCGCGCGGCGCTTCCCGCGCGCCGACGTCTTCGGGCTCGATTCGGCGCATGGCTTTCTCGGCCTGGCGCGAGAGCGGGCGCGGGGGCTTCCCAATACGCTTTTCGTCGGCGGCGACTCCCGCAACCTCCCCTTCGGCGATCGCGTGTTCGATGGCGTTCGAATCGATCGCTCCTTGCAGCACATCAGCGCCCCCATCGAGGCGCTGCGCGAAATGGTCCGGGTGACGCGCAAGGGCGGCAGAATCGTCGTCGCCGAGCCCGATTGGGGAACATATTTCGTCTACAACGGGAAACTCGAAACCGGGGCGAAGATGGCGCGACTATGGGAGAAGTCTTTCGCCAATCCTTACATCGGCCGAGAGATCGGCGTTCTGCTCCAAAAGTGCGGCGTCGAAAACATCGGCTGCAGGGGGCATGCTCTCGTCGTCAGAAGTCTCGACGCGGCGGAGATCATCTTCGACCTCACGCGCGTGACGGAGAACTGCGTGTCGGCGGGCGTCTTGACGCGAGACGAGGCGGAAGACTGGTCGAGCGCGACTAAAGCGGCGTCCCAAAGCGGCGCGTTTCTCGCGTGCCTGAACCTCATGCTGTGGGACGGTTCGATACCGGGCTGAGCGATTGCGCCCCGCCAGCGTTGCTACAATCGGGCGCGCGTCCATTGGCCGATGCGCAGCGCGATACGCGCCGCAGCGTCGCTGAGCGCCCGCACCGCTGGCGAGCCGGTGCGTTCGGGCGCTGGCGTCTCTTCGACAAAGATCCGCGCCGCCTTCGCCCGGCCGCCGCCCGAGTCGACGAGTTGGACGGAAACTTCAATGACCGCGAGATTACGGGCGAGGTCGATCTCGAAGCGCCGCACGTCCGTCTGCAGTTTTGTTTGCGCGCCAAAATTGGAAGAGGCTGAAAGACCGCACTGCTGCAGCGCTTCAATCAAGCGGCGCTGGAAAAGACGCGGCATCGGATCCGACCACTGCACGCCGGGAAGAATGGCCACGCTGTCATCGCCGGCGCGAACCACGATGCGATCTGACGAGGTCGGCGCGAGCGCAGCGGGTTCAGGCACGAAGATCGCGGGGCCGCTGCGCAAGGCGACGCTTCGCAAAGCGCCCGTCTCGGTCGTCAGATCGAACGTCTCGCGCGTCGCCTGGGCGCAGGCCGACACGAGAAACGCGACCGACACGATCGCCGCCGCCTGCGCGACCTTGCGTTGCGTCGAAGCGGACGCCTTCAGTTTCATGCCGACCCGTCGCCCCATTTCGCCCGCGCGCCCCGTCGAGCGCGTCGTTCTTCTAACCGATCCGCGCATTGGCTCAAAGCCACGCTTTGGATTGATTTAACGCCCTTGATACTCCGGCACGGACTGGGACGGCCCGAAGATGAATTGTGATGGGTTTTTCTCAACCGAACGCAGCGTGCGATCGAATGTGTCGACGGCCTTGCGACCATCCACGGCGAGCTGTCCATATTCGCGCAGCCCCGTCTCGGCGAAACGATTGATGCGTTCCGAGGCCCCGGCGATATTGCCGGCGATCGCCTTGATCTGCTTGGGGTCAATCGCCTTGATCGTCTTTTCGCCGGCCGCAAGCAGCTGATCGAGCCGCGCCGCCGCCGGTTTAAGCGAGCGTGCGACGTCCGACGCGTCGTGGATGAAAGTCGTGATCGAAGCGGAGTTGTCGGCGAAAGTCTTGCTGACCGTTGCAGCATTTTTAAGCGTCGCGGTGATGGCCGGACCATTATCGTCAATGAGATTGTCGAGTTTCGTGAGGACTTCGGCGGCCTTTTTCGACAGGCTCTGAACATTGACGAGCAAATTTTGGATTTCGGAGCGCTCGGCCTGAATTTGGGGATACTTCTGGCCGACTTGCGCCGTCAGAGGCGGGGCGCCGGGCGTGCCGCCGACCAGTAGGACGTCGGAAACGCCCGTAAAGCCCCGCGTCTCGAGACGCGCGCGGGTGTCGGTCTTGACCGGCGTTCTGCTGTCGATCCTGACGAGCACGTCGACCTTGCTCGGATCTTGTTCGGAAATCCCAAGATGCGTGACCTCGCCGACCTTCACGCCATTGAACAGCACCGAGGACCCGCGGCTCAGCCCTGAAACCGCGGTGAAGACAATCTGGAACGTATCCTGCCGGCCAAGCTGGCTCGGACCGGAAAACCAGTAGACGAAAAGAAAGGCGGCGAAGGCGACCGCCAGCGTGAAAGCGCCGATCAGGGCGTAGTTGGCGCGGGTTTCCATTGTTCGTCCTTCTGCTCAACGCGCGCCGCAGTCAGTCTGCCGCCACGCACGCCGTGGAAATAGGCCTTCAGCCACGGGTGGTCGGATGCGAGCAAGGTTTCCAGCGGCCCTGCGGCGATGACCCGACCTTCAGCGAGCGCGGCCACCCTGTCGCAAATAGAAAACAGGCTGTCGAGATCGTGCGTCACCATAAACACGGTCAGCCCGAGGGTCTGCTGCAGCGTGCCGATCAGCGCGTCGAATTCGGCGGCGCTGATCGGATCGAGTCCCGATGTCGGTTCGTCCAGGAACACAAGCTCGGGATCAAGCGCCAAGGCGCGCGCCAGGGCCGCGCGCTTCACCATGCCGCCCGACAATTCTGACGGAAATTTGTCCGCGGCGTCGGGATTGAGGCCGACGAGCTCTAGCTTCAGCATGGCTAGCTCGTCCATCAGTCGCTGAGAGAGGTCGCGCATTTCGCGCATCGGCATCTGAATATTCTGCTTCACCGTGAGGCCCGAAAACAGCGCGCCGTTCTGAAACAGCACGCCCCAACGCTGTTCCAGCGCACGCCGCTCAAGCGGCGCGAGCGCGTCGCGATCTTGCCCAAAAACCCGAATGGAGCCGCCTCGCGTCGGCGTGAGTCCGAGAATCGCGCGGGTGAGCACCGATTTTCCCTGCCCAGATCCTCCGACGAAGCCGAGCACCTCGCCGCGGTAGACGTCGAGGCTGAGTCCTTTCATGATGGTTTTGTCGCCAAAGCCGACCACGAGATCGCGCACGCTGATAATGACGTCGCGATTCGGACGCGGTTGAGCGGCGTCGTTGGCGTGAGCCGAGGCGTTGGTCATCGCCGCGCTCAATAGTCGATCGCCGCAAAAAATACGGCGAACACCCCATCCATCACAATGACCATGAAGATTGATTTCACGACCGAGGACGTGACCTGCCGGCCGAGCGATTCGGCGGAGCCCTGCGTCGCGAGCCCGTCCATCGACGCGATGAGGCCAATCACCAGCGCCATGAAGGGCGCCTTGATGATGCCGACAAGAAACGTATGCAGCGCGATCGCCTCTTTGAGCAATGATGCGAACGCCGCGGGGCTGATCCCCCCATACCACCAGGCCACGAGCATGCCGCCAAAGAGCGCCGCCATGTCGGCGACGAAGGTCAAAATCGGCAGGGAAATCACCAGACCGAGCACGCGCGGCGCGATCAACACCTCGAAGGGCGAAAGCCCCATCACCAGCAGCGCGTCGACCTCCTCGCGCATTTTCATCGAGCCGAGTTCGGCGGTGATCGCCGAGCCTGAACGGCCGGCGATCATGATCGAGGTGAGCAGCACGCCGAGTTCGCGCAAGACAAGAATACCGATCAGGCTGACCGTGTAGCTGGACGCGCCGAACTTGAGCAATTGAAAGATGCCCTGTTGCGCGACGATGCCGCCGACCAGAATGTTGATCAACACGATGATCGGGACGCTGCGAAAGCCGACCAGCTCGATTTGCGCGACAAGCGAAGTGAGCCTGAACCGCCGCGGATTGGCGGCCACATACATCATCGAGGAGACGAATTCGCCGAGAAAGCCGACGCCTCGGTAAAATTCGCGAAGCGCATCCACGATGGATTCGCCGAAATCCGCAAGCAGAACGAAGATGACATTGAACCGCGGCCGCGAGGGCGCAGCGAAGGCGCGGTAACGCGTTTCTTCGAGCAGCGTCGAATATTCAGGCCGCGCATGTTCGAGCGTGACAGCGACGTCGCGGCGCGCGAGATCATGCCGCGCGCGATTGATCAGCCAGGCGCCGGCCGTGTCGAGTTGCGAGACTTGCGAAAGATCGATGGCGATCGTGCGGTCGAGACGCGCTTCGTCGACAATTCGACGCCCCTCCTCCTCCAGGCGCTGAGAGGCGACGAGCGTCCAGTCGCCCGAAAGCGCAAGGCGCACGCCCTGCGCGGCGGATTGGCGCGCGACTTTGGGCGGACGCTGCATCGCCGCGACGGTCATCGGGCTTCGCTCCGCGCTGGAGTCAGTGATCGGCTCATTGATCGCGTCATCCTATACGACGATTGTGGCGCGCCACTGACGCCGGCCGGCGCGCCGCTCTTGCAAAAAACTCATAACTTCGTGAATTGACGTCAGCAAGCGCGTCGGCGCACATCACTGCGCCATCGCGGCCGCGCGACGCGGGCGCCGGAGAGAGATTTGAAGCGAAAACTATCTGTAGCCATACAGAGTTACCCGATCGCCGGCAGCTTCGTGATTTCGCGGGGCGCCAAGACCGAAGCCCTGGTCGTGACCGCGACTTTGGTCGAAGGCGACGGCGTCGGACGGGGCGAATGCGTGCCCTACGCCCGCTATGGCGAAAGCGCCGAAAGCGTTGTCGCCACAATTGAAGGCGCGCGCGACGCGCTCGAAGCCGGGGCAGATCGCGCCGCGCTGCAGCGCCTGCTGCCGGCGGGGGCGGCGCGCAACGCGCTCGATTGCGCCCTCTGGGACCTTGAAGCCAAGCTTTCGGGCGTTCCGGCCCATATCTCGGCAGGTTTCAAGGCGCTCTCGCCGCTTGTGACGGCCTTCACCATCTCGGTCGGCGCGCCCGATCAGATGCGCGCCGCGGCGGAAAGGGCGGCCGGTCGGCCGCTCTTGAAGATCAAACTCGCCGGCGAAGGCGACGAAGCGCGCCTCGCCGCGGTGCGCGCAGGCGCCCCCAACTCAACCCTTATCGTCGACGCCAACGAATCATGGGCGGCGGAAACCCTTCCCCGCCAGCTCGCCGCCTGCGCCGATTACGGCGTCTCGCTCATCGAGCAGCCTCTGCCGGCGGGCAGGGACCACATTCTCGCGACCATGCCACGACCCGTGCCGATCTGCGCCGACGAAAGCGTGCATGACCGCGCCTCGCTCGCGCCGCTCAAGGGCCGCTACGACGCGATCAACGTCAAGCTCGACAAAACTGGCGGCCTGACCGAAGCGCTCGCGCTGGCGCGCGCGGCGCAGGAGATGGGCTTTTCCATCATGGCGGGCTGCATGGTGGGAACGTCGCTCGCGATGGCGCCGGCTGTCCTGGTGGGGCAGATCGCCTCCTTCGTCGACCTCGACGGGCCTCTGCTTCTGGCCCGCGACCGCGTTCCTGGGCTGTGCTACGAGGGATCGACTCTCATGCCGCCGGCGCGGGAGCTCTGGGGATAGCCCGCGAGGTCGCCCTCTGGACTTATTGACCGGTAGCTAAGTCGTAAACTAAGTTTTAACGGATGGGGATGGGGTTCCCCCGATAACCGCCGAAAGGCTGATGACTCCTGCGAACTCGCCGCCACGTTCTTAAGATCGTCGGCGCAGGGTAGGAGTGTCCTGTTGCTTAGAGAACCCGCACCCTGTCGTGCGCCTTCCCGCCTGAGCCCCGGCAGCCGCGGAATCATCGCCGCTGGGCGTATGGGCGTTATTCGGCTCGGGACACGGCGGCGATGGATGTGCTGCGGAGCCCCGGTCGCGCTTTTTCTCGCCGGCTGCGCGCCCACGACGCCCGTAGAGCGCGCCCAATTTCTCGGCGCGCCGGCCATGGAGCGCACGTTGGCCAGATCCGGGCTGAACGCCGCCTCGGGCGAGACGGCCTGGCCCCGTGAAGAATGGTGGCGCGCCTTCCGCAGCGCAGAGCTTGACGGCGTCATCGACAAGGCGCTGCGCGACAATCAAAGCCTCAAGAAAGCGGAAGACACTCTACGCGGCGCGGACGCCATCGTACAGGTCGCCGGCGCAAGGCTCCTGCCGGAAGTCCAGGCGACCTTCGGCATGCGGCAATCCCGCAACCCGCTGCATGGCGTCGTGGCCTCCTACAATCCGGCGCAGGGCGGATTGCAAAAGACCATGGCCTTTATCAATCCGCTTGCGTTGACCTGGGAGCTGGATTTCTGGGAGAAAAACCGGGCTCTGCTGGACTCGGCGATCGGCGAGTCGGCGGCGCAGGAGGCCGAATTGGAGCAGGCGCGCCTGCTGCTGACCGCCTCGGTCGCGCGCGCCTATCTGCGCGGCTACGCCGCGGCGCGCCAGCTCGAGGTCGCGAGAGTTTTGACGCGTCTGCGCCGAGATTTGGTTGCGCTGGCTGAAACCCGCTATCGCACCGGACTTGACTCCTTGGACGGGGTGCAGATCGCCCGCGCGGAATTCGAAAACGCCGTCCGGCGCGAAGCGGCCGCGCAGGCGCTGGTGACGCTGCAGAAGGATGCGCTCGCTCGGCTCATGGGCGAAGGACCCGACGCCGCGCGCGACCTTTACGCCGGCCGGAACGCGCCAGCGCCCGCGTCGCCGCCGCTGCCACGAAGCCTGCCGCTTGAACTGCTCGCGCACCGCCCCGATCTCGCCGCCGCGCTGCGCCGCGCCGAGGCGGCGGCGGCCCGGATTCACGTCGCCAAAACGATGTTTCTTCCCTCGATGGATCTTGCCATCGCCGGCGGCTTCGAAGGCTCGGTGACCTCGACGAAGATCAGCAAACTCGCGGGCTATCTCTTCACGCCCTCGGCGATCGGCTACGCGGTCTCGCCCGGACTGCGTCTGCCCCTTTTCCAGGGCGGCCGCCTCAGCGGCAATCTGGAGTTTCAGCGCGCCGATTATGATCAGGCGGTCGACTCATATAATGAGACGCTGCTGCAAGCGGCGCAGCAGGTCGCCGACGCCATCGCCAATCTCAAGCGCGCGCGCGCCGAATATGAGGCGCAAAGCCGGTACCTGCGCGCGGCGCGTGTGCAATATGACCTCGCGCAATCGCGGCTGCGCGACGGCATGAAGGATCGCCGCGAAACCGTCGCCGAGCGCGTTGATCTTCTCGAGTCCGGCTTCGCGCAGCGCGCGCTCGAAGGCGACAGGCTGATCGCCGCCGTCGACTTGTATCAGGCGCTGGGCGGCGGCTATGCCGATGGTCCGCCGCTGGCCGCGCCGAAGCCGGCGCCCGAAACCGACCCTTTGACGCCGGCCGTCGAGACGATCCAGTCCCTTGGCGGCGGCTGAACGCGCCACGTCCTTTCAGAAGAACGCGAACCCCTCAATGGCGCTGTCCCGCAAAAGCATCCGCTCCCGCAGAGAATTTCTGCTCAAGATCGTCATTGCGGCGGTACTTGTCGGCGCGCTGATCGCTTTCTCGCGATGGTATTTTTACGACCGCGACTGGGTGACGACGGACAACGCCTTCATCACCGGCAACATCATCCCGGTTCAGGCGGACGCGACGGGAGTCGTGGCCGCCGTGCTCGCTGAAGAGACGCAGCTCGTCAAGAAAGGCGACGTGCTCGTTCGCCTCGACGGCCAACGCGCAAGAGCGGCGCTCGCGCAGGCGGAGGCCGAACTCGGCCGCGCGGTTCGTTCCGTCGGCGCGCTTTACGCGCAGCGCCGCCAGGTCTGCCAGAAGGTCATTTCCCGCGCCGCGCTTCGCGACAGAACACGCCACGATCTCGCAAGATACCGAGAGGCGACGCTGAGCGGCGCCGCTTCGCGACAGGTGCTGCAGAATACCGAGGACCAGCTCGCCGCGCTGGAAGCCGATCTGCGAGAAGCGCAGGCGGAATATCAGTCGGTCGAGGCGCGCGTCGTCGGCGTGACGCGGATTAACCATCCCGACATCGAGGCCGCCAAGGCGCGATACAATGACGCTTACGTCGAGTTCGTGCGCCAGAACATCCGGGCGCCGGCGACCGGCTATGTCGCCAAACGCAGCGTTCAGGTCGGCAAGCGGGTGCGCCCCGGCGACGCCATTCTCAACATCGTGCCCCTCGACCATCTCTGGGTCGAGGCGAATTTGTGGGAAAACAGGATGGCTCGGGTTCGTCCCGGGCAGGCGGCGGTCATCAAGGTCGATCTCTACGGATCGGAACAGATCTACCATGGAGAAGTAGCGGGACTTGTTCCGGGCTCCGGCGCCGTCTTTGCTGCTCTGCCCCCCGATAACGCGACCGGCAACTTCATCCGAATCGTCCAGCGCGTGCCGGTGCGCATCGCTCTACGGGCGGACGAACTCGAGAAACAGCCCTTGCGTCCAGGCCTGTCGACGGTCGCCTCGATTAATGTGTCCGGCCCGCTGCAATCGCCCAATCACTCGATCGTCAAGACGACGACGAATGAATATCTGACCGACGTCTATGACAAGGATCTCGCAGATGCGAAGGCGCGCGCCGACAAGATCGTCAAAGATAACGCCATAGGCGCGTCGAACGACGGCGCCGCCTGCACAGCCGCCGAATAGGCTGTGCACGGTTAATTTAGACTCGCGCTTGCCTTTTTGAGCGAATCTATTGGCGCGACTCGGATCACGCCGTAAGATTCGGTTCGGATATTTTTTTATGTGATGGGGAGAGCAAGCATGCCGGACGTCAGCGCGAAACCGCCGGCGGGCCAATCTTCGCCAGCGCTTTCCCTCGATCCGGCGCAGGTCAAAATCTCGCAGCGACTTGAGACGCTGAAGACGACAGAGAGCGGTCTCACCGCCGCCGAAGCGGCGCGGCGGCTCGCGGAATACGGTCCAAACGCCCTAGAGGACAAAACGGAAAGCAAATGGCGCCGTCTGCTCAACTATTTCTGGGGGCCGCTGCCGTTCCTTATTGAAGCCGCCGCCGTCATCTCCGCTGTGCGGCGAGATTGGCCGGATTTCGGCGTCGTCGCCGGTCTGCTTCTCTATAACGCCGTGGTCGGATTCTGGCAGGACAACAAGGCGGCGAATGCGCTCGCGGCCCTGAAGAAAAACCTCGCGCCCCGCGCGCGCGTGATGCGCGACGGCGCCTGGACGACGATCCCCGCCGCCGAACTGACGCCGGGCGATATTGTCAGCGTCGCCGCGGGCCAGATCATCCCCGCGGATCTCCTGCTCATTGAAGGCGACTATTTGAGCTGCGATCAGGCGGCGCTCACCGGCGAATCGCTGCCCGTCTCAAAGAAGATCGGTGACGACGCCTATGCGGGCGCAATCGCCAAACAAGGCGCCATGACTGGCGTGGTCACGGCGACGGGCGGCCGCACCTTCTTCGGCCGCACCGCGAAGCTGGTCGGCGCCGCCGGCGCCGTTTCGCATTCGCAACGCGCGGTGACGGAGGTCGGCGATTTTCTCCTCGTGCTTGCATTTTTTCTGGCGCTGATCCTCGTCGGCGCGCAGCTCTATCGGGAAGTCATCGCGCCGGACGACTGGAGCTGGGATCGCGTCGGCTCCATCGCCCAATATGTGCTTGTGCTGCTGATCGCATCGATCCCCGTCGCGCTGCCGGCCGTCATGTCGGTGACGATGGCGATCGGCGCCTATACGCTCTCCTTGCAAAAGGCCATTGTTTCGCGTCTGAACGCGATCGAGGAGCTTGCCGGAGTCGACGTGCTGTGCAGCGACAAAACCGGCACGCTGACGATGAACAAGCTCACGGTGCAAAGCGCCATTTCCTATGGCGCGTTCACGAGCGACGACGTGTTGCTCTTCGCTGCGCTGGCGACCCAGAAAAGCAGCGAAGACGCGATCGACCTCGCTGTAATGGCGGCGCTGCCGGCGCATGATGCGCTCGACAGTTTTAAGCAGAAGGCGTTCACGCCGTTCGATCCCGTCAGCAAACGCACCATCTCGACAGTCGCGGACGGCTCTGGCGGCGTTCGCCACTACGCCAAGGGGGCGCCGCAGGCGATATCCGCGCTCGTGCGGCCCGACTCGCAGACTCTGCAGCGCTATCAGAACGAGGTGGCGGCGCTCGCCGTCAAAGGCCAGCGCGCGCTGGGCGTCGCCATGTCGGAAGATGGCGCGCGGTGGCAACTGGTCGGATTGATCTCGCTGATGGACCCGCCGCGCGCCGACGCCAAGGCGACGATCGCGGAGGCGCGCGGGCTCGGCCTGGAAGTCAAGATGGTGACCGGCGATGACGTCGCCATCGGCGATGAGATCGCCGCCCAGCTCGGCATGGGTTCGCATCTTCTCGTCGCGAGCGATGTCTTCAAAGGCGACGTCAAGGCGAGCGCTCTGCCGCGCAGCGTCGTCGACGCGGTGGAGCGGGCCGACGGATTCGGCAGAGTGTTCCCGGAACACAAATATGAGATCGTCAAGGCGCTTCAATCGGTCGGCCATATCGTCGCAATGACCGGCGACGGCGTGAATGACGCGCCTGCGCTCAAACAGGCGGATTGCGGCATCGCCGTCAGCGGCGCGACCGATGCGGCGCGAAGCGCCGCCGCGTTGATCCTCACGGCGCCGGGGCTTTCGACCATCATCAACGCGATCCGGGTGTCGCGACAGATTTTTCAGCGCATCGAAAGCTACATTTACTATCGGATCGCGATGACGCTCGACATCATGATCGTCGTCGTCGCGTCGATCGTGTTTTTCGACTTTCAGCCGCTCACCGCCATCATGATCGTCGCGCTCGCGCTCCTCGACGATATCCCGATCATGACGATCGCCTACGACAATGTCCCCGTCGCGCCGCAGCCGGTGAGATGGGACATGCACCGCATCTTCATTTTCGCTTCGCTGATGGGACTGATCGCGGTCGCCGAGACTTTCGGGTTTTTGCTGATCGGCATGCGCTGGACGCTCGACGAGTCGCTGCAGACGATGATCCCAATTGATCCCGGCCAGCTCCAGACTCTGCTGTTTCTGCAGCTCGCCGTCGGCGGCCATCTGCTGCTCTTCAGCGTGCGCACCAAAAAAGCGATTTTTTCGCCGCCCTACCCGAGCGCCAGACTCTTCTGGGCGATCGCGGCGACGCAGGTCGTCGCCGTGCTGCTTTGCCTTTACGGAGTCGGCGTCGACCCCGTTCCCGGCGCGGCGATCGTCGGCGTGTGGCTTTATTGCCTGCTCTGGGTCGTCGTGACTGAGATTGTGAAGTTTATCTACTGGCGTCTGGCTGGGCGGCGCGACAAGAACCTGACTGCGAGCCACGTCGCTCTCACCCGTTGAACAAGAGCGACAGGTCGAAGGAGGCGGAGCACATGAAATTCGTCAAAAAGTTCCGCGTCGAGCCCGGCTCGGACGTCGATCTCGGATCAATCGATCCGGGTTTTCACGGCGACTTTGCCAATGACGCCCAAACGGCGGAGGAATTGCAGCGCAATCTCACGCGCATCACTGAGCTGCAACGCAAACTCTACGCCGACCGCACGCATTCTCTGCTGATCGTCTTGCAGGGCATCGACAGCGCCGGCAAGGACGGCACCTGCTGGCATGTCATCAGCGCCATGGACCCGCAGGGCGTGCAGGTGACCGGGTTCAAGCAGCCGACTCCCGAAGAACAGGCGCACGACTTTCTGTGGCGCGTCCATCCGCATGCGCCGCAGCGCGGCTACGTTTCGATCTTCAATCGCTCGCATTACGAAGACGTGCTCGTCGTACGGGTGCACAAGCTCGCGCCAAAAGAGGTGTGGAAGCCGCGCTATGATTTCATCAACGAATGGGAAAAGCTCCTCGCCGTCGAAAACAAGACGACCATTCTGAAATTCTTTCTCTACATCTCAAAAGAAGAACAGCTCAAGCGTTTCAAGGCGCGGCTCGACGATCCGGCGAACCAATGGAAGATCAGCGCCAGCGACTATTCCGAGCGCGAAAAATGGGACGACTACATCAAGGCCTTCGAGGCGGCCCTGTCGCGCTGCTCGACCGAACATGCGCCCTGGTTCGTCATCCCGGCAAATCACAAATGGTTTCGCAATCTCGCGGTTTCCAGCATCATCGCCGATACGCTCGACGATCTTAATCTGAAGCTGCCGAAGCCCTCCGTTGACATCGAAGACATCCGCAAGCTTTATCAACAGGCAAAGAACGAAGAGGAACGGAGCAAGGCTCGGTGACGGCGTCGCCGGCGCACGCCGCCTCAATTTTTTCGGCGCTCGACGAAGCGCCGATGACATGGCGTCATTACGCCTATTGGCTCGCAGCGAGCGGCGGCGCCTTTCTGGACGGCTTCTCCGTATCCGGATTGGGCGTCGCGCTGCCGCTGCTCAAGCGCGACTTTCCGATCAGCCCGCTTTTCGTCGGCCTGATAGGATCGGCGCTGGTGCTCGGCGCGGTCGCCGGGTCCGCTCTCGGCGGCATCGGCGCGGACAGATTCGGCCGCAAGCGCGTCTTCATCGCCGACATGGCGATCATCGCGCTCGCTTGCTTTATCGGCGCGCTCGCGCCGAACGCGCGCTTCATCCTGCTCTCGCAGTTCCTGCTTGGCGTTGGCGTCGGCATCGATTTTCCGACGAGCGGCGCCTATGTGTCGGAACTCATGCCGCGCGCGACGCGCAACAGAATGACCGTCGCGACGATCGCCCTGCAATCGGTCGGCATGGCGGCGGCGGCTCTCACCGGCCTCGCTTTATTGAAGCTACGACCGTCAACAGAAGACTGGCGGCTGCTGTTCGGCGCCAGCGGCGTGATTGCGTTGCTATTCTTATCTGCGCGCCTATGGGCGCCGGAAAGCGTGCGCTGGCTGGTCACGAAGGGACGCATCGGCGAAGCGACGGCCCTGCTCAAGACATTATCGATCGAGTTCGGCGAGAAGCCCGAGAACCTTGGCGCGGAAGCAGTCGCCCTTACAACGTCCAAGCGGGCTTCCGCGCCCAATGCGCAGAACGTCGGCTATTCGGCGCTGTTCCGCAAAGCCTATCGCGCCCGCACGATGCTCGTCTCCTTGCCGTGGATGCTGATGGACGTCGCGACCTACGGCGTCGGCCTGTTCACGCCCGTCATTCTCGGGGCCATGCATCTCGGCGCCGCCGACGCGGGCTCAATCGCCGCCGACTTCGCTGACGCGGAAGGCAGCGCCATCGTCGACGCTTTTCTCATCATCGGCTTCGTGGCGAGCCTCTGGGCCGTTCCGCGCTTTGGCCGGATCACCATGCAGGTCGCAGGATTTAGCGGCATGGGGCTTGGCATGCTGCTGTTGCTCTTCGCCGCGATGTCCGACAATGGCGCGAATGCGCATCTCGCCTTCGTCATCGGCGGCTTCATGCTGTTCAATTTCGCGATGAACGCCGGACCCAACGCCACGACGTTCACCCTGGCGCCGACGCTGTTCCCGACGACGATTCGCGCCTCGGCGAGCGGCTTCGCGGCGGCGAGCGCCAAGGTCGGCGCCACTTTCGGCACATTCGTGGTGCCGCAATTGCAGGCCGGCTGGGGACTCACGGGCGTCGTCGCCCTCATGGTCGTCGTCAGCGCCGCGGGGCTGGTGACGACGGCCGGCCTGGCGCATGCGGTCAATGAGGAGGGAGCGCTCGAGGAATAGCCCGCGCGCTATTGCAGATGCGCGACGATCGTCCAGGCGCCGAGAAAAATAATCATGACGAGGCAGAGCGCCGAGAGGACGATGAGGATCGCCTTATTGGCGACGCGCTGATCGTGTTCTCGCATTCGCCATTCTCCGACGGCCCGTGATCAGCGCGATTCATTCAGGCGGCGCGGGCGAGCCCGCGTCATGCGCCGAAAAAGATCACGCGTAGATAATTGGTGTAGTCGCCTTCCCACGCCATCATCGCCATCAGAACCAGCACCGCCAGCGGCGGCAGCAGAATGGCGACGACCAGCGCCAGCCGCTCCCAGGCCATGTGCATGAAGACGGCGACGATGAGCCCGGCCTTCAGCAGCATGAACACGACGATCAGGAACCAGCGCAAATAGCCCTGAAAGTCGAAATAATCGACGAGATAGGAGCAGGCGCTCAGAACGAAGAGCAGGCCCCACACCAGAAGATAGAGCTTGATTGGATGCTGCTGGCCATGCGCCTGCGCCGCGGGCTGCGCCGCTTGCGCGACATGAACATGGCTATGGGTCGTATCGTCCGTCGTCGCCGTCATCATTTCCCCCTGTCGGAGACGTCACCACAGATAGAAGAATGCGAAGATGAAGACCCACACAAGATCTACGAAGTGCCAATATAGGCCCATGATCTCGACGATCTCGTATCGGCCCCTGCGACTCGTGAAAAAGCCGCGCCGTCCGACGTCATAGTCTCCGCGCCAGACGGCGCGCGCCACGATGAGCAGGAAAATCACGCCGATCGACACGTGGAAGCCGTGAAAGCCGGTGATCATGAAGAAGCTCGAGCCGAATTGCGCGGCGCCGAAGGGATTGCCCCACGGCCGCACGCCTTCGTGAATGAGCTTGGTCCATTCGAAGGCCTGCATGCCGACGAAGGCGGCGCCAAAGAACGCCGTCACCAGCATCAAGATCGCCGCCTTCCTGCGCTCGCGCGCATAGGCGAAGTTGACCGCCATCGCCATGGTGCCCGAACTCGTGATGAGATCGAAGGTCATGATGGCGATGAGGATGAGCGGGATCTTCTTGCCGCCGATCTCGAGCGCGAAAATTTCGCTCGGGTGCGGCCATTCCACCGTCGTGGACATGCGCACCGTCATGTAGGAAATCAGAAAGCAGCTGAAGACGAAGGTGTCGCTGACGAGGAAAATCCACATCATCGCCTTGCCCCAGGACACGCTCTTGAAAGAGCGCTGATCCGAGGACCAGTCAGCAACCATGCCGAGCAGGCTGCTCCGCAGTGTTGTCTCAGTCGTTACATGTTCAGTCGTGACAGGCTCCGCCGTCATAGCGCATTCCCTTTACGAAAGCAGACGCCGGCAGATGGCGCCGAAACCATCGGCCCAGCCGATCAGCATGGCGAACATCAGCAACCAGACGAACAGCAGAAAATGCCAGTAGATGGCGCAGAGCTCGACGCTCGTCGTCAGCTCCTTGGTGATTCGCTCGGCGCCGCGCACCTTGTCCGTCGTCCGCGCAAGCGCCACCAGACCGCCAACGAGATGCAGCGCATGCACGCCCGTCAGCAGATAGAAGAAGGCGTTGGCGGCGTTGCTCGAGGCGAAGAATCGCAGCTCGAGAAGTTCGCGCCACGCCCAGATCTGGCCGATCAGGAAAAGCGCCGCCGTTACGGCTCCGACAAGCAGCGCCGTCTTGACCCGCTCGGCGTCGGCGCGCCGAGCGGCGACGACCGCGATCTGCAGGGCGGCGCTGCTGGCCGCGAGAAGGAAAGTGTTGACCCAGAGAACGCCGGGGATCGGCGGCATCTGCCAGTCGGGCGCGTCGCCGCGCATGAAAAAGGCGGCGGCGAGCAGCGAGAACAGACAGCCGGCGACGGCGAGAAAGACCGCGAGCCCCACTCTACCGGCCGTCGGCGGCTCGGCGGCGCGGCCGGCGCGACGATAATGCGCAACCTCGCCTTCCTCGAGCCAGGGCGACTCCAGCACCCCCTGGCGCACCAACCACATGACCGCAACAGTGGCGATAAAGACGAAGAAGAGCCCCATGACGCTCATGGCGAATGCTCTCCGCTCATCGGCGGCGCGTTCTGCGGCAGGTAGTCCTCCGGCGCGCCGGGCACGCTATAGGCGTAAGGCCAACGATAAACCACCGGGAGCTGCTGACCCCAATTGCCGTGGCCCGGCGGCGTTTCGGGAGTCTGCCATTCGAGCGAAGCGGCGCGCCACGGATTGCCGCCGGCCGGCGCGCCATATTTCAGGCTCTTGAACAGATTGTAGAAGAAGATCGATTGCGCGAAACCGACCGCCAACGCGATGACCGTGATCACAATGTTGAGCGTGGCGGCCGACGCGGGAACGAAGGCGGTTTCGCCCATCTCGTAGAAGCGCCGCGGCATCCCGAGCACGCCGAGATAGTGCATGGGGAAGAAGATCGCATAGGCGCCAAGGAAGGTGATCCAGAAGTGAATCTTGCCGAGCCGCTCGTCCATCATGCGGCCGGTGATCTTCGGATACCAATGATAGATGGCGCCAAAGATGACCAGCACCGGCGCGATGCCCATCACCATGTGGAAATGGGCGACGACGAACAGCGTCGCCGACAGCGGCACGTCGACGATGACATTGCCGAGGTAAAGGCCGGTGATGCCGCCATTGACGAAGGTGACGAGGAACCCCAGCGCGAACAGCATCGGCGTCGTGAAGTGGATGTCGGCGTGCCAGAGGGTCAGCACCCAGTTATACACCTTCAACGCCGTCGGCACCGCGATCGCGAGCGTCGTCACCGCGAAGAAGAATCCGAACCACGGATCCATGCCGCTGATATACATGTGGTGGCCCCAGACCACCATGCTGAGCACGCCAATGGCGATGATGGCCCAGACCATCATTTTGTAGCCAAAGATGTTCTTGCGCGCATGCACGCTGATCAGATCGGAAACGACGCCGAAGGCCGGCAGCGCGACGATATAGACTTCCGGATGACCGAAGAACCAGAACAGGTGCTGGAACAGGATCGGGCTGCCGCCGACATAGTCCTTGCGTTCGCCGAGTTCGACCAGCGACGGCATGAAGAAGCTCGTGCCGAGCGTGCGGTCGAGGAGCAGCATGAGGCAGGCGACGAAGAGGCCGGGGAAGGCGAGAAGCGCCATGACGGCGGCGGCGAAGATCCCCCAAACCGTCAGCGGCATGCGCATCAGCGTCATGCCTCGGGTGCGCGCCTGCAGCACCGTCACCACGTAATTCAACCCGCCCATCGTGAAGCCGACGATGAAGAGGATCAACGAGACGAGCATCAGGATGATGCCGTATTCGTGGCCCGGCGTCCCCGTCAGGATCGATTGCGGCGGATAAAGGGTCCAGCCGGCGCCGGTCGGACCCCCAGGGAAGAAATAGCTCGAGACGAGAACGAGGGTCGCGATCAGATAGACCCAGTAGCTGAGCATGTTGACGTAAGGGAACACCATGTCCCTCGCGCCGACCATCAGCGGAATGAGATAATTGCCGAAGCCGCCGAGAAAGATGGCGGTGAGCATATACACGACCATGATCATGCCATGCATGGTCACGGACTGATAATAGACATTGGCGTCAATGAAAGGGATCGCCCCCGGAAAGGCGAGCTGCAGGCGAATCACCCATGACAGCACCAGCGCCAAAATGCCGACGGTGATGGCCGTGCCGGCGTATTGAATG
Source organism: Methylocystis sp. SB2 (assembly GCF_049817085.1). Lineage (NCBI taxonomy): Bacteria > Pseudomonadati > Pseudomonadota > Alphaproteobacteria > Hyphomicrobiales > Methylocystaceae > Methylocystis > Methylocystis sp. SB2. The sequence continues at coordinate 1,912,681 of NZ_CP187401.1, forward strand.
GCGATGACCTTGGCGTCCTGGCTGAACACATATTTCGTGATCCAGCTGTGCGCGTGATAGAGCTCGACGTCCGGCACCTCCGCCGGCGGCGGCGCGACGTTCTGGGGTACGCTGGCGTCGGTCATGGAACGATCCTCCCTTCGCCACTATCGCGCTTCCGGCGATTGATCGGGCCCCGTCGCGGCGGCGCTCTATCAGCGGCGATGAATGTCAAAGCGGCGCGACTCGCATTGGTGAGCGTCATTGAGCAGAGGCCCGCTTGTCTCGGCTCGCGTCGCTCTTGCGCGACTGCTCGAACGTCTGCTGCGCCGTGCGCCAGGTCTCGAAGTCGGCCTCCGACTCTATGACCATCTTGCCGCGCATCTGCGGATGCCCTGTGCCGCAATAGGCGGCGCAAAGTATCTCATATTCGCCGATCTTGGTCGGCGTGAACCAAAAATATGTGACGACGCCCGGCACGAGGTCCATCTTCGCCCTGATCTCGGGGACATAGAAGTCATGTAGGACGTCGATCGAGCGCAGCAGGACCTTGACCGGCTTGCCGATCGGCAGATGCAATTCGCTGCTTGCGATCACCAGATCATCCTGCCCCTTAGGATCGGCCGGGCTCAGACCCATGGAATTGGTGGTGTCGATGTAACGCACATCGCTCGAGCCGAGCTGATTGTCGGCACCCGGCAGGCGGAAGCTCCAGCTCCACTGGACGCCCACCGCTTCGATCACCATCGCTTCCTTGGGCACGGTGATGAACTGGCCCCAGACGAGCAGGCCCGGCGCGAGGAGAATGATGACGGCGATCGTCGTGACGATGCCTAGCCAGGCTTCGAGCTTCTGATTCTCCGGCTCATAGGCGGCGCGCCGGCCGGGCACGTGGCGAAAGCGATAGAGGCAATACGCCATGAACAGGATGACCGCGACGAATCCGGCCCCCGTGACAAGGAAGGTCAGACCCATCGTGTCGTCGATGAAGCCCCAGTTGGACGCGATCGGCGTCGCCCGCCAGGGACTCAACACGTGAAACAGGATCGAACCCACGACGACCAGGACCATAGCGATGGCGATAGACATGCGTGCTTTGACCTCGCCGGTGGTTGTGATCGATATGGCCCGACGGCCTATATAGACTGGCTAATCGCCGCGCGTCAAAGTGACGCTGCCGTTGTGCGCGACTCGGCGAATCTCCCCGGAAAAGACGGGGGCGGAAGCGCGACGCGGCGCCACGAGCAATTCGCGCGCGAGGCCGTGGCCATAAAAAAACCCGCGGGGACAATGTCCCACGCGGGTCTTACTCTCGGGGTTCTTACAACCCTTACTTCTTAGTAGCGGCCGGCGCGGGCGACGTGGCGGCGCCCTTCTGGGCCTCGAGCTTCTTGCGCTCGTCCTCGGCTTTCTTCTGCAGCTCTTCCTGCAGCTTCTTTTGCTGCTCTTCGAGAACCTTCGGGTCGACGGCCGGGCCGTCGAAGGCTTTGCCGAAATTGGCGAGCGGCAGATAGAAGGTGACCTCGCCGTTCGCCTGATTCTTAACGACCACGGTCATCTTTTCGGCCTTCTTCATGCCGTCGACGACCGCCTTCTTGACCTTCGCCTCGGCGAAGCAGCCATTCGGGAAGCAGATTTCGAACGCGCCGCTTTCCGGCGCTCCCTTATCGATCGAAAAGCGGAAGCCGGGCTTCAGCATCAGGCCCGGCGGCAGCAGCAAACGGATGATCTTCTGATCGTCGCCCTTGGGATCGTAGATCGCCAGCGCGAGCAGCGGCTGGGGGGCCTCGCCCTCCTTCGCCGACACGCCGAAGTCGCGCGTCGTGTAGCACATTTCCTTTTTGGTCTGCGGATCAGTGCCGCAAACCTTGGTCCAGTCCGGCTGGACCGCGACGAGTTCGGCGGCAATCGGCCCCTGAGGCTGCTGTTGCTGCTGCGCTGCGCCGGCCGCGGGCGCCTGCTGAGCCAATGCGCCGCCGCCGACGAACAGCAACGCTCCCGCAAGGGCGATCGCGCAAGAACGCGAGATATGGGTCGACATCGGAAGTTCCTTTCGATTGTCCTGCTGGCCGGCGCTCTCCGGCTCCGGATAGTTTCGAGATCGCGTCATAACGGGAGCCGCCTTCGCGCCACAGCGCCATGGAACTTGACCAGCCCGTGTTCCAGCGCGATCGCGAGACGCCGACGAGGCGACGGCACCGCTCTTACATGGTCGCGGCAGTAAATTCCAGCCGGACGGAGCGCTCAATGCTTGGCGTGGGCGCTTTTTGCCCACAACATTCGCAAAAAAATGGCCGAAAACTTAAGCGCGACTCGCTTCTTGCGGCGGGACGTTGGATTATGGTCCGCCGATGAAGATTCTCCCCCTTCCTGGAAAACGCCCCGCCAGCGGCGACGGCGAACAGCGACTGCGGGGGCGCCGCGCGCTCAGCTTCGCCCTATCGCTCCTTATCGCCGCGCCCGCCTCGGGCGCCGCGCCGCCCCCGCGGGCGGCCGAAGCGCCCTGCCCGACGCATGGGATCGCCATGCACGGCGCGCCCGCATTGCCGAGCGATTTCCATCACTTCCCATACGCCGATCCGGGCGCGAAGAAGGGCGGCAAACTCCGCGTCGGCCTTGCCGGCACCTTCGACAGCCTCAACCCGTTCAATCTCAAGTCGGGAACCGCGGCGCAGGGCCTTGTCGGCAATGTCTTTCAAGGCCTGATGGCCCGCTCGCAAGACGAGCCCTTTACGCTTTACGGCCTGATCGCAAAGTCGGTCGACGTCGATCGGGCGCGTTCGCAGGTGACCTTCCATCTCGACCCGCGGGCGCGCTTCTCCGACGGCAAGCCGATCACCGCCGAAGACGTGCTGTTCTCGTTCGATCTCTTAAAGACCAAGGGCCGGCCGCAGCAGCGAATCGCCTACGGGCTGGTCAAATCGATCGACGCGCCGGACGAGCATACCGTGCATTACGACCTCTCAGGCGTCGGCGACCGGGAGCTGCCGCTCATTCTCGCGATCATGCCGGTGCTGCCCAAACACGCGACCGACGTCGAGCGCTTTTCCGAAGCGACGCTCGCCAAGCCCGTCGGCTCCGGCCCCTATGTGATCGCAGACGCGCAAGTCGGCGCGCGCCTGCTGCTGCGCCGCAATGAGGACTATTGGGGCGCCGATCTGCCGAGCCAGCGCGGATTCTACAATTTCGACGAGATCGACATCCAATATTTCCGCGACGGCAATTCGCTCTTCGAGGCCTTCAAGGCGGGCCTGCTCGACTATCGCGACGAAACCAGCACGACGCGATGGGCGAGCGGCTACGACTTCCCGGCGCTCACCGAAGGGCGCGTGGTGAAGGAGACGCTGAAAAACGAAAACCCCAAAGGCATGGAGGGGTTCGTCTTCAATACGCGCCGTCCCCTGTTCAAGGACATCCGCCTGCGCGAAGCGCTCGGCATGATGTTCGACTTCGAATGGGTCAACGCGAATCTCTACGCCGGCCTCTACACCCGCACCAAAAGCTTCTTCGACGAATCCGAATTGTCCTCGTCCGGCCGCCCGGCGTCCGCCGGTGAGCGCGCCTTGCTGGCGCCGTTTCCGGACGCTGTGCGCGAAGACATTCTGGAAGGCCGCTGGCGGCCGCCCGTCAATGACGGGTCAGGCCGCGACCGCGAGATGGCCAAGCGCGCGCTCGATCTGCTCGAGAGCGCCGGCTACGGCATCGAAAACGGCGTTTTGCGCAAGGACGGCGAACCTGTCTCCTTCGAGATCATGGTCAAGGACCGCAATCAGGAGCGGCTTGCGCTCAACTATGCCGGCTCGCTGCAGCGCATCGGGGTCGACGCCCGCGTGCGCCTCGTCGACGAGGTGCAATATCAGCGTCGGCGGCAGAAGTTCGATTTCGACATGATGCTCGGCCAATGGCTCGCCTCGGCCTCGCCCGGCAACGAGCAGCGCATGCGGTGGGGGTCTGCGAGCGCGAACCAGGAAGCTTCGTTCAACCTCGCCGGCGCCGCTTCGCCCGCGATCGACGCGCTCATCGCCGCCCTGCTGGCCGCGACAAGTCACGAAGATTTCATCACCGCCGTTCGCGCTTACGACCGCGTGCTGCTGTCCGGCTTCTACGTCGTGCCGCTGTATCATGCGTCCGACCAATGGCTCGCGCATTCGACCGACATTGCGAGACCGGCGCGATTGCCGCGCTATGCATCGCCGATGTTCAGTCCGACGCTCGAAAGCTGGTGGCGACAGCGCTGAGCATCGAGGCAGACATGCGCCGGCGCACTTTTTCGGCGTGTCTGGCGCGCTAGACGTCATGGGCGCCCAGGGCTCGCCTTCGCGGGAAGGTCTCTACCCCCTGCGGCATGAATAGGAGCGCCCGTGTCTCTGTCGCTCGATAACATTCTCTCAACGCGCCTGTCGCGAAGGGTTCATTCCATGGGTTTCGCACTTTTCGTCGTCGGCGCCGCCGCCATCGGCCTCTTGATCATCGACCGATCCTTCAATCTCGGCCTGCCGATCGGCCTCTTCCAAAATCCGCTGTTCTGGTTCGCCTATGTCGCGCTGCTGGCGCTGTCGACGATGGTGCGCTTCGTGCGCCAGCAGACCGTGCTCGTCATCGAGCGGCTGGGCCGCTACAATCGATCGCTGACCGCGGGCGTCAATTTCGTCTGGCCGATCGTCGAGCGCGTGGCCTACACCTTCGATCTGCGCGAACAGGTGATCGACGTGCCGGAGCAGGACGCGATCACCAAGGACAACGCCACCGTCACCATCGACGGCGTTCTCTATTACAAGATCGTCAACGCCAAGGACGCCGCCTATGGCGCGCAGGACATCCGCCGCGCCATCATCAATCTGGCGCAGACCTCGATGCGCTCGGCCATCGGCTCGATGGAGCTCGACAAGACCTTCGAGAACCGAAGCGAGATCAACGAGCGCGTCGTGCGCGCAGTGTCAGACGCGGCGCAGCTCTGGGGCGCGCATGTCACACGCTATGAGATCAAGGACATCGCCATGCCCGAATCGCTGCGCCAGTCGATGGAGCGGCAGATGAAGGCCGAGCGCGACAAGCGGGCGACGGTGCTTGAATCGGAAGGCGTGAAACAGTCCGAAATCAACCGCGCCGAAGGCGAGAAACAGGCGGCCATTTTGCGCGCCGAAGGCCAGGCCAAGGCGATCGAACTGGTGCGCACGCAAATCACCCAGCAGGGCGGCGATCAGGCGGTGCAGCTTGAAGTCGCCAAGAGCGCCATCGAGCAATATGGCCGCCTCGCCAAGGCCGGCAATTCGCTGGTGCTGATGGGCGACGGCGCCGACCCCGCCGGCTGGATCGCCAAGGCGATGGCGGTGCTCAAGGCCGTCAACGCCGGCCCTGCGCCCAGCGAGGCGCAGCGCCGCGCGCAGCCCTGGCGGGAAGCGGAATAAAGATGGAGACCGCCTTTCTCTACGATCCCGCCAATGCGAGCCTGATCGCCGGCCTTATCCTGCTCGGACTCGACATCGTCGTGATCGGCCTGTCGCCGGTGATGTTCGTGGCGGTGGGCGCGCTACTGACCAGCGCGGTTCTCTATGCGACCGGCTGGCGGCCGTCGCTCGTCGAAACCGCGGCGATCATCGCCGGCGCCGGCCTCTTGATCGCCATCGTCGGCAGGAAGCCGCTGCAGCGGTTTCAAAACGCCGACATCGAAGAAGATAAGAGCAGCGATCTGATCGGGCGCGAAGTGACGCTGACGCATGAGGTGACGAAGAGGCATGGCGTCGTGTTCTGGTCCGGCGTCGAGTGGCAGGCGCGGCTCGCGCAGGATTCGCCGGTCGAGAGCCTTGCGCCCGGCGCCAGGGCGCGGGTGGTGGCGGTGGAGAATCTGGCGCTGGTGCTGGCGCCGCTCGCGTGAAGTTTGGCAAGACGGATTTGAGGTGAGATGTCGTCCTTCGGAGCGCGCTGTTCGCTTTGACTGATCAAGGCGCGGGGCGTTCACATCGGGCGACTGCCCAAGCTCACCCGCTATCAACGCGAGGAAGCATTGCGTGATCTTACCAAAGGCAAGGCCTCGCAAGCCGACATCGCGCGGCGTTACAATGTCAGCCGAAGCACGATTTCGAGGTTGGCGATATGAGCAAGGAAGGTGACGCGGCGACGGCACAGGCCATTTCGGAATTCGTATCGTGGAGAAGCTATTCGCTATTTCGGCAGGAAGTAACTCGAACCGTTCGTTACGTTCGTACACCTGAGACTACCAAGTTTCTCGAAACCGTTGCTCAGAGCGCTCAATCGCGCGTGCTAACAATAAAGAAGGGGCATCGATTTTATCGCGCCGCAGTCGCTCACCATGACGAAGTGGTCGAGGAGATTGATGACGTGATGCCAGCTCCAGCCCTGCCTAGCCGCATGACGCCGCTCCCCGACCGAGCTACCGAAGGGCGGATTAATCCGAAGGTTATTCCTTGTCTTTACATGGCGAGTCACCCAGAAACCGCCATTGCCGAAGTGCGTCCTTGGATTGGTTCGTTCGTCTCGGTCGCCATATTGGCAGCCTTGCGCGAACAGCGTGTGGTCGATTGCACCAATATCGGCAGCGCCACAACGCTATATTTCTTTGACGAGCCTGAGCCCTCGCCCCAAAAGCGGGAAGAAGCCGTGTGGAACCATATTGCAAGAGCATTTCGAGAACCCGTAACGAGAAATGATGACAGAGCTGAATATGCGGCGACCCAAATTCTTGCCGAAGTATTCCGAACCCATGGCTTTGATGGGATTGCCTACCGGAGTGCATTCGGGACCGACCGATACAGTGTCGCGCTGTTCGACCTGAACGCGGCCGAACTACTCACCTGCTCCCTCCACGAAATTACCGATGTCGATTTCAAATATAAGGAAACCGCGAACCCCTATTTTGTTCAGACGAATGAGAACGGTCAAAAGGCGCTTCTCCGTAACGTTATTGCGGAAATCTACCCCGCCGACAAATAAGCGAACCTTGCAACGGCGACCTTTCGCGCTCAAATTATCGCCTCAAGGCCGCGCGCTTTCACGAGAGAGAGCAGCTTGAGCGAGGGACCGCTTGGCTTCTTTTCGCCACGCTCCCATTCGCTCACCAGTTTCGGCTTTACGTTCAACACGCGGGCGAACACGCCTTGGCTCACGCCTTCGCGCTCGCGCAGCGCGAGGATTTGCTTGCCCGTCAGCGGCTCAATCGTGGTGAGACACGCCGCATCAAATTCGCGCATCGTCTTGGCGTCGATGAGGCCAATGCGACGCAGGCCTCTTGCGGTTTCGTGCGCCGCTTCCGCGATCGTGCTGCGAAATTTCTTCTTCGCCTTAGTCGTCATGTTCCACCTCGATGAGTTCGCCTTCTTCGATCGCCCTTTCAATCTCCGCTGCGCGCATTGGCAGGAATTGCCGCGCCAGCTTTTTCAAAATCTCCAAATCCCCCGCGTCGATATTGTCCCGCTCGTTTTTGGCGAAGCCGTAGAGAAAAATGCTTCGCTCCTTCTCGCGGTAGGCGATGATGGTGCGGAATCCGCCCGACCTGCCCCCGCCATCCCGCGCGACCCGCTGCTTGATAAGGTTGCCGCCAAGCGCGGCGTCAGTGCCGCCCTTCTCCGCACGGCCGATTGCTTCGCGCAGACGCGCATCTCCGACCTTTTCCTTTCGTGCAAACCGTGCAAACCATTTGGTCTTGAAAATCCGCAAATCCGCTCCCTAGCCAATGGCGCTTTTATATACCCCCAAGGGGTATAGTTTCAAGAGGCTTGTTTTGGGCATCCTCGCGCCGAAAGTGACGGCGGGCTGCGGTGAACCGAAATCCGCCGCCCTTGCGGCGGCTTCGGCCTTCGGCTTCGATCCTTGACGCCCTAACCGCGCCTCGCGTCCCTCATGGCGCTTGTTCTCCCAAAACCGCTATAATCTTCGAACTCTGGCCCGCTGAGCCGATACACCCATGCCCATCCGCCGTCTCGATCCCCTTCTCGTCGATCGCATCGCCGCCGGCGAAGTGGTCGAGCGGCCGGCGTCCGCCGTCAAGGAGCTGGTCGAGAACGCGCTTGACGCCGGCGCGACGCGCATCGACGTCGCAGTTGAACAGGGCGGAAAAAGCCTCATTCGCGTCATCGACGACGGCAGCGGCATGGACGCGCGCGACCTGGCGCTGGCGATCGAGCGCCACGCGACGTCGAAAATCCCCGACGGCGATCTAACCAGCATCGCGACGCTCGGCTTTCGCGGCGAAGCCCTGCCGTCAATCGCGGCGGTGGCGGATCTGACAATCGAAACCCGGGCGATGGGCGCCCCGCACGGCTGTTCAATCCGAATCGACGCCGGCGAGAAGCGCGGACTCACCGCCTCGAACTGGCCGCGCGGCACCAAGATCGAAGCGCGTGCGCTGTTCGCCGCGACGCCAGCGCGGCTCAAGTTCCTCAAAACCGAGCGAACCGAAACCGCGGCGATCGTCGATGTCGTCAAGCGACTCGCCATGGCCCATCCGCAGGCGCGGTTCTCGCTCTCCGCCGACAGCGGCGCGCTCTTCGACTATCCCGCCTGCGGCGACGATTCCGCGCGGCGCATCTTCCAGATTCTTGGCGAAGAATTCGCCGCCAACGCGTTTCGGCTTGAAGCGGAACGCGAAGGCGTAAAGCTCTCGGGCCTTGCCGGCCTGCCGACCTACAGTCGCGGCAACGCCCAGATGCAATATGTCTATGTCAATGGACGGCCGGTGCGCGACAAGCTCTTCGCCGGCGCCATTCGCGCCGCCTATCTCGATTTTTTGAGCTCCGACCGCCACCCTATCGTCGCGCTTTTCATCGAATGCGATCCCCGCAGCGTCGACGTCAATGTGCATCCGGCGAAGGCGGAGGTGCGCTTCGCCGATCCGGGTCTGGTGCGCGGCCTCGTCGTCGGCGCGTTGAAGCAGGCGCTTGCCGAGAAGAGCCATCGCAGCGCCGATACAAACGCACGCGCGGCGATCGACGTTCTGGCGCGCGGCAATGGCGCCCAATATCGCGCGCCGGCGCCGGCGAATTGGAGCCTGCCGCGCTCGCCTTACGCGCCCGCCGGCTTCGAAGAATCGGCACAAGCCGCTTTTGAGGCCGGCGCGCCGATGGCCGACGCCCGCGCGCATGACGCGCCGGCGCAGGAGCCCGAGGCGCCGCTCGGCGCGGCGCGGGCGCAGCTGCACGAAACCTACATCATCGCGCAGACACAGGACGGTCTCGTCATCGTCGACCAGCACGCGGCTCATGAGCGCATCGTCTATGAGAAGCTCAAACGCCAGCGCGAGGAGACGGGCGTCGCGCGACAGATGCTGCTGATCCCCGCCGTCGTCGAACTCGATGAATCGCGCATGAACGCGCTTGCGCCGGCGCTGGACGAACTCGCGGCGTTCGGTCTGGCGCTCGAGCCTTTCGGTCCCGGCGCCGTGCTGGTGCGCGAGACCCCGGCGCTGCTCGGCGAAGTGGACTGCAAGCGACTCGTGGAGGACATCGCCGACATCTTGGCGGAGGAAGGCGACGCGCGCGGATTGTCGCGCAGGCTCGATCATGTGCTCGCCACCTGCGCCTGCCATCATTCGGTGCGGGCCGGCCGGCGGCTTTCGGCGCCCGAGATGAATGCCCTGCTGCGCGAAATGGAGACGACGCCCGGGGCCGCTCAATGCAATCACGGCCGGCCTACCTATATTGAGCTGAAGCTCGCCGACATCGAAAAGCTCTTTGGGCGCAGGTGACACGAAAATTTTTCGCGGCGCCGTAACATTTTCCAAGGCGCGCACGAATGAGCATGAGACCGCAGGAGCCGATCGTGAACCGTCGCAGCCTTCTCTCAAGCGCTGTTTTTTTGGCCTTCGCTCGGAAGGCGCATGCCGCTGGCGAAATGGTCGAGATCGAAACATTCGACCCGAATGGCAGGAGCCTCGGTCTTTCGCGCGTCGAAAAAATCGTCAAGACCGAGGCCGAATGGCGGGCGCAACTCTCGCCGCTCGCCTTCGAGGTCACGCGCAAGGACGGCACGGAGCGCGCCTTCAGCGGTCCCGACTGGGACAATCACGCCGACGGCCTCTATCGCTGCGTCTGCTGCGATACGGCGCTGTTCGACTCAAAAACAAAGTATGAGTCGGGCACTGGCTGGCCGAGCTTCTTTGCGCCGATTTCCAAGGCCAATGTTGTGGAAAGCGCTGACATGTCGTTCGGCATGAGACGCGTCGCCGTCTCCTGCAAGCGCTGCGATGCGCATCTCGGCCATGTCTTCACCGACGGACCCAAGCCGACGGGGCTGCGCTACTGCATGAATGGCGTCGCGCTGCGCTTCATCGGGCGCGGACAAGCGTAGGAGATATCGCCATGAGATTCACCGCCGCCGTTCTCGTCGCCGCACTGATCATTTTCTCTTCCTTGCGCGGGGACGCCGCCGAGCGCGCATTCGTACTGCCTGCGCCCGCTTACGATCCTGCGCCAACGAGCGGCGGCGAACAAAAGCTTGTCGTCGCCGGCGGCTGCTTTTGGGGCGTTCAAGGCGTGTTTCAGCGCGTCAAAGGCGTCTCGCGCGCCGTATCCGGCTACGCCGGCGGCGCGAAGGAGACGGCGCGTTACGAAAATGTTTCGCAAGGCGACACCGGCCACGCGGAGTCAGTCGAAGTCACTTACGATCCGAAGACCGTGAGTCTTGGAGAACTGCTGCGCGTCTATTTTTCCGTCGCGCATGATCCGACGCAGCTTAACCGCCAGGGTCCCGACACGGGCGCGCAATATCGTTCGGCAATTTTCGTGGCGAACGCCGACCATGAAAAAACCGCGCGCCACTATATTGCGCAGCTTTCAAAGGCAAAGGTCCTTTCAGCGCCGATCGTCACCACGCTCGAACCGCTGAAGGCGTTCTATCCGGCGGAGGCCTATCATCAGGACTATCTCCTTCGCCATCCCGCGCAGCCCTACATCGTCTACAACGACCTGCCGAAGATCAACGATCTCAAACGTCTTTTTCCGACGCTGTATCGTGAAAGTCCGGCGCTGACCAACTGAGCCGCCAAAGACGCGAGCCTGGGTTGCGGCGGGCGCGCTCAGGCGGCCATGGGGCCCGCGGGGCCGCTGACTATACGAGCTAATCAACAAGTCCCTGATTCTGTGGGTCGGCGGCATCAGCCTCACGCTCGGCCTCATCGGCGAGCGGTTCCTGCGGGGCAAATTCTTTTCCTGACTCGTTCTGCGGCGCCGGCTCGACTTCCGCCTGCTCGGCGTCGCTTGACGATGCTTCGATTCGCTCCAGGGACAGGGCTTCCTCGTCGCACATTAGGCGCATCGCGGCGGCGATCGGATCTTCGGGCGAGGCCGCGCGCGCCGGGGCGAACGCGCGCAGCGCCCCGCGCAAGGCTTCGCCGGCGGCGTTGCGCTTGATGAAGTGCCGTTCAAACACGCGCATAACATGCGCCACGCCTTCCTGCGTGACGCTGCGCCTGTCTGGCGCGAAATAATCGGTTGGCGCATAGCCGCCGGCGACAATTTCATAAGAAGGAAAATAGGCGACCTGACTGAGCGTGCGCGAAAGCATATCGCACGCGACGCGCAGCGCCGACTTCGAATACATCGTGGAGATCAGCACATGACGCGGCTCGGCGGTGGCGACGAGCGGCACGGGCGAAACGGTCAAAATCACCCGCGCGCCAGGATTGACGGCGCGCAGACGCGCGATGAAGGCGGTCATGTCGGCGACGACGTCATCGACGCCAAGGTTGACGAATTCGTGTCGCGCGAGAGAGTAATCGCCGCCCGCGACGCCCGGGCAGAGCGGAAAAGCCGCGCCATCCTCGCGCGAACGCCAGAACTCTGTCAGCCCGAGCGTGAACACAAAGACGTCGAGCGTCTCGAACGCCCGGCGCACCGCTTCGAAATGACGTTCGCGATCATAATCGAGTTCGCGGATCGAGTTGAATCCGCCGGGCTGAATTTGCGGCCGAAACGGGTCGACCACATGCGCGGCGCCTTCTGGCCAGTAGTTCTCCTTTGGCGTGAACCGCCCATAGGCGCGTTCGAAAAGCTGCAGCAGCTGGCGGCTCGTGTAAATATTGCCGTAACGCGCCGTGTAGAGTCCGTAATTGAGGGCGTCGGCAGCCTGCTGACCGATGAAGCAATGCGGCGACTCGGTGATGAGATAATTGCAGCCGCTCGACTTCAAATAGCGGCCAATGTGCTGAGCGAAACAGCTCCCAGCAGTTGCGATTTTTTCACGAAGGCCGAGCCGGAAAGGCGCCTCCACGACGGGATCGAGTTCGCCGGGCGCGACATCCGCGACCGCGCGGCGCCACAGGGCGTAGTCGGGGCGTTTCGAATAGGGATGCGTCTTCATTGCCGTCCATCACTCAGCCGCGGCTCGATCAGCTCTGCGGCGCTTTGGATCATGCGTCGGCCAAAGAGCGCGTTCGCGTGCGAGGCGTCGGCGCCCCAAACAACCTTCGCCAACACGCCCGACGGCGCGATGAACTCGGTCGGAACGGTGGCAAAAAGAATATCTGCGCGCGCGCAAACTTCACGATAAAGCGCAGACTGCGTACGCCACATTTTATAGCGAAACATCTCGCCCGACAGTTTTTTTGGATCGAATGATTTACGAAAAAACTCTTGCGGACATTCCAAAATGCGCGAATTTGGAAAGGGCGGCGGGGGCTCAAGGCAAACGATCGGCGCGGCCGTTTCGTTTCGTATCGCTTCGATGGTTGAAAGCGTTGGCGCCATTTTTTCCCGCAAAGTCTCGCGAATGGCGGCTTCGGGCAGCACCTCGGCCCCCTGCTCGAGATCAAGTTCCGGCTCTGCGCCAAGAATAAAATCGAAGCGCTCTTTAGGCTGCGTCACCGAAAGAGCGATATGCTCATTGCCGCCGACCGACAATACGACGCCATCCGGCCGCTCCTCGTCGATAATTTGGCGAAGGCGGGCATTGAGGCGCGAAGCTGAGCCCTCCTCCGCTAAGGTCGGCGTTATCTCGGGATCATAGAGATAGAGAAATCGCGAAAGGAGCGGCGCGCCGCCAAGCCGAAAGCCCTCGTGCTGCAGCTCGTAACATCCTTTGGCGATCGCCACGATATGACTGTGCCCAAGCCCCAAAATCTTGGTCATTCTTCAGCCCGATGACTCTTCACATGCGTCGCTGGCGCGCAGCTCGACGCCGAGCGGTTCGCCTGAATGAATCGGCCCGGAGATCTGGCGCGCGATTGAGACCACGACATAATGGCGCGCGCCTGTTTCGATGGCGCGCCCAATGATGTCGGCGCCGTCCGCGCCCATCGCAAAAGGGGCGCGAATGGCGAGCATTGAGCGACCCCTGTAGCCGTAGCGATAGAACGCCTCGACCACGATTGGCGCCTCGCCCGCGTTGGCGATCTCACCCTGACCAGATTGCATGGTGGTTTCCGAAACTCTTTTGATCACATCATCGCCCCTACCTCGCCACGGAGCGCATCGATTGAAAAGCAGATCGCGTGTTTTCCTATACTGCCGCTTGTGCTAACAATCCCGCGGAGGTGGCTATTGAGTATCATTTCGCCGTCTGCATGAATAATCCCTTTCAGTCGGCGGCGCTGCAAGAGACGCCGACGCCGCAAACCTTCGACGAAAAGGCCTATCTCGCCGTCAACCCCGACGTCGCCGAGGCCGTTCGCCTCGGCAAAATCGGCTCGGGCTGGCGGCATTTCAAAAAATTCGGCCATATTGAGGGCCGCCGGCAGAAGGTCGCCGATGACGAGCCCGCGACGCTAGAGAATTTCGACGAGACGCGCTATCTGGCCGCGAACCCGGACGTGCGACAGGCGATCGAACTCGGTCAGCTCGTCTCGGGCCGCGCGCATTTCGATCAGCTTGGTCGCGCCCAGGGACGGCGTCAGCTGCGTATGAGCGACATCCCTGCCATTCGCGCACGAAAGCTCAGCGCGGTGCGACCGCTGCTGCTCGAGCCCGAAACGCCGCTGTCGGGTTCGGGCAAATTCGTGTTTTCGGACGAACCCTCGCTCCAGGCGCAAGACGCCGCCGAGGATATGCCGATCAGCGAGAACGGCTATGACGATGAAACAGTCGAACTGATCGAGCGCCACGCCGACGGCTTGATCCTCGACGTCGGCGCAGGCTACCGTCCGGTCTATTATAGCAATGTCGTCAACTTCGAGATGATGGATTATGCAACGACCGATGTGGTCGGCCTGGCGCATCGGCTGCCCTTCAAGAATGACGCCTTCGACGGCGTCATCTCGATCGCGGTCTTGGAGCATGTGAAGGATCCGTTTCTCTGCGCCGCCGAGATCGCGCGCGTGCTCAAGCCGGGCGGATGGCTGAAATGCTGCGTGCCCTTCCTTCAGCCGCTGCACGGCTATCCGCATCACTATTTCAATATGACGCATGAAGGACTGCGCACGCTTTTCGAGGGGCATTTGACGATCGAACGGCAGGAGGTCACCAATCCGACGCACCCGATCTGGGCGATCGCCTGGCAGCTGCGCTCCTGGTCGCAAGGTCTTTCGCCCCGCGCGCGCAAACAATTCCTGCGCACGCGCGTCGAAGATCTGATCGCCTATCCCGGCCCGCTGCTCGAAAAGCCATGGGCGCGGGAATTATCGCGCGAGAAACTTTTCGAACTCGCCGCTGCGACGATCCTTTACGCGCGCAAGCCCGCGCCGGACTCCAAGGTGAGCCCCACCACGACTGCCGCGCCGTGACCGAACTCATCGTTCATGAAGGTCACGACGGTTGGCTGTTCCTCACGGGCGGAACGAATTTCGTCACCACGCTCTATGAGCGCAACGGCGGCCATCTGCCGGACGTCAACCTGCGCCGATGGCGGGACGCCATCATTGAACGAAAGCATCGTTGCGACGCGCTCGGCGTCGCCTACGCCCATCTCGTCGCTCCGGAAAAGCTGACGATCTACGGGCACAAACAAGCGACGCCGCTCGTCAATGTCGACCTCGCGCCAGCGATCCGCCTGCAACAACTCTTTGCAGGCGCTGCGCGCGCGGCCGGATGGGTCGATCTCGTCTGGCCCATGCGCGAGCGGCGCGACGAGGTCGAACTCTACTGGCGCAGCGACACGCATTGGACGCCGGACGGCAGTCTGCTCGCCTATCGCCTCTTGTGCGAGGCGCTGCAGCTGACGCCGAATGCGGAACTCGCCAACCGGCCCTGCAACACGATTCATAAAATCATGGATCTCGGCGGCAAATTCGATCCGCCGCGCTGGGAGCAGATTCGCGAAATCGATTGGATCGCTGACGCGCAGCGCGTTTACGCCAATTCGGTCGTGCGCATCCTCGAAGATCCCGTTCACGGCGGCGACATCCATGTCGGCGCGCATGCGATCTACAGGAACGACGCGGCGCCCAATAACGTGCGGATCCTGCTTTTTGGCGATTCCTTCGCCGGCGTCGGGTCTGACCGTCTGACGGCGCAGCTCGCCGAGACGGCGCGCGAACTCGTCTTTGTCTGGTCAGCCAATGTCGATTGGCGGCTCGTTAAGCGCCTGAAGCCCGATATCGTCATCACCGAAATCGCCGAGCGCTATATGGCGCTTGCGCCGAACGACCGCTTCAATCTGCGGCGCACGGCGCTTGCGCAGCTGATCAAGGCGCGGCGCCGGGAGGCTGCGGCGCGGTGGCGCCGCCTTCGCGCCGAATGGGGTCAACGCGCAAAGAAGGGCGCATAGGCTTCGAGCGCTCTGCGCCAGTCGTCGGGGTCGCGGATCAGATCGGCCAGGGCCGCGCCGCGGCGCGTCAGGCGGCGAAACAGCCAGTCGCGCTCGCGATAGACGCCGGGACCTTCGATGAAATTCAGGCCGGCGAGCGTGTCGAGCCCCGCAATGATCTCTGGTCGCGACCTGTGCAGGATCTGCGCGAGTTCGCCGACGGCGACGAAGATCGGCTCTGGCGGCGAGCGCTGGACATCCTCCAGCGCGAGCAGCAGCGCCCTTAGGGCTTCAAATTCGCCGCCGTTGAATTTTCGAGTCATTAGCAAGGCCTGGCGTCAGCAATGCAGCAAAAATATCTCCGCGAGTCATTGCTAGCACGGCGCCCCGCAGCGTCTGGTCTATAAATTACGAAGGGGCGCCGCCCGCGGCAAGAATATCTGCAACGGGGTGCGGACGTCTCGCCGCCCAAACGAAAATAAAACAGCGGCGTAAAGCTTCATCGTCTGCAAGGCCGGACGTCGTCAGACGATCTAAGCGGTGGCCCGACGTTTTGCAGTACCTATAATTTTCAGAGCCGCTTCTTTTTGCGACCTCTGCTGTAAAGCAAGTTTTTAAGTTCTACGCTCTTCTTCCGCAACGCTTGCTAATTCAAAGTGAAAAACCAACGTCTATCAACTCCCCAGAACGACCAGATCAACGACGTGTCTTCTAGCCGGGCACTGGATCTTGATCATGGGCGGCAGCTACCGGGGGATTGGGCGAAAAAGCGCCTGTAACGAGGAAACCAAATGCGAAAGATCGTCATCTTCACATGCTGCGCGTTCACGGCGATGTCGTCGCTCGCCATCGCAAAGCCGCCGACTGTCTCCGCCGTAAACGCGGTTCTTTCGCAGCGGACCCCCGCTGCGCGTAAAGCAGAAATAAGCCGTCAGATCGAAAAGGCGTGCGATATCTCACTCTCGGAATCCGATCTCAGCCGCGCGTCAGACATGGTTGAAACGCACAGAAAAAAAGGCGCCGCATGGCTCGCCGCTCAAATCAAAAATAGCGAGTTGAGCTACGTCTGCGGCTGAGAAAGGCGTATGCGTATAAGACACGAGAGCGCGGCAGTTCTCGCGTCTTTTTCGGGGCGTGGAAGCGATCCGCGCTAGCTCGAACCCTTCGGCCGCGTTTCCGACTGATGACCGGTGTGTCTGGCGGAGAGGGAGGGATTTGAACCCCCGATACGGTTGCCCGTATGCCGCATTTCGAGTGCGGTGCTTTCAACCACTCAGCCACCTCTCCGCGGCTCTTGCGTGGCGCGTCGCAGATAGCACGCGCGCGCCCAAGGGATCAAGCGCGCGCCGTGTGCAATGATGAAACTAAGTTTCCTCAGGCCGGTTGCGCCAAGAGGATTCGTGCTTTCGGGCGCGCATAAGCGGTCGCCAGGCGCCGAGCCTACCTCTTGGCAATCGAGTTGATCGAGGCAGCCCCTGGCGCGCAGGCAGCCATCGAGCGCATGCTCACGAGCCTCAACGAGGCCTTATGGCCCATCGGCGGCCCTGAAACCCAACGTATATACTCAGATTGACAGAACATGAACTCATTGGCAGACTGATGCCATGAGCTCCACGCGCATTTTCAAATCGGGCAACAGCCTGGCGGTGAGGCTGCCGCGCGGAATTGCTTTCGACGAGGGCGCCGAGGTCGTCGTGCGGCGGCAAGGCGGAAGTCTCGTGGTGACGCCGGCGCGGCTTGATATGGCGGAACTCGTGGCGCGGCTCAAAGCCACGCCGCCGCCAGCCCAGATCGGGCGCCCCGAGTTCAAGCCGCCCAAGCGGCTGTTCGACGCCCGCTAGCGCTATGGCGCGCTACCTCCTCGACACCAATATCGTCATCGCCGCGGCGCTCGGCCTTCCCGGCGTGCTCGATCGGCTCTCCGCGCTCGACATCGGCGAAGTGGCGGTCTCGGCGATCAGTCTCGCCGAAACGCTCGGCGCAGCCGCATCCGAAAATAACGGACGGCTCACGGAGAACATCGCGCTACTCGCCGAAAATCTGGACGTGCTGCCCTTTGACCGCGGCGCCGCCGACGCCTATGGCGCGCTGCTGCGCAAGCTCGATCCGAAACGCCGCCGCATGCTCGATCGAATGATCGCCGCGCAGGCGCTCGATCTCGGCCTCACGCTGATCGCGGCGAACACTGAGGATTTCGACGACATCGCCGGCCTTACGGTCGAGAAATGGGCGTGAGCGCGGCTACTCGACGTCCTCGACGCTCTCTGGACCGCCGTATATGCGCTGCGCCAGAGAGGCCTGCATGAAATCGTCGAGCTCGCCGTCGAGAACGTCCGAGGGCGTCCCCGACGTGAAGCCGGAGCGCAGATCCTTCACCAGCTGATAGGGCTGCAGCACATAGCTGCGGATCTGATGGCCCCAGCCGATCTCGGTCCTCGAGGCCGCAGTCTTGTTGGCCTCGGCCTCGCGCTTTTCCAGCTCCAGCTCGTAGAGCCGCGCACGCAGCATGTTCCAGGCGGTCGCGCGGTTCTTATGCTGCGAGCGTTCCGCCTGACAGGCGACGACGATGCCGGTCGGAATATGGGTGATGCGGATCGCCGAATCGGTCGTGTTGACGTGCTGACCGCCGGCGCCTGACGATCTATACGTGTCTATACGACAGTCGGACTCATTGACGTTCACGTCGATCCGATCGTCGACCACCGGATAGACCCAGACCGAGGCGAAGCTGGTATGGCGGCGGGCGTTCGAGTCGAATGGCGAAATCCGCACCAGGCGATGCACGCCGGACTCGGTCTTCGCCCAGCCATGAGCGTTGTGTCCCTTGACGAGCAGCGTGCCGGACTTGATGCCGGCCTCTTCGCCCGGCGTCTCCTCGATCACTTCGACGTGGAATTTGTGACGCTCTCCCCAGCGCGCATACATGCGAAACAGCATGCGCGCCCAATCCTGGCTCTCGGTGCCGCCGGCGCCGGAATGAACCTCGATATAGGTGTCATTGGCGTCGGCTTCGCCAGCGAACAGCGCCTCGGTCTGGCGCGCGCGCGCCTGCTTCAGGATGCTTTTGAGCGCCTCAACGCCCTCTTTTTCAGTCGCCGCGTCGCCCTCGGCTTCGCCGAGTTCGACGAGCGTCAGCGCGTCTTCGAGCTCGCGCTCGAGGTTCGAGAGCGCCCCCACCTGCTCTTCGAGCTGGGTGCGTTCGCGCATCAGTTTTTGAGCGGCTTCGGGATCGTTCCAGAGCGCCGGGTCTTCCGCCCGGACGTTCAGTTCGGCAAGACGCCGCTGCGAGGCGTCGACGTCAAAGATGCCTCCTCAGCAGTCCGATGGACTGCTCGATGTCGGCTTTCAGCGCTAGCGGTTCGGCGCGCATGGATTTCCTGGGTTTTATCGGAGGGCTTCGCCCCATTCGGCGCGGAAATTAGGCGGCGCGCGCGCGCCTGTAAACCCGCAACTCACGACGCCAACGTCAAAAACTCCTGTCTGCTGGTCGGTCGTCCCGACGCTCCGGCGCGGCCGGCCTGTGGTCCTCGCTCTCCGGCACGCCGGCGAGTCCCCAGCGACGCATCAGGAAAAGCGCCGTCGCCGAGGCCAGGACACAGAGAATCGTCGCGTAAAGCGTGCCGTTGTCGTCCTCCGCGAACAGCAGATTCTTGGTGTTCATGCCGAAATAGCCGGTGACGAAGGTCGCCGGCAGCAGCAGCATCGTCGTCAACGTCAACACGTAAAGCCGGTCATTGGTCTCCAAGCTCAGAAGCGCGTTGAGTTCGTCTTGCAGGAGACGGGCGCGCTCCTGAAGGCTCGTCACGTCCTGCATCAGCGCGCCGGCGTGTTGAACGAGCCTTGCCGCGGCGTCGCGCAGATCATTGTCCCGCTGTTCGTCGACCTCCTCCTCGATCGTTTCGAGGCGCGCCACCGTCGACGACAGGCCGCTGATCTGGCGCGCCAAACGCACCGCGTCGCGCCGCGCGGCGCTGAGCGCCGGCCGCGCCTGGCGGCCGCGCTGATCGATGATGCGGTCCTCGACGCGATCGAACGCCGCGCCGAGTTCGGCGGCCTTACGCGCCAGCCCGTCGATCAGCGCATCCGTCAGCAGTTCGAACAGATGGATCGGCGAGGTCAGGCGAGCGCCGCGATTGATGGCGATGTGCGTCGCCTCGACGCTGTCCATCGGCAGCCGTCGCGCGCTGATGAAAAAGCTCGCCCCCGAGGCGAAGCGGACATAGTCGGTGCGCGAGGTCGGTCCGCCGAGGTCGCGCTCGTAATCGAGCAAAGCTCCGCTGACGATTCCTTCCGAATATTCCAGATGCTGGTGGTCTATGGGGTCGCAGAGCGAGTCGCGCGCGTCTTCGGAAAGCGCCGGGATTCGCGCCAGCAACGGGCGCGAGCGCACGTCGGCGAGATCCATGTGCAGCCACAAGAATCCCTCGCTCGGCGCCCCGAGGTTTGCGAAATCTTCGGCCGTTCCGGGCTCGGCCTCGCCCGCGTGGTTGAACCGCACGAACCAAAGACATCCCGGAATGTCGGCGCGCGGCGCTTGTGCGAGGCGATCTATGCTCATGGCGGCGCTCATGGGAAGGCGCAAAGAAAGAACAGGGCGATTGATAACAGCCTTACGACGTTTGTGGCGTCAATCCTCGGAAAGCCGGGTCTTGCCCGGTCCATGCGGTTCGATCAGCGCGCCGAAATCATGCGGCTCCTTGCGGGCGCGCCGAAGCGCCGCGTCGAGAAACTCGGTGAAGGCGTCGATGTCGCGCTCTTCGGTCCGGTGGTTGATGATCGCCGCGCGGATCGCCGGAATCCCGTCGAGGATCGTCAGCGACGGCGCCGCCTCGCCGCGCTCATGCAGCTCCATGACGATTTCGCGCGCCAGCGAACCGTCCTCATCGTCCTTGACGCCGAAGCAGACGATGTTCAGCGTCACCGGCGCGCGCAGCGCGAAGGCGTCCGATTGCGCGATCCACGCCTCGAGCCGCTTCGCCATGCGGCAGGTCTGCTCGATACATTGGCCCAAACGCTTGGCGCCGAAGGTTTCGATGGTGAACCAGGTCTTGAGCGCGCGAAAGCTGCGTGACAGGTCGGGGCCGAGATCGCAAGGCCAAGTGTCGCCCGCCGCGAGGCCGCGCGGCGCGCGTGTAAGATAAGCGGCGTTAGCCGCGAAGGCGCGCTTATGGGCCGCCTTGTCGCGCACCAGGAAGAAGCCGGCGTCATAGGGGACGTGCAGCCATTTATGGAAGTCGAAGGCGACGCTGTCGGCGCGCTCCAGTCCCTTGATCAACGGCTTGAGCGCCGGCGAGAGCGCCGCCAGCGCGCCGAACGCCCCGTCGACATGGAACCACAAATCCTCGGTGTGCGCGACGTCGGCGAGCCGGTCGAGCGGATCAATCGCGCCGGTGTCGACCGTGCCCGCGGTGCCGACGATCAGAAACGGCCTGAAGCCCGCCGCGCGGTCGGCGGCGATGGCGCGGCGAAGATCGCGCACTTTCATCGCCCGCCGCTCGTCCGAAGGAATGAGGCGCAGATGCCGCGCGCCGAGCCCCGCAAGCTCCATCGCCTGGCGCACGCAATTATGCGCTTCGCGCGACGCATAGGCGATGAGCTGGCCCGGAAGCGCGCAGAGCCCGTTTAGCCGAACGTCCTTCTCGCCATAGGCCTGGTCCCGCGCGACGAGCAGGCACAGGAAGTTGGCGATCGAGGTTCCGGTGACGAAAATGCCGCTCGCGTCGGATGGAAAGCCGAAGGCCTGCGCCATCCAGGCGGCGATCTGGCGCTCGACATCGATGGCGATGTGATTGCGACCGCCGCAGTTCGAATTCATGCCGGCGGCGAGCATTTCGGCGATCATGCCGGCGGGCGTGCCTGCGCCCTGGGCCCAGCCCATGAACATCGGATGGGTGTTGCCGGTCGCGAACGGCAGGATGTAGCGGTCGAAATCCTCGAGCACGGCGGAGAGGTCGCGGCCCTCTTGCGGAAGATCGCGCTTGAAGCGCGCCCGCGCCTCGTCGCTTGGCTCCGTCCAGACAGGGCGCTCGCGGAGATCGCGCAGATGGTCGAGCATCATGTCGAGCGCCCGATGGCTCTCCGCGCGAAATTCGTCCCAGTTTTCGGGGTCGAGATTAACCGGCATGTCCAGGGCCTCGCGCGCCGGCGGCTCGGTGGAGGCGCAACCACGGTTGCGAAAGATCGCGCGAAGGCGTTTCACCCTTCTGCAAATAGCCGGGTTTCCCTGCCCGGCGCAACCTCGCTTATTTTCCGATGCTTATGGCCACAGAGCCGACATGTTCCACCTCGCCGTCGACGACGTCGCCGGGAAGCAGCGGTCCAACGCCCGAAGGCGTGCCCGTGAAAATAAGATCGCCGGGCGCAAGCGCGACATTTCGCGACAGCGCCGCGATGATTTCCGGCACGCTCCAGATCAGATCGCTAAGGTCGCCCGCCTGTCGCAGCACGCCATTGACGGAGAGCGCGATGCGCCCCCGCGTCGGATGGCCGATGGCGGCGACGGGGCTGATCGCGCCGATGGGCGCGGAATGATCGAAGCCTTTCGACATGTCCCACGGCCGCCCGGCGGTGCGCGCCGCCGTTTGCAGGTCGCGCCGGGTCAGGTCGACGCCGGCGGCATAGCCGAAGACGCAGTCGAGCGCCCGCTCGGCGGGAATATCTGCGCCGCCCTTGCCCAGCGCCGCAACCAATTCGATCTCGTGGTGAAGATTATGCGTCAGCGTCGGATAGGGAATCGTCGCGCCGCTCTCGACCACCGCGTCGGCGGGCTTGGAGAAGAACACCGGCGGCTCGGCGTCCCCGCCCTTGGCGGGGTCCTTTCCCATTTCGCGGGCGTGGGCGGCATAGTTCAGCGCGATGCAGAAGATCCGCCGCACGGGAAATCGCCGCGCGTCTTGCGCGATAGCGACGCTTGGGAAGGGCGGCGGCGGAAAGATGAACTCAGCGGACATTCTATTGGCTTCACGCTTGGCGGCGGATCAGTCGAAATCGGTGGGATTGAAGCTGCGCAGCGTGCCGCAGAATTCGCAGGTGACGCCGATGCGGCCGTCGTCGCCAATCATATCGCTGCGCTCTTGCGGCGAGAAGCTCCTTAAGAGCTTGTCGATGCGCTCGTTCGAACAGCGGCAGAATTCCTCAAGCGCGCGTTCGGTGAAAACCTTGACGCCGCGCTCATGGAAAAGGCGATAGAGCAGGCGCTCGCTCGACAGCGCCGGATCGACCAGTTCGTGATCTTCGAGAGTCGCCGCGAGCGCCTGGCCTTCGGTCCAATGGTCGCTGTCGTCCTCGGAAGGCTCCTCCGCCCCGTCCGGCGCGTCGCCGGGCGGAAGATCGCGGGCGCGCGCGCCGCCGGTGGGCAAATATTGCAGCAGCAATCCGCCGGCGCGCCAGCTGGCGCCCTGCGGCGTGACGATTTCGGCGACGGCGAGTCTGACGAAGGACGGGATCTGCTCCGACTGCCGGAAATAGATATGCGCGGCTTCGGCGAGACTCTCGCCCTCCAGCGGCACGACGCCCTGGTAGCGCGCGGCGTCTTCCTCGCGTTCGATGGTGAGCGCCAGATGACCGCGTCCGAACAGCGCCGCCGGCGAAGCGTCGCGTATTTGAGCGACGCGCTCAGCGTCGAAGCGGGCGAAGCCGCGCAGCTTCCCCGGCGCATCATAGTCGACGACGAGCATATCGACGGGCCCGTCGCTGCGCGTCTGCAGCTGGAAGCGGCCATGCGATTCGAGAATCGAGCCGAGCAGCGCGGCGAGCGCCACCGCTTCGCCGAGCAGGCGCGCGACCTGTGGCGGATAGGCGTAATGACTCAGGATGGAATCGACCGTCGGGCCGAGACGCACGACGCGGCCGCGCAGGTCGAGCGCTTCGACCGCGAAGGGCAGCACCCGGTCATCCTCGGAATGGAGCGCGACTGGCCGGCTCGGTGCCGAGCCCCCGCCTTGCGGCATCAGAACTGCCCCGGCGCGAGACACCAGCACAGCACGCCTTTCTGCGCGTGAAGGCGGTTCTCGGCTTCGTCGAAGACCACCGACTGCGGTCCGTCGATCACTTCCGCGGTGACTTCCTCGCCGCGATGCGCCGGCAGACAATGCATGAAGACGGCATTTTTCGCGGCCGCGCGCATCAGTTTCGAGTCGACCTGATAAGGCGCGAGCGCGGCGCGGCGCTGGTCCTCGTCCGCGTCGCCCATCGACACCCAGCAGTCGGTGATCACGGCATCGGCGCCGTCCACCGCCTCATAGGCGTCGCGCGTCAGATTCATCTTCGCGCCATTGGCTTTCGCCCAGCTAACCAGATCCTCCGAGGGCGCAAAGTCCGCCGGCGTCGCCACATTGATCGTGAAGCCGAGGCGGCCGGCGGCATGCACCCAGCTTGCAAGCACATTATTGGCGTCGCCGCTCCAGGCCACCGTGCGCCCTTCAATCGGACCGAGATGCTCCTCGAAGGTCAGCACGTCCGCCATCACCTGGCAGGGATGCGACTGTTTGGTGAGGCCATTGATGACCGGCAGATTGCCATAACGCGCCAGCTCCATGAGATCGGGATGCGAAAGAATGCGCACCATGATCGCGTCGAGAAACCGCGCGAGCACGCGCGCCGTATCGGCGATGGTTTCGCCGCGGCCAAGCTGCATTTCGGCGCCGGTCAGCATGATCGTCTCGCCGCCGAGTTCGCGCATCGCGATGTCGAAGGAGACGCGCGTGCGGGTCGACGGCTTGTCGAACACCATGCCGAGATATTTGCCGACGAGCGGTCGTTCGGCCGCCTCGACGCCTTTGACGCGGCGCGCTTTAAGCGACTTGGCGAGATTAAGAATGCGGCGCAACTCTTCGCCCGAGTGATCGGAAAGATCGAGGAAGCTGCGCGGCCGCGTCAGCGAATGGGCGGTCATCACGCAGCTCCGAGCTTTTCAATTGGCGCGGCGAGCCGGGCGCATGCGGCGAAAAGGCGCGACGCCGCCGCCGCGACGTCGCTCTCGTCTATGATGAGCGGCGGCAAAAGGCGCACGACATTGTCGCCGGCAAGCACCGTCAACAGGCCTTCGGCGCGGGCGGCGGCGGCGAAGTCGCCATTCGGTATCCGCATCTTGAGGCCGAACATCAGCCCTTCGCCGCGGATTTCTTCGATGAGCGACGGAAAGCGGTCCTCGAGCTCCGCCAGCCGCTGGCGCAATAGCGCGCCAAGCCGCGCGACGCGCGCCATGAAGCCTTCCTCGAGCACGACGTCGAGAACGGCGCCGCCCACCGCCGTCGCCAGCGGATTGCCGCCGAAGGTCGAGCCATGCGCGCCCAGCGTCATGCCTTTGGCGGCCTCGCGCGTGGCGAGGCACGCGCCGAGCGGAAATCCCCCGCCCAGTCCCTTGGCGAGCGCCACGATGTCGGGCGTGACGCCGGCATGTTCGCAGGCGAGGAACTTGCCGGTCCGGCCGACGCCGCATTGGACTTCATCGAGCGCCAGCAGCAGCCCGCGCGCGTCGCATAGCTCCCGTAGCCGCGCCAGAAACGACGGCGAAAAGACTCTTAGACCGCCTTCTCCCTGTATCGGTTCGAGCAGGACGCCCGCGGTTTCTTGCGTGATCGCCGCCTCGACGGCGTCAAAATCGCCAAAAGGAACCTGATCGAAGCCCTCGACGGGCGGTCCGAACCCTTCGAGATATTTCGCATTACCGCCCGCGGCGATCGTCGCGAGCGTGCGGCCATGGAAGGCGCCTTCGAACGTGATCAGCCGATAGCGTTCGGGCTGTCCGTTCACCGCATGGAATTTGCGCGCCGTCTTGATCGCGCACTCCACCGCTTCCGCGCCGGAATTGGTGAAAAAGACCAGATCGGCGAATGTGGCGGCGCAGAGCCGCTCCGCGAGCCGCTCGGCCTGCGGAATGCGAAAGAGATTGGAGACATGCCACGGCTCTTCCGCCGCGCGCTTTAAGGTCTCGACGAGGTGCGGATGATTGTGGCCGAGCGACAGTACGGCGACGCCCGCGCTAAAATCGAGATAGCGGTCGCCGTTTTCCGCAATCAGCCACGCGCCTTCGCCATGTTTGAATGCGAGATCGGCGCGCGGATAGGTCGGATAAAGCACTGACGTCAAAAGCCCTGCTCCATGCTCCCGTCGCTGGCTCCGGCCAGAGGAGGCTAAAAAAACAAAGCGCCGCCCGTTTAGGGCGGCAGTTCAGGACGGGATTTTATGCGCGCCGCCCGACGCGGTCAAATCCATGGCGCGGTTCGATATTGGCGTCAAAGCCGCCTGGCGCGGCCGCGCTAGGGTGAGTCCTGCGGGCAACAGTCTCGCGGAAAGCCTGTTGAGAACGCCAGCGCGCGCTTGCCAGCGCGACTCGCGCATGATTCAAAGTAAACAGAAAGTTTCTAGTCAGCGCCCGCGTAATTCGTTTGGGCGTGTTCTCTCGAGTGTTGATGCGCATCACATCGCCGCAGGGCTTCAGGCCTGCGCAGCGGTCGGAAGAAAATCCGATCCGCGCTCGACCCGAAAGAATGGAGAAGCCTAATGTCATGGACCGACGAACGCGTCGAACTGCTCCGCAAACTTTGGAGCGATGGTCTCAGCGCCAGCCAAGTGGCGGCGGAACTTGGACCGGGCATCACCCGCAACGCTGTGATCGGAAAGATCCATCGTCTGGGACTCGCCGAACGCGCCAAGACGGCAAGCGCGCAGCGGCCGCGCGTCGCCAAGGCTCCTCGCCCGACGCACCCGCGCATGAACGGCGTCTCGTCGCATGGCAATCTGGCGCTCGCTTTCGCGCCGCATGCGCTAGCGGCGCCGCGGCGTGCGCCTGAAGAAGAGGTCGTGATCCCGATATCGGAGCGCGTCACGCTCATGGAGCTCCGCGAATCCATGTGCCGCTGGCCGATGGGCGACCCCACGTCGGCGGAATTCCGCTTCTGCGGCGGCAAGTCGACGATCGGCGGCGGCCCCTACTGCGCCTATCACGCGCGCGTCGCCTATCAGCCTGCGCAAGATCGCCGCCGCGCGCGCGATCAGTTCAGGGCGCAGCGTTACGCGTGAACCGCATCGGACACGTCACTCGTGTCCGAACGTTTCATCGAAAGAATAGCCCGCGCCGCGCACCGTGCGGATCGGATCCTTTTCGCGGCCGCGGATTAGCGCCTTGCGAAGCCGTCCGACATGGACGTCGACCGTGCGCTCGTCGATCTCCGCCGACATGCCCCAGACACTGTCGAGCAGCTGCGCCCGCGTGAACACGCGTCCGGGCTTCTCCATAAAATATTCGAGCAGCCGGAATTCGGTCGGACCGAGGTGGATTTCGCGGCCGGATCGCCGCACGCGACGGGTGTCGCGGTCGAGGTCAATATCGCCGAGCGTGAGCCGTGAGGCGACGCGCTCGGGCCGCGCCCGGCGCAGTAGCGCGCGCACGCGCGCCATCAGTTCCGGAGTCGAAAACGGCTTGACGACATAATCATCGGCGCCGACCGAAAGGCCGCGCACGCGCTCGCCTTCCTCGCCGCGCGCGGTCAGCATGATCACCGGCATGTCTCTGGCGCTGTCCCGCGCCCGCAGGCGTCGGCAGATTTCAAGTCCGGAAACGCCCGGCAGCATCCAGTCGAGAATGACGAGATCGGGCGGGGACTCAGCCAGCCGCAGTTCGGCTTCATCGCCATTGTCGACATGCTCGACCTGATAGCCTTCGGCTTCAAGGTTATACACGAGCAGCGTCGCGAGCGACGTCTCGTCCTCGACGACGAGGATTCGCGGCGCCCGATCGCTTTTCCCGCTCCGCTGTAGGACGGCGGACGTCACGTCGCTCATTGCGCCGCCTCGTCCTTCAGGCCGAAGTCGGGAACGCGCGTCTTTGGCCGCTCCGTGGGCATCGCTTCGCCGGTGACCAGATAAACGACCGTCTCTGAGATGTTGGTCGTGTGATCGCCGATCCGCTCCAGATTCTTCGAGCAGAACAGGAGATGCGTACAGAAGGAGATGTTGCGCGGATCCTCCATCATGAAGGTGAGGAGATCGCGGAACACCGAATCCTCCAGCGCGTCGAGATCGGAATCGTTCTGCCAGACCGCGCGCGCCCGCTCGGTGTCGCGCAAGGCGTAAGCGTCCAGCGCGTCCTTAAGCTGCATCGCGGCGATTTCGTGCATCGATTTCAGACCGACGATCGCGCGCGGCACGCGCGCCTCCGACACGATCTTGAGCGTTCGCTTGGCGATGTTCTTGGCCAGATCGCCGACGCGCTCGATGTCGCCGGAAATGCGGATAGCGGCGATGCATTCACGCAAATCGACCGCAAGCGGCTGTCGGCGCGCGATGGTGAGAATGGCGTTCTCCTCGATTTCGCGCTGCAACGCGTCGAGACGAGGATCGCTGGAGACGACGCGGTGGGCGAGATCGACGTCGAAGGTCGACAACGCGTCCATCGCCTCCGCCAGCATTTTCTCCGCGACGCCGCCCATTTCAGCGATGCGACGTCCCAGGGCTTCAAGGTCCCGGTCGTAGGATTTAACAATATGATCGCTCATGAGCGCCGTCCTTGAATCGCTGGTTTAGCCAAAACGGCCGGTGATGTAGTCGAGCGTGCGCTTCGCTTGGGGCTTGTTGAACACGTCGTCCGTCTCGCCGAATTCGACGAGCTCGCCAAGATACATAAACGCCGTGTAATCGGAGACGCGCACCGCCTGCTGCATATTGTGGGTGACGATCGCTATCGTGTAGCGGCTGGCCAATTCGTCTATCAGCTCCTCGACCTTCGCCGTGGAAATCGGATCGAGCGCCGAACACGGTTCGTCGAACAGAATGATCTCCGGCTGCACCGCGACGCTGCGCGCGATGCAGAGTCGCTGCTGCTGTCCGCCGGACAGGCCGAGACCGCTGGTGTGAAGCTTGTCCTTGACCTCGTCCCAAAGAGCGGCGCCGCGCAGCGCGCCTTCGACGCGCGCGTCCATGTCGGCGCGCGGCAGTTTCTCGTATAGCCGAATGCCGAATGCGATGTTCTCATAGATCGACATTGGAAATGGCGTCGGCTTTTGGAACACCATGCCGATGCGCGAGCGCAAGGCGTTAATGTCGACCGCCGGATCGAGAATATTCTCGCCGTCAAGCAGCACCTCTCCCTGGGCGCGCTGGCCGGGATAGAGATCATACATGCGGTTCAAGACGCGCAGCAGCGTGGACTTGCCGCAGCCCGAGGGGCCGATGAAGGATGTCACCTTATTGGCGTACAAGGGCATGGTGACGTTTTTGAGCGAATGCGTCTCGCCGTAAAAGAAGTCGAGATTCCGCATTGAAACCTTGGTCTGCGGCGCCTTTACTTGAGCAATTTGAGCAGCGGCGTTCATTTCGAGTTCCTCCGCCCGGCGCTGAGCGCGCGGGCCGCGATCGAGAGAGCGAGAACAGCGACAGTGATGAGCAGCGCGCCGGTCCAGGCGAGCTGCTGCCAATCCTTGTAGGGCGACAGGGCGAACTGAAAGATGACGACCGGCAGGCTCGCCATCGGCGCGGTGAGGTCGCTGCTCCAGAACTGATTGTTGAGCGCAGTGAAGAGCAGCGGCGCCGTCTCGCCAGAGACGCGCGCTACAGCGAGCAACACGCCGGTGATCAGTCCAGCCTTGGCGGCGCGATAGGCGACCTTGCCAACGACATGCGCACGGGGCGCGCCGAGCGCCGAAGCCGCCTCGCGCATCGAACCGGGCACAAGCAGCAGCATGTCCTCGGTGGTTCGCACGACGACAGGGACGACCAACAACGCCAGCGCCACGGCGCCGGAAATCCCCGAGAAGTGGCCCATCGGATGCACCAAGACGGTGTAGACGAAGAGGCCGATGACGATCGATGGCGCGCTGAGCAGGATATCGTTGATGAAGCGCACGATCATCGTGAGCTTCGAATAGCGTCCATATTCGGCCATATAAGTGCCGGCCAGCATGCCCAGCGGCGTGCCGATGGCGACGCCGATGATCGTCATCACAAGCGATCCGGCGATGGCGTTGAGGAGGCCGCCCTTGCTGCCGGGCGGCGGCGTCATTTCGGTGAAGACCGCCGGCGACAGACCGCGCACGCCCTCGTAAACGAGAGAGCCGAGGATCAGGGCCAGCCAGGAAAGGCCGAACACTGCGGCCACCCAGCACAGCGAGGTGGCGACTGAGTTGGCGCCGCGTCGTGAAGCATAAAGCGACATGAGCTCGTTCTTTCTTACGCCGACTTCTGCTCGATGCGCATCAGCATGTAACGCGCCAGAGCGAGAACGAAGAAGGTGATGACGAAGAGGATGAGGCCAAGTTCGATCAGCGCCGAAGTGTAAAGATCGCCGACCGCTTCGGTGAACTCATTGGCGATGGTCGCGGAGATCGTCGTGCCGGGCGCGAGGAGCGATCCGGAAATCTTGTGCGCGTTGCCGATGACGAAAGTGACGGCCATCGTCTCGCCGAGCGCGCGGCCCAGGCCCAGCATCATGCCGCCGATCACGCCGACGCGTGTGTAAGGGACGACGACATAGCGCATCACTTCCCATGTCGTAGCGCCGATGCCCCAGGCCGCTTCTTTCAGCACCGGCGGCACGGTCTCGAAGACGTCGCGCGAGATCGAGGCGATGAAGGGCAGCACCATGATCGCGAGAATGAAGCCCGCGGTCAGCATGCCGATGCCGTAAGGCGGACCGGCGAAGAGCGTCGAGAAAAACGGAATGTCGCCAAAGGCCGATATCAGCGCCGGCTGCACATGCGATTGCAGAAAAGGCGCCAGCACGAAGAGGCCCCAGATCCCGTAGATGATCGAGGGGATGCCGGCGAGAAGCTCGATCGCGACGCCGATCGGCCGGCGCAACGCATGCGGACAAAGCTCGGTAAGGAAGGTGGCGACGCCGAGGCCGACGGGCACCGCGATCAGCATGGCGATGATCGATGTGACGAGCGTGCCATATATCGCCGCCGCGGCGCCGAAGTTCTCGGTGACCGGGTTCCAGGCCTGGGACGTGAGGAAGCTAAAGCCATATGCCTGCATCGCTGGCCAGGAGCCGTGGACCAGTGAGACGATCACGCCGCCCAGAATGATCAGCACGACGACAGCCGCCGCGCGCGTCACCTGAAAAAACACGCGATCGATCAGCGCGATGCGCGCCAGCACGCGCGTGCGCTCTACGATCACCGACTGCGAGGCTTGTTGCTCCAAAGCTATATCCGACACGTCGCCCGCTCCATTCAATTCACGCCGACTCGGCTCGATCGACAGCATTTCACCCGCTCCCGGCGCCGCTCCTCGGCGTCATGATCTTCCCGACGGCAGCATGAAACGGCCGTCGGGATCTATTCGCGATCAGCGGCGTCCGGCTAATGCGACAGGGGTTTGCCGTCCGCGCTCTTTACATTCGCCCAGCTCTTCTTGATGAGCTCGACCACCGGCTTCGGCATGGGAATATAGTCGAGCTCCTCCGCCATCTTGCCGCCATTGGCGAAAGCCCAGGAGAAGAATTTGAGCGCCTCGGCCGCATCGGCTTCGGACTTAGGCTCCTTGGGCAGCAAGATGAAGGTCGCCGCCGTGATCGGCCACGCTTTGGCGCCCGGCTCATTCGTCAGAATTTCGTAGAAACCCTCGGCATGCGACCAGTCGGCGCCGGCGGCCGCCGCCTGGAAAGTCTCCATGCTGGGCGGGACAACCTTGCCGTCCTTATTGACCATCTTGGTATAGGTCAGCTTGTTCTGCTTGGCGTAGGCATATTCGACATAGCCGATTGCGCCTTTGGTGTTGGCGACGTTGTTGGCGACGCCTTCATTGCCCTTGGCGCCGATGCCGACCGGCCATTCGACCGACGTGTTCTCGCCGACCTTCGACTTCCAGTCGGGCGAAACCTTCGAGAGATAGTTCGTGAAATTGAAAGTCGTTCCCGAACCGTCCGAGCGATGCACGACGACGATCGGCTGCGACGGCAGCTTCGCCTTCGGATTGAGCTTCTTGATCGCCGCATCGTCCCATTTGGCGATTTCGCCGAGGAAAATTTTCGCGACGGTCGCGCCATCGAGCGTGAGGTCGCCGCCGGCGACGCCTTCGAGATTGATCACCGGCACGATGCCGCCAATCACTTGCGGCCACTGAACCAGACCCGCCGTCTGAAGCTCCTCGGCCTTGAGCGGCTGGTCCGACGCGCCAAACGTGACGGTGCGCGCCTTGACCTGCTTGATGCCGCCGCCCGACCCGATGGACTGATAGTTAAGGCCATTGCCGGTATCCTTCCGATACGCCTCAGCCCATTTGGCGTAGATCGGGTAGGGGAATGTCGCGCCGGCGCCGGAAATGTCGATGGCTGCGGCGGCGCCGCACATGACGGCGAGCGCCAGCGCCGCGCCAGCGCCGCGCCTGAAAATCGTCGAGATCATTTGAAGGTCTCTTTTGCTCGAGAACGGACTTGCGATGCGCCCCGCGTCATCGCGCGGCAGAAAATACTGGTCCGACAACAGCTTTTTGTGACGAAAATATTACAGTATGATGACAGTGAATACACTTACATTTTAAATACTTACGTATTTCAGGCTGAATCGCTCGCCGGCAGAATGACGCGAAACAGCGTTCCCTCGCCAAGCGCGGACTCGATCCCGAGCCGGCCGCGGTGGCGCAGCACGATATGTTTGACGATGGCGAGGCCAAGGCCCGTGCCGCCTTTCGCGCGGCTCTTGCCGGCGTCGACCCGGTAGAAACGCTCCGTCAGACGCGGAATATGCTCCGGCGCGACGCCCGGACCATAGTCGCGCACCGAGAGAACGACGAGCGTCCCCTTGCGGACCAGCGAAATGTCGATGGGCTTGCAGCCGCCGTCGTCGCCGCACCCATATTTCAGGGCGTTCTCGACGAGATTCTCAATCACCCGGGCAAGCTCGTCCCGATCTCCAGGCGCGACGACATTCGGCTGCAGATCGAGATTGATGGCGACGCCCCTGTCTTCGGCCATCTGTGACAGCGTGTCGACGATATGCGCGACGAGCAGCGTGAGATCGACGGGCGTGGCGGGCCGCAGATGCATGTGCTGCTCGATGCGCGAGAGCGACAACAGATCGTCGACGAGGCGGGCCATCCGCTGCGCCTGCTCGCGCATGATGCCGAGGAATTTGTTGCGGGTGACGGCGTCCTCGCGCGCCGGACCTTGCAAGGTTTCGACAAAACCCAGCAGCGACGCGAGCGGCGTGCGCAGCTCGTGACTGGCGTTGGCGACAAAGTCGACGCGCATGCGCTCGACGCGCCGGGATTCGGTCAGATCGCGCAGGCTCACGACGGCCGCCGGCTCGAACCCTTCAATTTGCATTGGCGCGACATGCGCTTCAAACCAGCATTCCACCGGCAGACGTTCGACCCAGACGGTCTTCTCCGTCTCGCCGCCGGCGAGCACGCGCGCCACAGCGTCGAGCATGTCGGGCGAGCGAAGGCTGCGGGAGAGCGGTTCGCCCGACCGAATGGCCGGCGAGAGCGCCTGCGCCGCGGCGTTGACGGCGATGACATGAGTCTCGGAGTCGATAACGAAGATCGGCTCCGGGAGTGCGTTGATGATCGGCGCGAGGAGATCGATCGCCTGATCGCGCCATTTGAGCCGCTGGGTTGACAGCGTCACCGCGACGGGTCCGGCGCCGCTCAATTCGAGCGCTCTTCCAGGATGCGCGCGATTGCATCCCGCAGCGTCGCCCAGCGGCGCGCGCCCTCGTCGGCGCCCAGAAGCGCAAGCGCGACGACGAATGGAAGAAAGTAATAGATCATGCGAAACAGAAGCAGCGACGCCAGAATGCTTTCATGCGAAGCCGCCGGAATAGCGTGCAGCATCGTCGCCTCGAAGACGCCGATGCCGCCGGGCGCGTGGCTGATCACGCCCAGGATGCAGGCGACGACATAGACCGCGACGAAGGGCACAAAGTCCAGCGGGACGCCCTCGGGAAGCAGCACATAGAGCGCGCCTGCGGCGCAGCACAGGTCGGCGACCCCAAGCGCGAACTGCGCCAATGTCGGGACGAAACCCGGCAGCTCGAGAGCGTGGCCGCGAAGCCGAATGATGCGGCGATCAACCGTCACCCAGGCGAAATAAAAGAGCACGCCTGCAAGTATGAGCACGCCCGGAATGATGTGAAGGAAGGCCGGCAAGCCATCCAGCGCCTCGAGCGCGTCTGCGCCATAGATGAAGCCTATGCCCATCACCAGCGTCATCCCAAGCCAGAACGTGACGCCGGCGAAGACCGTGATGTTGGCAACTTCCAGCGCGTTCAATGCGACGCGCGAGTAGATCCAGTAGCGCACGGCCGCGCTGGTGATGATGGGAAATCCCAGGTTGAATGAAATGGCGTAGCTTGCGAAGGACGCGAGCGCAGCGACCCTGTAGGGCGCGCGCGTTCTCATATGATAGAGCGCGACGACGTCGTAACCGGTCAGAAAAAGATAGGAGAGCGCGGCCAGGGCCAGGGACGCCAAAATCTGCGCGCCGCTCGTCGCGCGAAAAGCGTTCAGCAGATCGGCGTAGCTGAGGCTTGAGAGCGTTCGGCCCAGAATATAAGCGGCCAGCGCAAAGACGGCGAGACTGGCCGCCACGCCCAGCGCACTCAGCGCGCCCCGCGGCAGCCGCGCACGCAGCGACTCAAAAAATCCGCCGCTTGCTTGTGGCCTCACGACGGGCAACCCCGGCGTCGTGGCTTCGAACACGTCGTTATCGCGCGAGGTCACGCCGCCCTCGCGCCCAACGCTCGGATCTCGGAGCCCTCAATGCACAACCCTCATCATCTCGCCTGAAGCTTGCCTTTGTCGTCTTGCAAGCGTCATCCGGTTCAATCCCTCCATCATGTCATGGCGATGACTAGCACGATCTCAGTCGCGCGCGCCTCTCAAAAGGTTGGCGCTCGGCGATCGGACGTCAAGTCCGCGCCTGCTACTCAAAGGCTGAAGCGTGACCGATCGTCCTGCGCCTAAGGGCAGGTTCCGAAAAGTTGACAGACTTTCGATGAGAACCTGCTCCAATATTTTGATTTTGAGCGATTCCTTATCGATCACATGATTCCATGTGATCGGGAAGCGCTCTAAGCGCAAATCTTGACCTGCGAGGCTCGTGAACTAGCTGCCTGCGGGGCGGCGAGGCGGAAAGCCTGTAAGAGGAACGATCCATCATGCACATGATCCCGAAGGAAATGCAGGCCTGCATCGACGCCTGCCTGAACTGTTATCAGATGTGCTTCGGCATGGCGATGACCCATTGCCTCGAGGAAGGCGGCGAGCATGTGAAGCCCAAACATTTCCGCGCGATGATCGCCTGCGCCGATATGTGCCGCAACAGCACGCAAATGATGCTGATGAATTCGCCGCTGGCCAAACAGATGTGCGCGCTTTGCGCCGAGGCTTGCGAAACCTGCGCCAAGGAGTGCGATCCGATTCCGGACATGAAGGAATGCGCCGACGAATGCCGCCGCTGCGCCGAAGAATGCCGCAGAATGTCCAAACAGAAAATGGCCGCATAATTTACTGCGAATAGCTTGCGACCGGTTTGGCGGCTATTTGCCGCCAAGCCCCAAAATATAGCTCGCCAGCGAGTCGATCTCTTCTCGGGCGAGAATGATGTTGGGCATGTTCTTGTGCGAAGAGCGCAGGAAAACTTTGAGCGACAGTTCCGTCGTCGAAGGCATGTTGGCGACGTCGATAAAGCGCGGAGCCTTGGGATCCGGGCTCTTGGCGTCTGCGTCGGCGCCAACCGCATGGCATGAGGCGCATTCGGCTTTGGCGATTTGCGCGCCGGTCGTCGGATCCGCGCTCGCGGCCATCGCCGGCGCCGCAATGAAGACCAAGCCCAAAGACAGCGCTATCCTCATCGCCTTACTCCTCGCCGTTGAGATCCTCGGGACGCGGCTGCAACATGATATTATAGCCGGCGTCGACAAGATGCACCTCGCCCGTCACGCCGCCCGACAGCTCCGACAGCAAATAAAGCGCCGAACCGCCGATTTCATCAAGCGTGATCATCCGGCGCAATGGACAATGCTTTTTTTGAAACGCGCCCATCGCCCGCGCGCCCGTGATGCCGGCGCCCGCCATCGTGCGCACCGGGCCGGGCGACAGCGCATTGACGCGAATGCCGCGATCGCCGAAATCCGCGGCAAGATAGCGCACGGATGAATCGAGCGCCGCCTTCGCCACGCCCATGACGTTGTAATTCGGCATGACATGCGTGCCGCCGCCGAAGCTCACTGTCAGCAGCGATCCGCCGTTCTTCATCAGCGTCGCGGCGCGGCGCGCGGCTTCGGTGAAGGAAAAACAAGAGATGACGAGCGTGCGAATGAAATTCTCGCGCGAGGTGTCGGCGTAGAGACCCTTCAATTCGCTTTTGTCGGAATAGGCGATCGAGTGGACGAGAAAATCCATATCGCCCCAGTCGTATTCGAGACGGGCGAACACCTGATCCACCGTCGAAATATCCTCGGCGTCGCACGGCAGCACAAGGTTCGACCCGAGCTCCTGCGCGAGCGGCTTGACGCGCTTGCCGAGCGCCTCGCCCTGATAGGTGAATGCGAGCGTCGCGCCGTGGCGCGCAAGAACGCGCGCGATGCCGTAGGCGATCGAATGATCATTGGCGACGCCCATGATGAGGCCGCGCTTACCTTGCATGAGACCGGTTGAAACTGTCATATGGCGATTGTCATCGTAGGAGAGATCGAAAGTTTGGGCCTAAGCCCTATCGGAGATAGCAGACGAGCGAAGAAGAACGGACGCTATGGGCCGGCCGTATCGGCGATTGACAAGCCCGGCCATGACGCTCGCTTTTGCGGACTTACGCGTCTGGATGCTTGAACACCAATGTCGCATTGGTGCCGCCGAAACCGAATGAGTTCGACAGCACCGCGCCGAGCTTCACATTGTCGCGGCGCGCCCGCATGATGGGCATGTCGGCGAAATCCGGATCGAGCTCTTCGATATTAGCGCTCTCGCAGATAAAGCCGTTCTGCATCATCAACAAGGAATAGATCGCCTCCTGCACGCCCGTCGCGCCGAGCGAATGGCCGGTCAGGGATTTCGTCGCGGCGATCGGCGGACATTTGTCGCCGACGCCGAACACTTCGCGCAGCGCTTCGATTTCCTTGGCGTCGCCGACGGGGGTCGCCGTGGCGTGGGGGTTGATGTAGTCGATCGGGCACTTCACCGTCGCGAGCGCCTGCCGCATGCAGCGCACCGCGCCCTCGCCCGAGGGCGCCACCATGTCATGGCCGTCCGAGGTCGCGCCGTAGCCGGCGACTTCG
Organism: Methylocystis sp. SB2; assembly: GCF_049817085.1. NCBI lineage: Bacteria > Pseudomonadati > Pseudomonadota > Alphaproteobacteria > Hyphomicrobiales > Methylocystaceae > Methylocystis > Methylocystis sp. SB2. The sequence continues at coordinate 1,949,505 of NZ_CP187401.1, forward strand.
GCGTAGATCTTTGCGCCGCGCGCCTTGGCGTGTTCGAGTTCTTCGAGCACCAGCACGCCGGCGCCGCCGGCGATGACGAATCCGTCACGATTCTTGTCATAGGCGCGCGAAGCCGTCGCCGGCCGATCATTGTAGGAGGAGGACATCGCGCCCATCGCGTCAAAGAGGACCGAGAGCTCCCACTCCAGCTCCTCGCAGCCGCCCGCGAAGATCATGTCCTGCTTGCCGTATTGAATCAGTTCGTAGGCGTTGCCGATGCAGTGATTGGACGTGGCGCAGGCGGATGAGATCGAATAGTTGACGCCCTTGATCTTGAACCAGACCGCAAGCGTCGCCGAAGCTGTCGAAGACATGCTTTTCGGCACGGCGAAGGGACCGACGCGTTTGGGTCCCTTGGTGCGTGTGATATCGGCAGATTCGACAAGCGTGTGGGTCGAGGGGCCGCCCGACCCCATGATGATTCCCGTGCGCTCGTTGGAGATTTCCGCTTCGGTCAGGCCGGCGTCGGCGATCGCCTGATCCATGGCGACATGATTCCACGCCGTGCCGGTCGCATGGAAGCGCATGGCGCGGCGATCGACGATCGTCGAGGGGTCGAGCGTCGGCAGTCCGTAGACCTGCGAGCGGAAGCCGAGTTCGGCGTATTTATCCGCGCGCGAGATGCCCGACTTCGCCTCGCGCAGCGAAGCGATCACTTCCTGGGTGTTGTTGCCGATCGACGACACAATTCCCATGCCGGTGACGACGACTCGTCTCATTGTCCAACTCCTTGGCGGCGCTATCCCGCGCCTTGCTGTGCGGCTTCAGGCGGCGGCCGGCGCCTCGGCCTTGGCGAGCCCGACCTTCAAATCCTTCGCCTCATAGATGCGCTCGCCGTCGGCAGCGACCCAGCCGTCGGCGATGCCGAGCACAAGCTTGCCCTTGAAGACGCGCTTAAAGTCGATGCCGTAGGTCACCTTTTTCACGGTCGGGCGAACTTGCCCGCTGAATTTCACCTCGCCGACGCCGAGCGCCATGCCGCGTCCCGGATTGTCGAGCCAGGCGAGATAGAAGCCGACCATTTGCCACAGCGCGTCGAGCCCTAGGCAGCCCGGCATCACCGGATTGCCCTTGAAATGGCAGTCGAAAAACCAGAGGCTCGGCTTAATGTCGAGTTCGGCGCGCATGTAGCCTTTGCCGTGCTCGCCGCCGTCTTCGAAGATCTCGGTGATCCGGTCGAACATCAGCATCGGCGGCAGCGGCAGCTGCGCATTTCCCGGGCCGAACAGCTTCTCCTCGCCGCACGCCAGTAAATCCTCGTAGCCGAATGAGGAGCGCCTTTCGCTCATCGTCCCTTATTCCTCGCGTTGGAGCCTTTGAAGGCCCATCCTCCCCAAGCGCCCTCAAAAGGCGCGCCCTTATCTTTTTGCGCCGCCAGCGGCGCCGCTCTTTGGGCGAAGCGATCCGTAACATAGCCTCGCCCGGGCCGGAAGCGCCGTCGCAAGCAGGGTCGCAACGCCCGAGCGGCGTTGAATTTCCCGCCATTCCCCCTATGATGCCATGGAGAAAACCGCGAGAGTAGAAAACCGCGAGCCGCTGCAATGGACGCCGAGCCACATTCGACCGTTCCGCCAGACTCTGCGCCCCGCAAGCCGGTCGCAGATTTGCTGGGCGACGCCGGGCTGCGGCCCACCCGCCAGCGGCTGGCGCTCGGCGAGCTGCTGTTTGGTCAAAGCGGCGATCGTCATGTGACGGCGGAACGGCTCTATGAGGAAGCCCTCGCCGCCAATCTCTCCGTGTCGCTCGCGACCGTGTACAACGCGCTTCACCAGTTCACCCAGGCGGGCTTGCTGCGGGAGATCGCCGTCGACGGCGCCCGGGTGTATTTTGACACCAACACCGCCGACCACCATCATTTCCTCCTCGAAGACGACGGAGAGCTGTACGACATCGCCGGCGCGAATGTCTCGGTCTCCGATCTTCCCCAGCCCCCCGACGGTTTGCGGGTCGCACGCGTAGATGTCGTGGTGCGTCTTCGCCGCGCCTAAGCCCGCCCTATAATCTGAAGACGACAAATTTCGAAGCAGCTCGACGTCGCCCGCAGGGCCGTAGAGATCTCTTCGAAAACCAGGGTGGGGCGCGGAGCAATGTCGCAGCGGGCGACCGAACAGGAATCCGAGATCACCTACGCGCAGTTCAAGGCGCTGGCCAATTCCATACCGAATCTTGCCTGGATGGCGCGACCGGACGGCTGGGTGTTTTGGTACAATGACCGGTGGTACGAATATACCGGCACGACTCCCGAGGAGATGGCGGGATGGGGTTGGCAATCGGTCCATCATCCGGACGTGCTGCCCAAAATGCTGGAGCGCTGGACGCATGCGATCCAGCACGGCGAATTCTTCCAGATGATCTTTCCGCTCAAGGGCGCCGACGGGCTCTATCGACCGTTCCTGACGCGCATCGAGCCGCTGCGCGAGAACGGAGCCATCGTCGGCTGGTATGGGACCAACACCGACGTCACCGAACAGGAACGCGACCGCGAACGCCTGCAGCTTCTGATCCACGAGCTCAACCATCGCGTCAAAAACACGCTTGCGACGGTTCACTCGATCGCTCTGCATTCGTTGCGCGAGTTGAAGCAGAATTCGGTCGAGCTCTTTGAGAAACGTTTGCTGGCGCTCGCCGCCGTGCACGACGTGCTGACCCGTGAAAACTGGACGAAGGCGCAGGTCGACGAACTCGTGCGTACCGCCATCGCCCCTGCAGGCCCGGAGAATTTCGACGTTTCAGGACCGCCTGTCGACGTCTGCCCGCGCATCGCGGCGGCCCTGGCGATGACGCTGCATGAATTGTGCACGAACGCCGTCAGATACGGATCGCTCTCGGCGCCGAGCGGACGGGTCGCCGTCGACTGGGGCGTCGACTCGGCGCGCCGGACGCCTATGCTCCATCTCGTCTGGCGCGAGCACGGCGGGCCGGCGATCTCCCCTCCGTCCGATAAAGGATTTGGCATGCGATTGATCGAGAGGACGCTCGCTTCCGAAGCAGGCGCTCAAGTCTCGGTCAATTTCCCGCCTGAAGGATTGCGATGCGCAATGGACATCCCCCTCACAATGGAAATGCTCAAATGAGCGAACCGCGTATCCTCATCGTGGAAGACGAAGCCGTCATCGCCATGGCCCTCGAGATGTTTCTCGAAGAGCTCGGCGCCCGCGTCGTCGCCACTGCCGGCAATGTGCAGGACGCTCTGCAAAAGGCGACGAGCGAAGATTTCGATCTCGCCTTTCTCGACATCAACCTCAATGGCCAGAAGGCTCATGTTCTCCCCGGCGTCCTGGAGCGCCGGCGTAAGCCCTTCGCCTTCGTGACGGGTTATGGCGAGCAGGGCGTGCTTGAGGCGTATGCCGATGCGCCGGTCGTCACCAAGCCCTTCAGTCGGGACGCCATTTCGACCGCGCTGGAAGCGCTTAAAAGCCGTCTGCCGGCTGACCCCTCGGCATGATTATTCGAATTTCTCGCCCGGATAGACGCCCCACAGATTTTCCTGCTCCATGTAGCCGTCAAAGCCCTTGCCGGCGATGCGGCACCATTTGCCGTCGCAACTGCGCAAATTGCCGATGACGCCGGGGCCGAGCTTGGCCGCGGGCGTCAAATGATCGGCGGCGACGAGCAGTTGTGGCTCCTTTTTCCACGGCGCAACCAAGGCGGTGCGCCGTCCGGAGAGCAGCGAGTGCAGCACCCAGCCTTCGGCGCCTTCGGAATCGCGGATCTTGCGCCAGGTTTCGAATTCGGCGGTGATCTCGACGGGGAGCGCCGCGCGTTCGTAGATCCAGAGGGTCGGATGTTCCTTGCTCGGCCCCTCGCGAACATTGACCCGATCCGATTTGAGGCTGACGTAGCGGGGCAAGGGCAAGCCGCTCACCGGGCCCTTCTGCGGCTCCTGAGCGCCGGCGTGCGCTGCGCAAAAAACCGCGCAGACGAGCGCGGCGAAAAACCCGCGGCGACGCTTTTGGAAAAGTTCCTGAGCGTTTGAGAAAGCTGCCGAAACTGGCTCAGATTCTGCATTTATTCGCGACATGATGGACTGATCGCTCGCTTGTCTTTGGCCCGTCATCTGCTAGGAAGTCGAATGCGTCCGCCGAGGAGGCGTATTGGTTTTGTCGCTGACCGTCGTTAAGACCCGGTTGAAGCCGGCGAAACACGCCGGCGTCTTTTCATCCGCCGCGGCGACGCGGCGAAGCTCATAGCGCAATCGCAGAAACGCTGCTGCAACACAACATAAACGCGGAGGCACGACCAGGGATATGCCGAAAAAGAAGCCGCTCGTTGTCGTGTCGCGCCGGCTGCCCGAGGTCATCGAAACCCGCATGTGCGAGTTGTTCGACACGCGCCTCAACGAAAGCGACAAGCCGCTCACTCATGATGAACTCGTCGAGGCCATGCGCACGGCCGACGTGCTGGTGCCGACCATCACCGACCGTATCGATTCCCATCTGATCGCCCAGGCCGGCGAGCAAATGAAGCTGATCGCCAATTTCGGCAATGGCGTCGACAATATCGACGTCGCCTCGGCGCTCGATCGCTCCATCACCGTCACCAACACGCCCGGCGTTCTGACCGAAGACACGGCCGACATGACGATGGCGCTGATCCTTTCGGTGGCGCGTCGTCTCGTCGAAGGCGCGAGCGCCATTCCCGACGGCGCTTGGGCGGGCTGGTCGCCGACCTGGATGCTCGGCCACCGGATCACCGGCAAGAGGCTCGGCATCGTCGGCATGGGCCGGATCGGCCAAGCCTTGGCGCGGCGCGCGAAAAGCTTCGGACTTTCAATCCACTACCATAATCGTCGGCGAGTCTCGGCCGATCTCGAAGAGCAATTGGAGGCGACCTATTGGGAGTCGCTCGACCAGATGCTGGCGCGAGTCGACGTCGTGTCGATCCACTGTCCGCATACGCCGGCCACCTATCACCTTCTCTCCGCCCGCAGACTGGCGCATCTGCGTCCGCACGCGATTCTGATCAACACCGCGCGCGGCGAGATCGTCGACGAGAACGCCCTGGTGCGCATGCTTGAAGCGGATGAGATGGCCGGCGCCGGGCTCGACGTCTTCGAGCATGAACCCGCCGTCTCTCCCAAATTATTGAAGCTCGCCAAGGCCGGCAAAGTCACGCTGCTCCCGCATATGGGCTCGGCGACGATTGAAGGCCGCATCGATATGGGCGAGAAAGTGATCATCAACATCAAAACCTTCATGGACGGCCACCGTCCGCCTGACCGCGTCCTGCCGAGCATGCTATAAGGCTGCGCCGCGGGCCGGGACCGCCTGGCGCGGGTCGCTTTATGGGGAGGATGATTGACGCGATGAACAGGATTTTGCTCGCCCTAGCCGCCTCGCTCTGCGCCGTCGCGCTCGCCTCCGGGCCTACCGACGCCAAGAGCGCGAAGAGCGCCAAGCCGCCTCAAGGCGCGGAGCAGAAGCAGCCGGAAGACGAAAACAAAGAGACGGGCGGACTTCCGCGTTATCAGCCGTTCCCGCACAATCAGAATTTCGTGCTCAAGGAGATCAACGGCAAAGCGCCGCCGGTGGAGATGTGGATCTCGATCGACTCAACGGGCCGCGCCAACGGTTTTTCGGGCTGCAAGAACTGGTCGGGCATCTTCATCATCGGCCCCAACCGCCTCGGACCGCGCACCATGCCGGCGGTCAACGAACGCAAATGTGAAGGCCCGCTCGCCGCCTTCGAGCGCGACTATTGGGCGGTCCTGCTCTCGGGCCCCTATTGGGACACCAAGGGCGACGACCTCATCCTGAAGGGCGCGCAGGGCGGCGTGCTGCATTTCCAGCGCTCGCTGTAAAACGGTTGCGACGGCGGCCCGGCGCTCGCGCGTTGAGCGACATTTCCGAATAGGCTCTCAAGACTCGGACCGCGACTCTGGCGTCCCGATCAGGCCTTCGGCCTGTCGGGAGCAAGCGGCGATGCGCCGGCGATTATTTCACCGGCGACGCAAGTAGCGGACAGGGCGCCTCGTGCAGCACGCGCTGCGTCGTCGAGCCGCGCAGCGCCTCCAGCAGGCCCTTTCGGCCACGCGTCGGCATGGCGATCATGTCGGCCTTAATCTCCTGCGCGTAGGAGAGAATGGTTTCAACGACCGGCCCGCGGCGCAGCTCGATGTGCGGCAGCAGCCCTTCAAAAAGCGGCAGATCTTCGCCGACATGCAGCAGCATGACGTCGGCTGCCGGGTTGAGACAATGCGCGACCGCGGCGACGTGGCGGAAGGCGTCGAGCGGCGAGACCGTCGCCTCGACCGGCATCAGCACCGTATTCAGCGAGACGGCGCCCGTCTCGCGGTCGACGAAGCCTTTCTGGTCCTCGCGCAGGAACAGCGCCGGCACATGCGTCTCGCGCGCCGTTTCCTCCGCGACTGAGCTGGCGAGCAGCCGCTCCAAAGCGCTGCGCGGCCGGGTCATCATTACAAGAAGATCGCACAGGTGCCGCTCGACATAGGCGGCGACGCCGACGACGGGCGATTCCGATTCAACCGACGCTTTGACGAATTTAACGCCGAGCTGCTCGGCGACGTCCTCACGCGTCGCGGTGGGCGCGATCATTTTCCAGCGCGCCAGCATCTCGCGCACCTGCGGAAATCGGCTCCAATCGTCCTCGTCGGTCTCGGGCGCTTCGATGTGCAGAACATGAAACATGCTCTTACAGGCCACGGCGATGCGCAGCGCATGTGCAAAGGCGTCCTGGCTTGCGAAGGAGAGATCGGTGGGATGGACGATTGATTTGGGCGTGTCGCCATTCATCTGCGTTTGCTCCTCTATCCCTTCGCAAAACTATACGCGGCTGCGCGCCTGGCAATGATCAGCTTCGCCGCAGGTTAAATTTGTTCCTTGAGCGCCTTTTGGACTTCTTCGACCAGTTCGGCTTCCGGCACGGCGTATTGGGCGGGGCGAAGCGCCTTCCATTGCTCGTTGGTGGCGATACTGGCGGCGGCCTTCGCGCCGGCGACGAGATCCTTGATGGTGACTTCCCCTCGCGCCTTTTCGTCGGAGCCCTGGATGATCGCAAGCGGGCTGTTGCGCCGGTCCGCGTATTTCATCTGCGCCTTCATGCCGGCCGCGCCGAGATAGATTTCGGCGGCGATCCCCGCGCCCCGCAGCTGCGCCGCCATCCGCTGATAGTCGGCGAGCCTGTCGCGATCGAGCACCAGCACCACCACCGGACCAACATGCGGACGCGCCGAGACGATGGGGCTGCCGATGAGTTTTAAGGCCGCGAAGAGCCTGGAAACGCCGATCGAGAAGCCGGTCGCCGGCGTATTTTCCGATCTGAAACGCCCGACGAGTCCGTCGTAGCGTCCCCCGCCCCCCACGGAGCCGAAGCGCACGGGATTTCCCTTCTCGTCTTTGGTTTCAAAGGTGAGGTCGGCCTCGAAAACGGGGCCGGTGTAATATTCAAGGCCGCGCACCACGGAAGGGTCGATGCGGATGCGATCCGGCCCAAAGCCCGCATCGCGCGCAAGATCTTCGATTTCCAAAAGCTCCTCTGCGCCCTGGGCGCCGACCTCGCTCCTGCCGAGCAGGCCGAAGAGATCGAAAGGCGGCGCGCCGTCCCGATATTGCCCACCGAGGCTGAAGGACAGGATCGTGTCGATCGCCGGCAGCGGTAGGCCCGCGCCCTTGGTGAAATCCCCGCTGTCGTCCTTGCGGCCCTCGCCCAGCAACTGCCGGACGCCGTCGGGGCCTAGCCGGTCGAGCTTGTCGATGGCGCGCAGCACGACGAGGCGGCGGCCCGCGTTCTCCTCGCCGGCAAGGCCGATCGACTGCATCACGCCGTCGAGCACCTTGCGGCTGTTGATCTTGATGACGTAGTCGCCGCGGGCGATCCCTAAGCGCTCCATGGCGTTCGCGGCCATCATGCAGATCTCGGCGTCGGCCGCGGGGGAGGCGGAGCCGACGGTGTCGGCGTCGAACTGCATGAATTGCCGAAACCGTCCCGGCCCCGGCTTCTCGTTCCGATAGACATTGCCAACGCGATAAGATCGATAGGGCTTTGGCAGCCGGTCGAAATTCTGCGCGACGAAACGCGCCAGCGGCGCGGTCAAATCGTAACGCAGCGACAGCCATTGCTCGTCGTCGTCCTGAAAGGAGAAGACCCCCTCATTTGGCCGATCCTGGTCCGGCAGGAACTTGCCGAGCGCGTCGGTGTATTCGATCGCCGGCGTCTCGAGCGCTTCGAAGCCATACAGCTCATAGACCTCGCGGATGACATCGAGCATCCGGCCCGTGGCGGCGAGTTCGCCTGCCTCGCGGTCCGCGAGCCCGCGCGGCGTGCGCGCCTCAACTTTGGTTTTGATTTCGTCTTTGGACATGCCGCTGGTTCCGGTGCGCAACGCCCACCCTCCCTTAAGGGGGAGGGTCGCATCGCAAGGCGATGCCGGCTGGGGTGAGCGCCCCTAACGGAGCCGCCCCCTCCCGGCCGCCTCAAGGGGGAGGTGGGATTCGGTCGTCTTCCTAGCACTTTCCCACTGAGAGGGAAGAGGCGCGCCCTCCGGCCAGAATCGTAAATGCGCCGCGCAGCGCCGGCAATCCGAACTGCCGAAGCCCGGCAGCGGGATCGGGAAGCCGTCGAGTGCGGCGTTCAGCGCGCATTCGTCGCCCTGTTCCTCGACAAAGGCGCCGAGCAGGCTCGCCCCAGCGGTGAGCTGGTCAATATGCCAGTGGGCCCGCTTGTGCGGTCGCATGTGTCGCGCCAATCGCGCCCGCAACCCGCCGGGGCCGTGCGCCGAGCCGCAATAGAGATAATCGCCGGCGGGAAGCGTCGCCGAGTTTTTCCCGACGCGAACGTTGAGCGGCGCGCCCAGTCGCAAGGCCAGCGCATAGGCGCCGGGCGTCGCGGGCGCGTCGGCGGCGGAGGCGACGAAAATCATCGGCACGCTCAATCAAAGTCCCGGGCGCCAACCCTCTCCCACAGGGAGAGGGTGGCTGCGGAGCAGCCCGGGTGAGGGGTTTGGCTCTGGTGATTTTATTCGTGTCGAAGAGAATTTCGTCGGGCGGACGCTCGCTCAAGCAAGCGAGTCCCCCTCTCCCGGTCGCCTCCGGCGACCACCCTCTCCCGCAGGGAGAGGGTTGGCGCGCGCCCTTAGGCGATCATCACCCGCGCCGCGGCCTTTTCATCGCCCAGGAGCTCCAGCGCCTTGCCGACGATCGCCTTGCTGTCGAGCATCGCCTTGGCGATCATCAACTCATGCTTGTCATGATCGATATAGGCGTCCGGCAGAGTCATGCTGCGGAACTTAAATGCGCCGCGCACGCCGTCCAGCATCCCATCTTCGGAGAGCGCCTGAAAGACCTGGGAGCCAAAACCGCCGATGGATCCTTCTTCGACGACGATAAGCGCCTCGTGGTTGGCGGCGAGCCGGCGTAGCAGGTCACGGTCGATGGGCTTGGCGAAGCGGGCGTCCGCGACGGTGGTCGAGACGCCGTAACTTTCGAGCTCCGCCGCCGCCTTCAGGGAGTCCGCGAGCCGCGTGCCGAGCGAGAGGATCGCGACCTTCGAGCCTTCGCGCAGGATACGGCCCTTGCCGATCTCGAGAATGTCGCCCCGTTCCGGCAGCTCGACGCCGAGGCCCTCGCCGCGGGGATAGCGGAAAGCGCTCGGGCCGTCGTCATAGGCGGCCGCCGTCGCCACCATATGCATCAACTCGCCCTCGTCGGAGGGCGCCATGATGACGAAACCCGGCAGACAGCCGAGATAGGCGAGATCGAAGGCGCCCGCGTGCGTCGGACCGTCGGCGCCGACGAGGCCGGCGCGGTCGATGGCGAAGCGCACCGGCAGGTTCTGGATCGCCACATCGTGGACGACCTGATCGTAGCCGCGCTGCAGGAAAGTCGAATACAGCGCGCAGAAGGGCTTATAGCCCTCGCAGGCGAGGCCCGCGGCGAAGGTGACCGCGTGCTGCTCGGCGATGGCCACGTCGAAGGTGCGATGCGGGAAGGCCTTGCCGAAAATGTCGAGGCCGGTGCCCGACGGCATCGCCGCGGTGATGGCGACGATCTTGTCGTCATGTTCGGCTTCGGCGATCAGCGCCTTGGCGAAAATATTCGTATAGGTCGGCGCATTGGCCTTGGGCTTGATCTGGATGCCCGTCGCGACGTCGAATTTATTGACGGCGTGGCATTTGTCGGCCGATTCCTCCGCCGGCCCAAATCCCTTGCCCTTCTGCGTGACGACGTGAACGAGGACCGGCCCGTCGTCCTTGTCGCGGACATTCTTGAGCACGGGCAGCAGGTGGTCGAGGTTGTGGCCGTCGATCGGCCCGACATAATAGAAGCCGAGCTCCTCGAACATCGTGCCGCCGGTGATGAAGCTGCGCGAGAACTCCTCGGCCTTGCGCGCCTTGTCGTAGATGAAGCGCGGCAAATGGCTGGCGAGCTGTTTGGCGGCTTCGCGGATCGAGCGGTAGGCGCCGCCCGAAACCAGGCGGGCGAGATAGGCGGACATGGCGCCCGTGGGCGGGGCGATCGACATGTCATTGTCGTTCAGAATGACGATCAGGCGAGAGTGCAGCGCCCCGGCGTTGTTCAACGCCTCATAGGCCATGCCGGCCGACATCGAGCTGTCGCCGATCACCGCGACGACGTGATTGTCGCCGTCGGCGAGATCGCGCGCCACGGCCATGCCAAGTCCCGCGGAGATCGACGTCGAGGAATGGCCAGCCCCGAAGGCGTCATATTCGCTTTCGGCGCGCTTGGTGAAGCCGGACAGCCCGCCGCCCATGCGCAGCGTGCGGATGCGGTCGCGCCTGCCGGTGAGGATCTTGTGGGGATAGGTCTGGTGGCCGACGTCCCAGATCACCTTGTCCCGCGGCGTGTCGAAAACATAATGCAGGGCGACCGTCAGCTCGACGACGCCAAGACCCGCGCCAAGATGGCCGCCGGTCACGGACACGGCGTCGATCGTCTCGCGCCGCAAATCCTCCGCGACCTGCTTGAGCTCGCTGGGACGGAGCTTACGCAGATCTTCGGGGGAGGCGATGCGGTCGAGAAGGGGGGTTTTGGATGTCGTCAATGTCTCTACTCTGCTCGTCAACAACAAGCGCCAGAAATCCGAGCATTACCCGTTAATAAGCAGCCCCGCAAACGCGCCACACCCTCCATTTCGATTCAGTCCATGAGTGTTGCCCAGATGCAACGCCGGGCGCTGCGGGTCCGGCAGACCTAATAAGGGGAGTAGCTTTCCATGCCGAAGCCGAATGAGGGCTCTTCGTAAATCGGGCGTGGTCGCCGCGTGATGCGTGGGCGCTCCGCCTCCTGGCGCTCGGCTTCCTGGCGGCCAGCCGCGCGGCGCGCGCCGCCGGTGATTTCGATCGTCGCCCCGTGCTTTTCAACCCAATCAAAGAGTTGCCGCGCGTTTGGAACAGCGAGCCGCACGCAGCCGTGCGAGAGCGGACGGCCCAAACCGCGCTCATAGCTCCCGTGAATGGCGAGGCCGCGCGGTGAAAAGAAGATCGCGTAGGGCATCGGCGCCTGATCATATTCGTCGGAATGATGATCGGCCTCCATGCGCATGACGCTGTAAGTTCCTGCCGGCGTTTCATATCCTCGGCGGCCGCTGGAGATGCTCCACCTGACCGTCTCGCCCTCCGGCGTGACCGCCTCGAGCCTTTGCGCGGCAAGGTCGATGCGGACGCGCACCGCCGCGCCTGCAGGGGCCACCGTCACGAAAACAGCCGCGGCAAGAGCCACGAATAGTCGCTGGAAACTGGCCATGCTCGACCTAAACACGCAGACGCCAAATCGTAAAGGCGCACCGATGGATGGCCCGGCTTTTGGGCTTTCTCGGTTAATTTGGCTCCTTGGAGCGCCGCGTCCAGCCCAGCTGAGGTGTGGTCACGTCGACGGCAATCACTAGCTCCGCGCCCGTTCCTTTGGAACAGCAGAGCTCGTGCTCTTGCGCGCGGCGGTGTTTCAAAGTGCGTGCCTGACTTTCTCTCGCCCGCAAAGAAGCCGATCTTCGTCACGCCTGCGCCCTCGCCTTTTTTTGCTTCATCGCTATAGTGCGCCGGCTCTCCCCTGGGACGAATCGCCGTGACGCCTCCATTGCCGCTCCTCACCCGCCGCCCCTTGGCGGTTCTTGCGCTGGCGCTCGTCGCCGCGAGCCTCGGCGCTTGCGGCCGTCGCGGGCCTGTGGAGCTGCCGCCCGATACGCAGGCGCGCGGGGCGATCCTGCGGGCGGAGGCGGAAGCGAGAGCGGCGCGCGCGGCGCCCCGGCCGGCGGCCGGCGCTCCTGAGACCTCACTCCCGCCGCCGCCTATTCCGGGCACCATCGGCAATCGACCCCCGGCGCAATATCCCTTCCCGCTCGACCCGCTGCTGTAAACCGATGCATCTTTTCGACTATCGAAACGGCGCGCTCCACGCCGAGGAGGTCGCCGTGGCGACGCTCGCCGATGAAGTGGGCACGCCCTTCTATTGCTATTCCGCGGCGACGATCCGACGCCACTATCAGGTGTTTTCGCAGGCCTTCGCCGGCCTCGACGCGCTTGTCTGCTACGCGGTCAAGGCCAACTCGAACCAGGCCGTGCTGCGTCTCCTCGCGCGCGAGGGCGCGGGGATGGACGTGGTCTCCGGCGGAGAGCTGGCGCGGGCGCTCGCCGCCGGCGTCGCGCCTGAAAAAATCACCTTTTCCGGCGTCGGCAAGACGCGTGAGGAGATCGTGGCGGCCCTGGACGCCGGAATCTTCTGTTTCAACGTCGAGTCGGAGCCCGAACTCGAAGCCCTGTCGCAAGCGGCGGTCGCTCTCGGGCGTCCCGCGCGCGTGTCGCTCCGCGTCAACCCGGATGTCGACGCCCGCACCCATAAGAAGATTTCCACCGGCCTCGCCGAAAACAAATTCGGCGTGCCGCTGTCGCGGGCGCGGGAAGTCTACGCCTTCGCCGCCAAGCTCAAGGGAATCGAACTCGCCGGCGCCGACGTGCATATCGGCTCCCAGCTCACCGACCTCGCGCCCTTCGACGAGGCCTTTTCGCTGCTCGCCGAGCTCGTGCGCGACCTGCACGCCGACGGGCACGCTATCTCGCATGTCGATCTCGGCGGCGGGCTGGGGATTCCGTATCACGACGGCGACGATCCGCAGTCCTACCATCCCGAGAAATACGCCGAGATCGTGCGCAGGCATTTCGGCGGGCTCGGCTGCAAGCTGGTGCTGGAGCCGGGACGGCTCATCGTCGGCAACGCCGGCATACTCGTTACGCGCGTCATCTACGTGAAGCATGGCGACGCCAAGACCTTCGTGATCGTCGACGCCGGCATGAACGATCTTATCCGTCCGACGCTTTACGACGCCTGGCACGACATCATCCCCGTCCAAAAGAACGCCGATAGGCCAAAGATCGTCGCCGACGTCGTCGGACCTGTCTGCGAGACGGGCGACTATCTTGCGCATGGACGCGAGATTGCGGAGCCGCGCGCCGGCGAATTGCTCTGCGTGCTAACCGCCGGCGCCTATGGCGCCGTGCAGTCAGGCGCCTACAACACGAGGCCTCTCGTCCCGGAAGTCCTGGTTGACGGCGACCGCTTCGCGGTGATCCGTCCCCGTCCAAGTGTCGCCGCGCTCATTGCGCAGGATCATGTGCCGGCGTGGCTCTCGTAGCGCCGCGGCTAGTGTTTGCGATCGTAAAAATTTACGAAATCATTCGTCGAGAGCGTCGCCACAATATTTGAATCGTCATCAAGAATCTCATAGAGCGGGCCTTCGCGATCGTAGATGGTGAACAGCACGACGACGTCCTGATCGCCGCCGCCTTCTCGATGAGGCTCGTCTGTGGGAGCGCTGACGGTGTAACTGCCCGCCGGCCTGACGTCTTTGAGTTCGCCGTTCGCGTGATAGAGCCGATGTTCTCCCTGAATGACGAAGGTCTTGTTGAGCGCGCAATGTCGGTGAAGCACGATCCGCTGATTGGCTGAAAACTTGAACAGCACATGGAGGACGTTTCGATCATCGACATCCAGGACGGAAAAAAGCAGATGATCGATTCCCTCAAGGCTCTTCCATGGAATATTGCCATCGTTGAAGCTAAACTGCGACATGATGCGCGCTCTCTCTCATCAGTGAAGACGCGCCAATATGACAGGCGCCGCAGCGGCCCGAGAAGGACGCTGGCCTGAAGGGACTTGGGCAATTTTCCTGACGTTATCCCCAGGACACTGCGGCGGCGCACGAAAGCGCTGCGCGCGACAATGACCAAGACCTTGTATGGAATTTCCAATTGAGGCAGCCTTGGGCGCGGCCAGCCGCAAATCTTGAAAAACGCGCTGAATCGTCTTTCGCTTTCCAATCCGCAGGGAGAAACGCCGATGTTGTTTGCGATCTATTATGAGATGACGCCCGAACGTCGCGACGAGGTTCTCAAGCGCTTTCAGAAATTCGGCGACGCCGCCCCAAAGGGCATGAAAGTCGTCGGAAACTGGCTTTCCGTCACGCTGCTCGAGGGCTGGAGCATCGTCGAAGCCAACGACATCGCCGACCTCGGCAAGCTCTTCCAATCCTGGACGGACCTCAACGTCAATCACATCACGCCGGTCTTCGACGAAGACTCCGCGCACAACTTTCTCTCAGCCAAAAAGAAATAAGGGTCGGCGCTCAATAGGCCAGTTCTCCGTGAGCGCCGCGATAGTCGCGATACCATTCGACGAGCGCCGCGACGCCTTCCTCAAGCGACGTATGCGGGCGATAGCCGGTCAACCGCTCTAAGAGATCGGCGCTGGCGAAGGTGCGCGGCACGTCTCCGGGCTGCATGTCAAGATAGTTGCGCTTGGCCTTTTTGCCGAGCGCTCGTTCTATCGTCTCGATAAAGTCGAGAAGTTGCACCGGCGCGCCGCGACCGATGTTCACGACGCGATACGGCGCGACCGGCGAAACGCTGTCATCGCTTGAATCGCGCACGGGAACGCAGTCGATCAACCGCACGACGCCTTCGACGAGGTCTGCGACATAGGTGAAGTCGCGCGACATGTCGCCATGATTATAGATGTCGATGACACGGTCATTCTCGATGGCGTCGACGAACTTCAACGGCGCCATGTCCGGTCGGCCCCACGGGCCGTAGACGGTGAAGAAGCGAAACATCGTCGTCGGGATCGACCACAGATGCGCATAGGAATGCGCCATGGCTTCGCCGGCTTTTTTCGTCGCGGCGTAAAGGGTCAAAGGGAAATCGGTTCGATCGCTCTCGTGAAATGGCACGGTCGGGCTCGCGCCATAGACCGAGCTTGTCGAGGCCCAGAGAAAATGCCGCGGCTTTAGCAGTCGCGCGATCTCCATGACGTTGAAGGCGCCGACGAGATTGGCGTCGACATAGGCGCGCGGATTTTGCAGCGAGTAGCGCACGCCCGCCTGCGCCGCGAGGTGGATGATGACGTCCGGCGCGGCCTGTTCCGCGGCGCGAGTCAGCGCCTCCATGTCCTCCAGCATCGCGATCGTGTCGCGATAGCCGTTGCTGCGCAGCAGAATGGCGCGCCGCGCCTCCTTCAGACCCGGATCGTAATAAGGCGTCATGCCGTCGTAGCCGTCCACCAGATGCCCGGCCTCTAACAGGCGCTTCGCCAAGTGGAAGCCGATGAAGCCTGCCGTGCCGGTCACGAAGACGCGCATGAGCCGCCATATTCCCGCGTGATGAAAGCTTCGCCCTCATGGGCGAAGGCGACCGGCCTGTCAACGGGCCTGCGAGGCCTTCGTTTTCGCCGCCTCAAGCCATATGTTGGCGCAAAGAGGAGAAACCGTCATGGTTGGCGGCGCCGATAAGCCGAGGACGATTCACCCGCTCTTCGTTCGGGTGACGCATTGGGTGAACGCTTTCGCGATCTTCGTCATGGTGCTGAGCGGCTGGCGCATCTACAACGCCTCGCCGCTCTTTGGCTTCGAGTTTCCTAAGGACTTCACTTTGGGTGGTTGGCTCGCGGGCGCGCTCGCTTGGCATTTTGCCGCAATGTGGCTCCTGGCGCTCAACGGCTTCGCTTATCTCGCTTACGGCCTGGTTTCGGGCCACTTCCGAAGAAGCTTCGTGCCGATCTCGCTCCGCGGCGCGATAGACGACGTATTGCTCGCGATGCGAGGCCTCCTGGATCATGCGCCCGGCCGCTACAATGCGGTTCAGCGCCTGTTCTATATCGGCGTCATCCTCGCCGTGATCGTCGCCGTGCTTTCCGGCCTCGCCATCTGGAAGCCTGTGCAGCTCCAAACGCTGACGGCATTGATGGGCGGCTATGAGGCGGCGCGCCGCGTGCATTTCTTCGCCATGGCCGCGATCGTCGCTTTCCTTGTCGTTCACATCGGACTCGCCGTGAGCGTCAAAGGCATTCTGGCCCCGATGTTCACCGGCCGGGCGGAGGCGCCGCGATGAAGCCGCCCCGCAGCGAACGTCTTTCCGCCTTTCGGCCGCAGATCGCGCGACTCGAACGCCGGCTCTTTCTCAAGCAAGGCCTGTCGCTTGGCGCGCTGTCGCTCCTTTCGGGCTGCACCCTGAAAGACGACGACGCCGTCGATCGGCTGCTTATGGCGATGTCGCGCTTCAACGATAAAATCCAGGCGGCGCTTTTCGATCCCGTGAAGCTCGCGCCGACCTATTCTGAGGCGGACGTCACGACGCCCTTCCCCTTCAACGCCTATTACGAAGAGAAGGATGTTCCCCTCATCGACGGCGAGAGCTATCGACTGCAACTCTCCGGCCTCATCGCCGACAAACGGCCGTGGAGCCTCGACGAATTACGCGCGCTGCCACAGTCGAGCCAGATTACGCGACTCGTCTGCGTCGAGGGTTGGAGCGCGATCGGCCAATGGCGCGGCGTCGCCTTTCGCCATTTTCTCGAACGGATCGGCGCCGACCTCACGGCGCGTTACGTCGGTTTCAAATGCGCCGACAAATATTATTCAAGCATCGACATGCCGAGCGCGCTGCATCCGCAAACGCTGCTCGCGCTCGATTTCACCGACGCCAAATACGGCTATCCGCTGCGCCTGCGCCTTCCGACGAAACTCGGATTCAAAAATCCGAAGTTCATCGGCGAGATCTTTGTGACGAATGACTACCCAGGCGGCTATTGGGAGGACAAAGGCTACAATTGGTTCAGTGGCTCTTAACCGGGCGCCCGGCAAGAAAGATTCGTCTCGACTCTTTCTCGCCACTATATATGACTGTCAGTCACGCCCGGGCGGGTAGATGAGTCGGCGCCGAGGCTTCAAGCGAGGCATATATGACCAATCGTCGACCCTCCGTTAACGGCATTCTCGCCGCCGTTCTGTCGGGCAGCATCATCCCCATCCATGGCGCTCTCGCGCAAAAGACGGCGCTTGCCGCGCCGAGGCCGGCCGCGAGGCTGCCTGGGATTTGGCCGGTCAAGATTGAACCCGCGCCTGAAGAGGCGATAGAGCGCGAAGAATAGGAAGCGCCCGACGGCGATTTGATCGGCACGCTGGACCTGACGCCATCGCAGGGACCAATCTGCGCCGCCGAATTTGGCGGCGCTTTCGATTCAGACATTATTTACCAATCGGACGAACGACCTTAAACGGCGCGTTTTTGGTCATGAAATCATCGCAGCTCGGACTTGGGCGGGACGCAACATCATCATGGTTGGCCCGCCTGATGACTATGGGGCGGGCCGGTTGATTCGGCGGGGGGCTCTCACTTCGAGGGGACCAACCAGTGATGAATCAGCGACCCTGCGTGAACGGCATATTGGCTGCCGTGCTATCGGCGAGCTTCCTTCCCATTCATGGCGCGCTTGCCAAGGAAGACAGATCCGCGAACGCGCCCGGCGCCGCGAAACATGCCGCGAAGAAGCCGGCGAAGCCGCCCGCGCCGAAGCAGGACGCGACCAAACCGACGCCGGACGACCAGGCAGGCGCGGGCGACAAGCAGTAGCGGGCGTCCGCGCGCATATCGCTAATAATCAACGCCAACAAGGTAAAGACCGTGCGGCGGCGCGACTTGTCCGCAGCGCGCACGGTCTTTCGCCAAGAGCGCCAGCGCCAGATCCTCGACGCGCCACTTGCCGCTGCCGACATGCTCCAGCGAGCCGGCCATGGAGCGCACCTGATTGTGCAGGAAGGAGCGCGCCGAAGCGACGATCTCGATGCGCTCGCCCTCACGGCGCACGTTAAGACGCTCCAGCGTGCGCATCGGCGAATTCGCCTGGCATTCCGAGGCGCGAAAGGTCGTGAAGTCGTGACGGCCAACGAGAGATTGCGCCGCTTCATGCATGGCTTGCGCATCGAGCGGCCGCTTGACGTGCCAGGCGCGGCCGAGGTTCAGCGCCAAAGGCGCGCGGCGATTGTCGATGATATAGAGATAATGTCGGCGGATCGCGGAAAAGCGCGCCTCGAAATCCTCGCTGACCGCGCGCGCCATGAGCACCGCAATCGGATTTGGCTTTAGATGCGCATTGATCGCGTCGCGCAGCCGATCGACGCGCCAATCGCGCGCAAGATCGATATGCGCAATCTGCCCCAGCGCATGCACGCCGGCGTCGGTGCGGCCCGCGCCATGAACGACGGCGCGCACGCCGCCATTGATTGCGGCGACGGCCTCTTCGAGGCGTTGCTGCACCGAAACGCCATTCGCCTGCCGCTGCCAGCCGACGTAAGGCGCACCGTCATATTCGATCGTCAGCGCGAAGCGGGGCACGGCGAGGTATTGGAGCCTGTTTCGGATTTGTGGTTTTTCATGAGCGGAACACGCAGTCCCTTTACCCGTGCAGCTCTAGCAAACGCGAAACGCCCGCGACAAATTGCGCGGCGCTCTCGATCGCTTGACCGGCCTCAGATAGGCTGACGCCCGCGTCGTCGCCAATTGCATAGTCGGCCGTGGCCTTGAGATTGTATGCACGCGCCAAAAAAGCGGCGAACCCTCGATCGATGCGCGGGTCTTCCTTGGCGAGGCGCGCGAATTCGCTGCGAACCCCATTGTGACTTTTCGCGGCCTTGCCCGTGCGTTCGAAAATGAATGCCTGCGCAGCATGATAGGCGGCGTGATAAGCCGCTCGACCTGCCGCCTCGGCAAGGTCGTTGGCGTGGACGATCCGGGCCTCCTTCAAGGCCTGTTGCGCTTTGGCAAGATACGCGAAGGTTTCGGGCTGCGTCACAGATCGACGCCATCGCGCCGAAGCTCCTGCATGAGCGGGGTGCGAGCGCCGTAGGCGCCGGCGGAGAAGGGCAGCGCATTGATGACGGCGCCGGTGTCATAAAGAATGTCCGTCTCGATTTCGGCGAGGCGCCCGCTTTCTTGCCAGAAGCTCTCCTGCTCTCTCAGGAAAACCGCGACATCGTAATCAGAATCAGGCCGCGCGTCTCCGCGCGCCCGCGAGCCGAACAAAACCGCGCGTTCCAACCGCTCGCCATAGGTCCGGGCGAGCGCGGCGCGGAATCGTGCGAGAATGGGATCGGCAAGCGCCGGCTTCGTCATGCGTGGAGCCTGCCATAATCACACTGAATTTCACACCGGATTTCTGCGGCAGTCGATCGATGAGCATGCAGGCGCACTAGGGGACGTCTCCCTCGCCCTGAGCGCGAGCGACCAGCACAGAGCCAAGCCCGAGTTTTCTTCCGCGCAAAAACTCCTCAATCCCCATTTCGCCCTTGCCAGCGCGTTGCACGCGCAGCAGCCGCAGCGCGCCCGCGCCACAGGCGATGAGCCCGGCGTCGTCGAGCGCGGCGCCCGGCGCTCCCGCTCCCTCCTCGACCCGCGCGCGCAAAACCTTCACGCGCTCGCAGCCGTGGCCGAGATCGGCTTCGAAAAAAGCGCCGGGAAAGGGCGAAAGGCCGCGCACGAGATCATGGAGGTCTTGCGCCGATCGACGCCAATCGATCCGCGCTTCAGCCTTCTCGATCTTTTGCGCATAGCAGGCGCCGTCTTCGGCCTGCGGCGTGAAGCGCAGTTCGCCCTTTGCGAGCAGATCGAGAGCGTCGGCCATCAACGGCGCGCCGAGTTCCGCGAGTCGGTCGTGCAGCTCGCCCGCCGTCATCTCGGCGCCGATCGGCGTTTTCGCCGTCAAGGCGACCGGGCCGGTGTCGAGACCGGCCTCCATCTTCATCACCATGACGCCGCTCTCGGCGTCGCCCGCCATGATCGCGCGCTGAATCGGCGCGGCGCCGCGCCAACGCGGCAGCAGCGAGCCATGCAGGTTGAGGCAGCCGTAGCGCGGCGCGTCGAGGATCGGCTGGGGCAGCAGCAGCCCGTAGGCGGCGACGACGGCGACGTCAGCGTCAAGCGCGGCGAAATCCGCCTGCGCGTCGGCGTTCTTTAAGCTTTTCGGCGAACGAACGGGAAGACCGAGGCTCTCCGCCAAGAGGTGGACGGCGGACTTCTTTTCCGCCATGCCGCGTCCGGCCGGTCGCGGCGGCTGCGTGTAAACCGCCGCAATCTCATGGCCGCGAGAGACGATTTCCTTGAGCAGATGGGCTGCGAAGTCCGGCGTGCCCATGAAGACGACGCGCATTCTGTCGCGCAATCGTCAGGCTCCGGCTTGTTCCGACTGACGCTCCGTGGCGGCGCGATGCTGGGCGGCGATCTCGTCATGGCGCGCCGCCTTGTTGAACTTCTTGACCACGCGCTCGCGCTTTAAGCGCGACAGATGGTCGATGAAGAGCCCGCCTTCGAGGTGATCCAGTTCGTGCTGCACCACGGTCGCGAGCAGGCCTTCGGCGTCGAATTCCTGAACCGCGCCGTCGCGGTCGAGATGACGCAGACGCACCCGCGCCGGCCGTTTCACGTCCTCGAAATAGTCGGGCACGGACAGGCAGCCTTCCTGATAGACGCTCAGTTCCTCCGACGCCCAGATGATTTCCGGGTTGATGAGGAAGAGCGGCGAACGCGTCTCCTCGGTCTTGCCCGTGTCGACGACGACGATGCGCTTGGCCACGGCGACCTGGATCGCCGCGAGGCCGACGCCGGGCGCCTCGTACATGGTCTCCAGCATATCGTCGAGCAGACGCCGCACCTCCGCGTCGACACGGTCGACAGGTTCGGAAATCTTTCGCAGCAGCGGATCCGGAAGCGTGATGATGGGCAGAATGGCCATTGTGTTTCGCCGTGGCTCTTTGCGTTTCCATGAGATAGGCGCGACCGACGCGTCCGTCAAATCGAAAGGGGGGCCCGCGTCCTTGCCTAAGCGCCAAACGCGGCTAACATGCACGGGCAAAAAATGATCGCCGCCGCGCGGAGCGGCGCCTGGAGAGCGCGCGCCATGTCTTTGCTGATTATTCTGGGCCTCGTCGCCGCCGTCGCCTTCTGGCTGGTCAGCGTTTACAACGGCCTCGTGTCGTTGCGCCAGCGCGGCAAGCAGGCCTTTTCCGACGTCAATGTGCAGCTCAAGCAGCGCCACGACCTCGTGCCCAATCTGGTCGAGACGGTAAAGGGCTACGCCACCCATGAGAAAAGCACGCTGGATGACGTGGTCAAGGCGCGCAACGCCGCGGTGACCGCGCAAGGCCCGGCGCAGATAGGGGCGGCCGAGGGCGCGCTGACCGGCGCGCTTTCGCGGCTGATTGCGCTGTCGGAAGCCTATCCGGATCTGAAGGCGAACCAGAATTTCCAGCAGCTGCAGAGCGAGCTGTCTGACATCGAAAACAAGATTTCCGCGGCGCGGCGCTTCCTCAACAATACCGTCGCCGAATACAACGCCACGCGGGAGGGCTTTCCTGGTTTCCTGATCGCGCAGCGCTTCGGCTTCGAGCCGCTCGACTATTTCGAGCTGGACGAAGCGCAGCAGAAGGCCGTCGAAACCCCGCCGAAGGTGGAGTTCTAGGCGCGCGCGGCGCCGCGCAGGTTGTCATTCCCGACAGGCCGAAGGCCTGATCGGGAATCCAGATCTCGCAAAGCGCAATTTTAAGGCCTGGATTCCCGATCAGGCGTTACGAACGCGCGTCGGAATGACAGCAGCAGGAACACCATGTTCAAAGCCTACGGCCTTTATTCCCACATTCGCGCCAACGAACTGCGCTCGGCCTTTCTGCTCGCCGGCTTCGTCGTTCTGCTTCTGGCGCTGATGTTCTCATTCGCACTGCTGATCGAGGCCATGAGCGCGCGGCCCGACGCGCCTTTCGACTACATTTTGGCGCTCGCGGTGGATGATCTGAAACGCGGCTGGCCGATCGGCGTCGTCGCGGCGGGCGCCTGGTTCGTCATCGCCTATCTCTTCCATCAGAAGATGATCGACTTCGCCACCGGCGCTGCGGACCTGTCGCGCGCCGAATCCCCGCGCGTCTACAATCTGCTCGAAAATCTCTGCATCTCCCGCGGCGTGCCGATTCCCGCTCTGCAGCTCATCGAGAGCGACGCGCTCAACGCCTACGCTTCCGGGCTCAAACAGGGACAGTACAAGATCGCGGTGACCCGGGGTCTGACGCGCTATCTGACCGACGCCGAGCTCGAGGCGGTCCTCGCGCATGAATTGACCCACATTCGCAACCGCGACGTTCAGCTTCTCGTGATCGCCGTGATCTTCGCCGGCATTTTCGCCTTCGTCGCCGATCTCACGATCCGCCGCTGGGATTTTCCTTTTGGCTTCTCGCCGCATCGCCCCGAAAGCGACAATGGCCGAAGAGGCAATGGCGGCGCGGCGCTCGCCGTTCTCATCGCCCTGTTCATCATCGCGCTGAGCTGGGGCGCCTCCGTGCTGATCCGCTTCGCCCTGTCGCGCTCGCGCGAATTCCTCGCCGACGCCGGCAGCGTCGAACTGACGAAGAACCCCGACGCGATGATCTCGGCGCTGCGCAAGATCGAAGCGCATGCGGCGATTCCGAACATGCCCTCACGCATGCAGTATTTCTTCATCGAATCGCCGGCGCTGCATCCGGAGTTTGGCTGGCTTGCGACCCATCCGAGCGTCGACGCGCGTGTCGCGGCGCTCGTCGAATTCGGCGGCGGCCGGGATGTGTCGGTTGCGCTTGCAGGAGAAGAACGCGAAGCGATCGATGCGCCGCGCGAGGACGCGGCCGCCTTCCTGCCCAAGGACGGACGCCATCCGCTCTGGCCGCCGCGCGGTCCCTGGGGCAGCGCCAGGCGCTGATCAGCGCGCGGCCTCGGCTCGAAGCGAAGCTTCAAGAGCCGTCTTTTCGGTGACGCCGATCTTCAACATACCCATCCAATCCAGCAGCCCAACGACGCCCGTCTGTGCGCCGACTCTGGAGAGCCTTGGCGTTTGTCGGCCAACTCGAAGCAGCCGCATCGCTCGTCTGTTCGAAGAAAGACTGTGCTTCGTAATTACAATAAATACAAAGTAACAATACATACAATTACACACATTCCAATATATAGTCATTTTATGAGCAATAGATTTGCGCTATACACGGGTCATCAGCAGCGTGTGCTTCCTTAGAGCGGCTCTTTGGGCTTTTCTTGGCTTAACCGCTGACTTCATCGTCCAATTCGCGGAAGAGGCGCGGGCATGAGCATCACGGTCATCTTCGGTTCCGACGGGGGCGCGACGAAGGGGGTTGCTTCAAAAATCTCGAAGAAGTGCCAGGGGCGGTCTGTGGATATCAAGGACGCCACGACCGACGACTTCGAAAATTGCCATCTATTGATCCTGGGTTCTCCCACCTATGGCGACGGCACCTTACAAACCGATTGGGAAGAGAACATCGACAAGCTGCGCGGCGCCAATTTGAACGGCAAGAAAGTCGCCCTTTTCGGCACCGGCGACCAGCAGACCTATCCGCTCTCCTTCGTCGACGCGATGGGCATCCTCTATGACGAAGTGTCGGCGCTCGGCGCCCAGGTGATCGGCTTCACCGAAACCTCCGGCTATGACTATGTCGGCTCCACCGCCGAGCGGGATGGCAAGTTCGTGGGCCTCGCCCTCGACCAGGACACCCAGTCTGGCAAGACCGAGAAAAGAGTGACCGCATGGCTGAGTCAGTTACTTTGATCGACGAGAGCGTTCAGCCCCTGTCGACGCGCGGTGGCTGTGCCGACGCGGCGCCGGTGCTGCGACTCTTTCATCACAACATCTACGAATATGGGCGGGGCGTTCGCGGCCTGTTTCTGATGACCCTTAGCCGTCGGGAACTGGAAGTGACGCTCGGCAAGTTAGAAAGGCAAGGCATCCATCACTTCGTCCAGGAACTCAATCAGTTCAAGGTGAACCTCTTCTTTGGCCGGCCCGCCTACGTCGCCGTGGCGCGTTCCATCGTCACGCGTCCGCTCAACGCGCTCACGGCGGAGGAGGATTTCATGCTTGGCACGCTGCTCGGCTACGATCGCGAGCAGCAGTGCCGCCGCTTTCTCACGCGTTCGGGTCGCGGCACGCCGGAGGACCTGCCTCTGGCGGCCGAATGATGAGAGTGGGCCGGCGCCACGCCTGATCAGCCGGCCGCCTTGGAGGGCGCCTGAGCGACCCGCATTTTCAAAAATTCGATAGCTTTCGCCCGCGAGTCGCGCGCTTCGGGAAGAAAGCTCATCAGCTGCCAGGCGTGCGGCACGCAAGGCCAGATCTCGAGCTGCGCGTCGACCCCCGCCTGCCGTGCGCGCGCGACGAGCCGCGTCGCATCATCTCTCAGCACTTCGTCCGCGCCGACGTGAACGAGCATTGGCGGCAGCCCTGAAAGATCGGCGTAGATCGGCGAAGCGAGCGGATTTCTACCGCTTTGGCGTCCTAGCACGGCGCGGGCGCCGAGCAGAATGTCCTTGCGCGTGAACAGGGGGTCACGTTCTTCATTCTCGCGCATCGAGGCGCCGGTCCCTGCGAGATCGACCCAGGGCGAGGACAGCGCCGCGGCGACGGGCGTTCGCAAACCTTCGTCGCGTATGCGCAGCAACAGCGAGACCGCAAGCCCGCCGCCAGCCGAATCGCCGACGATGACGAAGGGGCCCGGCCGCGCCTCAGTGAGGGTCCGATAGGCGCGCAAAACATCGTCGAGCGCGGCGGGAAAGACATGCTCCGGCGCGAGCCGATAGGCTGGCGCAAAGACGTCGAAGCCCACGCGCGCGAACGCGCGCGAAGCATAGCGAAAAAGCCGCGGCGACCCGATGAGGTAGGCGCCGCCGTGGAGATAGAACAGCGTTGCAATCGCGCCGCCTGAAGCAGGAGTCCAATCGCCAGGAATCTCTGCCGCGAAAGGCGCGCGCCGTTCGGGAGACAGCACTTCGACGAGCCGCTGAAGGCCGCGCAAAGGCGCCGTCAACGCCAAGATGCGCGGCTTAACGAAACGGCGAAGGAAGGCGACGGTCCGCCGCGTCGCCGCGCTCGCGCCGCCGGCGCTCATTTTACCGCGGTCGGCTTCGCCGGCGCGGACGCGCTCGAGAGATAATCGAGCGAGGGATCGTTCAACCCGGCTTCGCGCGACTTGTCGCGCCACTCGCGCGCTTCGGTGAGATTGGCTTCGACACCAAGACCTTCTCCGAGAACATGCGCGAGACGGTTTTGCGCGACGGCGTTGCCTTTGGCCGCCGCTTTGCGAAACCATTGCGCCGCTGCGGCGCGGTCGCGCGGCACGCCGACGCCATTGAACTGGAGAACGGCGAACTCGACCATCGCCGGCGCGAAGTCCAGCTCGGCCCCGCGCCTGAACCATTCCGCGGCTTCGCGCTCGTCCTTGGGAACGCCTCTGCCAGTCTTGTAGAGAAGGCCAAGCGCGTAGAGCGAATCCGCGTCCCCTTTCGCCGCGGCGCGGCGGAAATAGTCAGACGCTCTGCCGAAGTCGGACGGCGCGCCCTCATTTTCGAGCGCGAGCTCCCCGATCAGATGGAGGGCGGCGGGATGATCCTGCGCCGCGGCCTTTTCCAGATAGGCGCGGGCGAGCGCGCGGTTCTTCGGCGCGCCGGCGCCATTGAGCGCCGCAGCGCCGTAGAGATAGGCCGCTTCTTTGTCGCCAGCGTCGGCGCCCTTCTTGAACCACTCCATCGCGGTCGAGAGGTCGCGCCCCACCCCCGCGCCTTCGAGGTAAAGCTGACCGATAAGAGTGAGCGCGGCCGCATCCTTCGGATTGGCGGCGATGCGCTTCTTCGCTTCCTTCATCGCGACCAGATAATCCCCGCGCTGATAGGCGCCGAAGGCGAAGTCTGGCGCGGGCGGCGCATCATTGGCGGCGCGGGCGGCAGGCGCGAGAAAGAGCATGCAACTTGCGATGAACGCCGTCATTGCGAGCGAAGCGAAGCAATCCAGCAAGCATCGTTCGGCTCCTGGATTGCTTGGGCGCTTTGCGCCTCGCAATGACGCGTCCCTTTCCGGATGATGGGGACGGCTTTGAGTCATGCGCCTGCTCCCTTAAGCCTCGCCTGCGCCTCAGCCACCGCCGCCGCCGGACCGCGCGCGTCGCTCCAGACGGCGTCGTCGAGCCGCACGAAGTCGGCGCCCGCCTGAACCAGCGGCGCGACGTCGTCGAGCGATTCCGCGCGAGCGACGCAGGGCGTGTTGAAAAGCTCCGCCCACCAGCCGACGCGCTCAATGAGCGCGTCGCGGTCAAAATCCGAAAACATTACATAGTCGGCGCTCAACTCGCCCGCGCGCATGGCGTCGTCGCGCGTCTCGATATCTCCGGCGCCGACGATGTAGCGGGGCGACAATTTCTTGATGGCGTCGGCGAGATCTTCGCCGCAGCCGGCGACATGGACGCCGTCGGCGCCGGCGCGCAGCGCGACATTGGGCGCCGCCTGGACAAGGACCGCGACGCCTTTATCCTGCGCCCCGGGCGCCAGAGCGCGCACGATCGCTTCCTGGCCGCGTTCGTCGGCATCGGCGAAACGAATGAGCAGGCTTGCGACGTCGCCCGCCGCCAGCGCCTCATTGAGCGCGGGCGCAAAAGCCGCCGCGTCGGCAAGCGGCGGGGTCGCGAGATAGAGTCGCGGTGAAATGTCGTTCATTTGTCCTTCAATCTGTCGAGCCAGACTTGCGCGGCGGCGCGCACATTGTCGGGCGCCGTGCCGCCGAAGCTTTTGCGGCTTTGCACCGACTTCTCGACGCCGAGCACGTCGCACACATCGGCGCTGATGCGTGGTTCGACGCTCTGCATGTCCTCAAGCGTCAAATCCTCAAGACCCACGCCGCGCGCTTCGGCGAGCGCGACGATGCGGCCGGTGACGTGGTGCGCTTCGCGAAATGGAAGCGACAGCGCCCGCACGAGCCAGTCGGCGAGGTCGGTCGCGGTCGCATAGCCCGCGCCCGCCGCCGCCTTCATCCGCGCGCGGTCGATGCGCATGTCGCGGACCATGCCGGCGATGGCGGCGATGCAGAGCGATAAGGTGTCGAGCGCGTCGAAGGCGCCTTCCTTATCCTCCTGCATGTCCTTCGAATAGGCGAGCGGCAGGCCCTTCATGACGACGAGCAGCGCGACAAGCGCGCCGATGACGCGGCCCGATTTGCCGCGCGCGAGCTCGGCGGCGTCGGGATTGCGCTTTTGCGGCATGATCGACGAGCCGGTAGTGAATTTATCGGACAGCGCGATGAAGCCGAATTGCGGCGTCGTCCAAAGCACGATCTCTTCGGCGAAGCGCGACAGATGCGTGGCGCAGATCGCCGCCGCGCTCAGCGTCTCCAGAACGAAGTCGCGATCGGAGACGCTGTCGAGCGAATTCGCCGTCGGCCGATCGAAGCCGAGCGCGCGCGCCGTCATCGCGCGGTCGATCGGAAAGCTCGTCCCGGCCAGCGCCGCTGCGCCGAGCGGACATTCGTTGAGCCGCGCGCGCGCGTCGCGAAGACGTCCGCGATCACGGGCGATCATTTCGACATAGGCGAGGAGATGATGGCCGAGCGTCACGGGCTGCGCCGATTGCAGATGCGTGAAGCCGGGCATGACGCTTGCCGCCTCTTCCCGCGCGCGGGTCGCAAGCGCGAGCTGCAGATCGGCAAGTTCGGCATCGAGCGCGTCGATCTGATCGCGAATGTAGAGGCGGAAATCGGTCGCCACCTGATCGTTGCGAGAGCGGGCCGTGTGCAGCCGCCCCGCCGCCGGGCCGATCAACTCGGCAAGACGCGACTCGACGTTCATGTGAATGTCTTCGAGCGCGCGCGAAAAATGGAAGCGCTCGTTCTCGATTTCCGCTTTGACTCGCTCCAATCCATCGGCGATCTTCGCCGCGTCGTCGCGCGACACGATCCCCGTTTCGCCGAGCATGGCGACATGGGCGAGCGAGCCGCGGACGTCCTGGAGGCCGAGGCGCTTGTCGAAGTCGATCGAGACGTTGATCGCCTCCAGAACCGCGTCGGTTGCGCTTTTGAAGCGGCCGCCCCATATCTTGCTCGTCATTTTTAACCTCGGAGCCCACGCCTCATGGCCAAACCGCCACCGCCCCCGCGATCTTTCCTACTTGTCGTGAAGGCGGCCTCGATAACCATCGCGGCAAGCGTGGCGTTTCTATACGTGATCGGCAGCATGGGCGGCAAGAAACCGCCTGAACGCGCCGTGGATGAAGGCGCTCCCGCAGGCACGGCCGATCAGAGCGCCGCTCCGGCGCCCGACGTTAGCGCGGCCTGCGCGACGTCGGCCAAGATCGCCGCCGCTCTCAAAGATCTCGCGAAAGGCGAGGTCGCGGCGATGATCATCGCGCCGAAGCCGGAGCCGATGCCGGACTACGCATTTGACGGGCCCGACGGCGCCCCGGTTTCGCTCGCCTCTTTCAAGGGCAAGACGACGCTCCTCAATATTTGGGCGACCTGGTGCGTGCCCTGCCGCGCCGAGATGCCGGCGCTCGACAGGCTGCAAGAGGCATTCGCCGGACAGAACTTTCAAGTCGTCGCCGTCAATGTTGATACGACCCGCCTTGAAAGGGCGAAGGCGTTTCTCGCTGAGACCGGCGTCAAGTCGCTGACCTATTATGGCGATCCAAAGGCCAACATCTTCTATGAGATGAAGCAGTCAGGCAAAGCCCTGGGTCTCCCCACCACGGCGCTGATCGGCGCTGACGGCTGCCAGATCGGGCTGATGAATGGTCCCGCCGCCTGGGACAGCGCGGACGCCAAGGCGCTGATTTCCCGCGCGCTCGAGACGCCTTCGAATTAATCGCGCAGCCGCCATCCCTCGGGTCGCGACCACTCTAATTTCGCGATCGACGACCCCAGAGGCCGCTGTTTTTAAAAAAAAGGAGATCGGCGAATGCATGTTTCGATTGAACAGGCGGACAAAGCGATCGCCGCGGCGCGCCGCAAGGCCATCGAGCTCGGCACTCAGATGTGCATCGCCGTCGTGGATTCCGGCGGCGTTTTAAAGGCGTTCGAGCGGATGGACGACGCCTGGGTCGGCAGCATCGACATTGCGATGAAAAAGGCGAAGACGGCCGTCTTCTTCGGCATGCCGACCGGACAGATCGGCAAGCTGTCGCAACCGGGCGGACCGCTCTACGGCATCGAGCACTCGAATGACGGGCTCATCACCTTTCCCGGCGGACTCCCCATCGTCGACGCCGACGGCGTGATGATCGGCGCCATCGGCGTCAGCGGTTCGGCCGTGGAGAATGATCATGCGGTCGCGCAGGCGGGCGTCGACACGCTCGGCGTTTGCGACCTTCCCGAGCATCCCTGGCGGACCTAAGCCGCGCTCCTAGAGCAGGTTCCAAAAAAGTTGACAGACTTTTCGATGAGAACCTGCTCCAACACTGATTGAGCGATTCCTTATCGATCACATGATTCCATGTGATCGGGAAGCGCTCTAGCGAGGCTTTTTCTTCGGTTTTTTCCGCTTCGCGCCGGGCGCCGTCGTTGCGCTCGGCGTCGCCCTCTGCTCAACCGGCGTCGCAACTGGCGCAGGCGGCGGGGCCGATGGGGCGGCCTCCTGCGGTGAAGACGGCGCAGCCGATTCAGGCGGCGGCGTGGCCTCCCCTTCGGGCGCCGGGGCGCCTGGCGCGCCGCTCTCTTCGACGGGCTGCGCATCGGGAGCGGCCGGAGGCGGCGACCGCGAGGCGGCGAACCACCATGTCGCGGCGGCGAGCGTTAAAATCGCGAGCGCCACCAGGAAGGCGATCCCTCCCCCTCCCCCGCCGGAGCGTCGTGGCGGCGGCGGATCGGATGCGGGTCGCGGCGGCGGCGTTTGCACGCTCCTCTTTGTGAGGACCGGCGCGCGTCGAGCTGGTGAATCAGACGAATCAGGAGACACGGCGCGATACTGGCTCCACACCCATGCGGAAGGCGGGGTCTCGCCGCCGCCTCCATTCGAAGAATCCGACATTAGCCCGTCCTCCAGAGGCGAATCGTCTGCGCTGGCGACTTGCGCATGTTGCCTCGCCTCGGCGAAGCTCACAAGTGCGCTGCAAGCAAGTCGCGCCGCGCACGCGACACAAAGCCGGGAAGCGCGCTATCTAGTCTGGGCCTTACCCTAAATCAGAGAGAGATCGTGCATGACCATTAAAGCTGGAGACCGACTCCCCGACGTGAAGCTGACCGTCATGGGCAAGAATGGACCGGAGCCGGTCGCCACGAAGGACTATTTTGCGGGACGCAGGGTGGCGCTCTTCAGCGTTCCCGGCGCCTATACGCCGACCTGCCACAAGAAACATCTGCCCGGCTTCATCGCCAAGGCGGATGAAATCAAATCAAAAGGCGTGGACGCGGTGGCGGTCACGGCGGTCAATGACATTTTCGCGCTCGACGCCTGGGTGAAGGAGTCGGGCGGCGGCGACAAGATCGACGCGCTCGCCGACGGTTCGGCGGCCTTCGCCAAAGCGCTTGGACTCGAACTCGATCTCACCGCGCCCGGACTTGGCGTGCGCGGCAAGCGCTATTCGGCGCTGATCGACGACGGCGTCGTGAAATGGATCAATGTCGAGGAGAATTCGAGCGAAGCGACGGTTTCGACGGCCGAAGCGACGCTCGCCCATCTCTAGGCGCTCCTCCTAAGAACGCCGACCAAGCAGTCGCCGTTTCAGCGCTGTGAAGATTGCATGAGCGCCGCGACGCCCGGCAGCGTCTTTCCTTCTAGCCATTCGAGAAAGGCGCCGCCGGCCGTCGACACATAGGAAAATTCCTGCGCGACATGCGCCTGGTTGAGCGCCGCCACGGTGTCGCCGCCGCCGGCGATCGACAGCAGCCTGCCCTCGACGGTGAGCCGCGCCGCGGTCTGCGCGACGGCGTTGGTGCCTTCGTCGAAGGGCGGCAGTTCGAACGCGCCGAACGGGCCGTTCCACACCAGCGTCTTGCAATTGGCGAGCAGCGACTCGATATGGGCGATCGATTTCGGCCCGACGTCGAGGATCATGTCGTTTTCGCCGACATGATCGACCGAAACGATATGCGACGGCGCATGCGCCTCGAATTTTTGCGCGACAATGGCGTCCATCGGCAGCACGACGTCGCAGCCGGCTTTCTCTGCTTTGACGAGGATTTCCCGCGCGGCCCCGGCGAGATCATGTTCGCACAGCGATTTGCCGACAGCCTTTCCCTGCGCCGCAAGGAAAGTGTTCGCCATGCCGCCGCCGATGACGAGATATTCGACCTTTGCGACGAGATTGCCCAGGAGTTCGAGCTTCGTCGACACTTTCGCGCCGCCGACGATCGCCATGACCGGCCGCTGCGGATTGGCGAGCGCCGATTCGAGCGCTTCGAGTTCCGCCTGCATGGCGCGGCCGGCGTAAGCGGGCAGTCTGTGCGCTATTCCTTCGGTCGAGGCGTGCGCGCGATGCGCAGCCGAAAAGGCGTCGCTGACGAAGATATCGCCGCTCTTGGCGAGCGCGTCGATGAAGTCGTCGGCGTTCTTTTCTTCGCCCTTGTGGAAGCGCGTGTTCTCAAGCAAGGCGACGTCGCCGTCCTTGAGCACGTCGACGATGGTCGCCGCAGCGTCGCCCACGCAGTCGTCGGCGAAGGCGATCTTGCGTTTGAGAACATGTTCGAGCGTCGGGATGACCTGGCGCAGCGACTCCGCATCGACGCGCTGGCCCTTCGGCCGGCCAAAATGCGAAAGCAGAATGACCCTGCCGCCTTTTTCCACGATCTCGTTGATCGTCGGCAGCGCACGCTCGATGCGCGTCGCGTCGGTGACGCGCCCATCCTCCATCGGCACATTGAGATCGACGCGCAGCAACACGCGCTTTCCTTTGACGTCGACGTCGTCGAGAGTATGGAAAGCGGCCATGTCAGCGTCCAATCGCGGCTTGAAAAGGCAAACGCGGACCCGAAGGTCCGCGCCGGCGTGGTGGGACGATGCTTACAGAAGCTTGCCGATCACGGTCGCGACATCGGTCATGCGGCCGGAGAAGCCCCATTCATTGTCGTACCAGGACAGGATCGACACGAGATTGCCGTCGAGGACCTTGGTCTGGTCGAGATGGAAGCAGGACGAGAGTGGATTGTGGTTGAAGTCGATCGATACGAGCTTTTCGTCCGTGTAGCCGAGCACGCCCTTGAGCGGGCCGTCGGCGGCGGCCTTGATCGCGGCGTGCACCTCGTCCTTCGTCGTCGCCCGCTTGGCGACAAACTTCAGATCGACCGCAGAGACGTTGGGCGTCGGCACGCGAATGGCGTAGCCGTCGAGCTTGCCGTTCAGCTCCGGCAGCACGAGTCCGACGGCCTTCGCCGCGCCCGTCGAGGTCGGGATCATCGACAGCGCCGCCGCGCGAGCGCGGTAGAGATCCTTATGCATCGTGTCGAGCGTCGGCTGATCGCCGGTATAGGAGTGGATCGTCGTCATGATCCCCTTCTCGATGCCGATCGCCTCGTGCAGCACCTTGGCGACCGGCGCGAGACAGTTCGTCGTGCAGGACGCGTTGGAGATCACGAGATGATCCTTGGTGATCTTGTCGTGATTGACGCCGTAGACGACCGTAATGTCGGCGCCTTCGGCGGGCGCTGAAACCAATACGCGCTTCGCGCCCGCGTCGAGCAGCAATTTGGCCTTGTCGCGCGCGGTGAAAAGCCCGGTGCATTCCAGCGCGATGTCGATCTTGAGGTCCTTGTAGGGAAGCTCGGCCGGATTTTTGATGGCGGTCACCTGGATGGGGCCGCGGCCGACGTCGATCGTGTTTCCGGCGACTTTCACCTCATGCGGGAAGCGGCCGTGCACTGAATCATATCGCAACAGATGCGCATTGGTCTCGACCGGGCCGAGATCGTTGATGGCGACGACTTCGAGGTCCGTGCGTCCGGTCTCGATGATATAGCGCAGGATGTTGCGGCCGATGCGCCCGAATCCGTTGATCGCCACTCTCACGGTCATTTGGAAAATCTCCTTGCGCCGCCGGAACTCCGCGGCCCTCGCCATCGAGCCTGTGGGCTCTGGAGGCGAGCGTGTGATAGCACCTCGCGCCCCCCTGTCAACGCGCCGAGGTCGCGCCAATTGGCGCGGTTTCGATTTGCGCGATTCATGCTAGGAACAGGCTGGCAAGCGAATCGTTCGGCGCGGTCGCCGGGCCGCAAAGCCATGCACATTCTGCGACCGGCGATGAACCAATCAGATAAGCGCGACGAAGAAAACGCCAAGAGGCTCGAGGCCGCCGTCGCAGAGCTGCAGGCGGCGCTCGCTCAGCTGGAGCGCACTGTCGCCGCAAAGCTCGAAGACGAGCTGTCCAGCGCCGAACTCGAAGAAGAACTCGCCGTCATGCAAGACGATCGGTCGCGCCTCGCCCTCGATCTCGACGCCGCGCTTGCGCGGCAGAACACCCTGGAGAAGAGCCGCGACGAGGTGCTGCGAAGGCTCGAAGCCGCCAGCGAAGGCGTCGCCGCGGCGCTCGGCGCGGCGGGCGTCGCCTCGACCCAAGAGGATTGACATGGCCGCCGTCGTCGTCGCCATCGCCGGTCGCACCTATCGCATGTCTTGTGAGGCGGGCGAGGAGCAGCGGATCGAAGAACTCGCGCGTTACGTGGAAAGCAAGATCGAGTCGATGCGCGAAAGCTTCGGCGAAATCGGCGAGCAGCGCATTATCGTGATGGCCGCGCTCGCAATCGCCGACGAGGCGACGGACGCACGCGCCAAAGCGCAGGCGACGGAAGCCGAGTTCGCTGCGCTGCGCGCCGAACTCGACGCCGCGCGCAAGGCGAACGATGCGGCGTCGGCGCTCGCCGCCAAGGCGCTAGGCGACGCGACGCGTCGGATCGTGAAGCTCAATGGCGAACTGTCGCCGCCGGCCGCGTCGCCGGACGATGGTCTCTAGGTCCTGGATGCTGCGGCGGTGAAAACCGCCAGTTGAGCCTCGAAAGCACGCTTATATGCGGGCCGCGCTTCGCCGCGGGCGACATAGTCGGAGAGGTTCGGATATTGGTCCAGGAGACCCGACGCTTTCAACCTGAGCAGCACCGACACCATCATCAGGTCGCCGGCGCTGAATGGACCATCGAGCCATTCGGCGTCGCCAAGGCGAAGGGAAAGTTCACTCAGCCGTCTACGGACGCGTTCCTCGACGAGAGGCAGACGCTGCTCGTACCAGGCCTCGTCGCGCTCCAGAAGCTTTGCGAACGCAAGATCAATGATTGGCGGCTCGATCGTGCTGAGCGCCGCAAACATCCATGTGATCGCGCGCGCCCTGGCGTTCGCATCGTCTGGCAGCAGGCCAGCATGGCGCTCCGCGATGTGGAACACGATCGCCCCCGACTCGAATAGGGCGAGATCGCCTTCTTCAAAGGTCGGAATCTGCCCGAAAGGATGAAGCGCGAGATGCGGGGGCTCCTTCATCGCTTCGAATGAAAGAAGCCGAACGTCGTAGGCTAGGCCAACTTCTTCGAGCGCCCAGCGAACGCGCATGTCGCGCGCCAGTCCCTTGCCGCCATCGGGCGACCGTTCAAAGGCGGTAATGGTGGGGGTCATTGGAAAGCTCGCCGGACAGCCGCCACTCTCCTCGACTCATCGACGGCGCCGTCGGTCAATGAGCCTGACCCCCATCGCCCGCTTGAGATTACTTGGTCACGCCCCAATCTTCGAAACTCGGGTCGCGCTTGGCTTTTTCGAGATTGTCCGCCTGTTCCGACAATTGATAATTTTGGTTTTGCGCCGCCATGGCCTCGGCGCCATCCTTCATAATCGCGATCTTCATCTGCTCTGTGGCGAGGCGGTTGAGCTCATTGATCCACTGATTGAGCGCGAGCAGCAAGTTGCGTTTGCGCGCTTGTTGAATGTCATGCGACGAATCATTGTTCTCCGACAGCGCGAGTTCTTCTTGAGTTTCGGCGGTCATCGCATCGAGCTTTTTGACCTTCTCCTCCGCCGCGGCGACCTTGTCCGGAGCGTCCGCCTTCGCTTTTTCAAGCGCCGCTTCGGCTTCAGCGCGCGCCTTCTTGAGATTGTCGAGGCCGTTCCGCAGCCATTTCGACTGAATCTTCAGGAGCGAGTCGCGCGGAACCCCGCTGAGGCTCAGCGAATTCGGAATGGGAAAAATTTCGCCGAGCTGCGCCGCGTCAGCCGGCGCCGCTGAAATCGCGCAGGCGAGCAGGCCACAGAGCACGGCGCCGGCCAACGTCCTGGGGACGCTGGCCGTTTTGCTGATGAATCTCATGATTTTCTCCCGGTATGCTGCGCTTTTTTAGCGCGCTTTTCTTTGCGCAAACTGAGCCATCGGTTGACATCTGGCAAGTCCCGGCGCCTGCGGGCGAATAAAGGAGCCGGGCGCGGCGCTTGACTGCCTCTGCGCTTCGCGCCAGCCTATGTCCGCCGGGGGAGCCCGCCCGGCGGCGCGTCAATCACGCCGCCACAGGGCTGAGAGGCCGCATGACGCGCGAAACGCGGGGGCGGCGACCCTTCGAACCTGATCCAGTTGAGACTGGCGGAGGGATGGTGTCAGCGAGATTTCCCAAAAGGCCGCGCTCATGCTCGCGCGCGTGATCGGCGCCGGCGTCGCCGGACTCTGCGCCGCCTATGCGCTCGCGCGAAAAGGCGTGGAGGTGGAGATCGTCGAGCGCGAGTCTGCGCCGGGCCTCGGCTGCTCGCGTTTCGCCGGCGGCATGATCGCGCCCTGGTGCGAACTGGAAAGCGCCGAGCCCCTGGTCGCCACGCTCGGCGAAGAGGCGCTCGACTTCTGGTCGCGCGAGCTTGGAATCGCGACAATCGCCGGCAGTCTTGTCGTGGCGCCCGCCCGCGAGCGCGCCGAACTCGCCGACTTCGCCCGGCGCACGCGCAATTTCGATTCGCTGGACGCAAAGGATATCGCGGCGCTAGAGCCAGATCTCGCCGGCCGCTTCGACGCAGCGTTGTTTTTTCGACAAGAAGCGCATCTCGATCCCGGCGCGGCGCTCCGTGCGTTGACCGGGCGCCTCGCGCAAACGCCGAATGTGATGCTGCATGTTCAGCAGGACGCCGCTGCACTGGCGACGATCCCCGATTGGATCATCGACTGCCGCGGCTTTGCGGCGCGCGACGCGCTTCCCGGCCTGCGCGGCGTGAAGGGCGAAATGCTGATTCTGCGCAGCGACGAAATTTCCCTGGCGCGTCCGGTGCGCATGCTGCATCCGCGCCGGCCAGTTTATGTCGTTCCGCGCGGCGAGGGGCTGTTCATGGTCGGCGCCACCATGATCGAAAATGAGGAGCGCGCGCGGGTCACCGCGCGGTCGGTCGTCGAACTCGTCAACTCCGCCTTTGCGGTCCACCCGGCCTTCGCCGAGGCCGAAATTGTCGAGACCGGCTCGGACCTCCGTCCCGCCTTCGCCAACAATCTGCCCCGTCTTTTGAAGCGGGGTCACACACTCTATATCAATGGACTATACCGCCACGGGTTCCTGCTTGCGCCGGCGCTGGCGCGCCGCGCGGCTGAGGTCGTCGTAAACGACGCGTATTTCCCAGAGGTGATGGATGCTGATTCAGATCAACGGGCGGCCGCAGGATGTGAGCGCGACGACGTTGCAAATGTTGCTGGACGAACTGGGGTATGATGAAAAGACCGTCGGCACCGCTTTGAACCAGGAATTCGTGCGCGCCAGGGACCGCGCCGAGACGCGGCTTCGTGAAGGCGACGCCGTCGAGATCGTGACGCCGAGACAGGGCGGGTGAGCGAGTGTGATGCATAATGACCCGGTGACGCTTTACGACGTCGCGCTGTCCTCGCGGCTGCTGCTCGGCACCGCCCGCTATCCCTCGCCGGCGATCCTGGCGGAAGCAATTCGCGCGTCGGGCTGCGAGATCGTCACCGTCTCGCTGAGGCGCGAAGCCGGCGGGGCGCGCGCGGGCGAGGCCTTCTGGAGCCTGATTCGCGACGTCGGCGTGCGCGTGCTCCCCAACACCGCCGGCTGCCGCACCGCCAAAGAGGCGATCGCAACCGCGCAAATGGCGCGGGAAGTCTTCGCGACCGACTGGATCAAGCTCGAAGTGATCGGCGAAGAGGACACGCTACAGCCTGACGTCTTCGGGCTGGTCGAGGCGGCGCGCGCGCTCTCGGACGACGGCTTCAAGGTTTTTCCCTACACGACCGACGATCTCGTCGTGGCGGAAAAACTGCTCGACGCCGGCTGCCGCGTCCTGATGCCCTGGGCGTCGCCGATCGGCTCCGGGCGGGGGGTCAATGATGCTTTCGCCTTGCGGGCGCTGCGTGCGCATTTTCCCGACACCCCGCTCATCGTCGACGCCGGGCTTGGCGCGCCGTCCCACGCCGCGCTGGTGATGGAGATGGGCTACGACGCCGTGCTGCTCAACACCGCCGTTTCCCGCGCCGGCGACCCCGTCTTGATGGCGCGGGCCTTCGCCCTCGCGATCGAAGCCGGCCGCGCCGGCTTTCGCGCGCAGCCGATGACCCCGCGCGATATGGCGGAACCTTCGACGCCGATCATCGGCCGTCCCTTCGACAGACTGGCGTAGCGGGTGGCGGCGCTGAGGCTCGATCCGTTCTATCTCATCGTCGACGACGCCGACTGGCTTTCCCGCCTGCTGCCCCAAGGGGTTAAGCTCGTGCAGCTGCGGGTGAAGGATCGCGCTGAGCCTGACCTCCGCGCGCAGATCGCGACCGCGCGGGGGGTGTGCGCGCGACATGGCGCGCAGCTCGTCGTCAACGACTACTGGCGGCTCGCGATCGAGGAAGGCTGCGACTTCGTCCATCTCGGACAGAGCGATCTCGACGCGGCGGACATCCCGGCGCTGCGCCGCGCCGGCGTCAGGATCGGCGTTTCGACGCATGACCAGACCGAACTTGACCGGGCGCTGTCCGTGGGCGCTGATTATGTCGCGCTCGGCCCGATCTATCCCACGCTGCTGAAACAAATGGCCTTTGCGCCGCAGGGCCTCGCCCGGCTGGGCGCCTGGAAGGCGCAGATCGGCGAGACGCCTCTTGTCGCCATCGGCGGACTGACCCCCGAACGCGCCATCGCCGCGCTTGCCGCGGGGGCGGACAGCGCCTGCGTCGTCACCGACATTTTGCGCAGCGCCGATCCGGAGGCGCGCGCGCGGGACTGGCTGTCGGCGACGCAACCCTGGCGTGAGCGCGAGGGCTTTTTCGAGCCCGACCACCTTGGCGCGAGCGTGTGCCCCTCGCCTAATCACGGCGAGCGCCTGCGGCCGATCTCGTCGCTGGTGCTTCATTACACGGGAATGCCGACGGGCGAATCGGCTCTCGCCCTGCTCTGCAGCCTCCGCTCTCAGGTCTCGGCGCATTATGTCGTCGAGGAGGACGGCCGCGTGCTGCAGCTCGTGCCGGAGTCGCGGCGCTCCTGGCATGCCGGGATAAGCTTCTGGGCCGGCGAGACGGACATGAACTCCGCCTCAATCGGAATCGAAATCGTTCATCCCGGCCACGACGATCCGAGACACTATCCGGCGGTCCAGATCGAGGCGACGGCGGCGCTCGCCAAGGACATTTGCCGGCGCCATGCGATACCGCCCGAACGCGTGCTGGCGCATTCCGACATTGCCCCTGGCCGCAAACGGGACCCCGGCGAGTTCTTTCCCTGGGAGGCGCTTGCCCGCCTCGGCGTCGGGCGGGTCGCCGATGAGAATCTCGGCGCCGGCGCGACGACGGTCTCGCTCGGCGACGCGGGCGCCAAGGTTGCCTCGCTTCAGCGCGACCTCGCCGCCTACGGCTATCGCGTCGAGCAAACTGGCGTCTATGACGCCCAGACCGTTCTGGCGGTCGAGGCGTTCCAGCGCCACTTCCGCCGCGCGCAGGTCGACGGCCGGGCCGACGGCGAAACGCGCGTGGCGCTCGCGAACCTCCTCGCGACATTGGGAGAACGCGTATGAAGGCCGTCGTCGTGACGGGCGCCTCGACCGG
Organism: Methylocystis sp. SB2; assembly: GCF_049817085.1. Taxonomy (NCBI): domain Bacteria; kingdom Pseudomonadati; phylum Pseudomonadota; class Alphaproteobacteria; order Hyphomicrobiales; family Methylocystaceae; genus Methylocystis; species Methylocystis sp. SB2. The sequence continues at coordinate 1,988,590 of NZ_CP187401.1, forward strand.
GATCGGCGCGGCCTGCGTCAGCCTATTGGTCGAGAAGGGGTTTCTGGTGTTCGCATCGGTTCGCAAGGACTCTGACGCCGCCGCGCTCACAGCTCGACATGGCGCGTCCGTCATTCCGCTTCTCTTCGACGTGACCGACGCCGAATCCATCGCGGCCGCCGCGCGCCACGTTGAGGCGCGCCTCGATGGCGAAACGCTCGCGGGCCTCGTCAATAACGCCGGCGTCGCCGTCTCCGGCCCGCTGCTGCATCTGCCGATCGACGACTTTCGGCGCCAGATCGAGGTCAATCTGATCGCCCAGCTTCGAATCATCCAGGCATTTGCGCCCCTGCTCGGCGCTGGCGCGCAGCGGCGCGGCGCGCCCGGCCGCGTCGTCAATATGAGTTCGGTCGCCGGGCGCTTCGCTGCGCCTTTTCTCGGCGCCTACGCCACCTCGAAATTCGGGTTCGAGGGCATGTCGGACGCGCTGCGGCGCGAGCTGATGGTCTATGGGGTCGACGTCGTCCTGATCGAGCCGGGGATGATCGCGACGCCGATCTGGGACAAGGCCGAAGAGACCAATCTCGCTCTGTTCGAGGGCACGGCCTATGCCGCCCCAGGCCGGAGGATGCTGAAATGGCTTATCGAGGCAGGCCGCCGCGCGCCCGGTCCCGAGGTCGTCGCACGCGCCGTGTTGCGGGCGCTGACGGCGCCGCGCCCGCCCATCCGCATCCCGGTCGTAAAAAATCGCTTTACGGACTACACGCTGCGCAGCCTATTGCCGACGCGGCTCGTCGACTGGCTGACGGCGCGCCGGCTCGGCCTGCTGCCGAAATAGGCAGTCGCTTTGGAACGGATCGATGTTGAGCTGAAAGAGGAGGGGCTATGTCCAACGCCAATGATCGCGGCGCGGCACCGAAGCACGGGGCGGTCTGCTGGAACGAGCTCAACGTCCACGACGTCGAGCGGGCGAAGAAGTTCTACAGCCAAACTCTCGGCTGGAGCTTCGAGGGAATGCCTATGGGCGGCGTCACATACTGGATCATCAGTTCGCAGGGCGCGCGGGTCGGCGGCATGTTCGAGATGAAGGGCCCGGAGTTCGAGGGCGTTCCAGAACATTGGCTGACCTATATCGGCGTCGATGACGTGGACGCCCGCCTGGCGAAGGCCAAGGCCGCCGGCGCGACGATCTGCAAGGACGCCTTCGAGATCCCCGGCGTCGGCCGCATGGCGGTGCTGCAACAGCCGGGCGGCGCCTTCGTCGCCTGGATGACGCCTGCCCCCCAGCCAAACGGCTAATGGACACGGCGCCCGACGCTTGACCTTGCGGCCGTTACGGGCGACCTATCGGCGTCCGCAACGACCGCCGAAACGACGTCCATGAACGAAGCTGCATCAGAGACCCGTCTGCCCGACCCGGTCGTCGCCGAACCGGCGCCCCGCCGGCGCACATGCGCGGTGGCTGTTGGCGCTGGCCCCGCCGCCGTGATCGTCGGCGGCGGCGCGCCCGTCGTCGTCCAGTCCATGACCAACACCGACACCGCGGACGTCGAGTCGACCGTCACGCAGGTTCTGGCGCTGGCGCAGCAGGGCTCGGAACTGGTGCGCATCACTGTCGACCGCGACGAGGCGGCGGCGGCCGTGCCGCATATTTTCGAGAAGCTCGCGCAGAAGGGATGCCACGTCCCGCTCGTCGGCGATTTCCATTACATCGGCCACAAGCTGCTCGCCGATCATCCCGCCTGCGGCGAGGCGCTCGCCAAATACCGCATCAATCCGGGCAATGTCGGGTTCAAGGAAAAGAAGGACAAGCAGTTCGCCTCGATCGTCGAACTTGCCGCCAAGCACGGCAAGGCCGTCCGCATCGGCGCCAATTGGGGCTCGCTCGATCAGGAGCTGCTCACCTATCTGATGGACGTCAACGCCGCTTCCGACCGGCCGCTCGACGCGCGCGCGGTGACCCGCGAGGCGCTGGTCCGCTCGGCGCTGATGTCGGCGCGCCGCGCCGAGGAGATCGGCCTGCCGAAAAACCGCATCGTCATTTCCGCCAAAGTCTCGGCGGTGCAGGACCTCATCGCCGTCTATCGCATGCTGGCGGCGCGCAGCGACTATGCGCTGCATCTTGGCCTCACCGAGGCCGGCATGGGCTCGAAGGGCGTCGTCGCGTCATCGGCCGCGCTCGGCGTGCTGCTGCAGGACGGCATCGGCGACACGATCCGCGTGTCGTTGACGCCGGAGCCCGGCGGCGACCGCGCGCTCGAAGTGCGCGTCGCCCAGGAAATTCTGCAGACCATGGGCTTTCGCACCTTCGTGCCGCTCGTCGCGGCCTGCCCCGGGTGCGGGCGCACCACTTCGACCGTGTTTCAGGAACTCGCGCGCGACATCCAGGCGCATATCCGCGAGCGGATGGCCGCTTGGCGCGCGCAATATCCAGGCGTCGAGACGCTCAATGTGGCGGTGATGGGCTGTATCGTGAACGGTCCCGGCGAGTCGAAACACGCCGACATCGGCATTTCGCTGCCCGGCACGGGGGAGACTCCCGCCGCGCCCGTCTTCATCGACGGCAAGAAGGCGATGACGCTGCGCGGCGAGGGCATCGCCGAGGAGTTCACCCGCATCGTCGACGATTACATCGTGCGCCGCTTTGGCGGCGGCGCGAAGGGCGAAGCGGCGGAGTAAGATACGCCGTCGTCTCTCGCGCGCGTCATGGCCGGGCTTGTCCCGGCCATCCACGCAAAGACGCGCGATGACGACGTGGATGCCCGCGACAAGCGCGGGCATGACGCGCGAAATGTCAAAGCTGCGCGCCGTTTGACGCCGATTCCAGCGCCGCCGCGACCCGTCGCAGATCGCGCCAGGCGGCGGGCTTCAACGCCGCGCTTTTCAGCATCGCCTCGAGACTGGAAAAGACGAAGGCGCGCGCGACATGCGCGCCGCAGCGCGCTTCAAACGCCTTGCCGCGCAGCTTTCCCACTGGCTCGTTCGTCGTGAGCATGATCCGCGCCGGCGCTTCGCCAAAAATCAGCAGAATGTCCGGCCGCGCCAATTCGACCCGGCGTCGCGCGAATGGCGCGAAGATCGCCGCTTCATGCGGGGATAGCGCGCGATCGCCAGGCGGGCGCCAGGGCGAGACATAGGCGAGAGAGGCGCTGGAGCGATCGAAGCCGATCGCCGCCAGCATATTGTCGAGGAGTTTCGCCGAAAGCCCGCTGAACGCCTCGCCGCTTGTTTCTTCCGTCACGCCCGGCGCGGCGTCGAAGGCGATGAGACGCGCTGCAGGCGCGCCGGCGCCGAACAGAAAATGCTGCGCCATGTCGCGAAAGGGCGCGTGCGGAAAATCGGCGAGACGCGCGGCGAGTTCGTCAAGATCGCGCGCGCTGGACGCCTCCTGCTCCGCGGCGCGAATGGCTTCATCCGGCGCGGCGATCGGGGCCGCGGCGCGGCGCGGGCGTTCGTCATCCTGTGGCTGTAACGGGATCGTCGGCGCTCTTGTGTCCGTCGCCTGGGGACGCTGCGCAACCGCCGTGCGCGCGCTGTCCGCATAGCGGTCATGCGGCGCCTCGTCGAGCGCGAGATCGACGCCGCTTTGAACGTACCAGTCGAGCAAGGCCATGAGGGCGTTAGCATTTTCCGGAACGTCGGCGCGCATGACATTGAGACTAAACGAAGCTGGCGCGAGATCAACCGGAGCGGTGTGGAGCCGCACATTTTACAGCGGCGATTCGCGCGATCTATATTGCGCTAAATCAAAGCACTCTCTCGACGAGACAGATCGGCCGATGCTCGAGACCATCGCGATTGCCGAAGACGAACAGGACTTGCGTGACCTGCTCGCCGAGTTTCTATCGACGAACGGCTATCGCGTTCTCGCGGCGCCGAGCGCTGCGGAATTCCGCGCCATGGTGGAGTTCGAGGCGATCGATCTCGCCATTCTTGACATCAACATGCCGGGCGAAGACGGGTTGTCGCTTGCAAGATGGCTGAATGCGCGCGGCTCGACAGGCATCATCTTCGCAACAGCGGTCAATTCGGCGATCGACCGCATCGTCGGGCTCGAATCGGGTGCCGACGACTATGTCACCAAGCCGTATCACATGCGCGAAATGCTGGCGCGTATCCGCGGCCTGCTGCGGCGGAGAAAGATGGCGCGCGCCGCCCTCGCCGGCAAAAGGCTGGCGGCGATCGCGTCGATCGACGTCGTCGGCTACACGCGCTTGATTCAATACGACGAGCATAACGGATTGGCGCTCATCGATCGGTTTTTTCGTGACGTCGTCACGCAATCGCTTCCTCGCCGCTCCGGAAGTCTCTTCAAGATGCTCGGCGACGGCGCGCTGATCGATTTCGCCAGCGTGCACAACGCGATCGAATGGGCCGTAGAATGCCAGACGGAAACGCGCGCCTATGCGACCGCGCATGGGCACGCGCAAACGCTGCAGTTGCGCATTGGCGTGGCGGTGGGCGACGTGATCGTTCGGAACGGAGACCGCTTCGGCGAAGTCGTGGCGCTCGCCGCACGCATACAGGAAGCCGCGCCGGCCGGTTCGGTGATGATTTCGGATGTGGCGCACGCGATGACGCGCGGCAATATACGCAAGGACTTCGTGGCGCGGCGGCACGCGCTCAAAAACATCGCCGAGCCGATGCAATTGTGGCTGCACGAGACCTCCAGCGCGGCGCTCACTGAGCGCGCGCCTAATTGAGAGAGCGCCTCAGATGAATATCCAGCAAGGGGCGACGCAAGCGCCGGGGACCGGCGGCGCGCTGCTGCAAGCATTGTTCGACGCAATGCCAGGCCGCGCCGCCTTTCTCGACGTGGAGCTACGCTATCGCTACGTCAATCGCGAGTTTCTCTTTGCGCTCGGAGCGACAGAGGATCGCGTCATCGGAAGGTTCGTTGACGACGTTTTGGGCGCCCAAGCGGCCAGTCTTTACAAAGCAGCGATGCAAAATCTTTCGGTGAACGAGCCGCAACGCCTGCGCCGTTTCGTTGACGACGCAGACGGCGCCCCCGGTTGGATCGAAGAGGAGCTCAGGCCGTTCACGCCGGGCGGGGTCATGCAGGGCGTCGTCTGCGTCGCGCGCCCGCTGGCCGACGCCGAGCAGCAGTGCGAAAGCGATCGACTGGAATTGCTGGAATCGCACAGGACGCGGGAGGCGATTCATGCGGCGGTGGTCGACTCCGCTCTGGACTGTATCGTCGTTATCGACGCGCAGGGCCGTGTCGTCGAGTTTAATCCCGCGGCTTCGGCGACATTCGGCTATTCGCGCGAGCACGCGATCGGCAGGACCGTCGCCGAACTGATCGTCCCTGTGGAAATGCGCGATCATCACAACAGCGGGCTTGAGCGCTTCCGCGCGGGCGGGCCGGCCTCCGTTATCGGGCGGCGCGTCGAATTGGAGGCGATGCGCGCCGACGGTTCGCGCATTCCCGTCGAATTAGCGATCACGGCGGTTGGCTCGGGCCCAAGCGCGCTCTTCACTGCGCATCTTCGCGACCTGCGTCCGGCGCGAGAAGCACAGGCGCAAATCGAAGGCCAAAGAGAAGCGCTCTACCAAAACGAAAAGCTCGCAGCCCTTGGGTCGCTCCTCGCCGGGGTGGCGCATGAACTCAACAATCCGCTCTCCATCGTCATCGGACAGGCGCTCATGCTGCGCGAGGCGGCTCAGTCGCATGCGAGTTTCGACACGCATTTTGAGGAATTTGCGGAACGCGGCGCGAAAATCGAGACAGCCGCCAACCGCTGCGCCCGAATCGTCAAGGTTTTCCTGGCCATGGCCCGTCAGCGCGAGGCGGAACGCGGAAGGGTCGAGATTCCCGATCTCGTCGAGCGCGTGCTCGAACTGCTTTCGTATGGACTGCGGACGGCGGGCATCGAGGTGACCAAAGACGTCCCTGCGGACCTGCCGCCGCTCTTGGCCGACAGCGACCAGTTGCATCAGGTGCTGCTCAATCTGGTGGTGAACGCCAAGCAGGCGCTCGAAGCGCAGCCGGCGCCTCGGCGGATTTCGATCGTCGCGCGCGCCGATCAAGCGGCGCAGACGCTCGATGTCCACATTTCCGACAATGGGCCGGGCGTTCCAGAGGCCATCCGCAGCCGCATTTTCGATCCTTTCTTCACGACGAAGCCGCAGGGGGTGGGAACCGGAATCGGACTCGCCGTTTCGCGCGGTCTCATCGAGTCGCACGGAGGTTCGCTCAGTCTGGAGCCGCCGCATCCGGGCGCGGGCGCTGTTTTCGCGATCCGCCTGCCGATCGAGACCGTGAGCGTCGAAAGCGCCGCCGTTGCCGAAAATACGACGACGGCGACGCAGCGGATCAAGCCGAGGCGTGCGCTGATCGTGGACGACGAAGTCGAAATCGCAAGCTTGCTCGGCGAAATTTTGCGACGGCTCGGCTTCGACTGCGAGATCGCGACGAGCGGCGACCATGCGAAACAAGTGATCGCCGCGCGGCCGGCGGACCTCATTCTCTGCGACATCCGCATGCCCAACGGCGACGGCCCGGCTTTCTACGACTGGCTCAGCGTCGAACATCCGCAGATGACCAACCGCATCGCCTTCGTCACCGGCGACGTTTTGGGTCCCGGCGCCGATCGCTTCATCGCGCGTTCGGGCTGTCCAATCATAGAGAAACCTTTTGCGCCGGAGGACATCCGCCTCGTCGCTGATTTGTTGTGCGACGACGCGGCGGCGTGAACCGGGGCTCGCGACGAATTTCAACAGCAGCGAAAGGCGCGCTCGCCGCCGGCGCCGAAACGCGCATTCTCGCGCGCACGGAAAAATTCGTCGCGCGTCATGATCGGCGCGTCTCCGTGCCGCGCGCGGACATGCACGACATAGGCGTCGTAATCGCCTTGGCCGACCATGAGCTTCGCGCCATCGCGCAGCTTGCGCGCGAGACGATTGAGATCAAGCCCCGGCAGGCTGCAGATCGTGCAATTCATCCTCGGTCTCCCGCGTGGTGACATGTTGCGCAGCCCGCGCGGCGCGAATGGCTCGGATCGCGAAGCCGAGCATCGCCAGAACCAGCATGACGTAAATCGCGCAAAGCGTTGCGTCGACATAGTCGTTGAAGATGACGCGCTGCATCTCGGCGAGAGTCTTCGCCGGCGCCAGCAGCTGATCCTTATCGGCGGCGGCGGCGAATTTTCTCGCATGCACCAGAAAGCCGATGCGCGGATCCTCATGGAAGATTTTCTCGAAGGCCGCCGTCAGCGTGCAGATATAGAGCCACGCCGTCCGCGCGATCGCGACAAAGGCGTAGCGCTCGCGCTTCATCCGATAGAGCACCACGACGCACAGCGTCAGCGCGATCGCCGCGAGCATCTGGTTGGCGATGCCGAACAGCGGCCACAGCGTGTTGATGCCGCCGAGCGGATCGATCACGCCCTGATAGAGGAAATAGCCCCAGCCGCTCACGGCGATAGCGGTCGCGGCGAGGTTCGGCACCCAGGCGCGCGTATTCCCGAAGGCGGGAAAGAAGGCGCCGAAGAGATCCTGGATCATGAAGCGCGCGACGCGCGTGCCGGCGTCGATCGTGGTCAGGATGAACAGCGCCTCGAACAGAATCGCGAAATGATACCAGAAGGCTTTCGCCGCCGAGCCGCCGACGGCGGAAGAGAGAATATGCGCCATGCCGACGGCGAGCGTCGGCGCGCCGCCGGTGCGCGACAGAATCGTCTTCTCGCCGACTTCGGCGGCGACGCCGGAAAGCGTCTCGGGCGTGACCGCGAACCCCCATGAGGAGATCGCCGCCGCGGCGGAATCCGGCGTCGCGCCGATCAGCGCCGGCGCGCTATTCATGGCGAAATAGACGCCGGGCTCCAGCACGCTCGCGGCGATGAGCGCCATGACAGCGACAAAGGATTCCATCAGCATCGCGCCATAGCCGATCAAGCGCGTCTGCGTTTCGTCGCCGATCATCTTCGGCGTCGTGCCGGAGGACACAAGCGCATGAAAGCCCGACACCGCGCCGCAGGCGATGGTGATGAACAGAAACGGGAAGACGCTGCCGGCGAAGACCGGTCCGGTGCCGTCGATGAAGCGGCTGATCGCCGGCATCTGCAGGTCGGGCCAGACGATGAAAATGCCGATCGCGAGCGACAGGATCGTGCCGACCTTCAGGAAGGTCGACAGATAGTCGCGCGGCGCGAGCAACAGCCACACCGGCAAAACTGACGCGACGAAGCCATAGCCGATGAGCATGAAAGCAAGGGTCTCGGCCTTGAAGGAGAAGAGCGGCGCGAGCAACGCGCTCTCCGAGACGGTGCGGCCGAGCGCGATGCTCAAGAGCAGCAGAACGAAGCCGATCGCCGACATTTCACCGATGCGCCCGGGCCGCAGATAGCGGCCATAGACGCCCATGAACACGGCGATCGGCAGCGTCGCGAGAACGGTGAAGGCGCCCCAGGGACTATCCGCGAGCGCCTTAACGACGACGAGCGCGAGCACCGCCAGCAGGATGATCATGATGGTGAGAATGCCGACCATGGCGATGACGCCCGGCACTTGCCCCATCTCGGTCTTGATGAGATCGCCGAGCGAACGCCCGTCGCGGCGCGTCGAGATGAACAGGACGAGAAAATCCTGCACGGCGCCGGCGAAGATGACGCCGGTCAACAGCCACAAGGTTCCGGGCAGATAGCCCATCTGCGCCGCGAGCACGGGGCCGACGAGCGGTCCGGCGCCGGCGATGGCCGCGAAATGGTGGCCGAACAACACCCATTTGTCGGTCGGCACATAATCGAGCCCGTCGTTGCGGCGGACCGCGGGGGTGCGGCGCCGCGCATCGAGCCCCAGCACCCGCTCGGCGATGAAGCGCGAATAGAAGCGATAGCCGATGGCGTAGGTTCCGATCGCCGCCGTGACGAGCCACATGGCGTTGACGTTCTCGCCGCGTGAGACCGCGAGCGTGTAAAGCGAGAACAGCACGAGGGCGAACACGAGCGCCCAGGGATACAGCGCGATGGCGTTGCGAGGAGAGCGAGCGAGAATGGTCGACACGATTGCGAGATCTTCGGCTATCCTCCTTCTCCCCGCTGGCGGGGAGAGGGCAGGGTGAGGGGCGAGGCGTATTGCCCCGTTGTTGAGCAAGCATTGTTAGCAGAGATATTGCGATGCGTGGAATACGTCTGCACGAAACCTTTTTCGGCCGTAAGTTACGAATGTCCCAGACATCCGCGGAGCAACGCCTTTGGGCGAAGCTGAGAAGCCGACGTCTCGGCGGATATAAGTTTGTCCGGCAACAGCCGATCGGACCTTATTTCGTGGACTTTCTGTGTCGAGAGCACGCGATGATCCTCGAGGTCGACGGCGCCACACATTCGACTGCGGAAGAGCTGGCGCACGACATGCGGCGAACCTGTTTTCTAAGCGACGCCGGATTTCAAGTTGTACGCGTAACGAACGACGACGTTTTCGCCAATATCCAAGGTGTCTGCGAAACTATTCTCGCGAAAATCCGGGACGACATCGCTGCGAAAAAGCCCTAGCCCCTCACCCCTGCCCTCTCCCCGCGCGCGGGGAGAGGGAGTTAACGGTCAAGGGATCGCGGCGGCCGGCGAAATATTTGTGCAGAGCCTCGCCGAAAAGCGGCTCTTGCGGCGCCGCCGCCGCAAACAACGTCATCGACGAATGAAACTTCAAATCATCGGGAGAGCCGAAGATTTCATGCGCGCTGCGGGCTTGGATGTTGTTGATCAGTCCGACGCATTCCTTCAGCCGCGCGCCCAATAGGGGATGATCGAGATAGGCCTCAGCCTCGGCGAGCGAGCGGATGGCGTAGCGCCGCGCCATCTCGCTTGTTCCGAGGCCTTCGAGCTGCGGAAAAACGAACCACATCCAGTGGCTGCGCTTGCGGCCGGCGGCGAGTTCCGCCGTCGCCTCAGCGTAAACCGGTTTCTGCGCCGCGACGAAGCGGGCAAGGCCGTAAGGATCGTCCGAGGCGCCGGTCATGACCAAATCCGTTGATCAACGCCGATGTCATTCCCGACGCGCGCTTTGCGCGCGATCGGGCATCCAGAGCAAGACCAACATTATAGAATTGGCTCTGGATTCCCGGTCGGACCTCCGGTCCGCCGGGAATGACAGACCAATCGAAGTCCGTCTCACTCCGCCGCTTCCGCGGCGACGGGCGCGTAGTTCAAGATCGGCGCGAGCCAGCGTTCGACCTCGCGCGCCTCCATGCCCTTGCGGCGGGCGTAATCTTCGACCTGATCGCGCTCGATCTTGGCGACGCCGAAATAATGCGCGCTCGGATGCGCCAGATAGAGCCCGCTGACGGAAGCGGCCGGCGTCATGGCGTAACTTTCGGTCAGCTTCACGCCAGTGCGCCTTTCGACGCTGAGCAGATCGAAGATCGTCGCCTTTTCGGTGTGATCGGGCTGCGCGGGATAGCCGGGCGCCGGACGAATGCCGGCGTAGGGTTCGGTCGTCAGCGCTTCGGGCGCGAAATTCTCTTCACGCGCATAGCCCCAGAACTCTTTGCGCACGCGCTCATGCATGCGCTCGGCGAAGGCCTCGGCGATACGGTCGGCGAGCGCCTTGACCATGATCGAGCCATAGTCGTCATTGGCGCGAGCGTAGCGCGCCGCGATCTTTTCTTCTTCCGCGCCGGAGGTGACGACGAAGGCGCCGACATAATCGGCCTTGCCGCTGTCCTTGGGCGCGACGAAGTCGGCGAGCGCAAGATTGGCCTTGCCGTCGCGTTTGGGCAATTGCTGGCGCAGCGTGTGCAGCGTCGCGATCCGCTCATTGCGCGACTCGCCATTGTAGAGCGCGATGTCGTCGCCGATGGAATTCGCCGGCCAGAAGCCGATGACGGCCTTGGGCGTGAACCAGCGCTCCTCGACAATCCGCTTCAGCATGGCGCGAGCGTCGTCGTACAGCGTGCGGGCCGCCTCGCCGCGCTCGGGATCGTCGAGCAGCGACGGGTAGCGCCCCTTGAATTCCCAGGTCTGGAAGAACGGCGTCCAATCGATGTAGGGAACAAGCTCGCCGACGTCATAGCTCGCAAAGGCGCGCGCGCCGCTGAAGGAAGGCTTCGGCGCTTCATAGGCGGCCCAGTCGATTTTATAAGCGTTGGCGCGCGCCTGCGTGAGCGGCACCCGCAGCTTGTCGGCCTGCGCGCGGGCATGCGCCTCCGCGAGGCGCTCATACTCAAGTCGGGTCTGCGCGACATAATCGGGGCGCGTCTTGTCGGAGACGAGCGCCTGCGCGACGCCAACGGCGCGGCTCGCGTCGGTGACATAGACCGCCTGGCCGCGTCGATAATTGGGACTGATCTTCACCGCTGTGTGCACACGGCTTGTCGTCGCGCCGCCGATAAGGAGCGGCGTGTCGAGACCTTCGCGCTCGAGCTCAGAGGCGACGAAGCACATTTCATCGAGCGACGGCGTGATGAGGCCGGAAAGACCGATGAGATCGACCTTTTCCTTCTTGGCGACTTCGAGAATCTTCGCGCAGGGCGTCATGACGCCAAGGTCGATCACCTCGAAATTGTTGCAGCCGAGCACGACGCCGACGATATTCTTGCCGATGTCGTGAACGTCGCCCTTCACCGTCGCCAGCAGGATTTTGCCGGCGGTGGAGCGCTCGCTCTTGTCGGCCTCCATGAAGGGCATGAGATAGGCCACCGCCTGTTTCATCACGCGCGCCGATTTGACGACCTGCGGCAGGAACATTTTGCCCGAGCCAAAGAGATCGCCGACGACATTCATGCCGGTCATCAGCGGGCCTTCGATCACGTCAAGCGGGCGCGTGGAGCGCTGACGCGCCTCTTCCACATCCGCTTCGACGTAATCGGTGACGCCGTTCACGAGCGCATATTCGAGACGCTTCTCGACGGTGTTGTCGCGCCAGGCGGCGTCCTTTTCCTGGGTTTTTCCGGCCGCGCCCTTGAACTTTTCCGCCAGTTCGACAAGGCGCTCGGTGGAATCCTTGCGGCGGTTCAAGACGACGTCTTCGCAAAGCTCGCGCAGCTCGGGGTCAATCTCGCCGTAGACAGCAAGCTGGCCCGCGTTGACGATGCCCATATCCATGCCCGCCTGAATGGCGTGATAGAGGAACACCGAATGCATCGCCTCACGCACAGGCTCATTGCCCCGGAATGAGAAGGACAGGTTCGACACGCCGCCCGACACATGCACATGCGGCAGATCGCGTTTGATGACGCGCGTGGCTTCGATGAAATCGACGCCGTAATTCTCATGCTCCTCGATGCCCGTCGCGACCGCGAAAATATTGGGATCGAAGATGATGTCCTGAGGCGGAAAGCCGACGATCTCGGTCAGGATTTTACAGGCCCGCGTGCAGATCTCGGTCTTGCGGGCGAATGTGTCGGCCTGGCCCTTTTCATCGAAGGCCATGACGACGACGGCGGCGCCATAGCGGCGCACCTTTTGCGCGTCGGCGATGAATTTCTCTTCGCCTTCCTTCATCGAGATCGAATTGACGACCCCCTTGCCCTGCAGACACTTGAGGCCCGCTTCAATCACCGCGAATTTGGATGAATCGACCATCACCGGCACGCGGGCGATGTCGGGTTCGGCGGCGACAAGATTGAGAAATTCCACCATGGCGCGTTCGGAATCGAGCAGGCCTTCGTCCATATTGACGTCGATGACCTGCGCGCCGTTCGCCACCTGATCCCGCGCGACGTCGAGCGCCGCGGCATAGTCGCCGTTGGTGATGAGCTTGCGGAACTTCGCCGACCCCGTGACATTGGTGCGCTCGCCGACATTGACGAAGGGAATGTCCTTGGTCAGCGTGAAGGGCTCCAGTCCGGAGAGACGCAGCATCGGCTCGATGGTCGGGATCGCGCGCGGCGCGACGCCTTTCACGGCGCCGGCGATCGCGGCGATATGGTCCGGCGTCGTGCCACAGCAGCCGCCAAGCACATTGACGAGACCGGCGGTCGCGAATTCGCCGACGAGTTCGGCCATGTATTCGGGGCTTTCATCGTAGAGCCCGAATTCATTGGGGAGGCCGGCGTTGGGGAAGGCGCAGACGCGCGTATCGGCGATGCGGCCGATCTCGGCGATATGCTGACGCATCTCGCGGGCGCCGAGCGCGCAGTTGAAGCCGATCGAAAACGGCTTGGCGTGGGCGAGCGAATTCCAGAAGGCGACCGCCGTCTGACCCGACAGCGTCCGGCCCGACAGATCGGTGATGGTGCCGGAAATCATGATCGGAAAACGGGTTCCGACCGCGTCGAACGCGTCCTCGAGCGCATAGAGCGCCGCCTTGGCGTTGAGCGTATCGAAGACGGTTTCGACGAGCAGAATGTCGGCGCCACCCTCGATGAGGCCGAGCGCCGCTTCCTTATAGGAGGCGCGCAGCTCGTCGAAAGTGACGGCGCGAAAGCCGGGATTGGATACGTCGGGCGAGATCGACGCGGTGCGATTGGTCGGGCCGAGCGAACCCGCCACGAAACGGCGCGCGCCGGTCTTCGCCGCGACTTCGTCGGCCGCCGCCCGCGCCAGCCGCGCGCCCGCGCAATTGAGTTCGAACGCGAGATGCTCAAGCCCGTAGTCGGCCTGAGCGATGGTCGTCGACGAAAACGTGTTGGTCTCGATGATGTCGGCGCCGGCTTCGAGATAGGCGACATGGATCGCCTTGATCGCGTCGGGCTGCGTCAGCGTCAGCAGGTCATTGTTGCCGCGCAGGTCTTTGGCGTGATCCGTGAAGCGCGCGCCCCGAAAATCGGCCTCCTCGAATTTGTGGCGCTGGATCATCGTGCCCATCGCGCCGTCGAGAATGAGGATCCGGCGCGACGCCGCCTCGTCCAGAGCCTTCAAAATATTCGGGCCGTGAGATGTCTCGAAGGTCATGCAAGAGCCTTTTCGCGAAGGGGACGAACGCCGAGCAGGTGACAAATGGCGAAGACGAGGTCGGCGCGATTATTTGTGTAGAAGTGGAATTCATTGACGCCGGCGCGCGCCAGGCTCATCACCTGTTCGACGGCGGTCGTCGCGGCGATGAGCGCGCGAGTCTCCGGGTCTTCGTCCAGTCCGTCGAAGCGCTCGGCGAGCCAGCGCGGCACGCTCGCTCCGGCCTTTTGCGCAAAGCCCGCGACTTGCTTGAAATTGCGGATCGGCATGATGCCGGGCACGATCGGAATGGTGATCCCCCGCCCGCGCGCTTTGTCGAGGAATTTGAAGTAGACGTCATTGTCGAAGAAGAACTGCGTGATGGCGCGCGTCGCGCCAGCGTCGACCTTCGCCTGAAGCGCGTCGAGATCCTGTTCGATCGAGGCGCTTTCCGGATGGCCTTCAGGATAGGTTGAGACCGAAATCTCAAAGTCGCCAATCCGGCGGATGCCGCTCACGAGATCGGTCGAATGGGCGTAGCCCTTCGGATGCGCCTCAAATCGCGAGCCGACGCCGGTCGGCGGATCGCCGCGCAGCGCGACGATATGGCGAACGCCGGCGTCCCAATAATCGCGCAGGATCGCGTCGATGTCTTCGCGCGCGGCCGAAACGCAGGTGAGATGCGCGGCTGGCTTCATTTCGGTCTCGCGCACGATGCGCGCGACGATCGAATGGGTGCGCTCGCGCGTGGTGCCGCCGGCGCCATAGGTCACGGAAACGAAATGCGGCCTTAGCGCCGCAAGTCGATTGATCGTCTGCCAGAGCTGCGTCTCCATCTCCGGCGTCTTGGGCGGGAAGAATTCATAGGAGATCGCAAACTGATTGGGCGAGGCCGTGGGATGAAGAGCGTTAAACATCAGGCTGTCTCATAAGATGCAGTGGGAATGGGATCGGCGATGACGCGCGGATCGCGCGCCAGCCACAAGGACACGGTAAGCTTAGCCCCCTCGTTCGCGTCGGGCGCCAGTTCGCGGCGCTGAACGACGTCAAGCCCCGCCTGCGCCAGCAGCCCGGTGATTTCGGCGTCGGAAAAGCCAAGACGGCGATGTGCATGCTTGTCGCGCAGCGCCTCTTCCTGATGCGGGGCAAAGTCGACGACAAGCAGACGGCCGCCGGGGGCGAGCACCCGCGCCGCTTCGCGCAAGGCGCGGCCCGGATCGTCGAGAAAATGCAGAACCTGATGCATGATCGCGAGGTCGATGGAGTTGCGCTCGGTCGGCAGTGCATAGATGTCGCCCTGGCGCAGCTGCACATTGTCGAAGCCGGTCTCTTCGAGGCGGCCGCGCGCGACGCCGAGCATGGCGGAGGAAAGATCGACGCCGACGGCGCGTTCCGCCTGGGGCGCGAACAGCTCGAGCATCCGGCCGGCGCCGGCCCCAAGATCGAGCAGGTTGCGCACCGGCCTGTCGCCGACGACCTGACGCATCGCTTCTTCGACGCGCTCCTCGGAAACGTGCAACGCGCGGATGCGATCCCATTCCTCGGCATGCGCGGCGAAATAGCGGGCGGCGTTCTCGGCGCGCGCGTGACGCACTTGGGCGAGCCTGGCGCGGTCGCCGGCGAGAAGGGCGTCGTCAGCCTCGAGCCAACCCACGATGGCGCGCGCAAGAGCGCCGGCTGGCCCCGCCGGCGACAGCCGGAAGAACGCCCAGGCTCCTTCGCGGCGGCGTTCGATGAGGCCAGCCTCGACGAGGAGCTTGAGGTGGCGCGAGACGCGCGGCTGAGACTGGCCCAGGATCGCCACGACCTCGCTGACCGTCAGCTCCGACTGGGCGAGCAACGCCAGAAGTCGCAGGCGCGTCTCCTCTCCAGCGGCGTTCAGCGCCGCAAGCGTCGGGTCGAGGGCCAATTTGGCGACGGACTTCATGAGCGCTCCATGAGACATAAAGATATCTATATACGTCAAA
The DNA here is from genome assembly GCF_049817085.1 of Methylocystis sp. SB2. Taxonomy (NCBI): domain Bacteria; kingdom Pseudomonadati; phylum Pseudomonadota; class Alphaproteobacteria; order Hyphomicrobiales; family Methylocystaceae; genus Methylocystis; species Methylocystis sp. SB2. The sequence goes on from NZ_CP187401.1 coordinate 2,004,347, forward strand.
TGAGCTGAGCGCAACCATGGTCGCCGTTTTTTGACGGCGGAATGGTCTTGACCGAATCCCAAACCGGGTTCATCTTTTCGTTACATCGCACCTGTCGATCCGACAGCATGGTCGGCAGGTTCGCTCGGGCGGGACCTCGATGCGAACGCGATCCAGGATAGGCTCAGACACCCCCTGTTGATGGGCCGAACCGAGCAACAGTGTTGCGAGAGGAGCATGACGCCACCGGGTCAGACTATTTGACCGGCGTTTGGTTCCGGTCACTGGGCGGGCAGGAGCAGCTGCCTGATCCGTCCATCCTCCGAGACATTCGACAATCTTCCGGGCGGCCGAAGGCAAAGGCCAAGCATCGGGCGCCCGTTCACAGACTGGACAATCCAGACTAGCTTCCGAGAGAAGCAAACGGCCCCGTGAGCTCTACGCCACGGGGCCTGTTTTATTTTCCATCAGCAAAAAAATCAGGGTTCCGGGCGAAAGCCGAACGCAACGTTCAGCGCGTTCGCCTTTGGAGGCTCGGAACCAGCTGCTGGGCCGGCTATGCCGGCGCCTTCTCTTCTTCCTTGCTGACGACCTCCAGGAAGGTCTCCGCCGCCTCGCGCCGCTCGAAGACATGCGGCTGCAGACCGCGTTTGGAGAGCGCCTCCTTCATCTTCAGGCGCGCGAAGGCGCTCGTCGCATAGCGGGTCGTCGTCAGATAATAGCGCTGACTCATATAGTCGATCATTTCGGCGTAATCGTCGTAGAGCGCCTCGTTGATCTTCCAACCGTCGTGATTGACGACCGAGTTGACGCGCTTGCCGACCTTGTCCGACGCCTCGATCAGCGTCTTGCGCAGATCGTCGATGTCCTTCTTGGTTCGCGCATGCCAGCCTTCGAGATTGACGAAAAGGATGTTGCGGTCCGCGTCGTAAGTGACGCGATCGGACATGTTGAGATTGATCAGGTCGGCGAGCAGCCCCATCGGCTCATCGATGAAGATGCGCTTATCCATCACTTCCGCGTGTTCGATGATGGGCTTGAAGTCCATATGCGCCAGGATGTCCTTGTCGATATCGATCCCCGGCGCGACTTCGATCAGTTCAAGCCCCTTGTCGACGAGTTTGAACACGCAGCGCTCGGTCACGTAATAGACCGGCTGCTTGCGCTTTTGCGCGAATTTGCCGGAGAAGGTGATCTGTTCGACGGCGTTGAGGAACTTCTTGTTCCGGCCTTCCTGCAGAATGTTCACCTTGCCGTCGGCGATTTCGACGCGCAGTCCGCCATTGGTGAAGGTGCCGGCGTAAACGACGAGGCGCGCGTTCTGGCTGATGTTGATGAAGCCGCCGCAGCCGTTGAGGCGACCGCCGAACTTCGACGTGTTGACGTTGCCCTGCAGATCGCACTCGGCCATGCCGAGGCAGGTCATGTCGAGACCGCCGCCGTCATAGAAGTCGAACTGCTGATTCTGCTGGATGATCGCGTCGGCGTTGGTCGCGGCGCCGAAGCTCGAACCTGAAGCGAGCACCCCGCCGATCGCGCCGGCTTCCGTCGTCAGCGTGATGTAGGGCGTCATCTTTTCTTCGTTGGCGACGGCGGCGATGCCTTCCGGCGCGCCGACGCCAAGATTGACCACGCCGTTCGGCGGCAGCTCGAAACTCGCGCGACGCGCGATGACCTTGCGTTCGTCGAGCGGCATCTTGGCGAACTTCTCGACCGGCACGCGGATTTCGCCGGAAAGCGCCGGATTGTGGATCACGCCGTAGTTCATGCGGTGCATTTCCGGCGGATCGGCGACGACCACGGCCGAGACAAGAATGCCCGGGATATGCACGTCTTTCGGCTTGATCGAGCCCTGTTCGACGATGCGCTCGACCTGCGCGATGACGAGCCCGCCATTGTTATGGGCGGCCATGGCCTGAGCGAGATTGTCGAGGACGAGCGCCTCGCGCTCCATCGAAATATTGCCGGAAGGGTCGGCCGAGGTGCCGCGAATGAAGGCGACGTCGATCTTGGTGGCGATATAGAACAGCCACTCCTCGCCCATGATGTTATGGTATTTGACCATGTCCTCCCGGGTGCGGTCATTCACCTTGCCGCCGCCAAAGCGCGGGTCGACATAGGTATAGAGACCGACTTTGGAGAAGAGGCCCGGCTGGCCGGAGGCGCAGGCTCGGTAGAGCTGCGAGATGACGCCCTGCGGGAGATTGTAGCCGCAGATCTTGTTCTCCTGCGCCGCCTGGGCGACCTTCGGCATGCGGCCGAAATTGGCGGCGATGACTCGGCGCAGCAATCCTTCGTGATGAAAGCGCCCGGTGCCCAGGCCCTTGGAGTCACCGGCGCCCGCGGTCATGATCAGCGTGAGGTCACGCGGATGCTGGCTCTCGACGAAGCGCTTTTCCAAAGCGGCGTGCAAGGCCTCGGGAATGCAGCTCTGGACGAAGCCGGTAGTGGTTACGACGTCATTGTCGCGAATGAGCGCAATCGCCTCGTCGGCGGTAATGACTTTGTTGTTCGCCATGTCCTCAGGGTTCCCTCGCTCCCCACTCTTATTGGTTGCGGACTGTTGACGTCGCCGCTCTGGTGGGCGTTTTGCACAAATTGAGCGCTCAACCGTAGAGACCGCGCCGCTCTTGCGCAATAGCGGCGATGCGCCGCAGTTCGGCCGCAACCTCGCCAACGCGCGGGAGATCGGCCCTTAGAGCGCTTCCCGATCACATGAAATCATGTGATCGATAAGGAACCGCTCAAGATCAAAGTATTGGAGCAGGCTCTCATCGAAAAAGTCTGTCAACTTTTTCGGAACCTGTTCTAGTCGCCGCGGTAGACGCAGCCCTCGAAACAGCTGTCACGAAAGACGCCGACTTCGGCAAGACCCGGCAATGTCGGCGAGAGGTCGCGCCAGATGTAGGCGCAGAGATTTTCGAGCGTCGGCTTCCCGAGGCCTTCGAGGTCGTTGAGAAACGAGTGATCGAGGCGTTCGCGCAGTTCCGCGAGCCTACGGCCAAGCTTGCCGAGGTCCATCACCCATTGCTCTTCGACGCTGGGCGCGCCGCGCAGGGTGACGCGCACGCGAAAGGAATGGCCGTGCAGATTGCGGTATTTGCCGCCCTCTGGAGCCTCGGGATCATAGAGCGCGTGCGCCGCCTCGAAATAAAACTCCCGAAAGACCTCGAAACTCGACACCGTCACTTCACCCCGATCGCCTTGTGGGTTTGCAAAGACAGACGCCAGCGCGGATGCGCCAGGCAGTAGCTGACCGCGGCATCCGTATTGCGCGAAACATCCGGCCCGTCCATGGGCTGCAGCAGAAAATGCGCGAAGTCGAGCCGCTCATAGGCGGCAGGGTCGACGCCTTGCTGGGGGTAGACGAGCTTCAATTCCGCGCCGCTCGTCTGGGTCAGCGGCGCGCCGCCCTTGGGCGAGACGCAGATCCAATCGATCCCAAAGATGACGGGCAGCGTGCCGTTCGTCTCGATGGCAATTTCAAAACCCTGCCCATGCAGCGCCGAAACCAAGGCCTCGTCGATCTGCAGCATCGGCTCGCCGCCGGTTAGCACCGCGAAGCGTTGCGCGCGGGCCTCCCCCCACAGCGTCGCCAAATGGCCGGCAAGCGCCGCGGCGTCGGCGAACTTTCCCCCGCCCTCGCCCTCGAAGCCGACGAAATCCGTGTCGCAGAACTGGCACTGCGCGGCGGCGCGATCCGCTTCGCGCCCACTCCACAGATTGCAGCCGGCGAAACGGCAAAACACGGCGGCGCGGCCCGCGTTAACGCCCTCGCCCTGCAGCGTTTTGAAGGCTTCCTTGACGATGTAGGCCATTGTTCGCTCTAGATCACGCTGCATTTGGGCGAAATCGCCCAAATGCAGTAACGTGATCGATCTCAAAGTTCTAGAGCGCGCTTTACGCGAAAAACCGGCATCCACTTTTTCGCAGCGCGCTCTAGCGCGGACGCCGCGCGGCGTAAAGCGAGGCCGCCTCTTACCCGTTCTTGGGAAGCTCCTTGTCCTTACCGTCAGGTTCGGGCGCTGGCTGCGGGCGCGGGTCGAGGCTGCGGATATAGGAGACGATGTCGTCGATCTCCTTGCGCGAGAGATGCATGTCGGGCATCGGCGGATGAGGATCCATCAGGAAATGGCCAAGCTTCTTCCTGTCGGTTCGGCGCTGGGCGATATCGAAGAAGGACGGCGCGTCGGCCGAGGCGCTGGTCTGATCCGACGTCACCACATGGCAGGACGCGCACCATCGCTTCGCGACGATCGCGCCGCGCTGGGCGTCGCCCGCGGCAAGCGCCATAGTTGCGAAAGCGGCGCTCCCGCCGACGAGGGCTATTGCGAGCGTAAGGCGTCGAAGCTGCATGTGGTTTTCCTTAAGCGGGAGCCGTCGATTCGCTTCGCATGAAAGCACAAGCGCGGCTCGCTGGGTATCGGCGCCTCTCATGCAAGCTTGCGTCAGGACGACGCGTGTCCGCGAGGCGCTGCTGCATTTTTGCAACAGACATGTGTTCTGATTGCAACAGTACGGCGGATTAGCATCTTGCCCACGATTGTCGCTGCGGCAGCCCCTTTTCAGACACAAAAGCTGAGCTAAGGTGATCGGGTCACAAGCTCATTCGAGATGCGGAGACAGGCGCCGAGAGATTTCCCTTTCGGCCGCAGGTTCCTTCTTTCCCTCTCGCTGATCAGCGGTGACGGCTGGCGTATGCCTCAAAAGACGTCGGGCGTCTTCAGGGTTGAAGGAAGTCGGAATATTATGGTCGGAAGCGTTCATACGGGCGTGATTTCAGCCTTTAGGCGCAGGAAGCGCGCGGCATTGCCGATCTGCCTTTTCGCGACGAGCCTGGGCATGCTGGTGACGGCTTTTGTCGCGCCGGCGCCCGCTCTTGACGCGCCTTCTACGGCCGCGAGGGCCGAGGCGCAACCTCTGCCGATGTTCAAGGATCCGCGCGAGGCTCTGCGCGCCGGAGTCGAAAGCTACCATGCCGGCGACGCCGCGACCTCGGTGACGGCGCTACGCTATGCCGCCGAAGGCGGAGAGCCGCTGGCGAAGTGGAAGCTTGGCAGGATGTACGCCGAAGGCGACGGCGTCATGCGCGACGACGCCAAGGCTTATGAATATTTCGCGCAAATCGTCGATCACTACGCCGACGACGAGCCGGATCCGCGCGAGCGGTCGATGGCGGCGAGCGCCTTCGTCGCCGTGGGCGTTTATCTGCGTGACGGCGTTCCAAGCGCAAAGATCAAGCCCGATCTCGATCGCGCTTTTGATCTGTTCCGTTATGCGGCGACCTATTTCCGCAACGCCGACGCGCAATACAATCTGGCGCGCATGTATCTCGAAGGGGCCGGCGCGAAGAAGAACGTCCGTCAGGGCGTGAATTGGCTGGAGCTTGCGGCGCGCAAGGGCCACCCGCAGGCGCAGGCGATGCTCGGCCGGATGATGTTCACCGGCGAGGCGAGCGGCGAGCCGGAACGCGCGCGCGGATTGATGTATCTGACGCTGGCGCGCGACGCTGCGGGCGGCGCCACTCGCGACCAATGGATCGCGGATTTGCACGCCGAAGCGCTGAATTCCGCCAGCGACGCCGACCGTAGCGCGGCCGTCACCATGCTCGAAGGCTATCTGCGCGAACGCAACTGACGTTCAGATTTCAACCGGCTTGGGCCGCAGCGCCCTTGAACTTCACCGGAATGCTCAAGAAGCGCGCGCCATCTCCGCGCGGCGGCGGAAACTTGCCGGCGCGAATGTTCACCTGAATTGAGGGCAGCAGCAGCCGCGGCGCGGCAAGCTCCTGATCGCGCTTCAGTCGTCCGGCCACGAAGTCTTCCTCGCTGACGCCGTCCTTGATCTGCACGTTCTTGGCGCGCTGCTCGGCGACGGTTGTTTCCCAAGCGTAGACGTCTCGTCCCGGCGCCTTGTAGTCGTGACACATGAAGAGCCGCGTCTGCGGGGGCAGCGAAAGAATGCGGCGGATCGATCGGTAAAGCGCATGCGCGTCGCCGCCGGGGAAATCCGCGCGCGCCGTCCCATAGTCGGGCATGAACAGCGTGTCGCCGACAAACACCGCATCGCCGATCTTATAGGCGACGTCGGCCGGCGTGTGGCCGGGCGTGTAGATCGTTTCGCCCTCGAGTTCGCCGATCTTGAACCGCTCGCCGTCCTTGAAGAGGTGGTCGAAGCAGCCGCCGTCGGCCGTTACGTCCTCAGCCCCGAACACCGCCTTGAAGATCTTCTGGACCTTGTCGATGTGTTCGCCGATGCCGATCTTCGCGCCCGTCGCCGCCTTGACGATTTGGGCGGCGGAAAGATGGTCGGCGTGCGCATGAGTTTCGAGAACCCAATCGATTTTTAATCCATCCAGCGCCGCCTCGGCGAGGATGGCGTCGATCGAATGCGAATCGGCGACGCCGCTCGCCGGATCATAATCGAGCACGGGATCGACGATCGCCGCGCGCTTCGTGGCGGGGTCGCTGACGATATAGGTGATCGTGTTGGTGGGCTCGTCAAAGAAGGCCCTGACGGATGGCGCCTGCGGCATCGATCTCTCCTTCATTGCAGCGCTCAAGCGCTTCTCTTCGTTGGCGCTTTCGCCTTTTCCTGCTTGCGCCGTCAGATATATGCGTTATAGCTAAATAAGCAATAGCTAATATTATACGCGCGAAGGAGCGACATGCTGACGGCTCTTCCTGTGGACGCCGTGCTTGGTCTGGTTTCCGGCGGAGTCGTCGGCTTCACGCTGGCGCTCGTCGGCGGCGGCGGCTCGGTGCTGGCCGTGCCGCTTCTCGTCTATCTTGTCGGCGTGCCCAATCCCCATATCGCGATCGGCTCAAGCGCCGCGGCCGTCGCCGTCAACGCCCTGATGAGTCTCGCCAATCATGCACGCGCACGGACCATCAAGTGGCGCTGCGCCTCTGTCTTCGCCGTTTTCGGGGTTGCTGGCGCATTCGGCGGATCGACGCTCGGCAAGATCATCGACGGCGAGAAGCTGCTCGCGCTGTTCGCGCTGCTGATGGTCGTCGTCTCCTATCTGATGCTGCGGCGCCGGGGCGCGCTGGGCTATCCAGCGGTCAGGCTCAACCGCGAGAATTTCCCCCGGCTTGTCGGCGCCGGCGCCACGGCCGGCGCGCTTTCGGGCTTCTTCGGCATCGGCGGCGGCTTCCTGATCGTGCCGGGGCTGATGTTTGCTTCCGACATGCCGATCTTGAACGCCATCGGCTCGTCGCTCGTCGCCGTCGCCGCCTTCGCGGTGACAACTGCGGCCAACTACGCTTCTTCAGACCTCGTGGACTGGGAGCTTGCCGGGACGCTCGTGCTCGGCGGCGCATTCGGCGGATTGATCGGGGCCGCGGCGGCGCGACATCTGTCGAAGATGCGCGGCGCGCTGAGCGCCGTCTTCGCGACGGTCATCTTCGCGGTGGCGCTTTATGTGCTCTGGCGCAGCGGCGGCGCGCTCGGTCTACTCGATCACGCGGCGAAATCGGCGTAGATCGCGACGTGATCGGAAGGTTTCTCGCCGGCCCGCATTGATTTGACGATCTCCACCCGCGCCAGCCGATCAGCCGCTTGCGGCGAGAGCAGAAGATGATCGATGCGAAGCCCCTTGTTCTTCTGCCAGGCGCCGGCCTGATAGTCCCAGAACGTATAGAGCCCGCCTTCATCCGACGTCGCCCGAAGCGCGTCGGCATAGCCGAGATTGACCAGGCGCTGATAGGCGGCGCGGGTCTGCGGCAGGAATAATGCGTCGCCGAGCCAGGCGGACGCCTCATAGACGTCGCGCGGCTCCGGGATGACATTGTAGTCGCCGGCAAGCACCGTCGGCTCTTCGAGGTGAAGCAGCGCCTCCGCATGGCGCGTCAGCGTCTCCATGAAGGCGAGCTTGTAGAGATATTTCTGCGTGTTCGGCGGATTGCCGTTTGGCGCATAGATCGAGGCGACGCGCATGACGCCGCCGGCGCCGTCGGCGATGACCGCTTCGATGTAGCGCGACTGCGCCTCGCCGTCGAAGCCCGGCAAACCGAGAGTGACGTCCTGAAGCGGCGATTTCGAGAGGATCGCGACGCCGTTGAATCCCTTCTGCCCGTGGACAGCGACGTTATATCCGGCGTCTTCGATTTCGAGTCGCGGAAAAACGTGATCCTCGCACTTCGTTTCCTGCAGGCAGAGCGCGTCGGGCGCGGCCTCTCGCAGAAAGGCGAGAAGCGGCGCGAGACGCTGCCTGACGGAGTTGACGTTCCAAGTCGCGATGCGCACCGTCGGCTCCCAACGCCGCGCGCGTTAATCGAGACGATATGTGGCGTGGCAGGCGTTGCAGGCTTGCACGACTTGCGACAGTTCGGCAAGCGCGGGACGCATGTCGCCGCCGGGCCCGATCTTGGCCGCCTCCTGCGCGAATTTGCTCGCCTGCTCATGCATCGTCAAACCAAGCGCGCGCATCTCGTCGGGCATGTGATGCGCCATCATCGCGGGCATATCGCCAAGTTCGCCGCTCTTGGCGTTCGGCTTGCACGCCGCCGCGCCAGACGACGCCATGCCGAGGCGCGTGTCGGCGATTTTCGCCGCGCCCGCGCCGTCGCCCTTGCCCAAGGCCGCCAGGATCTCGGCGACCGACTCGGCATGCCCGCGCATATTGGCGAGCATATGCGCGCGCATCGGCCCCGGAAGGTCGACCTCCTGACGCGTGTCGCTCATCTTTGGCGACATTTTCATATGCTCCATGTTCATCTGCTTCATATGCGCGCTGTGTTCGTCTGTATCGTCGCCTGCGATAGCGGCGGCGGCGAAGAGCGACAATCCGCATGCCGCGGCGAAGAAAAATATTTTCATTCCGGCCTCCCCTTCATGTGACAATGGCGAGCGTAGCGCGCCAGGCGGCGCCGCGCGCGGGACGAATCGTCACGGCGGCGCGTCGACGGGCAGAGTGATGATTTGGCCCTGCCGCAACTTTTTACGATTGAGCGCCGGATTGGCGGCGGCGATGTCGCGCCAGCGCTTTTCGTCGCCATAGAGTCGCGTGGCGATCGCGCGCAGCGTGTCGCCGCGTCGCACCGTATAGGTCTTCGGCACGGCGGCCGGCGCTGGCGGGCTTTGCGTCGTTTGAGGCGCGCCCTGAACCGCCGAGTCGACAGGAGCGGATGGCTGAGATGGCGCGGCCGGCGTTGCATCGACGACGACGAACTCCCCGCGCAACATGCCCATCCAGCAGCTCCACGGAATGACGCCTGTTTTTTCCGGCGTGAATTCGATCGTCTGCCGTCCCGGCTTGACGTCGAATTCGAGTTTTAAGGATGGAACCAGGATACGATTATTGCAGGTCGTCACTTGCGTCGCATTGATCACCCATTTCACCGGCACGCCGCGCAGCAGCGTGAAGCGGGTAGGCGTATAGCCGAGGCCATTGGCCTCCATCTCGATGGTTTGGGTCTTCGGCGCGGCAGAATCCTGCAGTGGTTCGGCGAACTCAACGGGCGCCGAGCTTCGCCAGTCCGTCATCAGCGACGCGAGATCGGCGCCCGAGCCTGTCAGGATCAATCCGCGATTGATCATCACCGCGCCGAGCGCGACGACGATCACGCCCGACGCGGTCAGCAGACGATGCGTCACGGCGCCCGAGAGCACTGTCGTCAGCGCGCCGAAGGCAAGCATCACCGGTAAAGTTCCAAGACCGAAAACGAAGAGCGTCTTTGCGCCTTCCACAGGGCTGCCCGTGCCGGCCGCCATCACATACATCGCCTGCAACGGTCCACAGGCGATCATCAGCCCATTGAGAAGACCGATCACGAACGGCCGATGTCGGGCGCCGCCCGCTTCGCGGTTCACCCAGTTCTGCAGCGGGCCAGGCAGTCCGAGCCGAAAGCGGCGCAGCGGCGCAAAGAGCCCAAGCATATTGAGCCCGAAGATGATGAGGAACGCGCCCGCCGCGACTCCCGCGACGCCGCGCAGCATGGGCGTAAAGGCGATGAAGGCGCCGAGCCAGCCGAACGCCGCGCCAATCGCCGTGTAGGACAGCGTCTTTCCGGCGCCATAGGAGAAGTGCGAGACGAAGGACGAGCGTCCCGCCCGCGCATCGGCTGCGGCGTAACTCACGACAAAAGCGCCGCACATGCCCACGCAGTGGAAGCCTGTCAGGAGCCCCAAGAGAAAGAGGAGGCCGAGACTCATATGCTGAGCGATGTCCGGCTCGCCCTCGGCGCTGATCCAGCGCGTATCGAACAGAATCAATCCGGCGAGTCCCGCAAGCGCGGCGACGATGATCGCGAGTCGGATGAAAGGCGAACGCCGGCGCTGCGCCTCTTCCGTCAGAACGACGCGATAGCCATTCTGCTCGACGCTGTTGCGAATCGCGCTGAAATTGGTCTTGTCGGCGTCATAGTCGACGACGACCGTTTCGTTCGGATAGCTGGCGGAGACGCTGTGTACGCCGGCGAGCTTTTTGACCGCCGCCTCGATGACATGCTCGCAGCCGTGGCAGTGCATGCCGCGGGCATGAAACGTGATCGCCGTTTCATTCATTCAGGTTTCGCCTCGCCGCGCAGCGTCCTACCACTGCCGGCGCTCCAGCGTCGGCAGCATTGCGTCGTTCCGTCTTCGCGCCGTGGCCGTGCGCGAGACGGATTTATTTGCCGAGTTACTTGCCGAGCGTATCCATGCCCAGAAGTTTATAAGCGGGGCAGAAGTTCACGAAGGCCGTCGTCAACGGAATGAGCCCGACAAGTCCCCATAGCGACTGCGGACCAATGAAGACGAGGCTGAGCAAGAGGAGTCCGGCGACGATGCGGATGATCCGATCGGTCCTTCCGATATTGGCTACCATGACAGTCTTCCCTCTCTGCGGCGATCGTAGTCTCACGCTATCGCCTCGCGTGAGAGCGCACAGCGACTAAGTCTCGCCGCGCGCGGCTATTTCTGCCTGTCGTCGTCGTCGAGCTCGAGCCACATGGCGTTGAGAATGGCGAAGGCGCAGGCGAGCCCAAGCCCCAATATCCAGGAAAAATACCACATCTCACGCTTTCTCCCGCTCAATAGTAATAGTCATCGCCGCGACGGATCGCCGCCTCGGTCACTGCGCCGCGCAGCACGTAGTAGACCCAACTCGTGTAAGCCAGGACGATCGGCAGAAAGACGATCACCACGATAAGCATGAGCGAGAGCGTCGCTTTGCTCGACGACGCGTCCCAGACCGTCAGGCTTTGGCCCGGGTGGGTCGAGGACGGCAGCAGGAACGGGAACATGCTGAAGCCCGCCATGGTTGCGACGCCCGCGACCGAAAGGCTGCTGGCGAGAAACGCGATCCTGCCCGCAGAGAAGACGAAGGCCAACGCCGCCACGAGCGCGCCCGTGTAGGCCAGCGCGGGCGCAGCGATCATCCAGGGGTAGGCGCGGTAATTGTCGAGCCAGGCGCCGGCTTCTCGCGTCACCGACTTCGCCAGCGGATTCGAAGGCCCTGCATGTTCGATAACGCCCTCGATGCGAAAACCTTCGACGCCCAGCATGGTCCACAGTCCCGCGGCGGAAATGAGCAGAACAAGCAGGATCGCCGCGAGCGCGCCATATCGGCGGGCGCGGACGGAAACCTCACCCTCGCTTTTCACGCTCAGCCAAGCGCCGCCCTGCATCGTGAGCATCGCCACGCTCACGAGGCCGCAGAGCAAGGCGAAGGGATTAAGCAGGCCGAGGAGGCCGCCCTCATAGGTCGCGCGCAGCGCCTGATCGAAATGAAAGGGAACGCCCTGCAGAAGATTGCCGAAGGCGACGCCGAAGATCAGCGCGGGGACAAAACCAGAGACGAAGAACAGCCAGTCCCAGGTCTCACGCCAGCCGCTCTCAAATCTTTTGTCGCGGAAGGTGATCGCCACCGGCCGCAGAATGAGACCGATCAGCACCAGCAACATCGCAAGATAGAAGCCGGAGAAGGACACCGCATAAAGCGGCGGCCAAGCCGCGAAGGCGGCGCCGCCCCCGAGAATGAACCAGACCTGATTGCCCTCCCAGACAGGACCGATCGTGTTCAGGCTCACGCGCCGCTGAGCATCGTTCCGCGCGACGAAGGGATGCAGCATGGCGACGCCAAGGTCGAAGCCGTCCATGACGGCGAAGCCCACAAGCAAGACGCCGAGAATCGCCCACCAGATGAAGCGAAGCGTCATATAGTCGAACATCGCTTTCGCCTTTCCTATCGGGTTTGCGCCGGAGCCGGCGCGGGAAGCACGGGCGCGCCGGAGCTTTGAGGCTGGGCCTCCTCCCGCGGTCCAATGCGGACATATTTGACGATCAGCGCGACGTCGATGATAGCGAGCGCGCTGTAGAACAGCACGAAGGCCGCGAGGCTCGCCGCGACATTCGACGCGGGGATGTTGGAGACCCCGAGGAACGTCGGCATCGTGCCGTCGATGATCCACGGCTGCCGGCCATATTCGGCGACGATCCAGCCGAGTTCGGCGGCGACCCAGGGCAGCGGCAAGCTATACATGGTCATGCGCAGGAACCAGGGTTTCCCGAAGCGTCGTCGGCTCGAGAGGTAAAAGGCTACGGCGAAGAGCGCGATGAAATAGAAGCCAAGCGCCACCATGATTCGGAACGACCAGAACAGCACCGGCACGTCGGGGATCGTCGACATCGCCGCTTCATGGATCTGCGCGTCGGTCGCATTCTCGATGTCGGGCCTGATGCGCTTGACGAGCAGCGAATGGCCGACGTCCCGCATCGACGCATCGAGTTCAGGCGGAACGACGGCGTTCGGATGGCCGCCTTCTTTCGCGAGCCACTGATACCCCGCCATGCCGTTGCGGATGCGCGTTTCCGAGCGCTCTACCAACGCTTTCACGCCTTCAACCGGCTTATCGAGCGAGCGCGTTGCGATCAGACCCAGGAGATAGGGTATCCTGATCTCGTCTTTCGTCGTTTCGCTCTTGAGATCTGGAAAACCGAAGACCGTGAAGGACGCCGGCGGCGGCTCCGTCTCCCACATCGCCTCGATCGCGGCGATCTTCATCTTCTGGTTCTCGCCCGCCGTATAGCCGCTCTCATCGCCGAGCACGACGACCGAAAGCGCGGAAGCGAGGCCGAAGCTCGCCGCCACCGTCAGCGAGCGGCGAGCGATATCGACATGACGACGATTCAAAATGAAATAGGCGGCGATCGACATGACAAACATCGCGCCCGTCACATAGCCGGCGCTGACCGTGTGCACGAATTTCGATTGCGCCACGGGATTGAACAACACCTCGGAGAAGGACGTGAGCTCCATGCGCATCGTCTGCGGATTGAACGCCGCGCCGACCGGATTCTGCATCCAGGCGTTGGCGACAAGGATCCACAGCGCCGAAAAATTGGCGCCGAGCGCGACAAGCCAGGTGACGACGAGATGCTGAACCTTGCTTAGACGCTTCCAGCCGAAGAAGAACAGGCCGACGAAGGTCGCTTCGAGGAAGAAGGCCATTAGGCCTTCGATGGCGAGCGGCGCGCCAAAAATGTCGCCGACGTAATGCGAGTAATAGGCCCAGTTGGTGCCAAACTGGAATTCCATGGTTATGCCGGTGGCGACGCCCATGGCGAAGTTGATGCCAAACAGCGTGCCCCAGAATTGCGTCGCGTCGCGCCAGACGACACGCCCTGTCATCACATAGACGCTTTCCATGATCGCGAGCAGCAGCGCGAGGCCCAGCGTCAGCGGCACAAAAAGGAAGTGATACATCGCCGTCAGCGCAAATTGCAGGCGCGAGAGCGTGACGACGTCGAATTCGAACATTTTGAGCTCCTGATCGATGTCAGCGCGGCGCGGTGGCGGACAGCGCTTCCGCCATCTGCGCCGGCGTCACCTTGATGCGATGCGCAGGGCCGAAGAACGCGACGTAAAGCGCGATGAGCGCCAGCAGCTTGAAACCAAGCGCGATGGCGATCTCGCGTCCTAACGACCTTGTGCGCATCGACTCATCCCTTAGCGTTGCCTAGCGTTGCACGGCTGCGGCGCCGCCTTATGACAGTGCGCGGCGCAGCCGTTCGATGCCGAGCAGTTTCATGATGTACCGCTCATAGACAGGCTCGCTCTGTCCCTTGCGGACCTTGCGCAGGAAGTATTTTTCATAGGCGATCTTCGCAAGATGCACCCACCGCCCCTCGCTTGACCAATTGACGTTGCGCGGCGGAATCTGCGGCTTGGCGACGAAGGCGACGCCCTTATCGCCGAAATCTGCTAAGCAAACAGCATTCCACGTGCCTTCTTCCTTTGCCTCGCGCCCAGCGATGAGTGCGGCGATATTATGCGCCGTCGCCGTCACCATCGACTCGATCATATAGCCGGTCTTCGGCGTGCCCGTCGGCACCGGCGTCGCCTCGACGGGCGGGATCGCAACGCAGACGCCGACGCCAAAGACATTTCGATATTTCGGATTGCGCTGATTCTTGTCGATGATGACGAAGCCGCGCGGATTGACCAGTCCCTCGACGCCCATCAGCGCGTCGACGCCTTTGAAGGCCGGCATCACCATCGCGAATTTGAACGGCACTTCGTGCTCTTTCTTGACCTGCCCCTGATCGTCAAGCTCGGCGCATTTGAGAAGGCCGGGTTCGATGGCGGTCGTCTTAGCGTTGACGATCCATTTGATGTCGCGATCGCGGAACGCCGATTCGAGCATCCCTTTCGTATCGCCGACGCCGCCCAAACCCAGATGGCCGACATAGGGCTCGGACGTGATGTACGTCATCGGCACCTTGTCGCGGATGCCGCGCCGACGCAGATCGGTGGAAAGGATCATGGCGTATTCATACGCCGGACCGAAACAGGAGACGCCGGGCGCGGCGCCGACGATGATCGGACCGGGATTCTTGCAGAAGTCCTCATAGGCCTTGGACGCCGTCTCGGCATGCTGCAATGTGCAGACCGAATGCGTATGTCCGCCATGCGGCCCAAGTCCCGGCACTTCCTCGAAAGCGAGCTTGGGACCCGTCGCGATAACGAGATAGTCGTAGGCGACGCTCTCGCCATTCTGCAATTCGAGACGGTTTTCGTCAGGCAGAACGCGCTTTGCGCCCACCGGAATGAAATTGATCTTCTTCTTCTTGAAGACGGGCGCGAGCGGCACCTTGAGTTCTTCCGGCTTGCGCCATTGCACGGCGAGCCACGGGTTGGATGGCGTGAACTGAAAATTCTCGAGTTCCGAAACGACCGTCACCTGATGTTGCTTTGCAAGTCCCTCGCGGACTTCCAGCGCCGCGGCGACGCCGCCGATCCCCGCGCCCATGACGACGATATGAGCCATTTCAGTCTCCCCTTTGCGCTTTGCGCGCATTAAGTTTCGCGCTGACGATTGCGCACATCGGAGACGACATGCGCGCTTGTCGCGCGCATGTCCGCGACTTAGTCACGCTGCGCGTCGCAAAGCGATCGCAATGCCGCCAGATTGACGATCTCGGCGCCGCCGCGCGACAATTTCACCCAGCCCGAACGCTCGAATGCTTTCAGCGTACGGCCGACGACTTCACGCGCCGTGCCGAGGTCAGCGGCGAGCGCCTGCTGCGTCGCCGCGATCTTGTCGCCGGCGCCGCGCAGCGCGAGAAGACGTTCGGCCAAGCGAACATTGATGCGCGTGCAGACGATTTCCTCGATGCGCGACATCAGCGAGGCAAGTCGCTTGCCGTAGCCGTCGAACACCAGCGCACGGAAACTTTCCGACGCGTTCATCAACGCGTTGAACCGATCGGCGGGCACGACATAGGCGGTGACGTCGGTTTCGGCGACGCCCTCGGCCGCATAGGCGTCATCCGAGAGCAGCGAGGCAGTGGTGAGAACGCAGGTTTCGTTCGCGCCGACCCGGTAAAGCACGATTTCCCGCCCCGATTCGGTCACCCGCTGCACCCGCACCGAGCCCGAAACGATCAGCGGAAATTGGGCGCATCGATCGCCGGGCCGAAACAGCACGGCTCCGCGCGGAATTTGCTTGCGCATGGCGGAGTCCCGCACAAGCGCCTTCGTCGCCGCGTCGAGGCTACGCAAGGAAGGCGTTTCGTCGATCCAATCGGACGGCATCGTCTGCCCTTCGTCGCTCACGATCCAAAGTCTTCACTTAAGCGCGCTGCGAACGATTAACGCACCCATGCTGAACATCGATGACGCCTAGAAGGCGGCGCCAGATTTGGCGCCGTACCGCTTCAGCGCCATCGCCAATGGGCAAAGGCCCGTGAAGGCCGCCTGCAGCAGATTGACGCCAACGAAAGCGGTGAGCAAGAGCCACCACGGACTGAACAACTGCGCCAAGAGCAGGCTGAGGAGGATCATGGTCCCGGCGAAGGCCATGATGATGCGATCAATGCTCATCGGGTGAGTTCCTTCGATTTGGCGCGCGCGCGCGGTTTGGCCGGCTTGCCGCACTGGTCGGCGCAGAACATTTCATAGAGCAGTCCGATGATCCGAGAGACGTTGCCATCGGCCAGTGAATAGTAAATCGTCTGCGATTCGCGGCGGGTCTTGACCAGCTTGTCCTCGCGCAGCCGCGCAAGATGCTGCGAGAGCGATGATTGGCTGAGCCCGATCGCCTCCTGCAGTTTCGTCACGGAGAGTTCGCCCCCGTGCAGCTGGCAGAGCACCATCAACCGATGGCGATTGGCGAGCGCTTTGAGAAAGCTTTCGGCCTCCGCAGCCTTCGGCGCGAGCGCGAGCAGATTTACATTCATGATATCTAAATTACGATTATCGAATATAATTGTCAAGCGCGCCAGACGCGTCTCCGAAGAGCGCTTATGTCGCATTCAAGCCGACAAGAACTCAGTATATTATATAAATCTAATTTAAAGGAATCGTCCGAGAACGGACGAATTGCGAAGGGAGAGTGAAATGGCTGAATGTCTCGCGCCGACGCGCCGCTCCTTGATGTTGCTGTTGGCCGCGGTCGCGGCTGGATCGAGCATAACGAGCGCGCAAGCGAAGTCGAGCAAATCGGCCGCCGCCTATCGCGGCGCGCCCAACGGCCGGCAAAGTTGCGCCAACTGCTCCTGGTTCAACGCCCCATCTGGCTGCGGCGTGGTGAGCGGGCCGGTCAGCGCACGTGGCTGGTGCAATCTTTGGGGCTGACGCGACCGCAGGAATTTCGGCGGCCGCGCGCCGCCTCTCCTTCCCCGAGCTTAAATTCGCTATTGCTAATTTAAGTTTTGTGCATATAACTGGCCTGCATGAGACCAATGTGCCGCTACCATTTTGCGCCGACGGCGCTCCTCGCCGCGCTGACTTATTCCTTGGGCGCTTCCTTGGGCGCGAATGCCGGAGAGGTCACGATCCGGGTCGCCCCGGTCGAGGACCTTAAAGCCGTCGTCGCGTCGGTCGAGCCGGCGCATCAATTGACGGCGCGGGCGCGTATCGGCGGCACCGTGAGCGCGCTCAAGATCAAAGAGGGCGATGACGTCGCCGGCGGCGCCGAGATCGCGTCGGTCGTCGATCAGAAACTTTTTCTGCAGATGCAGGCGCTCGATCAGCGCATCCGCTCTCAGCAGGCGCAGCGCGAGAAGGCGCAGGGCGATTTCGATCGCGCGCAGGAACTGTTTCGGCGCGGCGTCTATACCAAGGCGCTGTTTGATCAGGCGAAGACGGCGCTCGACGTCGCCGACCGCAACCTCTCGGCGCTGCGCTCCGATCGCAGCGTAATCGAACAGCAGGCGGCGGAAGGCTCGGTGCGCGCGCCGGGACCAGGGCGCATCCTCACCATTCCGGTTTCCATCGGCCGCGTCGTCATGCCCGGCGAAACCATCGCGACGATGGCCGAAGACAAATATATCCTGCGTCTGCAATTGCCCGAGCGCCACGCGCGTTTCATGCGCGCCGGCGACAAGGTCGAGATCGGCGCGCGCGGCCTGCACGAAGAGGCGGGCGGCGGGCGCAAACAGGGTCGCGTGCGCATCGTCTATCCCGAAATTCAGGGCGGCCGCGTCATCGCCGACGTCGACGTTGAGGGGCTCGGCGATTATTTCGTCGGCGAACGGGCGCGGGTTTACGTCACGACGGGCAAGCGTGACACGATCATCATCCCGCGCAGCGCGGTCTATCGGCGCGCCGGCGTGGATTTCGTCCGACTCGTCTCCGGCGAAGAGGTCGTCATTCAGCTTGGCGAAGCACACGGCGATGGCGTCGAGATTCTTTCGGGCCTCCATGACGGCGACGTGGTGTCGACGCCATGAGCGCAGAGTTTCGCCCCGGCATTTCGGGAACGCTGACCCGCACCTTCATCAATTCGCCGCTGACGCCGCTGCTGCTGATCGCCTCGATTCTCGTCGGGCTGATCGCGCTGCGCTCGCTGCCGCGCGAGGAGGAGCCGCAGATCTCCGTGCCCATGGTCGACATTATGGTGTCGGCCAACGGCTATAAGGCTGAAGACGCGATCGAACTCATCACGCGCCCGCTCGAGGACATCATCAAGGGCGTCAACGGCGTCGAGCATGTCTATTCGCAGACGCGCGACGACAATGTGGTCGTCACGGCGCGCTTTTATGTCGGCACGCCGCAGGACAACGCCGTGCTGCGCATTCACGACAAGATACGCGCCAATATCGGCGAATTGCCGAAGGGCATTCCCGAGCCGCTGATCATCGGCCGCGGCATCGACGACGTGGCGATCGTCGTGCTGACGCTGTCGGCGAAGCCGGAGCGCGCCGATCGATGGACCGACAATGGCCTCTATCAAGTCGCCGAGGAATTGCAGCACGACCTCACCAAGGTCAATGACGTCGGCTTAAGTTACATCGTCGGCGGCAGCCCCAATCAGATCCGCGTCGAACCTGATCCCGAGCGCCTGTCGCAATCTGGGGTGACGCTCAATCAGCTCATCGACAAGCTGACCAACGCCAACCGCTCCTTTCTCGTCGGCGCGTTTCGCGAGGCCAATCGCGCCGTGCCGGTCGTCGCCGGCCAAACTCTGCAGGGCGTTCCCGATGTCGGTCTGCTGCTGCTCACCACGAGAGACGGACGGCCGGTCTATGTAAAAGACGTCGCCGATGTGCGCGTCGGCGCGGCCGAGCCCGACCGGCTCAGCTGGACAATGACCCGCAACGCCGCCGGCGGCCTTGATAAGCGCCCCGCCGTCAGCATCGCCATCGCCAAGCGCAAAGGCGCTAACGCCGTCATCGTCGCCGACGAGGTCATGCATCGGCTGGAGGCCGTCAAGGGCCGCATCGTTCCCGACGATATTGAGATCGCGGTGACGCGCGACTATGGCGAGACGGCCACGGAGAAGGCCAACGAGCTGCTGTTCCATCTCGCGCTCGCGACCGTCTCGATCGTCGCGCTCATCGTGGTGATGGTCGGCTGGCGCGAGGGCGTCGTCGTCTTCGTCATCATTCCGACGACCATTCTGCTCACGCTTTTCGCCTCATGGCTGATGGGCTACACGATCAATCGCGTCAGCCTTTTCGCCCTCATCTTCTCGATCGGCATTCTGGTCGACGATGCCATTGTCGTCGTCGAAAACATCGTGCGCCATTGGCAAATGCGGGGCTCCCGCAGCCTGATCGACACCGCCGTCGAGGCTGTGGCTGAAGTTGGCAATCCAACGATCGTCGCAACGCTCACCATCGTCGCCGCGCTGCTGCCGATGATGTTCGTTTCGGGTCTCATGGGGCCCTATATGAGCCCTATTCCCGCGAACGCTTCGCTCGCGATGATCTTTTCCTTTTTTGTCGCCATGACCATCACGCCCTGGCTATTGCTCAGAGTCGCCGGCAAGCGTTTCGCGCAGGAGCGCAGCGACGGCGTCGATCATGCGCATGAACGCGGCCCCATGGGCAATTTCTATGTGCGCGTCGCGACGCCCTTGCTGAAGGGCCGCAAGCGCTCGCAATGGTTTCTTGCGGCCGTCGGTCTCGCGACGCTTCTGTCCATGGCGCTCTTCGCAACGAAGACCGTGCGCGTGAAACTGCTGCCGTTCGACAACAAGTCGGAGATCGCGGTCGTCGTCGATCTGCCGCGCGGCGCTTCGCTCGAAGAAACGGATCGGGTGCTGACGGCGGCGGCCGAGCGTCTGAAAGATATCCCGGAGCTGACCTCCGTTCAGTCCTATGCGGGCGCGGCCGCGCCGTTCAACTTCAACGGTCTCGTGCGGCACTATTATATGCGCAAGGCGCCGGAGATGGGCGATCTGGCGATCAATCTGCAGCCGAAGGCCGAGCGCAGCCGCGCGAGCCATGCGATCGCGCTCGATATTCGCAAGCGGCTCGAAGGCCTGCCGGCGCCGGAACATACCGCGATCAAGGTGGTCGAAGTGCCGCCGGGTCCGCCCGTGCTGTCGACGCTGCTCGCCGAAGTCTATGGACCCGACGCGCAGTCGGGGCGCGATCTTGCGGCGAAGGTGCGCAAGGCTTTTGACGCGGTCGACTTCGTCGTCGATACGGACGACAGCTTCGGCCAGCGCGCAGAGCGCCTGCGCTTCGAGATCGATCAGGAAGCGCTCGAATATCACGGCGTCGAAGAGCGCGCCGTCTACGACACGATCGGCGCTCTGGTCGGCGGCGTGAAGATTGGCTTTTCGCAAAAGGGCGGCGGCGCCAAGCCCATCGATATTTCCGTGGCGCTGCCGCGCGGGGCGATGACGCCCAGCGAGCGCATCCTGTCGACGCCGCTGCCCGCCGGCGGCACGGCGCGTCAGGGCGCCAATGTCGAGCTCGGCGACGTCGTCAAGGCGACGCGCGAACTCGGTTCCTATCCGATTTTCCGGCACAATGGCCGCTTCGCCGAAATGGTCAGCGCCGAAGTCGCCGGACGTTTCGAAGCGCCGATCTATGGGATGCTCGCGGTCGAAGACGCGATCGACAAGATTGATTGGGGCGCCTCAGGTCCGCCGACGATCAAATATCACGGCCAGCCACTCGACGATTCCAAACCCACGCTGCTCTGGGACGGTGAGTGGGAGGTGACCTATGTCACCTTCCGCGACATGGGCGCAGCCTTCATGGTGGCGCTGCTCGGCATCTATCTTCTGGTCGTCGCGCAGTTCGGCTCGTTCAAACTGCCGCTGGTCATCCTGGCACCGGTGCCGTTGACGCTCGTCGGCATCGTCATCGGCCATATCCTGTTCAACGCCGCCTTCACTGCAACTTCCATGATCGGCTTCATCGCGCTTGCCGGAATCGTCGTGCGCAATTCGATCCTGCTCGTCGACTTCATCCGGCATTTGCGCGCCGGCGGCATGAGCTTGCGCGCGGCGCTGATCGAAGCGGGCTCCGTACGCTTCAAGCCGATCTTTCTCACCGCCGCCGCGGCGATCATCGGCGCGGCCTTTATCCTTACCGATCCAATCTTTCAGGGCCTCGCCATTTCGCTGGTCTTTGGCCTCGCCTCATCGACGGCGCTGACCTTGCTTGTCATCCCCGCGATCTATGTCGTCCTGCGCGACGACGAAGTCCCAAGGAGTGCGTCATGATCGAAGACTGGGCGGCGCTCGCCAAGAAGCTCTCCGCCGACATAAGAGAATTGCGCGTCGGCTCGCCTGAGGTGATGAAAGCCTTTTCGGCGATGGCGATATCGGCGGGCGCGCAAGGCGCGCTCGACCCCAAGACAAAGGAACTGATCGCGCTTGCGGTCAGCGTCGCGGTGCGCTGCGACGATTGCATCGCTTTCCACGCCAAAGCCGCGTCACAGCGCGGCGCGACGCGCGAGGAGGTGATGGAGACGCTCGCCATGAGCATCTACATGGGCGCCGGACCGTCGGTGATGTATGCGAGCCACGCGCTCGCGGCGTTCACCCAGTTCGACGCCGAAAAGCAGGCCTGAGACGAAAGGAAAGAACGATGGCTCTAGGCTCTCTCTTGTCGAAACTCGCGGGCGGCGGCGCGGCGCCGACGATCGAGCATGATGATTTCTGCCGCGTCGTCGCGGACAAATCCTGCGCCATCGTCGATGTGCGCGAGCCGCATGAATATGGCGCCGGGCATGTCCCGGGGGCCAAGAACATGCCGCTCTCGAGCTTCGATCCGACAAAGCTTCCGAAGGGCGACGTCGTCCTCATTTGCCAGGCGGGCGGGCGTTCGGCCAAGGCGCTGGCCCAGGCGCAGGGCGCCGGACGAAAGGATCTTCGCCATTACGCGCCGGGCACCGGCGGCTGGCGCGCCAGCGGCGGCGCGGTGGAATAGAAACCACTCAGGTAGACATCGCGATCTGTCATCCCCGACGCGCTTAGCGCGATCGGGGATCCAGAGCGAAGCTGACACGCAAGTCGATTGCTTCCCTGCGCGAAAAGCGCGTTACGCCGCCTTGCCGACCTTGGTCGCTTCCGAGACCTCGTTGATCTTGCCGGTCTTCACATCATAGATGTAGCCGTAGATCGGGATGTTTTTCGGCACCAGCGGATGCGAACGGATGCGCGCGACGTCCTGCGCGACGCTTTCCTCCTGGTTCTCGATCGTGTGCCACTTGATGAAGTGGCCGGCCGCGCAGCCGCCGCCATGTTGCGGGTTCGACCAGTTCTCGCCGTCGAAACTCGCCGTCGCCAGGCTGTCATCCAGCAAGTCGCTCATGATCTCGTCGCAGAAGAGCTCCATGCCGCAATTGGTGTGGTGAATGACAAACCACTCCTTGGTGCCGAGCAGCTTATGAGAAATGACGAGCGAGCGAATCGCGTCATCTGACGCGCGGCCGCCGGCGTTGCGGATCACATGCGCGTCGCCTTCCGACAGGCCCGCATATTTCGCGGGATCGAGACGCGCGTCCATGCAGGTCAGGATCGCGAAACCGCGCGCCGGCGGCAGCGCCAGTTCGCTCTTGCTTCCAAAATTGGCGGCGTAAGCATTGTTCGCGGTTACGACCTCGTTGACGATCTGGCTTGCCATGTGTCTCTCCCGTGTTTCCGTGTTGCTTCTAATTTTTTTGACCTTCCTCAACATTGAAGCGCTTCAGCTTCCTTTTCAAGCAGACAAGGCGGGCGATCTTCGTGACATAGTCGCTTGACGATCAACGATATATATTTCGGGAGCGTCTGTGCTGATATTGTATAACGTTCGCGCAGATGCGCAGGTCTAAGGGAGATGGTTGTAACGAATGTCCGATTCCGCAGAGTTTTTTCCTGGTTTCGCTTCGCATTGGATCGATGCGCCGGCTGGAAAGATATTCGCCCGCGTCCACGGCGAGGGCCGGCCTCTGGTTCTGTTGCATGGGTTCGGCGAGACGCATGTCGCCTGGCGTAAGATTGCGCCGGCGCTCGCCAAACGCTTTACGGTCGTGGCCATGGATCTTCGCGGCTATGGCTGGTCGGCGGTTCCGGCGAGCGAGAAGGGCGAGATCTATAACAAGCGGGAAATGGCCGCCGACGTCGTCGCCGTCATGGAGTCGCTCGGCCATGTGCGCTTCGCGCTCATCGGTCACGACAGGGGCGCGCGCGTCGGCCAACGGCTTGCGCTCGATCAGCCCGGTCGGCTCGATAAGATTGCGCTCATCAACATCGCGCCGATCAACGATGAGTTCGGCGACGCGGATTTGCAGCGAGTCGGACGCGCGCGTTTTCTCGCGGCTGACGCGCCCAAGCCCGAAGAGCTGATCCGTCTCGATCCGATCGGCTTTCTCGACGATGCGCTGATGAATGCAACCAAGGCGAAGTCGCTGGAGCCGTTCGGCGCGGAGCCGCTCGCCGCCTATCGCCAGGCCTTCAACGACCCGGCGCGCATTCACGCCTTCTGCGAGGACTTCCGCGCCGGCGCGACCATCGATCGCGAGCACCTTGCAGCGGACAAGGCGGAGGGCAAGAGACTCGTCATGCCGACGCTCATTGTCGCCGGCGAAGCGACCTTTCCCGCGAACGGCCCCTCGCTCGTCGCCGCCTGGGGCGAATGGGGCGATGATGTCGCCGAGGCGCGCGTCGACTCCGGACTTTATCCGATGGAGGAGGCGCCGGCGGAGACGCTTGCCGCCCTGGAGAAATTCCTGTGAGCCTCTATCGCGGCAAGACCGTCGCGCTCGCCCTTGGCGGCGGCGGCGCGCGCGGGCTTGCGCATATCTGCGTGCTCGAGGCGCTCGACGAATTGGGCGTGCGGCCGGTGGCCATCGCCGGCGCCTCGATCGGCGCCATCGTCGGCGCCGCTTACGCCGCGGGCTTCTCGGGCGCGGAGCTGCGCGCCCACACTCAGGCCATTCTCAAGAACCGCATCGGACTCGCGCGCCGGCTGCTTCATGCGCGGGCGCGGGGGCGAAAGCGGCTGCTGTCCCGCGTCGCGCATCCGCTGCTATTCGACGGCGAGCGCTTTCTTCACGCCTTCTGGCCCGAAGGCATGCCGGAACGATTCGAAGATCTAAGCATTCCGCTGCAGGTCGTCGCGACCGATTTTCGCCGCCGCATCGAGGCCGTCTTCGCCACGGGACCATTGCGTCCCGCAGTGGCGGGATCCATGGCTATTCCGGGCATCGTGCGCGCCGCCACGAGCGATCACGGCTATTTCGTCGATGGCGGATTGGTCAATCCCCTTCCTTATGACCATCTCTGGGGTCTTGCCGACATTGTCATCGCGGTCGACGTCTCCGGCAATTTCGGCGTCGAGACTGGCAAGGGACCGCCGTCCGCCTTCGAGACGATGATCGTCGCGAGCCAGATCATGATGAACGCGATCAGTTCGCGCATGATCGCCGAGCGGCCGCCCGACGTGCTCATCCGACCGGAAGTGCATCAATATCTCGCGCTGGACCTCTTCAAGGCATCGCGCATTTTCGCCGCCGGCGACGCCTGCCGCGACACGCTGCGCCAGGGACTGGCGCAGGCGGCGCTGCGGTTAGAGGCTCGGAGCAGGATCGTTTGAAGTGGATCGCAGATGCGATCCGCTTCAAACGTAAATCCTGCTCCATCCCTTAAATCAGAGTCTAGCGTCGCGCCTGAAAGAATCCGCGAAGAAGCAGCGCCGCCTCGCTTTCGCGAATGCCGCCATAGACTTCGGGCCGGTGGTGGCAGGTCGGCTGCGCGTAAAACCGCGGCCCGTGCTCCACGGCGCCCCCCTTCGGATCGCTTGCCGCATAATAGAGCCGCCGAATGCGCGCGAAGGAAATCGCGGCCGCGCACATGGCGCAGGGCTCGAGCGTCACATAGAGATCGCAGTCGACGAGGCGCTCTGAGCCGAGTGCGACGCAGGCTTGGCGAATGACGAGCATCTCGGCATGCGCCGTCGGATCGCGATCGCGCAGGGTGCGGTTGCCGGCGGCGGCGATGATTTCGCCATTGCGCGCAAGCGCCGCGCCGACCGGGACCTCGCCCGCCGCCGCCGCCGCGCGCGCCTGCTCGAAGGCGGCGCTGAAAAGGTCCGTGCCATTCATTTGCATCTCTTCAGCGATCGCGCTTCAAAGCGCGCTTGCCGCCTGCTATCAGAACCCATGACCGAAAAGAACCGAAATACCCGCGCCGGCTCCCCCGGCGGCGATCGGCCCTTGCGCCGGCCCGCCAAGAAGACGCCGGCTGCACATCCCGCGCGAGAAGACTCGAGGCCTGCAAAGCCACGCTTCGACAAACCTCGCCTTGAGAAACCTCGCTTCGACAAACCTCGCTTTGACAAGCCCGCCGCGCGCGACGCCGAAAGCGCGCGCGATAAGCGGCCCGGCAAGTCCCCCGCAAAGCCCTTCGCCAAGCCCCCCAGCAAGCAGCGCGTCGCCGCCCCTGCGCCCACGCCCCGCGAAGGCGCCTTCGAAGGCGATCGCATCGCCAAGGTTATGGCCCGCGCCGGAGTCTGTTCGCGCCGCGACGCGGAGCGTTGGATCACGGAAGGCCGCGTCGCCGTCAACGGCCGCGTGCAAACGAGTCCCGCCTTCAATGTGAGCGACAGCGACAAGATCACGGTCGACGGGGCGCCGATGCAGGCGCGCGAGCGCACGCGACTCTTTCTGTTCCACAAGCCCGCCGGCTATGTCACCACCGCGCGCGACGAAGAAGGCCGCGCCACGGTGTTCTCTTATCTTGAGGAACGCCATCCGGACCTGCCGCGGCTCGTCAGCGTCGGCCGGCTCGACATTAATACCGAAGGGCTGCTGCTGCTCACCAATGACGGCGGCCTCGCGCGCACGCTCGAATTGCCCGCGACGGGTTGGACGCGGCGCTATCGCGTGCGGGCGCATGGCGCGATCGATCAGACGCAGCTCGATTCATTGGGCGACGGCGTGACGATCGACGGCATCCACTATGCGCCGATCGAGGCGCGGCTCGAACGCGAGCAAGGCGCCAACGTCTGGATCGCGATGAACCTCACGGAAGGCAAGAACCGCGAGATCAAGCGTGTCATGGCGCATCTCGGGCTCGACGTGACGCGGCTCATTCGCGTCTCATACGGGCCCTTCCAGCTCGGCGATCTCGCGGAAGGCGCCGTCGAAGAAGTGCGATTGAAAATGCTGCGCGAGCAATTGGGCAAGTCGCTCGCCGAACTCGCCGGCGTCGATTTCGCCGCGCCGCTGCGCGAGAAGGAGCCGGCGGAGCAGCAGGAGATTCGTCAGCGCGCCGAGAAGCGTCCGCGCAAACATGTCTCCACGCTGCGCAAAGAGCAGGACGAGCGACGCGACGCCGGACCGCGAGCGCGCGTGACGCGCGGCGCGGTCGCCGATCGCAAGGGCCGCGCCGTCGCCGTCGAGCGGGTGACTCCGACGCGGCGACGAGACGAGACGGCGGCGCCGCCTTCGCGCAACGCCCGGCGTTTCGAGGCGATGCGCGCCGATGGCGCGCCGCACCAGCCGAAGGCGCGAACCGAACGCCCGTCACGCGACAGCAAACCGCGCGGCGAGCGTTTCCCGCGCGAGGACGGGCGCCGCCGCGACGAGCGGGCCGCGCCGGAACAGCGCCGCGCGCCGCGCTTCGATGATCAGCGCGGCGCGCGTCCGACAACGCGAGCGCCGCGCGATCGGGGCGCCGAGGGGCGCGACGAACGCCCGCGCAACACGCAGAGATTCGAGAAGCGGCCGGACGACCGTGCGAGCGGTCAGAGGAATTATCGCACGGCCAGTCGCGATGACGCGCGGTTCGACAAGCGTCCGCCGCGTCGCGACGGCGACGAGGCCCGACGCGATACGCGCGGCGCCAGCGCGACGCGCCAGGAACGGCCGCGGACATTCGACAAGCGGCCGGCGCGCAGCGGCGAGCGCGACTTTTCGGCTGGCGAGCGCGCGCCCCGCGAGCGCAAATTCGATCAGCCCCGCTCGGGCGGAGACGCGCGGCCCTCGCGCAGCGGCGGACCGTCTCGGGGGCCGCACAAAGGTCCCCGCAGCGGGCCGGGCAAAGGTCCCGCGGGCGGTCGAGGCGCGCCGCGCAAAGGACCGCCCAAGGGGCCCTTCAAGGGACCGCGCAAAGGGCCGCCGAAGGGACCACGCAAGCCGCGCGGCGCATAGACCATGCGCATCGTCGGCGGCGCCCTGCGCGGTCGGGCGCTTTCGGGACCACGTTCGCAGGCCATTCGACCAACGTCCGAACGGCTGCGCGAATCGGTTTTCGACATTCTCGCGCATCGCTTCGGCGATCCGGTATCGGGCGCGAATGTCGTCGATCTCTTCGCCGGCGCCGGCGCGCTTGGCCTTGAGGCCGTATCGCGCGGCGCGGCGCGGGCGCTTTTCGTCGACGACGGCGCGGAGGCGCGCGCGCTGCTACGCGCCAATATCGAGGCGCTGGGGCTTGGCGGCGTCACGCGCATCTTTCGCCGGGACGCCACCAAGCTTGGCGCCGCGCCGGCGGGCGAAACGTTTTCGCTCGCCTTCCTTGACCCGCCTTACGGCAAGGATCTCGCGACGCAAGCGCTTATTGCGCTTGTCGATGGCGGCTGGCTTGCGCCGGACGCCATCGTCGTCGTCGAAGAAAGCGCCAAGGCGCAAATCAACCTGCCGCCGAATTTGCTGCGCGAAGACGAACGCCGCTATGGCGACACGCAATTCGTCTTCGCGCGCTATTCTCATTAGGGTCGGCGGCTACCGCGTAGCGCGCCCTATTCGAAAGCGACTTGGACTTTCGTCACCGCGCGATCGAAAAGGCCGGTCGGCAGATAGCACAACGGATTTGTGGCGAGCGGCGCTTCCCTGCAGTGCTCGTGATCGCTTGTCCAGGCATAGCCTGACCGCGCCATGCACCCCAAAATATATTTGCGGATCAGGTGATCTGGATCCAAGCGGCGATTTTCAGGATACGCGGACTCGCCGTCCAATTCGCAGGCCGACGTTTTAATCTGCTGCGCTTTGAAGAAGGATGAGCTGGAGCCGATCAATCCGGCTTCCGCGCCAACGACCATGATCAATCCGCCGACGAAGGCGAGGACCGCCGTCACCTTGCTGACCCTGAACTGTCGGTCGAGCAATGAGAGCACGCCGCCTGCCGCCAAAGCGACGCCGACGAAGATTAACACGAGAATCATGACGCGTTCTCCGATGTCAGAGTATTTGTCGGCGCCGTCGGATGAGAGACGGACATGCGTAGCGAAGGCCGCAGGCGGCGCCGGCGTATAGCCCCGATCCTTGCGCCTTCGTTCGACGCGTCTTGGCGTCAAACGAACGCAACGGGGCTCGATGTGTTTGAGTGTGCGCGCCTAACGCGCCGCGGTCTGCGACTTAGTCACGAGCTGGAGGCTTGTCTTTAAACCGCAAAAAACGCTTTCAAAGTTTCTTCTTCAATTCATAAAGCGCGGCGAGCGCCTCACGCGGCGTCATCTGGTCCGGATCAATCTCATGTAGCGCGTCGCGCAACGAATCCTTCGGCGCCGCCGCCTCAGCGAGGCGTGCAAAGAGCGGTAGATCGTCGATCAAGGTCTCGACCGGCGCGCGTCGGTCGGCCGCTTCCAACTCCGCGAGGATCGCATGCGCACGCGCGACGACGCTCACCGGCAGGCCCGCGAGCTGAGCGACATGCACGCCATAGGAGCGGTCGGCCGCGCCTTTGATCACCTCATGCAGAAACACCACATCGCCGGCATGGTCGGTCACCTTCATCGTCAGATTGACGAGGCGCGGCAACCGCTTTGCAAGCTGCGTCAATTCGTGGAAATGCGTGGCGAAGATCGCGCGCGAGCGATTCACTTCGTGCAGATGTTCGATCGTCGCCCAGGCGATCGAAAGTCCGTCGAATGTCGCCGTGCCACGACCGATTTCATCGAGAATGACGAGCGAGCGCGGGCTCGCGCCGTTCAAGATCGCCGCGGTTTCGACCATCTCGACCATGAAGGTCGAGCGACCGCGGGCGAGATCGTCGGAGGCGCCGACACGCGAGAACAGCCTGTCGATGACGCCGATGCGGGCGGACTGCGCAGGAACGTAGGAGCCCGTCTGCGCCAGGAGCGCGATGAGCGCGTGCTGACGCAGATAGGTCGACTTGCCGGCCATATTCGGCCCGGTGACGACGGCGATTCGGCCGCCCTCCGTGCCGCAAAGATCACAGTCATTCGCGGCGAAAGCCTTGCCTTGCGCCTGCAGCGAAGCTTCGACGACGGGATGTCGGCCTCCGACAATTTCAAAATGCAGTGAGGCGTCGATCAGCGGGCGCGTCCAGCCGCGCTTTTCTGCGACTTCGGCGAGCGCGCCGTAGAGATCGAGCCGCGCGAAGGCTTCGGCGAGACGCCGCAAGTCCTCGGCGCGCGCGCAAACGCCCGCGACCAGCGCGTCGAAGATCGCCAATTCCCGCGCCAGAGCGCGATCGGCCGCCGAAGCGATCTTCGCTTCGAGTTCGACGAGTTCGCGCGTCGAGAAACGCATCGCGTCGGCCATGGTCTGGCGATGCGTGAAGGTCGCGTCGAACGGCGGCCGCAGCAGCCTCTCACCGTTCGCCAGCGACACTTCGAGAAAAAAGCCGAGAAAATTATTGTGCTTGATCTTCAGCTTCGTCTCGGTGAGCTCGGCGTAACGTCCCTGCAGCTCGGCGATCACCTTGCGGCTTGCGTCGCGTAAGCGTCTCGCTTCGTCCAACTCGGAGTCGCGCCCCTCGCGAATGAAATCGCCGTTACGCCTGTCGAGCGGCAGGCTGTCTTTCAAGGCTGCGGCGATTTCGCCGGCCAGCGCGATGTCCGCTTGAGAAAGCGTTTGGGCCTCCGTAGCGATCTCCATTGGGGGATCGAGCTGCGCGAAAAGACCCGCGATGTCCCGCGCAGCGTCCAGCGCGACGCCGACGCTTGCAAGATCGCGCGGGCCGCCGCGCTCCAACGAAAGACGCGACAAGGCGCGAGAAAGATCCGGCGCGCGCGCGAGCTTGGCGCGAAGCGCGCCGCGCAGATCCGACTTTTCGAAAAAGAAGGCGACAGCGTCGAGACGCGCTGCGATCAGTCGCGCGTCGGTCAAGGGCGCCGCGATCCGTTCGGCCAAGAGCCTCGCGCCGCCGGGCGTGACGGTGAGATCGACGACCGAAAGCAGCGAGCCCTCGCGCGCGCCGGACAGCGTGCGCGTCAGTTCGAGATTGGCGCGCGTCGCCGCGTCGATTTCAAGCGCCGTCAGCGCGCGCAGACTTGTCGGACGCGACAGCGCCGGGCGCTGCCCCTTTTGCGTGCGCTCGACATAGAGAATCGCGGTCGCAGCTGCGGCGAGCTCACAGTCGCTGAAGTCGCCAAAACCTTCGAGCGTCGCCACAGTGTAGAACGCCATGAGGCGTCTTGCCGCGTCAGCGCCGTCGCCGATGTCGCGGCCGATCGGCGCGATGGGCGCGCCGGCGCCTTCGAAGATCGCCGCAAGCGATGGGTCTCTGCACAGCGCGTCGACGGCGATGATTTCGCGCGGCTCCAGGCGCGCGATCTCGGCGCCGAGCGCATTCTCTTCGCGCTCACAGACCGTAAAGGCGCCCGTCGAAATATCGACGCTCGCCAGACCGTACCGCCAGCGGCCGTCCTCCCCGCGCACGCGGGCGACGGCTAAAAAGGCGTTGTGTCTCGTGGGATCGAGCAGCGCGTCTTCGGTGATCGTGCCGGGCGTGACCAGCCGCACGACGTCGCGCCGCACCACCGATTTCGCCCCGCGTTTTTTGGCTTCGGCCGGGTCTTCGGTCTGCTCGCAGACGGCGACGCGATGTCCGAGCGCAATGAGTTTTTGCAGATAGTCGTTGGCGCGCTCGACCGGCACGCCGCACATTGGAATGTCTTCGCCAAGATGCTTGCCGCGCTTCGTCAGCATGATGCCGAGCGCGCGCGACGCCGTCTGCGCGTCTTCAAAGAACAGTTCGTAGAAATCGCCCATGCGATAGAAGAGCAGGCAATCGGCGTTCGCCGCCTTGATCTCGATATACTGCGCGATCATCGGTGTCGCGCGCGTCTGCGCCTGGTCATTGAGATTTTGAGCAGGAACGGGCGCTGTGTGTTTCATGCCGCCAGTGTAACGGCGTCGCGGCGCAAGCGCCACGCGCGGAATGCGCTTGCATGTGGACGACGCGTCCGCCCGGGCCTAGATTCGCCTGTTGCTTGCCGGATTGGGATTGGAGACTTCGATGATTGCCGCCATCTATCGTCCTATTGCACTTGCCGCAGCTGGCGCTTGGCTGTGTTCGGCCGCTTTCGCCGCGGATCGCGTTGCGCCGGAATCGTCAACCCCCTGGCAAGTCGACAAGCATCCCTTTACGGCGAAAAGGGCGAATGAAGCGTTCAGCGGCTTTGCCTGCGGAACGAGCGGCATGTGTGTGCTGGCCGTCGATGAAGGCCGACAGGGCGCCTTCATGCGCATCAAGGGCGAGCGGCTCGTTTATGTCGGCGAGCCCTTCGAATTCACCGGCGTGGAGAAGGAGCTCGACGCCGAAGCAGCCGCCGTCGACGGCGGCTATTTTTACGTGGCCGGATCTCACGCCGCAAAGCGCGAAACATGCTGCGACAATTCTGACAGCCGACGAGTCTACCGGCTGACGGCCGACGAGAACGGCCATATCGGAACGTTGGCGCACAGCGAGCGCCTGTGGGACGCGATGCGCGGCCTTCCCGAACTTGCGTCCTATGCCGTTCCCGGCGACTGCCGCTGCGACAGGGCCCCGGGCCGCAACCGCGTCGACATCGAGGGCATGGCGGCAGCGAATGGGCGGCTGCTTTTTGCCTTGCGTGCGCCGAATGTGGAAGGAAACGGTTACATCGTCAGCGTCGACGCAAGGGCTCTTTTCGAGGGAGGCGATCTTCAACCCTCTCTCGCAACGGTTCGGCTGGGCGCCAACAAGGGCTTTCGAGATCTCGCAATCGCGGACGGCGAGGCGCTCGCTCTTGTTGGACCCAGCGACGCTGAATCGCCAGCGGACTATTCGATCATCGAGTTGCGCGGATTGACGACCGGCCTAGCTGTGCAACCAAGAGAACTCGCAGCGATCGATCTTCAAAACGCGCCGCTAGGGAAGAAAGGCAGCCTCATCAAGCCCGAGGCCATCGCAGTGCTTGAGCTGAACCCCAGACGCTATCGCTTGCTCGTGCTCTCGGACGGCGGACAAGACGGCGCGCCTCTGGTCTTCAACATTCCCCGCAAGCCATAAAAAGAAGCCCCGGAAGAACGCTCTTCCGGGGCTTTCTCTCATCGCATCGGATGTTAGCGCCACAGCGCCAGCAGGATGATGATCGGTATTGGAATCCCGAGCATCCACAGCAAGACAGACCGGAACATTTCATACCTCCATTTAGAAGCGAGAGAACGCCGCGACGCCGACGTTTTCATCGCGATGGCGCCCGCCGAGCGTCGCGCCGTACCACGCCGCCACCGCGCCGAGCAGCATTGTCGCTGCGGAAAGGAAGGCGAGCAGGATGCCGGTCTTGCGCGCCGTCTCGGCCGTCTCCTTCGCCTTCGCCTGATCTTCGCGCAGGCGTTCGGCGCTCAGATCCACGCGCCGTTCGGCTTCCTGCGGGGCGAGGCCGGAGCGCGAAGCGAGAACATTGACGAGATAGGCGCGATCTTCTCCGGAGATTTCGCCTGTCGCCAAGCCGCGCTCGACGATGCGCTTCACGATCGCGCGCGGATATTCGGCCGGCATCGTCACGCCCCTTGCGTTCACGTCGCCATCGCCGCGCAACAGAAAGTCGACCCGCTCCTCGACCGGAGTCACCGTGGGCGCAAGCGTCGACGTCTCGCTTCTCGCGCCCTCTGAAGACGCCGCTGCGGCAACGCCCGTCTTTGCGAGCTGGAAGATAGAAGCGCCGGCGATGAGCGCAAACACCACGATCGCGGCTGCCCAGAGCACGAGGCCATGGACCCCGTCGCGAACTTCCACCTCTTCTTGCGAAACGTCTCCGGCGCGCCGGCGCAGCCGTCCCGTGACGTAGCCGCCGACCGCAAAGCTCGAAACGGTGATCCAGAGCACCCAGAGCGTCAACGCGATCAGATGCACAACCAAGGACGCGCCGCCATATGGCGACGTCATCGACAGGCCGATCGCCGAACCGAAGGCCCCCATGATGAAGGAAATTGCGCCGGCGATCGTTGCGCCGGCGATGATGGCGGCCCAATCGGTGTTGGTCGACCGGCCGGACATGTCTTCGGCGGCCGCCACCGCAGCGGCTTCGCCGCGTGACGGCCTGACGTCGAGCCCCGTTTGCACGTAGTCAGTCATCTGCCGTCTCCTCAGCGCAGGCCAAGAAATGATAAAATCGCCAGAACAACGACGATGAGTCCGACGAGATAAATGATGCCACTCATTGAAACCTCCGCTTCCGCTGTGCTGTCCGGGATCGTGACCTAAGCCGCAGCGTGGACAGCCGCGCATGCCCTAAAACTCTGACGCTTCGTCATTGTTCCGTGACGCTTGGTTCCGTGACGCTTGGCGCGGCCGCCTTGGGCAAAGCGCTTGTGGACGTAGCCACGCTCCGGGTATGGTCGCCGTGTTGCGTCGCAACAAGCAAAGGGGCGGAGATGGCCGACGACATGGCGGAAAATCGGGCGGAAGGAGAGCAGCGCGCGGCGATATCAGACAAGGAGGCGCTGCTGTTTCATTCGCGCGGCCGGCCCGGCAAGCTGGCCGTCATCGCTTCGAAGCCGATGGCGACTCAGCGCGACCTGTCGCTCGCCTATTCGCCGGGCGTCGCCGCGCCGGTGCTCGCCATCGCCAAGGATCCTTCAGCGGCGTTCGATTATACGACCCGCGGCAACATGGTCGCCGTCATCACCAACGGCACGGCGATCCTCGGGCTTGGCGATCTCGGCGCGCTTGCGGCGAAGCCGGTGATGGAAGGCAAGGCCGCGCTGTTCAAGCGGTTCGCCGACATCGATTCCATTGATCTCGAGATCGATGCGAAGGAGGTCGACGCATTCGTCAACGCCGTGCGGTATCTCGGCCCCTCATTCGGCGGCATCAACCTCGAAGACATCAAGGCGCCGGAGTGTTTCGTCATCGAGGAGCGGCTACGCGATCTCATGGACATTCCGGTCTTCCATGACGATCAGCACGGCACGGCGATCATCTCCGCCGCCGGCATGCTCAACGCGCTGCTGCTGACGGGCCGCGATATCGGATCGGCGAAACTCGTCTGCAACGGCGCCGGCGCCGCGGGCATCGCCTGTCTCGATCTCGCTAAAGCGATGGGTTTCGATCCGCGCAACGTCATCCTGTGCGACACCAAGGGCGTCGTCTATCGCGGCCGCCAGGAGGGGATGAATCAGTGGAAGAGCGCGCACGCCGTCGACACCACGGCGCGAACGCTCGCTGAGGCGCTGGAAGGCGCCGACATCTTCTACGGCCTTTCGGTCAAGGGCGCCCTGACGCCAGACATGCTTCGCAGCATGGCGGACAATCCGATCGTCTTCGCCATGGCCAATCCCGACCCCGAGATCACGCCGGAAGAAGCGCGCGCCACGCGCGCCGACGTGATCATCGCCACGGGACGGTCAGACTATCCCAACCAGATCAATAACGTCTTGGGCTTTCCGTATATTTTCCGGGGCGCGCTCGACGTGCGCGCCAAGACGATCAACATGGAAATGAAGATCGCTGCGACGAAGGCGCTCGCCGATCTCGCCCGCGAGGACGTGCCTGACGAAGTCGCCAACGCCTACCGCGGCGCCCGGCCGCGTTTCGGCCGTGACTATATTATTCCGGCGCCTTTCGACCCGCGCCTCATCTCCATCATTCCGCCCGCCGTGGCGCTGGCGGCGATGGACACCGGCGTCGCGCGACGCCCCATCGTCGACATGAAAGCCTATCGCGCCGAGCTATCGGCGCGGCGCGATCCGATCGCCGGGCTGATGCAGACGATTCACGAACGCGTGCGGCGTGATCCCAAGCGCGTGGTCTTCGCCGAGGGCGAAGAGGAGCAGGTGATCCGAGCCGCCCTCTCCTTCGTTCATCAGGGTTTCGGACGCGCCGTGCTCGTCGGCCGGGAGGACCGCGTCAAGGAAGCGGCGGCGAACGCCGGCCTTGAGCTTCCCGCAGAGATCGAAATTCACAACGCCCGACTCTCGAGCCGCAATTCGGTCTATGCGCAGTTCCTGTTCGAGCGCCTGCAGCGCAAGGGGTATCTGATGCGCGACTGCCAGCGGCTGATCAATCAGGACCGCAATCATTTCGCCGCGGCGATGGTGGCGCAGGGCGACGCCGACGCCATGGTGACGGGCGTCACGCGCAATTTCTCCCACGCGCTCGAAGACGTGCGTCGCGTCGTCGACCACAAGCCGGGCCACCGCGTCATCGGCGCGTCGATCATTCTCGCCAATGGCCGCGTCGTCGTCGTCGCCGATACGGCGATCACCGAAATGCCCGACGCCCACGAGCTGGCTGAAATCGCCATCGAGGCGGCCGGCGTGGCGCGTCGCATCGGCCTCGTGCCGCGGGTCGCCATGCTGGCCTTTTCGACATTCGGCTATCCGCCCGGCGAGCGCACGGCGCGTGTGCATCAGGCGGTCAACGTTCTCGACCAGCGGCGCGTCGATTTCGAATATGAGGGCGAGATGGGCGCGGACATTGCGCTCAACAAGGATTTGATGAGCGCCTATCCGTTTTCGCGACTCACCGAGACGGC
This sequence comes from Methylocystis sp. SB2, assembly GCF_049817085.1. Classification (NCBI taxonomy): domain Bacteria; kingdom Pseudomonadati; phylum Pseudomonadota; class Alphaproteobacteria; order Hyphomicrobiales; family Methylocystaceae; genus Methylocystis; species Methylocystis sp. SB2. The sequence continues at coordinate 2,040,167 of NZ_CP187401.1, forward strand.
GAACGTTCTTGTCATGCCAGCGTTTCATTCGGCGGCTATTTCGACAAAAATGTTACAGGAACTTGGCGGCGCGACCGTTCTCGGTCCGCTGATCGTCGGACTCGACAAACCGATTCAAATCGTCCAACTCGGCGCGACGGACACGGAGATCGTCAATATGGCGGCGCTCGCCGCCTTTGGCGTCGGCGGATGACCAACCCCTTGATGGGTTAGAGTCGCGCGATAAGGCGCGGGCGGGCTGAACCGCGCGTCCCGCACTCTGCTCACCATCACCCGCGCGGCTTCCCCGCGCGACCTCCCTTGGGAGGCATCGCACATGAAGCGAGAGATTGACGCTGATGAACATTACGATGATTGGTTCTGGCTATGTGGGTTTGGTCTCGGGCGCCTGTTTCGCCGACTTCGGCCATAACGTCATTTGCGTCGATGCCGACGCGAACAAGATCGAACGCCTGAAATCGGGCGAGATACCGATCTTTGAACCAGGCTTAGACGAGCTCGTCGCCAATAACGTTGAACAAAACCGGCTCTCCTTCACCACCGAACTCGAATCCTCGGTGAGTGGCGCGGACGCGGTTTTCATCGCTGTCGGCACTCCGTCCCGGCGCGGCGACGGCCATGCGGATCTGTCCTTCGTTTACGCCGTCGCACAGACCATCGCCAAAGCGCTCAAAGGATTCACGGTCGTCGTCAACAAATCGACCGTCCCCGTCGGCACCGGCGACGAAGTCGAGCGCATCATTCGCGAAGTCAATCCAGACGCCGACTTCACCGTCGTCTCCAATCCTGAATTCTTGCGCGAAGGCGCAGCGATCGAGGATTTCAAGCGCCCCGACCGCGTCGTCATCGGCATCGAGGATCCCCGCGCGCGCGAAGTGATGGAGGAAATCTATCGACCGCTGTCGCTGAACGCGCCGCCGCTGGTCTTCGTTGGGCGCCGCACGTCGGAGCTCACGAAATACGCGGCCAACGCTTTTCTCGCGACGAAGATCACCTTCATCAACGAAATCGCCGATCTGTGCGAGAAGGTCGGCGCTGATGTGCAGGACGTCGCGCGCGGCATCGGCCTCGACAAGCGCATCGGCGGGAAATTCCTGCATGCCGGGCCGGGCTATGGCGGCTCCTGCTTCCCGAAGGATACGCTGGCGCTAATCAAAACCGGGCAGGACGAGGGCGCGGCGCTGCGCATCGTCGAAACGGTGGTCGCCGTCAATGACGCGCGCAAGCGGGCGATGGCGCGCAAGGTGATCAACGCGCTCGGCGGCTCGGTGCGCGGCAAGAAGATCGCTCTCCTGGGATTGGCCTTCAAGCCCAACACCGACGACATGCGCGACGCGCCTTCGCTCGCCATTGTCGCTTCGCTCGCCGGCGACGGGGCGCAGGTGCATGCTTATGACCCGGAGAGTATGGCGCAGGCGCGTCCGCTGATGCCGGAAGTCACTTTCCACGACAACGCCTATTCGGCGCTTGAGGGGGCCGACGCGCTCGCCATCGTCACCGAATGGGACGCGTTTCGCGCGCTTGATCTCGATCGGGTCAGAAGCCTCTTGAAGCAGCCGATCATCGTCGATCTGCGCAACGTCTATCGCCCGGGCGACGTGCGCAAGCGCGGTTTCACCTATGTGAGCGTCGGACGGACGTGAGAGGGCTTACGCGGAGGATTCTGGCGTGACGGACGACGAAAGCGCCATTCGCGCATTGGTCGAAGCCTGGATGGCCTGCAGCAAAGCGGGCGACCTTTCAGCCGTGCTCGATCTGATGACGGATGACGTGATTTTTATGACGCCGGGTGGAAAGCCATTCGGAAAGGAAGCCTTCGCAGCCGCTTCGGAAAATATGAAGAACGTCGCGATCGAGGCGCGCAGCGACATCCAGGAGCTCTGCATTTTTGGCGACTGGGCCTATATGCGCAGTTACATGGAGATGACGGCGACGCCTCTGGGCGGCGCGCCGGTGCGTCGGAGCGGAGATACGCTGACGATTCTGCGTAAGGAAGCCGACGGAAAATGGCGGCTTGCCAGAGACGCGAATCTTTTGGCTACAGAAAAATCCTGAGCCGAAAAGTCTCTCACCCGTCGTCTTGCGCTGCTACTGCGCCGCGTCCTCACAAAGAACAAAGCGCCGGCCCATGGCCGGCGCTTTTTTGCATGCGTGAGCGACGCCTACTGCGCCGCGAGTTTGATCTCGGGATAGGTGCACTTCTCGTCGCTTTTCGCCGCGACATGCAGATGCGACGGCGGCTCGACGAAGGGAATGCCAAGCGTGTGCCAGACGTCGACGAGCGACTCGACGAGATTCGCGATATGCGCCGGCGTGTGGCAAGGCGTCGGCGTGACGCGCAGCCGCTCGCTTCCCTTCGCCACCGTCGGATAGTTGATCGGCTGGATGTAGATCGAGTGACGATCGAGCAGCAGGTCGCTCGCAGACTTGCAAAGCTCGGCGTCACGCACCATCACCGGCACGATATGCGAGCCGTTTTCCATGACGGGCAGGCCGGCGGCGGCGAGCGCGTGCTTGGTGATATGCGAGGCGCGCTGATGCGCCGCGCGCAGATCCGGCCGGCGCTTGAGCAGCCGCACCGCGGCGCAGGCCGCGGCCGCGACGGCCGGCGGCAGCGCCGTCGTAAAGATGAAGGAAGCCGCATAGGACCGGATCGCGTCGATGATGACGGCGTCGCCGGCGATATAGCCGCCCATCGTGCCGAAGCCCTTGGCGAGCGTGCCCTCGATCACATGGACGCGCCTCATCACGCCTTCGCGTTCGCAGATGCCGCCGCCGCGCGCGCCATACATGCCGACCGCATGCACCTCGTCGACATAGGTCATCGCGCCATAGCGCTCGGCCAGCGCGACGATGTCGGCGACGGGCGCGATATTGCCGTTCATCGAATAGAGGCTTTCGAAGACGACGAGCTTGGGCCGATCGCCCGCTTCGATCAGCAGCTCTTCGAGATGCGCAAGATCATTATGGCGGAAGATCTTCTTCTCGGCGCGCGAGCGCTTCACGCCTTCGATCATCGAATTATGATTCGAGGCGTCGGAGAGGATGACGCAATTGGGCAGAAGGTCGGCGATCGTCGAGATCGCCGCGAGATTGGAAATCCAGCCGGAGGTGAAGACGAGCGCGGCTTCCTTGCCGTGCAGATCGGCGAGTTCGCGCTCAAGCTCGACAATAGCGTGGCTGGTGCCGGAAATGTTGCGGGTGCCGCCGGAGCCGGCGCCGACTCTGCTCGCCGTGTCGACCATGGCGGCGATCACGTCCGGATGCTGGCCCATGCCGAGATAGTCGTTGGAGCACCAGATGGTCACGGGCTCGACCGAGCCATCCTCGCGATGCCAATTCGCCAGCGGGAAAGCTTCGACGTCGCGCTCAAGATGCGCAAAGACGCGGTAGCGGCGCTCGTCCTTCAGACGGGAGACGGCGGCCTCGAAGTAACGCCGATAGACCATGCTCGAACCCTTTGATTTTTCCCTTGTCCCGGAGTCTGACGACAAGGCCCCGTCCTGCCTGCCGTCCAGTTTGGACGTTTTCTTACATAGCCGATCCGCGCATTAAAGGCGAGTGGCCGAATGACGCGCCCGCGCCTCTTTTCCTCCGCAGCACGGGGCCACCGCCAATAAAAACAATGGCGCCACGAGGCGCCGCCGCCCCCCGGCGACGCGCCAACCGCGCCGCGCCCGGCTCCGCCTTCAGCGAGGCTTTTTCGAGCGCGGCGTTTATGGGATGACCGGCTGGCCTTGCGTGAGGTAACGAAGAGACGGGGGTGCGCGTGACGGCGATGAAGCTCTATACGAAAAAAGGCGACAGAGGCCAGACGAGCCTCTTCTCGGGACGGCGGGCGGCGAAGTTCGATCCGCGCGTCGCGGCGGTCGGCGATCTCGACGAATTGTCGGCGAGCCTCGGGCTCGCGCGCGTCGTCTTCCCCGAGGCGAACGATCTTTTGAGCGGCGCGCAAAAGGCGCTCTACACGATCAGCGCCATTGTCAGCGCCGAAGCGCGGAAGATCGATCTTGCCTTCGACGACGCCGAGACCGCGGCGCTCGAAACCGAAATTGATCGCGCCACCGACGCTTTGCCGCCGCTGCGCGATTTCATCTATCCGGGAGAGGCCGAGGCGAGCGCGCGTCTCCATATGGCGCGCGCCGTCGCGCGGCGGGCCGAGCGCAGCGTCGCCGCGCTCGATGAACCGCCGGCGCCCGAAAGCGCCCTCGCCTATCTCAATCGCCTGAGCGATTTGTTGTTCGCGCTGGCGCGGCTCGCGGACCTGCACAGCGGACACGCGGACCGGATGCTCGGCGGGTGAGGGTTCATGAGTCTTGAAGGCCGCTTCGCGCTAAGAGCAGGGATCTCTTGCGGTCAGGCTCCAGGCAAATTTTGAGTGAGGCTGGCGATTGTGTCGTCATCCTCGCCTCCGCCGTTGCGTTCCGCGCCCTCGTAGGCGGGAACAAGCAAGCGGGGCTGGCGTTACAGGGGTGGGCGTTGGGGTTTGTCCAACAAGGGCTTGGCTGAGCCCTGCCCAGGAGTCCCGCCAATGGCGACCTCACGAAAGATAATGACTGCGGCGCTCGCCGCCACGATCGCAATCACTATGCTGTCAATTTCGAGCCCAGCTTCCGCATGGAGCCGCTGTGGCAGGAATTTGGGGCCCGGCTACTACGGCATGGCCCTCCGCGCGCCGGCGCCAAGCACCTATAGCTACGGCTATTATGGCTCCGCCAATCCATCGGGGTACGGCTATTACGGCTCTGGGAACGCCGGCTATTACGGCGCAGCCTCCGCCACGCCCGTCGCGAGCGAGGGATATTATTGTGCGACCGGCGTGAAAACTTGCTTGCTCCGCGAGCCCGGATGGCTCGGAACAGGTTGTTCCTGCGCAGTGTCGTGCGGCCGCGCACGTGGAATAGTTGAATAGAACGTCGCAAAGAAGCTGCGGCCGAGATAAGCAATCGGCCGCAGTGTTCGTTACGATAGGAGCGGCGAGCGTACCTAGATCGGGCGCGAGGCGAGCGCCTTCGTCACATCGCGATTCGCCACCGCGGCGCCTGCGGCCTTCAACATCAGCAGCGCGACAAAAGCGCTGAGATTGATGAGAAAGATCCGCGTCACGACCGGCGCGGTGAAATGATCGACGCCCGGGCCAGTGACTGCAGTGACCGCCAAAACCAGTGTCTCATAGACGACGAAGGAAGCAAGGAAAGCGGCGAACCCTCCTGCGACGCCGGGAAAGCGGCGCGCCAGCAGGCCGGAGCTTTCACACGACAGCAGAGCGATGACGCCGAGCGCGCCGCCCCAAAACAGCGTCATGGCGTCCGTCGGATAATGCAGGAAAAGAAAACCCACGACCTGATTGGCGAACCAGACTGCGGCCGTCAGCAGCAGGGCCTCGCGACGCGCAGTGGTGAGCGCCGCGACGGCGGCGAAGCCGGCGAACGGCAAGGCGCAAGCCCAACCGAAGCTGAAAATGATGCTGGCGGCGATGAAGGTCGCGGCCCAGAAGGCGCGGCGGTTTGTCGTCGGAAGAGTGGCAGACATAATGGACATGAGCATTCTCCTTTCAAGTGAAGACGGAAGTTGAGATTAAAAGCGCGGCGCGTCAGTCGCCTGGCGACCGGCCTGCCGAGCGATCAATGGGATCGGGTGCGTGCAGGCCAAACCAGCGCGCGCGCAACTTGTCCCACAGCGCGAGACGCGACCAATCCGGTTCTTTCAGGACTTTGTCCGTTTCCGCGTCGAGGAAGGGATTGGGCAGCAGCACGGTGATCTGCTGTTCGCCGGCGCCGTTGAACAGCTGCAGTCCCCACGACATCGGCACGCAGCTTGTGTTTCGCCGCCGATAGAGTTCGGCGCGCGACGTGCGTCTGATCTTTGCAAGTTCGGGAGACGTCGGCCGTGTGCGCGATCCCTTGTTCTCGCCGATGCAGACGTGAAAATGCGTGACGCCGAAGGCGACGGTGAGATAGCCGTCGAGCAGCCTGATCCGCGTCGGCGGACGGTCGGCGTGGATTTCCCACGCCGCGCCTTGAATGATCGGCCCGAAGACGATCTCGCGCCAGTGATGTTCGAAAAGGTCACGAAACAATTCTTCAAGACTGGCCGTATCTAGCGGCAGCGAGAAGACGTCGAGCGCCGCGCCGTCGGGCTCGACGATGCGTCTTGGTGTTGTGCTTGGCCTTACGTCTATAGTGGCTTCCATATCGATCTCCCTGCCGTTCATTCGTCACCAGGCGTATTTCACGCCGCCGTAGAAGGCGCGCGCCGTCGTCGAATAATTGTAGACTTCCTCGTAGAGCGCATTGCCGACATTCTCGATCCGCCCATGCAGCGTCAGCGAGTCTGTTAGCTTGTAATTCGCGAAGAGATCGAGCCGCACATAGGGCGCGAGCATCACGCGCTTATTGAAGATGAAATCCAAATCATGCGCGGCGCCGACGATATTGGCGCGCGCCTCGAGTTCGAGACCCGGCGCGCCGGTATAGATGACCGACCACATGCCCTTGTGACGCGGCCGGCGCAAAAGCGAGCGTCCGGCGTAGATGCTATCCTCGTCATCATCGAGATTGCGGGCCGAAAGGAACGTGTAGCTTCCACGCAACAGCAGAGCGCCAGGCACGAGAGCAGCTTCGCCCGAAAATTCGACGCCGCGCGTATCCGCGCGTCCGACGTTGAAATAGCAGCCGAAGATTTGCGTCGACGCGCAACTCTCTGCCTTTCCGAATTGAACAAGATTTTCGTAGCGATTGTGAAAGACCGAGACGGAGGCCGTCGCGACGCCGCCAAAAAAACTCTGATCAACGCCGGCGTCGAAGCCGAACACGCGTTCGGGCGCGAGCGCCGGATCGCCGTACTGGCTGAACCGCTGATAGAGCGAAGCGGTTTTTGCGCCGGTCGCCGCGGAGCCGCGCAGCCGCATGCCGACCTCGTCGATGCGGAAATTCGCCATCGTCCGCCAGGTGAGAAACGTTTGGTTCTTGCTCACCGCATCGGCGCGCCCGCCATAAGAAATGTCGAGCCGATCGAAGAGCGTGAATTGATGCTGCGCATAGCCCGACCATGTCGTCTGGACGGCGCGCGACGGCGTGAAATCATCGACGATCCAGGCTTCGCGCGAATTCTGCGCGGTCTCGGTTTCGACGCGCGAGCCAAGTGTCGCGAGACCGAACGGCCCCAGCGCGACATCGCTTTGATATTCGACGCCCCTGCGCCCGCCGAGATAGCCGAAGCGGCAGTTCTGCGATGTGAAGGTTAGCATGTCGAAACAGGCTTCCGTCATCCAGGCGTCGCGGTTGCCGCGATTGGCGTAGAGCGTCAGCCGGTTGCGCAGAGTCTTGTCGAACATCTCCGCGCCGAGCCGCACATAGCCCTGCATGAAGGTCGCATGCTGATGATTGAAGCGATCGAAAACGCTAATAGGACTGAAGGCGTAAGGATTGTCGTAGCGAATGGCGCTGTCGTAGCCGGCGACTCCCGCCTCGATCCGCGCATCTTCGGTGAATTCATAGCCGTTGCGTCCGGTGACGCCGACATTGTTCGTCGGATCATCGGCGGGCAGCGGCGGCAGCGGCGTCGTCTGATCGCCGATCACGATGGGACGTTGCTGACGATAACCGTAGCGCGGGAAGCCGTCGGCATGCAGGCCGGAGATCGACAACGCGTAGGCGCCGCGCCCGTCGCTTCCCGAGATCGACGCGCGCGACGACGACGTTCCATAGGCGCCGCCTTCCGACATGATCCAGCCTTGCGGCGCGCCTTTGCCGCGACGCGTGATGATGTTGATCACGCCGCCCATCGCGTCCGAGCCGTAAAGCGCCGATTGCGGACCGCGCAGCACTTCGATCCGCTCGATGTCGGTTGGGATGAGCTGGCCGAAGTCCACCGAACCGTCGGTGCTCGTTGGATCGCCAATGCGAATGCCGTCGATGAGCACCAAAGTCTGTCCCGGCGTCGAGCCGCGCAAGGCGACCGAGGTCTGCGTTCCGGGTCCGCCATTCGAATAGACGTCAAGTCCCGGCACGCCGCGCAGAACGTCGTTGAAGCCGAGCGATCCGCGCTTTTGAATGTCGCGCGCATGAATGACGCTGACCGAAGCGCCGCTGCTCGATGCCGGCTGCTCGACGCGCGTCGGCGTGACGACGGTTTGGTCCTCAACTTCGGCGGCGGGCGAGCCCGGCTGCGCCGGGCTCAACGGGCCGATTTCGATGACCGGTAGGGATTGCTGGGCGGAAGCGACGGAAGCGAAGAGGGATAAAGACAGCAGAAACGCGCCGCGCAAGGCGGGGCTCTGAATGTGGAGATGCATGCGCGTAGACTCGCAGCGAGACGTGGGCCGTCACTGCGAAGGTCTTTGCCGACTCGCCAACAAGGCGAGAGGCATCGGCCGCATCGGTGCACCCCGCCCGACGCTTTCGCGCGTGACCACGAAGCGACGGCAGGTCTCCTGGCTCGCGGGTTGTCGCCTCGGACCGCCTTCCCAGAGCCTTATGGCTCCAGTGGCTTAGTGGTCGTCGGCTCGCCGCTTACAGTTGCGGGGGCAGCCGCGGAATTGCGCACGAAGCTGCGCGCTCACCGCATTCCCATTTTGATCCCGTTAGGAACCGTCTGCCGCAAAATAGAATGCCGATCGTACGACAAGTCAAGAGCGTGGCAACGATTGTCGTTGCGATTGAGCGAAGAGCCTTGGTCGTGAACGCGCATCCTGAAACGCCGCAGTCCTCGTGCTTCGAGACAGCGGCTTCGCCGCTTCCTCAGCATGAGGACTGCTTCTTGCAAATTCACACGCGTGACTTGAGGCCCCTCATCCTGAGGAGCCGCGAAGCGGCGTCTCGAAGGAGAGGGGCCGACTTCAATGCAATCAATTTCCAACTCACGCCGCGGCCAGCGCGTGCAGCACACGCGCCCAGGAGCGCGTTCCCTTGTGAAACGATGTGTAGGAATATTTCTCATTGGGCGAATGAATGCGGTCGTCGTCATGCGCGAAGCCGATCATCAGCGAATCCATATTGAGGTCGCGCTTGAAACTGCCCACGATCGGGATCGACCCGCCGCAGCCGGCGAGCACCGCTTCCTTCTCCCATTCTTCCGCAAGCGCGCGGCGCGCGCGACTAAGCGCTTCCGAACCGAACGGAAGCTGAAGCGCGTTCGAAGCGCCATGCGAAATGAATTCGGCCTTGGCGTCGGTTGGCAGACGCTCGCGCACAAAACTACGGAAGCTTTCCAGGATCGTTTTGGCGTCCTGCTTGCCGACGAGGCGAAAGGAGAATTTCGCCGACGCCTGCGCCGGCAGCACCGTCTTTGATCCCGCGCCGGTGTAGCCGCCGATGATTCCATTCACGTCGCAGGTCGGGCGCGCCCAGATCTGCTCGATGATTCCGCGGCCGGTTTCGCCGCCGACGCGCGTGAGGCCGACTTCGGAGAGCCATTTGGCCTCATCGAAGTCGATGGCGCGCCATTGCTCGGCGATGTCTTCAGGAATCTCCGGCACGCTGGCGTAAAAGCCGGGCAGCGTCACCTTGCCCTCGATGTCATGCAGATCGGCGATGATTTTCGCCAGCACATGAATCGGATTCAGCACCGGCCCGCCGAACATGCCGGAATGCAGATCATGGCTCGGCCCTTTGATGATCACCTCTTCGAGCGCGAGCCCGCGCAGCATCACCGTGATCGCCGGCGTTGACGCGTTCCACATGCTGGTGTCGCAGACGAGCGCGAGATCGGGCGCCGAGAGTTCGTCCTTATGCGCGGCGAGAAAGCCGGGAAGCGAGGGCGATCCCGTCTCCTCTTCGCCCTCGAACAGAAATGTGACGTTGCAGGGCAGGCCGCCATTCGCTTCGAACGCGCGGCACGCTTCAAGAAAGGTCATCAGCTGGCCTTTGTCGTCCGAGGCGCCGCGGGCGACGATGTCCTTGCCATCCTTGCCCTCGGTCAGCCGCGGCGCGAAGGGTTCGGTTTCCCACAGCTCCAAGGGATCTGGCGGCTGCACGTCATAATGGCCGTAGAACAGCACATGCGGCGCATCCTTGCGCTTCGCCTTGGCGTGGCCGACGACGATCGGATGGCCGGGCGTCTCGCGCACTTGCGCCTCGTAACCAAGGCCGTTGAGCTGATCCTTCAGCCAGTTCGCCGCCTGCAGACATTGCGCGCTATAGGCCGGATCGGTCGAAACCGAGGGAATGCGCAAGAGATCGAACAGGCGTTCTCGCGAAGCGTCGAGATTGGCGTCTATGGTCGTGAGCACGGCGTCGAGTGCGGCCATGAATCAGCTCCTCGGTGAGAAGCCGAAACTAATGCGGATGCATGGCGAGGGGAAGGCGCGGCGCGTGTTTCACCTTTCCCTCGAGGGGGGAGGTCGCGCTGCGCAGCGCGGGCGGGGGTGACATTAAGAGGAGACGAGAGATAGAAAAGACGATCACCCCACCCCGGCGCTACGCGCCGACCCTCCCCCTCGAGGGGAGGGTGTTTACGCAAGCTACTTTGGCTGCTCAATCGCTCGGCGCGAGCATATTCTCCGGCCGCACGATTTCGTCGAATTCGACTTCCGTCACCTTGCCGGATGCGAGCGCCTCTTCCTTCAGGCTCGTGCCGTTTTTGTGCGCGGCGCGGGCGATCTTCGAGGCCGCGTCATAGCCGATCTTCGGCGCGAGCGCGGTGACGAGCATCAGCGAGCGATCGAGGAAACGCTTGATGTTGGCCTCATCCGCTTCAATGCCGTCGACGCAGCGTGCGACGAAACTGTTGATGCCGTCGGCGAGCAGGATCGTCGATTCGAGCAGCGCGAAGCCGACGACCGGCTTCAGCACATTAAGTTCGAGATGGCCTTGCGAGGCCGCGAAAGTGATCGTCGAATTGTTGCCGAAAACCCGCGTGCAAACCATTGTGAGCGACTCGACCTGGGTCGGATTGACCTTGCCCGGCATGATCGACGAGCCGGGCTCGTTCTCGGGAAGCCTCAGTTCCCCGAGGCCGGCGCGCGGCCCCGAGCCGAGCAGGCGAATGTCGCTCGCGATCTTGTAGAGGCCCGACGCCAGCGCATTGAGCGCGCCATGGGCGAAGACGATGGCGTCATGCGTGGCGAGCGCCTCAAATTTGTTGGGCGCCGAAACGAAAGGCAGTCCTGTCTGCTCGGCGATATCGGCGGCGACCTCTTCGCCAAAGCCCTTGAAGGTGTTGACCCCCGTGCCGACCGCCGTCCCGCCCTGGGCGAGCTGCAGAAGATCGGCGAGCGTCGTTCTGATGCGCCTTTCCGCGTATTCGGCCTGCGCCGCATAGCCGGAAAACTCCTGGCCGAGCGTCACCGGGGTCGCATCCTGCAGATGGGTGCGGCCGATCTTGATGATATTCGCGAATTTCACCGCCTTGGCGTTGAGCGAAATATGCAGCCGCTCGACGGCGGGAATCAGCCGACCGGAAATCGTCGTGGCGCCGGCGACGTGAATGGCGGTCGGGAAACTGTCGTTCGACGACTGACCGAGATTGACGTGATCGTTGGGATGAACGGGCGATTTCGAGCCGCGGGGGGCGCCGAGCATTTCATTGGCGCGATTGGCGATCACCTCATTGACGTTCATGTTCGTCTGAGTGCCGGAGCCGGTCTGCCACACGACGAGCGGAAAATGCTCGTCGAGCTTGCCGTCGATCACCTCACGCGCGGCGACGACAATCGCGTCGGCGATTTTAGGCTCGAGCAGGCCCTTCCTGGCGTTGACCTTGGCGGCCGCGAGCTTGATGCGCGCCAGCGCATGCACGATCTCGATCGGCATGAGATCGCCGCCGATCGGAAAATTCTCCCGCGAGCGTTCCGTCTGCGCGCCCCAATACGCCCAGGACGGCACGGCGATGTCGCCGAAGGAGTCGCGTTCAATTCTCTGATCGTCGGTCATCGGATGGCTCGCATGAAAGGGCGCGTTTCGCGCGCTTCCCTATGCGGCATTTCCGAGCAGCGTTCAATCGCGCGTGGCTGCGGAGAGCTCCTCGGCCGAGGACCATTCGCGCGGCTCGGCGGTCGGCGGCGCCGACATCAGCTCGGAGAGCCGGTTGCGGGCGCGGTTCACCCGGCTCTTCATCGTGCCCGGCGCGCAGCCGCAGATTTGAGCCGCTTCCTCATATGACATGCCGGAGGCGCCGACGAGGATCAGCGCCTCGCGCTGATCGATCGGCAATTTTTGCATCGCGTCTCGGAAGTCGAGAAAATCCATATGCGCGTGCTGCGATTCCGGCGCAACCAATCGTCCGGCGATCAAACCGTCGGGATCGGGAGCCTCGCGGCGGCGCTTGCGAAATTCGCTGTAATAGATGTTGCGCAGAATCGTGAACAGCCAGGCGGTGAGATTGGTGCCTTCCGAAAACGTCGCGAGGCTGCCCCAGGCCTTGACCAACGTCTCCTGAACCAGGTCGTCGGCGCGATCGGAGTTTCCGCAAATCGACACCGCGAAGGCGCGCAAGCTCGGGATGGCTGAGATCAGATCAGCCTTAAGTCCCTGTCCTGCTAAATGCGCTTCTTCGCTTGCCTTCACTCACTCTTCCTCGGCGCGCTTGATGTCGCCGGGGAGGATAGCACATTCGTTTCAAGTTGGTTCAAAAGTTTCAAAAACCGATCGGGAACGGGCTGAGCCACGACATCGTCGTAGAGATGGCGAAGCTCCTTTCCGATCGAGTCCTGGAATTCCACCGGCCGCTGTCGCAGGACCGGTTGTGCGCCGCAGCGCGCCTCCCCTACTCCTCGGCGACGGTCGCCGAATTCGTCACGTGTCATCACCCACCCTGCAAACGTCTCCACCCTTCGAGGGCCCGGTTTGGAAGAATACCGCCCGTCGCCTGCGAAAGCATCGTCGTCTGCTTTCGCGCGCGCAACTATATTCTCCGGATTCTTATTCCCCATGGAGCCCTCTATTTTAATATGCATGATTTCTGGAGCCGCCGCGTTATACTGCGCCGCAAGGACGATAGGCAAAACGCACCGCTGAAGGATTGGTTCCCTAAAATGCCGAGCAGTTTTGACGTATTGTCCAAGTTTTGAATCTGCTTAGGTCGCACTCCTCTCCTCTGCGAGGGTCGATGCTGCTGGAGTTGTAAGACATGTCGGCGTCAAAGGAAATTTCAGCGCATATTCCCTATTTGAGACGTTTTGCCCGTGCATTGGTCGGCGATCGGGAGGGCGGCGACGCCTATGTGCTGGCCACACTCGAAACCGTTGTCGCGGAACCAACCCGCATCACAGATTCCGATGACCTGCGCATCGCTGTATATCGTCTGTTCCTTGACGTCTGGGCGGCGTCGCCGATTAACGCCCACACCGACCGCTCCGGCGCGCTGGCGGAAAGCGGACGCCGCAATCTCGACGCCATTTCGCTGAAACCGCGAATAGCCTTCTTGCTGCAGGCGCTCGAAGGCTTCGATCTCGACCAGATTGGTCAGACTCTAAACGTTTCGGAGGTCGAGGCTGGCGCGCTGATCAAGGAGGCGAACGGCGAGATCGCCGACCAGATCGCGACCGACGTGCTGATCATCGAGGACGAGCCCCTGATCGCCCACGACCTGAAGAGCATCGTCGAGGAGCTGGGACATCGGGTGGTCGGCATGCCGCGCACGCACGCCGAGGCGCTGGCCGCCATACAAGAAAGCAACCCGGGACTGATTCTCGCCGATATCCAGCTCGCGGACGGCAGTTCAGGGCTCGACGCCGTAAACGAGATCCTCGTCTCCCTGTCCATCCCGGTGATCTTCGTCACCGCCTATCCCGAGCGGTTCTTGACCGGCGAGCCGCCCGAACCGGCCTTTCTGATCGCCAAACCCTTCAATGTCGAAAGCCTCAAGGCCGTCATCAGCCAGGCGCTGTTTTTGAACGACGCGCCGGACGTCGCGAACAAAACGCGCCGCGGGTCGGCATGTGAATCTCTGATCTTATTGCAAACATTAAATCTTTCGGCTTCGCCTTCCTCGCGGAAGGATCATTCGGGACTGCAAAGATAAATCGCCGCCTCCCAGAAACATTGGCCGACCCGGCGAGTTATAGCCGAAGGTGCTGGGAAACCACGAGAGGCGGCCCATGGAGGAGAATAAAAAATCCAGTCGCGGTTTTGCGTCTATGGATCCCGAAAAGCAGCGGGCCATTGCACGCAAGGGCGGCCAAAGCGTTCCTGATGAGAAACGAAGTTTCTCACAGAACCCCGATCTTGCGGCCCGGGCAGGGCGCAAGGGCGGTCAAAGCGTGAATCCGGCCAAGCGGAGCTTCTCGCGCGATCATGCGCTCGCTTCGGAAGCCGGCCGCAAAGGCGGACACGCCTCGCATGGAGGCGGCGCCCAAAAACGCAGCGCGCCGCTCTAAGGAGCGGCGCTACTAAGCGGCGCTACTATGCCGCAAACGGCTTCGAGCGCTGCGCGATCAGCGAATACAGCGCGTCGTCGTCGCGCGTCCCGCGGAGCGTCGACACGAGGCCTTGCTCTCTCAACATGCGGGCGGCGCAGGCCAGCGCCTTGAGATGGTCAGCGCCCGAACTCTCGGGCGTGAGGATCATGAAAACGAGATCGACCGGCGCGCCGTCGAGAGAGCCGAAGTCGACCGGACGGTCAAGCCGGCCGAAGACCCCGTAAATCCCCTTCAATTTCGCAAGCTTGCCGTGTGGAATGGCGATGCCTTCGCCAATTCCCGTCGAGCCCAGCCGCTCGCGGTGAAGAAGCGCATCGAAGATCTCACGCGCGGGAAGCCCGCAAATTTTCGCGGCCTTCTCGCTGAGTTCCTGGAGAAGATGCTTCTTCGTCGTCGCCTTCAGCGAGGCGCAAACCGAATCGGGCGAAACCAAGTCCGTTGGCCGCATGCGACGATCATCCTGCTTCTCATGGGAGGTCTAGGGCCGCCGAAGGCTCCGACCATCCTTGAAATTTCAACGACTCGCTATTTTCGCCAAAACCCGAGGGACGTGGGAAAATGGCAAGATACGTGCCGAGGAGGCCGTTATTATGGCCGTCCCACGACGTTTTTGCCGTCAGCGCGCATCGCCTTCTGACTCGGGGGTGTCGATCCAGCCGATATTCTCATCGCCGCGCCGATAGACGACATTCACGCGGCCGGTGTTGGCGTGCCGGAACACCACGACCGGGGCGCCAGTGAGATCGAGGTCGAGCACCGCCGCCGAAACCGACAGCCGACGCAACTGCGTAGTGGATTCGGCGATGATCGCGGGGCTAAACTCCGCCGAAGCCTCATTTTCCTGATCGGGCGCCTCAAGCACGTGATAGGCGACGACCTCGGCCTGAGCGCCGTCTCCCGCGCCGTGGCCATGCTCGTGATGGCTCTTGAGCCTGCTCTTGTAGCGGCGCAGGCGCTTTTCGATGCGTTCCGCCGCCTGATCGAACGAGGCGTAGGGCTCCTGCGCCCGGCCGTCGGCCTGCAGCACGATTCCTGAGGCGAGATGCAGGCTGCAGTCTGCCCGAAAGCCCGAGCCCTCCGGCGAGATGGTGACGTGGCCGCTGACTCGGCCGTCAAAATACTTCGCCGCCGCCGTCTCGAGCCTCTGCGTCACATGAGCCCGAAGCGCTTCGCCGATGTTGATGTTCTTGCCGGAAACCCTAAGAGACATTTTGCAATCCGAACTTTCGTTGCGAGCGAAGTTTCGGCCGCGGAAAGGGCCAGCCGCGCGGCTGCCGCGCCGCCGTCAGACCAACCGCCCCATGCGCCCCATCCGCCCTGGAACTCCGCCTGAGGGGTCGGCGAATCGCCCGCCATCTAGCCAGACAGCGGAAATTCCGCGCAGCGTTAGAAGCCTCGGCGAGCGAAGTCAATGGAGTCTTCACTCACGGCGAAGCTTCAAGCCGAGGACGGCATAGGACATTTAATGGGTCGTCATGCGCGCCTGCGCAAGCTTGGCGCGGCGGCGATCGACCGAGGAGGGAATGCGCAAACTGTCGCGGTATTTCGCGACCGTACGCCGGGCGATTTCGATGTCGCTGGCCTTCAGCCGTTCGACGATTGCGTCGTCCGACAGGATGCCGTCGGGCGTTTCCCGATCGATCATCTGCTTGATGCGAAAGCGCACCGCCTCGGCCGAATGCGCGGCGGCGCCGCTCGTCGTGGCGATCGACGCGGAGAAGAAATATTTGAGCTCGAAGACGCCGCGCGGCGTCATCATGTATTTGTTCGACGTCACCCGCGAGACAGTCGACTCATGCATGCCGATCGCATCGGCGACCGTGCGCAAGTTAAGCGGACGCAGATGTTCGACGCCATGCGTGAGGAAAGCGTCCTGCAATCGCACGATTTCGGAAGCGACGCGTAGAATGGTGCGGGCCCTCTGCTCGAGACTCTTCGTCAACCAGTTGGCGTTCTGCAAGCAGCTTGAAATGAAGCTTTTGTCGGCGGGGCCGGTGGCGACGGCGCTGACTTGCGCCGCATAACTGTGATTGACCAATACGCGCGGCAGCGCGTCGGCGTTGAGCTCCACATGCCAGGCGCCGTCCGAAGCGGCGCGAACAATGACGTCGGCGACAAGCGGCTGAATCGGGGCGCCGCCGAACGCTCGGCCGGGCTTAGGCTCCAGCCGGCGCAGCTCCGCCGCCATGTCGGCGATGTCTTCGTCGTCGACGCCGCAAACCTTGGCGAGTTGCGCAAAATCGCGACGCGCGACGAGCGGGAGATTGGCGACGAACGCTTGCATCGCCGGATCATAGCGGTCGCGCTCCTTAAGCTGGATCGCGAGACACTCCGCGAGATCGCGCGCGCCGACGCCTGAGGGGTCGAAGGTCTGGATCGTCGCCAGAATGTGCTCGGCCTCGGCCATGTCCGCCTCGAGTCGCGCGGCGATCTCGCCCAGGCTCTCTCGCAGATAACCGCTCTCATCGATCGCATCGATGATCGATTGGCCGATGATTCTGTGACGCGGATCGGGGCAGGCGAGCGCCAGCTGTTCGGCGAGATGCTCGTGGAGGCTCTGCCGATCGGCGACATAAGCTTCAAGATTTGGCGCTTCCCCGTCAGCCGGCCCACCGCCGGCGGCCCCGGTCCAGGAGGTCGCCGAAAGTCCGGCGCCGTCAGGGGCCTCATCCCGCGCCCGCTCCCCGATCGACGGACCCTCGGGCTCAAAAGAGTTGCTCATGTCGGCGCCGAGATCGGCGGAGAGCGTCGCGGAGTCGACGGCGAGATCCTGCTGCGCCCAGTCGCCCTCCTGCGGCCCTTCAAAGGGCTCCGCCGCGCTCGGCTCCCCACCCTGGGAAGGATCGGCCGCATCGACGCCGCCATCGCCTTCATGCGCTTCGAGCAGCGGATTGCGCTCGAGCTCATCATGCAAAAATGCGGCAAGCTCCAAATTGGAAAACTGCAGCAGCTTGATCGCCTGGAGCAGCTGCGGCGTCATCACCAGGGCTTGGCCCTGACGCATCATCAACTTGGTGGAAATCGCCATATTCGCTCGGCCCACTCGGAACGCATCGGCCGCCGCTTTGCGGCCCGGTTCTTGCTTATATCACTTCGGCAAAGCGCGCACAGGGCCAAAAAAGCAGCGCGCGGCGGGGCAAACCGCCTAAGCCTTAATCACCAATTCATCGATCGCGAAGACTTGCCCCCAATCCTTCAAAGGGCAAAGATGACCTTCCTTTGCGAACACGCTTTCAATGACCGACCCAATAGGATTTGAGATCAGAAAGGCGACGTCCGGGGATTTTCTCGAGGACGGCTATCTGTCGATCAATCCGGACGTTAGGGTCGCAGTGGCTCAGCGCAAGCTTGGCTCGGGCCGCAAGCATTTCGATCTGCACGGCCGCGACGAAGGCCGCCTCCAGCGCGTTCCGCTGGGCCCTCTGCGCGATGTGCGCAAGATGAAGATCCACAAGCTCAGACCTCTCCTACGAGCCGACATGCCGATGCGCCAGCGCGACGGCAAGCTGGACTTTCTGACGCCGGAACTTCGCGACGCCGCGGGCTTGGCGGAAGTCGAAAATGTCTCAAGCCACAATTACGACGAAGTCGCGCTCGGCATCATCGACAAACACGCTGACGGGCTGGTGCTCGATTGCGGCGCCGGGCGTCGGGACTGGTATTTCCCCAATGTCGTGAATTACGAGATCGTCGACTACGACAGCACCGACGTGCTCGGCGTCGGCGAAGAGCTTCCCTTTGTCGACGGCGCTTTCGACGCGGTCATCTCGGTCGCCGTGCTCGAACATGTGCGCGACCCGTTTCGCTGCGCCAAAGAACTCGCGCGCGTTTTGAAGCCTTCCGGAGAGCTATTCTGCTGCATGCCGCTGCTGCAGCCGGTCCACGCCTATCCGCATCACTATTTCAACGCGACGCCGCAAGGTTTGTGTCGCCTGTTCGAGTCCGATATCGCGGTCGAGGAAGGTTCGCTCACGCCGATCCACCCGCTTTGGGCCATATCCTGGGTGCTGAACAGCTGGTCGCAAGCCTTGCCCGAATCGACTCGGGCGAGATTCCGGGACATGCCCGTCGGGGCGCTGACCGGACAACCCTTGGCGCTTCTCGACGAGCCTTTCGCCGCCGAGCTGCCGCGCGAAAAACAGCTTGAACTCGCCTGCGCGACAGTGCTCGTCGCCAAGAAACGCGCCCTTGCCGCCGCGCCGCCAAAAAGCGCCGCGCCGTCTTTGATCGAGCGGCTCCTGTGGCGCTACATGCGGAAATCTTCGCCAAGATAGATGCGCCGAACGTCCGGATTGGCGACGATTTCGTCAGGCGTTCCTTCGGTCAGCACATGGCCGTTGTAGATGATGTAGGCGCGGTCGGTGAGGCCCAGCGTCTCGCGAACGCTGTGGTCGGTGATGAGCACGCCAATGCCGCGCGCTTTCAAATGCCGCACGAGGTCCTGAATGCCGCCGACCGCAATCGGGTCAATGCCGGCGAAAGGCTCGTCGAGCAGCATGAAGGAGGGATGCCCGGCGAGCGCGCGGGCGATCTCGCAGCGACGCCGTTCGCCGCCGGAGAGCGCGACGGCGGGCGTGTGGCGCATGCGGGTGAGGCGGAACTCTTCGAGAAGCGCCTCCAGCTCCTCCTCGCGCTTTTTGACGTCGGGCTGGGTGATCTCCAGCACGGCGCGGATATTGTCCTCCACCGAGAGGCCCCGGAACACCGACGCCTCCTGCGGCAGATAGCCGATCCCGAGCCGCGCGCGGCGATACATCGGTAGCGGCGTCACATCATAGCCGTCGAGCGAAATCATGCCCTTGTCGGGCTTCACCAGCCCGGTGATCATATAGAAAACAGTGGTTTTGCCGGCGCCATTAGGGCCCAGCAGCCCGACCGCCTCGCCCCGCGCCACATGCAGGCTCACGTCTTCGACGACGCGGCGCGCTTTGTAGGACTTCGCGAGATTATGGATCGAAAGCAGGCCCTGGCCATCGAATCCGGCGGGTTCCCGATAGGCGGAGCCGGGCTCGAAGGCCGGCGGCGGATCAGCCTGTTCGTTTGTCGGCGCGGGTCCCCAGAAGTTTGCGTCGCGCGCCGCCTCGTCGGAATCGTCGCCTAAATTTTGGGCGCCGGCGTCCCGCCATTGGCCTTCCGCGATGTCGTCGGGCTTTCGCGAGCGCCTGACGCCGGAAGCGAGCCGCGCCAGCGACTGGCCGGCGGCGCGAAATCGCATGGAAAGGGCGGAAAGATAGCTCAAGCGCGCCTTATCCGTCGCTCTGGGCGTCCAGCGGTTGGAAGCGACGCGCGCCGCCCCGTCAGGGGCGCCAAACGCCGCTTCGAAAACAATAGCCCGGCGCCGCGCTGCGGCGCCGACGTTGCTGTCAGGCCCAAGGGCGCTTCGCCGCGGCCTGCTTTTCGTAGTCGTCGATCTTTTCGGCCTTTTGGAGGGTCAGGCCGATGTCGTCGAGCCCGTTCAGTAGGCAGTGCTTGCGAAAGGGGTCGATGTCGAATGTGATCACGCCGCCGTCCGGTCCGCGAATCTCCTGCGCCGCGAGGTCGACGGTGAGGGTGGCGTTGGCGCCGCGCTTGGCGTCGTCCATCAGCTTTTCGAGCTCGGCCTCGCTCACCGCGATCGGCAAGATCCCGTTCTTGAAGCAATTGTTATAGAAAATATCCGCGAAACTCGTCGAAATGATGCAGCGGAGCCCGAAGTCGAGCAGCGCCCAGGGCGCATGTTCGCGCGACGAGCCGCAGCCGAAATTGTCGCCGGCGACGAGGATGCGCGCATCGCGGTAGGCCGGCTGGTTCAGGACGAAATCGGGATTCTCGGAACCATCGTCGCGATAGCGCATCTCCGAGAAGAGGCCCTTGCCGAGGCCGGTGCGCTGAATGGTTTTGAGATACTGCTTGGGGATGATCATGTCCGTGTCGACGTTCATGATCGGCAGCGGCGCGGCGACGCCCGTCAGCGTGGTGAACTTGTCCATGTTTCTTTCGATGTGGCGCGAGGAAGTCTAGCGCCCTTTACCAAATCGCCGCAGCGAGGGCAAAGCGCCAAGGGACGCGGGGATCGCCAAAATCAAAATGTTAACTTTGTCGGAGCGTGCTCTGGGCCTCGCTCCCCGCCTCCGCCTTGCCGCCGCGCAGAAGCAGAAAGCCGGCCAGCAACATCGCGGCGCCCCAGATGATGAAGCCCGCGTCATAGATTGGCCATTGGGCGCGATCGACTCGTTCATTCACATGATGGATGCCGAGGACGAGATGGTTGATGACGCCATCGTAGAGGTTGAATCCGCCCCAGCCGATCAGCAGCGCGCCCGCCAGGCGCCGGCCGGACCACATGTAACCGGCGCGGCGCGAGGCGCGCCACAGAAGGAACAGTCCCACGCCGACGCAGACATAAGCGAAACTGTGCAACATCCCGTCCCAATAGGTGTTGAATTCCATGCCCTCGACAGTCCCGGCGGGGCTCCAGTTGCTGACCAGATGATGCCATTGCAAGAGTTGATGCAGGACGATGCCGTCAAAAAAGACGCCAAGGCCCACGCCAAGAATGATCGCGGCGGCGGTCGGAAAGCCGCCCCCGGCGCGGGCGGGACGAATGCTGGCTGACGGCGTCATGGCGATTCCTGCTCCACCCCGTAGACCTTTGCAACGCCCGGGGCCGAGACGTGTTCCGCCCTCGCATTTTTACAAAGTCTTCTGCTAAAGGTGTTGGGCGAAGCTGAAGTCCGAGCGATCTCGCCATGACGCTGCCCACCACG
The DNA here is from genome assembly GCF_049817085.1 of Methylocystis sp. SB2. Classification (NCBI taxonomy): domain Bacteria; kingdom Pseudomonadati; phylum Pseudomonadota; class Alphaproteobacteria; order Hyphomicrobiales; family Methylocystaceae; genus Methylocystis; species Methylocystis sp. SB2. Next base: position 2,061,272 of record NZ_CP187401.1, read on the forward strand.
CTGAACGGTCTGCTTATCGAAGTCCTCGGCTATCTCGCCGCGGCGGCGAGCGTGTTCGTTTATGTGTCGAACACCATGATCCCGCTGCGGATCGCGGCGATCCTCGCCAATGCGCTGTTCGCCGCTTACTTTTTCCTCAAAGGTCTCTACCCGCTCTTCGCGCTCAACGCCTTTCTGGTCCCGGTCAACATCGTGCGGCTCCGGCAGATCCGGCGGCTGGTCCAGGACATTCGCGCCGCCGCCTCCGAGGATTTCGATTTCGAATGGCTGCGTCCCTATATGCGGCCCATAAAGCTTTCCGAAGGCTTCGTCCTGCATCGCATCGGCGATCTGTCCGAGGAAGCCTATCTCTTAGTGCACGGCGAGATCCATCTGCGCGAGCCCGACGTCACGTTGAAGCCCGGAACGCTCTTTGGCGAGATGGGCATGTTCACCAATGAAAACCGCCGCACCGCCACCGCGGTCGCCGCGACCGACGTCGAGCTTCTCTGCGTGCGCTACGACGATCTCTTGCAGCTCGCGGCGCAGACGCCGCAATTCGGCTTTTACCTGATGCGGCTCATGGTTCAGCGCATGCAGCACAATGTGGAGCTCGCCCGCGCCCGCAAGGGATGAGCGTCATTGCGCAGCGAAGCGACTGGCTCCCTCAGGTGCGCGTCATGCCCGCGCTTGTCGCGGGCATCCACGCCGAGACACTGCGCCATGTTCTCCCAATCTGCGTCGCCATAAAGACGTGGATGGCCGGGACAAGCCCGGCCATGACGGGCGGGCGTTTACGAAATGCGTCGATGGAGAAACGAATGTCGCAAAAAATCTACCCCGTCCCCGACGACTGGAAAAAGAACGCGCGCATCGACGAAGCGACCTATCGCCGGCTCTATGAACGCTCCATCAAGGATCCAGACGGCTTCTGGGCAGAGCAGGCGCAGCGCATCGACTGGATCACGCCCTTTTCAAAAGTGAAGCGCACCAGCTTCGACACGCATAATGTTTCGATACGCTGGTTCGAGGACGGCACGACCAATGTCGCGATGAATTGCATCGACCGACATCTGCCGGAGCGCGCCAACAAGACCGCGATCATCTGGGAAGGCGACGATCCTTCCGTCTCGCGCCACATCACTTACGCCGAGCTGCATGAGGAAATCTGCCGCTTCGCCAATGTGCTCAAGAGGCACGGCGTCAAGAAGGGCGACCGCGTCACCATCTATCTGCCGATGATCCCAGAGGCCGCTTTCGCCATGCTCGCCTGCGCGCGCATCGGCGCCGTTCATTCGGTGGTCTTCGGCGGCTTCTCGCCGGATTCGCTCGCCGGACGCATCGCCGACGCGGAGTCAGAGGTCATCGTGACGGCCGACGAAGGCCTGCGCGGCGGCAAAAAAATTCCGCTGAAAGCCAATGTCGACGCGGCGCTCGACAAGGTTTCCGCGAAGACGGTCATCGTCGTGACGCGCACCGGCGCCGAGATCGACATGCAGCCCGGCCGCGACTTCCGCTATGAGGAAGAAGCCGCGCGCGTGCACGCCGATTGTCCCTATGCGGAGATGGACGCGGAAGATCCGCTGTTCATCCTTTACACGTCCGGCTCGACCGGCAAGCCGAAGGGCGCGCTGCATACGACCGGCGGCTATCTCGTCTACACATCGCTCACCCATGAACTCGTCTTCGACTATCGCGAGGGCGACGTCTATTGGTGCACGGCGGATGTGGGCTGGGTGACCGGACACAGCTATATCGTCTACGGCCCGCTCGCCAATGGCGCGACGACGCTGATGTTCGAAGGCGTGCCGAATTATCCGAGCGTGTCGCGTTTCTGGGAGATCGTCGACAAGCATAAGGTCGATATTTTCTACACGGCGCCAACCGCCATTCGCGCGCTGATGGCGGCGGGCGAAGCGCCTGTGAAAAAGACCAGCCGCAAGTCGCTGCGCCTGCTCGGCTCCGTTGGCGAACCGATCAATCCGGAAGCGTGGGAATGGTATCACCGCGTCGTCGGCGAAGGCCGCTGCCCGATCGTCGACACATGGTGGCAGACGGAGACCGGCGGCGTGCTGATCTCGCCGCTGCCCGGCGCGATTGATCTGAAGCCCGGCTCGGCGACGCGGCCCTTCTTCGGCGTCGCGCCGGAGATCGTCGATCCGCTCGGCAATGTTCTTCAGGGCCAGTGCGAAGGGCTGCTCGTCATCGCCGATTCATGGCCGGGGCAGATGCGCACCGTCTATGGCGATCACGAACGTTTCGCGCAGACCTATTTCTCCGCTTTTCCCGGCAAATATTTCACCGGCGACGGCGCCAAGCGCGACGCCGACGGCGATTACTGGATCACCGGCCGCGTCGACGACGTCATCAATGTTTCGGGCCATCGCCTCGGCACCGCCGAAGTCGAAAGCGCGCTCGTCGCGCATGAGAAAGTCTCGGAAGCCGCCGTCGTCGGCTATCCGCACGACATCAAGGGGCAGGGCATCTACGCCTTCGTCACGCTCAATCAGGGCGTGACGCCGAGCGAACATCTGCGCAAGGAGCTGGTGCATTGGGTGCGCCATGAGATCGGGCCGATCGCGACGCCCGACATCGTGCAATTCGCGCCGGGCCTGCCGAAGACGCGCTCGGGCAAGATCATGCGGCGCATTTTGCGCAAGATCGCCGAAGGGGAGTTTGGCGCGCTGGGCGACACCTCGACGCTCGCCGACCCGGGGGTGGTGGAGGAGCTGGTGCGGGAGAGGCCGGGTGAGTAACGCCCGATAGGGGACTGAATTATGAGCCCAGAATTTCAGCGCGCCGTCGAGTCGCTACATGCCAAGTTAGAACATTTGATAGAATCGGCGCCGTTTGAAAAAGGAGCGGCCCTTCCACAAAAAGGAATCTATCTTTTTAGCGAGAACGGTACAGCCTTCTATGTTGGTCGTTCGAACAACATTCCCCAGCGTCGTCGACAGCATACCCTCCGTTGCTCTCAAACAAACCAAGCAGCGTTAGCGGCACTGATGGCTCGCGCAGAGACCAAGCGAAAAGTTGATTACCGAAAAGGCGCACGCGCGAGATTGCTACAGGATCAAGAATTCATGAACGCTTTTAACGCGGCGAAGAAGCGCGTCAGGGCAATGGAATTTCGAGCGGTCGAAGAATCGGATCAAACTAAGCAGGCGCTTCTGGAAGTTTATTGCGCCATTACACTCAAGACCCCGCACAACGATTTCGGCACCCACTAGGCTTTCGCCGCCTCGCCGCTTAAGACGTCGTGGTTCGCTTATTTCTTTATCTAACAGCACCAGCGCTTCCGGCGCGAGCACCCGCCAGTAACTCGATATCGGCGAAGTGCGCGGCTTCGGCGCCAGTCCAGTCGAGCTTCTTCACAAAGCAACGCAGCCATAGGCCTTGAGCAGAAGACAACCCTGGCGAAAAACCGCCCCTGATTGGCGCCCTGCCGCCTGTTCCGCCGCCCTGCCGCGCCTCATCTTACCTCTTCACAACAGAGGATCCAGGAGATGCGGCGCTTTCTTGCCATCCTCGTCGGACTCGTCGCGGCTACCCCCGCACGCGCGGATTCCGATGTGGAGCATGCACGATATTCGGTGGCCTCCTCGACAGGGGCCATCGAAATTCGCGACTACGCGCCGCAGATCGTCGCAGAGACGACGGTCGCCGGCGAGCGCGGCGCAGCCATTAGCGAAGGCTTCCGCCGCCTCGCCGGTTATATTTTCGGCGACAATTCCCCGCAGCGGAAAATCGCCATGACCGCCCCCGTCGGACAGGAGTGGAAGGGCGGCGACTGGAAAGTGCGCTTCACCATGCCCGCCGAATACAACATGGCGAACCTGCCCAAGCCCAACAGCGCGGACGTCAAACTCGCCGCCGCGCCGGGCAAGCGCATGGCGGCGATCCGCTTCTCCGGACTCGCCGGCGACGACGCCCTCGCGGAAAATCAGGCGAAGCTGCTCGATTATCTGAAGCGCCAGAGGATCTCGCCCAAGGGCGAGCCGCAATACGCCTTCTACGACCCGCCCTGGACGCTGCCTTGGAACCGGCGCAACGAAGTCCTGGTCGAGATCTCCCGCGAGTGAGCGCTGGCCGCTGCCATTCAATTCCGCACTCGACTTCGGTTGGCGAGAACTGGCGCTGCATTGGCAAGCCTGCGGCTATCTGAAGCAGAGCTTTTGGCTTCTCATCCGCGAGAGCCTCGTTTCGGAGGATGGCGATGCGGCGGGCGTTGTCCGCCACTCGAGATTGGCGCGGAGCCACCCGCTCCGCGCCGATCGTGATGCGTCAAAGACGACGGTTTCGGCGACGCTCCTCCCGCGACGCCGGATCCGCGACACCGCGCCGCGAACCATCGCCGAGACGACGGCCACCGACGAGCGCGGCGTCAATCCAAGCTTGGCGTCGCCTCGTCGGCCAAATGTCGTCCGATGTCCGGACGCGCCGCGAAGCGCAGTCTATTTCTTGACAAACAACGCCAGCGCCTCCGGCGCCAGCACGCCGCCGGTGATCTCGACGGTTTCAAACGGCGCGGCCTGCGCCACGGCTTTGCTCGTAATCATGATCTGCCCGATGCGCTTCTCAAGCTGCTCGATCGACGCGGCGTAGACGACACGCCCAATTCCGCACCAGACGATCGCGCCCATGCACATCGGGCAGGGCTCGCCCGACGTGTAAAGCGTCGCGCCCTTGAGATCCTTGGCCGGATTGTCGGCGACGAAGCGGCGAATCGCCACCATCTCGCCATGCGCGGTTGGATCGTTGTTCGTCACGCCGAGATTGCGTCCCGTCGCGACGACCTTGGCGTCGCGCACGATGACGGCGCCAAAGGGAAAGTCGCCCTTGGCGGCTTCAGCGATGGCAAGCCGCATGAAGCCTTCGTCTTCCGGCAGGACGGGCGCACGCTTGGCATGGCCATGCGCCGGCGCGGCGCCAAAAGCTAGCCCAAAACCTGCGCCGATCGTCGCCAGCGCGGCGCGCCGATTGAAGCGGCCGCCGTCGCAGCCGCATGTCGTTTGGCTCATTTCCCGCTCCAGCGCGCGTTTCGGCTTCAGGCGCCAACTTGACACGGCGAACCCCCCGGCGCCACACGCGGCGACCAAACAATAATAAAGCAGGGGCGGTTACGCATGCAGAAGGCTTTCATTTTTCCGGGTCAGGGATCTCAGGCGGTCGGCATGGGCAAGGCGCTGTTCGACGCCTTCGCGCCCGCGCGCGCAGTTTTTGCCGAGGTCGACGATGCGCTGTCGCAGCCGCTCTCGAAACTCATGTTCGAAGGTCCTGAAGCCGAGCTGACGCTGACCGCCAACGCCCAGCCGGCGCTGATGGCGGTTTCGCTCGCGACGCTTCGCGCCCTGGAAGCCGAATGCGGCCTTGATCTTCCGCGCGACGCGGCCTTCGTCGCCGGACATTCGCTCGGCGAATATTCCGCTCTCGCGGCGGCGAGCGCGCTGACGATTTTTGATACGGCGCGGCTGCTGCGCATTCGCGGCGACGCCATGCAGAAGGCGGTCCCTGTCGGAGAAGGCGCCATGGCGGCGCTGCTCGGCGCCGATCTCGATGAGGCGCGCGCCGTTGCAGAGGAGGCGACGACGGCCGCGAACGGCGTCTGCCAGGTCGCCAATGACAATGGCGGCGGCCAGGTGGTGATTTCCGGCGCGAAGACCGCCGTCGACAAGGCGATCGACATCGCCAGGGAGAAGGGAATCAAGCGCGCGCTGCTGCTGCCGGTCTCCGCGCCCTTCCATTGTGCGCTGATGCAGCCCGCCGCAGACGCGATGCGCGAGGCGCTCGCCGGAGCGGCGATCAGCACCCCGCGCGTTCCGGTGGTCGCCAATGTGACGGCGGAGCCGACGCAGGACCCGGAGGCGATTCGCCGACTGCTCGTCGAGCAGGTCACCGGCGCGGTGCGCTGGCGCGAATGCGTGGCCTATATGGCGAGTCACGGCGCGACGAAGTTCGTCGAATGCGGCTCGGGCAAGGTTCTCGCCGGGCTTTTGAAGCGGATCGCGCCGCAGGCAGCAGGCGTTTCCGTGGGCGCGCCGGCCGATTTCGACGCCTATCGCGCCTTCGCGTAGAGGCTCGAGAACCAAAGAGAGCCAAAAGAAAAGGCCCGGTCGCGAGGACCGGGCCCATTCTCTCGACCGTAAGGTCGATCCGTCGGATTAGTACTTGGCCAACACCGGCGCCGGGGAGCCGAAGTTGAAGTGGTAGTTGATGCCGGCGCGGATCGTGTGGAAGCGCGTGCGGTTGTTGGTGCTGTTGAGGCCCCAACCCGGGTTGAACGCCCACAGCCAGTTGTTGTTGTTGTTCCCGGTGCCGCTGATCTGCGTATACAGATACTCGACCTTCGCGGACCAGTTCGGGAAGAACATCCACTCGGCGCCGCCGCCAGCCGTCCAGCCGGTCTGCACCGCAGAGTTCTGGTTCCACCAGCTGTTGCGCTGCACTTCGCCATAGGCGAAGCCGCCCGTGCCGTAGACCAGCAGTTGCGGGCTCAGCAGGGTGATGCCGACGCGGCCGCGAACGGTGCCGAACCAGTTCAAACGCGCCGTGCCTGCGCCGCCGCCGCCGAAGCCGCCGAACAACCACCAGTTGTTGTTGTTGTTGCCGCCGCCCGAACCAAGGCTGGTGCCCTGGAAGTCGGTCTCGGCGCCGACGACGAACATCGGCGTAACCTGGAAGTTATAGCCGATCTGACCGCCGCCGATGACACCGCCGGTGCTGTTGTTGCCGTTGTTCCAGCCCCAGTTCCAACCCTGATTGGAGGAATTGCTGGCGAAGAAGCCACCGCCGAGGTTAAGACCGGCGTAGAACCCGGTCCACGTCATGATCGGCGGCGGGGGGATGTACGGCGGAGGAGCCTTGTGGGAGGGTAGATCGGCGGCGTTCGCGGCGCCGGCGAAAAGCGCCGTCGCCAGAGCCAGAGCCGAGATCGCTGTCTTCATCTCTCTATCCTTCATTTTGAGCCAACTTAAATTCATAGGTGCGCGTCAGTCCCGTGACTCTTTCGGACGTTCCGTGGACGCTGACCCCCAAGCACGGCGGACTGTGCGCAAATTTCTCGCGGGAAACAACAAACAGAAGGTAAAATCGGGCCCAAAAGACCCAAAAGATTTCGACTGTTGCAGTTACGCCACAATGAAGTTTGACGCAGATTCCGATGCGTTGTTGAGCAATTCAGTCTCGAATCCGTCGCTTGCGAAACGAAGTCGTACTGACGCCCACTTTCTCCCAATATCCGATCGGGCGTCGGTGACGTCCGCCGTAGTGGAGGCGGTCGTTTGAAGTTGAACCGCGGCTGAAAAAAGGCCACTCCCCGAACTGAGCTATAAGACTCACGCCATCGGGATGAGGGAGGAGAGGGAAGATATGTTTGATCTCAACGGCAAGACTGCGCTCGTCACGGGCGCGAGCGGCGGAATCGGCGCGGCGATCGCGCGCGCGCTTCACGCCGCCGGCGCGATCGTGGCGCTTTCCGGCACGAGGAAAGAGGCGCTCGAGGCGCTTGCCGGCGAATTGAACGGCCGCACGCACATTCTGCCCTGCAATCTTTCGCAAAAGGACGAGACCGAAAAGCTCGTCCCCGCGGCGGAGGCGGCGATGGGCGGTCTGGACATTCTCGTCAATAACGCCGGCATCACCCGCGACATGTTGTTCATGCGCCTCAAGGATGAGGACTGGGACGCCGTCATCAACGTCAATCTGACGTCGGCCTTTCGCCTGTCGCGCGCGGCGCTGCGCGGGATGATGAAAAAGCGCTTCGGCCGAATCATCCAGATCACGTCGGTCGTCGGCGTGACCGGCAATCCCGGGCAAGGCAATTACGCCGCCGCCAAAGCGGGCATGATCGGCATGTCGAAGTCGCTGGCCGCCGAGGTCGCCTCGCGCGGCGTGACGGTCAATTGCGTCGCGCCCGGATTCATCGAAAGCCCGATGACCGACGCGCTGACAGACGCCCAGAAGGAGGCGATCCTTCGCATGGTGCCGACGGGACGGCTCGGGACCGGCGCCGACGTCGCCGCCGCCTGCGTCTATCTGGCCAGCGCCGAGGCCGCCTATGTCACCGGGCAGACCCTGCACGTCAATGGCGGCATGGCCATGATCTAGGAGAGGCGAATCGCCTGAAAAACGCGTCCGCGGCGACCTTTCGCCGCGTGCGTGAGAACCCGGGGGCGCCTCTCGCCATGCTCAGGGAAGTATGCTACCAGACCTCGCCGCTGAGGGGCGGCGTCGCCGCGATTTAAACCCGGTGGAGCAAGTCGCAACGCGTCTCGCACACATCAGGGCGATCGGCGCGCGATTGCACGTTAAAGGGATGAAGGGCGATCACGGAGCGCGCCAGCAGGCCTGCTCTAAATCGCCACACGGCGCGTGAGGCGCCAAACGCAGACAGGGATAAAAGAAGATGAGCGATGTCGCCGAGCGCGTGAAAAAGATTGTTGTCGAGCATCTCGGCGTCGAAGCCGACAAGGTCGTCGACAAAGCCAATTTCATCGACGATCTGGGAGCCGATTCGCTCGATACCGTCGAACTCGTCATGGCTTTCGAGGAAGAATTCGGCGTCGAGATTCCCGACGACGCCGCCGAGACGATTCTCACTGTGGGCGATGCAGTGAAGTTCCTCGAAAAGGCGAAAGCCGCCTGACGAACTGAAGATTCAAGCGCACGGCGGATCCTCTCGCGAGGCTTCGCCGGCGCCGCCATTTCCGACAACATAACAGTTCGAGAGTAGAGCCATGCGCAGGGTGGTCGTCACCGGTCTTGGCGTCGTATCTCCTTTGGGCTGCGGCGTGGAGACCAATTGGCGCCGTCTCGCCGCCGGAGAATGCGGCTTCAAACGTATCGACACATTCGAGGCCTCCGACCTCGCGTGCCAGATTGCGGCGGTCGTGCCGCGGGGCGACGGCACGAACGGCACGTTCAATCCTGACGACTGGTTCGATCCCAAAGAGCAGCGCAAGGTCGATGATTTCATCATCTATGGCGCGAGCGCCGCGACCCAGGCGTTAAAAGATTCCGGCTGGGTGGCCGACACCCCAGAGAAGCAGGAATCGACTGGCGTTCTGATCGGCTCCGGCATCGGCGGGCTCGGCGGCATCTACGAAACCTCCGTCACCTTGAGGGAGAAGGGACCGCGCCGCGTGTCGCCTTTCTTCGTCTCTGGCCGAATCATCAATCTCGTGGCCGGCTATGTTTCCATCATGCACGGCCTGAAGGGCCCGAATCATGCGGTGGTGACGGCCTGCGCCACCGGCACGCACGCCATCGGCGATGCGGGGCGCATCATCGCGGTGGGAGAGGCCGACGTGATGGTCGCCGGCGGCGCCGAATCGCCCGTCAATCGCATTGGGGTCGCCGGCTTTGCCGCGTGCCGCGCGCTGTCGACCGGCTTCAACGATCGCCCCGAAGCCGCCTCCCGGCCCTATGACAAGGACCGCGACGGCTTCGTGCTTGGCGAAGGCGCTGGCTGCGTCGTGCTTGAGGAATATGAGCACGCCAAGGCGCGTGGCGCGAAAATCTACGCCGAACTTATTGGCTACGGCATGTCGGGCGACGCCTATCACATCACCGCGCCGGCGCCCGATGGCGACGGCGCCTATCGCTGCATGAAGGCGGCGCTGAAGCGCGCCGGCATTTCCGTCACCGACATCGATTACGTGAACGCGCACGGCACGTCGACGCCGCTCGGCGACGAGATCGAACTCAAAGCCGTCGAACGTCTTCTTGGCAATGTCGAACCCAAGCTCGCCATGTCATCGACGAAATCTGCGATCGGCCATCTGCTCGGCGCCGCCGGCGCCGTCGAAGCGATCTATTCGATCCTGGCGATGCAGGCGAATGTCGCGCCGCCGACGCGCAACCTCGACAATCCCTCGGTTGCAACGACGATCGACCTCGTGCCGCACAAAGCCCGCGAGAAGGAAATCAATATCGCTTTGTCGAATTCCTTCGGTTTTGGCGGCACGAACGCCTCGCTGCTGTTTCGCCGCGCCTCCTGAGCAGGGGCGCTCAACCGGCGCATTCGAACGTCTATCGCGCGATGCGCCGGAGCCTGCGAACCTAAGCGGCGCATTCCTGAATTCGCCACAATGAGGCATAGTGTAAGTCCTCGGCGATAATCGGCGTGAGACCTTCGACGTTTGATGGGCGTAGTGCGATGAGCGAAGCGGACAATAAAGGCGCGCCCGAAAAGCCAACAGACGCCGCAGCGGCGGCCCCGAGCGCGCCGACCTCGGCCGAAAACGCCGAATCCGCCGCGCTGCAGCGCGAAGACCTCCCAGTTCAACCGAGCGTGACCGCGCCCGCAGAGGGTTCCGGCGCGCCGCCGATAGACATTGCGCCGCAGGGGGCCGCGCTGGTGAAAGAGCCGGCCGCGGTCGCGTCTGCGCCAATGCCGCAGCCCCTTGCGGCGAAGCTCGAAGCGCCTCTACCCGAACCGCCAAACGCGCCCGCCCCACCATCGGCTGACGCCGCCAAGTCGATTCCGACGCCGATCCAACCCGCCGTGGTTCCGCCGCCCACGCCGCAGCCGCCCGTCGCGGCAACAGCGGAAGCGCCTCCGCCCGAGCCGCCGGAGGCTCCCGTCCCGCCAGCGGCTGACATCGCCACGCCGGTTCCGGCGGCCCCCATCCAAGCCGCCATGGTTCCGCCGCCAGCGCCTCAACCGCCCATTGCCGCGAAGGTCGAAGCGCCTCTGCCCGCGCCGCCGGAGGCTCCCGTCGCGCCAGCAGCTAACGTCGCGAAGCCGATTCCAGCGCCGCCCCTCCCGCCCACCGTGGTTCCGCCACCGTCGCCGCAGCCGCCGCTCGCGGTAAAGGTCGAAGCGCCTCCGCCCGAGCCGCCAAAAGCTCCCGCCCCGCCAGCCGCTGTCGTCGCTACGCCCATCCCGGCAACTCCCCTCCAGCCTGCCGCAGCTCCGCCGCCGGCGCCGCAGCCGCCCATCGCGGCAAAGGCCGAAACGCCTCCCTTCCATCCGCCCGCGGCTCCACCTCCGAGCGCGCCCCCGCCATTGGCGCAAGCGGCGCCAGCGGCCGCCCCGACTGGCTATGTCGCGCCTGCCAACGCGAAGCCCGCATCGCCAGTTCTCCCGCCCTGGACCCCACCTCCGCGGCCAACGGCGCCAAGAGCTGAAGCGCCAGCGCTCGGACCGCCTGGCCCGCCCTCGGCAAAAAAGGCTGCAGCGGGCGGCGGCATATTCCGGCGGCGCGCTACCCAAAGCGCTAAGCCGGCAGAAGCCGCGCCTCCGCCGAAAAAGCGTAAGCGCCGCGAGGGAACGCTTTCCGTGGCCAGCGGCTTCCTGAGTTTTGTGCTCGTCGCGCTGGTCGCCGGCGTCTTCGGCGTCATCGCCGCCATGCACAAGCTGAAAGAGCCAGGACCGCTCGCGGCCGACAAGGTCGTCTATATTCCGCCGCGCAGCGACTTGCTCGAGATCATCTCTCAACTCGAGCGCGAAGGCGTCATCGCCAATTCGACGCTCATGCAGCTCGGGATCGTTCTCGAAGGCAAGCTCGGCAAGCTGAAGCCCGGCGAATACGCATTTAAGAAAAACATCAGCGTTCGCGACGTGATCGATCAGATCGCCTCCGGCCGCCAGATCATGCACAGCGTGACCATTCCGGAAGGCCTGACGTCAGAACAAATTGTGCAAAAGCTGAAAGAGGCCGAACTGCTGGTGGGCGATATCGTCGATCTGCCGAAGGAAGGCGCTCTGCTGCCCGAAACCTACAAATACCCGCGCGGCTACCCTCGGGCGCGTCTCCTCGGGAAGATGCAGGAAGACCAGCGCAAGACGCTCGATGCGATCTGGGCGAAGCGCTCGCCGGACCTGCCGTTGCGCACGCCCTACGAACTGGTGACGCTCGCCTCGATCGTCGAAAAAGAGACGGGCAAGAACGAGGAGCGGCCGCGCGTCGCCGCCGTCTTCGTCAATCGGCTGCGCAAAGGCATGCGCCTTCAGTCTGATCCGACGATCATCTACGGCCTCGTCGGCGGAAAGGCGACGCTCGGCCGGCCGATCATGCGCAGCGAGATCGAGAAGTGGACGCCTTACAACACCTACGCCATCGACGGTCTTCCGCCGGGACCGATCGCCAATCCCGGCCGCGCCGCGCTTGAAGCCGCCGCGCATCCTGCGCCGACGCGCGATCTCTATTTTGTCGCCGACGGCACGGGCGGCCATGTCTTCTCCGAATCGCTCGACCAGCATTCGCGCAACGTTCAGAACTGGCGGCGACTGGAGAAGGAAAAGACCGATGGCGCGGTTGATCGCGCCACGCCCGGTGTCCCCGCGCCGGCCGCGCCCAAACCCGATAAGCGCACGCAGGCGCCCATCGGCCGTCTCGTCACGCTTGCCGAGAGTCACGAAGACTTTCCGGCGAACCGGGCCATGGCGCCCGATGACGGTCCCACCCATCGGCTCGGCAAATTCGCCTTCGCCGAATCCGATTTTTTCCTCGGCGGCTATGGCGACCGCACGCAGGTCCAGGCGGCTGAATTTGCGGCCTTGAGGCGGGCGCGACCGTTTTTTACCGAGGAATCGGTCCAGCTGCGCGCCAAGACGCTGTTCGACCCGATGCTTCTCGCCGGCCGCCCGGCGCCGCCCCGTGCGGAAGAGGAGCGGCTCAATCCGGATATGACGACGATCGCGGGCGAAAGTCCGGACGCTCAGCCTGACGATGGCGGCGAGATCGCCGCCTATCCGGTCTCGCCGGCGCAGCGCGCCGAACAGAGGGCCCGCGCGGCGCGTCTTGGACTTTCGGCAGGCTCCGACGAGCTTCCCGGCGAAGCGCTCGGCGGACGACTCCCTCAGGACGCCGCGCCGCCGGCGGCCGCCACGGCTTTGGCCGCAACGGGCGGTCGGCCCTTGCGTCCTCGCGCCTTCGACGCCTCAGAAGGCACGCCGCTCGACCCGCTGCGTGACAAGAGCTGGGATCTCACCTCAGCTAAGACGGTCCCTGTGACGAGCGATTTGCGGTAAGGCCGGCGCGGCGATAGTCAGGCGCGGCGCACGTCGGCCTCTCGCCGATTCGCCGTCTCGGAGTCGCCGCCGCACATGAGCATTCACAGCATGACGGGATTCGCCCGCGTTCAGGGCGCCGTCGCCGCCTTTCGCTATGCGTGGGAGATCAAGAGCGTCAACGCCAAGGGGCTGGACCTGCGTCTGCGCGCCCCACCAGATTTCGACTCCGTGGAGATCAAGGCGCGGGAAAAAATCGCCGCGCGGCTCGCGCGCGGGGCGGTGTTCGCCAACCTTGTCGTAAAGCGCGAAGACGAAAGTCAGGTCGCCCGTCTCAACCGCGCCGCTCTCGACGCCCTTCTCGCCGCGCTCTCCGAACGCCCGCCGCCCGCCAATGTCGGGCCCGCGACGCTCGATGGTCTGCTCGCGGTGCGCGGCGTGGTCGAGATCGTCGAGCCGGAACTATCTGAGGCAGAGCGCGCCGAGCTCGACGCGCAGATTCTCGGATCGCTGGATGAAGCGCTTGACGCGCTGATCGCGTCACGCGCGGCGGAGGGCGGCGCTCTGGCGGCGGTTCTTCATCAGCGGCTCGACCGCATATCGATCCTCGCCGCGCAGGCGGACGCGGCGCCGGCGCGCCAGCCTGAAGCGATTCGCGCGCGGCTGAAGCAACAGCTCGCGCGCCTCCTGGAGAACGCCGATTCCCTCGATCCGGCGCGACTACATCAGGAGGCGGCGCTGCTTGCGGTTCGCGCCGACATTCGCGAGGAGCTCGACCGCTTGAAGGCGCATGTCGACAGCGCGTCCAAACTTCTCGTCGCGGGCGGGCCGATCGGCCGTCGTCTGGATTTTCTGGCGCAGGAGCTTGGCCGAGAGACCAATACGCTGTGCGCCAAATCGAACGACGCCGGACTCTCCGCCATCGGCCTTGAACTGAAGATCGAGGTCGAGCAGCTGCGCGAGCAGGTGCAGAACATCGAGTGAGTCGCGAGTGGACAGCGGGGCCGCTACTCGCTACTCGCTATTCACTATTCGCTACTCGCTCTCGAAAAATCATGCTTCCAACTCCATCCAGCCGCCGCGGCATTGTCCTCATCCTTTCCTCGCCCTCCGGCGCGGGCAAGACGACGCTGACGCGCATGCTGCTGCAGGACCGCGATCTCGATCTGACGCTGTCAATTTCGGTGACGACGCGCACAAGACGCTCAAGCGAAGTCGACGGCATCCACTACAGCTTCATCCCCGAGCGTCGATTCGCCGCCATGCGCGACGCCGGCGAACTTTTGGAATGGGCCGAGGTTCACGGCAATTTTTACGGCACGCCGCGTGGGCCGGTCGAAGACATTCTTGCGCAAGGCCGCGACTGCCTGTTCGACATTGATTATCAGGGCACACGCCAGGTGCGCGAGAAGATGGGCGCTGACGCCGTCACTGTCTTCATCCTGCCGCCGTCGATGGATGAACTGCGCGCCCGACTTGAACGGCGCGCTGAGGATTCGCGCGAGGCGATGGCGCGGCGGCTGGAGAATGCGCGAAAGGAAATCGCGCGCTGGAAAGATTACGACTATGTGATCGTCAACGACGATCTGCAGCGCGCCTTCGACGATCTGATTGCGATCCTGCGCGCCGAACGGCAGAGACGGCCAAGGCGCGATAGGGAAATCGAGCAATTCGTCGCCAAGCTGTTGAGCGAATAGTTCTTCGCGCGCGGCGCGCTATTTCCTCAAAATGGCCACTGTCGCTCTCAAGCGCGTGTACGAACCCGCCGAGCCGGAAGACGGAACCCGCGTGCTCGTGGATCGGCTTTGGCCGCGCGGCCTGCGCAAGGACAAGGCGGACCTTGATCTCTGGGCGAAGGACGTTGCGCCAAGCAACGCGCTGCGGCGCTGGTTCGACCATAAACCGGAACGCTGGGAGGAATTTGAGAAGCGTTACCGCGCCGAGCTTGCGGCGCCTGAGGCGCAGCCGCAGGTCGAGTCGCTTCGCGCCATGACGCGCAAGGGCCACGTCACATTGCTCTATGCGGCGCGCGATCAATCGATGAACAACGCCGTGGTGCTGCGCGACTATCTGCGCAAGCGTCACTGAGCCGAAAGCGCGTTGGCCAAAGCGACAAAGCCGGCGACGTCGATTTCTTCCGCGCGTTTGGTTTCGTCTATTCCAGCCGCCACGAGCAGCGCCGACGCATCGACGCCAAGCGACTTCAAACTTTGCCGCAACATCTTGCGGCGTTGTCCGAAGGCGGCTTGCGTGACGCGCGACAATGCGCGCGGATCGCAGTGAAGCGGCGCGGGATTTGGCGTTAGCTCAATGACGGAAGAGGTCACTTTAGGCGGCGGCGTGAAGGCGGCGGGCGACACATCGAAGAGAATGCGCGCTTTCGTGCGCCAGCCGCACAGCACCGCGAGCCGACCATAATCGGCGCGCTCTTTCGGCGTCGCGACGATGCGCAGCGCAACCTCTTTTTGAAACATCAGCACATAGCGGTCGAAGACCGAGGGCCAGGGCTCCGCTGCGATCCATTTCGTCAGCAACGCCGTCGCGACGTTATACGGAAGATTGGCGCAGATGCGCGCGGAACGACGGCTGTCATTCCCGACAGGCCGGAGGCCTGATCGGGAATCCATTGCAACAGCGCCATCGGATTTTGCACTGGATTCCCGATCGCCCGCTACGCGGTCGCCCGGAATGACAGGCGCATAACTTCGAACCAGCGCGGCGACGTCCATGTCCAGCGCATCGCCTTCGACGATCGTTAGTCGGCCAGGATAATATGCTGCGATCTCTTCGAGCGCCGGCAGACAGCGAGGATCGCGTTCGACGGCGATGACTCGCGCGCCTTGCTCGAGCAGCGCACGCGTCAACCCGCCGGGACCGGGCCCGATCTCGACGATGGTCGTGTCATCGAAAGGTCCGGCGGCGCGTGCGATGCGCGCGGTGAGATTGAGATCGAACAGAAAATTCTGTCCAAGCGATCTTTTTGCGTCGAGTCCGTAACGGGCGACGACCTCTCGCAGCGGCGGCAGCGCGTCGGCCACTTAACTGATGCGTCCTGCGAGTTTGATCGCTTCGATCAAACTCGTCGGATCGGCGATTCCTTTGCCGGCGATGTCGAAAGCCGTTCCATGATCGGGCGACGTGCGCACGAAGGGAAGGCCGAGCGTGACATTCACGCCGCGGTCAAAGGCGAGCGTCTTGATCGGAATGAGCGCCTGATCATGCGTCGGACACAGCGCGACGTCATATTTCGCGCGAGCGGATTCGTGGAACATCGTGTCAGCGGGAAAGGGTCCAGACGCATTGATGCCGCGCGCGCGCAATTCAGCGATCGCCGGCGCGATAGTGTCAATCTCCTCGCGGCCAAGCGCGCCCTCTTCGCCCGCATGGGGATTGAGGCCTGCAAAGGCGAGGCGCGGCTTACTGATGTGAAAACGCTCGCGGAGATCGTGCGCCACGATCTCTCCCGTTTCGACGATCAGTTCGCGCGTCAGGTTTTTCGAGGCGCTGGCGAGTGGAATGTGAATCGTGATCGGAACGACGGCGAGCTCCTCCGACCACAGCATCATCACCGCGCGGTAATCGCCGCCATAATGGCGATGCGCGAGCTCCGCCAAAAACTCGGTGTGCCCGGGATGTTTGAATCCGGCGTCATAGAGAACCGATTTCGCGATCGGATTGGTGACGACGGCGCGCGCTTCGCCCTTTGCGACGCACTCCACCCCCTGCTCGATGGAGCTAATCGTTGATTGAGCGTCTTGACGATCAGGACGGCCAGGCGCGCCGGCGACAACATGACGCCCCGTATCGACGACAGGCAGCGCGCGGGAGAAGACATCGCGCGCCTGCGCCGCCGTTGTGCTCTCAATCTGGATTTCGAGTGCGAGAGTGGCCGCGACTCGGGCGATAAACGCAGGATGGCTGAGCAAGAAAAACGGTGGCAGATTGCATGATTCACGCATGACATAGGCCAAGAGCGCGAGCTCCGGCCCGATGCCTGAAGGGTCGCCTTGAGTCAGGGCAATGGGAGCGAGCGTCACGGCTCTTGGCTGCCCTCGTGGCAGTCGCAGGCGCCGGACCGGAAATTGCGCTGGCGCTGCTTGGTCATGAGCGACTGTGCCGCAGACGCGGCATGAAATCAAACCGCCCGGCTGTTACGATGCATAGACTTAACCGATGGATTCGGCGGAGTTCGCCATCGCTCGAGCGCTTGGGATCTTCCTGCCGCAGCTTCCGTAATGCGCCGCAAAAAACGTTTTATTTTTTTAATGTGCTAGGCCCCGTCGCTTCCGGCGCCATCGCGCAGCGAAAAAAGAAGCTCCGGCGGTACTTTGGAGGCGCGCCGGAGCTTTTTCTTGACAGTGCGGCTACTGAGCGCCTTCGAGAATGATCCTGCCGCTCGGATCGTGTGGTCCGTCCTCAGTCAGCTGACGCGGATAGTGTCGCATCACGTCGCGCGGCGTCGCGCTCAAGGCTTCATCGCGCCCGTGTTCGCGCACCGCGTCGCCCCAAACCTCACGGAAATTATAGTGCCGCTCATATGCGAAGGCCGAGCCCGCTGAGAGTGCGACCCCGAGCGCCGCGGCGGCAAAGACGAGTTTAAAGGACATCGTATTCTCCATCCCGAACTGCGCTTGCGGGCGGGATGCCCGGGCGCCCCTGTGGAGAAGAGGATCCTTCATCTGTTTGTCATAATAAAGTGTAAGCTACTTCGCCCTTCTGACGCTTATGGGCGATGCAGCAATAAGGCAGTCTCGCCGATCTATCGATAAAACAAATGCGCGCCGCTCAGAGAGCGACGCGCACCAAAAACGCTAGACGGCGATAAGGCTCAGGCCTTGCCCGCCGGGGCATGAGGAACGCCTTCCTTGTCGAGCAGCGCGACGAGTTCGCCGCTCTGGAACATTTCCTTGGCGATGTCGCAGCCGCCGATGAATTCATTCTTCACGTAGAGCTGCGGGATCGTCGGCCAATTGGAATAGGCTTTGATGCCGTCACGTATGGCGCCGTCGGCGAGCACGTTGATCGCCTTGTAAGGCACGCCGAGGTGGTTGAGGATCTGCACCACCTGCATGGAGAAGCCGCACTGCGGCGCCTGCGGCGTTCCCTTCATGAAGAGCACGACGTCGGAGGATTCAATTTCGCTTTTGATGCGGGAGTTGGCGTCTTCGGACATTGTCATTTGCCTTTCTTGCGGCGTTCAAGGCGCCGGTTGAGGAGAGAGATTAGGGCGCGCGCGTCGTCAACTGCAGCGCATGCAATTCGCCGCCGAGCCGGTCGCCGAACGCGGCGTTGACCATCTGATGCTGCTTGACGCGGGTGAGCCCGCGGAAGCTTTCGGAGACGACCGTGGCCGCCCAATGATCGTCATCGTTGACGAGCGCGGTCAGCTCCACCTGCGCGTCGGGTATGGCGGACTTGATGAGACGCTCGATTTCAGCGGAGGGCATGGGCATTTTATGACACCTGTGTCGAGAAAGCGCACGAAAGCGCGTTGTCATCCCCGGCCATGAAGGCCGGCAGCGGGGCTTCATGCGCCTTGCGCAGCTCGGTCAGCAATATCGGCGCCTCGCCGGGCAGGATCAAGGCGTCTCCGCCGACGCGGCCGATCGCCAGAATGGGCACGCCCGCCCCCACGCCCTCTCTGACGACCTCAGCGGCGTCCTCGCCCTGCCGGACGGTGACGAGATAGCGGGCCTGGTCTTCTCCAAACAGCGTCGCGTGTCCAGGAACCGATGGGAGCTGCGCGATTTCGGCGCCCATGTCGCCCGCGAGCGCCATTTCCGCCAGCGCAACGGCGAGACCGCCATCCGAAAGATCATGCGCCGCGCTGACGCGCCCGGAAAGAATCAGTCCCCGAACGAAGTCGCCGTTCCGGCGCTCGGCGGCAAGATCCACGGGCGGCGGGGCGCCATCCGTGCGTCCGCAAAGGTCATGCGCATAGGCCGACTGGCCGAGACAGCCCTTCGTCTCGCCGATCAGCAGGATCGCGTCGCCGTCTCTGGCGAAACCGGTTTGCGCCGCCTTGGCGACGTCGGCGATGAGTCCGACCCCGCCGATCGCCGGGGTGGGCAGAATGCCGGCGCCTTGCGTCTCGTTGTAGAGCGAGACATTCCCGGAAACGATGGGGAAATCCAGCGCCCGCGCGGCTTCGCCGATCCCTTCCAGGCAACCAACGAACTGGCCCATATATTCGGGCCGTTCCGGATTGCCGAAATTCAGATTGTCGGTGAGCGCCAGCGGCGTCGCGCCGCGCACGGTGATGTTGCGCCAGCTTTCCGCGACCGCCTGCTTGCCGCCCTCGTAAGGATCTGCGGCGCAATAGCGCGCCGTGACGTCGGTGGTCAGGGCCAGACCTTTCGGTCCCTCCTCCACCCTGACCACGGCGGCGTCGCCGCCGGGCGGCCGCACGCTATTGCCGAGAATGAGGTGATCATACTGCTCCCAGACCCAGCGCTTCGAGCAGAGATTCGGCGTCGCGAGGAGTTTCAGCAGCACTTCACGGTTCGACAGGGGAGATTTTATCGACGCCGCGTCAAGCGCCGGCTGTTTCGGCGTTTGGAGCCAGGGCCGATCATAGACCGGCGCTTCGTCGCCCAATTCCTTGATGGGCAGATCGACCTTCACCTCGCCCCTGTGCTTGACGACGAAGCGCAGCGTGTCGGTCGTCTTGCCGATGATCGCGAAGTCGAGCCCCCATTTTTTGAAAATCGCCTCGGCCTGCGCTTCGAGTTCGGGCTTGAGTACCATGAGCATGCGCTCCTGGCTCTCCGACAGCATCATTTCATAGGCGGTCATGCTCTCTTCGCGGCAAGGAACGGCGTCGAGGTCGAGCTCGATGCCGAGATTGCCCTTGGCGCCCATCTCCACCGCCGAAGATGTCAGCCCGGCCGCGCCCATATCCTGGATGGCGATGACCGCGCCCGACGCCATCAGCTCCAGGCAGGCTTCCAGCAGCAGCTTTTCCGAAAAAGGATCGCCGACCTGCACGGTGGGGCGCTTTTCCTCGGCGTCCTCCTCGAAGGACGCCGAAGCCATGGTGGCGCCGTGGATACCGTCGCGGCCGGTCTTGGAGCCAAGATAAACGATCGGATTTCCGACGCCGGCGGCGGCCGAGTAGAAGATCGAGTCTGTGCGGGCAAGCCCGACCGCCATGGCGTTGACGAGAATATTGCCGTCGTAGGAGGCGTCGAATTCCGTCGAGCCGCCAACCGTCGGCACGCCGAAACTGTTGCCATAGCCGCCGACGCCGGCGACGACCCCCGCGACGAGCCGCCGCGTCTTGGGATGCGACGGGCGACCGAAGCGCAGGAGGTTCAAGCAGGCGATCGGCCGCGCCCCCATCGTGAACACGTCGCGAAGGATGCCGCCAACGCCCGTCGCAGCGCCTTGATAGGGTTCGATAAAGGAGGGGTGGTTGTGACTCTCCATCTTGAAGACGCAGGCGTCGCCATCGCCGATGTCGATGACGCCGGCGTTCTCGCCCGGACCGCGAATCACCCAAGGGGCTTTGGTCGGAAGCTTGCGTAGATGCACGCGCGACGACTTGTAGGAACAGTGTTCGTTCCACATCGCCGAAAATATGCCCAATTCGGTGAAGCTCGGCGTCCGGCCGATGAGAGTCAGGATGCGCGCATATTCATCGGGCTTGAGGCCATGAGCGGCGGCGAGCTCCGGCGTAACGGCGGGTTCGGTCGCGCTCACTTAACCTCGCATTGACGTAAAAATCTCGGCGACTCTTCGCGCGTCTTCGCCGCGCTGCGGCGGCGCAAGGATTACTGTGCGCCGTCTGGCGCGGCAAGCCTCGCAAACGCCCAAAATCATATCGGGAACGCTGTACACGGAAGCGCCTGCAGCAAAGCTTTGATCGCTATCCCACATGAATCTCAGGGGATTGTTGCCCGATAGCCACAGCGGCCAAGAATGAGCATGCCACAGCCTAATTTTGCATCAGAGTTAGTTGCATTACCAAAAATTTATAGCAACGTGAACGGGACTTCGGCGCCTTCGTCGTCGACCGTCTACCGCAGAATTTAATCCGGGGGTTCCGATGAAGAATTTTGTTCGCGGCGCGCTAGCCGCGCTTGTGGTCGGGAGCGTGGGCGCCGCCGCCCAGGCCGCCGACCTGCCCAGGTATAAAGCGCCGCCGCCGCCGCTGCCGCCGGCCTTCACCTGGACCGGCCTCTACGGGGGCGTCAACATCGGTTACGCCTTCGGCGACACCACTCGGGAAACGGGCGGCCTGGGCTATCTCTCCGGCATTCCGGTCGTTGGGGCGGCTCCGCTAGCGCCGCTTGGCTCCACCTGGAGCGTCGGGCAAGATCTGCACGGCATCGCCGGCGGCGCACAGCTTGGCTACAATTATCAGTTCAACCCATGGCTCGTCCTCGGCGCCGAGGCCGACATCCAAGCCACCGATGCGGTCTCCCACAGCAGGTCGACCCTCGGGCGGTCCGACGCCGCCGGAGGCCACCTGCAGAGCATGAATTCGACGAAGAACGTCGACTGGTTCGGCACTGTGCGCGGACGGGTCGGTTTCACCCCGATTTCGATACCGAATCTGATGATCTATGGCACGGGCGGTTTCGCCTATGGCCAAGTCGTCAACAATGTGGGGTTCGCCGATAATTTTCTCAATCTGGGCATAAGCGGCATCGGCAACGGCTATTACGACAACACCAAAACCGGCTGGACCGCGGGCGGCGGCGTCGAATGGTCGCCGTCCATGTTCCCGTCATGGTCGCTCAAGGCCGAATATCTCTATGTCGATCTCGGCTCGACGACCGCCAATTCCGTGCCGCTCAACGGCGGCGTCCCGGCCCTGATTGGCCCCACATCTCCAGTGTTCGCCGCGACGCATAGCTCGCCGACGCGCTTTCAAGTCGTTCGCGCGGGCATCAACTGGCACTTCGATCCTCTCACGGCTATAGCGTCAGCGACATCCAGCGCGGGCGGCGCTCTACCCTCCATCAAGGGACCGCCGCCGGCCTTCGTCGACAGCTACCAGCCGTTTCAGGTGCGCCTGAAGGTTGCCGGCGTCATTCCGCTCAACGGCCATGGCACGGTCTACGACTCGGGCTCCGGATATCCCGGCTTGGGCTCCATTGGTCGGCTCTCGGGCCTGACCGGCTATAATGGCGTCATTGCCGGCGCGAGCACCAATACCTCGTCGGCCATCATCCCAATGCTCGACGTGGCCTATTATCTCACCAAGAACTGGGCGATCGAAGCGATTTGCTGCGTCGCGCCCCATCATATCCAGGGCACCGGCACAATCTCCAGCGACTTCGCCCGCGCCTGGCTGTTCCCGCCGTCCATCATGGCGCAATATCACGTCACCAATTTCGGCGCTTTCCAGCCCTACATCGGTGTCGGCGTGAACTTCACCACCTTCTGGAACACCCGAGTCAACAACGACACCTGGTCGATTCCTTTCGCCCCTGGCTCGGCGCTTAGCACCCTGGGTCTGGGCGGAGTCCGCAGCACCTTCCAATACGCCACGGTCGCGCCCTCGTGGGGCCCGGTGGGACAGATTGGCTTCGACTATATGCTGAACGATCATTGGGGTCTGAACGTCGACTTCAAATATATCGGCCTGCACCCGATGGTTCACTCCACCGTCGTCGCTTTTCTGCCGCAAGCGCCGGCGCTGGGAGCGGTCTACATCCCAGTTAAGGTGTCTCTGCCGATCAATCCGGTGGTCATCTCGGCGGGCCTCACCTATCGCTTCGGCGGCAGCCTCCTGTCGCCGCTGTTCTAAGGTTAGCAGTCACGTGAAACCGGCCCTTGGGGGTCGGTTTCAATTACAAAAGCCCCCGGCTTACGCCGGGGGCTTTTTTAATTCACCGGGGCATTGCTGAAATAGCGCGCCAACAGTGATTGAGGAAAAGCCGCGCTGCGCCTGGCGGAGCGCCATTGGCGCGGAAAAAAGACGGCGCCATCTACTCTGACCACGCCGTCGACGTTGTGACCAAGAGGAAAGCTACTGGGTCAGCAGCCGACATATCGAGTCGAGTTGCTCCAACGATTCGTAGCGAATCCGAAGTTCGCCGCTTTCACCCTCGGAACGAAGTTCGACACGCATCCCGAGCGCATCGCTCAAGGTCTTTTCGATCGCCCGCGTATCGGCGTCCTTGGCGGGGCGAGCGGCGGCGCTCTTCGACGGGCGAACGGCGTGGTCCTTCGCCAGTCGCTCGACGTCGCGAACCGTCAGTCCTTTTTCGACAATGCGGCGCGCCACCGCGCTGGGGTCCGCCACGGCGAGAAGCGCGCGTGCGTGGCCGGCCGAAATCGCGCCCTCGCCCACGAGCCGTTTCGCGTCCTCCGGCAAATTGAGCAGGCGAATCGTATTGGCGATGTGAGATCGGCTCTTGCCGATGATTTTCGCGATTTCGCCGTGGGAGTAGCCAAACTCGGCGCCGAGCCGCTCATAGCCCTTCGCCTCCTCGATCGCGTTGAGGTCGGCGCGCTGCACATTCTCGATAATCGCGAGTTCGAGGGCTTCCTTGTCGTTTGCTTCATGGATGACGACAGGCACGTCGGAAAGGCCGGCCATCTGCGCGGCGCGCCAGCGCCGCTCGCCCGCGATGATTTCATAGGCGTCGGCGACGCCGACGATGACGCGCACGATGATGGGCTGGATCACGCCCTTCTCGCGGATCGAAGCTGTCAGTTCGGCCAGATCCTCCTCGCGAAAGGAGATACGCGGATTGCGCGGATTCGGGCGCAAGAACTCGATCGGCGCCGTTCGCGGACCGCGCGGCCGCTCGGCCGGGGCGGCGTCCGCGGCGGCGTCGCCGAGAAGCGCCGCCAATCCCCGGCCCAGCCGGCGCCGCGAGTCATCCGCCATCTTGAAGGCTCCTTCTTGGTTCTAGGAATGCTGGCTCTCAGGCTGCTTGATTTTAGGCCGCACGCAACCGCTTCTCGCGCTGGATCACTTCCGAGGCGAGCTTCAGATAGGCCTGACTGCCCGCGCATTTGAGGTCATAGAGCAGCACCGGCTTGCCATGTGAAGGCGCCTCCGAGACCCTGACGTTGCGCGGGATCATCGTCTGATAGACCTTCTCGCCCATGAAACGCCGCACGTCGGCGACGACCTGATTGGCCAGATTGTTTCGGGGGTCATACATCGTCAGAACGACGCCGTGGATGGACAACTTATGGTTGAGAGTCTGTCGAACCTGTTCGACAGTCGAGAGGAGCTGGGACAGGCCTTCCAGAGCGAAGAATTCGCACTGCAGCGGCACAACGACGGCGTCGCTGCTCGCTAACGCATTGATAGTCAAGAGATTAAGCGACGGGGGGCAATCAATCAGAATGTAGCTGTAGCGCCGCTCATCATCGTGATCGGCCGCCAGCTCGGCGAAGGCGCGCTTCAACCTGTAGGCGCGATCCTTATCATTGGCGATCTCGAGCTCGACGCCAAGTAGATCGAGAGTGGACGGCGCGATCGAGAGCCGCGGCACGGCCGTGGCGATGATCGCGTCGGCGAGGCTCGATTCGCCGAGCAGCACGTCATAAGTGGAAATTGTTCGTTGGTGACGGTCGACGCCAAGGCCGGTCGACGCATTGCCTTGCGGATCGAGGTCGATGACGAGAACTTCCTCGCCGACCGCCGCCAGCGCCGTGCCGAGATTGATGGCGGTGGTCGTCTTGCCCACACCGCCCTTTTGATTGGCCAACACAAAAATGCGCGGCGAAGCGGAAGCGGTCACGATGGGGAAACCTTGTGCTTGACGACGACGACGCGCGCGCCCTTGCGGGTGCGGCTGTCCGCCGATTCGCAACTCAAGCTACCGAGCGCCTCAACCGCGGTCAATTCGTCTCGCCACTCTTCCCCCTTTAAAAACACCCCAAGGGCGCCTTTTTCTAACGGCGCTTCGGCAAGCTGCACGAGACGGGAGAGCGGCGCGAGGGCGCGTGCGCTGACGCCGCCAATTTCGGCCAGATTTGGCAGAACGCTTTCGATCCGCCCCGCATGAATGACTGCCGGCGCTCCTGTTTCACGTGAAACAGCCCGCAGAAATCCAGCCTTGCGCTGGTCGCTTTCAATCAGGTGAACCAGGGCACC
The DNA here is from genome assembly GCF_049817085.1 of Methylocystis sp. SB2. Classification (NCBI taxonomy): domain Bacteria; kingdom Pseudomonadati; phylum Pseudomonadota; class Alphaproteobacteria; order Hyphomicrobiales; family Methylocystaceae; genus Methylocystis; species Methylocystis sp. SB2. The sequence goes on from NZ_CP187401.1 coordinate 2,086,273, forward strand.
GGGCGTGGACTTCAACAAGAGCGCCGTCACCAGCCCGGGAAAGCCCGCGCCGGACCCCAGGTCCGCCCAACGCCTGACGTGAGGCGCGGCGGCGTGAACCTGCGCCGAATCGGCAAAGTGCCGCAGCCATACCTCGCCGAGCGTCGCCGAGGAAATAAGATTGATCTTCGCCTGCCAGCGACGCAGCAGCGACTCGTAGATCTCAAGCTCGGCTTCAATCGGTTTGAGTTCCGGGAAAAGACCGAGCGCCTCTTCCCGGCAAGATCTGTCTCTCACGCGCGGCGCGCCCGCGCCGCCAGCAGCGTCAACGCTGAAGGCGTCATGCCGTCGATCCGCTGCGCCTGGCCGATCGTGCGCGGCCGCAAATAGCTCAGCTTCCCGCGCAATTCCGCCGAGAGCCCGGCGATCGCCGCATAGTCCAGCCCATCCGGCAGCGCCAGGCGCTCATCGCGTCGATACGCGTCGATATCGGCCTGTTGGCGGTCGAGATAAACGGCGTAGCGCGCCTCGGTTTCGATCCGCTCAGTAGTTTGCGGATCAATTCCGCTCAATTCTGGCCAGATCGACGCCAAGCGCGCCAGCGTGATGTCCGGAAAAGACAACAGCGCATAGGCGCTGCGGCGCAGCCCGTCCTGATTGACCGGCAGCCCGTGCCGGCGCGCCGCGGCCGAGGTCAATTCCCGCGTTTGCAGCATGGCGCGCGCAGCTTCGAGGCGGGCAGCGCGGGCTGAGTGATGCGACGCTCGATCAGGGCCAACGCAGCCGATCTCGAGGCCCCGGGGCGTTAGGCGCTCGTCGGCATTGTCGGCCCGCAGCGACAGGCGATATTCGGCGCGCGAGGTGAACATGCGGTAGGGCTCGCTGACCCCCCGGGTGACGAGATCGTCGACCATCACGCCGAGATAGGCTTCGGCGCGATCGAGGACGATCGCAGCCGTTCCGGCGGCGTAGCGCGCCGCATTGATCCCGGCGAGAATGCCCTGCGCCGCGGCCTCTTCATAGCCGGTGGTGCCATTAATCTGCCCGGCGAAGAAAAGACCGCGAAAACGCTTAGTTTCGAGGGTCGCCGAGAGTTCGCGCGGATCGACATAGTCATATTCGATCGCATAGCCCGGCCGCAGAATGCGGGTCTCCTCAAGCCCAGGAATGGCGTTGATGAAGGCCTGCTGAGTCCCGAGCGGCAGCGAGGTCGAGATGCCGTTCGGATAGACAGTGTCGTCGTCGAGCCCTTCGGGTTCGAGAAAGATCTGATGGGCGTCGCGGTCGGCGAAGCGCGTCACCTTGTCCTCAATCGAGGGGCAATAGCGCGGTCCCGGTCCGGAGATCGCCCCCGTGCGCATTGGCGAGCGATGCAGATCGTTGAGAATGATCCGATGCGCGGCCGGCGTGGTGCGGGTGACGCCGCAGGCGATCTGGCGGTTCGCGATCGCCGTCGTCAGATAGGAGAAGGGCTCGGGCGTCGGGTCGCCCCATTGGACTTCGAGAGCGTCCCAGCGGATCGTGCGTCCGTCGAGCCGCGGCGGCGTGCCGGTCTTGAGCCGCGCGACCGCAAAACCGGCCGCTCGCAACCGTCGGCTTAAGCCGTTGGACGGCGGATCGCCCATCCGACCCGCGGGCGTGCGCTCATCGCCGATATGGATCACCCCGCCGAGAAAGGTGCCGGTGGCGACGACGACGGACGCAGCCCTGATCTCGCCCTTGGCGGTGACGACGCCGCGAACCGCGTCGCCCTCCATCAGCAGATCTTCGACGGAGGTCTCGACGATCGTCAGATTTTCCGTCTCACTCAGCGCCGCCTGCATCGCCGCGCGATAGAGTTTGCGGTCGGCTTGGGCGCGCGGACCACGCACAGCCGGGCCCTTGGAGCGGTTGAGCACGCGGAATTGGATGCCGGCGGCGTCAGCGACCCGCCCCATCAGCCCATCGAGCGCGTCGATCTCCCGCACCAGCTGACCCTTGCCGAGCCCGCCGATCGCCGGATTGCAGGACATCTCGCCGATTTTCTCGCGGTTCTGGGTCACGAGCGCGGTGCGCGCGCCAAGACGCGCCGCCGCCGCGGCAGCCTCGCAGCCGGCGTGGCCGCCGCCGATCACAATGACGTCGAATTGCTTCATCCCAGAATTCATGGCTTGGCCTGTTTCACGTGAAACATATCATTTGCCAATACAGAAACGCGAGAAAACCGCGTCGAGGATTTCCTCGACATCAACCGCGCCGACAATCCGCCCGAGCGCGGCGCTGGCGCGGCGCAGCTCCTCGGCCTGAAGCTCGAGCGCTTCGCCGCCAGCCAGGATAGAATCAATACTTTCAATGGCTTGCTCCACGGCGCGACGATGCCGTTCTCGCACGATCAGCGAATTCACGCCGTCACCCAGTTGGGCCCGGGCGCGCCCTCCAATTGCTGCCGCCAGCGTCTCCAGCCCCTCGCCGCTCAAGGCGCAGACGCCCATCGCGCCTCGAGGCGCCGGCGTCAGATCGGTTTTGGTCGCGACGCAGATTGTCTCGACGTCGTGCGCCGGCGGCGCCTCCGCAGAATCCGAGAGCCACAGCGCCAGGTCGGCCGTTTCGACCCGCGCCAGCGTCCGGTCGACGCCGATGCGCTCAATCGCGTCGGCCGTCTCGCGCAGACCAGCCGTATCGATCAATGTCACCGGCAATCCGCCAATATCGAGATGCGCCTCGATCATATCCCGCGTCGTGCCGGGGATCGGCGAGACGATTGCGAGATCGCGCCGGGTCAGCGCGTTGATCAGCGTCGATTTGCCGACGTTCGGCCGCCCGAGAATCATGACGAGAAAGCCGTCGCGCATGCGCTCTGAGGCTGGCGCGAGCTGCAGCGCCGCGCGCATGTCCTCGGCCAGCGGCGAAAGCAGCGCGCCAAGCCGCGCCGGGGAAAACACCCCGACATCCGCCTCGTCGCTGAAGTCGAGCTCGGCCTCGACAAGCGCCAGCGACTCCACCAGCGCCGCCCGCCAGCCCTCGACCTTTCGGCGCAAGGCGCCGCCCGCGACGCGCAACGCCTGCCGCCGCTGCGCCTCGGTTTGCGCATCGACGAGATCGGCAAGCGCTTCCGCCTGCGAGAGATCGAGCTTGCCATTGGCGAAGCTGCGACGCGCGAATTCACCGGGTTCGGCCGGCCGCAGGCCAGGCAGCCGATGCAAAGCGGCGAGCGCGCCCTCGACGACCGCGCGCCCGCCATGGAGCTGCAGCTCGGCGTAATCCTCCCCCGTTGACGACGCGGGGCTCGGAAAGAACAGCGCAATCCCCCGATCAAGCATTTCCCCAGTTTCTGGATCGCGCAGAACCGCAAAGCTCGCCTGCCGCGGCGCCGGGAGCTTGCCGGCGAGCGCCTTGACCGCCTCCCCGGCCCCCGGCCCCGAAATCCGGATGACGGCGATGGCGGCGCGTCCGGGCCCGGTGCCGAGCGCGAAGATCGTGTCATCTGCCGTCACGACGCGGCTGCCTGGGGTCGGCGCGGCATAGACACGAAGCTTCCCAGCAGCCGCTCGCGATAGATTTTGCGAAACGTCAGGGTTGGCGCGTCGGTGCGCACGGACGCCTCCTCGGCCGCCGGCGGAACCACGGGCGGCAGAGAGGATTCAACGATCGCCTGATCCTCGCGGGCGATCCTGCGGTTCATCCAGCGGAAGGCGAAATCAAACAGCGGCGTGCGCGCAAAGCTACGCACGGTCAGCAGCCAGAGCCGTGTCGTCTGCTCGTCTTCGGGGATGCAGGCGACCATGAGCCGAAAAATCTTGCCCGGCGGGTCGATGAAGAGCTCCATCACATTGGGGAAGCGGTAATCCATATTGCCGGCGCGGGGCGCGCCGTCGACGCTCGCGCTAATGCGTCCGCCGTAGGGCTCTGGCTCGAATGTCATCTCCAGCCTGCCGGCGCCGACATGTTTGAAAAGATCGCGCCCGATCGTGCTGCGGTGCACAAAAGGTAGATGCGGACTGTCGAGCATGTTTTCCATGACTCGCGTCCAATGCGCCTTCCAGACCACCGATTGTGCGCATAGCGCGACCCCATCAAACGCCGTAAGCGTTTGAGAAGGCGAAGGTTCTTCGTTAGGATCGACGCCCGTGTAGAGCCACAGCAGACCGCCGGACTCGCGGCATGGCAGGGCCACGGCGCTCAAGTTTTCGCGTTTGGCGTCTGGATTCCAGGGGACGTGGCAGTTCCGGCCCGCGCCGTCGAAGCGCCAGCCATGGAAGGGACATTCGATCACGCCCGTCTCGACTCGCCCGAGCGAGAGCGCGACGCCGCGATGCGGACATCGATCGATGAGCGCGCAGGCCTTGCCGCCAGCGTCCCGGAAGAAAACCACGCGCTCGCCGGCGACGCGCATCGCCAGCGGCGTGTCGCGCTTCAGATCGCGCGCCAGGCCGACGATCGTCCACACATTGGCGAAATCCTTGAACATGCGCGCCGCTTATTTCCTTCGCCGCTGGAATTCGCAAGGACTGTCCGGCACAAAGACATATGCGAACGCAAGCAATATGTCGCCGGCTCAACGGCTCGGACGCGAGCCGCTTTCAGGCGTTGCGACTTGAGAGCTTTACATTGGAGCCCCGAGCCTTTCGCTTCGCGCCGGAGGATGAGGCGCATATCGCGCCAGACGCGGTCGCCGCACGCCTTCAGCGCGACTTTGTCATCGGCGCGTTCAACGCAGAAGATTCGCGAATGATTGGCGTTGGCGGATTGGCTTGGAGCGACGGCGTGAAGACGCGCCACAAGGCGCTGCTCTACGGCATGTATGTGAAGGCGGCTGAGCGCGGATCGGGCGCCGCCGACGCGATCATGAAAAGACTGATAGACGAGGCGCGCGGCAGGGTCGAGATCGTCACGCTTACCGTCGTCTCGACGAATTTTCGCGCGCTGCGTTTCTACGAACGATGGGGGTTTCGCGCCTATGGCGTCGAAGAGCGCTCGGCAAAAAACGGCGACGGCGATTATCTCGACGAAACGCTGATGGCGCTTCGTTTCAACGAATAAACAGGCGACAAGAACGGGCCGATGACTCCGGCCCGAAGTCTTATCGCCGTTACGTATTCATCGAATCGAAGAAGCCCAGATTGTTCTTCGTCTCGCGCAGCTTTCCGAGCAGGAATTCGATCGCGTCGACGGTGCCCATCGGATTGAGGATACGGCGCAGCACATACATCTTCTTGAGGATGTCGGGCGCGACGAGCAGCTCTTCCTTGCGGGTGCCCGAGCGGGTGATGTCCAGCGCCGGGAAAATCCGCTTGTCGGAAACCTTGCGGTCGAGAATGATCTCGCTGTTGCCGGTGCCCTTGAACTCTTCGAAGATGACTTCGTCCATGCGCGAGCCCGTGTCGATCAAGGCCGTCGCGATGATCGTCAGCGACCCGCCTTCCTCGATATTGCGCGCCGCGCCGAAGAAGCGCTTGGGCCGCTGCAGCGCGTTGGCGTCGACGCCGCCGGTCAGCACCTTGCCGGACGACGGCACCACGGTGTTGTAGGCGCGCCCGAGCCGCGTGATCGAATCGAGCAGGATCACCACGTCGCGGCCGTGTTCGACGAGACGCTTCGCCTTCTCGATCACCATTTCGGCGACCTGCACGTGGCGCACCGCCGGCTCGTCGAAGGTCGAGGAGACGACCTCGCCCTTCACCGAGCGCTGCATGTCGGTGACTTCCTCAGGCCGCTCGTCGATGAGCAGCACGATGAGATAGCACTCGGGATGATTGGTCGTGATCGACTGCGCGATATTCTGCAGGAGCACGGTCTTGCCGGTGCGCGGCGGCGCCACGACCAGCGCGCGCTGCCCTTTGCCGATCGGCGCGACGAGATCAATGATGCGCGATGAGAGATCCTTGCGGGTCGGGTCTTCGATCTCGAGCTTGAGGCGCTCGTCCGGATAGAGCGGCGTCAGATTGTCGAAGGGCACCTTGTGGCGCACCTTCTCGGGATCTTCGAAATTGATGCTGTTGACTTTTAATAGCGCGAAATAGCGCTCGCCCTCTTTCGGGCTCCGGATCATGCCCTCGACCGTGTCGCCGGTGCGCAGGCCGAACTTTCGGATCTGCGAGGGCGAGACGTAAATGTCGTCGGGACCGGCGAGATAATTCGCGTCGGGCGACCGCAGAAAGCCGAAGCCGTCCTGCAGCACTTCGACGACGCCGACGCCGACGATTTCGACGTCGCGGCTCGCGAATTGTTTCAGAATCGCGAAGAGGAGTTCCTGTTTGCGCAGGAGAGAGGCGTTCTCGACTTCGTGCTCTTCGGCAAAAGCGAGGAGTTCGGCGGCGGACTTAGCCTTCAAGTCCGAGAGTTTAATTTCCCGCATTCAGGAGGAACCTTGGGTATTACTGGCGCGCAGATGGAAACGAGCCGGAGAGAAGAGGTGGGGCGGGGGAGACGGCCTTCGGGGAGCGCCGGCGAAAATCCGGCGATGCCGCTACAAGCAGACACGGGCCTCAGAGGGATAGGGTTCACTTAGACAATTTCCAGACATGAATCAAGAGTTCCGTTAAAGCGGCCTTAACGCGCCGGCCGGGCTCGCGCCGCTGGCGCAGCCGGACTGGCGCAGCCGAACTTGGGCGCCGCATAATCTATTCCCCTTTGCTCATCTCACCCCCTCTTTTTGCTCATGGGACTTCAGATGGCCGCCATCAATCTCGCTCGCTATCCGGTTCGATTGGACGGCGAAAGCGCCGACGTCGGCGACGCCGAGGAGCTTGTCGTCCTTCTCGACGTTCTCAACGGGCGCCGCGACCGGGACGTTCTCACGCAGCTGCGCCCGCATTTGCCGCAAATCATTCGCAAGCCTTCGGACCTGCCGCTACTGATGCGCGGGCTGGATCGCGACGACCAGATCTTCCTCGTCGAGGCGATGGGCGATTCCTTGGCCGACGCTCTGCAGACCGCGCGCCACCTGCGCGAGTTGCTGGCGACGATCGCTGAGCCGCAAGTCAGATTGAGCGTCATCGAGACTCTCGGCGGACCAGGATTGCGCAAGCTTATCGTCACTGCGCGGGACCTTTCAGGCGCTTTGGAATGGACCTATGCGCAACGCAGCCGTCGGCTTCTCGAACTTCTCGGCGCCGATTATTTGCTCCGCCTCATCCGCCATGGCGACGATCTGGCGCTCGCTCTAAACGCACTTGCCGAAGACGCTCAAAGCGCGCTGCTCGACAGCATCGGATTCGCACGTGTCGCGGAGTTGACGCGCAACGCGCGCGATCTGGCGCTGCTGCTGCGCGCGCTCCCGCCCACCATCAGCGCGACTCTGCTTGATCAATTCGATCGCCAACAACTTGTGGAGATCATCGGCGATCGTAGGGCGTGGATTTACCTCTACAATCGAATTAGGCCCGACGAGGCCGTCCAGTTGCTCGCCAAGCTCGGAGCGGACGACAATGCCCTATGAACTATCGCGTATTTCGCGCCGCAAATCGCCAGACGTCGGTTCGCTTGCGCGGCTTCGCGGCAGCAAACGCCGGATGATTGACGCGCATCTTCACGTCGTCGATTTCGTTCAAGAGACGCCAGGCGGACCGGCGCTGATCGATCACATGGATCGCGCCAACGTCGATAAGGCGGTGATCTTCGGACTGCCTGTGCGCAAGCTATGGAACGAATACGACCGCGAGCCGCCGGACTATTATCTCGCCAATGACGCGCACTGCTACTATTACGCCTATACGGACGTCATCGTCGCCGAGATGGTGCGCGCGCTGCCAGCAGAGCATCAGAGCCGACTCTATCCGTTGATCTGCGGCTTCAATCCAGTCGATCGCTACGCCATTCGTCACGTCGAGCGGCTATATGCGCAATATCCCGACGTGTGGAGCGGCATTGGCGAAATGCTGTTGCGCCATGACGATCTCACCGCCTTCACCTTCGGCGAAAATGCGCGCGCCAATCATCGCGCGCTCTACCCGATCTACGAATTTGCCGGCCACTACGACCTTCCGGTGCTGTTGCATCAAAACGTCACGGCCGTTTCGAAGGGCGATCATCCCGTCTATCTCTTCGAACTTGAAGAGGCGCTGCGCGAATTTCCGCGCACGCGCTTCATCTTCGCGCATTGCGGCATGTCGCGGCGCGTGAATGCGCCCTTCTATTATCAGATGGTCGAACGGCTGCTTGATCAATATCCAAATGTCTGCGTCGATTATTCATGGGTGATCTACGACGTCGCCATCTGCCCTGAGCGCGCGCCTGACGAAAATTGGCTCGCGCTCACCGAACGTCATAGCGAGCGCATTTGTTTAGGCTCCGACCTCGTCGCCAAATTCGAACGCTTGGGTCCAGAACTCGAACGCTACGACGTTTTTCTCGACGAGCTGAGCGACAAGGCCTGCGCAGATCTCTGCTGGCGAACCGCGGAGCGCATCTATGGCGCCAACAAGGGCAAGGTGAATGGCGCCGCGCGGCCGATCGCTCCCGACTGGGAGAAGATCATCGCCTAGAGCGCTTCCCGATCACATGGACTCATGTGATCGATAAGGGATCGCTCAAAATGGGAGCAGGTTCTCATCGAAAAAGTCTGTCAACTTTTTCGGAACCTGCTCGAGAGTCAGAACGGCTTGACGATCACCAGAATAACGACGCCGATCATCAGCACGGTCGGCAGTTCATTGAAGATGCGATAGTAGCGCGGCGAATGAACATTGGCGTCTGCCGCGAAACGGCGCATCAGCGCGCCGTCGTGAAGATGCGCGGCGGTCAGCAGCACGACGAGCGTCGCTTTCGCATGAAACCATCCCGACGACAGCGCCCCGCCCTCGATCGCCAGATAGATTCCGGTCATCCAGGCGACGAGCATCGCCGGCGTCATGATGTAGCGATAGAGCCGCCGCTCCATGATCTTGAACGTCTCAGACAGCGTCCCCTCGCCCGCGCTGGCGTGGTAGACGAAAAGACGGGGCAGATAGAGAAGCCCCGCCATCCAAGAGATGATGGCGATCACATGCAGCGCCTTGATCCAGACGTACATCGTCAGGCTCCCCGTCGTACGCGGGCGACAAGCCGCTCGACGTTTTCGATCGGCGTCTGTTGCAAGATGCCGTGACCCAGATTGAAGATATGCGGACGGCCTGCGAAGGCGGCGAGAATCGAATCGACTTCGCGGTCGAGCGCTTCTCCGCCGGCGACAAGCACGAGAGGGTCGAGATTGCCTTGCAGCGGCACGTTCGATTCGGTTTGCGCAACGGCCCATGCGGGATCGAGCGCCGTATCGATCCCGTAAGCATCGGCGCCGATCGTCTGCGTGAGTATGGGCAAATGCGCGTCGGCGCCGCGTATGAAGGCGATCACCGGCGTTTGCGGATGGCGCGCTTTGACGCCTTCAACGATCCGCCGCACCGGCGACGCCGACCAGCGCTGAAATTCATTCGCCGGCAAGACGCCGGCCCAGCTGTCGAAGATCTGCACGACCTCCACGCCAGCCTCGATCTGGCGCGCAAGATAGTCAATCGACGCCTCGACGACGCGATCGATCAGCTGCGCGAAAGCGTCGGGATAACGATAGGCGAACAGACGCGCCGGCGCCTGATCGGGCGTGCCCTGCCCGGCGATCATATAGCTCACCACCGTGAACGGCGCCCCGCAAAAGCCGATGAACGCCACGTCCGAAGGCAACGCCGCTTTTACAAGATCGATCGTCTCGAACACCGGCGAAAGATGCTCGAGCTTGAATTCTCCGAGCCGCTGCGCCTGCTCCGGCGTTTCAATCGGTTCAAGCCGCGGACCCGAGCCGCTCTCGAAGGAAACCCGTTGGCCCATCGCGTCGGGCACCACAAGAATGTCGGAGAACAAAATCGCTGCGTCGAAGTGAAAGCGCCGGATCGGCTGCAGCGTCACGTCGGCCGCCTTCTGCGGCGAATAGCAAAAATCGAGGAAGCTCTTCGTCGTCGCCCGAACGTCGCGATATTCGGGAAGGTAACGGCCCGCCTGCCGCATCAGCCAGAGCGGCGGAACGCTTCGCACCTGTCTGCGCAGAACCGAAAGAAGCGCCTTCTCTTCCGCCATCGCGTTCGCTCCGTTTGTCGTCCTCGACAAGCGGGGTAGCGCGAAACGCCATTAAAACAAAATTCATTTTAATAAGAATTGATTCTTCAGTTGTATCGCGTAGCCGACAAAAGTTAATTTTCATTAACCAGTCGCCCACAGGCGAGCCGCGAAGACCCGGTCGCGGGGGCCGGAGCGGGAAAAATTCAGACAGCGAATGGAATCATGGACGTATCGGTCGTTCTCGGCGCAAGTGATTGTGGATGGCCTGTGAATCCCTCCTGTACCGGCGCCGGCGGGAATCCGTTCGACAGGGCTTCTCCTGTTGAGCGTTTGGGGACTCTATGCCCGCTAACCGAAGCGGAGCATTTTTTGACCGCGTTTTATCCCCGCTCTTCGGCTTACGCGGGAGGGCTGTGGACGTGACCGGCACGTCAACATCGACCTTCTGGCGCGAATCGGCGCCGCTGATTCTCGCCTCGAAGAGCGCCGGCCGGCGGCAGGCGCTGCTGCACGCTGGCGTCCCTTTCGAGATAATTCCCGCGAATGTCGACGAACGGGCGATCGAATCCCGGCTTGACGGCGCCGACGCCGACGCGATCGCTCTAGCGCTGGCGCGCGCCAAGGCGCTCGCGATTTCCGTCAAAGGCCGGCTCGTGCTCGGCGCCGATCAGGTCGCGAGCTGCGAAGGCAGGATATTCGGCAAGCCGGCGGATATGCGGGAAGCGGAAGCGCTCCTGCGGTTCCTCTCCGGCCGCCGGCACCGCCTGCATTCGGCGATCGCTCTGGCGCGCGCCGGCGCCGTCGTCTTTGCGACGGTCGGCGTCGCCGACCTCACCATGCGTCCGCTGAGCGAAGATTTTGTCGCCTCTTATTTGGCGGCGATCGGAGAGAATGCGCTGACTTCGGCGGGCGCCTATCAGATCGAAGGCCTGGGCGCGCAACTCTTCTCCAAGGTCGAAGGCGATTACTGGACCATCATGGGGCTTCCGCTGCTGGAGCTCCTCGAGGCGCTTCGGCGCGAGGGGGCGCTCCTTTCGTGACACAGCCAAAGATGCTGCGCGTGGGGCTGACCGGCTCGATCGGCATGGGCAAGTCGACGACGGCCGACATGTTTCGCGCCGAAGGCGTCGCGGTTCTCGATTCCGATCAGCTCGTGCATGACCTCTATAAAGGACCGGCGGCGGCCGAGATTGAGCGTGCGTTTCCCGGCGTCGTCGTGAATGGCGTCGTCGACCGTCCGCGGCTCGCCGCCCGCGTTCTTCACGATCCCGCGGCGCTCAAGCGTCTGGAAGCGATCGTGCATCCAATGGTGTGGGCGGCGCGCGACGCTCTGATTGAAGAACGTAAAAATCAGGGCGACCGCATCGTCGTTTTCGACATTCCGCTGCTGTTCGAAACCGGCGCCGAAAAGGACTTCGACGTCATTGTCGTCGTCACCGCGCCGGAAGATGTGCAAAAGGCGCGCGTTCTTGCCCGGGACGGCATGACGGCGGAGAAATTCGCGTCCATTCTGTCGAAGCAGACGCCTGATTCAGAAAAGCGCGCCCGCGCCGATTTCGTGGTCCACACAGACCGGGGTCTGGACGCAGCGCGCGAAGAGGTGCGAAACATCGTGAAGGCGCTTGACGCGCGGCTCGGGTGAAAAATGCGGGAGATCGTTCTCGATACTGAAACGACGGGGCTCGATCCCTCGAGCGGCCATCGCGTCGTCGAAATCGGCGCTGTCGAGATTTCCAATCTCATCCCGACAGGCCGGCATTTCCACTGCTACGTCGATCCCGAGCGCGACATGCCGGACGAGGCCTTTCGGGTGCATGGCCTCTCGCGCGAATTTCTGGCGCAGCACAAGATCTTCAAGGAAATCGCCGCTGAATTTCTCGACTTTATCGAGGATGCGCCGCTTGTAATTCACAACGCCGAATTCGATACGCGCTTTCTCAACGCCGAATTCGCGCTCATGAATTTGCCGCCGCTCGGCGGCGCGCGCATCATCGACACGCTCGCCATGGCGCGCCGCCGCCACCCTGGCGGCCCAAATTCTCTCGACGCCTTGTGTCAGCGCTACGCCATCGATCTCTCGCGGCGCGAGAAACATGGCGCCCTGCTCGACGCCAATCTCCTCGCCGAGGTCTACGCCGAGCTTTGCGGCGGACGGCAGTCGGCTCTGTCGCTTCAGACCGTTCAGGCGGTGCGCATCGCCGCCTTGAACGATCTGTTGCGCCGTCGCCCCGAGCCGCTCGCGCCGCGGTTAAGCGCGGCCGAAGAGACGGCTCACTCTGTCTTTGTCGCGACGATCAAATCCCCGATCTGGGACCGTTATCTCGCAAGCGACGAAGACGCGGCGCCGAGCGTCGCTGGTTAATTGCCCTGGGTCGCGCTCTGGACGCCCGCTTCGGCGGCCTTTTGCTGATAGAGCGCGACGAAGTCGATCGGATCGATATAGAGCGGCGGATAACCGCCCTTGCTCGTCGCGTCGGCCACAAGCTGGCGCACGAAGGGAAACAGCATGCGCGGGCATTCGATCATCACGATCGGATGCACCTGCTCTTCGGGAATGTTCAACAGACGGAACACGCCGCCATATTCAAGGTCGAGCTTGAAGAGGAGTCCGTCTCCCTCGCCCGCCTTGCAGTCGAGCATCAGACTGACTTCGAAGTCGGTCGGCGCCAGCTGTTTGGCGTTGACGTTGACCTGAATCGAGATGTTTGGCGCCTTTTCCTGCGCGCCGAGCGAACGCGGCGCATTGGGATTCTCGAAGGAGAAATCCTTCAGATATTGAGCAAGCGAATTGAGGGCCGGAGCGCCGCCCGGCGCTCCTTGCGCGCCGTTGCCATTGGTGTCGGTCATGTAGGATCTCCAGCAAAGCCGTTGTCATGAGAATTCGCGCCCGCCTAACACGTCTGTCAGAAGCGAACAAGGCGCTGCGCTGGTTACTACTTCGGAGCGGTTCGCCGCGGGCGACGCGCGTCGCGCCGCCATTCGCGCGGGTCGAGGTCGATGAGTCGCGGGTCTGCGTTGCCGGAGCGCGCCCGCAGCCGCCGCGCCAGGCTCTGCCGCACGGACGGGGACTTCAGCGCCAGCCCGACGAAATCCGAGGCGAAGCCCGGAAGAATGAGCAGGATCGAGGCGAGCGCCTGCAACGCCCCGTCAAGCATGGCCCCGTCGAGCCTGGCGGAGCTTTCGCCTCTCGCTTTGGCGGCTAATCCGGCGCGGACAAAATCGAGGAGGCGCCGCACGTCGGAGAGGCCCAGCAGCGAAGCGCCGAGGGCGAGCGCGATCGCCGCGAGAAGCCCGACGGCGCGGACGACGAGCGCGAAACACAGTATCTCCAGCACGATCCACGTTGCGAGGACGGCGCCGACAAGCTTAGATTTCACCGAATCATCCGATCTTTGCGGGTACCGCCGGCCCGCGGCGTTACGCCCCTTGATTCGTGACATGTACGCAGCGACATGATAGCCGACGACAAATTTATTCGGGAGTTGCCAATGCCGGCCTCCGGCGATCTCTTCGATCCCAGCCTTATCGTTTTCGCGGCGCTTGCGGTTTTCGTCATCTGGAAGCTGCGCTCGGTGCTCGGAATGCGGGTGGATCGCGAAACGCCGCCCCCGGCGCGCTTCGCGCCGCGCGGACCGGCCCCGGCGGCAGTCGCCGCGGCGCCTGGCGTCGCGCCGATCGCCGAAGCGCCGTCGCGCCCCACTGGCGCCGAGCGCTGGGAGGGCGTGGCCGAGAAAGGCGTCGCCTCCGCCTGGAGCGGCCTCGACGCCGTCGCGGCGTCGGACCCCAATTTTGACGGCAAATCCTTCGTCAGCGGCGCGCGCCGCGCCTATGAACTCATCGTCACGGCCTTCGCCAAGGGCGACCGGGAAACTTTGAAGCCGCTGCTGGCGCAGGACGTGTTCGACGGGTTTTCGGCGGAGATCGCCCGGCGTGAGCAGCAGGGCGAAAGCATGGAGACCGCCGTCGTCGCGATCGACTCGGCGACGGTCGACGCCGCCCGCGCCATCGCCGGCCGCAATGAGGTGACGGTGCGTTTCGTCGTTCGGCTGATGAGCGTGCGGCGTGACCAGGCCGGCGAAACGATCGACGGCGGGCAGACGCGCAAAGTCGTCGAGCGCTGGACCTTTGCGCGCGACGCGAAGGCGAGCGATCCCAACTGGAAGCTCGTCGCGACGCAAACCGAAGACTGAGCATGTCGCGGAAGGCGCCGCAGTTTTCCGCTTCCGATTTGCTGCAAGACATAGAATTTGAAGCGATCGACGGCTTTGCGGCCGACGATCGCGCCGCCGCCTTCGCCGCCTTCCGACGCTCTGCCGAAATCATCGACGCCAAGGCGCAAGAGCAACGTGGCGCCGTCGCGCCACCCCCCTCGCTCGTCGCCGTCGCGCGCGCGGCGCTGGGCGCCATCGATCATCCTGACCGCTTCTTTCAGGACTGGTTTCGCCCGCACGTCATCAAGACGAAGGGCTTCGTGACCGCCTATTACGAGGTGGAGGTCGACGCCAGATTGTCGCCCGAGCCGGGCTTCACGACCCCCGTCCTGTCGCGTCCGCGCGATCTCGTCACTTTGAACGACTCGCCGCTCTCGCTGCCGACCGGCGAGACGCTGACCAGCGCGCGCATTCAGGCCGATGGCGCGCTCGTGCCCTATCCGGATCGGCGCTCCATCGAAGAGGAAGGCGCGGCGCCGAGCGCGCATCCTCTCGCCTATGTTCGCGATCCCGTCGAACTATTCCTCATCCAGGTGCAGGGTTCGGCGCGGCTGCGACTGCCCGGCGGTGGCGTCATGACGCTGACCTATGCGGGGCGCAACGGCTGGCCCTATACATCCGTTGGCCGGCTGATGATTGAGCGTGGGCTGGTCACGAAAGCCGAGATGTCGCTAGATCTGATGAAGGAGACATTGCGGCGGCTCGGAGCTGGTCCCGGCGAAGCGGGTCGCCGGCTGATGCAGGAGAATCGTTCCTATGTGTTCTTCGAGATCGATGCGTCTGAGCGGCGCAGGATCGGACCGATCGGCGGGCAGGGCGCGCCGCTGACGCCGTTTCGGTCGATCGCCGTCGACCGCTCGATCTGGTGCTACGGCCTGCCCTTCTGGATTGAAGCGCGAATTCCATGGCAAGGAGAATTGGAAACGCCATTTCGTCGACTGATGATCGCGCAGGACACCGGATCTGCCATAATTGGTCCAGCGCGCGCCGATCTTTTTTTCGGCGCGGGCGAAGCGGCGGGGAGGCGGGCCGGCGACATCCGGCACGCCGCCGAAATGATTGTGCTGCTGCCGAAGGATGTTGGGGACGATCCGTGAGCGAGGAGAATTCCCGCCGATATGCGCGCCGGCTGTCCCAGGCCGAGGCCGAGCTCTGGACAATAGCGACGGCTGACGTTCGACCTGCGCGGGCGCGCCCGAAAAAGCTCGTGTCGCCCACGCCGGCGGCCGAGATCGTCGCGCCCTTGTCGCCTTCGGGGCCTGCGGCGGTTAGCGATCCCCCAATGGCGCCCAAGCCTCCACCGCGGCCGATCGACATCGACCCCCGCACCTTCGTGAAGATCAAGCGCGGACGGATTGACGTCGACGCCAAGCTCGATCTTCACGGGCTTCGGCAGGCGGAGGCGCAGCGCTCGTTAACGGCGTTCCTGCGTAGATGTCAGGCGAATGGCGCGCGGATCGCGATCATCGTGACGGGCAAGGGGCTGACGCGGGACGAAGGCGGCGTGCTGCGCCGCGTCGTGCCGATGTGGCTTGAAGCGCCGAATCTGCGCGACGTCGTCGTCGGCTTTGGCGAAGCCGCGCGCCACCACGGCGGCGAAGGCGCGCTCTATGTACGCATCCGCCGGGCGGATCGCGGGCGTTAAGCCTGCTGCTCGGCCGCGCCCGAGACCTCGGCCGCTGGTAGCGCCACGGGTTCGGCGGGGCGGGTCAAAAAGGCGGCCGGAATGTTGGGCTTGCCTTCCTCGGTCAGATGCTGCGCGGAATCCGGCGGCGGCTTCCATTCAAAGGCGTCGAGCCGGCCGGTGACCGGCGAAATCGGCAGCCAGTTCTTGGAGACGACGCCGTCGGCGATCCAGACAGGATCGCGCGGCGCGCGAGAGCCGCGGGCGAGCCATTCGCGCACCGGACCTGACGGTCCGTGCTCTCCGTCTTCGATCTCCGCCATCAGCAGACAGGTGTGCGCCGTCGGATGATTTTCGGCGGCGAGGAGCGGCGCGAGCGCGGCGCGCGCTTTGGCGAAACCGCGCGCCGACAGCGCCACCTCCGCGACGATATGCCGGCTCTCCGGCGCATTGGGGGCGGCGCGGGCGAGCCTCTCCACCCGCGCGAGCTTCGTCGTATTCGATTCGCCTGATAGCGCCTCGAGATAAGCGGCGGCGAGGTCAGGATGCGGTTTCGTCGCCCAGACCGTTTCGATCAGCTTCAGCGACTGCTTCTGGTCGCCATGGCGGGCAAGCACCCGCGCCGCGGCCACGGCGGCGGGGGCGAAGCCCGGCCGGCGCTTCAACGCCTGGCGTGCGAGATGGAGCGCGTCATGCGGATGGTCGCGCTCCTTTTCCATCGCCATGGCGGTTTCGATCACGGCGCGGAGGTTCTGCGCTGTCGGCGCGTCAATCGCCTTGGCGGTGAGACTGGCCTCGATCGCCTCGCGCGCCTTCTGCCAGTCGCCCTGCGCGGCCAGATGTTCGAGCATCGCGGCGCCCGCCCAGGGCACTGGCGCGATGTCATGCGCCTCCTTGGCGAAATGATGCGCCGCGTCCGCGTCATCGCGTCGGCGCGCCTCGATATGCAGCCCGCGAAGCCCGAGCAGCTTTGTCTCCGGCTTCAACGTCATTTTGTGGAAGGTCTCTTCCGCAACCCGCCGATCGCCGGCGAGCTGCGCGGCCTGGGCCTTCAGCACCTGTGTGAGCGGCTCGCTTGGCAGCAGCCGTTCGGCGACGTGCGCGGCCTTGCGGGCGCGGGCGGCGTCGCCGGAGCCGACGGCGATGAACCCCTGCGAAAGCGCATCGAATCCCTTATCCCGCCGTTTCGTCCGCGACCCGCCGCTCCAGCGGCCAGGCAGCCGCAGCACCGCCATGGCGATCGCCCAAAGGACGACCGTCGCGGCGATGATCAGCAGCAGACCTGCAACCGCCACCGGTATCGACGCTTCAAACTGGTAGCCGGCGAAATCCAGCGTCAGCGAACCGGGCTGTTCGATCAGCAATTCGAGGCCATAGGCGACCGCGGCAAGCGCGATGATGAAGAAAAACAGAAACAGCATGGCGATGGATCCCGCTTATTCCTTCGTTGCGCCGAGCGCGGCGATCGCGCCATGCAGCAGATCGTCGGCCGCCTGTCCGGCGTCGACGCGGGCGCGTAAGGTCGCGCCGAAATCTTTGGCTTCGTTCTGGGCCGCTTCGGGGAGCGCCGCGAAAACGGCGCTCGCCTGGGCAAGGTCGCCATGGGTCAGCGCCGCCTCGATGTGAGCGACTTTTTCTTCCACCGTCTGAGCCTCGGTCGCCGGCGCCTGACCGGAGGGACGAACGCGCACGAGTTTGCTGGCGCCCTTCATCAGATGCTCCGCAAGATCGCCGGAAGCGCCGGTCTCGAGCGCTCGAATGCGCTTGGCGGCTGGCGCGAACTCCGTCTTCAATTGCGCGGCGGTCGGCGCGCCCTTTTCGGCCAATGGCGAGAGGGCCGCCAGCGCGGCGGGATCGGCGCCGAGCCGCGTCAGCGCCTTCGTCTCGAGCGCATAGGGCCGGCCGGCCTCCAGCTCGCGCTGAAGCGCAAAGGCGACAACCACGATCGCCGCGGGGCCGTCGGGAGTTTTTGCCGCCGTGGCCGCCGTGGCCTCTGGCGCCGCGCGGGTCTCGCCCTTCGAAGACTCGAAGCGCTCGCGCAGCGCCTTGGTCTCATTCCCGAGTTCGTCGATGCGGCCTTCAAGCGCCGTCATCAGCTCGCTGGCGGTGAGCGCCCCGGGTTCGCCCTGTTCGGCGGGAGCGGCAGGAGCGGCAGGAGCTGGGCTCGCCTTTGACGCCGTTTCGGCGGTGGTCTTGGCGGCGCTGGCGGCCGCCTGGGCGGCTTCGGCGGCGCGCAAGGCGCGTTGCGCCAGCTCTTCGGCCGAATCGACGCGGCTCTGCAACGCTGCGACCGCCGCCTTTTGCGATTCGATTGCCGTCTTCTGCGATTCTATTGCGGCGTTAGGCGCCGGCGTGGGCGGCGCCAGCGGCGTCGGTTCGACCGCTGGCTCGGCGGATTTCATGGGAGCGGTGGAGGGCGGGGGCGCCATGGAGGGCCGGGGCGCTTCCGCGTCGCTCGTGGCCGACTCGCTTGGCGGGGCCTCGAGCGGCGTCGTCGGCTGCGCCGGCTCGGTCTCGCCGATCAGCGAACGGACGCGATCCTTCAACCCGCCTAAGGCGCCGGTCGCCTGATCGACGTAAGGCTCGGCATAGTCCGCGACGACCTTCAGCCGCTCGTCTCGATCCTTGAACGCGATCGCCGCATAAAGCGCCGCGCCCGCGATGAGAACGAGCAGCAGCAGCGTCGCCACCAAGGGGCCTAAGAAGGAGCGCCGCTTGGGTCTGACCACCGGCGAAGGCGGCGGTTCAAACGGCGATTCTGCAAAATCGATGGGCGCTTCCGAAGGTTCGACGCGCTTCGGTTCTTCGTCGTTCGGCAAGACCATTGGCTAATCCTTGCTGTCCCGCATCCTTATAGTTGATGCGTTGGGCGCCCGCAAAACAGGCGGCCGTCAGCCTGAAGCCTCGACAAGCTGCAACGTGCGGCGCGCAATGTCGAGATGCAGACGTTCGACCATTTTCCCGTCGATCTGCACGACGCCCTTGTCGGCGTTTTCCGGTTCGTCGAACACCGCGATGATCCGGCGGGCGAAATCGACCTCCTCGGCGCTCGGCGCAAAAATTTCATTCACCGGACCGATCTGCCCCGGATGGATGAGCATTTTCCCGTCGAAGCCGAAGTCGCGGCCCTGCGCCGCTTCGCGACGCAGGCCGTCGAGATCGTTGAAGTCGTTGTATATCCCGTCGATGATCTCGATGTTGTGAACTCGCGCCGCAAGCACGCCAGCCGAAAGCCAGGACAACAGCGCCGGCCGTCCGGGCGTAAGCCGTGCGCGCGTCGATTTGGCGATGTCGTTGGGACCAAGCACCAGAACCTCGAGTCGCGAAGCCCGATCGTCTGCGGCGCTGGCGATTTTTTCGATGTCAAAGACGGCGCGCGGCGTCTCGATCATCGCCCAGAGTCGAGTCTTATACGGCGCGCCGGCGGCGACGAGATCGGCGGCCGCCTTCAATATCTCATCGCGCGAATTGACCTTGGGGATGACGATGCCGTCTGGGCCGAGCGGCGCGATGGCGGCGATGTCGGGCTTATACCACTCGGAGCCGCGGGCGTTGACGCGCACGACGAGTTGCCGCGCGCCATAGCCGCTGTCGGCCACCGCCGCCGCGACCTGCGCGCGCGCCGTCGACTTGGCGGATTCCGCGACCCCGTCTTCAAGTTCGAACATCAGGACGTCGGCGGCGAGCGTCTTGCCCTTCTCCAGCGCTCGGGCGTTCGAGCCCGGCATCGCCAGCACGCTGCGCTTTAGTCGGGAAATCATTCAAAACTCCAACATCGAAACGATTCGGCCTGCTCTTGACCCCGCCGCGTGATCTACACAATAACCCCCGGGTCCGCCATCCGCCCGGCCAAGGCGAACTGGGTTGAGCGAACTTGGCGAAGGCGGACCTGGCCCAGGGGCGAGAAGGGAACGGTAAATGGCGGATCACGAGCAGTCGTACGGCGCGGCCGGTCTGCCGGAAACGCTCCTAGAGGGCTATGAGTCCTTCGTTCGCGGGCGTTTCCTGGCCGATCACGACCGATTCGAAGAATTAGCGGTCAGGGGCCAGACGCCCAAAACAATGATCATCAGCTGCTGCGATTCGCGCGTCGCGCCCGAGACCATCTTCAACGCTGGCCCCGGCGAGCTTTTCGTCTTGCGCAATGTTGCGGCGCTGGTGCCGCCCTACGAGCCCGACGATCATTATCACGGCGCTTCCGCCGCGCTCGAATACGCCGTCATGGCGCTAAAGGTTACGGACCTCGTGGTGCTCGGCCATGGGCAATGCGGCGGCGTGCGCGCCTATGCGGAGATCGCCGCCGATCCCGACGCGCCGCGGCTGAGCCACAGCGACTTCATCGGCGACTGGATCAAAATGCTTGGTCCTGCGGCTGATCGCCTGGGCGTTCGGCCAAATCCCAAGGACGCGGACTATGTGGAGCGCCTGGAATTCGAGTCGGTGAAGCAGACGCTGCGCAACTTGCGCTCCTTTCCCATGATTCAGGTGCTCGAACATCACCGGCATCTGCGGCTGCATGGCGCTCTGTTTCGAATCATGGACGGGCGATTGTTCGTGCTCGACGAATCGACGGGCGTCTTCAATCCCGTTTGCGAAGGAGCCTACGCCGCCGCTTTCGCCGAGGCGCGCTTTTGACGGCAGGCTCCTCGCCAGACCGCGACCACGTACCGTTCATCGCCGGCCTGCGCGACATCGCCGACGGCTATGACGCGATTCTGTGCGATGGCTGGGGCGTGCTGATCGACGGCCGGCGGCATTTCCCGGAAGCCGCCGAGGCCCTGCGGCGCTTTCGCGCGCAAGGCGGAACCGTCGTGCTGATCACCAACGCCTCGCGTCCCGACGAAGAAGTGCGGCGCCAGCTCCTCGGCCTCGGCGTGCCGCAGGACTGTTTCGACGATCTCCTCTCAGCGGGAGAGCTGGCGCTGCGCGAAATCGTCGCGCGCGACGGACAGGCGGTCTACCACCTCGGCCCCTCGCGCGACGACGGCCTGTTCCGCGCGGCCGCGCGGCGTCTCGGGGCGCCGGTCATGCGCGTCGGGCCGCAAGCCGCCGATTACATCGTCTGCACCGGCCTCTTTGACGACCGCAACGAAACGCCCTCGGACTATGACGAGCAACTCGCGGAGCTGAAGGCGCGCGATCTGACGATGCTGTGCGCCAATCCCGACATTGTCGTCGCCATCGGCAATGATCTCGTCTACTGCGCCGGCGCCATCGCCGAACGCTATGCGGCGATCGGCGGCCGCGTTCTGACCTTGGGCAAACCCCACGCCCCGATCTACGCCGCCGCCTTGGAGCGGCTCAAGAATTTGCGCGGCGGCGAAGTTGACAAGGCGCGCACGCTGGCGATCGGCGACGGCGCCTTCACCGACCTTGCCGGCGCGGGCCGCGCCGGGCTCGACTGCCTCTTCATCATCCATGGCGTGCATCGCGCCGAGCTGCATCCCGGCGGCGGCGCGCTTGACGAAGCGGCGCTCGATTCGCTCTTCGCGCGCGCCGGCGCTCGTCCTAAGGCTTTGGCTCGCGAGCTTTTCTGGTAAAAGGGGCTGCACAGGCCTCATCTGCGGTCACGATCCGCGACGCAACTTTCCGGTGGCTTCCATGTCGACGCCGTTCAAAATCTACTATTTCGAGGATCTGAGCGTCGGCATGCGCGAGACGCTGATGAAGGCGGTGATGGACGACGACGTGATCGCCTTCGCCGATCTTTCCGGCGACCGCAATCCGATTCATCTTTCCGATCACTTCGCCTCGAAGACGCGCTTCGGCGAGCGCATCGTGCATGGCCTTTATACGGCGTCGCTTATCTCGACGGTCATCGGCATGTATCTGCCTGGCCCCGGCGCCGTCTATCTGTCGCAGACGCTGAATTTCCGCGCGCCGGTGAAGATCGGCGACGTGATCACCGTCATTGTCGAAGTGGTGGAGCTGATCGAAAAAGGCCGGCGCGCCAAGCTCAAATGCGAATGTCTCGTCGACGGCAAGGTCGTGCTCGACGGCGAGGCCTTCGTCATGGTGCCGAGCCGCGAGCAGGTGATGCGCGTCGCGGCGCCAGCGCCAGCAGAGGCGAAGCCGGCCTCGGCTTAGATCTTCCGGCCCCGAGCCGTGTCCGACTCCTTCATTGTCGCGCGCGACCCTCAAGCGCCGCCGCCTGGACTGGAGGGCGCGGTCGCGGCGGTCGGCAATTTCGACGGGCTGCACAGAGGCCACCGCGGCGTCATCGCTCGGGCTCGGGCGCTCGCCGCAAAACTCTCGCGTCCCTGCATTCTGCTGACCTTCGAGCCCCATCCGGCGGATTTTTTCGCCGGGCGAACGGTGATCTTTCGGCTCACGCCGCCAGACGCAAAGGCGGCGCAGGCCGCCCGGCTCGGGCTCGACGGCGTTATCGTGCTCACCTTCGACAAGGACTTCGCGAAAAGCCCCGCGCGGGTCTTCACGCAAGAGATTCTGCATGATCGCCTGCAGCTCTCGGCTGTTGTGGCGGGCTATGATTTTCGTTTCGGCGCCGGCCGCGAAGGCGGACCGGAGTTTTTGCGCGCCGAAGGCGAACGGCTCGGGATGATCGTGGAGATCGTCGACCGCATCACCCAGGACGAAGAGGGCAGCTTAGAGGCCGTCTCCTCAACAGCGACGCGGGAAGCGCTGGAACGCGGCGACGCGGCGCTCGCGCGCCGGCTTCTCGGCCACCCCTACTTCATTCGCGGCGTCGTGCGCCACGGCGACAAGCGCGGGCGCACGCTCGGCTTTCCGACCGCCAATATCGCGCTCGATCCCGCCAATCGGCTCAAGCACGGGATCTACGCCGTGACGATCGAGGTCGACGGGAAGGCGCATCAGGGCGTCGCCAGCTTCGGACGCCGGCCGACCTTTGACAATGGCGCGCCGCTCCTTGAAGTCTTCCTCTTCGATTTCGATGGCGACCTCTACGGCAAGGAGGTGGAAGTCGCCTTCTACGGCTTCATACGCGGCGAAGCGAAATTCGACAGCGTCGAGGCGCTCGTCGAAAGAATGCGCGTCGACGTCGAAGAGGCGCGAGGACTATTGGCCGAAAGCGGCGCTTTGAGCCGGGCGAATGATCTGTTGCCATAAGTTGCGCGCGATCTAGCTTGGAGACTGCGTCCTCGACAGGAGGGAAACGTCATGAACGAAGAGCCCAAGGGACGGGTCGAAATCATCTTGCCGGGCGAGGAGACGGACGCCTCAAGGATCTGGGTCGCGACGGGCGCCGGTCGGGTGAAGGTCGTCAAGCTCTCGCCATGGCAGAGCCTGATGGTCACTGCGGCGCTGCTGTTGTTCCTGTTCCTCGGGTTCACGCTGCTGTCCGGCGCATTTCTGGTGTTGCTGATCATCGCCGTTGTGGCGGGAGGCTTCGCCTTTCTCGCCGGACTGCTCGGGCTGAGGCGGCCTCGCTAGGGGCGCTGGCCGCTTTTCCCGGCTCGGTAGCGCTGCTATTAAGGACCAGATGCCTTTCCTGACCGCCATTCGAATTACCAAACCCGGCCTGCGCGAGATCACGCTGCATTTGGGCGCGATCGCCCAAATGCAGATAACGTGATCGATCTAATAGTTTGAAGCGCGCACTCTGCGAAAAACCGGGTTCCACTTTTCGCAGCGCGCTCCTGAGCTAAAGGCTCGCGCAGGGTCGGGTGCGGCGCGATTGGCGCTCTTTCCACAAATCCTCTAATCAGCGCGGCAATAGCGGCGCTTATGGCGCCTGCGTCCGCCCCAGCCGGTTTTCACGACGATGAACGACGACAGCCCGAAAGGGCCCGACTATTCGAAAAGCCTCTATCTGCCGGTCACGGATTTTCCGATGCGCGCCGGCCTGCCGCAGCGCGAGCCGGAAATCCTCAAGCGATGGGAGACCATCGGCCTGGAGCAAAAGATGCGTGAATCGGGCGAGGGTCGTCCGAAATTCACGCTCCACGACGGCCCGCCCTACGCCAACGGCAACATTCATATCGGCCATGCGCTCAATAAGATCCTCAAGGATCTCGTGACGCGCAGCCAGCGCATGACCGGCAAGGACTGCGTCTATGTGCCGGGCTGGGACTGCCACGGCCTGCCGATCGAATGGAAGATCGAGGAGGAGAATTACCGCGCCAAGGGCAAGCAGAAGCCCGATTTCACCGATCCAGGCGCCATGATCGCCTTCCGGCGCGAATGCCGCGCCTATGCGGGACATTGGCTCGGCATTCAGCGCGAGGAGTTCAAGCGCTTGGGGGTCGCCGGCGATTGGGGCCATCCCTATTCGACGATGGCTTTTCCGGCGGAAGCGACGATCGCGCGCGAGATCATGAAATTCGCCGCGAACGGTCTGCTTTATAGAGGCTCGAAGCCGGTGATGTGGAGCGTCGTCGAAAAGACCGCGCTCGCCGAAGCCGAAGTCGAATATGAGGATTATACGAGCGACCAGGTCTGGGTGGCGTTTCCGATCCCGCGCGGCGCCGCAGGCGAACTGAGCGACGCGCGCGTCATCATCTGGACGACGACGCCCTGGACGCTTCCCGGCAATCGCGCGATCTCCTTCTCCTCGAAGATCGACTACGGCCTCTATCACGTCACCCATGCGCCGGAGGGCAACTGGGCGCTTCCGGGCGCGACTTTCGTCATCGCCGACAAGCTTGCGAGCGAGGCGTTCAAGGCGGCGAAGGTCGACGGCTACGAGCGTTTGCACGACGTGCCCGCCGCAATGCTCGCCGAGCTGATCTGCGCGCATCCGCTGGCGCATCTTGGCTATGATTTCGACGTGCCGCTCTTTGACGGCGAACATGTCACCGACGACACGGGCACGGGCTTCGTGCACACCGCGCCGGGCCACGGCCGCGAGGACTTCGACATCTGGATGGCGAACGCGCGCGAACTGCAGGCGCGCAACATGGAGACGCGCATTCCCTATACGGTCGACGAGGACGGATTCTATACGAAGGACGCGCCGGGCTTTGAAGGCAAGCGCGTCATCACCGACAAGGGCGACAAGGGCGACGCCAATGAGGCGGTCATCGCCGCGCTGGTTCAGGCCGGCAATCTCGTCGCGCGCGGAAAGCTGAAGCATCAATATCCGCATTCATGGCGCTCGAAGAAGCCGGTGATCTTCCGCAACACGCCGCAATGGTTCATCGCGATGGATAAGCCGTTTGGCGCGGCGCCCTACCTCCCCCTTGCGGGGAGGTCGGCCGCCGAAGGCGGCCGGGTGGGGGGTCAAGACGATTCACCCCACCCCGCATCGCTTCGCGATGCGACCCTCCCCGTCGAGGGGAGGGATAGCGCGAGCATTGAAAGTGCGCGCGCTAACGCCCCCACGCTTCGCGAGATCGCGCTTGAGGAAATCGCCCGCACGCAATGGACGCCGGCGGCGGGCGAGAACCGAATTCGCGGCATGATCGCCAATCGTCCCGACTGGGTCGTGTCGCGCCAGCGCGCCTGGGGCGTGCCAATCGCAATCTTCGTCAAGAAGGGCACGCATGAGCCGCTTGTCGACGCGCGCGTCAACGCCCGCATCATCGAGGCCTTCGAAAAGGAAGGCGCGGACGCCTGGTATGAAGCAAACGCTTCAGAGCGTTTTCTTTCGCCCGACTATAAGGCGCAAGACTACGAGAAGATCTCCGACGTTCTCGACGTCTGGTTCGATTCAGGTTCGACCCACGCCTTCACGCTCGAAGATCCGCAGCATTTTCCGATGCTCGCCGGCATCCATCGCAAGCGCGACGGCGGCGAAGACGAGATCATGTATCTTGAAGGCTCTGATCAGCATCGCGGTTGGTTCCATTCCTCGCTTCTCGAAAGCTGCGGCACGCGCGGCCGCGCGCCCTACGACGCGGTGCTGACGCATGGCTTCGTGCTCGACGAGCGGGGACGCAAAATGTCGAAGTCGCTCGGCAATGTCGTCGCGCCGCAAAAGATCATCGCCGACTCCGGCGCCGACATCATGCGGCTCTGGGTCGCGGCGTCCGATTATGCCGACGATCTGCGCGTTGGCCCCGAAATCCTTAAAACTTTCGTCGAGCTTTATCGCAAACTGCGCAACACGACCCGCTGGATGATCGGCGCGTTGGCGCATTATCAGCCAAATGACGATGCGGCGATGCGCGAGGCGGGAGAGCTTGAACGTCTCATGCTGCATCGTTTGCATCAGCTCGACGAGTCGATCCGCGCGTCCTATGCGGCATACGACTACAAGCGCGTTGTCGCGTTGCTCACCCATTTCATGACGAGCGAGCTGTCGGCTTTCTACTTCGACGTGCGCAAGGACGCGCTCTATTGCGATCCGCCCTCGAGCGTGAAACGCAAGGCGGCGCTCGCGACCATCGATCGCATCTTCCGCAGCGTCACGACATGGCTCGCGCCAATTCTCGTCTTCACCGCGGAGGAGGCGTGGCTTTCCCGCTTTCCGAACGCGCAATCCGTGCATCTCGAACATTTTCCGACCATTCCCGAGGCGTGGCGCGACGACGCGCTTGCCGCCAAATGGGACAAAATTCGCAAGATCCGCTCGGTCGTCACCGGCGCGCTCGAAATCGAGCGCGCGCAAAAACGCATCGGCTCTTCGCTGGAAGCAGCGCCGACCGTTTATGTAGAAGATGAGTCGTTGCGCGACGCGCTCGACGGCGTCGACTTCGCCGAAATCTGCATCGCCTCGGATATCCGAGTCTTGCCGGGAGAATCGCCGATCGACGCCTTCCGCCTGCCGGAAGCGCCGGGCGTCGGCGTGGTTTCGCAACGCGCGGCCGGCGTCAAATGCGCCCGCTCGTGGAAATATTTCGATCCCGCGACGGCGGATCCTGATTATCCCGACGTGACGCCGCGCGACGCGCAGGCGTTGCGCGAGCTTGTCGCGCTCGGCCGCTGGAGCACTTTGTGATCCTGGCAAGAGAGACATTGCGCCGACCCGTCGCCCCCTCCCTGTCCCTCCCCCGCTGCGCGGGAGAGGGGACGCAAGCGATCGGCGGCGCGCGTATTCCTTGTCGTGACCCGAGCCTGACTCCCTCTCCCGCGCAGCGGGGGAGGGTTGGGGTGGGGGTTACGCTTAAGTGAACGTTCTTCTCGCATTTCTGGCCAATACGATCGTCAATTTCGTCATCGGCCTCACGGTGGCGAAATTTCTCGGCCCCGAGGAATACGGCCGCTTCGCGCTTGCCTTCTCCATCGCGGTGGTCGTGCAGACGGCGCTTTATGATTGGCTGCGTCTCTCGGCGACGCGCTTTTACTCAAAGCGCACGCGCGACAAAGAGCCGGTGGTGCGCTCGACGCTCGACGCGTCCTTCATCGCCGTCACGCTCTTCCTCGCATTGGCCACGGGCATTTATGCGCTTGTCGGGCCGCCGCTCGATTTCGAAACCAATCTCATCCTGCTTGCGCTGCTGACGTCGGTGGCCAACGGGCTCTTCGACTATTGCACCGCGCTTGTGCGCGCGCGCTTTCATGACCACGCCTATGTGCGACTCATGCTCGCCAAGAACGCGCTGTCGCTTGTCCTCATCGGCGGCGGCGCCTTTATTTTTCACTCGGCTGCGGTGGCGCTCGCCGGCGGCGTCGCGAGCCTGTTCGGCACGGTCGTTCTCGGACGCCGCGCGTTGCTCGATCCCGGCGCCGACATTCGCGCCGCCTCGAGTCAGAATGCGCGTGCGCTTGCGGCCTATAGCGCGCCGATCGTGACCGCGCATCTTCTCTATCAGGCGATGCCGCTCGCGGCGCGCTCCATCGTCGCGAGCGTCTTTGGTTTCGCCGAAACCGGCCAGTTCGCACTGGCGTATGATCTCGGCGTGCGTGCGGTGCAGGCGCTCGGTTCGGCGCTCGACGTGCTCTTGTTTCAGATCGCCGTCGCGGCGCATGAACTCCATGGCGTCGATCGCGCCAAGCAGCAGGTCGCGCGCAACATGGGCATCGTCGTCGCCTTTTTGCTGCCGGCGTGCGCCGGCCTCTGGTTCGTCATGCCGTCGATCGAAGCGCTGATCGTGCCGGCGCAATATCGCGGTCCCTTCGGCCATTACCTCGGGCTGCTGCTTCCGGGACTTTTCGCGATGGGCGTCATTCTGTTCGGCGTCAATCCCGTCTTTCAGATCGAAAAGAAGACGGCGCCATTAATGGTCGCGGCGCTTGCGGCGGTCGCCTTCGGCCTTGCGCTGCTGCTTTTTCTGCCCTGGGGCGAGGACGCTTCCAATCTCGCGATCGCGCAAGC
The DNA here is from genome assembly GCF_049817085.1 of Methylocystis sp. SB2. Classification (NCBI taxonomy): domain Bacteria; kingdom Pseudomonadati; phylum Pseudomonadota; class Alphaproteobacteria; order Hyphomicrobiales; family Methylocystaceae; genus Methylocystis; species Methylocystis sp. SB2. The sequence goes on from NZ_CP187401.1 coordinate 2,114,270, forward strand.
CGGCGCCTATATCGCGGCGCTCGTGGCGACGGTCTATTTCGCGCTGCGCACGCAGCCGGTCTGGCCGTCGTTCTGGGACATGTTCGCTGCGCTTGTGGCGACGGGGGCGATGTCGCTGGCGCTCACCCCTTTGCGCGAGATGAGTCCGGGCATTGCCACGCTGATTGCTCAGATCCTGGCCGGCGCGGCCGTCTATGGAGTGCTGACCATCGCCTTCGACATCGCCGGGCTGGGCGATCTCACGACGACGTGGCTCCATCGGCGCCTCGCCCGGTCGTGACGCGGCCAGTCGGCGTCGCCATATGCTAGGCTAGCGGTCGATAAGGAGCGCGCCAATGGTGATGCCGATCTATGACGACGCGCCGCTGCGCTATTTGCGGCGGCCCATCGTGAATTGGACGCTGATCGCGCTCAACGTCATCATATTCCTCGTGGTGCAGAGCGAGATTTTCGGCGATCCGCTGACCGTCGTCCGCGGCTTTGCGATCATCCCGCGCGTGCTCTTCGGCGAGGCCCAGCTCGCCGACTGGATCGTCGGGCCGCCGGCTGCGCTGACGCTTGTCACCGCGCTGTTCTTTCATTCGTCGGTGGTGCATCTCGGCTCGAACATGTTGTTCCTTTACGTCTTTGGCGACAATGTCGAAGACGCTATGGGTTCGCTGCACTATCTGCTGTTTTATCTTTCCTGCGGCGTCGCCTCCGGCGTGTTCTACATTTACGCAACGCCGCATTCGATCGCGCCGCTCATCGGCGCGTCGGGCGCGATCTCCGGCGTCTGCGCGGCCTTTCTGTTGCTCCATCCGCGCGCGACGGTCGCGGGAATCTTTCCGCCGCTCTCGCTGGCGCTCGCGCCGATCTATCTTGGCGCCTGGCTGTCCGGGGTGCGGCCGAGGTCTATCCTGGGGCTGCGGGCGCCGCTATTCTCTTTTGTCGCCTCCGGCTGGCTGTTCGTCGGCGCCTGGATTGTGATGCAGCTCATCAACGCGTCTATGGGCGAGGGCGGCGCGGTCGCCTGGATGGCGCATGTCGGCGGCATCGCCGCGGGTCTGGTGCTGACGCCGATTTTTAAGCGCCGCCGGCACCGGCTTTTCGACAGGAGCGGCCCGCTCGCCCCCGCGCCGCGCGCGCAGGACGCCGGCGACGACGCCCCCTGACCAATTCGTTCGGCGCGTTCGCTTTGTTTGACTTGCGCGCGCGCCCCCGCTACCAGACCGCGCGACGGCTTTAGCCAGAGTGGAGCGCGCGCAGGCGGCGTTCCGACACCGTCTCGCCAAAGGGTCAGAAGGACCAAGGGGTCGCGCGATGAAGATTCTCGTGCCCGTCAAACGGGTCGTCGATTACAACGTCAAGATCAGGGTCAAGGCGGACGGTTCGGGCGTCGATCTCGCCAATGTGAAAATGTCGATGAACCCCTTCGACGAAATCGCCGTCGAAGAGGCGCTGCGGCTCAAGGAGGCCGGCAAGGCGACGGAAGTCATCGTCGTCACGATCGGACCGGCTAAGGCCGACGAGACCTTGCGCACCGGCCTCGCCATGGGCGCCGACCGTGGCGTTCTGGTCAAAACCGACGAGACCGTCGAGCCGCTCGCCGTCGCCAAAATCCTGGCCAAGATCGTCGCCGAGGAACAGCCGCAGCTCGTCATCATGGGCAAGCAGGCGATCGACGACGATTGCAATCAGACAGGCCAGATGCTCGCGGCGCTGCTCGGCTGGGGCCAGGGCGCTTTCGCCTCGAAAGTCGAGATGACTGAGGGCGCCGTCGACGTGACGCGCGAGATCGACGGCGGGCTGCAGACCGTCAGCTTAAGGCTGCCAGCCGTCGTCACCACGGATTTGCGCCTCAACGAGCCGCGCTACGCCTCGCTGCCCAACATCATCAAGGCAAAGAAGAAGGAAGTCGCCGTGAAGTCGCCCGCCGATTATGGCGTCGACATTTCGCCGCGCCTTGACGTGTTGAAAACCACTGAGCCTGCGAAACGCAAGGCGGGCGTCAAGGTAGGCTCGGTGGTCGAACTCGTTGGCAAGCTCAAGGAAGCGGGAGTGCTTTAAAGATGACGATTCTGCTTCTTGCCGAAACCGCCGGCGACGCGATCGCGCCGGCGACCGCCAAGGCGCTCACCGCCGCCAAGGAGATCGGCGGCCCCATTCATGTCCTCATTGTCGGGCCCGGCCTCAAGGGCGCGGCCGAGCAGGCGGCGAAACTCGCCGGCGTCGACAAGGTCCTCGTCGCCGAAGACGCTTCGCTCGATCATGTTCTGGCCGAGACCGTTGCCGCGCTGATCGTCTCGCTCGCCGGCGCTTATGACGTCATCATCGCGCCGTCGACTTCGGCGACGAAGAACGTGCTGCCGCGCGTCGCGGCGCTGCTCGACGTGATGCAGGTCTCGGACATCATCAAAGTCGTGTCCGCCGACACTTTTGAGCGGCCGATCTACGCCGGCAATGCGATCCAGACCGTGCGCGCGAAGGACGCAAAGAAAGTGATCACCGTGCGCACCACCGCCTTCGCGGCGGCCCCCGAAGGCGGCTCGGCGCCCATCGAGACGATTGCGGCGCCCACCGATCCCGGCGTTTCCGCCTTCAAGAGCGAAGAGCTGGCGAAGTCCGAGCGCCCCGAGCTCACCTCGGCGCGGATCATTCTCTCGGGCGGCCGCGCGCTCGGGTCGGCGGAGAATTTCCAGAAGGTGCTGGATCCGGTCGCGACGCGGCTTAATGCCGCGATCGGGGCGTCTCGCGCCGCCGTCGACGCCGGCTATGCGCCAAACGACTTGCAGGTCGGCCAGACCGGAAAGGCCGTGGCGCCCGATCTCTACATCGCCGCCGGTATTTCGGGGGCGATCCAGCATCTCGCCGGCATGAAGGATTCCAAGGTGATCGTGGCGATCAACAAGGACGAGGAGGCGCCTATTTTCCAGGTCGCCGACTATGGCCTCGTCGCCGACCTCTTCACGGCCCTGCCCGAGCTTGAGGCGGAGTTGGCGAAGATCGGCCGCTGACGACAAAAACCGCCGTCGCTTCGGTCCGAAATGGTCCGGCGCGGCGGCTCGGAGCTGGCGGAGCGTCGGCGCTGGGCACCCCGCAGGCTCTATTCTTTGTTTTCTTTGCGAAGGAACGCAAGTTATATTGCACTGCGGCACGCACTCAGCGCGGGCGGGCCGCTTGCTATCCGGCGCGAGCTTGGCTGACGGTGGTAAAAAATGGGCTTCGAAATTCGCAAGATCGGCGTCATCGGCGCGGGCCAAATGGGCAAGGGGATCGCCCATGTCTGTGCGCTTGCCGGCTATGACGTCGCCCTGAACGACATTTCGCAGGAACGCATCGACGCCGGCATCGCCGACGTCGCCGCGCAGATGCGACGCGCCGTGGAGCGCGGCCAGATCGACGCCGCGGCGGTCGAACCGGCGCTCGAACGCATTTCCGGCGCGCCAAAAATGGCGGACTTCGCCGACTCCGACCTCTTGATCGAGGCGGCGACCGAGGTCGAAGACCTCAAGCGAAAAATTCTGACGGAGCTCACGCAGTTCGTGAAGCCCGGCGCGATCATCAGCTCCAATACGTCATCGATTTCGATCACGCGCCTTGCCGCCGTCACCGGTCGGCCGGAGCGCTTCATCGGCATTCATTTCATGAATCCGGTGCCGCGCATGCAGCTTGTCGAACTCATTCGAGGCATTGCGACCGATGACGTCACTTTCGAGGAGACGAAGGCGTTCGTCTCCAAGCTCGGCAAGACGATCAGCGTTTCGGAGGACTTCCCTGCCTTCATCGTCAACCGCATTCTGCTGCCGATGATCAATGAGGCGATCTACACGCTCTACGAAGGCGTGGGCTCGGTCGACGCCATCGACACGGCGATGAAGCTTGGCGCCAACCATCCGATGGGTCCGCTGCAGCTCGCCGATTTCATCGGCCTCGACACCTGCCTTTCTGTCATGCAGGTGCTGCATGAGGGCCTGGCGGATTCCAAATACCGCCCCTGCCCTCTGCTGGTGAAATATGTCGAAGCCGGCTGGCTCGGCAAAAAGACTCAGCGCGGCTTCTACGATTATCGCAGCGGCACGCCCGTTCCGACGCGCTAGAGTCGTCTCGAACCGCCGTCCTCAGTGGCCGCCGGGGTCGGCCCCGCGCGCCGCCTCGAAAAGAAACCAAGTCCGCTTCTCGGTCTCGTCGACATAGACTTCGAGCAGCGACGCCGTCGCGATGTCGTCGTTGTCATCGCACAGCTTGTGGGCGTTGCGCATGGACTCGGCCATCGTTTTATTGTCTTCCAGCAATTCGCACAGCATGCCGTAAGGCGAAACGAAGTCCTCGTTATTGTCCTTGATGCGCGACAGCTTGGCGATATGGCCGATCGAGCGCAGAGTCGGCTGACCAAGTTTTCGTACCCGTTCGGCAAGCGGGTCGACGCTGGCGTAGATCTGCGCCGCCTGCTCATCGAGCAGCAAATGGTAGTCGCGGAAATGCGGCCCGCTCATATGCCAATGAAAGTTTTTCGTCTTGAGATAAAGCGTCAAGGCGTCGGCGACGAGCTTGTTGACTTCCGCCGCGACCTTCATCGTCGACTGTTTTTCAAGATCGGTCGGCGTATCCAGCGCCGAACGTTCGGTGTCCGGGGTAATCGGCGTTTTTGTTTTCTGCATTTGGTGGGCCTCCTCGCGCCCTGCTCCAGGCTCAAGCTCGGGGTGCGCTGCTATTAGCTAGATCGCGCGCGCTGGCGGACCAGATGAAAAATAGAGCAGTGCGCAGAGATTCAGCGGCGGCGGGAAGCGTCGCCCGCCTGGGGCGCAGAGAGGTCGGGGCGTCGCGCGCGGGTGAGCGCCATCGCCTGTTCATGGCGCCATTTGGCGATCCTGGCGTGATCGCCGGAGAGCAGCACGTCGGGGATGTCGCGCCCCTCGAAGTCGCGTGGCCGCGTGTAATGCGGATATTCGAGGAGGCCAGCCTCAAAACTTTCCTCGACGCCTGACGCTTCTTCGCCCATCACGCCGGGAATGAGCCGCACGCAGGCGTCGATCAGCGCCAGCGCGGCGATCTCGCCGCCCGAAAGCACGAAATCGCCGATCGACATTTCTTCGAGCCCGCGGGCGTCGATGATGCGCTCGTCGACGCCTTCGAACCGGGCGCAGAGAATGATCGCGCCGGGGCCTTGGGCGAGCGCGCGCGCACGGGCCTGCGTCAGCGGCGCGCCGCGCGGACTCATCAGCAGGCGCGGGCGCGGATCGTCCTTGGGCGCGGCGGCGTCGATCGCCGCCGCCAGCACGTCAGCGCGCATCACCATGCCGGGGCCGCCCCCGGCCGGCGTGTCGTCGACGGCGCGATGGCGGCCAAGGCCATGCTCGCGGATCTGCCGCGGCTCAAGCGCCCAGACGCCGCGCGAAAGCGCGTCGCCGGCGAGCGACAGGCCCAAAGGACCTGGAAACATTTCGGGAAAGAGCGTCAGTACCGTCGCGCGGAACATGGACCGGTTATGGCATGGCGTTCGCGGAGGCGAGAAGCAGTTTCATTCTTGCTGAGATCAAGCCTCGGCCATAGTGTCGCAGACATTGCGACAGCTTGGGGCCAATGATGAAATTCTTTCTTCGAATAGGCTTTCTATTGTGGGCTTTCGGTGGAGTCTTCGCGGCGCGCGCGACGCCAATTGACGCGCCGCCGACGCTCACGGTCGGGCAGATGCACGGCAGTTGTCAGAAAACCTGTTGGACCGTGCGCGAGGGGGCGAAGGGCTCCGAGTCGCTGCGCGATTCGCTGACTTTGACCTGCTTGAACGCGTGCTTCAAGTGCTTCCTGCAACTGCGAAGCTGCAGCCAATCCAGTGCGGACTCGGCGCCGTCAGAATGCGCCGCCGCCTTCCTTCAGTGTTACAAACAGAGCTTCGCCGAGAGGCTCAAATCAAAACCGCTCGTGAGTTTCGACGGCGGCGATGGCCACAGCCGCGAAATGGCTGTGAAGATCGTGGGCGCGGCCAATTCCCTCGAAGGGGTTCCGGCGGAGGATTTCTGGATCCAGCTGAAGCATCCCGGCTGGCGAAAAAAGGAGCGGCGCTTCGTCAAAGAGGGCGGAATTTATGACGTCATCGTTTACGACACGCCGAACGGGCCGCAGACGGTGTGGTTCGACGTCAAGGACTTTTACGTAAAGAATGGCGAGGAGGACTTGCGCCTTTTGGCGCCGAAATAAGCCGAGCGATGCGCGGCGGGCCTAGTGTCAATCCGGCTCGGCCGAGACCTCCGCCGGCGGCGTGATCACCACGCGCCCTTGAGCGATGTCGACGACCGGAACGACGGCTCCGGTGAACGGGTAAAGCAGCGATTCACCGCCGGCGGCTGGCGCAATTTCGAGAATGTCGCCCGCGCCGAAATTGCGCACCGCGACGATCGTTCCGATTTCCACGCCATCCGCCGTTTCGGCGCGAAGGCCTATGAGATCGGCGATATAGAATTCGTCCTCTTCCGGCGCGGGGAGCTTGTCGCGCGCAACATAGAGTTCGACGCGGTTTAGGGCCTCGGCGCCGGCGCGGTCGTCGACGCCTTCGACTTGCGCGACGAGCATATCCTTGCCCTGCGGGCGCACGGCGCGCAGCCTGAAATGGCGCGCCCCGCTTTTGTCGGTGAGGCCGTCATAGGCTGCGATCGCCAACGGATCGCTTGTGAAGCTCTGCAGCCGGATCTCGCCGCGCACGCCATGCGCCGCGCCAAAGCGGCCGAGGAGGACGAGGCCCTTTGTCCTGTCGCCCGCCGTCATTCGATTTCCTCATCCTGAGGAGCGAGCGAAGCTCGCGTCTCGAAGGACGAGGAAATCGCCGCGCGCGCTATCCGCCCCCGTGCTTCGAGACGCGCCCGTTGGGCGCTCCTCAGCATGAGGGCGAATGAAACGTGACGCACAGAAGGCTTACGCCGCCGGCGCTTCCGCCGCGCCTGCGGCCTCAGCGGCCGCGGCGGCGCGCTCCTGCGCCTTCTTCTTGGGCTGCGCCTTCTGCGGATTGTTGCGCGCTTCGCGCTTCATCACGCCGAGGCCATCGAGCAGACGCGCGACGCGATCCGTCGGCTGCGCGCCTTTCTCCATCCAGGCTTTCGCCTTTTCCGTGTCGAGCACGAGGCGGTCGGCCGCGTCCTTCTCCTTCAAGGGATCGAAATAACCGATCTTCTCGATGTAGCGGCCGTCGCGCGGCGAGCGCGAGTCGGCGACGACGACACGATAGAAGGGACGCTTCTTGGCGCCGCCGCGGGCGAGACGAATTTTAAGCGACATGTTTTCATTCCTGTTGCGTTGAGGTGAGTGAGGGGACCGGCGACGACAATCGCCGGTTTGCTATTTCTTCTTCCCGAAGGGGTTCAATCCGCTGAGCAAGCCGCCGCCGAGCCCTGGCAGGCTTGACTTGGCGAGAAGATCGGGGGGCGGCGCCGCGGGAACGGCTCCGGGTGGCGCTTTCGGCTGCTGGACGCCAAGCTTCGCCTGCAGCTGCTGCAGCTCTTCCTGGGAGGGCATTTGCATGCCGGGGCCGAGCCCCATCATTTGCGCCGCCTTGCCCATCATGCCACCGCCGCGTTTTCCCGCGCCGAAGGACTTCATCAGATCGGCCATCTGCCGATGCTGCTTGAGGAGCTTGTTGACCTCCTCGACCTTGACGCCAGAGCCTGCCGCGATGCGCTTCTTGCGCGAGGCTTTCATCAGGTCGGGATTGCGCCGCTCCCTGGGCGTCATCGAGAGAATGATGGCGCGCTGGCGCCTCACCATCTTGTCGTCGAAACCCGATGCGGCGATCTGGTCCTTCATCTTGGCGACGCCCGGAAGCAGACCCATGATGCCGCCCAATCCGCCGATCTTTTCCACCTGGGCGAGCTGATCGCAGAGGTCCTGCAGATCGAACTTGCCCTTGGCCATGCGCTCGGCGGCCTTGCGGGCCTGTTCGGCGTCGATCGCCTGGGCGGCCTTTTCGACCAGCGCGACAATGTCGCCCATGCCGAGAATGCGGTTGGCGATGCGCGTCGGCGAGAATTCGTCGAGCGCGTCCATCTTTTCGCCGACGCCGATGAGCTTGATCGGCTTGCCGGTGACATAGCGCATGGAGAGCGCCGCGCCGCCGCGGCCATCGCCGTCCATACGCGTCAATACAATGCCCGTCAGCCCGACCCGCTCATCGAAATTCTGGGCGAGATTGACGGCGTCCTGTCCGGTGAGCGCATCGGCGACGAGCAGGATTTCATGCGGCTTGGAGGAGGTCTTGATCTCCGCCATTTCGGCCATCAGCGGCTCGTCGATATGCGTGCGGCCGGCGGTGTCGAGCAGCACCACGTCGTAGCCCTGCAGCCGCGCCGCCTCCATCGCCCGCTTGGCGATCTGGACCGGCGTCTGGCCGGGCACGATCGGCAGCGTGTCGACTTCGACCTGCCGGCCGAGCACGGCGAGCTGTTCTTGGGCCGCCGGGCGCTTGACGTCGAGCGAGGCCATCAGCGTGCGCTTGCCGTGGCGCTCTTTGAGCCTCTTGGCGATCTTGGCGGTGGTCGTGGTTTTGCCGGCGCCTTGCAGGCCGACCATCATGATGGCGAGCGGCGGCGCGGCGACGAGATCGATCGGCTCCGCGTCCTGGCCGAGCGTCTCGATCAGCACGTCATTGACGATCTTGACGACCATCTGGCCGGGCGTCACCGATTTGATGACGCCGGCGCCGACCGCGCGGTCGCGGACCTTGTCGGTGAAGGAGCGCACGACGTCGAGCGCGACGTCGGCTTCAAGCAGCGCGCGGCGGATTTCGCGCAGCGCCTCGTTGACGTCGGCTTCGGACAGCGCGCCGCGCCGTGTGAGCTTGTCGAAAATGCCGGAGAGCTTATCGGAAAGGCTCTCGAACATGCTATTCTCCCGCGAGCGCGAAGGCTCCAAAGCAAAACGCGCCCGGGGGCGCATCGCGCTGCCGGGCGTTGGCCTGCCGCCTCTCGGGCGGCTCGGCTGTGGTCGGTTTCTCTTTCGAGATTGGAGGAATGGATACGCGGGATGGTTTCGCGCGTCAACATCTGGGGGTTATACTCTTAACTTAGAGCAGGAATCCGACGCGAATAGCTAAGCGCGAACTTCACGAATATCGGTCGCGCTGATCGGCTTAGCGACTTTGAATCGAGTTGAAAGCTGGGGTTTTGCGTATTCCCTCCCCCCTGCGGGGAGGGTGGCCCCGCGAAGCGGGGTCGGGTGGGGGGCATCGCCGTGCTGGCGCGGTGAGACCCCCACCCGGCGGTCTGCGACCGCCGACCTCCCCGCAAGGGGGAGGTATTTCCGCTAACTACCGAGCATAGTCATTCGCTCAATTGATTATGGTTGGCGCGGCGAAATGCAGAAAGAGCTGTTACGCTACTTCGCGCCTCCATGATGCTCTTCTTATGATTTGAGAGCAGCCCATGACCCTCGACGCTTTTCTTGAATCGCTGTCCGTATCCGAGCCTCCGGCTCTTTCCCCTCCCCAGCGGGCGCTGTGGTTCGACGCGAAGGGCGATTGGAACGCCGCGCATAAATGCGTCGACGACAAAGCCGATCCGCAGAGCATGTGGGTCCACGCCTATTTGCATCGCAAGGAAGGCGATCTTTCGAACGCCGGCTACTGGTATCGGCGTGCGGTCCGAGAACCGCATGAGGGCCCGCTCGAAGACGAATGGCGCGAAATCGCCGAAGCGCTGCTGTCGCAAGCGACGCCATGACGGAGCTGTCCGCGCAAGAATTGCTGCGCAGCATTTTCGGCTTTTCGGACTTTCTGCCGGGGCAGACGGAGGTCGTCGAGAGCGTGCTCGCTGGGCGCGACGTCATCGCCATCATGCCGACGGGCTCCGGCAAATCGCTCCTCTATCAGCTGCCGGCCGCCGCTCCGGGCGGCGGGCTCGTTCTCGTCTGTTCGCCGCTGATCGCGCTGATGCGCGACCAGCTTCGAACCCTCGCCGACACTGGGATTGGCGCCGTCGCGCTCCACTCCATGCAGGAGGACGACGAAGCGGCGGCCGCCATCGACGCCGTCGCGTCGGGTCGGGCGAAGCTGCTTTACGCCGCCCCCGAACGTCTTGCCCAGGACGGAACGCAGAATTTATTGCGCAGCATTCGCATAAAACTCTTCGCGGTCGATGAGGCGCATTGCGTCTCGCATTGGGGCCATGAGTTTCGCCCCGACTATCGCGCGCTCGGCGAGATTGCGCGAAAGCTCGGCGCGCCGCCGATGCTCGCCGTCACCGCGACGGCCGGTCCGCGCACCCGCGACGACATCGCCCGCACGCTGTTTGCGCGGCCCCCGCAGATTTTCCAGCGCTCCTTCGCGCGGCCGAATCTCTCCCTCGATTTCGCGCAGAAGCGCGCCGGCCTGCGGCAGATCGTCGATTTCGCGCGCAAAGGCCGCGACGCCGGCAAGGAAAGCGGCATCATTTATTGCAACTCGCGCAACAAGACCGACGCGCTCGCCCGCGAGCTCTCGCGGCTCGGCTTCGATGCGCTGCCCTATCACGCCGGGCTCGACGCCCACACGCGCGCGGAGAGCCAGGACGCTTTCTTTACCCGCAAGGGCGCGGTGATGGTGGCGACTATCGCCTTCGGCATGGGCGTCGATAAGCCGGACGTGCGCTTTATCGTTCACGCCGATCTGCCGACCTCGGTCGAAGGCTATTATCAGGAGATCGGCCGCGCCGGCCGCGATGGCGCCCCGGCCCGCGCGCTGACGCTGTTCTCGCCCGCGGAGCTGGCGCTGCGCTGGCGCGTTCCGGATGCGGCGCAAGACAATGACGCGGCCGCCGGCGACTACGCCAGACGCCAGGCGATGGCGCGGCTTGCCGCCACGCCGAGCTGCCGCTTTCAGCGCCTCCTCGCGGAATTCGGCGAAGAGAGCGGGCCCTGCGGCCGATGCGATCATTGCCGCGGCGGACCGCTGGCGTGGCCCCGGCGACTATCGTCCCTTGCGCTCGGTTGGCGCGCCGCGCTCGCCAGCGGCTTCGCCGCGCGCGCCGACATTTCGGAAGACGACGCCGATCTGCCTGAGCTCACGCCAGCGCCGATCGACGCGCCGAAGCGGCAGGAAGAACCGCCGCTGACCGTGGCCGAGGAGCGCCTTCTGCGCGCGCTTGAGGCCGAGCGGCTCGCCATCGCCAAACGGCGCGGCTTGGCGCCGCGAACTGTGGCCTCCGAACAGGCGCTGCGCACCCTGGCGCGCGAAAGGCCGCAAAGCGCCCACGACCCGCTGCTGCGCGGGCTCGAAGAGCCGGCGGCGCTGCTGCGGGTGATCCGCGAAGCCCTCTAAAGCCGGCGTGAGGGTTTCGTTCGGCGCCGCAACACTGTAGTTATGGCTCTCCGTGCTGTCCCCCGAGCCCATGCCCGCTAACCCGCCGCCAAACGCCGCCGAACTGCGACAGGTCATGTTCGGGCTCGGCCTCGCCATGCTGCTCTCGGCCCTCGACCAGACGATCGTGGTCACGGCCATGCCGACCATCGCGGCGGACCTCGGCGATCCTCAGGATCTGCCCTGGATCGTGACGGCCTATCTCATCGCGGCGACGGTGGTGACGCCGCTCTACGGCAAATTCGCCGATGTCTACGGGCGGCGACGCGTCATTCTGATCGGCGTCGTCACTTTCGTGATCGGATCGGTCGCTTGCGCCTTGGCCCCGAGCATGGCGGCGCTCGCCGGCGCGAGGGTCATTCAGGGACTTGGCGGCGGCGGCCTGATCTCGCTCGCGCAGACGATCGTCGCCGATCTCGTTTCGCCGCGCGAGCGCGGCCGATACCAATCCTATTTCGCCGCGGTGTTCATCACCTCCAGCATCGCCGGTCCGGCGCTCGGCGGCATTTTTGCGCAATATTGGCATTGGTCGCTGATCTTCTGGATCAATCTGCCGCTGGGCGTCGCGGCGCTCCTGATCGTCAATTCGCGGCTAAAGCGGCTGCCGGAGCGGCGCCATCCGCATCGCGTCGATTATCTGGGCGCCATGTTGCTGATCGCGGGCTCCGGCCTTCTCGTGCTGGCGCTCGGCTGGGGCGGCGTGCGCTATCCGTGGCGGTCGGCGCCGATCGTCGGCCTCCTTGCCGCCTCCGCCCTCGCCTGGGGACTTTTCGCCTGGCGCACGGCGCGCGCCGAGGAGCCGCTCATTCCGCTGCGCATTCTCCGGCTACGGATCGTTCGCGACGCCATCCTGTCGAGCTCTTTTGGGCTCGGCGGCTTCGTCGGACTTTCGGTCGTGATGCCGATCTATTACGAAATCTGCGGCGGGATGAATGCGAGCGAATCGGGGCTGACGCTTATCCCCTTGATGGTCGGCACCGTCGCCGGCGCCACAGTCTCCGGACGATTGATGGGGCGTTTGACGCATTACAAGACGGCTCCGCTCCTTGGACTGGGCGCCGGCGCTCTCGCCGCGCTGGGCGCGGCCGCGATGATGGGCTCGGGCCGCTCGCTGCTTTTGCTCAACGCCCTGCTCACCGTCACGACCTTCGGGATCGGCGCGATGCTGCCTGTCGCCACCGTTTCGGTGCAGAACGCGGTCGATTCGCGCGATTTGGGGACGGCGACGGCCTCGATGCAATTCTTTCGGCAGCTCGCGGCCGGGGCGGCCGTCGCGCTTTTCGCCGCCCTGGCGATTGGCGGCGGCCGCGCGCAATTGCTTGAGGAGATGAAGACGGACGTCGACGGCGCCGCTTTGTTTTCGAGCTTTCGCCTCGTTTTTCTGGCGCTTGCCGTTTGCGTGGGCCTGTCCCTGCTTTTCCTCGCGCGTATGGAGGAGCGGCCGCTGCGCGGCGAGCGGCGCAGCTGACGGGTCGATTTTGCTCCCGTCTTTTCTATTTGCCCCCATGGCATGGAATTTTCTAGAAAGATTCCGCCTTCCCGCGCCGCAAGGACCCTTCCATGGCCTCTCTCAATAGTTTCAACGCCTGCCAGACGCTCGTCGTCGGGAATCGGTCTTATCAATATTTCTCTTTGAGGGCGGCGGAGCAAAACGGGCTTCGAGACGTCTCCCGCCTGCCCTATTCGCTCAAGGTCGTTCTCGAAAATTTGCTGCGCAACGAGGACGGCCGTTCGGTCACCAGGGAGTCGATCGAAACCTTCGCGAAATGGCTCGAGGAGAAAGGCAAGACGGAGCGCGAAATCGCCTTTCGGCCGGCGCGCGTGCTGATGCAGGACTTTACCGGCGTGCCGGCGGTCGTCGATCTTGCGGCGATGCGCGACGCCGTCGTCGCGCTCGGCGGGACCGCGCAAAAGATCAACCCGCTCGTGCCCGTCGATCTCGTCATCGACCATTCGGTGATCGTCGACAGTTTCGGCACGCCGCAGGCCTTCGCCCGCAACGTCGAACTCGAATATGAGCGCAATGGCGAGCGCTACCGATTTTTGAAATGGGGCCAGTCGGCGTTCGACAATTTCCGCGTCGTGCCTCCCGGCACCGGCATTTGCCACCAGGTCAATCTCGAATATCTCGGGCAGACCGTCTGGACGCGCACCGAGCGCATCGACGGCAAGACGGTCGAACTCGCCTATCCCGACACGCTGGTCGGCACCGATTCGCATACGACCATGATCAATGGTCTCGCCGTTCTTGGCTGGGGCGTCGGCGGCATCGAGGCCGAGGCCGCGATGCTTGGCCAACCTTTGTCGATGCTCGCTCCGGAAGTGATCGGCTTCAAGCTCACCGGCGCGCCGAAGGAAGGCGTGACGGCGACGGACGTCGTCCTGACCGTCACGCAAATGCTGCGCAAAAAGGGCGTGGTCGGAAAATTCGTGGAGTTCTTTGGCGAAGGGCTTGATCATCTCAGCCTCGCCGATCGCGCGACCATCGCCAATATGGCGCCGGAATATGGCGCGACCTGCGGCTTCTTCCCCATCGATCAGGAGACGCTTTCCTATCTGCGCATGTCGGGGCGCGCCGACGACCGCATCGCGCTGATCGAAGCTTATGCCCAGGCGCAAGGGATGCTGCGCGAGTCCGGCGCGCCCGATCCCGAATTCACCGATACGCTGAGCCTCGATCTTGCGGAGGTGACGCCGTCGCTCGCCGGCCCAAAGCGTCCCGAGAGCCGCGCGGCGCTTTCCGAAGTCGGCTCGGCGTTTCTCGGCGCGCTCGCGAGCGAATATAAGAAGGAAGACGGACTCGGGCAGCGCTATGGCGTCGAGGGCGAAAGTTTCGATCTCGGCCATGGCGACGTCGTCATCGCCGCCATCACCTCCTGCACCAACACCTCCAACCCCAGCGTGCTTATCGGCGCGGGATTGCTGGCGCGCAACGCCGTCGCGCGCGGACTGAAGGCGAAACCCTGGGTGAAAACCTCGCTCGCCCCGGGCAGTCAGGTCGTCGCGCAATATCTCGCCAAGTCCGGACTGCAGAAATATCTCGACGATCTCGGCTTCAATCTTGTGGGATTTGGCTGCACGACCTGCATCGGCAACTCCGGGCCGCTGCCGCCGGCGATCTCCAAGACCATCACTGAACATGACCTCGTTGCGGCCTCGGTCCTGTCGGGAAACCGCAATTTCGAAGGCCGGGTCAATCCCGACGTGCAGGCGAATTACCTCGCCTCGCCGCCGCTCGTCGTCGCCTATGCGCTCGCAGGCACGATGGCGATCGATCTGACCAAAGAGCCTCTCGGACATGACAGCGCCGGGGCGCCGGTTTATCTGCGCGACATTTGGCCGCCGAATGCGGAAATCGCGACCTTCGTCCGCGATCAGGTGACGCGCAATCTGTTTCGCGAGACCTACGCAAACGTCTTTTCGGGCGACGCGCACTGGCGCGCGGTCGAAGCGCCCAGCAGCGAGACCTACGCGTGGGACGACCAGTCCACCTATGTGCGCGACCCGCCTTATTTCGTTGGTCTGCAGCGCGAGCCCAAGCCTGTTGAAGATATCGTCGGCGCACGCATCCTTGCGCTCTTTGCCGACAAGATCACCACCGATCACATCTCGCCCGCCGGCTCGATCAAAGCGGCTTCGCCCGCCGGCCAATGGCTGATGGAGCATGGCGTCGCGCCTGCCGACTTCAATCAATACGGCACGCGTCGCGGCAATCATGAAGTGATGATGCGCGGCACCTTCGCCAACATCCGCATCAAGAATCACATCATGCGGGATGCGAAAGGCCTCACGCCGGAAGGCGGATTGACCAAGCACTACCCGGGCGGCGACATCATGTCGATCTATGACGCCGCCATGCGCTACCGAGAGGAGGGCGCGCCGCTGGTCGTCATGGCCGGCGCCGAATATGGCAACGGCTCGTCGCGCGACTGGGCGGCGAAGGGCGCCATGCTGCTTGGGGTTCGCGCCGTGATCGCCAAAAGTTTCGAGCGCATCCACCGTTCCAATCTCGTCGGCATGGGCGTCGTGCCGCTCACCTTTGCGGAGGGGACAGGTTGGGACACGCTCGGACTCAAGGGCGATGAAACCGTCACGATCCACGGCCTGTGCGAGGGGCTTGCGCCACGCAAGACTCTGGTCGCCTCGATCTCATTCCCGGATGGGTCCACCAAGACTGTGCCGCTGCTCGCGCGCATCGATACGCTCGACGAGCTAGAATATTTCAAAAATGGCGGCATCCTTGCCTATGTGTTGCGACAACTCGCCCCTTAGATCTCGACAAAAAACCATTGACTCAGTCGAAGTCCTCCGACAGCGTTGCTGTGCTTTGCGTTGGTTTCGAGCCGTTGCGGTTGCAATGTCTTCAACGCAGCGCTCTACAAAAACAAAAAAGCTCACGACGCGAAGAAGAGGAAAATCAGCATATGAATAAATACGCCCTTACGGCCGCCGCCGCCCTGTTCCTGGCGATGACCGCGCCGTCGTTCGCCTTCGACGCCGGTGTCGGTTTGCGCGCACCGAGCCAGGCGACGCGCATCAGCTGCGACACGCACGCCGAAGACGATCAGGCCGTTTGCGCCAGCAAGTGCGAGGACGCCTATCTTAAGGACCAGCAGGGCTGGACGGCGGACATGAGCAAGATCAAGTCCGCCAAGAAAGCGTGCGACGACAAGTGCGGCTGCCCGCAGAACTCGAAGGGCCTTTAATAGTCTCATTGGTTCGAACAGCGACATAAGGGCGCGCGAGCGATCGCGCGCCCTTTTCGCGTTGCGCCAATCAAACGTCAGACAGCCGTCACGCCGCGGCTTCGTGTTCATCAAGGACATGGAAACAGTAGGCTTTTAGCGAACCGCGCCGAAGACCGACGAAGCGGCTTGAGACATGGCGCCAGTGACGCGCAATTGACATGAGCGGCCACTTACGACATCGTCCGGCCGCTTATTGCGTTATGTGACGCCGTTGCTGTTCCATGGCGGGAGGGGTCGAGCGCAAGCGCAGTCTAGACGCCCAACGGGCAAGTGAAGGAAACGACCAAATGAATAAATACGCCATTATGACGGCGGCTCTCCTTGTCGCCGGCATGATCAGCCCGGCATTCGCGGATTGCGACGTCCACAATGCGGACGAAGACAAGCAGGCCAAATGCGCTGAAAAGTGCGACGACGAATACCTGGCTCGTAAGATGAATTACGGCGCCAACCAGAGCGAAGTCCGCGCCAATAAGAAGGCCTGTGACGCCGCCTGCGGTTGCCCGCAGAACACCAAAGAGCAATAAGCCGAGCCTCGCGAGCGAGGTCGGTTGAGACGGGGCGCGCATTCAATGCGCGCCCGTTTTTTTATCAGTCAACCGTATAGACCTTGCCGTCCGGGCCTTTCCAGCCGCTGCCCGCTTCATAAAAGCGATATTCCTCATCGAACAAAACCGTTGAACCGGGCGCGATATATTGCTTGCCCGGGGGATCGGAACTGCGCGGCGCCGTCACATAATGAGTGCTCGGCGAACAGCCTTCGGGAAATTTACCAGCCTCGTCCGGCTTGCATTCGAGATTTGCGCCTTCCGGAAACTCGACCCGCGCATTGAAGAAGATCTCGTAACCCTTTTCTCCGGTGGCGTGCATCTCAAGGCGCTCGGCCATCGTCTGTTTGAACTCGACGATCTTGAACGGCTTGTCGGCGCGCTGCTTCAGCAAGTTCTCGAAAATCTGCCGCGCATGCGCTTCAGTTGGATTGCAGCCGAACATGCAAAAAGCATTGGCCGGGATCGCCGGTAGCAACGCCAGCAGCATCGCAACGGCGAACGTGATGAAAGCGCCTCGCATGATGTCCTCTCCCTCAGCCTTTGATTTCGCCGCCCGGCGGCGCGTCTTTTTTAAGCTCTAGCATCTTATCGCAGCATTCGTGGCGCGTCTTAAGTCCTCGAGCGCGTCCCGATCACATGAATCATGTGGTCGATAAGGAATCGCTCAAAATCAAAATGGTGGGCCGCTTCTTATCGAAAAAACCCGTCAACTTTCTCAAAACCTGCTCTAACGGTCGGGCGTCGTCGGATCGCCCCAGAGATCCTTAACCTGATCGAAGTGGATGGCAGGATCGTAACCGCCGGGCGTAAGACCGAGCCAGCCCGAAGAAAGCCGACCGAGCGAAGAGAGCATGGCATAGGAGGCGACGACGCGGTCGCGCTGAGCGAAGACGAGCGCGATGCGAGCGTAGAGCAACTCTTGCTGCGCGATAAGAATTTCGAGCGTCGTCCGCTGACCGGCCTTGGCTTCTTCTCTTATGCCGTAAAGCGCCCGCTCGGCCGCGGCGATCTGCGTTTGCGCTGCTGAAATCTGAGTTTTCGCCGCCTGCAACGCCCCCCAATAGGCGCGCACCAGCGAGAGAACCTCGGCGCGCGCGACGTCGGCGTCGAACCGGCGCTGGCCGGCGGTTTCTTTCGCCTGCCGCACGCGGGAGGACGTCAGGCCGCCCTCGTAAATCGGCACGTTGAGATGTCCGAGGACTTTTGCGCCGACGTTACGGTTCCCGATGCCGGCGATGTCGGTCTGCGTAAAAACGTCGCCGGTAATCGACAGTTTGGGCATGAAGTCGGCTTCGAGCGCCTTGATGTCGAGATCGGCGACGTCGGCATCGTGAAGCGCTGCAAGAATGAACGGATGTTCGCTTTGCGCGATGCGTTCCGCTTCTTCGCGCGACTTCGGTAGCAATCGGTCGATCGGCGCGCCCGGCGCGAGCTTCGTCGGCTCGACGCCGACCGTCTTGCGATAGACGCCAATGCTGGCGTCGAGCGTGGCGCGCGCTGTGCTGGCGAGAGACTTGCCGCCCGCGAGCCGCGCCTCGACCTGCGCGACATCCGTCAAGGTGATCTGACCGTACTGATAGCGCTCCCGCGTCTGGCGCAACTGCTCTTTCAAGACCGCGACATTGCTTTCCTGAAGTTTGAGCGCCGCCGTGTCGCGCAAGACGTTCATATAGGCGCTGACGGCGTCGAATAATATGCGCTGCTCAGTCAAACGCAGCCGCTCGCGTCCAGCGAAGACGCCCGATTCCGCGGCGCGCGTTTCGTTTTGCGCCTTGAACCCGTCGAAGATCGGTTGCTCGAACGTTAGATGGGCGGAGCGGGGAATGCTGGCGCCGTTTTGAATGTTCTTCGTCACCGAGGTGACTGTCGGGTCGTTGATATCGACGTCGCGCTGCTTCGTGACAAGCCGATTGCGCTGGACGCCGAGATAGCCGTCGCCCGAAATGCGCGGTCTCATGCCGGCTTGCGCCTGCGGCACTCTTTCGTCGATGGCGCGCAGTTCGGCTCTGCCGGCGTTGAGCTGCGGGTTGGCGTTATAAGCGCGGCACATCGCGCCCATCAAGGTTTCCGCATGCGCCGCGCCGCCGCTCAGAAAGAAGCAGATCAGGACCGAGGCGACGCCGCGCATGCTCACCGGTCAACCTCCGCTTTGCTGCACGGTCGTCGACTCTGGCGAACGACAGAAGAACGCGTAGAGGGCAGGCAGGACCACAAGAGTTAGCGCCGTGGCGCTGATCAGGCCGCCGATGACGACCGTCGCGATCGGCTTTTGCACTTCGGCGCCGGTGCCCGTCGCGAGCGCCATCGGCAGAAAGCCGAGCGACGCGACAAGGGCGGTCATCACCACCGGGCGCAGTCGCGTCATCGCGCCTTTGAAGATCGCCTGGCGTTCGGGCATGCCGCCGGCGATCAACTGCGAAATGTAAGTGCGCATCACGAGGCCGTTGAGCACAGCGACGCCGGAAAGCGCGATGAAGCCGACGGCGGCCGAGACGGACATGGGCATGCCGCGCAGCCACAGCGCGGCGACGCCGCCCGATAGCGCCAGCGGCACCGCAGTGAACACGAGCAGCGCGTCGCGCGTCGCGCCGAGCGCCGAGTAGAGCAGCAGAAAGATCAAGAAGAAGCAGGCCGGCACGACGATCATCAAACGCGCCCGGGCCGCCGCGAGATTCTCGAACTGCCCGCCCCAGGCAATCCAATAGCCGGGCGGCAGCGTCACCTTTTTCTCGATCTTCGCGCGCGCCTCGGCAACGACCGACGCAATGTCGCGCCCGCGCACATTGGCGCTGACCACGATGCGGCGATGGCCGTTTTCACGCGAAATCTGGTTCTGGCCGTCCAGGGTGGAGAATTTCGCCACCTGCTTCAGCAGCACGACCGGCGTGTTGCCCGCCGCCGAGGGAAGCGCGACCGGAATCGACTCCAAAGCCTGCGCGTCCTCGCGCAAATTGTCCTGCAGACGAACGACGATGGGGAAGCGGCGATCGCCCTCGAACACCACGCCAGCCCTTTGTCCGCCGATCGCCGCGCCGATCACGTCCTGCACCGCGGCGACGCTGAGGCCAAGGCGCGCGATCGCGGCTTTGTCGACGGCGATGTCGAGGATCGGGAGGCCGACCACCTGTTCGACCTTTACATCGCTCGCGCCTTTGACCGTATTGAGAACGCCGGCGATCTGATTGGCCGCCTTCAACAAGACGTCGAAATTTTCGCCGAACACTTTTACGGCGATGTCGCCGCGCACGCCGGCGAGCAATTCGTTGAAGCGCAGTTGAATGGGCTGTGAGAACTCATAGGCGTTGCCCGGCAGTTGCGCGAGCCGCGCCTCCATTTTTTCGATCAGCGCCGCCTTGGCGAGGCCTGCGTCGGGCCATTTGTCGCGCGGCTTCAACATAATGAAAGTATCGGTCAGGTTCGGCGGCATCGGATCGGTTGCGATCTCGGCCGTCCCGGTTTTGGAGAAGACGTAGTCGACCTCTGGAAAGCTGCGCAGCGCGCGTTCGATGTCGAATTGCATCGCCTGCGCTTGCGTCAGCGACGCGCTCGGGATGCGATTCGCCTGCATGGCGAGGTTTTTTTCGTCGAGCGTCGGAACGAACTCTTCGCCCAGCGTCAGATAGAGACCCGCCGCGAGAATGAAGGCGCCCGCGCCAAGCGCGATCGGCTTCAAAGGCGCGGCCATCGCCCATTTCAACATCGGCTCATAGGCGCGCCTGAGCCCTTCGACGACGATGTTTTCGGATTCGCGCACGTGGCCAGAAAGCCCGATGGCGATCATCGCTGGAAAGAATGTTAGCGACAGAACGAATTCCGCAGCGAGCGCCATGATGACGGTCATCGCCATCGGATGGAACATCTTCCCTTCCACTCCGGAAAACGTCAGAATCGGCACATAGACGAGAATGATGATCGCCTGGCCGTAGACCGTCGGCCGCCGCATCTCGACCGCCGAATCGATGACGGTCGTCAGCCGTTCCTCCAGCGTGAGCGTACGTCCCAGGGCGTTCTGACGCTGCGTCAAGCGACGCAAGCAATTCTCGGTGACGATGATCGCGCCGTCGGCGATCAGTCCGAAATCAAGCGCGCCGAGACTCATCAGATTGGCGCTGATCTTTCCGACATGCATGCCGACGCCCAGCAGCAGCATCGTCAGCGGTATGACCATCGCCGTCACGAGCGCCGCGCGGAAATTGCCGAGCATGACGAAGAGCACGAGGATGACGAGCGCCGCGCCCTCGAGAAGATTCTTGGCGACGGTGGTGATCGTGGCGTTGACGAGCAAGGTGCGGTTCAAGATCGTGCGCACTTCAACGCCGGGCGGCAGCAGCCGGCGAATCTCGTCCATCTTCGCATTGACCGCGCTCGAGACTTCGCGACTGTTGGCGCCAATCAGCATCAGCGCCGTGCCGATGACCACCTCTTCGCCATTCATGCTGGCGCTGCCCATGCGCAGCTCGCGTCCGACGCCGACCTCCGCGATGTCTTCGAGTCGCACCGGCGTGCCGCCGCGCGTCGATACGACGACCTTGGCGATGTCATCCATCGACTCGAGCCGTCCCGCGCTGCGCACGACGAGACCCTCGCCGTTGCGTTCGACATAGCCCGCGCCGCGGCTGATATTGTTGCGTTCGATAATGCCGGCGAGATCGGTGAAGGACAGTCCGAGAGCGAAGATCTTCGCCGGGTCCGGCTGAACGTGATATTCCTTGACGTAGCCGCCAAGCGAGTCGACGCCGGCGACTCCGGGCACGGTGCGCAGCTGCGGCTTGATGATCCAATCCTGCACGGTGCGCAAATAGGCGGTGCGTTCGAGCAAATTGCGCAGCCTCTGCCCTTCCGGCGTGAGATAGTCGCCGTTGCGCTGCCAGCCAGGCTTCCCATCAGCCGCCGGCTTCTCGTCGCCGCGCGGCGCGTAGTCGACCGACCACATGTAGATTTCCGAAAGTCCCGTGGCGACCGGGCCCATATGCGATTCGACGCCAGGCGGAAAAATCTCCTTGGCGAGCGTCAGGCGTTCGCCGACCTGCTGACGCGCGAAATAGATGTCGACGCTGTCGGCGAAGACGGCGGTGACCTGCGCGAAGCCGTTGCGCGAAAGCGAGCGGGTATATTCGAGCCCCGGAATTCCCGCGATGGCGTTCTCGACTGGATAGGTGACCTGTTTCTCGATCTCGAAGGCGGAGAGCGCCGGCGCGAAAGCGTTGATCTGCACCTGATTGTTCGTGATGTCCGGCACCGCGTCGATCGGCAATCGCATCAGCGACCAGACGCCAAGCGGGACGACGAGCGCCGTCAACAACACCACGAGCCACCGGCTTCGGACCGAGATAGCGATGAGATTCTTGATCATCGGCGGCCGCTAGCACTCAAGGCGACAGTTTGGGGGCGGAGTCGAAGCGTCGTCCATGACGTCGAGGAAGGAAAGCCGCCGACTCGCATCATTCCTCCGGAATGTTCTGCTTGCCGAGTTCCGCCTTCAGCAGAAAGACATTGGAGACGGCGATCTGCTCTCCCTGCTGCAATCCGGAGACGACTTCAACCGAGTCATCGTCTCCCCGGCCAAGTTCGACGTCGCGCTTGGTGAAGCCCTCTGGCGTCCGAACGAAGACGTTGGGCTTGCCGTCGATGATCATCACCGCCGAGCGCGGAATTTTGAGTTTGACCCGCGCCTCTTTGAGGGAGATTTCCGCCTCCACGAGGCTGCCCGGACGCAGCGAGAAATCCGGATTGGGAAAGCGCACAAGAATCTGGCCCGACCGCGTCTCCCGGGTGATCATTGCGTTGACGTAGGTGATCTTGCCCTCGAAGGCGCGTCCTTCGGCGTTCGAAATCCGGACCTCCTGGCCTTCCCGCAACAGGGCGAGATCGGCGGCGGGCACGGCGAGTTCGGCCTCTACGACAGAGAGATCGGAGATGACGTAGAGCTCCTTGGCCTGACCCTCGCCGCCGACCGGCTGTCCGACGCTGACCAGACGCTCGATGACGCGCCCGGAGATCGGCGCGCGGATCTCCTTGCGGCGAAGATCGGCGATGGGCTGAGAGGGCAGGGCGCCGATCTCCTGCTCGCTCATGTCCAGCGCGGCGAGTTTCTGGCGCGCAAGATCGAGTTTCACTTTGGCTTCCATGAACACCGCTTTGGCTTTCAGGAACAGTTGTTCGGCGGTGATTTTCTTTTCAAACAGACCTTTTTCGCGCTGAAAGAGCACGTTCTGAAGATCGAAATTCGCCAGCGCCGCGAGGTATTCGCTCTTCGCCTCCGCTACTTCGCGCGAGTCGATAATCGCGATGGTTTCGCCGCGTGCGACCTGGTCACCCAGCCGCTTGCGCATCTCCTCGACGACGCCGGCGACCTTGGCGGCGACGCGCGCGACTTTGTCCGGATCGGGTTTGATGGCGGCAGGCGCCGTGATCCGGCGCGTAACGACGCCAGGGCCGATCGTCGCCGTCGCGATCTTGGAGGCTTCGATCTGAGCGGCGGAAAGCCGGACTTCGCCGTCGGCGGACTCGGGCTGGGTCGCTTCGCTTTGGCGGTCAGGCGCGACGCGGCTGCGCATGGCGCCGAAGAGCGACGGCAGGGCGGCGCCAATCGCCAGGCTCGCGAGAACGGCAAGAACCAGAATGGACCTATTACGGGTCATGATCGCGAAGTCAGCTCCGTCACGAGCGGTCTGAAGGGCGTAGCAT
Organism: Methylocystis sp. SB2; assembly: GCF_049817085.1. NCBI lineage: Bacteria > Pseudomonadati > Pseudomonadota > Alphaproteobacteria > Hyphomicrobiales > Methylocystaceae > Methylocystis > Methylocystis sp. SB2. Next base: position 2,137,552 of record NZ_CP187401.1, read on the forward strand.
TGGCGCGCCGCTCGAGCCATTGGCCGCCGCGGCGCAGGTGGGGGGATATCGCGCGTCCGGCGTTGATTCATCTTTCTTTAAAGGAGTTGACTGACCCGGTCCATGCGGCGGTTCGCGGCTCTTTCGCACATGCCGCAGTTCTTAAAAAGAAAAGCCCGGACACGACCACATTATGAATCGCCGCGCTCTTTGCGCAGTCGATCCCAATAGTCGATGCGTTTGGCGATCTCGCGCTCGAATCCGCGCTCGACCGGTTTGTAGAACTTCTGCCGCGAGAGCGAGTCGGGCCAGTAGTTCTGGCCCGAGAAGGCCTCGGGCGAGTCATGATCATATTCGTAGTTCGCGCCATAGCCCTCTTCGCGCATCATTTTCGTTGGCGCGTTGAGGATGACTTTCGGCGGCATCAGTGAGCCCTTCTCCTCCGCCACGCGCTGCGCGCGCTTAAAGGCGACATAGGCGGCGTTGGATTTGGGCGCGGTCGCCACATAGATCACCGCCTGCGCCAGCGCGAGTTCGCCCTCGGGGCTGCCGAGGAAATCATAGGCGTCCTTGGCGGCGTTGGCGACGACGAGCGCTTGCGGATCGGCCAAGCCGATGTCTTCGACCGCCATGCGCACGATGCGGCGTGCGAGAAACAGCGGATCTTCTCCGGCGGCGAGCATGCGCGCGAGATAGTAGAGCGCGGCGTCGGGGTCTGAGCCGCGGACGCATTTATGCAATGCGCTGATGAGATTGTAGTGGCCTTCCTGCGCCTTGTCGTAGATCGGCGCGCGGCGCTGCACGATGTCGACGAGCCCCGTCCGATCGAAGATCTCGCCGGGCTTCGCGGCGCGCCAGATTTCCTCGGCGAGCGTCAAGGCCGCGCGGCCATCGCCGTCGGCCATGCCGACAAGCGCTTCGCGCGCGTCGGGTTCGAGCGGCAATGGTTTGGCTTCGGCGTTTTCGGCGCGTTTGAGCAGCTGTTCGATCGCCGCTTCGTCGAGCGCCTTGAAGGTCATCACGCGGGCGCGCGAGAGCAGCGCGGCATTGAGCTCAAAGGAAGGGTTTTCGGTCGTTGCGCCGATGAGCGTGATCGTGCCGTCCTCCATCACCGGCAGGAAGGAATCCTGTTGCGCGCGATTGAAGCGGTGAATCTCGTCGACGAAGAGCAAGGTCCCCTGGCCGGCCGCGCGTCTGGCGCGCGCCGCCTCGAACGTCTTCTTCAAATCGGCGACGCCGGAAAAGATCGCCGAAATCTGAACAAAAGCGAGCTTGGTTTCATGCGCGAGAAGCCGCGCGACCGTGGTTTTGCCGGTGCCGGGCGGCCCCCAGAAGATGAGCGAACCGAGCGCGCCGGCGCGGATGAGCCGCGTCAGCGCGCCCTCGGGTCCAAGCAGATGATCCTGTCCCGCCACCTCATCGAGACGCGTCGGCCGCAATCTGTCCGCGAGCGGACGCGGCGCGTCTTCTTCGAGCTTCGCGGCTTGGAACAGGTCGGACATGGTCACTGATTAACATAGCGGGGCGGGCACGCTTGAGAGAATCTCTGGAGCCGAAGAAAAGGGCGCGCGTCGCAAACGCGGCGGATCGTGCGCCGTCGTGTGACTACTGAAGCGGAGCCGTTAACCCTCGATTAACCTTGCCGCAAGTATTACGATTCAGTGAATGAATTCGGGGCCGGGATCTCATTCGTTAAGCTTCGCGTGCACAGCGTCGATATCAACCAAAAACTGGACCGTCGCACATGCGCAAAATCGCTTTCGTCACCCAGAAGGGCGGCGCCGGCAAGAGCACGCTCGCCAGCAGCGTCGCCGTCGCCGCGCGCCAGGCTGGGGAACGCGTATTCATCATTGATCTCGACCCGCTGCAAACACTGGTCAAATGGTCGCGTGCGCGCGGCGCCGCCGACATCCCGGTCGAACACGTGCCGCCGGCGAAGCTGAGCAAGGCGCTTGCCGCGCTTGCGGCAAAGGGCGTGACGCTCGCCATTATCGATGCGCCGGGCCAGGAGGGCGACTATCTTTCGGCGGCCGTGCGCGCCGCGGATCTTTGCGTCATTCCGGCGCGCCCCAACGCCTTCGATCTGTGGGCGTCGGAAGCAACCCGCATGCGCGTGAAGGAGAAAGGCAAGGATTACGCCTTTCTGCTCAACCAATGTCCGCCCGCGCAACAGAGCGCGCGCGTCGAACTCGGGGCCAAGGCGCTGCAGGAGATGGGGGGCCTTCTCGCGCCGCTCGTTTCATCGCGCGTCGATTATCAGGAAGCGGCGAGGCTCGGGCGAGGGGTCGGCGAATATAACCCCGACGGCGTCGCGGCCGAGGAGATGCGGGAGCTCTGGGCCTCGATCAAGCGCAGATTGAAAAAGCCGGCGAACGCCGCAAAGACGCCAGCCCCGAGGGGAGGGAAGGCGGCCAGAAAGGCCGCCTGATCGCTGCGGGGCTTGCGCTACCCGATCTCGACGATTCGCGCGCTGTGGTGGATGACCTCCGCCTTGTCGCCGACGGACTTGCCCATCAGCGCCTTTGCGAGCGGCGCGACATAGGGAATGAGCCCCTTGGTCGGATCGGCTTCGTCTTCGCCGACGAGCCGGAAGCTGCGGCGTTCGCCGTCCTCGAGTTCGACGACGACGCGATGGCCGAACCGCACATGCGAATGATCGGCGATCGCCCGGATGACTTCGGCGCTGGCGCGACGCGCCGACCAATAGCGCAGATCGCGTTGAGCCAGCGCGAGCGCGTGATTGTCTTCGCTCGCCGTCGCGCGTTCGATTTCCTTCTGCAGGCGCGTAAGCTCGGCTTCAATCTGTTCGAGGCCCTCGGGCGTGACCAGATTGCGGTGCGGACTGACCGGCCGGTCAGGCAGGTCCTCGCGCGGATTGTCGTCGTCCTGTTCTTTCGTAAAAGCCGAACTCATGCGCTTTTGACCTTTCGTTCGCCGCGCCGATGCGGCGAGCGTCCTTAACAAAAATAATCGGCCCAAGCGGGCCGTCGCGGGTATTAGAGCCGAGACGGGCGCGCTTGTCGAGAAATTGACGTCGCAATGCGACGATTCGCGCGCGCTTCCGAAGGCTTAGCTTGGCGGCTCAAAGACCGAGATCGGAAAGGCCGGGATGATCGGGCGGACGCGGGCCTGCCGGCCAGCGATACTTCCGCTCGCTCTCGCTGATCGGCAGGTCGTTGATGCTGGCGATCCTCAGCCGCATCAGCCCGTTCTCGTCGAACTCCCAATTCTCGTTGCCGTAAGCGCGATACCAACTGCCCGAGTCGTCATGAAATTCATAGGCGAAACGCACGGCGATTCGGTTATCCCGAAACGCCCAGATCTCCTTGATCAACCGATAGTCCAACTCGCGGCGCCATTTGCGGGTGAGAAAGGCGACGATTTCATCGCGGCCGACAAGAAATTCCGCGCGATTTCGCCAGCGGCTGTCGACCGTATAGGCGAGCGACACGCGTTCGGGGTCTCGCGTGTTCCAGGCGTCCTCAGCCATGCGCACTTTCTGCGTGGCGGTTTCGAGCGTGAAGGGCGGCAGGGGCGGTCGCGACACGGGAGCTCCTCGTCGTGTGAACGACGATCTTACCACCTTAGAGCGGAAGATGCCGGCCCATGTCGATGACGACGCGTCCGCGAATCGTTCCTCCAACGATCGAGCGGGCCCGATCCAGCGCCGCATCGAAGGGGATGATCTCGCTCATCGCGTCGATTGTGGAGGGATCGAGATCCTGCGCGATTCGCGTCCACGCCGCCCGCCGCAAGCCGATGCGCGGGCGCACGCTTTCGACGCCGAGCAGCGAGACGCCGCGCAGAATGAAAGGCGCGACATTCGCCGGAAGCTCCATGCCGCCGACATTGCCGCAGGCGGCGACGGCCCCATCGAAGCGAGTCTGGGCAAGAAGATTGGCGAGAGTGACGCCGCCGACCGTGTCGACGCCGACGGCGAAGCGCTGCTTTTGCAGCGGCTTTCCGAGAGCGGAAAATTCGTCGCGGCCGATGATCTCGGATGCGCCGAGGCTTCTGAGATAGGCGTCTTGCCTCGCCTGTCCGGTGACGGCGGCGACGCGCCAGCCAGCCTTGGCGAGCAATGCGACGGCGAAAGAGCCGACGCCTCCCGTCGCGCCGGTCACCACCGCGAGCCCGTCCTCGGGCCGGGCGCCATGGCGCTCGAGCGCAAGCACGCAGAACAGAGCGGTCAAGCCCGCGGTGCCAACCGCCATGGCGCGCGCCGGCGTTAGCGGCGGCGGCAGTTTCGCGAGCCAATCGCCCGATAGCCGCGCCTTTTCCGCAAAGCCTCCATAATGCGCTTCGCCCAGGCCGCACGCCGTCGCAACGACAATGTCGCCTGATGCAAAATCCGGATGCGCGGAGCGCGTGACGCGGCCAGCGAGATCGACGCCGGGGATCATTGGGAAGCGACGCACCACCGGTCCCTTGCCGGTGACCGCGAGACCGTCCTTGTAGTTGATCGCCGAGAAAGCGACGTCAACATCGACATCGCCCTCCATCAGATCGCACTCACGCATGACGACGTAATCGGCGTGTTGGCCGTGATCGTCTTTGTCGATGCGAATGGCCCTGAAGTCAGTCATGTGGCTGCGCCTCCGCCGTTGGCTGCGACCAACCAGCGCTTTTTAGCGGAGAAAAGAAGACAAAAAAAAAGAAAACATGAGGCGGTCTCGGCGATAAAGTCCGAAATTCTGATTGTTCAACTATGCAGAATTGGGCAGCGCCAATAGTGCATAATATTACTTGATGCAGTCGCACTATTCTGTTAGTCAGTCAACAAGTAACGGCAGGGCGACGGTTCTATGCAACAAAGCATTGACCAAGGGCGGCGGGGGCGGCGTCCGTCTCAACAGGAAGTGGTGAGCAATCCGATGAATCAAGCCAACAACATTGAACTCGCGGCTGACATCGTCTCCGCCTATGTGAGCAACAACTCCGTTCCCGCCGGTGAGTTGCCCGGGCTTATCAACGAAGTCTACAGCGCCCTGTTGCGCGTTGGCGCGGGCTCCGCGGCCGCGCCCGCCGAGCCGCCGAAACCGGCGATTCCCGTCAAGCGTTCGGTGACCAATGACTACATCATCTGCCTTGAGGACGGGAAGAAGTTCAAGTCGCTGAAGCGTCATCTGCGCACGCAATATGGTCTGTCGCCCGAAGACTATCGTGAGAAGTGGGGCCTCCCGGCCGACTATCCGATGGTTGCGCCCAACTACGCCAAGGCGCGGTCTAATCTCGCCAAGCAGATGGGGCTCGGCCAGCAGCGCCGGCGTCGGGGCAAATAAAAAGGCGGCCAAAACGGCCGCCTTTTATCCCATTGACCTGAAAACTGCGGCGCGCGCTGTCGCGCTAGGTCAGCGACGCCCCGCGGTTCAGGTCTCTTCGTCAGTTTCGATATCGCCGTCGATCAATCCGGAGACATCGTCGTCGGATTCTTCTTCCTCCAGGAAGGTGTCGTCTTCGGCGTCGTCAGCTTCGATCTCCACATCATCTTCGACATCGATCGATTCCGCCACCGTCTCCGTCTCCTCGACTTCTTCGAGCGACACGGTTTCGGGGCTCTCCTTTTCGAGTTCGCTCTCTTCTTCTTCTTGTTGCGCGCGCGCCGCCGCGCGCGTCAGCGCAACAACCTGATAAATCGCGCCGCATTTCGGACAGGCGATCGGGTCCTTGTTAAAGTCGTAAAACTTCGTCCCGCAGGACTGACATTGGCGTTTGGCGCCGAGTTCGGGTTTTGCCACGGTCGATTGGTCCTCGAGAAGCAGCGTGGGAACGCCCCGCCTGTATTGAGAGACTGTTTGGGCGCTCCGGTTAGTGGCGTCCCGCCTCGCTGTCAAATGGGAAATGCATTGTCTGCGCGCCCATTGCCAAGCGCCGCGCAGATTGGCATAGAATCACCGTCACGCGGGTGTAGCTCAATGGTAGAGCAGCAGCCTTCCAAGCTGAATACGAGGGTTCGATTCCCTTCACCCGCTCCATCCCTTTTTGCTGAATTTTCCCCAGCGTGAGCGATTACGGCCCGCCATTCTTTTGCGTTCGGCCGCGCCTTGCCCGCTGCGACAGCCTTTCCGGCCTCCTGTTCAGAGTCTCGCCAATGCGCGAATCGACCTTGCCGTTTACCAGTGACGCGCAAAGGCGCGCCGTGCAAAGACGCCGCAACGTCGAGACGCCGCGCGCGCGAACGCCGCGCCGCCTCGTCCAAGCGTCCCAGAGAAGGACATGGCGTTAAGCGTTCTTGTATGTTTGCGGCGCGTTCCTCGCGTCGACGCTGCGGATGAGGCGCTGGAAGGTCGCGGAAAATCGCCGGAACGCAACGCCAACTGAGATCGACCACCGATTCGTGCCTGCTGCGTTCCCGGTTGATCCCAAAGCTTAACCGCAAGACGCCAAACCGCCTAATCTTGGCCGTTGACAGAAGGGCCGAAAAGAGTCTGCCGGCGGCTCATTCGCCAAAAGCGCGCGTGAGGCCATCGATAGACCGTTCTCGCAAGTTCTGGCGTTTTGTTTCGCCCGCGCGTCCATATATTGTTGGAACAGAGCATGACTCGGCGAGAGTCAGCGATTCGGGCGCGATTCGTTCGCAGGCTGTTCAGAAGGTAAAGTCGCGCCCTGTTCTAAGTTTCGATATGAAACGAAGGCGCGCTGCGGCGCGCGTCAGGCAGCAAAGAACAAAATGACAGTCGCGCCGTCTTACCCGACGAGCCGCGCCGCCCCCCGCGCAAGGCCGTTCGACAGGGGCGTGGCGGCGGTGCTCGGCCCCACCAACACCGGCAAGACGCATCACGCCATCGAGCGTATGCTGTCCTTTCCCTCCGGCGTCATTGGGTTGCCGCTGCGCCTGCTCGCGCGTGAGGTCTATAATCGCGTCGCCGAACGCGTCGGCGTGGACAATGTCGCGCTCATCACCGGCGAGGAAAAAATTAAGCCCCGCGCGCCGGCCTATTGGGTCGCGACGGTTGAAGCGATGCCGCGCGACGTCCAGGCGGATTTCGTCGCGATCGACGAAATCCAGCTCGCCGCCGATCTCGACCGCGGCCACATTTTCACCGACCGGCTGCTCCACTGGCGCGGACGCCAGGAGACTCTCCTGATCGGCGCGGCCACGATGGCGCCGCTCGTTACGGAGCTCTTTCCCGGCGCGCCGATCTTTACGCGCCCGAGGCTTTCAAAACTTTCTTTCGCCGGCGACAAGAAAATCTCGAGGCTGCCGCCGCGCACCGCCATCGTCGCCTTTTCAGCCGAAGAGGTTTACGCGATCGCGGAACTGATCAAGCGCCAGCGCGGCGGGGCGGCCGTCGTGCTCGGCGTGCTGTCGCCGCGCACGCGCAACGCGCAGATCGAGCTCTATCAGGGCGGAGACGTCGATTACATCGTCGCGACGGACGCCATCGGCATGGGCCTCAATCTCGACGTCGATCATGTCGCTTTCGCCTCCGATCGCAAGTTCGACGGAATACGCCATCGCAGGCTGACGCCAGCGGAATTTGGACAGATCGCCGGCAGAGCGGGGCGCCATATGAGCGACGGATTTTTTGGCGCGACCGGCCGCTGCCCGCCCTTCGACGAGGAGTTGATCGAGGCTTTGGAGGACCACCGCTTCGATCCGGTGAAGACGCTGCAATGGCGCACCAGCTCCCTCGATTTTTCTTCGATCGACGCGCTGATGCATTCTCTCGACCAGGTCCCGGCGCATCCGGATCTAGTGCGCGCCCGGGTCGCAGACGATCAAAGGGCGCTTGAAGCGGCGAGCCGTGATGAAATCGCGCGGCGCAACGCCAAGACGACAGCCGATGTCGCGCGACTCTGGGAAGCCTGCCAAATCCCCGACTACCGCAAGACTTCACCTGCCGCTCACGCCGAGCTCGCGCTGGCGATATTCGCCTTCATCGCCCGGCGTGGCAAGATCCCCGAGGACTGGATGGCGCGGCAGATCGAAGCGGTCGACCGCATCGACGGCGACATCGCGACGCTGTCGAACCGCCTCGCGCAAGTGCGTACCGCAAGTTTTATCGCCAACCGTTCCGGCTGGCTTGACGACTCTCAGCATTGGCAGAGCGTCGCGCGTCGGGTAGAGGACAGCATATCCGACGCGTTGCACGACAGACTGACGCAGCGTTTCGTCGACCGCCGCACCAGCGTGCTGGCGCGCCGCTTAAGAGAGAATGCGATGCTTGAAGCCGAAATCAACGCCGCCGGCGACGTTCTGGTCGAGGGCCAGCATGTCGGAAGCCTCCAGGGATTTCGCTTCACGCCGGATCCCGGCGCGGCGGGCGAAGCGGCCAAGACGTTGAACGCGGCGGCGCAGAAGGCGCTTGCTGGAGAATTCGAGGCTCGGGCGACTCGCGTGTTCGACGCGGTCGACGACGCCTTCGCGCTCGGCAATGACGGCCTGATTCGCTGGCTCGGCGAACCCGTGGGGAAAATCGCCTCTGGCGCCGGCGTGCTGGCGCCGACGACGCGCGTGCTTGCCGACGAGCAGCTGACAGGACCGGCTCTGGAGAAGGTCAAGCAGCGCCTCGACCTCTGGCTCGCGCAACATGTCAAGAAGCTGCTGGGGCCGCTCGAGCAGCTGGAGAAGGGCGAAGGCTTGGAAGGGGTGACGCGCGGCGTCGCCTTCCAGCTCGCCGAAGAATTGGGCGTGCTGGACCGCGCGCGCGTCGCCAAGGATGTGAAGGCTTTCTCCCAGGAGGACCGGGCCGCGCTGCGCAAGCTCGGCGTGCGGTTCGGCGCCTATCACATCTATCTGCCCGCGCTTCTGAAGCCTGCGCCGCGCGCGCTTTCGGCGCTGCTTTGGGCCTTGCATCACGGCGGTCTCGAAAACGTGAGGGGTCTTGAGGAAGTGCCGCATCTGGCGGCCTCGGGACGCACATCCTTCGCCGCCGACGCTTCGATCCCCAAAGGCTTTTATCGCGCCGCCGGCTTCCGAGTCTGCGGCGAGCGCGTCGTTCGCGTCGACATTCTCGAACGTCTCGCCGATCTCATTCGGCCGGCGATCGCCTACCGTCCGGGGCTCACCGCGGGTGAGCCGCCGCCCGGCGCGGCCGACGCCGACGGCTTCGTCGTCACCGTCGCGATGACCTCGCTCACGGGCTGTTCCGGCGAGGCTTTTTCCTCGATCCTGAAGTCGCTCGGCTATGCTTCGACGCAGCGTCCAGGGCCTGCGATTACGGTTGCGATCGTGCCGGCGGCGGCGATGGAGCCGGTGACGCCAAAGACCGCGGCCAAGCCAGCGGAAGCCGCGAGCGAAGATATTCAGGCCGAAAGCGCCGCCGCCGAGGCGCCCGCCGCCGCGGAAGCGGAGATCGCTCTCGCGTCGCAGCCGGCCGCCTCGGAGGACGCGCAGGTCGAGACGCCTGCCGCCGTGGAAGAGCCGGCGACAGAGGCTCCGGCGTCCGTCGCCGTGGAGGAAAGCGCCGAAGCGCACGAAGAAGAGGCGACAGCGGCCGAAGCGCGGGAAGAGCCTGCCTCGGAGGCTGCGCCCCCCAAAGCCGCGCCGACCGAGCCGGAATCCATCGAAATCTGGCGTCCGCAGCGCCACGTTCATGCCGCTCCGCGCCCCCGCGAGGCCGGCGCGCATCGGCAGGCCCCCGGTCCGGGCGCTGAGGACAACAAGCAGCAGCGGCCGCCGCGCCGCGACCAGCGGCCCGGCAACGCTCCGGGCAAGGAGGGGCGTCCGGCCGGAAAGCCGCGCTTCGAGGGCCGCCCGCCGCGCGATGACGCCCGCGCCCGGCGCCCGGCAGGCTTCGCCGCGCCGGAGCGGCGCGAGCGCCAGCCCGATCCGGATTCGCCCTTCGCCAAGCTTGCGGCTCTCAAGGCCGAGCTCGAGAAGAAGGGCAAATAGCGGCGCTTGCGCTTCTGCCCATAGCTTCGCCATCGTATTGCCAATAGTCGGGCTGACAATTATGGCTGCCCGGGGGCGGGCGCGGCCGAGTGCTAGAGGGGCTTATGAAGAAGATTTTGCCCGTTATCATGTGCGGCGGATCTGGGACGCGGGTGTGGCCCGAGTCGCGCGAGACGTTTCCCAAGCAGTTCATTCCGCTCGTGGGCGAGCGCTCCACCTTCCAGACGACGATCGCGATGCTGGCCGACCCGGCGTTCGAACGGCCAATCGTCGTCTCCAATTTGGAATACCGCTTCCTCGTCGCCGACCAGCTGCGCGAGATCGGCGCGGAGGCCGACGTCGTGCTGGAGCCGTCGCGCCGCGACTCGGGTCCGGCGGTCGCCGTCGCGGCGGGCCTCGCCGCACGCCGCGCGCCGGACACCATCGTCGTCGTGCTTGCCGCAGACCATGTCGTGCGCGACACGCAGGGCCTCGTCGATCTGTGCAAGCGCGCGAGCGCCGCCGCCGCCGAAGGCTATATCGTCACGCTTGGCGTCAAGCCCGACGGCCCCGCGACGGGATACGGCTATCTGCGCCCCGGCGCGCCGCTCGAGACCTGTTGCGAGGTCTACAAACTCGACGCTTTTGTCGAGAAGCCGGACCGCGCCACGGCGCAGGACTATGTCGAGGCCGGCTATCTTTGGAACAGCGGCAACTTCATTTTTCGCGCCGACGTCATGCAGTCGGAGATCGCGCAGTTCGAGCCCGGCATTTTCGCCGCCGCCGAGGCCGCGATCGAAGCGGCCCGCCAGGACCTCGGCTTCATGATTTTGAACGCTGAGGCTTTCGCGCATGCGCCGAAGAAATCGATCGACTACGCGGTGATGGAGAAGACCGACAAGGCGGCGTTGATTCCGGCCGACATCGGCTGGTCCGACGTCGGCACCTGGCGCGCCGTGTGGGAATTGTCGGACCGCGACGAAAACGGAAATTCGGTGCGCGGCCATGGCGTCGTGATGGATGCGCGCAACGTCCATGTGCGCTCGGAGGACACGCTGACGACGGTGGTCGGCGTCGACGACATCATCGTCGTGACGACGCAGGACGCCGTGCTGGTGCTCAGCCATGAGCATGGCGATCAGGTCAAACAGCTCGTTGAGCAGCTGCGCAGCGAAAACCGGCGCGAAGCGGGCGAGCACAAGCGCATTTTTCGGCCGTGGGGGTACTATCAAGGGATCGACGAAGGCCAGCGCTATCAGGTGAAGCGCATCGTGGTGAAGCCCGGCCAACGCCTGTCGCTGCAGAAGCATTTCCACCGCGCCGAACATTGGATCGTCGTGCGCGGCACGGCGGAGGTCGGCCGCGACGAGGAAATCCATCTCGTCCATGAGAACGAGTCGATCTATCTGCCGATCGGCAGCAAGCACCGCCTGACCAATCCCGGCAAGATCGATCTGGAGCTGATCGAAGTGCAGACGGGCTCCTATCTTGGCGAAGACGATATCGTCCGCTTCGAAGACGCCTATAATCGGGGGTAGTTAGCGCCCGACCTTTGGCGTCATGGCCGGCCTTGTGCCGGCCATCCACGTTTAAGACGCGCGCCAACTTTGCAAAATAACCGTAGCGGCCGGCGTGGATGGCCGCGACAAGCGCGGCCATGACGCAATCAGCCATCGTCAAAATCTGCGGTCTGTCCTCGCCCGAGACGCTTCTCGCGGCGATCGAAGCCGGCGCGGACATGGCGGGCTTCGTCTTCTTCGAGAAAAGCCCGCGCCATATCGACCTTGAGACCGCCCGCACGCTCGGCCTTCTCGCGCAGGATCGCATCAGCAAAGTCGCGCTCGCCGTCGACGCTGACGACGCCGCGCTTCAAGACATCATCGAGGCGCTCGCGCCCGACTATCTCCAGCTTCACGGAAGTGAGACGCCGGCGCGGGTCGCCGAGGTGAAGGCGCGCTTCGGCTTGCCGGTCATCAAGGCGGCTGGCGTCGCGACCACCGCCGATGTCGAGGCGGCGCGCGCCTATGAAGGCGTCGCCGACGTCATTCTGTTCGACGCCAAGCCCGCGCCGGACGCAGCGGTTCCCGGCGGCGCCGGCGTCGCTTTCGACTGGTCTCTGCTGCGCGGCGTCGCTGTGAAACGCTGGATGCTTTCGGGAGGTCTGACGCCCGCGAATGTGGCGGAAGCGATGCGCCTCACCGGCGCCCGCGCGGTGGACGTCTCTTCCGGCGTCGAGCGCGAACGCGGCGTCAAGGACGCGGCGAAGATTGCAGCCTTCCTGGCCGCCGCTCGGCTTTCATAGCGGCGTTTGACAGTTTAAGACTGCGCCGACGGATCGGCCCCCTCCCTGTCCCTCCCCCGCTTCGCGGGAGAGGGGACGCCAACGAGCCGCATTGCGGGAAACTCGATGAAGCGCCGAATCTGACTCCCTCTCCCGCGTAGCGGGGGAGGGCTGGGGAGGGGGTAGCGACGCAGAGCGAGGACACCCCCCGTGAACAAGCCGATTCCCAATTCCTTCCGCGCCGGCCCGGATGAAAACGGCCGCTTCGGCATTTTCGGCGGGCGTTTCGTCGCCGAAACTCTGATGCCGCTCGTGCTCGACCTCGAAGCGGCGTACGAGAAGGCGAAGATCGATCCGGCCTTTCACGAGGAGCTCACGAGCCTCCACAAGCACTATGTCGGGCGCCCCTCGCCGCTCTATTTCGCCGAGCGCATCACCGACTATGTGCGGGAGCGCGCGGGCGAGGGCAAAGGCGCCAAAGTCTATTTCAAGCGCGACGAGCTCAACCACACCGGCGCGCATAAGATCAACAATGTACTCGGGCAGATCCTGCTCGCGCGGCGCATGGGCAAGAAGCGCATCATCGCCGAGACCGGCGCCGGCCAGCATGGCGTCGCCACCGCCACCGCCTGCGCGCGCTTCGGACTCGACTGCGTCGTCTATATGGGCGCGGTCGACGTCGAGCGGCAGAAGCCCAACGTCTTCCGCATGAAGATGCTCGGCGCCGAAGTCATTCCCGTGCAGTCGGGCGCCCGCACCTTGAAGGACGCGATGAACGAGGCGCTGCGCGACTGGGTGACGAATGTCGCCGACACCTTCTACTGCATCGGCACGGCGGCGGGGCCGCATCCCTATCCGGCGATGGTGCGCGATTTCCAGTCGATCATCGGCAATGAGACGCGCGTCCAGATGCAGGAGATGGAAGGGCGGTTACCGGATTCGCTCGTCGCCTGCATCGGCGGCGGCTCCAACGCCATTGGCCTGTTCCACCCGTTTCTCGACGACGCCAGCGTCGAGATCTACGGCGTCGAGGCGGCGGGCCATGGCGTCCATGTGCCGAACGGCCATGCGGCCTCGCTCACCGGCGGGCGTCCGGGCGTGCTGCACGGCAACCGCACCTATCTCCTGATGGACGACGACGGCCAGATTCTCGAAGGCCATTCGATTTCGGCGGGACTGGATTACCCCGGCATCGGCCCGGAACATTCCTGGCTGCATGAGATCGGCCGAGTGAAATATCTGAACGCCACCGATCAGGAGGCGCTAAGCGCCTTTCAGCTGTGCTCGAAACTCGAGGGCATCATCCCAGCGCTCGAGCCGTCTCACGCGCTGGCGAAAGTGTTCGAACTCGCGGCGGAAAAGCCGCGCGATCATCTGATGGTGATGAATATGTGCGGCCGCGGCGACAAGGACATCTTCACCGTCGCCGAGTATCTCGGCGGGATGTGAAGGGGGGCGTGACACCCTCTCCCGCTTGCGGGAGAAGGGAAGCGCGCCTCATTCATTGCCCCGCGCCACGCATCTTTGCGCGATCTCGTTGAGCTTTCGCCCGCGCTCGACCTCATCCGTCACGCCGGCGAGCGCCTTGCTGCTGATCGCCTCCCGCGCCGTGCACGCACAGGCGTCGTGACAGATTTTTCCTTCGCCACCCTCATTCATGCAACGCGCTTCGCATGAGGCGACGAATTCCGTCGCGTCGACGGCGGGCGGAATGAGATAGGCGAGTCCCATAAAGAGCGCGAAGAGCGCCGGCTGATGTGCGAGATAGATGAGAAGGCTGTGCCGGCCGAGGAAGGGAAGCCATTCTCTCTTGGAATGTGTCGGGAGAGGGTTAGCGCCCTCGCCGCTCGAGCCAAGCCTCTCACCGTAAAGGGGGAGAGAGAGTTTCCCCCCCGCCACGCCGAGCAGCAGCGCGCCCGCCCAGGGAAACAGTGGACGCCAGTCTTGGGTCATAGGCTCGCTCGTCGAAAGCCCGATCGATTGCAGCCAATCGGCGTTGAAGGCGGACGACGCGAAGAACTCCCCGCCGAGAAGGAAGAAGGCGCCGCAAGCGAATGCGGCTGGCCACGGCGCGAAAAGAAACGGCACGGCGATCAGGCTGGCGACCGCGATGCAATGCAGAATGCCGAAGAACACATAGGAGGTGGGAAAGAGCGCATAGGTGCCGGCCGTCACCAGCGCCGCCGCCGCGGCGATGAGCGCGAAGCGGCGCCAGAAGGCCGGCCAGCGCATTGAATAACGATTGGCCAGGACCAGCGCGACGCCGGCGATGAAGAGGAAGGCGAAGGCGATCGAATGGCCGAATATTTTGACGGGCGCCGACCAGGGGAGATTAGCCGGCGCATAGCCGAAATGCGCGAGATCCCAGATGACGTGAAAAACGACCATCGCCAGGACGGCGAGCCCGCGCGCCGCGTCGAGCGCCCACCACCGGCCCTGACTCATCGGCGCGCGGCCGCCGGCGGCGCGCCCTGGAATTTGCTGAACACCATGTCGGGCGCCGAAAGATTGTGGCGCGACGGCAGATGGCGACCGACCCACACTTCTGTCGCGCTGGCGCCAGGAAAGCGAATGACGGGCGCTTCCTCCCAACTCTTGCCGCGCTTGCTGCGCCAGGCGACGATGGCGGCGTCGCTCATCGTCTCCATGGCGTACATCGATCGCAGCGCCGCGAAGGGCAATCCATTCGGCATCGCCTGACTGAAGGAGACGTCCAGCGTTATCCGGTCCTGATCGACGCTCTTGATCGAGAGGCGGCCTTCGCCGCCGCGCCTGAATTTGAGGATCAGGCTGCGCGATTGAGGCTCGAAGACGATTTCCTCGAGATCGACGATCGGCCGCTCCTGCGTCTCGACCGGCCCGACGAGAAAGGACGAGCCGTAAGCCGTCCAGCGCATGTCGTCGAAGGGCAGCGGCCGCGCGCGCCAATAGCCGTCGGGCGGATAGAGCACCATGATTTCTTCGGCGCGTTCACGATGCCACATCCAGAGCTGGATCAGATGGAAGCCGTGCTCGACGGAATCGCCGACGCGGATCGGCACGTCGTTGGGGCGCCAGAACGAGGGAAAGGTGTAGCCCGTCAGCCAGAATTCCGGCGTCTCCCAGAAGGTCTTGCGGCGCGCCTGCGAAAACGCCTTCGGGTCCACGGTGAAATCGCAGCTCGACCAGTCGGGCGCCCAGCGATCCGAGGCGATCGTGTTGATGTAGGAGGGGTGCACGGCCTGGATTTGCAGACTGCGCACGCGCGGCGAGATGAAGTCGAGCTCGACATTGTCCTTCTCGGCGCAGAGCTCCGGGGCCGAATTGTTCTCGACGCGAACTTGCAACTCTTCGGCCGCGTCCGGAGCCTGCGCCGAGGCTGAACCGGTGAAGGCCAAGCCGCCGGCTCCCAAAAGAAAGCGGCGGCGATCGAATGTGGTCAACTGGACGATTCCTTGCTGCTTTTTGAACTCCTTATCGCGCGCGAAGGAAGCGCGCGGCAAGCGTCGCGATCCATTAACGGGGCGCAAAAGGCGAAAACAAGGAATAGGCCCGCCCGGTCAGGACGGGCCCTTGCTGAGGCGTTCAGATCAAACGTTCGGATCAGAAAAGGCCGCCGCCAAACAAAGCGGCGAAAGGATCGGCGACGGCGTAGCCCGAGCCATAATAGGAACGGCCGCGCGAGGACGCATAGTGGACGCTGCTCCCCCGCCGCGTGCTGGCATAGTATTGGCCGTGTGGCGGCGAGCCGGTGATCGAAATGCGGCCGCCTTCATTCTGGACCATTTGATACAGCATCGCCGCGTGGCCTGGCGACAGGCGCACGCAGCCGTGCGACGCCGGCTGGCCGAGCATCCCCGTCGCATAAGACCCGTGAATCGCATAGCCGCCGCGGAAAAAGATCGAGTGGGGCATGGGCGACATGTGATACTTTCGGGAATAATGCATGGGCTGCATGCCGGTGGGCGCAAACGAGCCGCGTGGCGTAGAATAGCCGGCGCGGGCCGTCGACACCGGCCACGAATAGCTGCCCGACGAAGACTGCACATGCATGGTCTGCGTCGAAAGATTGATGTGGATGTGGGCGGCGGCGTTCGCCGCGCTCGCCCACGCAAACGGACAAACAATGAAAGGAATGATGACGGGAATACGCATGATGGACTCCTAACCAAACGCGCAGGCGCCGCGCCGGGCATTCTGCTGTGGCTTAGCGCGCCATCAAACTAAATGAAGCGGTAAGCTTTCCCGGCAAGGATGAATCGCAAACCTTTGCGCCGGCGACGCGCGCTTCGACACTGGGGGCGAAACGCCCATGACGACAAATTCGATATTGCGCGCGCTGCGCGTGGCGCTGTTCGCCTTAGCAGGCTTAGCGTCCTTAGCGTCCTTAGCGTCCTTAGCGTCCTTGGCGTCCTTGGCGTCCTTGGCGGCGCTGGCGACGACAAATGGCGCTCTGGCGCAGGATAGGGGCGTGCTCGATCCAAAGCCGCTGCCGCCGCTCGCCAATCCCTCTAGTCCGGTGACGCCGGCGCGAGAACTGTTTGGCCGCGCGCAGGAGGCGGCGCCCCTCCATCCCGATCCGATCGGCTTCTATTCGCGCGGCTGTCTCGCGGGCGGCGAGCCGCTGCCGATCAACGGCCCTCACTGGCAGGTCATGCGCCTGTCGCGCAACCGCAATTGGGGACATCCCAATCTCATCGCCTTCTTGAAACATTTTTCGTCGAAGGCGGCGCGCGAATCGGGCTGGCCAGGCCTGCTCGTCGGCGATCTATCGCAACCGCGCGGCGGGCCGATGCTCTCTGGCCACGCGTCGCATCAGATCGGGCTCGACGCCGACATCTGGCTGACGCCGATGCCCAACCGAGAACTCACCCGCGAAGAGCGCGAAGAGCTGATGTCGACGGACGTGGTGCGCGACGACGGGCTCGACGTCCGCCCCGAGGTCTGGAGCGCTGGCCACATCGCCCTGATCCGCGCGGCGGCGATGGAGCCGGCCGTGCAGCGCATCTTCGTCAACGCCGCGATCAAACGCGCGTTATGCCGCTCGGCGCAAGGCGAAAGCTGGATGCACAAGGTGCGGCCGATGTGGGGGCACAACTACCATTTCCACATCCGGCTTCACTGCCCGAACGGCTCCAACTGCCGCGACCAGGACCCGACGCCCGCCGGCGATGGCTGCGACGCCTCGCTCGCCTGGTGGTTCCAGGACGGGGTGCTGCACGCGAAGAAGTCGGGAAAAAGCTGGCCGCCGATGACCATGGCGGGACTGCCGTCCGCCTGCCGCGAGGTTTTGCGCGCGCAATAGGCCTCAGCGCAGGTTCCGAAAAAGTTGACAGACTTTTTCGATGAGAACCTGCTCCAATGTTTTGATTTTGAGCGTTTCCTATCGATCACATGATTCGATGTGATCGGGAAGCGCTCAGTCGCAAGAGCCCAGCGGGCAGGCGAGGCCGGTTCCGCCGAGTCCGCAGTAGCCGCCGGGATTTTTGGCGAGATACTGCTGGTGATATTCTTCGGCGTAATAAAACGGCGGGCTCTCGCGGATTTCCGTCGTGATCGCGCCCAGGCCCGCCTGCGTCAATACGCGTTGATACATGGCGAGAGAGTCCTTCGCGGCGGCGAGCTGTTCCGGCGTCGAAACATAGATGGCCGAGCGATATTGCGTGCCGGCGTCATTGCCCTGGCGCATGCCCTGCGTCGGGTCATGGCTTTCCCAAAAAATGCGCAAGAGCTGTTCGAAGCTCATCGCCGGCGGCTGGTAGACGACGCGCACCACCTCGGCATGGCCGGTGCGGCCGCTGCAGACGTCCTCATAGGTGGGATTTTTCGTCACGCCGCCGGCGTAGCCGACCGCCGTCCCATAGACGCCTTCGCCGGCCTGCCAGAATTTGCGCTCCGCGCCCCAAAAGCAGCCCATGCCGAAGAGGACCTGTTCGGACCCCAGCGGAAACGGCGGGTCGAGCGGGCGCCCGTTAACGAAATGGCGCGCCCCATGCGCCACCGGTGTTTCGCGGTCGGGAATGGGCCCGAGCAGTTTGGCAAGACCGAGTTCGTCGAAGATCGTCATGGCGCCGATATAGTGTGGCGGCTCGAGGGAAACTAGCGCCGTGCGTAATAGAGAGGCGCCGACCGCCGGTGGCTGAGCAGGATCAGCAGGGCCCCGACGCCGCCGAAGGCGACGCTGACCGGTGCCAGCATCAGCGTGGTCAGAACCGGGTCCCACAGAAAGGCCGAGACATTCTCGACGCTCGACTGCAGCGACTGGTAGAGGCCAGGAAACACCGCGGACGTTCCCCTGCTGATGCTCGTCACCATGACGCGGCCGGCGGCGATCGAGCGGGTGCCGTCGACGATGAGGGCGATGAACCCGCCCGCGAGCAGGAGAAGGCCGATCAGTCTTGTGAGGAGTCGCAGCATGGTCTCTTCGTGCGAACGTAGATGTTGCGATGGGTCGAAAAAGCGTGGGGAGAATAGGCGCCGCGGCCGCGTCTGTCCATGCTTGGCGTTGCGTTCCGGTCGCGCGTGAATATAGTGCGCGCTTCGCGGAGGGGTGGCCGAGTGGTTGAAGGCGCACGCCTGGAAAGTGTGTATGCGGGAAACCGTATCGCGGGTTCGAATCCCGCCCCCTCCGCCACTTCTATCGAGGGCAACTGTCTCCGGGCTGCATCAACGTAGCTCCGGCGCGCATCACGCGACGGCCTTTAACGGCTTCGCCCGTTCGATACGCTTGCGCTCGCGAGGCGAATGCATTGCTTCCCATAAATCGCTACGTCTCTGTACGTTCAGCCAGAAGTCGGGACTATTGCCAAACACGCGGGCGAGGATGAGCGCCGTCGCCGCCGTCACATTCCTGCGGTCATTGCACAGTTCGTTGACATGCTTGCGCTGGACGCCCATCGCCGCGGCCAAGGCGGCCTGGGTCAGCCCCATCGGCTCCATGAACTCCTCGACCAGAATCTCCGCCACCGTCACGGGCTTGCGCTTCGTCATCAACATGGCTCGCCTCACTGGTAACTGTGGTTGTCCAGATAGACGCCGGATGCTTCACCCTTAGCGCCATCCCACTGAAAGATGAGTCGCCACCGCTTGTTCACCCGGATCGAATAAAAGTCAGCCAGATCGCCGCGCAGTTTCTCGAAGTGATTGCTCGGCGGGACACGCAAATCTTGATCTGTCGTCGCATCGTCGATCATCTGTAGTTTGCGGAACAGGCGGCTTTCGAGATCGGGCGGGATTTTCTTTGAGCGAACGTCGTCGACAAAGAAGGCGCGCAACCAATCGTCCCGAAAGCTTTCGATCATGCCGCAACTCTATATGAGCATATGTACTACTCTGTGGGTCACTTGGCAATGCGGACGCGCCGTCCAAGGCTCGGCTGTTACAATCCCACATTCTGACCGGCGCCAAGCGCCCCCGGCCACCCGCCGGCATTTCCTGCAGCGCCCAGACCAGCTACAAAGCGAAGCATGAATAGGGTCTTGTCGCTCGCGCGCGCAGCGCAATACTCGAGCCGATCTCACAAATCTCGCTCGAAGGGAACGACGTGATTCAGCGGTTCCTCTGGCTTGCGATGGGCTATTGGAAGGGCCAGACGCAGCGCCCGGCGTGGGTTCTCTCGGTTGGATTTCTGATCTGCCTGGTCGTGAACACTTACATGGCTCTGGCGGTGAATCGCTGGAGCAAGAGTTTCTTCGACGCGCTTCAAACGCATAAAGTCGATGAAGTGACCGGGGGAATTCTGCAACTCGCCGTTCTGGCCGTCGGCGTCGGTCTTGCCTCGATCGCCACAACGCAGTTTCGTATGCGACTTCAGGTCAACTGGCGATTGTGGCTCACCGCCTCGCTCATTGAGAAATGGCTCGTCAACGAGTCTCGCCAAGCATGCGCCATATCTCCTGCAATCGACAATCCTGAAGCCCGCATCGCCGATGACGGCCGGCTGGCGATCGAGCTTTTTGTCGATCTCGCCGGAGGCGTCATCAATATTTTCTTGGTGTCGGCCGCCTTCATCCTCGTTCTCTGGCAAGTCGGGGGCTCCTATGAGTTTCTCGGCGTGGTCATCCCCGGTTATCTGGTGCTCGCGGTCTTCGTCTATTCAGTGGTGACTTCGTTTTGCATGTGGGTGCTCGGGCGACCGCTGGTGGCAAGCGTCGAAGCAAAGGCCGCGGCGGAGGGGAACTTCCGCTATGCGCTCACCCGCGCCCGTCATGAGTTCGAGTCGAGAGCGGTGGTGGAAGCCGACGAGGACATCGACCGCGATATTGGCGATTACCTGCGCCATCCCGTCGTCAAGGGGGTTCCGATCATTCCGGATCGGCTGCCCGAGATCGACGCCCGGAGCGGGAATCCCTTCGACAGATTTCTCTTTCTGCTCGCAGCGACCTGGGGGCGCGTCATCCAGGGGCAGACAAAGATCGTCTTTTTAACGCACGCCAACAATCTTCTGGCGCCCGCCGTCCCCTTGCTGCTTGGCGCGCCGAAATATCTTGCCGGCGATTTGACGCTCGGAGATCTGATGCAGGCGGCCGCGGCCTTTTTGCAGGTGCAGCTTTCCCTCAATTGGCTCGCCGACAACGCCCTGAGCATCGCGAACTGGTCGGCGTCGGCGCGGCGCGTCGCGGCCCTTGATTTGGCGATTGACACGACACGTGAGGAATAGCGCGTGCGCTTGTGACGTAGCGCTGACCAAGAGGGAACATGAGCCGACTTCGCATCCACCGGGAGAGTCATCTCGTCCGGCGCATCGGCTGGCTGCGGGCGGCGGTGCTCGGCGCCAATGACGGCATCGTCTCGACCGCGAGCCTCATCGTCGGCGTCGCCGCGGCGCAAGCGACACGCAATGATGTGCTCGTCGCCGGCGCGGCGGGGTTGGTGGCCGGCGCGATGTCGATGGCGGCGGGCGAATATGTTTCGGTCAGCTCTCAATCCGATACCGAAAAGGCCGACCTCGCGCGCGAACGCGAGGAACTGAGCGATTACGCCGAACTCGAAAGAGAGGAGCTTGCGCAGATTTATGTCGAGCGCGGCGTCGACCTTGAGCTGGCGCGGGAAGTCGCATTGCAGCTCATGGAGAAGGACGCCCTGACCGCGCATGCGCGCGACGAATTGGGCATTTCGGAGATCGCCAGCGCGCGGCCGGTGCAGGCGGCGCTAACGTCGGCCGTCACCTTTGCCGCGGGCGCCGCGCTGCCGCTCCTCATCGTTGCGATCGCGCCGCGCGACGCGACCATCCCCATCGTCTCGGCCGCGTCTTTAGGGTGCCTCGCGCTGCTCGGCGCTGTCGGCGCCAAGGCCGGCGGCGCCGGCGTCCTGCGCGCCGCGATTCGGGTGACGTTCTGGGGCGCGTTGGCGCTGGCGCTGACGGCGGGCGTCGGCAAGATTTTCGGCATGGCCGTTTAATGGCCGTTTAAAAGAACCGGCGATCGCGGAAACAGTTCTATATGGCGAACGCAAGAAGCAGATCGCGAATGGAGCAACAGATGATTCGCCTGGGGTTTGTCGCGGTCCTGAGCATCGCTTTCAATATGGTCGGGGCGGCCGTCGCGAAGGAGCCTGCGCCAGCCGAAGTCGTGACGGAAATCGCCAGGGCGACAAAAACCGCCACCGGGCAGCCGATCACGCTTCCGCAGGGGCCCTTGGAGGTCGTGGCTTCGATTTACACTCTGGCGCCGGGCGTCAAACTGCCGGAACATAAGCATCCCTATCAGCGCTATGCCTATATTCTTGAAGGGCAACTGATGGTCCAGCAGGCCGATTCCTCGTCGCGCGTCTATCACGCTGGCGAATTCGTCATCGAGAGCGTCGACCGCTGGCATTTCGGCGCGACGGTCGGGGCCGTTCCGGTCAAATTGCTGGTCATCGATCAGTTGCCGCCGGGCGCCGAAGTCACGATCAATCGGCCCGCGGCGCCGTAACGGCAGTCAGAACACGACGGCCCGTTCGTTGGACGTCCGCGAAGCGTTTACGTGTCGCGCTAAAGCCGCGCCTCCAGGATCATGTTGAACGGCGTCGCCGCCGCCTTGCGGAAATGGGAGAAGCCGCCTTCGCGCACGACCTCGCCGATGCGCTTCGCGCCGGCTTGCGCGCCGAGCGCGAGCCCGACGTCCTGATTGAGCGACGTCGGCACGCAGATGTGGGTCGAGCCGGCATAATAGACCCGCCCAACGGGGTTCAGATTGTCCGCAAGGCTGTCGCCGGCCGCGGGCTCGATCAGCATCAGCGTTCCGTCTTCCGCCAAAACGTCGCGAATATGCGCGACGGCGCCGACGGGATCGCCCATGTCGTGCAGCGAATCGAACATCGTCACGAGATCGTAGCGCGCGCCGGCGAAATCCTGCGCCCGCGCCACGTCGAAGCGCACGTTCTTGCGACCGTTCGCCTTCTCCCTCGCATGAGCGATCGAACCCTCGTGGTAGTCGATCCCGACAAATTCCGAGTTTGGAAAGGCGTCGGCCATGAGCAGGGTCGAGACGCCATGTCCGCAGCCGACGTCGGCGACATTCGCGCCGCGTTCGAGCTTGGCGGTGACGCCGTCAAGCGCCGGCAGCCATTCGGCGACAAGATGCGTCCGGTAGCCCGGCCGGAAGAAGCGCTCCACGCCGCAGAACAGGCAATTGCAATGGTCGCCCCAATGCATGCCCTTGCCGCTCTTGAAGGCTTCGGCGAGTTTGGGTTCGTCGTGAAAAATCGCGGTCATCAGGCTGAAACCTCCCACCATGAAGGCGGGGCTGTCCTCGGCGGCAAACACCGCGGTCTGCTCGGGAGACATCGAAAATTTGCGCGCCTCGGCGTCATAATCGACGAAGCCGGAGGCCGCTTGCGCGGAGAGCCATTCGCGCACATAGCGCTCATGCGTTCCGGTCTTGTCGGCGAGTTCGGCGGAGGTCGCGGCGCCTTGCGAGAGCGCGCGGAACAGGCCGAGCTTGTCTCCGATGATCACCAGAGCCGCGTTGGAAGCGGCCCCCAGCTCATTGACGACCGTTCCGAGCAGCGAGTCGAGCTTGTTCATGTCAAGGTTCATCGCTCACCTCTCATTGTGATTGGACGCAGGCGCGCCTTCGGATATCGCGCTCAGCGCCTCTACAGCGCTCGCGGGCATGACGCGGGGAGAATACAGGCGCAGCTTCCAACTGCCGAGCAATATCGCTGTCGCGCGCGGGAGAACCGATGGAGCGCGGCGCGCGCGCCGCTAGCGCAATTTGATCGTCAGATCCGTGCCGTCGTTTCCGGTCTCGCCGCTGACGGGCTGGTCCGAGATAATGAGCGACGCCCCAGTCCATAGCCGCTCCGCGATCCGGTCGCGTACGTCTTTCGGGATGTCGACGCGCTCCAGCGCCTCGGATGGGCTCGCGCTCGCAGGGCGCCAATCCCAGGATATGTCGGCTTTGGCGTCGGCCGACGCCACATTCTTCCTGCGCTCGGTCTGCGCTTCCGGCATCGACAGGACCGACCATTTGAGCGAGCTTCCGTCGTCCTTGGCCGCCGTCGCAACATAAAGATGCGAGCCGAGCGGCGCGTCCGGATCGCGGATCTCGATTGGCGCGTCGAAAAGCGGCGACAGGCCCTGGCGAACATAGATCCGCCGATCCTTCTTGCTGATCAGCACCGAGACGGGGTTTACGCGCCGCTCGGCTTCTCTTTGAGCGGTTGCGGCGGCGACGGCGGTCGTTTTCGCCTCATCCAAACGCCGTTCCGCGTCGGCCAGATCCGAGTCCCCGGCGATGACGGCCGCGCTCGCCTGTTCGAGCTTTGCCGTGGCTTCCGCCAACGCGGAGCTGGCGTTCGTCTGAATCAGCAGCGCCGCGTCCTCAGCGAAAAGAGCTTCGCCATAGGCTCTCGTCAGACGGTCGGCTCTGGCTTTGGCCTGCTCGTCGCCCGCCGACGCGCTGCGCTCCGCCGTTACGGCCGGCTCCTGCTGGCTGGCGACTGCGGCCTTAGCAGCGTCATAGGAGGCCGCAGCCGCGTCCGCTTTGACGTGGGCCAAGGCCTGCGCGGCCTTTGCGGCGCGGAGCTCGACCGCGGCGCGCGCGGCCTCTTTCTGCTTGATGACCACTTCAGCGGACAAAGCCTTGATCGCCTTGCTGGCGGCGGCGGCGTCAGCCTGGGCCTTGGCCTTGAGTCGCTGGGCATATTGATGCGGGTTTACCGTCAGGCGTTCGGCGACGGCGGCCGGGCTTGAGGGGACCGACGATGCCTGTTTGTCTGCCGTGGTTCCGGGTTTGGGCTGCTCCGCATCCTGCTCGGTCTTCGACGCGGCGTCGGCGGAGTCCGGCTGCTGCGAGTCTGCAGCGGGCGCGGCTGTATCGGCCGAAGCAACCTCGGCGCCGGCTTCCGCCTTGGGCTGCTCGGCTTGTTGCTTGGAACTGGCGGCAGCGTCGGCCGCGGCGTTGGCTTGAGTGGCCGGCTGCTGCCCACTGGCCGCCGGCTGGTCGGTCGCGGCGAGGGGCTGCTTCTGTGGGTCTGCGGTCCTCGCGACAGTTTCGCCGGTCGCCTTGGGCTGCTCCGCCTGAGGCTGGGCGGGACGATCTGCGGCGACGTTGGGAGGCTGTTGAGAGTCGCCCCCTGGCGCGCCTTTTTCGGACGCGCGCATCATAGGCGCGGGCAGCAAGGGGTGTTCGAATTCGGCCGGAAACACGTCATGCGGCGTGATCACGACCCGCTCGCCGATTCTGGTCATGCCCCAGAGCTTCGCCGCGAACGCGGCGGGAAGCCGGATGCAGCCATGCGAGGCCGGATGTCCCGGCACGACTCCAAGATGCATGGCGATGCCGGACCAGGTGATCCGCTGCATGAACGGCATCGGCGCGCTTGAATAGATGTTGGATCGATGGAACCGTTCGCGGCCGATGATGGTGAAAATGCCTTTCGGCGTCGGATGTCCGGAAATGCCTGTCGAAATCGCCGAACGCGCGACCAGGCCGCTATGGTTGTAGATCGACACCTGCTGGTCGGCGATGGAGGCGACGACGAAGAGCGGCCGATCGAGCCGTGCTGACTCGGGCTTGGCGTCGAGCGAAGTCGCCGCGCCGCTTTTGTCGCTCGCTGGACGAGAGATCTTTTTTCGCGCGGCCGGGCGTTGCGGGCGAGTGATTCGCTCTGGCTCTGGAACCGCATTGATGAGAGGCTCGCGGTCGCCCCAGAAATAATAGCCCTGCGCGATGGCAGGCGTCCGCGCCAAGCCGAGCGTCGCGGCGGCGGTCACTGCCACCTTCGAAAAAAGCCGGGCGCGAGAGCGCGTTCGCAAGCGCATGTGCCGCTCCAAACTGCGGTTGAGCACCTTCGGTACTAAGGCGAATTTCTTATTTAAACGATAATGAATGGCTAATGCGTGGCCAAACAGCAACCAAGATCAAGATTCAATGCTTGAGCTTTGCTTCGCGCGCAGCGAAGAGGGGATTGTTTTAACTAGCCTTGGAGCGCCGCCGGGAGGAATCTCGCGATCGCCGCGAAGGCGGCGTCGGTCTCTTTCAACAGGCCAGGGAAGAAATAGAAGCCGTGCGGCATGGCCTCGCCAATGAAATGCGTGACCGCCACGCCCGCGGCCGTCAATCTCTCGGCAAAGGTGCGATTATCATCGACAAGCGGATCGGCGGTTCCGCTGACGAGCAACGTTCTCGGGTAGCCGTTCAAATCGCCAAGCGCCGGGCTCGCCCAGGGATTTCGCCACTGCTCGAGCTTCGTGAGATAGGCGCCGCGCGCAAATCCCATGAAGGAGGCGTCGATCACGACGCCGGTCGGCGCCAGCCGCTCGAAGGAGGGAAATTCTTCGAAGTGAAAATCCGTGACCGGACATAAAAGCACGGCCGCGAGAATGGATATGCGTTCCTCGCGCCCTCTGAGCGGCAACGCCGCCGCGAGATTGCCTCCGGCGGAATCGCCGCACACCAATATGCGCGATGCGTCGCCGCCGATGGCGGCGCCTCTGTCGCGCATCCAGCGCAGAACCGCCATGCAATCGTCGAGGCCGGCTGGAAAAGGCCATTCGGGCGCCCAGCGATAATTGACGCTGACCACGATGACGTTGTTTTCGGCGGCGATGCGGCTGGTGACATAGGCGGTGTCCTCGGATCGTCCGACGACAAAGCCGCCGCCATGCACATACAGCATCAGCGGTTTCGGGCCGTCGCCGGGCGGCGCATAACATTCGCAGCGGATCGGCCCAGCGTCCGAAGGAACGGCGAGCGTCGAAACCGAGACCTGCGGATAGAGCTGCGCGGCGCCCGGCGGCAGTTCCGCCGGGTCGATCGTCAGCCCCTCGCCTCTGTAACAGGCGCGCACGGGCGCCATCATCATGTCTCGCATCGCGACGGGCGCGCGCAGTTTCGACAGCAATCGATAGAAGGGCGCGGCTGGATCATCTTCAAAGATGCGGACGACTCCCGGTCCGTCCGCGCGCGCGTCGACAAAGTCGGACGGCGCGGCGCCGCGATTCTCAATGTCCCCCATCAACCTTGCTCCAAATCTTTGCGGCTTCGGGAATATCCTGCATCCACGACAATGTGAAAGACGCGGCCATCGCCGACCGTCGGCCTGAGCGCGATTTTTCAAGAACCGATGCGAACTCTGACGAAGCGTGCGGCAAATTGACAGGACGCAGCCGCGAGAACAATATCATCGCCTACCGTCTGCGGGGGCGAGTTCCATGACTGACAATGACGACGGCGCTGACCGTCGGCTTTCGCGCCGAGCTCTCTTGCTCGGCGCTTTCACGCTGCCTCTTGTCGTTTTGGAGCCGGAGCCGGCGTCCGCGCAGCTGGGTCTCATTGGCGCGATGCTTGGAGGGTTTCGCTTCCGATTTCATCGGCGCCATTCTGGCGGCTACCATCATTATCAGGCGCGCCGCCATTACGCGCGTCATCGCGGACGCGTACATGTCGCGAACCGTCACCGTCATGGCGGCGGAGGCGGCGGCGGTGGCGGAGGGGACAGCGGCGGCGGCGGGGGTGGCGGCGGCGGACAATTCAGCAAAGGCGGACTTTAACGTCGGCCGCGTCGCCGCTTGAGTCTCTGCAAGGCTTCGGCGGCGTCAGGGACGTCCTGCAGACTCGCCTTGTAATAGAGTTCTTCGGCCTTGCCGCGACTAACGTCCAGTCCTGCCAGGCCCTTCTCATAGGCTTCGCCGAGCCAATATTGCGCTCTGCCGTTGTTTTGCGCTTCCGCCTGCTCAAACCAACGCACCGCTTCGGCCGGGTCTTGCCTGCCGTCGGGCGTCATGCCGTCCTTGTACATAACGCCGAGCGACGCCTGCGCGTCGGCATAGCCTTGCATCGCGGATTTTTTGAACCAATTGAAGGCCTCCGAGAAATTCTGCCGGCCCGGCGCCTTCGCATAGAGAGTGGCGAGATGATACTGCGCCTCCTTATCGCCGGACTCCGCCAGTTTTTGCGCTATGGGGAAAGCGATGTCCCATCGGCTGCGATCCTTCATCGCCGCGCGCAGCTCGGAAATCGAAGCGCTCGAGTTTGAAGAGGATGGCTGGCGCCAATTGCAGCCCAACGGATCGTTCCGCGTCGCAAACTGCGAATTGCAGTCGCCGCCCCGAGCGATCGGCGCATCATTGACTCTGCTGATGGGGCGGTGGTCGCCGTCGCCTGGATCGATTCGGGTCTGGCGTTCGTCCCGTGCTGGCGCCGACGGCTCGATCAGCGCGAGAAAAGCCAATGTGGCGAGCGCCGCAGCCGCGATGCCGAGGGAAGCGCCTTGCGCCGCTGGGTGCAGCCGCTTGAAGCGGCGCACGAGCGTCGCGCTGCGACTTTTCGCGAGGGCGATAAGCTTCGTCGACATGCGCTCGGGCGTCGGCACGTCGCGCTCGGCCGTCGAATCCTGGACGAGATGTCCCGCGCTTCGAATAATGCTCGAGGCGTCGATGCGCAGCGCCGTGGCGCCAAGCGCGTCGCTGAAGGCGCGCATATTCGGGAAGCGTTGCTCCGGACGTTTCGACAGCGCCGTCATGATCGCCGATTCAATTTCCGGCGTGACGCCCGATATGCGCGGCACGAGCGGCGGCGCCTCGGCGTGGATCTGCGCCTGAGTGAGATCATATTCGGTCGCGCCGGAAAAGGGCGGCGCGCCGGCAAGCATCTCGTAAAGCACGACGGCCAACGAATAGAGATCGCTCCTCTCGTCGCCTTCGCCGCCGCGGCACTGCTCGGGCGACATGTAAAGCGGCGTGCCGACCGCCGTGCCGGCGCGCGTGAGACGCACGCTGCCGCGCACCCGCGCGATGCCGAAATCCATGATTTTGATTCGGCCGTCGTCGGCGACCATGAGGTTGGACGGCTTAATGTCGCGATGAATGACGCCCATCTGATGCGCATAGGCGAGTCCATCCGCCGCCTGCGCGATGATGGCGAGACTTTCCTTGACGCCAAGCGGCTTGCCGCGCTCCCTCAAGATCTCGTCGAGCGGCCGGCCGTTTACGAGCTCCATGACCATGTAAAGGTCGCTGCCCTGCAGCACCGGCGAATACAGCGTCGTGATGTTGGGGTGGTTGAGTTTGGCGAGACTCGTCGCTTCGGCGCGGAAACGTCCGACGAAGTCGGGGTCCTGCGTGAGCTCCGCGCGCAGGGATTTGATCGCGACTTCGCGCTCGAGGAAAGTGTCGAGCGCGGCATGCACCTTGCCCATCGCGCCGACGCCGAGCAGCTTGACGATGCGATAGTGTCCGATCATCTGCGGGTCGGTCATGCTCAACCCTCCGCGACGGCGTCGATCTTCGCCGTCAGGGCGCCCGTCGGCGGGTCCGCGATGTTAATGCGCTTCGTCGCCGCTTGATCGGCCGTCCGACCGGCGCCGTCGGCTTCCGCCACGAAGACGCCCACCGAAATATTGTCATGTCCGCCGCCGCGGCGTGCGGCGTCGATCAATAGCCGACAGGCCTCCGGCGGCGGGTTTTTTGAGACCACTTCGGCGATCCTTGCGTCGGAGACGAGATTGGTCAAACCGTCGGAGCACAAGATCACGATGTCGCCCTGTCGCAGCGGCAGGCCTTCCGTCCAGATTGTCGGCTCGACGTCGAGACGCGTGCCGAGCGCCTGCAGAATGACATTGCTTCCGGCGCCCTTGCCTGCGTCCTCCGGCGACATGACGCCGTCGCGCACCAATTGCGCGTGCAGCGTCTGATCGTCGGAAAGTTGGGTAAGCCGGCCGTCGCGCATCAGATAGGCGCGGCTGTCGCCGACATGCGCGAGCCACAGAAGACCGTCCCTGACGCCGAGCGCCGTGCAGGTCGTCCCCATGCCGGCGCAGTCAGGATGTTTGGCGGCGTAGTCGAAGATCGCTCGATTGGCGGCGTCAAAAGCGGCCCGCAGCGCCTCAGAAGCGATCTTGTCGAGCGAATAATAGACGCGCCGCACGACTTCGAGCGCGAGCGCGCTTGCCACTTCGCCGGCGGCGTGGCCGCCCATGCCGTCGGCGACAAGCGCCAGCGCACCATAATCGCATGTCTGCGAGGGGCCGGCGCCTGCGATGAAGGCGACGGAGTCTTCGTTGAGCTGCCTGACGCATCCGACATCCGTGCGGATGGCGCCTGCGATGCGCAACGGGTCTTCTGGCCGGTTCGCCGTCATGGAGGACGGACCCTTTGCTATTCGCGCTGCGCCTGGGTGAGTTCGGCGCCATATTTGATCGGAACCGCCATGGTCGCTTTGGTGTCGCCAACATTGCGGCTGTAAGTGAACAGACCAATGACCTTGCCGGAGGAGTTGAACACCGGCCCGCCGCTGTTGCCCGATCCGGTGGCGACGACGCTGAGCTGGTAAACGTCGCCCATGTCGCTGGCGAAGGTGCCGCCCTCCGTCGACTTCACGCCGCTCGCGGTCTTCGACACGATGCCTTCGGTGACGGTCGCCTCGGTGATCTTTTCGAGCTGGCTGCGGATGCGGCCGCGCTCTTCCGTTTGCCGCAGCACGAAATTCTCGACCGAGACGGCGGGATAGCCGAGCACGGTGATGTTCTCGCCGATCTCGACGGGAGCGTTGGGCGCCATATCCACCTTGGTCAAAGTCTGGGGCGAATCGATCTTGACGAGCGCTGCGTCGGCGTCCGCCGATGTCCTCACCAGGCTGGCGTTCACGCCCAAACGGCTGCCGTGAAACTTGACCTCGAGAACTTCGTTGCGGCCGACGAAAGACGCCTTGTTGTTGGAATTTGGATCAGGAGTGTTGCCCGCGAGCGCCGTCGTTGGATCGTCGGTCTTGAAAATGTAGCCGCCGGATTCTGGAATCCAATGGAAAACGTCGGAATAGGTCGAATCATAGAGATCGATGAGCTTCGGCTCCTTGATTTTGGCTTTGCGCTTCTTTCCCGATGAGACGACGACGTAATCGTAGAGGATGCCCTCCCTGCCGCCTTCGGCGCCATAGGCGACCTGCCAGCCGGCGGCGACATGCTTGTTGGTGAGAATATAACCCTGCTCGCTGATGACGAAGCCGCTGCCGGTGCCGCCGCCGCCGACCATGAGATTGGTGATGTGATCGTCTTCAAGGGTCAGCCAGCGCACGACGCCGAGATTGTTCGGCAGCTGCACATAGGCGGGATAGCGCCGGCCTTTGTAGTCGATCGTCTTATGCTGGATGGGCCTGCCGGTCTGCTTATCGTACAGCCGCCACATCATGCCGACTTGGACAGTCGCTTTCGCGTATTTGTCATAGATCTCGCGCGGCTTCATGCCGATCTTGAGGTTGACGTCGCCGGGGATGCGCGACAGCCTTTCATCGGTCTCGGTTTGAGCGAGCTTGTCTTCCGCGTCTCTTCGCTCGAGTTCGCGATGCTGAGCCCAGTAGAGCGCCGCGCCGCCGAGTACGAAGAAGGCGACCACCGCGGCGATCGCGCCGGTCATGTTTCGATTGGCCTTGCCGCGCTCTTCTCCGATAAGCCGCTGCACAGTTTCGTGGCCGATTCCGACCTTCTTCGGCGCTCCGCCGTCGGCGTTCGCTCCTGTCGCCGTGCTGGCGCCGGTCGCGGCGGCGTTCACAGCCGTCGAGGCGGCGGCTTCGGCGGTCTTGATGACGCGGGTCGCCGCTGTGTCCCCGACGCCGATCACCTTAGTTCTGGCGGCGAAACTTGCGGGCCGCGGCTGCACGTCGAAGGCGAATTTCGGACCTTTGGCGCCAAGTTCGATCGTGTCTTCGGGAAGAAGTTCGACCTCCCCGTTCACCCGCTCGCCATTGAGAAAAGTGCCATTGCTGCTGCCGGCGTCCGAGAGCTTGAAGGAGATATTGTCGCCTTCGCCCGTGATGCGGATGAGCGCATGTTTGCGGCTGACGACGCTGTCGCCGACAGGATCGAAAGCGATCTTCGACGTGGGATCGCGGCCGATAGTGAATTCGCGCGAGTCGCCGACGGGCAGCTGTTCGATCTGATTGGCTTTCGAGCCCGACAGATGTCGTATGATGATACGCTCGATTGGAATCGTCATTACTGCCCCCTGCGCCAAAAGCGCGCTCGTCTTCGCCTGTTTGAAAAAACGCGAATTGCCCCAATTTCGAGGATAGACCCGACGTTCCTCGGGTTGCAAGGCCGCTCGGCCATGGCTGCGGCAGGCGCGCGCGCGCGTTTCCTTTTCGGCGGCGATCAGCGGCTTAGACGTTAGCTGAGCGCTGCGTTATTTCTTCAACGATTTCTTGAGGCTAGTCGCGCGTCTTCTCGACCCGCGCGCGTCTGGGCGGTTTTTCGATCGCGCTCTTTCGCCGATGGAGGCTTTGAATATTTTTGCGGTTGGCTGGGCGTGCAGGCGTCCGACAACCGGCTCAATGTCTTGTCGGCATCGCTCGCAACATCTTGGGTACGTTTCGCATCGATGCCATTACGCCGATTGGCTCGCGGCCGCCTTAACCGAAGACTCCCGCCGGACGATGACCGGCGGGAGGCTTCAGTCGTTGGCTGCCTAGATCGCCTGCATGGCTTCGGGCTTGCCGCGCGCGCGCTTCGCCATCAGCCGGTTGAGCGCCGAGACATAGGCGCGCGCCGAAGCGACGAGCGTGTCGGGATCGGCGCCGCGGCCCGTCACCGACTTGCCGTTTTCGGAGAGGCGCACGGAGACTTCCGCCTGCGCGTCGGTGCCTTCGGTGACGGCGTGGACCTGGAACAGCTCCAGCGTGGCGTCATGCGGCGCGAGCGCCTTGATGGCGTTGAAGATGGCGTCGACGGGGCCGTTGCCGGTCGCCTGATGCGTCAGCTTCTGTCCGTCGACGTCGAGCGTGAGCGCCGCCGATTGCGGGCCATGCGTGCCGGCCATCACCATCAAGGCCTCGACCTTGATATGATCATGGGCGTTGACGATCTCGTCGTCGACCAGCGCCACCAGATCTTCGTCGTAAACGAATTTCTTGCGGTCGGCCAAATCCTTGAAGCGATTGAACGCGTCCAGCAGCGCGTTCTCGCCGAGGTCACAGCCGAGCTCCTTCAGCTTTTCGCGAAAGGCGTGGCGTCCCGAATGCTTGCCCATGACGAGCGAGGTCTTGGAGACCCCGACGCTTTCCGGCGTCATGATCTCATAGGTGTGCGCATTCTTGAGCATGCCGTCCTGATGGATGCCGCTCTCATGCGCGAATGCGTTCCGCCCGACGATCGCCTTGTTGTACTGCACCGGAAAGGACGTGACCGCCGAGACCAGCTTCGAGGCGCGCGTTAAGAGCTTGGCGTCGATATCGGTGAAGAACGGCAGCGCGTCGGCGCGCGTCTTCATCGACATCACGATTTCTTCGAGCGCCGCGTTGCCGGCGCGCTCGCCGATGCCGTTGATGGTGCATTCCACCTGCCGCGCGCCGCCGCGCACGCCGGCGAGCGAATTGGCGACCGCCAGCCCCAGATCGTCGTGACAGTGCACCGAGAAGATCGCCTTGTCGGAATTGGGCACCCGCTCGCGCACCGTGCGGAACAGCTGCTCATATTCCGTTGGGGTGATGTAGCCGACCGTATCTGGAATATTGATCGTGGTTGCGCCCGCCGTGATCGCGGCCTCCACGCAGCGGCAGAGAAAATCGAGCTCCGTTCGCGTGCCGTCTTCGGCCGACCATTCGACGTCGGCGACATGATTGCGCGCGCGCGTCACCGACGCGGAGACCATCTCCAAGACGCGCTCCGGCTCCAGCTGGAGCTTGTATTTCATATGCACCGGCGAGGTGGAGATGAAGGTGTGGATGCGCGGGCGCTTCGCCTCGCGCAGCGCTTCGGCGCAGCGGTCGATGTCCTTCTCGGACGCGCGCGCCAATCCTGCGACGGAGGCGTTCTTGACGCGCCGCGCCACTTCGCTGACGCTCTCGAAATCGCCGGGACTCGCGATCGGGAAGCCGGCCTCGATAATATCGACGCCCAATTGGTCGAGGAGATCCGCGACCTCGAGCTTCTCTTCCAGGGTCATCGAGGCGCCGGGCGATTGCTCGCCGTCGCGCAGGGTGGTGTCGAAAATCAGGACGCGCGCGTCATTATCTGCGACGGCGCCGGGCTGTGACGTGTTGCTCATCGGTTTTGAAATCCTGCTGTGCCGCGCCCGCTGAGGGGCTCTTGTCGTCTGACTGCATGACATGTCCCCTGAAGGCCTGGGCGCGAGCCCGTCGGGCGCTCAGGGGCGACTAAGAAGCAGCAGGCCGAAAAGCGGCAGGGAACGCGGCCGAGCGAATCCGTGTGCGCGCGCGGGCGTCACAGGGTCATTCGCAATGGCGGTTGCGTGGGGCAACGATCTCGTCCCGTTCCGGCGGCGTTAGCCGCAATCGCAGAAAGAATAGCGCAAGAAGGCCCCGCGCCGCAAGCGCCGCGTCGCCGCGCGCCATCTCGCGCCGCTTGCGAGCGTCATAAAGTGAAACAGGCAATGACGCCAAACGCCTAAGCGTCTCGGCGCGGAGAATTTTTACGACTGAAACGCTTATGGCTCTTGCCGAAACGAACCGATGGGACCTAACATCAAAGGCATGGTCAAAACCGCATTCTCCATCCGTCATGCACGTCCCGGAGACGCAGAGCAGATCACGCGCGTTCACGACGCCTCGTGGCGCTACGCCTATCGCGGCGTCATACCCGGCGCCGAGCTTGAGCGGATGATCGCTCGCCGCGGTCCCAACTGGTGGCATTCGGCCATCGTGCGCGGCACCGGTCTTCTCGTGCTCGACTTCGATGACGCTATCGTCGGCTACTCGACCTATGGGCGAAACCGCGTTCCGTCGATGCCGTATTCCGGCGAGATCTTTGAGATCTATTTGGCGCCTGAGCAGCAAGGGCTTGGCTTGGGTCGCCGGCTGTTCAACGCCACCCGGCGCGAACTCGCCGAGCACGGCTATCTCTCCACCATCGTCTGGGCGCTGGCCGACAATGAGAAGGCGCTCGCCTTTTATCGCAGCCTCGGCGGCCAGACGGTTCGCCGCGCCGAGGAGCGGTTCGGCTCGGACATGCTGACGCGCGTCGCGTTCGGCTTCGTTTCCGCCCCGGTGCGGTAAATCAAATTTGGCGACATAAACGCGAAGCACTGCGAAGATATGGACCGCGCAGCGCCGCGATCCACGCATGGTTTGTTGCGCGTCCTTCCTCAACGAAACCCAATACTGCGCCGGCTGTTTCGCTGCGCCGTCGATCTCAATCGGAGCACTTGAATGCGTCTCGACGCCATCCCCATCGGCGCGAACCCGCCGCACGAAGTCAATGTGATCGTCGAGGTGCCGCTTGGCGGCGAGCCGATCAAATATGAGCTCGACAAGGCCTCCGGCACGCTCTTCGTCGATCGGTTCCTGTATACGGCGATGCGCTATCCCGGCAATTACGGCTTCATTCCGCATACGCTTTCCGACGACGGCGATCCCTGCGACGTGCTCGTCGCCAACACCCGGCCTGTAGCGCCGGGCGCGGTTATCGCAGTCAGGCCAATCGGCGTGCTGCGCATGACGGACGAGGCTGGCGGCGACGAAAAGATCGTCGCCGTGCCGTCCGCGCGGCTCACGCAACGCTATGTCGACGTCGAGAATTACACCGACCTGCAGGAGATGACCTGGCGCCGGATTGAGCACTTCTTTGTGCATTATAAAGATCTCGAGCCGGGCAAATGGGCCAAAATCGCGGGCTGGGGCGACGCCGCCGAGGCGCGCGGGCTGATCAGCGAGGCGATCGAACGGGCGCGAGCGGCGAAGTAACCTAGCGAAGCGGCGGCGTGCGCGACACGACGCCCTTCTTGAAGCACGCCGGCCTGTCTTTCCAGGCGACGATGCCATTGTCCGTCGCGGCGAAGCTTTGCGCCGAATCGATCAGCTCGTCGACATGGACGCCGCCGTCGAGATCGCCGATCACATAAGTCCATTTGCCGCCGCCGGCGAAGGCGACCGTCGCCGGGCGCTTGCACACCGCGAGGCATTCCACCGGTTCGACGGCGATATCGAGATTGCGCTCCTCAAGCCGCGTGCGCAGCGCCTCCAACAAAAGCGCGCCGGGACGCATGTCGGCGTCGCCGCCGTCGCGGCAAGAGACGCAAACAAAGACGGTGACGCCCGGCGCAGCCATTTAGAACTCCTGTCTATGGACGCGCCTTCTCGGCCAAAGTCGCCCCAAAGACAAGTCGTGCCGGGGCGTAGCTTTTAGGGATTGAAGGCGCAGCGCGCGCCGCCGCCGGCCTTTTCCGCCACTTCATCGGCGTCGACGATGCAGTCGAGCCCGGTGAGCGCCGCATGCGAGGCGCCGGCGGCGCCGTCCAGGGCGACGCTATTCTCGATCAAGGTCGCATAGAGCTCATGCGCCTTGCGGCCGCGCAGTTCGATCTTCTTGGCGCCGAAGGTCAGCTCGCAGGCGCGTGACGTGATGTCGACATTGCCGGCGCGGCAGTCGATCGCATCCGCCTTGACCGCAATGCGCAGATCCTTGGCGTGCGGCGCGTCCGCCTTGCCGCTGAAGAACGCCGCAAGAAGCTTTTTATTGGGCGCGCTCGTCTGGGGCGACAATTCGCCGACGATCGCCGCAAGCGCGAGCGCATTGGAGCCGTTGCTCGCCCCCGCTTGAGCAGCCGCGGGCGCGATGATGGACAAAAAAAACAAGCCAACCGGTTTAATGGCGATCATGATGATTCCCCGACAAATGCATCTGCGCAATTGACCAAGAGCCGACGCCGAATTTGCGACGAAGGCGCGTTCAGTCGACGGCGAAGAACATATCCGCCATTTTCGTCACCGTGAATGCGCGTCTGAAAATTAGAGGCGCAGGCGGACCGTCGACCGCTCGATTATGTGGCGGCTCTTGTTGAACTGCGAAATTTTGGCCCGCACAGGGGGCTCAGCAGCCCTTACGGCGCTCCCACATTTGAAGCTGATTGACGCGGCTTTTCTCCCAACCGCTCAGCCGCCCGTAAGGTGGAAAACAGCCGGCTCCGAAGGCGGCCCGCCCCCGGTCGGTATTGAAGCAATGGCCGTTACGCGCGTATATCCGGTTGCGCGCGTACCAGAGATCCCCGCAAGACATGTAAGCCGGATCCTGCGCCGCCGCCGGGGTCGGCGCGACGACCCCCATCGATCCCGCGCCTATCGCGCCGATAAGGCTAAAAGCCGCGAAAATCTTTTGTGATTTCATAGGAATTCCCTCCGCTAATGGATGTTACGTACGATCCGCGCAGTTCTTTTCAATCGCTATGTTGCTATTTCTCTTCGTTGCCTGGCGATGTCGCGAAAAATTCGGGCCGGTATTCGAAATGCATCGTGTCGAAATGCCCCCATTTGCCGCCCCAGATGAACCCATGGCGTTCGAAAATCTCCACGATCTCGTAAGGAATTCGATTGCGGTAACCGCCTTTACGCCAGAGCCAATAATCAGAGAAGGCGGTGTTGAGATCAATCGCCGCGCCATAGGCGTGCATGCTGCGTTTGCCGGTGTCCTTCACAACGCGGCAATTGAAGGCGCCGGCGCTGGGATAAGCATGACGCTTAATGTCCTGTGGCAGACGATCAATTTCCGCGGCGACCGCGCGCAGCTTTTCGGCGACGCCATTGATCGTGGTGACTCGCACCTTGCCGGTGAACCAGGGAATATCGGCCAAATGCTTCTGCGTTTCGCGCTTGTCGCAATCCCCATACATTTTGTCGAAGAAGGCGGCGTTGCGGAAGCGGCCCGGATCGTCCTGCGGTCCGGGAGGCTTCGTCAGCGCGCCCTTAGGATAGGGAAGGCTCAACTGATCTAGGAGAGAGGCGTTTTTCAGTTTCTCGTCGAAGCTCTTGTCGGTCCTGCCGTCAGAGAGATTCTGTCTTGTTCCGTCACGGAATATGATCACGGCGTCGTCGCGACCGGCGATTTGATCTGGATAGGCGTGCGTCAACGCGTCGGGCGAAATCGCCTGCCCGTGAGCGGCGACGGAAAAGAAAAGCATCTCGACGCCCGCGAGGAGCAAGCCGATCATTAGAGCGCGGCTCGTGAAAAAAGCGAAATCCGGCCTTTCGCATCGAGCGCGCTCTAAGCTTTTGGAAGCGATCACGCTATTTGCATTTTGGCGATTCCGCCAAAATGCCGCGTGAGCTAGCATCGGCGCGATATTTTCATTCTTGTTGCCGTGAGAAGCCATACGCGCCGCCAATTTTCGCCGAACGCCAAACTTACCGACGCTTTCTTCGCGCCCGGCGGCGAGGGCCAAAGCATTTCCGCTCTGCGCACACGTCGACCGCCTCCGGCAAAGTCGGGGACGCCCTTACGTCTTATAGCGCGCCTCGCGCGAAAATCCGGACTTCACTTTTATTCGCGAGCCGCGCTCTAAGCGGCGTCGTGCCGCTTCTCGGTCTTGCGTCGTCCGAAAGCGAGACGCGGCGGCCGACCGAGCCGGTCGCACTGATCCGCGAGATGCAACACGCTTTCGACATGCACGTTGCGCGTCTCCGTGCGGACGCCATGGGCGCGGAGTTTGGCGAAGGCGCGCGATAGCGTCTCCTGCTTGACGCCGAGACGCGCCGCGATCAGGCGCTTGTCATAGGGCAGGCGGAAGCGGCACCGGTCTTCGCCCGGCGGGCAGAGACCGAGTAGGAAACTGGCAAGGCGCTGATCGGCGTTCTGGCTCTTGAGCGACTCGATCTCGCCGAGGAGACGCGCGATGCTCTCCTTGGAGTTTTGCATCACCGCGGCGCAGAGCGACGGCGACTCCTTGACGAGCCGAGCGAACAGCGCCGCCGGCAGCTTGAGCACGCGGGTCGCGCCTACCGCCTTGGCGGAGAGCATGTGACTCTCATCGGCGTCGGTCGGGGCCTCGCCGATGATTTCGCCGTCCGAGCAAATGCCAATGAGCGTTTGGCGTCCCGAAGACGAAATGCGCAGCAGCTTCACATAGCCGCTCAAGACGAATGCGAGGTCCGTGACGACAGCGCCTTGATGGAAAAGCACATCGTCGTCCTGGAGGGACTCGATCCTGGCTTCCGCCGACAGACGCGACAATGTCGCTTCGTCGACCCCGGCGAAGAGCGGCGCGCTGCGCAGCTCCCCCGGGCCCGCCGGCTGCGGCGCGCATGGACCCGCGCGGCTCTTTTGCGAGACGCTGTCATAGCTTCGCACGGCGGGGCCGGTGTCGACTGTCAAGCTCGCGCCTCCTCCGAAGCGCGCGGAATTACGCGCGTCATCCAAGGATGACGACGCATGAAGCGGAGGCGCCGCCGCTCCCTCCCGCGCATAATTCTCTTAATGCCGCCAAGGGGAAGGCTAACGCGAACCGTCAACCCGCGAAAGGCGACGCACGCGGGACAAACCGTCGCACGCGTCAGCGTCGTTGGTCGCCACGCTCCAGCAGAAACACAGCCTGTTCGCCGAAGAGATTCCAAACCCACCACGGCGCGCTGAAGCGGATCGGCGCGCCGGCGCGATCAAAGGCGACGCCGCGCTCGATGTGCGCGCCGAGTTCGTCGACGATCTCGACGAAGTCACGGACGGTGCAAAGATGAATGTTCGGCGTGTCATGCCAATGATAGTCAAGTCGCCCGGTGACCGGCATGCGGCCGCCAAAGGCGAGCTGCGCGCGCACGCGCCAATAGCCGAAATTGGGAAATGAGATGATGGCGCGCCGACCGATGCGCAGCATATTGGCGAGCGCCGCGCGCGGGCGCCTTGTCGCCTGCAGCGTCTGGGAAAGAATCACATAGTCGAATCCGTCGTCCGGATAATCGGAGAGGTCGGTGTCGGCGTCGCCTTGAATGACGGAGAGTCCTTTCGCCACGCATTCGTTGACGCCGCGCTGCGAGAGTTCGACGCCCCGGCCGTCGACGCCCTTCTTCTGCGCCAGGAGCTGCAGCAACGCGCCGTCGCCGCAGCCGACGTCGAGAACGCGCGCGCCGGGCGCGACCATCTCGGCGATGACGGCGAGATCGAGACGCGATTGCTCGAGCGGCTGCGCGGGCCGCTCAGGCGCGTCGGCCGCAGGCGTGTAGTTCATTTCGAGGTTCCGTCAGGCGCGAGCCCGCGCGCGTTTGCGGCTGAATCGAGAAAGCCGCGCGTCGTCGCGATGAACATCGGCTCGTGCAGCAGGAATGCGTCGTGCCCCTTGTCGGATTCGATTTCGACGAAGGACACCGAGGCGCCCCCGGCGTTGAGCGCGTGAACGATGGCGCGCGAGTCCGAGGTGGGATAGAGCCAGTCCGACGTGAAGGAGACGACGCAAAAGCGCGTCTTCGTGTCCTTGAAGGCCATGGCCAGCGAACCGCCATAGTCGGCGGCAAGATCAAAATAGTCGCAGGCGCGGGTGACGAAGAGATAGGAATTGGCGTCGAAGCGCTCGACGAAGGCGAGGCCCTGGTAGCGCAGATAGTTCTCGACCTGAAAATCCGCGTCGAAGGAGAAGGTCGGCGCGCTGCGGTCTTGCAGCTTGCGGCCGAACTTACGCTGCAGCGCCGCTTCCGAGAGATAGGTGATGTGCGCCGACATGCGCGCCACCGCGAGCCCCTTCTCCGGCCGCACGCCCTGCTCCTGATAGCGGCCCGAGCGCCAGTCCGGATCGGCCATCACCGCCTGTCGGCCGACTTCGTGGAAGGCGATATTCTGCGCCGAATGTTTGGCGGCGGTGGCGATCGGCATGGCCGAGAAGACCCGCTCCGGATAGCTCGCCGCCCATTGCAGCACCTGCATGCCGCCCATCGAGCCGCCGGCGACGCAAAACAGCGTCTCGATGCCAAGATGATCGATGAGCATCGCCTGCGCGCGCACCATGTCGCGGATGGTGACGACGGGGAAATCGACGCCATAGGGCTTGCCGGTCGTCGGATTGATCGACGCCGGGCCGGTCGTGCCCATGCAGCCGCCGACGACATTCGAGCAGATCAGGAAATAGCGATCCGTGTCGAAAGGCTTGCCGGGTCCGACCATCGCCTCCCACCAGCCGGGCTTGCCGGTGACGGGATTTACGCCCGCGGCATATTGGTCGCCGGTGAGCGCATGGCACAGCAGAATGGCGTTGCTGCGGGCGGCGTTGAGCGTTCCACGGGTCTCGTAAGCGATGGCGAGCGGCGCAATGCGGCCGCCGCCGTCCGTCAGAAGCGGTCGGTCGGGCTGAAAGACGACGGTTTTCGGCGTGAAGCCCTCGCTGCAGGCCGGCCGCGCTTCTGACAATACGGACAAGCGATCATCCTAGCGTTCGATATGCCGAACAATTCGTTCGGCAACATCGATGGGGCCGGCGGAGGTGTCAAGCGCCGCGCGGCGGCGCACAAGGCTTCGAATCCAGATTATCGAGACGTCATCTCCCGCGTCATGGCCGCGCTTGTCGCGGCCATCCACGCGATGACGCGTCCAAATGTGACAACATGAGCCGAACATGCCAGCTCCGCGCGGTGCATTTCGCGATGTCCCGGCGGGGATGCTCGGCGCAAGGCCGGCGTCTCTCTTCTTGTTTTGTCCGGCATATTTCCGTACAATACCATAAGAAGGGAAAGTCCTCTCGTAGAGAGAAAGATGTGATGTCTCAAGAAACCGCACGCACGGCCCGCATCGAAGCGTGTCTCGCGCCCGATGTGCTTGCGCTTGTTAAGCGGGCCGCAGAAATTCAGGGGCGCAGCGTCAGCGAATTTGTCGTGAGCGCCGCGCAGGAAGCCGCCCACCGCGCCATTGAGGACACGGAAATCATCCGCCTCTCGGTCGCCGGTCAAAAAGCTTTCGCCGACGCGATCCTGAAACCGCCCGCGCCGTCGGAAGGGTTGAAGCGCGCCTTCGCCAGTCACCGCCGCCTCGTTCGCGAGGTTCGTTGACGGCGTTTGTAACCGCCAGCCTGAGCCGCGATCACGACCGCAACGGCTTTCACTCCGGCGTCGAGGCGCTTGACCGCTATCTTCGGGAATTCGCTTTTCAAGACATCAAGCGGCGCGTCGCCGGCTGCTTCGTCGCCCTCGATGACGCCGGTGAAATCGCCGGATTCTACACGCTCGCGGCGACGAGCGTGCCGCTCAATCTGTTGCCGCCGGCGGCGGCGAAAAAGCTGCCCCGCTATCCCGTGCTGCCGGCCATGCTGATCGGCCGGCTCGCCGTCGCGACGAAACGCCAGGGACAGGGGCTTGGCCGCGCCCTCATCGCCGACGCCATCATTCGCACGGAAAGCTTTCGCATCGGCGCTTATGCGCTGATCGTGGACGCCAAAGACG
Source organism: Methylocystis sp. SB2 (assembly GCF_049817085.1). Lineage (NCBI taxonomy): Bacteria > Pseudomonadati > Pseudomonadota > Alphaproteobacteria > Hyphomicrobiales > Methylocystaceae > Methylocystis > Methylocystis sp. SB2. Next base: position 2,179,166 of record NZ_CP187401.1, read on the forward strand.
AACGCGCGAGCGCCTTTTATGCAGCGAACGGCTTCGCCTCAATTCCCGATGAAGCCCGGCGGATGTTTCTGCCGATGGCGACCGCGCTGCAGCTTCTCGAGAACGAGCGGCGCGGGTGATCCGCTGTCTTGCAGAAGCTCCGCCTTTTGCAGGAACCGTGAAAGGGTCGGGTTCGGTCTTATATGAAGCGCGTCCTCGACTGATCCTGCCATTCGTTCCACAGCGTTATCGCCGCATTGATAAATTTTGTTCCTTTAGCCCTCGGCCAGCAAACAGAGTCATTGTCCCGTAAGAGGTAATAGCGCTCATTTGCACATACGAACTGCGTTCGATCCGCGTTTTCATAGAGCCAGCTCAATATCCCCAATGTTGTATCACTGAATCCGCTTATAAATTTTTCGTTGGGAACATTATACAAAAGGCCTTCGATGAAATACGAAGGCGCATCTCCCTTTTCTAGGAGTCCTATCTCCGTCGCTTTTGAGCGAATATTTTTGAAAATCCTAACTGCAGGCTTGAACCGATTGCCGGTAGCTTGATGTTTCGCAGTGAGGTTATTCGAGTGATAATTTGGAAAGTTATTAATGCGCCTTCCGTCGGTTGTGAAAAACGATATTCCTTCATAGAAGGATTGGCTGATTGCATTTTTGAACTCGATATATCGCCGATGCTCAAAAGCGGCCACAACGTCCGCACTACGTCGGTTTCCGGCGGCAGCAATCTTGAACGCCTTATTAGCTACCTGAACCGAAGATCCAAATGCGGCTACCAGCGCAGCCTGAACATCGGCTTTGAAAGTTGCATACGCGTAGGTTGCCGAAACCCGATTCGCATTGAACGCTCCCTTATGCTCAAGGCTCAAGTGATCGAGGTCGTAGTAGAAAGCGTCTGCGCAACAGATCACAATATCGACGTCACTCTCCGAATAAATGTTGGTGTCGTTCCCATACGATCCTTGCAAGAACACCTTGTACGATCGTCCGGAATATCCTGCATCAGGGCTTTCCAATGCGCGCTTGATAGTCGCGTAGGTATCTTTGGAGGTGGTCACCGCCCCCAGATGCGACCAGCGTTCAAGTTGGAATTCTGGAATGGTCATCGGCTAATTGCTTCTGTCTAGAGGAGGAACTCTCTAAGCTGTTGCTCTCTGCTTGCGAAAGACTCTCTGCCCCGCTGCCGCAGAATGTTCAGCTTAATAAGGTCGTGTTCGAATAAATCCGTTGCCATATCAGGCTGCTCGTAAGTATCATTTATCCTGATCGTAGGAATATCCTTAAACAATATTGCTCGCAGCTGATCCATTGATTGGGTGTTTATCTCAAGAGTCTTTTGCAACAACTGCACACTAACAAGATATTTTTTTGCCAGCTTCATCAAGAAACTTGGCTTCGGCTCTGGGTATACGCCAACGCCGATACTCACCGCTCGGACGTCGGCGTGTGGAACTTTCATCGCAATGATCGCGTCTGCCAAGGCATATAAAGTGGGATTGTTAGCACAATAGCCGCCGTCGATTAATTCGACATAATCTCCGGCTTCCGTCGCGACTACCTTGCGCTCAAAAAACGGATATGCCGAACAAGACGCTTGAACGGCGTCGCCTATTTTACAACCAAAACCAGGGGCGAATGTCCCAACGCGCCCGTGGGCCTGCGCTCTGCTGGCTTTGAAAATCATAGGACGCTCGATTATCCACTTTGTCGTAACAATTCCAACGCCGGTTTTCACCGCATCGAATTTTTTGTCGCAGAAAACCACGTCTGCTAGTTCCGCAAGTGCTTTTGATTTCGCGGTCCGGCTTTTCGCCTTCATAATAGTGGGAACGTGCTGCTTATAAAGATCGTGAATCTCATCAACCTTGTAGCCAAGCGCGATGAGTGCAGCGATTATGGCTCCCGTGCTAGTTCCAAAAACCAAGTCAAAACACTCGCAGAGCGGGCGATCTACCATTCCTTCGATTTCTTTGAGTACGCCTAAGGTGTAGAAGCCTTTAGCGCCGCCGCCGTCGAGGCTCAGAATACGGCACAGTTTCTTTTCTTGCTGCAAATGACCGTCGTCCGCGGTGGTGTTGTTCATATCAATCTCGAAATCGTGCTTTGTGAAACATTGAACCGGCGCGCCAAGTCTGCCTGCGTCGCGGTGTCGTCTGCAAGGCTTCCTCGCGCTGGTGTGGCGTGAGGGCGGGCGGCCCCATCTGAATGCCTCCCTCCTTGGCGCGCCCGCGCCTTCGCTCGTTCGCGCGCGGATGAGGTCGCGCTCGATTCGGCGATGCCGCCCAAGAAGATTAGCAGCGAGCGCCCGTGCGCGGTATAGCCGCCCTCGTCAATCAAAAAGCGTGCGCGGCGGCTCGCCCGGCGGGGGGGCGCTCATCGTCTCCACCGCGGCGGCGAGCTGCGCGAGATCTTCGGGGCGGGACAGCCGATGATCGCCGTCGGCGATAAAGGTCAGCGTCACCGGATCGGCGTTCAGATGCTCGACGATCGTCAGCGCATGCCGCCAGGGCACGGCGTCATCGCGCATGCCCTGCAGAATATGCACGCGCGCATGGGCGCGCATGAGACCGCCGAGCAGCAGATGATGGCGCCCCTCTTCGATCAGCCTTCGCGTGACCGGCCCGTGATCCGGCTCCTTGGCGGGCAGAACGCCTTTTTCCAAGAGTTCGCGGCGCGTCGCTTCATCGAAGCCTTCCCACATCAGCGCCTCGGTGAAGTCCACCGCCGGCGCGAGCAGAATCAGTCCGGCGAGCCTTGCGCTCTCGCCTTTTTCGGCGAGCCGGCGCGCCAGAAGCAGCGCGATCCAGCCGCCCATCGAGCTGCCGATGAGGATCTGCGGCCCTTGCGTCGAGCGCTCGAAAACGGCGAGGCTCTGCTCCAGCCAATCGCCGATGCAGCCCTCCTCGAAACGTCCCGCCGAGCGGCCGTGGCCCGAATAATCGAAGCGCAGAAAGGCGCGCCCGCGCGCCTTTGCCCATTCGTCGAGAAAGCTCGCCTTGGTTCCGTCCATATCGGAGGCGAAGCCTCCAAGCCAGACGAGGCCCGGCGCGTTTCCGCCCTCGGCCGTCGCGGCGCGCCGTCGCCGGGCGATGCGCCAGACGCCGCCCGCCGGATTGGGAATGTCGAGGAAGTCGAGCGTGTCCGACAAGCAGGTTCACTTGAGATGGAAGAGGCGACGCGATTGAAAATAGGCGGTTCGCTCACAGTTGGTAAAGGATCTCGCAACAGAATGCCGCAGCCGGACAATTCTGTCCGGGGCGCGCGTTAGCCCAGCGATGTCGCAACAAACCGCCACGATCGCCGCCCCCGGCCAGCGACTCGCCGGACGAACGATCCTGCAGATCGTGCCTGATCTCCAGTCGGGCGGGGCGGAGCGCGCGACGGTGGACGTGGCCGAGGCGTTAAGCCGGGTCGGCGCCCGCTGTCTTGTGGCGTCGCGCGGCGGCCGCATGGTCAGCGAGTTGCAGTCGAAAGGCGGCGTCTGGGCGCCGTTTCCGGCGGCGACGAAAAATCCCTTCGCGATGGCGCTGAATTCGGTGCGGCTGGCGCGAATCATCCGCGACGAAGGCGTCGACATCGTGCATGCGCGCTCGCGCGCGCCCGCCTGGGTCGCCTATTATGCGACGCGTCAGACCGGCGCAAAGCTGGTCACGACCTATCACAGCGCCTATAGCGGCGCGTCGGCGATCAAGCAGCGCTACAACGCCATCATGTCGGCGGGCGACGCGGTGATCGCCATTTCCGAATTCGCCGCCCAGCGCATTCGGGAATTGCATCCGGAAAGCGCGGAGCGGATTGTGGTCATCCCGCGCGGCGCGGATCTGCGCGCCTTCTCGCCCGCCGCCGTCGACCGGCGCCGCGTCGAGCGCCTGCGCGCGGCGTGGGGCGTCGCGGCGCATGATCGCGTCGTGCTGCTGCCGTCGCGGCTTTCCGCGCGCAAAGGCCATTCGGTTCTGGTCGAGGCGACCAAGCGGCTGATCAAGCAAGGGGTCTGCGATCTGCGCGTCATTTTCGTCGGCGACCCGCACAGCGATTCCACGCGCCGCGCCCTCGAAACGCAGATCGAGCACGCCGGCCTGAGCGACGTCGTTCGCAATGCCGGCTACTGCGAGGACATGCCCGCCGCCTATATGGCCGCGGCCGTCATTGTCGCGCCGGCGACGGAGCCGGAGGCGTTCGGGCGGATCGCCGTCGAAGCGCAGGCGATGGGGGCGCCGGTGATCATCTCCGATATCGGCGCCGCGCCGGAGATCGTCCTGGCGCCGCCGCAGACCCCGCGCCATCTTGCGACAGGCTGGCGGACGCCGCCCGGCGATCCGGTCGCGTTGGCGGACGCCATCGCCGAGGCGCTGAGCCTGCAGGCCTCGGCGCATGACGACCTGGCGCTGCGGGCGCGCCGAAACGCGCAGGAGCGCTTCTCGGTCGAGGAGATGCAGCGCGCCACGCTGCAGGTCTATGAGCGTCTGCTGGGGCTTTAGATCACGCTGCATTTTGGCGAAATCGCCAAAATGCAAATAGCGGCCTTGGCCTTGAATTTAGCCTCCAAGCGATCGAACGCCGCCTTCGCGGGCTTGGCGCGTCCGGCGTCAGCGTCGGCGATGCCCCTCGCAATGGAGGCGTCCAGGGCGGCAAGACGGGCCTCGCGCTCCTGAATGAGCCGAACCCCCTCGCGCGAGACCTCGCTCTTTGAGTTGTAGCGGCCCGACGCCACCAGCTCGGTGACGAAGGCCTCGAGCTGGCTTCCCAAGTCTGGGCTGATGGCCATGACACGATCCTCCTTGTGGTTAACATGTCACGGACCAATAACTATTATCAACCGTCACCGCGGGCGCGAGACACCCGCCGAATCGGATAGACTCCCGTCGTCATCGGACGATCTCGCGCGCAGCGCTATGGTCGCGCCAGTCGGGCTCCCCCTAAGCTCGCCTGGCGGCGCGACTCTTGCTCTTTTCATCGCCGATCGCCGCGTGACCCATTTATCCTTCGGGACCAGCGCGCGAACGACGAGGCGGCATGACAGGCTCTTTGCATCTTGAATCCTATCGCGAGGCGCTGGTCTTTCTCGCCACGGCGGGGGTCGTCGTCCCGCTGTTTCATCGCATCAAGGTTTCGCCGGTGCTGGGCTTTCTCTTTGCCGGCGTCGTGCTTGGGCCGTTCGGTCTCGGCCGCTTGGCGGGCGATCATGAATGGGCACGCAATTTCACCATCACCAATGTCGAGGGCGTCTCCAATCTCGCCGAATTCGGGCTGGTCTTCCTGCTGTTCATGATCGGTCTCGAACTGTCCTGGGAGCGACTCGCCCGCATGCGGCGGCTTGTCTTCGGACTGGGTCTCGCGCAGGTCGTGGTGTGCGCAAGCGTGCTCGCGGCTGTGGGCTTCTATTATTTCCGCGTCGAACTCGGCCCCTCGATGTTGATGGGCATCGCCCTCGCCATGTCCTCGACGGCGGTTGTGCTGCCGGTGCTCGCCGAGGCGCGGCGCTTAAACAAGACCTCCGGACGCGTCGCGTTTTCGGTGCTGTTGTTTCAGGACCTTGCCGTTGCGCCGGCGCTTTTTCTGGTTTCCGCGCTCGCCGAAGCCAAGAACGGCGGCTTCACCGGCGAACAGGCGGCGTGGGCGTTTGGGCGCGCCTTCCTCGCCATGGGCGCGCTGATCTTCATTGGACGGCTGCTGCTGCGTCCCCTGTTTCGCATGGTCGCCGCCGTGCAGCTGACCGAACTGTTCATGGCGGCCTGCCTTCTCGTGGTCATCGGCGAGGCGGCGCTTTCGGCGGCCGCCGGATTCTCCATGGGCCTTGGCGCCTTTATCGCCGGGCTGCTGCTGGCGGAGACGGAGTTCAGGCGCGAGGTCGAGGTGACGATCGAGCCGTTCAAGGGCCTGTTGCTCGGGCTCTTCTTCGTTTCGGTCGGCGCCGGTCTCGATATGGGAGCCGTCGCCGCGGATCCCGTTCCGATCTTCATATACGCCGCCGGGCTGATCGCGGTTAAGGGCGCGATCATCTTCGTTCTCGCGCGGCTCTTTGGCGTCGAATGGCGCCCCTCAGCCGAGGCGTCGCTGCTGCTTGCGCCTGGCGGCGAATTCGCCTTCGCGCTGCTGACCTCGGCGATGGCCGTCGGCGTGCTGCCGGGTCACTATGGCGCCGACGCGATGATCGTCGTCACGATCAGCATTTTCGCCATTCCCCTTCTTGGCCGGATTGGCGCGGCTCTGGTCCCGCCGGCGACGGAAGGCGAAGACGAGCTGCTTTATGCGGATCTCGCGCCGGCGGCCGAAGTCGCCGAGGACCGCGTCGTGGTCGTCGGGTATGGCAGAATCGGCAGCCTTGTCGGCGAAATGCTGAAGCGCCACGACATCCCGTTCGTCGCCGTCGAAAACGTCGTGTCGCTGGTGACCGCGGGGCGCGAGGACGGCGTCGAAATCTATTGGGGCAATGCGACGCGGCGCGAGTTCCTGATGCGTTGCGGCGTGGCGCAGGCCCGCGCGCTCGTCGTGACGATCGAGAATGTTCACGCGGCCGGCGAGATCGTCCGTCTGGCGCATGAAATCCGCGGCGATCTCACCATCGTCGCGCGGGCGCGCGACGCCGACCACGCCACCGAACTCTACAAGCTCGGCGCGACCGACGCGATTCCCGAAACGGTCGAAGCCAGCCTGCAGCTCGCCGAAACCGTGCTCGTCGATATCGGCGTGCCGATGGGCTTCGTCATCGCTTCGATCCACGAAAAACGCGACGAGTTTCGCAAGCTGCTGCAGCCGTCCGACGACAAGACGCGCGCGCGGCATGCGGAGCGCAATCGAAAGATCCGGCGCGAGCATACGCGCCGGCGCATATCGGGACGCGCCGCGGAAGAAAGCGGGGAGGAGGCGTAGCGCCCCCTACAGCCTCCACAGTCCGAGCGCGATCGTCGCCAGTGTCAGCGGCGCGCCGACCTTAAAATAGGTCCAGAAGCCGATCGTGACGCCAAGCGCGCGCGCCCGCTCGACGACGATGAGATTGGCGATCGAGCCGACAAGCGTGAAATTGCCGGCGAGCGTCGAGGCCATCGCCACGATCAGCCAGGCGCGCCTCGGATCGCTCAGTCCGACGATGAACGGCTTCAGCGCGAGGACCGCCGGCACATTGCTGACGATGTTGGACAGCACGGCGGAGACGAGCGCGAGCGTCGATGCGTCATCGAGTTTGAGCCGCCCGACGTCCGCGATCTCTCCTTGCGTCAGCACCACCTTGTCGAAGGCGCCGACGACGATGAAGAGTCCGGCGAACATCAGAAGCAGCGGCCAGTCGATTTCGCTGTAGATTTTCTTCGAGCCGATGCGCCGCGTGAGCAGCAGCAGCCCGCCGGCGATGATCGCCGCTTTGGCGGGCGGAACGCCGGCGAAAAAGAAACCGATCATCGCCGCGGTGATCAGCAGCGCTTTCGAGGCGAGCGCCGCATGAAAAGGGCGCGGCGCCGCGACGATCGGCGTCAGCTTCTCGCGCGAAAAAAATTCGCGCGGAAAGGCGATCGCCACCAAAAGGATCGTCAGCGCGACGCCGGCGAGGGCGATCGGCCAGAGCGCCTCAGCGAAGTCGCCGTAGGAAATGCCCGAGGCGGCGGCGATGATCATATTTTGCGGATTGCCGGTGATCGTCGCGACGCTGCCGACATTGGAGGCGAGCGGGATCGCCAGCACATAGGGCGTCGGATCGCGCTTGAGCCGCCGCGCCAGATCGACGACCAGCGGCGGCATGACGAGACAGATCGCGTCATTGACGAGAAAAGCCGAAAACAGCCCCGTCGCCGCCGCGACCGCCGCGAGCAGAAAAATCGGGCGACGCGCGACGTCCGCGAGCCAATCGGCGGCGCGGCGGAAGAAGCCTGAAAGGCGCAGATTGGCGACGACGATCATCATGCCGAGCAGCAGGGTGATGGCGTCGAAATCAATGGACCGGTAGGCCTCGTCGAGGCTCAAGGCGCCGACGCCGATCATCAGGCTCGCGCCGAGCAGCGCGCCGCCGGCGCGGTCGAGCCGATAGTAGGGCAGCTTGCCGATCGCGAGCACGAGATAGGTCGCCGCGAAGATCGCTGCGACGGCCGCCGTCTGCGGCGTCGGCGTCGGCAGGCGGCTCACGAGCGACAGAAATTCGCCGAGTCCGAGGATCGCGACAGCGGCCAAGGCCACGCTCCCCGCGACGATGATGGCGACGAGAATCCCAAGCCAGAGTGTGAGGAAAGGGCGGCGCGGGCGATTTGGCGCGGGCTCGGGCGAGGAGAGCATGGAACCGGAAGTTAGCGCGGCGAATCAAAAGATCGCACAGGGAGTGGAGGTTATGGCGCTTGGCTCCGTTCGCGCCAAGCCGAAGCGCGGATTTCCTATTGTGCGGCATAGTTAATAGATATATTCCTACCGACTAGGAAATTCTTCCGAACGCGGCCAGCCATGTCCGACATTCTCACCCATGCTCAGATCTGGGCGGCGATCGACGCGCTCGGCGAGCGATATGGCATGACGCCGTCGGGCCTGGCGCGCAAAGCCGGCCTCGATCCCACGACCTTCAATCGCTCCAAGCGCGAAACGACGAGCGGGCGCCAGCGCTGGCCTTCGACCGAATCGATCGCCAAAGTGTTGCAGGCGACCGGCGCCGGGCTCGAGGAATTCATGTCGCTGGTGATGGCGAACAGCGCCGCCGGCCGCTGGCGTCATACCCGGCCGCTGATCGGTCTCGCCCAGGCCGGAGTCGGCGGCTTTTTCGACGATGCCGGCTTCGCCACCGGCGCCGGCTGGGACGAAATCGACGTCTTGGCCGAGGCCGACGAACATTCCTACGCGCTCGAGATTTCAGGCGACTCCATGGCGCCGCTGTATCGCGACGGCGATGTGGTGATCGTCTCGCCGGCGGCGCCGGTGCGGCGCGGCGACCGGGTGGTGGTCAAGACCACCGCGGGCGAGATCATGGCCAAGGAGCTGAAGCGCGAGACGGCGCGAACCATCGAACTGCGTTCGGTCAATCCGGCCTATCCCGACCGCACGATTCCGCGCGACGAGGTCAGCTGGATGGCCCGCATTCTTTGGGCGAGCCAATGATACGAATTTTGGCCGATCTGCTTGGCTGTCATTCCCGACGCGCGCAACGCGCGCGATCGGGAATCCAGTGCAAAACCACCATTTCCGCATAGGCCCTGGATTCCCGGTCAGGCCTTCGGCCTGCCGGGAATGACAAGGGTCCAAGCGAAAGGTTCAGCCGGAATCCAATGACGTGTGACGCTTAGCCGCCGACCGACGCATCTAGCCTCGCGCCCATGCAGCTGTGGTATAAGCTTCAACCTCTTGCGCCGCTTCCATCCGGGTGAAATCCGCCATGCGTCTTTCTTCGATCGTCTCTCTTGTCGCGCTTCTTGTCGGCGGCCCGGCTTTTGCCGAGGCAGGCCTGAGGGACCGGGCGAAGGAATTGTTCGAGCCGATTCCCACGGCGCCGCCGGCGATTCCTGGAGAGACGGCGACGCCGGAAAAACTCGCGCTCGGCAAGATGCTGTTCTTCGAGCCGCGACTTTCCGGAAGCGGCGATGTCAGCTGCGCCGACTGTCACAATCTGAGCATGGGCGGCGTCGACGGCGGCGCGCTCTCGGGCGGGCACAACGCGCAGCTCGCCGGCCGCGAAGTCCTCACGGTGTTGAACGCCATTTTCAACAAGGCCCAATATTGGGACGGGCGCGCCGCCAATCTTTCGGACCAGGTGGTTAATTCGGTGATGGCCAATCCCAAGGCGATGTTGAAGACGCGCGGGGGGCCGATGCCGATCAATCCGACGGAGCACGCAATCGCCAAACAGCGCGCCGTCGAGCAATTCAAGAAAATCCCAGGTTACGTGGCGGCCTTCAAACAGGCCTTTCCCGAACAGAGCGATCCCGTCGCCTATGACAATATCGGCCGGGCCATTGCGTTGTTTGAAGCGACGCTGATCACGCCGGACGCGCCGTTCGACCGCTGGCTCAAAGGCGACGATCAGGCGCTGTCCGACGCGCAGAAGGACGGGTTGAAGCTCTTCATCGATAAGGGCTGCGTCACCTGCCACAACGGCGTCAATGTCGGCGGCGGCATGTATGCGCGTTTCGGCGTCGTCAAGCAGCCGACCGCGGAATTTCTGCCGCCGGACGATTGGGGCCGCTTCGCGGTCACCAAGGCGGTCGCCGACAAATACGCCTTCAAGGTGCCCTCGCTGCGCAATGTCGAACTGACGGCGCCCTATTTCCACACCGGCGCGACCTTCGATCTGAAGAAGGCCGTGGCGGTGATGGGCGAAAGCCAGCTCGGCGTCGAACTCAGCGCCGACGAGACCGACAAGATCGTCGCCTTCCTGGATTCGCTGACCGGGCGCCAGCCTGAGGTCGTGCTGCCGATTCTGCCGCCGCACACCGCGCCGCCGGCGCTCTGATATCGCGTCTATCGAACAGTTCGAATGTCATTCCCGACGCGCGCATAGCGCGCGACCGGGAATCCAGAAAGAATAATCTTTGGTGACGTTGCTCTGGATTCCCGGTCAGGCCTACGGCCTGCCGGGAATGACGCGGCCCAAGCGAACGCGCGATTCCGTCATCAACGATCCACTGCTAAATCGTCGCCGTTTTCTTCTCCCAACGCAGCACCGGCTTTCTCGCCGCGAGCGCTTCATCGACGCGCCTACGCGGGGCCAATCGCGGCGCGGGGGTAAAGCGCGCCACCTCGCCGGCTTTGGCGCTGCGCGCGAGATCGCGCAGCGTCGCGATGAAGAGATCGAGCGAGGCTTTCGATTCCGATTCCGTCGGCTCGATGAGCATGGCGCCGTGGACGACGAGCGGGAAATAAATCGTCATCGGATGATAGCCTTCGTCGATCATCGCCTTGGCGAAATCGAGCGTCGTCACGCCGGTGCCGCGCAGCCAGGCGTCGTCGAACAGAACTTCATGCATGCAGATGCGATCGCCGAACGGCTGAGTCATCACGTCACGTAGCGACGCGCGGACATAGTTCGCCGACAGCACGGCGTCTTTCGAGGCCTGGGCGACCCCGTCGGCGCCATGCGCAAGCATATAGGCGAGCGCCCGCACGAACATGCCCATCTGGCCGTGGAAGGCGGTCAGGCGCCCGAAGCTCTGCGTGCCCTCAGCCGCTTCGACAAGCTCCAGCGCATCGCCGTTGCGTCGAATGAAGGGGACCGGCGCGAAAGGCGCGAGACGTTCTGAGAGAACGACCGGGCCTGCGCCAGGTCCGCCGCCGCCATGCGGCGTCGAGAAGGTCTTGTGCAAATTGATGTGCATGGCGTCGATGCCGAAGTCGCCGGGCCGCGCGACGCCGGCGATCGCGTTGAAATTCGCGCCGTCGCAATAGAAATAGCCGCCGGCCTCGTGCATCGCGTCGGCGATGTCGACGATCTCGCGCTCGAACAGCCCGCAAGTGTTGGGGTTGGTCAGCATGATCGCGGCGACGTCGGGAGCGAGCGCCTCTTTGACAGCCTCGGCGCGCACGGTTCCATCCGCCGCCGCCGGAACGACGCGAACCGAAAAGCCGAGCAGCGCCGCCGTCGCCGGATTGGTGCCGTGCGCCGACTGCGGAATGAGAACGACATTGCGCGTCGCGCTTTCGCCTCTGGCGGCGATCGCAGACTTGATCGCCATCATGCCGCAGAGTTCGCCATGCGCGCCGGCCTTCGGCGACATCGCCACCGCCTGCATATTGGTGAGCGTCATCAGCCAGTCGGCGAGAATCTGCATCAACTCCAGCGCGCCCTGCGCCGTCGATTGCGGCTGCAGCGGATGCAGATCGGCGAAGCCCTCATAGCGCGCGATCTTCTCATTGCTGCGCGGATTATGCTTCATCGTGCAGGAGCCGAGCGGATAGAGCCCCGCGTCGATCGAATAATTCTTGCGCGACAGACGCACATAATGGCGCATCGTCTCCGGTTCGGTGAGGCCCGGAAGACCGATGGGCGCATTGCGCTCCAGCGCGCCGAGCCGCGTCGCGATCGGCGCAGGATGGTCGATGTCGACGCCGGTCGCGTCGAGCCGGCCGATCTCGAAGATCAGCGGCTCTTCCTGATCGAGCCCGCGATTGCCGGTGAAGGTCGCGGGCGTTTTGTCGTCATCGAGCGGTTCGATGACTGCGGGTCTGTCGAGCATCAGAGCGACTCCTTAAGCGCCGCGACGAACGCGTCGCGATCTTCTTGCGTATTCACTTCGGTGGTGGCGACGAGGACAAGATCGTCAAGCCCCGCGCGCGGCAGGAGCCGCGAGACGGGAACGCCGGCGAGCACGCCGCGCGCCGCCATTCTCTCAACAAGCGCGGCGGCGTCGCCTTCGATGCGAAGCGTAAACTCGTTGAAGAAGGTCTCGTTGAGCACTTCGACGTTTGGAACTTCCTTGAGCATTTGCGCCAGCAAGACCGCATTGGCGTGATTGACGCGCGCGAGCCGCGTCAATCCTGCTTCGCCAAGCAGGGTCAGATGAATGGTGAAGGCGAGCGCGCACAGGCCCGAGTTGGTGCAGATGTTCGAGGTCGCCTTGTCGCGGCGGATATGCTGCTCACGGGTCGACAGCGTCAGCACATAGGAGCGCCTGCCGTCGGCGTCGACGCTTTCGCCGGCGAGGCGGCCGGGCATCTGCCGCAGGAATTCATGTCGCGTCGCGAAGAGACCAACATAAGGTCCGCCGAAATTGAGCGAATTGCCGATCGACTGGCCTTCGCCGACGACAATGTCGGCGCCCATCGCGCCAGGAGATTTTAGGAGACCAAGCGACACGGCTTCGGTGAAGACGGCGATGAGAAGCGCGCCGTTCTTGTGGCAAGCTTCCGCGATCTCCGTCAGATCGCGCAGATTGCCGAAGACGTCGGGCGTCTGCACGACGACGCAAGAAAGCGTGTCGTCGATGCGCGCGATGAGATCTTCGGCGGCGCGAATGTCGGGCGCCATTGTCTCGACTTCGTCTTCGGCGAGGCGCGAGATGGTGCGCACGACTTCGGCGTAATGCGGATGCAGGCCGCCGGAGAGCAGCGCCTTGCGTCGCTTCGTCACGCGATGCGCCATGAGCACGGCTTCGGCGGTCGCCGTTGAGCCGTCGTACATCGAGGCGTTGGCGACCTCCATACCTGTGAGCAGAGCGACCTGGGTTTGGAATTCAAAAAGATATTGCAGCGTGCCCTGCGAGATCTCCGGCTGATAAGGCGTGTAGCTCGTCAAGAATTCCGATCGTTGAATGAGATGATCGACGCTTGCAGGAATGTGATGCTTGTAAGCGCCGGCGCCGACGAAGAACGGCGCGCGCGATGCAGGCATATTGCGGGCGGCAAGCCTTGCGAAGAAACGCTCGACGTCGAGCTCCGACTTGCCGGACGGCAGGTCGAGCGGCGTCTTTAGCAGAGTCGCGGGCGGCGCATCGGCGTAGAGCGCTTCGATCGACGACACGCCGATCGTCGCGAGCATCGCGTTTCTGTCGGCCTCCGACAGCGGATGATAGCGCATCGTTCTTTTCCTTGCGCTTAGAGCGCTTCCCGATCACATGGAATCATGTGATCGAGAAGGAATCGCTCAAAACCAAAATGCTGGAGCAGGTTCTCATCGAAAAAGTCTGTCAACTTTTTCGGAACCTGCTCTAGATCGTTTTCAGGAAGCTCGAATAGGCGGCGTCGTCCATCAGCGATGCGCATTCGCCAGGATCGCTGACTCTCACCTTGATGAGCCAACCGCGTCCAAGCGGATCGTCGTTGACGAGCGCCGGCGCTTCGCCAAGCTCGGGATTGACTTCGACGACTTCGCCGCTCACAGGCGAATAGACTTCGCTCGCGGCTTTTACGCTCTCGATGACCGCGATCTCTTTGCCCTTCGCGACCTTCTTGCCGACTTCAGGCAGTTCGATGAAGACGATGTCGCCGAGCTGCGACTGCGCATAGTCCGATATGCCCAGCGTCGCGAGATCGCCATCGAGCGCGACATATTCATGATCCTTCGAGTAACGAAGATCGGTCATCTCGCATCCTTTCCAGCCGGCGTTTTGAAATAGCGGTGCGGGACGAAAGGCAGAGCCGCCACTGTGACGTCGACGCGTTTGTCGCGCAGCGGCGCCGAAAGCGTCGCGCCGAGGTTTGCGTGATTGCTGGCGACATAGCCCATCGCGATCGGGCGTTGCAGCGTCGGCGAAAAGCCGCCCGACGTCACATGGCCAACAGCTTCGCCGTCGCGCGCCGAGAGCTCCGCGCCTTCGCGCAGCGGCGCCTTTGATTGCGGCTCGAGCCCGACGCGCCTGCGGGCGGGACCCTGCTCAAGCGCGAGCCGAATGCGCTCGAAGCCGGGGAACCCGCCTTCGACGCGCCGGCGTTTGCCGATCGACCAGCCGAGTCCGGCTTCGACGGGATCTGTGGTTTCGTCGAGGTCGTGGCCATAGAGGGGCAGGCCCGCCTCCAGCCGCAAGGCGTCGCGCGCGCCAAGGCCCGCCGGCGCGACGTCCTCATGCGACAGCAACAGGCGCGCAAGGTCTTCGGCATGCTCGGCGCGCAGCGACAGCTCAAATCCGTCTTCGCCCGTATAGCCGCTGCGCGACACGAAGAGCGGCGCGCCGCCGAAGTCGAAGGCGCGCCAGCCCATGAAAGGAAGGTCCTCGGCGCCGGGGAGGAGTGCGCCGAGGACCGAGGACGCGCGCGGGCCCTGAAGGGCGAGCAACGCGCGGTCCAATGGATTGAAGTCGAACTGCGGCAACGCGGCGCTGATAAGCGCGAAATCGGCCTGCTTGCGCGAGGCGTTGACCACAAGCAGCAGCCGCTCCTCGACGCCTGGCAGACGGGTGACGAGAAGATCGTCGAGGATGCCGCCGCTCTCATTGAGCAGCTGCGTGTAACGCGTGCGTTCCGGCGAAAGCGACGCCAAATCCGCCGGCGTTAGACTTTCAAGCGCCCGTGCGGCGCGCGCGCCGGCGAGGATGGCTTGACCCATATGCGAAACATCGAACAGACTCGCGCTGCGTCGCGTATGGAGCGTTTCGGCGACGATGCCCTGCTCATATTGCAGCGGCATCTCGTAGCCGGCGAAAGGCGCCATGCGCGCGCCAAGCCGTCGATGCACGGCGTCGAGCGGGAGTTTGGCCAGCGCGGGAGGCGCGGTCGCGACGTCGAGTTCGGTCACCATCAACTCCGCCAGGACATGGTTGGCGCAGCAAAGCTAAAACTTCGCTACGCGCCCCCTCTGTCCGGTGACCTGAGAGATTTCCCTGCGCTAAAAGCGACAGGTTACGCCCTTCGGTGGGCGAAACGCTTGCGCGCGTCGCCGCTTTCCAGAGTTTCTACTTCGTCGCGGTCCTTTGGGCCTGAGCGTTTCCGGGGCGGTTTCGCCTTCGGCGCCGGCGCGAGCGCCGGTCTCTCCCGCGATGAAGTTCGACCTGCAACCAAAATGTGGTCGATTCGCGCGATCGTCAATCCCGGCGCTGCGGGTTTTTTTCGCAATGCGGCAGCGCGTGGTCCGATCGGAAGCGCCGCTGCTCAGTGGCGCTTGGGCGCCCGCATGCGATAGACGCCGTCGTCATCGCGCTCGAAGGTCTCGTCGACCTGTGGATGGCGCACCGGCCTGTTGCTGTTGTCGGGCAGCAGATTTTGCTCCGACACATAGGCGACATATTCGGTTTCGGCGTTCTCGGCGAAGAGGTGATAGAAAGGCTGATCCTTGTTCGGACGCAGCTCTTCCGGAATTGAAAGCCACCACTCTTCAGTGTTGGCGAACACCGGATCAACGTCATAGATCACGCCGCGGAACGGATAGCGGCGATGCTTGACCACCTGTCCAATAGAAAATTTCGCGGAGTTTTCTCGCGGCATTCCAAGGCGCCTTTAACACGCTGTTTACTTGCCTTTTAGTAACGCAGCCGGGGCGCAGCCGTCAATCGGACGTCGCGCCACAGCCAAATCCTCTCAAAATCCGTAGAGCGTGGCGAGGTCGGCGTCTTTGGCGGCGACCTGTTTGGCGAGGTCAACGACGACCTTGCACTGCTTCCAGGTGGCGTCGTCCTGCATTCGGCCGTCGATCATCACCGCGCCGGTGCCGTCCGGCATGGCGTCAAGCACCCGCTTGGCGAAGGCGACTTCTTGCGGATCGGGCGAAAAGACCTTCTTGGCGATGGCGATTTGCGACGGATGCAGCGACCAGGCGCCGGCGCAGCCGAGCAAAAAGGCGTTGCGGAATTGCGCCTCGCAGGCGGGGGCGTCGGAGAAATCGCCGAAGGGGCCATAGAAGGCCTTGATGCCGGCGGACGCGCAGGCGTCGACCATCTTGGCGATGGTGTAATGCCAGAGGTCCTGCTGGAACGATGCGCGCAGGCCCTGGCCGGGCTCGGCGTCGGCGATCACCTTATAATCCGGATGGCCGCCGCCGACGCGGGTGGTCTTCATGGCGCGAGAGGCGGCGAGATCGGCCGGTCCAAGCGAAATGCCATGCATGCGCGGCGAAGCCGACGCGATGGCGTCGACATTCTTGACGCCTTCCGCCGTCTCCAGAATGGCGTGAATAAGGATCGGCTTCGTCACGCTATGCCGCGCTTCGAGCTGCGCCAGAAGCTGGTCGAGATAGGCGATGTCCCAGGGTCCCTCGACCTTGGGCAGCATGACGACGTCGAGCTTGCGCCCGACCGCGCCGACGATCTCGATCATGTCGTCGAGCGCCCAGGGGCTGTTCAGCGCGTTCATGCGCGTCCACAGGCCAGTCGAGCCGAAGTCGGTCGCCTTGGCCATTTCAATAAAGCCGGCGCGGGCGGCTTCTTTGGCGTCGGCGGGAATCGCGTCTTCGAGATTGCCGAGCACAACGTCGACCTGTTTGACGAGCTCGGGAACTTTGGCGCGGAATTTTTCAAGATGCGGCGGGACGAAATGAATCATCCGCTCGACCTTGACGGGCGGTTCGCGCAGCGGCGCCGGGGCGCCGATGGCGAGCGGACGGTAGAATTGATTGGGGAGTTTCATCTCGACGCGGCTCCAACAAAAGTTGCGACGAGTTAAGCGAGATGCGTCGGCTTGGCAATGGCGCGCGCTGTCACGTCCGCGAGGCGCTCAGCCGGCGACGGCGTCCCACAGAAGCTTCGCATTCAGCGCGATGATGACGGCGGCGATGAGCGCCGCAAGCGCGGTGGTGCGTTTGGGCGCGACGAGTTCTCCCATGACGCTGCGCTGCGCCGTGAAGGCTATGAGCGGCACGACGGCGAAGGGCAGCGTCACGCTCAGCGCCACTTGGCTCAGGACGAGCAGCTGCGCCGTCGCCGACTCGCCCGCGTAAAGCGTCACCCCGATCGCCGGCGCGATCGCGATGCAGCGGGTGATGAGCCGACGCGTCGCCGGCTTCATCCGCAGCCGCACAAATCCCTCCATGACGATCTGGCCGGTGAGGGTGGCGGTCACGGTCGAATTGAGCCCGCAGGCGATGAGCGCGACGGCGAAAAGCGTCGCAGCGACCGGCTGCCCGAGCAAAGGCGCGATGAGCCTATAGGCCTCGCCAAGCTCCGCGACTTCCGTATGGCCGGTCGCGTGGAAGACCGCGGCGGCGAGAACGAGGATGGCGCCGTTGACGAACAGCGCGAGAAACAGCGCCAGCGTGCTGTCGATCACCGCGAAGCGAATCGCCTCGCGTTTCTTATCGAGCGGCTCGGCGACGGCGCGGGTTTGCACGACAAAAGAGTGCAGGAAGAGATTATGCGGCATGACCGTCGCGCCGAGGATGCCCAGGCCGATGTAGAGCATCTCTGGATCGGTGAAAAAGCGCTGCGTCGGCACGAGTCCTTGCGCGATCTGCGCCAGATCGGGGCGCGCCATGATGAGTTGCGCCAGGAAGGAAAAGGCGATGAGCGCAAGCATCGCGACGACGAAAAGCTCGATCTTGCGAAAGCCGGCCCGCTCCAGAGCAAGGACCAGAAAGGTGTCGAGCACCGTAATGAGGATGCCGACGGCGAGCGGCAGGCCGAACAGCAACTGCAGGCCGATGGCGGTGCCGATCACTTCGGCGAGATCCGTGGCGAAAATGCCGATTTCCGCCAAGATCCAGAGCCCGACCGCGGCCGGGAAGGGATAATGCCGCCGGCAGGCCTGCGCCAAATCCAGCTCCGCGCCGACGCCGAGCCGCGCCGCAAGGGATTGCAGGACGATCGCCATTAAGCTCGACAGCACGGCGACGAAAAGCAACGCCGTACCGAATTTCGAGCCGCCGGCGAGCGCCGTCGCCCAGTTGCCGGGGTCCATATAGCCGGTGGCGACGAGATAGCCCGGACCCAGAAACACGAAGAGCCGCCGGAGAAATCTGCCGCCTTCGGGCACATGCACGGAGCGGCGCATATCGCCGCGTTGCGGAATGGGCGCGTTGGCGGTCGTCGCTGGCGTCACATTTGTCTCCACGAGGCGCCGGCGGCGGCCGGACACAGGATCTACTTGGCAAGGGCCGCTGCTTGGCAAGGCCCGGGAAGGGCCGCTTCTCGGCAAGAAGTTTTCGCCTTAAGGCTTCCCTTTGTCACCAATGTAAATCGTAACGGGAGAATTTCATCTGCGGGCGAAGCGCAGTCGCCGCAGCCGCGCCTTGTCGCGCGCCGTTCGAGCAGGCATGCTCGCAAGCTGAGCCGTCGCGATTCAGAATCAGCCGATGTGCTTGTCATGCGACGAGAGATTGCGACACACAGTCAGAACAGCGGGGGCTGGTAATGTTCTCATTGACGATCCCGATAAGCTCGGAAGGCGGACACACGAGCTTTCATAATAATGTGCCCGACCCCGTGACCTCGGGCGCCGAGCTGCCGACGTTCAAGTTCGAGCTTGAAAAATCTCAAGGACGCGTCGACGGCGCCAGCTATGGCAAGGAAGCGACCGTCGCTCAGCTGCCGATCTCCAAGGATATCGCCGGCGTTTCAATGCGCATGGAGCAGGGCGTCATGCGCGAGCTTCACTGGCACGCGACAGCCGCCGAGTGGGGCTTCGTCACTGAGGGACGTGTGCGCACCACCGTCATCGATCCGGCGGGCTGCTCGGAGACCAATGATTTCGAGGCGGGCGATCTTTGGTATTTTCCGCGCGGCCATGGCCATGTCATCGAGACGCTGGGAAAAGACCTGTGTCATTTCATCCTCGTCTTCGACAACGGCTATTTCTCCGAATTCGGCACCTTCAGTATCAGCGACTGGCTCGGCCATGCGCCCAAGGAGCTGCTCGCCAAGAATTTCGGCGTCCCAGCGTCGACCTTCGACAGTTTCCCCAAGCAGGAAGTCTATTTCGCCAGGGGCAATAATCCGCCGGAGATCCCCTCGCGACCGTTGCAGGGATGGAAGCCGCCGCCGCTGACCCACAAATACAGCCTTCTGTCGCAGAAGCCCTTCGAGACGTTCCCCGGCGGAATCGAGTGGCGCGTCGACGGATCGCAATTCCCGATTTCCACGACGATGACCGGCGTCGTTCTGGAAATGGAGCCCGGCGCGCTTCGCGAATTGCATTGGCACCCCAATGCTTCCGAATGGCAATATGTGCTGAGCGGACAGCTTTGCGTCACGCTGTTTGGGTCAAAGGGCCGCTGGCGCCAGGAGACGTTCTCGAAAGGCGACGTCGGCTATATTCCCCAGGGCATGGGTCATTCGCTGGAAAATGTCGGGACCGATACGGTGCGCGTGCTCATCGTCTTCAACAACGCGCATTATCAGACGATCGATCTGTCACAATGGATCGCCGGCAATCCGACCGACATTCTCGCGACGAATTTCGGGCAGGATCCGTCGGTCTTCGAGAAATTCCCGCGCAGGGACGTCTTCATGACGAAGTGAGTAATTACGAAATCCGGTTGATCCATTTGCGGGGCCTGTCATTCCCGGCAGGCCGAAGGCCTGACCGGGAATCCAGAGCCGACTCAGGAGTGCTGGATTTGCTCTGGATTCCCGATCGCGCGTCCATACGCGCGTCGGGAATGACAGGCGAGCGGAATGCGTCTGAGACGCTCGCGCCAGCGAACCTCGCTACGTGCCGACTTTGCGCAGCAGCGCCTCGAGCCCTTCGGGGAAAATCAGATCGTGCGAGACCGCGATCTCGTCCGCGCTCCACCAGCGCCAGCCGAGCACATGGATTTTTTCCTCCTCGGTCAGGTCGTGCGGCTCGATCGCGAAGCGTTCGGTGCGGATGAGATAATAGCGCTCCACCGCCTGATGCCAGTCGTCGCCGATCTCCATCGGAAATTCGCGCGTCGCGACGACCGGACCGGGATCGAGAAGGGTGAGGCCCGTCTCTTCATAGACCTCCCGACGCAGCGCCGACTCGAAGTCCTCGCCTTCCATGACCGCCCCGCCCGGCGTCGCCCAGAAGTGATGATGTCCGAGCGCCAGAAAATGCGGCGTGAGCCCGCCGGCGTAGCGCATCAGCAGGACGTCGTTATCCTGATCGACGATCAACGCGCGTGCGGCTTCGCGACGAGGCAGTTCACGGCCGTCCCATGGCGCGGCGATTTCGGCGCGTCCCTCCGGCGTCGCCCAGTCGACGAGCGACCATTTCCCGTCCTCATAGGCGATCCAGTTCGGCGTGGCGTTGAGCACCGGATGCTCGCGCTTTTCGTCGAGCTTCTTGCCGGCGGCGAGCCGCCAGGCGATGTCGAGCACGCCGGCATGGGCGACGACCAGCACGGTTTCGCCGGCGCTCTCCTTGGCGATCTGGGTCAAGGCCTTGCGCACCCGCTCGGCGAAATGTTCCAGGCTTTCGCCTTGCGGCGCGGCGAAATCCGGCCGGCGCGTCAGATAGTTCGGATAGATGTCGGCGTGCGTCGCCTGCACTTCCGCATGCGTGTGGCCCTGCCAAACGCCGTCGTCCTTCTCGCGCAGCGCCGGGGTCTTGGCGACGTCGAGGCCGCGCGCGCCGGCGATCGGCGTCGCTGTCGCGAGCGCGCGGCGCAGGTCGCTTGAATAGACTCTGTCGAAATGCGCGCCGGCGAGCTCCTTCGCCAGGGCGGCCGCCTGCGCGCGTCCGCGGGCGTTCAGCGCAATGTCGAACTGGCCCTGAAAGCGCCTTTCGATATTCCAGTTGGTCTCGCCGTGCCGTGCGAGACACAGAAGCGTGCGGGGCATGTCGTTTCGGATTTAAGGCGCAGGAGTCGCTGTGCAAAGCCGCCGGGCGTCTACGCCTGCGGCGTCCGGCGTTCTAGGGCCTTGCAGTGCAAAAGTCAGTCCGCATTCGCGGGGTCGCGGCGAATAACCGCAATCGACTTGGCGCGCGCTGCGCAAAAGTGGCGGCGTTAGGGGCGGAGAGCGCGCCCTAAACTTTTGAGATTGATCCGCATTCGAGCGATCTTGCTCAAATGCAGTGCGATCTAATGTCTCAGGCCGGTGGTGAATTCGCCCGCCCGCAGCCGCGCGGGCAGCGTTTCGGCGAAGACCGCCACCGATTCCTCGCCATAGGTCGCCACCAGTTCGCGCAACGCCGCGCAGAGGGCGGCATGCGCGAAGGAATCGCTTTCGATCCCCGCGAGAATCGCCTCGGCGAAGGCCTCGGTGACATAGGCAAGGGCCGCTCGGTGCTGGTCCCCGCCCAAGTCGTAGAGCGAGGCGACGTTCAATTCGTTCATGACGCTACTCTAGAGAACCCGCCCGCGCCGCGCGAGGCGACGCTCGCCGGAAGGTTAATTTCGCGAGTCCGCTTAGGGGTTTCCGTAGCGATAGGTGATGTCGCGGGTCAGCCGCGAGGCCTCCGCCAGATAGCGGGAGATCACCGTCTTGGCGTTGGGCGTGCAGGCGCGATAGGTCAGCTCATAGCCACGAAATCCGTGGTTGAAGGACGCCATGAGCCTCTGGCGGCGCGCGCCGCTGGGGGCGTCGGCGTCGAGCAGCGCCGACATCTTCCCCCGCCATTCCTCGCCGTCCCCCGACCCGCAGAGGTCGCGCAGGAAGGCCAGCGCGCCGAGGACTTCCGAGAGCCGCGTGATCTGGGGATCATAGGGCGGCGGCGGCCCCTCCGGCCCGCTCGGCGCCGCCGGCGCTCCGGTCGCCGCTGGCGCGCCCGGAGCCTGCTGATTTTGACCCTTGGTCTGGGTCTGCGCGGCGCCATCCCGCTTGCGCGGCGGCGGACGCTCGGACCGCCGCGGCGCGCTGGGCGCGCGTCGGGCGCGGCGGGGACCGTCGTAGCCGCCGCCGAAGAGGAAATCGAAAGGATCCTGCGCGGCGGCGTCGGCCGAAAAAAGCGCCGCGGCCGCCGCCACAACGAGCGCCGCCGTCGCGCGCTTTGCTTGCCCTGTCATGGATAGAGCCGCTCCTTTTGCCAATCTTGTCCCGGCTCGGCCCGAAAAAAGCGGACGCGGTCGTGGAGCCGGAACGGCCGATCGGACCAGAATTCCATCGCGACCGGCGCAATTCGAAAGCCGCGCCAATAAGGCGGGCGGGGAATGCCGCCCACCGCATATTTGGCGGCGAAGACGGCGACGGACTTTTCGAGCGCGAACCGGCTTTCCAGCGGGCGCGACTGTTGGCTCGCCCACGCGCCAATGCGGGAATCGCGCGGCCGGCTGGCGAAATATTCGTCCGCCTCGGCGTCGCTGACGCGGCTGACGGGTCCGCGCAGCCGCACCTGCCGGCGAAGCGACTTCCAGTGAAAGAGCCCCGCCGCCTGCATGTTCGCCTCGAGTTGGCGCCCCTTGGCGCTCTCGGCGTTGGTGTAGAAGACGAAACCCTCTGGCGTCCATTCCTTCAGGAGCACCATGCGCGCGTCGGGCAGGCCGTGCGCGTCGGCCGTCGCCAAGACCATCGCCTCGGGATCGTTCAACTCCTTGAGTTGAGCGTCCTGGAACCATTGACCAAACAATGCGAAAGGTTCGGCGGCCTCGACAAAGTCACCCGACGTTAACGCGTTCAAGCGAGAATCCTTTCTCAAGCCGAGTCAAAGATCGGCGCTTCAAAGGTGGCGCTTTGCAGTTTCAGTGCGTCAGACATACCGCCGCTTGCGTCATTGCTCAAATGTCGCGCGGCGCAAAGCTCATTGTCCTGACGGCGACGGCCGGCGGCCTTGCCGGCTGCTCGATCGCCGTCCCCATGGCCTCGGACCCTTCCGTCATGTGGAATTCTGAACGCGTCGCGTCGGACGTCACAAGCGCGATTCCAAAGTCTCCTCCCAAACTGTCCGGCGCGCTCGATTCGGAAGATCAGCGCCGAGCGATCGCGGCGCTGAGCACCGCGCTCGATCCGCAAGGAAGCGGGACGAGCGTCAATTGGGACAATCCGCAGAGCGGCGCCAAGGGCTCCTTCACGCCGGTGGGCCAGCCCTATCCGCTGGAAGGCAGGATTTGCCGCGCCTTCCATGGCGACATCGTCGTGAAAGAGACGGAGGAAAGCCTTCAGGGCGCGGCCTGTCGCGAAAAAACCGCTGAATGGGCGCTCACCGAGGTGAAGCGCTCCAAGAAAGGATGACATGTCGGCGCCCGTAGGCAAATGGCTCATTGTGGCGACAATCGCCGCGATCCTGGCGATTCCGGCGTTCTTTTTCGTCGCGCGCGCCATCACAGCCTGGCGGCAAGGCTACGACTGGGCGGAGATGGATTGGGACGACAAAGGCCATACGTCGATGACGGATTTCCTGCGCGCCGCTGACGTCGGCAAGCGGCCGGTCGACGTCAATGGTCAGTCTTGCGTCGAATATTTCATCTACAGGGACGGGATCACGGTGAAGATCGTCTGTCCGCAACGCCGAAGCTAGAGCAATACGCCCGGGTTGAGGATGCCGTTCGGGTCGAGCGCAGCCTTGATAGCGCGCATGGCGTCGAGCGCGACCGGGTCTTTCGTTTCGCGCAGGAGCTCCCGCTTCAGCCGTCCGATCCCATGTTCGGCGGAAATCGAGCCGCCGAACTCATGCACGACGCCGTGGACGATGGCGTTGACCTCGGCCCAGCGCGCGATGAATTTCGCCTTATCGGCGCCGACAGGCTGCGAGACGTTATAGTGGATGTTGCCGTCGCCCATATGGCCGAAGGGCACCGGCCGCGCCAGTGGGAGCGCGGCGCGCAGCCGTCGCCCAGCCTCATCGATGAAGCGTGGAATCGCGTTCACCGGAACGGCGATGTCGTGCTTGATCGAGCCGCCTTCACGCTTCTGGGCTTCCGACATGCTTTCGCGCAGCTTCCACAGGGCGCGCACCTGATCCAGTGATTGCGCGAGCGTTGCATCTTGCGCCAACTCCGCCTCGATCGCGGCGGCGAGAACCTCGGCGGCGGCGCGCTCGGCTTCGCCATCGGCGAAGGCGGCAAGCTCGATCAGCGCATACCAGTCATGCGGCTGCGCCAGAGGATCGCGCGTTCCGGGAATGTGACGCAGAACGAGTTCGAGGCCCTGCCGCGACACGAGTTCGAAGGCGTGGAGCATCGGCCCCGCACGGCCTTTGACGAAATTCAGCAGTAAAAGCGCCTGAGCGGGATCGCGAAGCCCGAGAAAGGCGACGGCGTGGGAGCGCGGTGAGGGGAAAAGCTTCAGCGTCGTGGCGGTGATGACGCCGAGCGTGCCTTCCGAACCGACAAAGAGACGCGTCAGATCGTAGCCGGTGTTGTCCTTGCGCAGCGCGCCGAGCGTCGAGAGCAGCCGGCCGTTGGCGAGCGCGACCTCGACGCCCAGCACCAAATCGCGCATCGAGCCATAGGCGAGGACATGCACCCCGCCGGCGTTGGTCGCGAGATTGCCGCCGATGGTGCAGCTTCCTTCGGAGGCCAGCGAAAGCGGGAAATAGCGGTCGGCGGCCTGCGCGGCGTCCTGCGCCTGCGACAGCGTCACGCCGGCCTCGACCGTCATCGCGTCGGCCGTCGCGTCGACGGCGCGAATCTGATTGAGGCGCTCGAGCGAGAGCACGACGGATGCGCCGCTTGGGTCGGGGGTTTGTCCGCCGACGAGGCCGGTGTTGCCGCCCTGGGGCGTTACGGACACGCCGGTTTCATTGCACAGCGCCAGGACGCCGGCGACTTCTTGCGGGCTTTTTGGCTTGAGAACGCAGAGCGCGCGGCCATGATAGAGGTCGCGAGGCTCGGCCAGGTAAGGGGACATCACCGTCGCATCCGTTACGACGGCCGCCTCGCCGACAATGGCTGCGAGACGAGATAGCAAAAGAGGCGCGTCAGACCGAATGGCTGTCACAGGCAGTAAGATGCGCCCTTTTTGTCGCGCTGTCCTTAGCGATAGTGACGGCGGCGATCATCTTTGCGGCGGGCATAGACATAAGCGCGCATGGCGACCGGCGCGCTTGCGAGGACGATACTGCATAATGTCGCGGCGATAAGCGCATTCATCATGACGTTCTCCTTCCAGACCGCGGAAATCATTTGAATTTCCGGCTACGCTGGACCACTCGCAAATCCTATGCCTGATTTGGGCGCCCGGCAACTCCGCTCTGCGAGAACCCGGCCGCGCCTCGGCGTTTCTTAACCATCCTGTGACATTCTTGGCACGCACGAGCGGCGCAGGCGCCGACAATTTCATCCAAGCAGCCGCCGTTTTGCGGATTTGCGTCCGCTCGACTTCTCAAAAACGGCCACGATCTCGACATGCGCCGCATAGCGGAACTGGTCGATGGGCGTGATCTCCCGGATGACGTAGCCGCCTTTGAGCAAAATTGCGGCGTCGCGGGCGAAACTTTGTGCATGGCAGGAGACGGCGACGACGATGGGAGCTTCCGATCGCGCGATTTCAGCCGCCTGCGCGGCGGCGCCGGCGCGCGGCGGATCGAACACGACGGCGTCGAATCCATTGAGTTCACTGGCGCTGAGCGGACGCGTGAAGAGATCGCGGGCGGCGTCTTCG
The DNA here is from genome assembly GCF_049817085.1 of Methylocystis sp. SB2. Lineage (NCBI taxonomy): Bacteria > Pseudomonadati > Pseudomonadota > Alphaproteobacteria > Hyphomicrobiales > Methylocystaceae > Methylocystis > Methylocystis sp. SB2. Next base: position 2,204,916 of record NZ_CP187401.1, read on the forward strand.
AGTGCGCGCAGGCCGGGCGTCGCATGCGCCGCGGCGCGCATCGCCGCGAGTGCGCCGGCGTCCATATCATAGGCTTTCACTTGCGCGCGCCGCGCCAGCCGAAGCGCGAAGGCGCCGGCGCCGCAAAACAGATCGGCGACGTTTTGCGCTTTCGCCGTCGCGCTTAAAACGCGCGCCGCGAGCGTTTCTTCGCCGTCCTGGGTCGCCTGCAGGAATACGCCAGGCGGAAGCGTGAGCGTCGCTTCGCCGATTTTGATCTGCGGCGCACGGCGGAGAGCGACAAGCTTGCCGTGGTTCGTCAGCCGCGCGAGATCAAGCGCATCAGCGGAGGCGAGCAGCGCGCTGGTTTCCGAATCATTGAGCGGCCCGCCGCCGCGCAGCTCCACGTCGAGGCCGCCGAGGGTCGCGGTGACGGCGATGTCGAGCGGCTTGCTGCGCGGCGCGAGAATTGTCGCGATCGCGCGGGCGGCGGGCAGCGCGCCGGCAAGTTCGGGCGCGAGCAATGGACAGGCTTCGATCTCGACGATTCGATGCGAGCGCGCCGCCATATAGCCGACCCACGCCTTGCCGTCGTCGAACCGGGCATGGAAGGTCACGCGCCGCCGGCCTGCGCCATGCGCGTCGACGGTCGGCGCCACGTCGAGCGTCAGTCCAGCATTGAGGAGCGCCGTTTCGACGAGACTGCGCTTCCACGCCGCATAGGCGTCGGCGCGCAGCGTTTGAACGGCGCAGCCGCCACAATCCTCAAAGTATGGACAGATCGGCGCGATGCGCTGCGGCGACGCTTCGACGATGTCGACGAGATGCGCATGCTCGCCGTCGACCTCCGCCGTCACGGTCTCGCCGGCAAGCGCATAGGGAATGAAGACGCGCCGTCCGCCAAGCAGCGCCACGCCCTCGCCGCGATTGCCGAGCCGCTCGATGACGAGACGCTGCGGGCCAGTCACCAAGCCCCTCACCTTACCTCTCCCCGACCCAAAGTCGGCTGTTGCCGACTTTGGCTTCCGATGCGCAAGTCGGAAACATCCGACTTGCGTCGGGGAGAGGGGACGGCAGGCGTTCCGCGAAAAAATCGCGCGCTTGCTTTGTCCCGAAGGCGTGGCGCCGATATCCCTTCTCCCCGCTTGCGGGGAGAAGTGAGATGAGGGGCCGAGGGTTTGGCCTGACTTTCAAACAATCCGTTTGTCCTATCCAAGCGTGGCGTGAACGAGAAACTCGCGATTGCCGTCGCCGCCCTCGATCGGCGAGGGAATGACGCTCAAGACACGCCAGCCCAAAGCTTCGATCTCGCCTTCGATGCGCGCGCAGACTTGTGCGTGAATCTTCTCGTCGCGCACCACGCCTTTCTTCACGGCCGCGCGTCCCGCTTCGAATTGCGGCTTGATCAGCGCGACAAGGTCGGCGCGCGGCGCGGCGAGTGACAGAACATGCGGCAGCAGGACGCTAAGCGAAATGAAGCTTGCGTCGATCACGATCAGGCTCGGCGCCTCAGTCAGATGCGCCGCCGTCAGCGCGCGCGCGTCCGCCCCTTCAAGCGAGGTCACGCGCCGATCCGCGCGCAGCCGCGCATGCAATTGCCCGTGACCGACGTCGGCCGCGACGACATGGCGCGCGCCGCGATTCAGCAGAACGTCGGTAAAGCCGCCCGTCGAGGCGCCGACGTCAAGACAGAAGCGCCCTTCGGGATCAACGCCGAAATGATCGAGCGCGTGGGCAAGCTTCACGCCGCCGCGCGACACCCAGGGGTAGGCCGCTTGCGCGACAATATGGGCGTCGGCGGCGATCGGCTCGGATGGCTTTTTGACAATGCGTCCGTCGACGGTGACAAGCCCGGCTTCGATCGCCTCGCGCGCCTTGGCGCGACTCTCGAAAAGCCCTCGCGCGTGGAGAGCTGTGTCGGCGCGGCTCGCGGCCATCGTCACTCTCCGGTCTGCAGCAGCGTGCCGGCGCGCCGCGCGCTTTTCAGCAGCAGGCCGAACGCCGCCGATGCGGCCGCGAAGAGAAAAACGTCGATCGCGAAGCCCTGCGCCAGCAAATCCCAGCGGACGACGTGATCGATCAACACGGCGCGCAGACCTTCGAACACATAGGTCGGCGGCAGCATCCAGGAGATCGGCTGCAGCCAGTTGGGCAGCGTAGTCACAGGATAATAGACGGCGCCGAGCGGCTGCACGAAGAACATCAGCGACCACACGAGGTTTTCCGCGCCAAGTCCATAACGCAGCAGAATGCCGGAGACGAAGAGACCGATGCTCCAGGCGAACAACATCAGCACGACGAAGAAGGCGGCGAAGGCGATCCCGAGCGCCCAGAGATTGAAGCCGAAGAACAGGATCGCAAAAATCGTAACGGGAAGCACGCCGACAGCGAGTCGAATGAGGCTCAAGGCCACAAGCGCGCCGACGAACTCCGCCGGCCGCAGCGGGCTCATCAGAATGTTGGGGAGATTGCGCGACCACAACTCCTCGATGAAGGAGAAGCAGAAGCCCTGTTGTCCGCGCAGCAGAATGTCCCACAGAAGAATGGCGCCGATCAGCGTGCCGGCGGCCTGCGCCGCCCCGCCCGGCGCCGCGAGAGCGCCGGCGCGCACGAGATAGGTCTGCAGAAATCCCCAGGTGAGGAGCTGGACGGTCGGCCAATAGATAATGTCGAGCACGCGCGTGTAGGACGCGCGTAAGAGATAGGCGTAGCGCAGCACCATCGCGCCGATGTGCTTGACGGAAACATTCATGCCGGGGCTCCGTCCACGCGACCGCGGGCGACGTCGAGAAACACTTCTTCGAGCGTGTCGCGGCCATAGCGCGCCAGGAGGCTCGCGGGGGAATCATCGTCGACGAGCGTGCCGTCCTTCAACATCAGCACGCGGTCACACAGACGCTCGACCTCGCTCATATTGTGGGAGGCGAGGAGAATGGCGCAATTATGCGTGCGCCGATGCGCCTCTAACCGTGCGCGCACCCAGTCCGCCGTGTCGGGGTCGAGCGACGCGGTCGGTTCGTCCAGCAGCAGCAGTTGCGGGTCGTTGATCAACGATTTGGCGATGGCGACGCGCGTTTTCTGGCCTGCGGACAGGCGTCCGGTCTGGCGGTCGAGAAAATCCCCAAGCGCCAGATCCTTCGCGAGCTGCTCGATCTTCGCGTCGAGATCGTCGACGTCGTAGAGCATGCCGAAGACGCGCAAATTCTGCCGCACGGTGAGGCGATGCGGCATGTCGACATAGGGACTTTCGAAGTTCATCCGGCCGAGCGCGCCGTAGCGCTCGCGCGACATGTCGTAGCCGAAAGCGTGGACCGAACCTTGGGTCGGTTCGATCAGCCCCATCACCATGCCGATGGTCGTGGTCTTGCCGGCGCCATTGCCGCCGAGCAGGCCGGTGACGGAGCCGGCCTCCAGCGAGAAGTCGAGCGGGCCGACGACTCTGCGATCGCCATAAGTTTTGGAAAGGCCGGCGACGGCGAGCGTCGGCTTTGGCGCGACTGCATTTTGGGACATGGGGGTTATTAAGCTCGCCGCGGGCCGCCTCGCAAGGGCGTTACTTCTGACAGCCGGGACAATAAAACGTCGAGCGGCCAGATTGAACGACGCGCGTGATCGTTCCCTTGCAGCCCGGGGTTGGGCAGGCGGCGCCTTCGCGGTCGTAGACGCGGAAACTGTGCTGGAAATAGCCGAGCGAGCCGTCGATCTGGCGATGATCGCGCAGCGACGATCCGCCGGCCTTCAGCGCATCGGTCAAGACATCCTTGATCGCCTCCGGCAGCCGCGCCAGCGCCGCCGTCGGCCGGCCGCTGTCCGTGACGAGCGATCCCGCCGCGCGCAGCGGCGAAATATGCGCCCGATGCAGCGCCTCGCAGACATAGATATTGCCGAGGCCGGCGATCAGGCGCTGGTCGAGCAGCAGCGCCTTCGCCGGCGCGGCGCGTCCGCGAAAGGCGCGGGCAAGGAGCGCCGCGTCGAGCGCGCCATTCAAAGGTTCGACGCCGAGACCGCGAAAGAGCTTGTCTTCATCGATCGCCTGCGTGGCGATGAGCAGCATGTAGCCGAAACGGCGGGGGTCGTTGTAGACGACGCGCCGCCCATGATCGAGATGCAAGACGACATGGTCATGGGCGGCGTTTTTGTCGCGCTTGTGGTGAAACGCGCCCGGCGTTTCTTCATCGATCCGAAACGAGCCGCTCATGCCAAGATGCATGATTAGCGAATGGCCGTCGTCGAGATCGGCGAGGAGATATTTCGCGCGCCGGCGAAGGTCGAGAACGCGGCGGTCCTGAAGACGCGCGGCAAAGCGTTCGGGGAAAGGAAAGCGCAGATCATGGCGCCTCAGCTCGACGCGCTCGATCGTCGCGCCGACGAGCGCGGGCGCCAATCCCCGTCGCACGGTTTCGACTTCGGGCAGCTCTGGCATGAAGTGGGTTGATCCCGTCAAAGTGCCGGCGGGCTGGGGCGGCGCGGGCGTAGCCACCGGCTCGGCGACAGGCTATACCGTCCCCTTCCTTCCTCGTCACCCGAGCGCCTGATGATTGATCGAACTTCCGAGCGAGAGGGCTCGACCCATTTCGGCTATTCCGAGGTTCCCTTGAACGAGAAACAGGGCCTCGTCGACGACGTCTTCCACAAGGTTGCGCGGCGCTACGATATCATGAACGACCTCATGTCGGGCGGCATGCACCGGCTGTGGAAGGACACGCTCGTCGCCAAGGTCAATGCGCGGGGGCGCAAGGACTTTCGCCATCTCGACGTCGCGGGCGGCACGGGCGACGTCGCTTTTCGCATCTCCACGAGCGCGGCCCATGACGCGGAAATCGTCGTGCTCGACATCAATGGCGACATGCTGGAAGTGGGCCGCGATCGCGCGCGCGAGCGCGGCGTTTCCGGCGTAGAATTCGTACAGGCCAACGCCGAATCGCTGCCTTTTCCCGACGCGCATTTCGACAGCTACACGGTCGCTTTCGGCATTCGCAACGTGCCGCGCATCGACGTCGCCCTCGCCGAAGCCTATCGCGTGCTGAAGCCCGGCGGCCGCTTTCTGTGCCTTGAGTTTTCGCAGGTCGCCGTTCCGGGCCTCGACAAGCTTTACGAAGCCTATTCGTTCAACGTCATTCCGGCGATCGGCAAGCTTGTCGCGGGAGATTCCGAGCCCTACCGCTATCTCGTCGAATCGATCCGCAAATTCCCAAGCGCGGAAGAATTCGAACGGATGATCCGCAAGGCGGGCTTTCGGCGCACGGGTTTCGAGCGGTTGACGGGCGGCGTGGTGGCGATCCATTCCGGCTGGAAGAGCTGATCTCTAACGAGCGCGCTGCGAAAAATCGGGACCCGGTGACGCCGCGCTCTAATCTTTTGCATGCGATCACGCTAATTTGGGCGATTCCGCCCAAGTTCAGCGTGATCTAAAGAGCGGCGGCGTTCGTGATCCTTGGCGTCGGTCATTTCTATCGTCTGGCGCGCGCCGGCTACATCATGGCGCGCGAAGGCGTCTTTGCGCTCCTCGATCCGGCGCTTTTGCCGCCGGCCGCGGCGCCGCTCGTGCGCTTCGCCAATCTCTTCGCGGGCAGCAAGCGCGACGGTGCCGGGCGGGCGCTGGTGCGCGCGCTGGCGCAGATCGGCCCCTCCTATGTGAAGCTCGGACAATTTCTGGCGACGCGCCCCGACATCGTCGGGGGCGAGATCGCCGATGCGCTGACGGCGCTGCAGGACCGGATGGAGCCGTTCGGCCGAGACAAAGCCGTCGCGATCGTCGAAAAGGCGCTCGGCCGAAGCATCGACGAGCTGTTTGTATCTTTCGGCGAGCCTGTCGCAGCCGCCTCCGTCGCGCAGGTGCATGTCGCCCAGGCGCAATACAAGGAGGGCGTGCGCAAGGTTGCGGTGAAAGTGCTGCGGCCGGGGATCGAAGGCCGATTCGCGCTCGATCTGCGCGACATGTATCGCGTGGCGCGACTGGCTGAGCGCTATTCCTCGGAAGCGCGCCGGCTGCGCATGATCGAGGTCGTCGATACGCTCGCGCGCACCGTAAGGCTTGAAACCGATTTTCGTCTCGAGGCGGCGGCCGCGTCCGAATTCGCCGACAATGTCGCCGGCGATCCGGAGATTCACGTGCCCAGCGTCGACTGGAGCCGCACCGATCGCGAAGTGCTGACGCTTGAATGGGTCGACGGCGTTCCGCTCTCGGACATCGAGCGGGTCGCCGCCGAGGGCTATGACCTCAAGGCGATCGGCCGCAATGTGCTGCAGTCGTTCCTACGCCATGCGATGCGCGACGGTTTTTTTCACGCCGACATGCATCAGGGCAATCTTTTCGTCGACAAGCGGGGCAGGCTCGTCGCCATCGACTTCGGCATCATGGGCCGGCTGGGGCTGAAGGAGCGCCGGTTTCTTGCCGAAATCCTCTACGGCTTCATCATTCGCGATTATAAACGCGTCGCCGAGGTTCATTTCGAGGCAGGCTATGTTCCCGCCAGCCATTCCATCGAAGAATTTTCGCAGGCGCTGCGCGCGATCGGCGAACCGATGCACACGATCAACGCCGCCGATATTTCGATGGCGCGGCTGCTGACGCTGCTCTTCGAAGTGACCGCGCTCTTTGACATGCGCACGCGCACCGAGCTGGTGCTGCTGCAGAAGACCATGGTCGTCGCCGAGGGCGTCGCCCGCGCCTATGATCCCAAACTCGACATCTGGAAGACCTGCGACCCCGTGGTGCGCTCCTGGATCGAAGAGAACCTCGGCGTCAAGGCGAAGATCGAGGACGCGAGCAGAAGTCTCGCGGAGCTGGCGAAGCTCGCGACGCGGCTGCCGCAGACATTGCAGGACGCCGAAACGGCGATCCAGCGGGTGAGCGAAATGTCCGAGCGCGGCATTGATCTTTCGGCGCGCTCGATCGAGGCGCTGGGCGAGACGCGCCGAAGGTCGGACAGAACGCTGCTGATCGGACTCGCCTTAGTGCTCTTTGCCGCTATGTGGATTTTCGGGCGCTAAGCGGGCGTAGATCACGGAAGTCGCTGTGCGGATCGACCTTTCCGGCAAAACCGCCGTCGTCACAGGCTCGACCGAAGGCATCGGCTTCGCCATCGCCAAGGGGCTGGCGGAGGCTGGCGCGGCGGTCATCGTCAATGGGCGCAAAAGCGCGACGGTCGCGGCTGCGGTCGAGCGCCTGCGCCAAATTGCGCCCGCGCAAAAACATCGCGGCGTTGCTTCTGACCTCGGCGCCGCGTCGGGCTGCGAGGCGCTTGTCGCCGCCGCGCCCACCGCGGACATTCTCGTCAACAATCTGGGCATGTATGGACCAAAGGATTTTTTCGAGACGACCGATGAGGATTGGGAGCGCTATTTCGCCGTCAATGTAATGTCCGGCGTGCGCCTTTCGCGTTCCTATCTGCCGCAGATGCGCAAGAATGGCTGGGGCCGGGTGCTATTCGTCTCGTCCGAATCGGGGCTGAACATTCCTGTCGAAATGATCCATTACGGCGTGATGAAAACCGCGCAGCTCGCCCTTTCGCGCGGACTTGCGAAACGTATGGCGGGATCGGGCGTGACGGTGAACGCCATATTGCCGGGACCGACGCTTTCCGAAGGGGTCGCGGAGATGCTCGAGGCCGAACGGCGAAATTCCGGCAAGCCAATCGACATCGTCGCGACGGAGTTCGTGACGTCGCAAAGGCCGACATCGATCATTCAGCGCGTGGCGAGCGTCGAGGAAGTCGCAAATCTTGCCGTTTATCTCGCCTCGCCCCTGTCGTCGGCGACGACGGGGGCGGGACTGCGCGTTGACGGCGGCGTCGCCGAATCGCTGATCTGAGCGCTACTTCACCCCGACCAGCTCGACATCGAAGATCAGCCAGGCGTTCGGCGGAATGACGCCGCCGGCGCCGCGCGCGCCGTAGCCGAGTTCCGGCGGAATGACCAACGTGCGCTTGCCGCCGACCTTCATGCCTTCAACGCCTTCGTCCCAGCCCTTGATCACCTGACCCTGGCCCAGCCGGAATTCGAACGGTTGGCCGCGATCATGCGACGAGTCGAACTTCTTGCCCTTCTCGCCATTGTTGTAGAGCCAGCCGGTGTAATGCATGACCGCCGTCTGACCGATCTTGGGGGTCGCGCCGGTCCCGACCTTCGTGTCCTTGTGCTGAAGGCCTGTGAGGCTTTTCGTCATCTGCTCCTCCGTGCGCGCTTCAACGGTGAGCGCGAGGCTCGCGACTGCGGCAAATGCGGCCAGAACCGCTTTGGAGACAAGGCGCATCTTTCGTTCCTCCAGCTTGTTTGAATCGCCGATCGAGCGCCTCAGGTCGAGGAAACCCGAACTTATTCCAGCACGCCAGTGTCACGGGCGAGTTGCAGCAAATCCTTCTGCGGCCGCGCGCCGACGTGAGAGATGATCTCCGCCGCGGCGAGCGCGCCGAGCATCGCGCTGCGCTCATGCGGCAAGTCCTGCGTATAGCCGGCGAGAAAGCCGGCGGCGAAGAGGTCGCCCGCGCCGGTCGTGTCGACGACCGCATCGACAGGACAGGCCGGCGCGGCGAGGGCGCTCGCGCCATTCGCCACGACGCAGCCCTTTTCCGACCGCGTGACGACGCCAAGAAGTCCGTCTTCGGCGCGCAGCGCCGCGAGCGCCGTCTCGAAATCGCCGGTTTGATAGAGCGCGTGCAATTCGCTTTCATTGGCGAAAACGATGTCGACCACCCGATCGCGGATGAGAGAGAGAAATTCGCCGCGATAGCGATCGACGCAGAAACTGTCGGAAAGGGTGATCGCCACCTTGCGTCCGTTGGCGCGCGAGATCTTCGCCGCCTTCAGGAAGGCCTCCTTGGCGCCGGGCGGGTCCCAGAGATAGCCCTCCATGTAGAGGACCTTCGCGCGCGCGACCGTCTCCTCGTCGATGTCCGCCGGAGCGAGCGCCTGACAGGCGCCGAGGAACGTGTTCATCGTGCGCTGGCCGTCCGGCGTCACGAAAATCAAGCAGCGCGCGGTCGCGGCGCCGTCGGCGGCCGCCGGCGTGTCGAAGGCGACTCCGGCCTTGCGGATGTCGTGCGCGAATTCGCGCCCCGCGTCGTCTTCCTTGACCTTGCCGACGAATCCCGCGGCGCGCCCCAGGCTCGCAAGGCCCGCCATGGTGTTGGCGGCCGAGCCGCCGGAAATAACCGTCGTCGGGCCCATCGCTGTATAAAGTTCAGCGGCGCGCGCTTCGTCGACGAGCGTCATCGAGCCTTTGCGCAGTCCGGCCTGCAGCAAATCGTGGTCCTCGGCGCGCGCGATCGTGTCGACGATGGCGTTGCCAATGCCCAGAACATCAAATGATAGGGTCATAAGCGTCGTTAATCCGTTTAGCGTAGGCAATCGGGCGTCTGCGCGCCGCTGGCGCGCTGTTTAGCATTGCGCCGCGGTTCCGTCGATCACATGCGAGGCATTCGCGAAATTCGCGAAACGAGGCGGCCGGGCGCCGCGCCGTCCGAGTAGGGATTTGCTGCTATCGGCTGATCGGCGACAGGATCACCTCGATGACGATGACGAACAGCGCCGCCGCGAAGAAGGCCGGCGCCGGGCGCAGCGACACGTGCCGGAACACGAAGGCGTACATGAACACCATCCAAATCAGAATCGGAAAGAGCAGAAAGCGCAGCAGCTTTTCGGTCGGCAAGGGCGGCGGCAGGGCGATGCCGAAGAGGAGGTGCAGGATAGTATAGACGAGCGCCGCAAGCCCGCTCATGATGGCGAGCGCCGTGGCGGTGCGCTGAAACTTTGCGTCCTCTTTCAGAACGCGCAGCAGGCCGTACGTTCCGCCGTAGAGAAGGACCACGCTCAGCACGCCGTAGATCAGGCTTCCGAGCAGCGAGTGGTTGAACGACTGCGCGATCGCCTGGAGCACGCCATAGGCGCCGAAAGCGCCCCACATCAATTCGCGCGAATCCGGCAGCGAGAGCTGCGACGCTTCGAGATTGATCATCTTGAGCACGGTCTGCGGCGTCTGCTGATTGAGAAGCGGAATATTGATCGGCATGGAGAGCGTTTCCGTTTTTGGCGTGGGAGAAGGCGAAAGCCCTACCCGCATTGGAAGCGAAAAGCCGCGTGGCCCAGCGCGCCGCGAGAGCGCTGGCCGGGCCGCACGGCCAATTGGCGCCTCTCTAACACGCTTTGAGGGAGCGCGGAAATCCGGCGTTCTCATGGTGCAACGCAAACCAGCAGGCTACGGCAGGCGCCGGCTCCAGTCCTCACGCGCGACCACCTCGACGATGCGCCGCGCGGCGTCGCGCCAGGCGACGCGCAAGACCTGGTCCGGGTCGGCGACGCGGCGGCCGTCGAGAAAGTCGGCGATCGTCTCCGCCAGCGCCTTGGCGTTGTTGACCTGAAAATAGAGCGCGCCGGCCCGTCCGACCTCGCGAAAGACCGGGATGTCGCTGCAGATGACCGGGCGGCCGCGGCGCGCCGCCTCGACGATCGGCAGGCCGAACCCTTCGGCATAGGAGGGGAAGATCAGCGCCGCCGCATGGTCGTAGAGAAACGAAAGCTCGTCGTCGTCCGCATCGTCGAACCAGAACAGCCGACGGCCGAATTCCTTATGTCCGAGAATTTCGCTTGCCACCGCTTCTTCAAACCAGCCGCGCCGACCCACGACGATGAGTCGGACGTCGCGGCCTCTCGCCCAGAGGTCTTCACAGGCGCGAAGGGCGACGCGCTGCCCTTTGCGCGGTTCGATCGTGCCGACGGCGAGAAAGACCGGCGCATCCCCGGCGACCGCCGCTTTGATTTTGTCGCGCGGCGCGGCGTCTGCGCGCAGCGCAAGATCGGAGCCGCAGTGAAACCAGCCGATCTTGAGACCGGGACGATGCGGCAGCCCTTGCGCGGCGACATAGTCGGCGAGTTCATCGGCGACGGTTCGCGAAATCGCCAGGAAACTGTCGCTCTCGAGGAGCGCCTTGCGCAGCCAGGCGCGATAGCGCGGCACCGTCACTTCGTGGCAGGCGTGCGGATAAAGCTCCGGAATGAGATCGAAGATGCAGGTGACGACCTCGCCGCCCGCGTCCCGAATCTTCGCAAAAACCGGCGCGAGTTCGTCGAAGGCGTTCCAGCTGTCAGAAAGCATCAGAAAGCGGTCGCCTCCGGCGATCGCGATCTCGGAGTCGGGCGCGGCTTCGCCGCCGACAAGTTCGGCGATGAAGCCATTGGCGGTCAGCAGCCGGCCGTCCTCGCAGCGTGCCGCCAGAACCGGCAGGTCGAAGCTTTCGCCGCTATAGAGGCCGCGCGTCACTTCCTTGACGACGCGCTGAATGCCGGTGCCGGCGTCGCGCTTGATCGTTCCCGTCACATCGACCAGCAGCCTTCGCGCCGGCAGCGGCGCGCCTCGAGCGGCCGGCGCGACTTCACCGGACGCCGACGGCGTGGTCGCGTTGGGCGGCGGCGGGCGAAAACGCGCGACGACAGCGCTGGCGGCGTCGGCGAGGAACGCTTCGACCGGCCGAAGAAAGCGATAGATGTGGCCGGAGACCGAATAGATCAGCCGATAGCGCTCGTGGGTCAGATGCAGGAGTTCGGCGCGCAAATAATCGAGCTGAAATTCGAGCAGGCGGATGCGTTCGCGGTCCTGCTCGGGCTCTCGGTTTTGCCGCTCGCTCATGACCGCTCGCTCATGACCGCTTGCTCATGACGGCGCCGTTGTGGCCTGCGCTTGGGCGGCGCGGGCGTCGTCGAGGAGCGCCTGCAGCATGTCGTCGATGTCGTGGCGAGGACGCCAGCCGGTCGCTTCAGTCAGTCTCGTCGCGTCGCAGGCGACGCTGGCGATGTCGCTTTCAGGGCGCAGCAGCGCCGGATCGACCTCGATCTCAAATTGCGCCCTTGCCTGTCCGCGCAGCCGCTCGAGCAGCGCCTCCATGCGATGCGCCCTTCCGGACGCGATGTTGAAGATCGAGACGGAGGCGGGCAGATCCCGTGCACTTGCGATCAGCCGCATATAGGCGTCGATGACGTCGCGCACGTCGAGGAAATCGCGGGCCTTGGAGAGATCGCCGACCCTGAGGCGGGGCTCGGCGCGCCCCGCCTCGATCGCGGCGATCTGCGCGGCGAAGGAGGCGAGAGCGAAGTTGCGATTGCGCTGGCCCGGCCCTGAATGATTGACCGGCCGCGCCACGATGAGCCGCCCTTTGGGAGCCAGCAGATCCGAAAGCGCGCTCTCGGCGGCGACTTTCGAGCGGCTGTAGACGTCCACCGGCCGCAACGGGGCGTCCTCGTTCAACACCCCGTCGCGAAAGCTTGCGCCATAGGCCGCCGCGGTTGAGGCGAAGAGAAACGCCGCGGTTGGGCAGTGCCGCGCGACCGCCGCCGCAAGCGCGAAAGAACCATGAAAATTCACCCGCCAGGTCATTTCGCCGGCGTGCAGCGCCTGCGCGATCGACGACTGACCCGCCAGATGGACGACGAGATCGGGACGCATGCGCGCAATCAGCGAATCGATCGCGGCTTCGTCGACAAGATCGGCGACGGCTGCGGCGAAAGCCTCATGGCCCCCGCGTTCGCCGGGACGCAGCAGCAGCGACCGCGTCGCCTGCGGATAGGCCTCGGCGAGGGCGGCGCAGAGGTGGCCGCCGACAAATCCGGCGCCGCCCGTCACCAAGATGCGCTCGAAGGCGGCCATCGCGGGCGCCCTTTTTCGGGTTAGGCCGACTCGCGCCGCAGCCGCTCGAGATCGGCGTCGACCATCTCGCAAATCATTTCGCGAAGATCGATCTCCGGCTTCCAGCCGAGAACCTGCCGCGCCTTGCTTGAATCGCCAAGCAAAACGTCCACCTCGGCCGGGCGGTAGAAGGCCGGATCGATGATGACGAATTTCTCCATGTCGAGGCCGGCGTGCTCGAAAGCGATGTGGCACATATCGCGCACCGTGGTGGTGACGCCGGTCGCCACGACGTAATCGTCCGGCTTCTCCTGCTGCAGCATCAGCCACATGGCGCGCACGTAATCCTTGGCGTGCCCCCAGTCGCGCTTGGCGTCGATATTGCCGAGCCGCAACTCCGTCGCGAGTCCGAGTTTGATCGCGGCGACGCCGGTCGTGACCTTGCGGGTGACGAATTCGACGCCGCGCAGCGGGCTTTCGTGATTGAAGAGAATGCCCGAGGACGCGTGAAGGCCGAAGCTCTCGCGATAGTTCACCGTGATCCAATGGCCGTAGAGCTTCGCCACGGCATAGGGGCTGCGCGGATAGAAGGGCGTCTTCTCGCTTTGCATCGGCTCCTGGATGAGCCCGTACATTTCGGAGGAGGACGCCTGGTAGAAGCGCGCTTTGGGCGCGCCGAGCCGCATCGCCTCAAGCACGTTGGTGACGCCGACGCCGGTGACGTTCGCGGTGAGGATCGGCTGGCGCCAGGACGACGCGACATAGGATTGCGCCGCCAGATTATAGATTTCATCCGGCTGGATGGCCTGAACGGTGCGCAGCAGGCTTGAAAGATCCGCAAGATCGGCGTCGTGCAAATTCAGCTTGCCGCTGATGCCGAGCCAGCGCAGGCGATGGTCCTCGACGCCCCGATGCGACGAGCGCCGCACCACGCCATGCACTTCATAGCCCTTGTCGAGGAGAAACTGGGAGAGATAGGCGCCGTCCTGTCCTGTAACCCCGGTCACCAGCGCGCGCTTGGTCATTAATGGTCCTATTCAAATTGGCTGGCGGCCGTGGCGAAGGCGAAACCCCCGCAGCGGCGCGGCCTCAGGGCGTTCCGCGCCCTGGCGCGGGCGCAAAGGGCGCGCGCGAGGGAATTACAGAATCAGGGCGCGTGAAGCAAGAGCGTGGGCGGGAACAGGCCGGACGGCGGCGCGCGCCGCCGTCGGCAGTGTCGAGAATTGGCGTTGGTCCGCTTACGCCGGCTTGTCGGGCGGCGGCAGTTTGCCTTCCGGCGTCGCCTTGTCGATCACTTCCGGCAGATACTGAGCGAGAAGCGCTTTCGCCTTGTCGATGTCGATGCCGGCGTTCTTGGCGATTTCCATCAGCTTATCGGCGTTGACCACCTTGCTGATGTCCATCTCGCTGATCTTTTCATTGGGACCGAGGCCGACCCAGGAGTGGATCTGCTTTCCCAGTCCGGAGTTCTCGAAATTCTTGACGACGCCGTGGAGGCCGCCCTGCTTCTCCACATAATCCTTAATAAGGTTCAGGGCTTCAGCCCCGATCACGCCGCCAGCGATCGCCTTGAGCCAACTCATGAGTATTCTCCCTTTTTAAAAAAGCGCGCGCTTTGCGCCGCGCTAGCTGAGATAAGGCGGGGCATAGGCTTTACAATGGCGGGGGATCGGGCAGGGGATCGGGCAGGCGATCGCCGGCACAGCCTAAGGCCTTCATTCAAATAGGAGATCTTCCTTACGGTCGCCCCAGCGCCGGATTTCTTCCCAAATGTCAGGGGCGGTTTCGGCGTAGCGGAAAATATCGCGGTCCTGTGGAGCGATGACGCCCTCGTCGACCAGAAAGTCGACGTCAAAGGCGCGTCGCCAATAGCTTTCGCCGACGAGAATGATCGGGATCGGCTTGACCTTGCCGGTCTGCACCAGCGTGAGCGTCTCGAATAATTCGTCGAACGTGCCAAAGCCCCCCGGAAAGGCGACCAGCGCCCGCGCCCGCAGCATGAAATGCATTTTGCGCAGCGCGAAATAGCGGAAGCGCAGGCAAAGCGATGGCGTGACATAGCTGTTGGGCAGCTGCTCGTGCGGGAGGGTGATGTTGAGCCCCACCGTCTCGGCGCCGGCCTCGAAGGCGCCGCGGTTCGCCGCCTCCATAATGCCCGGTCCGCCGCCGGTGACGATCGCGAGGCGCGGCCGGTCTCCGCTCTCGCGGGCGGCGCCGACGAGCGCGCCGAACTCGCGCGCGATCTGATAATAGCGTGAATTATCGCGGGCGCGTTTCGCCGCCGCGAGCTGTCTGGCGAGAGCCGCGTCATCGGGATTGGCTGTCGCGCGCGCCTGCGATTCGGCGAGGCGGCTTTCCGCTAAAGCGGGCTCGACGATGCGAGTCGAGCCGAAAACGACGACCGTATCGGTGACGCCATGGCGTCGCAGCAGCAGTTCAGCCTTGAGATATTCGAGCTCCAGTCGAGGACCGCGCGCTTCGGCCGATGTCAGGAAATGAATGTCCTCGTCGGCCTTGCGGTACGACGGACTGGAGAGGATCGCCTGCAGCCGCTTGGCGGCGGCGAGGTCCGGGATATGCGGCGCCGGGAGTGCGGACGGGGCCGGCCCGTCGGGCTCAGGCCGGGAATTTCGCTCTTCATCGCTTGCGCTCAATCATACTCTCCTTTGGCGCCCATACTCTCCTGGGCGCTTTTCTTTATTTCCGGATACGTCCGGCGTATATGACCCGCCGGACGCCGGACGGCGAAGATTCATCGAGGAGCAGGGCGGGAGCGCATGGCCGGGCATAGTCAATTCAAGAACATCATGCACAAGAAGGGCAAGCAGGACGCGATCCGCTCCAAGCTGTTTTCAAAGCTCGCCCGAGAAATCACCGTCGCCGCCAAGATGGGCATGCCCGACCCGAATATGAACGCGCGGCTGCGCGCCGCCGTTCTCGCCGCTCGGGCGGAGAACATGCCAAAGGACAACATCGAACGCGCGATCAAGAAGGCCTCGGGCGCCGACGCCGAAAATTACGATGAAGTGCGTTACGAGGGCTACGCGCCGGGCGGCGTCGCCGTGATCGTCGAGGCCCTGACCGACAATCGCAACCGCACGGCCGGCGAGGTGCGCTCCTATTTCACTAAGGCCGGCGGCGCGCTCGCCGAGACAGGCGCCGTGTCGTTCATGTTCGACCGCGTCGGGCTCATCGAATTCGACAAGAAGGCGGCGACTGAAGATGCGATGATGGAGGCGGCGATCGACGCCGGCGCCGACGACGTCTCGACGACCGACGAGACGCATGAAGTGATTACGTCCGTCGAATCGTTGCGCGACGTCGCCAAGGCGCTTGAGGAGAAATTCGGCGAGCCGCGCAAGGCGGCGCTCGTCTGGCGCCCGCAGAACACGATCAAGGTCGACGATGATTCGGGCGAGAAAATCCTCAAGCTCGTCGGCTTGCTCGAGGACAATGACGACGTTCAGACCGTCTACGCGAATTTCGAGGTCTCCGACGCACTGGTCGCCAAGCTCTCGGGATAACCCGGCGACGGGGCGATGACGCCGATCCGCGCCGGGGTGAGAGATGCACAATAAGCGAGGCTATCACCACGGTTCGCTCAAACAGGCGCTGATCGACGCCGCTTTGGACATTCTCGCCGAAGGCGGACCATCGGCGCTGACGCTGACCGAGGCGGCGCGCCGCGCCGGCGTTTCGCCCGCCGCCCCCTACCGTCACTTCAGCGGACGCGACGCGCTGATGAGCGAGCTGGCGCGCCGCGGTTTCGAGACCTTTGGCGCACGAATTGAAACGGCGTGGGACGAAGGCCGGCCTGACGCCAAGAGCGCGATGCGGGCGATGTGCGCCGCCTATCTCAAATTTGCGCGCGAAGAGCCCGGACTCTACGCGGCGATGTTCGGGCAGGCGAAGACGCTTGCCGATCCCGGCGCCGGCGGCGCCGCCGACCATGCGCTCGAAATCCTTTGGCGCGCCGTGGTGGCGTGGCTGCAGCAGGCGGGCGCGCCGGCGCAGGGGGCGCGCTACGCGGCGCTGCAAATATGGTCGCTTGCGCATGGCGTCGCGATGCTGACCATCTCGGGCCATTTCGATCCCGTCAAAAGCGCGGATCCGGCGCTGGTGCTCGAGAGCGCCGCGCAAGGCGTCATGGAGAGCGCTGCGGCGCGCGCGAAAGCCGCGCCAGCTTAATCTCTTAATAAAGCGCGACAGGGCGCCAAATTACGCGCGCGCTTTAATCCTTCATTAACGTTAACGCCCTCAAATGACGCAAATCCCAATTGCGTGAGGGCTCCCGTGACGCAAGCGTCATCCCGACACATCCGCTTCAGAGGCAGGTCCTTTCCCGTCCTGACGCTGGAGCCCGAGCAGCCGATCGAAGGCTGGCTCGAGCAGCTCGACGCGCTGCTTGAGCAGTCGCCCGCCTTTTTCAGCCGGAAGTCGATCGTCATCGACCTCGCCAAACTGACGATTGAGCGGCCACAACTTACCGAGCTCCTCGAAAATCTCACCCGGCGCGGCATACGCCTCATGGGATTGTCGGGGGTCGACCCGTCATGGGCCAGCGACGATCTGCCGCCGATTCTGGCCGGCGGTCGCGCCACCCCCCAACCGCCGCCGGACGTCAGCGCAACGCGCGCCAAAGACGCAAGCCCTGGAACGCTGTCCCCAAGCGAAGAAGCAGCCTTCGAGGATATCGCCAACGCGCTCGGCGCCGGCGGCGCGGAGTCCGTCGATCCCAAATCGTCCGAGCCGCCGGCCCCCTCGGCTGCGCCGCTGATCCTGCTGGAGCCGGTGCGCTCCGGGCAGTCGATTTATCATCCGGACGGCGACGTGACCGTGATCGGCTCCGTCGCGTCGGGCGCGGAAATCATGGCGGGCGGCTCCGTGCATATCTACGGCACGCTGCGCGGCCGCGCGATGGCCGGCGCCTATGGCGAAAAACGCGCGCGAATTTTCTGCCGCAAGCTCGAAGCCGAGCTGCTCTCGGTTTGCGGCGTTTATCTCACCGCCGACGAGATCTCGGCGAATGTTCAGAGCCAATCCATCCAGGCCTGGCTCGAAAACGAGACGGTCAAGATCGCGCGGCTCGATTAAGAGAGGACGAACAATGGCCAAGACTTTGGTGGTGACCTCCGGCAAAGGAGGCGTCGGAAAGACAACGTCGACCGCGGCTCTCGGGGCCGCGCTGGCCCAACAGGGTCACAAGGTCGCGGTCGTCGACTTCGACGTCGGCCTGCGCAACCTCGATCTCGTCATGGGCGCCGAGCGGCGCGTCGTGTTTGATCTCATCAACGTCGCCCAGGGCGACGCCAAGCTGCATCAGGCGCTCATCCGCGACAAGCGCTTGAACAATCTCTATCTGCTGCCCGCGTCGCAGACGCGCGACAAGGACGCCTTGACCGAAGAGGGCGTGCAGCGCGTCATCAATGAATTGCGCGAGAAGTTCGACTGGATCGTCTGCGACAGTCCCGCCGGCATCGAACGCGGCGCGACGCTCGCGATGCGCTTCGCCGACGTCGCGGTGGTCGTCGCCAATCCGGAAGTCTCCTCGGTGCGCGATTCCGATCGCATCATCGGATTGCTCGACGCCAAGACCGAACGCGCCGAAAAGGGCGAACGCGTCGAGAAGCATCTGCTGCTGACGCGCTATGACGCGCAGCGCGCCGGCCGCGGCGAGATGCTCAGCGTCGACGATGTGCTCGAAATTCTCTCGATACCGCTGCTCGGGATCGTGCCGGAGAGCGAAGACGTCCTGCGCGCGTCGAACGTCGGCGCGCCCATCATTCTTCACAACGCCATGAGCCCCGCGGCGCGCGCCTATTCGGAAGCGGCGAAGAGGCTGTGCGGCGAAAAACTGCCGGTGAACATTCCCGCTGACAAGAGGGGACTTTTCGTTCGGCTCTTTGGTCGGAGGGCGGCATGAATATTTTCGGATTGTTCGGGCGTCGCGGCGCCACCGCGCCGGTTGCGCGCGAGCGCCTGCAGATCCTTCTCGCGCATGAACGCAAATCGGCGCGCGATTCGGATCTGATCGCCGTGCTGCACAAGGAAGTCCTCATCGCGATCTCCAAGCACATCAACGTCGACCCCGAAAAGGTCATGGTGAAGATGCATCGCAAGGAAGACATGTCGCTGCTCGAAATCGACATTGAGATCGAGCCGGCGGCGACGCTCGAAAGCGCGGCGGCCTTCGCGGATGACGCCGTGCTTGAAGAGGATCTGAGCGGCAAGGCGGCCTGATACGCGAACGCGAAACGCTTGAAGGCGCCGCGCCAATTTTTTTGGCGCGGCGCTTTCCCTTGCGCCAATGTTAATGCATATTACATTGGTGTCGGCCCCGCTTTGCGGCGGGCGGCCGTTGACAAACTGGAGCCCATCATGAGCTGCCATCGTTATTCTCGCATGTCGTCATCCGCAGAGGGCGGCACGCCCTGGGGGCATCACGGACGAATGTCCTGGAGGCCCTACGAGATCGCGGCGGTGATCCTTGGCTTTTTGATCTTCTGGCCGCTCGGCCTCGGCATACTGGTCTGGAAGCTTTGGCAGCGCAGCCAGGGCTTTGAAGGCGACTTCTTCGCCTTCGCCCAGGAGCAGGGCGCGCGGGTGAAGGAAGCCGTGAGCGGCGTCGCCCGAGAGGGTTCGGCCGCCTGGAGCGGCCCGTCCTTCATGCGCTCCACCGGCAATGTCGCCTTTGATGAGTGGCGCGAAGGCGAACTCGCGCGTCTTGAGGAAGAGCGTCGCAAGGTCGCCGAAGCGGAGCGCGACTTTGCCGAACATATCGACCAGCTGCGCCGCGCCCGTGACCGCGAGGAGTTCGAATCCTTTATGCGCGGCCGCAAAGGCGAAGATAAAGGCGCATAACGCCGGTTAAGGCTGCTCAAGCGCTGACCTGAACATAAAGAGGCGCAAATCGGCGATGTCCGATTTGCGCCTTTATCTTTTTGCGGATTCGGGCCGAATTTTCTTGGCTCGCTCCCGCGTTCCTAACGGGGAATGACGGACCGTTGGCGCGCCAAAAGACCGCCTCTGACGAATCCGGTCTTGCCCTGATAAGAGACGCGGCACCAACCCCTGCCGAGGCCACTTCTACAACGAAGGACGTCGACCTTTTTGCCGCCGGGAATGACCTCGATAACCGAGGAAAACATGCTCGCGCGTCGCTTGAGACTGGCGGCGTCAGTTGTCACGACTGGCGCAACGATGACCTGCGATCCGGACGTCCCGAGCGCAGGAGCGTTCACCCACCCGGTCTTTGAACCATAGCGGATCTGGCACCAGCTGTGACGCCAGCCCGGGTTGCAGCTCAACACCTGCACATCGGATCCGGCCGGGATCTGGCCGATTCTACGCCACGACGTTCCCGGTCCGGCGCGTAGCGTCGCCGGACTTTGGGCGGTGGCCGCCTGGGCGATGTCCTGGACAAGAAAAACGACGAGGCCGACCGTCGCTGCAGCGAGCATGTTTCGCATGACTGAAATCTCCCGGGTGAACGTCAATGGACTTCTGTTTTCTTGCGTTGCGCCGACATATCAGGCGAGCGAATGGAGGGTTTTGATGATCCGTTTAGAGGGTCTTTCAGCAACGCTCCGAGTCGTTCGTTGTTGGAGAAGACAAATCGCAGCGCTTGATCGTTTTTCAGTTGGGATAGACCTGAAGCTTTTCTAGAGGGGCTGCAAAACAATCTGAGATCGAAGCGCGCAACCCCATAGCCGCAGCGTGACTCAGCAAGCTGACTGATCGGCTCAAAATGGAATGTGAGCGCCCCACGTCCTGGCGTAAAACGAATTTTGAGTTCCGTCCCCTTTACGCCATCAGTGGGCCATTACGATGACTTCTTGCGGCTTTTCTGTTATAGGCAGCAAATGTCCTTCGTCCCAGACGCTTGGACTGAGCGTCATGCCGGGGCGTTTTCTCAATACTCAGTTACGCTTGTGCCGAGGCGGGTCTTTCGAGCGACCTTCCTTGCCATATACCCAACAGAAAGATCTTCAGCTTCAATGCGCCAGCCCACTCGTCCGTTCATCACGGCATATAAAGGTCGGTCTCCCAAATCTCGCACTTCGAATCCGTGGAAGATCGACGAGCCTGAAAATGCGAGTGGGAGTCCATCGCTTAATGGCTCCAGCGCTTCGGGCGCCCCTGAGGTCGAACGTGACGCCTCATATTTGGCGGCTCTAAACGCGGCGGACGCGGTTTTCGGCGCCAAAATGGCTGAACGTCCCCAGATTCTCTCGCCATCGACAGGCCTGCCGGGACGTGTGCTCCCGAACCTCTTGCAGGACGACGTCATAAGCGATCCTCCGGCGCGAGGCGCATCAACTCGGACGCGTCGTGTGCGTCAGCCGGCCAAAGTTGCAGAGGCTGTTCCTGCGAAACCAAAAAAGGCGAAGCCGCAGACCGCGCCGCAGGCAGTAGTGACCCCGATTTTCACGGCGCAGCGCGCAAAAGAACCGGAACCGGAAGTCATTCTCAAGACATCGTCGCGCGCGATCAGGACGATTCGACGGAAATGGGTTTTGAAGACTGAATTGAAAGCCGGCGAAACATGGAAGCGGCGCTTGAGCAAATTTGCGCGCTGATCACGTCGCCCGTTATCGCGCTCGTGAGCAGCACATCCCGTGCAGCTTGCGCGGGCGTGTGGATCGCCCGCCACAGTCCTCAAATATCTGAGCATTAACCACAATTCTCGACCCTGAATTAACGGCCCGGCGCCCATTGTCGCGGCCATGGTCCGCCGCGCCCATCACTCGTTGCTCGTGCCGGCGCTCGTCGCGGCGACGCTTTCCGCTTGCTCGATCGGGCAGAAGCCGCAGCGTCCGGCCTGGCGCACGCAGGCTGAAAACGCCTGTCTCGCCGAAAGGCGCGTCAACCCTTCCGACTACATCGCGCTCGCGCCTGAAGTCGACGGTCCGGGCATTTGCGGCCTGACGAGGCCGTTCAAAGTGACGGCGCTGCAGGGCGGGGCCGTTTCGTTCAACGCGACCGCCACGCTCGACTGCTCGATGGTGGCCGAACTCGACGCCTGGCTCGCCGACACCGTCCAGCCCGCCGCGCAGGCGCGCTTCGGACAGCAGGTGGTTCAGATCAATTCAATGGGCTCTTACGCCTGCCGCGGCATGAACAATCAGCGCGGCGCGCAGCTTTCTGAACATTCCTTCGGCAATGCGCTGGACATCGGCGGCTTCGTGCTCGCCAACGGCCGCGAGATCACGCTCGTGAGAGACTGGCGCAACGGCGACGACCAGACGCGCGCCTTCCTGATGGACGTGCATCGCGGCTCGTGCGGGCATTTCTCGACGGTGCTGTCGCCAGGCTCCAACGCCTTTCACTACAACCATATTCACGTCGATCTCGCCCTGCACGGCCGCTCGGGGCGCAGCATCTGCAAGCCCGCGCCGCAAGAGACGCTGCCGCCGCCCGACCCGTCGCCGCTGATCGCGCAGGGGCGCGCGCCGCCTGCGCCCGATGACGAGACCGACAATGACACGACGGGCAAGCCGCCGCTCGCAGCGTTCGAAGGACCTGGAGTCGGCGCGCGGGACGGGTTCGGCCCCGTCGCCGGACCTGAAGCCTATGCGCCGCCGCCGCCGCCGCTTCCGCCGCGCCGGGACGGCATCGGCCAGCTCATCGAGGATCCGGATCAGACGTCGAGCATCGGCCGGCGCCGAACCTTTTAGATCGCCGCCGGCTGGCGCTTCCTCATCGCTTGCTCGCGCCCACATTGACGAGTCGCAGAACGAGCCACGCCGGCACGACGAAAATGGCGCCGGCGAGCACATAGCTGACAAGCTCCCGCACCGCGCCGAAGCCCAGCTGATAGATGCGGTCGAAGAAAGCCTGCACGCCGCGAAAAATGTCGATCGGCCGCAGTTCGAGCCACATCAGCAGGGCGCCGACGACGAGCGAAATGACGAACAACCGCGCAAGAATGTTGAGCGGCGAGCCGCCGAGGAAATTTTCAAGCGTGTTGTTCGACGCCATCTGGTTGGTTTCCTGTGAAATTTTGTCGGAGATCGGCAGGAGCAGCACGTCATGGGCGGTCTCTGACCGCTCAGGCCGGGGCGGCTTGTCGAGATGCGGCCAATTGGCGAAGGGTCCCTGATCAGCCACCGGGGCGCTCCCGCGGACACGTCGTCGCTTTGGTCCTCACAGAGCGCCTCCCGGCGAGGTCTCTTCGCGGAACAGGCGCATTATGCGGCGCAGAAAGCGCTCGGTAAAGGAGAGCGCGCGCTCGAATTCCTCTTCGCTCGGCGCCATGTTCGGCCTTGCCGCCGGGGGGACGGGCGCACCCTCGGCGCGCGCTTTGAGCGCGGCGTTCTCCTTGCGCAGACGGTCGATCTCCGCCTCAAACGCGTCGCGCTCCTCGGCGCCAAGCCGACACGCCGTGACGCCGTCTTTCACCGAGCAATAGGACAGTGCGCCGGTCTCCTTGTTCAGCCGGACGTAGCCGCCCTCGGCAGGGGTGAGCGTGAAGCGTTCGCCTTCCGGCGCGATGATTGGCGGCGGCGTTTCGGCGGCCGCCGGCGCTCCGAAGGACGCGGCGAGGACAATTGCGAGGAAGAGATGCTGTGCTTTGCCCATGGTTGCCGCTCTTAAGGGGAAGCTTGCTCGCACATGGGCGTTTGTCGTTCGCGCGTCAATGGCGGGCGCGCGCATCGGCCGCGCTTGAATGGCTCGGCTGGCTCGGCCATATAGCTGGAGCCGGAGCGCTTCACGGGCTCTGGCCGAAGAGGCGCCAACAGGGCTTCAAGACATGTCGCGTCCGCCGCTCAACTCGCCGTTCCTGCTCGGCTTCGATGAGATCGAACGGGCGCTCGACCGCGTCGCCCGCACCGCCTCCGACGGCTACCCTCCCTATAATATCGAGCGCATTCCGCGCGTCGAGAGCGCGCCGGAGCGGCTTCGGATAACACTGGCCGTCGCAGGCTTCACCCGCGACCAGCTCGACGTCTCGCTCGAAGAAAATCAGCTTGTCATCCGCGGGCGCCAAACCGAGGATCGAGAGCGGCATTTCCTGCATCGCGGCATCGCCGCGCGGCAGTTTCAGCGCGCCTTTCTCCTGGCCGAAGGGATGCAGGTGCTCGGGGCCGATCTCGTCAACGGGCTGCTCTCGATCGATCTGGCGCGGCCCGAGCCGGAGCGGGTCATCAAAAAGATCGACATCGCGGCGCGCGACTGAGCGCTTCCGGATCACCTGGAATCCTGTGATGTAGATTTCGGAACGCGCGATTGCCCGCCTTCTCGGCAGGATCGACGCCCAGGCGACAAATGTCGTCGCCGTCACCGCTTGCCGACGCCATTTGCTTGAGAGCCTGCGCAGAAAGCCCTATCAGGTGTCATGTTCGAGCTAGCCGTCGCGCTTGTGTTGATAGTCATCAACGGGATTTTCTCGTTGTCCGAGCTCGCCATCGTTTCGTCGCGCAAAGTGCGGCTGAAGACTTTGGCCGCCGAAGGTCGCCGCGGCGCCGCCGCCGCCCTGGCGCTGGCGGAAAACCCGGGACGCTTCCTCTCCACCGTTCAGATCGGGATCACGCTCGTTGGAGTCCTCGCGGGCGCCTTTTCCGGCGCCGCGCTCGGTCAGCGGCTTTCGCAAGAGCTGCGCGCGCTTGGTCTATCGGACAGTGCGGCGGACTGGATCGGCTATGGCGGCGTTATCGGCGTCATCACCTATCTTTCCGTCGTGATCGGGGAATTGCTGCCCAAGAACATCGCGCTGCGCCATGCGGAAGCCATCGCCTGCCGCATGGCTGCGCCGATGGCGTTGCTTTCCACTCTGGTCACGCCGGTGGTCTGGCTGCTCGATGAGTCGACGAAGCTCATCTTGCTGTTCGTCGGCCAGGCCAACGAGCTTCAGTCCTGGGTCACCGATGAGGAAATCAAGACCTTTGTCGCCGAGGCGCATTCCGCAGGGGCGATCGAGGCCGACGAACAGCAGATGATTGCGGGCGTGCTGCGGCTGGGCGACCGCGCCGCGCGGGCGCTGATGACCCCGCGCACGGAGGTGGACTGGCTCAATCTCAGCGAGCCGGAGAACATTCTGCGCGAGCGTCTCATCGAGACGTCCCATGCGCGCCTGCCGGTCAGTCGGGGCGATATGGACGACATGATCGGCGTCCTGCTGATCCGAGACCTGCTTGGACCCGCGCTGCGCGGCGAGCCGCTCGACCTCGAATCCCATGTCCGGTCGGCGCCGGTCGTGCCCGATTCGATCGACGCGCTCGACGCGCTGAATGTTTTGCGCGAAGCCGAGACGCCGATGGCGCTCGTGCACGACGAATATGGCCACTTCGAAGGCGTGGTGACGCCCGCCGATATTCTCGACGCCATCGCCGGCGCGTTCAGGTCCGACGAGGGGCATGAAGAGCCAGAGGCGCTTCAGCGCGAAGACGGCAGCTGGCTGCTGGCCGGCTGGATGCCGGTCGACGAAATGGCCGAGCTTTTACACGTTGCGCTGCCCGAGAATAGGAGCTTTGAAACGGTGGCCGGCCTTGTCCTCGACGGCCTCATTCGGTTTCCGACCCTCGGCGAAACGGTGGAGAAGCTCGGATGGCGCTTCGAAGTCATCGACCTCGACGGACGGCGTCTCGACAAGGTGCTCGCGTCGAAGCTCCCCCCGGAGAGCCATAACGGCGCCCGCTCGAGAGAAGCTAACGGCTGAGTTGCGGGAGGGGTCGTCGCCGAGCGTGTGACGTTGCCCGGGCGGCAGGCGCGCCGACGGCGCGCCCCTTACTGGGACGGTTAGTGCAGGCTCACCATCTGCAGATGATTTTCACGTGCGTTGCCGATGCAGCCTTCTTCCGAATCCGCAAGCACGATCGGCGCGCCATCCGCACCGAAAAGCGCAAAGATCGTCAGCCCCGGCGCAATCTGCGGCGCCTGCGGGTAAAGCCGGTTAACGTCTTCCGAACTCATCGATCGCACATAAGCGATGAGGCCATCGCCAAGTTGCGCGAACTGCTCGGGCGTCAGCGGAGACTCTCTGGTTTCGGTGGCGGTTTTCATTTCCATCTCTACCTCCAAGGCGGTCCTTTCGTCCCCGCCGACGGCCCCACTGGCGGGCGCGCCGTCTGAAATAAGATGTGTAGCCTTTGGAGATTTTGAAGGGGTCGCGGCTACAGGCCGAGCGCCAGCCGTGCAGGATCTTCGAGCAACTCTTTGACGCG
Organism: Methylocystis sp. SB2; assembly: GCF_049817085.1. NCBI lineage: Bacteria > Pseudomonadati > Pseudomonadota > Alphaproteobacteria > Hyphomicrobiales > Methylocystaceae > Methylocystis > Methylocystis sp. SB2. Next base: position 2,230,674 of record NZ_CP187401.1, read on the forward strand.
CACCAGGAAAGTCACGGCTTCTTTCCCATCGACGACACGGTGATCGTAAGAAAGCGCCAGATACATCATCGGCCGCGCTTCGATCTTGCCGTCGACGACCACAGGGCGTTCCTGGATCTTGTGCATGCCGAGAATGCCCGATTGCGGCGCATTCAGGATCGGCGTGGACATCAGCGAACCATAGACGCCGCCGTTGGAAATCGTGAAGGTGCCGCCCTGCAGATCGGCGATGTCGAGCGCGCCCTCGCGCGCTTTGCGACCAAGTTCGGCGATGGTTTTTTCGATCTCGGCGAGCGACAGACGCTCGGCGTCGCGCACCACCGGCACGACGAGTCCCTTCTCCGTGCCGACGGCGACCCCGACGTGGCAGAAGCGCTTGTAGATGATGTCCGTCCCGTCGATCTCCGCATTGACGGCAGGGACCTCTTCCAGCGCCTGGCAACAGGCCTTCACGAAGAAGCCCATGAAGCCAAGCTTCACGCCGTGCCGCTTCTCGAACGCCTCCTTGTAGCGTTTGCGCAATTCGATGAGCGCCGACATGTCGACTTCGTTGAACGTCGTCAGCATGGCGGCGGTGTTTTGAGCCTCTTTCAGCCGGCGCGCGATCGTCTGACGCAAGCGCGACATTTTCACCCGCTCCTCGCGGCGGGCGTCTTCCTGCGGAACGGGCACGCGGGGCGGCGGCGCCTCGACTCGCGCTTCCTGGGCGGGAAGCTCCTGGACGCGGCCTTCTTGCGCGGGTTGCGGGGCAGCCGCCTGACGCGCGGCGAATTGAACGACGTCCGATTTCAGCGCCTGGCCGCGCTTGCCGCTGCCGGGAACCTGAGCAATGTCGATCCCTTGCTCAACGGCGATCTTAGCGGCGGAGGGTGCCGGCGGCATCGTCGTCGCGGCCGGGGCGGGCGCAGCCGGCGCCGGAGCCGCAGCGGATTTGGGCGCAGGCTTAGGCGCGGGGCTCTTGCCGGCGGTCTCGCCGCTCTTCGCCGACGCGGCGGCGCCTTCGGCAATCTGTCCGAGCAGCGCGCCAGGACCGACAGTTTCGCCCTCCTTGGCGACGATCTCGGCGAGCACGCCGGCGGCGGGGGCGTTGACTTCGAGCGTGACTTTGTCGGTCTCGAGCTCGGCGAGCGCCTCGTCGGCGCGCACCGCGTCGCCCGCCTTCTTGAACCAGCGGCCGATCGTCGCTTCAGTCACCGATTCGCCCAAGGTCGGCACGCGTATTTCAGCCATCGGCTCTCTCTTCGCTCGCGTTGCGTCTTACGGCGCGAACGCTTCCTCCAGGAACAATTTCAGCTGTGCAAGGTGCCGGGACATGGTGCCCGTGGCCGTCGACGCCGAGGCGGCGCGTCCAACGTAGCGGGCGCGCCTCGACTTGCCGCCGATCTGCGTCAGCACCCATTCGAGATAGGAGTCGACGAAGGACCAGGCGCCCATGTTCTTGGGCTCTTCCTGACACCACACGACGTCGGCCTCCTTGAAGCGCCCGAGCGCCGCGACGAGGCCCTTGAGCGGAAATGGATAGAGCTGCTCGACCCGCAGCAGATACACGTCGTCGACGCCGCGTTTCTCGCGTTCGTCGAGGAGGTCGTAATAGACCTTGCCCGAACACAAAATGACCCGGCGAATGTTTTCGTCGGCTTTGAGGACGAACGTCTCCGTCGGCGACGTTTCGGCGTCGTCGAGGAGCAGCCGCTGAAAGCTTGAGGCCATGCCCATTTCGCCGAGCCGCGAGACGGCGCGCTTATGGCGCAGCAGCGATTTCGGGGTCATCAGCACCAGCGGCTTGCGGAAGCTTCTGTGCAGCTGACGGCGAAGGATATGGAAGTAGTTCGCAGGCGTCGTGCAATTGGCCACCTGCATATTGTCTTCGGCGCACAGCTGCAGATAGCGCTCGAGCCGCGCCGAGGAATGTTCCGGACCCTGGCCTTCGTAGCCATGCGGCAAGAGGCAGACGAGTCCCGACATGCGCAGCCACTTGCGTTCGGCCGATGAAATGAACTGGTCGAAGACGACCTGCGCGCCATTGGCGAAATCGCCGAACTGCGCCTCCCACAACACCAGCGCGTCGGGCTCGGCCAGCGAATAGCCATATTCGAAGCCGAGCACCGCCTCTTCGGAGAGCATCGAATTGACGACTTCGTAGCGGCCCTGGCCTTCGGCGATGTGATTGAACGGCAGATAGCGCGCTTCGTTCTCCTGATCGATGAGCACGCTGTGACGTTGCGAAAAGGTGCCGCGCTCGCTGTCCTGCCCGGAGAGCCGCACATTGTAGCCTTCATAGAGCAGCGAACTGATCGCCAGCGCTTCGGCCGTCGCCCAGTCGATCGGCCCGCCGTGTTCGATCGCCGCCTTCCGATTGTCGAGAAAACGCTGGATCGTGCGGTGGGCGTGAAAGTCGGGCGGCGTCGAGGTGATCTCGGCGCCGATGTGCTGCAGCGTCTCGAGCGCCACGCCGGTCTGTCCGCGACGTTCGTTCTCCGAGAGTTGCCAGCCCGATTTCTTTCCCGCCCAGCGGCCGTCGAGCCAATCCGCCTTGTTGGGCTTGTAGCTCTGGCCCGCTTCGAACTCTTCGTTGAGCCGCGCGCGCCAGTCTTCCTTCATGCGATCGACGTCTTCGCGAGTCGTCACGCCTTCCGCGATCAGACGGTCCGCATAGATATCGAGCGCCGTGCGGTGCGCCCGGATTTTCTTATACATCAGCGGCTGGGTGAATCCCGGCTCGTCGCCCTCATTATGGCCGAAGCGGCGATAGCACCACATGTCGATCACGACGGGCTTTTGGAACTGCTGACGGAACTCGGCGGCGACGCGGGCGGCGAAGACGACGGCTTCCGGGTCGTCGCCGTTCACGTGAAGTATCGGCGCCTCGACCATCTTCGCGACATCGGACGGATAGGGCGAGGACCGCGAGTAGCGCGGGTAGGTGGTGAAGCCGATCTGATTGTTGATGATGAAGTGGATCGAGCCGCCGGTGCGATGCCCCTTCAATCCGGAAAGGCCGAAACATTCCGCGACGACGCCCTGGCCGGCGAAGGCCGCGTCGCCGTGGATGAGGAGCGGCATCACCGAGCGGCGGTCGCCGTCGGCGCAATGATGCTGATCCTGCTTGGCGCGCACTTTGCCGAGCACGACCGGATCGACGATCTCGAGATGCGACGGATTGGCGGTGAGCGAGAGATGCACCTTGTTGTCGTCGAACACGCGATCCGACGACGCGCCGAGGTGATATTTGACGTCGCCGGAGCCTTCGACTTCATCCGGCAGGAAAGAGCCGCCCTTGAATTCGTGAAACAGAGCGCGGTGCGGCTTGGCCATCACTTGCGAAAGCAGGTTGAGACGGCCGCGGTGGGCCATGCCGAGAACGATTTCCTGCACCCCGAGCGCGCCGCCGCGCTTGATGATCTGCTCCAGCGCCGGAACAATGGATTCAGCGCCGTCGAGGCCGAAGCGCTTCGTGCCGGTGTATTTGACGTCGAGGAACTTCTCGAAACCTTCCGCCTCGACGAGCTTGTTGAGAATGGCGCGTTTGCCTTCCTGCGTGAAGACGATCTCTTTCTTGGGGCCTTCGATGCGCGCCTGCAGCCAGGCCTTCTCCTCCGGATTGGAGATATGCATGAATTCGAAGCCGATCGTCCCGCAATAGGTGCGGCGCAGGATCGTGACCATTTCAAAGAGCGTGGCGTATCGCATCCCCAACACGCCATCGAGGAAGATTTTGCGCTCGTAGTCCTCGTCGGTGAACCCGTAGGTCTGCGGATTGAGTTCGCCGTGATCGTAGCGCTGCTCCAGCCCGAGCGGGTCGAGATTGGCGTGCAGATGGCCGCGCATGCGATAGGCGCGGATCATCATCAGGGCGCGCACGGAATCGCGCGTCGCCCGCAACACGTCCTCGCCGCCGGGCGTCGGCGCGGGGACAGGAGCGACTGGCGATTTTGCAGGCGCCGGCGCCTCGCCGATGATCGCGCTCACCCATTCGCCGTTCGGCTGCGGCCAGTCGCGCCGCGCCCAGCTCGGGCCGTCGGCGACGGCCTGCTCCTGCGGTCTGACGCCCATCTCGGCGAAGAAATTGCGCCAGTCGGCGCTGACCGAGGAGGGATCGGCCTCATAGGCCGCAAGCAGGCCCTCGAGATAGCCCGCGTTCGCCCCCTGCAGAAACGATGTCGAAGCAAGAAAGTCATTTTGCGGCGAGCGCGCGCCCACCGGCGCGGCGGGTCCGGCGCCGCCATTGGTTTCAAAACGCGCCATCTCAATCTTTCCCAAAAGCGCCGGCGCTCAAAGCCCCCGACGACTTTCGAAGCGATGAGCGGGCGAGCCGCTAGCCCTTCAGCGCTTCGACCAAGGTCTTTCCCAGCCTCGCAGGCGAGGGCGACACTTTGATGCCCGCCGACTCCATGGCTGCGATTTTACTTTCGGCGTCGCCTTTGCCGCCCGAGACGATCGCGCCCGCGTGGCCCATACGGCGGCCGGGAGGCGCGGTGCGGCCCGCGATGAACCCGACCATCGGCTTCTTGCGGCCGCGCTTAGCTTCGTCTTTCAAGAATTGGGCCGCGTCTTCCTCCGCCGCCCCGCCGATCTCGCCGATCATGATGATGGACTTAGTTGCCTCGTCTGCGAGAAACAACTCCAGCACTTCAATAAAATCCGTGCCTTTGACGGGATCGCCGCCGATGCCGACGGCCGTCGTTTGACCTAAGCCTTCGCGCGTCGTCTGGAACACCGCCTCATAGGTGAGCGTGCCGGAGCGCGACACGACGCCGACCGAGCCGCGCGAGAAAATATTGCCGGGCATGATGCCGATCTTGCTCTCGCCGGCGGTGACGACGCCGGGACAGTTCGGGCCGATGAGCCGGGATTTGGAGCCGCAGAGCGCGCGCTTGACGCGGATCATGTCCTGAACCGGCACGCCCTCGGTGATGCAGACGATGAGGGGGATCTCGGCTTCGATCGCCTCGCAGATCGCGTCGGCGGCGCCTGGCGGGGGCACATAGACCACGGACGCGTCGGCGCCGGTCTTTTCGCGCGCCTCGAGCACCGTGTCGAAGACCGGAAGATCGAGATGGATCGAGCCGCCTTTGCCGGGCGACACGCCGCCGACCATTTTGGTCCCATAATCGAGGGCCTGGACGGAGTGGAAGGTGGCGGTCTTGCCGGTGAAGCCTTGGGTGATGACTTTGGTGTTCTTGTCGATCAGCACGGACATGAAGCGCAAATCCCGAAACAAGCGAAAACGGCGCGCGCGCCTTTGAATAAGCGAAAAACCGGAGCCGCCGCCCGTCGTCGCCCGCGCGGAACCTATTGACAAAAGCTCAGCCGCACAAGGCGGAGAAGGGCCCTGCGACAGGGGGCCGCGTCGCGCTCTCGCCGTCTGTTTTGGCGCGGCGAATCTTTACGTTGGATGAACCAAAACAAAAAGCCGGCGGTCACCCGCCGGCTTTTTTGTCGAAAGGACTTGGCTCAGTGGGGGGCTGCGCCGAGGCTCGACACGTCGACCTTCACGCCCGGCCCCTGGGTGGAGCTGAGCGCGACGCGCTGAATATAGGTGCCCTTGGCGCCCTGCGGCTTCGCTTTGGCCACGGCGTCGACGAAGGCCTTGATGTTCTCGACGAGCTTGCCGTCGTCGAACGAGGCCTTGCCGATCGTTCCCTGCACGATGCCGGCCTTTTCGACGCGAAACTCGACCGCGCCGCCCTTCGAGGCCTTCACCGCGCCGGCGACGTCCATCGTCACCGTGCCGACCTTCGGGTTCGGCATTAGGCCGCGCGGGCCGAGCACCTTGCCGAGGCGGCCGACGAGCGGCATCATGTCCGGCGTCGCGATGCAGCGGTCGAAGTCGATCGTTCCGCCCTGCACCGTCGTCACGAGGTCTTCGGCGCCGACGACGTCGGCACCCGCCGCCGTGGCTTCATCGGCCTTGGCGCCGCGCGCGAAAACCGCGACGCGCAGAACGCGGCCGGTGCCGTTCGGCAGATTGACCACGCCGCGCACCATCTGGTCGGCGTGTTTGGGGTCGACGCCAAGATTCATGGCGATTTCGACGGATTCGTCGAACTTGGCCTTGGCGCGCTCGCGCACGAGCTTCACCGCCTCGTCAATCGCATAGAGCTTGGTGCGTTCGATGCCCTCGCGGGACTTGGCAATACGTTTTCCGACATGCGCCATGGTTTTACTCCACCACCTCAAGGCCCATCGCGCGGGCGGAGCCGGCGATCATCGACATCGCGGATTCGATCGAAGCGCAGTTGAGATCGACGATCTTCTTTTCCGCGATGTCGCGGATCTGCGCCTGTGTGATCTTTCCGACGACGTTGCGGCCCGGCAATTTGGAGCCGGAGGCCGGCTTCTTGCCGATCTTGAGGCCCACCGCCTTCTTGAGGAAGAAGCTGACCGGCGGCTGCTTCATTTCGAAGGTGAAGGAGCGGTCCTGATAGGCGGTGATGACGACGGGGATGGGCGTCCCCTTCTCGATCTGTCCCGTCTTGGCGTTGAACGCCTTGCAGAACTCCATGATGTTGAGGCCGCGCTGGCCGAGCGCGGGACCGATCGGCGGCGACGGATTGGCCGCGCCGGCCGGCACTTGCAGTTTGATATAGCCGGCGATTTTCTTCGCCATTTGCTTTCTCCAACGTTTGACGCCCGCCGCGATTTTTCACGCGTCGGCGCCGGTTGCAGTTCGTGGTCCGGTCTGAGCTCCCCAATGGCGTCGGGGCAGACCCGCCACGTATGATGTCCAGCGCAAAGTTGCCGCAGGAACCCGAGCTTCTAAGCGATGCCCGAGAAATGATCAACTGCCTGATCTGAATCGAACAAATCTGTTAATTTGGGGGTCGGCAAAAGCCCGGATTGTAAGCTCATCAACTTGGCAGAACCGTTGGTTCCAGGCTCATTAATATTGAGAAATCAAGCAGATCTGAGAGGTCAGCCCAGAATATGCTGTCTCGAAATAAGCCCTGTTTCTGTGGAAGCGGAAAACGCTTCAAGCACTGTCATGGTGCCTACACCATCAATCGTCCCGACGCGCCGATAGAGAACTGGCATGTTGTGCCGCAATATGTGCGCGACGCCTTCAACCAAGGCCAAATGGCAAAGGTGAGGCATTATCAGCAATTTGGTCTGCATCGCCCTCCTCTACTTGCGGGCAGTGACCGCGATCGCTTCATCGTTCGCGGGGATCAAATTCTGCATTGGGCTGGCGGAGGCAGCTTTCTCAACTTTTTGGAGTCTGACTTACTTCGCGACATGGGCGAAGGGTTTCGCCGCAATGAAGCACATCCTCTCCACGTATGGTGGAAGTCTATGCGTGCCCATGCCGAGGCTTACAGTAAGTCTGGCGCGCACGGCAAAATTCTGTCGACAGTGGCAGCAATTAACTTCTTCACCGTCGCTCACGATCTTTTTATCATCGCCGACAATGCGAGACCCAGGGAGCGGCTGTTGAAGTCGCTACGAGTCCCAGATCAATTCCACGGCGCGCGCCACGAGTTAATGGTCGCCGCTTCCCTTGTGCGGGCGGGCTTCAAGATCGACTTTTCTGACGAAACGGATTCTGACCGGAAACATTGCGATGCAACAGCAATACACAGAAGGACGGCCCGAAGCTATTTCGTCGAAATGAAAGCAAAGGGCCGACCCGGCATCCTGGGCAAACCTGGCCCGAGTCCCTCGCCGGACGAAATGAAGCGCGACGTTTCTCGTCTACTCCGAGTTGCCTTGGAAAAGCCAGCCTCTGGCGAGCGACTTATCTTTCTTGATATGAATTTACCTCCAATGCCGTCGGGGACTGATGAGGGTGTATGGTGGCAGAGCGATGCTATCGCTTCAGTCCGCGCAGTAGAAAAGCAGCCGGGTAATTTAAAGCCTGACATATCGGCATTTATTGTTTTCACCAATGTCCCAAGCTACCAGATGGGGATGGAAGATTATTACGCTGGGCTTGAGATCGCCTTTACTGCTTTCCGCAAGCCGGGTTTCGCCACAGAGACAACGCTGCTTGGCGATCGCTACCCTGACATCGCCGATTTGTTTAACGCGCTCAAGGCGCATGACTTAGTGCCCGACTCATTTTAGCGACCAGGGCTAAGTTCCGTTGAACGAGAATTGTCGTAGCGCCTCAGAAAAACGGGTGCGAAAACCTCCTCGTTCCGTCCGCAATAGACCTCAGTGCCCCTCGGGCGTGAGTCCTACATGTTGTTCGAGGCGGCGTAAGCGCTCTTCGAATTCGGTCAGCAGAACTCCGTGCCCGATTTGCGAGGAATGATATTCCATCACCGAGCGGCGCAGCCCGGAAATCTGGTCACTCAGGCGCTTCTCCTGCTCCTTGATCTGCTTTTCCAGATTCATCATGTCCGAGGCCACGTCGGCGCGCAGCGAATGAATCTCAGAGCTAAGCTCCGAGCGGACGTCAGCTAGGTCGCTCTTCGTCGCCATCTCTTCGCGAAGGCCATCCACCTTCGCGTCGATCTTGCGCAGCAGCGCCAGCGTGAAATTCTCGGGCTCGTCGCTCATCGCGGCTCCGATCGCCGCTGAACACGGGCGGCGTTCTTTCATAACATGATTTTGCAAAAGCGCGGGACGAACCCAGTTGATCCGAGCCTCTACCTCGCCCCGTGCGGGGAGGTCGATCGCCGCAGGAGATCGGGTTGGGGATGCTTTGCACCCCGCCCGGCTTGCTGCGCAAGCCACCCTCCCCGTCAAGGGGAGGGATGCGCCTCTTCCGGCAGCAGGCGGCTTAAACCTTCTCGACCTGGGCGAACTCCAGCTCCACCGGCGTCGGCCGGCCGAAGATCGACACGGCGACCTTGAGGCGTGAACGCGCCTCGTCGATTTCCTCGACGAGGCCGTTGAAAGAGGCGAAAGGCCCGTCGGCGACGCGCACCGTCTCGCCCACCTCGAACATGATCGTGGGCTTCGGCCGCTCGACGCCATCGGCGACCTGGCCCTTGATGCGCAGGGCCTCTTCCTCGCTGATCGGCATCGGCTTGTTGTCGGCGCCAAGAAAGCCGGTGACCTTCGGCGTATTCTTGATGAGCGAGAACACCTGATCCGTGAGTTCGCATTTCACCAGCACATAGCCGGGGAAGAATTTGCGCTCGGCGGAGACCTTGCGTCCGCGTCGCACTTCCATGACCTGTTCGGTCGGGACCAGAATCTCTTCGAATTGGTCGGCGAGCCCGCGCTGCCCCGCGCCCTCGCGGATCGCCTCGGCGACCTTCTTTTCGAAGTTCGAATAGGCGTGAACGATGTACCAGCGCATGCTCATAGCGGCGCGACTAGCTCCAATTGTCTATCGACCGACGCCCAGCATCAACCCGACGCCGAAACGCAGCGCCGAATCGACGACGACGAAAAAAAGGCTTGCGAATAGCACCATCAGGATGACGAGGCCGGTCGTGATGAGCGTCTCGCGCCGCGAAGGCCAAGTGACCTTGCCCGCCTCGGCGCGGACTTCCTGCAGGAATTGAAACGGATTGACCATTCGGCTACCGGGCTATGCGGGGACGCGCGATCCACCCCTATGACTCACGTCACAAATGACTCGCGCCGTAAAACGATCGCGGCGCGGGACCTGCCGGCCGCGCGCCACGAATTCAAGCGGCTTATAGCCCCTTAGCGCCGCGCCGCCAAGCGAAAAACGCGAGAGCCCCGGGCCACCGACGCCGGGTCGTCCTGCCGTTCACGGCGTTGCGTCGGCAGGCTGGCCGGCGGCGCTGGCCTTCGCCAGCTCGACGAGATCGGGCGGCAGCAATCGGGCCTCCTCTTCAGTGATGGACGCCACCCTCCCCGCGAGGTTCGAGCCGAGCCGCGCCATCGCCTCTTTCAGGTTTGGAGGATCGTAGCGGCTATTGGCGCCATAGATGTTGCAGCTGCGGCCGAGCTTGGCCAGCACGCTCCAATGGATCTTCTCATTGACCTGTTCCTCGGCGGGATCGCCGCCGGAGCTGAAAAAACTGTTGGCGGGCGCCCCGGCCGGAAACATTTCGCGACTGCGCGGAAAATTCCTGTCGATCGGATATTTCTCGGCGGAATCGGGGATGTTTCCGTCGATGTTCGGTTTCAGCGCGCGCCTGATCGCCGCTTCGTCGAAGGAGGTTCCGGTGAGCGCCTGCGTGCGCGCGATCATCCAGATCAATGCGATGTCCGAAAGGCCGGATTCCGGATAGCCGCCGCCGACGTTGCAATGGACGCCCGGAAACCAGATCTGCTCGATGTTCTTTGGATGCGGCTCTCCCTTCTTCACCGTCCAGAAGGTCGGCGTGAACGGACGGCGGCGCTCGTCGACGCCGATCGCGTGCAGCGCGTGATCGACATGCGGACCGAGCTGCGTGTCCTCAAAACCGCCGAACACCGCCAGCGTGACGTAGCGGCCGAGCGGCGCAAGCCCGCTGAACCCGGCGGGCACGCCATATGAGCCGACGGTGTCGAAAACGCCGAGCAGCTTGATGCGATTGTTCGCCTGAACGTCGGGACCGCTCGGCGGCGCGCCGAGCCGCGACGACTTCTTCGCGCTCTTGTTGGCCTTCACGATGTCGAAGATGCTTTTGTCTGTCGTCTTTCGGATGCCGCAGTCGCCGATCAGGCCGGCCAAGGCGCGGGCGGCATAGGCGCCGCGCGAAAATCCGTAGATATACAGCTCCTGATCGTCCCGATAATTGTCGACGACCCAGTTGTAGGCGTCCTGCACGATGGTCCGCAGGCCGAGGCCGGCGGCGCCGCCGACGATCTTGAATCCTTCGGCGCCGACGCCGGAAAAGTAGCGGACGTTCTGCTCGACGCCGTCCGCGCCTTTCGGCGGGATGAGCTTTTCGGAGACTTTCTCGTCCCAGGACTTCTTGCAAATGCTGGTGAAATCGCGCGGCGTATTCCATGTGCCGTCGAGCAGGATAATGTTGCGAATCATCTTTTCCTCCAGCAGCTTGGGAAGCTTAAGCAACTGCGGACAAAAGAGCGTCAGGGCGCTTTGCGATGCTGACGCGGTTTGGCGGCGCCGGCAAGCGAAGAGGACATATTTGCCCAAGACGCCCGCCCCCCGCTATGAGAAGCGAAACCTCAGCCAAGCTTTGGAGAAACGGATGCGCGCACGTCTACTTTTCTTGGCCGCATGCGCCGCGGCTGGCCTCGCCGGCTGCAACGCCGCGCGCCAACCGCAGATCGTTCCTCCCGGGCCAGCGGGCCCGCCGCCGGCGCGGATGGTCGAAGCGCCTCCGCCGGACGCCCCGGGTTGCGCCGGCGCGGTCGCCCGCTATCGCTCAGTGATCGACAATGATCTTGCGATGGGACACGTCAATAGGAGCGTCCATGCTCAGATCTCGAACGAGATCGGCGAGGCGGCGTCAGCCTGCTCCAACGGTCAGGACGGCCGCGCGATATCGCTCCTGCGCGCCTCGAAATCGCGGCACGGCTATCCAGGGTGAGGCGCGCGCCCCTGCGACATCAGCTTGGAAGCGCTCCAGACTAGATTGATTGACCTCATGTTTTGGCCTTCTTACTTTCGATATGGACGCGGCGGGACCGTCGGCGCTCAGCGAACTCGGGAGATGCGGTTTTTGAAGCGCGACCATTTTGTGGGGGTCCTCGTGGCCTCGGCTTTGAGCATCTCCAGCGCCGCTGCGGCTGAGAACGCCTTCACGCTCACGATCAAGGATCATCGCTTCGAACCGGCCGAACTTCGCGTTCCAGCCAATCAGCCGGCGACGCTGACCGTGAAGAACCTCGACGCCACGCCCGAAGAGTTTGAAAGCAAGAGCCTGCGGATCGAGAAAGTGATCCCCGGCAACAGCGAGGCGACTTTCACGCTTCGGCCGCTGAAAGCCGGCCGCTACAAATTCGAAGGCGAGTTTCACGATAACACGGCCAAGGGCGAGGTCATCGCGGAATAGCCATGCTCGGCGCGCTCATCATCGTCTTCCGCGAGGCCATCGAAGCCGGTCTCATCATTGGCATCGTTCTGGCCGTGACTCGCGGCGTCGCCGGCTCTCGCGGCTTCGTCGCGGCCGGCGTCGGAATCGGCGCGCTGGGCGCGATTGTCGTCGCCGCTTTCGCCGACCGGCTCTCGCAAGCTTTCGCCGGCAGCGGGCAGGAGCTCTTTAACGCCTCGATCCTCGCGATCGCCGTCGTCATGCTCGTCTGGCACAACATCTGGATGGCGCAGCATGGGCGCGAGCTGGCGCAGAACCTTTCCGACGTCGGGCGGGCGGTGGCGCGCGGCGACGAGACGCTCTTCGCGCTGACGGCCGTCGTCGGACTGGCCGTCTTGCGCGAGGGCGCCGAGGTGGCGCTGTTTCTCTATGGCATTCTCGCCTCTGGCGAATCCGGCTGGGACGTCTTCGCCGGGGGACTGGCCGGACTGGCGCTCGGCGCGTTGACGAGCGTCGCGACATTCTATGGGCTCGTCGCGATCCCTCCGCGCCGCCTGTTCGCCGTAACGACATGGCTCATCACGCTGCTCGCCGCCGGCCTTGCGGCGCAATGCGTCGCTTTTCTGCAGCAGGCGGGCTTCGTGACGGCGCTCTCCGACACCGCCTGGGACTCGTCATGGATTTTGTCGGATAAGAGCATCGTCGGCCGGGTGCTGCACACGCTGATCGGCTACGCCGACCAGCCTTCCGCCATGCAGGTCGCGGTGTATCTCGCGACGCTCGTCGTCATCGTCGCGGCGACCAAATTTTTTGCCGCGCGGCCGCCCTCGGCCTCGGTGGGCGCTCCGGCGGAGTAGCGTTTGGCCGGTCGCGCGAGGCGTCGACCCTGCCTCAGCCGCCGCCGAAGAGATCCTCGAAAAAGTTTCTATCCGGCGCCCCGCGCCTCTGCCGTGGCCGTTCGATCGAACCGACCGTCGGGATGTCTTCCGGCGGCAGAAGATCGTCGATCGCGCGCGGCGGCGACCTGGGCGGAGCGTCCCGCGGCGCGGGCGACGCCTCCGCTACGGGCGGCTGGTCGGGCGAGTCGCCGGGGATATGCGCCGGCGGTCGCGGCGCAGGCGCCGTTCTCGCCGATTGCGGCCGGGGCGCGGGCCTCGACTCCCCGGTGAACAAGCCGATGAGGTCATCCATCGGCTTGGCGATCTCCTCGGGAAGCGCAATGTTGTCCGACCGCCAGGCGCCCGAGGGCAGGCCGGCGACGGGTTGGCCCTTCAAGGCGACGCTCATGAAGCGGCTCCAGATTTCGACCGGCAGATTGCCCCCGGAAGCTTTTTTCGTCGGCGAGTTGTCGTCATTGCCGAGCCAGACGCCCGCGACCAGCCGGCCGGTGTAGCCGACGAACCAGGCGTCGCGGAAATCCTGGCTCGTGCCCGTTTTGCCGGCGGCGTTCCATCCCGGAAGCTCGGCCTTGCGGGCGGTGCCGGTGAGCAGCGTCTCCCGCATCATGTCGTTCATCATCGCCACATATTGCGGCGCGATGACGCGTCCGAGCGACGCGTTCTTGCGCTGGTAGAGCGTCTTGCCGGCGGCGGTCTTCACCTTGAGAATGACATGCGGTTGGACGCCGATCCCGCCATTGGCGAAAGGCGTATAGGCGGCGACGAGCTCGAGCGGCGTCACCTCGGACGTGCCGAGCGCGATCGAGGCGTTCGCCTGCAGGTCGGACTGGATGCCGAGGCGATGCGCAGTCTTCGCCACGGCCTTGGGGCCGACTTCGAGGCCGACGCGCACGGCGACGGTGTTGAGCGACAGCGACAGCGCCTTGGTGAGGGTGACGGGTCCGAGATATTGACGGCTGTAGTTTTCAGGCCGCCAGCCTTTGACGTCGAGCGGACCATCCTCGCGCACCGACTCAGGGGTAAGCCCCTGTTCGAGCCCCGTCAGATAGACAAAGGGTTTGAAGGCGGAGCCGGGTTGGCGTTTGGCCGAGACCGCGCGGTTGAACTGGCTGGCCGAATAGTCGCGCCCGCCGACGAGCGCCCGGATCGCGCCAGTGGGATCGAGGGCGACGATCGCGCCCTGGGCGACGCCGAATTTCGCGCCTTTCTCGTCGAGCTCCTGCTTGAGCGCGCCTTCCGCCGCCATCTCCATGCGCGCGTCGATCGTCGTCGTGACGACGATGTCCTGGTCGATCGCGCCGATCGTGTCGTCGAGCATGTCCATGACATAGTCGGCGGCGTAATTGATCGACCCCGCGCCGATGTCGCTCCGGGCGCGTGCGGAATGCGACAGCGCCGTCGTCGCCGTCGACTCGCTGATATGGCCTTCCTGCGCCATCGCCGCGATCACCTGCGCCGCGCGCTCGGCCGCTCCCTCCGGATTGCGATCCGGCGCAAGCTTGCTCGGCGCCTTCATCAGCCCGGCGAGGACGGCGGCTTCGGAGAGGGTGATGGTTTTCGCGCCATGGCCGAAGTAGCGCTCGGCCGCGGCTTCGACGCCATAGGCGCCGGAGCCGAAATAGACGCGGTTGAGATAGAGTTCGAGAATCTGGTCCTTGGAATATTTATGCTCGAGCCAGAGCGCGAGGATCGCCTCCTGGATCTTGCGCGAGATGGTGCGCTCCTGGGTCAGGAACAGGTTTTTGGCGAGCTGCTGCGTCAGCGTCGAGCCGCCCTGCATGCCGCCGCGTCCCGTGACGTTGCGGACAATGGCGCGGCCGATGCCGATCGGATCGACGCCCCAATGCGAGTAGAAGCGGCGATCCTCGATCGCGATGAAGGCCTTTGGGACATAGGGCGGGAGGTCCGCGAGCCGGATCGCCGCGCCGCCGGTGTCGCCGCGGTTGGCGAGGAGTTCGCCGTTCACGTCGAGGATGGCGATATTGGGCGGGCGTTTGGGCACCGCCAGCTGATCGATCGGCGGCAGTCGCGCGCCGTAATAGACGGCGAGGCCGCCCCCGGCGATGGCTCCCCAGAGCGCCAGCGTGAAGCTCCAGTAGATGAGCGCGCCAAAGAGCGAGCGCGAGCGGCGCGGCGTTTTGCGGGCGCGCGGGCGGGGCGGCGGACGGCGCTCGGCGCGCAATTCGCCGTCATCGTCGTCGTCGAACCGCGGTTCGCGACGCTTATCGCTGCGCGCCATCGGATACTCGCCTGTCGCCGCCACAAGGCCTGAAAATGCCTGTTGCAGCGTAACGAAGGCCGTTTAAGGGCCGGTTAAGGGGCGGCTAGACCAGGTTTCGGTCAACTCACAAGCGTTTTCTAAAGCAGCTCTTTTGATCGTCCAAAGATTAAGGCGGGGCCAACCTTCGACCGATTGGTGAAGACCACCCACCGACCTTCCTCCATAAGCTGGACAAGAATCGGAAGGCCAAGATCGTTCGCCAGGACGATCGCGGAGCCATTCCTATTTATTTTTAAGAGAGTTCCCCTGTCGGTATCGACGGCCGCGACAGATCCATCGCTTAAAGGCCAGAGCCCTTCAGGGTTGTCCAGCTCAATCCCTTGATTACAAATGATCCTTTCGTAAGCTCCGGCGGAAGTTGTTTTATCATATAAGCAGACGCGTCCCTTGCCGGACTTGCCTTGTTCACTGACCCAAAGTGTAGTTTCCCCTACGGGGGCGATATCGAAAGGCGTGTCTAGCCCATGAATGATTACATCGCTTTTGCCTTCTTCCGAGACGCGCAGAACGGAACCCCCATAAGTCACGACGAACATCGTGTCGCCCGAGGAGGTCCACCTTGCGTTCCACGGATTCGGAATGGCCAGAACGCGAACCTTATCGCCATTTGAATCTAGCCAATACACCTGCGAGCCCATGACGTCGCAGAAGGAATAGATTTCTTGGCGAGGGTGCTTGGCGATACCCGCGATGCTATCGCCGCGGGCTGCGCGCTTCACGACGTTCCCGCTCAAATCGTAGACCTGGCTTCCCGCGTTCCGTTTATTATAGGTATCGGCAAGCCAGATCTCGCTTTGGCTTTTCACATACATCCCGTGGGCGGCCGGCACGGAAGAGCTTTCTATCTTAATTATCTCCGCGCAAGCGAGATCCGCCCAAAACACGCATGCCAAAAGAACTTGAAAAATATTCATCGTTTTCATCCCTTCAAATCTTCCATCTCCTACCGCAGCAAGGGTGGGGACACTTATGCACAATCGCTGATTTAGAATATCGGCCCGCCCTTGCGCTTCGCGTCCTGCCGCGCCAAAGTCTTCGCCCCCGGCGCGGCGGCCTGCCGCGCCGCAATCATATGCGGATTTTCCGGCGATGAAGGTCACCATCGAGAGAGCGGCGCTGTTGCGGGCGCTCGGCCATGTTCACCGCGTGGTGGAGCGACGCACGACCATTCCGATCCTGGCGAATGTGCTGCTGTCCGCCAAGGACGGCGCGCTGACGCTCAAGGCTACCGATCTCGATCTTGAGATTACCGAGAAGACCGCGGCGGAGGTCTCCCAACCTGGCGCGACGACGCTGCCGGCGCATACGCTCTACGACATCGTCCGCAAACTGCCGGAAGGCGCGCAGGTCTCTCTGGAAGCCACCGGAGACGCCGGACAGCTGACGCTGCGTTCGGGGCGTTCGCGCTTCAACCTCTCGAGTCTTCCCGAGAGCGACTTTCCCGACGTGACCTCCGGCGACTTCAGCCATAAGTTCGCGCTCGCGCCGGCGGATCTCAAGCGGCTCATCGAAAAGACCCAGTTCGCGATTTCTTCCGAAGAGACGCGCTACTACCTCAACGGCATCTATCTCCATACGCTTGATGTTGAGGGCCGGCCGATGCTCCGGGCCGTCGCGACCGACGGCCATCGTCTGGCGCGGCTGGAGCTTCCCGCGCCCGAAGGCAGCGCCGGCATGCCGGGCGTCATCCTGCCGCGCAAGGCCGTCACGGAAGTGATGCGCCTGATCGAGGACGCGCAAGGCGAAGTTTCAGTCGAGCTTTCGATCAACAAGATGCGCTTCACCTTCGGCGACGCGCTGCTGACGACGAAACTGATCGACGGCACGTTCCCCGATTACGGGCGCGTCATTCCCGCCGGCAACGACAAGCGGCTCACTGTCGAGCGCGACGTCTTCGCCAAGGCGGTCGATCGCGTTTCGACGATCTCCTCCGAGCGCGGCCGCGCCGTCAAACTCTCGCTCTCCGACAGCAAGCTCGTGCTGTCCGTCACCAATCCAGACCAGGGCTCGGCGGTCGAAGAACTCGAAGCCGACTATGACGGGCCGCCGCTCGATATCGGCTTCAACGCCCGCTACCTCCTGGACATCACCCAGCAGCTCGACAGCGACACGGCGCTCTTCAAGCTCGCCGACCCCGGCTCGCCGACGCTGGTGCAGGACCGTGACGGGGCCACTGCGCTCTACGTCTTGATGCCAATGCGCGTTTAAGTCTCGCCGACGCCTTTAGGTCTTGGAGAGACGCCTCCGGCCCGTTAGGGTCGGCGCGTGCTTGTTGAATTCCCTCGCCTCTGGCCGTGGCTTCTCGCCTGTTTCGCCATCGGCGCCGCCGCCGGGGCATTGACCCGGCGCGCGCCTGAAAACGGCATCGTCGCCCGCTGGCTGGTGTGGACCGCGCTCGCTTTCGGCGTCGGCCTCCTTCTCGTCCGGCTCGGCGCGCTCGACGCCGCCGCGCCTTTGGTCGAGGGCGCGCTCGCGGCCTATGCCGTCTTGATTATCGGCGCCGCCCTCGGCGCCTTGGCGCGGCATCGGTCGATTTGGGCGCATGAGGGCTGGGCCGTAGGGCTGGTCGCCGCCTCGCTCCTTTGGGTTGGAGCGGTCGTGATCGGCCAGTCCGACGGCGAAGAGGGTCGCCGCTTTGCCGCGTCGACAAAAAGCGCGGGCGCCGACATGCCGCCCGCGACGTCGCCGCCTGCCGACGAAACACCCACCGCCGGCGCGACCATATCGCCTGTCCACGCGCAAGGGCCGAGCGCGTCAGCCGCGGCCGTATCCGGCGGCATGACGCTCGTCGACTGCCAGACGGCGCTTGAAGCCTCTTCGACGCCCGGCGTGCTGGTCTTTCGCAAAGGCAGCGCGCAACTCACGCCGTCGGCAACGCGCGCGCTCGACAAGGCGGCGGCGGTCATTCGCCGGTGCCCGGAAAACGCGACGATCGCGGTCAGGGGCCATGTTCGCGGTTCGCGCGCAAAAGCGTCCAATGACGCGCTGGCGCAGAGGCGGGCGGAGGCGGCGACGGGCTATATCGAGGGTCAGGGCGTCGGCGGGCGCCGCCTCGTCGCATCCCCCGGCGAAGCGGATCAGGCGGAAAACCGCGCCCTCACCTTTGAGGTTCGATGAGCAGCGCTCGGCGCCGCAACTTCAGGCGCCGGCGCGGCCCGGTGGCGCCAAATTCCAATTCTACTTAAAACAGCGGCCTCTAAGACTGTCTGCCGGGAGCCCCGTCCGTCGCGAAAGGATCGCCTTGAACGCTTTTGATCCGCCCAAGGCCGCCCATAAAGCCGTCGTCGCCGCGCTGCGCGACGACGTGCAGCGGCGTCTCACTTATACGGTCGGCAAGGACAACGCCGACGCCAGCCCGCGCGACTGGTTCGTTGCGACCGCGCTTGCGACCCGCGATCGGCTCGTTCCTTCTTGGCTCGCGTCGACGAAGCGCAATTATCAGGAAGACCGGCGTCGCGTTTATTATCTCTCGCTTGAATTTCTGATCGGCCGTCTGCTCATCGACACGCTGACCAATCTCGGCCTGACGCAGGCGATGCGCGACGCGCTCGCCGAACTTGGCGTCGATCTCGATATGCTGCGCGTCCTGGAGCCGGATGCGGCGCTCGGCAATGGCGGGCTCGGCCGCCTCGCCGCCTGTTTCATGGACAGCATGGCGACTCTCGAAATCGCCGCCATGGGATATGGCATTCGCTACGACCACGGCCTGTTTCGCCAGACGCTCAAGGACGGCTGGCAGCATGAATATCCCGAAGACTGGCTGTCCTTTGGCAATTCCTGGCAGTTCCCGCGGCCGGAAATCACCTATGACGTCGGCTTTTTCGGCCATGTCGAAAGCTCGCGCCTCGCCGACGGCATGTTGGCGCATGTGTGGCGGCCGGGCGAAACCATCGTCGCGGTCGCCTATGACACGCCCGTCGTCGGGTGGCGCGGCAAGCACGTCAACACGCTGCGCCTGTGGTCGGCGCGGGCGCCTGACGCGCTGCGCCTCGACGCCTTCAATCAGGGCGATCACGTCGGCGCGCAATCGGAGCAGGCGCGCGCCGAAGCGATCTCCAAAGTTCTTTATCCAAGCGACTCGACGCCCGCGGGACAGGAGCTGCGGCTGCGGCAGGAATATTTCTTCGCCTCGGCCTCGCTGCAGGATTTGATCCGCCGTCACCTGAGGCAGACCGGCGATATCCACAAGCTCGCCGACAAGGTGGCGATCCAGCTCAACGACACGCATCCGGCGATCGGCGTCGCCGAACTGATGCGCCTTCTCGTCGACGTTCACGGCGTTGAATGGAAGGAGGCCTGGCGCATCACCCAGGCGACCTTCTCCTACACCAATCACACGCTCTTGCCGGAAGCGCTGGAAACCTGGCCGGTGCAGCTGATGGAGCGGCTGCTGCCGCGCCACATGCAGATTATCTATCTCATCAACGCCATGCACCTCGATGCGTTGCGTGCGAAGGGCGAGAGCGACCCCGCGACGCTCTCCTCGGTGTCGCTCATCGACGAACGTAACGGACGGCACGTGCGCATGGGCCATCTGGCGTTTCTGGGTTCGCACAAGGTGAATGGCGTCTCGGCGCTGCATAGCGCGCTGGTCAAGGAGACGGTGTTCAAGGATTTCCATCGGCTCTATCCCGATCGCATCGTCAACAAGACCAACGGCGTCACCTTCCGCCGCTGGCTGCTCGAGGCCAATCCGCCGCTGTCGCGATTGCTCGCCGACACGATCGGCGCCGGCGTCTTCGATGAGCCGGAACGACTGATCGAGCTCGAGAAATTCGCCGACGACGTCGAGTTCCAGAGCCGGTTTGCGGCGGCCAAGCGCGAAAACAAGGCGCGTCTCGCAACCACGGTCTTCGAGCGCGTCGGCGTCAGAGTCGATCCTGCCGCGCTCTTCGACGCGCAGATCAAGCGCATTCACGAATATAAGCGCCAGCTTTTGAACGTGCTTGAAGCCGTCGCGCTCTATCAGGACATCATCGCGCAGCCCGCCCGCGAATTTGCGCCGCGGGTGAAGATCTTCGCCGGCAAGGCGGCGGCGAGCTATCATCAGGCGAAGCTCATCATCAAGCTCGCGAACGATGTGGCGAAGGTCGTGAACGCCGATCCGGCGACGCGCGAGCTTTTGAAGATCGTGTTCCTGCCGAACTACAATGTGAGCCTCGCCGAGACGATCATTCCGGCGGCCGATCTTTCCGAGCAGATTTCGACCGCCGGCATGGAGGCGTCGGGCACCGGCAATATGAAATTCGCGCTCAATGGCGCGCTCACCATCGGCACGCTGGACGGCGCCAATGTCGAAATCAGGGAGCGCGTCGGCGACGATAATATTTTCATCTTCGGCCTCACGGCGCAGGAGGTGGAGCAAAGCCGCGCGAAGGGCATCGACGCGCGCGAGACGATCGCCGCGAGTCCCCGTCTCGCCGAGGCGCTGCGGGCCATCGCCGCCGGCGTTTTTTCGCCCGACGATCCGCATCGCTACGCGCAGCTTGTCGATACGCTGACCTATTACGATCACTTTCTGGTCGCGAAGGACTTCGACGCCTATTGGGAGGCGCAGCGCCGCGTCGACGCCCGCTGGCGGGACCAGAAAGCATGGCGGCGGTCGAGCATTCTCAACACGGCGCGGGTGGCGTGGTTTTCCTCCGACCGCACGATCCGCGAATATGCGCAAGAGATTTGGAATGTCGCCCTGTGAGTAAGACTGCGTCATTGCGAGCGAAGTGAAGCAATCCAGCGTCGCTCGATCATATCTGGATTGCTTCGTCGCTTCGCTCCTCGCAATGACGATGCTGCTTTAAGGACGTGAGAGTGACAAAAGCCGACTGGCGCGCTTCCGCGGACGACATCGACGCCATCCTCGGCGCGCGTCATGGCGATCCCTTCGCCGCGCTCGGCCTGCATGAAACGCCCGCGGGCTATGCGATCCGCGCGTTCGTTCCAGGCGCGACGCGCGTGGAGGCGGTTGCGCCGGACGGCGCCATGATTGCGCCGCTGGGTCGCGTTCACGCCGATGGCTTCTTCGAAGGACTGACGCCGCTGAAGGCGCGTGCGCCGTATCGCCTTGTCGCCTCGAACGACGCGGCGCGATGGGAATTCGCCGACCCTTACGCCTTTTCCCCGGTGCTCGGTCCCACAGACGACCATCTTCTCGTCGAGGGCGCCCATCAGAAGCTCTATGACAAGCTCGGCGCGCATGTGCTGACGCATGAGAGCGTCGAGGGAACGCATTTCGCCGTCTGGGCGCCGAACGCCAAGCGCGTCTCCGTCGTCGGCGACTTCAACCAGTGGGACGGGCGCCGCGCGCAGATGCGCAAGCGGATCGACAGCGGCGTCTGGGAGATCTTCGTTCCCGGCGTTGGGGCGGGCGCGAATTACAAATACGAAATCATCGGGCGGCATGGCGAGCTCTTGCCGCTCAAAGCCGACCCGCTCGGCTTCGAGGCGGAGCTGCGCCCCTCGACGGCGTCCGTCGTCGCCTCGAACGCGCCCTATCACTGGGGCGACGAGATTCACATGCGCGCGCGCGCTGAAGTTGACCCGCGACGTTCGCCCATGTCGGTCTATGAAGTGCATCTGCCGTCGTGGCGGCGCGGCGAGGATGGGCGCTTTCTGACCTATGACGAACTCGCCGATCAGCTCGTGCCCTATGTCGCCGATCTCGGCTTCACCCATATCGAGCTGATGCCGATCAACGAGCATCCGCTCGACGCCTCCTGGGGCTATCAGCCGATCGGGCTCTTTGCGCCGACGCGGCGGCACGGCGACTCCTATGGCTTTCGCCGTTTCGTCGATCGCGCGCATCAGGCCGGCTTGAGCGTCATTCTCGACTGGGTTCCGGCGCATTTTCCCACCGACGAACATGGCCTCGCGCAATTCGACGGGGGGCCGCTCTATGAGCATTCTGATCCCAAGCGCGGTTTTCATCCCGACTGGAATACCGCGATCTATGATTATGGGCGTCGCGAGGTGGCGAATTTTCTCACCGCCAGCGCGCTCTATTGGCTCGACCGCTTCCACATCGACGGGCTGCGCGTCGACGCCGTCGCCTCCATGCTCTATCTCGATTATTCGCGAAAGCCGGGCGAATGGTCGCCCAATCCCGACGGCTCCAACGACAATCGCGACGCCGTCGCCTTTCTTCAAAGGTTCAATGAACGCGTCTACGCGCTTTATCCTGGCGTCGTGACGATCGCCGAAGAATCCACCGCCTGGGGCGGCGTGACGCGGCCGACATATGCGGGTGGACTCGGCTTCGGCTTCAAATGGAACATGGGGTGGATGAACGATACGCTGCGCTATCTCTCATCCGAGCCCGTCCATCGCAAATGGCGCCATAGCGAGCTGACCTTCGGCCTGCTCTACGCCTTCACCGAAAACTTCGTGTTGCCGATCTCTCATGACGAGGTCGTGCACGGCAAGGGCGCGGTCGTCGGCAAAATTCCCGGCGACGAATGGCGCCGTTTCGCAACAGCGCGCGCCTATTACGGATTCATGTGGGGCCATCCCGGCAAGAAGCTCTTGTTCATGGGACAGGAGTTTGGTCAGACAGGCGAGTGGAATTTCGCGGGCAGCCTCGATTGGTGGTTGCTCGATTTTCCGCCGCATCGCGGACTTCAGGCGTTCATTCGCGATCTCAACCGCCTCTATCGCGATCACGAGGCGCTCTATGCGCGCGACTGCGAGGCGGAAGGCTTCCAGTGGATCGTCGCGGACGACGCGGAGAGTTCAGTATTCGCCTTCGCGCGTTTTGGCGCGGATCGTTCCCGTGCGATCGTCGTCGTATCGAATTTCACGCCGGTGACGCGCAGCGCCTATAGGCTCGGCTTGCCGCGGGCGGGACGCTGGCGCGAACTCGTCAATTCCGACGCGGCGATCTATGGCGGCTCGGGACTTGGCAATCTCGGCGCCATTCACGCGCGCGCCGAGGCGTTCCGCGACTTTCCCGCGAGCGCCGATATTCTTCTGCCGCCGCTTTCGACTCTCTTCTTCGCATTCGAAAGCGATGAATTAGAATGAAGATCGAATCGAGCAGGGCGATGAAGATGTCCGCTTCAAGAGATCGGGGCAGGGGTTTCCTCATCCTGAAGAGGCCCGAAATGGCCGTCTCGAAGGACGAGGCAACCCTTAGGAGCGACGTTCCTCGCCCTCGCGCTTCGAGACGCCTGCTGCGCAGGCTCCTCAGCATGAGGGCGAAGGCGCCCCATTCGCGCGATCACCGCGTCACCGATCTGATGGGAACTGGCGATGTCCGCCTTTGAAAATCCGCCCCTCGCGCGCCACGCCATGGCCTATGTGCTCGCCGGCGGCCGCGGCGCGCGGCTGATGGAATTGACCGACAGGCGCGCGAAGCCCGCGGTTTATTTCGGCGGCAAGTCGCGCATCATCGACTTCGCGCTCTCCAATGCGCTGAATTCCGGCATCAGGCGCATCTGCGTCGCGACGCAGTACAAGGCGCATAGCCTCATCCGCCATTTGCAGCGCGGCTGGAGCTTCTTTCGCACCGAACGAAACGAGAGCTTCGACATTCTGCCGGCGAGTCAGCGCGTGTCTGAAGACCACTGGTATCTCGGCACGGCGGACGCCGTCTATCAGAACCTCGACATCGTCGAGAGCTATGATCCCAAATATATCGTGCTGCTCGCGGGCGATCACGTCTACAAGATGGATTACGAGCCCATGCTGCAGCAGCATGTGGACTCCGGCGCCGATGTGACGATCGGCTGTTTTGAGGTGCTGCGCGCAGAGGCGTCCAGTTTCGGCGTCATGCATGTCGACGACAACGACCGCATCATCTCCTTCATCGAAAAGCCGCGCGATCCGCCGGCGATGCCGGGACATCCGGACCGGGCCCTCGTCAGCATGGGCATCTATGTTTTCGAGGCGAAGTTTCTCTACGAACAATTGCGCCGCGACGCCGCTGAGACGCTCTCGACGCATGATTTCGGCAAGGATTTGATCCCCTACATCGTCTCGCATGGCAAAGCCGTCGCGCATCATTTCGAGCGCTCCTGCGTGCGCGCGGCGAGCGAGCCCAACGCCTATTGGCGCGACGTCGGCACGGTCGACGCCTATTGGGCGGCCAATATCGATCTCACCGACTTCACGCCGCAGCTCGATCTTTACGATCGCAACTGGCCGATCTGGACATATGCCGAAATCACCCCGCCAGCGAAATTCGTGCACGATCAGGTCGGACGGCGCGGACAGGCGCTGTCCTCGCTCGTCTCAGGCGGCTGTATCGTTTCCGGTTCGACGCTGCGCCGAACGCTGCTCTTTACCGGCGTGCGCGTGAATTCCTACGCGACCGTCGAGAACGCCGTGGTCCTGCCCTATGTCGACGTCGGCCGCTCGGCGCGGCTCACCAATGTCGTCGTCGACCGCGGCGTGCAGATTCCGCAGGGCCTCGTCGTCGGGGAGGACCCGGCGTTCGACGCCGCGCGTTTCCGCCGCACCGAGGGCGGCGTCTGTCTCATCACCCAGCCGATGATCGACAGGCTCGGCGCATGAGTGCGCTGCGCGCGCTCGCCATCGCTTCGGAGATGGCGCCTTTGGTGAAGACCGGCGGACTCGCCGATGTCGTCGGCGCGCTGCCGCATGCGCTCGCCGCTGAAAACGTCGAGCTGCGCACGCTCATTCCGGGCTATCCCGAAGTACTCGCCACGTTGCGCGGGGGCGAAACGGTTCTTGAGTTCGATGATCTCTTTGGCGGCCAGGCCTGGATTCACGCGGCGCGCCATAACGGAGCCGCGATCTATACGCTGATCGCGCCGCATCTTTATGCGCGCGAAGGCGGACTCTATACGGGACCGGATGGCGCCGATTATCCCGACAACGCCTTCCGCTTCGCCGCGCTCGCCTGGGCCGGCGCGCAGATCGGGCTCGGCGCGCTCGATGGATTTACGCCCGACGTCGTGCATGCGCATGACTGGCAGGCGGCGCTCGCGCCGGCCTATATGCATTATGCAGAGCGGCCGCGGCCGGCGACGATCGTCAGCATCCACAACATCGCGTTCCAGGGGCAGTTTTCCAAGGAGCTGCTCGAGCCTTTGCGACTGCCGCCGCGCGCGTTCGATATCGACGGCGTCGAATATTATGGCGCGATCGGCTTCTTGAAGGCTGGCCTGCAGCTCGCCGACCGCATCACCACGGTGTCGCCAAGCTATGCGCGCGAGATCGAGACGCCGGAGTTCGGCATGGGCCTCGAGGGCCTGTTGCGCGCCCGCGCGGATCGCGTGAGCGGCATATTGAACGGCGTCGATGAAGAGACGTGGGATCCGGCGACCGACGCGCATCTTGGAACGCGCTACGATCATTGGAGCCTGCCGTCGCGCGCGAGGAACAAGGCGGCTTTGCAGAAACGTCTGCGACTGCGCGTCGATCCCGACGCCTTTCTCCTCGGCGTCGTCAGCCGGCTGTCCTGGCAGAAGGGGCTCGACCTGCTGCTCGACGTCTTGCCGCAGCTGATGCGCGGACGCGCGCAACTCGCGCTGCTCGGCGCTGGCGACAAGACGCTTGAAGAAGGATTTGTCGCTGCAGAGGCGGCGCATCCGGGCCATGTGGGCGTTCATATCGGCTATAGCGAAGAGCTTGCGCATATGATCCAGGCGGGCGCCGACGCCTTCCTCGTGCCGTCGCGCTTCGAGCCATGCGGACTGACGCAGCTTTATGCGCTGCGCTACGGCGCCGTGCCGATCGTTTCGCGTGTCGGCGGACTGAAAGATACGATCGTCGACGCCAATGAGATGGCCCTGCAGGCCGACGTCGCGACCGGCCTGCAATTTTCGCCGACGACGGCCGAGGCGCTCGCCCTCGCGCTGCGCGAAGCCGAAGGCCTTTTCGAGGACGCCGAGACGTGGCGCAAGATTCAGATCAATGGCATGAGGACGGACGTCTCCTGGCGCAATCCGGCGCGCCGCTACGCGAAGCTTTTTGAGGACGCGGTCGCCGCGAAGGTCGGGTGACGCCTCACAAATTCCCCGTCATGGCCGGCCTTGTGCCGGCCATCCACGCCTTAATCCCGCGCAATGACGCAAGTTTGCGAAATGCCTCTAGTGAGATCGCCCAATCGAACCGCGTGGATGCCCGCGACAAGCGCGGGCATGACGAACCGGGCAGGAACCGAGTCACATGATCGGTCGCCTCATCGATGGCGCGCCAGAACCGCTCGGCGTCACGCCGGACGCGAGCGGCGCGAATGTCGCGGTGTTTTCCGCTCATGCCGAGGCGATCGAGCTTTGTCTCTTCGATGACGCCGACGAGGAGATCGCCCGTATAAAATTGCCCGCGCGCAGCGGCGACGTTTTTCATGGCCATATCGAGGGCCTCAAAGAAGGCCAGCGCTATGGCTTTCGCGCTTACGGACCTGATGCGCCGGAGGCGGGCCATCGCTTCAGTCCGGCGAAACTGCTCGTCGATCCTTATGCGCTGGCGCTCGATCGCGCCTTCTCCCTTCATCCGTCGCTCTTCGCCTATGGCGAGACGGCGCGCGCCGACAGCGCCCTGCATGTGCCGAAAGCCATTGTCACGAAGCCAGTCCCTGCGGAGTCGCTGCGGCCAAAGCATCCCTGGCGCGATACGATCATCTACGAGCTTCACGTCAAGGGCTTCACCGCCACCCATCCCGACATTCCGCAACATCTGCGCGGGACCTTCGCCGGTCTCGCGCATGACGCTGCGATCGCGCATCTGACGCGGCTCGGCGTTACGACGCTGGAGCTTTTGCCTTGCGCGGCGTGGATCGACGAGCGTCATTTGCCGCCACTCGGCCTTTCCAATTACTGGGGCTACAATCCCATCGCCATGATGGCGCCCGACCCGCGCCTCGCGCCGGGCGGTTGGCGTGAAGTTCGCGAAGCCGTCGCCAGGCTCCACGACGCCGGGCTCGAAGTCATTGTCGACGTCGTCTTCAACCATACCGGCGAAAGCGACGAATTCGGGCCGACCATCTCGTTTCGAGGATTGGACAACGCCAGCTATTACCGGCTCGCCGACGACCGCGCGCGCTATGTGAACGACTCCGGCTGCGGCAATATTCTCGACTGCGCGCGCGCGCCTGTCGTGCGGCTCATCATGGACGCGCTGCGCGCCTGGGCGGTCTATGGCGGCGTCGACGGCTTTCGCTTTGATCTGGCGACGACGCTCGCGCGTCGCCGCTCGGGGTTTGATCGCGACGCGCCATTGCTGTCGGCGCTCCTGCAAGACCCCGTGCTGCGAGATTTAAAGCTCATCGCCGAACCCTGGGACATGGGCCAAGGCGGCTATCGGCTCGGCGACTTTCCCGAGCCTTTCGCCGAATGGAACGATCGCTATCGCGACAGCGCACGCGGCTTCTGGCGCGGGGAACCCTGCGGCGTCGCCGCGCTCGCGACGCGCTTTTCCGGTTCGCAGGATGTGTTTGCGCGCAGGCGCCCGTCACGCAGCGTCAATTTCATCACGGCGCATGACGGCTTCACGTTGCGGGATCTCGTTTCCTACGCGCATAAGCACAATGAAGCGAATGGCGAAGAGAACCGCGACGGCGCAAACCACAATCTTTCTTGGAACAATGGCGTCGAAGGCGAGAGCGAAGACGCCGCGATCCATGCGGCGCGCGCGCGGGATGCGCGCAATCTGCTCGCGACGTTGCTGTTCTCTCGCGGGACGCCGATGCTTGCGATGGGTTCAGAACTTGGGAAAACGCAGTCCGGCAACAACAACGCCTATGCGCAGGACAATGCCCTCTCATGGATTGATTGGGCGCGCGCCGACGAAGACCTGATCGAGACGACGGCGAAGCTCATCGCGCTGCGCAAGCGACATGCAGCCTTGCGCGAAGATCGATTTCTCGAGGGCGCGCCGCATGACGCTTCGCTCATCCCCGACGTCGAATGGTTGCGTCCTGACGGCGCGATGCTGCGCGAAGAGGACTGGCGTGACAACGAGGCGCAAACGCTTGTCGCGGCGCTCTATGCCGAAGGCGATCGTGTTCTCATCATTCTGCATCGTGGTCCAGACGAGATCATCGTGCGCCCGCCGTCCGCGCGCGACAATCACGGCTGGAAATTGGCGTTTAATTCGGCGAAGGACGACGCGGATGAAGACGTCGAAGGAGGCATCTCTGTCGCGCCGCGCTCGGTTGCGCTTCTCGTCGAGGAAAGTCGGATATCGCGCTGGTCGTCTGCCCCCGCATCGGAAGACATCCTCTCCCGTCTCGCCGAGGCGACCGGCGTTGAACGACAATGGCGCGACGTCGAAGGCGCGCTGCACGACGTCCCGCGCGAGACGATCTGCGCGCTGCTGGCGCAACTCGGCTTTCCGGCCGGCACCCTCAGCGACGCGCGCGAGAGTCTGGCGCGGCTTTCCGACTTTCGCGACAGACGGGCCCTTCCAGCAAGTTTGTCGGCTAGGGAGGGCGAGCCTTTCACGCTTCGGCTCGCCGCATGCAACGGACGCACGCCAGGCTGGATCGTCGTCACGCACAAAGACGGAAGCTGTTCGCGCATCGCCCTGCGTGCGGAAAACGCGGCGCCGGTCACATGGCGCGGATTGGATGGACGGCGGTGCGACGGCGTCGAGGCGCGTCTGCCGCCGCTTCCCGCTGGTCGTCATCGAATAGCGCTCGAGAGCGGCGAAGACTGTGCGCTCACTGTCGCGCCGCCGGGCTGCTTTTTGCCTCACGACGCGCGCCGCGAATTTGGTCTTTCCGCGCAGCTTTATTCCGTGCGCCGCGAGGGCGATCAGGGAATTGGCGACTTCTCGACGCTTAGCGAACTCGCGCGCGCCGGCGCCAAGGCGGGCGCTGCGCTCATCGCGATCAATCCGTTGCACGCCTTGTTTGCGCAAGATCGCACGCGCGTCAGTCCGTATTATCCGTCCGACCGGCGGTTCCTCGATTCGCTCTATATTGATGTCTCCGGATTGGGGCGCATGCTCGGCGCGCCGATCGATTTCGACGAGAGGACCGCGGCCGCTCTCAGCGCCGCCGCCGATGTCGACTATTCGGGTGTGCATGCGCTGAAGATGGCGGCGCTCGAACGCGCCTTCGCAATCTTCCTTGATCTCTCGCGCCGCCAGCCTGACGCCGCGCCGGTCGCCTCATTCGCGCGCTTTGTCGCCGAGGGCGGCGCGGCGCTCGCGCGCTTCTGCGTCTTTGAGGCGATCAGCGAGGCGCGCAACGGCCAAAGCTGGCGGAATTGGCCGCAGGCGCTTCGCGAGGCGAGCGCCGCGGCGTTATTTTCTTTCGCCAGCGAACATACGACGCGCGTCCAATTTCACCAATTTCTGCAATGGCTCGCCGACGCGCAATTTGCGCGTGCTGTGCAGGACGCGCGCGCGGCCGGCCTGTCGCTCGGCTTTTGCCGCGACCTCGCCATCGGCGCGGCGCCCGACGGTGCCGAGAGCTGGAGCCGCGCGGGAAGTTTCGTCGACGGCTTCTCGATCGGCGCGCCGCCCGACGCCTTCAGTCGGGAGGGCCAGAATTGGGGCTTGCCGCCGCCAAATCCGATCGAAATGGAAAAAAACGGCGGCGCCGATTTCGCGGAGCTGCTGCGCGCCAACATGCGCCATGCGGGCGCGCTGCGCATCGACCACGTCATGGGCCTCGCGCGGCTTTTCGTCGTACCGGGCGGCGAAAAGCCCGCCGCCGGCGCCTATCTCAGCTATCCGTTCGAGACCTTGATGGGTCAGCTCGCGCTGGAAAGCCAACGCGCGCAATGCGTCGTCGTCGGCGAAGATCTCGGCACGGCGCCATGGGGCTTCCGCGAGCGGATCGAACACGCCGACGTGCTGAGCTACCGGGTTCTATGGTTCGAACGTTCGGGCGAGGGCTTCGCGTCGCCGACGCACTATCCGAAGAAAGCCATGGCCTGCGTTTCAACGCATGACTTGCCGACGCTCGAAGGCTGGTGGGCGGCGGCGGACATCGCCGAGAAGGAAGCCCTGGGGCTGATCGCGCCCGACACGGCCGAAGCCGCCCGCGCCGCGCGCCGCGCGGAAAAGGACGCGCTTCTCGACGCGCTTTGCGCACAGGCGCTGATCGACGGCGCGCATCACGCATTAAGCGACTTCGACGACGCCTTGGCTCGGGCGCTTCATGCGTTCATCGCGCGCACGCCGTCCTTACTCGCCATGGCGCAACTCGATGACCTTGCGGGCGAAACGCAGGCGATCAACTTGCCCGGCACCGATCGCGAACGCTTGAACTGGCGCCGCAGACTGCCAGAATCGGTCGACGCGCTCTTTGATTCGCGCCGCGCCGGCGCGATCCTCGCCGGGCTTTGCCGCAATGTGGACGCGATTCCCGGCGCATATCGGCCTCCGGGCGAAATTGATGCCGCGGACGGACATGAGCGTTTCGAGCATGGCGGGTAACGAAGCCACGGAGCGCGGGCTCATCTCTGCGGCGCTCTTTGCGATTTCTGTCGCATTTTCCGCGCATGCCGAACAACAAGGTCCGGACGCCAAGGACATCTCGTCGAAGCAACAAGAATTGCGCGGCGTCGAAGACACGATGGGCGCCGCACAGGAGCGCGCGCGTCGACTTGAAGAGCAGCTTGTCGATCACGCCGCCGCGCGCGAACGACTGAATGGCGCGCTCATCGAATCGACGCTGCGGCTGCAGGAGACGGAAGGGCGCGCGGCTGAAATCGAAGAGCGGCTTTCGGCCCTCACCGAGAATGAGCGCAAGATCGTCTCTTCGCTCGAGAGCCGCCGCGGATTGATCATGGAGATCCTAACCGTCCTTCAGCGGATGGGCCGTAAGCCGCCGCCGGCGCTGATCGCGCGCCCGAACGAGATTCTCGAGGCCGTCCGGGCATCGCTCGCGCTCGGCGCCCTGTTGCCGCAAATGCGCGCTGAAGCGCGCCAGCTGCAGCACGATCTTTCGGAACTCGAGCAGGTGCGCGATGGCGTTCGGCGTGAGCGCGAACGCCTCGCGGAGCAGCAGGCGAGTCTCACCGCTCAGCGCGAAAGGCTCGCGCCGATGATCGGGGAACGTCAGGAGGCGCTTTCCACCGCGCAAAGCGCCCTGCAGGCGGAGACGGAGCGCGCGCGCACGCTGGCGCAGCGCGCCACAAGCCTCAAGGACCTGATCTCGCGCATGGAGGCGGACAGCGCGGCGGCGCGGCGCGCGGCGGAGGCGGCGCGCAAGGCCGACGACGAGCGCGCCAAAGCTCAAGCGATGCTTTCAGAGCGAGAGCGGCTGAAAGCGTTGTCTGCGCCGTTCAAAGATCCGGCGCGACTTGCGCCCGCCGTCGCTTTCATTGATCTTAAAGGCCGCCTGCCGGCCCCGGCGGCGGGATCGGTGGTGCGGCGTTTCGGCGCGCCCGACGGTTTTGGCGGCAAGGAGAAGGGCCTGTCGATCGCGGCGCGCGAGAATGGGGTGGTTATCGCCCCCTGCGACGGATGGATCGCTTTTTCAGGGCCTTACCGAAGTTATGGACAACTCTTGATCATTAACGCCGGCGGCGGTTATTATGTGGTCCTGGCCGGCATGAGTCGCACCAATGTGAACGTGGGACAGTTCGTTCTCGCAGGTGAGCCGATAGCCAGCATGGGAGACGGAGCCGCGCAAACCGCGGCGACCATCGCAATCGGCGCGAAACAACCCATTCTTTATGTTGAGTTCCGCAAGGACGGAGCGTCAATCGACTCGGGCCCATGGTGGGCAAAGTCAGACAGTCGGAAGGTCGGCGGATGATTCGCAAAACAGCCCTTATCGCCACAGGAATAGCAATTGGAGCGGGATGCGCCACGCTTGGCCAGCAGGCGCGCGCCGTCATCGGCGCTCCGGCTCAAGCCGCTTCCGCCGACACCTATAAGAACCTCAGCCTGTTTGGCGACGTGTTCGACAAGGTGCGCGCCGACTATGTCGAAAAGCCCGATGAGCAGAAGCTCGTCGAAAACGCCATCAACGGCATGCTGACCTCGCTCGATCCGCATTCGAGCTACCTTGACGCCAAGGCCTTCAAGGACATGCGGACGCAGACCGAGGGCAAGTTCGGCGGCCTCGGCATCGAGGTCACGCAGGAAGACGGGCTCGTGAAGGTCGTCACGCCGATCGACGACACGCCGGCGTCTCGCGCCGGGATCATGTCCGGCGATCTCATCGGCGCCATCGACGACGAGACCGTGCAGGGCATGACCCTCAATCAGGCCGTCGACAAAATGCGCGGCGCGATCAACACGCCTGTCAAGCTGACGCTGTTCCGCGGCAAGAACAAGGACAAGGTCGAGGTCAAACTGGTTCGCGCCGAGATCCACATCAAATCCGTGCGCTCGCGTAAACAGGGCGACGACATCGCCTATGTCCGCATTTCCCAGTTCAATGAAGAGACCGCGGAAGGCCTGCGCGCCGCCATGGCGAAGGCGCAGCAGGAGATCCCGGCGGATAAGTTCAAGGGCTACATCCTCGATCTGCGCAACAATCCGGGCGGCCTGCTGGACCAGTCGATCCAAGTCGTCAACTCCTTCATCGACAAGGGCGAGATCGTGTCGACGCGCGGCCGCAACGCCGATGAAACCCAGCGCTACAACGCCCGCGGCTCCGGCGATCTGTCGAAGGGCAAGCCCGTCGTCGTGCTGATCAACGGCGGCTCGGCCTCGGCGTCCGAGATCGTCGCCGGCGCTTTGCAGGATCACAAGCGCGCGACGCTGATCGGGACGCGTTCGTTCGGCAAGGGCTCGGTGCAGACGATTATCCCGCTCGGCGGCTCGAGCGGCGCGCTGCGGCTGACGACAGCGCGCTATTACACGCCGTCCGGCCGCACGATCCAGGCCAAGGGCATTGATCCCGACATGATCATCCTGCAGGACGTGCCGGACGAGCTCAAGGGCAAGGACGACACCAAGGGCGAAGCGTCGCTGAAGGGCCATCTCAAGACGGGCGACGAGGAAAAGACCGGCTCGCAGGCCTATGTCCCGCCGGATGAAGCGAAGGACAAGCAGCTCACGGCCGCGGTCGAGCTTCTGCACGGCAAGCCGAGGGCGCAGATCCTCGCCGAACAGTCCAAGGAAGTCGCCAAGGACACGACCAAGCCGCCGTCAAAGGCCGCCAATTGACGGTGATGGCCGTGGGGCTTAGACGGTCGGCGGGAGTTTCCGGCGGTCGATGAGCTTTCTGTCCACTTACGCTAATCCAACGCGCTTTCTGCGTTTCGCAGAACGCGCGTTGCCGTGGCTCTCAAGCGCCACGGCGCTGCTGCTCGCGATCGGGCTCTACGGCGCCTTCACGGCGCCGCCCGATTATCAGCAGGGCGAAACCGTGCGGATCATGTACATCCATGTTCCGTCCGCCTGGCTGGCGATCTTCGCCTATATCGTGATGACCTCGGCGTCGCTCGGCGTTCTAGTGTGGCGTCATCCCCTCGCCGACGCGGCGCAGAAAACCGCCGCGAGCCTCGGCGCCGCTTTCACCTTCATCTGCCTCGTGACGGGCTCGCTGTGGGGCAAGCCGATGTGGGGGACGTTCTGGGTGTGGGACGCGCGCCTCACCTCGATGCTGGTTCTGTTTCTTCTCTATCTCGGTCTCATCGCCGTCAGGCAGACGATGGACGACACGCCGCGGGGCGCGCGCATCGCCGCCATCATGACGCTCGTCGGCGCCATCGACATTCCGATCATCAAATATTCGGTCGACTGGTGGAACACCTTGCACCAACCGGCCTCGGTGTTTCGCATCGACGGACCGGCGATCTCCGGATCGATGCTTTGGCCACTGATCGTCATGGCGCTCGCCGCGACGCTGTTGTTCTCGACGCTGCATATCATGGCGGTCCGCAATGAAATCTTGCGCCGGCGCCTCGCGCGCTTGTCGATGCAGGCCGTCCGCGCCGGCGAAGTCGCCGGAGACGAAAGCATGGAGGCGGCGGAATGAGCGGCCACGGGTTCTATATCGCCGCCGCCTATGGCGTGACGGCCGCGACGCTCGGCGTCGTGACCTTGCGCATCGTCCTCGATTATCGCCGCCTGCGCGCGGCGCTGGCGCGCTTTGGCGCGGCTGGGGCGCGCGATGAAGGAGAAGGCGCGTGAGCGACGCCGTCGCGCCGCGCTCGGCGCTGCGCTTTCTGCCGCTGGCGCTCTTCGCGTTGCTGGCCCTCGTCTTCCTTGTGCGGCTCTTCTCCGGCGACGCTTCGCGCATTCCCTCGGCGCTGATCGGCAAGCCGGCGCCCGATTTCGATCTGCCGGCGCTTGAAGGACTGGCTGGCGTTCCCGGTCTCTCGACCGAAGATTTGCGCAAGGGTCACGTGAGTCTTGTCAATGTCTTCGCGAGCTGGTGCGGACCCTGCCGACAGGAGCATTCGGCGCTCATGGCGATCGCTGGCGATCAAGCGCTCAAGGCCAAAGGCGTCGAGCTTTACGGGCTCTCCTACAAGGATGAAACGACCAAGGCCTTAGGTTTCCTTGAGGAGGGCGGCAATCCTTTCGCGCGCGTCGGCGTCGACCCTGCCGGCCGCACGGCGATCGACTTTGGCGTCTACGGCGTGCCCGAGACCTTCGTGATCAAGGGCGACGGAACGATCGCCTATAAATTCGTCGGACCGCTGACGCCTTCCGCCATTGCGACGACGCTCATTCCCGAGATCGAAAAGGCGATGGCGGGCGGGGCGGCCACGACGCGCTGAACGCGTCGGGCGCCCGGGATTATGGCGCTCTGAGGAAGAGCCCGACGGTCAGCGCCGCGCCGACCACGACGATGAAGATGCGCAGGATTTTTTCGTCGATGTGATGGATCAGGCGGGCGCCGGCGACGCCGCCGATCGTCGCGCCCACGCTCGTCACCAGCGCCTGCGGCCAGTGCAGATCCGGCGAGAACAGGAAGATCGCGACGGCGGAGGCGTTCATGACGCCGGCCAGAACATTTTTCGTTGCGCTGGCGACGCGCACGCCCTGTCCGGCCATAGTCAGCGCGGCGACCATGAGGAAGCCGATGCCGCCGCCAAAATAGCCGCCGTAAACCGAAATCAGAAATTGCGCGAGGGCTGCGCGCGGCGTGCCGAGATGGCTATGCGTTTCGACGGGCTTGCGGAAGAAACTGCCCCAGGCGAAGACCACCGTCGCAAAGAGCACGAGCCATGGCACGAGACGCGCGAAGAGTCCGCGCGGCGTGCCGAGCAACACCGCCGCGCCGACGGCGCCGCCGACGATGCTGATGACGAACAGCGTGCGCAGCGAAAGCCCGTTGGCGCCCCTCGCCAGTTTGCGGCCGGTCCAGCCGGTCGCGACCTGCGCCGGAAACAGCGCCGCGCATGACGTGATATTGGCGGCCAGCGCGTCCATGCCTGTGAACATCAGGGCCGGAAGCGTGAGGAACGAGCCGCCGCCGGCAAGCGCATTCTGCGCGCCCGCCCAGGTCGCTACCGCAAACAGCAGAATGAAAGCCATGCGCGCCTATGTCAGCTCGCGCGGCTCAAATCAAGCGGGCCGACTCCATCATCAGTCCCGCTGCGAGAAGTCGTATCAGCACGCCGAGCTGCTCATCCAGCAACTTTGGCGGGGTCTCAGCGATCTTCTCCTCGAGTCCTAGCGCGATGACTCCATGCACGGCCGAAAACAGTGTGCGCGCGAGCGCGGCGCGCGCCGTCGCGTCCTTGCCTGGCAGCAGTTGCGCAAGTGGCGCGTCCAGCCGGCTGAACAGGCGGTTGCGGTCGTCCGCATACCAGGCCGGCACGGGTGCGCCAGGGGGCAATCGGTGCTCGAACAGCGCGCGCCAGCTCGGCTCCTCTTTTCTCGCAAAGCTCAGATAGGCCCGCGCCATGGCGTCGAGCGCCTGCTCCGCCTCTGCGTCCACGAAGGCCGCGTCGAGCGCGAGCTCCAGGCGCGCCAGCGTGCGCGCGTTGACCCGCAGGATCAGCTCGTCGAGGTCATGAAAAGCGGTATAGATCGCGCCGAGGGCGCAACCGGCCGCGGCGGCGAGATCGCGCGCTTTAAGTCCGTCGAGGCCCTGCGCCGCCACTGTTTCCTGCGCGATGTCGATAAGCCGGTCACGCAATAGCGTCCGGCGGTCGGCTCCCGCGTCGGCGTTCTTCTCGTTCAAGGGCGTCTCCCAATTCGGCGTGAACACCGTTCATTTTCTTGTTGACGGCAGAGCGAAAGCGCTGCATTCTCCATATTGAACATAGTTCATGGCGAAAGGCTGACCTTCGACCCGATTGCAACGCCGATCGCCACGCCCATTGCAACGCGTCCGGTTTGACCGATCCTTAAGGGTGATCGGCGAAAGTCACGACGCACCTCCCGGAAGCTTCGACATGACGCATTCGCTTCTCGCTTCTCGGCGTTTCGCGCCATTGTTCTGGCGTCAGTTCTTCGCCGCCTTCAACGACAATTTCCTGAAGAACGCCCTGGTTCTCTTGATCCTGGCGCATGCGGCCGAGAGCGGCGCGTCGCTCGTTACGCTCGCCGGCGCGGCCTTCATCGCGCCGTTCTTTCTTCTGTCGGCGATCGGCGGCGAATTCGCCGACAAATATGACAAGGCGCGCGTCGTGCGCTGGCTCAGCGTCGCGGAGATCGCCGTGGCGGCATTGTCCGCGACCGGTTTTCTGTTCGCCAATATCCCCACGCTCTTTGGCGCGCTCATTCTTTTCGGCGTCACCGGCGCGCTGTTCGGTCCCGTCAAATACGGCATCTTGCCCGACCATCTGACGCGCGAGGAACTTCCGGCGGGCAATGCGCTCGTCGAGAGCGCGACCTTTTTCGCCATTCTCAGCGGCACGGTCGCCGGCGGCATGGCGTTGCATGTCGGCGACGGGGTGATCCTCGCCGCGGGAGTCATGGGCGTCGCGGCGCTGGCTCTTGGCGCGGCGTGGCTGATTCCCCCAACGCGGCGCGCTGATCCCGATCTTGCGATCGACGCCAACGTCTTCCGCTCAACCTTCAAATTGCTGCGGCATCTGCGTGGTCAAAAAGAACTGCGGCGGCTGGCCGTGGTGACGAGCCTCTTCTGGCTGTTCGGCTCCGTCGCCATGTCGTTGACGCCCTCGCTCATCACCCAGACGCTGCATGGCGCGGAGATTCTCGTCAGCATTCATCTGGCGCTGTTCGCCGTGGGCATCGCCATCGGATCGGGGCTCGCCGCCTTCCTGCTCAAGGGCAAGATCGTGCTGCTGCCCTCCGCCGTCGGCGCGGCGCTCGTCGCTTTTACGTCCGCGGACCTTGGCCTCGCGCTGCTGCTTTCGAATGCGCCCGCCGCCGCTACGGCGCTGTCGCCGCAGGCCTATTTCGCTCAACCGCTCGCCTGGCGCGCCGCGATCGATCTTTCACTGCTCGCGCTCGCGGGCGGGCTGATGATCGTTCCGTCCTTCGCCGCCATTCAGGCGCAGAGCGCGCCTCAGCAGCGCGCCCGCACCATCGCCGCCGTGAATGTGCAGAACGCCGCCTTCATGGCGCTCGGCGGCGTGGGGGTTGCGGGTCTGCAGAGCTTGGGCGTCTCTTTCGCGGCGCTGCTGATTGGCCTGGCCGTCGTCGCGCTCGTCGCTTCGATCTGGATCCTCAAGGCGGTCGTCGCGTCGCCTTTGCAGGATCTGCTCTCGATCTATTTTCGCGCCTTCTACCGTCTCGAGGTTAAGGGACTCGAGAATTTCGAGAAGGCGGGACCCAATCCGATCGTCGCGCTCAACCATGTGAGCTTTCTCGACGCCGCGGCGATTTTCGCCGTCATGCCAAAGCAGCCGGTCTTCGCCGTTGACCGCGCGATCTCGAAGACATGGTGGGCGAAGCCGTTTTTGAAATTCATGCGCGTGATCCCGCTCGATCCAGCCAATCCGCTTGGCGCGCGCGCGCTCATCAATGCGGTCAAGGACGGAAACCCGCTTGTCATCTTCCCGGAAGGCCGGCTTACGGTCACCGGCAGTCTGATGAAAGTCTATGACGGGGCGGGGCTGATCGCGGAGAAATCGGGCGCGATGGTCGTCCCGGTGCACATCGACGGCGCCGAGGCGACGATGTTCTCGCGGCTGACGCGCGAACAGGCGCGCCGGCGCTGGTTTCCGAAATTCACGCTCACCGTGCTCGAACCGATCCGCCTGACGGTCGATGACGCGCTGAAAGGCAAGGCGCGGCGGATGGCGGCCGGCGCGGCGCTTTATCAGATCATGTCGGATCTCGTCTTCCGCGCGACCAACGCCGACCGCACGCTTTTTGAAGCCGTCGTTGAAGCCGCGCGCACGCACGGGCTGTCGCGCGTCGCTCTCGAAGACCCGATCGCCGGCAAGCTCAGCTATCGCAGGCTGCTGATCGGGACGCGCGCGCTCGCCGGCAAGATCGCCGCGATCGGGAGGACGGGCGATGCGATCGGACTGATGCTGCCGAACGCCAATGGCGCGGGAGTGGCTTTCCTCGCGGTCATTTCGGCCGGCCGCACGCCGGCGATGATCAACTTCACCGCCGGCGCCGCCAATATTCTGGCGGGCTGCGAGGCGGCGCAGGCGAGGACGATTCTGACGTCGCGCGGCTTCATCGAGAAAGCCAAGCTCGAAAAGCTCGTCGCTGCGCTCGAAGAGAAAGTTGCGCTCGTCTATCTCGAAGATATTCGCACGCGCATCTCCTTCGCCGACAGGCTGGACGCCTTCAGGCGGCTCCGCAAACCCGTCGCCCCGCGCAAGGCTGAGGAGATGGCGGCGATCCTTTTCACCTCGGGTTCGGAAGGCGCGCCGAAGGGCGTGGCGCTGTCGCATCGAAACATGCTCGCCAATGCCGCCCAAGCCGCGGCGCGCATCGACTTCGGACGCACGGATAAGGTCTTCAACGTGCTGCCGATGTTCCATTCCTTCGGTCTGACGGTCGGCTTCACGCTGCCGCTCACCTCCGGCGTTCCGATCTATCTGTATCCCTCGCCCTTGCACTATCGCATCGTGCCGGAACTCGTTTACGGCTCAAACGCCACGATTCTTTTCGGGACGGACACTTTTCTCGCCGGTTACGCGCGCCCCGCGCACGCTTATGACTTCCGGTCGATCCGTTATGTCGTCGCCGGCGCCGAGCCGGTGAAGCAATCGACGCGCGATCTATGGATGGAGAAGTTCGGCGTACGCATCCTTGAAGGCTATGGCGTGACGGAAGCGTCGCCGGTCCTCGCGCTCAACACGCCGATGTTCAACAGATTCGGCTCTGTCGGACGCCTGATGCCGGGGATCGAACATCGGCTCGAGCCCGTTCCCGGCGTGGAAGACGGCGGCAGGCTCTTGGTGCGGGGGCCGAATGTGATGATGGGCTATCTCAAGATCGACAAGCCCGGGGTGGTGCAGCCGACGGAGAACGGCTGGCATGACACGGGCGATATCGTCACCATCGACGCGCAGGGCTATGTGACGATCAAGGGTCGCGCCAAGCGCTTCGCCAAGGTCGGCGGCGAGATGGTGTCGCTCGCGGCGATCGAACAGCTGGCGGCGGAACTTTGGCCAAACGCGCTGTCGGCGGCGGCGACCGAGATCGATCCGCGCAAGGGCGAGAGGATCACTCTCATCACGCAGCAGAAGGACGCGACGCGCGCCGATTTCCAGGCCTACGCCAAATCGAAGGGCGCATCCGACCTGATGATTCCGGCAGAGGTCATGATCGTCGAGCATGTGCCGCTTCTGGGCTCCGGCAAGCTCGATTTCGCGGCGGTGACAAAAATGGTGCGCGAGCGCGGGCGCTACATTCTGCCCAATCCGCGCCTGCCCAACGGCCTGCAGGGACGCATCGACGGAAACGCCGCGATCTTGGTTTGAAGTGTGGCCGCGCCACCACCGTCGAGATAATGGGGGAGCGCGCTTTGGCGTCGCGGCCCTCGTCCTTCGAGACGCCGCCATTCGGCGGCTCCTCAGGATGAGGACCGCTTACCCAACATGTCGTTTGCATTATCCAAGACGCCAGAACCCCAAGGCCCCTCATCCTGAGGAGGCCTCGAAGAGGCCGTCTCGAAGGACGAGGGGCCGATGGATCATGAAAAACTATGTTGTCCAAAACGGCGTGAGCTTCTTGAGCCGCTTCTCGCTCTTTTTGGCGTGATCGCCGCCTTGGCGCGCCCCGTGCGCCACCCAGCCGCGAATAAAGCCCGAAGCTCGGGCGGCCGCCGGATTCTCCGCGTCGATGCGGTCGAGCAGGCCGTTGGCGACCTCCATGTCGTTGAAGACGCCCAGCTGGTCCTGCATGTCGCCGAGCGCGCGCAAATAAGCGCGGGCGGCTTTGCGTTCTTCAAAAAGGCCTTCGAAAAAAGTCTGCGCCATAGCGCGCCTTCTTCAGCGCGATGCGGACTTTATGCCGCTCTTCGGCCGAGAGCGTCGCAAGACCTTTGCTTTTCTTCAACAGCCGCTTCCGCAGCCGAGTCAAGGCATGCGCGGCGAATGTGCATGCGGAGCCCCGCGCGCGCATCTCAGGCTGGACCTCCCAGTCGCGCCGTTCGAGCGTCAGGCGCAAGTCTTCAATGAACTGCGCCGTCGCGTCCGAAGACACCGCTTCATGCGCCGCGCGATAGGCCTTGTCGCGAAACGCCCCGACGGAGTCGTTAGCGCATGAAAGCTCGGATCGTCGCCAAGCGCCTCTCGTGGATCGGCGTTCAAGGCCGCGGCGAAGACGTCCCAATCGCGCGCCCCACCGAGGACGGACGCAAGAGTTTTGGCGCGTTCGCCCGCAGTTTCGAGCGAAGGCCCGGCGAGCGCCGGCCGCAACAGGCCGATCGCCGCCCGCAGGCGTCGCAAGGCGACGCGCATCTGGTGCACGCTTTCAAGCGCGCTTGAAGTTTGCAAAAGCGGAACATTGGCAAGGAAATGTTCGAGCGAAGCGGAGAAAATTTCTACCGCGGCGTCCTCGAGCGTTTCATCGTCCGAGAACTCGATTGGCTTCGCCTTGATCGCCGCTGGCGCATTGGCGGAAGCGGACTCCTGCGCGCTGTCGCGCGCGGATGTTCTCGCTGGTTCTGTCGAACGCTCCATACAGACGCTCTACTGCAGATTTATCTCAAACTAGGGCCCGGCCCGGGCGGCGCCACATTAAGCGCGCCGCCGGCGCTCGCTCAAGCTCTTGATTAATACGTCCACGCTTGCTTTATCGCAGCGCAATAACTTTCTCGGGAGCTGCGCCTCATGTCGACTTGGCCAAACTACGGCAAAATCACTGGTCCGATCGTGCTGATCGGTTTCGGCTCCATCGGCCGAGGCATTTTGCCGCTGATCGAGCGCCATTTCGATTTCGACAAATCGCGCTTCACCGTCATCGACCCGGTCGATACGCATCGCCGTCTGCTCGACGAGCGCGGCATCGCTTTTCTCAAAACCAGGCTGACTCCGGAGAACTATCGCGAAGTCTTGACCCCGCTGCTGACCAAGGGCGAAGGCCAGGGCTTTATCGTCAATCTCTCGGTCGACGTTTCCTCGCTCGCGATCATCAAACTCGCGCGCGAATTGAACGCGCTGTGCGTCGACACGGTGGTGGAGCCATGGCCGGGCTTCTACTTCGACAAGACCATGTCCAATGAAGCGCGCACCAATTATGCCCTGCGCGAGACGGTGCTCGAAGAGCGCCGCAAAAATCCCGGCGGATCGACGGCGGTTTCCTGCGTCGGCGCCAATCCCGGCATGGTCTCCTGGTTCGTGAAGCAGGCGCTCGTCGATATCGCGCGCGACACGGGCGCGCTCGACAAGGAGCCGGCGACGCGCGCCGAATGGGGCGTGCTCGCCCAAAAGCTCGGGGTCAAGGGCGTTCACATCGCCGAACGCGACACCCAGCGCGCGCGCGATCCGAAGCCGCGAAATGTTTTCGTCAACACCTGGTCGGTCGAAGGCTTCGTTTCCGAGGGTCTGCAGCCCGCCGAACTCGGCTGGGGCACGCATGAGAAATCTTTGCCCGACATCGGCCGCACGCATCCCTCCGGCTGCGGCGCGGCGATCTATCTGCTGTCGCCCGGCGCCAATACGCGCGTGCGCTCATGGTGCCCGACGCCGGGGCCGCAATATGGCTTCCTCGTCACGCACAATGAGTCGATCTCGATCGCGGATTATCTCACCCTGCGCGACGATAAGGGTCAGGCGATCTATCGTCCGACCTGTCACTACGCCTATCATCCCGCCGACGACGCCGTGCTTTCTCTGCACGAGATGTTCGGCGCCGCCGGCAAGATGCAGGAGAGCTGGAAGATTCTTGACGAGCATGAAATCGTCGATGGAATCGACGAGCTCGGCGTGCTGCTCTATGGCCACGCCAAGAACGCCTATTGGTACGGGTCGCAGCTCTCGATCGAGGAGACGCGCGATCTCGCGCCCTATCAGAACGCCACGGGGCTTCAGGTGTCCTCCGCCGCGCTCGCCGGCATGGTCTGGGCGCTGGAAAATCCGCAGGCGGGAATCGTCGAAGCCGACGAGGTCGACTACAAGCGCTGCCTCGAAGTGCAGCTGCCTTATCTCGGCCCGGTGAAGGGCTACTACACGGATTGGACGCCGCTCGAGGGGCGTCCCGGGCTGTTCCCGGAAGACATCGACGAGAGCGATCCGTGGCAGTTCAAAAACATTCTGGTGCGATGAGGGCGTGGACGCGCCTGAGCGCCCCGAGGGAACGCGCCGAGGCGCGCTTTCTCCGTTCGTGGATAGCGGATCAGTTCGAGTTTTCTGGATCGTCTGCGAATCCTTGCCTTGCTTAGCCTGTCAAGGTTCACTGGAACTTAGCGAATCTCGATGTCGCGATCCCCAGCAGCAAAGCTATTTGGAGGCGGGATTAACAACCGAAGCATCCAACACCAGCGCCTCCGGGGACTCCGGCGTTGCCTTCGTAAGTCCAATGCTGGCGACTGCGATTGCGGCTCCCGGAACCATTTCTTCTGGGGTAGGCCCGACGTTTACGCCCGCCAAACCGAACGTCATGATGAGCTGCCATCGACCTTCACGAAGTCCAGCTTTCTTTATCAGGGCCTCAAGTACCTCCGGGTACTTAAAAGTGTACTGAGTGACCTCAGGCATGGGCCTGTTCCCTCTCCCGGCGATTTTGAATCGGCAAGTTTATTAGTTGCTGGCCCGTAGTTGCGGCCATCTGTTGAGGTACCAATTGACCGCAGGTCGCAACTGCACCCGGCGTCGCGGTGAGCGCAGGCGCGGTACCTACGTGAAAGGCGAATATTTGCGGCTGCGTGTACACCACAACGGGTCTTGCCCGCGTCCCAACTTGTTCGGCGATGCAGGTAACAATGAATTGGTTTAGGCTCACTCCATCACGCTCAGCCGCAAGGGCGGCACGCTTATGCAGTCCCTTCGACATGCGTACTACCAGTTTTCCGCTGTAGTTCGCGCGAT
Organism: Methylocystis sp. SB2; assembly: GCF_049817085.1. Classification (NCBI taxonomy): domain Bacteria; kingdom Pseudomonadati; phylum Pseudomonadota; class Alphaproteobacteria; order Hyphomicrobiales; family Methylocystaceae; genus Methylocystis; species Methylocystis sp. SB2. The sequence goes on from NZ_CP187401.1 coordinate 2,273,938, forward strand.
CCAGAGGCTCTGGAATGTCCTGCCCCTGTTCAAGAGTAGCGTCGATCCAGTCGAGAGCGACTTCTTCTACGTTGGCAACAGCTTCTGCCGCAGTGTCACCAGTGGCTACACAGCCGGGAAACTCGATAATTTCGGCCGTGAAGGAACCGTCAGCCTCCGGCACAACAACGCGCGCATACGGTTTTTTTAGAAGATCATGCGGCTCCATTTTACGCTCCATTCTTATCTTCTTCTTCCTCATTCGTCAGAGCGTCCTCCCAAGCTGCGGCGTCTGCCTCTAGAGCGTTTAGCACCACTTTTCGAACGCCAATCGACACCGCTTTGTTTCCGTGGGTTGGAATAGGAAACGGCCGATGAGGGAAATGATCAGTGACCCACATTGATCCGTGTCTACCTCCAGTTCGCTCACGGCGACCGAGCCTCAGCGCGAGACGCTGAAGATCGTCCGCGGTTTGCGGAGAACTTTTAGCAGCGCTCAGTTCCTGCCAAAGCTTGTCCAGCTTCTTGCGATCCATAATACTATATATGATACTAGGAGTGAATCGAATAAATCAAGCCTACCTGCCGACTGGTTCAAGGCTCGAGCTGGGGCATAACCACCCGGCTCGAACATACTATTGCGGACCCTCAAATGTTCTGTATATGTTCTTTGTGGTTAGCCTTCTACTACGGCGAAGCTCGCGACAGCGGCGGGCAAAGGTTGCGAACATGGGGCGTGCGGCTCAGGCATCGGTAGAAATCAAAGGCGCGCCGCAGCCGATCGACGCTGCGGCCCTCATCGACGCCGATCGCCGGCGCGGACGCGGCGCGCTGTCGAAGCGCAGCGGCCGTTTCGAAAAGGAGACCCGCGAGGAGGCCGACGACGGCTGGGGCTCGCTGGAGAGCCTTGCGGCGCTCAAGACCAATTTCCACGTCGAGAAGCCGCGCACGATCATCACCAGGAACGATTCGCCGGACATTTCGTTCGACCGCTCGATCAATCCCTATCGCGGCTGCGAGCATGGCTGCGTCTATTGTTTCGCGCGGCCGACGCACGCCTATATGGGCTTTTCGCCGGGCCTCGACTTCGAGACCGAGATCTTCGTCAAGGAAGGCGCGGCGCAGCTTCTCGAACGCGAATTATCGGCGCCGCGCTATGTCCCCAAGACGATCGCCATCGGCACCAACACCGATCCCTATCAGCCCGCCGAGAAGAGCCATCGAATCATGCGTTCGATCCTCGAAGTGCTGGCGCGCGCCAATCATCCGGTCGGCATCGTGACGAAATCCGCGCTGGTGCTGCGGGACCTCGATCTGCTCGCGCCAATGGCGGCCAAGGGCCTCGCGAAGGTCGCGATCTCGGTGACGACGCTCGAACGCAAGCTCGCGCGCCTGATGGAGCCGCGCGCCGCAACGCCGGAACTGCGGCTTGATGCGCTGGAGAAGCTCAGCGCCGCCGGCGTGCCGACGGCGGTGATGACGGCGCCGATCATTCCCGCCATCAATGACGACGAGATCGAGCGGATCTTGACGCGTGCGCACGCCGCCGGCGCTCGGGAAGCGGGCTATGTGATGCTGCGGCTGCCGCTCGAATTGCGCGATCTCTTCACCGAATGGCTGGCGACGCATTTTCCTGACCGGGCCCGCCGAGCCCTCGCGCTCGTGCGCTCGACGCGGGACGGCAAGCTTTACGATGCGTCCTTCGGGACCCGCATGAAAGGCGAGGGGCCCTACGCCTGGATGATCGGCCGGCGTTTTGAGCTCGCGGCCGCCCGGCTCGGTTTTGCGCAGAAAACAAGATTGCGAACGGATCTGTTCGAGCCGCCCCGACGCGCGCCGCAGCAGCTCAACCTCTTCTGAGCCCATCTTAGGCTGGTCTCCGGCGAGCTTATCGCACTCTCGCGGGCCGAGAATTCTTTGGACGCCGCCGCAAACGCCGTCTTTCCGGTTGCCAGCCGCCCGCCCGCCGCGCTTTATTCGCTGCGCGGTCCTGCGCTGACGCCACTGTCGCGCAGAACCCTAGCGAGTCGCCCCGGGGGGAGCGTTGGTGACGGCCAAGGGGCCCCATTTTCGACTGGAAGCCCAGCTGCGCCGCAAAGGCGTCTGGCCGATCGCCGGCGTCGACGAAGTCGGACGCGGGCCGCTCGCGGGTCCGGTGGCGGCGGCGGCGGTGATTCTCGATCCCGAACGACGGCCGCGGGGCCTCGATGATTCGAAGGCGCTGAACCAGGCGCAGCGCGAAGAAGCGTTTGAGCGCATCATGGCCAGCGCGCTCGCCGTGAGCGTCGCCTTCGTCGCCCCCGCCGAGATCGACCGCATCAATATCCGCCAGGCGACGCTCGCGGCGATGGCGCGGGCCGTCGCCGGCCTCTCCCAGACGCCGGCCTATCTTCTCATCGACGGCAACGACCGGCCGCCGGTCAACTGTCCTTGCCAGCTGATCATCAAGGGCGACGCGACGGCGCTCAGCATCGCCGCCGCCTCCATCGTCGCCAAGGTGGCGCGCGACGCCATGATGCGCCGCCTCGCCGTCCACTATCCGCACTATGGTTTTGAGACCAATGTCGGCTACGCCGTGCAGCGTCACCTCGATGCGCTGGCGCTGCACGGCGCGAGCCCGGCGCACCGCGTCAGCTTCGCGCCCGTCCGCGAGGCGTGAGGCCTCGTCAACTATTCGATAACCTTTTTACTTCTTTAAGACTTCCGTTCGAAAAAGAGACGTCTGCATTTTGCCAATCTAAACGCCCCCTTTACCTCCCTGCTTCACTATCTCGCATGTTGGTTGCGTTGATGGTGTTCAGTTCATGCGTAGCGCGCGCGTCGGGGCGGCTCGCCTCAAAGCCCGAAATCAGGTCACGCGTATCGGGCGCACAAATGAAGGGCCGCTCCGCGCGACGGCGCGCAACGAAATCCTGTGCGGCGACTGCGTCGCATCGATGGAGCGACTGGCGCAGGAGAGCGTCGATCTCGTCTTCGCCGATCCGCCCTATAATCTGCAGCTCGCCAATCGTTTGCATCGCCCGGATCAAAGTCTCGTCGATGCGGTCGACAATGACTGGGACAAATTCGCGAATTTCGCCGCCTATGACGCCTTCACGCGCGGCTGGCTTGCGCAGGCGCGCCGGGTGATGAAGCCGTCGGCGACGATTTTCGTGATCGGCTCCTACCACAATATTTTTCGCGTCGGCGCGATCATGCAGGATCTCGGGTTCTGGATCCTGAACGACATCGTCTGGCGCAAAAATAATCCGATGCCGAACTTTCGCGGCCGTCGCTTCACCAACGCCCATGAGACGATGATCTGGGCGGCGCGGGACCAAAGCGCCAAGAACTACACCTTCAATTACGAGGCGCTGAAGGCGGCGAACGAAGATTGCCAGATGCGGTCCGACTGGCTCCTGCCGATCTGCGGCGGGACCGAGCGTCTCAAGGATGACGCGGGCCGCAAGACCCATCCGACGCAAAAGCCGGAAGCGCTGCTCGCGCGTGTCATTCTCGCCGCTTCGAAGCCAGGCGATCTGGTGCTTGATCCCTTCTTTGGCACGGGGACGACCGGGGCCGTCGCCAAGCGCTTAGGCCGCGATTGGCTCGGCATCGAGCGCGACGGCGACTACAGAGCTGCGGCGCGCGCGCGGATCGCGGCGATCGAACCCTTGCCGCATGAAACGCTCGCGACGGCCCCGTCGAAGCGCGCGGAGCCGCGCATCGCGTTTGCTAGCCTCGTTGAAGCAGGACTCATCGCGCCAGGCGCGACGCTCGTTGACGCGAAGCGTCGCCATCGCGCGGTGGTGCGCGCCGACGGCGCGCTGTCGCTTTCGGGCTTCGTCGGCTCGATCCATAAGACCGGAGCGCTGGCGCAAGGCCTGCCGGCCTGCAACGGCTGGACCTTCTGGCACTATGACGCCAAGGGCCGGCTTACGCCGATCGACGATCTGCGGGCAGAGGCGCGCGAGCGTTTGCGCATCGCGGCGGAGTGACCTGCTCTCTTCCATGAGGAAGGGCGCCTCAAACTATTTCGTTCTGAACCTTCTCACGTCATTCCCGACGCGCGAAGCGCGATCGGGAATCCAGAGCAGACCAGCACTCCTGTATCGGCTCTGGATTCCCGATCAGGCCTTCGGCCTGTCGGGAATGACACCCAGTGCAGGGGTCGACGGAATTCGTATTAGACCAAAAAGCCTGCGTAGAAGCCGACGAGCAGCACGATTCCGATGAAGGCGCGGTAGAAGACGAAGGGCCAGGCCGAGAAGCGCTCGAGAATCCGCAGCAAGCCCCAGATTGCGACAAAGGCGGAGATCGAGGCGACGAAAAGCCCGAGCGTCAGCACCGCCCAGCCATGGAAATCGAGCTGCGCCTTATGCAGCTCCCACAGCTCCTTCAGTCCCGCAAGGGCGATCGCCGGCAGGCCAAGCAGGAAGGAAAAGCGCGCCGCTTCCTCCCGCTTCAGGTCGAGAAACATCGCCGCCGTTAGAGTCGAGCCCGAGCGCGAGACGCCCGGAATGAGCGCGCCCACCTGCGCGAATCCGACGATCATCGCGTCCTTCAGGCTGACATGTTCGAGCGTGCGCTTGTGATTGCAATAGAGTTCGGCGATGGCGAGCAGCGCCGCCATCACGATGCAGGAAATGCCGATCACCGGCAGCGTGCGTAGTGGCGAGCCGCAGGTGTTGAGCGTATGGGACAGCGCGAGGCCGGCGATGCCGATCGGGACGGTCGCGAGCGCGATCCAGACCACGAAGCGAAACGTCCAGTCGTTGAAATCGCGCCTTACGAGCGCCCGTACCGACCCTTCGGCGAGGGCGCGAATGTCGCTCCAGAAATAGCTGACGACGGCGGCGAGCGCCGCGAGCTGCATCGCCGCGGAGAAGGCGGAGCCCGGGTCCTTCCAGCCGAGCAGCGCCGGCACGATGCGCATATGCGCGGTGGAGGAGATCGGCAGAAGCTCGGTGATGCCCTGCACCACGCCAAGAACGGCGACTTTCATATAGCCGAGATCGACAAAACCGGTGTCGAGCCCATTCGTGCAAGCGGTCGCCATAGAGGCCCTCGTCTCGTTTGTCGGCCCCGCAACGAATCACGAAGGCGCCAAGCGACTCCGACTTTTGGCAAACAAGCCGGCCCCGATCAAGGCGCGGCGCAGGCAATCGCGCGACGCCTGTGCGTTTGCGTATCCCTCCCCTTTACGGGGAGGGTGGCCCCGCGAAGCGGGGGCGGGTGGGGTCAGATCCACTCGATCTGGGACGCCAAGCCCCCACCCGGCGGGCTGCGCCCGCCGACCTCCCCGCAAGGGGAAGGTATTTCGCGCGCCTTCACCAGATCAGTGAAACAGCGTGGCGGTTTTGAGCAGGGTGATCCAGACGCCCCAGGCGAGGGGGACGCCGACCGCGGCCCAGGCGAAAACCAGCAGCAACGGCCCGCCCTTTGAGCCGGGCGGCGCGCGCCCGGCGACCGGCGGATCGACGTCGGTCGGGGCGGGGTCCAACCCTTCTTCGACAAAATCTTCGAAGTCTGCGTGGGTCTCGTCTTCTTCCTTGACGACCTCTGCGACCGTGACGTGTTTCTGCGCCGCGACCTCTTCATCGCTCATATAATATTTCTCGGCGCAGGGCCGCACGAGCAGATTGCAGACAAGACCGCAGAGCAGCAGGCCCGCGAGCACATACATCGTCTGATTATAGGCGGCCTCGCGCGGCGCGCCGACGCTCAGCTGATATTCGCGAATGTAATTGACAAGCACGGGTCCGAGCACGCCCGCCGTCGACCAGGCGGTCAGAAGCCGGCCGTGGATGGCGCCGACATGATGCGTGCCGAAAATGTCGGCGAGATAGGCGGGGATCGTGGAAAAGCCGCCGCCATACATGGTGATGATGACCGCAAAGAGCAGGACGAAGACGCCGACCATGCCGCCCTTAGCTGCGAAGGGCTCGGCCGAATACAGCACGATGCCGACGACAAAAAAGATCGCGTAAGTGATCTTGCGGCCGAACTTATCGGAGGCCGAGGCCCAGCCGATGCGCCCGCCGATGTTGCACAGGCTCAAGAGGCCGGTGAAGCCCGCCGCAATCGCCGCGATCTGCTTTTTCTGATCGGCGTTGAGCTGATCGAACCCCATGTCGAGGCCGATCAGCCTGCCGCCGAAGACTTCCTGCAGCATCGGCGAGGCCATGCCCAGAACGCCGATGCCGGCGGAGACGTTGAGACAGAGCACGGCCCAGAGCAGCCAGAATTGCGGCGTCTTCCATGCGACGTCAAGATGCACATGACGATGCGTCACCATGGCGTTCTTGGCCGCCGTGGGCGGCGTGAATCCTTCCGGCGCCCAACCTTCGGGCGGCACCCGATAGCTGAGCGCGCCGGCGACCATGAAGGCGAAATAAATCGCCGCGAGCGTGACGAAGGTCTGCCAGACGCCGGGCGAAGCTGGCGTCGCATAGAATTCCATCAGCCGGTCGGCGAGAGGCGCGCCGATCATCGCGCCGCCGCCAAAGCCCATGATGGCGAGACCGGTCGCGAGGCCGCGCCGGTCGGGAAACCATTTGATGAGCGTCGAGACGGGCGAGATATATCCAAGCCCCAAGCCGATGCCGCCGATCACGCCGGAGCCGATCCAGAGCATCCAGATCTGATGCAGATAGACCCCGAGCGCCGAGATCAGCAGGCCGCCGCACCAGCAGCAGGCCGCCGCGAGTCCGGCCTTGCGAGGTCCGGCCGTCTCCAGCCAATGGCCGAAGACCGCCGCCGAGGAGCCCAGAAACATGAAAAACAGCGTGAACGTCCACCCGAGCCAGCTGATCTTCCAGTCGCAGTCAGTGGCGACGAGCGTCGCGAAAAGACCGAGCGTCTCGGGGCATTCCTTCGGCTGCGCGCCCCCTATGATCCGCGACAGCGGCAGCCAGAAGACGGAAAAGCCATAGGCCATGCCGATGCAGAGATGAATGGCGAGCGCCGCCGGCGGCACGAGCCAGCGATTGAATGTCGGCGCGGCGACAGTTCGCTCCCGGCTGAAAAAATCGGTTCGGGCGATGGCGGCGGCGGTCATTAAACTTCCGGGCTAGTTCTTGTAAGTCGGTTATTGCGCAAGCGCAGCGCGCGGCACAAGTCCGGGGCTGCCCAAAGCAATCCGCCGGGGCCCATCAATGCGCGCGTCATGGCCGGGCTTGTCCCGGCCATCCACGAAGTTGACCGCGCTTATGCGGTAGCCCGACCAAATGGGGGAGCGTGGATGCCCGCGACAAGCGCGGGCATGACGCGGAAAGGTAAGCGCCTGCTCATACCGCCGCCTTCTCGATGATGTGGGCGAGGTCGGTCATGATGGCGTTGAGGTCGTAGTTCTTCGGCGTATACACCGCCGCGACGCCCGCTTCGCGCAGAAGCTTTTCGTCGGCCGGCGGGATGATGCCGCCGACGACCAGCGGCGCGTCGACGCCCTCCTGCTTCATCAGCTTGATCACTTCATGCGCGAGCGTCACATGCGAGCCTGAAAGAATGGAGAGGCCGATGCAATGCGCGCCTTCCTTCTTCGCCGCCTCGACGAGTTCGGCCGGCGTCGAGCGGATGCCGGCGTAGATCACGTCAAAGCCCGCGTCGCGGGCGCGCACTGCGATCTGCTCGGCGCCGTTGGAATGGCCATCGAGGCCCGGCTTGCCGACCAGGAATTTCGCCCGCTTGCCGAGCTTTTGCGACACGCGTTCGACCTCGCCGCGCACGGCGTCGAGCGCGCCGCCGACCTGACGCGCCGTCGAGGAGACGCCCGTCGGCGCGCGGTATTCCCCAAACACCCCGCGTAAAACATTGCCCCATTCGCCGGTGGTCACGCCCGCCTTCGCCGCGGCGATGGACGGCTCGACCATGTTGCGGCCTTCCTTGGCGGCGCGCGCCAACTCTTCGATCGCGGCCTGGGCGGCCTTCTGGTCGCGGGCTTCGCGCCAGGCCTTCAGCCGCGCAATCTGCTCGGCTTCGACATGTTCGGGCACGACCATGATCTGGTCGTCGCCCGAGGCGAGCGGCGACGGCTCGCCGCCGGTGAATTTGTTGACCCCGACGACGATCTGCTCGCCGGCTTCGATCGACTCGAGACGCGCGGTGTTAGCTTCGACGAGCTTGCCCTTCATATAGCCGATCTCGACCGCCGCCGCCGCGCCGCCGAGTTCTTCGATTTTCTTGAGTTCGGCTTTCGCTTCGGCCTTTAGTTCGGCGACCTTACGGGCGATCTCGGGATTGCCGTCGAAAATGTCGCCATATTCCAGGAGGTCGGTTTCATAGGCCATGATCTGCTGCATGCGCAGTGACCATTGCTGATCGAAGGGGCGGGGCAGGCCGAGCGCTTCGTTCCAGGCCGGCAGCTGCACGGCGCGGGCGCGTGCGTTCTTGGAGAGAACGACGGCGAGCATCTCGATCAATATGCGGTAGACGTTGTTTTCGGGCTGCTGCTCGGTCAGTCCGAGCGAATTGACCTGCACGCCGTAACGGAAGCGGCGGAGCTTTTCGTCCTTCACGCCATAGCGCTCGCGCGTGATCTCTTCCCAAAGCTCCGCGAACGCCCGCATTTTGCATAGTTCGGTGACGAAGCGCATGCCGGCGTTGACGAAGAAGGAGATGCGGCCGACGACCTGCGCGAAGTCTTCCTCGGGCATTCCCGCGGCTTTCACGCCGTCGAGAATGGCGACGGCGGTCGCGAGCGCATAGGCCAATTCCTGCGACGGCGTCGCGCCCGCTTCCTGCAGATGGTAGGAGCAGACGTTCATCGGATTGAACTTGGGGCATTCCTTCGTGGTGAAGAGAATGAGGTCCTGCGTGAGGCGCAGCGACTGCGTCGGCGGAAACACGTAGGAGCCGCGCGACAGATATTCCTTGATGATGTCGTTTTGGGTCGTGCCCTGCAGCTTTGCGCGCGGCGCGCCCTGTTCCTCGGCGGCGGCGATATAGAGCGCCATCAGCCACACGGCGGTGGCGTTGATGGTCATCGACGTGTTCATCTCGCCGATCGGAATGCCGTCGAAGAGCGCGCGCATGTCGCCAAGATGCGAGACCGGCACACCGACCTTGCCGACCTCGCCGCGCGAGAGAATGTGGTCGCAGTCGTAGCCCGTCTGCGTCGGCAGATCGAAGGCGATGGAGAGACCCGTCTGGCCCTTGGCGAGATTGGAGCGATAGAGCTTATTGGACTCGCTGGCCGTCGAATGGCCGGCGTAAGTGCGAAACATCCAGGGCTTGTCGCGGCGCGGGGCGGACATGTCGTTCATATAGCCTCTCCTCCGCCGTTGCGCTTAGCATGCGGCCAGCGCCGGAGGAAGACGGGCGCAATTGGCGGTAAGCCCTCCGAAATCCCAGCGGCCGCCCGCCCGATATTTTACTTAGCCATTGAGTGATATGGCGGCTTGAGTAAGTTGACGCACGCGTCGAGTCAGCGCTCATCTTTCTTCAGCGCTTTTGGCTTGTGGATCGCGCGGGCGCCCGTCTTGCCGCTTTCGACCAGATATTGTGGCTCGTCCGGGCTCGCCTCGGCGACATGGCCTTTCACGCGCGCCCGCGCCGTGACCTTCTTGACGACCTTGCCGGTCGTCACTCCCTGGGATGTCTTCCAGCTGACAGGATCGCCGGGCTTGAACTTATGCGGCATGGCGCTGCCTCCGGCCAGAGAACCCCGCTTACCCGGCCTTCCTGAGTTTCAGGTCCTAGGGGCCGCGCCTATTGCGAGGTCGGGCGCGGCGCCATCTCGTTCAGCGACTGCACGCGCCTGGCCTGCGGCCCCTCCCGGCCTTGGCCTTCCAGGAACTCGACCCGCTCGCCGATTTCGAGCGCGTCAAAGCCGGGTTCGGCCACGCTGTTGCGGTGAAAATAAATCTCGCGTCCATCCTCGCTTTCGAGGAAGCCGAAGCCGTCGGCGCGAAAGACGCTTTTCACCACGGCCGTCGGCGCCGTCTCGTGATGCTTGATCTTGCCGCGTATCTGGCGCGACTGATCGCGCAATTGCCGCCGCGCCCGCCTGAAGGCGTCGTTGAGGGCGAACTCGGCGTCCATGAAGCGCTCGTCGGCGTCGGGCGTGCGCTCGACTGACACTTCCCGACCGTCGGGGAGCGCGATGTAGATCGTGAAATGATGTTGGCCGCCCGTCCGATGATGGCCGCTCGGCCCCTTGGCGACGACGCGGCAGGCGGTCATGCGCCCATAAACCTTCTCCAGCTGCGCCAGCTTGGCGACGATCTTGGCGCCCAACTCCGGGCGCGGCTCCATGTCGATGAAATCGATCTCGGGCGCGGTTTCCATCGTGTCTCTTTCTGCCCCCAAGCGCAGATAAATAATGCGCCGGCGCTGAAAGGCTTCCTGCAGCTATCGGAAACACTTGCCGATCCATAGGAATTTCGCGCTATGAAGCGCGCGTTCGCCCTATTATAAGCTCCGCCGGAACTTTATCGGCGCAAGATTCAAAGTCGGAGGGAACGAAACCTTGAGCGAGAAGAAAGACCTCTATGAGATGGGCGAGATTCCGCCGCTCGGGCATGTTCCCATGAACATGTACGCCTGGGCGATCCGCAAGGAGCGGCATGGGCCGCCGGAAACCGCCATGCAGCTCGAGGTCTTGCCGACCTGGGAGCTCGACAGCCACGACGTGCTGGTGCTCGTGATGGCGGCCGGGGTCAATTACAACGGCGTCTGGGCGTCGCTCGGCGAGCCGGTGTCGACCCTCGACGTCCACAAGAATCCCTATCACGTCGCCGGCTCCGACGCCTCGGGCATCGTCTGGGCGGTCGGCTCCAAGGTGAAGCGCTGGAAGGTCGGCGACGAGGTCATCATCCATTGCAACCAGGATGATGGGGACGACGAGGAGTGCAACGGCGGCGATCCGATGTTCTCCCCCTCGCAGCGCATCTGGGGCTATGAGACGCCGGACGGCTCCTTCGCCCAGTTCTGCCGCGTCCAGGACCGCCAGCTCATGGAGCGCCCGAAGCACCTCACCTGGGAGGAGGCGGCCTGTTACACGCTGACGCTCGCGACCGCCTATCGCATGCTCTTTGGCCATGCGCCGCATCAATTGAAGCCCGGCGACAATGTGCTGGTGTGGGGCGCCTCCGGCGGGCTCGGCGTGTTCGCCGTGCAGCTCTGCGCCGCGTCGGGCGCCAACGCCATCGGCGTCATCTCGGACGAGAGCAAGCGCGACTACGTGCTGTCGCTCGGCGCCAAGGGCGTCATCAACCGCAAGGACTTCAAGTGCTGGGGCCAGTTGCCGAAGGTCAACACGCCCGAGTTCAATGAATGGACCAAGAACGCCCGCGCCTTCGGCAAGGCGATCTGGGACATCACCGGCAAGAAGGACGTCGACATCGTCTTCGAACATCCGGGCGAACAGACGTTCCCAGTCTCCTGCCTCGTGGTGAAGCGCGGCGGCATGGTGGTGTTCTGCGCCGGCACGACCGGCTTCAACCTCACCTTCGACGCCCGCTATGTGTGGATGCGCCAGAAGCGCATCCAGGGCTCGCATTTCGCGCATCTGAAGCAGGCGTCGGCCGCCAATCGCTTCGTCCTGGACCGGCGCGTCGACCCCTGCATGTCGGAAGTCTTCTCCTGGGAGAAGATTCCTCTCGCCCACACCAAGATGTGGAAGAACGAACATGCGCCGGGCAATATGGCGGTGCTGGTGATGTCGCCAAAGCCGGGCTTGCGCACGGTCGAGGATGTGACGGACGCCTATAAGCAGAAGTAGAGCGCTGCGGCGGTCGATGAGCTACTCGACCTCGATGATCGCCATCAGCCCGCCGCCGCCTTTCGTCTCGGTGTTGTCATTGCTGGTGTGATGAGGGATGTGGCAATGGATCAGCCACTTCCCTCGTCGCCGCGCCGTCCAGATGACGTCATAGCGCTGACCGGGGCCGACATTGACCGTGTCGGCGAGATAGCGCGCGCTTTCGGCAAGCGTCTCGCCGTCGCGCGCCACCACTTCAAATGGTCCCCCGTGAATATGCATCGGGTGGATGAAGCCGTTGTTGGTGCCGACGAAGCGCACTTTGAGCGTCTCTCCGAGCTTCATGCGGATCGTGTCCGTCGACGGAAATGACTTGCCGTTAATGGTGAAGTAATTCGGCTGCATGCCGTCCATTGGCATCGCCGGAAAAGTCAGGCCTTCGCGCCACAGCCATTCCTGCAGCTGCATGACATATTCCTGGTCGGCGGCGACCTCCTTGGCGGGCGTTGCGGGGTCGATGATGAGCGCGCCATAGAGGCCGAGAGCCTGGCTTCGATCCGGTTCTGCGTGCGGATGATAAAAATAAGTTCCATGCTGATGCGCCGTGAACGCGTAGTCGAAATATCCGCCCGGCGGAATCGGCGGTTGCGTGATTTCGCTCGGCCCGTCCATGGCGTTCGGCAGAATGAGCCCGTGCCAGTGAACGGTCGTGCCTTCCGGCAAGTCGTTGCGCACCCTTATTCGGACCCGGTCGCCCTCACGAATATGGATGCGTGGTCCGGGTATCTGCTGGTTATACGCATAGGCGTCGACGGCGACGTTGGGGAGGATGCTCCAGCGGATGACGGACGCGGTGAGTTCGAAGACCTTAACGCCGTCGTCCATCGTGAAAGGCAGCTCCCGATCGCCGCGGACGTCAATTGGAAAACGCGCGCGCACGAGCCGCGAATCCGCGAAGCTCATCTCGCGCATCGCTTCCGCGGTTGTGTCTCGAAACATGAGCATTCCGGGCGGCATGATCAGACCGCCCACCTCATGCGCAGATAGCCCCATGTTCACCCAATTGGCGGGCGCGAGCATGCCGGTGGCGAGAAGAACGAGTGACGTCAGGCTGAAAGCTGCGATCTGAGCGCTTGTCGCCTCCGGCGTTGCATGCATATGCATGGAGGCCGCGTGACCGACAGCATGTGAAGCGATCGCGTGACTCGGCGCTGTCTCTTCGGCCGCGTCCGCATGCCCATTGTGATCGTGATGCGGATGACGGGCGCCGCGTTCGGTCGACTCGGCGCTCTCACTCTTCTCAGGTTGAATGCCGGCCTTTCGCTCCGTCATCAGCCCATGCTTCATCCCTTGCGCGACCATCCAGACGTTCGAGGGATAGGCTGTGGCGAAGCCCGCCATCACGCCAAGCGACATGACTCCCCAGAAGATGAGTTCGGTGGGAACCATGGCGCGCATGTCATGCCCCATCATCAGGAAGCTCATGACCGGGGCCATGCCGGCCATCATGAAATTCATGCTGATGAATTCAGGAAAAAAGCTGCGCCGCACATTCTCCCAATAGGAGCCGCCCATCATTTCCTTCATGAACAGCGACTGAAAGATGAAGAGGCCGAAAGCGAATCCGGCGAGATATTCGACGATGAGATCGAGCCACATCGGCAGGCCCATCCAGGCGACGATGACGGCGGCCAGAATGATGCCTGTCGCGTCGCCGGCGACGCAATGGATCGTCGAGCCGACGCCCTGCTTCCACAGCGGCCGCACGAATTGCTCATGCGCCCCGGGCCGCGGCTCCTTGTCGGCGATGACATAAAGCAGAAGGCCGAAAGGTCCCGTATAGAGCGTGACGAGAATGAACCCCCACTTCATCACGACCGGTTCGGGATTCTTGTAGCCGTCGATGGCGACGTAGAGCGTGCAGGCGGCGGTCATCGCAAACCATGCGGCAAGAAAATAGTCGATCGGCAAGAGGAGGAGCGAATGCATATCAGTCTTCTCTCATCTGGACTTGCGAAAACGCGGCCGCCGATCCGACTTATTTGTAGATTGACTCCGACGCAGGATGAGGGGGCGACAGCGACGGTTCAAGTCAATTGCGCGGCCTGCGTTGCTTGACGGCTCTGATGCAAAGATGCAGTCTCGACCCAGAGATCATACTCGATGCAGGCGCGGGCCACGCGCGCCGTGTGTCGGGGGCTGCAAGGCGGAGCGGCGATGCTGGAAGCGCGCAATCTCACCAAGCGTTACGAAGGCGCGGACTCTCCGGCGCTCGATCGTTTGAATTTGACCGTGCCGGCGGGCGAGGTGTTTTGCCTGCTGGGCCCCAACGGCGCCGGCAAGACGACGACGGTCAATCTCTTCTTGAATTTCATCGCGCCGACCGCAGGTCAGGCGCTCGTCTGCGGGATTGACGCCGCGGTTGATCCCTCCGCGGCGCGCGCGCGTCTCGCCTATATCCCCGAACAGGTGATGCTCTACGGCGCGCTCACCGGCCTCGAAAATCTGCAATATTTCACCGAAATCTCTGGGGCCGAGGCGCCGCGCGATGAGCTTCTCTTGCTGCTCGCCGCCGCCGGCCTGCCGAGCGACGCCTTCGATCGTCCCGTGCGCGGCTATTCCAAGGGCATGCGCCAGAAGGTCGGCGTCGCCATCGCGCTCGCAAGGCGCGCGCAGGCGCTGGTGCTTGATGAGCCAACCTCCGGCCTCGATCCGCTCGCGGCCAATGAGTTCGCCGCGCTGATCGAGCGGCTGCGCAAGGACGGTATGGCGGTGCTGATGGTCACGCATGACCTTTTCCTCGCCAAGCAATGCGGCACGAAGATCGGCATCATGGCGCAGGGGCGTCTTGCATCCGTTTTTGGCGCCGACGACGTCGACCATCTCGGGCTGGAACGCGCCTATCTCGATCTCTTCGCGAGGGCGGCGTGAGCGATCTCGCTCTCGCCCCGCTCGCCGCGACTGCGCCGGCGAAGAGCCGCTGGCGCGTCGTGCGCGCCGTCGCCGCCAAGGAATGGTTGGAGCTGTTCCGCGACCGGCGCCTCGTCTGGCTCTGCGCCTTCGTCGTCGCGCTGATGCTCGCCGCGCTCGCCTTCGGCTATGTCGAAAACGCCCGCATCCTGCGCGAGCGCGACGCGGCGGCGCAAGCCGATCGCGAGCTTTGGGTCGGACAGAGCGCCAAGAATCCGCACGCGGCGGCGCATTTTGGCCAATACGCCTTTAAGCCCTTAAGCCCGCTGGCGCTCGCCGATCCCGGCGTCGACGCCTATGTCGGCTCCGCGGTGTGGCTCGAGGCGCATAAGCAGAACGAAACCCAGTTCAAACAGGCGCGCGACGGCGGCGTTGGCGCGCGGCTCGGTTCGCTGTCGCTCGCCTTCATCCTGCAGACGATTGCGCCGCTCATCGTTATTCTCATGGGCTTTGCAAGCTTCTCCGGCGAGCGCGAAAGCGGGACGCTGAAACAATTGCTCAGCGTCGGCGCCAGGCCGCGCGACATTCTCGCCGGCAAGGCGATGGCGCTCATCGGTGCCATTTTCGCGCTGCTCGCGCCGGCCTTCGTTGGCGCGGCGCTCGCGCTCGTCTTCTTCGTCGATCGTGAACGCCTGTCGCTCGCCGATCAATTCCTTAGGCTCGCAGCGCTCGGCGCCGCCTATGCCGCCTATCTCGCGGGCTTCGCCTTTCTGGCGCTCGGCGTTTCGGCTTTGGCGAGAAACTCCCGCGCGGCGCTTGTGACGCTGCTCGCCTTCTGGCTCGTCAATTCCTTTCTCGCGCCGCGCCTCGCCACGGACGCCGCGCGCGCCTTCGCGCCGACGCCGACATGGCAAGAATTTCGCGCCGCCATCGCGCAGGACAAGGCGAAGACATTCGGCCATGACGAGAGCCATCCCGCCTTCGTCGCTTTCCGCGACGAGACGCTCAAAAAATACGGCGTGTCGCGCGTCGAGGATTTGCCGGTCAGCTTCCGCGGCCTCGCGCTGCGCAAGGACGACGAGGCCGGCTATGCGATCTTCGATCGCCACTTCGGCGCGCTGCAGTCGGCCTTCGACCGTCAGGACGCGCTGCGCGCCGCGCCCGGCTTCCTGTTCCCGCTGCTCGCGCTGCGGCCGATCTCGATGGCCTTCGCCGGCGTCGACAGCCGCAGCCAGTTCGATTTCGCCACGGCGGCCGAGGCGCACCGGCGCGACATCCAAAATCAGGTCAGCGACAACCTCATCCATTTCGCCCACGACAATAGCTACGTCGCCGGACCCGAGCTGTGGCGAAAGATCGCCTCCTTCGCCTATCGCGCGCCCGGCGCGGTCTTCGCCCTCGGCTACAGCGCGCTCCCCATTATCGGCCTGTTCGCCTGGCTCGCGCTCGCTTGCGCTTTCGCGCTCTTCGCGGCGCGGCGTCTGCGGCCGGTATGAGCGCGCCCATGTCTTCCGCTTTTCTCGCAGGCTTGCGGTTCGAGGCGCGCATGATGCGCCGCGACGGCGCCATCTGGTTCGCGCTCATCGCCTTGGCGGGCGTCGCGCTTTTTGCGCTGGCCATGGGCGCCTCGCGCGTTGCGGCGCAACAGGCGGCGATCGCGGGCGCCCGCGCCGACGAGACGCAGCGCCTGACAAACCTCCAGAAGACGCTCGCGCAATTGCAGCAGGGTGAGACGCAGGGAAAGCCCGCGCCGGAGCCGCCCCCCTATCGCGATCCGCGCAACGCCGCCTTCATGGGCGGAGGCCCCGCCGCGGCGGTCGCCGCGCTCGCGCCCGCGCCTTTGGCGCTCGTCGCCACCGGTCAGAGCGATCTACTGCCGCCCGCCGTCCGGGTGACGACCGGCTCGAAGGACAGTTTTCTCTTCGCCGACGAGATCGACAATCCGGCGAATCTGATGTCGGGCGCGACCGATCTCGCCTTCGTCGTCGTCTTTGTCTATCCGCTGGTTGTTCTGGCGATGGCCTTCAATCTGCTCGCCGGCGAGCGCGAGCAGGGAACGCTGGCGATGAATCTGGCCTCGGCGCGCCGGCCCAGCGCCGCGCTCGCCGGCAAGCTGACGGCGCGCGTCGCCGCGCCGATCGCCGTGACGCTGCTGGCGGTGGCGGCGGGCGTCTGGATGTTCGCGGGATGGGAGCGGCTCGCTTCGCCCGGCTTCGCAGTGCTGTTCGTTGTCGTGCTGCTCTATGGTCTCTTCTGGGCGGCGCTCGCCGCCGCGGTCGACGGGATCGGCCGGAGCTCCGCCTTCAACGCGCTGACGCTGATCGGCGCCTGGGTGGCTATCACCATGATCCTGCCGGCGGCGATCAACAGTATCGCCGCCTTCGCGCATCCCGCGCCCTCGCGAACCGACATGGTGCTCGCGGCCCGGGCGGCCTCGATCGACGCCGACCGCGCCCGCGACGCCTCGCTCGCGCGCTACGCCCAGGAACATGGCGACGCGGAAAAGCCAGCCGGCGGTCCGCAGGAGGCGACGTTGCGGCGTCTGGCGACGCAGGAGGCGGCGTTTCAGCGCGTCGAAGCGATCGTCGCCGAGCATGACGCGCAGCTTGCGCGCCAGCGCGATATGGCCGACCGGCTCGGCTATCTCTCGCCGGCCTATCTGACCTATCAGGCGATGGCGGACGTCGCCGGCTCGGGGGAGACGCGCTACCGCGCCTTTCTCGATCGCATCCGCGCCTTTCACGTCGACTGGCGGGAGTTCTTCCTTTCGCGCGCCAAGGCCGGCGCCGCGCTGACGGCGCAGGATTACGCGGCCATGCCGAAATTTACGCAGGCGGATGAAGAGTTGATGGGGCCCGCGCCGACTGGACATGCCGGCGCGCTCATCGGCGTCGCGCTGCCGGCCTTGCTGCTCGCCGCGCTCGCCCTGCGCGGCTATCGCCGGGCCGCGCCGCGATAAATCGTCGTCTTCCGGGTGCCGATGTTACGTCCCCGGATGGCAAGCATATCGCGCGTAAGCCTGGTCAAAACGCCAAACAGAGATACGAGGGGTTTTTTTGTCATGGGCGTTAATTACGCAGACTTGTAGAGCAGTACCACTGAGCCGAATGATACACGCCCGAACGATTCTCAGCGCAATGTAGGAAGCTACTTCGGGAAAAATTACCTTGTCCATAGCAGCGCATTTGTAACAAGCCGCCACTGTCCATGAGTTTTTTCGAAAACCATCGCCTCGGAATGCCCTTCCCAGCCTGAGCTCCACAAACCAGTCGGAGTTCTTTTATAGCTGGTTCCTCCACTTGTTACGATGAGAACGGCCCGCTGAAACTTGGAGTCAAAGACTGGGAAGCTGTATTTTTTGGAATTGACGGTGCCCCGCGCGCCGATCTCAGATGATGCAATCTCCTGTTTTGTTGTAGCGGAAAATTCACGTATCTCGTCAGCCGTGCAAAAGGCGGACGCATATTCGTTGTTAGGGTCCAGGATCGAATTTGTTTTCAGTGGAAAATCGGGAGCGATGAACTCCGCATGCAAGGTCGTTTGCGCTTTCAGGTATTTCCGCGCGAGGTCTAGAGAAATGCTTTCTCGCTCCCAGTCCTTCGCAATTTCACATCTCGTCGTTGTTTCGAGTTTCACACCTAGGACAGCGAACACGGCCCGCGCCTCGCGCTGAGGGCGGGCATAGTCCGCTTCCCTCGAAAGCGCAGGGCCCATGCTTAAAGCCAGTGCAAACGAAAAAATGCGAAAACTACAGACAATTCCCATCCGCCGCCCTCGGTCCGATCGATATTGCGTTCAGAGAGAATGTTTTCGACGAGGTCAAATATTCGCGTTGACTCGCTACCCCGGCCATTTCCTGAAGGTCCGCGTGTGGCGCGAGGTGGCATCCCGTCCGCAAAAACTTCCGGTGTCCATCCAAAGCCGAACTTAGACTGAGACGCCGCCGTCCGCCAGACCGGTTGCGTCTCCGGCCAAATGGCGGCATGTAAGGCGCAAATTCGCCCAGCGCCTACGGGCGCCTTGACTTCCGGAAAGAGAGAATGACCGCAGCCGTCGCGACGAAACTTGAAGCCGCCGATTGGACGAGTGACGCGAAAGAGGCGCTCGCCGCCGTCGAGGCGCTTTACAGGGATGCGCTCGCCAGCGTGCGCGCCCGCGATTCCCGCGACGGCAAGATCGCCAATGATCTGTTCGAGGCCGATCAGCACGCGGCCCACGGGCTCGCCTGGCTCGCGACCTATGTGCAGGGCCTGCGCGAACTCATCGACTATGCCGAACGCCTCTCGGCGGAAGGCGCATATAGCGAAACCGAAGAGCTTTTGAACCAGATCGGCTTCGCCGAATTCCTCGCCCAGGTCTATGGCGGCATTCCGATGAGCCAGGGCGAGATCGTCCGGCTCAGCGATTTCGGGCTTTCAAGCCAGCAGATCGCTTCGCGCCGTCCCGCCTCGGTCGACCGGCTGATCCTCTCCGGAAACACGCCGGCGAACCGCGCCCGCCTCGCCGAACTCATCGATCACCACGCGGCGGCCGAAACCATCGGCGCCTCCGGCCTCGACGAGACGCTGGAGGCGATCCGCAGCGAGATGCGCAAATTCGCTTCCGCCAATGTCACGCCCTATGCGCACGACTGGCATTCGAAAAATGACTACATCCCGCTCGACGTCATCTCCGGCCTCGCCGAACTCGGCGTCTTCGGCCTGACGATCCCCGAGGAATATGGCGGCTCCGGCATGGGCAAGATCGCCATGTGCGTCGTCTCCGAGGAATTGTCGCGCGCTTACATCGGCGTCGGTTCGCTCGGCACGCGTTCGGAAATTGCGGCGGAATTGATCCTGGTCGGCGGGACAGAGGCGCAGAAGGAGAAATATCTCCCCAAGATCGCCGCGGGCGAAATCCTTCCGACCGCGGTTTTCACCGAGCCCAACAACGGCTCCGACCTTGCCGGCCTGCGCACCCGCGCGACGCTCGAGGGCGGCGTCTACAAGGTCTTCGGCAACAAGACCTGGATCACCCATCCGGTGCGCGCCGATGTCATGACGCTGCTCGTGCGCACCAATCCGAACGAGAAGGGCTATAAGGGCCTCTCCATGCTGCTCGCGGAAAAGCCGCGCGGCACCGACGAGAACCCGTTCCCCGCCAAGGGCATGACCGGCGGCGAGATCGAAGTGCTCGGCTATCGCGGCATGAAGGAGTTCGAAATCGGCTTCGACAATTTCGAAGTGCCGGCCGAAAACCTTCTCGGCGGCGAAGAGGGCAAGGGCTTCAAGCAGCTCATGGAGACCTTCGAGTCGGCCCGCATCCAGACGGCGGCGCGCGCGCTTGGCGTCGCCCAATGCGCCCTCGACCTCGGATTGAAATACGCCAAGGAGCGGATTCAGTTCGGCAAGCCGCTGTTCTCCTTCCCGCGCGTCTTCAACAAGATCGTGTCGATGGCGATCGAGATCCATGTCGCCCGCCAGATCACCTATTTCGCCGCGCGCGAGAAGGACGAGGGCAAGCGCTGCGATCTCGAGGCAGGGATGGCGAAGCTGCTTGGCGCGCGCGTCGCCTGGGCGGCGGCGGACAACGCCCTGCAGATTCATGGCGGCAACGGCTTCGCGCTCGAATATCCGGTCTCGCGCGTGCTCTGCGACGCCCGCATCCTTAATATTTTCGAAGGCGCGGCGGAGATTCAGGCGCAGGTCATTGCGCGGCGGCTGCTGGAGGGGTAGCGGCGACAGTATCGCGCCACTTCAGAGAAAGGGCCTGGCATGAGCATTTCGGCTAAGTCCCTGCGCTTTGACGACGACAGCATGTGGGTTGAACTGTCCGACGGGCGCACGCTCGGCGTGCCGCTCGTTTGGTTCCCCCGTCTTCTGCACGCGACACTGGCGCAGCGCCTCGCTTACGAGATCAGCCGCAAAGGGCTGCACTGGGACGAACTCGACGAGGATATCTCCATCGAAGGATTGCTCGCCGGCCGCGGCGACGAGACGCGACACACGCCGGTGGCGGCGCAGTAGGGCGCAAAGAGCGCCGACGAGGGGCGGAGCCCATAAACTAAAAGCGCGACGACTGAATCGAAGAAGCGCAACTTCTCCGCGTCATGCCTGCGCTTGTCGCCCACGTGCTCTCATGAACTTCCGGCTCAGAGACTGAAGCTTCTCGTCACCCCTGCGCCAAAATCGCGATCAACGCGCCCATGGCGAGCATTGAGATCGCCTGCGCGAAGTAAAAGGCGAAGCGGATCGCGGCGACGACATTCGTCTGCTCGAAGAGCAGATGAACCGCGCTATGGCAGATCCTCGCGATAAGGATGATGATCGCCAGCGCATCGAGGATCGGGCTCGCGACGTGCGCGGCGAGCATCGCGACGACAATCGCGCCGTACACGGGCAGGTTCTCAACGCAGTTCATATGGGCGCGCACAGCGCGGCGATACCATTCGCCGCCTTGCGGCTCGTCGGCGCGCCAGTCGGAGATCGCCGTGCGACCGGTCAAGATCCGGCTCCAGCGATAAACGCCGACGGTCGTAAAAAGCAACAGTAGCGTCCAAAGCGCGAAACCGAGCAGGACCCAGACGGGGATGGGCATTGGAGCCTCCTTGAGCCTTCCGTGGAGAGAATGCGCGCGTTAGGGCGGGGAGATCTCGGCGATCGTCCGAACAGTTTGATTATGACATTCGTGAGCGCTCTGGAATAAACAGGCGGCCGCGCGCATAATGTAGCCATGCGCGAAACAGATCTGTTTACATCCAGAATTGAGCCTGACCCGCTCTACGCTGAGCGGTTCCGTTGGACTGTCTGCGAGGGGTCACAGATTCATCTGCGTTCCCCGCATTCCTACGCGACCAAGCGCGAGGCTGAGCAGGAAGCGGATAAGGCTCTGCAAAAGCTTGCGTCCACATGGACGGGCAAGCGCTGACCAGCCATCGCGCCCACGCGACCTCGACAAAGGGTAAATCGCGTTCGACATCGCCCACGGGCGCTCTCGAAGACCCATAGGCGCCCGGCGTTATCTCGGTTCGCCAGCCTTTCTTGCGCGCATCCGGCGCCTTACCTTCCGCTCATGAACAAGCGCGTCTATCGCCTCGTTGACGGCTCACGCGGGCCACGGCGGGATTTCCGGATCACCGTCGGACTGCGCGAGGGTTGGGAGGCGGAGGGCCGTGTCTATGACGTTTCCGAAGCGGTGCGCTGCGCGCACGCCTGGATGCGCCGCCGCGTCGAAGCGGGCCAGCCCGCGCTCTCAGGCATGTTCACCCGCGGCGAGGTGACCTACGCCTGGCCCAAGGACGACGGCACGGTCGGTTCCGACCGCGAGCCGGTCGCGATCCTCACCGGCGAAGCGGTGCACGCCTATCTCGGCGGCCTTCCCGACGCGCAGATCGAGGCGATGCTGAACGAACTGGCCGGCGAGCTCGGGGCGGCGCTCGGGCAGGAGCGCCTCTATGTCGCCTTCTGCGACAAAACCTGGATTCTCGACTGCGGCGAGGGGTAGACGCGACCCTCACGCGGGCCGCCGCCCTATTCTAAGAGCGACCACCACAACCGGAGGCCCCCATGTTCACGCTCTATTACCATACAGGCGCTTGCTCCCTTGCCCCGCATATTGTCCTTGAATGGATTGGCGAACCCTACGAGACCAAGGCGGTCGAGTTCGGCGACAAGGAATATTTGAAGATCAATCCGGCGGGGGCGGTGCCCGCGCTCGACACCGGCGAAGGCTGGATCCTGACCCAGGCCGCGGCCGTGCTGCGCTATCTCGCGGACCGCTTCCCGCAGGCGGGGATCGCCCCCGACGGGTCGCCGCGCGACGAGGCCGAGGCCGATCGCTGGTCCTCCTTCATCACCGGCGATCTCCACCCGGCCTTTTTCCCGTTGTTTTTGCCGGACCGCTATACGCGCGCCCGGGAGAAGGAGGCGTTCGACAATGTGCGCGAAGCCGCAAAGGCGCTGGTGCGCAAGAAATTCGATATTGTCGACGCGCATCTTGCGGGTCGCCGCTTCTTGGTCGGCGACAAATTGAGCTATCTCGACGCCTATGTTTTCCCGATGGAGCGCTGGGGCGCGTCGCTGCTGGAGGACGGGCTGTCGAAATACCCCAACATTCAGAAACACCATGACATGATGGCGGCGGACGAAGGCGTAAAGCGCGTCCTGGCGGCGGAAGGGGCTTAACCGCTTCGATCAACATCCTCTCACGAGCTTGACCGCGACGGCGGCGGGTGAAAGCTTCCGCTCAGGCTTGGGAGAGGCTCATGGCTCGATTTGATGGGAAAGTTGCGCTCGTTACGGGCGCGGCGAGAGGTCTTGGCCGAGTCACGGCGCTCGCCTTCGCCCGCGAGGGGGCGAGGGTCGCGCTTGCCGACATCGACGAGGCTGGCGGGCGCGAGACACTCGACATGATCCGCGCGGCGGGCGGCGAGGGGCTCTTCACGCCAGCCGACATGCGGATCGAGCGGGACGTCGAAGCCATGGTCGCGAAGACCGTCGACGCATACGGCCGCCTCGACTGTGCGGTGAACAACGCCGGCGTCGTGCGCTTCAAGCCCATCGCCGAGGAAACGGAAGAGGGTTTCAATTTCCACATCGACGTCAATCTGCGCGGCGTGTTCTTCTGCATGAAGCACGAGATCCGGCAGATGCGCCAAAACGGCGGCGGCGCCATCGTCAACCAGTCGTCGATCACCGGCAGCCTCACCGGTAACCCTGCAGAGGGCGCCTATGCCGCCTCCAAGGGCGGCGTCGACGGCCTGACCAAGACGGTCGCGCTCGAGGTCGCCAAGGACAATATCAGCGTCAACGCCATTTGCGCCTGCGGGATCGACGCGCCGGGCGACGTCTTCCACCAATGGATGGAGAAGGAGCACATCAGCCCCGAGCAGGCCGGGAAGCTGTTTCCGATCGAGCGGATGGGCAAGGCCGAAGAGCTGACCGAGGCCGTGCTGTTCCTGTGCTCCGAACAGGCGCGCTTCATCGTTGGCCACCTCCTCGTTGTCGACGGCGGATGGATCGCCCGCTGAAGAGTCGCTCTCCGCCCTTGATTCTCCGCCGCGCCTCCCGTAACGTCGGCTGTGAACAAAAGGGCGGAACGCGGAATGCGCGCAATTCTCGTATTTGAAGCGCCAAGGATGGAGCTGGGCTAGGCCCGGCCTCCGCCAATGGCGCTTGACCCAAGGCCCCAAGAGGGCCTTTTTTGTTGCCCGAAGACAAAAAACATCCTAGTCGCCCGCCGCGAGAAGCAAGACGGAAAATGATGATGTCGAAGGAAATGTCCGGCGCCGAAATGGTGGTCGAAGCCCTGAAGGATCAGGGCGTGGAAATTCTTTTCGGCTATCCGGGCGGCGCCGTTCTTCCGATCTATGACGTGCTCTTCCAGCAGGAGAAGGTGCAGCACATTCTCGTGCGCCATGAACAGGGGGCCGCCCATGCCGCGGAGGGCTATGCGCGCTCCTCGGGCAAGGTCGGCGTATTGCTCGTCACCTCGGGACCGGGCGCCACCAATACGGTGACGGGCCTCACCGACGCGCTGATGGATTCGATCCCGCTTGTCTGCATCACCGGGCAGGTGCCGACGCATCTCATCGGCTCCGACGCCTTTCAGGAATGCGACACGGTCGGCATCACTCGCCACTGCACGAAGCACAATTATCTCGTCAAGAATATCGCCGATCTGCCGCGCGTGCTGCATGAAGCCTTTTATGTGGCTTCGTCCGGCCGGCCGGGACCGGTGGTCATCGACATCCCCAAGGACGTGCAGTTTGCGCGCGGCGTCTACGCCCCGCCGCGCAGCGCCGCGCACAAGACCTATCATCCCAAGCTCGACGCCGACATGGAGGCGATGCAGCAGGCCGTGCGCATGATGGCGGCGGCGAAGCGTCCGATCTTTTACACCGGCGGCGGCGTCATCAATTCCGGACCCGCAGCCTCGACCCTGCTGCGCGAACTCGTCGGCCTGACGGGCTTTCCCATCACCTCGACGCTGATGGGGCTCGGCGCCTATCCGGGGTCCGGCGAAAACTGGCTTGGCATGCTCGGCATGCACGGCACCTGGGAAGCCAATCACGCCATGCATGACTGCGATCTGATGATCGCGGTCGGCGCGCGTTTCGACGACCGCATCACCGGACGTCTCGACGCCTTTTCGCCGGGCTCGAAAAAGATCCACATCGACATCGATCGTTCCTCCATCAACAAGAACGTCAAGGTCGACCTCGCCATCGTCGGCGATTGCGCCCATGTGCTTGAAGCCATGGTGCGCCTGTGGCGCGCCGAGGCGATGAGCGCCGACAAGCAGCCGCTCGACGATTGGTGGGCGAAGATCAACGAGTGGCGTGCGCGCAAGTCACTGGCGTTCCGCAATTCGGACGCCGCGATCAAGCCGCAGCATGCGGTGCAGCGGCTCTATGCGCTGACCAAGGATCGCGACGTCTATGTCACCACCGAGGTCGGGCAGCATCAGATGTGGGCCGCCCAGCATTATCATTTCGAAGAGCCGAACCGCTGGATGACCTCGGGCGGACTCGGCACCATGGGCTACGGCCTGCCGGCGGCGATCGGCGCGCAGCTCGCGCATCCCGGTTCGCTGGTGATCGACATCGCCGGCGAAGCCTCCATTCTGATGTGCATTCAGGAAATGTCGACGGCGATCCAATATCGCCTGCCGGTGAAGATCTTCATCCTCAACAACGAATATATGGGCATGGTTCGCCAGTGGCAGGAGCTGCTGCATGGCGGGCGCTATTCCCATAGCTACTCCGAGGCGCTGCCCGATTTCGTCAAGCTTGCGGAGGCGTTCGGCGCCAAGGGCATCCGCTGTTCAGATCCCGCCTCGCTCGACGCCGCGATCCAGGAGATGCTCGACTATGATGGGCCGGTGATCTTCGATTGCGTCGTCGACAAGGTCGAGAATTGCTTCCCGATGATCCCCTCCGGCAAGGCGCATAACGACATGCTGCTCGCCGATCTTTCCGATGACGCTGGGATAGAGATCGGCGCGGTCATCGACGAAAAAGGCAAGATGCTTGTTTAGGCGGTCGGGTTTCGGCGATCGGCAGTCGCAGCGCTGCAATCGACCGCCGACCGCCGATTTGCCGACCGCCCAGGAAAAAAGATGAACGCTCCTGCTTCTCCGCCGTCTCCCTATTCCGCGGCCGCGCCGAACGCCAAGGTCGAGTCGCATACGCTGTCCGTGCTCGTCGACAATGAGCCGGGCGTCTTGGCGCGCGTCGTCGGCCTGTTTTCCGGCCGCGGCTACAATATCGAGAGCCTCACGGTCGCCGAAGTCGCCCACGCCGAGCACCTCTCGCGCATCACCATATTGACCTCCGGCGCGCCGGAGACGATCGACCAGATCCATCATCAGCTCGAGCGACTCGTCCCCGTGCATCAGGTGACCGACCTCACCATGTCGATGCGCTCGCTCGAACGCGAACTCGCCATGGTCAAAGTCAAAGGTCGCGGCGAGCACCGCACCTTCGCGCTACAGCTCGCCGAGGCCTTTCGCGCCCGCATCGTCGACGCGACGACTGAGAGCTTCATTTTCGAATTGACCGGCAAACCGCACAAGATCGATGAATTTATCGACCTGATGCGTCCGATCGGGCTCGTCGAGGTCTCCCGCACAGGCGTCGCCGCCATCTCGCGCGGGCCCGATCCAATCTAAGGCTCGAGAATTTTGACCTTGCCGGGCGGCCCGCGTAGAAGGAGCCCGCCAGCGAATTCAACGGCGCGCGGGGCGCGCCGTTCCCCAAGAGCGCACGCACATCAAGGAAGCAGAGCACATGCGCGTTTATTACGATCGGGACGCCGACATCAATCTGATCAAAGGCAAGAAAGTCGCCATCGTCGGCTACGGCAGCCAGGGCTTCGCGCATGCGCTCAATCTCAAGGAGTCCGGCGTCGCGGGGGTCGCGGTCGCGCTGCGCCCCGGCTCCGCCTCGGCCGCCAAGGCTGAAGGCGCCGGCCTCAAGGTCATGACCGTCGCCGAGGCCTCCAAATGGGCCGACGTCATCATGATGCTGACGCCCGACGAGCTTCAGGGCGAGATCTACGCCAATGAGATGGCGCCGAACCTGAAGCCGGGCGCGCTGCTGCTCTTCGCCCACGGCCTCAACATCCATTTCAACCTGATTGAGCCGCGCAAGGATATCGACGTCGCCATGATCGCGCCGAAAGGCCCGGGCCATACGGTGCGCGGCGAATATCTCAAGGGCGGCGGCGTGCCCTGCCTAATCGCGGTGCATCAGGACGCTTCCGGCAACGCCAAGCAGATTGCGCTGTCCTATGCGGCGGCGATCGGCGGCGGCCGCGCCGGCATCATCGAGACGACCTTTCGCGAAGAATGCGAAACCGATCTTTTCGGCGAGCAGGTCGTGCTCTGCGGCGGTCTCGTGGAATTGATCCGCGCCGGATTCGAGACGCTGGTCGAGGCCGGCTATGCGCCGGAAATGGCGTATTTTGAATGTCTTCATGAAGTGAAGCTGATCGTCGACCTCATCTATGAGGGCGGCATCGCCAACATGAACTATTCGGTTTCGAACACGGCCGAGTATGGCGAATATGTCACCGGTCCGCGCATCATCACCAAGGACACCAAGGCGGAGATGAAGCGTGTGCTTGACGATATTCAAGCGGGCAAATTCACGCGCGATTGGATGCTGGAGAACAAAGTCGGCCAGACCTCCTTTAAGGCCACTCGCGCGCGTAATAACGCGCATCCAATCGAAGAGGTCGGCCTTCGCTTGCGCGGCATGATGCCCTGGATCGGCAAGAATAAGTTGGTCGACAAGGACCGCAATTAGCGCATAATGATTTCCCAAAAAGGCGAGCGCGCACTCGGGTTTGGGGCGTCGCCGAGGCGCAGTCGGCGCATCACGCATCGACAAATGCATCGCCATAGCGGGGGATGAATGCACGGGCCGGGCGGGCGGTCGAGTCATGTTATCGAGAGCGAAACGCGTCGGCGCGTACATGAGATTGTACGGAGCCGCATGACGTACGACGTCTCGACATTGATCGAACATTTCGTCGAAGACGTCGAGTTGAACTACAGCTGCTCCCGACTTGGCGTGCTTCCGCCGGGACAATGGCGCGGGCGCGATGCGCTGCGCGCCCATTTGCGTCGCGTCGACGTCGATTATGAACCGCTCGACGCGGAAGTTCTCTCGGTTCTTGTCGAAGGCGACAATACCGTGGTGCGATGGATCAGCCGGTGGCGCCACCGCGCCACCGGCCATATCCACAGCATGGACATGGCGCATTTTCTGCGCTGGCGGAATGGACTCGTTTCGGAAATGTACGAGTTCCGGGATCATCGTTGCGTCGCCCGCGGCGCCGATTTCCTGCCGCAAAGCCTCGACGACATTCTCAATCCCCGCGGCCCGGGACTGCCGCGCGATGAAATGGCGCGCCGGTTGATCGCCATGGGCAGTTTCTCATGCGCGCCCGACATCGCCCTGTTCCGTGAGCTGTGTTCGCCTGACGTCGTGTGCGAATTCGTTGGCGACCGCGCGGCGGTTTCGCACGCCGGGCGACATCGCGGCATAGAGGCGCTGATCAACATCGTGCGCAGCATCGAGGTCGAGTTCGAGCAACTCGGACTCGCCATGCCCGAGGTCATCGTCGATGGCGGCGCCGCCGCTGCGCGCCGGATCGTCGAATGGCGACATCGCGGCACAGGCCGTTGCGGCCAAGTTCAGCTTGCCGACTTCGTGCGCTTCGAGGACGGCCGCATTGTCGAGATCGTCGAATTTCGCGACAGCACGGCGCTTTTGCAGATGCAGGCGTAACAAAGCGCGTGACGTGTGCGATGCGATTCAGTCAGTCCAATCGACATCCGGCGATCATCGCTCGCCGTCGCGTCGAGTACGGATGTGACGGCCCGGCGCGTCGTTGCGGCCAAGGAGCGGTCCGCCCGTGACTCTCGAAATTGTGGATTTCGATCGGCTCGAGTGTCGCTTTGTCGACCATCGCTGGGGCTTCGTTGAGGAGCGCGCCGTCGACATCGAGCGCCATTGGGAGGAGCGTCGCCGCGCCAATCCGGCGCTCTACGACGGCTCGGTGCTGCTCGCCTGTCGCGTCGAGCGGGCGATCGGCGAAGACGGCGCGCGCATCTTGCGCATGGCGTTCTTCGAGACGCCTTTCTCGAGCTTTCTTGCCTGGCGAGAATTCGGCTGGCCGGACGAAGCCGTATACAATTGCTTCTCGATGCCGGCGGCGCGCGCGACGGACGGCGCCTATCTCCTCGGTGAAATGGGGCCAAGCCACTCATTCGCCGGTCAGCTCTATTTTCCCTGCGGAACCCCCGACCCTTCCGACGTCGTCTCGGGCGGTCGCGTCGATCTTGCCGGCAGTCTTGTGCGCGAACTCGCTGAAGAGACGGGCCTCGCCGCTTCGGAGGCGCACGCGTCGGCCGGCTGGACGGCGATATTCGATCGCCAGCACGTCGCCTGCGTCAGGAGGCTGGATTTCGATGCGCCGTCGCACGCCCTCCTCGCCAGGGTGAAGGCCTTTATCGCGACCGAAAGCGCGCCCGAACTCGCGGACGCGCATATGGTTTCGAGCTTGACGTCGCTTTCCGACCCGCGCCTGCCTGCCTTCATGGTCGCGTATCTTTCGCGCGCCCTCGCCGGCGCGGATGAAATTTCGCGTCGCGCGGGTTAGATTTGCGCCAATGACTCGACCGCAACACTCCGGCGTCGTCCTTCCAGCTCCGCAAGCGTCCAGTGACGAGCGCGCTTTGGCCGTGCGCGCCGCCCTGAACGGCAGGGTTATCGTGCTTGTCGGAATGATGGGCTCGGGTAAGAGCGCGATCGGCCAGAGGCTGGCCGGACGTCTCGGCCTGCCTTTCGTCGATGCGGACGCTGAGATCGTCGCCGCGGCGGCCGGCATGTCCATTCCCGAGATTTTCGCCAAATATGGCGAGCGCTATTTTCGCGACGGAGAGAGGCGCGTCATCATGCGGCTTCTGAACGGCGGCCCGGTCGTGCTCGCCACCGGCGGCGGCGCGTTTCTCGACCCGCGCACGCGCGACCGCATCGCCGAACGGGGCGTATCGGTGTGGCTTGACGCGGATCTGAAGACCTTGCTGAAACGCGTGCGCCGCAAGAATGATCGTCCCCTGCTGCAGACGGAAGATCCGGAGGAGACGCTGCGCCAGTTGATGGAGGCGCGACGCCCCCTATACGAACTTGCCGATCTTCGCGTCGAGTCGCGCGAAATTCCGCAGGATGCGATGGTGGATGATACGCTCGCCGTTCTCGCCGCAGGCTTGCCGATGTTGGAAGACTTGCGACAGCGGGCGCAAAGCAAAGGTTTCGCCAAGGCCATGACGCATCTCTATCCCGCGCGCGCTGAAGGCGACGCCCGCCGCCAGGAAATTGTTCGGGTCGCGCTCGGCGGGCGCTCCTACGACATCATCATCGGCGACGGGCTGCTGCAGCGCGCCGGCGATTATATCGCGGAGATCGCGCCCGGCGCCGCATGCGCCGTCATCACGGACGAGAATGTCGCCAGACTGCACCTTCCGACGGTCGAGCAGAGTCTGAAGGACGCCGACTTGCGTGTGACGACCATCATCGTTCCGCCTGGCGAGGCGTCAAAATCGCTTTCGGTCTATGGCCGCGTCTGCGACGACGTGCTGACTGCAAGGATCGAACGGCGCGATCTGATCGTCGCGCTTGGCGGCGGCGTCGTCGGCGACCTCGCCGGATTCGTCGCGGCGAGCGTGCGGCGCGGCTCACGCTTCGTGCAAATTCCGACGACGTTGCTGTCGCAGGTCGATTCTTCGGTCGGCGGCAAGACGGGGATCAATTCGCGCCATGGCAAGAATTTGATCGGCGCCTTTCACCAGCCCTCGCTGGTTCTGGCCGACGTCGACACGCTGCGGACGTTGCCGCTGCGTGAGTTCCGCGCCGGCTACGCCGAGGTCGTGAAATATGGCCTGATTGGCGACGCCCGGTTCTTCGATTGGCTCGACGCCGACTCGGAAGCGGTGTTCCATAGTCAGGCGGAACAGATTTGCGCCGTCGCGGTAAGCTGCGAGACCAAGGCGACGATCGTCGCGCGTGATGAAACGGAGCAGGGCGAACGGGCGTTGCTCAACCTCGGTCACACGTTCGGCCACGCCTTCGAGCGGCTGACCGATTACAACAGCGCGCGCCTGGTTCACGGCGAGGGCGTTGCGATCGGCATGGCGTGCGCCGCGCGCTTCTCCGTGCGCCGCGGCCTGTGCCCCGAGGCGGCGGCGGAGCGCGTCGAACGCCATCTGAAGGCCGTCGGCCTGCCGACAAAGATCCGCGACATTCCGGATTGGCGCGACGACGCCCAGGCCATTCTCGACGCCATGTATCAGGACAAGAAGGTTGAGCGCGGCGCGCTGACCTTCATTCTCTTGCGCGGCATCGGCCAGGCGTTCATTGCAAAATCTGTCGACGCCAACGAGGTGCTTGGCTTTCTTAAAGACGAGCTAAAGCGGACATAGCGCCATGCATGGGCTCGAATCCGGCGCGCCGCAGGTCGACATATGGACTGCGGTCGGCATCGTCATCGTCTGCGTGTTCCTGTCGGCGGTCTTTGCTGGATCGGAGACGGCGCTCACCGCCGCGTCGCACGCCCGGATGCATTCGCTGGAAAAAGAGGGCGATAAGCGCGCCGCCGCCGTCAATCGGCTGCTGCGCCAGCGCAACCGCATGATCGCCGCGCTGTTGCTTGGCGGCACTCTGGTCAATATCGGCGGCTCCGCTTTCACCACGAGCGTGCTGGTCGTCGTCGCGGGTGACAATGGCGCGGTGTATGCGACCGTCATCATGACCGTGTTGCTGCTCGTTTTCGCCGAGGTTCTGCCGAAAACGCTGGCGATCAACCATCCCGACGAAACGTCGCTGCGCGTCGCGAAGTTTATTGCGCCCTTCGTGCGAGTCGTCGGGCCGCTCCTCGCGGGCGTCGAATATATCGTGCGCATGGTGCTCGCGTTGGCGGGCGTCGAGGTCGGCCATGGCCGAACGGTTCGCTCGCCCTATGACGAATTAAAGAGCGCCGTCGATATTCTGCACGACGAAGGCAATGTCGAGCGCGCCGCGCGCGACATGTTCGGCGGCGTCCTCGATTTGCAAGTTCTGCATGTGTCGGACGTGATGATCCACCGCACCAAAATGCGCACGATCGACGCGGATCTGCCGCCGGACCAGATCGTGCGCGAGGTGCTGTCGTCGCCCTTCACCCGCATGCCGCTCTGGCGCGAGCGACCGGACAATTTCGTCGGGGTCCTGCATTCGAAGGACATACTGCGGGCGCTGAACGCCGCAGGCGGCGACGCTTCCAAGCTCGACGTCGGCGAGGTGATGTTCGCCCCGTGGTTTGTCCCCGAGGCGACGACGCTCGAGGATCAGCTCGAAGCCTTCCTGAAGCGTAAGACGCATTTCGCTTTGGTCGTCGACGAATATGGCGAGGTGATGGGACTCGTCACGCTCGAAGATATCCTCGAGGAAATCGTCGGCGACATTCGTGATGAACATGATCTCGCGGTGCAGGGCGTGCGTCCGCAGCCTGACGGGTCGGTGCTGGTCGACGGCGCCGTGCCGGTGCGCGATCTCAATCGCGTCATGGCGTGGGAGCTGCCCGATGAGGAGGCGACAACGATCGCGGGACTCGTCATCCACGAGGCGGGCGCGATTCCGGAAGCCGGGCAGGTCTTCACCTATCACGGTTTCCGTTTCGAGGTGATGCGGAAGATCAGGAATCGCGTCACCGCCTTGCGGGTGACGCCGCAGCAAGCCGTATGACGAAGCGCGCGGAGATCGCTTTTTAAATTTCGGCGGATAATTCGACTTGCAGGCCTTCGGCGCGATACGAGAGCCTGACGTCTCCGCCCATCTGGCGCGCGAGCACATTGGTGATCAGGAAGTGCCCGACTCCGGTTTGCTCCGGGTGTTCGACCTTTGGCCCCCCCGTCTCCGTCCAATTCAAGATGAGACGCGGACGATCCTCTTCGCGATCGATACGCCAGCTGATCGCGATCCGACCCTCGTCGTCGGAGAGCGCTCCGTGCTGCTCGGCGTTGGCAAGTAGTTCGTTGATGGTCAGACCCAAGGCGGAGGCGACCGCGGAGCGCAACTCCACGTCTTCGCCCGACAGTGAGATGCGCTCGGCGTAGTCGTGGCTGCCACAAGACAGCGCGATCATGAGCAGGTCTCTGAGCGGCGTTCGTTCCCAGGAGGTCTGCACGAGCAGCGTGGAGATGCGGCTCAGACACTGCACGCGGTGCGAGAAGCCTTGCTGAAAGCTCGAAAAGTCCTGCGCCGTGCGCGCGGTGATATTGGCGATTCCCTGGATCATCGCGAGCGAATTGTTCACCCGGTGATGC
Source organism: Methylocystis sp. SB2 (assembly GCF_049817085.1). NCBI lineage: Bacteria > Pseudomonadati > Pseudomonadota > Alphaproteobacteria > Hyphomicrobiales > Methylocystaceae > Methylocystis > Methylocystis sp. SB2. Next base: position 2,306,855 of record NZ_CP187401.1, read on the forward strand.
AGCTCGCGGTTCATCATCTGATTGTGCATCTCCGCGTTTTTGATCTCGTCGACGTCGGTGATGGCGACGATCGCGCCGATAACGGCTCCCTTGTCGTCGCGGATCGGCGCGCCGACGATGTTGATCCAGACGTAGGCGCCGTCGCCCCGCTCGATCTTGCACTCGAGCTGCGGATGGTTCTCCCCAGCAAGGGCGCGCGCGAGCGGGTATTCCTCATTCGCGACCGGGCGGCCGTCCTGATGAATAGCGTTCCATTTGGAATAGGCTTGCGTGCTTTCCGAGTAGCGAACAGGGCGACGCAAGATCGCTTCAATGACGTGATTGCCCTCGACGATTCGTCCGCTCGGGGCTTCGGCGATGATGATTCCGACCGGCACGGCGTCAAGCAGCGCGCGCAGTTGCAGATTCGCCCCGGCGCGGCTGACGATCGTCGAGCTTTTCATTAGTAGATCGTTCAGCTCGGACAGCCTCTTGCGCTTTTCGCGCAGGCGCTCATCCATGTCCTGAATGCTATGCGCGATCGCATCGACCTCAGGAACCCCGGTGTCGCTCCAATGCGAGGCGCCGCGCGCTTCCACGGCCAGACTCAATTCGGCAAGTTCATGTTGCGCCCTTTGCGTCTCCCGGCGCTGTCTCACCAGCAAAAAAATCACGGCGATCGTTGTCGCCAGCGCGAGCGTGAGCGCGCCAACGATCAGCCGCCAGACCTCGATCATGTTTGTCGCGCCTTCCGCGGCGCGGGCGGCAGACGTCATCGCCAGGAAGAACATGGGCGCAGCCCGCAAAGCGCCGCCCCCCGGCGCCCGCGGGTATGGTTTGGCCGTCGCCGACACGGGCGGCGACCGCCGGGCTGATCGACCGTTATGGCCTTCCGTCATTACGCTGCCAAAAATTTCGGGACCCTGCCGGGCGTAACCGTCAGATAGTGCGGTTTCTTGGTCGCGCATCCCACGCGAAGGCTTGGCCTGTCAAACCGCGCGGGAGGGTCGCCGGGCTGCGAGGTCCGAGACGGTGGGATCGGTGTCGATGTCGCTCGTGTTGAGCAGACCCAGATGCTCCGCAAGTTTGGCGCGGGCGCGATTCAACCGGCTCTTGACCGTGCCAATGGCCACGCCGCAGATCTCCGCCGCTTCGTCGTAGGAGAGCTCGGTAATCCCGATCAGCAGCAGAATTTCCTTGTGTTCGGGGGCAAGCTTATCAAGCGCCGCCTGAACGTCGGTCAGGGTGAGCGCCGACTCCTGGCCACCCTTCACGGGGATCTGCTGGGCCAGGAGATTGTCGCTGTCCTGCACTTCGCGCGAGCGTTTCCGATAGCTCGAAAAATAGGTGTTGCGCAAAATGGTGACGAGCCAGGCGCGCAGATTGGTGTTTGGCTGAAAAGAATCGGCGTGCGACCAGGCTTTGACCAGAGTGTCCTGGACCAGGTCGTCGGCGAGGCTATGCGATCCGCACAGCGAAATGGCGAAGGCGCGCAGATAGGGCATCTGCGCCACCATCTGATCTCCGAAGGCCTCGTCGCTCATTTCTTTTCGCGCTGTTTGGCTTCCAGCTTGGCCAGCAGCACAGTGAACTTGTCAGGAATAGGTTGGTGGATCAGATCGTCGCAATAAGCGCGAAAAACGCGCCCGAGCTGAGCTTGAACCTTCGGGTCCAGCGCGACGCCGTCCAATTGGGAGCCGTCAGCATCGGCTTCCTCCCGATCTCCTGTCTTATTATTCAAATTCGGTTCCGCGTCGCGGGAAGGTCCGTCGTGGTCGTGAGGATTTTCGCGTTGGCTCATTCTCGACCCCGAGTTCGCCCGAGACTGGCCGCATCTACCCGAGGCGGCCGAGCGACGACCTCCCTTGATGGAACGCGTAAGAACACTAATTGTTCCGCCATTGCAACAAGGAACACTGTGACATATCAGCGGGCGCTTGAATTGACTTGGGCGCTGGGCGGCATAGGATGAAACCATGAACCTCTCCCGGGAAATTGCGGTGCACCTGCCATACCTGCGCCGGTTTGCGCGGGCGCTCTGCGGCTCGCAAAAGAGCGGCGACGCTTACGTCGTCGCCACGCTCGAGGCGCTGGTGGTGGATCCGGATGCGTTTCCACCGAATATGTCGCCCAAAGTCGGGCTTTACCACCTCTTCATGACGTCGTGGTCGTCGATCCGGTTGAACACCGAAGCAGCGCCCGATGACGAGATATCCGCGGCGCAGCGCAATATCAGCTTGCTGACGCCGCGGTCGCGACAGGCCTTTTTGCTGCGCACGGTCGAAGGGTTTTCGGTCGCTGACGCCGCCGCGATACTCGGCGCGACCGAAGAAGAGGTCGAAGCGCTCGTGACGGAGGCCGGCCGGGAAATCGCTGAACGCGTTGCGACGGACGTGCTCATCATCGAGGATGAATCGCTCATTGCGCAGGACATCGAGTTCATCGCGCGCGATCTGGGCCATCGCATCATCGGCGTCGCCCGCACCCATCAGGAAGCCGTGGAGCTCGCGGCGCGCAAGCGGCCAGGGCTCATTCTCGCGGACATTCAGCTTGCCGACGGCAGCTCTGGTCTGAACGCCGTCAACGAAATGCTCGAAAGCTTCGACGCGCCAGTGATTTTCATCACTGCATTTCCCGAACGCCTACTGACCGGCGAGCGGCCCGAGCCGGCTTTTCTCATCAGCAAGCCGTACAAGGTCGATACGGTCAAGGCGACGATCAGTCAGGCGCTGTTCTTCGAGCGCAAGGCGTCTCGCGCGGCCTAGCGGCTCGCAGCGGAATATCCCCATCAACGCCGCCCAAGTTTCACGAAAAGGCCGCTTCAAAGCTGTAGTCTAGCTGTTTCGGCGCGCCATATAAGATACGCGCATAAGGGCTCCGCTGAGCCGCTCGAGAAGAGCCTACGTCGCTTTCGGCGCGCTCGAGCCGAGGGGGCTCTTGGACTGTGAATAGTCAAGCTATAGCGGCAAACGTAGCTGCAGAGGCGACGCGGCCTGCTCGAGCGCGTTGGCGGGAGTTCTGCGCGCTTGCTCTGGGATTTTGGGCCGGCGAGCAGAGCCGACGGGCATGGAGCCTGACAGGGTTCGTCGCCCTGTGCATCGCGCTGCAGCTTGGGGCGCAGCTCAGCATCAACGAATGGAACCGCAAGTTTTTCGACGCGCTCGAAAGCAAGAACGTCGAAGCGTTGAGTTGGGCGACGATCCTGTTGCCCGCCCTCGTCGCATTCAGCGGCCTCGCCATCAGCGGAACGCTCGTCGCGCGCATGACGCTGCAGATGCGCTGGCGAGAATGGCTCACTGAGAAACTCGCAGGCTGGTGGCTCGAGGACCAACGCTACTACCGTCTCGAGATCGCCGCAGCCGAGCAAACCTCGCCGGAATACCGGATCGCCAAGGACGTGCAACTTGCCGTCGAGCCGCTGGTCGAATTCGCCGTCGGCTTTTTGACGGCGCTGGCGACGGCGTTGGCCTTCGTCGGGATTCTATGGACCGTTGGCGGCGCCCTGGAGCTGAATCTGTTTGGGGCGCGCCTCGTGTTGCCGGGGTATCTCGGCTTCGCCGCGGTGATTTATGCGACGATCGCCGGCGGCCTCGCCTACTTCGCCGGCCGTCCGCTGGTTCCGGCCGTTGCGCAGAAGAATGAAGCTGAAGCGCAGTTCCTCTCTGAACTCACACGGCTGAAGGAAAACGCGGAAAGCATTGCGCTCATTCGCGGCGATGCAGACGAATTGAGTTCTGTCCTGCAGAACTATCGACGCGTCGTCACCGCCTGGATTCGCCAGATCCATCGCAACGGGGTCATCGCCACCGTGCAGAGCGCCAATGGCGCGCTGGTGCCGCTTATTCCGCTCGTGCTCGTCGCGCCCAAATATCTCACGGGCGCGCTCACGCTCGGCGCGGTCATGCAGCTTACCGCCGCCTTCGTCTCGGTGCAGATCGCCTTCAACTGGTTCATCGACAATTCGGTGCGCGTCGCGGAGTGGATGGCCTCGGCCAACCGGGTCGACGAACTCGCAGAAGCGCTCGAGAGTCTGGATATCGCCGTCATCATGGAGGAGAAAGAGTTCATCGATATCGGCGTCAGCGACGACGACACGATTCACCTAGAAGATCTCGCGGTCGCGCATCGCAATGGCCGAATCGTGATTGCTGGCGCGAACGTTGTCATTCCCACTGGCGAAAAGCTGCTGGTGGCGGGGCCGAGCGGCACGGGAAAGAGCACGCTTGTTCGCGCCCTCGCCGGGTTATGGCCGTGGGGCTCCGGGCGTATTCTCCTGCCGAAAGACGCCCACATCGCCTTTGTGCCGCAGAAGCCGTACATCCCCCTGGGCACGCTTCGTCAGGCCATGCTCTATTCAATTTCCGACAAGGACATCACCGACGACATGCTCGAAGGCGCGATGCGGCGATGCGGCCTGGGTTATCTCGTCAAGCATCTCGACGAAGAGCAGCGCTGGGACCAAACGCTTTCCGGCGGCGAGCGGCAGCGAACCGCTTTTGTTCGGCTCTTGCTGGAAAGGCCGCAGATCATCATCATGGATGAGGCGACGTCGGCGCTCGACGAAGAGAGTCAGGTTTCGATGCTGCGCCTGTTCAATGAAGATCTCGCCGGCGCGACGGTGATCAGCGTCGGCCATCGCGTTGGCATGGAAGATTTTCACGACAAGAAACTCGTTCTTGAGCGTCGCCCCGCCGGCGCGCATATTACGAGCCGTAAGCTGCAAAAATCCCTGTGGCACTTGTTCGACGACGCCGCGCTTCATTGATTTGTTGGCGCTAGGGCAGGCTCCGAAAAAGTTGACAGGCTTTTTCGGTAAGAACCTGCTCCAACATTTTGATGTTGAGCGATTCCCTACCGACCACATGATTCCATGTGATCGGTAAAGCGCGCCAGGCGTTCGCCGCGCATGTATCCTCAACTGTGCCCAACGATCCATATATCGGACTTCCCGAAGGACATATCGTTTGCTCTGCGTCGATGAGCAAACGCGACATTGCATTTGAGCGGCGCAGATTTCTTTGACCCTTTGGGAGGATCAGATATGCAAATGGCTTACAACGGAGCAACGCCATCGGTCGCGCCGATGGGCGTGACCATGGATCAGATGTTTGCGCCGCAGGGCTTTATCGGCGGCGCGCTCGGCAGCGCGCTGGGCGGATTAGGCGGCGGCGCGATTGGCCGCGCCTTCGGCAACCAGAATCTCGGTCGGCAGATCGGCAACGTCGCGGGCGGCGTGCTCGGCGGGTTGCTGCCGTTTGAGGCCGGCCCGCAGGCCTACGCCGGGACCTATTACGTCCCGCAAACGGCTTCGCCCGGCTTTGCGCCTCAGGGGATCGTAGGCGACGCGCTCGGCGCTATCGGGGCGCCGCTCGGCGGCTTCATCGGCGGCCGCTTCGGCAACGCCGGTCTCGGCCAGACGATCGGCGGCACGGTGGGCGGTCTTGCCCAGCGCTTCCTGCCGTTCGACGCCGGCCCGCAGCCCTACGCCGGGACCTATTACGTCCCGCAGACGGCCGCGCCCGGCTTTGCGCCTCAGGGAATCGTAGGCGACGCGCTCGGCGCCATCGGCGCGCCGCTCGGCGGCTTCATTGGCGGCCGCTTCGGCAACGCCGGACTCGGCCAGACGATCGGCGGAACGGTGGGCGGTCTCGCTCAGCGTTTCCTGCCGTTCGAATCCGCGCCGGTGTTCGCGCCGCAGGGGATCGTCGGCGATGCGCTCGGCGCGATCGGTGCGCCGCTCGGCGGCTTCATTGGCGGCCGCTTCGGCAACGCCGGACTCGGCCAGACGATCGGCGGAACGGTGGGCGGTCTCGCTCAGCGTTTCCTGCCGTTCGAATCCGCGCCGGTGTTCGCGCCGCAGGGGATCGTCGGCGACGCGCTCGGCGCGATCGGGGCGCCGCTCGGCGGTTTCATCGGCGGCCGCTTCGGCAATGCGGGACTCGGTCAGACGATCGGCGGCACGGTGGGCGGTCTCGCTCAGCGCTTCCTGCCGTTCGAGGCGGAGCCGGTTTTCGTTCCGCAGGGCTTCATCGGCGATGCGCTCGGCGCGGTCGGGGGCCGGGTTGGCAACTGGATCGGCGGACGCTTCGGCAACGCCGGCGCTGGCCAGACGGTTGGCAATGTGGTGGGCGGACTTGCCCAGCGCTTCCTGCCGTTCGAAGCTGGCCCACCGGCTGGAACTTATTATGTCCCCCAGACGGCTGCGCCTGTGTTTGCGCCGCAGGGCATCGTCGGTGATGCGCTTGGCGCGATCGGCGGACCCGTTGGCGGCTGGATTGGCGGTCGCTTCGGCAATGCGGGACTCGGTCAGACGATCGGCGGCACGGTGGGCGGACTGGCCCAGCGCTTCCTGCCCTTCGACGCCGCGCCGCAGCCCGTCTACTACGTGCCGCAGATGCAGGCGCCGATGTATGGCTGACGTTTGAGCGACGCGATCGACGCGACGCATGAAGAATGATCAGCTGCAGCTTCCGGGCCGATTCATCGGCCCGGAAGCCCTCAAGAGATCAGGATCGCGACATGAGCGCAACGAACGGCATCGATCAATTTCTGGTGGCGCCGCGGAACGCGGCGGGCGTAGAAGATTTAGCTGCTTTTGAACAGGCGATGCAGTCTGTTCCCGGCGCCGCAATTCTTCAGCGCGCCGGCAAGGCCGGTCAACCGAGGCTGGTCGTCGCTTTACCTGCGGCGAGCGCAAGTCAATTGCGCGAACAATTTGGCGCGACCCTGATCATCGAACCAAACGCTCCGCTGAAACCATTTTAGCGCCGGCGCGCGTCCTTCATGGCGATGCGCAGGCTGGCCCGAATTTATTAGGAGAGTCGAAATGGCTGGTCCCGACAATAGCAATCCTGCGCCTAATGGCCACAACCCAGAGCCCGCCGCGCCTGCGCCGAATGGTGCCGAAGCGCGGGTCGAACCGATGGCGATAGCGCCCACGGAGCGCTTTATGATCGCCTCACGGCGCGTTCCTGGATTTGCGCCTGCTTCCGCCATGGATCTCGCCAATGCGCTCCCCGACGTAAAGATTGTGCGGCGAATTCAGCCGCGCGGTCTCACTGCCTTTTCCGCCGGGGGTCCCTCTTCGCAGTCGCCGGAAATTCTCGTCGCCGAGATGGACCCTGCGCGCGGCGCAGCGCTGCAGGCGTCGGCGCCGCCCAACGTCATCGTGGAGCGCGACGCCTTTCTTCGCGCCTCGGACGACTTCCGTCCTTTCGACTTCAACGGAGCCATGCCGATAGCGGCGGGCGTCGGAGTCGACGTTCAGCTGCGCGTCGTCGGCGCTGGCGGCAAGCCGCTGCCCAAGGCCACCGTCTATGTCTATGGCCAGGGCTTTCCGGGCCAAGGCGTCACGAATGAGCGCGGCGAAGTCGTCGTGACGGTTTTTGGCGGACCGCTTGAAACGATCCAGGCGATTTACGTCAAACCTGCCGCCGATCATTGGGATCGTATGCTCCGCGCGCCAGCGCTTCAGGCCGGCGCCGTGAACACGGTGCAATTGCGTCCGCTGACCGAACGCTTCAACGGCTTTCCTCAAAACGGCATGGTTGGCTGGGGCCAGCGCCTCATGAAGCTCGACCGGCTCGATCCTTCATTCACCGGCGCCGGCGTCAAGATCGGCATCATCGATTCAGGTTGCGACAGCGCGCACCCGCAGTTGCGCCATGTGACGCGGGGCGCCGATCTCACCAATGGCGGCGACAAGACGAGTTGGTCGAATGATCAAATCGGCCATGGAACGCATTGCGCCGGAATCATTACGGCCGCCTCCGATGGCGTCGCCGGCATTCGCGGCTTTGCGCCGAGGGCGGAAGTTCACGCGTTGAAAGTATTTCCCGGCGGACGGTTCAGCGATCTTATCGACGCGCTCGACGAATGCATCGAACGGCAGCTCGACGTCGTCAATATGAGCCTTGGCAGCGGCGATCCTTCCGAACTCGTCGCCCAGAAAATCTCCGAAGCGCGCCAGAGCGGCGTCGCCTGCATCGTCGCCGCCGGAAACTCCAGCGGACCCGTGCAATTTCCCGGCATGCTGCCGACAGTGCTGACGGTCGCCGCGATGGGCAAACTCGACGAGTTTCCTTCTGACAGCTACCACGCTCAGACGGTCGTTCCGCAACTTGTCGCGGGGACGATGTTCTCGCCGAAATTCACGTGCTTTGGGCCGCAGATCACTGTCGCGGCGCCGGGCGTTGCAATTGTCTCCACCGTACCTGGCGGAGGCTATGCGGCTTGGGACGGCACCTCGATGGCGACGCCTCACGTCACCGGCATGGCGGCGCTGCTTCTCGCGCACCATCCGCTCCTCGCTGGGGCGCGGACGGGGCGCAACGAGCAACGCGTCGCGCAGCTCTTCTCGTTGTTGGCCGCGTCGGGCGTCCGCTATCTCGGCGACGCCACGCGCGAAGGAGCCGGCGCGCCGGATTTTGAGCGCACACCCAGTCTCGCCGCGGCTCAGCCTTTGGGCGCGGCTGCGCCGGCGAACGCGGGACTGGCTCCCGCGGGCGCCATGATCGACGGATTTGCTCCGCTGAGCGCGCCAGCGCCTTGGGCCATCGATCCTGCGATGATGCAAAGGGTCAATCCGGCGATCATTCAGCGCATGATGCAGTTGCGGGCCGCGGGACTTATTTAGTCGCAAGCACGAGCGGTCTCCGATCAATCGGCGAATGAAGCGCTTCTCCGTCATGTGCGGGGGAGCGCTTTCGCATCGAGTGCGCCGCTTCGCCACGGCCGCGCACTTGCAGCTTCTGCAGAACATTGTGCACGTGATTCTTCACCGTGCCGAGTTCGATGCGTAACCGACGGGCGATCTCCTTATTGGGCAGCCCGCGCTCGATCAGTTCAAGTATTTCCCGCTCGCGCGCCGTAAGCGCGTCCTTTGCGTCCGCGCCGGACGAGAGCGACTCCTTGCCGATAGGCCGACGCTCCTCGACGGAATGAATCGCGGGCGCCGCTGTCAATCGCTCGAGCAGTTCGACAACATCTTCAATCGACCCTTCGCGAGGGATGACGCCGACGATCGATGGACAAGCGGCCGCCAGTGCTGGGCTAGCCGATGCCGGCGCGCCGATGGCGACGATTCGCAAATCGGGATGCTGCGCGGCGAGACCTTGCGCGATCGCAAGGCCTTCCAACTCGCCGACGTCGAGCAGAGCAATATCGGGCGCCAAATCAGCCGCTACCGCCCGCGCGGCGTCACACTCGACGACCCCGACGACGGACATTCCCTCGTGCTGCCCAAGACGCAAGCCAAGCGCCTCGCTGAACAGGCGCATGTCGCTGACGATCAAGATGCGCGCGTTTCGCGGCGGATTTGCCGATGTAGGAACAAACGCGCTCTGCGCTGAGAGACCGGGGTCCAGGGCGGAATCGTCTCGGAAGGCCGCAAACCGAGGCATGGAACTACTCCTGAGCGCTATGTCTGAGTGGGCGCCTAATACATTGGCGCGTTTTGAAAGGCGTGACGCCCGGGCGTCATCGCCTGCAATTTTTCGGTTTCAGCGTCATGGCCGTTGTTAAACCGCATCGACATTTAGCCATCATGACGCCTCCAGGAGGCGTATGGGGCGACAGTCAACATGGGGTTTCATAAGCGCGCTTTCGCGAGCTTTGTCCTCCTGCAAATGAATGGTTTGAAAAGCCTCGACAGCTGTTTGCGTTCGAAGCTGCTTTCAAGACGCCAAGGCGCAGTTTGCGATGAGCGATGTAGATTAGCGTCCGCTATTTCTTCGTCGGATGGAGAATGACATGCTCCTGTTCGTCGCCGTCATTGCGGGCGACGATGGCGATCGCTGCTTCGCTGTCGCTCAAGTTTACGGGCTGATGCAGCACGTCAGGAGGAATGAAGATAAAATCGCCAGCGACGTTCACGACGCGCTTTTCGAGATTTTCGCCATAGCGCGTCTCGACACGGCCTTGCAGGAGATAAATTGCGGACTCATGGCCCTTATGGGTGTGAGCCTGCGCCTTGCCGCCGGGAGGAATGACGACCTTTAGCAGCGACAATCCCTTTGCGCCGGCGGTCTTTGTAGAAATTCCAGGGAAGATCGGGAGCGACTGCTTCGATTGTGACGCTTCGCCGACACGCACCGTCACAATATCCTTCCCATCCTTATTGCCTATGATCGACGTCTCTGACGCCGCCGTCGACACAAGGGCTGCAAAGATCAAGGAAAGAAGCAATGGGTTGCGCATGGCGTTCACTCCAGAGGTTTGAGGCGCGAGACTATAGCGCAGGCGCGAGACGCATCGACAAGCGGCTGGTTGGGCGATGAGCGACGTTTCTCTGATGATCCATGGCGGCGCCGGCGCGATTCGCGATCCGCATCGTTATGAGGCTTCCTTGCGCACGATCGTTGAATCGGGCGCCAGTCTTCTTGCAAAGGGATCTTCGTCGCTAGATGCGGTTGTTCACTGCGTCGCGCTGCTCGAAGACGATCCGCTTTTCAACGCCGGTCGCGGTTCCGTGCTCAACGCCGAAGGCGACGCCTTATGCGACGCGTCGATCATGGACGGCCGCACCCTTAAGGCAGGCGCCGTCGCCGCGATACGCGGCGTCAGAAATCCGGTGCGTCTGGCGTATGAGGTGATGGGGAAGAGCGGCCATGTGCTGCTTGTTGGCGCGGGAGCCGAGCGCTTCGCGCGAGAGCAGCAGTTCGCGTTCGAAAGCGACGACTACTTCAGGACCGAAGAACGCGTCGCGCAGCTCGCCAAGGCGAAGCGAAAGCACGAGATCGCGCTCGATCATTCTGACGCGACCGATGCGAAGCTCGGCACGGTGGGCGCCGTCGCGCGCGATCGCAACGGCGATCTTGCAGCAGCGACGTCGACCGGGGGCGTCGTGAACCAGCGCGCCGGCCGCGTCGGCGATTCGCCGCTCATCGGCGCGGGAACATTCGCCGATAATGCCAGTTGCGCGGTGTCCTGCACCGGCGTCGGCGAGGATTTCATCCGCACGACGTTGGCGCGCGCCGCCGCCTGTTTCGTCGAATTTCGCTCGATGCAGGCTGAAGAAGCGGCCCGCGCCGCGATACGCTATCTCGTCGACAGAGTGGACGGCCGCGGCGGCCTCATTCTCGTCGATCGCGAGGGGAGATGCGGACGGGCGCACGCGACCCCGGGCATGCTGACGGCGACATTCGCCGAGGGCGTCGTTCGGGTCGAGACAACATAGAGCGCGTATCGATCACATGGAGTCATGTGATCGATAGGAATCGCTCAAACGCAAAATGGTTGGAGCAGGTTCTCATCGAAAAAGTCTGTCAACTTATTCGGAACCTGCTCTAGGCGCGGTCGTCTCAGACCGCCCCTGTGCGCGGCGTATGCCGTCGACGCTCGGCGAGCCGCTGCGCCAGAGGGTGCCTCCGATCGAGCGCAAGTTGCGTCAACGGCGCGACGAAACTTAGGGCGTCGATTTCGCCAGCGATCTCGAAGCGGCACATCAGACCCTGCGTTTCGCCCGCATCGAAGATGTCGACGACGACGAGCCGCGGCGCGCTTCGCCCGATTGCGCCGCGCGCGCGCAGAAATGCGAGGAGCGCCGGCCGGGGGCGAGCGGAGAGGGGCAGGGCGTCGCGCAGATGGTGGACAAGACTATCCCGACTGACGCGATCAGAATCCATTTGCCGCTCCATCAATAAACAAAAATGCGATGCAATCTCAGGCGTTTAGGCAGTCTTCAAAAAGGAGACGCGGCTTTGCGCAATCCGTCAAGCTGAGCGGCGTTCCTTTCCTGTGCATAGAACGGCGTCGTCAAGCCGTCGGCGCCGATCGACATCACGCCAATAGCGATCACTTAAATTTGGAGATGAGATCCTGACGAAGAGCAAAAATCCGCGCGCGCTCAGAAGTCAGTCATTGAATGCTGACCGATCTGCTCATGAAAAAACGCAAGTTGCGGTCAGTCCAGTTCAAACATTTCTTTATAATCGTGCTTCAGCGACGCGTTCTGATCATCTTTGCGCAGATAGCAGTCGCCGATCACCAGCGTGTCCATCTCCGTGCCCATGAAGCAGCCGAAGGCGTCCTCGGGGGTGCAGACGATGGGTTCGCCGCGCACATTGAAGCTCGTATTGACGAGGACGGGACAGGCGGTCATTCGCTTGAACGCCGTAAGCAGCGCGTGATAGCGCGGATTCGTCTCCTGATGCACGGTCTGAATCCGCGCGGAATAGTCGACGTGGGTCACGGCCGGGATGGCGCTGCGCGGAACATTGAGCTTGTCGATGCCAAACAGGTTTTGCTGCTCAGCCGTCATTGCGTGACGATGTTTTGCGGCGACGTCGGCGACGAGCAGCATGTACGGGGAGTCGCCTTCGAGCTCAAACCAGTCCGCGACATCCTCGCGCAACACCGAAGGCGCGAAGGGCCGAAACGACTCGCGATATTTGATCTTGAGATTGAGCGTTTTCTGCATCGTGTCGGAACGCGGATCGCCCAGGATCGACCGCCCGCCAAGCGCGCGCGGCCCGAATTCCATGCGGCCTTGAAACCAGCCAACCGCCTTTTCGTCGGCAAGGTCCCGCGCCGCCGCTTCGATAAGATCGCCTTCCGCCATCGGCACGAATTTGGCGCCCACGGCGTGTAGCCGGCGCTCGATCTCGGCTTGCGGGAACGAAGGACCGAGATAGGAGCCGCGCATGGCGTCGCCGCCGCCGTTGAGGCTTCGGGGATTTTTTTTGTAGTGATAGTAGCCGGCGAGCGCCGCGCCGAGCGCGCCGCCAGCGTCGCCGGCCGCCGGCTGAATCCAAATCTGGTCAAAGCTGCCGTCGCGCAGCAGTTTTCCATTCGCGACGCAATTCAGCGCCACGCCGCCGGCGAGACAAAGATTGCGTGCGCCGGTCTCTTTGGCGAGCGCACGGGTAAGCCTGAGGACGATCTCCTCGGTGACCGCCTGTATCGAGGCGGCGATATCCATGTGCCGCTGCGTCAGGAGTTCCTCCGGCTTGCGCGCCGGTCCGCCGAAAAGTTCGTCGAACTTGGCGTTGGTCATTCGTAGTCCGGTGCAATAATCGAAATACGACTGATCGAGTCGGAAGGTGCCGTCCGGCTTCAGGTCAATTAAATTATCCAGGATCAAATCGGCGTATTTCGGCTCGCCATAGGGCGCAAGGCCCATCAGCTTGTATTCGCCAGAGTTCACCTTAAACCCGGTGTAATATGTGAAAGCCGAATACAGCAGGCCCAGGGAATGTGGGAAGCGCAATTCGCGCTGCATGGTCAGTTGATTGTCACTGCCCAAAGCGACCGACGTCGTCGCCCACTCGCCGACCCCATCCATCGTCAGAACGATCGCGTCCTTGAACGGAGAGGGGTAGAAGGCGCTGGCGGCGTGGCTGAAGTGATGCTCGGCGAACAGCAGCCTTTTCGACCAGTCGACATCCGCCGAATAGGCCTTCATCTCTTTCAACAGCAGCGACTTTTGAAAGAGCTTTTCGCGCAGCCACAGAGGCAGCGACATCTTGAACGACTGAAATCCGCGCGGCGCAAAGGCGATATAGGTTTCCAGCAGCCGCTCGAATTTGACGAACGGCTTGTCGTAGAAGGCCACGAAATCTATGTCTTGAGGCGCGGCGCCGGCGGCCTCAAGACAATAGTCGATCGCGTGACGAGGAAAGCGCGAGTCGTGCTTTTTGCGCGAAAATCGCTCTTCCTGAGCGGCGGCGATAATTTCGCCATCCTCCACCACGGCGGCTGCGCTGTCGTGGTAGAAGGCGGAAATGCCAAGTATCCGCATCGCGCTTTAAAACAGCGTATAGATGAACGGAGCGACCGCGGTGCCCTGCAGAACGATCAGCGCGCCGATCAGCAGCATGATGACCAGAACCGGCGCCATCCAATATTTCTTACTGGTTTTGAGATAATCCCAAAGTTCGAGCAGGAAACTCATTTTATCTCTCCCTCAGAATTGCTTGCTCATGTCGCTCGCCCCTTCGGGCGTATTGCGCATGGTCCAGTAGGACGTCGCGTTCTTGTCGAACGAAAGTTTGAGCGGATCGGCGCGGCGCAGTCGGAAAATCACCGCGATCGGGAGGATCACTCCAAAGAACAGGACGCCCATGATGATCGGGTTGGTGATTTTGTGCAGCGCCAAGCCCAGCTGGTGCCACAGTCGGTTAAGCGGCCGCAGTTTGGCTGGCGCGACGAACGCCGCCGCGGCGAAACCAAGCGCTGCGGCGAGCCCCCAGAAGTGAGGCGCCTCGCCGTGCCGAAGCGGCAACATGCTGATGACCGTGATCGCCGCGGCGATCACCAGCCCGAACGATCGATCGGACCCCATAGCGGCGGAACGGTCTCTCGAATAGTCCTCATGCGACATTCAGACGAGACCCCCCAGGTCGCCTCACCATCTCCGCGGCTCGCGAACAGCAAACCTTCGCGATGCTTCACCAAATTCCAATTCGCCTCATTTCAAGGCGCAAATTAAGGGATATCGCCCGGCGTATCAAGCTGCCGGTCCGCCGCGCCGGGCCTGGGGAGCGTCACTCCCATCGCGTTATTTCCGCAGGTTGCCAAGCCGTCGCGGGCCGGTCGCGCACTTATTCGTAATTCTTGATGAGTTGGCGCGCCAGGAGTTCGTTGCCCCGGTCGTTGAAGTGAAAGTCTCCCCAGAAATACAGCGATTTGAGAAAATCAGCGTTTTGCGCCTTGTATTGAAAAAAGTCGGGGAAGTGATCGAAATATCTCCTGCATTTGCCCGCGCACCAGTCGCGCCAGAGCCGAGCTTGCCGCGAGTTCTCGCCGTCGTAGAGAAGCTGTTGCGGCCACGGATAGACGCCAACCGAAAGCGCGATGCCGCGCGACGACAGAAGTTCATGCAGGCGATCCATCTGCTTTTTGGCTTTGTCGATTGACGCTTCGATCCCTAGAGCGCCATAGCAGCTGGAATCGTCGCTATACGTCCAACTTGGACGCGCGTAGTCACGACTATAAACGCTGCGCGATTTCGCGAAATCCTCGAAGCTCGCCTGTTCGATCGCTCTCCCCAACTGCGCCGAATAGCGCATCTGACCGAGGAATTCCCCGACATAGGAGACTTTCTCCCACCATCGCTTCTCCGGGCGCGGCAGCGGCGGGCGCGGCACCGGCGAACATTCCTCAGCGCCGGTCTGAAACAAGCCCATCTGCAATGCGCCATTTTTATCATACGAATAGAGAATGGCTTCGTCCTGTATGTCGGAGATATCGATGTAGACGACGGCCTCATCGAAGGTGAGCCCAGAGTCGAGAAAATATTTGAGCTTCTCGTAATAGACGGACGGCGCGTAGCTCGAGACGCCCGCATTCAACACATCGAGTGCGGGAAACGCCTGCGCAAAAAGGCCGACGAAAGACTGTTCGTAAGGAACGCCAAGGCTTTCCGTGAAGGAGTCGCCGATAAAGACGACGCGCTTGCGGTCCGCCGTCATCGGCACGCTGCGCACGGCGGCGTCTCTAAACCCCAGTGAATTGGTGAAAATGGGAAATTTATTGGAGCCCCAGGCGTCGAAGCCGTGAAAATTGGGCTTCAGGCCATGGGTGTAATGCGGATCGCTTACCCGCAACTCGTTTCTCGCAGGCGCCAGAAACGGATTGCCGCCCCTGTAGACGAGATGAAGTACTATCTCCGCAACGACGACGAGACTGAGGAGCAGGCCAAAGTTGATGAAAAGAATGCGAAACAGCTTGTATGTTGAGTTTTTGCGCGACCACGACATCGACATTGGCCAAATTTGGCTTCCCCGGGATTGTGGGCGCCAGTCTTGTCATAGATCGACTGAAAGGAGCAAGCTTCCTTTGCAAAAAAATCCTTTTGCGTCGCCGAATGCTCACGGCCTTTGCGGTGCGCTAAGAAGCCGCAGTAAATCGCGTCTCGGAGCTGCTCATGATCTCGCGTCTCAGCTGTTCGCTTACTGAAATCCTGCCGAGCTCTGCGTCGTTGCGGATTTTCTGCACGGCCCTCGCCGTCGCATGGGGCGGCTGCGCGGTCCATGCGCGCGATATGTCGCGCGCCGCCGCCGTGAGCGACACGTCCGCGGCGCTGGAAGCCTTGCGCGGCAATGGCGCCGCTCTACGCAGCTTCCTTGTCGAAATGCCGAAAGGCGCCGATTTGCACAATCACCTTGCCGGCGCCGTCTATGCGGAGAGCGCATTGGCTTGGGCGCGCGCGGAGGGGTGGTGTTTTGACGTCAAGAGCAAGGCCGCGCTGCCGCCGCCTTGCGACGCCGCATCCAAGCCGCCTTTGGACGAGGCGTTGCGCTCGACGCAGGCCTACCGAGACGCGGTCAACGCTTGGTCGATGCGCGACGTTATCACCGCGCGCGTGAGCGGCCATGATCAGTTCTTCAACAGCTTCTTCCGCTTTTCAGATGTGACAGGAAACAATATCGGCGCCGCTCTCGCGGAGGTTGTCGAGCGCGCCGCGTCCCAGAATGTCCTCTATCTCGAGTTGATGATCAGTCCGCTGATGGGCGAGGCGCGCGATCTTGGCGAGCAGATCGGCTGGAAGGACGATCCCGACGCAATGCTTGCGGCGCTCGACGCCAAAGGTCTCGGCGACCTCGTCAAGCGTGCGGCGGAGAGCGTCGTCGCCGTCGTCGCCGACAAGGACCGGCGGCTCGCCTGCGGCGACATGGTTCATCGTCGGCCCGGATGCGACGTCGCGGTACGGTTTCTCGCCCAGGTCTATCGCAATGTCGATCGCGCGAAGTTGTTTGCGCAGACGGCGCTTGCGGCGCGTCTCGCCTCGCGCGAGGGGCCGGTCGTCGGATTGAACCTCGTCGCCGCTGAGGACGATGAAATCACGCTGGGAAATTATAGCGAACAGATGCGGATCGTCGGCGACATCGGGCGCCGCCACCCGAAGGCGCGGATCAGTCTCCATGCCGGGGAGCTGACAATGGGGCTCGTGCCTCCCAAGGACCTGACCTTCCATATTCGCGAGGCGGTCGAGGTCGCCGGCGCGGGGCGCATCGGCCATGGCGTCGACATCGGCTTCGAGCACGACGCCAAAGGTCTGATGGCGCGAATGGCGCGCGATGGAATAATGGTCGAGATCAATCTCACGTCCAATGCGCAAATTCTCGGCGTCGAAGGCGCGAACCATCCATTCCCGCTCTATCGCAACGCGGGCGTGCCGACGGCCCTATCGACCGACGACGAGGGCGTATCGCGAATCGATCTCACGCACGAATATCAGCGCGCCGCGCGCGTCTACCAACTTTCCTACCGCGACTTGAAACAGCTCTCTCGAAACAGCCTGAGTTACGCTTTTCTTCCCGGGGAGAGCCTGTGGCGCGATCCTGCGGCCGCGCGCCCCGTTTCGGCTTGCCTCGACGCACAGCCTGGCGGGACTTCGCCTTCCGCCGAGTGTCGTCGTTTCTTGGCCGGTTCCGAAAAAGCCAGACTGCAATGGGCGCTCGAGACGCGCTTCGCGCGCTTCGAGTCGACATGGAGCGGGGGCGGGGGAAAGCCAGCGAACAGCGTAGCGCTCGCTTCCCCGCCTTCGTCTTCGGCCAAACGAGAGCGTTCCTCGCGCGGCGTTCGCTAAAGAATGCTGCGGCCCTGAATGACGCGCAGCACAATCACGATGATGGCGATGACAAGCAGTATGTGGATAAAGCCGCCGAGCGTATATGAGGAGACCAGCCCGAGCAGCCACATGATGACGAGGATGACCGCGATCGTTTCAAGCATTGTTCAGCCTTCCATTTGGCCAGCAAGGGGGGTCACAACTTTTTGCCAAGCGACTTTGCGTCGGTCTCGACCTTTTTCCAAGCGCCCTTGAGCTTCGTCCAGAAAGACTCTTGCGGCGCCTTCTTGCAATCATCGATGATTATAGGAATGACCTTCTCCGTTCCTTCGATATCGACGTCCGTTGCGAGCGGCTTGCCTTTCTTGCTCTGCGCAGAAGACCAGTAGATCACCTTGGGCTGAAATTGGTCGTCGACCGCCAGGAAATCCTCGCACGTCCATTTGGACGTCGGCTTCTTCGTTTCGGCGAGCGCGTTCGTCGCGTAAAAAGACAATGCGGCCGCGGCAATGAAATAAATTCGCTTCATCGGATGCTCCTTCGAGTCCACGCCTTCTGCGAAAAGCGTCGCCGAGAGACTATTGCGGAATTGCGCCGGTATCCAGTTCGAGCTGGCGCCGTCGCAGACCCGCTATTCCACCGCCAAAATGACGTCCGCAGCGTCGAAGGTCGCCAGCGCGGCGTCCCCTTCTTTCAGTCCCATGTCTTCAACAAGGTGGCGCGGCGTCACCGCGGTCATTGTCTTTCCGAAACCGACGTCGAGCAGGATTTCGCTATTGCGTTCGGCGTCAATCCGCTGCGTGACCACGCCCCGGAAGCAATTGCGCTGCAGCGGAGTCGCGTCCCCCGCTGGCGCCAGATTGACGAAGGACGCCTTGATCAGCGCCAGCGCCTTGCGCCCGCGAGAAAGGCCCAGTCGCTCGGCTGATTCATTGGTGACGATCGCCAGGATCGTATCCTTTTCCGACACGCGCAGCGTCACTTCGACGTCGACCGGCCACTTCTTGACCTGAGTCACTTCGGCGCGAAAAACATTGCGCGCGGAAATTGTCATGCCCGTGGTCCACAGCAGAAAATCCTCGGCGCCCGCGAGACCCTCCTCGGCGATCGTCTCGGAGATGCGCGCAAGTTTTTCTTCGAGGCGGTGGAAGGTGGCGATCAGCCGGCGTCCTTCTTCCGTCACTTCGGCGCCGCCGCCGCTGCGGCCTCCAGCCTTGGTGATGAAGGCGGGCGTCGGTAAGAGATTGTTGATCGCGTTCACCGCGTCCCATGCGGCCTTGTAGCTGAAGCCGACCGCCTTGGCGGCCTTGGTGATGCTGCCGTGAAGGGCGACGGCCTCGAGAAGCTTCACGCGGTCGCGCCCAACGAGGAGTCGGCCCTCGCTACGCAGCGCCAGTGAAGCATCGATCTTGCCTTCGGCCATGTCCTGCGTCCCGCCTCATCGCCCGGATACAGGGCAAGACGGCCGGAGGCAACCGCGGCTAAGATGAATGTTCGGTTAGTGGAGCGTTACTCTCGTCCGCGAGGGTCTCCGTCCCCCCGCCGGCGACTCAGCGATCGCCCTGACCACCGCCTCGGCGATGGCGCGGCCGCGTTCGTCGGTTCCGGTCCAGTTCGAGGCGCGTCCGCGCGGATCGATTTCCACGAGCTTGACGCCCCGCGCCGCATGCACCCCGTCACGCGCGATCCCGCGCAGGAAGCCGTCCATCGGCGCCTGGATGGGAAGGCCGTCGAGTCGGCCGAGGAGATAATCTCTGAAAACCCGAGCGCCGATGTCGAGCGGCGTCCGCCAGATGCCGTCGCGCGCCGCGTAGATGAAACGCTCCTTGCCGACGCCGCCGAGCACGCGAGCGACGCCGTCTGAAGGCAGCGTCGCGCCGTTTTCGAGCAGTTCGCCCGTATGCGCCGGATGAGTCTCGATCGCCACGTCGCAGTTCCAGCCCGCCGTGAAGTTTGGACCCAGCCCGATCACGAGACCTGCGATCCCGCGCAGATCCGGCGTGACGCGGTGCTTTTGCATGCGGGCGTCGATCAGAACGTCGGGCGCGCGCAGAGGGATGAGATCCGTCAAGGGCAGAGGCGAAACGGCGACATGTCCCGGCCGGGACAAGACGTCGACCACATCCAGCGTCGTTTGCGTCAGATCGGCGACCACGCCGTCGACTTCGGCGCGATCTCCATAAAGCGCGTCGTGAAAGGCCATCCCTCGTCGGATGACCGGCGGGTAAGCGTCATGGCTGAGAACCACGCGGCGCCGCTCCCATGTCAATCGCGCCGCGACCGCGGAGGCGATCTCGTTCGTGCCGAGGATGATGACGAAATGCTCACTGCAGTCGGAGAGGAATTCTTTTGCTGAAAAGCCTGGCATGGGGCGCCCTCCGGCGCCTTTTCAGCAAATGACGCGCCAAGTCGCGCGCCTTTGTTTTGCAGGGAATTCGGCGCCGGCCAGGCGGCGGAGAATCCTCGTTTCACGCATTTTGTATTGAAGCCGACAATACGAACAAACAGCAAACGGCGCTGAAATTATTCCAGTTATCATTTTGAAATATCTAACTATTTTTGTCGAACAGCGCTATGTTATCGGAGAACATATCAACATCGATATGTCCATACAGTTTTGCACATGTACTGATCATACGTTGCTTAAAGTTCTAACATTGACTTTTGTACCGCTCGTTTGTAGTCAAGCACTATGTAAGCTAACTACATAACGGTTATCGATCACATGATCCGCGCTGTCGCCGTCGCTGCATTCGCAAGCTTTTTCAGCCTTCTATGCACTCCGCCGTCCGGCGCGTCGGCCAATGAGACGATCACCGTCGTCACCAGCTTTCCTGAAGAACTGACCACCCGTTACGAGCGGGAGTTCGAGCGCAATCACCCGCAAATCCACGTTCAGTTCGTCTGGAAGCAGTCTCGCGACGCGCTTGTCGAACTCGCCAAGCCCGACCAAGGGGGCGCGGATGTCTATTGGGCGCCTGCGCCGGCGAATTTCGCGCTGCTTCGCGACCGTGGCGCGTTTCGCAAAATATCCGTCGACCGCGCTGCGCTTCCCGGCCGACTGGACGCGCAGCAATTGTCCGATCCCGCGGGCCTCTACGAAGCCTATGATGTCGCCGGCTATGGGGTCGTCTCAAATCCAAGCGCGCTGGCGGCGGCCGGCCTTTCCGCGCCGCGACGCTGGCGCGACCTCGCGTCGCCCGAATATGCGCGCCGGCTCGACATGCCGATCGCCTCAAAGGTCGGCTTCTCGCCTGCGCTCTATGACATCGTTCTGCAGAGCGAAGGTTGGGACACAGGTTGGCGTCTTCTTGGCGAGATGGCCGGCGAGGCGACGCTGCTCGATTCCGGAGTCGCGCCGACGGCCTCTGTGCGCGAAGGCAAAGCGGCGCTCGCGCTGACGATCGATTTCTTCGCCGAGATCGCCAAAGCCAATGGCGCTGCGGTCGAGATGATCTATCCGGAGCGCACGGCGTTTCTGCCCGCCCATGTCGCGATGACCGCCGGCTCCGAGCACGTCGCCGCTGCGCAGGCCTTCATCGACTTCCTGCTGTCGACCGACGGCCAGCGACTGATGATGGAGCGCGACAGCCGCCGGCATCCGGCGCGACCCGACGCCTATCAAAGCGCGCCGCAGGGCTTTGCCGATCCCTTTGCGCTGCCGGCGTCAACGCTCCTCGACTACGATTTGGAGATCGGCCGCCGCCGGCCGCCGCTGATCGCGCTGCTCTTCGATCTCGCGATCGTCGAAGGCCATGCCGAGAGCGCCGAACTCTGGCGCAAGATTCACGACGCCGAGAAAAAATTCGCCGGCAATGCGAAAGCCATGGCGGCGCTCGGCGAAGCGAAGAGATTCGCCGGCTTCGTTCCGGTGTCCGAAAGCGACGCGCGCGCAGCGCCCTTCCTCGAGCGCTTCGCGCGTCGCGACGCCATCGATCCGCAGCAAATCGCACAATGGCGCGAGGAGATCGGCGCGGCGCGGCGACAGGCGCGTGAGCTCGTCAAAGGCCTGGAGCCGGCGCCATGAAACGCTTCGGCGTCCTTCTATGCGCCGCGATGCTCGCGGGCGCCGCGCGCTATGAGACGAGCGGCCCCGACACCGAGGCCTTCATCCAGCCGGTTGAAGGATTGGACGGCGAACATGCCGCGAGCTTTCGCAAGGGGAGCGGGATTTTCCGCCAGGCCTGGGTCATCGGACCGTCGCAGGACCATCCAGACTTTGTCGGTCTTGGTCCGTTCTACAACCGGCTTTCCTGCATCGCCTGCCACGTCAAGAATGGTCGGGGCGCCGCGCCAGACAGCGAAAATGGCGTCGCGCGCACGATGGCGGCGAGGCTGAGCGTCGAGGGAAAGGACGCGCATGGCGGACCGCGCGTTCATCCTGATTACGGCGCTCAGCTCAATCCTGAAGGCGTTCCCGGCGTTGCTGGCGAAGGCCAGCCCGTCGTCGACTACGCGGAATTCGATGTGGCGCTCTCTGATGGCGCGACAGTAAGGCTTCGTCGGCCGACGCTCGCCTTCCGCAATCTCGCTTACGGTCCGCTCGGGCCCGAGACGAAGACGTCGCTGCGCAATGCGCCGCCGGTCTTCGGCTTGGGTCTGCTCGAGTCGGTCTCTGAGAGCGAAATTCTCGCCGGCGCGGGCAGACCAAATTTCGTCTTCAGCGTTGAGACCGGTCAGAGGATGCTCGGCCGCTTCGGACTCAAAGCCAATCAGCCAAATCTCAAGCAGCAGATCGCCAACGCCTTCGTCGAAGACATCGGGATAACGTCGTCGCTGTTTCCTGCCGAGAGCTGCGCGCCGACTCGCAGCGAATGCCGTCGCGGCGCTTCGATACCGGAATTGACCGACGCTCAACTCGACGCCGTCGTCGATTACATCCGCGCGCTTGCGCCGCCGGCCAGGCGCAATCTCGACGACCCGCGCGTCAAGGACGGCGACGTTCTGTTCCATGACATCGGCTGTTCGAACTGCCATCGCGACGCGCTGCATGTTGCGGACTTCTCGCTGCAGCCCGCGCTCAACGGCGTCGAGATTCATCCCTACACCGACCTTCTGCTGCACGACATGGGCGACGGGCTCGCCGACGGCCGCGAAGATTTCGAGGCTGGTCCAAGAGACTGGCGAACGCCGCCGCTCTGGGGATTGGGCCTCGCCGGCAAAGGCGGAGACGGCGCGGATTTTCTGCACGACGGCAGGGCGCGCACGCTCGCAGAGGCGATCCTCTGGCACGGCGGCGAGGCGCAATCATCCGCAAACGCGTTCCGCGATCTTCCCGAACGTCAGCGCGACGCGCTGTTCGCTTTCCTCAACTCTCTCTGATGTCCATGGGGGCAAATGATGACCAGGCTGCTGACGACAACGGCGATTTCAGGCGGCGTTCTTCTCGCGCTATCAACTCCTGTGGACGCGCAGACGCCGCTGCCGCCGATCGAAGTGAACGCGCCCAAAGCCTTCGAACTCGGCCAGATCAAAGTCGGCGCACGCCGGCTCGGCGTCCCGACACGCGCTGCAGAACCCGGCGACGGCGCAGGCGAGTCGCGCTCTACGCAAGCGGTTCCATCGGAAAAGATCGACAATGGTCCGACGCCCAGTCAGCACACCGACGCCTTCGGCGGCTACACCATCACCAACAGACAGATGGAGACCTTTGCACGGCCAACGCTCGACAGCGCGGTCAATATCGCGCCGGGCGTCAACAGTCAGATCTCCGGCAATTCACGCAATGAGCAAAATATTTATGTACGCGGGTTCGATCGCTGGCAGGTGCCGCTCACCGTCGACGGCGTTCGCGTTTATCTGCCGGTCGACAACAGACTCGATTTCGCGCGCTTTCTCACCGCCGACATCGCCGAAGTGCAAATCGCCAAGGGCTATGTCTCGGTGCTCGACGGTCCGGGCGGCATGGGCGGTCAAATCAATCTGGTGACGCGCAGACCCACCCGAGAGATTGAAGCCGAATGGCGCACGCGATTCGACTTTGGTCGCGACGGCACATTCCTGGGGCCGATGACCTACGGTTTCGTCGGCACGAAAAAGGACATGTATTATGCGCAGCTCAGCGGCACCTTCCAGAACTACGACGGCTGGATGCTGCCCGCGAGCTATCGCTCGACGCTCGCTCAGGGACCGGGCATGCGCGGTCAATCCTATACGCAAGACTACAATATCAATGCGCGCGTGGGCGTGACGCCCAACGCGACTGACGAATATTCCCTAAGCTTCAGCCGCCAGGAGGGACAAAAGGGCGCGCCGCTTCATACGACTGATCCCATAGCCACGCAGCGCTTCTGGCGATGGCCGTATTGGCGGGTCCAGAACCTCTATTTCCTGTCGAGAACTCAGCTCAATGAAGCCGCCTATGTGAAGACGCGCGGCTATTGGAGCAAATTCGACAATTCGCTCGTCTCCTATGACGATCCTTCCTTCATCAATCAGTCGCTGCCTCGATCCTTCAACAGCGCATACGCCGATTATGCGCTCGGCGCAGAGGTTGAGGCGGGCGCGCAGATCGGGGACATCGACACGCTGAAAGCGCTGTTCTTCTATCGCCTCGACAATCATTCCGAGTGGCAGGAGAATTTCGGGCAGAATTTTCGCGGCACGCGCTCGGGCTGCGTGACCAGCGTGCCGTGCTTCACTCAGCCGCTGATCTCCAGCATCGAAGATACCTATTCGGCGGCCGTGGAGAACACATTCCACCCGAGGCAGGACATCGATATCGTTGCCGGCTTCAGCTATGATTGGCGGCATCTGCGCCAGGCGCAAGGCTTCGCCGTTCCGCAGGGCGTCATCAATTATCAGCCCATCGACGTGCAGGCGCCGAACTATCAGGGCGCAGCGATCTGGCGCTATAACGACACGGACCGCGTTTACTTCAACGGCTCGAGCCGAACCCGCTATCCGACGCTTTTCGAGCGTTTTAGCACGCGCTTTGGCGGCGCGACGTCCAATCCCACGCTCATGCCCGAACGCGCCACCAATTTCGATCTCGGCTGGTCAAGTCTTATTGCGCCGGGAATGCGGGTGTCGGTCGACGTCTTCTACAGCCTTGTCGACAAACTCATCCAAAGCGTGCCTGCGCCGCAGTTCGGCGCCAATGTCACGCAGTCGCAGAATGTCGGCGGCGGGAGGTTCTGGGGCGCGGAAATCTCGGCCGACTATTTCGTACGCGAGGATTTTTCGCTCGGCGGCAATGTCACCTTCATTCGGCGCCGGGTCTATTCGCCGTCGATCCTCAATTTTCAGCCGACGGGCGTGCCCGACTTTAAAATGTTTCTTTACGCCGGATACCGCCCCATTCCCCAGCTGACCTTGACGCCAAGCCTGGAAGTCGCGGACGCTCGCTGGACGACCATTACAAACGGCAATTGGTATTATCGGACCGGCGCTTATTGTCTGACGAACTTCAACGCCGATTATACGCCGGGCGACAACATCAAATTCTCGGCGGGCGTGCGCAACGCCTTCGATGACTACTATGTGCTGGCCGACGGCTATCCCTCTCCGGGCCGCACCTTCTATCTCGCGTCGAAAGTGAACTTTTGAACGCGCGCGCGGCTGTGACGCACCGCGAGACCCGCTGCGCCGCGCTCGCGCGGCGCAGTGGGATCGTCTATTTCAGCTTCGCGTCCCATGTCGGCGAATCCGGCGCGCGAAAATCAAAATCCCAGGCAAATCTCCGGATGAGATTGTAGCCGATCAGGAAAGAAACATCGCGGCCAAGCGCGGCGCGCAAGGCGCCGAAGTCATAGGAGATCGCATAGAGGTCGCGCAGGACGCGACCTTCGCCCAGGTCAAGCGACTTGATCTTGTAGACCTGTAAGGAAATGCGTTTTCCGCCGACGCCGCTTGCCCGGGCTTTGGCCTTCACGGCCGTGAACAGCCCCTTGTGCTTGCGTATGAACTGCTGATCGACGGCCGAGACTTCCGCGCCCGAGTCGAACAGGCCGACCGCAGCCGTGGCGCCGAGGCGCAGGTCGACGCCGACAAGACGCCCGTCGGGTCCCAGCCGCCGAAACGGCTTCGGGCGGCCGCTCGCCGTCGCGTCTCCGAAAAAGACGAGTTCGCGGCGATCGATATCGAGGCTGAATCGCGCGCCTTTGAAAAAATCGAGCCCCAAAAGGTCGTCAGCATCGCCAGGCGGACATCGCGTGAGTTGATACTTCGCTCGCGCGACGTTGTTTCCTTGATCGGCGACGAGTTCGACATTCTGCGCTTCGACATCGTCACAGCGCATTGTCGCGCCTGAGGCTCCTGTGGAGAGGCTTGCGCCGAGCACCGGCAAATCCTTGTTCCAAGGCGCCAGCCTGATGCGCGTGCTCGAGGCCCCCGTGTCAAGGCGCATGTTTCCCATGACATTGCCGATGCGGACCGGCAGGTAGATGCGCCCGCCGGAATATTGATCTTCGGTCAAGGTCAGCGGAATGACGGAACGGCTCCTCTCGGCGCCTACGGCGGCGACCGAAAACAACAGCGCTGCAAAGAGGACCAACGCCGTCGCTCGAAAAAGTTTCATGAACTGCTTCCTGCCGCCGAACACGCCTTCAGCCGCTAAGAGACGCGTCTTGAGCCTCCCGCGCAAGCTCCAGGCGCTGGCCCTTGTAGCGAGGCGCGTAATGGAAGGTCACGAGCCGCTTCGCGAATTGAAAGGTCGTCGAGGGGAAGAGGCGCTACGGTCCGGAATGGGGCCAATTCCATTCTGCCGCCTGGACTGCATAAGGGGTAAGCAACCGTTCGCGAATTCCGCATCCTGCTTACGGCTGTGAGCCAGCTTCTGTTGGTTGGTGGGGGTCGATGCGAAACATCGATATACATGGTACCGCCACCCCGGCTCGAACGGGGGACCCCCAGATCCACAATCTGGTGCTCTAACCAACTGAGCTATGGCGGCGTTTAGCGGCGCGAACCTAAAAGCAAGCGTTCGCGATTGCAAGCCTTCGCAAGGGCGGATCGGGGCGCCGTCACGCGTCGCCAGGCGCGCCGCTCGGGCCGGCGAGCGCATGTTCGCCGAGCCTGATAAGCGCGTCGCGCAGGCCTTCCTCGGCGACGCCCTCGGCCGCCGCGATGGCGCGCGCGCGCGCCGCCGCGTCGGGCTTGGGCGCCCGGCCAAGGCTCGGCCGAGACGCTGTTGTGGGGGTTATGGCTTCCTGTCGTAGCGCGATCCGCGCGACGCAGCGCCAGCCGAGATGGGCATTGACCCGATCGATAATTGTCGGGGCGAGATGCTGCGCCTCCAGACCGAAGCCCGGGTCCACCCGTAGTACGAGTGTCGCCGGCTCTCGCGGCGTCTTTTCGCGGCGCTTGCCCGGCGACGGGTCGGCCGGCTTCGCTCGCCGCTGCGGCGGCCACTGCAGCGAGGCGGGCGCGCAGATCCGCGCGATTCGCGCCCCGACGATCTCCCGCCAGCACAAGAGCAGCGAAGCTTCGCCGAAGCCGCGCGCGGCGATGAGCGGGTCGAGTTCGCGCGCGACGTAATCCGCGAGCGAGCGCGCTTTGAAGCCTTTGGCGCGCATGGGGACGCTCATTGGACTTGCGGCGACGCCGCCCTCCTTGCCGGGGCGAGGCTTCGCCCTCTATCAATCGCTTTCATGATAAAGCCTCGCGCGAGATCGACCAAACCGGGCGCGGCGCTGCTCGCCTGGTACGACGTCCATCGGCGCGACCTGCCCTGGCGCGCGCGGGCCGGCGAAGCGCCGGACCCCTATCGGATCTGGCTTTCCGAAATCATGCTGCAGCAGACGACCGTCGCGACGGTGAAGGAGCGCTATGCGGCCTTCCTGACGCGCTGGCCGGCGATCGATGATCTGGCGCGCGCGTCGCTCGATGACGTTCTCGCGCAATGGGCGGGGCTCGGCTACTACGCCCGGGCGCGCAATCTGCACGCCTGCGCCCGCGCGGTCGTGGATTCTGCCGGCGGATTTCCGCGCGACGAAGCGGCGCTGCGCCGGCTTCCCGGAATAGGTCCCTATACGGCGGCGGCGATCGCCGCCATCGCTTTCGATCAGCCCTGCGCCGCCGTCGACGGCAATGTCGAGCGCGTTATAGCGCGTCTTCACGCAATGGAGACGCCGCCGCGCAAGATTGCGCCGCTCGTTCGCGAAAAGGCCGCGGCGCTGATGAGCCCCGCGCGCCCCGGCGATTCCGTTCAGGCGCTGATGGAGCTCGGGGCGCTTGTTTGCGCGCCGCGAACCCCGGACTGTCCCGCCTGTCCGCTGTCGTCTTTCTGCGCTGCGCGGCGTCTCGGCGCGCAGAGCGACTACCCGGCGCGCGAGCTCAAGCGGCCGAAGCCCAGACGCCGCGGCGCGATCTTTATCCTGCGGCGCGGCGACGAGGCGTTGCTCCTGCGCCGGCCGCCGCGCGGGCTCTTTGGCGGCATGAACGCCTTTCCCTCGACGCCTTTGACGCAAGATGTCGCCGCGGCGGAATTCTCCGGTTTCGCGCCCTGCGCGGCGCAGTGGCGCGCGCTCGAAGAGCCGGTGACGCATGTGTTCACCCATTTCGCGCTGGAGGCGACGGTGTTCGTCGCGCAAACGCGCGCCAAAGCGGCGCCCTCGGATTGCCGCTGGGCGGCGCGCGCCAATCTCGGTAAAGAAGGACTGCCCACCCTCATGCGCAAGGCCGCCGCTCGCGCCGGACTTCTCGACGCATGAGGCTGCGAGGCTGGAGGGAGCGATGGCGCGACGCGCAGGCGGCTATCAGGTTGAAGTGACGGAGGGCGCGATTCGCGTGCGCCGCGCCGGGAAAACGCTCACCATCCCCGCCGCGCCGCCCGACGGCGAATCTGAAGAAGACGCCGATTTCATCGTGCGTCTCGACGACCTCGAACATTGGGACGCACCCGACGATGAAACCCCGATCGGCATCGAGGAGCTGCAGAAAATCCTCGACGCGGTCGAAAAGCAGCTCGAAAAGCACGGTTTGAGCGCGGATTTCGAATAGCGCGCCAGTCTCAAGCTTGTCAGATCGCCCAGCCGAGCGAACGCTCGACGGCCTTTTCCCAGGATGCGATCAGGCGCGCCCGCTCCTGCGGCGGCATATGGGGTGTAAAGCGACGTGATTGTCGCGTGTGCGCGGCGATGTCATCCAGGCTTTTATAAACGCCGACGGCGAGGCCCGCCGCATAGGCGGCGCCGACCGCCGTCAACTCCAGCTGGCTGGGGCGGACGACCGGCGCGTCGATGAGGTCGGCCTGAAACTGCATCAACAAATCGCTCCCCGCCATGCCGCCGTCGACCTTCAGCGCGCTGATCTCAACGCCCGCGTCGGCGATCATCGCCGCCAGGACTTCGCGGGTCTGAAACGCCGCGGCTTCGAGCGCCGCGCGGGCGATATGGCCCTTATTGGAGAAACGCGTCAGCCCGGCGATGATCCCGCGGGCGTCGCCACGCCATCGCGGCGCAAAAAGACCAGAGAAGGCCGGCACGAAATAGACGTCGCCATTGTCCGGCACACTCCTCGCCAGCGCCTCGATCTCGCCGCTCTCTTTAATGAGCCCGAGATTGTCGCGCAGCCATTGCACCAGGGCGCCGGCGATGGCGATCGAGCCTTCCAGCGCGTAGCAGGGTTTCGCGTCGCCAAGCTGATAGGCGAGCGTCGTCAGCAGGCCTTTGGTCGATATGCGCGGCGTCTTGCCGACGTTCATCAGCAGAAAGCAGCCGGTGCCATAAGTGTTCTTGGCGTCGCCCACATTGACGCAGGCTTGCCCGAGCAGCGCGGCGTGCTGGTCGCCGAGCGCGCCGGCGAGCGGAACGCCGGCGAGCGCGCCGACGCATTCCCCGTACACTTCGCTCGACGAGCATATTTTCGGCAGGCAGGCTGGGGGAATGTTGAATATCCGCAGCAGCTCTTCGTCCCAGTTCAGGGTTTCGAGATTCATCAGCTGCGTGCGCGAGGCGTTGGTCGCGTCGATGAGATGGCGGCCGCCGCCGGGGCCGCCAGTCAGATTCCAAATGATCCAGGAATCAATCGTGCCGAACAGCGCCGCGCCCTGCGCCGCCCTTTCGCGGACGCCGGGGATGTCGTCGAGAAGCCAGGCGAGTTTGAGCGCGGAAAAATAGCTCGCGAGCGTCAGTCCGGTTTTTGCGCGGACCAGATCCCCCAACCCCTGCGCCGCGATCCGGTCCACGGCGGCTTGCGTTCGGGTATCCATCCAGACGATCGCATGATGAAGCGGCGCGCCGGTCGCCGCATCCCACAAGACCGTCGTCTCGCGCTGGTTGGTGACGCCGACGGCCGAGAGGTCGCGAGCTGAGACGTTGGCCTCGGCCAGCGCCGTTTCGATCACGGCCTGCGCATTGCGCCAAATCTCGGCGGCGTCATGTTCGACCCAGCCGGGGCGGGGATAGATTTGCCGGTGCTCGCGCTGCGCCTGGGCGATGATCCCGCCATGACTGCGCATGACGATAAAGCGGGTGCTCGTCGTGCCCTGATCGAGCGCGCCCAGGAGTTTGGACATTCATAACCCTCTGATGAACAGAAGTTTCAGCCTCGGTTCAGCGCGTTCGCCGTAATTGGAAAATGGTTACATCATTTCTCAAAAGGAGGATGCTCCATGAGATCGGCAGCCGTCAAAACCCTATCGGCGCCAATCAAGCCGGCCCTCGCCGCGCTTCTTTTCGTTCTCGCTTCGAACGCATTCGCGCCAGAGGCTTCCGCGCTGCCGGGGATCGATCGCGCGCCCACGGCTCAGCTGGGCCCCGGCGTCGAGAAGGCGCGCTGGGTGTGCGGACCCTACCGCTGCTGGTGGCAGCCCGGCTATGGCTGGGGCGGCGGCTACGGCTGGGGTGGTCCGCGCTGGGGCGGGGGCTATGGTTGGCGACGCCCAGGCTGGGGCGGACCAGGCTGGGGCGGACACGGCGGCTGGGGCGGCGGCGGTTGGGGCGGCGGCGGTGGCTGGGGACACCGTCACTGGTAGGAAAGATTTAACCCCAAGATCAGCCCCGAGATCAGGAGCCGCGGACGTCGTTCGCGGCTCATTTTTTTACACTTGCCGGGAGATCGATTCGTCCAAAATGTATTTGATAAACCGGCATGGTCCTTGCCAATCAGAGTTCATCGGCGCGGGTCTGTCCGAAAGGCGACACGCGGGAGTTGGCAAACGGAAGGAGATGTTGTAACCTACTGATACGAAAGGTAGTTTGCAATCTTTCCAAAGAAGGGAAATTTGCAACCTTTCCAGAAAGTAGTTTGCAACCTTTCCAAACTAGGCTAAGTAATGATCGTCTGTTCGTGCAACGTCCTGTCGGACCGCGATGTGCGCGATACGCTTGGGCCACGCGGTGACCGGCCTTCGGTTTCAGCTGTGTTCCGGCATATGGGCTGCGAGGCGAAATGCGGGCGCTGCGTGCGCAGCATTGTCGCCATCGTCGACCAGCACGCCGCGAGAGGATTGGATGAGTGCTCGGGGAGCGGCGATTGTGAAGGCTGTCGCGCCGACGAACTGGCGGCGTAAGTCTATTTTCATGGAAAGGATGCGGACATGCGCGGTGACGCGAAGGTCATCGATTATCTCAATCGCGGGTTGCGCGCAGAATTGACCGCGGTCAATCAATACTGGCTGCACTACCGCATATTCCACAATTGGGGTTTTCTCGAACTCGCCAAGAAATGGCGGGAAGAGTCGATCGAGGAGATGCGTCACGCGGATCATTTCGCCGAGCGTATCCTCTTCCTTGAGGGCTTCCCGAATATGCAGGTGCTCGATCCGCTGCGTATCGGCCAATCCGTCGAGGAGATCGTCAAGGCGGACCTCGAGACCGAGTTCGCCGCCCGCGAGCTGTATCTCGAAGCCGCGGCCTATTGTCTCTCGATCAACGATCGCGTTTCCGAGCAGCTTTTCGAAGGCGTGGTGAAGAGCGAGGAAAAGCACATCGACTTCCTCGAGACGCAGCTTGAGTTGATCAAGCAGCTCGGCGTCCAGCTTTACTCGCAAAAGCACGTCGGCGAGTTGCACTCCTCCTGACCGGGAGCCGCCATCGACCGCCGCAGGATGCTCACGCGTCCGCGGCGGAGGCGGGTCATTCCATCACCGCCGCCTTCAGAATGCACACCATTGTAGCCTGCGCCGGCGTTTTGCCGAGGTTGCGGATAATGTGCGGCCGGTCGCAGCGATAGCGCAGGGTTTCCCCAGCTTTCACGCTCGACTTCGCTCCGGCGACTTCGACCTCGAGCTCGCCGTCGCGCACCGACAGGCTCTCGACCGAGCCGCGCTGATGCGCCTCGGATTCCAATACGCCTCCAGGCGCGGCGGCGAATTCATAGCACTGCAGCCACTCGACCGTCTTGATCCAGCCGATGATCTCGAGCCGGCATTTGCCGTCGTCGGACACCAGGATGGGCGTGTCCGCTTTGCTGGTTTTCTCGAGGAAGGGTCCGTCTTCCGTCGCCTGCAATACCCGCTCGATCGAGACGTCGAGCGCCTGCGCGAGACGCCAGATGGTGGCGAGCGTGGGATTGGTTTCATTGCGCTCGATCTGGCTGATGATCGACTTGGCGACTCCAGACTGCGAAGAAAGTTCGGAAAGCGACAAATTATAGGCTTTCCGCAGCCGCTGCACGGTCGCGCCGAGCTGACCGGAAAGCGCCAGCGCGCCCGCCTGCAACATTTTTTGCTTGTCCTGACCTTCGACGCCCATGATCTCCAGCGCTTCAGCAGCGCCCGTAGGTTTCAGAATCGATCGGCAAGATAACCGACTGCGTTCGAAATATCGAACAGCGACCCCCGCGCTTGCGTCTGCTCGAGCCCGAGGGGCCATGTCATCTGGCTGTGATGCGAATCTGGTCAATCAGGCCAAGCGGCGAAGGCGAGAGGCGAACAGCTCATGCTCGACAGAAACGCCAGGGTGAAGGTCTCCCAAGCGGTGCGCTCCAACACAGCGCAGATGTCGGATCCGGTAAGTGAACATGCAGTTAAGCGCTATCGGACGCTGTTTTTGTCCGATCTGCATCTGGGCGCGCGCGGCGCCCAGGCTGAACTGCTGGTGGATTTCCTCAAACATAACGACGCCGACACGTTCTATCTTGTCGGCGACATCGTCGACGGCTGGCGGCTGAAAAACGGCTGGTATTGGCCGCAGGCGCATAACGACGTGATTCAAAAGCTGTTGCGCAAGGCTCGAAAGGGCGCGCATGTCATCTACGTGCCGGGCAATCACGACGAATTCGCCCGCGAATACACCGGTCTCAACTTCGGTGGCGTCGATGTCGTCGACCACGCGCTGCATGAAACCGCCGACGGCAAGACCATGCTGGTCATCCACGGCGATCAGTTCGACATCGTCGTGCGCAACGCCCGCTGGCTCGCCTTCTTCGGCGACTGGGCCTATGATTTTGCGATCGTCGTCAACACCTGGTTCAACCGTGCGCGACGCATGTTCGGCGTCGGCTATTGGTCGCTTTCCGCTTGGGCGAAGCTGAAGGTCAAGAACGCCGTCAACTTCATCGGCGATTTCGAGAACGCTCTCGCGTCCGAGGCGGCCCGCCGCAACGTTGACGGCGTGATCTGCGGACATATCCATCACGCGACGATCAAGACGATCAGCGGCAAGCTCTACGTCAATACCGGAGATTTTGTCGAAAGCTGCACCGCGATCGCCGAGCATGACGACGGCGCATTTGAGATCTTGCGGTGGCACAAGACGGCGGCCGAACGCGACGCCGCTGACGCGGCCGAGCGCGCCAGGGCCTTGCCGGACCAGAGAGCGGCGGCGGCTTGATGCGAATATTGGTTGCGACGGACGCCTGGCGTCCGCAGGTCAATGGCGTCGTCCGATCGCTCGAGACCATGGCGCAGTCGGCGCGCGCGCTGGGCGCCGAGATCGACTTTTTGACCCCGCGCGACTTCAATTCGCTGCCCATGCCGACCTATCCGGAGATCGCGCTGGCGCTCGCTTCGCCGCGCGCCGTTCGCCGGCGGCTCGAAGATGGTTATGACCACGTCCATATTGCGACGGAAGGGCCCATCGGCCTTGTGACCCGCGCGGTCCTGCTGAGGGCGCGCCGCTCCTTCACCACGAGCTTCCACACGCGCTTCCCCGAATATATCCAGGCGCGTTTTGGGCTTCCCGTCGGGGTCGCCTATGCGGCGTTGCGCCGTTTCCATAACGCCGGCGCCGGCGTGATGGTGTCGACGCCAAGCCTGTCGCGCGAATTGTCAGAGCGTGGATTTCGGCGGGTCCTGCGCTGGTCGCGCGGCGTGGACCACGCGTTGTTTACCCCCGATGCGGCGACGCCGCTCCCTTATGAGCGGCCGATTTTCCTTTACGCCGGGCGCCTCGCCGTAGAGAAAAACATCGAGGCGTTTTTGTCACTCGATCTGCCGGGCACGAAGCTTGTCGCCGGCGACGGACCGGCCCGCGCGGGGCTTGAAGCCAAATTTCCGCAGGCGAAATTCCTCGGCGTCAAAACGAGCGCCGAACTTGCGGCGCTCTACGCCGCATCTGACGTCTTCGTTTTTCCGAGCCGCACCGACACGTTCGGCATCGTGCTGCTCGAAGCAATGGCCTGCGGCCTGCCGGTCGCAGCCTATCCGGTCACGGGACCGCTCGACGTCATCGGGGCGAGCGGCGCGGGCGCGCTGAACGAGGATCTACGGACGGCCGCGCTAGCGGCGCTCGACATCAGCAGGGAGGCGGCGCGCGCGCATGCGCTGACCTTCACCTGGGAGAATTGCGCGCGACAGTTCCTCGACAATATTGCTTATGCGCGCGGCGCGGCCGCGCTCGGCGGCGTCGGCCTTGAGGCGTTGCGCGAAACGAGCCAGGCGTCCGCCGAGGACCGTCGGTCGGTGAAAAAGCGGCAGCCCGTCCAACCCTGAGTCATCGTCATTTCAGCGCTTGCAATTGTGATCGCTGGAGACAAGAGAGCGAAGCCGCTATGGTCGCGCCGCCGCAATCCCCGCGCGGCGCACCGGAGCGTCTTCTTGAGCCTTTCGCCTGAAGAAATCGAACGCTACGCGAGGCATCTCGTGCTGCGCGACATCGGCGGGCCGGGCCAGAGCAAGCTCAAGGATGCGCGTGTTCTCGTCGTCGGCGCTGGCGGGCTCGGCGCGCCGCTCTTGCAATACCTCGCCGCGGCCGGCGTCGGCGCGCTCGGCGTCGTCGACGACGACGCGGTTTCACTGTCCAACTTGCAGCGCCAGGTGATCCACGCCACGCAAGACGTCGGCCGCCCCAAGGTCGAAAGCGCGCGGGACGCTATCGCGCGCCTCAATCCGCATGTCGTCGTGGAGCCGCATGCGCTGCGGCTCGATGCGACGAACGCCCGGGCGCTGA
The DNA here is from genome assembly GCF_049817085.1 of Methylocystis sp. SB2. NCBI lineage: Bacteria > Pseudomonadati > Pseudomonadota > Alphaproteobacteria > Hyphomicrobiales > Methylocystaceae > Methylocystis > Methylocystis sp. SB2. The sequence continues at coordinate 2,341,619 of NZ_CP187401.1, forward strand.
TCGGGCGCTACGATGTCGTGGCCGACGGTTCGGACAATTTCGCGACGCGCTATCTCGTGTCGGACGCCTGCTATTACGAAAGAAAGCCGCTCGTGACGGCGGCGCTCGGCGGCTTCGACGCGTCGCTGACGACGCTGCGGCCCTTCGAACGGGCCCCCGACGGCGGCCCTAATCCGACCTACCGCTGCCTGTTTCCGACGCCGCCGCAGGCGGGTGAAATCCCCACCTGCGAAGAAGCCGGCGTTCTCGGCGCGCTTGCCGGAATCGTCGGCGCGATGATGGCGCTCGAAGTCGTCCGCGAGATCGTCGGCTTCGGCGAGGGGCTGGTCGGCCGTCTGCTGCTCATCGACGCGCGCGGCATGCGCTTCGAGACCATCCGCTACGCTTTTGACCCGGAAAATCCGCTCAGCGGCGGCGGAGCGCAATCATGAATGCGCTCCATAGGGCTCCACTTCGGCGAAAGGGGGCGCTAAAGCGCCGCGATGACGGCGATCTCGACCTTGTAGGCCGGCGCCACGAGCTTCGCTTCGACGGTGGCGCGCGCGGGCGGATTGGCCTTGTCGACCCATTCGTCCCAAACGCCGTTCATCTCTGCGAAGGTCGCGATGTCGGCAAGGTAAATCGTCGCCGACAGGATGTTGGCCTTGGCGCTGCCGGCTTCGGCGAGAAGCGCGTCGATCTGCGCGAGGATTTCGCGAGTCTGATCGGCGACTGATCCGCCCTTGGTCTTGTCGGCCACCTGGCCGGCCGTGTAGACGGCGTTGCCGCGAACGACCGCCTGGCTCATACGCGGCCCCGCGCCGATCCTCTTAATGTTGCTCATCTCGCCTCCATGCGTGCCGCGCCGGTCTAGGCGAAGCGCGTGTCGCGGGCAAGCGGGTTAGATCATGGTCATTCGGTTCGTTGGTCCGCGCAGAGATCGCTCTGTGATCCGATCATTGCGGAAAAAGCGCGTCGAAGCGCGAGTTGAGAAGAATTTGCCGCGCAAGAACCGCTCGCCAACGAGACCGAGCGTGAGGTTGATGCCGCCGACCCACAGAACCATGGACTTGTTGATGAGCTCGATATCGTAGCTTGTATAATAAGCCGAGCGCAGCCATTCAACGAGATGCAGTAGAGGGTTATACGCCATGTATTCTCGAACGCTTGCGGGCATCGCAGTCGGCGGCAGAAAGACGCCCGAGATCATGTAAAGGCCAATCATGACGAGGATGAAGAAAAGGAGAAAGAAATTCCCAACGAGCGCGCACATGACGACGTTGAAAAATCCTAGTCCGATGCCGAGAAACACGGCGGCGCCAATCGCTTTGGCGGCTTCGGCGGTGTCTACAGGCAAGATGTCAATATCGAACAAGCTGACGACAAACACGAATAGCGCAAGCACGATGAGAGCGTTGAGCGTTTCCAGGATGCAACGACTGAAAATGAGATGGAGCGGCTGGATGACTGGGATGTTCAATAATTGGCGATTCGGCGGAATGGCCATCGCCAACAGACGTGCAGGATAAAGACATAATATTTAAGGCACGACGCCAGTTCCAACGAACGTCGCTGGGCTGTCGCCAACAGGGGCGATGCTGGTCTTCAGCAGGTGAGCAGACATGATAACGCCAATATGCGAAAGCGGCCAGGCGATTGCGATCAAATAGCCGATATGACTGTATCCATAGCGTGAGCGCATGTCCTGGATCAGAACAGCGCCAAGGATGCGGCGAAACTCCGCGAGCTGTCCACCGAGCCTCGTATAGTAATCCCGTCCGAGCGATTCAAAAGCTAGGCTCAACATTTTACTCCCACGTGCCCACGAAGTACGAAATCGCAGAGGAGCCAGGGGGAATGATGAAGCCGATGCTGAGCTGCGCCGCACTGCCTAGACCCCCAGCATCCCGTTCGCCTCAAGATAGGCGATGATCTGATCGGCGATGGCTTCGGCCGAGCGCTCGGCTGAACTCAGCTTCAATTCGGGAAACTCCGGCGCTTCATAGGGCTGATCGACGCCGGTAAAATTCTTGATCTCGCCGGCGAGCGCGCGCTTATACAAGCCCTTGGGATCCCGCTCCTTGCACACATCGAGGGGCGCGTCGATGAAGATCTCGATGAATTCCTGTTCGCCGACCAGCGTTCGCACCATCCGCCGCTCAGCGCGGAAGGGGGAAATAAAGGCGCAAAGCACGATCAAGCCCGCGTCGACCATCAGTTTCGCGACTTCTCCCACACGACGGATGTTTTCGACGCGGTCGGCTTCGGTAAAGCCGAGGTCCTTGTTGAGGCCGTGCCGCACATTGTCGCCGTCGAGCATCAGCGTATGGGCGTGACGTTCGACAAGCTTGGATTCGACGAGATTGGCGATCGTCGATTTTCCCGCGCCGGAAAGCCCGGTGAACCATAGGACCGTGGGCGTCTGATGTTTGAGACGCGCGCGCGTCGCCTTGGAGACGGATTGCTCCTGAAGATGGATATTCGTGGCGCGTCGCAGCGGAAAGGCGATGATCCCTGCGGCGGCGGTCGCATTGCTGAAGCGATCGATCAGGATAAAGGCGCCCGTCGTGCGGTTTTCATCGTAAGAATCAAAAGCGACGGGCGCGGCGGTCGCGACGTTGCAAAAGCCGATTTCATTGAGGCTCAGCGTCTTGGCGGCGCTCTTTGCGCCAGTATCGACGTCGAGCTTGTGTTTGATGTCTGTCACGCTCGCGGCAAGAGACCGGCCATTGATCTTCATCAAATATGAACGGCCAGGCATAAGGCTCTCGTCGCTCATCCAAATGAGATGCGCGGCGAATTGGTCGGCGACGTTCGGGCGCGTGGTCGGATGGCAGAGAACGTCGCCGCGAGACGCGTCGATTTCGTCGGCGAAGGTCACCATGACCGAGTCCGGCGCAGCGGCGCTGAACAGATCCCCGCCCATGGCGACGATACGCGCGATGGTGGTTTTCCGTCCGGAGGCTGCCGCCACGATTTCATCGCCGACCTGAATTCGGCCGGAAGCGATGGCGCCGGCGAAGCCGCGGAAAGCGTCGCTTCGGCGATTGACCCATTGCACCGGCAGCCGCAGCGGCGCATCGCCGCCATCAGTCTCGACGTCGGCGTTTTCAAGATAGGTCAAGAGACTGGGGCCGTCGCGCCACGGCATATTCGCCGAGTCGGCGACGACATTGTCCCCATGGCGGGCGGAGATGGGGATTGCTTCGACGGAGCGAAAGGCGAGCGATGCGGCGACGCTTTCAAATTCGCCGACAATTCTTTCAAACACGGCTTCGTCGTAATCGACAAGATCCATTTTGTTGACGGCCAGCACGATGTGCCGGACGCCAAGGAGAGAGGCGATCGTCGCATGTCGCCGCGTCTGAGTCAGCAGCCCCTTGCGCGCGTCGACGAGCAGTATGGCCAATTCGGCGTTCGACGCTCCCGTCGCCATGTTGCGCGTATATTGCTCATGACCAGGCGCGTCGGCCAAAATGAACGAACGCGCCGGGGTGGAGAAATAGCGGTAAGCGACATCGATCGTGATGCCTTGCTCGCGTTCGGCCTCAAGTCCGTCGACAAGCAAAGCGAAATCGATCTCCTCGCCCAAAGTGCCGTGCCGCAGCGAGTCGCTGCGCAGAGCGGCAAGTTGATCGTCGAAGATCAGCTGACGTTCATAGAGCAAACGCCCGACGAGCGTCGACTTGCCGTCATCGACCGATCCGCAGGTCAAGACCCGCAAAGTGGGCCGCGGCCGGCTTGGCTGGGCTTTTGCGAGGATTTCCGCATCTGCGATAAAGGGAGCGGTCATCAGAAATAGCCCTCGCGCTTCTTTCGCTCCATCGACGCAGACTCGTCGAAATCGATCAGCCTGCCTTGACGTTCAGAGGTCGAGGCCTGTCGCATTTCCGCGATGATCGCCTCCAGCGTATCCGCCTCGGATTCGATCGCTCCCGTCAGCGGGTAGCAACCAAGCGTTCGAAACCGCACGCGCCGCGATTCGACCACTTCATCTGGCGCCAGTGGAAACCTTTCATCGTCGACCATGATGTAAGCGCCGTTGCGTTGAACGACTGGCCGTTCCTTTGCGAGATAAAGAGGCACGACCGGGATGTTTTCCGCGGCGATGTAGTCCCAGACGTCGGTCTCGGTCCAATTCGACAGCGGAAAGATCCGCATAGTCTCGCCGGCTCCCAAACGAGTGTTGAAAATCCGCCAAAGTTCGGGGCGCTGAGTCTTAGGATCCCATCCGTGCGAAGCGGTTCGATGCGAGAAGACGCGCTCCTTCGCCCGACTTTTCTCCTCGTCGCGTCGCGCGCCGCCGAAGGCCGCGTCGAATCCGCCTTCGTTCAGCGCTTGTCTGAGCGCCTCGGTTTTCATTGCTTGCGTGTATGCGGATGAGGAGCATGTGAAAGGCGAGACGCCGCGCTTTCGCCCGTCTTCATTCGTATGAACGATTAATGCCATTTCGACGCGCGCCGCGGTTTGGTCGCGGAACGCAATCATTTCGCGAAACTTCCACGTGGTGTCGACATGCAACAGCGGGAAGGGCGGCTTGGCTGGGTAGAAGGCCTTGAGCGCGAGATGCAACATCACGCTCGAATCCTTGCCGATGGAATAGAGCATCACCGGACGCCGGAACTCGGCCACCGCTTCGCGCAGAATGAAAACCGCTTCGGCTTCGAGCCGGCGAAGATGGGGCGTGAGGGGCATTCTTCCTCAAAATTAGCAATGATCTCATCATGTTGGTCGTCAAAGGAGTCGAAAGTATGTTACACTTGCTTGGCAAAAGGCTGGCTTGAGCGGCCTCAGCAGGTTCCCGGGACGCGCCAACTCTGCGCTCGTCAGCGAGCAGTTCGCACCGCTCTGAGATAGCGCTCAAATCCTCATAGGGTTGAGCGATCGGGGGAGGATCCGGGGGTCCCCCGTTCGAGCCGGGGTGGCGCGGTTACTATGTCCACAGCCCAGCAATGTCGTGGGCTGCTTCCGGCATGATCCGGTAGCCGCGGATTTTTCAAGTCAGCCGGCGCCGCCGATCTATGTCGTGCGCTTCAGCCTACTGATTGGCGAGCACGCCCTTCCCTAAAAGGGGTGGCGGGAGCCGTGTTCGGCTCGGGCCTGATGACGGCGACCAACCCGCCGATTGAGGCTGACGGGCGCTTACGCGCCCGTCCAGACGCTTATAGCAGAGCGCCTTCCGAGATCGCCCGAAGGCCAAAGCCGAGAGCGATGATTCCCCATCCTTTGAACAGCAAATCGATGCCCAGGAAGGTGCCGATCGCCCACAGCCCGGTGAATGGCCATCCGGTCACCAACAGCGCGCCCAGCAGCAGCGCGACGCCGCCCTGCAGGAGATACATCCACAGACCGTCGATCTGGGAGGTCAGCGCAAAACCGATGACGAGTATGCCTTCGGCGATGAAATAGAAGGCGATGAGAAGCGTGATCGCCTCGGCGCTGATCGCCGGGCGCGTCAGCAGCATGATTCCGACGATCGCCAGAAGAACCGCCCAGATGACGTGGACGAAGAAATCTGTCCACAGACCCGCGGCCGAAAAGGCGAAGATGAGAACCGACACCGCGCTGACGATGAGCAGCGCGCCAAGAAAGCCGACCGCGATGAACGTTGCCATTCTGGCTCGGATGATTGCGAGGATTCCAAGCGCCCCGACCAATATTCCAAGGGCGATGACCCAGCCCCAGTGAACGGCGAGGACATCGGGGGCGCCTGAAACGAAAGAGTCAAACTGTCGCTGCATCTAAGGCTTCCATGGTGAGATGAGGAAAGCGGAATCTTTGCCGATTAGACGCAAATAGCAAGCCGATAATTGTGACCGCATGATTTGACCGACAGCAGCGTTCGGGTCCGCGCCGAAATCTCGAAGAGCGGGACTTGGCTCTCGTCTCAGCCGCCATCCGCCCGCCGCCCGTCCTGAGCGGCCCCTTTCAACGCCCTTCGCTGTCGAGATGCGCCATCTGCGCCTTCGCGTAGCGCTCTCCGGAGACGGAAGACGCGAGATTCTCCAAAGCGGACAGGTCCTCGCGATCGAGCGTCAACGCGAGCGCGCCGAGCGATTCGGCGAGCCTGTCGCGCCGTCGCGCGCCGATGAGCGGCACGACGTCGTCGCCGCGCGACAAAACCCAGGCGATGGCGACCTGCGCGATCGTTGCGCCCCTGGCGTCGGCGATGCGCTTGATTTCCTCGACGAGCGCCAAATTCTTTTCAAGGTTTTCGCCCTGAAAGCGCGGAATGCTCGCGCGAAAATCTCCTCTTCCTGTTTGCGCGCCGGCTTGCCAGTGGCCGCTGATCAGTCCGCGCGACAAGACGCCATAGGCGGTGAGGCCGATCCCGAGCGCGCGGCACGTCGGAAGGATCGAGCTTTCGATCCCCCGCGATATCAGCGAATATTCAATCTGCAGATCGGCGATTGGATGTACGGCGGCCGCGCGACGGATCGTCTCCGGTCCGACTTCCGAGAGTCCGATAAACCGCACATGGCCCGCCTTGACCATGTCGGCGACGGCGCCGACAGTCTCCTCGACCGGCACGTTTGGATCGAGTCGTGCCGGGCGATAGATGTCGAGATAATCGACCCCAAGTCTCTTCAGGCTGTAGGCGAGCGCGGTTTTCACCGCGGACGGCCGCCCATCAAAGCCGATCCAGTTCCCGTCCGGATCGCGCTGGGCGCCGAATTTGACGCTGAGGATGACGCCGTCGCGCGGGCGGCCGCGCAGCGCCTCCGCGATCAGCATCTCATTGTCGCCCATGCCGTAGAAGTCGCCGGTGTCGAGCAATGTGACGCCAGCGTCCAGAGCGGCGTGAAGGGTGGCGACGCTCTCCGCGCGATCCGACGCGCCGTAAAGGTCCGACATGCCCATGCAGCCAAGCCCGATGGCTGATGCAATGGGGCCGTTCGCGCCAAGCTGGCGAGTGATCATCGAGTACCTCTTTAGAATTCCATGTCGGGCGACTGCGGCTAGGCGTGCGCCGAACTACGATCCGCCAATGCTGGACTTCACCGTCAGAACGAATGAAACTCAACCCACGCCAAAATTTAGGGACTAAACGGCTGGGCCGCCTGATCTATCGCGTAACAGTTCGCGGAACGGTCTCGCCACCCTAGCGGGTCTGGACAAGTCGTTGCGCGCTTTCTATAAGCCCGACACATCGCGTCCGCGCGAGCCCAGGTAGCTCAGTTGGTAGAGCATGCGACTGAAAATCGCAGTGTCGGTGGTTCGATCCCGCCCCTGGGCACCAGAACACTATTTTAAATCAAATATTTAATTAAGATTGCGAATTTCTCGCGGCCAAACCGCGTTGAGCTGCGAACTCTCAAGAGTCCCTTGAGATGTAGGTTCGCGAGCGCGGCGGAAATATTTGTGTCGTTAACTGAAGCAGCGTCAGCCGATTTCCGCGCATCCTCATCAATTTGCATGATCACAACCGCGCTGAGCGAACTATGATTTGTCAGTAGCTCACGAGCGGCGTGCAAATGAGAGGACGAGGGATCATGACGCAGGTCGCAGTAAATTTGAAAACGATCGACGTCCGGAAGGCCGAACTGCAGCCAGTCGCGGGCGACGACATCAAGACGCTGCAGGCGTTGCTGAATCTCTTCCTCACCGCCGGCGATATCGGCGAGGATGGCAGTCCGATCCTGCCCCTGGTTCTGGACGGGACCGCCGGCGCGAATACCAAGCAAGCGCTGCTCGCCTTCCAAACGGCGGCCCATCTCGCCAAGGACGCCATCGTGGGCCCGCTGACGTGGAGGAAGCTCATCGAGCAGGACTTCTAAACGCGAGCGACCGATGAACGAAGGGAAACTCGACATGCCGGCGACGATCAAACCAGGCGATACCGGAGATGACGTGAAGCGACTTCAACGAGTCTTCGCGCGCAACAAGGCTTTAGGACCAGACGAGGTCGACGGAGTCTTCGGACCGCGCACGGAACAGGCGGTGAAGGATTTCCAGCAATCGAACGGACTGGTCGCGGACGGCGTCGTCGGGCCGATCACGTGGAGCCGCGTGCATCCCTACCGCGAGGCGTCGCCGACGCTTCAGGCCGCATCCTCAGGGCCGGTGGTGGCCAAGCTGCAAGGCGTGCTCAAGACGGGCTTTGGTTACACCGGCGCCATCGACGGCATTTTCGGCCCCACCACCGAGAACGTCGTCCGTCAATACCAGACTAACGCCGGGCTCCCGGTCACTGGCGTCATGGACGAGCGGACCTGGATGGCTCCCGCCGGTGCAGCCGGCGCGACGCTCGAGAGCCTCTCTGGTCTTATACTTTAACCGCCGCTCGTGTCGCGTATTCGGCGCGGGGCTTCCGTCGATCGCGACGCTCTTCAAGCAGGGCTCCTAATTTTTATTCCATGAATTGCGGGGAGGCGTAAATGTCTGGCAGCATCAGCCCTTGGCCAGTGGTCAAGACCAGCTCTAGCGAACATCCCACAAAGACGCTGCAATATCTGTTGCGGGCGCGCGGACATAACGTCGTCGTGGATGGCGTGTTCGGTCCGCAAACCGACGCGGCGGTAAAGGCATTTCAAGCAAGCCAGGGATTGTCCGCGGATGGGATTGTCGGCCCAACCACTTGGACGGCCCTCGTCGTGCAGGTCAAAAAAGGAAGCCAAGGCGACGCGGTTAAGGGGGTGCAGGAGGAATTTCAGTTCCGAAACCTCTCTGGCGATCCCAGCAAGGGACCGAAAGTCGATGGAATTTTCGGACCCGTGACAGACGCATCGGTGCGTGGTTTTCAGCAAGCGCTTTCGCTCGACATCCCTTCGGTGAAAGTGGACGGAATTGTCGGTCCAGTTACTTGGCAGGCTCTGGTGAGCGGCATGCTTTCTTTTTAGCGTCGGTCCAAACCGATCATTGGTGAGAGGCCGCAGCGCAATTTAACTTATGTTTTTTTGGCAGGAGGGTATGCCATGGCAGAACCAGTACTGAAGAAAGGATCTAATGATCCCGCCGTGCGCGACCTGCAAGAGGCCTTTAAATCTCTCGGATACGATGTCGGCCCCGTTGACGGAGTCTTCGGGGCGAAAACTGAGAGCGCCGTTAAGAAGTTTCAGCAGGCGCGGGAGATCGCGGTTGATGGCGTGGTGGGCCGAGTGACGTGGATCAACATTGACGAAGCTGATCAAAGCCACCCCGTGCTGAAGATCGGCTTGACGGGCCTACCCGTTCGTCGTCTGCAGAGCCGAATGAGCGCTGTCGGTTTCAACACCGGCGGAGTCGACGGGCGCTTTGGCGCCACGACTGAAGCGGCAGTCAAGAAGTTGCAGCACGATTATCACCTAGACAGTGACGGCATCGTTGGTCTGAAGACTTGGCAAGTCGTTGACGCCCTGGAGAATGAGGGAGGCGTAAGCTAATCTGATCACGATTTAGCAGCCATATTGCGCTTCCGACCTCGCCATCCCCGCGCCGATCCTGCCGGGCGAATTGGTTAACGGCGCGGATATAGCTATATTGAAGGGACGCAGCCGAGGACGGTGATCGCCCATGCCTCCCAGAATCCGACAAATCCTGATCATATTTGCCTCAGCAGCGGCTGGGGCCGGCCTTGCCGGATGCGCCAGCACGCAGACGCCTGCGACGCTGAGCGCCTCCGCCGTTGCGCCGACGCCTCGCAGCGATCCTGCCGCGCCGGGGGGACGCATCGACGCCGTCGCCGTCCAGGGCGGCAATCTCTACGGCGAGATGAAGGACGCCGGCTTCGTCGTTCCAGCGGTCAGACCCGGCCTCGTCGATGCAGCATTCCATCGCGCCAACGTCGCCTACTCGACCAGAGAAGCTCCAGGGACGATCGTGGTCGATCCTGCCGGACACTATCTCTATTACGTCGAGGCGGGCGGCCGGGCGACCCGCTACGGCATCGGCGTTGGTCGCGACGGTTTCGCCTGGTCAGGGGAAGCGACGATCAAGAGCAAGCAGGAATGGCCCGACTGGTATCCGCCAAAGGAAATGATCGAACGCAGGCCCGACCTTAAAAAACAGCTGGTTGAGCTGCAAAGCGGTCTTGGCATGCATGGCGGTCCCGGCAATCCGTTGGGAGCCCGCGCGATGTATCTCTGGCAAGGGGATCGAGATACGCTCTTTCGCATCCACGGCACGAATGAGCCATGGACCATCGGGAAGAGCCAGTCGTCGGGCTGCATCCGGATGATCAATCAGGACGCGATGGATCTCTACCAAAAGACGACCCCTGGAACCCGAGTCGTGGTTCTTCCCGCCAAAGTGGCGCGCCGGTAGCCTCCCCGGCTAAAGCCGTTCCTGCCAACCGGTTGCGGATGGGATTTCGGCGGGCGCCCCTGATGATCGCGGGCGTTAGCCCGCTATCCGTCTGGCGCTCACGCTTGCAACGGAAATCCCGCCATCGGGCGAACTCCGCTCATGCCGCCGGATAATCCGTGTAACCCACCGGACCCTTCGTATAGAAGGTCGCCGGCTGGGGTTCATTCAACGCCGCATGCCTGCGAAGACGCTCGGGCAGGTCCGGATTGGCGATGTAGAGCTTGCCAAACGCCGCCGCGTCGGCGTCGCCCGCGGCGATCGCGGCTTCAGCTGTCTCTGCGGTATAGCCCTCATTGACGATATAGGCGCCGCCGAATTCCTTTTTGAGAAAGGGCCCGAGCGCGTCGGGTCCCGCATGTTCGCGGGCGCAGATGAAGGCGACGCCGCGCTTGCCGAGTTCACGCGCGACATAGCCGAACGTCGCCGCGGGGTCGGAATCGCCCATCGAGTGGGAATCGCCGCGCGGCGCCAGATGCATGCCGACGCGGCCTGGCCCCCAGACTGCGATCGCGGCGTCGGTCGCTTCAAGCATGAGGCGCGCGCGGTTTTCGACCGAGCCGCCATAGCGATCCGTTCGCCTGTTCGCGCTGTCCTGGAGAAACTGGTCGAGCAGATAGCCATTGGCGCCGTGCAGCTCCACGCCGTCGAAACCTGCCGCTTTGGCGTTTTCAGCGCCGCGCCGATAGGCCTCGACAATTTCCGCGATCTCGGAAAGCGCGAGGGCGCGGGGTATCGGATAGGGCTGATAGGGTCGCAAAAGGCTCACATGTCCGGCGGGCGCGATCGCGCTCGGCCCGACAGGAGGCGCGCCGTCGAGGTAGATGGGATGCGAGACGCGGCCGACATGCCAGAGCTGCAGCATGATCCGCCCGCCAGCATCGTGAACCGCCTCCGTGATCCGTCTCCATCCGTCGGTCTGCGCCTCCGACCAAATCCCCGGCGTGTCGGGATAGCCGACGCCCATCGGCATGATCGATGTTGCTTCAGTGAGGATGAGGCCAGCGGCAGCGCGCTGCACATAATAATCCCCCATGAGCGCGTTGGGGACGCGCCCTTCGCTGGCGCGGCAGCGGGTGAGAGGCGCCATGATGATGCGGTTCGGCAATTCCATCTCGCCGATGCGCACGGGTTGAAACAAGATCGACATTGGGACGCTCTGCCTATGTGAGGACCTAATTTTCAGGGAAGGAGTTCACGTGCTCGGCTCCGCGCGCCGAGCTTTACAAACGCCAAGCATCGTCTCAGCCTAGCCTTTGAACCGTTGAGACACACTGAAAGCTTCTACGGGATTTTCCGAGACTGACAATGCCGCGCGAGGCGTCTGATGCGAACATCGAAAGACTGGAGTGAAAGATGAGCAAGACCCTTCTCAGCGACTGGACCCTCGTCGCGTTCAAACAAAGGGAGGAAGAGCGTCGTGGAGAAGAAAATCGTCGCGTATCAGAGCAGGCTCATACGGCCTCGTTCGCGCCAGCCGAGGCGCCGCCGCGTGACAATGAGATGCTGCGCAGCGAATGGACCATCGCTGCTTTGCAGAAAAGATTTGCCGCTCTGGAGCAAAGACTCGCCGCTGTGGAACAAAGTGAAGAAGAGCGCCGGCGATCTGAACACATCGAGGCCGCGGCGCGCGCCCGGCGACAGGAAGAGCAGGAACAGGTCGTTTTGGGGACCTCGACCGACACAGCTCCTGATCAGAGTCAGGCGCAGTGGCAGGAGGTCGAACAACCGCAATTTGTTCAGGCCGAGGTTGAACCGCGAGAGGCGGGAGCGATCTTACACGCCCACGAGCAAGTATTTGAGCAAAAAGCCCCCGAAGTTGTAAGAGACAGTCAAGGATACAAAAGCCGTTTCGAAGTCCATCCTGCTCCCCGTCGCGGGATCGTTCGGACGATCGCGTACAGGTTCGTTTCTGTCGTCATCACGGCGTTGATCGCCGCAGCGGTAGGCTTCGGGATCGCCGTTTTCACCGTGCCGATCGAGAAAGCGACGCAGTTCCATACTTACGTAAATCGCGCGCTCGTCGGTTTGCACGACAAATACCGAGTCGAGCGGCGCACGCCTCCCGCTCCTCAACCCGATCAGGGACGTTCGTCATCCCCTGATGGATCTCGCTGAGATGGGCAAGAACGTAGATAAGAGGAATGCTACAAGCAGGAATTGCGTCAGCGTGCGAATTTCGCGCCGCTTAGTCGGCCGCTTGGAGCAATGCAGCTTCAAGCGCGGCGTCGAGATATCGCCCGACCTCAGTTACGCGTTCATCGTCGAACTGCCCGAAGAGCGATGACGGCTGGTCATACTCGAAGACCGGCCTCCCATCTTCATCTTCAAACAGCACGACACGTAGCGGCGCATAGAGAGCAGCGGCGAGACGATGACGCGTCATTTTGGATGCGGTTAAGGGATTGCCAATCTCGTATTGAATCGCGTTGCGGCGTCCTCCAGCGATTTGCAATAAGGCGCCATGGTCCCGGACGAGGAAGATTGATAGCTTTGGACCGGCGTCTTCGGAGGCCTTAACCGCTTGCTCGTCGCTCTGGCTCAACTGTTCGACGATTTGCGCATCGAGCTCCGGCAGCACCGCTTCGAGTTTTTCACGAACCTGCGCAAACGTCTTTGTCGAGCGAATCGTGATGTGCTTGATGGCGACTGTTTCTGCCGTGACCTCTGCTTTGATCATCATGCCTTCTCCTGCTTCGTGATGCGTTGCAGTTGAAATATGAGCATCGAATGCCGAGGCTTAAAAAAAACCGGCCCGCTGTATACGTCCGAAAGGAAGCGAGGGCCCTCTGCCAAACTCGGAACCGAGCCAATGACAGAACGGTCTCACTTGCGCCTGCTATCTCGCCAGAGCAGGTCATTCGGCGTCGCAGTCCCGACTGGATCGTCGGGCGGCTAGTTCGTGCAGCGTTCGGACAGAAACTTCGCGTCGATCGTGAAGCCAGAGCGATTCCCCCTCGCCGTCGCCTTGGACTGCGCGCGATACCAGCTCTGGAAATCGCCGGTGAACAGCAGACTCGTGACGTCGCGCGCGTCCTTCGCGCCGCATTCGATCGTGACGATGATCTGATCATTCGCGCGCGTAACTGAAGGCTTCGCGCGACTTTCGTCCTGGGCGCCGATGATGCTGTCGCCCTCTTCGATGCAGACGTCATTGGTCTGCAGCCCGATCTCCGGCGAAATCGTCGAAATGCGCCAAAGGCCCGGCCGGCGCTTCGGCAGTTCAGCGTCGCTCGAAAGGGCAGGCGAATGCGCGCCCGCCAAAAACCAGAGAGCGACGACGAGACCGGAGGAAACAAGTTGTGAGCGTTGCATCTCCCTTCCTTATCGCGAAAGCGCATGGCGATCTACGTGCTGCCGGCGCCGTGGCCGATGCCTGCCGCTGTCTCCCCGCGTACTCGGGAGATTGTCCTGTTGCGTCTGTTGCGCCGCCGTACATAGCTTTGCAGAGTCATGGTGCCGGGGATTCGCGGGATGAGTTCGCCCAATCTGAAGCGCGTCGGTCGCGAACTCTTATTTGTCGCGTGCGCGCTCCTCTTTGTCGCCGCGCCCTTGTGCGCCTTAGCTGCGGAGATGACTCGCGCCGAGATCGAACATAAGGTCGCCGAAGCGCAAGGTAAGCCGGTCGATCTTTCAAATCTCGATCTTTCAGGCGTCGATCTTTCCGGCCTTGACCTGCATGGCGCGGACTTCTTCTCCACCAAGCTCGCGGGCGCGAAGCTGGCGAAGGCCGATCTGTCGGGCGCGAATTTCACGCGCGCCGATTTGCAGAACGCCGACTTCTCGGGCGCTCAGATGAAGGCCGCGACGCTTTACGCCGCGCTTCTCGATGGCGCCAGTTTTGCCGATGCCGACCTCGCGAATGCGCGCATCATCGGCGGCGGGAAGGGCGTCAACTTTCGCAATGCGAAGCTGATCGGCGCGGATCTCGGTGCCGATCCGGCCAATCAGGGCATGGTTCCCGTGCGCGCCGAACTCCCCGACGCCAATTTCGACGGGGCGGATCTTACGCGCGCCAATCTCACCCATGCGGTTCTTACCGGCGCCAGTTTCACCGCGGCGGTCGTCACCGGCGCGCGTTTCGACTATGCCGTCCTCGACGGCTCGAACCTTTCGATCGGGCGCTGACTCCTGCGGCGTCATGCCAAACTTTCCTGCGTTGTCAGGGAATATTACCGCGAGACGCAAAGAGAAGGTTGCATTAAGTGCGCCGTATCCGACACCAACGCCTCTACATGATGAGCGCCAAAGGTCCGCCATCCTGTCTGGCTATGCTGGTCGCTCTGCTCGCATTCTGCCTGATCGGTCCTACAGCCGATGCAGGCGAAATCGAACGCGGCCGCTATCTCGTCGAAGCGCTGACGGCCTGCGACAATTGCCATACGCCGCGCGGCCCAGCTGGCTATGATCTCTCCAGTCGTTTCTCCGGCGGCGCGCAGACATTCTCCGACAAATCCTATGTCGTGCGCAGTCCCAACATCTCTCCAGATAGAGAGACCGGCGTCGGGGCATGGAGCGACGAAGAATTGCGCGCCGCGATCGTCGACGGCGTTGGCCGAGATGGCCGCCTTGCGCCCGTCATGCCGTCGGACTCCTACAAGCCGCTGACCGCGCGCGATCTCGACGCGATCATCGCCTTTCTGCGCTCGGCGACGCCGATCCACGCGCCGCTTCAGGCGCCGCAGCAGCGCAGCGGCGAATGGACGCCTCGCCTGATGCCCGGAGCGGCGGCGACCTTTGATGAATTGTCTCTTGCCGACAAAAACACGCGCGGCCTCTATGTCGCGTCGCTCGCCCGTTGCCTGTCGTGTCACAGCGAGGAGGTCGACGGCGCGCCTGATTATCAAAATCGTCTCGGCGCGGGCGGAAAGACCTTCCGCAACGCCGCCGGCGTCATCGTCGCCTCCAACATCACGTCGCATCCGGTAAAGGGCGTCGGCGCCTGGTCGGACGATGATTTGAGGCGCGCGATCACACAAGGCGTGGCGCGCGACGGCGCGCCGCTGAAGCCGCCCATGTCGACGCTCTCCAAAGCGCATTTTTCGAAAATGTCGCCCGATGATCTCGACGCGCTCGTCGCCTGGATACGGACGATTCCGCCAAAGGAATGAGCTAGCGCGGCTTCGAAGCTGCGTCGCGGATCGCCTCGGCGAGTTCGCCTTCGAAAAGCATCGCAGAACCGTAATGCGTCTCGATATCGAAGGGCCGCTTCTGATTCATGTCGAGCGAAGCGCTGTGCATGGCGATCAGGCGGCCGTCTTCGGTGAAAAGGCCGGAACCCGAGCCGCCATAGCCGTCATTGCAGTCGTGACGCACGCGACGAATGTGACCTTCGGTGGGTTCGTCGACGCGATAAACATCGCATGATTCAGTACTGGCCACGAGACGTGTGTTGGAATGTCCGGCCGGAGAGACCATCACGACCTTGAAGCGCGCGCCGGTGGCGACATCGCTGACGTCCGGCGAGGGCTGGGGTTTCACGGTTTCAGGCGTTGGCTGAAGCAGACGCAGCAAGGCCCAGTCGTCTGTGATGTGCAGAGCTTTCGAATCGACGGACGCGCCGATGCGCAGGCTGTTCTCATCGAAATAATAGTCGCCGCCAGCGATCCTGAAGAAGCAATTCGTCACCGGATGCGTTGGGACGAGACGCCGGTCGACGAAATTATGCGCGTTCATCACGACGAGGTCATGCGAACCGACGAGCCAGGCGGCCGCCGCGCGCTCCAGCGTTCCGAAATCCGAGTAACACATGAGCACGCCGGCGCCAGCGAAGCGACTGGCGTCCGCCTCCGTCATCGCTTGCCGCCGGTCGTCGGGGTAAAGCGCGGCGTGCGCTGTTTGCGCGCCGATACGCGCAAACGTCACGCCGAGCAGCATGAGCATGACCAGGGCGGCGACCAGAAAAGCGGTCGAGCGCAGAATCGCCGGAGTGAACAGGCGATGGCGGCGCGCAGGCGAATTCATTGGCGCGACAGGTTTTGGCATTCGATGCTTCTGATGATGAGGGGATGACCGGCCTTCAACAAAAGCTGTGCGCGATTTTGCGTCAAGCGCCGCGACATCGGGAAGCATGGGCAGCAAACATGCCGATCTTTCCCGAGATACATTACCGATAAATCGTGAAGACTCGGCCTTGCGCATAAACTTATATGCCGGCGGATCGTCTCTCGAATTTGCGCGCGAACGCGCAGCGAGAATAAGCGACCGTCAATGAACCACGGCGGCTGCATTTTGCCGTCTATTTGCGGGGCGACGTCGCCGTCGAAGACGCCATGAAGGCGTCCGGGCGAGGTTGCAGGAGGACTCGTCGATGAGGAAACTGCTGAATTCCGTGTCCCTGTTGTCCGTGCTGATCGCGGCGCCGATCGTGACGATGTCCGCTGCGACCGCCGAGGATAAGCTCGAAGCTCTGACCAAGAGCGAAGACAACTGGGCCATGCAGGGCAAGAACTACAGCTCCAACCACTACAGTACGCTGACCCAGGTCAACGCCGATAACGTCAAGAACCTCAAGGTCGCCTGGTCGTTCTCGACCGGTCTGCTCAGCGGTCACGAAGGTTCGCCGATCGTCATCGACGGCAAAATGTATGTTCACACGTCTTTCCCCAATAATACGTTTGCGCTCAACCTCGACGACCCGACCCGCATTCTCTGGCAGCATAAGCCCAAGCAGAACGCCGCGGCGCGCGCCGTCGCCTGTTGCGACATCGTCAATCGTGGTCTCGCCTACTGGCCCGGCGACGGCAAGGCGCCCGCGCTGATCGTGAAGACGCTGCTCGACGGCCACGTCGTCGCGCTGAACGCCAGCACCGGCGAGGAATACTGGAAGATCGAAAACTCCGACTTCAAGGTCGGCTCCACGCTGACCGTCGCGCCGCACATCTATAAGGACATTGTGCTCATCGGCAGCTCGGGCGCCGAACTGGGCGTGCGCGGCTACATGACCGCCTATGACGTGCGCACCGGCGAGCAGAAGTGGCGCGCCTATGCGACCGGCCCGGATTCGGATGTTCTGATCGGCGACGACTTCAACAAGGCCAATCCGCATTACGGTCAGAAGGGCCTCGGCACAGCAACTTGGGAAGGCGACGCCTGGAAGATCGGCGGCGGCACCAACTGGGGCTGGTTCGCTTACGATTCGGGCACCAACCTCGTCTACTACGGCAGCGGCAATCCGGCGCCGTGGAATGAAACGATGCGTCCTGGCGACAACAAGTGGACGATGACCATTTGGGGCCGCGACCTCAACACGGGCGAGGCGAAGTTCGGCTATCAGAAGACGCCGCACGATGAATGGGACTACGCCGGCATCAACTTCATGATGCTCAGCGAGCAGAAGGACAAGGACGGCAAGCTGCGCAAGCTGCTGACCCATCCCGATCGCAACGGCATCGTCTATACGCTCGACCGTACCGACGGCACGCTGGTCTCCGCCGACAAGATCGATGACACGGTCAATGTGTTCAAGAAGGTCGATCTGAAGAGCGGCCTGCCGGTGCGCGATCCGGAATATGGCACGCGGATGGACCATCTCGCCAAGGACATCTGTCCCTCGGCGATGGGCTATCACAACCAGGGCCTCGACTCCTACGATCCCAATAAGGAGCTGTTCTTCCTCGGCGTGAACCACATCTGCATGGACTGGGAGCCCTTCATGCTTCCCTATCGCGCGGGTCAGTTCTTCGTCGGCGCGACGCTCAACATGTTTCCGGGTCCGAAGGGTGATCGTCAGAAGGCTGAAGGCCTCGGCCAGATCAAGGCCTACAACGCCATCACCGGCAAGTTCAAATGGGAGAAGATGGAGCGCTTCGCTGTTTGGGGCGGCACCGCCGCCACGGCCGGCAATGTCGTCTTCTACGGAACGCTCGACGGCTTCATCAAGGCCCGTCACAGCGACACCGGCGAACTGCTGTGGAAGTTCAAGCTTCCGTCCGGCGTCATCGGACATCCGATCGTCTATCAGCACAAGGGCGTCGAATATCTCGCCATCATGTATGGCGTCGGCGGTTGGCCGGGCGTTGGCCTCGTGTTCGATCTCCAGGATCCGACGGCCGGCCTCGGCGCGGTTGGCGCCTTTAAGCAGCTCGCCAACTACACGCAGATGGGCGGCGGCGTGATGGTGTTCTCGCTCGACGGCAAAGGCCCCTACGACGATCTGAGCGTGGGCGAATACAAGGCGAACTAATCGCCGCTCGTTCCATCGATCTCTTCCGCCTGAGGCGGTTACGAGACGCCTGTTCGGACGCGCCCCCATGCGTCCGAACAGGCGATCGAAATGATCACGGAAAGAAAGCTATGTCGCGATTCACTCGCTTGCCCGTCGGCGCATGCTGTGCGCTCTTCGCCGTTCTTGCGGCCATGAGCGCAGAAGGCGCTTCGCTCGGCGTTACTGGCGACGCCGTCTCGAACGCCGCGACCGCTTCGACGGCAGAGCCGTCCGATCCCAATACGCTTCGCATCTGCGCGGCGAAGAACCAGCCGCCGCTCTCGATGGAAGACGGCTCGGGACTTGAGAACAAGATCGGCGTTGCGCTCGCCGACGCCATGAAACGCAAGGCCCAATTCGTATGGTCGCAGCAGCCGGCGATCTATCTCGTGCGCGATTCTCTCGACAAGAAGCTCTGCGACGTCGTCATTGGACTCGATACCGGCGATCCGCGCGTCGCGACGTCGAAGCCGTACTATCGCACCGGCTATGTCTTTGTCAGCCGCGCCGATCGCGACCTCGACATCAAATCATGGTCCGACGCACGTTTGAAAAAGCTTGGCCACATCGCCGTCGCGTTCGGCTCTCCGGGCGAAACGCTGCTCAAGGATATGGGCAAATACGAAGACAATATGGCCTATCTCTATTCGCTGGTGAATTTCAAATCGGCGCGCAATCAATACACGCAGATTGATCCCGCCCGCATGGTTGGCGAGGTGGTCAGCGGCGCTGCTGATGTCGCGGTCGGCTTCGCGCCCGACGTCGCACGTTACGTCAAGGCGTCATCGACGCCGCTGCGGATGACGCTGATCGAAGACGATGCGGCGAAGAGCACTGGCGAAAAAGTGCCGCAGCGCTTCGATCAATCGGTCGCGGTGCGGCGCGACGACAAAGCCTTGCTGACTGAAATCGATCAGGCGCTCGTCGCCGCTCGGCCAAAGATCGATGACATTCTCAAAGCGGAAGGCGTTCCTCTTCTTCCCGTCACCCAATGATGCGCCGCGCGCAAACGAAAAGCAGGACGAAATACGTGTCGAATAGCAAAAGAAGCGTTTCCCTGTCCCTCATCGGCGCCGCGGCCTGTTTGGTTGCGCTCGGCGCCATCGCGCAGACCGCAGGGATCACATTCCGCAACACGATCACGGGCGAGGTGCTGAACTTTGATGACGCGCTGCCGGAGGGAAAGGACACCGCGGGCGTCAAGGAATTCATGACGTCGGGCAAGAATCCCTATAACGAGGATTCAAGCTGTCTGAAGCTGGGCGAACAGCTCTTTCTTTCCGCCTGCTCCGGCTGTCACGGCCACCTCGCCGAAGGAAAGATCGGCCCCGGCCTCAACGACGCCTATTGGACCTATCCGCAGAACGAAACGGACGAAGGTCTGTTCTCGACGATCTATGGCGGCGGGCAAGCGTCGATGGGGCCGCAGTACCAGAACCTCACGCTCGATGAGATGCTGAAGGTCATGGCCTGGATCCGACATCTCTTCAAGGAAGCGCCGGAGAAGGCGAGCTGGCTGACGGACGCTCAGCGCAAGTCTTTCAAACCCTACGCGGGTCACGAAACCCTGCCGGACAGCCCGCCTGGAAAGTGCCAGGAGAAGGCGAAGTAAGTTCTACGCCGCCGTCGCCGGAGGCGCAAACACCGAGGCGCAAGCCTCGCAAAAAGGAGGAAACAGGGATGCGTAAGATGCATTTCGCCGCGGCGCTCACCGTCGGCATTCTATTTGGCGCCGGAAGCGCGCTCGCCTATGACGGCACCAAGTGCAAGGCGCCCGGAAATTGTTGGGAACCCAAGCCCGGCTTCCCGGACAAGGTCGAGGGGTCGAAATACGATCCCAAGCACGACCCGAAGGAAATCGCCAAACAGCAGGCGTCAGTTCAGGGTATGGAAGAGCGCAACAAGAAGCGGGTCGAGAACTTCAAGAAGACCGGCAAGTGGGAATATGACGTGAGCAAGATTGCTCAATAAGTTTCATCGCGACAAAAGCGCGATGATCTAGCGGCCACGATCTGGAGCCGGCGTATTCGACAACAGCGCATTGGCTCTTTTCCCGAGATCGTGGCCGCCTCTTTATGTTTGGCGCGCTAGGTCAGGCCTTGAACGAAACTCTGCACGTCGTCCAGAAGCTCTCCGATTGGCGCGCGCGCGCCCTTGAGTTTGAACAGGAAATTCAAAAGGCGGTCATCGGGCAAGCGCGCGTCGTCAGGCTCGTGACGATCTGCATTTTCGCGCGCGGTCATGTGCTGATCGAAGGCGATGTCGGAGTCGGCAAGACCACGCTGCTGCGTTCCGTGTCGCGCGCGCTCGGCGGCGACTTCGCTCGCGTCGAAGGCACGGTCGACATGATGCCGAGCGACATTCTCTATCATACCTATCTGGGCGAAGACGGCCGCCCCCGCGTCGATCCATCCGAGCTTCTCCGCCATGCGGCGACGCTGCCGGTCTTCTTCTTCAATGAGATCAACCGCGCGCGCCCGCAGGTTCATTCGCTGTTGCTGCGGCTGATGGCCGAGCGCAGCGTGTCGGCGTTCAATCGCGAGCATCACTTTCCCTATCTCAATGTGTTCGCTGATCGGAACATGGTGGAGCGGGAAGAAACCTTCGAACTGCCGGCGGCAGCTCGCGACAGATTTTTAATGGAAATTCTTATGGCCGCGCCGGACGATGAGGACGCGCGCCGCAGGCTTGTTTTCGATCCAGCGTTCCATGATACGGAAACGCTTCTCGAGCGGGTGAGCCCCGGAACGCTGGACTATCGCGAGACGCCAGCTGTTGCGCGCGCGATCCAGGCACATGTGAGATCGAGCGAAGCGCTTGAACGCTACGTGCTGAACCTCTGGCGGGCTCTTGTCGACCCAAGTTCGGCCGGCGTGTCGCTGCCGGATGTCGACCTCGACAGCCTCGTCAAGGGCGGCGCGAGTCCACGTGGACTGGCGGCGCTGGTGCGCGCCGCGCGGGTGCGCGCCTGGCTCGAAGGGCGCGATTATCTCATTCCGGAAGATGTGCGCGATGTCTTCATCGAAGTCATGGCCCACCGCATCTTTGTCGATCCTATCCACGCTTTGCGCAGCGACGATATCGTCAAGCGACTGTGCCGCGCGGCTTTAGACGCGACGCCGGTTCCATGAATACGGTCGTCGATATCCTATATCGGCCGCGCGGTCGCTTTGCCGCCAACCACGTCGGCGCTCACACGTCGAGCGAGGTCGGCGGCTTTGGAGTCTTTCGCGACCAGGCGCCTTTCATGCGCTATCCGGACGCCCGCCGCATCGACCTTCGCGCGACGCTGCGCGATCCGTTCGGCGTGACCTATGTGCGTCGCTTCGAGCAAAGGGCGGCGATCGACGTCTACGCGCTCGTGGACCTTTCCGCCTCGATGGGCTTCGCCGGCGCCGTCAACAGATTTCAGGTCGCCGTCGATCTTTGCGGCGCGCTGGCGTATTCGGCCACACGCAACGGCGATCGCTTCGGCGTGTTCGGTTTCAAAGAGGCGTTGATTGATCGGGCTACGTTGCCGGCGACGCGTTCGAGAAGGGCGGCGCTCGCAGCCGTCGAAAGGTTCGGCGTCGAGACGCCCAGCGGATCGAGCGCCAAAGGCGTGCTCGACGCCGCGGCGGCTCTCGGCGCCACGCGCAAGCTGGTGTTTCTCATTTCCGATTTTCGCTGGCCCGCGCTATTGATTGAGCAGGCATTCGAGGCGCTTTCACTGCATGACGTCGCGCCGCTCGTTCTGATCGATTCACTCGAAGCCGCGCCGCCGAAATGGGGCGTGCTGGAGCTTTGCGACAGCGAGAGCGGCCGCCGTCAGCTCCTATTGATGAGGCCCGCGCTTCAGCGGCGCTGGCTCGAAGCCGAGCAGTCCCGTCGCAAAAATCTCGCCCGCGCGTCTTCCAGACGCAGCCGTGCGCCGATTTTCATTCAGGACGGTTTCGACGCCAGCGATCTCAGCATGCGGCTGACGGCGGCGTGAGGCCTGCGATGCGCATTGCATGTGTCGCCCTCATGCTCGCCGCGGCGCTTCCTGCATGTGCGCAGGAAACGGCGGTGCGCATCCACTCGGCGCGCCCGTTCGGCTATTTCGTGGGCGATCTCATCCATGCGCGCATCGACGTCTCCGCGCCCGCGGACGCCGTGCTATCGCGCGCCTCCTTGCCCAATCCCGGTCCGCTCACCGGTTCGCTCGATCTCCGGGACGTCAAACTTAGCGAGACGTTGGAAAACGGCGCGCGCCTGTGGCGTCTCGACCTCACATATCAGAATTTCTATGTCGCGCTCGATGCGCGTGAGATCGAGATTCCTGGGTTCGACCTCTCCATTACGACGGCGACAGGCGCGCAGACAGTCGCCATTCCCGCATGGAGCGTTGGCGTTTCTCCTTTGCGGGAGGTTGCGCCACAGAAGCAAGAGCAGGCCTCGGATTATCTGCGTCCAGACGGTTCGTCGGCATTCGTTGACGAGGCCACGCCGCTCAATCTGGCGTTTGGCGCAGGCGCCGCCGCCCTGCTGGCGATCGCTCTTGTCGCGCGTGATCGCGCCTGGCCGCCCTTTCAACAACGGAAGGCGCGAATCTTCTCAGCGCTCGCGCGTCAAATCTCGACGCGGCGCGCCGCCGATGACGCGAATCTCGCGGTGGCGATTCAATCGGTGCATCGCGCGCTCGATCGGGCCAATGGCGCAATTCTGCTGTCAGGGGACCTTCCGGAGTTTCTCGGCAGACGTCCGGAATTCAAGCCGCTGCAGGCCGACTTCGAGCGATTCTTCGAAACCTCGAAGCGGCTTTTTTTTGGCGGCGAAGGCTCCAAGGATGACTTTGCCGCCGAGCAGCTCGCGCAATTTATCAGCAGGCTCGCCAGGCAGGAGCGCGCAGGATGAGCGCCTTCGGCGTTGAGCACATCGAGCCGCTGTTCCTAGCGCCTCTGGCGCTGCTGCCGCTGCTGCGGTCCGTCTTGCGCGGCGCGACGATACCGTCGCTCCTCGCAGCGCCGGTCGACGGCCTTTCCGTCGCCGCCGGCATTCTTCTGAAGTTCTGCGGCGTCGTGGCCATCGGCGCCAGCCTGCTCGGCGCCGCCAGCCCCTATGTCGCAGGCGCGGACGTCGAGCGCTTTTCCGAGGGCGCGCAGATCGTCATGCTGATCGACCGCAGCGGCAGCATGAACGAGACCTTCGCGGGGCGAACGCCGTCTGGGGACGAAGAGTCGAAAGCCGCTGCGGCAAGGCGCATTCTCAAGCGCTTTGTCGAAGCGCGCCGTCACGATCTCGTGGGCGTCGCGGCGTTTTCGACGGCGCCGATGCTGGTGACGCCGATTTCGGATCATATCGGCGCCACCGAAGCCGCAATCGACGCGATCGACCGTTCGGGCCTCGACTATACAAATATTGCGCGTGGGCTCGCCATGGCGCTCTCGATGTTCAAGGCGAGCCAGGCTGATCTGTCGCGCGCGGTCGTGCTGATATCCGACGGCGCCGGCGTCATTGATCCAAAGCTGCGCGATGATCTAAAGGCGGAATTCCGCAAGACGAACGTCAGCCTTTACTGGCTGTTCCTGCGCACCCAAGGCAGCAGAGGCATCTCCGATCAGCCGGCGGGCGACGATGAGTCGCCACAGGCCGCGCCAGAGCGCCATCTCGATCTCTTCTTCAAATCGCTCGGCGTTCCTTACAAGGCCTTCGAGGCTGAAGGCGCCGAGGCGACGGAGGAGGCCGTCAAGCAGATCGACAGGCTCGAACGCCATCCCGTCCGATATGTCGAAAAATTGCCGCGCACGGATCTGAGCGCATGGGCTTTCGCGCTCGCGCTCGCCGCCATGGCGCTGCTTCTTGCTGCGAAGCTCGCAGAGGTCAGGCTGAGCGTTGTGGACAACGCGCGATGATGGCCTTCTCGACGAGGATCACGAACGTGCGCAACAAGGCGCGCGCGCTTTGGCGTGAAACAAAATCGTCGATTCTGGTCGCGCTCTTTCTCGCGCTAATCCTCACGACGGCTGCGTTGCTTACCGAATGGCGCGGCGCCGTCGTCGCCAATGACGCGATCGAAGCGATGCGCGCGGGCCGCGACGTCGCCGTCGACGCGAACGACAGGCCGGAAACGATTCTCGCGCGCGTCGCCTTTCTTGCGGCGCGAAGCGACATCGATCGCGCCCGAGCCCTGGTGGAGACGCTCGATCGCAGCGGGAGCAGCGAAACGCGCGCGCGGGGACATTATCTCTTGGCGAACGCGCTGCTGCGCAAGGCGTTCGATCATGTCGAACGATCGCAACTCGAAGCGGCCAATCCGTTCGTCAATCTCGCCAAGCGCGAATATCGACGTGCGCTGCAGCTCGCGCCCGACTATTGGGACGCGAAATTCAATCTCGACGTCGCGGCGCGGCTCGTCCGGGATTTTCCGGATTTCGAGAGAAACAGCGGCGACGAACTGAGCGCCGATCCCAAGAAGCTGTGGACCGATATTCCCGGCAAACCGAAAGGACTGCCGTGATGCGCCCGGATGTGCGCGATCCTCGCGTCGCTCTTCTCGCGCTAGCGACGCTGTCGCTCGCCGCCACTTTCTTCGCGCCAAGGATTATGATCCGGCGTCCGTCATTCGATTTTCTCGCCATCGTCGACATCACTGGCAGCATGAATGTTCGCGATTACGCCGCCTCCGGCCGGCCGGTCAGCCGTCTCGACGCCGTGAAAACCGCGCTTCGCGCCATGCTCGCGGAATTGCCCTGTCCGTCGCATGTCGCGCTCGGCGTTTTTACCGAACGCAGACCATTCCTGCTGTTCGAACCGATCGACGTCTGCGCAGACTTTACGCCTCTACAAGCCTCGATTGAGGCGCTCGACTGGCGCATGGCCTGGGAAGGCGATAGCCGAATTTCGGCGGGCTTTTTTCGCGCGATCGATATGGCGAGAGAATTGAAAAGCGACCTGCTGTTTTTCAGCGATGGCCAGGAAGCGCCGCCGCTACCCGCGCGTGGCGCGCCGACATTCGAAGGGCGTGCGGGCGAGGTGCGCGGCCTTGTCGTTGGCGTCGGCGGCTATGAGCTTTCGCCCATCCCGAAATTTGACGATAGAGGCCGCGAGGTTGGATTCCTCGGCGCCGACGACGTTCCGCACGAGAGCCGCTTCGGCCTGCCGCCTGAAGGCGCGGAGCGGCGAGAGGGCTACAACGCCCGCAACGCGCCATTCGGCGCGAGCGCGGCGATCGGCGTAGAGCATCTGTCTTCCGTAAAGGAAGACTATTTGCGTTCGCTCGCCGAAAAGACCGGGCTTTCCTACGCCCATCTCGAAGACGGCAAGCGACTGTGGAAGGACTATGCCGCAGTCGCCTCCGTCCGACCGCGCGACGCCGCACTCGACCTGCGCCCGTTCTTTGGCGTGGCGGCTGCGCTTCTCACGTTCATGGCCGTCGCCGCAGCTTTTTTCGCGCAGGCTTTCATTCAAATGCGCCGCGCCGCGCCGTTCTACCGCTTTCCCCAACCAAGGAGATCAAAATGAGGAAGCTGCTGGGGCTCTTCGCCCTTCTGATTTGCGCGCCTGCGCTCGCGCACGGACCGACGCCGATCAAGGTCGACGAGTCGATCGTCATCGCCGCCGATCCCAAGGCCGTATGGGCTGTGGCAGGTAAATTCGACGGGCTCGCGAACTGGCACCCTGACGTTCAGAGCGTGACGGCCAAGGGCGGAGACGCCGCCGGCGCGGAGCGTGAAATAACCCTCAAGAAGGGCGGCGTTCTGAAGGAAGGGCTCGATGAATATGACACTTCGGCGTTCAAGCTATCCTGGCGTATGTCTGATCCAAATCTCGATGCGCTGCCCGTAAGTTCCTACACTGTCACCTTCACGATCGAACCTGCGTCAGGGGGAGGGAGTGCAGTGAAATGGTATGGCCGACTCTATCGCGGCGACACCAGCAATGAGCCGCCGGAAAACCTCAACGACGACGCCGCGCGCGCGGCGATGACGAGCTATTTGCGCGACGGCCTTCAGGGCCTGAAGAAGAAAGTGGAAGGGAAATAGCTCGGCGATGCGCTTTCGCGAAGCGATCATTCTTGCAGGCGTCTGCGCGCTCTTCGCCTCATGCGGCGAAGAGCGGCGCGCCGCCGAGCAGGATGATCTGATCGAGTCGGGAGCCCTTAAGGACGCTGACGTCTGGTTGCGCGCCACCGATCGCACTGAACCTGCGCTCTGGCTCGCGCAACGCGAAGCCGGCGGGGGCGTCGGCATGCGTGAACCTGCGGTAGAGCGCATACGCGCGGCTCTGCTCTCGGCGCAGCCGCATTTCCTCGAATCCGACCGCATGCTCGCGAATCGCACCGCTCAGGTCGGGCAGATGCTCGCGGCCGACGGCCATGCCGAGGACTTCGCGCAGCTGATCAACTCGCTTGTAGAAGTCGCCGCGATCGCCGGCCAAAAGCAGACCTATGGCGAGGTTTGCCAGCACTATTACAATCTGCGCCACCGCGGAGTTGAACGGGAGGAGGCGCTGCGGATGCTCGCCGCCCGTTATCGAACGCAGAAGCAATTCAGATAGCGGCGCCAAAAGCGCTTCCCGATCACATGGAATCATGTGATCGGGAAACGCTCAACATCAAAATGTTGAGGCAGGTTCTCATCGAAAAAGTCTGTCAACTTTTTTCAGAACCTGCTTTATGCAAGTTTCATTGCAACCTTGTTTTCGACGGCGATACGCAGAAGATCCGCTTTCGAACGCGCGCCGAGCTTGCGCTTCAGCAGAATGCAATTGTTCGCGACGGTCTTGTAGGAGACCTTAAGAATATGCGCGATTTCCGTCATATCCTTGCCGTCGGCGAGATTGCGCAGGATTTCGATTTCCCGGCCGTTCAGCGCGTCGAGGGGGTTGCTCGCGCGGCTCTGGTCGGCGAACGCGAGCTTGAGCGCGAGAGTGTTCGACAGATAGCGCTCGCCCGCCGCGACGGCGCGGATCGCCTTGATAAAGACGCGTGGGTCCTCGTTCTTCGCAACATAGCCGCGCGCCCCGCCCTCGATCGCCCGCGCCGCAAATACCGGATCGTCGTTCATGGTGAAAACGATGATTTGAGCGTTCGCGTCCCGCTTCAAGATGCGGCGCAGCAGTTCGAAGCCGGAGACGCCGGGTAGATTAATGTCGAGCACCACGACGTCGGGCGCTGCGGACGCGTAAGAGTCAAGCGCTTCATTGGCGTCATGCGCCTCGAGCACTTCGATGTCTTTTTGTCCCGAAAGCATGCCGCGGCAGCCCTCGATCACCATGGGGTGGTCGTCGACGATGAGAATGCGCATCCTTTTTCGCTTGTTTGAGAGCCTGAACCTATGTTGTGAAAACCGCTAGTCTTGTCAATCGACTGTAAATGGACGTCAACGGTTAAGCATGGAGACGAGGGCGTTCATCATGCGCGGGGTTTCGCTTAAAGCCAGGCTGGGCGGATTGATCGGCGTCGTGCTCATCGCGACCTTGCTGATCAATCTTGCAATCCAGCTTCTTCACGCCGGCCCGCGCGTGCGCGCGGAAGCGGGAAGCAATCTCAGATTGATGCGGGAATTTGTCTTAGCAACGATTGCAAATCTTCCCGAAAACGAAGATCCGCTTCCCGCATTGCGGCGTCTCTACGCGTCGCTGGGGAACCTTCGCCATGCTGATGTTGAGATCCTCGCCGCTAACGAGACTGCGCCGCGCGACTGGCTGGAGAAAATCCGCCATTCTGGTCAGGACGTGCCCGAATGGTTTGTGAAGCTCGTTGGCGCCTCGCCGCGCGTGTTGACGATTCCCGTGATGGTCGGCGGGCGCGCCTACAGCAATATTGTGGTGATTTCGAACCCCTTCGACGAACTCGAAGAGATCTGGTCCGACATGCTTTGGCTTGCGGCGATCAGCCTCGCCGTCACGATCATCTTCCTGACGCTCGTGCTCCTGTTCCTGCGCTCCTCGCTTGCGCCTTTCGATGCGCTGAAGTTCGGCCTGGCGCAATTGGAGGCTGGCAGGAGCGGCGTGCGCCTGTCAGTCAGCGGCGCGACGGAATTCCGATCGATCGCCGCCGCCCTGAATTCGCTCGGGGCGACGCTTGATCGCGTCAAGCAGGAGAATCGCGATCTCGTCGATAGGCTTTTTCAGGTGCAGGAAGGCGAGCGCAAGGATATCGCGCGCGATCTGCACGATGAAGCCGGACCATGTCTCTTTTCCATACGCGCCACGTCGGCGACGCTACAGGAGCTTCTCTCGCATCCCGCTCCCGATCTGGGCCGACTGAGACAGATGAGCGTAACGATCGACAAGGCGAGCGAGTCGCTTCAATCGTTGTTCAGAGGTCTGCTCGGACGGCTGCGGCCGAAAGGCCTCGAGGAACTTGGTCTGGAACCAGCGCTGAAGGCGCTCTTCGCCTCATGGGCGCTCACCCATCCCGAGGTGGATCTGCGGCTCGTCGCGCGCCACGATCTCTCGTCCCTCGACGAGGAGACCGCGTTGACGGCCTACCGTGTGGTGCAGGAGGGCGTAACCAATATCTTCCGCCACTCTGGCGCGGATAAGGGCGAGGTCACGCTGGAATTTGGCTTGGACGCGTCAGCAAACTTCTCGGAGCTCGACGCAGAATCGCCGCCGCAATTGAAGATCACGATCGAGGACAATGGCGTCGGCGTTTCAGATGGCTTTGCTCCGGGCATGGGTCTGCTTGGCATGAACGAGCGTGTGCGCGCGCTTGGCGGCGCGCAGCGGATCGAAAGGCGGGAGTCCGGCGGCACGCGGATCACGGTGTCGCTTCCGCTGCTGGACGATGTCGAATGACTGAGACAAGGAGGTTATTCTTCCGACCCCTGTCCGGAGCGGGAAATTTTGGAAGCGTGGATGGCGAAATTTTGAAGGTGTAACGATATGCGCCCTTCACTATTCTCCACCGGAGCCGTCGTGTCGGGCGGACTATAAAAAACAGAGGAGCAACGCCATGGTCTGGTCGCAACCGATCATCGTCGAAATCTGCGTCGGTATGGAAATCACCAGCTACGAATCGGCTGAGATCTGATCAGCCCGTCGCGGCCGGCCGCGGCTGGCCAACCGAGTAAGCATGAGCTGGCGCCGTCGCTTGCGACGGCGCTGCTGTTTTGCGCGCTTTCCGTGCGCAGAATTTTTCTAAGCTGCGCCGTCGTTGAGGAGCGCATTTTTGGCACTCACTCACGACTGCTGATAGCACATTGTTTTTTCAGGCCTTTGCCTTTCATGACGCTTGCGCTCCGAGGGTTTGCTCCTAATCTGAAAGGAATCAGATCGTCGAGGAGCATGCCATGGCGTCCAGCGGCTTCCGTTTGCAGCTTCAAGGCTACGGCCTGACGACGGCGAATATTCTTTATCGTCTCCCGGATTATCCGAAGATCATCCAATCCTACATCTGGCAGGAATATGATCTTCATCCCGAGTTTCCGGAGCTGCGCAAATTTCTCGATTTCTGGATGCGCAGCCTCGATGGCCCGCTGCATTCGGTCACCGTCGCGCATTCGAACCTCATCAAACCGGCTGAGTTGAAGCTACTTGATAAGGAATTCAAGCTGCACTGAAAAACTCCTATGACCGCCACCTTGCGCAACGCGCTTCGCCGAGACAAAATTGATGCGGGCTGGATCGAGGGCTGCCGTGAGGGACGAGGGCGATACGAAGTCATGGATGGGAGTCTGGGAAGCAGCCGCGCTGATCGTCATCGTAGCGACGGCTTTCCTTCTCGCGAGACAATATCGGGAAAGCCTTAATATCGATGAGCCGCCGGAGCCTCTCTCGCTGGCTTTGGAGCGAGAAGCGGCAGAGGTGAACGCGACGCTGCCAGAGATGGTCAGCGAGGGCGTTCGTCTCGACAAGGCGACGGCGGGTCCGGGCAACGCGTTCAATTACAGCTATACGATCGTCGACGATGAAACAGCGCGAACTCTGATCGGCAACGCAAAGAAGCTTGCCGCATTGAGGACCCAGCTGCAGGAGCGCGTGTGTCTGACGATGCCGAATCATCGCACGAGCGGCGCCATCATCCGATATTCGCTGAAGGACAATAAGGGCGAGGTGATCGCCGACGTCTCAATTGATGCGGGCGACTGCTAAGAAGA
This sequence comes from Methylocystis sp. SB2, assembly GCF_049817085.1. Classification (NCBI taxonomy): domain Bacteria; kingdom Pseudomonadati; phylum Pseudomonadota; class Alphaproteobacteria; order Hyphomicrobiales; family Methylocystaceae; genus Methylocystis; species Methylocystis sp. SB2. Next base: position 2,372,150 of record NZ_CP187401.1, read on the forward strand.
GTGGTCGCGCCGGCTTCGGCGCTCGGCGCGCGCTGGGGAAGACGCCGACGTCACGCCACGAATGCCGCGGGTCGGCAAATCGCAGAGCTCTTCGCCAGCGCGGAGGAACTCAGAACTTCTTGACCTCGACGCCATGTTTTTGCAGCGCGTAGCCAATCTGACGCGGGGTTAGACCAAGCAGCCGGGCCGCTTTCGCCTTGACCCAGCCCGCGCGCTCCATGGCGTCCACCAAACGTTCGCGATCGGAAGGGCCGTCACGCTCCACGGCGGTGCAGTTTTCGGCGCCGGGGCAGGTCTCGGGCGAAGGGTCGGCGTTCGGGCGCTCACTCGTCGTCGCCGGCGGCGGCGCAGGCTGACGCTCGCGCGGCGGCGTTAGGGCCGGCAAGCTCGCGACGGGTGGAGGAGGCGCCGAACGCTCCAATGAGCCGCTCCAAAGCACCGCAGAGAGACAGCCGTCGTTGCGGCAGGAGAAATCCTTGTCGGTGATGACATTCCCTTGCGCCAAAGTCGCTGTCCGAAACACGCAGTTTTCCAGCTCTCGGATGTTGCCCGGAAAGGCGCAGGCGGTGAGCACGTGCATAGCCGATTCTGAAAAGCTCAGCCGTCCGCCTTGCTCCGCATTGAAGCGACGCAGAAATTCATTGGCGAGAGGTTCGAGATCGCCCTTCCGGTCGCGCAGCGGCGGCACGAAGATGGGCACGACGCTGATGCGGTAGTATAAATCGGCGCGAAATTCGTTGCGCTTGACCGCCTCTTCGAGATTTTTGTTCGTCGCGCACACGAGTCGAACGTCGACCTTCTGCGTGCGCGTGCCGCCCACCCGTTCGAATTCGCCTTCCTGTAAAACGCGCAGCAGCTTTGCCTGAAACGCCGGCGTGATTTCGCCGATCTCGTCCAGAAACAATGTGCCGCCGTCGGCCAGTTCGAAACGGCCCTTGCGCATGTTCACCGCGCCGGTGAACGCGCCGCGCTCATGGCCGAAGAGCTCCGATTCCAGCACGCTCTCGGGGAGAGCCGCGCAATTCAGCTTGATGAAGGGCTTTGAGCGGCGCGGCGAGAGATTGTGTATCGCCGCGGCAAACAGCTCCTTGCCGGTGCCCGATTCGCCGCGCAGAAGGACGGTGGACTTGGCCTTGGCGACGACGCGAATCTTATCGATCACCGCGCGCAGCGCCGGGCTGCTGCCGACAACGCCATTGATGCCGCTGTTCTTTGTTTCGATCTGCGGAAGGCGGTCGCCTTTTTCGAGCCAGGCCTTTTCCTGCATCAAACGTTCGCGGTCGCGTGCGATAAGCTTGTGCAGTCGAAGGGTCTGGCCGACGAGGTTGGCGATCATCGTCAGGAAGCGCACGTCATGGTCGAACAGCGTCACTGAACGATCGTCATAGACGCGATCGACTGTCAGCGTGCCGACGACGGCGTCGCCCTCCTTGATCGGGACGCCGATTAGCGAGAACGGCCGGCCGTCGGTCGGTCCCCATTCGGAAAAGTCGGAGCCCTGGAAGAGCGGCGAGGCTGCGACGTTCTCGACGACGAGCGGCATTTTCGTCGCGACGATCTGCCCCACGGCGCGTTCGGGAAGCCGGTCGAAGAAACGCTTGGCGGAATCTTCGCTCCAGCCCGATCCAACCACAACCTCGGGCCCTCCCGCTGCATCGAGCAGCGCGACCAAGCCATGTCGCATATCAAGAAAGCTCGAAAGCAGCGCAAGCACGCCCGCAAGCGTGGTTTCCAGACGGTTTGGCGACGCCAGGAGCTTCGATATTTCGTAGATGCCGACGAGAGCGGTGTCTCTCACATCGAATTCGCGCGCCTTCGGCGCGCATGCGCCGCCTGCCAGCTGCAAACCCATACTATTTAGCCTCACGACATGCGTGGGTGTTTTCACTGGTTTTGACGCAAGCATCGTGCCACGCCGCCTTTTTTGCTCTTAGCATCACAAAAACAACGGTCTGCAATGGCCTCGACATCGGCGTTGGCGCGCATGCTTGATCAACTCTTGCGCCTTCTGCCGTCTCCTCCGGCGCCGCCGCCCGATTGATCGGCGACCGGCTCCATCCAAACCGTGCTCTCGCCGCAACCGACATGGATGTCGCCTTGCCGACTCCGGCGCGAAGAATTGCGATGCGCTTAGCGTCACGCGCATCGTAACGAGTCGATAGCTGATTTACAGGCGCGTTCATGCCTTATGCGGCATTTCGCCGCCATGAGGCTTCTGTCGCTTAATGCTTTCTGACGTGAAGGGCGTCATAGCGCTACTGCCTAGATTTGTAACAGACTGGATAGTTATTGGTCGTTTATGCAGAAGTCGTTTGGTATGCGACGCGCGCCGCCGATGATATAGACGCGATCGTGCAGTCCCATTTCATCGAAGGAAACCCGGCTCGAGCGGCTGACTATTATGCCGCAGCCGTCGCGACGTCGGGCGCCGTCGAGGGGAGGCCATAGCGATAACCACTTTTCTTAGGAGCCGACGGCATGAAGATTTCCGCGCGTAACAGCCTTCCCGGGACGGTCAAGCACATCCAGAAGGGCGCAACCACGGCGCATGTGACGATCGACGTCAACGGATTGACCGTCACAGCTTCAATCACCAACGAATCCGTCGATGAGCTTGGCCTGCGCGAAGGGTCCAAAGTCAACGCGGTCATCAAGTCGTCGGATGTGATGATCGCGGTCGACTAACGCTCGTGGGCGGCCGATGGACGCTATTGCGCCGGAACGCGCGACGGCTTTCCATCGGCGTCGACGAAGGGAAACAGCCCCGACTGGAAACATTGCGTCATGTGGGCGGCCTTGGCGATCGCCTGCTCGGCCTGCGTCTTTGGCAGGGCTTCATTGGCGCTTTCGCTAAAGAGTTCGAGCCAGCGCGTAAAATGCTGAGGCTCAATCGGTAAATTGATATGCGCGGCGAAGGGCTGACCCTGATAGCGCTCCGTGCCGAGCAAAGTCCTGGACCAGAAATTCGCGACGATCCCCATATGCCGGTCGAGACCGTCAATCGCCATAAAAATAGGACCCAACAGCGGATCTTCGGCGCCCTTGGCGTAGAAGCGACGCACGCAATCGTCGATTGCGATCTCTAACCTGTCGCGTTCGGCGCCGTCCTCGATCGGCGGAATGGCGGGCTCCATGGCGACCTCCCTGCATATTAGTCGATTGGCGGCTGTTCCGGCGCTAGCGCAGGTTCAGAACGGCCCGCGGGGTCGTGCCGGACTTTTTCCTGGCGCTCAGCAGCGCGTCGACCTTATCGCGCAGCAGTCCAATTTGCAGCGGCTTCGCCAAAAAGCCGTGCGCGCCCTCAGCGACGCACTCCTGGCCGAATCCGCTCGATATCTGATCAACGATGACGATGATTTTGGTTTCGGGAACCCGCGCCAGAAACTCCTGAATGAGATCCAGCCCGTTGACGCGGATGACGCCTTCCGCAAGCACCAGTAAATCCGGCCTTAGTTGCTCCGCTTTTGCGAGCGTTTCGGACGCGCTCGCAAGTTCATGCGCCTCATATTCGTCATGGAGCATGAACTCGATCGCCGCGCGAAAGCTTTCATTGTCGTCCACGACAAAAACGCGCCTGCGTTCGATGGCTTTCGCCACCTTTACGCTGATCTGCATGGCAGCCTCGCGCGGTGATTGACTCACGAATGTCAAAGCAAGTCGCGTGCCGCGCTAGATACCGCAGCGTGAGCAGCGCTGCGACTGATGGCTTTCGACAGGATTTGGTCGGCGCATCCGTGACAGAAGCACAGCGGCGGCGCCGAACTTCGGGGGCGGGGGCACCAGCCGCAGGCTCAGCCAAACGCCGAACTCTTCCGCCGCAACTCTACAGCGCGCGACGATGCGCCGGATCAAGATCGATATTTCTCCGGAAATTTACTGCCGCGTAGTTTAGAATTAAAGCGGTTCCAAACTAGAGATGTGGCCGAAAGGTAACAATTGTCAAAAAAATTGTTGTATGTGTCTGAAACTATACAGATTACAATACTTCCATTCAACAGTTTATCAGTTGACCGTGGCCGCCGCCAAATTTAGCTTTAATCAACTTCTTCGCACGAGGCGAAAGTAGACAACGCACAACCCTCCCTGGCGGTTCCCCATGAGCGACGTAAAAACTCCAATTTCTCTCCGAATGTTGACTCAGTCGCTTCCGCGGACTCGTGCAGGAGACCTGACGTCGGTGAAGGCGCTGAGCGTTGCTGCGGCGCTTGCATCGAGCGTCAGCGCTTCGGCTCTGGCGCAATCCGCTTCGACGAGGCTGCCGCCCGTTAAAGTCGACGCGCCGCAAGAGAAGCCGCGCGCGGCGGCGCCGGCGAAACCCAAGCCCATCGCCGCCGCTCAGCCGCATCCGGCGCGTCATGCAGCCGCCAATCAGGCCTCGGGGCAGCGGCGCGGCGCGCCGGGCGCTTCAAGCGCCGGCGGCCAAGGCGCAGGCAGCGGAGGCCTTCCGATCTTCGCTACGGCGCCCAACGCCAATCCTTACGCCGACCCGGTTGCGCCCTATAAGGTCGATCGCCTGTCTTCGCCGAAATTCACCGAGCCGGTGCTCAACACGCCGCGCACGATCACGGTGCTAACCAAGGAAGTGCTCGACGACAAGAACGCCTTCACGCTGCGTGAAATTGGTCGCAGCACGGCAGGCGTGACGCTAGGGACGGGCGAAGGCGGCAACGCGTTCGGCGATCGCTTCTTCATTCGCGGCTTCGACGTTCGCAACGACATCTTCGTCGACGGCGTGCGCGATCCTGGCGTCAGCATTCGCGAGAACTTCTATACCGAGCAGGTCGAAATTCTGCGCGGACCGGGATCGACTTTCGCCGGTCGTGGCACCGCGGGCGGCGCGATCAACATCGTCACGAAACAAGCGACCGATCGCGATTTCGTCGAACTCAAAGCGATTGGCGGCTTTTCCGACCACATGAAGCGGGTGACGGCTGACGTCAACAAAGTGATCAGCCCGATCCTCGCGGTGCGCGTCAATGCGCTTTATCATGACTCGAATGTCGCGGGCCGCAGCTTTGTCACCGACTATCGCGACGGCGTCGCCGGCTCGGTGGTGTTCAAGCCGATCGAGGACCTGACGCTGACCGCTCAATACACGCATGTCTATCAAAACGGCTTGCCGGACTTCGGCGTGCCGTACAACCGGGTTTGGAACCGGCCGTTCCCCGAAGGCGTTACGCCTCGCAGCAACTGGTATGGCTTCCTCGATCGCGATTTCCAAGTTGCGATGCAGAATTTCGGCACCTTCACGGCCCACTATCGCTACAACGACAATCTCGTATTCGACAATCGGTTCCGGCAGAGCCGCTCGGTTCTAGACTATATCGGATCGCTGGCGGGGAGCGCCGATCTTTTCGCCTCGACGGTCAGAATCGGCGCGCAAAGCCGCTACCAGGTGGTGAATACGCTCGACAACCAGACGGAGGCGACGCTTAAAGTCGAAACCGGCCCCGTCAAACACGCGCTCGTCGCCGGCGTGGAATTCGCCCGCGAAGGCGTAACACGCACCAATTATCAGGGCCTCGCTTCCGAGTTGAACGGAATACCGACCGGCAACAACGTTACGTGTAACCTCTATCTTCCGTGCACCTACCTGCCGTTCCTCAACACGCCTTACCGCAATACCAATCCCACGCGGATCGCCGTCGACACGAAATCAGGCTATCTGATCGAAACTGCGAACTATCAAGATGTCGTGATCGTGAACGGCGGCGCGCGCTTTGACGATTACAACATCACGAACCGCACGGAGACTCTTTCGACTTTCGCTAAGAGCCATTCTGGCCTGTTCAACTGGAACGCCGGCGTCGTTTTCAAGCCGCTGCCGAACGTCAGCGCCTACGCCGCCTACGCCACCTCGGCGACGCCCGTCGGAGCCGAGCTTGACGGCGGCGCGGCGAACTACGGCGGCTTGACGACGGCGTCACAAATCTTTGCTCCCCAACTCAACAAGGCGGCGGAGGTCGGCCTGAAATGGGAGCTGTTCGACAGACACCTGCTCGCGACAGCCGCCTTCTTCAAGACGGATGTGAGCGGCGCGAGAGAAGTGAACTCCGGCACCACCACGGGCGACGCGTCCTATTACGTCCAGGGCGTCGATCTCGAGGTTGCCGGCAACATTACGGATAAGTGGATGGTCCTTGGCGGCATCGTGCTGATGGACTCGCGGGTGACCAGCTCCTTCGCGCGCACGAATATCGGTCTTCAACTCGCCAATATCGCGCATGAGTCCTTCAGCCTGCTCTCGAAGTACAAATTCGGCGACCTGATCGGCCTCGCTCCGAATGCGCTCGAATTCGGCGGCCAAGCCATCTATCGCTCCAAGATCTATGGCGGCAACAATATCGTCGCCAACGGCGCCACGGTAATCAACGCGTTTGGCTTGCCGGCGCCGACGGCCGCCAATCCCTTCCTGAACGTGCCTACAATTCTGCCTTCGTACTGGCGCTTCGATGTTTTTGCTGAGGCGAAGATCGGCCAAAACATCACGATGAAGTTCTCGGTCAACAATCTCTTCGACCGCACAATCTATGACGCCTTCTATCAGACGGCGACGCCCTTCGCGCAGATGTCGCCCGGCCGCTCGGTCTATCTCGAAACGAGCATTTTGTTCTAAGGGAGCGCTTCGAATGCTTGCTCACATACAAGGCGCTCTTGATAGGAAGCAGGTCAACGTCCTTCGCGAGGCGATGGCGCAGGCGGCGTGGGAGGACGGCGCCTCCACCGCCGGGGCGAACGCCGGCGAAGCGAAGCGCAACGAGCAACTCCCGCCTGACTCGGAAATCTCGCGCGCGCTCGGCAAGCGGCTGCTCTCGTCGCTGCTCGCCAATGCCGCTTTCGTTTCAACGGCTGTCCCGCTGCGCATCTACCCGCCGTTGTTCAACCGCTACGGCGTCGGCGACCACTTCGATCCGCATGTCGACAATGCGATACGCGGCGACGCCCTGACCGGCGCGCGTATCCGCGTTGACCTCGCCGCAACTGTGCTTCTTTCTGATCCCGACGAATATGAGGGCGGCGAACTGATCGTTGAAGACATCTATGGTTCAAGGCGCTTCAAGCCGCCGGCGGGCGACCTCATTCTTTATTCGGCCGGCAGTCTGCATATGGTGACGCCTGTCACCAGCGGCCTACGTATCGCCTCATTTTTGTGGCTGCAAAGCATGATCCGCGCCGACGAGGCGCGCAGCCTCGTTTGCGATCTCGACGAATCGATACAGGAGCTCGCGCCCCGCGTGGGCGCGGACGATCCGGATCTGCGCAAGCTGGTGACCGTGTACCACAATCTCATCCGCTACTGGGGAGAAGCATAGCGCTGATGCTTATTTGCATACCCGAAGTTCTTTCCAAGCAGCAGGTGGCCTTTTTTCGCGCGGCCATGGACCGCGCGGCGTGGGAGGATGGCCGAGCCACCGCTGGTTCGCAGTCCTCTCTGGTGAAGAACAATCTTCAACTGCCGCAAGCCGGCGACGTCGCACGCGAACTTGGCGAACATGTGCTCGAGGCGCTTGCGCAGTCGTCGATGTTCGTCTCGGCGGCGTTGCCGCACAAGATTTTTCCGCCGCTCTTCAATCGCTATGGCGTTGGGCACGACTTCGGATTGCACGTCGATAATGCGATCCGCGGCATTCCCGGAACGCCGATTCGCATTCGCACGGATCTTTCTTGCACGCTGTTCCTCTCGGAGGCGGACGAGTACGATGGCGGTGAATTAGTGATTGAGGATCGGGTCGGACAGCAGGAAGTGAAACTTCCGGCAGGCGATCTCGTGCTTTATCCTTCAACGAGTCTCCATCTTGTCAAAGGCGTCACGCGTGGTGAGCGCATCGCCTCGTTTTTTTGGATGCAGAGCATGATTCGCGACAATGTGGCGCGCGCTTTGCTCTTCGATCTTGACCAGGCCATCCAATCCCTGACGACTCGGCTGGGCGCCGGCGATCCTGCCTGCGTCAAAATGTCGGGCGTTTATCACAATCTGATCCGAACATGGGCTGAAGCATGAAACGTTCTTTGCAGTTTCTCGTGATCTCAATCATCGCGCTTCTCGCTGCGCAGAGCGTCGCAGCCGCACCAGGGTCGCCAGCGCTCGACGCAGCGATAGCGGCCACTAAACCTCATGATCTTTCTGTGTGGACGATGTTCGTCAACGCCGACATCGTCGTGAAGATCGTGATGATCGGCTTGTTGTTGGCGTCCGTCGCGACATGGACGATCCTCATCGCCAAAACGATCGAATTGAAACGGGCGCGCGAGCGCGTGACGACGGCGATACGACGCCTCTCCGAGGCGCGCGGCCTCTCTGAGGCGCGGCTGGCGCTTGGCGGCGGCGACCGTTTGACGCAGGCGCTGCTTGGCGAAGCGACGCGGGAAATGAAGCTTTCGTCCGATATTCTTGCGGCTCCGGGCGTGAAGGAGCGCATTGCAGCGTGCTTCGCCGAAATCGAACGCGCCGAAGCGCTTTCGATCAAGCGGGGCACCGGACTGCTCGCTTCCGTCGGATCGACGGGCCCCTTCATCGGACTGTTCGGCACCGTCTGGGGCATCATGAACAGCTTCATCGGCATTTCCAAAGCGCAGACGACCAATCTGGCCGTCGTCGCGCCCGGCATCGCCGAAGCGCTGCTCGCGACGGCGATCGGCCTCTTCGCCGCCATCCCAGCGGTGCTCATCTACAATCATCTTGCGCGCCAGGCGACGTCCTATCTCGAGCTCGTTTCTAATCTCGCCGGCGAGTTGCTTCGCATCGTCTCGCGCGACCTCGATCGCGCCGGACAAGCCTCCACAAACAAGATTCATGCGGCGGAGTAGATCATGGCCGTTCATCTCAAAAGCGATCTTCAGGAAACGCACGAAATCAACGTCACGCCGTTTATCGACGTGATGCTCGTGCTGCTCATCATCTTCATGGTGGCGGCCCCCCTCGCCACTGTCGATCTTCCGGTGGATCTTCCGGCTTCCAACGCCGCGCCGCATGAAAAACCTGACAAACCGATTTACGTGACGATTCAGGGCGATCTCGCGCTCGCCCTGGGCGAGACGCCCGTCAAACGCAACGATCTCGTCTCTGCTCTCGACGGGCTTCTGAGCGACAAGTCGAAACGCATCTATTTGCGCGCCGACACCAGCGTGCCCTATGGCGAGATGATGGCGATCCTGGAGCGTCTGCGCGCTGGCGGTTATCTGCGCGTGGCGCTCGTCGCGCTCGACGCCGGCGGCAAGGAGCAGGCTCCGCAATGAGCGCCGCCGCCGCTCTCCAGAAGCCGCAGTCGAACGGCAAGCTTTGGGGCGCCGCAGTCGCCCTCGCCCTATTTCTGCACGTCGGCGGCGCCGTCGCCGCGCTGGTGACCTTACGGGGCGAACTCGACGAGAACGCGTCCGGCGCTCCAGCGATTGAATTGTCTCTCGAACCCGCCGCGCCGCGAGACGCCGAGGCCGCGGATCTGCCGCCTGGACCGCTCTCCGACGAAGCGGCCGCCGCTGCGCCTTCCGTCGCCGCATCAGAGGCGAAGGAGACGAACGAAGAGCGGATCACCCACGCCGAGTCGGAAGACGCCGAGTTCACGCACAACGTTCGGCCGGAGAAGCCGATCGAGGAGGAGAAGAAACATCAGGCGCAGCCGGTCGTCTCGGCCGAGTCTGCCGCCTCCGAGGCGACTGCGCCGCCCAAGTCCGACGCCGACCGGCAATCCGACAGGCCCGTGGCGCCTGTTCAAGGGGCTGACGCCGTCGCCAACGCCGTGAAGCTCACGTGGCAAAAGGCTTTGCTTTCGCATCTCAACCGACACAAGCGCTATCCGGGCGCCGCCGGTCGTCGATCCGCCGAAGCGAGCGTTTCGTTCACGCTCGACAGGCGCGGCCATGTCGTCAGCTACAGCATCAAACGTTCTGCGGGACATCCACTCTTCGACGACGCTGCGCTCGCGATGATGAAGCGAGCCGACCCCGTACCGCCGCCGCCGCCGGTGATCGCAGACGAGGGGCTGACCTTCGAAGTGCCCGTGCAATTTCGCATTGGCAAGAAATAGCTGCGGCTAGATCGAACGGCGGCGGTTCGAGAGCCGGAGGCTTCCGACCCGCCGCTAAGAAAATCCAGCTGCGACTGAACCTTGTGAAGGTTGGTTTGGGGTTCTCCACAGCGCTTATTTGCGGCTAAGCTTTTCTATTCCTTAAAATATTTGGAGCATGGTCGGAACAGATTTTCGAATCGGCGCTTCATTCCCCGTGTGGAGAGCTGCTCATGCCGCCACATGAAAACCGAGCGAGACTGACAGAGACGACCATGAGAGGAAATCGATACATACGCGATGCGGTTGATGTGGAGCCGTGCGTGAAGCGGCTCGGTGAGCAGCTTAGGAGCCAATTTTCCGATATTGCTTCGGAGCCGCTGCCTGTCGACATGCTGGCCCTTCTCGAAGAGCTTAGCCAGGTAAGCGCGGTCGAGTGACCCGCAGAGAGATTTCTCGAATCTCAGCGCGTCTTTTTTGGACGATCCGCGAAGTCCAATTTGATCAGGAGACCCTTGATGTCCGCTGGCACCGGCCTCATGATCAAGTCGAGATATAAAAGCGAGAAGCGCTTTCCGAGCGCCTCGCTTATAGAGCGCCGAAGCAGCGCTCTCTTGCCCTGTCTAAGAGCGAGCTTCGAAGACGCGGCTGTCATGGCGAACGCGCCTCCTGCTTGAACAGCGACTGCCAAGCGGAGAGTTCATCGCGCATGTGCTTGCGCGCGGGCATACGTTCGGCTGATCGATCCGAAAAGCGGAACGCGCCGGCGCCACGGGAAGCGTGCGATTTGCCGCGTTTCGGTCGATATTCGACGGTGAACGGGCGAGCAGTTTTCTTCATCGACAGACCTTCGTCTTGAGAGAGCGTCTATAAAACCTCGGGGCCAAGCCAGATGTTCCGGCGCTCTAAATGCTGGACGCAATTTCGCGAACATTGATCGCGCGCGGGTTGACCGCATTTCAAAATGAAAACGCCGGCGAAGGTTCTCGCCGGCGTCTTGCAATGAAGGGTTGGAGTTAGTGGCGCGACATCCAGCTGTCGACCTGCTCCTTGGCCTTGTCCTTGGCGACGCCGTAGCGCTCCTGGATCATGCCTTCGAGCTGCTCGCGGTTCCCGTTGATGCGCGTAATGTCATCGTCGGTGAGCTTGCCCCACTGCTCCTTCACGTTTCCGGTGAACTTCTTCCAGTTGCCTTCGATCATGTCCCAGTTCATGAATTCCTCCTGGTCAGAAGGCGGCCGCAGTCGCGGCGATGCCTTTGGAAAGCCGAGCCCGGGCCTAGCTTTCACGAGCATTAGAACTTTTCACCGGCCTAGATGTTCCCTGTCGACTTGCGCTCCCGCTATAAAATTAACAGTCTAGCCCATGTCTGTAGCGATCGCTTCTCGCTCGCCAAGCTTGAGAATTCCGGCCTGTGCCTGCGCTATACTAAAAAATCTCGCCCACGCGCGCGGAATCAAAAGCGGCGCCACGCACGATTTCAAGGTCGCAGCCGCATCCTCGCCAAAGGCGATTCTCAAAATTGCGTCATCCCGTCATCGTGAGGCGCTTGAGCAGCGCGTCACGCGCCTCGACGATGCGACGGTATTGTTCGTCGCTGCCGCCTGCATCGGGATGCGCGGTCTTGGCCAACTGACGGAAGGCGGCGTTGATCTCGGACAGATTGAGCAGGCCCTCGAAGGGCAGCCCTAAAATTTCGCGAAGTTCATGGTCGTCGTCGAGATTTACCTGAAACAATAACCTGCGGCGCTTTTCTCGCGCCTCGAGACGCAAATCGAGCTGATCCTCTTGCCATCGCTGGCGCGACATAACCAGACATTCGCCAAAGGCGATCCGGCCCAGCGTTTCAAGTTCGTCAAGACTGAAGGGCCCCACGACGCCATAGGGCGGCGCCAGAGACGCCTTCCTGCCGGTCTCGTCATGCTGGATATCGCCGATGGTCGCCATATCCAATATTCCCATCGAGCCGTTCCAGACGACCCATTCCTCTTTGTCCGCCATCCGGAGCGCTCATGCGTGACCCGACCCCGCGCTTCGCCTTTTTGTACAAAAGCGTTCACGAGAGCTGTACCGAGAGCCATGCATGTTCAGAGCCAGAGGCGGCGAGAAGCCGAACTGCGGGAGCGCGCTTAGAATCATCAAATCGCAGGATGTCGACTTCCGCGTCCACGTCCCTTGGCTTGACCCTTGCTTGTGATTTGCGAACGGGAGCAAGACTCGGTGCTTGACGCTACACAGACACGCAGTCTCACGACGGAGAAGGACCTCGAACATCCGATCGAGGCCGTTTGGCGCGCGATGACAGATTCCGAATGGCTCGCCGTTTGGTTCTTTCCAAATGACATTGAGCCGGTTGCCGGCCACAAGTTCACGATCTGGAGCCGCCCGATCGAGCGTTGGGACGGCGAGTTCAAGTGCCAGGTTCTCGCTGTGGAGCCCGGCCGTATGTTGCGTTTCAGCTGGTCGGGCGGTGATGACGAGCTGAAGGGTTTTGGCCGATACATCGACACGACAGTTACGTGGACGATCTCGCAGTTGCCGGATGGCGGCACGCATTTTGTCTTTGTCCAGGACGGGATCGACGCTGCCCCTACGGCGGACGCGGTCTACGACGTCATGCTCAAAGGCTCGCAGAGCGTGTTGAACTCTCTTGCCAAAAGACTGCCTGACCTCATCGAACACGGCGCCTGAAGCGCCGCGCTTGCCCAAGCTCATCGGAGCGGCGACCAGGCGAGCTCAGAGCAACATGTCAGCCACATTCTCAGATTCGACGAGCGAGCCTAACGCGCCCATCACACCCGCCGTCGACGACGACACATGCGTCGCGGCCGCGCCGCTCGACTTTTCCGGCGCATCGCTCTTCTTTCCGGAAAATCACGCAGGATCAACGCTCCGCACGAATGCGCCGATAGGTTCGCCGCAATCAGCGGCGGAAGCCGCGGCGCTCTCGGATGCTTTATGCGCGAAGATTTCGCCCGTTTCTTTTGGCGACCGCGTGTTTTTGCTTCCCTCCGAGTCCGACGCCTGGCGTTCCGCCGTCGAAATGGTTCGGCGCTACCATCGCCTCGTCGGTCGCCCCAAGCGCCGACGGTTCATTGTCTGCGTCGGGCCTTCTGATGCAACGGCCGGCCTTCCGCCTGGCCTTGAAGGCGATGACGAGATCGTCGTTCTCCGAACCGACGATCACGCCGCCGTGCAAGCGGAAGTCGACGTGACGACCGCGGGAATTCTGATCGCGCCGGTTAGGACGCAAGCCGGTTTTGAGGTCGTCTCAGGAAGCGTCCTCGCCAGACTGCGCGAGACCGCAGACGAATATGGGCTCATACTCGCTTTCGACGAAAGTTTTTGCGGCTTCGGCCGCTCAGGCATGCTTTGGGCGCACGAATGGACAGGCGTCACCCCGGACCTGATGATCGCCAGTCATTCGCCTGCAGACGCCCCGCCGCTGCCTGCGCTCGTCGTTACGCAAAGACTGGCCCGAGGGGCGCTCGGCGGCTCGACGCTCGCTGACGGAGCCGCGCTTTTGGCCGGGCACGCCATAATCGACGCTCTCTCGACGCCAGGCTTTCAGGACCGCGTGCAGAACCGAAGCTGGTATCTCGAAGACCAGCTGTCCGCCTTGCTTTATCGGCGTCGTGCAGCTTTTACGGCGATGGATGGCCTTGGCCTGATGCAGGTGCTAACGCTCCCCGGAGACGCGGAGCCCATGCGCGCGAAGCTGGCTACGCACGGGCTCCTCACGCGCGCGATGGGGTCGGTTCTGGGTTTATTTCCTCCGCTCACAGTCGAGGAAAGCGACATCGATGCGGTGGTCTCCATCATCGATATGATTTGCGCGCAGGAGGAACGATGAGCGTGCGAGTCGTTTGCTACCGCTGGGCGGACGTTCGATGACGCATTGAACGATCGCGTGGCGCGACGGTTGCTTTTCAAATGGCCTGGCATTGAAACCCGCTGACCATGCCAGCGCGGCAGAAAAGTCTCTTCACGATCGGCGGGAAGACAAGTTCAACATCATGATCGCGACGCATACAGACGACGCCAAATTTCGGGTCGTCGAGCGAGACCCAGTTCCGCCCGCGCTGCGGCGGTTCATCTGGGACATTCAGTCCATGGTCGAACTCGCCGAAAGCGAGCGGGAGATTTTGCTGATCGGCCGCGATCTCATGGCCCGGCTCTTCACGACGGACGATTGGCTGCCAACGGTCTTCGCCATCCCAAATCCCGCCGGAGGCCAGCAATTTCAGATTTATCACGACGTGCTGGACCGCTTTTCGGTCGTGAGCACAATTTTGCCGGGCGGCGCCTGCGTGACGATCTCTCAGCCTTCCGTTTGGGAGATTGCGGGCGTGTTGCGCGGCGCAATCAACCGCCAGCAACTCGATGCTTCTGCGACGAACAACGCGCAGGCCGGCGTTTCCCGTCTATTGCCGGCGCGCGCTGTTGAAGCCTGCTCGTCCGGGAGCGGGGAGGGCTTCGAGCTTCGCAACGCGCTGGATGATCGAACCTCCATCATCTTCCATGTTTATGGGGGCGACATCGGCCGGATCAGTCGCCGATCCGGCGCATCAGGCGGAAGCGTCGACGCGGCGCCATTGGGCTACGCCAATTCGGACAACGATGCTCCCTACGATATCTTTTCAATTCAAAGCGAGATACGGGATTGAGGCGACTGACCCCATAGGAGAGAATGTATTTCTACGAGGGATCGAAATATTCGATCTTTTGGCCTGGATCTCTGTTCGGGCAGGGGATTTCCTTGAACAGCACTTCGGCGAAGGCCTTCAGGCCGGTGTTCGTGCGCAGAGACAGGCGATTGGGGTCGGACGTCCAGCTTTGATAAGTGACGATCCCACGGGTGATGCTGATCACCGTGTATTTTTCGGAGTTGATTTCGCCGCCCTTCGTTCGATAGCACTTCCCGGGCAGAACGCTTTCTTCCTTCATCGGCATGGATGCTCACCCTGCATCTTGGCGCTGCGTGCATGACGAGCGAGCAAGTTCCAGACCATATAGAAGTTTGCGCGGGAACGTTCGTTGCAACCATCGACGTTCGAAACCGTGTGGGGGAATTAAAAGCCGGTCGCATCCTCCGGTGCGATGCGAATCGCCATCCCGTCAAACGTGGCATCGAACCTGATTTGACAGGCGAGACGCGAATTGAGTTTGCGATGGCTGGCTGTCGCAAGCATCCGGTTTTCTCCCGGTCCGGCGTCGGCCATTTCAATCCCCCGAGGCAAGGTGAGATAGACATGGCACGTCGCACAGGCGCAACTGCCGCCGCATTGGGCGACCAGCTCTTCGACGCCGGCGCGCCGGATCAATTTCATCAGCGAGACGCCATTCTTGCCGGTGATTTCCTGTATGGCGCCGTCTCTGGTTTCAAGAGTGAACTTGGCCATTTATCTCCAGCCGCCTGAAGTCTTCAGCGATTTTTTCCTTTGCCGGAGCAGCCCGGAGCGCGTCACGATCGCAAATTCAACGACGCAAAATCGGGGCAAACCGCATGGCGACTGTCCGCAGGACCCTCGCGTGCGATGAGCGTCGTCGCAAGGCCCGCTGACTGGGCGGCGTCCAATTCCTCCCCATCGCCCGACAGCGCCAGCACCGCCTCGGAAGGCAAATCGAGACGCTCACAGATCGCGCGGTAGGAGGCGGGTTCGATTTTCTGACCGATGGATGTGTCGAAGAACTCCTCGAACAGGCCTGTGAGATCGCCCGAGGCGCTGTGGCTCAGCAAGAGTTGCTGCGCCAATCTCGAATTCGACGAGTAAACAAACAGACGACGGCCCGATGCGGCCCATGATCCCAGCGATTCCGCAACGTCGGGATATAGCTCGCTTTTGATCGCGCCTGCCTCAAAACTCTCGCGCCAGATCAGGCCCTGGATCGTCTTCAGCGGGGTCGCCTTGCGATTCTGCTTCATCCAGCGCAGCAACAGCGCTTCGGCTTCCTCGAGCTTCAAGTCGAATCCGCCAAGGAGACGCCCCGTTTCCTCCAAGGCGTCTTCCACATCCGGGTCCGAAGCATATTCCGCGATGAAGGCGCCAAGCCGCGCCTGCGCGAGCGGCATGAGAGTCCCGGTCGCGAAAGCTGTCGGAACCGCGGCGCCTTCGAGCTCGATCAGCACGGCGCGCACCGGTTCACTCATCGCGGATCCGTTTGGTGTCGAATCGTTTCAATCGCGCCACGGACCGCCTATGCTTCAGCCGTTCTCAAATTTGCGCTCTGGCAAGCATCATATGTGCCGTGTCCTCCCGCGCGAGGCTCCAAGGCGATCGTGTCGCTCCCTGCGCCACATCGACGGGTAGGCAGCGCGACGTGTTCGCGGGTCGGCGATAGCGAGACGATTGTTCGGAGGCCCACAATGGCTGCAAGCGCGGACGAGTTGAAAGCGGTCACGGGCGGCACGCTGCAACATTACAATCAGCGCGCCGAGTCGTTCTGGGAGGGAACGCGCAGCCACGACGTCACACAAAATATTGCGGCGATGCTCAGCCACATTCGCGGCGAGCCTCCTTTCACCTTGCTCGATTTCGGTTGCGGGCCGGGACGCGATTTGAAGGCGCTCGCCGAGCGTGGCCATGTCGCGATCGGGCTTGATGGAGCGCCGCGCTTCGTCGAAATGGCGCGCATCCACAGCGGTTGCGAGGTGTGGCTGCAGGATTTTCTCGCGCTCGATTTGCCTGAACGCCGCTTTGACGGAGTCTTCGCCAATGCGTCGCTGTTTCATGTGCCGCGCAGCGAAGCGCCACGCGTCCTGCGCGCGCTTCACGCCGCTCTGAAGCCCGGAGGTGTCCTGTTCAGCTCCATTCCGCATGGCGCGGATCAGGAAGGATGGAGCAATGGACGCTATGGCGTGTTTCACGCCCCCGAAAGCTGGCGAGCGTTCGGGTCGGCGGCGGGCTTCATCGAGGTCGAGCGCTATTACAGGCCCAGCGGGGCGCCACCGGGCGAACAGCCCTGGCTGGCGAGCGTATGGCGGCGCGACTAGGCGAAGCCGGGATGCGGCACGCGCGTCACATCTCGCGCAGAGCCGCCGCAAGCGCGTCGGGCTCGACGATCGGCAGCGAGCAGACCATTCCCCGGCAGACATAGGCCGTGGCGCGGTCGCCCAGCAAGGTTTTGCCGAAAGCCGGATGCGCGCGAGGCAGCGCGGTGCCCGGCGCGATGACGCTCAAAACTCGACCGGGCCGACTGACGCCGTAGATCACGCGCTTCAGCGCCGCCGTATCCGCGGCGTCCGTTTCGCCAATCACGACAATCTGCAAGGCCTCTCGCAGCATTTCCATGCCGTTCAACAAAGACGAAAAACCAAGAACACGCTCGCGAATTGTCCCGGCCAAGTCCTTCGCGATCGCCTCGGCGCGTTCGCGGTAGACGCTCTCGCCGGTCAGATAATAGAGCTGCGCCAGCACCTGCAGCATCATGCCATTGCCGGAGGGAAGGGCGGAGTCTTCGGCGATTTTCACGCGCGCAATCAGCGTATCGGCGTCATCGGCGGCATAGAAATAGCCGCCACTTCGATCGCGATAATGAAGCTCCACATGCTCGACCCAGCGTCGCGCGCATTCGAGATAGGACGGCGCGCCGGTGGCTTCGTAGAGCGCCAGCGCCGCTCGGCACATTGCGCCGTAGTCGTCGAGGACGGCCATATGACGTGGGCGCCCGCATCGCCAGGAATGGAGCAGACGACCATCGTCCGTCGTCATCGCGCTCTTGACGAAATCGAAGGCTTCGATGGCGATATCGAGCCAGTCTCCACGTTCAAACACGCATGCCGCCTTCGCGATGGCGGCGATCGTCAATCCATTCCAGTCGGCTAAGACCTTATCGTCGCATCCTGGCCTGACGCGGCGTTCGCGCACCGAGCGCAAGGCGGCGCGGTCTCGCGCCAGCGCCGCCTCGGTCTCCTCATCCAGCAGCTCGATTGAGCCCAGACGGTTGAGGACGGACTTGCCGTGTTCCCAGTTGCCTTCGCGGCTGACGCCATAGGCGCGTTCGAAGAACGGCGCGCGCGCGCCCAGAGCTTCCCCTATTTCTGCTTCGCTCCAACTGTAGAACTTGCCTTCTTCGCCTTCGCTGTCGGCGTCGAGACTGCTGGCGAACCCGCCGCCTGGCGCGCGCATCTCGCGCGTCATCCACTCGATCGTCTCTGTCACGCGCAGGCGATACAGTTCGCGACGTTCGTCTTGCCAGACCTCCGTCAGCAGTTCGATCAGCTGCGCGTTGTCATAGAGCATCTTTTCAAAATGCGGCACCAGCCATCGATTGTCGGTAGAGTAGCGCGCAAAGCCGCCGCCCAAATGGTCGTAGACGCCGCCCTGCGAAATATGATCGAGCGTCAAAACGACGGCGTGCCGCAATGAGTCGCGACCCGTTCGCTTCCAGGCCCTCCAGAGAAAATCGAGGCTGGTCGCCTGCGGGAATTTTGGCGCCGCCCCGAAGCCGCCGTCAACGTGGTCGAGCCTTTGCTCCAATTGGGCGCAAATGCTCTCGACGAGGTCAGGCGAGATCGGCTTTCCGGGAGTCGTTTCGGACAGGCTGGCCAGTCCTGCGCTGAGCTCGGCGACATTATGTTCGATCGCATTGGCGCGCGTGCGCCAAAGTTCCGCGATGGTTTTTAGAAGCTCGGGGAATCCGGGTCTTCCGCCCTGCGCAGAAGGGGGGAAATATGTGCCGCCCCAGAAGGGCTGGCCCTCCGGCGTCAGAAACATTGTCAAAGGCCAACCGCCGCGCTGACCCATCATCATCAAAGCTTGTTGATACAGATAGTCGACGTCCGGCCGCTCTTCGCGATCCACCTTCACATTGATGAAAAACTCGTTCATCAACGCCGCGATTTCGGGGTCCTCGAATGATTCATGGGCCATCACATGGCACCAATGACAGGCGGCGTAGCCAGACGAGAGCAATATCGGTTTGCCCGTCTGCTTGGCGAGTGCGAGCATGTCCGCGGACCAAGCCTGCCAATGCACCGGATTGTGCTGGTGCTGTAACAAATAGGGGCTGGTCTCTTGACCGAGCCGATTGCTCTCGACGCTCATGGAGCCGTCCTCCCTGTGCGGATTACATACGGCTGCCGGACGTCAAGCGCCATTCGCTGCTGGCGGATTTCGCCGATGCGCCGCAGGCGAGAAATATCGTCGGCCGCAACGAGCCAGAGCGGCGGTTGGGAAGATTTCCTAGGAGAGAGAGTCGCGCGCGGCGCTTGGTTCCGCCTTGGTGACTCGCTGGCGCCGCGCGGTGGTTAATGCGAGGCGGCTTCGTTGCTCGGGAGCACGTCGCGGATGCGCTTGCCTTCCACCCAGACGAAAGCCCCGTCGGGTTCGGCGCAGGCGATGTCCTGTTCGGCGATCAGCTTGTCGCAGAGCATGATGCAAATGGCGTCGATCGGCGCGTCTCTGTCGTTTTCCTCGGTCATGCGGTCGATCGAGATTTCACCCATCTCCTCGTCGTCGACCAAATGGATAATAAACACTTCCTCGTGGCCGGGAGAGCCATGCGCGTTCACCCGGAAGGTTTCCCCCTTGTAGCGGAATTCGCGTATCATTCCTGGCCCTTTTTTCATTTGCTTGGTTGTGTCCGCGATTGCGCGCCTCTTGGCGTTCGGCGGCTCCCGCGTGCCCGGCGCGCACGCAAACTGCGTGCCATTTGTGCGTCGTGGACCTTGGTTTTGTACGAACATGCACTGAATTGCTTTTGAAGGAGGCAAGAGGCGCTTGGGAGATCGGAAAAGCGCCATGCTGGCCCCATCCTCGTCGAGCGTCATCTCCGTCTGCTACTCAGCCGTCTCGATCGCGCGCGAAAATCGCGCGAGGCGTTTTGCGAATGACGTCCACGACGTTCCGATATTGGCTCAGCGATTGCTTTGAGCGGGCCATGAACACTTCGCGCGCCGACGCAGACGTCGTGAACTTCGGCGAACTCGATCCAAAGACCAACGAACTGCTGCAGCAGGGCGTCGTCGCCTATCGGACTGACCGTGAGAAGGCCGACAGCCTGTTCAAGCAGGCCTTGGCGCTGACGCCGCAGGAGCTGGCGCCCTATTACTGCCTCTACAAAATCCACACCTACATGGGAAGTCTCGACTACGCCGCTGACGTCGCCGCGCAAGGCATGAAGGAGGCCACGCGTCAGGCGGGTTGGCCAAGCGATCCTATGGCTTGGCCGGCGAAGGCCGAGGCGCATGACGGGCCGGCGCGCTTCGCCCTCTATACGCTGAAGGCGCTAAGCTTCATCGAATTGAAGCGCGGTCGCAACGAAACCGCAAAGGAATATCTCGATATCCTCTCCCGCGCCGATCCGCAGGGCAGCGTCGGCTGGAAGGTGATCGAGGAATTGGCGCAGGGCAGCGTGTGATCGATGCGCGTGACACGGCCATGTCGTAACCTCAACAAAACTCCGCGCGAATGTCACGCTTCGGCCGATATCGCGCTGCGCTTGTCGCAAAACCGACATTGCGCGCAGCGCTTGGGCGACGGGGCGCTGCTTTGCGTGGTTCTTGCATAAAACAAACTATGAACCGCGTGAGACGATCGGAATCGATCCTCGCATGTGCGAACGGAAACCTTGGCTTCGTGCTAACGGCGGCTGTTCGAGGAAGGCGGCCATGGACGACGTAGCCACTTCACGCTCTGTGCTCACAGAAGGCATGGCGGCAAAGCCGCCGCGGGCGAGACCCCCGTCCGCCGACACGGCGCTGCTCGGCATTTATGAAATCTCAAAAATCCTGACCGCGCCGGCCCGCCTCGAGCAGACGCTGGGCAATGTCGTCGCCGTGCTCAGCTCCTTCCTCGACATGAAATTGGGGATGATCACCATCCTCGATCAGCATGGCAATCCGGAGATCGTCGCGACCTCGGGTTGGACCAGCCGCGACGGCAGCAAGCCGATTGACACGCTGCCGGCCAAGGTGATCGACCGGCTTGTCGCCACCGCCATGCCTGTCATTGTCGAGGACGTGTCCCGCGAAGCCTTGTTCGCGACGGCCGCCGAGACGATCACCCGGGCGGTGGGCGCGAAAGTCTCCTTCCTCGCCGTGGCGATCAAGAGCGATAGCCGCGTCGTCGGGACGTTGTCGATCAACCGCTCGTCAGAAGATTGGATCTCCTACGCTTTCGACGCCGATCTGCGTTTATTGACGATGATCGCCAATCTGATCGGCCAAACGGTGAAGCTGCACCGCATGTTTTCGGCCGACCGGCAGCGGTTGCTGAACGAATGCAGCACGCTGGAGAAGGCGCTGGTCTCCTGCCTGCCGAAGGAGATTCGTGGAGAGCGGCCCGATGTCGCCGGCATTATCGGCGAGAGCCCGGCGATCATGGAAGTGCTCGACACCATCGCCATCGTCGCGAAGTCCAATTCGACCGTGCTGCTGCGCGGCGAGAGCGGCACAGGCAAGGAGCTTTTTGCACGCGCGGTGCACGACCTGTCGCGCCGCAGCGCCAAGCCCTTCGTCAAGCTGAACTGCGCCGCGCTGCCGGAAAGCGTTCTTGAATCGGAGCTGTTCGGTCATGAACGCGGCGCCTTCACGGGCGCCGTCGCGCAGCGTGCGGGGCGCTTCGAACTGGCCAACGGCGGCACGCTGCTGCTCGACGAAATCGGCGAAATATCGCCCGCCTTCCAGGCGAAGCTGCTGCGTGTGCTGCAAGAAGGCGAATTCGAGCGGGTTGGCGGGTCCAAGACCTTGAAAGTCAATGTCCGTTTCGTTTTCGCGACCAACAAAAATCTCGAAGAGGCTGTTGAGAAGGGCGAGTTCCGCGCCGACCTCTATTACCGCATCAGCGTCGTGCCGGTGTTCCTGCCGCCGCTGCGCGAGCGACCCGGCGACGTTTCGCTGTTGGCGCAGAATTTCATTGAGACGTTCAACAGCGAAAACGATCAAAAGCACGAACTTTCGGCGAGCGCCATTGAGACGCTGCAACGCTGCTACTTCCCGGGCAATGTGCGCGAACTGGAAAATTGCGTGCGCCGCACGGCGACTTTGGCGCGCGACGAAACCATCGTCGATCACGATTTCGCCTGCGCCTCCGGCAAATGTCTCTCGGCCTTGCTATGGACCAGCAGCGCCAGCGGCGCCTATCCGCATGCGCATCCCGAACCGGCCAGCATGCGCGCGCCCGCTCCGCCTGAGGAGATCGCGTCGGCGAGCCGCAGCGCAGCTGCGTCGGTTCCGACCTTGGTCAGGGAGAACGCGTCGCCGCTGGACGCCGCCGGGGCGGAGGAGAGCGAGGGTTTCGCATCCTCCCGCAAGATGATCGATCGCGAGCGCCTCATCGAAGGCATGGAGAAGGCCGCCTGGGTCCAGGCCAAGGCTGCCCGCCTGCTCGGCCTGTCGCTGCGCCAGGTCAATTATGCGCTGAAGAAATACAACATAGAGATAAAGCGCATCTGACCGTATCCGGCGATTGTCGCTTTTAGAACATTTGTTCAGTTCATGCGGCCAAGCGGGCTGTTCGTTCCACCCGAAGGGGGTGAGCGGACGCGCCGGGAGGCGAACGGACTAAACCGGGCGGACGGTCCAAACCGACCTTGGCCCGCGAGTTTACAGGCGGCATGCGATCGTCGGCTTTCGTTCCGCGGCTTGCCGCTGGCGGCAAACAGGCGTGGTTTACGACTGGCATGCGATTTGAAAGGAGGGGACAAGCTTGCAGTGAATCCATGAGGAATCGCGACATGGCGTACAAAATCATCGCCTCACAATGCACAGTGTGCGGCGCTTGCGAATTCGAATGTCCGAATGCGGCGATCCGCCTCAAGAACGACATGTACATCATCGACCCGAAGAAATGCACCGAGTGCGAGGGGCATTTCGACAAGCCGCAGTGTGCGGTCGTGTGCCCTGTCGAAAACACATGCGTGCCGGCCTAGCGCTATAAGTGCGGCCGAGCGGGGCGATGCATCGCATGGATCGCATGGACGCCGTCGACTGGCTTGGAAACTTCCTATCCTGCCGCGATTGTCCGCATGGGGAGATTCGCGAGAAAGGCCTTTGCGATCTCGGCCAGGTTTGCGTGCGCGACCGAAGGGCCCGCCGCATTGACAGGTTCTTCGCCGCGAGTCCGCAAGAAGCTGCGAAATATCTCGACCATCCCTATTTTGAACTGCGCGTCGGCGCGGTGAAATATGCGAGCGTCTTTCAGTTGCGCGCGCTGATCGACGACGAAGAGCCGGACGTCAGAGCCATGGTGGCGCAACGTCTGCCGTTGCGTCTCGCTGAAAAATTGATCGGCGACTCCGACCGCAAAGTGCGCATGGCGATGGCCCAGCGAGTCGAGGGCGCAGGTCTCGTGAAGCTGCTTTTCGACGAAGACAGCGGCGTGCGCCTGATTGCCGCGCGTCGCGCGCCGCCCGATATCCTCGCCGGCGCGACAAACGATGACGACTCGCAGGTGCGATGCGAAGCGGCGCGCCGGGTCGCCCTCGACAAGCTTCCGGCCATGGCGCGCGATCCCGAACCCCGCGTGCGCATGATTATTGCAGAGCGATTGGCGCCGGCGCAATTGGGCTTGCTCGTCGCCGACGAAGATTTACGAGTCCGCTTCCTGGTGGCGGAGCGATGCGGGACGGAATTGCTGGCGCGTCTGCGCGACGATCCTGATCCGGAAGTGAGGCGCCTCGTCCAGGCGCGCCTGGACGAAGCGCAACAGTGAACGGAGAGCGAAATGGCGGCGGTGCAAGAGACAGTTGAACAGGTTCGTCGTGTCGGCGCTGATCAATATAAATATGGTTTCGTCACCGACATCGAATCCGACCTCGCTCCAAAAGGCCTGTCCGAAGAGATCGTCCGCTTCATTTCTGCGAAGAAGGGCGAGCCCGAATGGATGCTCGAATGGCGGCTGGAGGCCTATCGCCGCTGGCTGACGATGACCGAGCCGAAATGGGCGCGCGTCGATTACCCGGCGATCGATTATCAAGATCTCTATTATTACGCCGCGCCGAAATCGAAAGCCGGTCCGAAATCACTCGACGAAGTCGACCCGGAGCTGCTGCGCACATACGAAAAACTCGGCATTCCGCTGCATGAGCGCGAAATTCTTGCCGGCGTCGAACGGCCGGAGGGCGAAGAGCGCCCGCGCGTCGCGGTCGATGCGGTATTCGACTCGGTCTCCGTCGCAACGACGTTCAAAGAGGAGCTGAAGAAGTCGGGCGTGATCTTCTGCCCGATCTCCGAGGCGCTGCGCGAGCATCCCGAACTGGTGCGCAAATATCTCGGGACCGTGGTGCCGACCTCCGACAACTACTTTGCGACGCTGAACAGCGCGGTGTTTTCGGACGGCTCTTTCGTCTACATCCCGCCGGGCGTGCGCTGCCCGATGGAATTGTCGACCTATTTCCGGATCAACGAAAAGAACACCGGTCAGTTCGAGCGGACGCTCATCATCGCCGACAAAGGTTCCTACGTCAGCTATCTCGAAGGCTGCACCGCGCCCAAGCGCGACGAGAATCAGTTGCACGCGGCGGTGGTCGAACTGGTGACGCTCGACGACGCCGAAATCAAATATTCGACCGTGCAGAATTGGTATCCGGGGGACGAGAACGGCAAGGGCGGAATCTATAATTTCGTCACAAAGCGCGGCGACTGCCGCGGCGCCAATTCGAAGATCAGCTGGACTCAGGTCGAGACCGGCTCGGCGATCACCTGGAAATATCCGAGCTGCGTGTTGCGCGGCGATAATTCGCGCGGCGAATTCTACTCGATCGCGATCTCCAACGGTCGCCAGCAGGTCGACTCCGGCACCAAGATGATCCATCTCGGCAAGGGAACGTCGAGCCGCATCATCTCGAAGGGCATTTCCGCCGGCCGCTCGTCGAACGCCTATCGGGGCCTCGTCTCGGCGCATCGCAAGGCGGAGGGCGCCCGCAATTTCACGAATTGCGACTCGCTGCTCATCGGCGACGCCTGCAGCGCGCACACAGTCCCCTACATCGAAGCGAAGAACCCGTCCTGCGTGTTCGAACACGAGGCGACGACTTCAAAGATCTCGGAGGACGTCTTGTTCTACTGCATGCAGCGTGGCCTATCGCAGGAAGATGCGACCGCGCTGGTGGTCAATGGATTCGTGCGCGACGTGTTGCAGCAACTGCCGATGGAATTCGCGGTCGAAGCGCAAAAGCTGATCTCGGTCAGTCTCGAAGGCAGCGTCGGCTGACGCCTCTATAGAGTGGGAGTGGTGGAATGACGGCGCTACTGGAAATTCGCGACCTCAAGGCCGAGATTGCCGGCAAGCAGATCCTGAATGGCTATGACCTCACCGTGAAGGCGGGCGAGGTGCATGCGATCATGGGGCCGAATGGCTCGGGCAAATCGACGCTGTCCTATGTGCTCTCCGGCCGGCCCGGCTATAAGATCACCGAGGGACAGGCGCTGCTCGCCGGCGCCGATCTGTCGCAGATGAGCGTCGACGAACGCGCCGCGGCGGGGCTGTTCCTCGCCTTTCAATATCCGCTGGAGGTGCCGGGCGTCGCAACGATGACCTTTCTGCGCGCCGCGCTCAACGCGCAGCGCAAGAAGCGCGGCGAGGAGGAAATGTCTTCGCCCGATCTGATCAAGCGCGTCAAGGAGCTCGCCAAGATCCTCGACATGGACATGGAGATGCTGCGGCGTCCGGTTAATGTCGGCTTCTCGGGCGGAGAGAAAAAGCGCGCCGAGACGCTGCAGATGATGCTGCTCGAACCCAAGCTGTGCATCCTCGACGAAACCGATTCGGGACTCGACATCGACGCGCTGAAAGTCGTCTCCAACGGCGTCAATCAATTACGCTCGAAGGACCGCGGCATCGTTGTGATCACCCATTATCAGCGGCTGCTCGATTACATCACGCCGGACGTCGTTCATGTGCAGTCGGCCGGCCGCATCGTGCGGACCGGCGGGAAGGAGCTTGCTCTGGAGCTCGAGGAAACGGGCTACGCGCGCTACCAAAGCGAGGCGGCATAAGTCATGGGCAACGCACCGACCACTCGCAAACTCACCGACGCCGAGGCTCGGCTGGCGGAAATCTTCGCCATGCAGCAAAGCAATGGCGCGCCGCAACTTGCGAAGCTGCGCACCGCCGCCTTCGACGCTTTTTCCAAGACCGGTCTCCCCAACCGCCGCGACGAGGCGTGGAAATACACGGATTTGCGCGCCCTGCTGCGCGACGTGAAACCCCTGGCCGCGCCGCCGGAAGATAGCGCGAAGCAAAGCGCGCGGAGTGCGGCGGTTCTTGATAGCGTCGCGGCGCGGCGGCTCGTCTTCGTCGGCGGCTATTTCGTTCCGGAGCTTTCAGATCTTGGCGATTTGGAAGCAGGGTTGAGCGTCGTGTCGCTGTCGGAGGCCTTGGCCAAGGGCGACGCCGCGACGACGGCGCAGATCGGGAATGTGGGCGATGTCGACGATCCGGCCTTTGCGCTCAACACCGCTTTCATGGGCGAAGGCGTCGTCATTCGCGTCGGCGCCGGCGTATGCGTGGACAGGCCGATACAATTGGTTTTCGTAGCCGGCGAACAGCCGGCGACCTATTTCCTGCGCTCGCTTGTTATCATTGAAAAAGGCGCGCGGGCGACTCTGATCGAGAGCTTTGAGGGCGAAACGGCGCAGGAATACCATGTGAACGCCGCGACCGAAATTGTGCTGGAAGAGGGCGCGTCCCTCGAGCGACTCAAGATCAGTCGCGAAGGCGCCGCCGCGATGCATGTCTCGACATTCGTCGCCTCACTCGCCGCCGACGCCCAGCTGAGCGATTTCGGGTTCAATCTCGGCGGCGCCGTGTTGCGCAACCAGTCCTTCATCAACATCAACGGGCAGGGCGCCCATGCCGGCCTGCGCGGGGCCAACATATTGAAGGGCAAGGAGCACGCCGACGCGACCTTGTTCCTCGATCATGCGGCGGAACGTTCGGAAAGCAAGGCGCTGTTCAAATCCGTGCTGGATGACTCGTCGCAGGCGGTGTTTCAGGGGAAGATCCTGGTTCGGCCCGGCGCGCAAAAAACGGATGCGCGCATGATGGCCCGCACGCTGTTGTTGTCCGAAGGGGCGCAGGCCAACTGCAAGCCTGAGCTGGAAATCTTTGCTGACGACGTGCAATGCGCGCATGGGTCGACCGTCGGCGCGTTGGACGAGAACTTGATTTTCTACCTGATGGCGCGCGGGATTCCCCAAGCGGAAGCCCAATCGCTGCTGACGGAAGCCTTCGTCGGGGAAGTGATCGACGTCGTGGCGAATCGCAGCCTTCGAGAGGCTCTCACCAGCCTCGTTTCCGAGCGGCTGAGAACGCGATAAAGATCCCACACCTGTGAGCGACGCATCATATGACGTCGCGCGGTGGCGTCATGACGTTCCGATTTGGACGTAAAAATCCAGGGTAGCCGCGAGTCGATCTGGACAACGCGGCGTCGGCGAAAATACCTCGACATGGATAATGCGGCAGACGCTCGTCTGAGCGGATGCGCCGCCCTGCGTCGCCGAACCTGTCGAAGATGTTGAATCTGTAACAAGTGTCGTCACACAGATTGTAGGGACGTGTTTGAATATTTACATTGTTGGATCGCCATACAGCTTTGAAATATAACGTAAAATGTTAGTTCGGGCGCTGGCATGGTTGTTGCGATCCCTCCGACAAACTGATGCATCGCTCCGTCTCAGCCGAGAGTCGGCACAGACGACTTTGCAGCGACAGAAGGAAGCAAAGCCATGACGTCTCTGGATGTTGGAACGGCGGAGGCAGCTGAAGGGGTGAACGCGGCGGTCGCCATGGGCGACGTGATGCAGAAGATCGCCGAGCACAAGGGGTGCGGCACGTCGGGCGGCAGCGGCAAGGCGAGCTGCGGTTCGGGCGCCGGTGAGGGCGACCTGCCGACGGAGATTTGGGAGAAGGTCAAGAACCACCCCTGCTACAGCGAAGAGGCGCACCACCATTATGCGCGCATGCATGTCGCCGTCGCGCCCGCTTGCAACATCCAGTGCAACTATTGCAATCGCAAATATGATTGCGCCAATGAATCGCGCCCCGGCGTCGTCAGCGAGAAGCTGACCCCGGAGCAGGCCGCGAAGAAAGTTTTGGCCGTCGCCTCCACCATTCCGCAAATGACGGTTCTGGGCATCGCCGGCCCGGGCGATCCGCTCGCCAATCCGGAAAAAACCTTCAAGACATTCGATCTGATCTCGCGCACCGCGCCGGATATCAAGCTCTGCCTGTCGACAAATGGCTTGGCGTTGCCGGATCACGTCGACACGATCGCTGGTTACAACGTCGATCACGTCACGATCACCATCAACATGGTTGATCCGGAAGTCGGCGCGAAGATCTATCCTTGGGTGTTTTGGAAGCATAAGCGCTACACCGGCGTCGAAGCGGCGAAGCTCCTCACCGACCGCCAGCTGCAGGGCCTGGAAATGCTCACCGAGCGCGGCATTCTGTGCAAGGTGAATTCGGTGATGATCCCGGGAATCAACGACAAGCACCTCGTCGAAGTGAACAAGGCCGTCAAATCTCGCGGCGCGTTCCTGCACAACATCATGCCGCTGATCTCGGCTCCGGAGCACGGCACGGTGTTCGGCCTTAACGGCCAGCGCGGTCCGTCGGCGCAAGAGCTGAAGGCGCTGCAGGACAGCTGTGAAGGCGAGATGAACATGATGCGCCACTGTCGCCAGTGCCGCGCCGACGCGGTCGGCCTGCTCGGCGAAGATCGCAGCGCTGAGTTCACGACCGAAAAGATCATGGCGATGGAGGTCGACTACGATCTTGAGTCGCGCAAGGCCTATCAAGAGAAGGTCGAAGAAGAGCGCGTCGCCAAGGTGGCCGCGAAACAGGAAGAGCTGGCGACGCTGGCCGGCGCGGCGAGCGACATCAAGTTGCTGATCGCGGTGGCGACGAAGGGTTCGGGCCTCATCAACGAACATTTCGGTCACGCCAAAGAGTTCCAGGTCTACGAGCTCTCGACCTCGGGCGCGAAATTCGTCGGACATCGCCGCGTCGATCTCTACTGCCAGGGCGGATATGGCGACGAGGACAGTCTGGAGACGGTGATCCGCGCCATCAACGACTGCCATGCGGTGTTCGTCGCGAAGATCGGCGGTTGCCCGAAGAACGACCTGATCAAGGCCGGGATCGAGCCCGTCGATCAATTCGCCCATGAGTTCATCGAGAAGTCGGCGATCGCCTGGTTCAAGGCCTATCTCGACAAGGTGAACAGCGGCGAAATCGAACATCAGGAGCGCGGCGACGCCGAAATCCGTCAGGGCGCGCTCATCAACGCGGCCTGAGACACGCGTCAAGGAACGAAGCTAAGGAGCAAGACATGACGCTTAAGATCATCGCGTCGCAGTGCACGAGTTGTTCGGCCTGCGAGCCGGAATGCCCGAATGTGGCGATCACCGAGAAGAACGGCACATTCGTCATCGATCCGAAGAAATGCACGGAGTGCATCGGCCATTTCGACGCGCCGCAGTGCGCGGCGGTCTGTCCGGTCGACAACACCTGCGTGATCGACAACGCCTATCCCCGTTACCAAGCACCGGCTTGAGGAGGCCGCAATGAAATTTACGCTTACGCCGGCCGCACAAAAATTCATCCGGCGAATGATTCAGTTCAGCGCCAACCCAGGCGGAGGCTTTCGCTTGATGGTGTCGCCGGGCGGGTGCTCCGGGCTCAGCGCGCTGTTTGACGTCGAAGCCGCGCCGCGCGCCGGCGATCAGGAGTTCGTCGTCGAAGGCGTGAAGTTCTTCCTGCCGGCCGAAAGCCGCCTGCTGCTCGATGGCGTCACGATTGACTTCGCCGATTCCTCTTCAAGCGGCGGGCTGGTCTTTCACGATCCAAAGAACACGGGATCGTGCAAGAGCACCAGCGGGCCCGTCGTGGAGCATGTGCATTAAAGGCGCGCGTCATGGTGAATGGCGAGCACGCCACTCTAAGCCCCGACGAGAAGGAACTTCTCGCCGGGGCGCTGCTTGGCGAGGGCCTGCCATCGGAGGCCGAAGAATTTCTCCATCTCGCCAGCGAAACCTACGCTGACTCTGAAACGGCGGAGCGTTACTTACGCCAGGCCCAGCAATGGGCCCCGGATCACGCCGCGGTGTTGATCGGCTTCTATCGCTTTTACTTTTACAAAGGCAGATTGCGAGAAGCATTGGAGATCGCCAATCGCTGCCTCGAAAAAGCGGCGCGCGAAAACAACATGCCGCGGGATTGGCGACGCGCCTCGGCGCAGGACGCGGTTTTTGACCGCTACGACGAAATTCTGCCGCGCTTCTTTCTCTTTACGTTGAAGGGCTACGCCTATCTGCAGATGCGCCTCGGCGAGTTCGAGGAAAGCCGGGTCGCCATCGCAAAGCTTCTCGAACTCGACCCAACGGACAAGATCGGCGCTAAGGTCCTTCTTGGCGTTCTCGACAGAATCGGCTTTGACGATGACGCGTGAGATCGACGAAGCGCGCGACTGGCGCGGTCTGGATATCGATTGTGCGAACTGCGCGCATCGAGACCTGCTGGCCATGGGGCGGTGCGAATTGCGCAAAGCCTGCGTGCACGACCGATATGCGCGGCGCATCGATCGCTTCTTCAATTGGAATCCCGAGCTCGCCGACGGCTATCTCGCGCATCCCCATTTCGAAGTGCGCGCCATAGCGGCGAAATTCGCCAATCCTTTTCTCTTGCCGCGCTTATTGTCGGATCCCGATGAAACCGTGCGCTGGGAAGCCGTGCGGCGATTGCCGGCGCGCTATCAATGCGAATTGCGCAATGATCCGCATCGCGAAGTGCGCATCCGCGTCGCGACTTTGCTCGACGATCCAGACCTTCTGCCGATGATGCAGGATGAGGATTATTACGTGCGGATCGTGATCGCGCGGAAGGTGGCGCCGGCGCTGCTGGTGATGATGTTCGATGACCCGGAAGTGGAAGTTCGGCGTATTGTCGCGCAACGGGTCGACGCCCAGTGGCTTGGGCGAATGTGTCGAGATTCGAACGCCGATGTGCGGCTTGAAGCGGCGCAAAGGCTGACGCCGGAACAATTGTTGGATTTGAGAGATGACGTCGATTGGCGCGTGCGCCATTACGTCGCGACCAGACTGAACGTGGATGAAATCGGACATTTGATCAACGACAGCGATCCGCTCGTCGCGGAAGCGGCCCGCGAACGTCTCGCGGGCGAGGCATTGAAGTGATGTCTGGATGAACGCCCGCATCAGCCTTAGACCGGCTTCAACCCGCAGCCCGCCCCACGACGAAATCCAGAGACGCGCCGCCAACAGTCAGGACTGTTCCGGCCGCCATAGCATCCGCGAGCCTGTCCAGGCGGATCAACGCGAGGCCTCTATCGCCGCTGTGTGAGCCCGCGACGCCGATCTCGATCTCGCCCGCCATGACTTTTGTTCCGGGAGCCGGAGCCTCGCCGTCCACGTGGTAAGGCGTGACGCGCTTGCGCACGAGGTTGCGATGCTTCGTGCGTGAGACCACTTCCTGGCCGATATAGCATCCCTTGGTGAAATCGACGCCGGCGAGCAGGTCCATGTTCGCTTCGTGCGGAAATGCGGCGCCATAGGCGAAATCGACCCCGCCTTGCGGAACGCTGGCGGCGATACGCGCCGCTTCATAATCTTCGCGAGCGTCTTCCGCTTTCGCGCCGCGCGGCGCGATCAGCCGCCAGCCGAGCGTCTCGGAGCGCGGGTCCCGCGCCATCGCCAGCGCAGGAATGTCCGGTCGCGCCTCCCCGAGAACGGCGAAGGCGGCGAATTCGTCGCTTCTGGATGTGACTCTCACCGCCGCGCGCAATTTATACATGCCGAGGCGACGCAGGAGATCCGGCTCCAAGCTGCTCGGGCAATCAAGCAAATAGCGGCGCGTCTCGCCGTCGCCTTCCACAAAGACAAGGAAGTCGACCAATATCTTTCCCTGCGGCGCCAGCAGCGCGCAGAAGCGGGCTTCGCCCGGGACGAGCTTGGCGATGTCGTTGGTGACGAGATTATGCAAGAATTTCGTCGCGTCGGCCCCGGCGATTTCGACAATGCCGCGATCCTGCAGGCTGATGATTGCTGACATTGTGTCTTATGCTCCAAGCGCGTCTGTAAGCCGCCGCGGTTTGTCGTAAGCGCGCGACTCGCCGGATCGATTCTGGAAGCAACGATCCTGCCATGGCTGCAACCCCAAACTGCAAAGCGCACGCGCGCAACACGCACGGGGTTCGCCATCGCGCCGCCGCGTCTTCCAAGGAAGCGGCCCTAATCAAAACCACCCCTGCGCGGCGAAAAAACGCCCAAAAACTTTCTACCGCGTCGGCAATTACTTTGTCGCCCACATCACATGGTTGTTAGCTTTTTGACATCGAACAACCCGTCGGCACTCATTCACAAATCATTGATTCAAAGCCATGTTCATTCGGCGATCACACCCTGCAAGCGCTGGCATGGACATTGCGAAAGAGGGACCGGCTCGAGAGAATCGAGGGCCGTCGCAGAGAACCTCTTACTGGGAGTCCTTCTCTAACTCGGCAGCGAAGCAAGGCGCCGCGAGAGAGCAGCGGCAATGAGTAGGGGCCCAAGAGGAGATAGACATGTCGTCACTACGGCAAATCGCATTTTATGGCAAAGGGGGCATCGGCAAGTCGACGACGTCCCAGAACACGCTCGCCGCTCTGGCCGAGATGGGTCATCGCATTTTGATCGTCGGCTGCGATCCGAAGGCGGACTCGACGCGCCTCATCCTGCACGCCAAGGCGCAGGACACCATCCTGAGCCTCGCCGCCAATGCAGGCAGCGTCGAGGATCTGGAAATCGAAGAAGTGATGAAGGTTGGCTATCTCAACATTCGTTGCGTTGAGTCGGGCGGACCGGAGCCTGGAGTTGGCTGCGCGGGCCGCGGCGTCATCACCTCGATCAACTTCCTCGAGGAAAACGGCGCGTACGAGGACATCGACTATGTGTCCTACGACGTGCTCGGCGACGTGGTCTGCGGCGGGTTCGCCATGCCGATCCGTGAGAACAAGGCGCAGGAAATCTACATCGTCATGTCCGGCGAGATGATGGCGATGTATGCCGGCAACAACATCTCCAAGGGCATTTTGAAATACGCCAATTCCGGCGGCGTGCGCTTGGGCGGTCTGGTCTGCAACGAGCGTCAGACCGACAAGGAGCTCGAGCTTGCGGAAGCTCTGGCGAAGAAGCTCGGCACGACGCTGATCTACTTCGTGCCGCGCGACAATATCGTGCAGCACGCCGAACTGCGCCGCATGACGGTGCTGGAATATGCGCCGCAGTCCGAGCAGGCGAATCATTACCGCAATCTTGCGGTGAAGATCCACGCCAACCAGGGCAAGGGCATCATTCCGACGCCGATCACGATGGACGAGCTCGAAGACATGCTGATGGAGCACGGCATCATGAAGGCGGTCGACGAGAGCCAGATCGGCAAGACCGCTGCCGAACTCCAGGCGATCGCCTAACCCGTCAACGCATGAGCGTCGACCTCCCGCACGCGGGAGGTCGAGCTGAAATCCAGAAAGCATTAAAGGAGACATCAAATGAGTGTTTCGCCCACATTGAGCGTTGCGGAGATCAAGGACCGCAACAAAGCGCTCATCGAAGAAGTTCTGAAGGTTTATCCCGAGAAGACCGCCAAGCGCCGCGCAAAGCACCTCAACGTGCATCAGGAAGGCAAGCCGGACTGCGGCGTGAAGTCGAACATCAAGTCGATTCCCGGCGTGATGACCATTCGCGGCTGCGCATACGCCGGCTCGAAGGGCGTTGTCTGGGGTCCGATCAAGGACATGATCCACATCAGCCATGGCCCGGTGGGCTGCGGCCAATATTCCTGGGCGGCGCGCCGTAACTATTACATCGGCACGACCGGCATCGACACGTTCGTCACGATGCAGTTCACGTCCGACTTCCAAGAGAAGGACATCGTCTTCGGCGGCGACAAGAAGCTCGCGAAGATCATGGACGAGATCCAGGAGCTGTTCCCGCTGAACAACGGCATCACCGTTCAGTCGGAATGCCCGATCGGGCTCATTGGCGACGATATCGAAGCGGTGTCGAAGGCCAAGTCGAAGGAATATGACGGCAAGACCATCGTCCCGGTGCGTTGCGAGGGCTTCCGCGGCGTTTCTCAGTCGCTCGGCCATCACATCGCCAACGACGCGATCCGTGATTGGGTGTTCGACAAGATCGCTCCCGACGCCGCGCCGCGTTTCGAGCCGACGCCCTATGACGTCGCCATCATCGGCGACTACAACATCGGCGGCGACGCCTGGTCGTCGCGCATCCTGCTCGAGGAAATGGGCCTGCGCGTGATCGCGCAATGGTCGGGCGACGGCAGCCTCGCCGAACTGGAAGCGACGCCGAAGGCGAAGCTGAACGTTCTGCATTGCTACCGTTCGATGAACTACATTTCGCGCCACATGGAAGAGAAGTACGGTATTCCGTGGTGCGAATATAACTTCTTCGGCCCGAGCAAGATCGCCGAATCGCTGCGCAAGATCGCCAGCTATTTCGACGACAAGATCAAGGAAGGCGCTGAGCAGGTCATCGCCAAATATCAGCCCCTGATGGACGCGGTGATCGCCAAATACCGTCCGCGTCTGGAAGGCAAGACCGTCATGCTGTTCGTCGGCGGCCTCCGCCCGCGTCACGTGATCGGCGCTTACGAAGACCTCGGCATGGAAGTCGTCGGCACCGGCTATGAGTTCGGCCACAACGACGACTATCAGCGCACCGCCCAGCACTACGTTAAGGACGGAACGCTGATCTACGACGACGTGACCGGCTACGAATTCGAAAAATTCGTCGAGAAGATCCAGCCCGATCTCGTCGGCTCCGGCATCAAGGAAAAATACGTCTTCCAGAAGATGGGCGTGCCTTTCCGCCAGATGCACAGCTGGGACTATTCGGGTCCCTACCATGGCTATGACGGTTTCGCGATCTTCGCGCGGGACATGGACATGGCGATCAACTCGCCGGTCTGGAAAATGACCAAGGCGCCTTGGAAGACCGAGGAACTGCCGCTGCTCCAAGCCGCGGAATAAATCAGCGCCGGCGCGCCGCGAAGGCGCGCGCCGGCTCCCCGAAATGCATGACGCGAGGGTTCGACCATGCCGCAGAGCGCAGAACACGTCCTAGACCATTTTGACCTCTTCAGAGGTCCCGAGTACCAGCAGATGCTGGCGAACAAGAAGAAGATGTTCGAAAACCCGCGCGATCCGGCTGAGGTGGAACGCGTTCGGGAATGGGCCAAGACCCCCGAATATCGCGAGAAGAACTTCGCTCGTGAGGCATTGACGGTCAATCCGGCCAAGGCCTGCCAGCCGCTCGGCGCGGTCTTCGCCGCCGTCGGTTTCGAGCAAACGATCCCCTTCGTTCATGGATCGCAGGGCTGCGTCGCCTATTATCGCAGCCATCTGTCGAGACACTTCAAGGAGCCGAGCTCCTGCGTGTCCTCGTCGATGACGGAGGACGCGGCGGTGTTCGGCGGCCTCAACAACATGATCGATGGCCTGGCCAACACCTACAACATGTATAAGCCGAAGATGATCGCCGTCTCGACCACCTGCATGGCGGAAGTCATCGGCGACGATCTGAACGCCTTCATCAAGACCTCGAAGGAAAAGGGCTCGGTTCCGGCGGAATACGACGTTCCTTTCGCTCACACCCCGGCCTTCGTCGGCAGCCACGTCACCGGCTACGACAATGCGCTGAAGGGCATCATCGAGCACTTCTGGGACGGCAAGGCCGGCACGACGGCCAAGCTCGAGCGCAAGCCGAATGACAAGATCAACTTCATCGGCGGCTTCGACGGCTACACGGTCGGCAATATGCGCGAAGTCAAGCGCATCTTCGGCTTGATGGGCATCGACTACACCATCCTCGCCGACAATAGCGAAGTCTTCGACACGCCGACGGACGGCGAGTTCCGCATGTATGACGGCGGCACGACGCTGGAAGAGGCTGCCGATGCGATCAACGCCAAGGCGACGATCTCGATGCAGGAATATTGCACCGAGAAGACGCTGCCGCTGATCGCCGCGCATGGTCAGGAAGTCGCCGCCTTCAATCACCCGATTGGCGTCTCGGCGACTGACAAGTTCCTCATGACGCTGTCGCGCATCACCGGCAAGCCGATCCCTGAAGAGCTGGCGCGCGAGCGTGGTCGTCTTGTTGACGCTGTGGCCGATTCAAGCGCCCACATTCACGGCAAGAAATTCGCGATCTACGGCGATCCGGATCTCTGCCTCGGCCTCGCCGGGTTCCTGCTGGAGCTTGGCGCCGAACCGACGCACGTGCTCGCCACGAATGGCGGCAAGGCTTGGGCGGCGAAAGTGCAGGAGCTGTTCGACTCCTCGCCGTTCGGCCAGAATTGCCACGTCTATGCCGGCAAAGATCTTTGGCATATGCGCTCGCTGCTGTTCACCGAGCCGGTGGATTTCCTGATCGGCAACACCTACGGGAAATATCTCGAGCGCGACACCGGCACGCCGCTGATCCGTATCGGCTTCCCGATCTTCGATCGCCATCATCACCACCGCTATCCGGTGTGGGGCTATCAGGGCGGCCTGAACGTTCTGGTGTGGGTGCTCGATCGCATTTTCGAATCGATCGACGCCACCACCAACGTGCCGGCGAAGAGCGACTATAGCTTCGACATTATCCGCTAAGACGATGTGGCTCCCGCCCCGAGCGGCGGGAGCCACAACTTGCTTGCAGTGACGCTGTCGCAACGTGAAGGAGAAGAGGCATGAGTTCGCTTTCGGCCACGATCCAAGACGTTTTCAACGAGCCGGGCTGCGGTAAGAACGCGAACAAATCAGAAGCCGAACGCAAGAAGGGGTGCACCAAGCAATTGCAGCCCGGCGGCGCGGCTGGCGGTTGCGCTTTCGATGGCGCCAAGATCGCCCTTCAACCACTCACGGACGTCGCCCACCTCGTGCATGGCCCGATCGCCTGCGAGGGCAATAGCTGGGACAATCGCGGCGCGAAGTCTTCCGGCTCCAATCTTTGGCGCACCGGCTTCACCACCGACATCAATGAGACCGACGTGGTCTTCGGCGGCGAGAAGCGGCTGTTCAAATCCATCCGCGAGATCATCGAAAAATACGATCCGCCCGCGATCTTCGTCTATCAGACCTGCGTGCCCGCGATGATCGGCGATGATATCGACGCTGTGTGCAAAGCGGCGCGCGAGAAATTCAACAAGCCGGTCATTCCGATCAACTCCCCGGGCTTCGTGGGGCCGAAAAATCTCGGCAACAAGCTTGCGGGCGAGGCGCTGCTGCAACATGTGATCGGCACGGAAGAGCCGGAATATACGACGCCCTACGACCTCAATATCATCGGCGAATACAATCTGTCCGGAGAATTGTGGCAGGTGAAGCCGCTGCTCGACGAGCTCGGCATTCGCATCATGGCCTGCATCTCCGGCGACGGAAAATATAAGGAGGTCGCCTCCTCGCATCGCGCCAAGGCCGCGATGATGGTCTGCTCCAAGGCGATGATCAATGTCGCGCGCAAGATGGAGGAGCGCTACGGCATCCCCTTCTTCGAAGGCTCCTTCTACGGCATCGAGGATAGCAGCGACTCGCTGCGCGAGATCGCGCGCATGCTGATCGAGCGCGGCGCGCCCGCCGAACTGATGGATCGAACCGAGGCGCTGATCGCGCGGGAAGAGGCAAAGGCCTGGGCGGCGATCGCCAAATACAAGCCGCGCTTCGAAGGCAAGAAAGTGCTGCTGATCACCGGCGGCGTCAAATCCTGGTCGGTCGTCGCGGCGCTGCAAGAGGCGGGTCTCGAACTTGTCGGCACCTCCGTCAAGAAGTCGACCAAGGAAGACAAGGAGCGCATCAAGGAGCTGATGGGTCAGGACGCCCATATGATCGAGGATATGACGCCGCGCGAAATGTACAAGATGCTCAAGGATGCGCGCGCCGACATCATGCTCTCGGGCGGCCGCTCGCAGTTCATCGCGCTGAAAGCCTCGATGCCCTGGCTCGACATCAACCAGGAGCGGCATCACGCCTATATGGGCTATGTCGGCATGGTGAAGCTCGTCGAAGAGATCGACAAGGCGCTTTACAATCCCGTTTGGGCGCAGGTGCGCAAGCCGGCGCCTTGGGAAACGGCCGGAGAAAATTGGCAAAGCCGCGCGATGGCGCAGGCGGAAGCCGAGGCGGCGGCGCTCGCCGCCGATCCCGTGAAGGCGGAAGAGGCTCGGCGCGCGAAAAAGATCTGCAATTGCAAGAGCGTCGAACTCGGGGTGATCGAGGATGCGATCCTCGCGAACAATCTCTCGACGGTCGAGGGCGTGCGCGAGAAGACGAACGCCTCCGGCGGCTGCGGCGCCTGCGCCGTGCGCATCGAGGAAATTCTCGCGCAGATGGTCTCGGCCTCTCACGCGATCGCGGCGGAGTAACGCAATGGCGAACGTCTCCGTCAGCAAGAAGGCCTGCTCGGTCAATCCGCTCAAAATGAGCCAGCCGATTGGCGGCGCCTTGGCCTTCATGGGCCTGCGGGGCGCGATGCCGCTCCTGCATGGCTCGCAGGGCTGCACGTCTTTCGGCCTGGTGCTGTTCACGCGGCATTTCAAAGAAGCCATTCCGATGCAGACGACCGCGATGAGCGAAGTCGCGACGGTTCTGGGCGGCTACGATAATGTCGAGCAAGCGGTGCTCAACATCTACAACCGCACGAAGCCCGAGATCATCGGAATTTGCTCGACGGGGGTCACCGAGACGAAGGGCGACGACGTCGACGGCTACATCAAGCTCATTCGCGAGAAGAACGCGGCGGTCGCGAATCTGCCGATCGTCTATGTGTCGACGCCGGACTTTAAGGACGCCTTTCAGGACGGCTGGGAAAAGACAGTGACGCGCATCGTCGAAACGATGGTCGAGGCGCCAAAGAGCGCCGCGCGCCGCGATCCGACAAAGATCAATGTGCTGCCAGGCTGCCATCTGACGCCGGGCGACCTCGATGAATTGCGCACGATCATCGAGGATTTCGGCTTGGAGCCGACTTTTCTGCCCGATCTCGCCGGATCGCTCGACGGCCACATACCGGATGATTTCACCCCGACGACCATCGGCGGCGTTGGCGTCGAAGAAATATCCATGATGGGTCAGGCCGGCTGGACGATCGCGATCGGCGCGCAAATGCGGCGCCCCGCCGAAGCCATGCAAAAGAAAACCGGCGTTCCGTTCCGGATGTTTGAACGGCTGTGCGGGCTTGAGGCCAATGATGCGCTGATGTCGTTCCTGACCGAAATCAGCGGCCGCCCGGCACCGATGAAATATCGTCGCCAGCGCGGCCAGCTCGTCGACGCGATGCTGGACGGACATTTCCACATCGGCGGGCGGAAACTTGCGGTCGGCGCCGAGCCGGACCTGCTCAATGAGATCGGCGGACTGCTGACCGAAATGGGCGCGCAACTTC
Organism: Methylocystis sp. SB2; assembly: GCF_049817085.1. Taxonomy (NCBI): domain Bacteria; kingdom Pseudomonadati; phylum Pseudomonadota; class Alphaproteobacteria; order Hyphomicrobiales; family Methylocystaceae; genus Methylocystis; species Methylocystis sp. SB2. The sequence continues at coordinate 2,411,549 of NZ_CP187401.1, forward strand.
TTGTCGCGGTGACGACCACGCAATCGCCGGTGCTCGAACGACTGCCGACCGAAGAGGTGCTGATCGGCGATCTTGAAGATCTCGAGAATTTGGCGAAGGCCAAGGACTGCGATCTGATGGTCACCCATTCGCACGGCAGGCAAGCGGCCTCTCGCTTGAAGATCCCGTTCTTTCGCATGGGCATTCCGATGTTCGACCGCCTCGGCGGCGGGCATCAGTTGATGGTCGGCTATCGCGGCGGTCGCGATCTGATCTTTGACATCAGCAATCTGTTGATGGCCGATCACGACGACAACCACGAACCGACACCTGACAGCTGGCGCGATGGCGTCGGCCCGTCACACGCCGCAACCTCGCACTAGGGGCGAAAAAGGAGGCGCTATGAAAGTCGCATTCGCAACCCAGGATTTGAAACGCGTCGACGCGCATTTCGGCTGGGCCAAGAACATCGCGATCTACGAGATCGGACCGGAAGGTCACGAATTCGTCGAGGCCATCCAATTTGACGGCGATCTCAAGGAAGATGGCAATGAGGACAAGCTCGCGCCGAAGATCGACGCGATCAAAAATTGCGCCATTCTTTACGTCGCCGCGATCGGCGGCTCTGGCGCGGCGCGAGTCGTCGCCAACAACATTCATCCGATGAAGGTCAATCAGCCGGAAGCCATCTCAGACCTCCTGGACAAACTCCAGGAAGTGTTGAGAGGCGTGCCGCCGCCATGGCTGCGCAAAGCATTGACCAAGGGAAAAGAGCGCGTGCTCGATTTCGAAGAGTGAGGAATGCTCATGACTGAACCTACCGCCGTGCTCGAAAAAACTCCGGTCTCCGAGCTTCCGTTCATGAAGGAGCTCATCAAGGTCTGGCGCGCCCAGGACACGCACGGGACCTGGGAGACGAAGGGCGACCTCGAACTCTTGGCTCCCTATGTCCTCGACAAAGAGGCGCGCCGCGCGCTGCCGATCATCGGCGATCCCGATCCAGAGACGATCTGGCGCATGGAGCTCTTCTTCAACGCTATCGCGCTCTCCATCGAACGCGCCACGGGCGTCATGATCTCGCCCATGCTGAAGATGAGCCACGAAGGTTTCGGCCGCATGGTGCTGATCGGCGGACGCTTGATCGTCGTGAACAAGCAACTTCGCGACGTGCATCGCTTCGGATTCGACAGTTTCGAGAAGCTCGCGTCAGAAGGCGACAAATATGTTCAGTCCGGCGTCGAGATGATCGAAAAATACCCGGACGTCGCAAAATACTGAGGTCAGTGATGAGCGAGATCGACGATCTGAAGGCGGAAATCAAAAAGCTTTCGGCAAAGGCCATGCAGGCCAAAATGGATCTGCATGATCTTTCGGAAGAGCTGCCGATCAATTGGCCCACAATCCCCGAGATTGCGCAAAGGGCGCATGAAGCTTTTGCCGAGCTGGAGAAGAAGCGCGCCAAGTTGAAGTCCCTGGAGACGGTCTAACTCGAGAAAGAAAGTATACGGCCATGTCACAAGCGACGCGCGATGGGCGCGATTGGTGTCCAGAATACCTTGTTGCGATCGATCCCGGTAAATGCATCGGTTGCGGACGCTGTTTCAAGGTGTGCGGTCGCGACGTGATGACGCTGAAAGGTTTGAACGAGGACGGCGAACTCGTTGCGCTGGACGACGATGAGGACGAAGAAGTCGAAAAGAAAATTATGGTGATGAATGATACCGGCGCCTGCATCGGCTGCGGCGCCTGCGCGCGCGTGTGTCCGACCAATTGTCAAACGCATGCGGCGGAAGACGTCGCGCTGGTTTGAGTAGAAAAAATGCGAGCCTCCAAAAAGGAGGCTCGCAACGCCAAGCCTGAATTTGCTACTCGATGCCCTGCTCGCGCGCCTTCCACATGGCGGCGATGCGAAAGCGCTCAGCGATCGCGATGGGATCGGCCAACATCATCGCCTGAGCGTCGGCGAGCGCCTTCCTGACAGTTGCGGTCTCTTCCGCGTTCAGCGCCACGCGGCCGGCGACATGGGTCGCGTCCGGCATGATCGACCAGATTTTTCGCTTCGCGGGGTGCATCTTCACCTCGGTGAGATCGACCGCTTCGAGAGCGCCGTCAAGATAGAGCGCAAAGCCTTTGACTTCGAGTTTTCGTCCATCTTCAGTGATCTTCACGAGAGTCGTCATCGTCACTCTTCCTGTTGCGCGAGCCAGCCATAGCCGCCCTGATCCCAAAGTTGGGCGAGTAGCTTATCTGCATTCCAGTCGGGATATTGGAGCTTTAATTCGTCGTAGTCCTTGAGAAAGCGCGCGGCGTCGTCGCCGTGCAATTCAGCGATCATTCCGTCGGCTTTGTTGTGAAGCGTGAAGCGCGTCCGATCGGCCGCGGTGGAGAGAGCATACTCGTCTCCCGTTTCGAGCTCATGGTCATCGCGAACGCTCACGCGCTGCACTCCTTCTTAAGCCGCCACCGCCGCTTGTTCGGCGCGCTCCCACTCCGCCCAGGATCCGTCGTAGACGGCGACATCGCCCCGTCCGAGGAGATAGAGCGCCAGGGCGTCCATGCAGGACGTCATGCCCGAAGCACAGGTGGCGACGATCGGCTTGCTCAGATCCACGCCGGCTGCTTCGAACCGCGCGCGCAGCCCCTTGGAATCGAGGAGCACGCCTGTCTGCGGATCGACCAGATCGGCCCAAGGCACGTTCACGGCGCCCGGAATATGTCCGAGTTTCTTGAAGGGAAAGACGTCGGCTTGCGAGCCGTCGAATTTGCCCGGCCCGCGGCCGTCGACAATCTGCTCGCCGCCGTTCCCGACAACGCTTTTCATTTGATCGAAATTGCGGACGAGCTCCGGCCTGAAGTTCGGCGTGAAGGTCCTGGGCTGCGGACGCACCGGCGACATTTCGGTTGGATGTTTGGCGGCGACCCATTGGTTGAATCCGCCGTCGAGCATCGCGACGTTGTCATGGCCGAAGACGCGGAACATCCACCACACGCGCGCCGCCGCCGAACCGCCGAAGAGCCGGTCGTAGACGATCACGCGGTCGCCGTCTCCAATGCCGAGCAGTCCGACTTTTTTGGCAAAGTCCGCCGCATCCGGCAACATGTGCGGCAGATCGGAATTCGGATCGGCGATGTGATCGACGTCGAAATGGACGGAGCCCGGCAAATGCCGGCCGCGATATTGATTGCGGCCGTCGAGATTGGTGCTCGGATGATGCCAGGTGCAGTCGAGAATGCGAATGTCGCCGTCGCTCAGATGTTCGGCTAGCCATGCCGCGCTGACGAGCGCGCCGGTCAGGGGTTCAGCCATCGGTCGGACCTCTTGTCTGCAAGTTCACAATTGTGGCGCGTCGCCAAGCGTCACGGAGCGTCACGGGGCGACGGGAAGCGGATAGCCGGAGCGCGGACGCGTGCCGTAATAGTCGGGCCGCTCCGGCCAGTCGCCCTGCTTGATGGTGAATTTGACAACCTTCACCGGAGCGCCGGGCGAGCAGGAGACCTCGGCGAATTTGATTTCACGATCGCCGCTGCCGGCGGAAAAATCCGCGACCACCGTGCCGTCGGCCTTGCGCGCCCGCGCAAATCCCGGCGTGCCGGTCGTGGACGCCGGAACGGAATCGGCGACGAACAAGGGCGTCTCAACGCCGTCGGTGGAGGGACCAAACGCCGGCGAGGCGAACGTAAAAGCCGCCAACACGCCACTGCGGTCGACCGCGATGTTCGCCGTCGCGGGGCGCGCGACGGAGTAGACGGTCAACGTGCCGCCGCTCAGCAGTTCCTTCAACTCGTCCGGCGAGCAGTTAGCGAATTCGGTGGCCAGATTCATCTTCGACTCCTTAGCTGTGCAACTCCAGCAGGGAGGTTCAAGTTTCGTGCCATGACGTCCGATAGATCAGCCGTTCGCGCGTCGCCGAGAATCTTGCACACTAATTGCTATCCCCTGCATCGAACAGGGAGCGGACGACGCAACATGTTGGACGTGGCGATCATCGGCGGCGGGTTATGCGGTTTGGCGCTGGCGCGAAAGCTCCACCTGCGCGGACAAGACATTGCGATCTTCGAGGCGCGCGATCGCCTCGGCGGGCGCATTCTCACGGCGCCGCGCGACGGCGGCGGCGGCTTGGACCTCGGCCCGACGTGGTTTTGGCCGAAAACGCAGCCGCTGATGGCGCAACTCGTCAAAGAACTGGCGCTGCCTGACTTCGCCCAGCACGATGAAGGCGCCGTGCTGCATTTGCGCGAAGGCGAAAAAAGCGCCGAGCGCATCGAAGACAAGCGCCTTTACGACGACGCGCGGCGTTTGCACGGCGGGATGACGGTCTTGGTGGAGGCTTTGGCCCGCGCACTGCCAGCGGCGTCAATGCATCTCGGTCACGAGCTGGCGAGCCTGCGGGATTGCGGCGACCACGTCATGCTCGCATTCAAGACCGGCGAAGAACCCATGGAGATCGCGGCGCGCCGCGTCGTTCTCGCTCTGCCGCCGCGCTTGCTGTGCGAGGCCGTTCTCTTCACGCCGCCTTTGGACGAGGCGACGGACCAAGCCATGCTTGGCGCCGAGACCTGGATGGCGGCGCAGGCGAAGGTTGCGATGGAATATCGCGACGCCTTTTGGCGGGAGCAGAATCTGTCCGGCTCCGCCTTCGTCACGCATGAGCAAGCCGTGATCGGCGAAATCTTCGACGCCTGCGACATGGCGGCGGGTCTTTATGCGCTCGGCGGCTTTCTTGCCCTCAACGCCGACTTGCGCGAGTCCTTCGGCGTGGGTCTGCCGGTGTTGCTTGAGAGTCAAATCTGCAATGTGTTTGCCCGCAATGTCGAACCATTGCACATTCACTATCAGGATTGGGCGAAAGAGCGACTAACGTGCAGCGCGGCCGACCGCGCGCAGCAGGGCGGCGACGGTTCGCACGACGTCGCGAATCCTCTATTGCGCCAAGCGCTGTGGGATAAGAAGCTGTTTCTCGGCGGCTCGGAAACAGCGGCGCGCAACGCCGGCTATCTGGAAGGCGCTTTGGACGCCGCGAGACGCATCGAGCGCGCCTTGGCGGCGCTCGAGGCGAAAAAGACGACCTCCGGCGACGCCCTCTTCGACGATATGCCGGTGAACGAGGCGAGTCTGGCGCGTTTCTCCGCTTGGGTGGACACGCGCGCCGACGAGGTTTTCGAAAATTACCGCCGGCGGCTCAATCGCGCCCTGGCGTCGCAAGAGCGCGACAATCTTACGCAGGTGGCTGTGCTCGGGGCGATGGAGGAGGTGTTTCAACAGGCGCTGAGCCTGTTGGCGACGCTGCCCTTCGACATGGACGACGTCGCGATCGAACGCGGCCGCGCCGCGCTGACGCCGCGCATCCAAAAACCTTTTGGCGACTTGCTGCAGTCGATCATGGACGACGTGGTCGCCTTCAACCAGACGTCCTGCGCCCTTTCCAACTTCCCGGACGAACATAAATTGTCTCAAGAATACACCCGGGTCATCATGCAGGACATCGCCGCGGCCTGGCGGGAGTTTTCGCTTTCGGCGAATGGGCTGTTGTTGGCGAAGCGGCGCGAAGCGCAGAGGCAGGAGGTGTCGTGATGAGCGAGCAGGGAACGACGATCGAGCAGGACGACGCGGCGCCGGAAGCGGTCGTCTACGCCTTTTGCGCAATGAGCGACATTCCGAGCCAGAAGGCGCGCGGCTTCAACCTCGTGCGGCTCGACGACAATGGCGAAGAGAAGCCGTTTCCGATCGTCGTCGTGCGCTGGGGCAAGCAAGTGTTCGGCTATCTGAACAAGTGCCCGCACGACGGCGTCAATCTCGATTGGGAGCGAAATACGTTTCTCGAGCCCAATTACGGGCTGCGGCTAATGTGCGGCAAGCACGGCGCGCTGTTCGAGCTCGGCACTGGCATGTGCATTGAGGGCCCGTGCAAGGGACGCGGCCTCGTTCCGGTGCCTCTCGCGATCATCGACAATGACATCTGCGTCGTCGGCGTCAAACTGGCGGAAGATGTCGACGAAGACGCCGAAGAAGGGGAATGCGCCGGCGAATGACGCGGACGCGATCCGCTTCCGCCTCAGCGGAAAGTTCGCCCTGAAACCGTGGGCTAGCGGAGGTAAAGATCTGACGTCCGCGGCGTCGTTTCCCAAATCGCATCGCGATTGAACCGCTCTCTAGAGCACGCGCTCCAATTCTACTTCTTTGCGGCGCGCTCTAGAGCAGGGACAGTGGCGGTCGGAGCCGGCGTTCGGCCTGCCCCCACCGGATCAAACCGGCCGGTTTTCGTTACGGTTCTTGACGGGCTCCATGCGCTCGACGCCCTGTTGATACGCGATGACTTCGTAAGCGTCGTTGAACTTCTGCGCGGTGTCGAGAAGAACGTCGAGCTTGCCGCCGGTGTCGAGCTTCTTGATGTCATTCTTGTCGACCATGGCGAGATCCATCATCTCTTTCCACACCGTCGACTCGTCGCAGGGCAGCACGTTGTAAGTGATCTCGCCGAGCTTGACGCGGAATTTCGCGAGCAGGTCGATATTGTTGCAGAACATGAAGTAGGCGCCGGTGGGCGAGAGAAGATCGCCGATCACTTCATGGGCCGCTTCGAGATAAGCGAAATTGTGCAGATAGCCGGCGAGGATCGGGATCGTCGCTTCGCCTTCGTTCGCGTAGGTGAGCACCTGCTCGATGCTATAATCCGGCGGCCGCTTCTCGTCGGCTAGCTGCGCCTGGAATTTTAGCGCGATATCGCCCCGAAAACCGAAACGTCCCGGCTTGCCGGTCGGCCCCTTAAGCACTGCGTTGAGCAGGCGGCCCTCCCGATCCAGCCGAGCAAGGGCAGTCTTCTCAATTTGAGTCATCGACAGTTCTCCGCTTTGCAATCCGTACGCAGCATCCGCGCGGGGGATCCTTCGTTACGCCGCGCCCCATGCAAAAACTTCGCCGCAGTTTCGAAGCCTCGATGGCGCGATCGGCGCGACGGAACCGACACGGAGCGGTTGGCAATGTACGAAACAAGACAAAACCTCCCGATATTCCGGGCTATCGCGCTGTTTAGCCCGCAATTGTCGCGGCACATGAATTGCTTTGAGTGAGGCAGCCGCATTTGGATAGTGGAACAGCGACATGATCAACCTGACCGACAGCGCCCTGAATGCAGTGCAGACGGCCATTTCGAGCGCCGCCGATCCCGTCGATGGGCTGAGGATCATGGTGGAGGCCGGCGGCTGTGCGGGCTATCAATACAAAATGGGTCTTGTGCGCGAAGCCAGTCCCGACGACACGGTGATTGAGCGCAGCGGGGTCAAGGTGTTCATTGACAACACCAGCCACGAACTCCTGACAGGCACGACCATCGACTATGTCGTCGCGGTGCAGGGCTCGGGGTTCACCTTCGACAATCCGAACGCGCAATCGAGCTGCTCCTGCGGCAAGTCTTTCGGATAAGACCGACTTCACAATTCATGAGAGCGCGTCCGCGGGACTGCGTTGCGGAGGACGAAGCTATGTTGCACGACAACCAGAAGACCGAAGAAGCTGGCCAGATCGAAACGGCTCCGTCGCCGGAGCGCGAGCAGGTCATTCGCGCCGTCATCGACGAGATTCGCCCCAATCTGCGCCGCGACGGCGGCGACTGTGAGCTCATCGAAATCTGCGGCAACAAAATCATGGTGCGACTCACCGGCGCCTGCGTGCTCTGCAAGTTGAGCAGCGCCACGCTCGAAGGAATCCAGGCCAAGCTGATCGAAGAGCTCGGCGAGTTCGTGCGGCTCGTGCCTGTGCCGGGTGCCGCGGCGCGTCTTTGAGCGAGAGTGTCGATGCGGCGCGTCTATCTCGACAATAACGCGACGACGCGCACCGACCCTGAGGTCGTGGCGAAGATGCTGCCGTTTTTCAGCGAGGAATTCGGCAACGCCTCGTCATCACACGGCTTCGGCGTCGAGGTCTCGGGCGCGGTCCGAGAGGCGCGGCGCAGCGTGCAGGCGCTGCTGGGCGCGGCGCATGATCACGAGATCGTGTTCACCTCAGGCGGTACGGAATCGGACAATGCGGCGGTCTTGGCCGGGCTCGCGGCGCGCGAGGGTCGCGACGAGATCGTGACCACCGCCGTCGAGCACCCCGCGATCCTGTCGCTCGTCGAACATCTGCAAAAGACTCGTGGCGTCACCGTGCATCTCATTGGCGTCGACGCGCGCGGGCGCATCGATCTCGACGCTTTTCGCGCGGCGCTGGGGCCGAAGACTGCGATCGTCTCGGCGATGTGGGCGAACAACGAAACCGGTACGCTGTTTCCTGTCGAAGAACTTGCGCGTCTCGCGCATGAGGCAGGCGCTTTGTTTCATACCGACGCTGTGCAGGCGGTCGGCAAGATTCCGATCGATCTGAAAACGACGCAGATCGATTTCCTTTCGCTTTCCGGACATAAGCTGCACGGCCCGAAGGGAATCGGCGCGCTCTATGTGCGTAAGGGAACGAAATTCGCTCCGTTCCTTCGTGGCGGCCATCAGGAACGGGCGCGCCGCGGCGGGACGGAGAATACGCCGGGGATCGTCGGACTTGGCGCCGCCGCCGAATTGGCGCGATTGCGCCTGCAAGAAGACGCCGTCCATATCGCGGCCTTGCGTGACAGGCTCGAAGCCGGCGTGACGCAGCGGATCGGTCAGTGCCAGATTTCCGGCGACGTCGACAATCGGCTCGTCAACACCTCCAACATCGCCTTTTCCGACATAGAGGGCGAAGCGATATTGACCCATTTGGATCGCGCCGGCATCGCCGCCTCAACCGGCTCGGCCTGCACGGCGGGATCGACCGAGCCTTCGCATGTGCTGCGTGCGATGAACGTGCGGGAGGAGGCGTTGCATGGCGCGATACGCTTCTCCCTGTCGCGAGAAAACACGATTGAAGAGATCGACGATGTGCTGGAGACGCTGCCCGGCATCGTCGCCAAGTTGAGGGAAATCGCGCGGGCGTCGCGCCATACGGAAGCGCAGCTGCTCACGAACTAGCGCGGGCGCGATGACCGCGCCAAAGGAGTTGATGTAATGAAGATCATGATCCGCCGTTCGCCAGAGACCGGCTTGTCGATCTACGTCCCCAAAAAGGACCTGGAAGAGCCGATCGTTGAAACCGAGCACGAGAGTTTGTGGGGCGGCTGGATCAAGATCGCCAACGGCTGGGTTCTCGATCTGCCGGAGATGGCGGCCGGCACTTCGCTTCCGATCACAGTCAATGCGCGCAAGCGCGGCGAAGGGGAGTGAACGCGATGAACGCGCCATTTGACAGCTATGTCCTCCTTGAAGGCGAGAAGGCCGAGGAAGCGCTCGGCAAAATCGCCGCTGAGCTGAAGACGGGGACCGTTATTCCCTATATCGGTCCTGGGTTGACGCAGCTCACGCCAACCGAAGTGCCGATGACGCCCGAGACGCTCGCCGCGTTTTTCGGGACAAAGGTGGCGCTGCCAAAACGCGCCAAAGGCAACTGCTGGGCAAGCGCGCAGCACATCGAGAACATGAAGCATCGTTCGACCGTCTCGACGTTAATGTCGCAGGCCTTCAACGACAGCATCGCGCCGACGCCGCTGCATTTCTACCTTGCGTCGCTGCAGCTGCCGATGATCGTTGACAGCTGGTACGACGCGACGATGCGTTCGGCGCTCGAAGGACGTAGCGACTGGGGCGAGATCCAGGGCATCACCCGCGCCGGCATCGGCGAGGACCGCTGGTACCGGTTCTACGAAGCGGACGGAACGGAAACCACCAAGGAAAAAGCCGACGCCTGGAAGACCGTCCTCTACAAGCCGCATGGCAGCATCGCGCCCGCCAAGAATTTTCTGATCTCTGACGCCGATTACGTCGAGGTGCTAACAGAGATCGACATTCAGACGCCCTTGCCGGAGGCGGTAAAGAATCGCCGGTCCGAGCGCAGCTTCCTGTTTGTCGGCTGTCGCTTCCACGATCAGTTGTTGCGCACATACGCCCGGCAGATCATGAAGCGTTCGACGACGACGCATCACGCCATCGTCGATCCGGCCGTGCTGACGAAAAACGAGCTGAAGTTTCTCACGATCCAGGGGATCATACCGATCGCGCTTCCCATCGATCGCGCATGCGAGATCCTGATCCGCTAAGGGATCGCTACCTTACTGGCGCGGCGGCGGGCGACCCGGCCAAAGCGCTCGGTGATTCGTGCGCGTCGGCGGAAGATGCATGGCCGAAACTGTCGTCGCGCCTTCAACGCAGAAGCGAAGCCAAACAAGTTTCGACGGATGTAGCATTTTTTACATTCATTCTTGACTGCCATGTCTCGCTTGTCGGCAATGGTACAGGCCCGCAGCCCTTTTTCGCTCGGCCTCTTCACACTGCAGCGTGGCACGCATGTTGCCTCTTGTTCGGCGAAGCGAAAGACGCGGCTTCGCGGTTCCGTCACGCAGTTCGACGGCGCCGAGTCAGGTCGATGACGAGACGATTCCCGGCGGTTTGAGCGGCGTGTAACTGCAGGCCGACACCATGGAAGAAGACAGCGATGAGCAACATCGTTCGCGACAGTGAAGTTTGTGAACTGACTGCGCCGCCCGTCTTTTCCTTCGGCGAGAAAGTGAAGGCGAAGCGTACGATCCGCAACGACGGGACATACGCGGGCAAGGAGATCGGCGAGGTTCTCGCCAAGAAAGGCGAGGAAGGGTACGTCGTGAGCATCGGCACCTTTCTCCAACAATTCTATATCTACGGGATTGAGTTCACCGAAAGCGGCAATCGCGTCGGCATGAAGCGCAAGGAACTCGAGTCGGCTAATCCGCGCGATGACGTCGATCTCCCGCTGCCTTGAGGAGTGTGAACGTGTTCGAACCACGAATGCCGAAATATCAATGGGGTCAGCGAGTGAAGACGCTCGTCGATCTGGTCAATGATGGGAGTTATCCCGACGAGAAACCGGAGGCGCTGCTCGTCGCCAACGGCGGTTTGGGCGAAATCGTGCAGGTCGGATCGCATACGGATACGAATACGCCGATCTATCTCGTTGAATTTCCCGACGGCCGTGTCGTCGGTTGTCTCGAGGAAGAGATCGCGCCCTTGTAAGAGGAGCGTTGGCGAGCATGCGATCGACGGTCACGACACTCGGTGGCGCCGCGTCGGCTCAGCCGAATGAATTCGACTACAAGCGCATCGTGCGCGCCTTGGAACAACGGCGTCGCTACCGCTATGTCACGCCAGTCGTGACGAAAACCGCGAACGGCTATCGCATTCAGAGCCCGTGTTGTTCGCGGAACGTCGATCCGGACGGCGGCGTCATCGATATCGCCTTAGTGCTCTTCGACGAGCGCAAAGGCAATTGGCGCCTTCTTCGCAAGGACCATGCAATCGGCGTGTGGGAGCTGGACAGCGAGTTTTCACGTCTTGCGGAGTTGCTCGACCATCTCAAGGAAGACGCCGAGCGGCGCTTCTGGCAGTGAGTTTGATCTCGACAGAGGATAGATGATGGCGATCAGCGACGTGGAACTGACGGAGATCGAAAGACTGCTCGGGGCCGAGGCGACGCCGGCGCTTTCGGAGCTGCGCGCGAAATTCTCCCATCTCTCCTGGACGCGCTGCGACGTGTCGGACGTGATCGAAACGCCTTTCCGCAGCTTTACGACCTGCGACGTGCATTTGCTCGACGGCGCCGATCATTGCGTGACGGTTACCGACGATCCGGCGCGCGCCACCGGCGTTATCGTCGCCTTTCGGGGGAGTTTGCGATGAATGCCCGGGCCGACGTGAACGATAAATTCGAAGCAAAGCCGCCTGCTCCCGGTGAGGCGTTGGGCGGGGATCTCATTCCGCTCTCCGACCCCGACATCACGCTCGACGACATTGCCGCGGTCGAGGCGGTGCTGCGCTCCAGCCGCTTGTCCAGCGGTCCGGTGATGGAGGCTTTCGAAGCCGCCTTCGCCGCCTATCTCGGGCGCAAATACGCGGTGGCTGCGCCAAGCGGCACGATGGGGCTGCTGCTCGCGCTCGCCGCGTACGAGATCGGTCCGGGCGATGAAGTGATCGCCTCTCCGCATTCCTTCCGCGAAACCGTGCATGCGATCGCGCTTGCTGGCGCCAAGCCGGTGTTCGCCGACATTGACTATTGGTCTGGCGTCATCGCGACCGGAAAGATCGAGGCGCTGATCACCGACAAAACGCGCGCGATCGTGGCGAGCAACACCAATGGCCATCCGGCGCAATGGGCGGAGCTGCGCGACATCGCCACCAAGCATCGGCTCATCCTGCTCGAAGATTCCACCGAAGCAATCGGCTCCAAGTACAAGGGCGCGCTTGTCGGCACCTTCGGCGACGCGTCGGTGTTCGATTTCTCGCAGCCCGGGCCGCTGGTCTGCGGCGAAGGCGGGATGGTGGTCACCGACGACATCGACGTCGCGGTGGCGATGCGGCGCTTTCGCGCGCATAGGCCGAGCGAGCGATCATCGGTCGTGGTGGGCTCCAGCGCGCCCTATCAGGCGGCGATGAGCGACATGAGCGCGGCGCTGGGCATGGCGCAGCTGCGAAGGCTCGAAGAAATTCTCGAGAAGCGTAAGCTCATCGAGCACTACTACTTCAAGCACGTCAAATCCTTCGAAGGCATCAAGGATCCCTTCATCGGGCCAGAAGTCGACGAGGTGCACTGGTTTCTTTACGTCGTGCATCTCGGCACGCGCTTCAGCAAATCCAGCCGGGACTCGATCGTCGAGGATTTGCTCGTCGAAAAGGTGGAAGCCGCCGCTTACAGCAATCCCTTGCATACGCAGCGGCGCTATTTCGACTACGGCTATCGTCGCGGAAGTTTTCTCGTCGCCGAAAAAGTTTCGGACCGCGCCGTCGCGATGCCTTTCCACGTCCATCTGCAAGAGCGCCAAATCGCTTTCATCGTGCAGACGATGAAGGAGGCGTCGATCAATGTCGGCGCGGGCGCCGCCATTTACTAATCGTCTAGATCCCAACCAGGAGTATCGAAATGCCGACCGTAACCATCATGCCCTCCGGAAAGACGGTGGACGCCGCCGAGGGCGCAACCTTGCTGCAGATCATCATGTCGAGCGGCGAGGAGATCAATCACAAGTGCGAAGGAAAAGCGCAATGCGGCTCTTGCCACATCTACGTGCATGAAGGCCGCAAGGGCGTTTCGAAGATCGCGCGCGAAGAGAACGAAAGGCTCGACACCATCGTTGGCATCGGCTCGAAGTCCCGCCTGGCGTGCCAGGCGAAGATCCTCGGCACGGAAAATGTCAAGGTCGAACTGCTCGGCTTTGCGTCGGGCCTATAAGGGAGGGGGGAGAAATGTCTTCCGACATCGTCATGCTTCATGTTCGCTTTGCGCCTGACGGCGGCGTCGTTGAAATCAGCGAGCGGCCGACGCCGAATTCCGCGCAGGCCTGGTTCGACTGGGTCAGCCTGAACGCGCCCGACGCCTATCAGGCGCTTTCCGGCGGTCGTGGCGTGTTCCGTCTGACGCGCGACAAGCTCGAAGAACTGCGCGCGAGCATCGCCGCCAACAATGCGGCGGCCTGATTTGGCCCATCGCGTCGCGTAAAAGGATCCCTTCCGCGAAGGACGTATTGCGGAAGGGAAGCTTGGTTTCAGGTCAGGAAGGTTTCGGCGAAACGGGCGCGTTTTTCGGCCGTATCGAGCCCATTCGCGATGGGCCATTTATTGTCGTAAAATAATGAATTGACGGCGCGGCTGACTTCCTTGCCGCGCAAATACCAGCGCACCACGCCATCGGGAAAAATAACCGCGGGGCCGTCTTCGCGATGCACGATGCCGTCTTCGACGCTGATCTGCGTCCCCGCGTAGAGGTAACAGCCGGCAAGTCGCGAAAGATCGTCTTGATTGCGTTCGTCAACCTGGAGCATGACCACTTTTCGCCTCCGCTGATAGCCATCGATTCTACGACGAAGCAATAATCACGCTTGGCGCAGGGTTCGGCAAGAATAATGCTTGTTCGCGCCCTGGACGCTGCGCGAGGAAGATTGTTGTCTTTCAGACACTGTCGCGCGCCGAAAAGTCCGCTCTCGAGGGCGCTGCGCCTACGAGGGAGCGGATAGACGACGACGGGGATTTTGGCATGCAGGGCGATGTGAGTCTCTACGTCATTTGCGCGCTCGACAGTCTGGAGCGCGGCCAAGCGGCGCCCTTCAGCCTGTCGCGCGTCACGGATGAAGGAGAAACACGCCCCTTTTCGATTTTCGTCGTTCGGACCGAAAATGACCAATGTGTGGGCTATGTAAACATCTGCCCGCACCAAGGCTCCTGGCTCAACATCGGCGACGGCAAATTCTTTAGCGAGGACGGTCAAAGGTTGCGTTGCGGCAGGCACAAGGCCGAATTCGACGTCGAGACGGGTGTGTGCGTCACGGGACCGTGCGTGGATAAAATGATCGAGCCTGTCGCGCTCGTCGTCATGGATGGCGACGTGTGCCTGTGCGGCGTCAAACTCGCCGAAGAAGAGATTTCCGACGACGACGATCTGGACGAAACGATGGAGATCATGATCCATCCAGGCTGAGTGGCGCAGCGGATGGCACGTATGAAAGGCGCACGATGACCGTGGCTGAATTGATCGTGAAATTGGCGGAGTTGCCGCAGGAGGCCGTTGTGCTGATCGACAGCGACGGCGGGCTTTCTCGCGTCAGCGGATTGGACTTCGTCGAGGGCCAGGGGCCAGGCGCGCCGGCGGAAGTCATCCTCGCGCCGAGTCTCGACGAATGAAGGTTGGCCTCCCGGCTGTCGCCTGAGTCTTTACTCGGGGGCCGCTGAAGGCTCTCCGTGCAGCGGTATCCCGAAGAATGCCTCGTCGTCGCCGCCCCATGCCTTATGCAGCGCGAAAGCTTCGCGCCACCGGATCTGCTCGGCTTCCGTCGCCGCGCGATGCGTCACTTTCCCGGCCGGCTTTTCGGCGAGTAGAAACGCCTTGCCGTTGCGCAAGAATCGATTGAGATCCTTCGTGTCGATCGGGCGGACGACGCAGCGCGGGTCTTCATCGATCAGAATGGTCGTCGGCAGCATGAGCGCAGCTCCCGTTGCGATGGATCAAAAGCCTTCCGCCTTGCTTCCCCAGGGATGCGAACCGGGAACGAGCGAGGCCTTGATTCCCGCCTTTTCGATGTCGGCGAGGGTCTTGTAATAGGTGCCTTCATGCATGAGCGCGCCGCTCTTGGTCATGATCGCCACATAGCGCGCCACGGTATCGGCTTCGCATAAATAGCCGCCGCCTGGATCGCTCGTGCTTCGCGCGTTGCCGTCCCAGTCGATAAAAAAGCCTTCGTCAGCCATGTTTCCTCACGCGTTGATGTTTGAATTCTCACACCGGAGGGCAGCAAGTTTCTTGCCAATGCCTTCGGCGCTGCAGCGGGAACGAGACTTGCTTGCAAAAGGCATGTTCGCGCGCAATGCACGCAAGCGCGCAATCGAAGGAGAAACCGGTGGCTGACCTCGCGCATAGAAATGCATCGCTTGACGACATGAAAGACCTTTGGGCCTTGATGCGGCAAACGGCTGCCGACATTCCGTGTTCGATCGAAAGCGAAAGCGATCAGGAGCGAGCGCTGACGGAGATCATGAAGTGCTGCACGGCCGAATTCTCGCCGGTTATTCTCGATGCGAAGCGTAATGTCGTCGGGGCCTTATTGGCGCGTCGCGATGAACTCGATTGGGGCCTGCGCAACATTGAAACAATCAACGTCTCGCTGGCGGCGGTGTCCGCCGACCATCGCGAGAACGGCGCATTCAAAGTGCTGATCGACGCGATATTGAAGCGCAATGCGCCGGTCTATGTCGAAGTGAAAGCCGGCGAGGCGCAGGGGTTGGCAGCGGAACTCAAAGGCTGCGGCTTCTCCTTGACGAAGACCGAAGACGGCGCAGAGCTCTACAAATGGGAGCCGGCGACGGAAGCCAAAGCTGCCTGAATGTCGCTTCCAGAGCGTGGAGCGGGCGCGTTTCGCGCCGCGCTTCAGGCGCCTTCCTCTTGCGCTCCATAGTCGGCGTAGGCTTTTTCGAGCAAGGCGACACAGGTCTTCAGACGCTGATACTCCGCCTTGTCGACCAGGACATTCTCCACATCTGGCGCGGGGCCGGGCGTCGGCGGCTTGGCGGCCTGGATCGCCTCGAACATGGCGGCTTGCAGGCGGAAGATGCGCTCGCTGGCGCGTTCGAGATAGGGCAGCGGATTGGCGCGAATATTCGCCTCATGCAGCGCGTCGAGTTCCAGCAATTTGCCGAAGCGCCGCTCCCTGAGGCGGTTCGATAAGCCGAAATCATGTTCGATGACGCTCATGATCGTCGCTCCTTGTGGGCCGGATCTTTGGCCAGAAGTTCTGATGGGCTTCAATTCTTGCATCACAGCGCGCAACGCATGGCTCGTCAATTGCACGGGCAGGGCGCGTCGCTGAGACAGCGTGGTTTTGCAAAGCGCGCGCCAAACGAGGAGCCGGCGGATGAACGAACTCTATGCGATTTGTCAGACGGGGGAGATCGAGGACGGCGACGCCACGGGCTTCATTCTGATGCGGATCGAGGAGACTGGCGAGCCAAAGCCCTGGCCGATCCTGATCACGCGCAAAGGCAATAATTTCTATGGATTCGAGAACGCCTGTCCGCATAAGGGCGAGCGTCTCGACGCGGAGGCAGGGCATTTTCTCGATGAAGAGGGGAATTTCCTCACCTGCGGCCATCACCAGGCGCAGTTCGATCTCGACACGGGGCATTGCTTCATCGGTCCCTGCCAGGGCAAGAAGTTGCAATCCATTCAAATCGTGATTGATGACGGCGACGTTTGCCTCACCGGCGTGGAGCTCGCGGAGGAGGATGGGCTGGGTCTCGAAGAGCCGGACGAGGCTCCCGAAGTCATGATCACGTCTGACTGAGGCAAGACCGCCCAGCTTTGATCATTTGTCTTGACGGAGCCTTCGAGAAGGCGCCGGCTTCCTGCCTCGCATCGGGGACATGTCCCGTTGCTGCGCGAGCTTTATTCGAACCGCGCAACCTGACGAGCCCTTAGTCGCCAAGCTCGCACTCAAATGACGTCGGTCGAAAATGGCGCCGCATGCGCCAAGGCGCTTGCGGCGAAGCGCATCCTTACGCGTCCGGCGGACCCATGTCGTCGCCGCTCTTTTTCTTTTTCTTATCGACCTTGGCCTGCGCATAGGAGCCGGAGTTCTTCAGCGCGATCGGCTTCTGACCCTCGACATATTGCGAGATCCAAAACAAAGTGCGTTCGCGCGCCGATTGCGCGGCGGCTTCATTGAAACTCTCCGCGGCGTCGAAATTGAAGCCGTTGCGGGCTTCGGGATAGGAGAAGGCGCTTACGTCGGGTCGTTGGGCGCGAAATTGGACGATTTCTTCCATCGGCAACGACGGATCATTCTCGGGCAGGTGCAGCAGCGTCGGAATTTTCCGCTTCACCCAGCGTTCCTCTGAAATTCCGGCCGGATAATAGCTGATAGCACAGGCGACGTCGCTGAGGCTATTGGCCGAAACATAGGCGAGATAGCCGCCCCAATCATAGCCGACGATCGCCACCTTGCCGACGCCCTTGACGGCGTCGACAGTAGCCTGAATGTCCTGCAGGGCCGTCGTGACGGAAGGACCGTCGCTCTCGCCTTCCTGAGACGCAAGCGCTGGCGCGATCGCGACATAACCCTCGGCCGCGAAGCTTTCGACTTCCTTTTGCAGATGTGGGGTGACGCCGTAGACGTCCGGCAGCACGACGACGGCGCCCTTGGGAGCCTCAGCGGGTTCGGCTCGATAGGCGGAAAAACTGCGTCCGTCTCCGGAAGTAAGTTCGATCATGACGGCCTCGATGTGCAGGAAGATTACGGAAGCTCTCGAAGAGAGACGGCGGAATCATCTCACGCCTGCACATCCCATTGCGAATATCATGCCTGCATGACGAGACGCATCGTTCAACGTTTAGGCAAGCGACTCTCGGCTTAGGAGTCGAAAAATCCCAATTCCAGCTTGGCTTCGTCGCTCATCATGCTTTGATGCCACGGCGGATCGAACACGAGATTGATTTTTACGCTCGCGACTCCATCGACCGCATCGACAGCCTTCTTCGTCATCCCGACCATTTCGCCCGCGACGGGACAACCCGGCGCCGTCAACGTCATGTCGATGTCGATATCGCGACGATCGATCACGTCGATGCGATAGATCAGTCCCAGATCGTATATGTTCACCGGAATTTCCGGGTCGAACACGGTCCGCAGCGCAAGGACGACTTCTTCATAAAGCGCCTGCGCCTCGGGCGAAGAATCGCTGCGGCCGACGCTACTGTTCGGCTCGGAAAGCTGTGTCATGTCGCTTCCTGGTTCCATCTGAGTATCCTGCGTGGCGCGAGCCGCGTACGCGACTGCTCTGTTCAAACGAGCAAGTAAGGCGCCAGTCAGCTTTGCTGAGGCTGGACTGAAATTTGCAATCATTCCACGTCCACGGTCCGCGGCGTCATGGTTGAGCGCCTTCGTCTACGAAGCGCATTTCTCACAGAGCGCCGTGTTACAATCCTCACAAAGGCTCGGTGCAGTATGTCGGATACGCCTGAAGAAGAATTTGAGCTGCCTCAACTTTACAAGCGACATGTCTTTGCTTGTTTCACGCAGCGGCCGCCGAACCATCCGCGCGGCAGCTGCGGCTCGCTCGGCGCGCAGCCGCTTTGGGACCGGCTCGGCAAGCGCGTTGAAGCGGACGGCGGCGGTGAGATCGGCTTCACCTCCGCGGGGTGCATGGGCTTTTGCTCGGCGGGGCCCCTGATGGTGGTTTATCCGGAGGGCGTCTGGTATCGGCCGACGACGGCCGAAGACATTGACGAGATTTACGACTCGCATCTCAAGGGCGGCAAGCGCGTCGATCGCCTGGTGATGATCTTGTCGCGCTAGCGCTCCCGAGCGTTCAAGACACCGCGCTGGAGGCCGCGAGCAACTCGCGCGCCTCAGCGTGGATGCGCCCGACCATCGACTTGAAGCCGTTGGAGCGCTGCGGCGTCAGATGTTCGCGTAGGCCAAGGCGCTCGAATAGCGCGACAGGATCCGCCTTCAGGATTTCCGCGCCAGTCTTGCCGGAGCAGAGCGCCAGCAAGATTGCAACGAGGCCGCGGACAATATGCGCGTCGCTGTCGCCGCGGATCATCAACGCCGGTTCGCCGCCGTTAGCGTCCGAAATCGTCGTCGCCAGCCAGACCTGGCTGGCGCAGCCCGAGACTTTATTCTGATCGTTCTTCAGCGCATCCGGAAGCGGCTCGAGCATTTTGCCGAGCTCGATGACATAGCGGTAGCGGTCCTCCCAATCGTCGAGCAGGGAGAAATTTTCGATGATGTCGTCGATCGTCGTCATGTTTCGACCATTCCTTCAGCTTTGAGCCGATCGCGGCGCTGGCGCGACGCCACGCGCAAGGCTTGGAGGCATTCGATGTTCGACGCCAGATCAAGCGCCGAAAATCCATCGACGTTCTCTTCCAGGGGATCCGCGCCAAGCGCCAGCAAGAGCGTCACGACCGCGGTCTTGCCCGCCGACGCCGCATAGATCAGCGCCGTCGAGCCGTCGGGATTGCGATGGTGAAGGTTGGCCCCGGCGGCGGAGAGCAAGTCGATGGCCTCCACGCTGTCCTGCTTGCACGCCAACCAAACCGCGTTGTTGCCATCACGCGTCATGGCGTCCAGATCTCCGCCCTCGGCGATGATTTCGCGCAACGCCTCGACGTTCGCCTCGGCCGCCGCTCGAAGAAGCGGCGTGAGGCCGTCGGCGCCGACGGCGTTCACGCCTTCCGTTCGAAAGCCTTGCATCGTCAACCATTGCGTCAACTGCGGGGTAATGCCGTCACTCCATCGCAGCGCCGACGAGACGTCGGCGTGTATTGAACTAAAGTAGCCCCAACTGCACGAGCGGCTTGGCGCCGCCGCGCCCGAGGACAGTGTCAACCTTCTGCCGCACATTCTCGATCTTCAGCGGTTTCACCAATATGCCATGCGCGCCATGTTTCATCGCGTCGACCGCGAGCGCCTCGTCGGCTTTATCGCAGACGATTAATATGCGCACGCCGGCGAAACGCTCCGCCAATTCCTTAAGGACCGAGACGCCATTGCTCTTCAGAAAAGAAGCCCCGAGCAGAACGACATCGGGCTTCAGCCAGCCGACGCCCTTTTCATAGGCCTCCTGGATGCTGGCGATTTCGTGGGTCTCGATCTCGTCGTGCAGCATGAACTGGAGCGCGGCGCGCACGATCTCGTCTTCGTCGAGGACGAACACCCGCCGTTGATCGACCGCCTTCGCGGTTTCGACGCCAATCTGCATCCCTGCTCCTTTCGAATACGCCGTCAAATGCCGTGCGGATATAATGAAGCAAGCTCTGTTCCAAATGTCGGGGATCAACGAGGGCGTGCGATGTTCTGTTCACAACAAATGTCGTGACTGTCGGCTTCCCTCACATAAGCGGCCGATGTGGGCTGCGCTCATCGATTGATCAAATCACAAGAAAACAATCGACTAGCAACAATTGCCGCACTGGCATGGCGGTTGCTACCAGTTGAGCGCGAGTGAGGGCTGAACGCACGCCTACGTTACGCCGAGCGATGTGTTCCTTCCCTTAACCCGCGACCAGTTTCTGATGCATAGGAACTGCCCAGTAACTCTGGGTAGCTGTCGAAGGGCTCAAGAGGAGACAGACATGTCGTCACTACGGCAAATCGCATTTTATGGCAAAGGGGGCATCGGCAAGTCGACGACGTCCCAGAACACGCTCGCCGCTCTGGCCGAGATGGGTCATCGCATTTTGATCGTCGGCTGCGATCCGAAGGCGGACTCGACGCGCCTCATCCTGCACGCCAAGGCGCAGGACACCATCCTGAGCCTCGCCGCCAATGCAGGCAGCGTCGAGGATCTGGAAATCGAAGAAGTGATGAAGGTTGGCTATCTCAACATTCGTTGCGTTGAGTCGGGCGGACCGGAGCCTGGAGTTGGCTGCGCGGGCCGCGGCGTCATCACCTCGATCAACTTCCTCGAGGAAAACGGCGCGTACGAGGACATCGACTATGTGTCCTACGACGTGCTCGGCGACGTGGTCTGCGGCGGGTTCGCCATGCCGATCCGTGAGAACAAGGCGCAGGAAATCTACATCGTCATGTCCGGCGAGATGATGGCGATGTATGCCGGCAACAACATCTCCAAGGGCATTTTGAAATACGCCAATTCCGGCGGCGTGCGCTTGGGCGGTCTGGTCTGCAACGAGCGTCAGACCGACAAGGAGCTCGAGCTTGCGGAAGCTCTGGCGAAGAAGCTCGGCACGACGCTGATCTACTTCGTGCCGCGCGACAATATCGTGCAGCACGCGGAACTGCGCCGCATGACGGTGCTGGAATATGCGCCGCAGTCCGAGCAGGCGAATCATTACCGCAACCTCGCGGTGAAGATCCACGCCAACCAGGGCAAGGGCATCATTCCGACGCCGATCACGATGGACGAGCTCGAAGACATGCTGATGGAGCACGGCATCATGAAGGCGGTCGATGAGAGCCAGATCGGCAAGACCGCTGCCGAACTCCAGGCGATCGCCTAACCCGTCAACGCATGAGCGTCGACCTCCCGCACGCGGGAGGTCGACGTTATGTTGTCAGCGGAGCGTGACGTGATGGTGCACGCCTTCCCCAATATCGAGAGCGCCGGCGCCGCATCCACGGCGATGGAGAGCGGGCCAGGCGTTCGTGACGCTGAAAGCGCCTATCGCGAGCTGACTGGCGTTTTGCCCGAAGCGGCGAATATCGACGCCGACGCGCATTTCGACCGCCACGTTCTGGCGTCGATCCTCGCCTTAGCGTCGAGCGAGGGCGGAAGTCTCGCGGCGCAAGCCGGTCTGACGGACGCTGAACTCGGCGATCTCTTTTCTCACTACTTCGCTGCGCGAAGCATCGAATCTTCCGACGACCGCGAGACGAGTCTCGCCGACGCGGACGAAATCGAAATGGTGCGGGATCTCCTTCTTGAGAATTGCTCCAGCGAGGGCGAATTGGGTCGCTGGCTCGCCGCGATGATCGCGCGCCGCGCCATGGAGCCCAACCATCTGTGGGAGGACCTCGGGCTTCGCGACAGAACAGAATTGACGCGGCTGATCGCGCGTCATTTCGCGCCGCTTGCGCGGCGCAACGACAAGAACATGCGCTGGAAGCGGTTCATCTACCGCATGATGTGCGAGAACGACGGTTTCGTCATGTGCAGCACGCCCGTGTGCTCGAACTGCGCGGATTACGTGCTCTGCTATGGCGCGGAAACCGGGACGAGCCGCGTCGCGTCGTCGGCGCAATCGCCCGCGACGCCTGCCGGACAGACAGTGTAAGTTCATTCGAACAACTTTTGTCGAGTTTTCGACAATCTCATAATTTGCTGGTCGGACTGGCGGTTTTTGCCCGCGTTGGCGATGGCATGTCGATTGCTTGATACAGGCATAGGCAAGTTCATCTCGGAGGCTCCAGTATGATCACGGTCTCGCAGGCAGCCGTCGCCGCGGTAAAGGATGCGATGGCGCGGGCCTCTCAACGAGAGGGTGGTCTGCGCATTCTGGTCAAGGAAGGCGGCTGCGCCGGCTACGAGTATGTCGTCGATCTTGATCCGCAGCAGAAAAACGACGACATCGTCGTGGAGGCGGACGGCATACGCGTGCTGATCGATCCGGCCTCGCGTCCGCGCCTTGAAGGCATGACGCTCGGCTTTCGCCAGGATCTCGCCGGATCCGGATTCACCTTTGAGAATCCCAACGCAAGCTCCACCTGCGGCTGTCAAAAATCCTTCAACTGAAGGAGCGCCCGGATGCGTGAAGCGTTTTTGCGGTTGTTCCTTGGTTGCATAGAAGCGGGCGCCTCGAGCGTTCGTATGAGTCGATGACGACATATGTGCCCCGAAAGAGTTGGCTCCCTCCCGTCGCTTCGCCGACGCAGAGAGCGCTGGATGTGGTGTTGAACGACACCACGCTTCGGGACGGCGAACAGGCCCCGGGCGTCGCTTTCACCTGCGAAGAAAAGCTCGAAATCGCACGCGCCCTGGCGCGCGCCGGCGTTACCGAACTCGAAGCCGGAACGCCGGCCATGGGCGGCGTGGAGATCGCGATGATCCGAGCGATCGTCGACGCCCAATTGCCGCTGCGCGCCATCGCCTGGTGCCGGATGCGCGTCGAGGACGTCGACGCGGCGCTGGCGTCGGGCGTCTCCATGGTCAATCTCTCCGTGCCCGTCTCCGAGACTCAAATCAGAGCGAAATTGCGCGGCGGACGCGCCCAAGCGCTGGAGATGACGCGGCGCGTCGTCGCCTACGCGCGCGACAAGGGTCTCGACGTCGCGGTCGGCGGCGAAGATTCTTCGCGGGCCGAACCCGAATTCCTGATGGAGACGATGGCGGTCGCGCAAGCCGCCGGCGCGCGCCGATTCCGGGTCGCCGATACGTTGAGCGTGCTCGATCCTTTCGCCGCGTTCGATCTGATCGCTAAACTGCGCGCGCAGAGCGATCTCGAAATCGAAATCCACTGTCATGACGATCTGGGCCTCGCCACCG
Source organism: Methylocystis sp. SB2 (assembly GCF_049817085.1). Classification (NCBI taxonomy): domain Bacteria; kingdom Pseudomonadati; phylum Pseudomonadota; class Alphaproteobacteria; order Hyphomicrobiales; family Methylocystaceae; genus Methylocystis; species Methylocystis sp. SB2. The sequence goes on from NZ_CP187401.1 coordinate 2,435,048, forward strand.
CCAACACCCTGGCGGGCATCAAGGCGGGCGCGACGCATGCGTCGGTCACCGTGATGGGTCTCGGCGAGCGCGCCGGCAATGCGCCGCTTGAAGAAGTCGCGGTGGCGGCGCGTCAGTTGCACAAATATGAAACCGGCATTGTGCTCACCGAATTGCGGAACGTCGCGGCGCTTGTCTCCGCCGCGGCGCGCCGGCCGATCCCGCTCAACAAATCCATCGTCGGCGAGCACGTCTTCACACATGAATCCGGCATTCACGTCGACGGTCTGCTCAAGGACCCGCGTACCTATGAAGCCTTCGATCCGAGCATGCTCGGCCGCGCGCATGAGATCGTGATCGGCAAACATTCCGGCTCAGCGGCCGTCACCGCGATGCTGCGGCGATTGGATCTGTCGGTCAGCGTCGAGGAGCTCGGCGAGATCGTCTCCTGCGTGCGCGCCCATGCGCTTGATCACAAGGGGCCGGTCAGCGGCGAAGCCTTGACTTCGATCTGGCGCAATGTCTGCGCGAGCACTCATGCGAGAGGCATGTGAGCGTCATGCTCGAACGAGTCGCCACAATGACGAACCAGGCAGCGCAGACCAAGGCGGCGCCCGCGGCGCCCGCGCCGACGCGTTTGCAACTGATCCGCGAGGATCTGGCGTGCGTGGCGACGCGCGATCCCGCCGCCCGTGGACGTTTCGAGACGCTGCTCACATATCCTGGACTGCACGCCGTCATTTGGCACCGCCTCGCCAATTGGCTGTGGATCAATGAACATCGCTTCTGGGCGCGTCTGCTCTCCTGGTTCGCGCGCTTTCTGACCAATGTGGACATTCATCCCGGCGCGACGATTGGTCGACGCTTTTTTATCGATCATGGCGCCGGCGTCGTCATCGGGGAGACGGCGGTCGTCGGCGATGACGTGACGCTCTATCACGGCGTGACGCTCGGCGGCGTCTCCTGGTCGCCGGGCAAGCGCCATCCGACTCTCGAGGACGAAGTCATCGTCGGCGCCGGCGCAAAGATTCTCGGTCCGATCACGATCGGCCGCAATGCGCGTGTCGGCGCCAATTCCGTTGTGATCGAAAGTGTGATGCGCGACGCGACGGTGGTGGGAATCCCGGCGAAGATCGTGCACCGCGACGTCGGCCGCTGCACATTCGATGGCCGCATCAACCTCAATCACCATCTGATGCCGGATCCGGTCGGTGAGGCATTCTCGGTCCTGCTCGATCGCGTCGAGTTCTTGGAGACGCGCGTGTCACATCTGCAAAGGCGTCTGCGGGAACGCCAATCGACCATCAAGGCCCCTGATGGCGCCGCGCCAAAGGCGGAGCCGGCGGAAATCACATGAAGGAGACCAAAATGTCGGAGCCCGCCGTTCTGGAGCAATTGAAAAAGGCGTCCTGCGCCGAAGAGTTCTTCTCGCTGCTTGGCGTCGAATATGATCCGAAAGTGGTCAATGTCGCGCGCCTCCATATTCTGCGGCGCATGGGACAATATCTCTTCAGCGAGGATCTAGCCGAGCTGGACGACGCGACGGTGACCCAGCGCTGCAAGGATTTTTTGGAGCGCGCCTATCAGGACTTCCTAACGTCGACGCCGATCGACGAGCGCCTGTTCAAAGTTCACAAAGACGCCGTCAAGCCGGCGGCGCCGCCGTCATTGGTGCAGCTCAACGTTCTGAAGTGAACGTCTAAGGATCAACGGGGACAACTCGAATGCATATCGTCGTCTGCATGAAGCAAGTGCCCGACTCGGCGCAGATCCGCGTTCACCCGGTGACCAACACGATCATGCGCCAGGGCGTTCCGACGATCATCAATCCATATGATCTGTTCGCGATCGAAGAAGCGTTGCGGCTGCGCCAAAAATTCGGCGGCGCGGTCACCATTCTTACCATGGGCCCGCCTTCCGCCGAGGACAGTCTGCGCAAGGCGCTGAGCTTTGGCGCCGATCGCGCGGTGCTGTTGACCGACCGCTTCTTTGCCGGCGCGGACACGCTGGCGACGACCTATGCGTTGGCCACGGCGATCCGCAAGATCGGCGTGGAGTTTGGTCCGCCTCACGTCGTCTTCACCGGCAAGCAGACCATCGACGGCGACACCGCGCAGGTCGGCCCCGGCGTCGCCAAGCGGCTCGGCCTGATGCAGCTCACCTATGTCTCGCACATCGACAACGTCGATCTTGAGGCGGGAACGATCGACGTCGAGCGGCGCAGCGAAGGCGGCGTTCAGAAACTGCGCAGTAAAATGCCCTGCCTGATCTCCGTCCTCGAAGGCGTCAACGAGATGCGCATTGGTTCGCTGAGCGACGCGCTGGCGGCGGCGCGCGCGACGATCATCAAATGGAGCGCGCAGGACGCCGGCGTCGAGGACATCACCAAATGCGGACTGCGGGGCTCGCCGACGATCGTCAAGCGCGTCTTCGCGCCGAAGCCGCGTGCGGAAAAGGCTCAGTTCATTGAACTCGGCGACAAGCCGGGAGACGCCTTCGTCGATGAATTGTTCAAGCGCCGGCCGAAACTCGAATCCGAGCTCGGACACTTGACGCGCGGCTATTGATCTTGAAACAGGAGCGCGACACATGAACGACACGGCTAAGGCTCCTGCTCCGGCGGGGCGCGCGGCGGCGAAAAAAGAGCTGCCTGAACATCTCAAAGCCTACAAGCACGTCTGGGTCTTCATCGAGCAGGAGCGTGGACAAGCGCATCCCGTGTCTTGGGAACTGATGGGCGCGGGGCGGATTCTCGCCGATAAGCTCGGCGTCAATCTCGCCGCGGTCGTTGTCGGCGCACGCAACGAGGCGACGCAGGCGGTCGTGCGGGAAAGCTTCAACTACGGCGCAGATCTCGCCTATCTCGTCGCGGACGACATCCTCACGGATTACCGCAATGAGAGCTACACCAAGGCGATGACCGATCTCGTCAACGCCTATCAGCCGGAAATCCTGCTGCTGGGCGCGACGATTTTGGGGCGCGATCTTGCCGGCTCTGTTGCGACGACGCTGCTGACCGGCCTCACCGCCGATTGTACGGAACTCGACGTCGATGCGGAAGGTTCGCTCGCCGCGACGCGTCCGACGTTCGGCGGTTCGCTGCTCTGCACGATCTTCACGCTGAACTATCGCCCGCAGATGGCGACCGTTCGCCCGCGCGTGATGCCGATGCCGGAGCGAGTCGAAAAGCCGCTCGGCCGCGTGATCGAACATCCGCTCGGCCTGGTGGAAGACGACATTGTCACGAAAGTATTGTCGTTTCTGCCCGACCGCGATTCGACAAAGTCCAATTTGGCGTTCGCCGACGTGGTCGTCGCGGGCGGTCTCGGTCTCGGCTCTCCGGAAAACTTCCAACTCATCCGTCAGCTGGCGAGCACAATCGGCGCGGAATTCGGGTGTTCGCGCCCGCTGGTGCAAAAGGGATGGGTCAGTTCTGACCGGCAGATCGGCCAGACCGGTAAGACGATCCGACCCAAGCTTTATATCGCCGCGGGCATTTCCGGCGCGATCCAGCATCGCGTCGGCGTCGAGGGCGCGGATTACATCGTCGCGATCAACACCGACAAGAATGCGCCAATCTTCGATTTCGCTCATGTTGGAATCGTCACCGACGCGGTACGGCTTTTGCCTGCACTCACGGAAGCGTTCTCGAAACGATTGTCTCCGCATCAGCGCGACCGTCTAGCGAGCTAGAGGAGATAGGCATGATCGAAGAAAGATTCGACGCGATCGTCGTTGGCGCCGGCATGGCGGGCAACGCCGCCGCCCTGACCCTGGCGCGCAAGGGCCTCAAAGTCCTGCAGTTGGAGCGCGGCGAATATTCCGGCTCCAAGAATGTGCAGGGCGCGATCCTCTATTCCGACATGCTTGAGAAGCTTGTCCCGGATTTCCGTGAGGACGCGCCGCTGGAGCGCCATCTCGTCGAGCAGCGCTTTTGGATGATGGACGACAACTCCCATACGGGACTCCATTATCGCTCGGACGAATTCAACGAGGAGCGTCCCAACCGCTACACCATCATCCGCGCGCAATTCGACAAATGGTTCTCCAAGAAGGTTCAGGAGGCCGGCGCGGTCGTGTTGTGCGAAACTACGGTCCTGGAGCTGCTGCAGGACGCCTATGGAAAAGTCATCGGCGTGCGCACGGACCGCAAGAACGGACAGGTCGGCGCCGATGTCGTCGTGCTGGCGGAAGGCGTGAGCGGGCTGCTCGGAACAAGAGCCGGCCTGCGCAAGACGCCCGACAAGAGCAATGTCGCTCTGGCGGTGAAGGAAATGCACTTCCTCCCGCAGGAAACTCTGGAAGCCCGCTTCAATCTGCGCGGCGACGAAGGCGCGGTCATCGAAGCGGTCGGCACCATCTCGCAAGGCATGACCGGGATGGGCTTCATTTACACCAACAAGGAGTCGATTTCGCTTGGCATCGGCTGTCTGGTCGCCGACTTCGAGAAGACGGGACAGACGCCCTACGGACTGTTGGAAAAGTTCAAGCAGCATCCATCGGTGGCGGCGCTCATCGCAGGCTCGGAGGTCAAGGAATACGCCGCGCATCTGATCCCCGAAGGCGGCTTCAAGGCGATCCCACAGCTTTATGGCGACGGCTGGGTCGTCGTTGGCGACGCCGCGCAGTTGAACAACGCCATACATCGTGAAGGCTCAAATCTGGCGATGACCTCCGGACGGATCGCCGCGGAAGCGATCTTCCAGATCAAATCGCGCCGCGATCCGATGACCAAGGAGAATCTGGCGCTCTACAAGAAGATGCTCGACGAGTCCTTCGTCATGAAGGATTTGAAGAAATATCGCGACATGCCGGATCTGCTTCACATTCAGGCGCAGAACTTCTTCCTGACCTATCCGCAGCTCGTCTCGAAGGCGATGACGAATTTCCTGCGCGTCGACGGCACGCCGAAGCGCGAAAAAGAGAAGACCACGTTCCGCTCCTTCCTGGCGGCGCGTTCGCTGACAGGACTGGTCGGCGACGCCTTTCGGCTGGCGCGCGCGTGGAGGTAGTTGGGCGTGATGCCCCTCTAGCAACGGAGTAGGACAATGAGCGCAGAAGCAGCTGTCCGGGTGGAGGACAAGCTCTACCTTAATCGCTATCTCGTCGACGCCGGCCGCGCCCACATCAAGGTGCGTCCGCACACCACGCCTTCGCCGCAACTGCTCAGTCTGGTGAACGTCTGTCCGGCGCACTGCTATGAAATGAACTCGACCGGGCAAGTCGAGATCACGACCGACGGCTGCGTCGAATGCGGCACGTGCCGGATCATCGCCGAGCCGAGCGGCGACATCGAATGGAACTATCCGCGCGGCGGCTACGGCGTGCTGTTCAAATTCGGCTAAATCAATCGACGCCGATCAGCTGCGCAAGGCGAGCCGGGAATGAAATTCTACATGACGCCCGGATCCTGCTCCACGGGCATACACATCCTGCTCGAAGAGATCGGGCTGGTTTTCGAGGCCTATATCGTCAATCTGGTCAAAGGCGATCACCTCAAGCCGGACTATCTGGCGATCAACCCGAATGGGACGATCCCGACTCTGTTGCGCGACGACGGCGTCGCGCTGACGGATTTTCACTCCATCGCCCTATGGCTTGCGGAGACCTATCCGCGCCGCAAGCTCCTGCCGGAAAGCGCGGATGCGCGCGAGTCGGCGTTGGCCGCCATGCATTTTTGCGTTCAGCATATTCACGGCGAAGGCTTTCGACGCGTGTTCACGCCGGAGCGCTACGCCGGGCGACAGGCCGACGTCGAGGCGATCAAGGCCGAAGGACGCGAAATCGTCGTGGCGGCGCTGATCGCGATCGATACGGAACTTGCGGGCAAGGACTATGTCGCCGGCGGCTTTTCGATCGCCGACGCGGCGCTCTTCTATGTGGAGTTTTGGGCCGACAAGACGGGCATGACGCTGCCGCGCAATTGCCAGGCGCATTACGCGCTTATGAAAACGCGTCCGGCCGTGCGTCAGGTGCTCGCCGAAGAAGGCTATCGCAGCTGATTCGACGCGCGGGCTTCAGCCGATAGGCCGTGTGAGGCGCACAGTTTTCTTGATTTCGTTAGACATCAACATTGAGTGATGCATGCACTGCGCGCTCAATGGCGCTTGTCATGCGCATTGTCCGGATCGTTGCGCATCCAATCGGCCAGCTTTGCGAAATTTTCGCGCAGGCTTTCGCGTATGCCGACGTCTTCGATCGTCGCATCCAGCGCGCCGTTCATGCACAGCATCCAGGCGTCGCGCTCGGCGGGACCGATGCGCAAATGGCCATGCCGCATGCGCAGACGCGGATGCCCCTTCTTGGCGGAATAATCCTTGGGGCCGCCGAGCCATTCGGCCAGATAGACCTTCAAAATGGCGCGCGTCGGTCCCAGGTCGTCCGCGTGAACGGCGCGTATGCCGCGCGCTTCCGGTAGTTCGTCCATGTTGCGGTAGAAGGTTTCGACGAGTCGGTCGACCGTGTCGAAGCCGCCGATGCGATCGTATATGGATACGGTATGTTCGATAGTGGTCGTCGTCACGGCCTCGAGCCTCAGTGATAGGATACGGTAACGGGCCGCGTCCAATGGCGTGCGCGAGCCGCTTTGGCGATCACGCGATAGGCCGCGTCCGCTATGGCGCGCCCATATTCGTCGGTGCCCGTCCAAGTCGAGGCGCGCCCGCGCGGATCGACCTCGACGAGTTTTACATTTTGCGGCACGACGACCCCGTCTCGCGCGATGCCGCGCAGGAACCCGTCCATCGGCGAAAGGACGCGGTGACCGTCGAGGAGGCCGAGGAGGTAATCCTTGAAGATTCGCGCGCCAACGTCGAGCGGCGTGCGCCAGACGCCATCTCGGGCGGAATAGACGAAGCGTCCGCGGCCGACGCCGCCAAGATAGCGTGGAACATGGTCGTTGGGCCGAGTTTCGCCGGTTTCGACGAGCTCGCCGGCGTGTTCGGGATGCGTCTCGATGGCGACGTCGCAGTTCAAGCCGGCGGCGAAATGCGGGCCGAGGCCGATGGCGAGATTGGCGATCTTGCGCAGATTGGTCGTCATGCGGTTCTTTTGCATTCGGGCGTCGATCAACACGTCAGGCGTGCGGAGCGCGAGGAGATCGGTCAGTTGCAGCGAGGTCACCGCGACGACGCCGGTTGCGGTCAACACCCGTACGATGTCCAGCGCAGTCTCGCCGCGGTAGCCCTGAATGCCGTCGACTTCGGCGCGATCTTGGAACAGAGCGTCGTGGAACGACATGCCACGCCGAATGACCGGCGGGTAAGGGTCGTGACTGAGCACGACGCGGTAGCCTTCCCGCGTCAGACGCGCCGCAACCGCCGAAGCAATCTCATTCGCGCCCAAAACGATCACGAAGGGGGCGCTTCGCTTGGACAGAAATTCGCAGAATCGCACGTGTGTCATCGTCCCCCCGCGCCCCAGCGAAAGCAAGACCCACGCCAGCGACTGAAGCGACGCGCGTCTTCGCCGCGTCGCCAAATGCGCTACAAAGCCACGTAAATGAACTTTCCCGCCTTCAGTCCGGGATAATTTTCGCGCAAGGCGTTCGCGATCTTTCCGACGAGCGTCTTGTCGGCGGCGGCCGAGGCGCCAACAAAATCAGTTCCCTGCATCCAGGTTTCGAAGAAACAGTGCAGAGTCTCGTCGTAGTCGGCGCCGGTGGGATTGGCGGTCTTGTCGCTAAGCTCGGCGACTCCCGCGGCGCTGACCTCGAGACGCCAGTCGCGGTCGTCTTCGACGGACCCCATCAGACTGGCGAGATCGTCATTCGTCCAATCGGTCTTCAGATCCACCGCCATGCTCGCCCACCTTCCTTGCGTGATCGCGGTCTCGCAATATGCGGACCAGCGTTGTTCAGGGTTCTGCGAAGATCGGCGCGACGCCTTCGGCGTCGATATAGACGACGCCGTCTTCGATCCGCACCGGATATTCGGCGAGCGGCGTCGCATGCTCGTGGGTGGGTTGACCGCTGTTCATGTCCCATGACCAGAAATGCAGCGGACAGGTCAGCGTCGTCCCATCGAAATCGGCGTCCGCCAAGGGAACGTTGGTGTGCGGACAGACTCCCTGAAACGCCTTTACGACGCCGTCTTCCGGCCAGGCGAGAACGATGAGTTGCGCGTCGGCGATGACCACGCGCATTCCGCCCTCCATGAGGGTGTCTTCCTTGCAGACGCGAACAAACATGAAGGCGCTCCGTGCTGCTGGCTGCGAATTTGCATCGACGGCGAGCAAGATTCGAGCCGTGACCGACGGGAGGCGACGCCGTGCATAACAAGCGCTTGGAGGCGTTTCGCAATGATCCGGGCGGCGCCTGGACGCCCGCCGATTTTGAAATCACCGCCTCGCAATATGCGATCAAGTTCCGCAAGGTGACGGGAACGCATGTCGTGTTCACGCATCCTTCCGTGCCGAATTGCGTCGCCATCCCCATGAAGGCGAAGGTGAGAAGCGTTCACGTGAAGGCCTTCGTCGCGATGGTGGACCTCATGGATGAGTTGGACAGATGAGCGAGGCGCCCGTCTATCGAACCGAGCTCGGCCGCGGACCGCCAGAAGAGGGCGGCTATTACGTGCTGTCTTATCCAGATATTCCCGGCTGCTTTGGCGTCGGCGGCACCGAGGCGGAGGCGGTGGAAGACGGGCGCAGGGCGCTGATCGCCGTGCTCGATGCGCTAAAGGCCGTCGACCGGCCGCCGCCCGAGGCGCGGGGGGAGAGCGCGTGAGGACGGAAAATCATGGCTCCGACACGGCGGCGCTGCAGGAGTCTGCGGGATGCGTCAACGCTGTGCCGGCGCTTTCCGTTCCGATGGGGTTCCGGCTGTTGGCGCTGCGTTGCTTTCACAATGATCCTGATCCGCCTGCCTTCGCCTGGCTTAACCAGCGCATCTTTCGCACGCCCGACCGCATGGGTCGGCACGGGCTGTTTTTTGGCGCCGCTTTTCGGCCGGAGATCATGGAGTGGCTGATCGCGCGCGTCGGCCGGCCGTCGTCGCGCGAGAGCGGCAAGCCGCAGCGCAATCCCGACTGGCCAAACATTTTCTGGCGTCGCGCGGAACGGGCGTGGTCCGACGACACGCGCACCACGGAATGGTCGATCGAGGTCACGTTTGCGAGCGAGGAAGTGGCGAACGCCTTTCGCGAACGCTGGCGCGAGCGACTGTCCGGCGGATTCGACGACTGAATCTGCTACGCCGCATGCGCCGTGTCGAGGCCGCGGAAGATCGCGCAGCGGCGGAAAACGGCGACGCTCGGCGGGACATTCTTCTGGTGGCAGAACTTCGCCGTGAGCTTCGCCAACCCCTTTATGTCGCGGCCCGTGGCGGCGGGGAAAATCTCGACGAGGTCGTCGATGAGCGCGTCATCGACGTTGAGCGCGAATTGCTCGGTCATCACGCGCCAGATCCGGCGCTTCGCGTCAGCGTCTGGCGGGTTGTATTTGATCAGCGCGATGCAGCGCGAGACGATCGCCTCGTCGATGTCGTCGACGCGGTTCGTCGTCAGGAAGAGCAGACCATTGAAATATTCAAGCACGCGCAGGAAAACGCCGACGACGGCGTTCATCGCGATGTTGTCGTCGCGGCGCTTGATGTAGACGTCCGCCTCGTCGATCAACATCACCGCTCCCCAGCGCTGAGCGCGCGTCAAAATCTCTTTTAGCGCCGTCTCCATCGTGCCGACATTGAGGCCCAGTTGCCCCGAATGCACGCGGTACAAGGGACGCTGGATGATTTCCGAATAGACTTCCGCGGTCAGCGTTTTGCCAACGCCGGGCGGTCCGGCGCAAAGCACCGTGGTGCCGCCGGATTTGCCCTGGACGATGTCATCCATCAGCACGTCCATTTCGGCGGTCAGAATGTCAATGAGATCCGTCTGCTCCTCCGGCAGCACCAGCTTGCTCTTCAACTCGGGCTGATAGCGATATAGCCGCATCTCGTCGACATGCACCCAGACGTGATGATGCAGATCGAGATGAAACATCAGAATGTAGGGATGCACGGGAACTTGCGTGAAGAGTCCCGGCGGAATCTGTTCGCGCAGCTCGGCGATTTCGTCCTCGCCGGAAAAATTGTTGCTCTTGCCCGCCTTGCGCAGGAAATGCCCGAGCACGTCGCCCGGCGCCTCCAATGTCAGATTGCGCGCTGACAGCACCGCCTCGTCGTTGACGAGGCGCGCCTCGCCGCCGCTCGTCGAGAGCACGATGACGTCCTTGCGGGTCCAGTCCGTGTCGCGATGCGTGGCGTTGGGGTCTTCGGCGTGAAAGCCGGAGCCTTTGCCGGAAAATTGCGTGCCATAGCGGCCGCGCCAATCGAAATACGTCTCGCTCGCCGCGTCGAAGGCCTCGATCAGGGCCGGCGTTTCGCGCAGAAAACCCTTGGCGGCGAGGATTTCGCTGATCGTTCGGCCGACGATGTCGGGCGCCATGATGCGCATGAGATTGGTTTGCAGCGTGCCCTTGGCGTTGGCCTTCAGTTCCACCAGGATCTTGCCGGCCTCGTCGTTGGAAGTCGGCACATAGTCGAAACGCGTCACGACATAGGGCAGCGCCTTGGCGGCGACGCTGGCCGTGAACAGCCAGCCGCGTAACCCATCGGTCGTCATGTATTTGACCAGCGCCGGCAAGACGTCCTCAAGATCGCCTGCCTCAAAACGCTTGCCCTGAGACTCCAGCGCCGAGCGCAACGTCGCAAGCTGCGCGGCTCTGGCGCGCAATTCGGGACCCGAATGCTGATACAGCTCCTCGAGGAAATCGAATTCGGGGCCGGAGAGATGCGCAAGATCGAGTTCGACTCTGTCGCCGAAGCGCAGTTGCGACGAGAGCCCCGAATGGGCGGGAAAGCGCGCAATCAGCGCCTCGACATGCGGCCTTTCGATTTGGATGTTCATGTTCGCTCGCGCATCTCTTCAGGGTAGGCGGGGAGCGTCAGCATGCGCGGGTCTTCCAGCGCGGCGCCGACGGTGAAGTGGTAGACGTCCTGAAAGGCGTATTGCTCTGGCGACAGACCCAGCATCGCGTGGATCTCGTCGTCGAAGAAGCAACCGATCCCCGTGCCGGAGAGGCCAATGGCGCTGGCCCAGAGATAGAGCGCCTGGCCGATCGCGCCGGCCTCCCAGTGCAACCGGCGATAGCCGAAGCCGCCATCCTCTTGAAGCGTGCGATCGAAATCGGCGATCATCGCGACGGCGAAGCAGCCCTTGCCGGCGATCGCCTGGCGGCAGGCGTTCATGCTCGCCTCGCGTTCGACGGCGCCGCGCCGCAGACGAAAAAGTTTGAGCGGCCCGATTTCGATCGGCGTCCAAAGCAGCGCCAGCGCCGACATCTCGCGCAGCCGCGCCGTGGTTTCGGCGTCGCGCTGCAGCAGATAGAGCCCGGGCTCCACGCCCTCGACGCGATGCACGAAGAGCAGCAGATTTAGCCGCGGCGGCCAGGGGAAAGGCGCCAGGCAAGGCTCGGCGCCGGGAAGCGTCGACGTCAGCATCGCGCAAAACGCCTCCTGCGAGAGGCGGGCGATCCCGTCCATGCGCTGCGCGCTGCGCCGACGCCGCACCACGCGCCCGATGTCCGGCAGCGGGAACGGGAAGGCGGCTTTCGGCGCCATGCGTGACAAGGGCTCCACTGCCGGCGTGCGCGGCTTGACGCAGAATCGCGCCGCGCGGTCGACGAGCGGCCAGCCGTCGTGGTCGTCGCTCAAGCGATTTGCCGCGCCCGTCCAGGTTCGCGGCGCGCGCGCAAGTCCGGCGAAGTCGATGTCGGGCGGCGCGTTCCCATCAGCCGCGATCCACAAGAGCGCATCGGGATGTTCTTCTTCGCGCCGATGAGAAGCGTCCGGCCGATCGAGTCCGAGCAGCGCCGCAATGTCGGCGTCGCCCGGTTCGCACAAAAGATGCGCGCGCCAGCCCAGCGCGGCGGCGGCCTGCGCGGCGGCGCCGATCGCATGGCCGACATCGAGTTGGCAATAGCGAAACGCCCGCTCGCCATATTTCCAGCTCTCGCGCCAGGGGACGGAACTCAGTGCGAGCAGAAAGCCGCCCTCGGGCAGAATGAGCGGCGTTTCAAAATCAGCGCGCCGCTCCAGCGCATGATCTTCCTGCGCGTAGTGATAAAGGGCGGCGGTCTCGCTGAGTCCCTCGGCGGCGTTGGCGAGGAGATAGGTTTCGGTCGGATGCAGATTGCCGGAAGACGGATTGTTGCGCAGCGCCCACGTCGAGCCTTCGTAACTTTTCCAGGCGCTGATCCCGAAGCCGAGCTCCATGAACAGGCCGAGCGCCATGCGGTCGAGCGGCGCGGCGCGCAGCGCAGGGCCGGGGAAAGGCGCGGTCTCTTCGCGATCGCGTAACGGCAGTTCGATCCGCGGCGCGCCGTCGAAGCGCCGGAAGGGCGAAGGCTGCGAGGTCCAATCGAGAAAAGCCGGCCCAAGCGCATAGCGCGTCGGGGCATGTTTCGTGCGCAGGTGATAGCCGCGGATGTCGCTTGGCAGGTCGTCTGCGTCCTGCGGGCGTTCTTTCAGGCTCTGAATTTCGGTTTCGGCGTCAGCCATGCGGCCTCCTCGTCGACTTCTTAATTCAAGAAGGGCGCCCAGTTTTGTGGTTGGAGAATAGCCAACGAGATCAATGATCTTTACAGGTCCGGGAAGGAGTGCGCCCAGATAGCGAGGAAGAATGTCGCACAAGACCGCGACAGTGGAGACGCAACCCGGGGCTTTTGGCCGATAGGTGACATTGTCGGTTCGCCGCGGCTCGGGTCTGCGGCGACCCCAAGGGTATGCTTCTTGCTACTTTCTGCGCTCTGTTCCGCATCTTGATCGGACGACGCGATGGACGAAACTCTGCGTGAAGTGATTGTGGCCAAGAAGAGCGAGGAGGCCCACAATATGGCCTCGTTCGAACTGGTCGATCCCACCGGCGCCGAACTGCCGACCTTCTCGCCTGGCGCGCATGTCGACGTCACGGTTCCCGGCGGTTTGGTGCGGCAATATTCCTTGTGCAACAGCGCTACGGAACGCCATCGCTACGTCATTGGCGTCTGGAACGACGCCAACAGTCGCGGCGGCTCCAAGGCGCTGCATACGCAGGTGAATGTCGGCGACAAATTGCAGGTGGGCTTGCCGAGAAATCGGTTTCGCGTGCCGCGGCAAACGAAACGCGCGATCTTGATGGCGCGCGGCATCGGCGTGACGCCGATCCTGAGCATCGCGGACCATCTCAAGCGCCAGGATATTCCCTTCGATCTGCACTATGTCTACGCAATGATGTCGCCGGGTTCATTCAGCGAGATGATCGCGACATCGAATTTCGCGGAGAATACGAAATTTTATTATGAGGCGAGCGAACTCAATCAGCTGCTCAATCCAGTGACTCTTCTGCAGGACCAGCCGGAAGAGACGCAGCTCTTCATCTGTGGCGTCGATTGGTGGCAGGATCCGATCATTCACCTCGCCGAGCAGAAAGGTTGGGCGAAGGAGCGGATCCACGTCGAACGATTTACTGCGAAAGTGCCGCCGGCCGTGCTCGACAAGGTCTTCGAGGTCAAGATCGCCAGCACGGGCGCCGTGTATAAGGTCCCCGGTGACAAGACCGTCACGGCTTTCCTCGAAGAGCAGGGCATCAAAATTCCCACGTCCTGCGAACAGGGCATGTGCGGAACCTGCAAGATCCAAGTCATCGAAGGCGAGCCGGACCATCGCGACAAGCGTCTCTCCGATCAGGAGAAGGCGGAAGGCTTTTTCCTGGCCTGCGTCTCGCGCGCCAAGAGCGATCTGCTGGTGCTGAATTTGTAAGGCTGCGTGCGGGCGCCTTATGGCTTAGACACGGCCCACTCGAAACCCTTGATCGTTCCGCCTGACCGCGCTAGTGTCTACTTATGTTGACACTAGCTGAGCGACCCCGCTTGGCGGCGGCCACCGGGAGGAAGCCCCGCGCCGTCGTGATCGGCAGCGGCTTTGGCGGCCTTGCCGCCGCGATCCGGCTGAGCGCTCGCGGCTACAGCGTCACTGTTCTGGAAAAGCGCGATGCCCCCGGCGGCCGCGCCTCTGTCTATCGTCAAGACGGATTTACGTTCGACGCCGGGCCGACGATCATCACGGCGCCCTTCCTTTTCGAAGAGCTTTGGACGCTCTGCGGGCGCCAGATGGCCGATGATATCGACCTGAGGCCAATGTCGCCCTTTTATCGCATTCGTTTCTCCGACGGCGTCTGCTTCAACTACAGCGGCGACATGGATGCGATGCGGGCCGAGGTCGCCCGCTTCTCGCCGCAGGACGTCGACGGCTTCACGCGCTTCATGGATAAAAGCCGAGAGATCTGTCGCATCGGCTTCGAAGAGCTTGGCGATGTTCCCTTCTCCTCGCCGCTCGACATGGCGCGCATCGCCGGCGATCTCATCCGCCTTCAGGGCTACCGCAGCGTCCATGGGCTCGTGTCGCAATTCTTTCGCGACGAGCGGTTGCGCACAATCTTCAGCTTCCATCCGCTGCTCATCGGCGGCAGCCCGTTTCGCGCCAGCGCGATTTATTGTCTGATCGCGGCGCTGGAAAAACGTTGGGGCGTGCATTTCGCGATGGGCGGCACGGGCAGCCTGCTCTCTGGTCTTGTCAAACTCATAGAAAGTCAGGGCGGCGAGATTCGCTGTAATGCGGAGGTCGGCTCCATCATCGTCGAGAAGGGCGTCGCCAAGGGCGTGCAATTGGCGTCGGGCGAACGCATCGACTCGGACATCGTGGTTTCGAACGCGGACTCAGCCTGGACCTATCGCTATCTTTTGCCTGCTTCCGCTCGGCGTCGGTGGAGCGATCGCAAGCTCGATCGTGCCAGCTACTCGATGGGACTTTTCCTCTGGTATTTCGGCGTGCGGCGCAGATATGAGGACGTCGCGCATCATACGATTCTGCTCGGGCCGCGTTATCGCGAGCTGCTGAAGGACATCTTTCAGCACAAGACCCTCTCCGAAGATTTCAGCCTGTATCTGCATCGACCGACAGCGACGGACCCGACGCTGGCGCCGCCAGGCTGCGACACATTTTACGTGCTTTCGCCCGTGCCCAATCTCGAAGGCGGCCAGGACTGGTCAGCGCTCGCGGAGCGCTATCGCCAGAGGATCGCGCAGGCGCTCGAAGCGACGATCCTGCCGGGCCTCACTTCGGACATCGTGACGTCGCGCGTTGCGACTCCGCTGAGTTTCGAAACGGACCTCAACGCCTTCCACGGCGCAGCCTTCGGACTGGAGCCGATACTGACGCAAAGCGCCTGGTTCCGCCCGCATAATGCGAGCGAGGACGTGCGCAATCTCTTTCTTGTCGGGGCAGGCACGCACCCCGGCGCCGGACTGCCGGGCGTTCTGTCGTCGGCGCGGATACTCGACAAGGTGGCGCCCGATGCATCCGTTTTCGCCTGACGTCGCATTCGCCGCTCGAGACGATCATGCCGCCTGCCGGGAGGCGATCAGACAGGGGTCGCGTTCTTTTTTCGCGGCCTCGTTGATCTTGCCGAGTCGCGTGCGCGCGCCGGCCTATGGGCTTTACGCTTTCTGCCGACTTTCGGACGATGCGGTTGATGTCGAAGGCGGCTCCTTTTCCGCCTTGGAACGGCTGCGGGAGCGATTGGCGGGCGCCTATGAGGGCCGTCCCAATCCCGTCGCCGCGGACCGCGCTATGGCGGATCTCGTGCGCCGTTACGCCATTCCGCGCGCCGTGCCGGAGGCGCTGCTTGAAGGTCTCGCATGGGACGCCGAAGGGCGCCGCTATGAGACGCTCGACGAACTCTTCGATTACGCCGCGCGCGTCGCCGGAACCGTCGGCGTGATGATGACGTTGCTGATGGGCGTGCGCGAGCCGCAGACATTGGCTCGCGCGTGCGATCTCGGGATCGCCATGCAACTGACCAACATCGCGCGCGACGTCGGCGAGGACGCGCGCGCCGGCCGGCTCTATCTGCCGCGTTGCTGGCTGCGCGAGGCGGGCGTCGATCCCGAAGGGCTTCTCGCGCGTCCCGGCGCAACGCCGGCGCTCAAAAGTGTCGTCGCGCGGCTGCTACGCGAAGCCGATGTGCTCTACACGCGCGCGCGGCGCGGCATCGCGCAACTTCCTCTTCCATGCCGGCCTGCCATTCTCGCCGCCGCGCTGCTTTACGCCGAAATCGGGCGCGAACTCGAAGGGCGCTACGCGCTCGACTCGATCACGCAACGCGCGCGCGTCGGCGGCGCGCGCAAGCTGGCGCTCGTTGCGAGAGCCGGCTTCGCATCGCCCTGGCTTTCGGGTGGCGCGCCATTGCCGCCGCTCGACGCCGCGATGTTTTTGATCGAAGCGATTGCGCGGCATCCGGGCCGGCCGCTGCGCGAGGCAGACGACGGCGCCCTGCCGCAGTTCCTGCGCGTGCTCGAAATATTCGAACGTCTCGAGCGCGCCGAGCGCTACGGCGACTAGCAAATGTTTGATGACTACTTCGGTGTGATCGAACTGGTGTTCTCTTTCGGCGTAGTGATCGGTCTCTGCCTCTGGCAACTGTGGTCGCTGGAGAAGGCAAGAAAGCGCCTGCGCGACGAACAGTCGAAGCCTGACGAGAGAGGCTGATCTTGCGCGGCGTCAGGCGCGGCGCGGCATCCGAAACGGCAGCATCAGCCGGACGAGCGGATTCGCGAAGCGATCGAGCGACAGGCTCTCGTTCACCCAACGGATCGTTTCGCCCCGAAACTTCGCCGCAACAAGCGAGCGGGAATAGAAAGGCGCGTCCTCGAAGCTGCGCAGAGCCTGCGCGACCCCATCATCGGCGCGCGTGCGGCGTTGAACGCGCCATTTTGTCAAAGGCAGCGGCGCTAGGGGCGGAGGGTCGAGCGTTTCCATACCCGATGCGCTGAATCGCAAGGCGAGCGACAGCGGAGCTTCGCGGCGTCGCTCGGCGTCGTAGAGGATTGCGGCGTCGTCGCCGATATTGGCGCGCGACCATGTCCAAAAAGCAAAGGCCTTTTCGAGCGGCTCGTCGCCGGCGTTCGTGTCGAAATAGGCGTGGCCTTTCCAGCGCAGGTCTGGCGCATCGAGATCAAGCGACACGCGCGCAACGGGCGCGATCGGCCGCCAAATGTGATTGCCCTTGGTCTCCAGCAAAAATTCCTTCGTGTTGATCGCCAGAGGCTTCACAACAATTTCGCCGCGGATCGGTTTGGGCAGGGGCGCCGCAACCTCGTTGACGCGAATTGTCAGCGCGCCGTCGCGCCATTCCAGCGAGCTCGGTCCGATCAAGAGAACGTCGCGCGTGCGTTTAAGACTTTGGCGGCCACGTTCGGTCATCGCCCAGCGCGCGCCGCGCGGCCCATAAAGCGCGACATTGACGGCGCAATGATTGAAGGGGTCGGCCCATCCCGACCAGGCGTAATAGGGCGAGAAGACGCTGCCGATGAAAGCGATGACCGTCACACCGTATTCGCCATCATCGCTCAGCGCATCGACATACCACCAGCGATAGCCGCTCGGCGCAACGGCCGCGTCGAAGCAAGGTCCGCCATCAGACTCTTCGCAGCGAGACGACCCGAGATCGCCGCCATCGGCACGCCGGGGCCCGGATGCGCGCTGCCGCCCGCGAGATATAGACCCGGAAGAAGCGTGCGCGACCCCGGCCGCGTGAAGGAGGCCATCCAGCCGTGCGACGCCTGGCCGTAGATCGCTCCGCCAGTCGCCGGGAAGAGCTGCGCGAAATCCTTGGGCGTCGTGCGCGCGATCGCCTGCCGCGGCGCCTGGATGTCGAGACCACAGTGGGCGAGAAATCGAAAGGTCCTTTCCTCGCATTGGCGTAACTCCTCAGTCGAAAGTTCTCCTGCGCCATGGACGGCGGGCGCGTTGACGAGCGCGAAAAGCCTTTCGTCGCTGGAACTGACGTCTTCGTCGCCGCGATCTTGCGCGCACACATAGACCGTCGGCGCGCGCGGCAGTCGTCGATCGCGGAAGATGTCGTCGAATTCGGCGCGGTAGTCGTGCGAGAAGAAAACATTGTGATGGGCGAGTGGAAAGCCGCGGACCCGCGCACGCATGGCGAATGTCACGGCCGAAAGCGACGGCTGCGCGCGCGTCGCGCTGTTCAGCGCGGCGATCGCGGGCGTGCCGAGAAGGCCCGCCCGCAGCGCGCCGGCGTCGCCGTTCATCACCACCGCATCGGCGCTGATGATCTCGCCTTGCTCGGTCTCGACGCCCGTGGCGCGCCCGCCCTCGACGAGAACGCGTTTGGCGCCCTCTCCGTAGTGAATGTTGGCGCCGCGCGCGCGGGCGAGATCGGCAAGCGCGACAGCGAGCCGGTGCATGCCGCCTTCGACGCGCCAGACGCCGTCCATCTCGACATGCGCGACGAGCATCAGAGTCGCCGGCGCCAAAAACGGCGAGGAGCCGCAATAGGTCGCGTAGCGCCCGAACAGCTGGCGCAGCCGCGGATCGCCAAAATATTTGCCGAGTTCATCCCACATCGACGCAAAGGGTGAGATGCGCATTAGATTAGGAAGGCCGGAAACGCCGGCGTGGCGCACGAGATCGATCGGATTCGGCCGCTGCGCGAGAATGAAGGAGTCGCGCAGCGTCTCGTAGATGCCGCGCGCCCGCGCGCAGAAGCGCGCGAAACCTTCGGCTTCTCTTTTGCCGGCGAAGGCGTGGATGGCGTCAAAGCTGCGCGCCGGATCAGCGAAGAGATCCAGCCTTTCGCTTTCGCTCCAGGCGTGGCGCGCAAGAGTCTCGAGGCGAAGCAGCTTTACGCGATCGGAAAAATCGGCGTCGGCTTCATCGAAGATTTCATCGAAGACCCACCGCATTGTCATGACGGTGGGACCCGCGTCGAGCGCTACGCCGCCCGCTTCGATCTCCCGCATCTTGCCGCCGGGAGACTGCGCGCGCTCGAGCACGGTGACGTAGAAACCGCGCGCCGAGAGCAGCATCGCGGAGACGAGCCCGCCGATCCCAGCGCCGATGACGACGACGCGATGCGTTCTCATTCGATTCCATCCTGATCGCAGAAAGCGGGCCGCGAGCGCCGCGCCGCTGCATCACTACGTCGGAAAAGAGTTGATCGAACTTCCAGCTTGTGTCAATCTATATTGACATAAATGAAGACCACGAAACATTACATAGCGGAGGCGGGCCATGCAAATTGCCGACCGTATCGAACAGGCGCTCGACCGCGCCGTGGCGCTGGCGCAAGGCCCCGGCGCGCCGCCGCTGTTGGCGTCGGCGCTGCGCTACGCCGTGTTTCCCGCAGGCCACCGCATCCGCCCTCAGCTTTGCCTTGCCGTGGCCGGCGCCTGTGGCGACGCCGATCCGGAGTCGGCCGACGCCGCCGCGGCGGCGATCGAACTTTTGCACTGCGCCTCGCTCGTCCACGATGATCTGCCCTGTTTCGACGATTCCGCCCTGCGTCGCGGCAAGGCCTCGGTTCACGCCGAATATGGCGCGCCGATCGCGGTGCTGACCGGCGACGCGCTCATTGTTCACGCCTTTGCGACGCTTCGGCCGGTCGCGGCGCGCGATGCCGCGCGGATGGCGACGCTGCTCGGCATCGTCACGGAAGCGGTCGGATCGCCCGGCGGCATCGTCGCCGGGCAGGCCTGGGAATGCGAAGTCGCCGTGCCGCTCGCCGATTACCAGCGGGCGAAGACCGGCGCGCTCTTTGTCGCCGCGACCCGCGCCGGCGCGGCCGCCGCCGGCGTTGACGCCGAGCCCTGGCGCATGCTCGGCGACAAACTCGGCGAGGCCTATCAGGTCGCGGACGATCTGCGCGACGTGCTCTGCGACTCTGACGAACTCGGCAAGCCCATCGGCCAGGACGCCGTTCGCCTGCGCCCCAACGCGGCGGCGCAGCTCGGCGTCGGCGGCGCCAAGGCGAGGCTCGAGGAGCTGGTCAGGGCCGCAGTCGAGTCTATTCCCGATTGTCCCGGGGCCACGGAGCTGCACGCGCTGATCAAGGCGCAGACGGCGCTGTTCTTTCCCAAACAGCTCGCCCGCGAAGCGGCCTGAGGGGCCGGCGGGTGTCGGCCGCATTGCATCCTGCGCCTGGCGGTCGCGCGGCCTGGCGCGAACGCTGGCTCAACTGGCGCAACGGCCTCGTCGCCGACCCGCGATTCCAGCGCTGGGCGGCGGTTTCGCCGTTCACGCGTTTCATTGCGCAGCGCCGCGCCAAGGCGCTCTTCGACCTTTGCGCCGGATTCGTCTATTCGCAGATCCTGCTCGCCTGCGTGCGGCTGCGCCTCTTTGAGACGCTCGCGGCCGGCCCGCAGGATGTAAGCGATATCGCCACGCGGCTCGCTCTCCCGCCAGAGGCCGCGCAACGCCTGCTGCGCGCCGCGGCGTCGCTGCGTCTCTTGCGCGCACTGCCTGGTGACCGTTTCGCGCTCGACGATCTTGGCGCCTCGATGCTCGGCAATCCTTCGGTCGCCGCCTTCGTCGAACATCACACGCTGCTTTACGACGATCTGCGGGACCCGGTCGCGCTGCTGCGCGGCGAAACGACGACGCGGCTCTCGGATTTCTGGCCCTACGCTAAAGGCGGTGCCGGGGATGAGGCGGCGTGCGGCGCCTATAGCGAGCTGATGGCGCGTTCGCAAAAGCTCATCGCGCAAGACGTGCTCGACGCCTATCCCCTCGGTCGCCACCAATGTCTGCTCGACATCGGCGGCGGCGAGGGCGCATTCCTCTCCGTCGTCGCCGCCCGCCACCCGGCGCTACGCCTGCAGCTCTTCGATCTGCCGCCGGTGGCTGCGCGGGCGCGCCGCCTGCTTGCGTCGCAAGGGCTGTCGCGGGTCGAAGTCCACTCGGGGAGCTTTCTCGATACGCCGCCGCCCCAAGGCGCCGACGTCGTCACGCTCATTCGCGTCCTGCATGATCACGACGACGAGAAAGCCCTTGCCGCGCTGCGCGCCGCCTACGCCGCGCTGCCGCCGGGCGGAACGCTGCTCGTCGCCGAACCCATGGCGGAGACGCGCGGGGCCGAGGCGATCGGCGACGCTTATTTCGGCTTCTATTTGCTGGCGATGGGCAGCGGCCGCCCCCGCCGACACCCTGAAATGATTCAGCTACTCCAAGCCTCTGGTTTTGAAGGCATTCGCCTCCTCAAATCGCCGCGTCCGCTCTTTGCCAGCGTTCTGACCGCGCGCCGAGTGTAATATTTACTTGACGTTTTAATCTGTCTTTATAGACTGACAGAATGTAGGGGTAGGTTTACGTCGCCCCAAGCGCATGCCGCGAAAGGCCGATGATGTTGGAAGCGCTCGCCATCGTCCTTGAAGAGCCAGGAAGGCTGGCGCTCAGCCGCCTGCCGCTCGACGCGCCGGGCACCGACGACGTCGTCGTCGAAACCGCCTGGAGCGGAATCAGCACCGGCACCGAGCGGCTCCTCTATAGCGGGCGCATGCCGGACTTCCCGGGCATGGGCTATCCGCTGGTCCCCGGCTACGAGACCGTCGGCGAAATCGTCGAAGCGGGGCCCGACAGCGGCTACAGCGTCGGTCAGCGCGTCTTTGCGCCGGGAGCGACCTGCTACGGCGCCGTTCGCGGGCTGTTTGGCGGCGCCGCCTCGCATCTTG
Source organism: Methylocystis sp. SB2 (assembly GCF_049817085.1). Classification (NCBI taxonomy): domain Bacteria; kingdom Pseudomonadati; phylum Pseudomonadota; class Alphaproteobacteria; order Hyphomicrobiales; family Methylocystaceae; genus Methylocystis; species Methylocystis sp. SB2. The sequence continues at coordinate 2,456,570 of NZ_CP187401.1, forward strand.
TCGTCAAAGGCGCGCGCGTCGCCGCCATTCCCAGGGAGCTTGGCGACAGAGGCGTGCTGCTTGCGCTCGCAGCGACCGCGCAGCACGCGCGAAGCGACGTGGCGCCGGAAGGCGCGGAGCTCATTGTCGGACACGGCGTTCTCGGAAGGTTGCTCGCGCGTCTTTCCGTCGCCGCCGGCGGCGCGCCGACTGTGTGGGAGCGCGATCCGCAGCGCGCCGAAGGCGCAGAAGCCTATCTCGTGACGACGCCGGAAGAAGATGCGCGCCGCGACTATCGCGTGATCTATGACGTCAGCGGCGATCCGACCATCCTCGATGTTCTCATCGCGCGTCTCGCGCCTGGCGGCGAGATCGTTCTCGCCGGCTTTTATGAGCGTCCCCTCGCTTTCGCCTTTCCGCCCGCCTTCATGCGCGAGGCGCGACTGCGGGTCGCGGCCCAGTGGCGCCCCGGCGATCTCAAGAGCGTCATTGGTCTCGTCGAAGACGGACGCCTTTCGCTCGAAGGGCTGATCACGCATCGACGCTTCGCGCTGCAGGCGCGAGACGCCTATCCGATCGCCTTCGACGATCCGCGCTGTCTGAAAATGGTTCTCGATTGGAGAGCGGTAGCATGAATGACGCGCAAGGCTTTCTCACCGCCGACGAACTCGCCAATCCGCCCGCGCACATTCTGCGCGAGGAAGCCGCAATAGAACCAGATCCTGCGCCGACGACCGCGACCAAAGACACGCAAATCATCGCGATCTACGGCAAGGGCGGCATCGGCAAGAGCTTCACCCTCGCCAATCTCTCCTACATGATGGCGCAGCAAGGAAAGAAAGTGCTGCTCATCGGCTGTGATCCAAAGAGCGACACGACCTCGCTGCTGTTTGGCGGACGCGCCTGCCCGACGATCATCGAAACATCGACGAAGAAAAAGCTTGCAGGCGATCAGGTCGCGATCGGCGACGTCTGTTTCAAGCGCGACGGCGTCTTCGCCATGGAGCTTGGGGGGCCGGAGGTCGGACGCGGTTGCGGGGGGCGCGGCATCATTCACGGTTTCGAGCTTTTGGAAAAGCTCGGTTTCCACGAATGGGGATTTGACTACGTTCTGCTGGACTTCCTCGGCGACGTGGTCTGCGGCGGCTTCGGCCTGCCGATCGCGCGCGACATGTGCCAGAAGGTCATCGTCGTCGGCTCGAATGATCTGCAATCGCTTTACGTCGCCAACAATGTCTGCTCGGCGGTGGAATATTTCCACAAGCTCGGCGGCAATGTCGGCGTCGGAGGCCTCGTCATTAACAAAGACGACGGCACCGGCGAAGCGCAGGCCTTTGCAAAAGCCGCTGGCATTCCGATTCTCGCCTCGATCCCGGCCGACGACGACATCCGCCGCAAGAGCGCGAATTACGAAATCATTGGCCGTCCCGATGGACGCTGGGGCGCGCTGTTCGCCGAACTCGCCGCAAATGTCGCAGACGCGAAGGCGCATCGTCCGACGCCGCTGACGCAGGACGAACTGCTCGGCCTTTTCTCCGGCGAATCTGTCGGACGCGACGTCGTGCTCGAGCCTGCGACGCCGCAGGACATGTGCGGCGGAACGCTGACGCAAAAGCCCTCTCTCGAAGTCGTCTACGAAGCGATCTGAGGGAAGCGAACGATGGATGATCTCGGCTCCAACACGGTCGCTCTCGACACGGCGAATGATGTCGCCGCCGCGGCGCTGCCGACGGATGGACTGGGCTGTCATGCAGGCAAGGAGAGGCTGCGTTCCGCCGCCGAAGCCGCCGGCATGAGTGACACGCTCGGCCAATATGCGAAAGACTATCCGCAAGGCCCGCATGATCAGCCGCAGAGCATGTGCCCGGCCTTCGGATCGTTGCGCGTCGGCCTGCGCATGCGCCGCACGGCGATGGTGCTTTCAGGCTCGGCTTGCTGCGTTTACGGCCTCACCTTCACGTCCCATTTTTATGGCGCGAAGCGCACGGTCGGCTATGTGCCGTTCAATTCGGAGACGCTCGTCACCGGCAAATTGTTCGAAGACATTCGCGACGCGGTTCACGCCCTCGCCGATCCAGACAATTACGACGCAATCGTCGTCATCAATCTCTGTGTGCCGACGGCGTCGGGTGTGCCGCTACGACTGCTGCCGAAAGAGATTAATGGCGTGCGCGTCATCGGGATTGACGTGCCGGGCTTTGGCGTGCCGACGCATGCCGAGGCAAAGGATGTGCTCGCCGGCGCCATGTTGCGTTTCGCGCGGCTCGAGGCGGAGCAGGGACCCGTCCAGGCGCCGCGCGCGCCGCGCGCCGAGAAACCGACCGTCTCACTGCTCGGCGAAATGTTCCCCGCCGATCCTATGCAGATCGGCGCAATGCTGGATCTCATGGGCCTCGCCGCCGGCCCGGTAACGCCGACGCGCGAATGGCGCGAACTTTATGGCGCGCTGGACTGCGCCGCGGTCGCCGCGATTCATCCGTTCTATGCCTCCTGCGTGCGCGAATTCGAAGCCGCCGGGCGCGCCGTGGTGGGCTCGGCGCCCGTCGGTCACGACGGAACGGCCGCCTGGCTCGAGGCGATCGGCGCAGCTTGCAACGTCGCGCGCGAAACAATCGACGCGGCGAAGAACCGTCTGCTGCCCGCAATACAAGGCGCCCTGTCAGCGGCCCCGATCTCCGGACGCGTAACGCTCTCCGGCTATGAAGGCTCCGAGCTGCTCGTTGGACGTCTGCTCGTCGAATCCGGCGCCGACCTTCGCTATGTCGGCACCGCCTGTCCGCGCACGCGCTTTTCCGAGGCCGACCGCGACTGGCTCGAAGCGAAAGGCGTGCATGTGCAGTTTCGCGCCTCGCTCGAACAGGACTTCGCCGCCTTCGAGGAATTCAAGCCGGATCTTGCGATCGGGACGACGCCGGTGGTGCAGAAGGCGAAGCAGAATGCGACGCCCGCGCTCTATTTCACCAATCTCATCTCGGCGCGCCCGCTGATGGGCGTCGCCGGCGCCGGTTCGCTTGCGAAAGTCGTCAACACGGCGATCGCCAATCGGGCGCGCTTCGACGAAATGAATGACTTCTTCGAAGGCGTGGGCAAGGGATTCGCGGCCGGAGTCTGGCAGGACGTTCCGCGAGACCGTCCCGAGTTCGCGAAGAAGCAGCGCGCGAAAACCGCGGCGAAGCCCATCGAGGAGATGGGCGCATGCTAGTCCTCGATCACGATCGCGCCGGCGGCTATTGGGGCGCCGTCTATGTCTTCACGGCGATCAAAGGCCTGCAGGTCGTCATCGACGGTCCTGTCGGCTGCGAAAATCTGCCCGTCACCTCGGTGCTGCATTACACCGACGCCCTGCCGCCGCATGAGCTGCCGATCGTCGTCACCGGACTGTCGGAAGAAGAACTCGGGCGCCACGGCACCGAAGGCGCGATGAAGCGCGCCCACGCGACGCTTGACCCCGATTTGCCGAGCGTCGTCGTCACCGGCTCGATCGCCGAAATGATCGGTGGCGGGGTGACGCCTGAGGGCACCGGCATTCAGCGCTTTCTGCCGCGCACGATCGACGAGGATCAGTGGCAGTGCGCCAATCGCGCGATGAGCTGGCTCTGGAGCGAATATGGCCCGAAGAAAGGCAAGGCCCCGAAGCGCAAAGCGCGCGCGGCCGGCGAGAAGCCGCGCGTCAACATTATCGGCCCCTGCTACGGCGTCTTCAACATGCCGTCCGATCTTGCGGAGATGAAGCGGCTGGTCGAAGGAATCGGCGCCGAGATCAACATGGTCTTTCCGCTCGGCAGCCATATCGCCGACACGGCGAAACTCGCGGACGCCGACGTCAACATCTGCATGTATCGCGAGTTCGGCCGCCATCTTTGCGAGGCGCTGGAGCGTCCCTATCTCCAGGCGCCGATCGGGCTGCACAGCACGACGAAATTTCTGCGCACGCTCGGGCAGGAACTGGGTCTCGATCCCGAGCCGTTCATCGAACGCGAGAAGCACACGACGATCAAGCCGCTGTGGGATCTGTGGCGTTCGGTGACGCAGGATTTCTTTGGAAGCGCCAACTTCGGCATCGTCGCGACGGACACCTATGCGCGCGGCGTGCGGCATTTTCTCGAAGACGAAATGGGCCTGCCCTGCGCCTTCGCCGTCAGCCGGCGCCCGGGCGAGAAGACCGACAACGCGGCGGTGCGCAAGGCGGTGAAGGAGACGGCGCCGCTCGTTCTCTTTGGCAGCTACAATGAGCGCATGTATGCGGCGGAAGCCGGCGGACGCTCAATCTATATTCCGGCGTCCTTCCCCGGCGCGATCATCCGGCGCCACGCCGGCACGCCCTTCATGGGTTATTCGGGCGCCGTCTATCTCGTGCAGGAAGTCTGCAACGCGCTGTTCGATGCGCTCTTCAACATTCTGCCGCTCGGGACTGAGCTCGACAAAGTCGAGCCGACTCCGGCGCGTCTGCATCGCGAAATCGCCTGGGATGACGCCGCAAAATCGATGCTCGACGAATTCGTCGAAGCGACGCCGCTGCTGGTGCGCATCTCCGCGGCCAAACGCCTGCGCGACGCCGCCGAACGCGCGGCGCGCAGCGCCGGCGACGACATGGTGACGGCGGCGCGCGTCGAACGCGCGCGCGACTTGGTGATGGAAGGGCGGGGCGCATGACGCAGCGCAGACCGACGCCGGTGAAAACTCTCGTTCTCGCATGGAAGGAGAAGCCATGAGTTCCGCGATCTATTCGACGCCCGATTTTCGCGCGACCGAATTCAAATTCCAGCTGCTGCTTGGCGTGCTGTTTCCGGCTTTCCTCGTCGCGACGGCGGCGCAGCGCCTTTTGCAGCGCGCGCGCAGCCATGGCGAAGCGCGGCGCCCATCGACCGCGTCGGTCGTCGCCGAAGCGCGCGAGAACATGCTGATCGTGATCTCCTACGCCTTGATCGCGCGCGCCATGTTGCAGAGCTTCGCCCGGGAAAGCCGGGCGGAACGCCTGTCGTGACTCTCGGGTTGCGATGCTACCGCCGCGTAAGGCGTGCGCGGCAATTCTAACGGAGGTCAATAGATGGCCATCGAGAGAGAAAGGAGTTCTCTGTCAGGTCTGACAGAGCCGGAGGCTATGGAGTTTCATAGCCTCTTCGTCAGGAGCTTCCTGATCTTCACCTTCATCGCGATCATCGCGCATGTGCTGGTGTGGTTCTGGCGGCCCTGGTTGCCGGGTCCGAAGGGCTACGCTCTGCTCGACGGCGTGACGAACGCCGCTCATGCGGCGCTGTCGCTCCTCGGCTGATAGGAGATCGGCATGCACAAAGTATGGCTGCTTTTCGATCCGCGTCGCACGCTGGTCGCGCTCTTTACCTTCCTGTTCACGCTGGCGCTGCTGATTCATTTCATTTTGCTCAGCACCGACCGCTTCAACTGGCTGGAAGGACCGCGTCCCGCGCGCACAGGTCAGATCGAACAGACGATTCCCGGCGGCCCGCCCGCCGCGTTCGGCTGATCGGTTCGACGCACATCACGCGCTGCGGACGGACGCGTTTCGCTTCCGCCCGCGGACGCAGACAATTTGACTGGCATCCGAGGGAGGCGCGGCCATGGCCCTGCTGAGTTTCGAGCGAAAATATCGCGTGCGCGGCGGCACGCTCATCGGCGGCGACCTCTTCGATTTCTGGGTCGGGCCGTTTTACGTCGGCTTTTTCGGCGTGACGACGATCATTTGCTCGGCGCTGGGCACGGCGCTGATCATCTGGGGCGCGGCGATGGGCCCGACCTGGAACATCTGGCAGATCAACATCGCCCCGCCCGATCTTAAATATGGTCTGGCGCTCGCGCCGCTGAAGGAAGGCGGGCTCTGGCAGATCATCACCTTCTGCGCGACCGGCGCCTTCATCTCATGGGCGCTGCGCCAGGTCGAAATCTGTCGCAAGCTCGGCATGAACTATCATGTGCCCATCGCATTCGGCTTCGCGATCTTCGCCTATGTGTCGCTCGTCGTGATTCGTCCGCTGCTGCTGGGCGCCTGGGGCTTCGGTTTCCCCTACGGCATCATCAGTCATCTCGATTGGGTGTCGAACACCGGCTACCAATATCTGCATTTTCACTACAATCCCGCGCATATGATCGCGGTGTCGTTCTTCTTCGCGACATGTTTCGCCTTGTCGCTGCATGGCGCGCTGGTGCTATCGGCGACCAATCCCGGCAAGGGCGAGGCCGTGAAGACGCCCGAACATGAAGACACCTTCTTCCGCGACTCGATCGGCTACTCCATCGGCACGCTCGGCATTCATCGGCTCGGCCTGTTTCTGGCGGTGTCCTCCGCATTCTGGAGCGCGGTGTGCATGATCATCAGCGGCCCGTTCTGGACTCGCGGCTGGCCCGAGTGGTGGAACTGGTGGCTCAATCTTCCCGTCTGGCGCTAACGCGTAGGGAGACGAACCGTGGCCTATTATCAGAACATCTTTACGCAGGTTCAGGTCCGCGCCGATGCGCCGCATCCCGGCGTTCCCGTTCCCGGAATGAAGCGAACGAGTTGGGCGACGTTTTCGCATCTTTTCGGACGTATCGGCAATGCGCAGATCGGGCCGATCTATCTCGGCTATCTCGGCACGCTGTCGCTTGTCTTCGGATTCATCGCCTTCGAAATCATCGGCCTTAATATGTTTGCGTCGGTGAATTGGGATCCGGTGCAATTCGTGCGGCAATTGCCCTGGCTGGCGCTTGAGCCGCCCAAGCCGCAATATGGAATCAAGATCTTTCCGCCGCTCAGCGAGGGCGGGTGGTGGCTCTTCGCCGGCTTCTTCCTAACGTCATCCGTGTTGCTGTGGTGGTGGCGCATGTATCGCCGGGCGCGGGCCTTGGGTCTTGGCACGCATACCGCATGGGCCTTTCTTTCAGCGATCTGGCTCTATCTGGTGCTGGGCTTCATTCGTCCGCTGCTGATGGGCAGCTGGAGTGAGGCGGTGCCGTTCGGCATCTTCCCGCATCTGGATTGGACCGCGGCCTTTTCCATCCGCTACGGCAATCTCTTCTACAATCCGTTCCACATGCTCTCGATCGTCTTCCTCTATGGATCGGCGCTGCTTTTCGCCATGCATGGCGCGACGATTCTGGCGGTCGGGCGCTTCGGCGGCGAGCGCGAGATCGAGCAGATCATCGATCGCGGCACAGCGTCGGAGCGTGCGGCGCTGTTCTGGCGCTGGACGATGGGCTTCAACGCAACGATGGAGTCCATCCACCGCTGGGCCTGGTGGTTCGCCGTGCTGTGCCCGTTGAGCGGCGGCATTGGCATTCTCCTTACCGGCACTGTCGTCGACAATTGGTATCTCTGGGGCGTGCTGCATGGCATTGCGCCGGAATACCCGCATGTCTTCGCGCCGGTCGTCGATCCTGCGCTCACCACGGGAGGCGCGCCATGAGACTGGCTTTCTCTCTCCTCGGCATCGTCGTGGCGACGCTGCTCACGGTCGCCATGCTGTTCACCCCCGGATGGGTTCGCCCGCCGATCATCAGCACACAAACCGGCTACCGCGGCACGGGCCAGGAGCAGCTCATCAGCGCCCAGAACAAGCGTATTCTAGAAGCGGCCAACGCTTTGCCGGCGCCGATCGACAAGGCGTCGCCCTCGGGCGAGCGCGCGACCAGCGCCTACAAGAACGTGAAAGTGCTGACCGACCTCAGCACGGATGAGTTCAACCGTCTGATGGTCGCCATCACGCAATGGGTGTCGCCGGACCAGGGCTGCGCCTATTGCCACACCGACGATCTCGCCGACGACGGGATTTACACCAAGATCGTCGCCCGGCGTATGATTGCAATGACGCGTGACATCAACAAGGAATGGACGTCGCATGTCGGCGATGTCGGCGTGACCTGCTACACCTGTCATCGCGGCCAGCCTGTGCCCAAAAACGTCTGGTACGAAAATCCGGGCGCGCGGCACGCCGGCGGGATGGCGGCGCATAACTATGGTTTCGGCCATCCATCGACGTCGAATGGAACGACGGCGCTTCCCGTCGATCCGTTTACGCCGCATCTGCTCGGCGACGATAATATTCGCGTTGTGGGCAAAACCGCCTTGCCGACCACGCAGGGCGCCTCCATCCAGCAAACGGAGCAGAGCTATTCGCTGATGATGCACATGTCACAAGCGCTCGGCGTTAATTGCACCTTCTGTCACAATACCCGCGCATTCCTGGATTGGTCCCAGAGCGCGCCGCAGCGCGCTGCCGCCTGGAACGGCTTGCAGATGATGCGCGAGGTGAACGCGGTCTATCTCGAAACGCTAAAATCGCTCTATCCCGCCAATCGGTTAGGCCCGCTCGGCGACAGCCCGAAGGCGAATTGCGGGACCTGTCATCAGGGCGTGAGCAAACCGCTCTACGGTCAGAGCCTGTTGAAAGACTTCCCCGAGCTCGGCGGCAAGGCCGCGCGCTGACCGTCGGCTTTCGCCCGGCCGACGGCCACATCGGCCGGGCGCTTTTTAGCCATTTTTGACAACGATGGTCGCGCACGTCTCAATACCGGCAGTTTGCAGCTTTGCTTTCGTTTCGCTGGGCGCAAAGCAGGGAGGATGACGCCGTGTGCACAGTGGAAAGCGCGCTTCAAGATGATTGCGTCAGCGTCGTTCAAAGGCAAGACGACGAAGGCGCCTATATGATTCGCATCGGAACGCTCGAGACCGTCGTCACCATTCGATTGCGGCGGACCTGGGGATCGCGGACAGCGTTTCGCCTGAGCCACGCGATTAAAACGCCGCGTCAGCCGAGCCCCTTTTGGAGCTGCGCGTCGGAGGCGGATACCCCAGGCGACGCATTGCGGAAAGCGATCAGCGGCTTCACGATGCATTATCGCAAAGCGGTGGGCGAAGGCTATGCGCCAGCCGAAGACTGGCTCGTGCCGGCCGGGAGCTAGAAGCGCGCCGTGATTGCGAAGAGCGCAAGCGACAAAGCAATCGAGGGCGGAGCGCGAGCTCATGGATTGCTTCGCTTCGCGCGCAAGGCGGGAGGCGCTTACCAGCGCGCCTCGAAGACGCAGGCTGCGGCGCCCGTCGCCGCGCATTCGACTTCCGTGACGCGCAGCGTTGGTCCAAGCATTTCGCCGAACACACGCTCGAAGGTCGCGGCGAAATAGGCGCAGGCCGGCGCCTCTGTGCGAAGCCCCTTGCAGATCGGCGAACGGGCGATGCACAAACGCAGATTCGGCGCGAATTCATAGGTGAACTCGCCGCTTCCTGAAAACGTCCAGGCATGGCGCGCAATCGCCGCGACGAGAATCCGCGCCGCCAGCGGACGCGGCAGGAATTTCAGAACGCGTTGGGCCAATGCGGGAATGCGGTTGGCGAGAAGATAATCGCCGGTGCGCCGTCCCGCTTCGCGCGAGATCGCGGCGGCTTTCGTTTCGCCGAGACGGTCGATCGCCGCCCGATGCAGCTGCGCGACGTCGTCTTCGGAAATCATTTGCGTCGGCGGCGCGCAGAGATAGCGCGCAAGCCCCGCGTCTTCAAAAACCTCGAGGCGCAGCGGCGCGCCGCATGCATCGGACAGCGCCGCCGCCATTTGCGTGATGGCGTTCGGTCCGATCAGACCGAGGCGCGCCGTCTCGCCTTCAGCGCGCGCGATGCTCATGCGGCGTCGCCGATTCGCGCATAATGGCCGGCTCGAACGGCGCGTCGTCCGCCTCCTCGGTGAGTTGCTCCTTGCCGCCGCCGCAGGCCATCGTCTGCGCGGCCTCATGCATTGTGCTGGCGGGGCGCTTATGCGTGACCTGCCACTCGACGTCCTCGTCAGCGGCGCGCCGGCGCGTTGCATCGAAGTTGAACTTCACCTTGGAGCGCGACTGCGGTCCCCAATAGTCGACTTTGCCGAGGTCATAGAATTTTCGCTCAAAGCCCGCCTTGAGGAAGGCCTTGAGACAGCCGAGGAGATAGCGTCGTCGCTGTCCGCTGCCCGCCCATGGATAGGAGAACAGCGCCTTCTTCATGTAGAAGCGACGATAATTGTTCATCACCCGATCGAGCAGTTCGCCGCGGTCCATCGCCTGCGGTTTGATGATCGGCGTGACGAAATTGTATTTTTCATAGTCGAAGATTTCAACCTTGTCCCCAAGCTCCTTGAAGAGATCGGAGAATGGCCAAGGCGTGTACATCGACCAGTTGGCGAGGTCCGGCTTCCAGTCCCGCGCCATCTGATAGGTTTCTTCCAGCGTTTCCGCCGTCTCGTTTTCGAGGCCGACGATGAATTGCGCCTCGACGACGATGCCGGCGCTGCGCAGCAACTCGATCGCCTTCTTATTCTGCGCGACGGTCGTTTCCTTGTTGAAGAGATCGAGCTTTAGTTGCGCCGCCGCCTCGGTGCCGAGCGAAACATGGATCAATCCCGCTTTGCGGTAGAACGGCAGCAGCGCTTCATCGCGCAAAATGTCGGTGACGCGGGTATTGATGCCCCAGAGAATATCGAGCTTGCGGTCGATCAGCTCCTGACAGAAGGCGACGAATTTCTTCTTGTTGATCGTCGGCTCCTCGTCGGCGAGGATGAAGAAGCCGACGCCGTGATCGCGCATCAGCGTCTCGATCTCGTCGACGACTTTCTTCGGATCGCGAATGCGGTAATCCCGCCAGAACTTCCACTGGCTGCAGAAGCTGCAGGTAAAGGGACAGCCGCGCGCCATATTGGGAATGGCGACCTTCACGCCGAGCGGGATGTAACTGTATTTGTCCCAATTCAGCAGGCTCCAGTCGGCAACGATGGAATCGATGTCCTTCACCGTCGGCGCCGCTGCGGTCGCGACCGCCTTGCCGTCCTGTGCATAGGCGATGCCCTTGATGGCGTCGCGTCGCGCGGGCCAGCCGCCTTCGTCGATCGTGCGCACAAGATCGACGATGATCTCCTCGCCTTCGCCGCGCACGATCGCGTCGATCCACGGCGCCTCGGCGAGCACCTGACCGTACATGAAGGTCGCATGGACGCCGCCGAGCACGGCGATGGCTCCGGGCGCCGCCTCCTTGGCGATCTGCAGCACGCGCTCCGCCTTGTAGATCGACGGCGTGATCGAGGTGACGCCGACGACATCGGGCGCATAGTCGGCGATCTCTCTGCGCAAATCCTCATCGCCGATGTCGAAGGTCATCGCGTCGATGAATTTGATGTCAGCGTAGCCGGCCTTCTTGAGCGCGCCGGAAAGATAGGCCACCCAGGCCGGCGGCCAATTGCCGGCGATCTCTGCGCCGCCGGAATGATAATTCGGATGAATGAAAAGGATGCGCATGCTTTCCCTTTCCGACGTTTGTCAATTGCACTGATCGTAAATCATACTTGACGTTTTGCAACGGGGATTGACATTTCAGGGCGCCATGAACGCGCGACGGATCGCCTCACGGAGCGACGGTGGCCGGTTCTTCGCAGTGACGGCGGCGCTGCGCGGCGTCCCAGAGGTCAAAAATCAATCTTGCGTGCAGATCGGGGGCTTCCTCATGCGCCAAATGGCCGAGGTCCCTAATCTCCTGGACGCGTGACGTCGGCAGGCGCGCGGCGATGTTGCGTGCGCTCTGCGGCCGCACGGTGCGGTCATTGGCGGTGACGATCAGCGCAAGGGGCGTGGCGAGGCGCGGCAGATCGCGATTGAGCGCATGCAGATCCCAATGCGCCATCATGGCGAGCGCGCCTTCGACATGCGCCGGATTGCGCATCAGTCTGGCGTAAAGATCGACGCCGCGCGCGTCGAGCGTCGAGCCGGTGCCGGCGAGAAGTCGCGCCACCGCGGCGCGGTCCGCCGACCAGGCGAAATAGCGCGGCGCGAAAGGGTTGAGGAACAGCGCCTTGGCGAGCGACGGCAGCACGTGGCTGGCGACGCCGCCGAAGGGCGTGAACGCGCCGTTGAGCGCGACGATCAGGTGCGGCGCGATCGCCTTGTCGAGTTCGAGGCGCGCCGACACGGCGGCGCCGGCGGAGTGGCCGACGACGATCTCCGGCGCGGTGCCGAGCGCGCGCAGCAGGGCGGCGAGCGCTTTCGCCATGCCGGGCAGCGATTGCGTATGCGCGCCGGGCGATGTCGAGAAGCCGTGGCCGGGAAGATCGGGGGCGATGACGCGAAAACGTGACGTAAGCAGCGGCGCGAGGTCGCGATAGGAGTGCGCCGATGCGCCCGCCCCATGCAAGAGAAGCAGCGGCGGACCCTCGCCCATGAGCTGCACGTGCCAGCAGACGCCGCCGGCCTCGATCATGCGGCTGGCATGCCGGTTCGGCCAGTCGGCGCCGTCCCGCTCGAGAGTGAGCCGCGCGACGGGCGCGAAGAGATGCGGGAGGATCACGGCGCCGGCGCAGCCGCGCGCACCGCCTGCGACAGAGTGGCCGCGTCGGCGAATGGCATTTTGAGATAGCGGCCGTTCATCGCCTCGGCGATTTTGCGCGTCGGAGCGTCCGCGCGCGCCGCGGCTGCAGGCGAGGAGTCGATCGCGAGCGCCGCGAGACCCGGCGCGCGTAAACGCCGCGCCGCATCGAGCGCGTCGTCGAGCGCTTTGGCGCGATCGGGCGCGCCCTTGCGGTCGATATTGCCGCGCCCGTCAGTGAGCAGCACCAGGAGCGGCGTTTGTCCTTTGCGCTTGACGCTCTCTGCCAGCGCGCCGGCGGCGTCGAGCCCGTGCGCCAGCGGCGTGCCGCCGCCGCCCGGCAGCGCCGCGAGCAGCCGCTTGGCGCGCGCCAGCGAACGCGTCGGCGGCAGCAGGATTTCCGCGCTCTTGCCGCGGAAGGCGACGAGGGCGACGCTATCGCGCCGCACATAGCAATCGGCCAGCAGCAATTCGATCGCGCCCTTCACTTCGCCGAGGCGCTGCATGGCGGAGGAGCCCGAGGCGTCCACGACAAAGATGGCGGTGGTTTCGCGACGCTCGCGGAAACGCGTGACGCGAAAATCGTCGGCGCGCACGCGCACGGCGAGCCCCGCGTCGTCAGCCGCATGCGCGCGTCGCAGCGGCTGCCAGGGCGCGGCGGCCCGCAAGGTTTCGATGAGGCAGAGACGCCCCTCGCGCAGCGCGCCGCGCCTTGCGCCCATCGGCCGGCCACGCCGGGCGGAGACGAGAGCGGCGCCAGACTTTCCGCCGCGGGCGGAGGGCGCGCGCGTTCGTGCGTCGGTTGCGAGCCGCGCCAAGACATCAGCCGGAATGGCGGCGCGCGCGGCGGCGACGATGAGATCGTCGGGCGCCGGCGCCTCGCGCGGCTGCGCATTGTCGTTCTTGGGGTCGGGGTCGTTTTTCGCTGCGCCGGGCTCGTCACCCGCCTCTTCGGGAGGGACTTCGCTCTCTTCGATCGGCGGCGCGCATGTCGCGCGCGGCGCCAGCGCCAGGCAGGCGGCGACCGCGAGGTCTTCGTCGTCGACCACATCCGCGCAGCGCAGAGCGCAGGACGCGCGGGCGACGCGCAGCGCCAGCAGCGGCGCGCGCAAGGAGTCGATGCCGAGCCGTGCAGCGGCGGCGACCAGCGCGTCGATCGCCTTGGCAGGCGCGACGACCAACGGGAGTCGCGCGCGCGCCGCCGCGACCTCCGCGGCGCTTGCGCAACGCTCTCTGACGGCGCGATGGCTCACCTCTGCGAGGTCGAGATGGAACGCGAGGCGGTCGAGCAGCGCCGCTGGCGGCCGCTCGTCATCGTCATGTCCTTCATCCAGGGCGACGACCCCGATGCGCGCGTGCTGGCGCGCCGAAAGTCCGTCGCGCGCGAGTTCGATCTCGCCACAGTCGAGCGCCGCCGCGATACGCGCCGCCGTCGCGCCGCCAAGGCGCTCCGCCATGGTCAGCACGAGGACTCCGCCGTCGGCTTGCGCGAGCAGGCCGGTTTCGGCGACGGGCCGTCCCGCGCGCAACGTGGCGGCGAGATCCAGTCCGCCCAGCAAGCGATCGTCGGAGATGGAGAGCGGGGCGCGGCGCATCGGCGCGCCGCTCGGGAGATAGTCGCGTAGCAGAGCGACCCAGGCGTCGCGCGCCGGTCCCGGCGGGGCTCTGAGCGAGACGCCGGAACCCGCGGGGTCGACCGCAAACAGCGCGGCGGCGTGGCTCGCGCGCGCCCAGGCGGCGGCCTCGCCGTCGCCGCTCATGCGCCGAAAATCTCCTCGATGCCGCGCGCGACGCGCGTCTCCGAGCCGATATCGTCGAGCGGATTGCGCCGCAGCCGGTGGCCGAGCGCGAAGGGCGCGACGCGCCGCAGCTGCGCGTCGCCGACGCGCTCCACGCCCTCAAAACTCGCGAGCGCGCGGGCGGCCCGCAACAGCGTCAGTTCCCCGCGCAGGCCATCGGCTCCAAGCGCGACGCACAGCATTGCGGCCTTCTCCAGCGCTTCGTCCGGCGCCGCGACGGCGGCGAGGCGTTCGCGCCCCATCGCAATCCTGCGTCGCAGCTTGTGCTCTTCGACCGACCAGGCCTTGGCGAAGCGCGCCGGATCGCGCTCGAAGGCGTCGCGGCGGCGCACGACCTCTATCCGAGTCGGGATGTCGGTCGGCGTCTTCACGTCGACGGCGAGGCCGAAGCGGTCGAGGAGCTGCGGACGCAGCTCGCCCTCTTCGGGGTTGCCGCTGCCGATCAGCACGAAGCGCGCCGGATGGCGCACGCTCAATCCCTCGCGTTCGACGACATTTTCGCCGGACGCAGCGACGTCGAGCAAGAGATCGACGAGATGGTCTTCGAGAAGATTGGCTTCGTCGATGTAGAGAAAGCCACGGTTCGCCTTGGCGAGCAGGCCGGGCTCGAAAGATTTCTCGCCTTGCGTCAGCGCCCGTTCGAGATCGAGCGCGCCGACGACGCGATCCTCCGTGGCGCCGAGAGGCAGATCGACGACCGGCGCGGCGCGCAGCGTCGTTTTGAGACCGCCCTGCGCGGCGCTTTTTTTACAGCCCTCGCAAAGAGCGGCGGTCGCCGCGGGATCGCAATTGTAGGCGCAGCCGACGACCGAACGCATGGGCGGCAGCAGGCGCGCCAGCGCGCGCACCGCTGTAGATTTTCCCGTCCCGCGATCGCCAAAGACCAGCACGCCGCCGACGGACGGATCGATCGCGGCGATCACGAAGGCGAGCTTCATGTCGTCCTGGCCGACGATCGCGGTGAAGGGAAATGGCGCGAGCGAGTCGGGCGGCGAGAAATTCTGCGCCGCGAGCGCGCCTTCAGTTTGCAGGCGGCGCGCCTCGATCGCGCGCGTCGTTGTTCGGGAAAGCTTGACCGGAAGCGGCGACATGCACGGTCCTCTCGGCTTGGCGCGAAGTAAACTTACACGCCATGTGTCATTTTAAATTGACACCTTTGGCCGCTCCGCGCAAGCTCGCGTGACAGATTTAGTCAATAATCGGCAGAAATTGACGGCTGTGGCGTAGCAATCTCCTCAAACAGGGTCCATTCTCTGATGTGGGCTGAATGAAACCGGGGGTCTGTTCATGTCTGCTGGCGTCAACGCCGGACGCCTTGAGGGGCTGTGGGGCGCCTTAGCGGGGCCTGCCGTCGGCCCGTTGGGGATCGGCTATGCCCGATAGGTCCGACACGCGCCCCGAACTGACGCTGACGCTCGACAAAGACGGCGTCATCCAGAATGTCGTGCGAGCGAAATCACTGGCGAAAGAGCCGCTCGACCAGTGGCTCGGCCGGCGCTGGGGCGAGATGATGGAGCCGGCGATCGACGACGGCGCGCTGCAGAAGATCGAGGATGTGCGCTTGCGTGGCGACGCCTCCTGTTTTCAGGTGCGTCAGCGGTTTCCAAGCGGCCGCGAACTGGCGATGGAATATACGACCTTCAGTCTTGGCAAGAAGGCGGGTTTTGTCGCGATCGGTCGTAGTCTCGAGGCGATCAGCGAATTGCAGTCGCGTCTTCAGCTCGCCCAGGAAGCGCGCGAGCGAGACTACTGGAAAATGCGCGAAATCGAGACGCGCTACCGCACGCTGTTTGATGCGACGAGCGAGGCTGTGGCTCTGGTCGGCGTCTCCGATCTGCGCGTCGTCGAGGCCAATCTCTGCGCAACCAAGAATCTTGATCTCGCCCCCGGCGCGCCCTTCCTGGCGCGGCTCGACGATCGCGATCGGCGCGTCCTCGACGAAATGCTGGCGAAGACCCGCGAAGAAGGCCGCGCGCCTGGCGTCGTGCTGCGCGCGACGCCATTTGGCCAACTATGGAGCTTGCGCGCGTCCTTGATGAATGCGGAGTCGGGCGCGCTTTATCTTTGCCAGCTCGCGCCGATGCGTGATCAGGGCCCCGCAGCCGAAAAGGCCGATGGTTTTTCGATGAAAACCTTCGTCGATCGGATGCCCGACGCCTTTGTCGTCGTCGACCGCGACGGCGTCGTACAGGCCGCAAATGACGCTTTCCTTGATCTCGTGCAGATCGGTTCGGAGGCGGCGGCGATCGGCCGTAAATTGACGCGATGGCTCTCAAGCCCAGGCGCCGACGCCAATCTGGTGATTGCGCTCGTTCAAAAACACGGCGATGTGCGGCGCTTTCAGACCGCGATTGACGGAGAGCTTGGCCAATCGACCGGCGTCGAGATTTCCGCTATCGGCGACGACGCCTCACAGCCGAGCTATTTCGGGCTGCTCATCCGCGATTTTGGTCATCGCCGTGCGGCCGCAGACGCGCCGCCGCGAGCGGTCGAGAATGCATCGGTTGCGATCGACGATTTTGACAATCGAACGCTGGAGCAGATCGTCAAGATGACCACGGAAACGATCGAGCGCAAAGCCATTGCGCGTGCGCTTGAACGGTTCCGCGGCAATCGCACGGTCGCCGCCCGCCATCTGGGTTTGAGTCGGCAGAGCCTGCATGCGAAACTAAAAAAATACAAACGAGAATAGGTTACAAAAGCCATTCCATTCGCAGGCAGGGGAAGCTAAGCCGTGACCCTCGATCCCGCCGCCCCGCCAGCCTTCGGTCAGGCGAATCTTTCGAACTGCGAACGCGAGCAGATTCATTTCGCCGGTTCGATACAGCCGCATGGCGCGCTTCTGGCGGTTCGCGAGTCGGACGGCGTCATCGTGCAGGAGAGCGGCAACGCAGCTTCCTTTCTTGGCTACACCCAACCCTTGCGCGGCGCGCATCTGCGCAAGCTTGGCGGCGACCTCTGGAGCCGCAGCCGCCTTTACCTTGACCGTCCGGTAGACGCCATCCCCGTGGCCCTGCGGTGCGCCGCCGGCGCCCGAGCAGAGCCGCTCAATGCGCTCTTACATCGTGCGCCGCGTGGCGGCCTCATCGTCGAACTGGAATATGCGGGACCCCCCGTCGACTATACGCTCGCAATTCAGCGGGGCGTTGACACGATCCTCTCATCCTCGACCCTGCGTGGGCTTTGCGACGCCTGCGCCGCGATGTTTGGCGAGCTGACCGGCTATGACCGCGTCATGATTTATCGCTTCGATGATGAAGGGCATGGCGAGGTCTTCTCAGAAACAAAGCGCCCGGAGCTCGAAGCTTTTCTGGGCAACCGCTATCCCGCCTCCGACATTCCGCAGATCGCGCGACGTCTCTACGAGCGCAACCGGGTGCGGCTGCTCGCAGACGTGGACTACACGCCGTCGGCGCTCGAACCGCGACTTTCGCCGCTCACAGGCGAAGAGCTTGACATGTCGATGTGCTTCCTGCGCAGCGTGTCGCCCATCCATCTGCAATATTTGAAAAACATGGGCGTGGCTGGGACGCTCGTCGTGTCGCTCATGGTTGGCGGAGAACTGTGGGGCTTGATCTCCTGTCATCATTACGCGCCACGCCTGATCCAGTTCGAAATGCGCGCCGTCTGCGAATTGCTGGCTGAGGTCATGGGGACGCGCATCGCGGCGCTGGAGAGTTTCGCACAGGGCCAGGCCGACCTTTCCGTGCGCCGCCTGGAGCAGCGCATGATCGAAAGCGTGACGCGCGAGGGAGACTGGCGTGGCGCGCTGTTCGACAGAGCACGCTCCCTGTTGCTGCCGCTCAACGCCAGCGGCGCCGCGCTGCTGTTTGAAGGCAAGACGCAAACCGTCGGCGACGTGCCTGGGTCGGAAGAAATCCGCGCCCTCGGCGAGTGGCTGGAAAAGCGCCTCGATGACGGCGTCTTCGCAACGTCCGCCCTCTCGTCGCAAGAGCCCGGCTTCGAGTCTCTGACGGGCGTCGCGAGCGGTGTGATCGCGACGCGCGTTTCCAATGAACCTGGCGAGCTGCTGATCTGGTTTCGCAAGGAGCGCGTGCGAACCGTGACGTGGGGCGGCAATCCATTTAAAGCGCCGTCCGACGGGGACGATCCAAACGAGCTCTCGCCGCGCCGCTCATTCGCCCAGTGGCACCAGGTCGTCGAGGGCACCTCCGATCCTTGGACCGCCGCGGATCGCGCGGCCGCGCGATTGATCGGCGAGAGCGTCACCGACGTCGTTGTGCAGTTTCGCTCTCTGCGGATTCTCGTCGCGCAAGATCAACTCGAGCATGTCTTGCGCCAGGTTCATTCCTCCAGCCAGCAGATCGTCGTCGCGGCCGCCGACGGCGCTGTGCTCGAAGCGAATTCGGCGCTCAATCTCCTGCTTGGCCTGCCGCGACCGCTTCGTCATCTCGATGAATTAAGCGCCCATTTCGCTGATCCCGACGAGGTGGAGAAAAGGTTGCGTGCGCTGCGCGACAGCCGCACGCCCTGGCGCGGCGAAGCGCTGCTCGTTGATCGAATGGGGGGAACGCGGCCGATCGCCGTACGCGCCGATCCCGTGCTGGCGTCGCGCGACCGTATATTAGGCTATGTCATTCTCTTCACCGACCTTGCCGAGCGCAGGGCGGCGGAGGCGGCGCGCCGGAATTTTCGCGACAATCTCCTGTTGAGCCAACGGCGGCTGATGCGTCGCATCGACTCGAGCGCCGCGCTCGCCATCGAGAATGTAATGTCGAGCATCATCGACAATGCGCAGCTCGCCGCGCTGGAAATCGCCGACGGTCTGGACACCGCCGGCATTCCGGACACGCTGGAGAGCGTCCGGGCTTCGGTCGCGCGGGCTGCGGAAGTGCTTGAACATATTTCGGTCGGCGGCGCCTCGACGGCGGACGGACGCTCGGCTTCGAAAAGCTACGGCGGAAAAAAATGACCGGGCGCGCGTCCGTTCGCGAGGCGCTGCGCGCCGCGACTCGCCAGACGCATCAGCGTTTGCATCGCCATGCCGGACTTTCGGCGGCGGCGCGCGGCGCGATCGGCCTTGATGATTACCGTCAATTGCTGATGCGGCTCTATGGTTTTCACCTAGCTTTCGAGGACGCTCACGCAAGCGCCATGCAGAATCTCGGATTGATCACGAACTCGCGCGCTGAGCTTATTGCATTGGATCTTGCCGCGCTGGGGATCATGCGCTTCGACGTTTGCCGCCTGCCGCGGTGCGCGGCGCTGCGTGAGCCTTCGAGCGAGGCTTGCGCGCTCGGCGCGCTCTATGTCGTCGAAGGCTCTGCGCTTGGCGGCGCGCTGATCGCGACGGCGCTGGCACCGGTCGCTGGCGAGGCGCGCCGGTTTTTTCTCGGCGGTCCGTCAGGCGGCGAGGTCTGGCCAAGCCTGCTAGCGCGCGTCGAGACCCTGGCGCCTGGCGAGCAACAAGCGCGCGCCATCGACGCTGCGGTCGAAACCTTTCGAATCTTCGAAGAGTGGATGTTCGATTGGCGCGCCGCCCCGTCTTGCCTCGATCGCTTGGCGGTCAGCTCCGGCAGCGAAAACTAGAGGCGGCGTTCCGACCTAGCCTGGCGCGTCGACGCGCACGGCTGACGCAGGACCAGCTTTTTCGCCAGAATCGTCGCTGTCGCCGCATCAGACGCGGTGGCGTCTGCGCCGACCTGCGCAACGAGATTGGGATTGCGCTTAAAGAGGGGCCCCCCGACCATCACGCCGACGTCGGCGTTCGCGGAGGATTCGCGCACCGCCCGAATGGTGCGCGCCAGCGTCTCCAACTCTGACTCGGCGCTCAGGGTTATTCCGAAGACGCCAAACCAACCGCTCGCCGAAACGTCGGCGACGCCGTCAGCGTCGAGGTCCCTCTCGACGCGTACGTCCCAGGAGGCGTTGCGCATGAACACCGCAACCATGTCGACGCCGAAGACGTGCTTTTCACCGGGAAGCGTTGCGAGCAGCGCGCGCTGGCGCGGATCGCACGCCGTCGATTCCTCGACGCCGCCGAAGCGGCACATCAGCTTCTGCATTCGTGCGACGCCGAGCGTGACGTCGATGAAATCGCAGCGATCTTCTTCCCAAAGAACGCCGAGGTGACGCGCCGCTTCGGCGAGAAGTCCGACGAAAAGCGTTTCGAGCGAATGGCCCTTGGCGCGCATCTTGTCGAAGAACGCCGATGATTCTTCGCCGTCGTCGCGCGTCAACAGCGCGCCGAAGGTTTCGATCTCCTCGGTTTGAAACGCCTTCTCCGGTTCATGCGCCAACAGCGCGTGGTGCATCAGCTGGAGACGTGGAACGATGTCGTCGAGGATCACGCAGGCGAGTCGCGCCTGCCGGGCCTGGAGGTCGGATCGCACGATGACGTCAGGCTCGGGCCATTCTTGAAATTCGTTCGGGCAGGGAGACGCGCCAGGGATCGCGCGGCGGGCGGAAGCGGGATCGAATTCGCCTAGATCGGTCATCGTCTGGCCTCCCGAGCCGGTCGCCACGGCGATGGCCCGCCGGCGCCCATGCCCCGAAATCATCGTTGTTGCGTTCCGACCTTCCGAACGGACATTTCAAGCGCTACATCTTGACAGCCATCCGGTATTTTCGGGCGAGCGGCCCCGCCTCTATTATTATGAGAATGAAGAGTTTTTTAACTTTTCCTGAGTTCGCCATTCGAGCTCACAGCAGGCCATCGCCCGCATGAAAAGCATTCAAACGCACAAAAACGCGATAGTAAAGCTTAATTGACGATAGCTTTGCGGTAGCCTTTGGTGTGTCATGCAGCACGGACACATGCGAGAGCCCGGCAATGGGCTTTAGAATCCGCTCACTGCGACATCGAGCAGGGCAGCACGATGAAAAAGATGCGCTCGATTTTTTTTGCGCTCATCGCAACTGGCGCCGTTACGCTTTCGCTTGGCGGTTTGTCGGAGTCCGAGGCCGGACTCGTGATCCAACGCCTTCATATCGGTGAGACTCCTGTCACGGTCATGCGCAAGTCCGACAGTCCGCCGGCGCCGGCGATCGTGATCGCCCACGGCTTTTCCGGCTCGCAGCAATTGATGGCGCCGATCGCAAGGACACTCGCGCGAAACAACTATGTGGCGGTCACCTTCGACTTCTCCGGGCACGGCCGCAATCCGAGGCCGATGCCGGGCGGTCTCGCCAAACTCGAAACGAGCACGGCGGCGCTCCTCAAGGACATCGACGAGGTCGTGCGCTTCGCGCAGCGTCAGCCCTGGGCCGATGGGCGGGTCGCGCTCGTCGGACATTCGATGGCCACCGATCTCGTCGTGCGTCACGCGATTAGCGATCCGCAGATCGCCGCGGTCGCGGCGTTTTCCTTTTTCGGCGAAGGCGTCACGCGCGACCAGCCAAAAAATCTCATCATCATCGACGGCGCATGGGAGTCGCAACGGCTGATCGAGGCCGGCGTGCGCGTCGTTTCGCAAGCAGCCGGCGGGACGGCGCAGGCGGGCGTCACCTATGGCGACATCGCGCGTGGAACCGGGCGCCGGCTGGCGATCGCGCGGGGCGTCGAACATATCGGCGTTCTCTACAGTCGCGACGCGATGACCGAAACGCTCAATTGGGTGAACGCGGCGTTCGGGAGAAGCGAGTCCGGCTACATTGACGCCCGCGGCCCCTGGCTCGCGCTGCTGTTTGCGGGCCTCATCGCCCTGATGCGGCCGCTCGCACAGTTCCTGCCGCAAGTCTCGCCCGTTCCGCTTGGCGCCGGGCTGCCATGGCGGCGCTTGGCGCCCATCGCCATAGCGCCAGCGTTGCTGACGCCGCTTATCCTGTGGAAGGCGCCGACGGATTTCCTGCCGATCCTGCTCGGCGATTATCTCGTCGCTCATCTCGCGGTCTACGGCGTCCTGATATTCGCCGGCCTGTGGCTCGCACAAGGAGGCTTGCCAGTCTTTCGGCCGCCGCGCTGGAAGCCCTTGCTCATCGCGGCCGTCGCGCTTGCCGCTTTGTACACGCTCGTTCTCGGCCTGCCGCTCGACGCCTATGTCATCTCTTACCTGCCGACGGGCGTTCGCGCGCCGCTTGTCCCAATAATGTTTATCGGTTGCGCGCTTTATTTTCTCGCCGACGAATGGATGACGCGCGGCCCGGGCGCCGCGCGCGGCGGCTATGTCTTCAGCAAGTTCTGCTTCATCGCCTCACTTGCGATCGCGGTGGCGCTGAATCCAAGGCGGCTGTTCTTTCTCGTCATTATCGCCATCGTCATCGTCATTCTGTTGACGGTCTATGGGCTGGTGGGGAGATGGGTCTATGCGCGCACGCGCGATCCGCGCGTCTCGGCGCTCGGCGCAGCCTTCGGCCTCGCCTGGGCGCTGGCCGTCACGTTCCCGATCGTCGACTGAGTCTTGCGCGGCTCCCATCGAAGCGCGAGATCGGCGAGATGCGCGAGGAAGGCCATGGCGAGACTTGCGGCGATCGCCAGCGTCGGCGCGCCCGCGAGGGCGCAGCGCAGCGCGACGAGCAGAGCCGCCCCAGCCAGGAGATTGCAGAGAAAGCCGGCTGGCGGCGGCCCGCGCCGGGTGAGTGTTTGCAGACCAAGAACGCCGATGGCTTCGAGCGCCACGAGGATCAAGATCCAGTCGATGAGTTGCGGGTCTACCACGAAGGCGCTCATGCGCGTTCCGCCGGGCGTTTGGCCTTGGGCCAATAGGTTGCGAAGGGCTTGTTCAATTCGACCATGCGCCAGTTGAGACAGCCCGCGAAACTGACCCAGGCGAGATAGGGCAGGAGCAATGCCGCGGCGGATGTCGAGATCGCGCCGACGGCGATGACCAGCGACAGGACTGACAGCCACAGGAAGACGAGTTCGACGAGCGCCCAGTCGGGCCGCCGCAGCTTGAAGAACAGCGGGCTCCAGGCGATGTTCAGCACGGCGTTGATCGCAAAGAGCGCCAAAAGTCCGACGCGCGTCCCATCGTCCGGCGCCTGTTCCCAGGCGAGAACGCCGCTCGTCGCGGTCAGCAGGAAAATCAGCGTCCAGGCCGGGCCGAACAGCCAGTTCGGCGGACGCCAGGACGGAAAATTCAAGCCCTCGTACCAATCGTTTATTTCAGTGGCGAGACCGCCGAGCAGCGCCACGAGCGCGACACTCGCGGTCGCGACTGCGACGAGAGTCCAGCGATCGGCCGCGAGCGAATCCATCATGGCGAGGCGAGTCTCAAGAGATGCGCGAGATCCTTGAAGAAGATGCGCACATGCGCCATCGGATCCGCGCGCACGAGCTCTTTGTTCATATAGGCCTCCCAGGTGAGGCGCTGAACGTCAGGATCCTTGCAGATATTGACGAAGGCCTCGCGCAGCCGATCATTGCGATACCAAAAATATTGCATGATCCCGAGAATGAAGAAGACCCGCCCGTGCAGCTTCATGAAACGTTTGCGCGCCATCGAGAGCGCGCGAGCGTCTCCCGTGCGCAGGCATTCTTCGACAGCGTCCGCCGAAAGTCGGCCGCCGAGCATGGCGTAATAAATGCCTTCGCCCGACGCGGGCGCGACAACGCCAGCCGCATCGCCGGCGAGAATGACGTCGCGGCCATTGTCCCAGCGTTTGAGCGGCTTCAAGGGAATTGGGGCGCCTTCGCGGCGCACGGTCGATGCATCGCAGAGGCCCGTGCCGCCACGCAGATCGCGCACGGAGTTTTTAAGTGAAAAGCCTTTGTTGGCGCTTCCCGTGCCGACGCTCATCGTGTCGCCATGCGGGAAAATCCAGGCGTAGAAATCCGGCGAGAGCACGCCGCGATAATGAATTTCGCAGCGATCGGGGTCGCTGGCTTCGGCGGGCGGCGTTTCGATGATTTCATGATAGGCGAAGACGAAGCGCGTCTTGTCGGCACCGGGCACTTCTTGGCGGCCAACCTGGGAAAGCGCGCCGTCGGCGCCGATGACGCAGCGCGCGCGAAGAGTCCGCGGCTCGGTTTCGCCTTTGGCGCGGTAATGCACGCGCGCAACGCCGTCTTCGTCGCGCGTGATCCTCTCATAGGCGCCCGTCACGCGCATCGCGCCACAAGCGGCCGCGCGGCAGCGCAGCCATTCGTCGAATTCGCAGCGGTCGACCATGCCGACGAAGCCGCCCTTGATCGGCATGTCGACGGCGACGCCCTTGGGTGAAATCATCCGCGCCGAGGAGACGCGCGCTTTCAGCAGATGATCGGGTATGCCGAAATCGCGAATGAGCCGGGGCGGAATGGCGCCGCCGCACGGCTTGATGCGGCCTGCCTTGTCAATGAGCGCGACTTTGCGGCCGCGCCGCGCGAGATCATGCGCGGCCGTCGCGCCCGCGGGTCCGCCGCCGACGACAGCGACGTCAAAGAGCGCGTCTTCACTCATCATCGGCTCCTTTAGGACTGCGCCGTCGCGACATGCGGCGGCAATGGCGCGCTCGCGCGCGCGGGCTGCGGCGAGGCGACTCGGCTCGCGAGCGCGGCCGAGACGACGAAGAGCAGGGCCTCGCCAATAAAAACCACCGAATAGGCAGCGAGCGGCGTCGCGACGGCGAGTTTCGCGAGATCGACCAGAACCGTCGCGCCGAAGCCGCCGAGACCGAAGGCGACGGCTTGCGCGGCGCCCCACAGCCCCATGCGCGTGCCGGCGCGCGTGTGCGCGCCTTCGCCTGCGAGCCCCATCATCGACCCGATCGCGGCGACCGCGAAGGCGCCGTTCGAAATCCCGAGCGCGAAGACAGATGCGCGCAGCGCCAGCGAGAGTCCGGCGTAGCCGCTTGCCGCGACGCAGATGAGCGAAGCGGCTGACGCGGCGCAGCCGGCGACGGTCCACATCCGCAGCGAGCCCAGACGCGGTCCGCCGATTCCGGTCGCGGCGAACGCGACGCCGATCATCCCCAGCAGGACGCCGCCGTGCTGAAGGCCAGCGAGCTTGGTGGTCGCGCCGGGAGTCATGCCGAAGACGACGCCGGCGAAGGGCTCAACGAGCAGTTCCTGCATGCTGTAGGCGAGCATCGAAACGAAGATGAAGATGGTGAACCGGCGCGCCGCCGACTCGCTCCACACCTGCATGAAGGCCGCACGGAAGGGCGGCCTCTGCGCCGCCGAAACCGGCGATGGGGCGTCCGTCTCCAAGCCAATGACGGCGATCGTCGCCGTCAACCAGGCCACGGAGCAGACGCAGGCCGTGACGACGACGAGGCGCTGCATCGAAAAGGGATCAAGAAAGTGCCCGGCGAGCGGCGCGCTCACCGCGAAGCCGAGGATCATCATCACCCAAACGGTCGTCGCGGCGGCGGCGCGGCGCTCAGGCGCGACGCGCGTCGCCAGCATCGCGAGCACCGACGTGCCGGCGGCGCCGGCGCCCATGCCGACGAGAAGAAAGGCGAAGGCGGCGAGCGCCAAGCCCGCGGCGAGGTTTGTCGCGGCAAGCGCCGTGGCGAGCGCTGCGCCGACGCCGCCGAGCGCCAACGCCGCGAGGCCGCCGACGATCCAGGGCGTGCGACGCCCGCCGACGTCGGCGCCATATCCCCAGGCGGGGCGCAGAACCTGGATCGCGTAATGCGAGGCGACGAGCACTCCAGGCACAAAGGCCGGTAACGCGAGTTCCACCGCCATCACGCGATTGATGGTGGAGGTCATCAGAACGACGACGGCGCCGAGCGCGGTTTGGACAAGTCCGAGCCGGATAATGCCGGACCAGGCGAGCGGCGGCGCGTTCATCGATGTACCCCTATCCACGCATGGCGAAGGCGCTGACCAGCATGCCAAGCACGTAAAGAGTCGTGCCCGTGGCGTTATAGAAGGGCGCCTGTTCGCGCGGATGTGCGAGAAGTCTGCGCATCAGCGCGAATTGTCCGGCGAGCAGCGCCGCGACGATCGCCGCATAAACAGGGCGCTCCCAATAGGCGAGCAGTCCGACGACGACGAACTGCGGCGCCGCCATGACGTAACAGGCGAAGCGGGCCGCTTCGTCGACGCCAAGCTGCACCGGCAATGACAGAACGCCCATGCGGCGGTCGCCGTCGACCGACTTGAAGTCGTTCAGGGTCATGATGCCATGCGCGCCAAAGCTGTAGAGCAGGGCGAGCGCGATAATGCGCCAGTCGGGAAGCGAGGCCGCCATGACGGCGGCGCCGGTGAACCAGGGCAGGCCTTCGTAACAGAGCGCGACGGCGGAATTGCCCCACCAGCCATTCTGCTTCAGCCGCAGCGGCGGCGCGCTGTAGACCCAGGCGAGAACGAGGCCGAGCACCGCGGCGGCAAACACCCAGAGACCGAGCGCCGCCGCCACGGCGAGCGACAACACGGTCCAGAGGCAGGCGATGTAAAAGCCCCACCGGCCGGGAATGCGGCCGGAAGGAATTGGCCGGTTCGGCTCGTTGATGGCGTCGACGTGACGATCGTACCAGTCATTCACGGCCTGGCTCGTGGCGCAAACCAGCGGTCCGGCGAGAACCACGCCGGCGAGCGCAAAGGACCAGCGAGAGAGCGGCGAGACTCCAGACGAAACGATGCCGCAAGCAAAGGCCCACATCGGCGCGAACCATGTGATGGGCTTGAGAAGCTCGAGAACGGCGGCAGGTTTCGGCGTCTGCATCATGCGACGCTATGCTTGACGCTAATTTATGTCAACCTAGATTTACACAAAGGCTGCGGACGTGGCGTCACTCGCCGTCGCCCGCGACTTCGTCGTCGTCGAGGTCGCCTAGCCCGTAGCGGCGCAGCTTAGTGTAGAGACCCTGGCGGCTGAGGCCGAGCATTTCAGCCGCCGAGGCGCGATTGTCATGCGTCAGCTCCAGCGCGGCTTCGATGCACAATCGTTCGATGAGATCGGTGGTTTCGCGCACGAGATTCTTCAGCGGCACGCGGCCGACAAGATCGGCGAACTGCTCGGCCGTTCGCGGCAGCTCATGGCCGCCGAGCCGCTCGCGGCCGGCGCGCCAGCCGGCGCTGCGGATGCAAAAGCCAAGATAGTGGCGTGCGCCCTCGGCGACGTCGACGGCGGAGATCTCGACATCTTCCGAGGAGCCGTATTGGCCGCGCGCGAGCGTCGAGAAATGGCGCACGATGCCATGCGTCTGGAGATTGGCGAAGAGCACCTCGGCGTCGACCCCGGGCCGGCCGATCCAACGCTCGATCGGTTCGCCGCGCAACTGTTCCTCCGAACCCGCTTGCGCCAGATCCACGAAAGCCGCATTGGCGGCAAGAATCCGCCGGTTGCTGTCGGTCAACGCAAAGGCGTCCGGCATCCGCTCGAGCGCGGTGAGCATGCCGGTCTTTTCGCCCGAGAGCGCCGTTGCGCCGCCCATCCGCGACAGTATGACAATGATGTTGGCGTCGCCGTCCTGCCGAAACAGTGCGCCAGAAAGCAGCAGCGATTCCCTGCTTTCGGCGAGCTGGGCGTGGACATTGTCGACGCGCGGCGCGACGAGCAGCGCGGTGACAAAAGACTGCGCGGCGCGGCGGCTCGCCTCGTCGAAGAGATCGCCGAAAGGGGCGCCGACGATTTTTTTGGCGGCTTTGCCGACCAGCGCGACCGCCGCGGGATTGGCCTCAGCGATCCGACTGCCGGCGCCGTCGAGGATTAAGATCGCCTCTGAGGAGAGCTGGAACAGCAGTCGATAGCGCTTCTCTGCGTTGCGGATGCGGTGATATTCGCGCTCCATCTCCTGCTGCGCCTCGGCGACGCGCTGCTGCAGCACGGCGAGCGGCCGAAGATCGCGGCCGAACGCGACGATGGCCCCGCCCGCCGCGGCCCGCACGGCGCTGTAGCGGACCGGGAGGTCTGGGCCCGAAGGCGCCGGATGGTTGACCTGCCGCCCGCGCGGCGTCGTCCCCTTTTGCGCGTCGCGCAGCAGCGCTTCAATTTTCGGCCGGCTCTCGATTGTCACCGTATCGATCCACGGCCGACCGACCCATTCGCGTACGGGCGCATTGCATTCCGCGCTGGCCGCCGCGTCGATGATGACGCCTTTCGCGTCAACGATGAGCGTCAAATCGGCGGCGGCGGCGAGAAGGCCGGCGATTCCTTGTGCATCGAGCGCGCCGAGCCGTGCGTCGGCGCTTAGAAATCCCGTCGTGGTCGCGGAGGAGGGCGCGTCGCTCACAAAGAGTTTCTTTCGGTTTCGACCAGATTCTCCGACAGGCGGTCTGTGCGTTGATGCTTACAAACTCGCCCAAAGCTTAGCAAGAAGGCTGCCTCTCTCGGCCACCCCACGCCGCACCGGCGCTCGCATGCGATATTGCGCGCATTGCTCAAGACCTTCCGGCCGAGTCTCGCTGTAATGGCCGGGACGCGTCGCAATCCTCGCGCGTCGATAAAAATTTTTCCGAACCCAACTGGGACGCCCGCCGGCGCCTACTTCCAAAGGACCATAAACCAGGACGGCGGTTTTGTCATGTAAACATAACGTCAATTTTAGTTGACACTTTCCGGCAAACGGCCTTAAGCTTCCTCCAAGGGTGAAGCGCGCCGCGTGCAAACGGGGCTAATCACTCGCAAAAACAATGCGGCGCGAGGAAGCGGGCATGAGCGATCACCGGCCTCAAATTGCCAGACCGCTGTATACGGCCGAGGAGCGCCGCCGCCGCGACGCGTCTGTTTGGACCCTCGTCCAGGGCGTGCTCGCGCCCGCGCAGTTCTTCATCTTTCTCGTCAGCTTGATTCTCGTGCTGCGCTATCTCGCGACCGGAGAAGGCGAAGCCGCCGCGACGGCGTCGGTCGTCGTCAAGACTCTGGCGCTCTACGCCATCATGATCACCGGCTCCATCTGGGAGAAAGAGGTCTTCGGCCGCTATCTCTTCGCCCCGGCGTTCTTCTGGGAAGATGTGTTCAGCATGCTGGTGCTGGCGCTGCACACGGCTTATCTCGCCGCGCTCGCCTGTGGCTGGCTCGATGCGCGCGGCCTCATGTTCCTCGCGCTCGCCGCTTACGCCGCCTATGTCGTCAACGCCACGCAGTTCCTGCTCAAACTGCGCGCCGCGCGCCTGCAGGAGCCTGCACGCGAAAAAACCGAAATGGAATGCGCGCTATGAATGCGCTCGCGCCACTTTCGGGACTCGCCAAAGGCGCCTGCGACGCCGCGCCCGTCATGCAGGAGCGCGGCCAGCGCGAAGTGTTCTGCGGATTGACCGGCATCGTCTGGCTGCACCGCAAGATTCAGGACGCGTTCTTCCTCGTCGTCGGCTCGCGCACCTGCGCGCATCTCATCCAGTCGGCGGCGGGCGTGATGATCTTCGCCGAACCGCGCTTCGCCACCGCCATTCTCGAGGACCGAGATCTCGCCGGCGTCGCCGACATCGACGACGAACTCGACGCCGTCGTCGATCGGCTGCTGGCGCGACGCCCCGAAATCAAGCTTCTGTTTCTCGTCGGCTCCTGCCCGTCGGAAGTGATCAAGATCGATCTGTCGCGCGCGGCCGCGCGCCAGTCGAGACAGCACGCGCCGCGCGTGCGCATTCTGAGCTATTCGGGCAGCGGCATTGAGACGACGTTCACACAGGGCGAAGACGCCTGTCTCGCCGCGCTCGTGCCCACGCTTCCGCCCGAGCCGGAAAATGCTTCACATTCGCTGCTGGTCGTCGGCGCGCTGGCCGATATCGTCGAGGACCAGTTCGCCCGCCTCTTCGACGTGCTGGGCGTCGCGCCTGTTCGCTTCCTCCCCATGCGCCACGCCGCCGACCTGCCGCCGGTCGGCCCCAGCACGTCGTTTCTTCTCGCCCAACCTTTCCTCGCCGATACGGCGCATGCGCTGCAGGAGCGGGGCGCCCGCTGGATCGAGGCGCCATTTCCGCTCGGCGCTGAAGGCGTGACGCTCTGGCTGCGCGCGGCGGCGAAAGCCTTCGGCGTCTCCGAGGCGCGTTTCGACGCAGTAACGTCGCCGGCGCGCGCGCGCGCGGAGGAGGCGCTCGCCCATTATCGCGACGCGCTCGCCGGCAAGCGGGTTTTCCTCTTCCCGGACTCGCAGCTCGAGCCGGCGCTTGCGCGCTTTCTCGCGCGCGAAATGGCGATGCGGATCGTCGAGATCGGCACACCCTATCTGCATCGCCGTCACATGGCCGCCGAGCTCGATCTGCTGCCGAAGGACGCGCCGATCGTCGAAGGCCAGCACGTTGAAAAGCAGCTCGATCGCTGTCGCGCCGCGCGTCCCGATCTTGTCGTCTGCGGCCTGGGCCTCGCCAATCCTCTGGAGGCGGAAGGCTTCGCGACGAAATGGTCGATCGAACTCCTGTTCTCGCCCATCCAGGGTTACGACCAGGCCGGCGATCTCGCCGAACTCTTCGCGCGGCCGCTCAACCGCCGCGCCCGGCTCGAGGTCTAGGCCATGCAGCTGACGCTCTGGACCTATGAAGGACCGCCGCATGTCGGCGCCATGCGGGTCGCGGCGGCCATGCGCGGCTTGCATTACGTGCTGCATGCGCCGCAGGGCGACACCTATGCCGATCTTCTTTTCACGATGATCGAACGGCGCGACACGCGCCCTCCGGTGACCTATACGACTTTCCAGGCGCGCGACCTCGGCGGCGACACGGCGGAATTGTTCAAGAGCGCGGCGCGCGAGGCCTATGAGCGTTTCTCCCCCCAGGCGATGATCGTCGGGGCGTCCTGCACGGCGGAGCTGCTGCAGGACGACCCCGGCGGTCTCGCCAAGGCGCTCGATCTGCCGTGTCCCGTCATTCCGCTCGAACTGCCCGCCTATCAGAAAAAGGAGAACTGGGGCGCGTCGGAGGCTTTCTATCGTCTCGTGCGCGGCCTGGCCGGCGCGCGCCGCGACAGGCCATTACGCGATCGCAAGAGCTGCAATATTCTTGGTCCCACGGCGCTGGGCTTTCGTTGCCGCGACGACGTGCGCGAGATCGCAAAACTGCTCGCAACGCTCGGCGTCGACGTCAATGTCGTCGCGCCGCTTGGCGCCAGTCCGAAGGATCTGACGCGCCTCGGCGACGCCGATTTCAATGTGCTGCTCTATCCGGAAATCGGGCTCGCCGCCGCGCAATGGCTGGAGCGTGCGCATGGCCAGCCCTTCACCCGCAGCATTCCGATCGGCGTCGGCGCGACGCGTGACTTCATCGCGGAAGTCGCCCGGATGGCCGAAATTGATCCAGCGCCGGCGTTGGAGACGAATGACTCGCGCCTGCCTTGGTATTCGCGCTCGGTCGACTCGACCTATCTTACCGGCAAGCGCGTCTTCATCTTCGGCGACGCGACGCACGCCATTGCCGCCGCGCGCATCGCGCAGGATGAACTCGGATTCCAGGTCGTCGGTCTTGGAACTTATGCGCGCGAATTTGCGCGCGACGTTCGCGAGGCGGCCGCGCGCTACGGGGTCGAGGCGCTCGTCACCGACGACTATCTCGACGTCGAAGCGAAAGTCTCCGAACTGCAGCCCGAACTCGTGCTCGGGACGCAGATGGAGCGTCATATCGCCAAACGGCTCGGCCTTCCCTGCGCGGTGATCTCGGCGCCCGTGCATGTGCAGGATTTCCCCGCCCGCTATTCGCCGCACATGGGGTTCGAAGGCGCGAATGTGATCTTCGACTCCTGGGTTCATCCGCTGATGATGGGGCTTGAGGAGCATCTTCTGACGATGTTTCGCGACGACGCCGAATTCCATGACGGCGCCGCGCCCTCGCATCTCGGAGAGGAACAGGAGCCTCGGCGACCAACTTCAGCGGCGGTCGTGAGCGACATCGTCCTCGCCTGGGCCGACGACGCCGAGAAGGAGCTCAAGAAGATCCCCTTCTTCGTGCGCGGCAAAGCGCGCCGAAACACCGAAAAATTCGCCGCCGAGCGCGGCCTTGCGACCATCACCGTCGAGACGCTCTATGACGCAAAAGCGCATTTCGCACGCTGAGGCGACGCCCGTGAAAGTCGTCATCGTGACGATGGACACGCATGTGGCCGCCGCGACCGATCGCGCCCGCCGAGCGCTTTCGCGCGAAATCCCCGGTCTTACCCTCAGCGTCCATGCGGCGTCCGAGTTCGCGGCCAGCCCCAAGGCGCTCGACGCCTGTCTCACCGAGATCGCTGAGGCGGACATTATCGTCAACGCCATGCTTTTCCTCGAAGAGCATTTCACGCCTCTGCTTGCAGCGCTTGCGGCGCGCCGCGATCATTGCGACGCCATGATCAGCATCATGTCGGCGGGCGATGTCGCGAAGCTGACCCGCATGGGACGCTTCGACATGAGCGCGCCGACTTCCGGCTTCATGTCGCTTCTGAAACGCTTGCGCGGAAAGAAGGGCAAGTCGGAGGCCGCCGGCGCCAAACAGATGAAAATGCTTCGGCGTCTGCCCAAGATCCTGCGTTTCATACCAGGAACGGCGCAGGACGTGCGCGCCTATTTCCTCACGCTGCAATATTGGCTCGCAGGCTCCGACGAGAACATCGCCAATATGGTCCGCTTGCTCATCGATCGTTACGCTGACGGCCCGCGGCGCATGTTGCGCGGCGCGCTGAATCCCCATGCGCCGATCGAATATCCGGAGGTCGGCCTCTATCACCCGCTCTTGCCGGGCAGGGTGAGCGAAAGGCTCGATCAATTGCCCGAGTCCGCCGGCGGCGCGAAAGCGACGATCGGTCTACTCGTGTTGCGCTCCTATGTGCTCGCGGACAATGCGCGCCACTATGACGGCGTCATCGCGGCGATGGAGGCGCGCGGACTCAAAGTCATTCCGGCGTATGCCACCGGACTCGACGCGCGTCCGGCGATCGAGAACTTCTTCTTGCGCGACGGCAGGCCTATCATCGATGCGCTCGTCTCGCTCGTCGGATTTTCGCTCGTCGGCGGCCCCGCCTACAATGACGCGAAAGCGGCCGAGGAAATTCTCGCCAAACTCGACGTTCCCTACATTGCGGCGCATCCGGTTGAGTTTCAGACTCTGGCGGAATGGCGCGGCTCGGATCGCGGCCTGCTCCCGGTCGAATCCACCATCATGGTCTCCATTCCGGAGCTCGATGGCTCGACAGGTCCGATGATCTTTGGCGGACGTCCGCAGGACGCGGGCCTATGCGCGGCCTGCGTTCGCAACTGCGTCTTCCCGGCAAGCGACGGCGCGCGGGACATGCAGGTTTGCGTCGAGCGAGCGGAGATGCTCGCCGCACGGGTCGAAAAGCTCGCACTTCTCCGACGCTCCGAGAGAGCGGCGCGAAAAGTCGCGATCGTGCTGTTCAATTTTCCGCCGAACGCCGGCGCGGTGGGAAGCGCCGCCTTTCTCTCCGTCTTTGAGTCGCTTCATCTCCTGCTGCAGGAAATGAAGCGCAGCGGCTATGCGATTGAGCCGCCGGCGACGGTCGAGGCGCTGCGCAGAGCCGTCATCGAAGGCAACGCCGCGCGTTTTGGCGCCCAGGCCAACGTCCACGAGCGGGTCGCCGCCGACGACCATGTGCGCCGAGAGACGTGGCTCGGCGACATCGAATCGCAATGGGGTCCGGCGCCTGGGCGGCATCAGAGCGACGGCGGCTCAATCCATATCTACGGCGCGCGCTTCGGCAATGTCTTCGTCGGCGTCCAGCCCGCCTTCGGCTATGAGGGCGATCCGATGCGGCTGCTGTTCGAGAAAGGCTTTGCGCCGACGCACGCCTTCTCGGCCTTCTATCGCTGGGTGCGCGAGGATTTTGGCGCCGACGCCGTGCTGCATTTCGGCACGCATGGCGCGCTCGAATTCATGCCCGGCAAGCAGACCGGCCTCTCCGCTGACTGTTGGCCCGACCGGCTTATCGGCGATCTGCCGAACTTCTATCTCTACGCCTCCAACAATCCGTCCGAAGGCGTGCTGGCCAAGCGCCGTTCCGGCGCGACGCTCGTCAGCTATTTGACGCCGCCGGTCGCCAACGCCGGGCTTTATCGCGGACTGAGCGAATTGAAATCTTCGATCGCTCGCTGGCGCGGCGTCAGCCCCGCCGAGACGGGCGAGCGCAATGAACTCGCCGAGCTCATTCAAGCCCAGGCGGCGGCGCTCGACCTTTGTGCGGCGGAGCCGGCATGGCGCGGCGTGGCGGAACAGCAGATTGCGAAACTCGCGAGAGCCGTTCTCGAACTCGAATACACGCTCATCCCGCATGGCCTGCATGTGGTGGGCGAACCCATGGCGCTGGACGCGCGCATCGACATGCTGCTGGCGATGTCCGAGGCGTCGGGCGGGCAGATCAAGCGTGAGACAATCGAGGCGCTGACGCAAGGTGCTTCGCCCGAAAGCCTCTCCGACAATGAGGCGGCGGCCGAAACGCTGCACATGCTTGCGCGCGCAGACGCTGCGCTCGCACAGGATCACGAACTTAAGGCGCTGATCCATGCGCTGGACGGTCGCTTCGTGCGGCCTGTGCCAGGCGGCGACGTCTTGCGCACGGCCGACGTGCTGCCGACGGGCCGCAATCTACACGGCTTCGATCCGTTCCACATTCCGAGCGTCTTCGCCGTGCGGGATGGCGCACGACAGGCGGCGCGGCTCATCGAACGCCACATGAACGACGTCGGCGACCTGCCGGAAACGATCGCCCTGGTGCTGTGGGGCACCGACAATCTCAAGACGGAAGGCGGGCCGATCGCGCAGGCGCTGGCGTTGATCGGCGCGGAGCCGCGGTTCGATGGCTACGGCCGGCTTGCCGGCGCGACGCTTCTATCGCTGGAAAAACTCGGCCGGCCGCGCATCGACGTGATGATTTCGCTCTCGGGGATCTTCCGCGATCTCCTGCCGCTTCAGATTAAACTGCTGGCGCAGGCGTGCTTGCTGGCGGCGTCCGCCGACGAGCCTGTGGAACAGAATTTCGTTCGCAAACACGCGCTGGCTTTCATAGGCCAATTTGGCGGCGATATGGAAACCGCGGCGCTCCGCGTCTTCGGCAACGCTGACGGCGCCTATGGCGCAAACGTCAATACAATGATCGACGGCGGCTGTTGGGAAGACGAAGATCAGCTCGCCGAAGCCTATATGCGCCGCAAGGGCTTCGCCTATGGCGTTTCCGGACAGCCAACGCGACGCAACGAGGTGCTGCAGAGCGTCCTTTCCGGCGTCGACTTCGCCTATCAGAACCTCGACTCGGTCGAGCTCGGCGTCACCACGATCGATCATTACTTCGACACGCTGGGCGGCGTCAGCCGTTCGGTGAAGCGCGCCAAGGGCGTCGCCGCGCCCGTCTATATCAGCGACCAGACCAGGGGCGAGGGCGTGGTGCGCACGCTCAACGAGCAGGTGTCGCTGGAGACCAGAACGCGCACGCTCAACCCCAAATGGTATGAGAGCATGCTCAAGCACGGCTACGAAGGCGTGCGTCACATCGAGTCGCATGTGACGAACACACTTGGCTGGTCGGCGACGACCGGGCAAGTCGAACCATGGGTCTATCAGCGTCTGACTGAGACCTATGTGCTCGACGCCGAGATGCGGCGACGTCTGGCGCAGCTCAATCCGATCGCCTCGGCGCGAATCGCCAACCGTCTCATTGAGGCGCATCAGCGCCGATACTGGACGCCGAACGAGGAAACGCTGGCGGCGCTGCAGCAGGCGAGCGAAGAGCTCGAAGACAGGCTCGAAGGCGTCGTCGAGGAGATCGCGGCATGAACATTCCGATCCGCAAGCCGGTCGAAACCGACTCCTTTCAGGTCGAGCTGGATCCGGCGATCAGCATCGGCGCCGCGAAGGTCTTCGCCATCTATGGCAAGGGCGGGATCGGCAAAAGCACGACGTCGTCGAATCTCTCCGTCGCCTTTTCGAAACTGGGCAAGCGCGTGCTGCAGATCGGCTGCGATCCCAAGCATGATTCGACCTTCACGCTGACCAAGCGCCTCGCGCCGACGGTGATCGACGCGCTCGAATCCGTGAAATTCCATTCCGAGGAATTGCGCGTCGAGGACTTTGTCGTCGAAGGCTACAATGGCGTGATGTGCGTCGAGGCCGGCGGGCCGCCGGCCGGCACGGGCTGCGGCGGCTATGTCGTCGGCCAGACGGTGAAGCTCCTCAAGGAGCATCATCTCCTCGAAGATACCGACGTCGTGATCTTCGATGTGCTCGGTGACGTCGTCTGCGGCGGCTTCGCCTCGCCGCTGCAGCATGCCGGCCGGGCGCTGATCGTCACGGCCAATGACTTCGACTCGATCTTCGCGATGAATCGCATCGTCGCTGCCATCCGCGCGAAGTCGAAGAACTACGAGGTGCGGCTTGGCGGCGTCATCGCGAATCGCAGCGTCGCGACCAATGAGATCGACCGCTACAATGAGGCGGTGGGCCTCAGGCGCGTCGCGCATTTCCCCGATCTCGACGTCATCCGCCGCAGCCGCCTCAAGAAATCGACGCTCTTTGAGATGGAGCCATCGCCCGAACTCGAGGCGGTGCAGAACGAATATCTGCGCCTCGCGGATGAGCTGTGGAACGGCTACGCGCCGCTCGACGCTGCGCCCATGAAGGACCGCGACCTTTTCGAATTTTTGGGGTTCGACTGATGACGACGCCAAGCTATGTCGCAAGACGCGGCGAACTCGAGGCCTATTTCGATCGGACCGCCGTCGAGGCGTGGAAGCGCCTGACCTCCGACGCGCCGGTCAATCGCATTCGCGCCACGGTGCGCGCCGGCCGTGAGGCCATGCGCAACAGGCTGTTGTCCTGGCTGCCGCAGGACCTTCGTGGCCAGCGTTTGCTCGACGCCGGTTGCGGCACGGGCGCGCTGGCGATTGAGGCGGCGCGTCGCGGCGCCGAGGTCATCGCGGTCGATCTTTCGCCGACGCTGATCGCTCTGGCGCAAGAGCGCGCGCCGCGCGATTTCGGCTCGGGCCGCGTGACCTTCGCCGTCGGCGACATGCTGAATCCGGCCCTTGGGCGTTTCGATCATGTCGTCGCCATGGACAGTCTGATCCATTACGAGGGCGCCGATATCGCGCGAACGCTCGCCGCTTTGGCGCCGCGCGTCGACGGCAAGCTGATCTTCACCATCGCGCCGCGCACTGCGGCTCTTGCGGCGATGCACGCCCTCGGACAGCTGTTCCCGCGCGGCAATCGGTCCCCGGCCATTGCGCCGATCGCGCTTTCTTCACTCGAACGCCACATGGCGGCGCAGAACGCGCTCGGCGATTGGCGCGTCGCGCAAAGCGGGAAGATCGTGAGCGGCTTCTACATCTCGCAGGCTGTGGAGGCGCGACGCTCATGAACCGCGCCAGCGCCGTTCTGGTCAAAGGCCTGATGCGCATCGGTCCGCAGATTCTGCCCTTTGCCGACGCAGGTTCCGCCGAACTGCCGATGCCGCGGCTGCTGCGGCTCTCGCTGTTCCAGGTGACGGTCGGCATGGCGGCGGTGTTGCTCATCGGCACGTTGAACCGCGTGATGATCGTCGAACTTGGCGTGCCCTCCTGGCTTGTCGCGCTAATGCTGTCGCTGCCGCTGCTCTTTGCGCCATTGCGCGCGCTCATCGGCTTTCGTTCGGACACGCATCGCTCGGTGCTCGGCTGGCGGCGCGTGCCGTACATCTGGTTCGGCACCATGCTGCAGTTCGGCGGCCTCGCGATCATGCCGTTCTCGCTGCTGATCCTCTCCGGCGATACGACGGGACCGATCATCATCGGACAGGCGGCGGCGGCCTTGGCGTTTCTTCTCGTCGGCGCAGGTTTGCACACGGTGCAAACGGTCGGTCTCGCGCTCGCCACCGATCTCGCGCCGACGCATACGCGGCCGCGCGTCGTTGCGCTGCTGTGCGCCATGCTGCTCGTCGGCATGGGGGTAAGCGCGCTCGCTTTCGGCGCGCTGCTCGCGAACTTCAGCGCCATCCGCCTCATTCAAGTCGTGCAGGGCGCCGCCGTCGTGACGATGGTCTTGAATTGCGTGGCGCTGTGGAAGCAAGAAGCGCGCGGCGCTCTCCCGCCCGTGCAGAACGTCGACTTCTCGGAAGCCTGGAAGCGTTTCGCGAGCACCGGCCGGGCGCGACGGCGGCTGTTCGCGACCGCGCTCGGCACCGCCGGCTTCAGCATGCAGGACATCTTGCTCGAACCCTATGGCGGGCGCGTGCTGCACTTGCCGGTCAGCGCAACAACGGCGCTCACCGCGATGCTGGCGCTCGGCAGCGGCGTGGGACTCGCCATCGCCGCGCGCTGGCTGACGCGCGGCGCCGACCCTCACCGCGTCGCCGGCGTCGGCGCGGTTGTCGGCGTCGTCGCCTTCTTCGCGGTGATCTTCGCGGCGCCGGCGGACTCCTCGACGCTGTTCAGCATCGGCGTCATGCTGATCGGACTGGGGGGTGGCCTTTTTGCGCATGGCACGCTCACCGCCTCCATGCAGACGGCGCGGCCGGAAGATCGCGGGCTCGCGCTTGGCGCATGGGGCGCCGCGCAGGCGACCTCGGCCGGTCTCGCGATTGCGGCGAGCGGCGTGATTAATGACGCGGGCTCCATGCTTGCCGCCAGCGGCGCGCTGGGAGAGGCGCTTGTGAGCCCCGCAAGCGGCTACGCCATGGTCTATGTCATCGAAATCTTCCTGCTGCTCGCGACGGTCGTCGCGATCGGACCTTTGGTCCGCTTTAAGGAGCAGGATGGCGAAGCGCCGACGGACTTCGATCTCGTTCCCACGTCAAGTTTCAACTCCGGAGTGATGCAATGATACGCGGAGCCATCACCAGCAACATCGATGTCGCGCAGGTCGTCCTTTACGCCTTCTTCATCTTCTTCGCCGGCCTCGTTTTCTATCTGCGCCGCGAGGATCGCCGCGAGGGCTATCCTCTGGAGTCCGAGGTTGGTCCGCAGAGGGATCGCGGCTTCCTGCTGATCCCAACGCCCAAGACCTTCCTGCGGGGGGACGGCGCAAAAATTCAAGCGCCGGGTTTTAAACCAGATCCACGAACGCCGAACGCCACGAAAGTGGCCGTCTGGCCTGGCGCGCCGCTGACCCCGAACGGCGATCCCATGCTCGCGGAAGTGGGACCGGGCGCCTATGCGCTGCGCGTCGATGTGCCGGAGAAAATGCACGACGGCCGCGATCTCATCGCGCCATTGCGCGTCGCCACAAATTTTGCGGTGTCGAGCGAAGATCCCAATCCCATTGGCATGGAGGTCGTCGCCGCGGATCGACGCATCGCCGGCGTCATCAAGGACGCCTGGGTTGATCGCGCGGAAGATTTTATACGCTTCTATGAAGTCACGCTGAGCGAGGGTCGAGGCGACGTGCTTCTGCCCGTGCCCTTCGCCAAAGTCGACGGCGCGAGGCGACAGATCCATGTCGAAGCGATCCTTGGCGATCAGTTCGCCAACGTTCCAAGGACACGCAATCCCGATCAGGTGACGCTGCTCGAGGAAGAAAAGATCGCCGCCTATTATGGCGCGGGCACGCTCTACGCGACGCCCGCAAGAGTGGAGCCGCTGCTGTGAAGGCCATCAATCTCGAGAAGCTCTTGCCGGAAGACGTTCCACAAGGAGAGCGCATCCTGTGGCACGGCCGTCCTCAGTGGACGAGTCTCTTCCGCCGCGCCTACCGAGGCGACATTGTCGCCGGCTACTTCGCGGCGCTGACCGCGTGGAACGTCTTCGATGCTGCGGTTGAATCTGGGGCGGGGTCCGCCGCGCTGGCGGGCGCGCGCACCCTGGCGATCGGTCTTGGCGCGCTGGCGCTGCTTGCCGTGCTCGCCTGGGCCTCGGCCCGCACGGCGCTCTTCATTATCACCTCGCGCCGCGTCGTGATGAAGATCGGGGTCGCCTTACAGGTCTTTTACAATCTGCCGTTCTCGCAGATTAGAGCCGCGGGCTTGCGCATCGAAAGCAACGGTTCGGGCGATGTCATGCTGACGCTCTCACCCGACAAGCGAATCGGCTACCTGCATCTTTGGCCCTTCGCGCGGCCGTTCCGCTTCGCGCATCCAGAGCCCGCGCTGCGCGGCCTCGCCGATGCAAGACATGTCGGCGACATCTTGGGGCGCGCGCTTGTCGCGGCCGCGGCCGAACGTGGCGACATGTTCGTGATTGGCGAAGACGACGCAGTCGCATCCGCTTCGTCGCAAAAGGCAGGCATGCCGGCGGGCGATGCAGTCGCAGCGTGACGGATGGGAAGGGCTTCGATCATGAGCCAGGCGTCTATCGGCAAGAGTCAAGAGCTTTCGAGCGCACAAGACGGCGTGCCGCGCCCGATCCTACGCGGCGCCGGCGTTCTCATCCTGTTTGCTCTGCTTGCGACGGGTTTGACCAGATTCACTGGCGTCGGCGCGGTGCATATGCCGTTGAAGAATGCGGTCGAGAGTCTCGCATTGCTCTTCGAAGATCGCAATGATGGCTCGGTGGCCGTGCGCGACGCTCGCGACGGCGCGCTGTTTTATGTCGTGCAGCCGGGCGCCTACGGCTTCATTCGATCGACGTTGCGCGGGCTCGCGCGTGAGCGGCGCCGATCGGGCCTCGACGCATCGACGCCCTTTGCTTTGACGCGTTGGAGCGACGGCACGGTTTCGCTCGAAGATTCGGCGACCGGGCGACGCGTCAATCTTGACGCCTTTGGACCGGACAATGCGCGCGCCTTCGCGCAGCTCTTTTCGGAAAGGAGGCGCGAGCCATGAACTGGTTGCTCCCCATCACCCGCCAGACGTTCGAAGCGCCCTGTAGGGTCGAAATCGGCCATACGGCGGAAAGCCTCTTCGCTCATGTCGAGATCGAAGGCGATTTCGACATAAGGCCGGGCGATCGCGTGTTTGTGCAAAATGCGCCAGTTGATGCGCCCTTCGGCTATCGCGTCACGGTCGAGCGCCGCGCGACGATCATTCGCGCCGGCCTCATCGAACGGCTGTGGGCGCGCTTTCTTGGCAATTTCGAGCTCACCGAACTTTACGACGTCAGCTTCACGAACAGGAGCGCGCTATGAACGCCCCGTTGCGCCACAACGTCTCGATCGAAGCGACCCGCGTCGCCCAGGAAAACACCCTTCTGAGCCCGCGCTTCTACACCACGGATTTCGCGGAGCTTGACAAGACGGACGTCTCTCCTGTGCGCAAGGAGTGGGATGCGCTGATGGAGGAGATGCGCGCCGACCCCAACAATAAGCATTTCCAGCGCACCGAGGAGTTTGACGCCGCCTTCGTCTATTCGGAAGAACTCGACAAGGAGTTCCGTGACTTTCTCATCAGCTCGATCACCGCGGAGTTTTCCGGCTGCGTGCTCTATGCCGAGATGAAAAAGCGCGCCCACAATCAGGACATGAAGGACCTCTTCGGCTTCATGAGCCGCGACGAGGCGCGCCATGCTGGATTTATCAATGATACGCTGAAGGATTTCGGCATCGGCATCGATCTGAGTTTCTTGACGAAGACGAAGAAATATACGTTTTTCAAGCCGAAGTTTATTTTTTACGCGACCTACCTGTCCGAGAAAATCGGCTACGCCCGCTATATCACCATCTTCCGCCAGCTCGAGCGCCATCCCGAGCGCCGCTTCCATCCGATCTTCAAGTGGTTCGAGAAGTGGTGCAACGACGAGTTCCGTCACGGCGAGGCCTTCGCATTGCTGATGCGCGCCAATCCGAAGCTCGTCTCGGGCCTCAATGTTTACTGGATCAAATTCTTCCTGCTTGCCGTCTTCGCA
This sequence comes from Methylocystis sp. SB2, assembly GCF_049817085.1. Lineage (NCBI taxonomy): Bacteria > Pseudomonadati > Pseudomonadota > Alphaproteobacteria > Hyphomicrobiales > Methylocystaceae > Methylocystis > Methylocystis sp. SB2. Next base: position 2,498,141 of record NZ_CP187401.1, read on the forward strand.
ACCATGTATGTGCGCGATCATTGCCGCCCCGCGTTCCACGCGGCGATCGGCATGCATCCTGACGACTACGACTTCAAGGTGTTGCGCCTCACGACCGAGATCTCTCGCCAGGTGTTCCCGATTACGCTCGATCTCGATCATCCGCTGCTCAAACCCGGCCTCGACCGTCTTGTGGCGATCGAACGCGCGATCGCCACGGCAAAGAAGCAGAAGGGCGTCGTCGCCCGGGCCAAGCAGGCGGCGCTGACCGCAGCGGCGGCCGCGACCTTCGCGCGGCTCTATTTTCTGCCCGCGAAATCCAACGCGCTGCCGGCGCAAATTCGTCTTGCGCCGGTGTGGTGAGGAGCGCCGTATGTCCGACTATGCACCGCCGATCGTCGCAACGCTCCTGCTCTGGTGGGGGAGCACCGGCGTGCTGCTCTATCTCGACGGCCTTTCTCGCCGCACATTCATGTGGAGCATGGCGGGCGCGACCGCCCTGTTCGCGCTGGCGCTATGGGGCATCGTCGCGACGCGCAGCGAAACGACGGCCTCCTCCGCCTACTACGCGTTCGTTTGCGGACTGACCGCGTGGGCCTGGCAGCTCGTGAGTTACTACATGGGCTTCATCACGGGTCCGCGAAAAACGGCCTGTCCGCCACATTTGCGCGGCTGGCCCCGGTTCGTCGAGGCGGTGCGCACGAGCCTCTATCACGAAATCGCAATCATCCTGTGCGCAGTCGCGCTCGTCGCGCTGACTCGCAATCAGCCCAATCAGATTGGCGCGTGGACCTTCCTCATCCTTTGGTGGATGCATACGAGCGCCAAGCTCAATCTCTATTTCGGCGCGCCAAACCTCAGCGAAGAGCTGCTGCCAGAGCATTTGCGCTATCTGGCGACCTTCATGACGCGCAGGCCGATGAACCTGTTTTTCCCGCTTTCGGTTAGCGCCTCGACCATCGTCACCGTGCTGATCGCGCAAAAAGCGCTCGTGGCGACGACGGCGTTCGAGCTTGTCGGCTTTACAATTCTCGCGACGCTCATGGCGCTCGCCGTCGCAGAGCATTGGTTTCTGGTCGCGCCGCTGCGCGCCAATGCGCTCTGGTCCTGGGGCGTCAAAGAAGGTTGTCCGGACGAAGCGAATGAATACGACTCGCTTCGTATCGTCACGATCGAGGCGCCTCTGCGCCGCTCGCGCGTCAGTGAGGTTTAGCGCCCGCAGAATGGCGCGTCTAGGGAAGTTTACGCCGATGGAGAGTCACATGAATCCGATGGCTTTGACGTATGACCAGCATTTTCAATCGGCGATTGCGCGGTTGAAGATGGAGAAGCGCTACCGGGTTTTCGCCAATCTCGAACGCGACGCCGTTCGCTTTCCCACTGCGTTGTGGCGTCCCGAGGGCGAAGAGCATGCGCCGCGCGAAGTCACGATCTGGTGCTCCAACGATTACCTGGGGATGGGCGGCCACCGCGCCGTGGTCGACGCGGCGCGAGACGCTCTAGACCGCCACGGCGCCGGGGCGGGGGGCACGCGCAACATCTCCGGCACCCACAATCCGATCGTCGAGCTTGAGGCGGAGCTCTCTGATCTGCACGGCAAACCCGCGGCGCTCGTCTTCACATCGGGCTGGATTTCCAATCTCGCCGGCATTTCGACGATCGCGTCGCTGCTGCCGAATTGTCTCATCCTTTCCGACGCGCTCAATCACAATTCGATGATCGAAGGCGTTCGGCGGTCGGGATGCGAAAAACAGATCTGGCGTCATAATGACGTCGGCCATCTCGAGGAATTGCTTAAGGCGGCCGGCAAGGAGCGGGCCAAGCTGATCGTTTTCGAAAGCCTCTATTCGATGGACGGCGACATTGCGCCGGTCGCGGAGATCGTCGCGCTGGCTGAAAAGTACAATGCGCTCACCTATGTCGATGAAGTGCACGCGGTCGGCATGTATGGCGCGCGCGGCGGCGGCATCTGTCAACGCGAAGGCGTCGAAGACCGCATCGACATCATCGAGGGCACGCTCGCCAAGGGCTTTGGCGCGCTCGGCGGCTATATCGCCGCGAGCCCGGCGATCGTCGATGCGGTGCGCAGTTACGCGCCGCAATTCATCTTCACCACCACGCTGCCGCCGATGGTTGCGGCCTGCGCCCGCGCCGCGGTGCGCCATCTCAAACATTCGGGAGAAGAACGCGCGCGTCATCAGCACATGGCGATGTTGACGAAACATGCCTTGCGCGCCGCCGGCCTGCCGGTGATGGACAACAAATCGCACATCGTGCCGGTGATGGTGGGCGATGCGGCGCGCTGCAAGGAAGCGAGCGATCTGCTGCTGCGCCGCCATTCGATTTACATTCAGCCCATCAATTATCCTACCGTTGCGCTGGGCACGGAGCGCCTGCGAATCACGCCGACGCCGCGCCACAATGAGGCGCATGTCGCCGAACTCGTTGAGGCGCTGGTCGACGTCTGGTCGTCACTCAGATTGCCGTTCGTCGAGGCTAAAGTCATACCGCTGCGCGCGCGCCAAGCCGCCGAGGCGCACTGCACCTATCCGGAGATGAAACGGGCGGCCGAGTAAGCAAGAGCCGACGTTTATGGCTGACGGCGCCGCAACCATAGAGCTGGGTTACGGCGACGAACATGTTGGCGATGTTCGTACAGAGGACGAGCGTTTAGCCGAACAGCTCCGCGCGGCAGTCATGCGCGCTTCGGGCGCTTGAGCGGCTCACGGGCCGGTCTGAAGTTGGGCGCGTTGGGCGAAAATGTAGCTGGCGATCAGTCCGAACATCGCGAATAGGGTGACGACCGAGAACACGTAATTGTGCCCGGCGGCCCCGGGCCACCGGTCGAGCAGATAGCCCATGAGCGGCCCCATAAAAATATCCGGCGCGTAGCCGATCACCGATAGCAAGCCAACCGCGCTTCCCGTGTGCTCCATAGGAATGTTGCCATCTTGCATGATCGCGAAATACAGGCCGCGCAGCGCGAAGATGCCGATGCTGGTGAAGATGATCGTCAAAACAAACGTCCATACCATGCCCGCGCCAATCGCGCCGGAGGCCAGCACGGAGCTCCCCGCTGCGAGAAGCACGAAACAGCCGATGATCATGAACGGCGCGCCAAGCCGCTCAGCCAGGTAGCCAGCGCCAATGGCGGCAAATGGTCGTATCCAGAGCGATGCGACGCCGGCCCGCGCCGCCTCTACCTGATTCAGACCAATGACCTGATTGGCGTACAGAGAAAAGTCGTCGATCGCCTTATAGCCCACATAAGCGCACAGGATGACCGCAGCCTGCAGCCAGACTGACGGCATCGCGAACACGCGGGCGATGTCGCTTAACGACGCCGTTGCTTGCGCCGGCGTTTTACGCTCCGGCAGCGCCAGCCAGATGAGCAAGGCGGCTCCGCAGGTCATCGCGGACATCAGCAGGATGATCCATCGCAATGATTCTGTGCGCATCGCGAAACTGGCCGTGTCGCTGTCCTCTGGCAGCAGCGCGGCGAACAGGACCACCATGATCGACGCCATGACGGCCGCCAGCGCGCCTCTGCCGCCCTCGAGCAATCCAAATGCGCGACTTTGCGAAAAGTTGAGGCCCCACTCACGCGTGGCGCGAATCAACGGCGCCCAGAACAGCGCGATCGTGGTGATTCCCCAATACCCGTATAAGATCGCCAGCGTCGATGGGGAGGGAACCGCCATCATCACGAGGCCGCCGAGGGCGGTGGACGTCAATGCGACAGTCAACATTGTGCGTGCGGGATATCTGTCGGCGAGCGGGCCGCCGAACAAATACGCGGCCATTGCAACCACGCCATAAACCGAATAGGCGGCGCCGAGTTCGAGATTAGTGACGCCGAACACCTCAAGGAGCGTGGGCCGGAATACGCGAGGCAATACGAAAGGCAGCAGAAAAACCGATTCTCCGGCGACAATCAGCGCCGCGATCGCCAGTCCTCGCTGCGGCGCGAAGTGCGCGTCAGGCGCGAGCAGTGGCGCCGGCGCGACGATTTTTCACGCGCCTCCGGAAATGACGTCATCCTCTGTGCGCGTGTTGCGCGACGCATGGCCCCCTTTTTTGCCAGCTTGCGACGCGAGCTGGCGATCCACAGAAAAACTGCGCTTTGCCGCGTTGACGGCAAGCCCGCCTTTGCGTCCCGCCGACGACGCAAGCTCGGGATTTTTGGCGAAACTGCGCTGTTCGCCCGGCACGCTCTTGCCGCCCTTGCGCGCAATTTCACGTTGCCGCTCCGGCGTCATCGACGCGAAACCCCTCCGGGACTTGGTGGCCGCCGTTACCGTATCCATCAGTCGCGCTCCAATTCTGCGTCGAAGACGCCTCCGCAACAACCGAAGCTGCAGAAGCCGCTCAACAGCGCCAAGCAACGGCGCCGGCTTACCTTTTCGAAAGGCTGAGCGATGTTCATATTTGCTGAGACTAAGCGGCTGCCAAGCTCGTAATCTTACGTAGAAATTGCACTTTTCGCACGATCAGAGTCGATCGGCGCTCCAGCCCGTTTCGTGAGGCCTGGGGTCTCAGCCCCAGAGTTAAGAACTGCCTTTGGCGGTAAGACTTCGTTAAGCGTTCGCTCTGATCGGCCTGATACTGCGTAACAGAATCTTTCCCGTCCCACGTGCGCTCTGTTCTCTTGCTTTTGTTCGATGCGCCAATGCGTCTATACCCTGAATACACCAAACTGGCTGACTGAATATTCCTCTTACGTAAGTCTACCAATTTTGCCTTGCGCGCGAGCATGCTCTTATGCCGCAGGTGTCGATCTCTCCAAGTAAATGCCGCCGCAAGAGCGGCAACAGCGCCTTGAGCAGAGCACGAAAACACGACGGGAGCGTGCAATGTTGTCTGTGTCGCGGCGTAGGGAGCAGTCGAGTTTCGGACCGCACGAAGGGGTTGCGACGGTTTCATTGAAGCAGAAACAGCTGCTTGCGAGCTACCTCCTGAACCTGCAAAAGGGCGAGTGGTTCGTATTCGAGATGATCGTATTGGATATACAGGGACTTGTGGATATCGGCGCTCAGTCGCTTGCGACCGACGTGTTCGTCGTCCTGCGTATTTTCATGCGGGACCGTCCGCAATTCGAGGCCCTGGTGCGGCGGAACCGAGCGTTTAAAGGCTTGTATGGGAATCAATCGACGCGGCGGACGCTCTTTTTGGCGGCGAACCGCGCGAGGCAAACTCAGCCTACAGTCCGCGCTCAGAGGGACAAATAACCTCTGGCGTGAGCTCCCATCCAAAGATCCGGGCGCGTCTTGCTGCTCAATTCAGAACAGCGAACTCTAACTGGTGAGCGGACGCGCCGGAAAAAGAATGGCGACCGGAGCGGGGCGCTGATACGCTTACGGCGATCTAAGCCGGAGTTCGCGTTTGCCGAACATGCGGCGTATGGCGGCGAGCGCGACGGAAGTTTCGGTTGAATCAGGCCAATAGGGTCGCTGCTGTGGATGATGCTGGTCCCAATGTATTCGGCGTTAGTCGTAGAGAGCTCGAACGCCTGAGAGCCATTAGCGGACTGGCTGGGACTCTCGCCCACAATATCAATCAACCGCTGGCAGCGGCGAGCGCCTATCTCAGGGCGGCGCAGCGCCTCACAGGAGGGCTTCCGAAGGAGTCGGTCGCGCCAATCGTTGGAGCGCTCGACAAGGCGGTCACGCAGATCATGCGCGCCGGGCAGGTCGTCCGCAGTCTGAGCGAGCTTGTTGCGCAGGGCGAGCCAGACAAGACGCTCGTTAGCGTTAATTCGCTGATTGAGGAGACGCTTTCCCTCTTCGATGCGGAGGCCGCCGAGGCCGGCGTCTCGATCAGCAAGCGTTTAACGAAAGACGACGATTGCATCGTCGCCGACCGCGTCCAGATCAGACATGTTCTGGCGAATCTTATTCGAAACGCCATTGAAGCGATGCAGGATTTGCCGCGACGCGAGCTGGTGATTTCCACACAGACGCAAGCTGCAAAGGCCATACGCGTTGAAGTTCAAGACACCGGCTGCGGACCTGGCGGCCGGGAAAACGCCGATCCGCTCGATCTTTTTGCAATGCGGAAAGAGGGAATGGGCATTGGGCTGTCGATTTCCCGCGCAATCGTCGAAGCGCACGATGGCCGGCTGTGGGCTAAGGTCAATCCCGAAGGCGGCGCTATATTCTCCTGTGATCTTCCGTTGCGAGCGCGAGAATTTAGCGGATGAACTCGGGAACGGTATTTGTCGTGGACGACGATGCGGCGGTGCGCGACGCCCTTCAGCTTCTACTCGAATCTGAAGGGTTCGCCGTGTCGAGTTTTCCGTCGGCGCCAGCTATGCTTTCGTCCATCCGGCCGGAGAGCGCCGGGTGCGTCATTGCCGATGTTCGCATGCCGGAGGTGAGCGGACTCGACCTGATCTTCGAGATGAAGAACCGCAATCTTCATCTGCCGATTATTATCATCACCGGTCATGGCGACGTGCCTCTGGCGGTCGAGGCCATGAAGCGCGGCGCTGTCGATTTTCTCGAGAAGCCGTTCGATGACGATGCGCTCTTCGCAGCCGTCAAGCGCGCGCTATCCAAGCACGACGCCGTGCAGTCGCGATATGCGGAAGAGCGGCAGATCTTAGAAAGATTTAAGTCATTGACCAAGCGGGAGCGCGAAATTCTCGAAAGGCTCGCGGAAGGCCGCTCGAATAAGGTCATTGCCCATGATCTCGGCATCAGCGTGCGCACAGTGGAAGCGCATCGCGCCAATGTCATGGCGAAAATGCGCGTCAAGAACCTCGCGGAGTTGGTCCGAATGGTTCTCAACGGTCGGAATATGAGCTTCGGCGCGTGACGTCGCAAAGCGTCATTCGCCAAAACTGCGTGTCGTCGATCATGCGTCGCAGGCAAATTGGGTGCGTTGAGGATGCCTTGCCAAAATGCGCGCGCTAAGTATTGAAGGGAAGCCGCCGAGCGCAAGAGGAGCGAATTGGTCATGCGAGCGCCAATCTCCCCGGCAGATGCTGTCCAACCGAAGGCGTTCTCTGTAACGACGCCCTCGGCGCGGCGTGTTCTCGTCATCGACGATGATAGGGACGTCGCCGACAGCATGGCGATGCTGCTGGACGTGTTGGGATGCGACGTGAGAACGGCCTATAGCGGAGCGGTGGGCGTCTCGCTCGTGTCCGCTTTCCAGCCGAAGATCGTGTTCCTAGACCTCGGCATGCCCGAGATGAACGGCTATGAAGCCGCGCGTCGCATCCGCAGCGCGCCGGCCGGTCAGCAGGCGCAGCTTATTGCGCTCTCCGGCTGGGGGCAGGATCTTGACAAGAAGCGCAGCCGCGAGGCGGGGTTCGACCGCCATCTGGTCAAGCCGGCCGATATCGAGATTTTGGAAGAAATCCTCGCCGCGTGTGGGGACGAATCACAGCAGATTTAGCGACATATCGGCGCACGCATGGAGCGCCGCCTCGGCGCTCTCACCCTTTCGGGCGGCGGCGCGCTCCCGGCAGATAGCTAAGGGAGCCGCCAGCCGCAGCGAGATCCGTTAATGCCGCGCCTCAGCTAGATTTTTCATAACCGCTGGCGTTAGAAAGAACGCTGCGGCGGCGCGCCTGTCCTGACATTCCTGGCGGGGAACATCGTGACGACTGAGCTCCCTGGCGCGGCTGCGCAAGCGTCCGCGGATACGTCTTGCGCGAAGCGCGTTACGCTTACGCTTAAGCTGTCCGGAACCAACGCCTCCAGGCGTCCGGATTGCGCCGGCCAAGCTGTACAATAGGGCTGGATCGCTCTGCTTGGCACCTCAGATATTTCTGTCCATCGGATAGCAAATGACTTTTTCAGACATGGACACGTTCTGGGTTGTAAACTGGTCAACGGATGTCGACGGACAATGCAATTCCATCGGCCGGCAATGGACAATAATTACCGGTCAAACAGCCGAAGCTGCGATGGGAGAAGGATGGCTGAAAGCCATCCACGCCGACGATCTGGAGTTGGTGAAGGTCGAGCTCGGTTTGGCGGGACGATCAGAGCGCCCGTTTCAGATCGTCGCAAGGCTTAGACGCAAGGATGGCCAGTTTCGCTGGGCGTTGGCGGTCGGCGCGCCGCACTATGATGAGCAAGGCGGATTCGTTGGCTACAGCGGCTCCATCATCGATTTCCATGATCGGATAGATATAACCGAGCGCAAAGAGCGCTTGGACGCGTTGCGGCCAAGCGAAGAGCGCTATCGTTCGCTCTTTGAGACGAGTCGCGACGGCATCGTCACCGTCGATATGAGCGGCCGTATTCTTGAAGCCAACCCCGCTTACCAGAAGATGCTCGGCTACACTCTCCAAGAGCTGAAGCGTCTGACTTATCAAGAGCTGACACCGGATGTCTGGCATGACATGGAAGCGGCGGTCGTGCGGGAGCACATTCTTCCGCGCGGCGAATCTGCCGAATATGAGAAGGAATATATCCGCAAGGATGGAGCCGTATTTCCGATAAGCCTGCGAACGTGGACCGTTGTCGACGAAAAGGGCCGTGTTGTCGGCATGCGCGCATTCGTGCGCGATATTACCGAACGCAAGCAGGCCGAGGCGGCGCTGCGCGACAGTGAGGAACGCTTCCGCGTATCCTTCGCCAACGCGTCGATCGGCTTTGCGATGAACGGGCCTTACGATACGCACTTGGACGCCAACCGCGCTTATTGTGTGATCACCGGCTATACGCGTGAGGAACTTCTTGCCCTCAAGGGGTCGGAACTGATCCATCCTGATGATTGGCCAGCCAATAAGGCCTTGACCGAACGAATGCTCGCCGGCGAGATCCCGGGCTTCGTCGTCGAAAACCGCTACGTTCGAAAGAATGGCGAAAACATTTGGGTCCGCAAGAGCGTCTCGCTCACTCGCTGGGCCGACGGCGTACCGCGGTGGATCATCACTTTCGTTGAGGACGTCACAGAGCGCAAGCTGGCTGAAGAGGCGCTGCAGCAAAGCCGCAATGATCTTGACCGCGCCCAGGAGGTCGGAAAGATCGGCTGGTGGCGGCTCGACGTGCGCCGGAACGTTTTGACCTGGTCGGACGAGAATTATCGAATCTTCGGCGTGCCGAGGGGGACGCCCCTGACCTACGACAGTTTTCTTTCCATCGTGCATCCCGACGACCGGGCCGATGTCGACGCAAAGTGGCAGGCCGCCCTTCGCGGCGAACCCTACGACATCGAGCATCGCATAGTGTCCGGGGAGGAGGTCAAATGGGTGCGTGAGAAGGCCTATCTGGAATTTGACGCGGCGGGCGCACTTCTTGGCGGCTTCGGCATTACGCAGGACATCACCGACCGAAAGCAGGCAGAGGAGGCGCTGCGCGAGAGCGAGGCTCGGCTGCGGTTGGCGACCGAGGCCGCCAAGATCGGCGCCTTCGACTGGCGCATCCTGACGGACGTGAACATCTGGACGCCGGAATTAGAGGCCATGTATGGGCTGGCGCCGGGCGAGTTCGGCCGGAGGCGGTCGGCCTGGGAGCAGTTGGTGCACCAAGAGGACCGCGCGGGCGCAGCCGCCAAGGTCAACGAGACGCTAGCCACGGGCGAGCCCGTCGAGCATGAGTGGCGAGTCGTCTGGCCCGACGGCAGCGTGCATTGGATTGCCGGACGTTTTCAAGGTTTCAAGGACGCGGCCGGCAAGCCGGTGCGCCTCACAGGCGTGAACATCGACATTTCCGAGCGCAAGCGGGTCGAGGAGGCGCTGCGCGAAAGCGAGCTGCGCTATCGCTCTCTCGTCGAAGCGGCGAGCGCGATCACATGGAGCTGTCCGCCATCCGGACTGCATCAAAAGCCGCAACAGGAATGGATGGCCTTCACCGGTCAGACCGCCGAGGAAATGCTGGGGGACGGCTGGACCAAGGTCGTTCACCCTGATGACCTCCGGGCCGCGGCGGCGCGGTGGCGAGCAGCGCTCGATCGCGGCGAGCCATTTTGGAGCGAGCACCGCATCCGCCGACATGATGGCGAGTGGCGCTGGATGCGCGTTCAGGCCGCACCCATTCGCAACGCAACCGACGAGATCGTCGAATGGTTCGGCAGCAATACGGACATCAACGATCTCAAGCAGGCCGAAATGGCGCTAAGGGAAAGCCAGCAGCAACTCGAGCTGGCGCTGGAAGCCGGCCAGTTGGGATTCTGGGACTGGCACGTGCCCAGCGGCCGGGTTCAGTTCGGCGGCAGTTGGGCGTCCATGCTTGGTTATGAACTCAGCGAAATGAAACCCGATGTCCGAGCCTGGGAAAGGCTGATTCATCCAGACGAGCGTGAAACCGTTGCCGCTCGATTGTCCGATCATCTGGAGGGCCGCGCCGAAATCTATGAATGCGAGCACCGCTTGCTCCACAAAGACGGTTCCTGGCGCTGGATTCTGGACCGCGGGCGGGTCGTGGAGCGGGATGCAGCTGGCCGGCCGCTAAGGGCGATCGGCACTCATGCCGACGTGACCGCGCGCCATGAGGCTGAAAGCGCGCTGCAAGACGCCGACCGCCGTAAGGACGAGTTCCTCGCCACTCTGGCGCATGAATTACGCAACCCGCTCACCCCGATCCGGAACGCCGTGCATATCTTGAAGAGGAAATATGGTCCCCAATTTCCTGACACTCCGCTGCTCGCTATGGTTCAGCGACAGGTCGATCACCTCGTTCGCCTCGTCGACGACCTTCTTGAAGTGTCACGGATCAGCCGTGGCAAAGTCGACTTGCGAAAGGAAAACGTCGCCGTGTCGGATTTCTTGCGGCATGCCTTGGAGGCCTGTCAGCCGCTCATCGAAAACAAGAGTCACCGCGTAACCGTGAATGTCGCGGATGAGCCGCTTCGGGTTTTCGGCGACTCCGTCCGTCTGGCGCAGATTGCGGCCAATATCATCAACAACGCGGCGAAATACACCCCGCCGGGCGGCCGCATCGAAATCGACGCCGCGCGCGGTGATAACGAAGTCGTGCTGCGGGTTCGCGACAATGGCGTCGGCATCAGCGCCGACATGATGCCGCGCGTCTTCGATCTTTTCGCGCAGACGGACGGCCAAATTCGGCTTTCCGAAGGTGGGCTCGGCATTGGCCTCGCGCTTGTGCGCAGCCTTGTGGAGATCCACGGCGGCCGGGTGGAAGCGCGCAGCGCGGGCGTCGGCCGCGGCAGCGAATTCATCGTCAGTTTACCGCTCGCGGATCGCGTCGATCCAGCTGCGTCACCCTCCTTGGGAGGCTGACGCTCCGTGCTCTTGCAGCGTCAATCCTATGCTGCGGCAGTAGGCGCATAGTTTGGATTGGCTTCGGTGAGTACCGCGTCGAAACCTTCGAATTCGGGACCGCCCAAATAGAGATCGCGGTTCTGACCAGCGTTTTTGTGAGCCTCGCGGAAATGTTCGGAATGCGTCCAATCGATGAAGTGCTGCCGAGTCTCCCACAGCGCATGCGACGCATAGAGAACGTGGTCCTCCCGCTCCGGCCCCTTGAGCAAATGGAAGACGATGAAGCCGGGCCTTTCCTGAAGCCGCGACTGACGCGACCGCCAGACGTCCTCGAAGGCCTGTTCCTTTCCCTTGACGATTTTGAAGCGGTTCATTGCGACAAACATGACTCGGCTCCTGTCATTGAGCTCGGCGGGTTCCGCCAGCGTTCTTAGCTAATCGTCCCCAAGGCGAAAGGCAAAGAACCTGGCTGCAGCGGCCACGGCTTGGACTCGATGGTCCCTCATCTGACGTTCGCCGCAGGCGTGATCAGCAACTCTTTGATGTCCTCGCTGATCACGGCGTGTGTAGAAATTGTCCATGAGTTGGACAAGCGACTGCGGTTGCGGATTTTGTCCGATGCCGACGATTTTCCTTTCGCCGTCGCCACGCTGCACAATGGGACGAGGATCGCCGTCCTGCTGCGCGCGCTGCTGAGCGGACGAGGGCGCAGTCCCGTCACAGAGAAAGTCTCACGCGATTCAGTCGCACTCGAGCACAGCCGGGCGCAGGAACAATAGCAGCGCTCCTTCCGCTCGGCGGCGTAAGCGCACGCCGGTGAATCACGATTCGCTGCAAGCGTTGCGCCCAACCGCGCGATCTGAAGCTCGATGTGCCTGCGAGTTCCGACGCAACTCAGACCAGCGCCCTTGCGATCTCCTCGGACCCTCCGCCGCGCGATTGGATTCTGCTGGCTCGACGCCGCTCGGTGACTGCGTGCGAGTCGTTTTGTTTACAACTTAAGCAACAAAGTACTATCTACTTTGGAATAAGAATAAATACAGGTAAACTATGGTACATATGTCACATGATGCTTGAAAGACTTCCGAATTAACCGCAGCGTGATTGACGAAAAAAATTTATTAGAGCTATCTACAGCATAGAACGCGAAGCATCGCACTGCACACTAGTAGAGGCAGAAGAATGACTAAGAAACATTCCAAATTTTCCTGCCTCGAATCTTGGACGATCGGGAAAAAATCCCGACTTGTATGTGGTCTTGGCGCGCCGGTTGTGATCGCGCTCGAAATCGCATCGGCTTCGGCGCAGAACGCCTCGCAAACATTGCCGCCGGTGACCGTGGACGCGCCGCGCGAAAAGCCGCAAGCCAATCCGCGGCAACAGACGCAACGTCCCGTCGCATCGAGCGCACGGGCGAGCAGCGTTCATCCGAGCGGCCCCAGACCGCACGTGGCTTCGACGTCGCGCGGCGCCACGTCCGCCGCCCCCCAGGTCGGTCCTCCGCTGCTCTCCGGCGCAAGCGGCGTTGCGCCGTCTCCGCCGACGGGCGAAATCGGCAATCTTCCGCCGGCCTACGCCGGTGGCGAGGTCGCTCGCGGCGCCCGGCTCGGCATGCTCGGCAATCGCGATTTCATGGATACGCCATTCAATGTGACGAGCTACACGTCGGCGCTGATCGAGAACCAGCAGGCGCGCACCCTGCAGCAGGTCCTGGAGAACGATCCGTCGGTCCGCATGAGCACGTCGGCCGGGCACATTCGCGAGAATTTCCGGATTCGCGGCTTCCCCGTGCTAGGCAGCGAGCTCGCGCTCAATGGCATGTATGGTCTCGCGCCCGACGGCCATGTGCCGACCGAATTCCTGGAGCGCGTCGAAGTGCTCAAGGGTCCGGGCGCGCTGCTCAACGGGATGGCGCCCTTTGGCGCGGTCGGCGGCTCGATCAATCTCGTCACCAAACATGCCAGCGACGCGCCAATCACCAGCGTCAGCACCGATTACACATCCAGTTCTCAGTTCGGCACGCATATCGACGTCGGGCGACGCGGCGGCGACCATAACCAGTTCGGCGTTCGCTACAACGGCGTTTATCGCAGCGGCGGGACCGCGCTCGACGAGCAGTGGAAAGTGCGTGGCCTGAATGCGCTGGCGCTCGATTTCCGCGAAGAGCGCGTCAGGCTGTCGATCGACGCCTATCACAGCCAGGAAATCTTCAAGAACGGCAGCGCATTCTTCGCGAGCTTCACTGGCATTGGAGCGGCGGCTGCGCCCAGCGCAAGCAAGAATCTGTTTATCGGTACGAACGCCCGGTTTGAGAACGCGGCGGTCATGGCGCGCGGCGAACTCGATATTGCAGAAAATGTCACCGTTTTCGCCGGGATCGGGTTTTTGGACAGCCGGAACTTCGGTTTCACCAATGGAACCCAGGCCCCAAGCGTCAATCTCCTCGGTAACTTTACTGGACCACGAATCGTCAATCTGCGCGGCTACACCAATACGCTGTCGACGCAGGGCGGCATTCGCGGCCAATTGGACACGGGCCCGCTGCGCCATCAATTCGTGCTGAGCGCTTCGGCGCTGAAATTAAGCCAAAGTTCGGAGTTCGGCTTCAGCGGGTCATACAGATCGAACATTTATCTGCCCGTCGTGCCGCCTCAGGCGCCGCCGCCGGCGGTCGTTCCGAACACGGCGTTCAATCCCAGTCGGCCGTATTTCGAGACCGATCCGCGAAAGACCGGAGAGAACTATCTCGCCAGCCTCGCCTTCGCCGACACTATTTCCGCGTTCGACGATCGTATCCAGTTCATCGGCGGACTTCGCAGCCAACGCGTGATGACCAAGACCTTTCAAGCCAATACCGGCTTGGAGACCAACTCCTATGATAGCCATCGTCTCTCGCCGGCCTATGCGTTGATCGTGAAGCCGTTCGACAATCGGCTGTCGCTTTACGCCAACTATATCGAGGGCCTCAGTCAGGGGTTGCGAGTCACCAATCCGCTTGCAACCAATTTCAACGAGTCGTTTCCGCCCTTTGTCTCCAAGCAGATCGAGACTGGCGCGAAGCTGGATTTGGGCATTCTTGCGAATACGCTGAGCTTCTACGAGATTACCCAACCGACTCTTTCGACCGTAACGAGCGGCGGCCTGATCAGTTACAAGCCGGTCCGGCAGCGCAACCAGGGCATAGAGTGGAACGTCTTCGGCGAGCCGATTCCGGGCGTCCGCGTGCTGGGCGGCGTCACCTATATGGTCGGCGTCATCACGCACAGCGCTGACGGAAAGACCACCGGAAAGAACGCCTTCGGCATTCCGAGATGGCAGGCGAACTTTTATGGCGAATGGGACCTTCCCTATCTGGTCGGGGTGACCGTGGAAGGCCGCGTCATCTATACCAGCGCCCTCTATGTCGACTCGTTGAACTATTACCGAATTCCTGAATGGGCGCGCTTCGACGCAGGCGCTCGCTACACCACGAAGATCTACGGCACAGACATGACGCTGCGGGCGAATGTGAACAATCTGTTCAACCACAGCTATTGGTCCGGCGCCTTCAACGACGGCTTCGCCACGCTCGACGCGCCGCGCACCGTCCTCCTGTCGGCGACCTTCAACTTCTAAGGTGGGAGCGGACGATGAACCTCTCGCCCGCAGCAATTCAATTCGCCGCCTGCGCGGCCATCGCAATGGGCGCCGCCGGCTTCTATCTCGGCGCACAGAACCAGCGCTGGCTGTCGCGGCCTCTGCCTGCTCTGTGGAGCGGCCTCACGGGCGCGGCGCTGCTGCCTCTCGGCGTTTTTCTGTGGAGTCAGGTGGTTCAGCTTTCGACCGCGATTTTCGCGGCGCTCGTTTTTATCATGCTTCTGTTCATCGTCTTCCCAGCCCTAGGAGCGCTGCGAACCTTCATCAGGAACGCGCTATGAATCAGATCCGACGCGATTGGGTCAGCAAAACCTCGGCCGGCGTCATCCTGGGCTTCAGCCTCGCGATCGGGCTTGCGGGTCTCTTTGCGCGGCTTACTCCCGGCGGACTCGCAACCCCGAATAAATTTCAGCTGGTGATGTGGCTTATCGCGCCGATCTGGCTGACGACGCTGAGTCTGTGTTTCTTCTTTTCGAGCGGTATGCGCGCGTGGCTCTGGCTGGGCGGCGCAAATCTAATGGCGTACGCCGGCCTATTCGCCTGCCGCTTTTTCCTTCGCTAATAGGAACAACGCACGATGCGCAGCGACGTTGTTCGACTCTATAAGGTTGTTCATACGTGGACAGGCATCACCGCCGGGATGTTTCTGTTCATCGCCTTCTACGCCGGCTCCATCACGGTGTTCGCCGAGCCGCTCGCGCGCTGGGTTTCATCCCCCGCTCCAGTCCGCCTCACCGCGCTTGCCCGATCGGATGAATTGATCGCGCACACGCTTTCCGCTCGCCCTGACGCAGCGAAGGAATTCACACTTTATCTCACCGATACCGAAGATCTTTGGACGCGCCTCACATGGCGAAAAGGCAAGGACGATAAGACGCCATGGTCGGCGGAACTCTCTCCCGGAGGCGACTTGCGCCTTGCGCAGTCATATCGCTCGAGTCTTGCCGACTTCGTCGACAACATTCACCGAACCGCTGGCATTCCAGGCGCTAATGACATCGGCGAGACCATCATGGGCGTCGTGAGCGCCGTCTATGCGGTGGCGCTTGTGTCGGGCTTGATCATCGTTCTGCCTTCGCTCGTCAAGGATCTCTTCGCGCTGCGAATCGGCGCCAATCTCAAACGCATGTGGCTCGACGCGCATAATGTCGTGGGCGTCGTCAGCCTGCCGTTCCACATCGTCATCGCGCTGAGCGCGGTCGTTTTCTGCCTGCACGAACCCCTGTACGACGCGCTCGACTACGTCGTCTATGACGGCCGTCTGAAGTCAGTCATGGCCGCGAGCAACCCGTTCAACTCTATCAAGAAGGACGAGCGACCCGCGCCGATGCTGCCCGTCAACACGCTCCTTGAGCGGGTGAAGGCGGCGTCGCCGAGTTTCGTCCCCGCCGAGATGCGTTACCGAAACGCTGGACTTCGCGGCGCCTCGGTTCAGGTTTGGGGTTATGACGCCCGCTATATGACGCGAGGAAAGGGGTTTGCGGTCATCAGTCCGGTCACCGGCGAGATCGCCAACACGGACTACCTGCCGGGCAGAGAGGGAACTTGGACGGGCGTCGTGGCCACGTTCTTCGCCCTGCATTTCGCTACCTTCGGCGGCGATATCGTGCGTGTCTGCTACTTCCTTCTCGGCATCGTGGGGGCCTTCCTGTTCTATTCCGGCAATTTGCTTTGGATTGAGTCTCGCCGGCGAACTGAACGGCGAAACGGCGGGCCCGTAAATCAGAAGACATCGACGCGGCTGATGTCCGCCGCGACGGTCGGCGTTTGTCTCGGCGCGATCTGCGCGATCTCCATCACGATCGTGGCGGCGAAATGGTTGAATGGCCGCGTCGCGAACATTGATGTGTGGCACAATGGCGTTTATTACGCCGTGTTCCTGCCGAGCGTGTTTTGGTCGTTTCTCAGGGGAGCGGCCGCGGCCAGTGTTGAGCTTCTCTGGCTTGCCGCGATAGCGGCCGCTGCGATTCCTTTCACCTCACTGTTCAGTTGGGCGTCGCCTGCGCTCGGCATGCAAGGTTCGGCAAGCCTGGCCGCGCTCGGCGTCGACCTCGTCGCGCTTTCCGCCGCCGTATGCTTCGTCTGGATGGCGCGCTCTGCAGCTCATCGCGTGGAATATGGGCCCACCGACAGCGTCTGGGCCGCGTCACGCCGCCAATTGCAGGAGGCGGCGCGATGACGACGCCCTGCGAGCAATTGTTGGAAGCGCGCTTCGGCCAAGACGTGGGCTCCGATCGCTGGTGGCGTCGGGTCGCCATCGAAGGCTGTCCGATTGTCCAGGCGATAGGCGGGGACCGGGCGCGCGTTTTGTTCTTGTGGCGAGACCCCGAAGGCGATGCGACGGCCTCAAGGACTCTATCCGTTTATATCGATATCTGCTCCGTCACCGATCATCATAGCAATGAACCCGCCTCTTTGGAGCGGATCGCCGGAACGGACGTCTGGCATTGGTCCTTCGAGGTAGAGGCTGAATGGCGCGGAAGCTATTGCTTCATTCCTCTCGACGACGACCATCTCCTTGGCGCGCAGGGTGTTGGCCGCGAAACGACCCCGAAGGAGTGGTGGCGTTCGGCGCTGAAGTTCGCGCAGACCGATCCGCTGAACCCCAACCTTGGCCATGTCGGTCTGCGCGGACAGCCGTTATCCGCGGCGCATCTTCCGCAGGCGCCATTCCAAACGGCGTGGCGAGACGTCGACCGCAAAAACCGCGCAGCAGCCGATCAAAGTCGCCTGCATCAAATCGAATGGAACAGCGCTCGGCTGCGTAACAGTCGCCGTGTTTGGATCTATCGCACGGGCGCGACGCCTAAAGAAACCAAGCTTCCTCTCGTCGTGCTCCTGGACGGCCAATATTGGGCCGAAGCCATGCCGGTCTTCTCGGCCCTGGAGCATGCCACGCACGCCGATTTGCTCCCGCCCAGCGTCTATGTGCTCATCGATTCGCTCGACGCAAACATGCGTCGTCGCGAACTCGCGTGTGACGAAGCCTTTCTGGAGGCCGTTCAGCAGGAGCTTTTGCCAATCGTGGCAAGCCTCGCGCCGTACGGCCACGATCCGAGCAAGACCGTCATCGCTGGACAGAGTTTTGGCGGACTCGCGGCGCTTTTCGCGGGACTTCGCTCGCCGGAACGCTTCGGTTGCGTGCTCAGCCAATCTGGCTCGTTTTGGTGGCCGGGAAGTTATGTGGGGGAGGAGCCACGCGCGCACGTTCCTGACACGCGCAGTCATGGGCGAGACGTCGTCGCGGATTTGATCGAGAGCAGCAAGAGCGGCGTTTTCCGTCTTCGCGTCTTTCTTGAGGCTGGAAGCTTTGAGAAAGTCATTCGCGTCGCCAGCGACCGCGTTCACCAGACTCTCATCGACGCAGGGCACGACGCCCACTATCGCGTCTATTCGGGCGGGCACGATCCGCTCTGCTGGCGTGGCGGATTGATCGACGGACTATCTCTTCTGCTCGCCGACCATCGTGCGGCGCCCGCGGGCGTTACGGCGTCTCGCTCGGACGCTTCAAGATTGGCGATTACAAACGCGACGGAGTGAATGTGTGAACGACGCGCAGCCAAACCCATTCGACGACGAAAGCCTTACGTTTCTCGTTCTGGTCAATTCCCAGGGACAACACAGTCTCTGGCCAACATTCGCGCCGGAGCCCGCGGGCTGGCGACGGCTCTTCGGTCCGAGCGATCGGAGCGACTGCGTAAAATTTGTCGATGAGCATTGGACGGACATGCGCCCGAAATCTCTTCGTGAGGCTTCTCGTCCGCGCTGATCGAATGATTTCGTAAACAGCTTTCTTTTGAGGGGAACGACAAGTGCTTCTGGCTCCGCCTTTGCGACCTTCCTTGCCGATCGCGCTTGAGCTCCCGCTCATCGCCGCGCAGCCGGGCATCTGGATGGGCGATCAGGTTTCACCGACGCGAAACGCTTTCATCGTTGCGCAATATGTAGAGCTGAATGGCGACGTCGATCTTGAATCTCTACGCCTCGCCATTCGCATCGGACTTTCCGAGGCCGATACAGTTCATGCCCGATTTATCGAGACCGAGGGCCGGCTCTCGCAAATCATTCCTCAACGCCGACACGCTGGAGAGTCGCCTGATCCGGATGTCGTTGACGTCAGCGAAGAACCCGATTCGGAGGCTGCAGCGCTTGCCTTCATGCGCGCCGATCTGGCGGCGGATCTGCCACTGGATGGCGACGCGTTGCTCTATCGGCACGCGCTGATTCGTCTCGGCGAAACATCGAATGGCGAGCGTTGGTTCTGGTATCAGCGATACCACCATTTGATGGTCGACGGTTTCAGCTTTACCGCCATCGCGCGGCGCATCGCCGATATTTACACGGCGCTAAGGCGCGGCAAGCCTTTAGGGGATTCGCCTTTCACCTCCTTCGCCGAGGTCGTCGAAGAATACCAATCCTATGAGGGCTCGAAGGCGCAGGAAGCAGACCGGTTGTTTTGGCGGGACCACGCCAAAAATCTGCCGACTCCGATCGCATTGTCGCAGCCGAGCGCGAAGGCCTCTCAGGTTACGGATGTGTCGTTAGCACTGCGGCGGAGAATATCTCTTCCGCCAGATGTTATGACAGCGTTCGAGACGCAAGGCGCCGCTTTTCGTATCTCGGGCGTCGAAATGGCGATGGCGGCCGTCTTCGCATATCTGCACCGGATGAGCGGCGCGACGCGATTGTCGGTCGGCATGCCCTTCATGCGACGCATGGGATCCATCGCGCTCTTCGCCGCGGGTCCGGTCGTCAACGTCCTTCCTGTACAGTTGAGCATGACGCCATCGATGTTACTGTCGGAGGCGGCGACAGCGCTCGCCTCCGAATTGAAGGCGGTGCGCCGACGCCAACGGTACGAAGCCGAACAGCTGCGGCGAGATCTCGGGCTGGTCGGTTCGGATCGCTCTCTCTACGGGCCGATGCTCAATCTAAAAATGTTCGACTATAGGCTCGATTTCGATGGCGTCGCGGGTGTGACGCATCAGCTGGCGTCGGGGCCAGTCGAAGATGTGGAAATCGATCTTTATGTCGACGACGGCAGGTTGACGATTGATCTCGTCGGCAATTGCGATCGCTACGACGAGCAGGATCTGGAACTGCACGCGAACAGGCTCGCCTGTCTCGTGGAGCGCCTTGCGGCAGATCCCAAGCTTGCAATCGGCGCGGCGCCGCTCCTGACCGAAGGCGAGCGCGCGCTGATCGCGGCGGCGAACGACACGGCGAAAGATGTTCCACGGCTGACATTATGCGACATGCTGGCCGCCCAGGCAGCAAAGACGCCAGACGCTATAGCGCTCGTTGATGCAGACCATACGCTGACCTACCGAGAGGTTCGACGGCAGATCTCTCGATTTGCGCAGATGCTTGCAGATGCGGGGGTCGTCGCCGAGGATCGTGTCGCGATCGCGCTTCCCCGGACTGTTCACTTAAGTCTTGCGATCATGGCGGTGCTTGAAACGGGCGCCGCCTACCTGCCCCTCGACATCAATTATCCCGACGAGCGACTGGCTTATATGGCCGAGGACGCAGCGCCGCGTGTGATCATCACCAGCGAGACTCTGCGAAGCCGGTTCGAAAACATGGGACCGGTTCTGATCTTCGATGAGCTTGCGCCCGGCGTCGAAGGACATCCCTCAGCGCCAAAGACGACGCTCACGCTGGGCCACCCGGCCTATATCATCTACACGTCAGGCAGCACCGGGAAACCGAAGGGCGTCGTTGTCTCTCACGGCGCGGTCGTCAATCTCCTTTGCTGGCTTCAAGACGAATATGCGCTAAACGCCGACGACGTGGTTCTGCAGAAGACGGCCTGCAGCTTCGATGTCTCGGTCGGCGAGTTTTTCTGGCCCCTGACATGCGGAGCGCGTCTTGTGATGGCTCCGGAAGAAGTTGACCGTGATCCGGAAGCGCTGCTTCAGGTCATCCGCGACTATCGGGTCACGACGATGAATTTCGTGCCCTCGCTGCTCGCCGCCTTTGTCGCCGGCGTTCGGACGACGGCGAACGCCGCGCGTGACGCTGTAAGCCTGCGAGCAGTGTTTTGCATTGGCGAGGCTCTGTCCAAAGAGCTTGCCGAAGCCTTCGAAATTCTTTTTCACGCGCCGCTACATAATGTTTACGGACCGACCGAAGCGACGGTCGAGGTGACCTATCAACCTGCATTCGGTCAGGCGCTCGCGTCGGCGCGGGGACCGGGCGTGCCGATCGGGCGGCCTTTGTGGAACACAGGCGTGCGCATATTGGACGCGCGCTTGCGCCCCGCGCCGATCGGCGTCGCCGGCGATCTCTATCTGACGGGCGCGCAACTCGCGCAAGGCTATTGGCGCCGAGCTTCGCTGACCGCCGGCCGCTTCGTCGCCGACCCTGAAGCCGATGGCGAACGCATGTATCGCACCGGCGACATCGCGCGCTGGCTGCCCGACGGAACCGTCGATTATCTCGGTCGTAGCGACGATCAGCTTAAGATTCGCGGCCAGCGGATCGAGCTCGGCGAAATCGAAAGCGCTTTGCGAGATCAGCCTGGCGTCGGGCAGGCGGCGGTTATCGCGCGCATTTTCGGCTCCGGACATGCGTCGGCGCTTGCTTCTGACGCTCGACAGCTCATCGGCTATGTCACGCCCGCGACGCGCGGCGACGAACTCGACGGCGACGCGCTGCGCGCGGCGCTGAGCAAGCGCCTTCCTGCCTATATGACGCCGGTTGCGATCGTGGTTTTGGAGGCATTGCTGCTGAGCGCCAACGGCAAGCTCGATCGGAAGGCTTTGCCCGATCCGTCTGAAACGGCTCAATCGAAAAGCCGCCAGCCGCTTCCTGGACCCGAAGCGATGCTGGCCGATCTAATCGCCGGCATCCTGCGCGTGGACCACGTCGGCGCCGATGACGATTTCTTCTTTCTTGGCGGCGACAGCATTTCTGCGACAGGCCTTTGCGCGGCGCTGCGTCGGCGTGGCGCTCTGTTGCGGCCGCGAGACATCTTCGAGTGCCGCAGCGTCGCGCGTATGGCGAAGGCGCTCGAGTCGAAGTCTGACGCGGCGCCCGCCGAAACTCTTGAGACCAACGAAATCGGCGGGGCAGAGCTGGATGCCTTGCGCGAGCGCTTCGGTCCGATCGCCGCCGTATTGCCTGCCTTGCCGTTACAAGAAGGACTGCTGTTCCATGCCCGGCTCGGCGAGCAAGCCAGCCGCTACAACGCTATCTCCCGCTTTGATTTCGAAGGTCCGCTTGATGTCGAGAGACTGAAGGATGCGCTGGAGATGCTGCTACGCCGTCACCCCCAGTTGGCCGCCATCTTCGACGTTCAACAGGGCGCTGCGCTGCAAATCCTTCCGCTGCTCGATGAGGGGTCCAGTCTACGTCACTGGCCATGGAAGCGTTGCAATCTCGACGCATGCGATGAAGAGCAGCAAGTCGGCGAACTCGACCGTCTCGAGCGGGCGGAGCTCGATCAGGATTTTCTTGGCGCCGAGGCGCAGGAGCGGATGATGGCGCAGGCGACGCTGGTGCGCCTTGCCGGCGACAGGCATGTTCTGCTCATCTGCTCGCATCATTTGATCGGCGACGGCTGGTCTTCAACAATTATGCTGCGAGAGCTGCTCGGCGCCTATGCGGGTCATGCGTTGCCGCCTCTCACGCCCGATTATCCAACGGTCGTGCGTCGCCTCGCCAGCCGCGACCCGGCCCCGGCGCGTCTCGCCTGGCGAGAGGCGCTGCAGGGCGTTGCGCCGACATTGCTGTTTGAAGACACGAAGCGCTTCGGCGCCATTCATGAGCTGCCGCTTAATCTTCGGCCCGGATTCCTGGAAGAACTTGAGGCGCTGCGCCGCAGCCGCGGCCTGACGCTCAACACGCTGATGCAGGGCGTTTGGGGCGCATTTCTTACGACAGTGACGGGTCGCAACGATGTCGTCTTCGGATCGCCAATGTCTGGCCGTTCCGAGGCGATCGAAGGCGTCGAAGCCCACATCGGACTTTTCACCAACACGCTGCCGGTCCGCTTGCGGCTGCGCCCGGATCAGCCGCTGCTCGAGCAGCTTGCCAATGTCCAGCAGCGACAAATTCGGCTGCTGGAGCATGACGGCGTTGGCCTTGGCGAAATCCAGCGGCTGTGCGGCGTTTCAAACCTGTTCGACACATTGCTCGTGGTGGAGAATTATCCGGAAGACGCGAATCTGTTCGCGGCCGACTTCGGCGGTCTGCGATGCGTCGGCGCCCGCAATCGCGGCTATACGCATTATCCTTTGACGCTGATGGTTCTGCCGGGCCGCGACCTGGAGCTGCGGCTCGAATATCGCGAAGGCGTCAAGGAGCCGGAGCGCATTGCCCGCCGTGTCACGAGACTGCTGGAACAGATCGTCGACCGACCCGACGCGCCGCTCTCTGCGATGGACGTTTTGCTCCCCGAGGAGCGAGATCTGCTCGCGCGCGTCAACGCGACGAAGGTGGCGAATTATCCGAGCACTCTATGTGAGCTGCTCGCGGACCAGGCGCAGTGCACGCCGGACGCTATAGCGCTGGTCGACGGCGATCATGCGCTGTCCTACCGCGAGGTTCGGCGGCAAGTGGCGGCGCTCGCACGCAACTTCGCGGCCACGGGCGTCACGACCGGCGACATTGTCGCGATTGCGCTGCCACGTTCTGTGCGACTCGTCATCGCGCTGATGGCCGCGCAAGAAGCGGGCGCCGCCTATCTGGCGCTCGACACGGGCTATCCGGAAGAACGTCTTGCATACATGGTGCAAGACGCCCGACCTCGCCTCATCGTCACCACGTCCGAGCTGCAGGATCGCTTCGAGCGATTAGGCGCATTGCTTGTCTATGACCATCTACTGGACGGCTCGAACGAAGACGCGGTGAAGACCGAGGCCCGTTTCCCAAGCCCCGAAGACGCGGCCTATGTCATCTATACCTCCGGCTCGACCGGCCGTCCTAAGGGCGTGACGATCTCTCACAAAGCCATCGTCAATCGTTTGCGCTGGATGCAGCACGAGTACCGATTGAGCGCCGACGACGTCATTTTGCAGAAGACGCCAAGCAGCTTCGATGTTTCGGTATGGGAGTTCTTTTGGCCGCTGATGACTGGCGCGCGTCTCGTCGTCGCGCCGCCCGAAGCGCATCGCGATCCACGCGAGCTGCTTCGGCTCATTCAGGATCACCCGGTCAGCGTGATCCACTTCGTTCCGTCAATGCTTGCGACCTTCGTCGCGACGGCCAAATCCGATTCCGGCCATGCGGCGGACTCCAGCAGTCTGCGTCTCGTCTTCTGCAGCGGCGAAGCGCTGTCGAAAGAATTAGCCCGGTCCTATGAGACGCTGTTCAGCGCGCCGCTGCATAATCTCTACGGTCCGACAGAGGCGGCTGTCGACGTCACCTATCAACAGGCCTGCGGCGTCGGCGCAGACGACGCTGCTGAGGCGGGCAGCGTTCCCATCGGGAGACCTGTGTGGAACACAGGCTTGCGGGTTCTCGACGGTTGGCTGCGGCCGACGCCGGTCGGAGTCGCTGGCGAACTTTATCTTTCTGGCGTCCAGCTCGCCGATGGTTACCTCGGCCGCCCGTCGCTCACGGCCAGTCGTTTCGTCGCAGATCCTTTTGCGGACGGCGAGAGAATGTATCGCACAGGCGATATCGTCCGCTGGCTCGCGAACGGAACAATCGAATATCTTGGTCGAGGCGACGACCAGATCAAGATCCGCGGTCAGCGGATTGAACTCGGCGAAATCGAAAGCTTGCTGCTGGAGCAGCCCGGCGTCGCGCAGGCCGCGGTCATAGCAAGAGCGACGGGCGAACGAGTCGGCGGCGGCGCCGATGAGCGTCAGTTGATCGGCTATGTCGTTCCATCAAAGGATGCGGAACTCGATGGCGAGGCGTTGTGCAGCGCGCTTTTACGTCGTCTGCCGGGCCACATGACTCCGACAGCCGTCGTCTGCCTGACGGAATTTCCGCTGAACGCCAGCGGCAAACTAGACAGGAAGGCGTTGCCGGCGCCGGGAAGCGCGCTTCCTCGCCAAGGCCGCAAGCCGCTCCCGGGAATTGAGACGACTCTTGCAGAAATATTCGCGCGCGTTCTTGAGATCGATGAGGTCAACGCCGACGATGACTTCTTTGCACTCGGCGGACATTCCTTGCTCGCTATGCAGCTTGCCGCCGCGTTGGAGACGGAATTCAAGACGCCTGTCTCCGTCGGCGAAGTGATCGTCAATTCGAGCGTTGAGCGGCTTGCGCGCGCGCTTTTCGACGAACAGGCCGGCGAAGAGCGCAAGGCGGGCTTCGGCGAAGTGCTGCATCTGCGCTCGGGCGCCGATGCGCCGCTGATCTGCATTCATCCCGCTTCCGGTTTTTCGTGGCAGTTCAGCGTCCTCACCCGCTATCTCCAAAGCGATTCCCCCGTGATCGGACTCCAGTCGCCGCGGCCGAACGGGGTCATCGCCGTCTGCGATACGATGGATGAGGTCTGCAAGAGACATCTCGAAACGATCCGCAACATACAGCCACGTGGGCCTTACCGGCTGCTCGGCTATTCGCTCGGCGGCGTGGTGGCGCAGGCGATCGCTGTGCGACTCGTCGAAGAAGGCGACGTGGTCGACTTTCTCGGACTGCTCGACACCTATCCACCAGAAATCCAGGACTGGAGCAGACCGCCGACGGAAGACGAAGAAAACGAGATCGAGAAGGAGCGCGCGCTGTTCATGAACGCCTCCAAAGACGCTCTCGACTCGGCCCTGGCGAAGGAAAAAGCCGAGATGTTCGGCAATATCATGCGGAACTATGAAGATTCAGTGCGTCTACTCTCCACCGCGAGGACGGCGCGCTATCCCGGAGCGGCGACGCTATTCGTAGCGAGGCGGACCTTGCCGCCGGGAATGGACGTCCAGGAGACCTGGCGTCCCTATGTGGGCCAGCTCAACGTCGTCGACCTGAACTGCGCCCACACGGACATTGTCTCTCCGCGCTCCCTGCAGGCTTTGGGGCCAATCCTCAACGACTTGCTGCGCGACAGAGAGGCGAGGAGCTAGGATGGACACTCAGCCCTCTCCAGAAGCATCGCAAGAGACGCGCAACGAAGGTCATGCCGTGTCTTCGGGTTCATCTCCTGATCCGGCGGGCGCCGTCGTCAAGAACAAATCTACTCTGCTATTGGACCTCAGCCTGCTGCGCGACAACGCCGCATTTCGCACCGTCGTCATTGCGCGGACCCTGTCGGTTTTTTCGCTGGGCATGCTGACAGTGGCGGTCCCAGTTCAAATCCAGGAATTGACCGGCTCGCCTATGCAGGTCGGAATATCCATGGCGCTCGGCGGCGGCGGCGCCTTCGCCGGGCTGTTGGCGGGCGGGGTGCTCGCCGACCGGTGGGATAGACGCAAGCTCATCCTTTTTGCGCGGTCGGTGTGCGGCATTGGCTTCGCCGCGCTTGCCGTCAATGGCTTCAGCGCGTCGCCGTCAGTGCTGGCGATCTATGCGTTGGCGTTGTGGGACGGATTTTTCAGCGCGCTCGGCGTTACGGCGCTGCTCGCCGCCACGCCTTTTCTCGTCGGCCGCGACAATCTTGGCGCTGCCGGCCAGTTCAACATGCTGACGGTTCGCATGGGCGGAATCCTCTCTCCGGCAATCGGCGGGATGGTGATCGCGTCTTTCGGCGTGGGGTGGAATTACCTTGCAGCCGCGATCGGCGCGCTGCTGACCGTCGCTCAGCTCACGCGGCTTCCGCCGATGCCTCCCGCCAGACGCGAACCGCAGCACCCGCTGCGCGCGCTGGGCGCGGGCACAGGCTATCTTTTCGTCAACAGGCTTGTCGGCGCCGTCGTCGCGGTGGGCGCGCTTGTTAGTCTCGGCGGCGGCGTTCGCATTCTTCTGCCGGCGCTTGCCGAGGACGTATACCGCGTCGGGCCGTCGGCGGTGGGGATGATGTATGCCGCTGCGCCGCTTGGCGCGACGGCAGCCGCCTTAACGGGCGGTTGGCTTGGCGGCTTTGCTCGTTCCGGAGCGCTACTGCTCGCGAGCGGCGCGGCGGCTTTCGTCGCGCTCGGGTCGCTCGGATTGATCAGCGAACCTGTCGTCGCTTTTGTGGCGCTCGCGGGCTTTGGCTATTTGAGCTCGATCGCATCGCTTCTGCAGTTCACTCTTGTCCAACGTCACACGCCGGAACACTTGTTGGGCCGGGTCAATGGTCTATGGGCCGCCCAGGCGGTCACCGGCGATGCGTTTGGCGCGCTTGCGCTTGGAGGCCTGACTCGGGTTTTTCCGCTGACGTCAGCCATTCTCATTTTCAGCCTTGTCGCGCTTCTTTCGAGCGGAGCGATGGCGATCGGATTTCGTTCCCTTCGTTTCGCCTCGTCAAAGAGGAGCGAGGATTTGCCTTCGACGAGCGCCGAAACGAGCGAACGGCCGCAGCCTCAACTCACGAAGACTGAGAAAGCTTGATGTGCACGCCGTGCATGTAGGCCACGCTTTTTGATGAAGAACGAAATCGATAGCAAGAGAGGTGCGACATGAATGCGATTAATCTTGCTCCTTCAGTTTCGACCATTGAAGCCGCTCCCAGCTTTGTGTTCACGTCGCCGCACCGAAGCATCAAAGCATTCGGCATCGCCGAGAGAATTTGTCTTTCGGCGTGCGGCGCGGCGCATTCGGATAGTTTCCTGCAGACGGCCGTGCAGGGCGCAATCAATCGGGCGCGGCAGGCCGGACAGGTGAATCCCATCGTTGCAGGCGCCATTCCTTTCGACATACGGCAGCCCTGCTCACTGTTCGTGCCAATGAGTTATACGGATTTCGCAAGAGGGTCGCTGATGGTCGAGGAGCGACGCTCGGAGCGGGCGCCCACCGTGCTCGGCATGCGTAGCCTCCCCGACAAGGACGCATTCAAAGACGCCGTCACGCGCGCGATCGCAAGCTTTCGCGCCGGTAAAATGTCGAAAGCGGTTCTATCCCGCATCCTCGAAATCGAACTCGCGCAACCGGTCGACGTCGCAGCGATCTTGAACGCCTTGGTGAAGCAAAATCCCAGCGGCTATCATTTCAAGGCGCCTTTGAGCGATGGGGCGATATTGCTTGGCGCAAGTCCTGAGCTCCTGATCCGAAAAGACGGCGCCGCCATTCGCTCCAATCCCTTGGCCGGATCGGCCAAACGCAGATCGGACCCGGAAGAGGATCGGCTGGCGAGCCGCAAGCTGTTGCAGTCGAACAAGGACAATTTCGAGCACAGGCTTGTTGTCGATGAAATACAGGAAGCGCTGGAGCCCGTATGCAAAGCTCTAACGACGCCCACTGAGCCGGCGCTCATGAACACGTCGACGATGTGGCATCTCTCGACATGGATCACCGGCGAGCTGACGAACCACCACACGTCCGCGCTTCAACTTGCCTGCCGTCTGCATCCGACGCCAGCGGTCTGCGGTTATCCAACCGCTGAGTCGCGGTCGTTGATTGGCGCTCTCGAGCCATTCGACCGCGGCGTTTTCAGCGGCGCCGTCGGATGGTGCGATTCGGAGGGTGATGGCGAGTGGGCGGTGGCGATAAGGTGCGGAACGGTTCACGATAAAGCCATTCGTCTCTTTGCCGGCGCCGGCATCGTCGAAGCTTCAGATCCGGAATCCGAATGGGCGGAAACTGAAGCCAAGCTAGGCACGATGCTGCGCGCCTTCGGAATAGAAACGGGGGAGCGCCCCGCATGCCGATAGAGTTCACGCCCTGGCCCGACGCCTTCGCTCGTAGATATCGCGACAAGGGTTATTGGCGCGGCGAGCCGCTGACGGAGATTTTGCAGCGCGCCTGCCATCGTCATCCTGGCGCGGTCGCGCTCATTTGCGGCGAGCGACATCTCACTTACGCTGAGTTGGACGCCCAGTCCTCGCGACTTGCGTCGAGCCTTGCACGGCGCGGAATCGCGCAAGGCGATACGGCGCTGGTGCAACTACCGAACATCGCCGAGTTTTACATCGTTTTTTTTGCGCTGCTCAAAATGGGCGTAGCGCCGGTCAATGCGCTGTTCAGTCACGACAGGCTGGAGATGACGGCCTATGCGCGGCAGCTTCAACCCAGGCTTCTCATCGCGTCCGCCGAACATCGTCTCTTCGCGGATGGCGTCTATGTCACAGGCTTGCGGAGTGTCGCGCCGACATTAAGCGTCGTGGCCATCCACGGACGAACTGAATATGCCGAAAATCTTCAGTTGCTGTGGGAATGTGATTTAGACGGCGCGGCGGATGAACCGCGCCCGTCCGCGCCCGATCAGGTGGCGTTTTTCCAATTGTCGGGCGGCAGCACCGGCGTTCCCAAGCTCATTCCACGCACCCATGACGATTATTTCTACAGCGTCTGGAGAAGTGCGGAAATCTGCGGTCTGACGGCTGAGAGCCGCTACCTGTGCGCGCTACCCGCGCCGCATAATTATCCGCTCAGTTCGCCCGGCGCGCTCGGCGTCTTTCACGTCGGCGGAACAGTGGTGATGGCGCGAAATCCGAGCGCGGATCTCTGCTTCGATCTCATTCGCCGTCACAAGGTCAATATCACAGCGATTGTGCCGACGGTTGCTTCGCTATGGCTCGACGCCGCCGCCAACGACTCTCGCGAAGCGCCGAATCTTACAGTGATGCAAGTCGGCGGCGCGCGACTCAGCGAGACGGTCGCCCGCCGAATTGTCACCGTCTTCGGCTGTCGGCTGCAGCAGGCTTTCGGCATGGCGGAGGGGCTCGTCAACTACACGCGTCTCGATGATGCGCCCGAGCGCATTTTCACGACTCAAGGGCGGCCGATGAGTCCCGATGACGAGCTGAGAGTCGTCGATGCAGATGGCGAAGAGGTCGCCGCAGGCGAAGTCGGAGAGCTGCTGACTCGCGGTCCCTACACGATTCGGGGGTACTATCGCTGTCCCGAATACAACGCCCGCGCTTTCGATGAAGATGGTTTCTATCGCACGGGTGATCTCGTCGTGATGACGGCGGACGGCGATGTGAAAGTCGTGGGCCGCAAGAAGGATCAGATTAACCGGGGCGGCGAGAAGATTCCTGCGGAAGAGATCGAGAATGTGCTGCTTCAGCACGAAGCTGTGGTCCACGCGGCTCTCATTTCCATGCCTGACGCCGTTATGGGGGAGAAAAGTTGCGCTTACATTGTCGCGAGCGACGCGGCGCTAAGACCGATCGCCTTGCGCAAGCACCTCCGCAGCCAGGGTGTCGCTGAATTCAAACTCCCTGACCGTTTCGAATTCGTCGATCAACTGCCGCTTACCGCCTTTGGGAAGGTCGACAAGCAAACGCTGCGCGACGACATCCAGGCAAAGCTCAACGTCTAAAAGCAAACAGGAATTGATCATGGCCATACAATCCCTTGCATCCTACGCAATGCCGGGCCCGGACTCCTTCCGAATAAACAAAGTCAATTGGAGTTTTGCGCCCGAGCGCGCGGCGCTGCTGATCCACGACATGCAAGACTATTTCGTCGGCTTCTATGGCGAGGAAAGTCCACTCGTCGATCAGCTCATCTCAAATATTCGAAGGCTGCGGGCCTTTTTCAGGGCCCACGGCGCCCCGGTGATTTATACGGCGCAACCGATTGAACAGAGCGATGAAGATCGCGGCTTGCTGAATGACATGTGGGGATCTGGTCTGAAGGCCCAACCGCACAGACGCAAAATCGTTGAGCCTCTATTGCCGGACGCCGGGGAGACAGTGCTGACGAAGTGGCGCTACAGCGCCTTCAAGCGCTCGTCCCTGGCCGAGATGATGAAGGACATGGGCAGAGATCAACTGGCGATCTGCGGCGTCTACGGCCACATCGGTTGTCTGACGACGGCGCTCGACGCCTTCATGCATGACATCAAGCCTTTCATGATCGCCGACGCTATCGGCGATTTCTCGCTCGACGATCATCTCATGACTTTGAATTATGTCGCCGGACGCTGCGGCATGGTGGTCGGCGTCGACGAATTGCTCGCCGCGCGAAACACGCATTCTGCGCCGCTGACCAGAGAAGACCTCAAGAAGCAGCTCTTGTCGGCGCTCGATGTCGAGGAGTCAGAATTCGACCCCGATGAAAACCTTATCGATTACGGCCTCGACTCGGTGCGAGTCATGATGCTGGTCACCGAATGGCGCAAGCTCGGCATAGATATTGGTTTTGACGAGTTGGCGAAAAAGCCGACCTTGAATGGCTGGTGGGACATCATCGATCGCCGGCTCGCCGCGGTCGTCTCCGCGTGACATCTCGGCGGTTGCGAATGAATTTTTCAGGAAAGCGGATCTGGGTTACGGGCGCCGGCCAGGGAATTGGCTATGAGACGGCCGCCCAATTCGCCGCGCTCGGCGCCGACGTTGTCGGGTTGGACAAGACGTTTGCGGCCTCGAGCTATCCTTTCGCGACAATGCGCCTCGACGTCAGCGCGCGCGATCAGGTACAAGAGACCTGCCGAGCCTTGCTGAAAGAGCGTCCGAGATTGGATGTGCTGGTCAGCGCCGCAGGCGTGCTGCGTCTTGGTTTGACGGAAGAGCTGAGCCTTGATGATTGGGCCGCGTGTATGAACGTCAACGCGTCCGGCCCCTTCCACCTGTTTCAGCAGACCATCCCGCAGTTCAAACGGCAGCGCTCGGGGGCGATCGTTAGCGTCGGCTCCAACGCCGCGCATACGCCGCGCATGCTGATGAGCGCCTATTGCGCCTCGAAGGCGGCGCTGACCAGTCTGACGCACTGCGTCGGCTTGGAGCTCGCGCCTTACGGCGTGAGGTGCAATCTCGTCTCCCCTGGCTCCACTGACACCGCCATGCAGCGTTCCATGTGGCGTTCGGCAGACGCAGAGAAGCAAGTGATCGCCGGAGACCTTGAATCGTTCAAACTGGGAATTCCGCTGGGAAAGATCGCCGCTCCGGAGGAGATCGCAAGCGCCGTCGTGTTTCTTGCGTCGGATCTCGCCAGCCACATCACGCTTCAGGATCTTGTCGTTGACGGCGGCGCGACGCTTGCAGCTTAACGGCTGATCGAAGCACGCCGCCGGGCTGCCGACATGCTTGCCGGACGTCCGTCCGCCGTCATGCCCGTCCCGCGGCCGAGGCAGGGCGGGCGCAGCACCGACATCTGCGCCTCGGGCGTTGGTCTTTTGGCTGGACCGCTTCGACAAGTTATAAATCACCAAGCGCGATTGCGACACTCAAGCTTCAGAGAGCCAGCCCCCGGGCGGAATGATGATCAAAATCAAACTATTACTGTCCGCGACCTTAGCCTGCTTGGCCATCGTTGCGTCCACGCCCGCATGCCCGGAAACCAGCCCCCCTCCGGCGAAAAAGATGCAGGTTGTGGTGTTGGAAAGTCCACCGTTCGTAATGAAGACTGACCAGGGATTTACTGGATTTGCGATCGACCTGTGGGAGGAGAGCGCCAAACGCATGGGGTTGGATTACGAATATCGGGAAGCATCCACTCTCCAAGAGCTTCTCGATTCAGTAACCACGGGAAAATCCGACGTTGCGGTCACCGAGTTGACGATAAACGCCGAGCGGATGGAGCGAATGGATTTTTCCCAGCCCTGGTTCGATGCGGGCTTGCAGATGATGATTCATCAAGCGCCCCCGGCTGGTTTCTGGAGTTTCTTCGAGCAGCTTGAGGAGAATGGCCATCTTAGAGTGTATCTTTGGATGGGGCTCGGCGTGATCGTCGCTTCTTTTCTCCTTACGGCGCTGGACAGGCGCCTGGACCCCGAGTTTCCGACGGAGTGGAAACAGGGCTTTTCCGAGAGTTTTTATCACGTCCTCTCGGTGCTGACGTCGGGGAAAACAAATCACAAGCTGGTATTCGGAAGCTACGGGACGATGATCGCTGCTATCTGGCTCGTCATGGGCGCGGGCGTTGTGGCGTACATAACGTCGTCGATCACCAGCGTCATGACTGTAAATTCTCTGGAACGGCGCATATGGGTCGCAGACAAAGGCAGGATCGAGGATCTAACGGATCTTAAAGGCAAGATTGTTGGCACGCTCAGCGGGAGCGTCGCGAACATGTATGTCGCGAAGGCGGGACTGTCCGGCCGAGGATTCAGCACCCTCGGCAATCTCGTCAATGCGCTAGCGGAAAATCGCGTGGATGCGATCGTCGGCGACCAGCCTTCTCTCGTTTATCACCTCCATCAGCATCCCGATTTACCCGTGATCGCCGTAGGTAAGGTCGTAAGACACGAAAAGTATGGGTTCGCCCTGAAGGCTGGGAGCCCAATCCGTCTGAAGCTGTCAAAACAGGTGATGCTCGCCTGGGAGACCGGCCTGATAGACCGTTTACGAAAAAAATATCTTGGCGGCTGAGCGCGCGCGAAACGCGTGGCGCAATTGCGAATTAAGAGATAGCGTGTCGCCGATAACTACAGGAGAACTTATGGCACAGTTTCGGATTTTGGTGACCGCGGCTACACTTGGTCTTGGTTTTGCTTTAGCGCCTACATCATCGAACGCCATGCCGGCAGCCTCGGTAAATGCTGCGGTTCAGGCTCCGATTGAGAAAGCTTATGGGGGATGTGGCGTTTACGGACACCGTGGCCCATATGGCGGTTGCCGGGCTGGCGGGCAGGCTACTGGGCGCTATCGCCGGTAAGTGATCTCTCTTCTTGAGCCAATGCAAAGCACCCCGAGGACTTAACTCCTCTAGGTGAAAAACTTGAGACCTGGTTGGCGAGTGTCAGACGGGCTCTCAAGAATCAATTCTAAGGGGCGCTGGCTGCTGCGCCCTTTAGCGCTTTGAGTTTTTTTGGGAGGGGGCCTTTGGCTGGCGCTCCATTTTTGGGAAGAGATTGCGCTGCGACTCAGCAGCCCTGGGACGCCTCAACTCCGTTGACGACCGCCTATAGTCTAGCGTGACATCGGATAAGCAGGTCGACGATCAGATAGACCCGTCGCCCAGAGTTCGGAGCCGCGGCATTCGCGGCGCAAGTAGAACAAGGCGCCTATCGACGCGGAGCCAATGTCCGCGTATCGAGGGCGGGTACGACCGCTTCGAGGATTTTCCGTGACATCAAATACAGATCAGCCGAATACGACCGAGCTCGCCGCCGAAATCGTGGCGGCCTTCGTCTCTCGCAATTCGCTTCCGGTGTCGGAGCTTCCCGCTCTGATCTTGTCCGTCGATGCGACGTTGCGCCGCCTCGCGACGGGCGCGCCGGCGACGCCGGCTTCGCCAGCCGAGCAACCCACGCCCGCCGTCTCCATCCGCAAGTCGGTTACGGCGGACCATCTGATTTGTCTGGATGACGGCAAGCGGTTCAAATCGCTCAAGCGGCATCTCGCGACGCTGGGGATGACTCCGGAGGAGTATCGCGCCAAATGGGGCCTGCCCGCCGACTATCCCATGGTCGCGGCGAACTATGCGGCGCGGCGCTCGGACCTGGCGAAGAGCATGGGGCTCGGTCAATCCCGCGACAAGGCTGCTCCGGCCAAGCGCGGGCGCAAGCCGAAGTCCAGCGCTTGAATTGGGGGAGGGGGTGGTGATCTGAGCGTGGTTTCGACATGCTTGTCATTGCCATCCCAAGCGCTCCTGATCGGTCTTATCCACCGAGGACTCCTATGAGACCGCTTCTTTCGTGCAGCGGCATTCGGCGCAGGGGTCTTTGCACCACGCCTCGCGAATCAGCTTTTTGGCTGCTTTGATCGCGAGGGCTGGGTCACCTCGATGTAAATCGAGTTTGAGATGGACGCGCAGGAAATCGGCCCAGCGAAACTCGGCGAAAGGCGCATGATCCTTCGGGCATCCGCAGTCCCGGCGCAGTCGGGCGATGAGGCTCCGGAATGGATCGTCCGCCAAGTCCTGGAGCGCGCGCGGCAACGCCGAAAGGGTCTGCGGCGCGCCGCTGGAGCAAATTAAGCCGCGTTTCCGTAGCGCCAAAAAGAACTGATTTGCTTCGAGATTGGACAGATCTTCGATCTGACGCACTGAAACCAGGTCGACTCGCTCCTGAAGAAGCGCGAGCGCCATGTGGTGACCGTCAATAAGGAAATATTGCGCGCCGGGCCCGTATGCCGCCGGAAAAGGGTGAGACGCGAGAAAGCCGAGTTTTTCTTCAGCCGCCAGGGCTCGCCACTTCGCGCGCTTGGCGCCGACCTCCTCATAGCCGACCGCCATCTGGGTCGGTCGCAGCTGTGCGAGCTTGACTGAAACAGTTTTCACGACCGCATCCATTCTCGGCAACCATTCTGACGCCGACTTTGACGTGCCTCGGCCGATCCGCGCAACCTTGAGAAGGATGGCGTCATCGACCGCTTTGACAGTCGTCTCACCATGACCATTTTACGCTCATGGATCTCCCGATTGGCGAACTATTCATCTTGGGTTTTCGTGACCCGCTCATCCCTGGCTGGCTGCAGGATTTTGCCCGTAACTTCGGCTTGGGCGGGGTCATTCTTTTCGACTATGACTGTACCGATCAGAAATACGAGCGGAACGTCTTTGGCCC
Source organism: Methylocystis sp. SB2 (assembly GCF_049817085.1). Lineage (NCBI taxonomy): Bacteria > Pseudomonadati > Pseudomonadota > Alphaproteobacteria > Hyphomicrobiales > Methylocystaceae > Methylocystis > Methylocystis sp. SB2. The sequence continues at coordinate 2,533,357 of NZ_CP187401.1, forward strand.
GGCTCAGCTCCAGGAGCTTTGCGAGAATCTTCATGCTCTCCCCTCGCGCCCCCTCATTTTTATCGATCAGGAAGGCGGCAAGGTCCGCCGATTGAAGGAAGAGCGGGGCTTTATTCCGCTGCCCAGCGCCCGCCAGTTCGGGCGATCGACCGCTTCGGAACGACGGGACGCTTTACGCCCGTCCTATGCGCAGATGCGACAGATCGGAATCGATGTGAACCTGTCGCCGGTCGTCGACCTCGACATCAACCCCGATAGCCCGGATGTGGGGTCGGTCCAGCGCAGCTACTCGAGCGACCCGAAGGTTGTGGCGGCATGCGTGGAGGCGCTAGTGGAAGTCGCCGCTTCGGTGAATTTGAAACTTTGCTTGAAGCACTTTCCCGGAACCGGCGGCGCCAAGGTGAACCCCCATGACCACGTCATGGACCTTTCCGATTGCCTCACGGACGCGCAAGTCAGCGTGTTCAAGGAGCTGATCTCGCGCGTGCCGATGGTCCTGTTCAGTCACGGCATCGTCAACCAGTGGGAGAAAGACACGCCGGTCTGCCTCTCCGCCGTCGCGGTGAATAAAATGCGCGCTTGGGCGCCGGACGCCTGCATCCTGACCGACGATTTGCAAATGCAGGGCGTGCAAAAGCTGATGTCGACGGGCGAGGCCTGCGCGAAGGCGGTTCACGCCGGCGCGGATTTCATCCTTATCGGCAACAACATGAAAGACGAGCAGGACCAGGCGGCGGAATTCGCCCGTCAGCTGCTCTCGGCCTGCGCGCAGGATGCGTCCATGCGGGCTCACGCCGAGGCGTCCATCAAACGAGTACGGAAGCTCAAGTTTGGGTGAAGCAGGAGCGCGCCGAGCCCATAAAGTGCGCGCGATTAAACCCTACTCGTGCGTCGCATCTTCCCGAATATACGGCTGAGTCTCTCGAAGGTCCTCCGCCTTTGGCCGCTCGACCATCAAGCTCATGGCGCGCCGCAAATGACCCTCTGCCTGATCCAGCGCCGCCGCCGCCTTGGCGAGCCCGTAGCCCTGCAGCAACAGAAAGGCGAGCTTCACGCTCCCGCCGGCGCGCTGCAAGGCCTCTTGGATCTCCTCGTCGCCGCGGCCGGTCAGCCGCGACAGGATCTTTTCGCTGCGTCGGACCAGTTTCTTGTTCGAAGCCTGCACATCCACCATCAGGCCGTCGTAGACGCGCCCGAGAAGGATCATGACGAGAGACGAGAGCAGAATAAGCGTGATTCGCTGGGCTGTTCCCGCCTTCATCCGCGTCGAGCCGGCGATCGGTTCGGCGCCGGTTTCGAGGAAAATCGCATGATCGGCCTCCTGGAGAAGCGGCGTCCCGCGATTGTTCGCGACGCCGATTGTCAAGGAGCCTCTGTTTTTCGCCTCGCGCAAACAGGCGAGCGTAAAAGGCGTCGTGCCGCTTGCGGCCACCGCGATGGTCACATCGGACGCCCCAATCTCGTGCCGTTGAACGAGGTCGACCGCCTGGTGGTCCTGGTCTTCGGCGCCTTCAACAGGGTGGAGCAGGGCGGTCTGTCCGCCCGCCATGAGGAGCAGAAGTCGATCTTGCGGCCAGCCGAAGGTCGGCATGAGCTCCGCCCCGTCCTGAGCAGCCAAGCGGCCGGATGTCCCCGCGCCGACGTAAACGAGCCGTCCGGGCCCGCGCAGCCGGCGCTCAATCGCAAGCGCCGCCCGCTCAATCGCAGGGCGCGCGGCTCGAACGGCCGCGACGGCGGAAAATTGCCCTTCAATCATGGAATCCAGGATATCGGCTGGTTCCCAGACGTCGATCTTGGCATAGCGCGGACTTTGGCGTTCAGTCTCCGTCGGGCACATCGGCGCAATTCCAGGTGATAAGCCGCATATGGCCAAATGGCGGGAAGAGTTCAAGCGAAGCTTCCTGTGAGCCAGCTCATGACGTGGGCTCCCGGCGCGGGAGCTGCGCTGGAACTTGCTTTCCCGCGCGTCCGGCTCAATCTCTGTGCTGATGGCTTTGGCGGAAACCGAAAATAATGACCGTCCTCGACGCGCAGATGACTTCCGATATGCGAGAGGCTCCGGCGGCCGTGCGACGGCAGAGCGACGGGCTCGCCGAGGTTCTCCCAGTTCTCGCGGATCGGTTACGGCGCAAGCCGCCTCAAGTCGTCGTCACCTGCGCGCGCGGCAGTTCGGCGCACGCCGCGACCTTCGGCAAGCATCTCATCGAGCGATACCTCGGCGTCGTGGTGGCGCCCGCCGCGCCCAGCATCACGACGATCTATCATCAGCCTCTGCGCCTGGCTGACCAGCTCTTTCTCGCAATTTCACAGTCGGGCGAAAGCAGCGACATCATCGAACAGGCGGCTGCGGCGCGCGCTTGCGGCGCCGTGACCGCCTGCATCACAAATGACCCGGCGAGCGAGCTCGCTCGGGCCTGCGAATTCTTGTTGCCGATGGCGGCGGGCCCGGAATTGAGCATTCCCGCGACCAAGACCTTCATCGCATCGGTGGCGGCGCTTGCCCGACTGGTCGCCGTTTGGTCCGAGGACAAGGTGCTCGCGCGCGCGCTGACGGCATTGCCGGATCGCCTCGCCGCCGCCGGCGATCTCGATTGGAGTGGCGTTCTGGAGAAGATCGCAGGCGCGGAAAGCCTTGTCACGATCGGACGCGGTCCGACGCTCGCCATCGCGCGCGAGGCCGCGCTGAAACTGAAAGAAACCTCGGATCTCCACGCGGAATGCTTTTCGTCGGCCGAGTTCCTGCACGGCCCGGTCGCTCTGGTGGCGCCTGACTATCCCGTGCTCATGTTTGCGCCGACCGACGCCGCCGCCGCGGGCATGACGCAGCTCGCCGCGGATCTCAGGGCAAAGGGAGCCGCGGTCTTCATCACCTCATCGGAGGAGCAGACTCCGGACCGGCTTCCAGCATTGCCCGCTGAACATCCCGAAACCGACGCGATCTGTTTGATCCAGAGCTTCTACGCCATGGTCGTCCGCTTGGCCGCGATGCGCGGAAAGAACGCCGACCAACCCCGCCACCTGCGCAAGATCACGCGCACGCGATGAACGGCTGCTCTCGACGCGCGGTGGCCGCGGACGTCGTCTTTGACGGCGAAAAAAAGCATGACGACTTCGCCGTCGTGATCGAAGACACGCAAATCGCGGCGCTGACGCCGCGATCGGATCTTCCATCTTCGATTGAAGTTTACAACGTCCCTCGAGGCGCATGGCTCGCGCCGGGCTTTATCGACATTCAGGTCAACGGCGGAGGCGACGTCCTCTTCAACGCCGATCCGACGCCCGCCGCTTTGGCGAAGATTGCACAGGCGCATCGCAAATTCGGCGTGACGTCGCTTTTGCCGACGCTCATCACTGATAGCGATGAGGCGATGGCCGCGGCGCTTGGCGCCGTCAGCGCAATCATGCCGCGCGAGCCCGGCATTCTGGGGATTCATCTCGAGGGCCCTTTTTTGTCGCCGGAAAAGCCGGGCGTTCATCGGCGAGAGTTTATCCGCCGCCCACAAGACCATCATCGCCAAATGCTCGGCTCCTTTCGCGCCGGCGTATTGCTTGTGACGCTCGCGCCCGAGGAGGCGCCCGACGGCTTCATCGCGGAACTTGTCGCTGCTGGCGCGAAGGTCTCGCTCGGTCATTCGATGGCGACTTATGAGCAGACGCGCGCTGCGATGGCCGAGGGCCTGACGGGCTTCACGCATTTGTTCAACGCGATGCGTCCGCTTTCCGCCCGCGAGCCCGGGCCTGTCGCAGCTGCGCTCGAGTCGCCCGACGCCTCTTACGGGCTTATCGTCGACGGCGCGCACGTCGCGCCCGCCATGCTGGGATTGGCGATGCGCGGCCTCGGGCGGGCCATGCTGGTGAGCGACGCCATGCCGCCAGTCGGCGGGACAAAAGCAGAGTTCGACCTCTTTGGCGCGCTGATCGCTGTGCGCGATGGCAGTTGCCGGACGCAGGAGGGCGCGCTTGCAGGATCGTCGATCGAGATGGCGAGCGCGGTGCGCAATTGCGTGCGGCTTCTGGGACTGCCTCTGGAGCGCGCGCTGCGCTGCGCCTCTTTCCACCCTGCCGAGTTTCTAGGTCTCGAACGCTCGCTCGGCCGTATCGCGCCGGGATATCGCGCCGACATGGCGGCGTTCGACCCGAAGGATATTTCGGTCTCCGCTGCCTGGGTCGCCGGCGAAAGATCTGATTATTGTCCGGGGGCGTAGCTCGTGAGGAGAGTCATAAGCGCGACCGCCTCGCTCAAGCGAATCTTGCGCATTCACAAAAGTGCTTGCCGAACGAAGAACTCTATCGCAGACCTGTCTGACTTATCGATCCATTCGATTGGATCGAGTTCGCTGCGCTCTTAGGGAGAAACCGATGTCTGCCGATCAAAACTTCCCGTCGGAAAAAGTGGCGTCGGAACTCGTCGCGCCGCATGGTGTGCGGCCTCTCAATCAACGTGGCCGGGTGGAGCGTAGAGAGGTGCTGCGCGCTGGGGCCGCCGGAATCATCGGGACCATTTTCGGCGGCAGATCCGCCAATGCGACAGGGCTGTTCTCAGGCCTGATGGGCGACTCAGCGTCGGCGGCGGAGGCGACTGCGCCGCGTCTTGCGACGCTCGGCGACTACCTCTGGCTCACGCCGACGAAGCTCGGCGGCGGCGCTCAGGTGCAGGATCTTGCGACCGGCAAGACAATGGCCTGGATCGAATATTGGAATTACGGCGATAGCTGCCCCATCGCCCATCATCTCGCGGCCTTTCCTTCAGCCGACCCGCGCAAAGGCTTCGAGTTCGTAAACTCGACCCAGGGTGGGCAGAACGTTCTGATTTATGGCATCCCCACGCAGATCCGGGAACATGGAATGCTCGATCCTTTGTGGGGTCAAGGCAATCAGATTTATCGCGTCGGCTTCGACGGGCAGCAGATGAATTTGCTCGAGAACGTCGCCGAGACCACGGGGATCGGACTGGGCGTGCACACCGTGATTTTCCCGGATGCGTCTGGCTTCACGGTCGCGGACGGGCAAAAGGATGTGGTCGCTTTCTTCAATCGCGCGACCGGAAATCAGAAGACGACGGTGATCGACGCCTTCCGTTTCGACTGGCGTGGAAACGAGCCGGACGGCGTGCTCGAGGACAATTGGTTCAAGGGAGGAACCGTTCGCGTTTCCCGTCTCTTAAAGGCGCCTGACACCGGGCTCTATGATTATCGCGGCGTCAAGGGAAACAAGCTCGATTGGGAGATGGTGCCCATGGGCGAGTATCTCGCCTATTCGGGACAGCTTCCGGGCGACTCGGTGAAGACGCTGACCGGCGCCGATAATTGCGTCCACCATCCCATCCATCCGCTCTCGCTGGTGACGCTTCGCATGTTCGCCGTCGGCGTCGTCATCGACCGCACGACAATGGAGCCGGTTGCGTGCATCTCTTCCCCGGACGGCACGACCAAGGAAAGCATTCCGGTCAAGAAAATCGCCGACGGCATTTGGGACATCAAGCTGGATAATGTCGTGTCGTCGGGACACGAATGCGGTTTTGGGCCGCACGGCAAATGGTTCACCATGACGAACAACACCCGACAAAACAGCATGGGCGTGTTCGATTGTGCGGACCGCGATCCGCGCAACTGGAAGCGAGTCACCGAGTTCAAGGACTCGCACTGGGTCGGCTCGACGCCGAGCCCGTTCCACATCACCTATTCGATGGACGGCTCAAAGATGTTTGTCTCCGAGCTGCATCGCAAGCCGGCGAAAAGCGCCATCGTCGTCGTCGACACCAATACGTGGACGACAATCAAGCGCTTCGAGAATGTCGGCGTTGACCTGCAGACGATGCATGTCACCTATGACGGCAAATATGTGCTCGCGATCTTCAGCGGATTCCAGCGGCTCGAAGGAGGAACCTTCATCTTCACGCAGGATACGCTGGAGCCCGTTGGTTATATTCCGAACTTTGGCGGTCACCACGACTGCGTCATTGTTCCGCGGAACAACGAAGAACTGATCCACAGCCGCTGCACCACGGTCTGACGGGACCGGCGAACCCGCAAAGACGGTTCGCTTGCGCCCGGCGACGAGCGTCTCAAACGATTGCGGCTACTCAACGACGCGGCCTCGCCTCACACGCCAGGCCGCATCGACCTGCAGATAACGGTTCCACTCATGACGAAACGCCATCGCTCGCGCTTCCTGCTGGTGCGGCTCGGCGCTCAGAACGTCGGACGTCGGCTGCTGCGGAGTGTGTTGCTCGGCTTGGCGGTGACGATCGCCGTCGGGGTTGTGTTCTCCGGCTTCGTCACCGGCTGGTCGCTGCGGGAAGGAATCCTGACGACCTTTTCGCGAATGGGCGCCGATCTCCTTGTCGTGCCGCATGGCGCCCTGGTGAACATCACCAGCACGTTGCTCACGATACAGCCGACGGATCTCGATCTGGACGCCGCTCTGGGCGAGAAGCTCAGAGGCGTTCCCGGCGTGGCGAAGGTCGCCGCGCAGCGTCTCATCCGCGCGAGCGTCGAGGGGCGCGCGATCAATCTAATCGCCTATGATCAGGCGACCGATTTCACCGTCGAATCTTGGCTGCCCCCGGGGGAGAAACCCGTGGCCGCCACAGGAGGCCTGCTTGTTGGGGAGCGGGTCGCGCTGAAGACCGGCGAAGCCCTGACGATTTGCGGTCGGTCGCTGGTCGTGACGGGACGATTGGGTCGAACGGGCGTGGGTCCCTTTGACGAATCTTATTTCATCACCTTTTCCGCGCTCGACGAACTTGTCGCCGCCGCGATCCGGGCGCGCCCTGCGAACGCCCCTGTTCATCCGCCCGCGTCTTCGCCTTCAGAAGGTGCCGACGCGACGCATCATGATCACGCCGCAGGACGGGCCGAATGCCTTCCGCCAATCGCGCAGGATCGTGTCTCTGCATTTCTCCTGCAACTGTCGGCCGGCGCCTCGACGGAGCAAGCGCGTTTCGCCATTGGACAGATCCCGGCAATCAAAATCGTCACGGGCAATCCGATCTTCACCGCGGCGCGCCAATCGCTGGGCAGTCTCTTCTGGGGCGTGGCGATTTTTGCTGGCTTGCTGATGCTGGCGATATTCTTTCTCGTGTCGTTGTTGTTTTCCGCCATCGTCCAAGAGCGCTATCGCGAAATCGGCGTGCTGCGGGCCATGGGCGCACGGCCGGCGCAGATCATATCGATCACCCTGATCGAGGCGGGTCTCATCACAGGCATTGGCGGCCTGTTAGGCATCGGCGCGGGTTTCTCGCTGATCTTCGTTTTTGCCCGTTCTCTCGGCTTTTATTTCTCGTCTCTCGGCGTGCCCTTCGAGGCCCCGCCTGCCGGAGTCATATGGATCGCCGCGGGCGTCGCCGCGCTCTGCGGCGTCGCGATCGGCGTGGGAGGGGCTTTCGTCGCCGCTTGGCGGACACGGCGTCTCGAACCCTATGCGATGATTCAGATGGAAAGCGCACGATGATCCTTTCCGCCAAGGGTTTGCGGAAGCATTACGGCGGCGATCCTGGCGTGGACGCGGTGATCTCTGCCGATTTGATCGTTGGCGCAGGCGAGTTCGTTTCGATCGTCGGACGTTCCGGCTCTGGTAAATCGACGCTGCTCGCCATGGTCGGCGGGCTGACGGCGCCGACCGCGGGCGGGGTTCAACTGGCGGGGGACGAGATCTGGGATCTCCCCGAGGCGCAGCTTGCCGATGTCAGGCGGGAGCGCATCGGTTTCGTCTTTCAGTTCCAGAGCCTCCTTCCCAATCTTCGGGCCATCGACAATGTCGCCTTGCCGGCGCTACTCGGGAGGAACGTGACGCCAGAATACGCCTATGCGCGCGCGCAAGGCCTTCTTGCCCGCGTCGGCCTGAGCGATCGGATGACAAGCTTCCCAGGACAGATGTCCGGCGGCGAGCAGCGTCGCGTCGTCATCGCTCGGGCTTTGATCAATGAGCCGCAATTACTTCTTGGGGACGAACCGACAGGCGACCTCGACGAGGAGACGGAAGAAGAGATCTTCGCGCTGCTCGACAATTTGCGACGAGAAGAAAATTTCGCCATGGCGCTCGTCACGCATAACCATGCGCTGGCGCAACGCGCTGATCGCATGTTCGAGATGCGGCAAGGAATTCTCCTTCCGAGCGGCGAACCGCGCGCCTTCGTCGCTACGCCGATCCGGCGCGCCGAACCGACCGCGCAAAAAACGCCCGCGCCGGTCGGCGCCGATGCAGACGGCGCGCGCGATTTCGAAAAACTCGGCAAGACGCTGTGGGCGACAGCGGGACGCATCTTCGCCGCTGCAGCGCTGTTGTTCGTCATTGCGTCTGCGGCAAATTACGGCGTGGCGCGCTACCAACAGTATGGACTTGACGCCAGTCGGCAGCGACTCGCCGCGCTCGAAGAACTTGCGACCTCCACCCTGCAGAGCGACATCGCGTCGATTACGCAGCTCGGCGTCGGCCGTTACGAGGTGTCGATTTATCTCGAGAACACAAAAGCCGAACAACCGATTTACGTCATGTCGCCGAGCGTGCAGGGTTTCGTGCAGGTGGGAGCCGGCTGGCAGGAAGCGCCGCTCACGCCGATCGACGACGCGACCGCCGCCGTGCTGAAAGTCACAGGGCGGCAGCTCTACCGCTTCATCTTGGAGGCCCGCCTCGCGAAATTCACCGAATTATTGCCCCACTACATGCATGTGCGCTTCAGCAACAACATGCTTGTCAGTCCCGAGAGTACGCCCACCCATGAGTTATTTCAGCGCGTCGATAATTATTATGTCTATCTGAAACCGGACAATGTCGACGACGCTACGATCGCAAAGGATGTCCGATTTCCCGGGCCGCCTCCGCTCTGGATCTGGATGCCGCCGCACTGAAGTCGCGCCTTAGCGCCGCCGCTCCACTCTCTCCGTGAGGTTGGCGAACGCAATCGCAATCCTCGCTCTACGCGGTGGCGGCGGCGTCCAAAATCGCCGCTGCTTCGATAAGGTCGAAGTCGGGAATTCGCGCGTCCGTCAAAGGGTCTTCGCCTGACATCCATTGTTCGAGCGCATGTGGCGCGGAGAGCGCGCAATTAAGCGCTCTGTTGACTTCGTAGAGTCCCCACGCCAGTCCGGCGCGCCGCAGCGCCGCCATCAGGGCGTTCTGAACGAGGCTGCGGACAACGAGATGCGGCGTGGAGATCGGCGCTTCAACGGCTTCGCCTCTCACCGCCGCAAGGCATAACGCCTTGTCGAACGCCGCATGACCGCGGCAAGCAAGCGGCCGAATTTTATAGGCGAGGCATAATTCGCCTTCGATCAGCGGGCAGGCATGCTGGGCGGCCAGTCGCTGTTCTTCGGACAGCCCGCCAACGGCCTGATCGGCGTCGGCGATGCGCTTTCCGAGCATTATGCCGCGCTCCCGAAAGGCGGCGGCGTTGACGGAAATGAATCGCGCGAGCAGGAATATTTCCGGCGCCGTCGCGACGACGCGAAGGCGGCAACAGGCCGCGCATTCTCCCTGACAGGCGAGCGCTGGCGCGCCTGTCGCCTGAAGGGCGACGTTTTGCGTGAAGCTGTCAAAAGCTTGCGCGCAGAGCAGCGCGACCAGCTCCGGGCGCGCCCCGCGCGAGCCTATCGTCTCGCTGAAGGCGTTTGACGCGGCCTTGAAGAAGGCGGAAGGGCTGATATCTCCGCTCATCCGCTTTTCCCACCGCTAAGCCAGTAGAGACGATCGGCGCAGCGCTGGCTTTGCTCACGCCGACTTCGTTTGCGAGCTCCAACTCCTAGACCGCGATTACCTACCTGCGAAGCATCGTGCTGGTGAAGAACGTTGCGCGGATTGGCGGGTCGGAAGAGGAGCCTGAAACCGGAGAGGATCGTCGGCCTCCGGCGTCATTCGCGATTCTGCCCCGACATGCGGATGGGGGTAAGATGGTAGCGGAGGAGGGACTCGAACCCCCGACACAAGGATTATGATTCCTCTGCTCTAGCCGACTGAGCTACTCCGCCCCGAGCCGCTTAAGCGGTCTGGAAGAATTTGCGATATAGGTCGGCGTCCCCGCGCAAGTCAAGGCTGCGAATCCCGGCGCGTGGGGGGCTTGCGTCACCATGGTTGTAGCGCCGCATCGGCGGCCTCACCCGCGCAGGTCGCGGAGCGGAAGCCTTTCCTTTGCCCGCGCGGCGTGCGACAAGCCGGCGGAGCCCCCGCGGTCGGCCGGCCCGCCGCAGGCCGCCCAGTTCGCCTTGCTCGAAGGGTCCGGGTCGCGCGCCTATGTCGGTCAGACATCCGATCATCTCCATCACCGGCTCGTCCGGCGCCGGCACGAGCTCCGTCAAGGCGACGTTCGAGCAGATTTTCCGCCGCGAGCGCATCGAGGTCGCCTATGTCGAAGGCGACAGTTTCCATCGCTATGATCGCGGGGAGATGAAGGCCAAGCTCACCGAGGCGCATGGGGTCGGCAACCAAAATTTCAGCCATTTTGGGCCCCAAGCCAATCTGCTGCCCGAGCTCGAGACGCTATTTCGCGAATATGGCGAGACGGGCTCCGGCCGCTACCGCCATTACGCGCATGATGAAAACGAGGGGGCGAGGCTCGGCGTGCCGCCTGGCACGTTCACCGATTGGGAAGAACTGCCGGCCAATACCGATGTTCTGTTTTATGAAGGGCTGCACGGCGCGGTCGTCACCGACGACGTCAATGTCGCGCGCTACGCGGATCTCAAGATCGGCGTCGTGCCGGTCATCAATCTCGAATGGACGCAGAAGCTGCATCGCGATCGGCATTCGCGCGGTTATACGACCGAGGCCGTCACCGAGACGATTCTGCGGCGCATGCATGATTACGTGCATTATATCTGTCCCCAGTTCTCGGAAACGGACATAAATTTTCAGCGCGCGCCGACGGTCGACACTTCGAATCCTTTCGTCGCCCGGTCGATTCCGACGCCCGACGAATCGATCGTCGTCATCCGATTTCGCGATCCGCGAGGGGTGGACTTCCCCTATCTCGTGTCGATGATCGCGGGAAGCTGGATGTCACGCGCCAATTCCATCGTAATTCCGGGCAATAAGCTTGATCTCGCGATGCAGCTGATCCTTACTCCAAGGATCCTCGAACTGGTCAGACGCAGGAAAGGCGTGACGTGAACGACACTATATTGACGGCGGCCAAGGAAACTTCGGCGGCCGGCGCAAAATCCGATCCGACGCGCTACGCCAACGCCATTCGCGCCTTGGCGATGGACGCGGTCGAAAAGGCGAAATCCGGACATCCCGGCATGCCCATGGGCATGGCCGACGTCGCGACCGTGCTTTTCCAGCGCTTCATGACGTTTGACGCCGCTCGGCCGGACTGGCAGGACCGCGACCGTTTCGTGCTGTCCGCCGGCCACGGGTCGATGCTGCTTTACGCGCTGCTCTACCTGCTCGGCTATCCGGGCATGGGCCGCAAGGAGCTCGAAAACTTCCGCCAGCTTGGTTCGCCGACGGCGGGCCATCCCGAATATGGCCACGCCGCCGGCATCGAGACCACCACCGGTCCGCTCGGCCAGGGACTCGCGACCGCGGTCGGCATGGCGATCGCCGAGCGCCTCTCGGCGGCGCGCTTCGGCGATGATCTCGTCGATCATTTCACCTATGTGATCGCGGGCGACGGCTGCCTGATGGAAGGCGTCAGCCATGAGGCGATCGACCTCGCCGGACATTTGAAGCTCTCAAAGCTCATCCTCTTCTGGGACGACAACTCGATCTCCATCGACGGCCCGACGAGCCTTGCGACCTCAACCGATCAGATCGCGCGTTTCGCCGCCGCCGGCTGGCATGTCGCCCATGTCGACGGCCACGATCCCGAGGCGGTCGCGCAGGCGATCGCCGCGGCGCAGGCCGATCCGCGGCCTTCGCTCATCGGCTGCCGCACGCTGATCGGCTATGGCGCGCCGACCAAGCAGGGCAAGGAAAGCTGCCACGGCGCGCCGCTCGGCGCGGCGGAGATCGACGGGACGCGAGAGGCGCTCTCCTGGCCGCATGCGCCCTTCGAACTGCCCGACGACGTGCTGGAGTCCTGGCGCGCGGCGGGACGGCGCGGCGCAAAGGCGCGCGAAGCATGGGAGGCGCGACGCGCCGCGTCGCCCAAAGGCGCCGCCTTCGACGCGTTTATGAAAGCCGACCTCGCGGCGGAAATCGCCACGCCGCTCGCCGAGTTCCGCGCCACGCTCGCCGCCGAAAAGCCGAAAATCGCCACGCGCAAATCCTCGGAAATGGCGCTCGGCGTCATCAACGCCGCGACGCAGGCGACGATCGGCGGCTCGGCCGACCTGACGCATTCGAACTTCACCATCACCAAGGGCATGGGCGAGGTCGCGCCGGACAATTTTTCCGGCCGCTACATCCACTACGGCGTGCGCGAATTCGGCATGGCGGCGGCGATGAACGGCATCGCGCTGCATGGCGGCTTCGCGCCCTACGGCGGCACCTTCCTGGTGTTCTCCGATTACGCCCGCGGCGCGATCCGCCTTTCGGCGCTCATGGGCCTGCGCGTCATCTATGTGCTCACCCATGATTCGATCGGCCTTGGCGAGGACGGGCCGACGCATCAGCCGGTCGAACATCTGGCGGCGCTGCGCGCCATGCCAAACCTCAATGTCTTCCGCCCCGCGGACGCGATCGAGACCGCCGAATGCTGGGAGCTGGCGCTGGCCAGCCTCCACACGCCGTCGGTCTTGAGCCTGTCGCGGCAGAATTTGCCGACGCTTGAGCGACCCATCGCTGAAAACCTTTCCGCCAAGGGCGCCTATGTGCTGCGTGAAGCTGGCGGAAAGCGCGACGTCACGCTGCTCGCCACGGGATCCGAGGTTGAAATCGCCCTCGCGGCCGCCGACATTCTGGACACGCAAGGATTGAAGGCCGCCGTGGTCTCTATGCCCTGCTGGGAGCTTTTCGAGGCTCAGCCCGAGGCCTATCGCGCCGGGGTGCTGGGCGGCGCCCCGCGCGTAGCGGTCGAGGCGGCGGTTCGGCTTGGCTGGGACCGCTGGATCGGCGAGCGCGGCGCCTTCATCGGCATGAGCGGCTTTGGCGCAAGCGCGCCGGCCGGCGAGCTGTATAAGCATTTCGGCGTCACGGCCGAGGCTGTGGCTGATGCGGCCCGTACGCTAGTTAAGACGTAAGAGACAGCGGAGGCGACAATGGCTCTCATCACCCTGCGGCAACTGCTCGATCACGCCGCCGAGCACGACTACGGCGTTCCGGCGTTCAATATCAATAATATGGAGCAGGGCCTCGCCGTCATGGAGGCGGCGGCGTCCGTTGAAGCGCCGGTCATCATCCAGGCCTCGCGCGGCGCGCGCAGCTACGCGAACGACATCATGCTCGCCAAGATGATCGAGGCGCTCGCCGCGATCTGGCCGGACATCCCGCTCGTCATGCATCTCGACCATGGCAACGCCGAGGCGACCTGCGCCAGCGCCATCCGCTTCGGCTTCACCTCGGTGATGATGGACGGTTCGCTCAAGGCCGACGGCAAGACCCCCGCCGATTACGATTACAATGTGCGCGTCACCCGCAGCGTCGTCGACATGGCGCATTGGGTCGGCGCCTCCGTCGAAGGCGAACTCGGCGTGCTCGGTTCGCTCGAGAGCGGCATGGGCGAAAAGGAAGACGGGCACGGCGCCGAAGGCAAGCTTTCGCACGACCAGCTTCTCACCGATCCGGCGCAGGCCGAGGATTTTGTCGCCCGCACCAAGGTCGACGCGCTGGCGATCGCGATGGGCACGTCGCATGGCGCCTACAAATTCTCGCGCAAGCCCGACGGCGCCATTCTGGCGATGAAGGTCGTCGAGGAAATCCATCGCCGCCTGCCCAGCACGCATCTCGTGATGCATGGCTCGTCGTCGGTGCCGCAGGATTTGCAGGACGCCTTCAACGCCGCGGGCGGCGAGATGCCGCAGACCTGGGGCGTGCCGGTCGCCGAGATTCAGCGCGGGATCAAATATGGCGTGCGCAAGATCAACATCGACACCGACAACCGCATCGCCATGACGGCCGCGATCCGTGACGTTCTCGGCAAGAACAAGGGCGAATTCGATCCGCGCAAATATTTGAAGCCCGCGATGGAGGCGATGCGCGCCGTCTGCAAGCAGCGCTACGAGGAGTTCGGCACGGCGGGCCAGGCCTCGAAGATCAAGCCGATCCCGCTCTCCGAAATGGCCAAGCGCTACGCCAGCGGCGCGCTCGATCCGCAGTTCGCGAGCAAGAAGGCGGCGGAGTAGCGCCATGACCGGCGTCGTCATCGCGCCTTCGATTCTCTCGGCCGACTTCGCGCGGCTGGGAGAGGAGACGCGCGCGATGGCCGACGCCGGCGCCGACTGGATCCACCTCGACGTCATGGACGGGCATTTCGTGCCCAACATCACCTTCGGGCCCGGCGTCATCGCCGCGCTGCGGCCAGTGACGACCCTGACGCTCGACGTGCATCTGATGATTTCGCCGGTCGACCCTTATATCGCCGCTTTCGCGGAAAGTGGCGCCGACGTCATCACCGTCCACGCCGAGAACGGCCCGCATCTGCATCGCTCGCTGCAGGCGATCCGCGCGCTCGGCAAGAAAGCCGGCGTGTCGCTCAATCCGGCGACGCATGAGAGCGCGCTGCAATATGTGCTCGACGATATCGATCTCATCCTGGTGATGAGCGTCAATCCGGGTTTTGGCGGCCAGAGCTTCATCCCCTCGCAGCTCGATAAGATTCGCGCCATACGCGAGATGATCGGACGGCGCGCGATCCGGCTGGAAGTCGACGGCGGCGTGACGCCGCTGACGGCGCCGCAGATCGTCGAAGCCGGCGGCGACGTTCTCGTCGCGGGCTCGGCCGCCTTCCGCGGCGGGCAGCTCTGTTATGCCGACAATATCGCGGAGCTGCGGCGCGCCGCGGCGAGCGCCGGCGCGATCTCGGTGTGATCGAATTTCCGTCTGAACCACGCCCGTCATTCCCGACGCGCGAAGCGTGATCGGGAATCCAGAACAAAACCAGCGCTCATGAATCGGCTCTGGATCCCCGGTCAGGCTTTAGGCCTGCCGGGAATGACAGGGCACAGCGAACGGGTCGACTGGAACGCGTGTGAGCGGCTTCGCCGCGCCGCCCGGCAGTTGATTGTCGCGGCGGGGCGCGCTATCGCCTCACCTGCGCATTGGGGCGTCGCCAAGTGGTAAGGCAGCGGATTTTGATTCCGCCATGCGGAGGTTCGAATCCTCCCGCCCCAGCCAAGCATTCCCGGAAGTTGAGACCGGACGCGTGCTTCGGGAAAAGGCCGGGATTCCGGGGCATTTGCGCGAGGAGCGACGGCTCAGAGACTTTCTTGCGTCGGAAATCCCGTTCTCGACGGCGTGATTCCAGGCGCAGCCTCAGTCGGCGATTTTTCAGTGTCCGGGTTTTTTCGACGGACGCCACCTGAGACGGGTTCGCTTTGCGCGCAGACTGGTTCGCTCGCGTTGGGCCGGATCGTCATGACAAAGTAGATCGCTTCGTCGTGATCTGACGGATCGGAAATGTCCGACGGCGCCGGCGCGGCGTCGCAACCAATACAATCAAAAATAAAATAGCCGTCCGAATCCGCACCGAATGGCCTGAAGTTTTAATCCAGATCCGTCCTGCCGAGGCTTTGGTCAAGCAAACGCGCAGCGCAGGCGGCCAAGCCCGCGACCTCGCCTTCAATATGATCGGCGAGGCGGTAGCAGAAAATTGGCGGGGGAGCATCTCACAGCGCTCCTAATCGAGCAGAGCGGTCCAGAGGTGGCGATGACACGCCAAGTCGCCGCCAACGGATCATTGAAAAGCTCGGCCTTGTCCGAAACGTCTGATAGGCCCATATTTTTCGCAAGGTCGGCCGCCATTTGGGCAGTGTCGGCTTGGTGGACGCCACAATGATCGAAACATTGATAGGACTCATCTTTCTCGTCATCATCATCGGGGTTTTTTGGTGGGCCGCGACAACCTTGCTCCGCATCATTCCTCTCGCGGAGCCATTTCGAACAGTTGTTAACGTGCTCGTCGTTTTGGTCGGGGCGTTCATTGTTCTTTATGTGGCGCAGATGTTCCTGACGGCCGCCGGCATCAAAGTGCCATGGCCCAAGATTGGCGAAGCGAAATCAATACACTTGATCATTCCTACCTAAGCGATCTGTTCGTACGACATGTGCTCGCCCAGCTGCAATCGCTCGAGTGCTGGTTCACATGTCTCCTAACCCAGGTCGTTGGGAGTAAGGGCGCGCGCCTCCGGAAGGCGTGCGAGGAATCGACTATCTGATACGCATCAAGGAAATTCTTCCGGGCGCCGCACTTCCGAGATCGCCTCGTCATCAACGCTTTGCTTCGTCATCTTGAGCATGGACGCGGATCGCGTCGATGAATCGCTTTCCAGCGGAAAGAACTTCACGTCGCCGCTAACATTTCCCGCGCGCGCAAGCGAGCCAAGATGGGTTAAACTTTAGTGCGGTTGCGCCAAAATCCACTAAACCTTCATTGTCCGCGAGGGTTCGAGAGGAGAAACGATCATGTCGTCACCGTTGGCGCGCATGGCGCTCGGAGCTGTAGTAGGCGCGGCGGGCGTCGCGCTATTGGGCCCGCACATAGCGCGACGCGCACGTCCGGCCGCGAAAGCCGCGCTGAAAGCCGCGCTGGCGGCAATGCACGAGGCGCGGATACAGGGCGGCGAAATCGCCGAAGCCGCCGAGGATCTCTACGCCGAGGCAAAGGCGGAAGCGGAGGCCGAAGCCGCGGGGGGCGCCGCGCCTGTCGAAGAGCCCGCGGCCGTTTTTGAAAAAATCAATTCCCCGATGAATCGTGATGACGCATTTTCCCATCCACCCGACGAAACGGTCATGACAAAGCAACCGGGACTCGACGGCCGCCATCGAGACAAGAACGGCAGAATCAGCAAGAAACATGGCAATACGCTTATATCCACATTGCGTCAGACCTATGGGGCCGGATTCGCTCCGGGGCGGTCTGACGATGAGAGACTGGCAGATGTTCTGCACGACCTCGACGAGCCGTCTCTCAGTCATCTGATCCATGACGTGCAAAAGCAATCGACTTGATTCGTGTTTGATGACGGACGACCTCGACACCCATCCTTGGATTGAGCAGCAGCAAATTGTTTTTTCGCAATGCGCGTGACGCTGGCTCTGTCATATTCAACGGCTAATCTTGATGCTGCTTAGCTGCCGATCACCAGTGAGGATATCGCCATGAAGGGCTTTGTCGAAGACATTGAGGAACTAACCGAGGAGAACAAGGACTTTCGGCGCGTTCTCTATACGGGCAAGCACCTTCAATTGGTGCTGATGGCTCTAAAACCCGGGGAGGAAATCGGAGAGGAAGTCCACTCGGACCACGACCAGTTTTTTCGGGTCGAAAAAGGCAAGGGCGAAGTGCTGATTGACGGAGTCCGTACGAAGATTAAGAGCGACGATGCGATCATCGTGCCCGCAGGCGCGCGCCACAACGTCATAAACACGGGTGAAAAGTCCTTGAAGCTCTATACGATCTATGGCCCGCCGGATCACCGGGACGGCGTCGTCCGCGCTACTAAGGCGGAGGCCGAAGCTGGTGACGAGCACTTCGATGGCAAGACGACGGAGTAGCCGCTCTAGGTTGTGCGCGGCAAACCGATCTTCCCTTTTTGCCTGCGTCGAGCATCGGCCGCCGGCACGAACCTGACTGCGGCCACCGCAAACGCTCGGCAGACACGAGCGCAAAAAATCAGGTCAAGGATTTTGATGTCGCGCGCGGACGTGTTCGTCCTTCATCGCTCTACTTGGCGTTATGGTCCACATTAAGGAAGTCGCGAAAAGCGGCAATCATTGACGGGATCAGCTTTGCCCATGCGGCATAATCCTCTTTCACACTTTCGGTTGCAACTTTAGCAGCGCGGTGCAGCCAATCGACCGGACGCGCGTCGAGATCATTGCGAATGGCTGGCGTTTGCTCTTCGCTGGCGGCGTGGATTGCGCCGAGGTCGAAGCCCATGGCCTCAAGCAATTGGAGGTTCAACTTGGCGCCTGCGTTATCGCCGAGGTCAATCTTTCGGGAATCAGCCGCAATCCGCCGTAAGATGAAACCGTCATGGACGCGAAGGAAGGGATCAGGCGATCGATATTTGCCTGTAGCAATATCGAGAAAAGAAGACGGTCGCCCGCCTGCGCCATGGGCCCATTCCCATGCTGACGGCGCCAGCGCCTTCGCCTCCCGTATGACGCTCCCGCCGCGCCAGTCCGAGACCGCCACGAAGCGTTGTCGCCCCAATCCTCCACTGCCCTTTCTACGAGACGCGAACCTCTCGACGACGGCATCCGTGGGGAGACTCGAACGAAGAGCGCTCTTGACCTCATCCGGCGGGATAGCCGCCGGATACTTCCTAACCTCGCCCCAGAATTTCTCCCGCTCTTCGTCGGTGCAGGCCACGAACGGCAGCATCCAGGCTGCATTCTCATCGAGCAGCGTTGGCCTCGGTTGGTTCAGACCTTTCCGGTACCCAGCGGCAATCGCGCTGGCGGCGTCGTGGTTGCTGAACGCCACGCCCGGAGCGAGCCGCACGCTTGTCGCAAGTCGGACAAGGTCAAGTGGATATGGAACGACCGCCGCCTCATCGAAATCATTCACGCCCCACACCAAACGACCTTCGGCGTCGCGCCACGTCCCGAAGTTCGAGCGGCCCGAGCTGGAAACGGCGCCGACCGACTTCACGCCATATTTGGCCTGGATGCGCTTGAACTCGCTGGCGGCGTAGTCGAACGCCTCCTGCCAGCTCGCGGGCTTCCACGGGTCGTCGATCGAGGCGCGGATCAGCGGCGTGCGGACGCGGTCCGGCGCAATGTAATAGTCGTAGGCGAATCGGCCCTTGATGCAGCTGTGGCCATGGTTCGCCTTGCCTTCTTTCCATGGCGTCATGCGCACGATCTTGCCCGCGCGCGTCTCGGCCTTGAAGCCGCAGCCAACGCCGCAATAGGCGCAGGTCGTGACGACCGATTTCTCAGGCTTCAGCGGGTTCGGCATGTTTGTACTCTCCCTCGAAGAGGCTCTTCTCGACCAGCGCATGGCTCGGGCAGGCCTGCACGCAGGCGCCGCAACTCACGCATTCCGATTCGAAGAACGGCTGATCCTGGCTTGCGACGACTTTGGATTCGAAGCTTCTGCCGGCGATCGTGATCGCGAAGGTCCCCTGCACCTCGGCGCAGGCGCGCACGCATCGGCTGCAGACGATGCACTTGGCGGGATCGAACAGGAAGTAGGGGTTGGAGGCGTCGACGGGCGCGTCGAAGTGATTGGCGCCGCCCTTGCCGTACGGATGGGATGCGACCCCTTCGACCTTCAGCGTTTCGTGGAGTTCGCTCCACCCCTCCACCATCTCGCTTTCGGGGAAGTCGGAAAGGTAAAGCTCCAGAACGCCCTTGCGCAGGCGCTGCAGCGTTTCGGTCTGGGTCTTGACCTTCATGCCCTCGACCACCGGCGTGGTGCAGCTAGCCGGGAACCCGCCGCGGCCTTCGATCTCTACGAGACAGACGCGACAGCTGCCAAAGGGCTCGAGCATATCGGTGGCGCAGAGTTTCGGGATTGCGCGGCCCGCTTTCGCGGCGGCAAGCATGATTGAACTGCCGGCCGGAACCGTGACGGTCACGTCGTCAATATCAAGCGTTACGGGCGATCCATCTCGTGGCGGGGTGCCAAAATCGATCTCGTCTTTCAGTTCGCGCAGTTCAGACCACATTCGCTGCCTCGCCAATCCAAAGCTGCCTTTTCTTGTTCCTTCAAGAGGTCACAACCCACTTCAAGAGTGGCTTTCATTCCCTCCCACAGTTGCTCGATCTGCGACGACCTCAACGTCGCAACATGGCTCAATAAATGGCATGGTCTCGGAGCGCAGGCTGTTTTGCGCTTCCAGCGGCGCCAGGAGCATGGCGTTATGGTCCGGGGCCGTTCGACGTCGCGACCGGGGTCGGGAAGACAAGACTGCAACTTCCACAATATGCCAACGGCACTATATTCAATCGAATGCGATTATCTCTCAATTTCAATTTATCGAATAGTTCGTTCTTTTATGGCAAAACGCCAGCGACCTCCCGATTGCACCGAAAGTTCTGGCGACTCGGGGTGGACTAACATCGGGGGCGACATGACGTTTCGAGAATTCAGAGCTAACTCACTTTGCTGTCCTTCAGCAGGCCGACGAGCGGATTTGGCGCCGGGCGCGCGACCCGCCGCAGCGTATTTGTGTCGTGGTGGTTGAACGCTGGCGTCTTGCCGCGCAGGGCGAGATCCGTTCGCGTCACATAGGTCCAACTGCCATCGTCGTTGAAGGCGATGTCGATGCGGTAATAGTCGGTGCGAAACGCCTCTTCCAGGAAGGTCGTCGAGCAAATGCCGAAGCGGGTATCGCCGCGCCGCGCCTCGACGGAAATGCGCGCGTCGTCGGGCTTCGCCGTTCCACCCGCCAGCACGACTTGTCCGCGCGGGATCGCGATGGTCTGCATGATCAGGCCCGTGGCCGGCTCCCAGAGCCAGTACCCGACCTGGTCGTGAAAGGTGATCGCCTCCTCCGGGGTGTTGATATGGATGTGATAGCGCAATCCATAGAGGAGCTGCGGCCCGTTCGTCTGCGGATCGATCGGATCCATCCTTATATGCTCGCGATACGCGCGTCTTTCCGGCCCTTCGGCCTTGGGATTGACGTCCACGCCTTGATCGGACTGCCACACGCCCGCCAAGCGGCGCAACGGACCCAGATTAGCCAGCGTATCAGGGGAGAACTCAGGCTCGGTAAAAATATCTTCCGGAATGCTGCACACGTTTATGTCCCTTCTTGCTCATCTGAGCGCTTGTGATTGAGGAACGTGTGCGGCCTGATTTCAAGCGGCAAATTTACTCAATCTGCTGCCGACATTCGTCGCAGCGGCTTTTGACCGCGACAGCGACCATCGAGGCGACGAGACGCCGGCTTGGCGAACGCTTCGGACATGAATCGCGCCGCACGCACCGTGCGCCGGCGCACTGCGCGTTTCAGTGAGACGCGCAATGATCCGAATGTTGCAAAAAACGCTTAGCTTTTCGAAGTGATCGGGGCCGGCCGGTGGGGCCGGCCCTTTTTTGCGCCGCCTGCTCGGCCTCTTGAGTGCAGCGCTCGGGTAAGCTGCCGCGATCACCCGAAGATGGCTGATCTCAAGCCGATGCGTTGCGTTGCGGTCGTATTTGCTCTCAAATCGCCACCCTCACGCATCAGATCGGATCTCCCGTATGTTGAAGGTTTTCTGCGCTCCCGCGAGATATGTTCAGGGTCGCGATGCGACCATGTCGCTCGCGTCGGAGCTTTCGCGGCTCGGCATTGCGGGAAAGGCGCTGATCATCGCGAGTCCGACCGCCCGCAAGGCGCTAGAGCCGGTTTGGCGCGAGACGTTCCCAGCCGCCGGACTCGACTATGCGATTCTCGATTTCGGCGGGGAATGCTCCTTTGCGGAGATTTCCCGCGGGAGCGAAGAGGCGCGCCGGGTCTCGGCCTCGTCAATCGTCGGCGCCGGCGGCGGCAAGGCGTTGGACGCCGCCCGCGCCGTCGCCGCGGAACTGGAGCTTCCCGTCGCCTGTTGTCCAACGACGGCGTCGAGCGACGCGCCCTGCAGCGCGCTTTCGGTCGTCTACACCGAAGACGGGGTGTTCGAGCAATGCCTCTTTTACCGCCGCAACCCCGATCTTGTTCTTGTCGACAGCACGGTCATCGCGCGCGCGCCGGTGCGCCTGCTGATCTCGGGCATGGGCGATGCGCTCGCCACTTTTTTCGAAGCGGACGCCACGATCCGCGCGCATCGCAACAACGTCGCCGGGGGTCTGAGCACGATCGCCGCGGCGGCCATCGCCGAGCTCTGTTACAAAACGCTCCTCAATGACGGGATAGCCGCCGTCGCTGCGGCGCGGGCAGGGGCGATCACGCCGGCGCTGGAACGCATCATCGAAGCCAACACGCTTCTCTCCGGGCTCGGGTTCGAGTCCGGCGGCCTTGCGGTGGCGCATTCGGTCCACAATGGGCTGACGGCCGCGCCGGAAACGCATGATCGGCTGCATGGCGAAAAGGTCGCCTTCGGCACGCTGGTGCAGCTCGCTCTGGAAGGACGGCCGCGTTCGACGGTCGATGAAGCGATGGGATTTTGCCTCTCTGTCGGCTTGCCTGTGACGCTTGCCGAACTTGGGCTCGAAAATCTTTCGCGCGAGACGGCGCGGGCGATCGCCGAGCGCGCCGTCGCCGTCGGCGAGAGCGCGCATAATGAACCTTTCGAGGTGACCGCCGCGACTCTCATGGACGCGATTTATGCCGCCGACGCCATGGGCGCCGCCTTCAAGGCGCGCGCTTCATAGGAGGCAGGCTCCCGCGCGCGACTATTCCTTCAAGGAAGAAAGAACGGCGTCGGCGGCGCGCAGGGCGAGCGCGGCGATGGTGAGCGTCGGGTTGGCGGTTCCGCCCGTCGGGAACACAGCGGCGCCAACCAGAAAAAGATTGCGGTGCGCATGGGCGCGCAGGTCCTTGTCGACGACCGACGTCGCCGCGTCTTCGCCCATGCGCGCCGTGCCCATGATATGGCCGGCGCCTTGGGCGTCGTCCTTGTGCCAAAAAGCTTCCACGCCGATCTTCGCAAACATGTCTTCATGCAGATGTTTGGCGTTGGCGAGCGCGCGGTCGGTGTAGCGGTCGAGTTGAAAGTAGATCGCTGGGCGCGGCAGACCGGTCTTTTCAATTTGTGACCGATCCAGCGTCACCCTGTTGCTCGCCAGAGGGAGCTGCTCCGTCAATGCGGCCACGCGAATGTGCCGCGACGTCTGCTCCCTGAGCGCCGTGTCGAGCGCCTTTCCGCGCAGGCCGCTGAGCGCCAGTTCGCGCGCGGTCGATTCAGGCGCTCCGGTCGGCCAGCTCCACCCTTCATTGCCGAATTCGAATCGCAAAGCCGAATTTGCGCCGCGGTCTTTCAGATCTCGAAAATTCTCGATCCCCGATGTCGCCCCAGGTCCGCGATAGGGCCAGACGGGCTGGCGCGTGAGGGCCCAGCTGAGCTGGATCGGATGATCCATCAGATTTCGGCCGAGCTGATCCGAGCGATTGGCGACGCCGCCAGGCAAGGATTCGGAGGCCGAGGCCAGCAGGAGTCGCGGCGTCTCGACGCCGTTGCCGGCGACGCAGACGACGCGCGCGAACACGCGTCCGGTCGAGCCATCGGATCGTATGAACCTGACCGCTTCGACGCGCCCGTCCGGGCGGCATTCGACGAAATTGGCGCAGGTCTCCGTCAGCAGCCGTGCGCCGAAAGACTCTGCGCGCGCGACGTGAATGGTCGCGTCATATTTTGCTTGGATCGGACAGATGGGAATGCAGCTGGCGCTGCCGTGACAGGCCGGTCGGTCGCCGGACGGCTTCGAGAGGCGCGCCTGCGGCGTTGGGCGGACCTTATAGTCGGACTCCTGCAAAGCGTTGCGCCATGCGCGATCGAGGAAGCTCTGGGCGATCGGCGGAAAGGGGTAGGGGGCGGAGCGTGGCGAGCCAAGATCGTCGTCATCGTCTCCGGCGACTTCGAGCTGCTGTTCCGCCGCGCAATACCATGGTTCGAGATCGGCGTATGAGATCGGCCAGTCAACGGCGAGGCCGAAGCGCGATTTCATCTCGAAATCGTCGGGAACCAGTCGAACGGCGGTGCCCAGCCAGTGCCATGTCGTGCCGCCGACCTGGCGTAAATAGGTCGAGTTGAACGGGCGAGGCCCTTTCTGCGCGTAGAACGCATAGGGCTTGTCTGACTCGGGGTGCGGCGTGAACGCGGCCTGCTCATAGGCCGACTCGGGCGTCTTTGCAGAAGCGTTCTGGAATCGTCTCACCGAGGCGGCGCGGTCGACGCGAGGGCCGGCCTCCATAATAATGACTGTCGCGCCTTTGCGCGCGACCCGGGAGGCGACCAACGCCCCGGCGACGCCGGAGCCTATGACCACTACGTCGGCATGAACATCCATGTGCGGGGTCACTTCACGACTGGCGCGAGCGCCCAGCCGGCGCCGTCACCTCTGGGAATGCCTCTTGGCCCGGCAAAGCCAATCGCATCCCACATGAGTGCGCCTGTGTAATCGACGCAAATCATGCGTCCCGAGTCGACGGTTTGACCGGAATACCAGTCCGCCACGATTCTTCGCGCAAGGCCATCCGAGTCTTTATCTTGCAGAGGGTCCATACTGCGCAATGCGCCGCGATCGAGTCCAAGACTCTGCAGATAAATCCGAGCCGAATCGACTGGAAGACGCGTGCGTCCAGTGAGCTCGGCGCTGAGGCGAAGAAAATCGGCGAGATCGGAAGTCTCCGCAAGTCCCCTCCGATCCGCAATGCAGGGCGTGAGCGCGCCGAGTGCGCAGCCGATCAGAAGCTTCCGGCGCGAGACGTCACGATCCTTTGCGCGCATTTGCATTCTTGCTTCCTAAAAAAACCGGGCCTGGCCCGCTCTTCAGCGCTTCGATGCGACCGTCTCGTCGAACGCCTTGATTGCATCCTGCGACAGAGAAGACGTCAGCAAGTCTTCGAGCACGGACGGTGGCGCCGTGATGTCGCGACTATATCGAAGTCCAATTTCGACGGTCTGTCGATCAGGGAAACTCGCAAGCAGCAAGGTCCGTTCGGCGCTGTTGACGATCGCGGCGACGCCTTCGATCTGCTTCTCCCAATCTCTTTCAAGCCGCATGAGCCTGCCGAGATATACCGCGACGCCATCCGCGCCAGCCTCCATTGCGACATAGGCCTGCGCCGCCGTGAACACCGCCGTCGCCAGAGATGCGCAGCCTATGTCATTCAGCGCCCGGCAGCACGCGAGGCTCGGCGCCGTCGGCGCAAGTTTGATCCAGAGCTTTTTCTCGCGCGCGGCTTTCAGGTCGTCGACATAGCATGCCGCTTGCCTCAGCGCGTCGTCTGCGCTTCCAACCGCCTGAATCATCAGCTGCCGAATCGCGCCAATGTCGGCGGACATTGCGCAGAGCTTGCGCGCGGCGGCGACGTATTCATCCAACGACAAAGCTTCCGCGCCGGCGGCGCGGGCCATCAGCGCCGGATTGGTCGTGAAACCCTGCACGCCTGGAAATTTCAGCGCGTTCAGGATAGCGTTGTGATCCGCCGTATCGACGAGAAGCATCGCGTCTTACTTTATTCTGGTCGAGGCCGTGGTCACGCAGGCTTTTTCCTTGCGCTCAACACGACGCTTTTCGGATTGGCGAGAATTGCGTCCCAGAAGTTTTGCCCGTAACGCTCAATTCCTTCCTTAGACACGGCGAAGGGCGTCCATTGCGCGTCAGCAAACCCCGCCTGCGCCAGCGCGTCCTCGTAAGCGTGACGGCTCCACTGGGTGAATTCGATCCGAAATTTTTCTTCGCCGACAAACGTCATCCGCACGCGCAGGCGCATGGGGCCTTCGCCGATTTTCTCGAGAAAAAACCCATAAGGAAGCGTGTCCCCGCGGCCGTTGATGAAGTCCGGATTGGGCACGACGGCGACCAATCTGCCGTCGGGAATCACATTCGCCGCTACAGACCTGAACATTTGCGCAAGCGTCTGCTCGTCCTCGGCGTAGTTGAACAGAAAGGCGGCGGTCGCGACGTCGAATGAACCAAAAACGGCCATCGTCGCGGCGTCGCCGACTTCGTAAACGATCCCCAGCGCGTTTTGGCTTTCTTCATGCCGCGCGGCTTCAATCATCGCGGGCGACAGATCCACGCCGAGCACATTCTTTGCGCCAAGTCTTTTGAGAAGCCGGGAATAATGGCAGTCCCGCATGCGTAGTCGATGGCGTTCACGCCTGAAACATCGCCGAGAACCGATTGGACGGTTGGCGTTTCAAGGAAATTCGTATGGTCATCCTTCCGCGCTGCCGAATATTGCCTGCTGATTGTTTGATACTGGTTCCGCATAAGCGTACTCCGGAAATTACGATGACATATTAAGTCTGGCGGAAACTATTCTCTCCGCCCCAAAAAGTGGCGATCCGCGGCTTCGATGAAAAGCGGCGTGGCCTCAAAGGCTGGATTTTTTCTATGCAGGTTCCGTGGCGATACACACTTGCTGGTTACCCCGCGCCATTCGGCCACGCCATGTCGCGGCGGCGCCATGCGCTGATGGCGCTCAGCGTCGCGGCGATGCCGCGTCATGAGTATGACGAATGGCGTTGACGGAAATTTCCGCCTGCGCAGCAGCTCGCAAAGCAAGATGAGATCCGCCTTTTGGCATTTTCAGCGAAAGCGAACTGCTTGCCTTGTCGCGCTATCTCGCGAGCCTGCGTTGAAGCTGCGTCGCCATCTGAGCGCTTTACATGCCCTGGACGACAGGTTCGCCGGCGCTGAGCCAGGCGAGGATGCCGCCGCCAAAATGCGTGTTGGCGTCGCGACGGCCCAGGAGCCGCGCCTGCTCCATCGCCGACACCGAGCGCTTGCCGGAGCGGCAATAGATGATCACTTTCTGGCCCTCGCCTGCCACCGGCAGTTGGCTCGGATCGAATTTCGACAGCGGATTGAAGATCGCGCCGGCGATGTGGCCCGCCGCATATTCGTCAGCCTCTCGCACGTCGACAAGCAAGACCGCGCCCGTCGCGAGGCCTGCTTTAAGCTCTTCGAGGCTGATGTCATTAAACTGATTGCCTGCGTTCATGACGCTTATTCCTCCGATCGATCCTTCGCATGATGGCTTCGCTGTCAAGGCGTCGCCTAACCCGTGTTCCGCAAGCCCGCCGCAATGCCGTTGATCGACATCAAGATCCCTTCGCGAATGTCGTCGCCGCGCTCGCCTGCGCGATGGCGGCGGATCAATTCGACCTGCAGATAGTTCAGCGGCGCGATATAGGGGAAGCGGTGCCTCAGCGAGCGCGCGAGCGTCGGATTGTCGGCGAGCCGCTCCTTGGAGCCGAGAAGTTTTTCGAGCGCGTCATTCGCGCGCGCATGCTCGGCCTCGATCATGCCGAAAATGCGCGCGGCAAGCGCCTTGTCCTCGACAAGTCCAGCGTAATGATGCGCGATCGACATGTCGGTCTTGGAGAGGATCATGTCGATGTTCGAGAGCAGCGCGCGAAAGAACGGCCATTCTTCGCTCATCCGGCGCAAGAGCGCGAGCCGCGCTTTCTCGTCCTCTTCGATGAAATGCGCGATCGCCGAACCGAAGCCGTACCAGCCCGGCAGCGCGACGCGCGCCTGCGCCCAGGAAAAGCTCCACGGAATCGCGCGCAGATCCTCGATGCGGCGCGAAGGTTTGCGCGAGGCCGGACGCGAGCCGATGTTGAGCGAGGCGATTTCCGAAATCGGCGTCGAGGAAAAGAAGAAATCGACGAAGCCTTCGGTCCCGTAGACAAGGCCGCGATAGGCGGCCATGCCGGCCTGCGACAATTCTTCGGCGGCTTCCAGGAACTCCGGCGCCGGAGTCTTGTGCGCGGAGAGCAGCGTCGCTTCCAGCGTCGCCGCGACGAGCAGTTCGAGATTGACGTGGCCGATCTGCGGATTGGCGTATTTCGCCGCGATGACTTCGCCCTGCTCGGTGAGGCGGATCTGCCCGTTCACCGTGCCGGGCGGCTGCGCCAGAATGGCGTCGTAGCTCGGCCCGCCGCCGCGTCCGACGGTTCCGCCGCGTCCGTGGAAAAGCCGAAGGGCGACGTTCGGCAGTGGGCCGAAAAATTCCGCTAGCGCGGTCGAGGCGCGGTACAGCTCCCAGATGCTCGTTAGGATGCCGCCGTCCTTGTTGGAGTCGGAGTAGCCGAGCATGACGTCCTGCTGCCCGCCGGAATTGACGACGAGCTTGAGGATGCCGGGCAGAGCGTAAAAATCCTGCATGATCGGCGCGGCGTTGCGCAGATCCTCAATGGTTTCGAAGAGCGGCACGATGATGAGATCGGCGACGACGGCCTGTGTGTCGCGCGGATCGAGCGTGCCCCGCATCAGGCCGCATTCTTTTTGCAGCAGCAGAACTTCAAGGAGGTCGCTGACTGTTTCGGTGTGGCTGATGATGTAATGGCGGATCGCCTCGTCGCCGTAGAGCCGGCGCATCTCCCGCGCGCGTTCCATGATCGTCAATTCGCTCGTGGCGCGGTCGCTGTATGTCGCGCCGGGCAGGCGCACCGGCCGCGGATCGTTGAGCAGCTTCAGCAGCAACTGCTGCTTTTCGGCTTCCGGGAGCGTGGCGTAATCATCGACGACGCGGGCGACGCCGAGAAGTTCGGCGATGGTCTCTTCGTGCCGGTCGGAGCTTTGCCGCAAATCGAGCGTCGCAAGGTGAAAGCCGAAGACTTCGACGGCGCGGATCAGCGGCTCGAGCCGCTGCGTGGCGATGACCTCGCTGTGATGCACGCGCAGCGATTCATCGATGGTGACGAGATCGGCGAGCAGCGCCCATGAATTGGCGTAGGGCTCGCCCGGCGCCACGGCGTGGCGCGCCGCCTGGCCGCCGGTCAGCTTCTCCAGCGTGCCGGCGAGGCGCGAATAGACGCCGATGAGGGCGCGGCGATAGGGCTCGTCGTCACGATGCGGATTGTCGTCGCCAGAGCGGGCCGCCAGCGCTTCGAGCGCCTTGCTGCAGCCGGCGTAACGCCGCGAAATTGACAGCTCGGCGCCAAGCTCATGCACTTCGACGAGATAGAAGCGCAGCGCCGTTTCGCACTGCATGCGCATGGCGGTAGAGAGCGAGTCCGCCGTGACGTTCGGATTGCCGTCGCGGTCGCCGCCGACCCAGGCGCCCATGCGCAGGAAGGGCGGCACCCGCAGTCCTTCGAGACGCTGTTCGATGTCGGCGTAAAGGCGCGGGATCTCGCGCAAAAAGGTGCTGCGATAATAGCTCAGCGTATTCTCGATTTCGTCGCGCACGGTCAAACGCGAATGACGCAACAGCTCGGTCTGCCAGAGCTGCGAGACGCGGGCGCGAAGCTGCATCTCGTTTTGCGCGCGCTCGGCCTTGCCGCGCATATGTTCGCGCGCGGCGAGCAGCTTGAAGATCGCGTGTTCGGCGTCGAGCAGGCTCTTGCGGCGCACTTCCGTCGGATGCGCGGTCAGCACCGGCGAAATCCAGCCGCGCGCCAGCGCCTGGGCGATCTTGCCGGCGCCGACGGCGGCCTTGCGCAGCCGCGCGAAGGTCGTGGCGAGGCTCGGCGCGCCGGTGAAGGCGCCGCTCGCCTGGGCGCGCGCGCGCTGCTGCAGCGGATGCAGATCTTCGGCGATATTCGCAAGATGCGAGAAATAGCTGAAGGCGCGGATCACGGTGCGCGCCTCTTCCGCCGTCAGCGCGCGCAGCAACGCGTCGAGATTCCTGTCGGCTTCGGCGTCCCCGTTGCGGCTGGCGGCGACGGAGAGCCGCCGGATCGTCTCGATGCGCTCGAACGCCGTGGCGCCCTCATGTTCGCGAACCGCGTCGCCGAGCAGCCGCCCGAGAAGGCGAATGTCGTCAATGAGGGATTCGTCGCCCTTCAAGGCTTCCGGATCGGCGCCCGCCGGCGGAGCGGTCGTAACGAGCTTTTCCTGCGCCTGCGCTTCAAGCTGCATACTATCGCGACCTTTGAACTCTCCACGCCTCGGGGCGCGTCCAGGGCAGCTATAGCAGGCTTCGCACGTCTTTTCGACGCGTCTGGCGTCCGGCGCGTTTTCCGACGTCGCGCGCGGCTTCTAAAAGCCGAAGAAATCCGGCTCTTCGCCGTGATACTTACGAAAATCGGTGGGAGTTAGCTGCTTTCGGCACGATCGAGACAGGTACGGCATATACCGCTTGAGACAATTTTCCATCTCGAAAATGAAGACGGTGTTGCCGCCGCAGAAGCGGTAAGCGTCGGGGGCGCAGGCGTCCTGCTCGACCGCCATATCGTCGGCCGTGCTACCTGCCCAGGTGTTCACGGCGAGCGCAGGCGTAGCGCCGCTGATCGCGCATAGCAGCGCAATTAATATGGTTTTTTGCACGGGAGCCTCGCCGCCAACGGTGACCGCAACTTCCAGCGCCGAAACTGCGTCAAGCGGGACCGTTTGACAAGAGCGGACGCTCTTGCCGTAGCGCCCGAGACCGCGGCACTTGTTCGAGGCGGCTCTGCCGCTTATAGACGTCGGCGACGATGCGATCCGCCTAATCTCCGCAATTTGCGGCGCTAATGGTCAAAGCCATGCTCGATACAACCGAAATTCTTATCTTTGCCGGGGTCGGCCTGGTCTTTGCCTTGGGCCTCCTGGCATTCTGCAAATGGTCGGGCGCGGCCGTCCAGCGGATCGCCGCCTATGCGCTGATCGCGCTGTGCTTCCTTTACGTCGGCTTCGCCTTTCGCGCTGAAGAGTCCGGCCCCTGGGTCGGCGTCGAAATGACCGGCGTCGCCGTTTTCGGCACGCTCGCCGGCATGTCGATCATCGGCTCGCCGTGGTGGGTCGTCGCGGGCTTCGCGCTGCATCCGCTCTATGCGATTTACTTTCACTATATCGGCGCGGCCTCGCAATTCGCCCCCGCGCCCTTCGTCGTCGCCAATGCGGCCTTCGACGTCGCGATGGCGCTTTTCGTCGCTTATACCGCTCTGCGCGGCGGGCGCAAGAGCGTGACGCGCGCCGAAGACACGTCTAAGAAGGAGGCGCCGCAGCGCAGACTCGCCGCGCGCTCGCAGCATCGTTCGCAAAGCCGCGACGCCGGAGGTCCGGCGTGAACGCTTCCGCGGACTTCTCCTTACGCTATGACTGGGGCGTCGAAGAGATCGTCGCCATCCATGATCAGCCGCTGCTCGATCTCGTCGCGCAGGCGAACGCCGTTCATCGCCGCTTTCACGACGTCAATGACGTGCAGAAGGCGGCGCTGCTGTCGATCAAGACCGGCGGCTGTCCGGAAGACTGCTCCTATTGCCCGCAATCGGCGCATCACCGCGAAGTGAAGCTCGACCGCGTCGATCTCTTGGAGACGGCGGAGGTCCTGGGCGCCGCAAAGACCGCCCGAGAGGCCGGCGCCGATCGCTTCTGCATGGGCGCCGCCTGGCGCTCGGCGCCCGAGGGCAAGCGTTTTGACGCCGTGCTCGACATGGTGCGCGGCGTGCGCGCGCTCGGCATGGAGGCCTGCGTCACGCTCGGCATGATCAACGAGTCGCAAGCGAAGCGCCTCGTCGACGCCGGACTCACCGCCTACAACCATAATCTCGACACCGGCCCGGAATTCTACAACGAGATCATCACCACCCGCACCTATCAAGACCGTCTCGACACGCTCAAGGCCGTGCGGGGCGCGGGGCTGGAGATGTGCTGCGGCGGCATCATCGGCATGGGCGAAAGCGTGAAAGACCGCGCCGGCATGTTGCAGACGCTGGCGTCGTTCGATCCGCATCCGGAAAGCGTGCCGATCAACGCGCTGGTCGCCGTCGAAGGCACGCCGCTCGCCGGGCGTGCGCAGATCGACCCGCTCGATCTCGTGCGCATGATCGCGACGACGCGCATCGTCATGCCGAAGGCGCGGGTGCGGCTCTCGGCCGGCCGCTCGTCGCTGTCGCGCGAAGCGCAAATTCTCTGCCTCGTCGCCGGCGCCAATTCGATCTTCTATGGCGAGAAGCTGCTGACGACGGGCAACGCCGGCGTCAATGAAGACGATGCGCTGTTCGCCGCGCTTGCTGCGCGCGAGGGGCGGGCGCCCGCCGCGCCTTAAGAGTCCTCGGCTGGGCCGAAGATCGCCTCGAAATTCCTGCGCAGCGCGGCGTCGACGGCAGGCATGTCCGCCGCCACGCCGAGGTCCGCGAGGCTCGTGACGCCAAGATGGGCATCGCGTACGCCGCAGGGCGCGATGCCGGAAAAATGCGTCAGATCCGGCGCGACATTGAGCGCGATCCCGTGGAAGCTCACCCATTGCCGCAGGCGCACGCCGATGGCGGCGATTTTATCTTCCGCCATTTCGCCGCCCGTTCCCCTGGCCTTATCCGGCCGCTCGACCCAGACGCCGATGCGCCCGGCGCGCCGCTCGCCCGTGACGCCGAAATCGGCGAGCGTCGCGATGATCCATGATTCAAGCGCGCAGACGAAGGCGCGCACGTCGCGTTGGCGTCGCGAAAGATCGAGCATGACGTAAGCGACGCGCTGCTTGGGCCCGTGATAGGTGAATTGTCCGCCGCGTCCGGTGCGATAGACGGGAAAGCGCGCCTCGAGCAGATCCTGCTCCTTCGCCGAGGAGCCGCCGGTGTAGATCGGCGGATGTTCCAGCAGCCAGACGCATTCGCGCGCCTCGCCGGAAGCGATCGCCGCGGCGCGCGCCTCCATAAAGGCTACCGCCTCTTCATAGGGCACGAGATCGCCGCTGACGCGCCATTCGACCGGCGGCGCGCCAGGGCGCAGACGCATGACGGCGTCTAGGGAGCGGCGAGAAGGCGGACAAGGCGTTTCAGTCATTCGGCCGAACTAAGCCCATCAAGCGCGCCGAGACGCGCATTCCGGCGAAACTGAATCTCGGCGATTGCTTCACGCCTAGAGCTTTTCGCCAGCAGCCTCTGTATAAGGACAAGAATTTCTCGAATAGCGACCGTAACAAGCGCGTTGAATTGGATGCCTGGTCGCGGCTCAGCTTCAATTCTATCTCCTTGTTCATTCACGCGCCGGTCGCAACAGCGTGTAATGATTAGCGCAAAGCAGGAGAACGCAATGGTTTACTTGTTCGAGTTTTTCGCAATCGACGCCGCCGGCCACCGCCTTTCTCTAAATGCGACGAAACGTCGTGTAAAGACGGCGGCTCTCGCGGACGCCTATGGGCAAACGATGATGCGCGATGTCTTCTATGACGACCAAAAGGCCACCATCTGCGTCATTAAGGATCAAGTCGGGCATACGCTTCGTGAAGTGCTTGCGGACGCCTAAAAGTCTCAAAAGGGAAGTTCGTTCTCCGACGATCGGCGCGGCGCAAATTTTAATAGGGCGAAGAGCCGGCGGATGACGCGGCCGCGCCCGCTTGTCATCTGGGAGCCGATTTGTTAGACGCAGCGCGCCGGCGCTTCGCGTTAAGCGGAGCGTCCTTGCGGCCGTGGCGGAATTGGTAGACGCGCTAGCTTGAGGTGCTAGTTGGGCAACCAGTGGAGGTTCGAGTCCTCTCGGCCGCACCAAAAGCCATCGGCTTTTCCATAGGCATTCAGCAAGTTAGCCCAAGCCTGCCCTTGCTTCTTGGGTAAGTCCATTGGTGCTCATCCGCTAAGTCGCTCCCGGTCTTCCTGATGGCCAGCTACATCTTCCTTCGTGGTCGAACGTATTATTACGTCCGTGAGGTTCCTGAGGAGCTTCGCCCTCGACTTGGCGGCAAGTCACGCGGCGTGTTTCCCTTCGCGCCTCCGACAAGGAAGTAGCCGCTCGCGAAGATTCCAAGATGGCCGCACAGGATGACGCACTGTGGAAGGCCATGCGCGGCGACGTTCACCTGAGGCCTCCCGTGGAGACCAAGGCTGCTCAGGCTCTCATTGATGTAATACCAGCCGACAGAGTGGAAGGAGGACAGTCCGCTCATCCCCGGCAACTTCAGCATGTGGTCGATTTGATGTTCAGCCCAGGATCGGTCTCGATACCTGAGAGTGTAACAAGTTTGCTCGTCGTCTTGTGTATTGGCCAATGATAAGCCAATTTGTTTTTTTCGCCGTATGCGAAGGATTTTTCACTGTTGAAAGCGGAAAGGCGACGAGCTTGGGAGCGGCATTTCTTAATTGGATTGCGGAGAACCACGTCGGTGATCTTGCCAGCATAGCAGGTGTGCTTATTTCTGTCGTCGGCTTTGTGCTTACGGTTTACAACGTCCGTCGGTCGAGAAAAGCTGCAGAACATGCTCGTGACGCCGCGCAAAGCGTAAAAAACAGCATCCAGACATTCGAGACGGTATTTGACCTTAGCAGGGTGATTGGGTTGTTAGAGGAAGTAAAGCGCTCTCACCGAAATAATGAATGGGCACTGCTGCCAGATCGCTATGCCGCTCTGCGAAAGACGCTCATCAACGTTAAAAATCACGTGACCTTTCTGACACTCATGCAGCGGTGCTACAGGGCGCGATAGCTAACCTCAGCGAGATGGAGAGGGCCGTTGAGAAAGCTCTTCCAAGTGTGCCGAATGACGCACGCACTCGATTTAATGCCCTTCTGTCTCAGAACATTGACGAATTGGCCGGCGTGCTCGCAGAGCTAAAGTTCGCAGATACCGGAGTGTGAAGATGGCATACGCAAAGCAAATGAAGCTGGTCAACAAGTTGGTCGAATTGACCAATGCAGGGGAGCTTGAGTGGAAACAATCCGTAAAAAATGATGTGTTTCAGCTATCCCTTCGCGACAATACTATAATGATAAAGCTAAATCATGATGATTTTGACATACCGGATGTCGAAATAGATCTGATCAATGGCGATGGCCAATTGGTCGAGAGTTTCACAGATTCTAATCTTCGAGCAGATAATGAAAGCCCAGAGGAGATGCGGGATAAGTGGTATTCATTGATGTCAGACCTATATGAATCCGCGCGTAGGATTGCCTTGGGCGCAGACAAAGTCTTAAACGAAATCCTCTCGGACCTAGATGACAAGATACCTTTTTGACGACAACCTGAGAGCCAAGCGCGCTTCTTCGTTCTCGGCCGCACCAAGGTTAGCGCCATAAAAGCGCCCCGAGTTCGCGCGGCCGATTGCGGCGCCGCAGCGGGCAAACATCAGCCACATTCCCCATTGCAATATCGTTGCGCTGGCGCTTGGTCAGTGCAAGCCGCCTGCTCGATCTTCGCAAATGAGCGCGCCGCGCGCCTTTTTCGCAGACGCGAGGCGTTCGACGCCGCTCTTTTGGTTCGACGGCGCCCGGAGAGGGAAGCATGGCTGTGTCGTTAAGAGACCGCAGGCCGCCGCCAAAGGCCGACACTATCGAGACGCGCGCCCGCTATGCCTGGCGCGATATTGAAGCCGACAGGCGCATGGCGTCGCCGCGGCCGGCGGGTTCGCGCCAGTCCTACGCAACGGCGTCCGAGCGCAACTTCGAAAGGGTCGAGCGCTTCTTCTATATTGGCGCCGCGGCGCTTGTCGTCGTCGGCACCGCGATCGTCGTCGGCTCCGCGTTCTGGGGCGAGCTTCCGCAAAATGGCGATCCCGCAGATTCGATGACGCCTCAAAAAATAGCGCCTCCCGCGCCGCGCGGCGCGCAAAGCCAGGCGCATCCGGGGGCGCCGGCCGCCAATTTGCGATCGCATGAACAGCCGCCCTCGATCATCGCCGGACCGGTGGAGCCGACAGCGACGCCAGAACGCGCGGCGCCCCCGCAGGACGGGGCGGAATCGGCGCCGGGCGCCCAAGCGTCGAACCCGCTCGCGTCATCCATCGCCAACCTCGAACTCGAGCCGGAATTTCTCAGCGACGGCATCGCGGGAAAGCGCAGAGCGGCGCGCCGCGGGGCGGAAGATGAGGCGTCAGCGGCGGCGAACGTCGCGGGTGAACAGGAGCCGCCCGCGTCCGAAGCGCGAACCGGCAAATGCTACGTCAGAATTTCGGGACGCGTGCTCAACAGCGGCGTCTGTCAGATCTCGCGAAAAGGCGGCGCGGTGATCTTCCAATATTCCGGTCAGACGCTGACGCTTTCTCCGGCCAGGGGAAAAAGCTGGTCTGCGGCGCTCGGCGGCAAAAATCTCGGAAATGTTTACAAGAGCGGATCCTGCTGGGGTTCCAAGAGCACGTATATCTGCGATCGCGGCTAAGCGGCGCCTCGCGCAGCTTTAGAACGCGCTTCCCGATCACATTGCGCTAAGGCTCGCCGGATTTCGGCGGCTCTTGCGCACCATGCTCATGCGCCTGCGGCGCCTGCCTGGCCTTTGGCCCAAGCGTTTTGGCGATGATCGGCTCTGTCGTCGAGGTCCAATCCGGACCGGCGGCGACGATCGGGGTCGGCGCGTCGCCCGGAACCATGTGGACAAGCGAATAGCCGCGCTTTTTCAGTTCGCGCAGAAATTCCGGCAGCATCTGCGCAGTGATCCCCTGCGAATCGTGGAAGAGCACGATGCCTTTGCGGTTCTTTTCAAGCCGCGACAGCACGAGATCGAGTTCGGCCTTGGGCGTCATATGCGACCAGTCCGAGGCCCACAGGTCGGAGCCGAAGATTGTGTAGCCGCGCGCCGTGAGGTCGGCGACGAGCGCGGGCGTATCGGCGAAGCCGGGAAAGCGGAAGAAGGGCGCGGCCGTCGCGCCGAGCGCCTTGTTCACGGCGGCGATGCCCTTGTCGATGTCGGCCTTGGCGGCGTCCTCGCTCATCAGCCTCAGGGTCTTGTCGGGGTGGCTGTAGGAATGGTGAGCGATGGTGTGGCCGTCCGCGGCGGCGCGCTTCACCAGAGCGGGCAGGCTTTCCGCATTCCGGCCGATCAGAAAGAAGGTCACGCGCGCGCATTCCTTGGCGAGCGCGTCGAGCACTTGCGGCGTGGGCGACGCCGGTCCGTCATCGAACGTCAGCACAACCTCATGGTCGCGCAAATCGAGCGTGCGCGGATAGCTTTGCAGGCCGACCGCCGTTCCCTTGGAGCGGTCGACTTCGATGATTCGCGACACGCCAAGCGCGTCGGGTCCGCAGGTCCGTTCCACGGCGGCGGCGTCGCGTGGGGCGCTAGAAACGCTGGCGGCGGATAAACCCACCAGCAGCAAGAGCGCGAACCGCGGGAGGGGAGCGTCGACTGTCGCTTTAGCTCTTTTCAGCAATGGAAAAATGGCGGTCATGACGGCTTCCCGGTTTGATTTCTCGCGCCCCCGGGTTAAGAGCGCGACCATAATATAGCGCGGGACCGCCAATGCCGCTCGATCATGAAGATACGGCGACCGCCGCCGAGGACTTCCGCGACGGCGGAGAGGCGTCTCTCAGCCGGGAATTCGTTCTCGATGTCGAAGGCGCGATTGCGCTGGGCGACTCGGAGCGCGTTCACGAACTCGTCGGCGACCTCCATGAGGCGGACCTTGGCGCCCTGCTTGAGCGCTTAAGCCACGAAGCGCGACCGCGACTTGTCGAACTGATGGGCGCGGACTTCGACTTTACGGCCCTGATGGAGGTCGGCGAAGCGACCCGCGAGGAAATCCTCGACGAACTCCCGGTCGAGACCCTCGTCGAAGGCGTGCGCGACCTCGAAAGCGACGACGCCGTCGCCATTCTCGAAGGTCTGGAGCCGAAAGAACAGGCGGAGGTCCTCGACGCGCTCCCGGCGCAAGAGCGGATCGTCCTGCGTCGCTCGCTGGACTATCCGGAGGATTCCGCCGGGCGCCTGATGCAGACGACGTTTGTCGCGGCGCCCCCCTTCTGGACGGCGGGGCGCGTGCTCGATTTTTTTCGAGAATGCGGTGAAGAGAATCTGCCGGAGAGCTTCTTCGAAGTTTTCGTCGTCGATCCCGGCTACCGTTTGCTCGGGACCGTTTTCCTCGACGCTCTGGTGCGGGCCAAGCCGAGCGCGCGGCTTGACGAAATCATGCAGGAGGATCGGCGGCGGGTGAATGCGACCGAGGACGGCGCCGAGGCGGCGCGGCTCTTCGAGCGCTACAATCTTGTCTCCGTGCCGGTTGTCGATGAATCCGAACGGCTCGTGGGCGTTCTCACCATCGACGACATCGTCGACGTCATCCAGGAGCAGGCCTCGGACGAAATCCTGGCGCTGGGCGGCGTGAACCCCGAAGAAGAGCTGACCGACAATTTCTGGTGGATCGCGCGGAGCCGCTTCACCTGGCTCTCGGTCAATATGTTGACCGCCTTCATCACCTCCAGCGTGCTCAAGCATTTTCAGTTGCAGCTGGAGCAAATGGTGGCGCTGGCGGTGCTGGGACCGATCGTCGCGGGCCAGGGCGGCAATTCCGCGACCCAGACCATGACCGTCGCCGTTCGGGCGCTCGCTACCCGCGAGCTGACCCGCGCCAACGCCATGCGGATTATTTTCCGGGAGCTCGCCATTGGCGCGGTCAATGGCGCGGCCTTTGGCCTGGTGACCGGCATCGTCGCCGCCAACTGGTTCAATAATGTTGGGCTTGGGCCTGTTATCGCCATGGCGATGTTCACGAATCTCGTCGCGGGCGCCTTGGGGGGCATCGTCGTGCCGCTCGCTTTCGACAAGCTCAAGTTCGATCCTGCCGTCGCTTCGGGGCCTTTCGTGACGACCATCACCGACGTGGTCGGCTACGGGGCGTTCCTTACAATCGCCAGTATGTGGTTCCATTTGGGCTGAGGCGCTGGGGCGTTTACGCTCCGTTACCGCCTGCGGAGATAATTTGGAGAAATGCGCCCGTTCAAATATTTTCCCCTGCTTTCCTCCGCCCTCGTGTGCGCCGTATCGGCCGCGGCGACCCTCGCCGGCTGCGGCAGCTCCTATGATCCGAGCTTTTCGCGCCGGCCGCGGTTCCAGACCAGCGCGCCGCTTATCAATCCCAAGCGCGACCCAAGCTTTCTCGCCTACGCCGTGCCGGAGAACGATCTCCATAAATTCCCGGCGACGCGCAGCGCCGAATTCGCCGTCCACGGCATCGACGTGTCGAAATATCAGGGCAATATCGACTGGGAGCAGGTCAAGGACTCGGGCGTCTCCTTCGCCTTCATCAAGGCCACGGAGGGCGGCGACCGGGTCGACTCGAAATTCGCCTACAATTGGGCGGCGGCGAAGGCCGCCGGCGTGCCGCGCGGCGCCTATCACTTCGTTTACTGGTGTCGCCGGCCGCATGAAGAGATTGGCAATTTCGCCAGCGTCGTGCCGAATGAGCCTGACGCGCTGCCGCCGGTGCTCGATGTCGAGGCGACGCCGACGTCGGGAACCTGCAAACGCACGCTCTATCGCGAGGAAGTGCTGCGCGACATGAAGGACATGCTCACGCAGATGGAGCGCCATTACGGCAAGAAGCCGATCATCTATTCCTCGGTCGACTTCTATCAGGCGATCCTGCACTCCGACGCGCTGTCCGAATATCCGATCTGGGTCCGCTCGACGAAATATCACCCACAGGTGCGTTACGGCGACCGCAAATGGACTTTTTGGCAGTATCGCTCGGACGGGCGCGTGCCGGGCATCACCGGCGCGGTGGATCAGAACACCTTCAACGGCTCTGCCGATCACTGGCGAAGCTGGCTCGCGCATGAGACCGGCCTGGCGGCGGCGCCGGTCGCCGCGCGGCCCGCCGACGATCGCGGCGGCAAGCAGCTCATCGAGGAAGATCCGGCGATGCTGTCGGGCGGCGAAAAGAACGCCTATGACAAGGCGGCGAGCGGCCCCGTCCCGCCGGCCGCCGTCCAATAGGAGAAAGCCGCAGCGCCTGATCGCCCTGGTAAAAGCCCTCGCCGGGGTAGCCATCGGGCGAGATTTCGCGTATAGGCCCAACGCCAGTTTCCGCCGCGCGGCGCTCCCGTCCGCGGCCTTCCATTTAGAGAGAGAATAAATGGCCGTTCCGAAGAGAAAAACCTCGCCCATGAAGCGGGGATTCCGTCGCTCCGCCGACGCCCTCAAAGCGCCGACCTATATCGAAGACAAGGATTCCGGGGAGCTCCGCCGGCCGCATCACGTCGACCTCAAGTCCGGCATGTATCGTGGCCGTCAGGTGCTGAAGCCGAAATCCGTCGAGGAATAGTCGCGCCAACGGGTGAGGAAGTGAAAGCGGGCCGTGAGGCTCGCTTTTTTTGTTTTCGAACAGTCATGCGGGCCTTATTCATTCCAGGCGGGCGGGGAACGCTCAGGCTACGCGAAGGTTTGCAAGGGCGTCCTTGCCGGGTAGGATCCTGCGGAGGAAATGCTCGTGAATAGCGTCGATATAGCTATAGTCACTTTTTTTGCAACGTTGCTTGCGGGTATATTTGGATTTTCTGTTACGCGGCGCTCGGGCTTGTCGCTGCGTCCCTATGCGTCTCGGGGGCGATCTTTCTACGGGTAGAGCTTGATCGGCCATTCCAGGGATATTTCACCGTTCCCTCAGACCCGCTGAAGTCGGCAGTCGATATCATTAAGATTGGGTAGGTAATACATATAAATATTTTCTTTTATCTTTGTCTGACAGATTTCGCCAGCGTTAATCAGCGCCGCTGCTGAGCGGACGCGAGCAGCGGCAGCAGGAGCGCCCGCGGCGTCACCGCCGACCCCCAGACGAACAGCCGATTGACGAGGCCCGGCACGATGACGCGCTTGCCGGCCATGAGGCCCTCATAGCCCTGGCGCGCGACTTCCGCCGCCGGCAGCATCGCCGGCTTGATCGCCGTCATGAAGCCGGAGAGATCCATCCCGGCGCGCGCCTGGAATCCGGTCTGCACCGGGCCGGGACACAGGCACGCGACCTTCACCCCCAGCGGCTTCAATTCCTGCGACAGCGCTTCGCTGAAGGAGCGCACATAGGCCTTGGTGGCGTAATAGACCGCAAAGCCCGGTCCCGGCATGAAGGCCGCCACCGAGGCGACGTTGAGCACGCCGCCCTTCGCCGCGACGATCGCCGGCAGAAAGCGCAAGGTCAGCGCGGTGAGCGCGCGCATGTTGAGATCGACGATCGCGAGCTGCTCGGCGGCGTCGAGCTCGATGGCGCGCCCCATGAGGCCAAATCCGGCGTTGTTGACCAGGAAGCGCGGCGTGAGGCCCGCAGCGCCCAAACGTTCCGAGAGCAAATCTATTGCGCCCTCAGTCGTGAGATCGAGTTCGATGGGGAGCGGCCGGACGGCTCCATTGGCGGCGATTTCGTCGGCCAGAGCTTCCAGCCGGTCGCCGCGACGGGCGACGAGCGCAAGTTCATGGCCGTTGGCTGCGAAGATGCGGGCAAGCGCCGCGCCAATGCCGTCGGACGCGCCGGTGATGACTGCGACGGGGCGCGTCACTGGCCGCCATCCTTGCCCAACGACCAGGGGCCGCTCAGCGCCGGCGTGGCGGCGTCGCGGAACTCACGGCGCAGCTCGACGCGTTCGCGGGTCGAGACGCCGAGCAATTCGGCGACGCGCCAGACGACGTTCTCCTCGAATTCATGCACCGCGCCATCGGCATGCGCCATGTCCCAAAGCATGCCGATGATCTGGCGGCGCCCGTCCTCATCGAGCCGGCGCTTCAGAACGCTGGTAAAGCGATAGAGGTCGACGGCGTCGCGCTCGCTCGCCTGCGCGGCGTCGATCAATTCGGCCGCCTCTTCCCCCTGGAGGTTGAAGCGCGCCTCGACGAGCTGCCGGATGCGGGCCTTCTCCTTGTCGTCGAATTGCCCGTCGACCGAGGCGATATGGACGAGAAGCGCGGCGGCGGCGAGCTGATAGTCCGCGGCCTCAAAAGCCTTCGGACGCTCGGCCTCGCCGGTGAGTTCATTGATGAAGTTTTTGAGCGCTGAGAACATGGGCGGCGAAGCTAGCGGGACGGGAGCTGGGTTGCAAATCCGTCGAGAGCGGGGACGGGAAAGGTAGCTTGAAGCGGCACACGCCGTCGCCTTCTAGAACTAGGATCCAAACGTCACGCTGAGGCTTCGCCATGTATTTTTGCGCGGAGACGATTAAGATATCTCGCGATGCTGCGGTTACGTCCGCCTACGAACAAATTTATCGGCGATGGCGAAAAAAAAGAAAAACGATGGCTCTGGTTTGGTTCTCCTACCATTCGCAGGACTTCTGGCTTGGGCGGGTTGGCCGAGCGACCTCAGTAAAATCATAGCGGGTCTTCTAGCGATAGCCGGACTGGGGATTATCGCTGTTTGGATTACGGAGCACGTGAAGTATTCGCGCGCCGTAAGGCGTGTGGATAGTAAGCTCGAAGAAGTTGTTGAAAGCAACATTGAGGCGCTAGCGCGAAGGAGGTCTCAATTATTGCAGCTCGATCCATACGGCAATTTGAAGCCGGAAAAATGGTTAAAGGAGATAGGCTACTTTATTTCGAAGAACCTGTTCTCGGCTCTGAACAGCGATTACGACCGCTTTGTTGCGGCTGGGCGAGCGCCCGAGCTAACTGATTATGTTGAGAGCACGGTTGCTGCGAAAACAGAGCTCGAACCACGTCATCAGGCGTTTCGAGATGAGATGACGCCCATAGAATACGAGCATTACTGTGCCGAAGAACTTAAGCGCAGTGGTTGGGATGCGCGGGTGACGACGGCCAGCCGCGATCAAGGCGTCGACGTGATCGCTCAAAAATCGGGAATTCGGCTTGCGGTTCAATGCAAACTTTACCGATCTCCCGTCGGAAACAAAGCAGTACAAGAGGTCGTTGCAGCCCGAGCTCATGAAGCGGCCGCTTATGGAATTGTCGTAAGCAATAACAGTTATACTCCCTCTGCCCAGGAACTCGCACGAACGAACAATGTTATTTTGCTACACCATCGTGACCTCGCAAAAATCGATAAAATACTAAGCTTTCCCAAAAAAGCCTCTGAACGGGTTTTTGTGCATCCGGAAAGCTCGTCCGAGGAGGTTCCTCGGGAAGCGGCCTTAGAAGCCACTCGTCCGCTGCAGAGCCTTACTATTCTATTTTATACGATGGCGGCGCTGGTATCTGTCATGATCATTTCAATCTTTCTTACCCGCGCTCCTCAGAATAAGATGAGTTCCCGGTCCGTCCAGGACCCAAAACATACGGCGCAAAAAACTCAAGCATCATCCGGAACGTCGACGCCGAGCGCATCAA
This sequence comes from Methylocystis sp. SB2, assembly GCF_049817085.1. Classification (NCBI taxonomy): domain Bacteria; kingdom Pseudomonadati; phylum Pseudomonadota; class Alphaproteobacteria; order Hyphomicrobiales; family Methylocystaceae; genus Methylocystis; species Methylocystis sp. SB2. The sequence goes on from NZ_CP187401.1 coordinate 2,575,898, forward strand.
GTCGCGGGACGTCATCGATCTCCGACGTGACCGCAAAGGATCCGTCGTCGCCTTCCGAAGTAACCGCCCAAACGCTTTCAAGGTCTAGCCAAGATCCAAAGGCGGCGCCATCTGCAACGCCTCGGGGTAATGTCGAGACTGCCGTTGAAGACGGGCACAAGGTGAGTCGTACTCAGACAAGCGCGGCAGACAATCCTCTATCTAATTCCGCTCTAGCCCTGCGTTGTTTGCCGGCGCCCGCCGGAGATACGACATCGATTGATATTTCGATCACAGGTGACAAATGGACGGTGCGACACCGCCAAAAAAAGGGCGCCGCCATTGAGCGCCGCGCACAATATGACATCTTGGATACAAGCAGAGAGCGCGAACTCTCTTGGCAAGGCGTGCATCGTCGGAATCGCGATTTAAAGATGGTCGCTAGCTTGAGCCATCGAAGTCCAAATGGAACTCGCATTTACAAAGAAGAGCTGATCGACGCCAACGTGGGCAGGGTCATGGAAATGACTGCAGTGTGCGAAGAATTGCGCGCCTGGCCCACCCCCCCTCGTCGTGGTCATTAAGAGCAGAACTGATTGTTGAGGAGTTTCGACATGGAGCGGCTCGTCGCAGGCTTGTGTCGATTCACGGCGCGGGAGCGCCGGCGACAGCACAATGCCGCCCGCCTTCGATCACAAGTCGGATTGCTCGAAAAGGGCGAGCGCCGTCGCTCGATCAGCCTGAACAGACTAACCCAGTGACAATGCAACTGTATTGCTGAGCGCTCACAGGACCGCCTGTCGCCATTGGCGATCGGCGCCACGAAATGACCGAAATTGCCGGGCAAAGGCGACATTCTTTACATTCCGAAAAGCAAGTGATGGCAAGGTCTCGGCTCAGCAAAGACGTTCGGCGGGTTTAGGCCGGAGCATTCTCTGGTCGGCAACGGGACATGGGAACTCCAAAATTATGATCATGGACGATGGGATCGCCGACGCCGGCGAAAGAAACGAGGAAGCTCCGCTTGGGCTTCGGTCGGGGCGTCTCAACCGCCGGTCGTTTCTGGTCGGCTCCGCCGCCGGTCTCGGCGCGGCGGGACTCGCCGGTTGCGTGTCTTCCGACGACATGATGCGCGCCGAAGCGGCGAAGCTTTACGGGCCGGTTCCCAACGACAAATTCGCGATCCCCGCGGTCGACATCAGCAGGGTCGATCCGAGATATTTTCGCCAGAAAGTGCGCTACGACAGCAAGGAAGCGCCCGGCACGATCATCGTCGATCCTGGCAAATTCCATCTTTACCGCATCGAAGGCGACGGAATGGCCACGCGCTATGGCGCCAATGTCAGCCGCCCCGGGTTCCTGTGGAGCGGTGAAGTCTATGTCGGGCGCAAGGCCGAGTGGCCCACCTGGACGCCGCCCAAGGAGATGATCGCCCGCCAGCCGGAGGCGCGCAAATATGCCGGCGGCATGCCGGGAGGTCTGGAGAATCCGCTCGGCGCCCGCGTGCTGTATCTCTATAAAAACGGCGTCTACACGGTCTACACGATCTACAGCACCAGCGACCCCGATACGCTCGGGCAGGGCATCACGAGCGGCTGCACCGGCCTCCTCAGCCAGGACATGATCGACCTTTACGCCCGAACCCCGGTCAAGACCAAGGTGGTGATGCTGCCGGCGTAGCCAACGCCCGCGCCACCGCGGCGGCGCAAAGAACAGGGCCGCAACGCTCTCAAGCTGAGGAGAATCTCCGCTGCTGAGACCACTCAATGCGGACAGCGTTTCACAGCCGTCCAAACAGAGCGCTCCCCTCACCACGCCCGCTTGCTGTTTCACTCGCTATTCGACAGAGTGGCCGCTCGCGCGATCGGCTGGCGGAATTGAAGAAGGGCGCTTCGAATTACGACCGAACCCTTAGATCCCCAATATAGCGCAGTGCTCGCGCAAGCGATCGTGGACACTGTGCGCGACCCTTTGCTGGTGCTTGACTGCCATTTCGGCGTAACCGCAGCGAGCCGATCTTTTCTCCATGTTTTTGAAGCGCGCCCCGAAGACGTCATCGGACGTTCCGTTTTTGAAATCTTGCACGGCTGTTTCAAAATCCCGCGCCTGGTCTCCCTATTAAATAAGGTCTTGCCTGAGCACGCCACCGCGGAAGACTTTGAAATCGACGCCGTCTTTCCGCGCGTCGGGCGCCGCGCCCTGATTGTGAACGCGCGAGAAGTCTTCTTTGTTGGCAACACGCACAAAGCTATTTTGCTCTCTTTCGTAGACGAGACCGATCGGCGCAAAATTGAGAAAGAGAAAGAATCGCTTCACAACGAAACCCGGAGGCTGCTTCGCGAGAAAGAAGTGCTGCTGCTTGAAATGCAGCACCGCATTTTCAACAGTTTGCAAATCATTGCGAACATTCTCATGATGAAGACGCGCATCACGACGTCCGAAGAGGCGCGGCGCCATCTCGAGGACGCCTATTCCCGCGTGATGTCGGTCGCGACGTTGCAGAGGCATATTGATACTGCGGGCCGATCGGAGCTGGTCGAAGTTGTTCCCTATCTGACGACGCTATGCGATGGCCTTGCGGCCTCGGTGATTGGCGAGGAGAAAAAGATTTCCCTCAAATACGCGTTCGACTCCGCCATGATTCCTCCGACGGAAGCGGTAAGTATCGGCTTGATCGTGACGGAGACGGTTATCAACGCGGTGAAATATGCTTTTCCTCAGAATCGTCCCGACGCGGAAATTCTCGTCAGATACGAGACCTCCGGGGCCGACTGGCGGCTCACGGTGTCGGATAACGGCGTCGGCAAGCAAAAAGAGAATGGCGTCGCGCCTCCCGCTGAGGGCCTAGGCAGCACGCTCGTGAAAGCGCTGACACAACAGATCAAGGCGCAGATCGAAACAACAAGCAGTCCGAAAGGACTGACCGTGGCGATCAGTCATACGACTTTCAGTCCGCGTCTCGCATAGTTCAGTTCGGCGACCCGTGAGCATTCCCAGAACGGTTTGGCGCCGTCAAAGCTTATTCAGGTTCGTCTGCTGGCGTGCAGCTCGACGAGCAGATCAGCTATCCCCTCGGGCAGCGGCTCCGTTAGGATTTTGTCGAACTTGGCTCGCAGAAGCTTGCCGACCTTCTCAAGAGCATCGGACTGCGCTTTCAGGGCGGAAGTGTCCAGCTTCCGCCTGTTGACCGGCGGATTGTGGGGCATGATGTATACTCCTTGAAGGCAGGTAAACTCCTACCCACCAGGATTGTTCCTAAAAGGAAAATATTGAAAAAATAAAATGTTAGCCGTGACTGAAGTGCAGGCTTGATTTTAGGAACAGGATGCGTTCGCCATCCGGTTGGGGCATTCCCCAAGCGGATAATCGGAAGCCCCTAAACCTGAAGGCGATCTGCCCCCTCGGATCCGGCGGCAACTACCCTCCTCTATACAACGCCAATTCTAGCGCCGCAGAGACGTCGTCGTCGTCAGCTCTTGATACGCCTGAGGCAGCAAACGCGCGAGCAGCGCCCCCCACGCGCGCTGTTCGCTGTCGCCGGCAATCAGGTCCTGGCGGATCTCGACCTCGACGTGTAGCAGGCCGCGCCGCTCGCCATGCACCGGAATGGTGTAATCCGTCTCATCGGTCACGCTATAAGGCTCGTTATCGCCCACGATGAGTCCGTCTTCGCGTCTGAGCGAAGCGATCAGCAGATCGGCGAAACGCGCGTCGCGATTGTACAGCACGCCGGCATGCCAGGGCCGCGCCGCGCCCATGTAGACCGGCGTAAAACTATGCATCGCGATCAACGCGGCCGGCCGGCCCTCCCGCCATCGTCGATCAAGCTCGGCTTTGATCCGATGATGATAGGGCTGAAAAATCTCGCGCAGCCGCGCGTCCTTCTGGCCTTCGCTCAAACCGACGTTCCCAGGGACCGGGGTAAACTCGCTGATTTCGGGGATTGACGTCTCTGACCCCGGCGCGCGGTTGCAGTCGATGACCAGGCGCGAATAGTTCTGCTGCACCAAAGTGGCGTCGAGCGCGTCCGCGACGAAGCGGGAAACCGCGGCGACGCCGATGTCCCAGGCGATATGGCGCGCCAATTCGCTTTCCGGAACGCCGAGCCGGCCGAGCGCGCGCGGGAGGGAGTTGCCCGCGTGATCGACCACGATCAGCAGCGGCGAGCGGCCGTTTTCATTGTGCACCGTGATCGGCGCGGGGTCATCGGCCGCCAACAGTCTGTATGGCGTTCCAGTCATGGGCGTTCTCTTCGTTGGAGCGGCGACGGCGCAAAGCGATAAACGAGTCTTGTTCCTGGCGTGGAAATTGCGTCCTACCGGAACTTGCATTATCCGCATCTTGGATCAACGCGGGACCGCAATGCCGATTCTCACCGTCCGACACGTCACGACTTACCATTATGCGCAGCCTGTCGCATTCGGCGAGCACCGGATGATGCTGCGTCCGCGCGACGACGACGACCAAATCGTGCTCGAGTCCGAACTCGAGATTACGCCCGCGCCGAGCCAAATCTCCTGGACGCGGGATATTTTCGGCAATCATGTCGCGACGGCTCGTTTCGAGGAACGGGCCTGCGAGCTTCGCGTCGAAAGCACCATGCGTCTTCGCCACGCGCCAACCGACTTCAAAGAAGCCGATATTGAGGACTTTGCGCGGAGCCATCCGTTCGCCTACGGCGAGGAAGAAAGCCGCGATCTCGCGCGCTTCCTCACGCCGCAGTCGCAGCATCCCCGGCTCGATCGCTGGGCCGCCGCGTTCCTGCGTGAGGACGGATCGGCCGACACCTACAAGCTTCTCGTCGATATGACGCAGACCATCAACCGGACCTTCAAGCATGTGGCGCGACACGAGAAGGGCGTGCAGGACCCGATCCAGACTTTGGAGCTCGCGAGTGGAAGTTGTCGCGACCTTGCGACGCTGATGATCGCGGCGCTGCGCGCGCTTGGAATCGCCGCGCGATTCGTCTCCGGATATCTGCATCTTGACGATGATGACGACGGCGACGACATCGGGGGCAACACCCATGCCTGGGTCCAGGCCTATATCGCCGGCCCTGGCTGGGTTGACTTCGATCCATCGAGCGGCATGTTCGGGAATCGGAACTTGGTGCGCATCGCGGTCGTGGATGAGCCAAGGAAAGCGATTCCGCTGCAAGGAACATGGATCGGGACCGCGTCCGACCATCTCGCCATGAAGGTCGCCGTCAAAGTCGCCGCTGCTGCGGACGCCGAATGCGGCCCTCTCATGTGCGCGGGAGGATAATGCCCGACCGTTGCGACGGCTCCGCTTGTTCGAGCAGAGGAGGCTTTCCCGATGAAAATTCGCGCCGGCTACGAAATCACCTATGACTGCCCGCAGCCGACGCCGATGATTCTGACGCTGAGCGTTCATCCATCACGCATCGCCGATGTGCTGACCGCCGATCGCATGCGCCTCGATCCCCCCATCCCCGCCAACACCTATCACGACAGTTTCGGCAATTTCTGCCACGTCATCCGCGCGCCTGTGGGCCGGCTGACAATGTCCTCGGACTTTCTTGTGCAGGACAATGGCGAGCCCGACCCAATCGCCGCGCAGGCCGAGCAGCACGCGCTCGAAGACCTGCCGGTGGAGGTTCTGATTTATCTGCTCGGCAGCCGCTATTGCGAGACCGATCGCCTGTCGGATTTGGCGTGGTCGCTTTTCGGTCAGGTTCAGAAGGGTTGGCCGTTGGTGCAGGCGATCTGTGACTATGTCCATGATCGCATCGAGTTTGATTACGAGCATGCGAGCGCGACAAGAACGGCATGGGACGCCAATGCGGATCGACGCGGCGTGTGCCGCGACTTCGCCCATCTCGCTGTCGCCTTATGCCGCTGCATGAATATTCCAGCGCGTTATTGCACCGGCTATCTTGGCGACATCGGCGTGCCGCCGGACGACGCCGCGATGGATTTCAGCGCCTGGTTCGAAGTCTATCTCGGCGGCCGCTGGCACACGTTCGACGCTCGCCACAACACCCCGCGAATCGGGCGCATCCTGATTGCGCGCGGACGAGATGCGACCGACGTCGCGATGGTGACCTCATTTGGCCCGTGCACGCTCGCGAGCTTCAGGGTCATCGCCGAGGAGGTCACGGCGCCGGCGCCGGCGTCCGGGAATTGACATAAACGCATCTTTATATCTTTATTGCCTTCCTCGCCCACCCCTGCTATAGGCTCGGTCCGAGCCGCTGGCGTAATCCAGCGGCGCGTATTCGGTTGAGCCATTCGCTTGGCGTGTCGTCCCTGGCCAGCCTCAGGCCTGACCGGGAATCCAGAGCCGAGAGATGCCGGCTTTGCTCTGATACCCCATCGCTTCGCGATGCGAAGCGTCGGGAATGACAGCCGACGAGCCGCACGAGAAACAGAAGGATTTCGCATGACCGCACATCACTTTAACGATTTCGCCGTCACCGACCTTTCGCTGGCGGAATGGGGCCGCAAGGAAATCGCCATCGCCGAGACGGAAATGCCCGGCCTGATGGCGACCCGCAGCGAATATGGCCCGTCGCAGCCGCTGAAAGGCGCGCGCGTCGCCGGCTCGCTGCACATGACCATCCAGACGGCGGTGCTGATCGAGACTTTGAAGGCGCTCGGCGCCGACGTGCGCTGGGCCTCCTGCAACATCTATTCGACCCAGGACCACGCCGCCGCCGCCATCGCCGCGACCGGCACGCCGGTCTTCGCCAAAAAGGGCGAGAGCCTCGAAGACTATTGGGATTACACCCACAAGATCTTCGAATGGGGCGACGGCGGCTGCCCGAACATGATCCTCGACGACGGCGGCGACGCCACGCTCCTCATTCATCTCGGGCTGCGCGCCGAGCAGGGCGACGTCGCCTTCCTCGAAACGGCTTCGAATGAAGAAGAAGAGGTTCTCTACGCCTCGATCAAGAAGCGCCTGAAGGCCAATCCGGGCTTCTACAAGCGCAACGCCGAGGCGATCAAAGGCGTCACCGAAGAGACGACGACGGGCGTGCATCGCCTTTATGTCATGCACAAGGAGGGCAAGCTCCTCTGGCCGGCGATCAACGTCAACGACTCGGTCACCAAGTCGAAATTCGACAATCTCTATGGCTGCCGCGAGTCGCTCGTCGATGGCGTGCGCCGCGCCACCGACGTGATGATGGCCGGCAAGGTCGCCGTCATCGCCGGCTATGGCGACGTGGGCAAAGGCTCGGCGGCGTCGCTGCGCAACGCCGGCTGCCGCGTGCTCGTCACCGAAATCGATCCGATCTGCGCCCTGCAGGCGGCGATGGAAGGCTATGAAGTCACGACGATGGAAGACGCCGCGCCGCGCGGCGACATCTTCTGCACGGCGACGGGCAATGTCGACGTCATCACCGTCGACCATATGCGCGCCATGAAGGACCGCGCCATCGTCTGCAACATCGGCCATTTCGACTCGGAGATTCAGGTCGCCGGCCTGAAGAACCTGAAGTGGCACAATGTGAAGCCGCAGGTCGACGAGATCGAGTTCGCGGACGGCAAGCGCATCCTGCTGCTCGCCGAAGGCCGCCTCGTGAATCTCGGCTGCGCGACCGGCCACCCGTCCTTCGTGATGTCGGCGTCTTTCACCAATCAGACGCTGGCGCAGATCGAGCTGTGGACGAAGCAGGGCCAGTATCCGGTCGGCGTCTACACGCTGCCCAAGCACCTCGACGAGAAGGTCGCCTCGCTGCATCTCGACAAGATCGGCGTGAAGCTGACGCAGATGACCGACGAGCAGGCCAAATACCTAAACCTGCCGAAGAACGGCCCGTTCAAGCCGGAACATTACCGGTATTGAACGCGGTTCAGGTTTTCGCACATTTGCGGCCTCGCTCCTTGCCTGGAGCGAGGCCGTCTTTTGAGAGCGGTCGGCTGAAGGTTGGGCGTTTGCGCATCCCTCCTCTTTACGGGGAGGGTGGCCCCGCGAAGCGGGGTCGGGTGGGGAAAAATTTGCTCTAGTGGCGTGACGAGACCCCCACCCGGCGGTCCGCAGGCAAGTTTACGCAGGCTGCGTAAACTTGCCTGCGTCCGCCGACCTCCCCGCAAGGGGGAGGTATTTCGCGCTTAACGCGAGGGATCGAGCTTTCCGAACGCCCCTGCACATTCGCTTTTCAAAGATTCCGTTTTGAGCAATTGCGCTTTAGATTGGGGTTGATTCGTGTGCGGCGCGGCGGGCCACCGACGGAGCCCTCCGTCTTCCTGTCGTCGGAGCCTATCCGCAGCCTGCGCTCGGCAGGCTGCGTCCGCGTTTGCAAGAACCGTTTACGGCGTTGTTGTGATGAGCACCCGCAATTGATCGTGGAGACCGGTTCTCATGACGCGCCCATTCGATCGCTTGCCAGCAGAGTCGTTCTCGCAATGACGCGACGGCGGCGTGCGATCAACCACTCTGGCGCTCCTCCCTTCGCCGGCGCTTCCCTCGGGTCTTTGCTTCTATGGCTCGAGGCGACGCCGGCGCGCGCGTCAGGCTTCCTCGAGGATCTGGCGATCGATCCGCAAATCGTTAGCTTTGCTTTTAGCGGCGGACTGGCGATTTTCGCCGCGGCCATCGTCGCGACGCATGTGCGCGAGCGCGCCGCCTGGCGTCGCCGCGAAGCCGCCTTGAGCGTCGAGCTCGACGACGCCCGCGCCCAGCTCGGCCGAGCGAAAACCTTTCTCGCCTCCGAGCCGCAGATCTTCGTCGCCTGGACCACGCCCGACGCCGAGCCCGACATCCATTCTTCGTCGCTGATCATGACCGGGGCTGTCGCCGCGCCGCGCCGCATATTGAGCTTTGGCGCCTGGCTTGCGCCCAAGGACGCTCAGGCGCTCGAAAGCGCCGTGGACCGTCTGCGGAAGAGCGGCGAAAGCTTCCGCTTGGCGCTTGCCGGGGTCGCCGGTCGGCATTTTGACGCCGACGGGCGAGCGGTGGGCGGCAGCGTCGTGTTGCGCATCCGTGAAGTCTCCGGCGATCGGTTGGAGCTGATCGGCCTTCGCGAGCGCTATGCCTCGGCGCAATCGGAACTCTCCGGTCTGCGCGCGATGCTCCAGGCGCTGCCCGCGCCATTTTGGATACGCGACGACGCGGGCGAACTCGTCTTCGTCAACGACGCCTATGCGCAGGCGGTCGAAGCGAAGAATCCCGAGGACGCCCTCGCCCGCAAACTGGAGTTGCTCGACGAATCGGCCCGCATCGCCGCCGAGGCGGCGCGCGCCAAGAACAGCGTCTGGCGCGAGCGCGTCAACGCCGTCGTGGCGGGCGAGCGTCATCGGCTCGACGTCACGCAGGCCTCCGCCTCGGGCGCCGCCGCCGCCCTCGCCATCGATCGTCATGAAGTCGAGACGGTGCGTGCCGATCTTGAGCAGCAGATGCAATCGCATGTGCGCACGCTCGATCAGCTGCCGACCGCGGTGGCGAGCTTCGATCGCGCGCGGCGCCTCATTTACAGCAACGACGCTTACGCCAAGCTGTGGCAGCTTGACCCCAGGTTCCTCGAACAACGGCCGACCGACGGACAGATTCTTGACCGTCTGCGCGCCGAGCAGCGCGTGCCCGTCGAGTCGGATTACAGGGCCTGGAAGGAGCGGCTGTTCGAAGCCTATCGCTCGCCGGAGCCCATACGTCACACGTGGCATCTGCCGGATGGCCGCATCATCGACGTCGTCGCGCATCCGAACCCCAAAGGCGGCGTCACCTATCTTTATGACGACACCACCAAGGCTTACGATCTCCAGACGCGCTTCAACGCGCTTGCCCGCATGCAGAGCGAAACGCTCGAGACGCTGCACGAGGGCGTGGCGGTTTTCGGTTCCGACGGGCGTTTGAAGTTCAGCAATCCCGCCTTCGCGTGTTTGTGGCGGCTCGATCCCGAGGAACTCACGAAACGCCCGCGCTTCGACGCGCTCGCCGCGAGATGTCGCGCGCTGCACGCCACAGAGGAGACATGGGCGGCGTTGCAAGGCTTCGTCACCGGTCTCAATGAGTTGCGCGAAGGCTTCACCCGGCGCATCGAACGCAGCGATGGCGTCGTCTTGGACTGTACGGCGCAATCTCTGCTCGATGGCGCGGCGCTCCTCACCTTCGTCGACGTTTCCGCCGACGTGAATGTCGAGCGCGCCTTGACGGATCGCAACAAGGCGCTGCTCGCCGCAGAAAAGCTGCGCAACGACTTCATCCATCACGTCAGTTACGAGTTGCGCTCGCCGCTCAACAACATCAACGGCTTCGTGCATCTCCTCGGAGAGGACTCGACCGGCTCGCTCAATCCGCGCCAGCGCGAATATCTTGGCTATGTCAACAAATCCTCCGCGGCGCTGCTCGCCATCGTCGACGATATTCTCGATCTGGCGACAATCGACGAGGATGCGCTGGAGCTTGAAGTATCCGAGGTCGACGTCGAGGCCACAATGCGCGCCGCGATCGAAGGCGTGCAGGATCGACTCGCCGAAAATTCAATCGACGTGCAGATCGTCGCCATGGACGATGTCGGAACGTTCCGCGGCGACGCCAAACGCGTGCGCCAGATCCTGTTCAATCTTCTTTCGAACGCCATCGGATTTTCGCGTCCGGGGCAGACGGTGACGCTTGCCGTGTTGCGGCGCGAGACCGAAATCGTCTTCAAAGTCACGGATCGCGGACGCGGCATTTCGCCGGAAATCCTCGAACGCATCTTCGATCGCTTTGAGTCGCACACCGCCGGTTCGCGCCACCGCGGCGTCGGGCTCGGCCTTTCCATCGTGCGCGCCTTGATGGAGCTGCATGGCGGCAGGGTCTTGATTGATTCGGCCCCTGGCGAAGGCACGACCGTAACCTGTATCTTTCCGGCGCATGCCGCGCAGGAAGAGGCGCCTCTCCTGGCGGCGAGCGCTGGAGGCGCGGAATGAGCGAGGAGGCAGCGCCGAAATCGGTCTGGCGCCTCGACGTCGCCAGCGAAGCCGAGACGGTCGAACTCGCGCAAGAACTTTCGGCGCTCGTTCGCAACGGCGACGCCGTCATGCTTTCAGGCGATCTCGGCGCCGGCAAGACCACGTTCGCGCGCGCGATGATCCGCGCTTTGGTCGAAGACCCGCTGCTTGAGGCGCCAAGCCCGACCTTCACGCTGATGCAAGTCTACGAGGGCGCAGGCAATCGCGTCGTCCATGCCGACTTCTATCGGCTGGAGAACACTGGCGAGCTTGAGGGATTAGGCTGGGAGGAGGCGACCGACGACGCGATCGTGCTCGTCGAATGGGCCGAACGTGCGCGCGAAGCGCTCTCGCCCGATCGTCTCGAAGTGCGACTGAGTTTCGTCGATGGCGACAATCGCGAGGCGCGTCGGTTCACCATTTCCGGCTATGGCGGCTTCGTGTCGCGCCTCGCGTCCTTCAAGGCGCTGCGCGAACTTCTGCGAAAGGCGGGCTGGGCCGGCGCCAAGCGCCATTTCCTGCAGGGCGACGCCTCGACGCGCGCCTATGAGCGGCTCGAAAAGGAAAATGGACAGCGCGCGATCCTGATGATCTCGCCGGCGCGGCCGGACGGACCGCCGATCCGCTTCGGCAAATCCTATAGCGCGATCGCGCGCCTCGCCGAAAATGTCGTTCCTTTCGTCGCCATGTCTCAAGGGCTGCGCGGAGTGGGCCTTTCGGCGCCCGAAGTCTACGCCAAAGATGTCGACGCCGGCTTGCTGATCATCGAGGATCTTGGCGGCGAGGGCGTCGTCGACGGGAGCGGCCCGATCGTCGAGCGCTATCTCGAAGCGGCGGGCGCGCTCGCCTATCTTCATGCGCAGCGCCTGCCGGATACGATCACGATCGAAGGCGACGGCGATTACCACATCCCGCCCTATGACATCGACGCGTTGCTGATCGAAGTGGAATTGCTCGCCGACTGGTATCTCACGCGCCAGAAGGCGTCGGTCTCGTCCGGCGCCAAGGCCATCTTTCTCAACCTTTGGCGCCAGGCGCTCGTTGATGTCGCGGGTGCCGGGCCGACTTGGACGCCGACTTGGACTCTGAGGGACTATCACTCTCCCAATCTTTTGTGGCTGGCGCAGCGGAATGGGCTGGCGCGGATCGGCATCCTCGATTTCCAGGACTGTGTGCTCGGCCATCCCGCCTATGACGTTGCTTCGCTAGGGCAGGACGCCCGCATCGACGTGCCCGACGATTTGGAGTTGAAGCTCCTCGCCCATTACGCCAAACTGCGCCGCGACGCCGACTCCGCATTCGACATGGGCGCTTTCGCCAAGGCTTATGCGATCCTGGCGGCGCAGCGCGCGACAAAGATCCTGGGGATCTTCGCGCGGCTGGATCAGCGCGACGGCAAGCCGCAATATCTCGCGCATCTTCCGCGCGTTGAATCCTATCTTAAAAAGAGCCTCCGCCATCCGGCGCTGGCCGACATCAGGGCGTGGTATGAGGCCAACATCCCCGGCTTGTTTCGCGACGCCTGAGAAGCGAGCGCTCGCGCCTGCGCCGAGCGTCGCCATGGTGTTCGCCGCCGGGCTTGGCGCGCGCATGCGGCCGATCACCGAGAAGACGCCAAAGCCGCTCGTTTCAGTGGCCGGCCGCACGCTGATCGACCGCGCGCTCGACGAATTCGAGAACGCCGGCGTCGAACTGGCGATCGTCAACGTCCATCATCTCGCCGATCAAATCGAAACGCATCTCGCGAGCCGCGTCCGACCGCGAGTCGTCATTTCTGACGAACGCGCGCTGCTGCTGGATCAAGGCGGCGGGATCAAGAAAGCGCTTCCGCTGATCGGCAACGAGCCGTTTTTCGTCTGCAACACCGACGCGTTCTGGATCGACGCGGCGCGCTCCAATGTCCTTGCGCTTGCGGACGCCTTTGACCCCGAGATGATGGACGCGGCGCTGCTGCTCGCGCCGACATCCGGAAGCGTCGGAGTCGACTGGGGCGGCGATTTCGATCTGGACGCTGAAGGGCGCATTATTCGCCGCGATGGCCAGAAACCTTATGTGTATACCGGCGTGGGCCTCATGAAGCCGCAGCTCTTCGCCGGCGTCGCGGATGATGTCTTCAAGCTCGCGCCCTTCTTCTTCGAGGCGGCGCGCAAGGGGCGGCTCTATGGCGTCGTCTCCAGCGGTCTCTGGCTTCACGTCGGCACGGTCGCGGCCATTGCAGAAGCCGAGCGTGCGATCGCTGTGCGCCGGAGTTGAGCGCGATGCTCGCTCATCGGCGCAATCTGTTCACCATTGCGCCTGGCGCGCCGTTTCTGAAGACGTTTGTTTCGGCGCTGCTCGACGGAGAGATCATTTCCGGCCTCACGCGCGACACGCCGCCGCTGACGATGGCGCGCGCAACGATCTATGTGCCGACCCAGCGCGCGGCGCGGGCGCTCGCGGCCGAATTCGCGCAAGCGCTGGATCGGCGCGCGACGCTGCTGCCGCGAATTCTGCCGCTCGGCGCTTTGGAGGAGCGCGAGAACGCCGCTCTGCTCGCCGGAGATTTTGACGTCGAGGCTGATGCGTCGCTCGCCGCGCCGATCGAAGAGCTGGAACGACGTCTGCTGCTGTCGCAGCTCATTCTGCAATGGGCGCAAGCGATCGGGCGCGCGCTCATCTCGGTCGATACAAGCGGCGCGCCCAGCCTGCATGAGAGCGAACCGCTTCTCGTCGCATCGACGCCGTCGGCCGCCTATGCGCTGGCCGCCGAGCTTGGCGCCCTCATCGACGAATTGCACATCGAAGACGTTTCGGTCGACGCCTTCGATACTTTGAGCGATGACGCCTACAGCGACTTCTGGGCGATCACGACGAAGTTTCTGCAGATCGCCTTGCGCGAATGGCCGCAAATTCTCGCCGACCGGAGACGGATCGACGCCAGCGCTTACCAGAAACGCCTGATTGAGGCGCAGATCGCGGAACTCGCCCGCACGCCGCCGACCGCGCCGGTGATCGCGCTCGGCTCGACCGGCGCGCAGCCGACGACCGCGCGGCTGCTCGCCGCCATCGCCGGGCTCGAAAACGGCGCCGTGATCCTACCGGGCCTCGATCAGATCATGAGCGCGGAGGCCTGGGCGAGCGTGGGTCAGACCGAGAGAGGCGGAGAACCGGCCTTCACCCATCCGCAGATGATGCTGAAACGCTTGCTCGCCGCCATGGGCGCGGCTCGCGACGAGCCCCGGGAACTTGCGCGCGTGACTCCGGCGCTGGCGGCGCGCCGCGCGTTTGTCTCGCAAGCGATGGCGCCTGCCGACGCGACGTCGGCATGGCGCGACTATCAGGCTGCGCAGAGCGGCGGCTTCGCAGAGGCGCTCGGCGGCGTCATCGCCTTGGAAGCGTCCGACGAGCGGTTAGAGGCTTTGGCGCTTGCGCTCTTCATGCGCGAGGCGCTGGAGACGCCCGGCCGAACGGCGGCGCTTGTGACGCCGGACCGGCTCATTGCGCGGCGCGTCGCCGCCGAGTTACGACGCTTCGACATTGAGATCGATGATTCGGGCGGCATGCCGCTCGCAAGAACGCCCATCGGCGCGCTGGCGCGACTCGTCGCCGAGATCGGATCGGATCGCGCGGGCGCCGTGAACGTCGCGGCGCTGCTCGCCCATCCGCTGACCGCGCTCGGACTTTCGCGCGCGCATGTCGCATCGCTCGCGTCGCCAATCGAGATTGGCGTGCAGCGGACATTCGCGCAGCCTGACGGCGGCTGGGCGGCGCGTGTGCCGCCGGCACGCGAATTGGCGCGCGCGCCGCATGCGCATCCGGCGGCGCGCCGCATCAGCGATGAGGATTGGCGGGCGATCGAAGACGCGCTCACGCGTATTGACGCCGCTTTCGCGTCCTTCGCCGCGCTGACGCCGACGGCGTCGCTGTCGGACCGCGCGCGCGCGCATAGCGGCGCGCTTGAAGCGGTGATCGCCGGCGCCGACGACGCTGTTGAAGAAGGCGCGTCGACGCTGTACGAACTTCTCGACCGGCTCGCGCACGCTGAGGCGCCGGCAGGCTTTGACGCGCAAAACTACACTGCGCTCTTCGACCGCGTCGCCGCCGAGACGATGCTGCGCGGCCCGCGACGCGCCCATCAGCGCTTGAAGATCCTCGGCCCTTTGGAGGCGCGGCTTATCGAGGCCGACCTCGTCCTGCTCGCCGGACTGGACGAAGGCGTATGGCCGCCGCAGACGGACACCGGCGCCTTTCTCAACCGCTCGATGCGCGCCCAACTCGGCCTGATGGCGCCGGAGCGACGCATCGGCCAAAGCGCACATGACTTCATCATGGCGTTGGGCGCAGAGCGCGTCGTGCTCAGCCGCGCGATCAAGCGCAATGGCGCGCCAACCGTTCCTTCCCGCTTCATCGCGCGTCTCTCGGCGCTTGCCGGCGACGCATTCGACGCCTGCAGGAAACGCGGCGACGCGATGCTCGCGATCGCCGCAGCGCTCGATCGTCCAAAAGCGACGATTGCGATCGAACGGCCGCAGCCGCGCCCCCCCGCGGCGCTGCGCCCACAACGCTTGAGCGTCACCCGCGTCGAGCGCCTGCGCCGTGACCCTTACGCGATCTTCGCCGAATATATTCTCAAACTCACGCCTCTGCCGCCGATCGGCGCGGAGGCCGGTGCGCGCGAAATTGGCGTCGCGATACATGAGGCGCTTGCGGCGTTCGTCGCGCGCCATCCGCGCGGCGCGCTTCCCTCTGGCGCCCGCGCCGTTCTCCGCGATCTCGCGCGCGCGAAACTCGATGGCTTCATGGCCGATCCGGCTTTCGTGAGTTTCCAATGGCCGCGCATCGAAGCGGGGCTCGATCATGCGTTCAGCTTCGAACAGGAGCGTCGGGCGCTGGACTGCGACATCCATGTCGAAACGCGCGGCGAGATCGCGCTTGCCCTCACCGACGGAACGACCTTTCGCCTGACCGCGATCGCCGACCGCATCGAGGTCGACCGCGAGGGCCAGGCCTATGTCTTCGACTACAAGACGGGCGCGCCGCCGTCCAAAAAGCAGGTCAAGGCCGGCTGGTCGCCGCAGCTGACCTTGGAGGCGGCGATGATCGAGGCCGGCGCTTTCGAAAAAATCGGCGTGCGGCCGGTTTCCGGCGCCGCCTATATCGGCTTGCGAAAGGGCGGCGAGACTCACTGGCTCGAATGGAAAGACGCGCGCTTCGCCGATGTCGTCGCGGCGCATCGCGCGCAGCTCGAAGAGCTGCTGTCGCAGTTTTCAAGTGAATCGACGCCCTATGCGTCGCGGCCGCATCCAGCTTTTATGAGCGATGTCGGCGACTACGACCATCTGGCGCGCGTCAAGGAATGGATGCGCGGCGGCGGAGAGGCGGCATGAGCGAGCGTCCGGTTGGCGCCCTGACGATCCGACGCCAGCAAACGGCGTCAGATCCCTTCACGTCCGCCTGGGTTTCGGCGCATGCCGGCTCCGGGAAAACCCATGTGCTCGCGCAGCGGGTTTTGCGGCTGCTGCTTGCCGGCGCGCGGCCGTCGCAGATTCTCTGCCTCACCTATACGAAGGCGGCCGCCGCCAATATGGGTTCGCGCGTCTTCGAGGCGCTCGCGCGCTGGGCGACGCTCGACGATTCGGCGCTGGCCAATGAAATCGCTCGGATGGGCGCTACGGTCGAATCGCGCATCGATCTTGACTTCACCCGGCGGCTTTTCGCGCGCGCCGTCGAAACGCCCGGCGGGCTCAAGATTCAGACCATCCACGCCTTCTGCGAAAAGCTGCTGCATATCTTTCCCTTCGAAGCCAATGTTCCGGCATCCTTCCGCGTCGTCGACGATCTGGAGCGCGCCGAGCTGATGGATGCGGCGCGCCGGCGCGCGCTCGAGGCGGCGACGCGAGACAAAGGATCGCTGCGAAAAGCGCTGGAGCTTGTCGCCCGCGAGACGACGGCTGCGGGATTCGACGCGCTCTGCGAAGAACTGCTGCATCACCGTCAAAAGATCGCGCGCATGCGCGAGCAGGACGACTATGAGGCGCGTGTCTTTACCGCGCTTGGTTTGCGCCCGGAAGAAACGCTGGCGCGAATCGAAGCGGCGATCATCGAGGGCGGCGAGCCGCCGTCCGCGTGGCCGACGCTCGCCAAAATGCTGCGCGGCGGTTCGACTAATGACTGCAAGCTCGCCGACTCGCTCGATTCCGCTTTTACGCTTGCGCCGCATCCAGACTGTATCGAGAGCTATCTTTCAGCCTTCTTCAAGAAAGACGGCGAGCCGCGCGGGATCGGCAAGACAAGAATTGTCACCAGCGGTCTCGCCAAATCCGAGCCACAGCTTCTTTCGCGCATGGAGGCTGAGCGCGACAGACTCGTCACGCTCATCGAAAAGCGCAAGGCCGCGGCGGCGGTCGAACGCTCGCTGGCGCTGTATGTTCTCGGCGACGCCATTCTTGGCGAATATGAGCATGCCAAAAGACGTCGGGGACTACTCGACTACGACGATCTGATCGAGGGCGCGCGCCGCCTGCTTCATCGTTCGAGCCCATCCTGGGTGCTCTATAAGCTCGACGCGCAGATTGACCACATCCTGCTCGATGAGGCGCAGGATACGAGTTCGGCGCAGTGGGACATATTGGCGGCGATCACCGACGAATTTTGCGCAGGCGCCAGCGCGCGCGAAGCGAGGGGCGGCCCGCCGCGCAGTTTTTTTGCGGTCGGCGACGAGAAGCAATCGATCTTTTCCTTTCAAGGCGCGGAGCCTGAACGATTCGATGCGATGCGGCGCGAGTTTCGCCGAAGATTCGAATGCGTCGAACGCCGCTTCGAAGCGGTGACGCTCACCCAATCCTTCCGCTCTTCGCCCGGCGTGCTGCAAGCGGTCGACGACATTTTCGCGATCGAACAGAATCGCCTCGGCCTGTGCTGCGATCCCCAGGAGCCGGCGCCAAGGCATGAGGCGTGGAAATCCGACGTCGCGGCGCTCATCGAAATCTGGGAGCCGATCGGCGCGGAAAATGCGCAAGAGCCGAGCGATTGGCGCCTGCCGCTCGACTATGTCGATGCGAGCGACCCCAGTGAGCGTCTGGCGGAAAGACTGGCGCGCAAGATCAGTGCGCTGCTTGCGCCTCAGAGCGGCGAATGCGTCGAAGACAGCGGCGCGCTGCGCCCTGTCGAGGCCAGCGACATACTGGTTCTGGTGCGCAAGCGGGGTCCGCTCTTCGAGGCGATCATTCGCGCGTTGAAAAACGAACATGTTCCCGTCGCCGGCGCCGACCGGCTGAATCTCGCCGACCACATCGCCGTCCACGATCTCGTCGCGCTTGGACGCGCGGCGCTGTTGCCGCAAGACGATCTGACGCTGGCGAGCGTCCTGAAGTCGCCATTCTTTGGCTTCGACGACGACGATCTCATCGCGCTTGCGCCAGCCCGTCGCGCGTCACTGATCGAAGCGCTTGAGCAGTCCGAAGAGGCGCGTTGCCGGGAGGCCGCGGCGCGGCTGCAACGCTTGCAACGCGATGCTGCGGCCATGGCGCCGTTCGATTTTTACAGCAGCGTTCTCGGGACTGACGGCGGGCGCACGCAGCTCATGGCAAGACTGGGCGGCGAAGCCGAGGACGCTATCGACGAATTCTTAAAGCTTGCGGCGAGTTTCGAACGCGAACAGCCGCCGTCGCTGACGGCCTTCCTGGCGATGGCCGAGTCGCTCGATCTTTCCATCAAGCGCGATATGGAATCTGCCGGCGGCGCCGTGCGGGTGATGACCGCTCATGCGGCGAAGGGTCTGGAGGCGAAGATCGTGTTTTTGCCGGACACCTGCGGGGCGTCCGCCGGCAAGCACGATCCGAAGCTCTATGCGCTCGGCGAGGATGGCGATGCGGTTCTCCTCTGGTCGATCGGCAAGGACAGCGACCCGATCGCGCTCCAGCAGGAGCGCGAGGCGCATCGGCGGCGCGAGCGCGAGGAAAGCCAGCGCCTGCTTTATGTCGCGCTGACGCGCGCGGAGGAGCGGCTTTACATTTGCGGCGCGCATGGCCTCAGCGGTCGCGCCGATGGCTGCTGGTACGACGCCATTCGCAACGCGCTCGAATCGAGCTGCGAGATTGTGTCCGACCCCCTCGATGCGACATCGACGATTCTGCGCCGCGGCGCGGTTCCGCCGCGCTTCGATCTTTCAAGAAAAGCGCCGCAGGCCGCCGCTGTCGACGTTCCGGCCTTCGCCACGACCAAGGCGCGTCCCGAAGTCGCGCCGGCGCCGCCGCTGCGTCCCTCGAGCGCGCTCGCCGGCGCAGACCTCATCGCCATTGGCGCGGATGGCGTCGCTGCGCGTCGAGGCGAAGCGGAACGTCTGCTGCACGGCCGTCTCGTCCATGCGCTGCTGCAGCATCTGCCGGCTTGCGCGACGGACCATCGTCAAAGCGCGGCGCGGCGCTTTCTTTCGGCGCGCGGCGGCTTTCTTAGCGAAGACAGGCGAGAGGCGCTGGCGCGGTCGGCGCTCGCGGTTCTCGCCGACCCGCGTCTTGCGCCGCTCTTTGGCCCAGAATCGACTCCTGAAGTCGACATCGTCGCGACGCTCGAGAATGGAGCCGTCGTCTCCGGCCGCATCGATCGGGTCGCCGCAACGGCGACCGAGGCGCTGATCGCCGAATTCAAGACTGGACGGCCGCGCGCCAAGCTCGAAGACGCGCATTTGCGCCAGCTTGCGCTCTATCGCGCTGCGATCGCGCCGCTCTTTCCCGGCAAACGGCTACGCTGCTTTCTGATCTATACGCAGAACGCCAGCGTGCTCGAAGCCGATGAATCGGCGCTGGCCGAGGCGCTTGCATGCGCGCTGACGCAAGACGTTGCGGCGTCAAGCGCGTCGGGCGTGCGAGGTTAAGACGACTCGTCGGGTCCGACGCGACGTCTCCAGAATTCCAGCAGCAACGGACTGAGCGCCATAACGATGGGGCCAAGAACGATGCCCGAAGCGCCGAACAATTGCAGGCCGCCGAGCATCGCGATGAACGCGGGAACAGTGTGCAGCCGCATGCTGTCGCCGATGAGCAGCGGCCGAACCAGATTGTCGATGCTGGAGATCACCACGCCGCCCCACAGCCCGAGAATGATGGCTTCAACCCAGCGGTCCTCGATCAAAAGGTAAATCGTCGCCGGAATCCAAATGACGAAAGAGCCGAGCACCGGCACGATCGAGACAAGCCCCATGATCAACCCCCACAGCACCGGCGAATTGAAATCCAGCACCCAGAACATGAGTCCGCCAAGCAGGCCTTGCAGCGCCGCCACCGCCAGCGTGCCAAAGAGGATTGCATTGATCGTATCGCGCACGCGCACGATGATCCTGCCTGTTTCGATGTTCGAGAAGGGCGACAATCGCGCGAGCGTCTGCAGCGCCACGGCGCGGTCGCGCAGGAAAAAGAAGAGGAGGTAGAAGGCGAGGAGAGTGGTGATGATCTGACCGGTAGACGCGCGCAGAAAGTTCGCCGTCATGTTGGTGACAAAGGCGCCCAGCTGCGAGAACGTCGCTTGCAGATCGAATCTGCGTGCGATCCAGCTTTGGAAGCGGCCGAGCCAAGGATGGGCGTCGAGCATTGTTTGCCAGTCGCCTTGCTGCACCGTTTTCTGAACGTAATCGACGCCTGCGGCGGCCTCGCTGACGAGCCGTTCGATCACAAGCAGCAGCGGTCCAACGATGACGAGCCCGACGATCAGCATGGAGACGCCGGCCGCAAGGGAGGGCGGCAAGAAGCGCTCCAGCACGCGATGGGGGGCAATGAACACAACCGCGAGCACGAGCGCCCAGGTGAGCGCCGGCAGAAATGGCGCAGAAATCAGAATCGCGGCGGAGAGAAACGCAAGCGTGACGGCAAGCCTGGCGAGGACAAAAACGTCGATTGAAAGGTTCTGATCCTGTTCGACGAGCGCCGCCGCTTCCAGCTCCTCGTTCATGTCCGCCCCTGTCGCTGCGTTTCCACCCTATAGACAGGGCGCGCCGCGGGCTTGGCAAGGAGGCCCGACATCTGCGCGGTCCAAGGCGGCCGCGTAAATAACATTCATGAATTCGTTCGGCCGTTTCCGCCAAGAAAACGGGCGGCTTCGAGAAGCCGCCCGTTAAAGGTCCTATTCTCCGCCGTTCGCCGCGACGGCTTCGGCCTTTTCCTTGGCCTCGAGGTCTTCGCCGGTCTCCTGGTCGACGACGCGCATCGAGAGGCGCACCTTGCCGCGGTCGTCGAAGCCGAGGAGTTTGACCTTCACGCGGTCGCCTTCCTTCACGACGTCGGTCGTCTTGTTCACGCGCTGCTTGGAGAGCTGCGAGATGTGAACGAGCCCGTCCTTTGCGCCGAAGAAGTTGACGAAGGCGCCAAAGTCCGCGGTTTTCACCACCGTGCCCTCGTAGATCAAGCCGACCTCGGGATCAGAGGCGATGGACTTGATCCAGTTGATCGCCGCCTTGATGGAATTGCCGTCCGAGGAGGCGACCTTCACCGTGCCGTCGTCCTCGATGTTGATCTTGGCGCCGGTCTTCTCGACGATCTCGCGGATGACCTTGCCGCCCGAGCCGATCACGTCGCGGATCTTGTCGGTGGGGATCTTCATCGTCTCGATGCGCGGCGCGAATTCGCCGAGTTCAGCGCGCGAACTCGTGATCGCCTTCGCCATTTCGCCGAGAATATGCAGTCGGCCGTCCCTCGCCTGAGCGAGCGCGACCTTCATGATTTCCTCGGTGATGCCGGCGATCTTAATGTCCATCTGCAGCGAGGTCACGCCATTGGACGTGCCCGCAACCTTGAAGTCCATGTCGCCGAGATGATCCTCGTCGCCCAGAATATCCGAGAGCACGGCGAAGCGTTCGCCTTCGAGGATGAGGCCCATGGCGATGCCGGCCGTCGGCGCCTTCAGCGGCACGCCGGCGTCCATTAACGCGAGCGAGGTGCCGCAGACGGTCGCCATCGAGGACGAGCCATTCGACTCGGTGATCTCCGAGACGACGCGCAGCGTATAGGGGAACTCGGCCGCCGCCGGCAGCATTGGGCGGATGGCGCGCCAGGCGAGCTTGCCATGGCCGATTTCGCGACGGCCGGGCGAACCCATGCGGCCGGTCTCGCCGACGCTGTAGGGGGGGAAGTTGTAATGGAGCAGGAAGCGCTCCTTGTAGGTGCCCTCGAGCGAATCGACATATTGCTCGTCTTCGCCCGTTCCGAGAGTGGCGACGACAAGCGCCTGAGTCTCGCCGCGGGTGAAGAGCGCCGAGCCATGCGTGCGCGGGAGAACGCCGACCTCGGCGACGATCGGGCGCACGGTCTTGACGTCGCGGCCGTCGATGCGGATGCCGGTGTCGAGAATGTTCCAGCGGACGACCTTGGCTTGAAGCTCCTTAAAGGCCGCGCCGACTTCTTCCTTGGTGAATTTGGCTTCGCCGCCTTCCGGGAAGAGCGCGGCGGTCACCTTCGCCTTCACGGCGTCGACGGCGGCGTAACGCTCCTGCTTGACGGTGTTCTTGTAGGCTTCGCGAAGTTCGGCTTCGGCGATCTGGGCGACGGCGTTCGCGACGTCCGTCGTGTCGGCGATGACGAGGTCGCGCGGGTCCTTGGCGGCGCGCTCGGCGAGGCGGATGATGGCGTCGATCACCGGCTGGAAGCCGCGATGGCCCAGCATGACCGCTTCCAGCATGGTGTCCTCGGAGAGCTCCTTGGCTTCCGACTCGACCATCAGCACGGCGTCCTGCGTGCCGGCGACGATGAGATCGAGCTCGGAAAGCTTCATCTCCTCGATCGTCGGATTGAGTTTGAGCTGACCATTGATGCAGCCGACGCGCGCGCCGCCAACCGGTCCCATGAAAGGAACGCCGGAAAGCGTCAGCGCCGCTGACGCCGCGACCAGGGCGAGAATGTCGGGATCGTTTTCGAGGTCGTGCGAAAGAACGGTCGCGATGACCTGCGTGTCATTGCGATATCCGTCGGGGAAGAGCGGGCGGATGGGGCGGTCGATGAGGCGGGAGATCAGCGTCTCGCGCTCCGAGGGCCGGCCCTCGCGCTTGAAATAGCCGCCCGGGATGCGTCCGGCGGCGAAGGCTTTTTCCTGATAATTGACGGTGAGCGGGAAAAAGTCCTGGCTGGGTTTTGGCGCCTTGGCTGAAACGACTGTCGCGAGCACTGTCGTCTCGCCCCAACTCGCCATCACGGCGCCGTCGGCCTGGCGGGCGACCTTGCCGGTCTCGAGCACGAGCGTGCGCCCGGCCCAATCGAGTTCTTCGCGGTGAACTTGGAACATGCTGGTCTTTCTCTGATGAACCTGCGGTTCGTCATGAGCAAGACGGCGAGAAGCTGCGGCAGCGGTGTTTCGTAAAGCGTCGACGCAGCGTCCGGCGATCCTGCCATGACTTTACGCGTTGGTCGTGGCGAGCGTCCGTCTGGACGCCCATCTTGGGGAAAGCGGCGCATCGGCGCGCCGCTTTCGCTCAGCTGGTTAGCGGCGGATGCCGAGCCGCTCGATCAGGCTCTTGTAGCGCGGTTCGTCCCGCACCTTCACATAATCAAGGAGCTGGCGGCGCTGGGAAACGAGCTTCAGGAGCCCGCGACGCGAGTGATTGTCTTTCGCATGGGTCTTGAAGTGTTCGGTCAGATTGGTGATTCTCTCGGTGAGAATCGCCACCTGCACCTCGGGCGAGCCCGTGTCGTTCGCCTTGGTGGAATATTCCTTGATGAGCGACTGCTTGCGCTCCGCCGAGATCGACATCGGATTGTCCTTGTCTTTGGAGGTGATCCGCGCTCCGCGGCCAAGGCCGGGATGTCGTCCAGCAGGGTCGCGCGAAAACGGAGCCGCCCCGGCGGACCGGGGCGTGCCGAGGCGTTATAGCAGAAATGCAGGAGATGAATAGAGGTCTTACGCCTTCTCCAGCGCCTTCAGGCGCTGGCCCAGCCTGTTGATTTCCACTTCTGCGCGGACAAGCTCGGTCACGTCATATTGGACGCCGAGGTAGTAGATCACCGCGCCGCGACTATCGAGCAGCGGCGTGATATTGAGCTTATTGAAGAACAACTCGCCATTTTTCCGATAGTTGCGCAGCGTCACTTCAATGTGTTGATGCTTGCGCATGGCCTCCCGCAGCGGCGCGAGCCCCTCCTGATCCCGGTCGTCGCCCTGCAGAAAACGGCAGTTGCGGCCGATGATATCGTCCTGGCCATAGCCGGTCATGCTTTCGAAGGCCTTGTTCGCATAGATGATCGGCGCGTCGGGTTGATCCGGGTCCGCCAGCGTGACGCCGTTGACGCATGAATCGAGAATCTGCGTCAAAATCTTCGGGATGATCCCATCATCTTTCTGAACGACGAACATTTTTCGCTGACCTCAGTTTGATTGTGACGCGCCGGCGGGTTGGGCTGAAGTCGCGCCGGTTTCGATAAGCGCCCGAAGGTTCTCGACGATCTGCTCTGCGCCGTCCTGCAACGCGGCGCGAATCAATTTGACGAAGGGTCGCATCGAAAACTCGATCTCGCGCAATTCGAAGGTGAAAATCAGCGTGGTTCCTTGCGCCTCGCACTCGAATTCGTAGGAGGACGAGAAGGGCTCGGAAATTCCTTCTATCGCGAAAAGGCGCGGGCGTTCGAGGCTCACGATCTCGAATGTGCTCTCGCTGCGTATGCCCCGCTCCATCGTGACTTGGCGCGCCGTCATCCCGACACGCACGGGCGCGCTTCCATTCGGCTCCAACTCCACCACTTGCGGACACCATCGCTGATAATTTGCGAAAAAATCGCGGGCGACGAAGTCGAAAGCAAAGTCACGGGGCCGTGAAATCACGGTTCTGGCGATGCCGCCGACGGCTGGAGGACGGGGCGGGCTCAATCCTTTGAGGTTGACGTTAAGTCCCAACATGCGACGCCCTTGCTTAAAGATGATGGGCTTCCTCAGACGAGCTAGGCGTTTTCGCGCGACTGACAAGGGCGATCCGGGCGACTTCCTCGGCACCGTCTAAAAACGGCGGCAAATTGGCGAAGATTGAGGGTCCCTTGAGACGTCTAGGGCGCACATCTCATTAATCGGGCCGCTTTGCCGCACGCCTGAAAACGGCCCATCCCAAACCAGCGAGGTCGGCGATGAGCGCTCCGCCACATATTGAGAATCAGTTGTTTATCGCCGCATTCTGTCTTTTCGCGCTCCTGCTCGTCGTCGAAAAATTCCGTCCTTACAAGAAATTCGCGGGCGCGGGCCTGAAGGCGTCATTCTCCACCAACACTTCTGCTTTCCTGATCAACAACGTCATCATGAATGTCTTGTCCGTTTCCAGCCTGCTCGTCGTCGCTTCGAACTATTCGAACTATGGCCTGCTATCGAGCCTGCCCGACGCGCCGTCGAAATGGATTGCAAGCTTCGTGTTGTTCGATCTGGCGGTATATGCGTGGCACTATCTCGGGCATAGGTCGGAAGCGCTCTGGCTGTTTCACAAGATCCATCACAGCGATAAGAGCTTTCACGTCACGACTGGGCTACGTTTCCATGTCTTCGATCAGTTGCTGGAAGTCGTCGTGAAATGCGTCTGCGCCATTGTCATCGGCGCGCCCGCGCATGTCGTGGTGGTATGCGAGGTTGTGCGCATGTTCTTCGTGCTGTTCCACCACGCCAACATCGCGATTCCCGGAGAAAAGATTCTGTCCTATTTCATCATCACGCCGTCTCTGCACCGCGCCCATCATTCGACGCTGCGCAGCGAGCACGACGGCAATTACGGAATCGTCCTTTCGATCTGGGACATTCTCTTTCGCACGCGAAAGGTTCTGACGCCGAAATCCATCGGCCTCGAGCTGATCGAGGCGGAAAATTTCCTGCAGCTGTTCAGTTTGGCGTTTCTCACCGAGCGGCGGCTTGCGCGCGTCATGCATCTTGTTCCCCGAAAGCCGCTTCCTTAGGCCGTGTGCGCTGGTGCAAAGCGCGCGCGATTCTTCGGGCTCACGATTGCGCCGATAGACGCAAGGGTCGCCTCGGCGCCGCGTGACGAGAGCCTTGATGAACCGCATCGCCTGCTATTGTTTGCCGCTTGTCGTCGCGAGCGGCGTCGCGCCCGCCGCCGGGCAGGACATCTCCTCCGCTTACACAAAGCTCGACGTGCGCCGCGACTGCGCGCACCGGCCTGGAAAGGCGGTGGAGGACTATGGCGACTGGCGCTGCAAGGGCTATGCGGGCATGCCCATGTGGCTCGGGGCGGGCGATCAGCGCATGTATGTCAGCTTCGGATCCAAGGCCAAGGACGAACCGGCGGCGGGACAGACGCTCGCGCCCTTCAACGACTTCTATAGGGGCGTCGTCGAATGGCGGCTCGCCAATGGCAAGCCCTTCGCCGCGATCATGCGATGGAATGTGAAACGCGCCGCCGACATGGAGAACCGTGAGGTCCGAGGCCGCGCCTTGGTCGTCACGCGCCTGCCGCCGGGCGGCGTCTGCCACCTCGGCTACGTCGATGCGCTCGCCAACCCAAACGCCAATGAACTGGCGCGCGAGATCGCCGACAAACACGCCCGCGATTTCGTCTGCGGCAAGGACACGCCGATCGTCCTTGGCAAGATCACGCCAGGCGAGGATTTCTTCAGCACCAAGCCTTAGAACGCTTATCGATAAAAAAAGGAATCAAATATTTGAGCAGGTTCTCATCGAAAAAATCTGTCAACTTTTTCGGAACCTGCTCTAGGCGCCTTTGTCGGGCTGGAGCATTTGGGCGTCGCCGCGCAACATGCGGGTGATGAAGGCGCGCGCCGCGGGCTTGTCGCTTCTCGAGGTCAGTCCTGACAACAGTCCAAGCGCGCCGCCAAGCGTTATCCCCGCAAGCGCGCAGAGCGCATAGATTTCGATGCGATTGGGCGATCCCGCGACGGCCAAGGCGGTGAACAGGCCCACCGCGCCGCCGCAGAGCGCGACGAGCGCTTCTCGATCGCCCGCCCGCGCCCAAAAGGCCAGGGCGAGCGGCGGCGCGAGGCAGGCGGCCGATACTGCGAGCGCCGCCGCCACGAGCGCGCCTGGCGTGAAGACTCCGGTGACGGCCGTCACGTAAGCAAGAGTCGACACGATCACGAGCGTGACGCGGTTGACGGCGAGACGCCGGCTCGTCAGGTCGATCTCGCCGCGCAGCCGATAGAGCGCGTCATGGCCAAAGGCTGTCGCGCAGGCTTGCAGGCCCGCGGTGGCGAGCGCCAGCCCGAGGGCGACAAGCGCCGAGGCGATAAGCCCTGAAGACGCCGCGCCGAGCTCCGCCGCCTGCGGCAGCGCGCCGAGCAGAAAGTCGCCGTCGATCGGTCGAATCTCCTCCGCGGCGAGCGGCGCGCCGGGCGCATATCCCTTTGCCGCGCAGGCGCGCTGTGCTTCCGACGGCCCGCGCACGTAATAGCCGCAAACGCTGAGAAGCCCGCGTTCGCTCGCCTGATAGATTGCTTGCGGCAGACGTTCCGGCGGCTGTCCCGCTGTGGCCCGGGCGAGCGACAGCGCCGAAGCGGCGATCGCCGCGGCCGCCAGCAGCGCGATGACGACGCTCCAGAAGAGGGCGGAGATCCCGGCGCGCCGCGCGCTGCGCCCGTCGGCGGTCGCCACCGAGGCCGCGAGCACCGGCGCGAGCGTCGCGATCCCGAGCGCCACGGCGATCGTCGTGACGAATTCCACCGGCAGGCCCATGGGCGTCGGCGTCACCCCCCAGCTCTCCAGCAGTTTCGCGGCCTCCGCGGAGGCGCCGCCGCCAAAGATCAGACCGCTCGGCAGCGCGTCATGGAGACTGAGCGCGGCGATCGGCCAGCCAAAGCCCAGCGTCGCCACGCCAGCGGCGGCGGCCGCCCCCCACATGACGCCTGAAAGTCCGCCAGGACCGGCGATGATCAGGCTGGCCGCGGCGATCAAAAATGCCGCGAAGCCCCGGTTGGCGCCGGTGTGCTCGACCAGCGCATTCACCGCAATCAGGCCGCCGGCGGCGGCAAGCAGCGTCGAAGACAGCGCCACCGCGCCGATGAAGCCGACGCGGGTCGCGGCGCTTGCAAAACGTGCGCAAAGAAGCTCGGAAATCGAAAAAACGCCGGTTTTGCGTAGCAGCGGGCCGACATAAAGACCCGCCGCGGCGAGACCGATGAAGACGCCGGCGACGGCGCCTACAGCCCAGCTGCCTCCCGCAAGCCGTGAGCCGAAAGGCAGCATCAGGGCGATCACGATGGCGGCGTTGGCGAAGCCGGCATAGGCGGCCGGCAGTCCGCGGCCGGCGGTGTAATAGACCGACGCGCGCATCGAATGCAGAAGGAAGCCGAGCGTGGCGAGGCCGAGGATGGTGAAATAGGGCGGCGCCGCGCCGACAAAGCGCTCCGGCGCGCCGACGCGGTCGAGAAGCGCCGCAAAGGCGTAAGCCAGCAGAAAGCTCGCGGCGACGAAGGCGATTCGGGCGTCAAGATTGGCTCTTTCGAGCGCCGCCTGCTCGGTCGACCGATCGCTCATCCTGGCCCTCGCTAAAACAGAAAACGATGCGACTCTAGATGAGGACGTCTCGCCGGCCAAGATGGCGCGCGCGTCTCAGCCCTAAGCTATCGACGTCGCATAGGTCATGATGTAGCGGCTCATTCTCTCTTTGAGACTGCCGAACGCCATGCCCATGCGGTTATAGCCGATCGCGGCCGGAATCGCGGCGGCGAGCCCATAGGCCGTCGCGGCGAGCGCATCGGCGATGCCGGGGGCGACGATTGCAAGACTCGTGTCTTGAGTCTGCGCGATCCCCGAAAAGCTCGACATAATGCCCCAAACCGTGCCGAACAGGCCGACAAAGGGGCCCGCCGAGGCGACGATGGCCAGAACCGGGAGCCCGCCTTCGGCGTCGAGCATGAATTCGCGCGCGGCGCGGTTCATCTGCTGCAGGATTCGTTCGCGCTTCTGGTGAATGGATTCGTTGGGCAATTCAGCTTGCGACGCTTGGCGCGCGGCTTCGGCGATCGGCCAGAGGACGCCAACATCGCCGCCGGCCCGCACGCGATCCAGCGCCTTGGAAAGACGCCGCAGAACAAAGACTCCGTCGATGATGAGCACCCAGGTCCAGACCGCCGCGGCGAGAAGCAGCGCCATCACCAGTTTGCTGACGGGTCCGGCATAAATGAACATGCCGAGGGGCGACATCGGCGCAAGTGAAATGGGCGCAAGTGACATCGGCGCAAAATCCATTGCAGCGCTCTCCTGAGCTCGCGGCGTTAAGCTTATTGAAACGTGATTCCCTGCCGCGCGAACACGGCTCCGCAGCTGCTTGGTCCGCGCGAAGAGGCGACGATGCGCCGCGCCAGCGCCGCATGCGCGGGGCTTCCGCCAGACGCGGAAATACCCGAGATGCCGCCGCCGGAATTCACATAGAAGGTGACATTGACCGTTCCCGGGCCAAGGCTCGTCACGGCGGGCGTATGTCCGCGAATTGAAGCGTAGATTTGAGCAAGACAGGTCGCCTGCGAGGCGCCCGAAGCGTCGCCGCTGCCTCCTGGCAATCCGAAACGGCCGGCGACGCGCGCCGATCCCGACCCTTGGCCGGCGCCGCCGGGTCTCCCGTAGCGCCTTGCGTTTTCAGCCGCGCCTCGTCCGTCGTTCACGGCCTCTCGGCGCTCGCGGGCCTTGTGTTCGGCCTTCTTCGGCTTCTCGACCCTCTCTTTCTTTTCGGTCTTTTCTTTTTTGGCGGGCGTCGGCGCCGCATCGGGCTCCATGATCAGCGGCGGCGGCGGCTCGTCGGAGATGAGTTCGTCCATCCCTTCGTCGGTGAGGGAGGCGGTTTCAATCGGCAGGGGATCGTCCAGCGAATCTCCTTCGGGCGCCGGATCTCCCGCCTCGAGCGAAACGCCTTCGGGGATGAGGTCTGCATTTATGCCGCCAAGGTCGACGACCAGCGACTGCGGCCAGTAAACGCCTGAAGCGAAGAACGCGAGAAATATCCCGACGACCGACGCGGTTGCGACGGGATACAGCCAGCGAGGCCTGAGCAGGGGACGTTTTTCGAATGGCGCGCCCGCGTTCGAGCGTGTCGTTGTATTATTCATTTGTGAAGCGCTCCGCCGCCGACGCGCCTTAAAAATCGTGCGGCATCATAGGCGCGTGAAACAGCGCGCTTCAAGCCGTGGCGGAGCGGGTGCGGCTTTGTGTGGCGCCTGGATCGCCGAGCGGCGCCGCCCTATCGTGATCGACACAGAGGCGGCTTTGGCGGATAAGGCGGCCATGTCCCTCAGTCCAGATTCGCAGACGCCCGCCGCCGCGGGCGGCGTCTCCACCGCCCTCGTCACCGAGGACGAGGCGGGGATGCGCCTCGACCGCTGGTTCAAGCGTCGTTATCCCGGGCTCGCTTTGTCCCATCTCGCCAAGATCTGCCGCAAGGGCGAGGTGCGGGTCGACGGCAAGTGCGTCGAAACCTCGACGCGGCTTGAAGAAGGCCAAAAAATTCGCGTGCCGCCTTTGAAGATCGAGGCGCCCGCCGCGCCGGCGGTGAAGCGCGCCGACCCCAAGGACGCGCTGGCGCTGGCCGACATGACGCTGTTCGAGGACAAGGATTTGCTCGTCCTCAACAAGCCCTATGGGCTGGCGACGCAGGGCGGTTCTGGCCAGACGCGGCATATTGACGGGATGCTGGAATCGCTCGCCAAGGGCGATACGCGGCCCGTGTTGGTGCATCGCCTCGACCGCGACACCTCTGGCGTGCTGCTCGTCGCCAAGAACCGGCGGATGGCCGCCGACCTCGGCGAGATTTTCCGCTCCCGGCAGGCCAAGAAGGTCTATTGGGCGCTTGTCGAAGGCGTGCCGAAGCCGTCGCAGGGCCGGATCTCGCTCTATCTGGCGAAAGGCGCCGGCATGGAAAAATCCAGAGGCGGCGCAAGAGACCTCGAGAAAATGCGCGTCGCCAAACATGGCGAGGCCGACGCGCAGCATTCGCTGACCTATTACGCGATCGTCGACAAGGTTGCGCCGCGCTGCGCCTGGCTGTCGATGAAGCCGCTCACTGGACGCACGCATCAGTTGCGCGCCCATGCCGAGGCGATCGGCCACCCGATCTTCGGCGACCCCAAATATGGCCATCGCGCCGAGGACGAGGTCCGCCGTCGCGACCCTCTGCGCGCCGTGCCGGAGGGGCTCGAGCGCAAGCTTCACCTCCTCGCCCGCCGGCTCGTGTTGCCGCATCCGAGAGGCGGAATTCTGGACGTCACCGCCCCGCTGCCCGATCATATGCAGCAGAGCTGGGACCTTTTCGGCTTCGACGTGAAGCGTCATGACCCGATCGAGGACGCGCCAGACGCTTAAAGGGGCCGGGAAAAGCCCGGCGGACGGCGTTTCCCTCAGGCAAGGATGATAAATGTCAAAGGAGCCGACCGGTCTCGACGCCGATTTTTTCGTCTCCCCGGAGGAGCGCGATCCGGTGAAGGCCGCGCGCGAGCCGGCGCGCCCTCTACCAAAGCGCTTCTACAAGGAGGCGGTCGCGGCGCCCGCAGAGGGCGGCTATGGGATTTTCCTGGACGGTCGGCCAGTCAACACGCCTGCAAAGCGTAGGCTGGTCGCGCCCTCACAGTCGCTGGCGGACGCGATCGCCGCCGAATGGGCGAAGCAGGGCGAGACGATCGATCCGGCGACGATGCCGCTCACCAAGCTGATGAACACCGCGCTCGACGGCGTGGCGGCGCAAATGGCCGAGGTCGAAGCCGAGATCGTCAAATATGCCGCCTCCGACCTCATCTGCTACCGCGCCGGAGAGCCGGAGAGCCTGGCGGCGGCGCAATCTTCGGCCTGGGACCCGCTCGTCGCCTTCGCGCGCGAGAAGCTTGGCGCTAAGCTCGCGCTCGCCGAAGGCGTCATGTTCATCGAACAGCCGCAGGCGGCGCTCGACGTGTTTGCGCGCGCCGTGCGCGACTATGTGGGCGAGGGCGCCGGCGCCCCGCTCAGGCTCGCGGCGCTCCACGTCATGACGACGCTATCGGGCTCCGCGGTTCTTGCGCTTGCAGCCGCCCGACACGAAATAGACGCCGGCAAGGCCTGGGAGGCGGCCAACGTCGACGAAGACTGGCAGATGCGCGCCTGGGGCGAAGACGCCGAAGCGATGGCCAGACGGTCCGCGCGCCTGCAGGAGTTCGAGGCGGCGGCGACCGTGTCGCGCCATTCCACTCCTGACTGACTGAAGCGCAATGTAGAGGCGCCTCGTCAAAAGGCTGCGGCCAATTTGCCGACGGCGCGCTTCCTCTCTTGCTTTGCACAATGGCCTTTGTTACGGAACGCGCGGCCTGGAGTCGTTCTAAGGAAAAACGCCAAGGAAACGCTCCCGCGACCGGCCCTCGCCCCGCCGAAGTCGGACCAGACTCATGCCGCTGCTCGAACAATATCTGCCGCTGGTGATCTTCATCGCCCTATCGGCTGTGATTGCCGGCGCATTGCTCGTCGCGCCCTTCCTGCTTGCGTTCAAGGCGCCGGACCCCGAAAAGCTCTCCGCCTATGAATGCGGCTTCAATCCCTTCAATGACGCGCGCATGAAATTCGACGTGCGCTTCTATCTCGTCTCTCTGCTTTTCATCGTCTTCGATCTTGAAGTGGCCTTTCTCTTTCCCTGGGCGGTGGCCTTCAAGGAAGCGGGCGCCTTCGGCTTCTGGTCGATGATGGCCTTCCTTGGCGTGCTCACCGTCGGCTTCGTCTACGAGTGGCGCAAGGGAGCTCTGGAATGGGACTGATCGAGAAGGAAGGCGTGCGCCAGACTCTGATCGCGCCGCAGCCCAAGGGACTGATTGATCCGCGCACCGGCAAACCGGTCGGCTCGGACGACCCGTTCTTTCTGCATCTCAACGACGAACTTGCCGACAAGGGGTTTTTCGTCACCGCCACGGACGACGTCATCAATTGGGCGCGCACCGGCTCGCTGATGTGGATGACTTTCGGTCTCGCCTGCTGCGCCGTCGAGATGATCCAGGCGGCGATGCCGCGCTACGATCTGGAGCGCTTCGGTTTTGCGCCGCGCGCAAGCCCGCGCCAGTCCGACTGCATCATCATCGCCGGCACACTGACGAACAAAATGGCGCCGGCGATGCGCAAGGTCTACGACCAGATGCCGGAGCCGCGCTACGTGATCTCGATGGGCTCCTGCGCCAACGGCGGCGGCTACTATCACTATTCCTATTCAGTGGTGCGCGGCTGCGATCGCATCATTCCGGTCGACATCTATGTGCCGGGATGCCCGCCTTCGGCGGAGGCGCTCGTCTACGGCATGCTGCTGTTGCAGAAGAAAATCCGGCGCACGGGCACGATCGAGCGCTAACGACGCGAAACTGAGGAGTTGTCCGCCCTCGTCCTTTGAGACGCCCGCTCGCGCGGGCTCCTCAGGATGAGGTCGGGTCAGGCAATTCGCTCATCCTGAGGAGGCGGCGCAGCCGCCGTCTCGAAGGAAGAGGGAAGAGCGGCAGGCCAAGGAATTTAGAATGTCGGCTGAGTTGGAAGCTCTCGGCGCTAAAATCAGCGGCGCCTTGCTCGGCGCGGTGACGGATGTGAAGGTCGCCTATGGCGAACTTACGCTGACCGTCGTGCGCGACCGCTGGCTCGAGGTCGCCGCCCATCTGCGCGACAGTCCCGACTGCCTCTACGTGTGCTTCATCGACGTGACGGCGGCGGATTACCCGCAGCGGGCCGAGCGTTTCGAGGTCGTCGCGCATCTGCTCTCGCCCAAATACAACCGCCGTATCCGCATCAAGACGCCGGCGTCGGAAGAAACGCCTGTCGCCTCGCTCGTCACGCTCTATCCCGGCGCTGACTGGTTCGAGCGCGAGACTTACGATCTCTTTGGCGTGATCTTTTCCGGCCATCCCGATCTGCGCCGCATCATGACCGACTACGGCTTCGACGGTCATCCGCTGCGCAAGGACTTCCCGATGACGGGCTTCGTCGAGGTGCGCTACGACGACGAGCAGAAGCGCGTCGTTTATGAGCCGGTGCGGCTCAGCCAGGAATACCGCAACTTCGAATTCCTCTCGCCGTGGGAGGGCGTGCACTACGACCTTCCCGGCGACGAGAAGGCGAGCAAGTGAGCGCGTCGAGATGAACGATCAAACCCCCGCGCCAGCGAAGCCCGAATCACAGGGCCTGCGTAACTTCAACATCAACTTCGGCCCGCAGCATCCGGCGGCGCATGGCGTGCTGCGCCTGATCCTCGAGCTCGACGGCGAAGTCGTCGAGCGCGTCGACCCGCATGTGGGCTTCCTGCATCGCGGCACCGAAAAGCTGATGGAGTCGCGCACCTATCTGCAGAACGTGCCTTACTTCGATCGGCTCGACTATTGCGCGCCGATGAACCAGGAGCACGCCTTCTGTCTCGCCATCGAGCGTCTGCTCGGCGTCGAAGTTCCGCGCCGCGGTCAGCTCATTCGCGTGCTTTACGCCGAAATCGGCCGCCTCTTGTCGCATCTGCTCAACGTCACTTCGCAGGCGATGGACGTCGGCGCGCTCACCCCGCCGCTCTGGGGCTATGAAGAGCGCGAGAAGCTGATGGTGTTCTACGAGCGCGCCTCGGGCGCGCGCATGCACGCCAATTATTTCCGGCCCGGTGGCGTCGCGCGCGACCTTCCCGACCAGCTCGTCGAGGATATCGGCGCCTTTTGCGATCCGTTCCTCAAGGTCGTCGAAGATCTCGATGAACTCTTCATCGGCAACCGCATCTTCAAGCAGCGCAACGTCGACATCGGCGTCATCTCTCTCGAAGACGCCTGGAAATGGGGCTTCTCGGGCGTGATGGTGCGCGGCTCGGGCGCCGCCTGGGATCTGCGCAAGGCGCAGCCTTATGAGTGCTACGAGGAGATGGAGTTCGACATCCCGGTCGGCAAGCATGGCGATTGCTACGACCGCGCCGTGATCCGCATGGAGGAGATGCGGCAGTCGACCTCGATCATGAAACAATGCGTCGAAAAGCTGATGCGCGCCGAAAACCGTGGTCCGGTGATGGCGCCCAATCATAAGATCACGCCGCCCTCGCGCGGCGAGATGAAGCGCTCGATGGAAGCCTTGATCCATCACTTCAAGCTCTTCACCGAGGGCTTCCACGTGCCCGAGGGTGAAGTCTACGCCGCGGTCGAGGCGCCCAAGGGCGAATTCGGCGTCTATCTCGTGTCCGACGGCGGCGACAAGCCCTATCGCTGCAAGATTCGCGCGCCGGGCTTCGCGCATTTGTCCGCCATGGATTTTCTCTGCAAGAACCACATGCTCGCCGACGTCTCGGCGATTCTGGGTTCGCTCGACATCGTGTTCGGGGAGGTCGATCGCTAATGTCCGTCCGTCGTCTCGCCGAGAAACAGACAGAGAGCTTTGAGTTCACGCCCGAAAACAAGGCGTGGCTTGAGAAGCAGATCGCCAAATATCCCGATGGCCGCCAGGCCTCGATGGTCGTGCCGGCGCTATGGCAGGCGCAAAAGCAGCATGACAATTGGTTGTCGCAGGCGGCGATCGAAAAAGTCGCAGATGCGCTCGGCATGGCGAAGATCCGCGTGCTTGAAATCGCGACCTTCTATTCGATGTTCAACCTCGAGCCCGTCGGCAAATATTTCATCCAGCTTTGCGGCACGACGCCGTGCCTGCTTGCCGGCTCTGACGACCTTATCGCGGTGCTGCATCGCCGGGTCGGTCCCCAGCGGCGCGTGACCGACGATGGGCTGTTTTCCTGGCTCGAGGTCGAATGCCTCGGCGCGTGCTGCAACGCGCCGATGGTGCAGATCAACGACGACTATTACGAGGATCTGACCGCCGAGAATTTCGAGAAGCTTCTCGACAATCTCGCCGCGGGTCGCCCAGTGAAGATAGGCTCGCAAATCGGGCGCGTCTCTTCGGAGCCGGTCGGCAAGCTGACGAGTCTGACCTCGCTTTACGGCGACGGCGCGAAGTAGCGGAGGGAAGAGGAAAAACCATGCTTTCCGACGCAGATCGTATCTTCACCAATCTTTATGGCCTGGGCGACAGATCGCTTGCCGGCGCGCGAAAGCGCGGCCAGTGGGACAACACCAAGGCGCTGCTCGACAAAGGTCGCGACTCGATCATCAATGAGATCAAGGCGTCGGGTCTGCGCGGGCGTGGGGGCGCCGGGTTTTCGACGGGCCTGAAATGGTCCTTTATGCCGAAGGAAATCGATCCCAAGCGGCCGCATTATCTCGTCATCAACGCCGACGAGTCGGAGCCCGGCACGTGCAAGGATCGCGAGATCATGCGCAACGATCCGCACACGCTGGTCGAAGGCGCGCTCATCGCGAGCTTCGCCATGGGCGCGCATGCCTGTTACATTTACATTCGCGGCGAGTTTATCGCCGAGCGCATCGCGCTCCAGAAAGCCGTCGACGAAGCCTATGATGCGCGGCTGATCGGCAAGAACAATATTCACGGCTATCCCTTCGACCTCTACGTCCATCACGGCGCGGGCGCTTATATTTGCGGCGAAGAGACTGCGCTGCTTGAAAGCCTTGAAGGCAAGAAGGGCATGCCGCGCTTGAAGCCGCCGTTCCCGGCCAATGTCGGTCTCTATGGCTGCCCGACGACGGTCAATAACGTCGAGTCGATCGCTGTCGCGCCGACCATCCTGCGCCGCGGCGCCGCGTGGTTTTCCGGCATCGGCAGGCCCAACAACACGGGCACCAAGCTCTTTTCGATTTCCGGCCACGTCAATCGGCCGTGCAACGTCGAAGAGGCGATGTCGATCTCGTTCCGCGAACTCATCGAGACCCATTGCGCGGGCGTGCGCGGCGGCTGGGACAATCTGCTTGCGGTCATTCCCGGCGGCTCGTCGGTCCGCTGCGTGCCGTCGCATGAGATCGTCGACTGCCCGATGGATTTCGACAGCCTCGTGGCGCTGAAGTCCGGTCTCGGCACGGCGGCGGTGATCGTCATGGACAAATCGACCGACATCATCCGCGCCATCGCGCGCCTCGCCTATTTCTACAAGCACGAGAGCTGCGGCCAGTGCACGCCCTGCCGCGAGGGCACGGGCTGGATGTGGCGCGTTGTGCAGCGCATGGTCGAAGGCCGCGCGCATAAAAAAGAGATCGACATGCTGTTCGATGTGTCAAAGCAGATCGAAGGCCACACGATCTGCGCGCTCGGCGACGCCGCGGCCTGGCCGATCCAGGGGCTCATCACGCATTTCCGCGATGTGATCGAACAGCGCATCGATCAATATGCGGCTAATCCGCATCCCGATCCGATCCGCGTGGCGGCCGAGTGATGATCGAACCCATCGAGACTTCGGAGAGAGCGAAGTGACCAAGATTCTCGTCGATGGCGTCGAAGTGGACGTGCCCGGGGATTTCACCCTGCTGCAGGCGTGCGAGCAGGCCGGCGCCGAGATTCCGCGCTTTTGTTATCACGAGCGCCTGTCGATCGCCGGCAACTGCCGCATGTGCCTCGTCGAGGTGAAGGGCGGGCCGCCGAAGCCGCAGGCCTCCTGCGCCATGTCGGTGAAGGATTTGCGCCCCGGTCCGAACGGCGCGCCGCCGGAAGTCCTCACCAAATCGCCGATGGTGAAGAAGGCGCGCGAAGGGGTGATGGAGTTCCTGCTGATCAACCATCCGCTGGATTGCCCGATCTGCGATCAGGGCGGCGAATGCGATCTGCAGGATCAGGCGCTGGTCTTTGGCGTCGACAGCTCGCGTTTTCATGAAAACAAGCGCGCGGTCGAGGACAAATATATCGGCGTCCTGGTCAAGACCGAGATGAACCGCTGCATCCATTGCACCCGTTGCGTCCGCTTCACGGCGGAAGTCGCCGGAACGGGCGACATGGGCGCGATCGGCCGCGGCGAAGATATGGAGATCACCACCTATCTCGAAAGCGCGATGACTTCGGAGCTGCAGGGCAATGTCGCGGATCTTTGTCCGGTCGGCGCGCTGCTGCCTAAGCCGCAAAGCTTCCGTGGCCGTCCCTGGGAATATCAGAAGACCGAGACGATCGACGTCATGGACGCGCTTGGCTCGGCCATCCGCGTCGACTCGCGCGGCCGTGAAGTCATGCGCATTCTGCCGCGCATCAACGACCTCGTGAACGAGGAGTGGATTTCCGACAAGACGCGCCAGATCGTCGACGGTCTGAAGACGCAGCGTCTTGATCGCCCCTATATCCGCGAGAATGGCCGGCTGCGTCCGGCCTCCTGGCAGGAGGCGCTCGCCGCCGTCGCCGCCAAAACCAAGGCGACGCCCGCGTCGCGCATTGGCGCGCTTGTCGGCGATCTCGCCGCGGTCGAAGAGACCTTCGCGCTGAAGCTTGTCGCCGCGCAGCTTGGAACGCCCAACCTCGATTGCCGCCAGGACGGCGCCAAACTCGATCCGAAATTCGGCCGCGCCTCTTATCTCTTCAACGCGACGGTCGCGGGGATCGAGCAGGCGGGCGCCGCGCTCATCATCGGCGCCAATCCGCGCAAGGAAGCGCCTGTTCTCAACGCGCGACTCCGCAAGCGCTGGCTCAGAGGCGACTTCAAGATCTCGCTGGTCGGCGAGCGCGCCGATCTCACCTACGACTACGACTATCTCGGAGCCGGACCGGAATCGCTTCTGCAGTTCATCCGCGCCGCAAAGCCGGCTGAAAAGCTGCTCGTCATCGTCGGGCAGGGCGCTCTCGCGCGTGACGACGGCGAGGCGGCGCTCACGCTCGCCGCTCAGGCCGCGCAAAGGCTCGGCGGTCTCGGCGATGGCTGGAACGGCTTCTCGGTCCTGCATACGGCGGCCGCGCGCGTCGGCGCGCTCGATCTCGGCTTCACGCCGGGCGCCGGCGGGTTGGATGCGCGCGCGATGGCGAAGGCCGGCGCGCTCGATCTCATCTTCAACCTCGGCGCTGACGAAATCGCCATCGAACCCGGGGCCTTCGTGGTTTACATCGGCACGCATGGCGATCGCGGCGCGCATCGCGCCGACGTGATCCTGCCCGGCGCCGCCTATACGGAAAAGTCCGGGCTTTACGTCAATACGGAGGGCCGCGTGCAGCGCGCCTTCCGCGTCGTCTTCCCGCCCGGAGAAGCGCGTGAGGATTGGGCGGTGCTGCGTGCGCTATCCGGCGCGCTCGGCGCTCCGCTGCCCTTCGATTCGCTTGCGGCGTTGCGACGGCTGCTCGTCGAGTCCCACCCGCACTTTGCCGAACTGGACGAGATTGCGCCGGGCGATCACGCGCAGGTGGTCGCTCTCGCCAACCATCCGGCGGTGGCGATGAAGGATTCCTTCGCGCCGGCGATCCAAAACTTCTACTTCACAAATCCGATCGCCCGCGCCTCGGCGGTCATGGCGGAATGTTCGGCGCTGGCGCAGGGCCGGCTTGCTCAGGCGGCGGAATAGGAGCTTTGGACGTGAGCGACGGTTGGGCGAGCGCCATTTCGGATTTCTTCATCGCGTATCCGCTTGTTCTCGCGCTCGTGAAGAGCGTTTTGCTCGCGGTCGCGTTGCTCATCTATGTGGCCTATGTGATCCTCGCCGACCGCAAGATCTGGGCGGCGGTGCAGTTGCGCCGCGGACCGAATGTCGTCGGACCTTGGGGGTTGCTGCAGAGCTTCGCGGACTTCCTCAAGTTCGCGCTCAAGGAGCCGGTGATCCCGGACGTCGCCAACAAGGGAGTTTTCCTGTTCGCGCCCTTCATCATGGCGACGCTCTCGATCGCCGCCTGGGCCGTCATTCCGGTCGCCGACGGTTGGGCGGTCGGCGACATCAATGTCGGGATCCTTTATATCTTCGCGCTGTCCTCGCTCGGCGTCTATGGCGTCATCATGGGCGGCTGGGCGTCGAACTCGAAATATCCGTTCCTGTCCGCGCTCCGCTCGGCGGCGCAGATGGTGTCCTATGAAGTCTCGATCGGCTTCGTCATCATCACGGTGCTGCTCTGCGCCGGCTCGCTCAATCTGACCGACATCGTCAATGCGCAGGATACGTCCTACGGCATGGCCGGCTGGTATTGGCTGCGCCTGTTCCCGATGTTCGTCGTCTTCTTCGTCTCGGCGCTCGCCGAGACCAATCGTCCGCCGTTCGATCTCGTGGAGGCGGAGTCGGAGCTCGTCGCCGGCTTCATGATCGAATATTCCGCGACGCCCTACGTTCTGTTCATGCTCGCCGAATATGTGGCGATCGTCACCATGTGCGCGCTGCTGACGATCCTGTTCTTCGGCGGCTGGCTGCCGCCGATCAAAATCGCGCCGTTCACCTATGTGCCGGGCGTGATCTGGTTCACGCTGAAGGTGAGCTTCTTCTTCTTCTTCTTCGCCATGGTGAAGGCTTTCGTGCCGCGCTATCGCTACGATCAGCTGATGCGTTTGGGCTGGAAAGTCTTCCTGCCGATCTCCCTCGCCATGGTCGTCATCGTCGCCGCCGTGCTGCAGTTCTGGCCGGCGGGACCGGCAGGCAGTTGAGGCCGTCATGAAACTCGATCAAGCCGCCAAGTCGCTCTTCCTCACCGAGTTCGTCGGCGCATTTCTGCTGTCGATGCGCTACTTCTTCAAGCCGAAGGCGACGATCAACTATCCGCACGAGAAAAATCCGCAGTCGCCGCGCTACCGCGGCGAGCACGCGCTGCGCCGCTACCCGAACGGCGAGGAGCGCTGCATCGCCTGCAAGCTCTGCGAGGCGATCTGTCCTGCGCAAGCGATCACCATCGAAGCCGGACCGCGCCGCAACGACGGAACCCGCCGCACGACGCGCTACGACATCGACATGGTCAAATGCATCTATTGCGGTTACTGCCAGGAGGCCTGCCCGGTCGACGCCATCGTCGAGGGGCCAAATTCGGAATTCTCGGTCGAGACGCGCGAGGAGCTCTACTACAACAAGGAGCGTCTGCTCGATAACGGCGACCGCTGGGAGCGCGAGATCGCGCGCAACATCGCGATGGACGCGCAGTACAGGTAATTGGATTTGCGAGCCTGGAGGCTCGCGGTCCAGGGCAGGAATTGGACCGCGAGCCCCCAGGCTCGCATGTGAGCGGCGCGAAGCGCAGCGCTCGAGAGGACGAAGAACGTGCAGGCCGTATTTTTCTACCTATTCGCGACGATCATGATCGCCTCGGCCGGCGTCGTGATCTTCGCGCGCAATCCGGTGCACTCGGTGCTCTTTCTCATCCTCGCCTTCTGCAATGGCGCGGGGCTGTTTCTGCTCGCCGGCGCGGAGTTCCTGGCGATGATCCTGATCGTCGTCTATGTCGGCGCGGTCGCGGTGCTGTTCCTGTTCGTCGTCATGATGCTCGACGTCGATTTCGCCGAACTGAAGCAGGGCTTCGCCAAATATCTTCCGGTCGGCGTCGGGGTCGGCGTCGTCGTCCTCGCGGAACTGGGTTTCGTTGCGCTCGGATGGAGTTCGGCGCCTTCGGCCGCCGACGCCGCCGCCAATCCGATCATTCCGCAAATGAGCAACACCGCGGCGCTCGGCCAAATCCTCTATACGAAATATGTGATCTTCTTTCAGGCGTCTGCGCTTGTGCTGCTCACCGCCATGATTGGCGCCATCGTGCTGACGCTGCATCACAAGCCCAACATCAAGCGGCAGAAGATCGAGGAGCAGAACGCGCGCACGCGCGAAAATGTGATCGAGATCAAAAAAGTTCCGTTCCGGACCGGCGTCTAACGAGGACATCCATGCTGACCATCGGCCTCACGCATTACCTCGTCGTCGCAGCGGTCCTGTTCACGCTCGGCGTCGCCGGCATCATCCTCAACCGCAAGAACATCATCGTCATTCTCATGTCGGTTGAGCTGATCCTGCTTGCGGTCAATCTGAACTTTGTCGCCTTCTCGCAGTCGCTCGCCGATTTGACAGGTCAGGTGTTCGCGCTCTTCGTTCTGACCGTCGCGGCGGCGGAGGCGGCGATCGGCCTCGCGATTCTCGTCACCTTCTATCGCAACCGCGGCACGATCGCCGTCGAAGACATCAATTCCTTGAAGGGCTGACCCCAGCGATGATTTACGCCATCGTCTTTCTTCCGCTTGTCGGCTTTCTGATCGCAGGCGCGCTCGGACCTTGGATCGGGGTGCGCGCCTCGGAGCTGGTCACGACGGGCTTCTTGATGATCTGCGCCGTGCTGTCGTGGATCGTCTTCTTCGACGTCGCGCTCGGCCACGATCACGGCTATGCGCCGATCATCGGCAATTGGATGACCGTGGGCGACCTAAAGGTCGACTGGGCGCTGCGGGTCGACACGCTGACGGCGGTGATGCTCGTCGTCGTCAACACGGTGTCGAGCCTCGTGCATCTCTATTCCATCGGCTACATGCACGAGGATCCGGATCGCCCGCGCTTCTTCGCTTATCTGTCGCTGTTTACTTTCGCCATGCTGATGCTGGTGACGGCCAACAATCTCGTGCAGATGTTCTTTGGCTGGGAGGGCGTCGGTCTCGCGTCCTATCTGCTCATCGGCTTCTGGTATCAAAAGCCTTCGGCCAACGCCGCCGCAATCAAGGCCTTCGTCGTCAACCGCGTCGGCGACTTTGGCTTCGCGCTCGGGATTTTCCTCGTCTTCCAGCTGACGAAGTCGCTTGGCTTTGAGGAGGTCTTCGCCGCCGTCCCGGGGCTTGCCGGCAAGACGATCCATGTCTTCGGCTTGGATGTCGACGCGCTGACGCTCGCCACCTTCCTGCTATTCATCGGCGCGATGGGCAAGTCGGCGCAATTCCTGCTGCACACCTGGCTGCCGGATGCGATGGAGGGCCCGACGCCGGTCTCGGCGCTCATTCACGCCGCGACGATGGTGACGGCCGGCGTCTTCATGGTCGCGCGCCTTTCGCCGATTTTCGAATATGCGCCGGCGACTCTCGCATTCGTGACCATCATCGGCGCGGTGACCGCCTTTTTCGCCGCGACGGTCGGTCTCGTTCAAAACGACATCAAGCGCGTCATCGCCTATTCAACCTGTTCGCAGCTCGGCTATATGTTTGTCGCGGAAGGCGTCGGCGCCTATTCGCTCGGCATCTTTCATCTCTTCACGCATGCCTTCTTCAAGGCGCTGCTGTTTCTAGGCGCGGGCTCGGTCATCCACGCGATGCATCACGAGCAGGACATGCGCAACATGGGCGGACTGCGCAAGGACATACCCTTCACGTTCGCGATGATGACGATCGGCACGCTGGCGCTGACCGGCTTTCCCTTTACGTCAGGCTATTTCTCAAAGGACGGCATCATCGAGGCGGCGTTCGCCGCCGGGGAACACCACACAACGGCGATGATCGGCTTCGTCGCGACCGTCGTCGCCGCGGGACTGACCTCCTACTATTCCTGGCGTCTGGTGTTCATGACCTTCTTCGGCCATCGCGCGGCGCATCCCGTCGCGGTCAATCATTCGCATGACGAACCGGCGACCGCGGACGCGCATGCTCACGGCCACGACGATCACGCGCACGACGATCACGGTCATGACGATCATGGCCACCATGCGCCGCATGAATCGCCGCTGGTGATGTTGATCCCGCTGGCGGTGCTCGCCGTTGGCGCGCTTGCCGCCGGCTATGTGTTCGAGCCCGATTTCGCCGGTCACGCCTATGCCGAATTCTGGAAGGGCGCGATCTTTACCGGCGCGCACAACGAGATCCTGCACGAGATGCACGCCATTCCCGCCTGGGCCGGCTATGCGCCGACCGTGATGATGGTTCTGGGCTTCCTCGTGTCGCTCTATGTCTATGTGCTGAAGCCGGGAACCGCTCAGGCGATCGCGAGAACCTTCCCGCGGCTTTACCAGTTCCTGCTCAACAAATGGTATTTCGACGAGCTCTACGACTTCCTGTTCGTCCGGCCGGCCTTTGCTCTGGGCAGAATGTTCTGGAAGGGCGGCGACGGCGCGATCATTGACGGCCTCGGGCCTGACGGGGTGGCCGCGCGAGTGGCCGATGGCGCCAGGCTCGCCGTGCGCTTGCAGACCGGCTACGTCTATCACTACGCCTTCGCCATGCTCATTGGCGTCGCGGCGGTCGTCACATACTTCGTCGCCGGGGGGCTGCGCTGATGTTTGGTTTCGGCATTCTCTCCGGCGTCACCTTTCTGCCGCTGGTCGGCGTCGCCTTCCTGCTCACGCAGAAGGGCGACGATGAAGCGAGCCTGCGCAATATCCGATGGGCGACGCTGGCGACGACGCTCGCGACCTTCGCGCTGTCGCTTGTCATCTGGTCCGGCTTCGACACGACAAGCGCGGCGTTTCAGTTCGTCGAGGAGAAAAACTGGCTCGGTTCGGGTCTTGTCTACAAGATGGGCGTCGACGGCTTTTCGATGCCCTTCGTCCTGCTGACGACCTTCTTGATGCCCTTCGCCATTCTCGCTTCCTGGGATTCGATCCAGAAGCGCGTGAAGGAATATATGATCGCCTTCCTGGTGCTCGAGACGCTGATGATCGGCGTCTTCTGCGCGCTCGACATCGTGCTGTTCTATCTCTTCTTTGAGGGCGGCCTTATTCCGATGTTCCTCATCATCGGAATCTGGGGCGGCAAGCGGCGCGTCTACGCGAGCTTCAAGTTCTTTCTCTACACGCTCGTCGGCTCGCTCCTCATGCTGGTCGCGATCCTCGCCATGTATGGCAAAGCCGGCACGACCGACATCACCGTGCTGCTGCATACCGACTTCCCCAAGGAGATGCAGACCTGGCTGTGGCTCGCCTTCTTCGCCTCCTTCGCGGTGAAGATGCCGATGTGGCCGGTGCACACTTGGCTGCCTGACGCGCATGTCGAGGCGCCGACGGCCGGCTCCGTGATCCTGGCGGCGATTCTGCTGAAGATGGGCGGCTACGGCTTCATCCGCTTCTCGCTGCCGATGTTTCCCGACGCTTCGACCAATTTCGCGCCGCTCATCTACGCGCTGTCGGTGATCGCGATCGTCTACACTTCGCTCGTCGCGCTCGTTCAGGAAGACATCAAGAAGCTCATCGCCTATTCGTCCGTCGCGCATATGGGCTTCGTCACGATGGGCCTCTTCACGCTCAATGCGCAAGGCATGCAGGGCGCGATCTTCCAGATGATCTCGCACGGCCTCGTCTCCGGCGCGCTGTTCCTTTGCGTCGGCGTGATCTACGACCGCATGCATACGCGCGAGAT
Source organism: Methylocystis sp. SB2 (assembly GCF_049817085.1). Classification (NCBI taxonomy): domain Bacteria; kingdom Pseudomonadati; phylum Pseudomonadota; class Alphaproteobacteria; order Hyphomicrobiales; family Methylocystaceae; genus Methylocystis; species Methylocystis sp. SB2. The sequence goes on from NZ_CP187401.1 coordinate 2,620,757, forward strand.
CTCCGCCTATGGCGGGCTCGTCAACCGCATGCCGATCTACGCCTTCGTATTCATGCTGTTCACCATGGCCAATGTCGGCCTGCCAGGAACGACGGGCTTCATCGGCGAATTCCTGTCGCTGACCGGCGCGTTCCAGGCGAATAGCTGGGTGGCGCTAATCGCGACGAGCGGCGTCGTTCTGTCTGCGGCTTATGCGCTCTATCTCTACCGCCGCGTGATCTTCGGGGTCTTGGACAAGGCCAGCCTCAAGAACATCACCGATCTGACGCCGCGCGAGATTGCGATCTTCACGCCTCTCGTTCTGCTCACGATTTACTACGGCGTGCAGCCGCAGGCCATTCTGAACGCGACGCAGGCGTCGGTCGACAATCTCATCCAGACCCATACGGCGCTCATCGACGCGGTTAAGCTCGCGGCCGCTGGCCAATGACGGATCGCTGACGATGCCCTTTTTTGTTCAACTCGCGCATCACTTTCTTCCCGAGACGATTCTCGCCGTCGGCGTGATGGCGCTCATCCTCATCGGCGCCTTCCGCGGCGAGCGCGGTTTTGGCCTCGTCGACGAAATGGCCGTCGGCATTCTGGGCCTCGCCTTGGTCGCGATCGCTCTGTCGAGCACGCCCGACACGAGCATCTTCGACGGCGCCTATATCGACGACGGGTTCTCGCGCTTCATGAAAGCGCTGACGCTCATCGGCGCGATCGTGTCGATTCTGCTGTCCGTCGACTGGCTGCAACGCAACGGGCTCGAGAAATTCGAATATCCGGTGCTCATCATTCTCTCGACGCTCGGCATGTTGCTGCTGATTTCGGCCGATAACCTCATCGCGCTCTATCTCGGCCTCGAGCTGATGTCGCTGGCGCTCTATGTCATGGCGGCCTTCGCGCGCGACGACGGGCGATCGTCGGAGGCCGGGCTGAAATATTTCGTCCTCGGCGCGCTCTCGTCCGGCATGATGCTTTACGGCGCGTCGCTGCTCTATGGCTTCGCGGGGACAGTGTCTTTCGCCGGGATCGCGGCGGTCGTCTCGACCTCGGCGCCGATCGGCGTGATCTTCGGGCTCGTCTTCGTCCTCGCCGCGCTCGCCTTTAAAATGTCGGCGGCGCCCTTCCATATGTGGACGCCCGACGTCTATCAGGGCGCGCCCACGCCGGTCACCGCCTTCTTCGCTTCGGCCGCCAAAATGGCGGCGGTGGCGATCACCGTGCGCATTGTCATTACCGCCTTCCCGGGCGTGAAAGACCAATGGCGCCAGATCATCATCTTCATCGCCATCGCTTCGATGCTGCTGGGCTCCTTCGCGGCCATCGGACAGGAGAACATCAAGCGGCTGATGGCCTATTCCTCGATCGGCCATATGGGCTTTGCGCTGATCGGACTGGCTGCCGGCGACGAGGCGGGCGTGCGCGGCGTCGCGATCTACCTCACGATCTATCTGATCATGACGCTCGGGACCTTCGCCGCCATTCTCGCGATGCGCGTCGAAGGCAGATATGTCGAGAACGTCTCGGACCTCGCCGGCCTGTCGCGCACCAATAGCTGGATGGCCTTCTTCCTGGCGATGCTGATGTTCTCGCTTGCCGGCGTTCCGCCGCTCGCAGGCTTTTTCGCCAAATATTACGTGCTGCTCGCCGCGGTCGACGCTGGCCTCTTTGGCCTCGCGGTCATCGGCGTCCTGGCGAGCGCGGTCGCCGCCTATTACTATCTGCGGGTCGTCAAGGTCATGTATTTTGATGAACCGGCGCCGGCCTTCGACCGTGCGCCGATGGCGCTGCGCGCGGTGCTTGGCGCCTCCACGCTGGCGCTGCTTGGCTTTTGGGTCTATCCCTCCCCAGTCATGGATGCGGCGGCGGCGGCGGCGAAGTCGCTTTTCTAGGGAGGTAATTCGCGCGTGGAGTTGGGATCATTGGCGCGCGCCCGCGGCGTGCGCCTCCTCGCGCTGGAGAGCGTCGATTCGACCAATGACGAAGCCCGACGTCTGATCGAGGCGGGCGAGCGCGGACCTTTATGGGTGGTCGCCGCGCGGCAGACGCGCGGCCATGGCCGTCTCGGACGCGAATGGATTTCGCCGCCGGGCAATCTTCACGCGAGCCTTGTTCTTGGCGATTTCGGCGACGCCGCCGTGGCGCCGCAGCTTGGCTTCGTGGCGGGGGTCGCGGCGATGCGCGGTCTGCGCGCCGCGACGGGCGGCGCCGGCCGCTTCACGCTGAAATGGCCTAATGATCTTCTGCTCGATGGCGCCAAGCTCGGCGGGATTCTGCTTGAGAATGTCGGCGTGCCGACAGGCGACGCGCGCGCGCCGCGCGCCTCGGTCGCAATCATTGGCCTCGGCGTCAACTGCGCCGAGAAGCCGCACGATCTGCCCTTTGAAGCGCGCGCGCTTGCGTCGATCGGGCCGAACGCGCCAGACGCTGCGACGATCTTTACGCATCTGTCCGACGCGCTCGTCGACACGCTGGATCTTTGGCGGGGCGGCGAGGGCTTCGCCCGCATCCGAGACGCTTGGCTCAAGGACGCCGCCTATATCGGCGCCCAAATCCGCGTTGAGCTGCCGCGCGAGACCGTCGAGGGGCGCCTCGCAAGCATCGACGCGATCGGCCGTCTCGTATTAGCGACGCAGGACGGCGAGCGCGTCATCGAGGCGGGCGACGTGTCGCTCGGTCCGCGCCAGACCACAGCGGGAGGCGTCGCATGACGACGCCGGACGCAGACCTCGTCTTCGTGCCGCTCGGCGGCTTGGGCGAAATCGGCATGAACATGGCGCTCTACGGCTACGGGCCGCCGAAAGCGCGCAAATGGCTGATGGTCGACTGCGGCCTGGGCTTTCCGGGGCCGGAGGCGCCCGGCGTCGACCTCGTCTTCGCCGACATCGCCTTCGTCGAGAAGATCGCGCGCGATCTCGTCGGCATTTGCATCACCCATGCGCATGAGGATCATATCGGCGGGCTCGCGACCTTATGGCCGCGGCTCAAATGCAGGGTGTTCGCCACCCCCTTTGCGGCGGGCCTCTTGGAAGTGCGGCGGTTGAACGAACCTGGCGCGCCGAAGATCGACATTTCCCTGACGCACGCCGGCGCAAAGCTCGATCTCGATCCATTCGAGGTCGAATATGTCGCCGTCGCGCATTCGATTCCGGAAGCGAATGCGCTCGCGATCCGCACGCCTCTCGGCCTGCTGCTCCACACCGGCGATTGGAAGATCGATCCGCAGCCCGGCGTTGGAACGCGCATCGACGAGGCGCGGCTCCGCGCGCTTGGCGACGAGGGCGTCACGGCGCTCATCTGCGACTCGACCAACATCCTGCGCGAGGGCGACAGTTTTTCGGAAGCCGATGTCGCGCGCACGTTGCGCACGCTGATCGCCGAAGCCCCGGGCCGGGTGCTGGTCACAACTTTCGCGTCCAATATTGCGCGGCTGCGCGGCATCGGCGAAGCGGCGCAGGCCTGCGGGCGCACCGTCGTCGTCGCCGGGAGGGCGATGGATCGCGCCATCCAGGTCGCGCGAGATTGCGGCTATCTCGACGGGCTGCCCGGATTTCATGCGCCCGAATTGCTGCCGACCTTGCCGCGCGACAAGACCGTCGTCATCGCGACCGGAAGCCAGGGCGAGTACCGCGCCGCCATGGCCCGGGCGGCGGCGAACGAACATCCGGCGATCAAGCTTGTCGCGGGCGATCGGGTGATCTTCTCCTCGCGCGTCATTCCAGGAAATGCGCGCGACGTCTTTCGCGTCATCAACGCTCTTTGCGACATCGGCGTCGAGGTCATCACCGACCACGATCACCTCGTGCATTGCTCAGGCCATCCGCGCCGCGGCGAAGTCAGGCAAATGTACGAATGGATCCGGCCGCAGATCGCCGTGCCGGCGCATGGCGAGGCGCATCATCTCACGGCGCACGCGGCCTTCGCCAAGTCGCATGGCGTGTCCCAGGTCGTCTCGGCGCGCAATGGCGACATCGTGCGACTGGCGCCCGGCGCGCCGGGCATCATCGGCAAGGCCCCGCACGGCCGTCTGATGAAGGATGGCGACGTCGTCATCACTGACGATGACAGCGCCGTGCGAGACCGCTTGCGCCTCTCTGTCACCGGCGTCATTTCCATCGCGCTGGCGGTCGACCGCAAGGGCGAGCTTGTCGGCGATCCGGACGTCGTCTTCGCCGGGGTGCCGAAACGCGGCAAATTCGGCGAGGAGATGGGCGAAGTCATTGACGAGGCGCTGTTCGCGGCTTTCGAGGGACTGTCGCGTCCGCGCCGCCGCGACGCCGACGCCGTTTCAAAGGCGATCGAGCGCGCCGTTCGCGGCGCCGTATCGTCCGTCTGGGGCAAGAAGCCCACCGTGCATGTGATGGTCGTGGCCACCTGAGCGGCGGCGCGCTCAGGCGGATCGCCTTTTAGAAGGCGTAAAACTTTTGGGTCTTGCCATCCGTCGTCGTGATGGTGAATCCGCTGACGTAAAAGCATTCCTGCGCGCCGGGCAGCTTGAACTTCTCGCCCTTCTTCATGGTCTTTCCGTAGACCTTCGAGGAGGTCGGCGCGGCGCATTCGCCGCCGTCGATCGCCACGGCTTTAACTGCGACCTTGTCCTGCTTGACCTTGCATTCGACCTCGCCGTCGAACTTTTTACTGCAGTCGAAGGCCTCCTCCGCGTGAGCAAAGGCGGGCGATAAAATCAGCGCTAAGAGAGGCAGGAACTTTTTCATTATTTACTCCATCATCGCTGAGCAGGCGCAGGTGCGTCAGGCAGCGCCTGCGCGAAGCTGTCGCCCCGGGTGACCCAGCCAGCAGGTCGGGAGTTTTCCCAATCACAGAAGCATAAAACCTATGTGACAGTGTTCTCGGTTTCGCGTTCGCAACGCCGTCACCCTTCTTTTGGGTCGCGGCGCCGGCGCCAGGCGGATACGCTGCACTTGGAGCGAATCGCGCATGGACGATAGGCCCACCTTTTACGAATTCTTCGCCGGCGGCGGCATGGCCCGCGCCGGTCTCGGCGACGGCTGGCGCTGCCTTTTCGCCAATGACTTCGATCGCAAGAAAGCCGAAAGCTACCGCGCCAATTGGGGCGGCGAAGAGCTGCACGTCGGCGACGTGCGCGAGTTATCCACAGCGCAATTGCCCGGCCGCGCCGATCTCGCCTGGGCGTCCTTCCCCTGTCAGGACCTGTCGCTCGCCGGCGCCGGCGCCGGATTGAAGGGCGAAAGATCCGGGACGTTTTGGCCGTTCTGGGATTTGATGAAGGCGCTCCGCGAGGAGGGCCGTGCGCCGTCGGTCATCGTGCTCGAAAACGTCTGCGGCGCGCTCACTTCGCATGGCGGCAAGGATTTTACCAAAATCTGCGAGGCGCTGGCGAAAGAGGGCTACAGATTTGGCGCGCTGGTCATTGACGCCGCGCTGTTCGTTCCGCAATCGCGCCCGCGGCTGTTCATCATCGCCGCGCGCGAGGATATCGCGGTTCCTTCGTCGCTCGCCATCCGTCATTGCGAGGAGCGCAGCGACGAAGCAATCCATAAATCGCCTCATGGCCCTGGATTGCTTCGCTTCGCTCGCAATGACGGGACGTTTCACACCCGCGCGCTTGTCGCGGCGCATGAACGCCTGCTGAAGCGGCTACGCGACAACTGGCTCTGGTGGAATTTGCCGGCGCCGCCGTTGCGCAATAAGTCGCTGATCGACGCGATTGAAGACGCTCCGACGGATGTGGCGTGGCATAGCGTAAGCGAGACAAATGCGCTCATCGCCATGATGAGCGACGTTAATCTCGCAAAGATCGCCGATGTGAAGCGCGCCGGGCGCAAGATGGTGGGCACGCTTTATCGTCGCACGCGCTATCACTCGGGCGAAAAAATCCAGCGCGCCGAGGCGCGCTTTGACGAGATCGCCGGTTGTCTGCGCACGCCGGCCGGCGGCTCGAGCCGGCAATATGTGCTGGTGGTCAATAAGGGCAAGGTGCGTTCGCGGCTGATGTCGGCGCGCGAAACCGCGCGGCTGATGGGACTGCCGGAAGATTATTTGCTCCCCGCGACCTATAGCGACGCCTATCATCTGACAGGTGATGGCGTTGTCGTTCCGGTCGTGCGCCATCTCGCGGCGAGCCTGCTAGGGCCGTTGCTGAATACATGCGCCGTACAGGAGGCGGCTTGAGCCCTAACCCTCCCCCGCTGCGCGGGAGAGGGAGGCCCCCTCTCCCGCAAGCGAAGCGCCGCGGGGGAGGGCTGGGGAGGGGGCATTGCGCGTGACCGTCAAAGAAACGCGCGAACAGCGCTCCGCCATCATGCGGGCGGTGAAGGGGCGCGACACCGCTCCCGAAATCGCCGTGCGGACGATGTTGAGGCGTTTCGCGCCGTTCTATCGGCTGCATCGCAAGGACGTTCCCGGCACTCCGGACATCGCCTACATCGGCCGCAAGCGCGCGATCTTCGTCCATGGCTGCTTCTGGCACGGGCATGATTGCCCGCGCGGCGCGCGCAGCCCTAAGGCCAACGCCGATTACTGGCGCGCGAAAATCGCGAAAAATATCGCGCGCGATGCCGCACACCGCGAAAAGCTCGCGGCGCTGGGCTGGCGCGCGCTCACGGTCTGGGAATGCGAGCTGAAGGATAAAGCCGGCGTGGAAAAGCAGCTGCGCGAATTTCTGGGGTAGGGGGCGTTTCTCCTTCTCCCGCTGGCGGGAGAAGGTGTCGTCACGAAGTGACGACGGATGAGGGCCCTCACCCGGTCGCCTCCGGCGACCACCCTCTCCCGCAAGCGGGAGAGGGTTATCGCCCCTCAATCCTTGGCGCGCTCGACATAAGCGCCGTCCTCGGTCTGGATCACGACGCGCGTGCCCGGCTGAATATGCGGCGGGACCATGACGCGCGCGCCATTGGCGAGCTTCGCCGGCTTATAGGACGAGGACGCGGTCTGGCCCTTCATCGCCGGCTCTGTCTCGATGATCTCCAGCGTCACGCGCGGCGGCAACTGAATGCCAACGGCCACGCCGTTGAACATCGACAGAATGCAGACCATGCCCTCCTGCAGCCACTGCGCCTGATCGCCGATCACATCGGTGGGCACGATGATCTGCTCATAGCTCGCCTGATTCATGAAGTGATAGCCGTCGCCGTCATTGTAGAGATAGCTGAAATCCTGATCCTCGACGAAGGCGCGCTCGACCTGTTCGGTCGTCTTGTAGCGGTCCGAAGTTTTGACGCCGTCCGAGAGTCGGCGCATGTCGATCTGCGTCGTCGGCGTGCCCTTGCCGGGGAAAAAACTTTCGGCGGTCAGGACGACGTAAAGCTGCCCGTCATCTCTCTCGATGATATTGCCTTTGCGAATCGAACTGGCGATGACTTTCACGTCCGTATCCCTTATTGCCGGCCTGGTTTATGAACGGCGGTCAGACCATATTTCGGGCGCGCCGGCAATCCGGGCCCCGCCTCGCGGGAGACCTTATGACGCGCGCGTCGCCTTGGTGGGCTCGGGATGTTTATGCCGACCGCAAGCCCTTTCTCAAGGGCAGGGCGGCGATCGCCGCCGCCACCCGACGCTTCTTCGCCGCGGAAGGCTTCGCCGAGGTCGAAACGGCGGCGCTTCAGCTATCAGGCGGCAATGAAACGCATCTTTCGGCCTTCGCGACGGAGCTGATCGGCTCGGCCGGAGAGCGGAGCCGGCTCTATCTCCATACCTCGCCGGAGTTTTCCTGCAAGAAACTGCTCGCGGCGGGCGAGGAGCGGATTTTCACCCTTGCGCGCGTCTTCCGCAATCGCGAGCGCTCCGCCCTGCACCATCCGGAATTCACCATGCTGGAGTGGTACCGCGCGGAGGCGCCGACGCTGCGGCTGATGGAGGATTGCGCCGGACTGCTGGCGAGCGCGGCGCGGGCGGCGGGCGCGACGGATTTCGCCTGGATGGGCAGCGTTTGCGATCCCTTCGAGGAACCGCAGATCATCAGCGTCTGCGAGGCCTTTGCGACCCACGCCAGCATCGATCTGGCGTCGCTGCTCGATGACCGCGACGGGCTGGCGCGCGCCGCCGCCCGCGACGGCATCAGGGTCGTCGAAGACGACGGCTGGTCGGATCTGTTCAGCAAGATCATGTCGGAAAAGATCGAGCCTATGCTGGGTCGCGAGCGGCCGACGATCCTGACGGATTATCCGGTGAGCGAGGCCGCGCTCGCCCGCGCCAACGCCGATGATCCGCGCTTCGCCGATCGCTTCGAACTCTATGTCTGCGGCGTCGAGCTCGCCAATGGCTTCGCCGAACTGACCGACGCGGCGGAGCAGCGCCAGCGCTTCGAGGCGCAGATGCTGGAGAAGCGCCGCATCTACGGCGAGACCTATCCGATCGACGAGGAATTTCTCGCCGCTCTGGCCGAGATGCCGCCGGCTTGCGGCGTCGCGCTCGGCTTCGACCGGCTCGTGATGCTGGCGACGGGAGCGGCGCGCATCGAGCAGGTGCTGTGGACGCCAGTGGCCGAGCGCGGCACGGCGCTCTAGTTCATTCAAATAAACGACGCGATGCCGGCCGGTACGTCCTACGCTGGCAATGACGTCCATATTTGGCGCCATTTGGCGGCGAACGCGAGCGATACGCGCTCGCGCGCCGCGCATGATTTCATGGAGGGCGCGATGGGCCTTAAATTATTGCTGAAATCTGTTGTGGCGATCGCCATGACGATCGCGACAGCCGCCATGGCGCAGCAGAGCGACGCGCCCGCAGCGCCGGCCACGCCCGTCTCCACCTTCGACGACAAGCTCGTGAAAATTGGCGAGCAGGCGCCTGGCTTCGGCGGGATGTATTTCGACGAGAAGGGCGCGCTGCAGGTCTATATGAAAAACGCCCCCGAACTACGCAGTGCGGATGCGATGAAAGCCGCGCGGTCGCAGGTCACGTCGGCCATCGCCAGCGTGCTCGGCGCGGAGTTCCTGACGCAAAACGCCGCCGCCAAAGGCCGCGCTCAAGAACCGAACATCATCAAAGGCGACTATGACGTCGTCGAACTCGCCAAATGGAAGAAAAGCTTCAGCCCGGCGCTCGACGGCCAGGAGATCGTCTTCGTCGATCTCGACGAACGTCGCAATCGCGTGACGATCGGCGTCGTCGGCGATCCGTCGCGACAAAGATTCGAAGCTCTGGCGAAATCGCTCGGCGTTCCGTTCGAAGCGCTGATCATCGAAGAAACGCAGCCGATCCGTTTTCACGCCTCGTTGCGCGATAAACGTCGGCCGGTGCCCGCCGGCGTTCAGATCGAAATCGACACTGGGGTTTTCGCCTTCAAGCTCTGCACGCTCGGATTCAATGTCGTTCGCAACGGCCGCGACGGCTTTATCACCAATTCTCACTGCACCAAGAATCGCGGCGTCAGCAACGACGACGATTTCCATCAGCCGAATGATCCGCTGCTTTCCGGCAATAAGATCGGCGACGAGGACAGAGACCCGCCATACTTCACCGGCGGCGTGTGCCCATCGGGCAAGAAATGCCGCTTCAGCGACAGCGCCTACGCCGATTATCGCATCGACCGCGGGCGTTTCGAAATCGCGCGAACGACGAACAATACCGGCTCGCTGACGATCAACGGCTCTCCGAGCACATTTCTGATCGTCAGCGAGACGCCGGACTCCGTGGTGGGCATGAGGCTCAACAAGGTCGGCCGCACGACGGGCTGGGCCTTCGGCGACGTGCGCGCGACCTGCATCGACGTCAATGTCGCGGACACCGACGTCAGGCTGCTGTGCCAGAGCCGCGTCGGGCGGGTGAGCGGGACGAACAAGCTGACGGACAATGGCGACAGCGGCTCCCCCGTCTTCTCCATCCTGCCGACCGGCAGCCAGGCGAGCCTGCACGGCATTTTGTGGGGAGGGCCAGACGACGGCAGCTCCTTTGTCTTCAGCCCGATGAGCATGATCGAGCAGGAGCTCGGAGATCTCACCACCTTCACCGCGCCACGGCCTCCGCCGCCCCCGCCGCCGGAGCCGACGCCGCGGGAGCAGTGCCTGCGGGAATGCAACGCCGAGCGCGACTCCTGTCTCGCCGATGGCGGCCTGGGGTCGCAATGCATCCCCGCCTGGCGGCGCTGCCGGGAGCAGTGCCCGGCGCGGTAGCCCGCGGTTCGGGCAGGGTCTGGCCCTGGGCGGGACCGCCCAGGCCGGCTCCGCTTCCAAATTCCCCCGCCTTGAGGTATGAGACGCTGCATCGCAACAACAGCCAGCGTCTCCAGTTCCCGGCCGCTCTCGGGTGGCCGCAGAGGCGGCTGTTTTACCTGGCCGGCCTTTGAACATGCAGCTGCGCAACATCGCCATCATCGCCCACGTCGACCATGGCAAGACCACGCTCGTCGACCGCCTGCTCCAGCAGTCGGGCGCCTTTCGCGAAAACCAGCGCGTCGCCGAACGCGTGATGGATTCGAACGATCTCGAAAAAGAGCGCGGCATCACCATCATGGCCAAGGCCACGTCCATCACCTGGAAGGATGTGCGCATCAACATCGTCGACACGCCCGGCCACGCCGATTTCGGCGGCGAGGTGGAGCGAATCCTGTCGATGGTCGATGGCGCCATCGTGCTCGTCGACGCCGCCGAAGGCCCGATGCCGCAGACGAAATTCGTCGTCGGCAAGGCGCTCAAGATCGGCTTGAAGCCGATCGTCTGCGTCAACAAGGTCGACAAGCCCGACGCCCGCGTGTCGGAAGTCGTCAACGAAGTCTTCGATCTCTTCGCCGCGCTCGACGCTACCGACGAGCAGCTCGACTTCCCGATCATCTACGGCTCCGCCAAGCAGGGCTGGATGGCCGAGGAGCCGACCGGCCCGCAGGACGGCATGGCGCCGCTCTTCGATCTCGTCGTCAAGCATGTGCCGGCGCCCACCGTCGAGGACGGCGGCTTCCGCATGCTCGGCACGCTGCTTGAAGCGAACCCCTATCTCGGCCGCATCATCACCGGTCGCGTCTTCGCCGGCAGCGTGAAGCCCAATCAGGCGGTGAAGGTGCTCGACCGCACCGGCAAGATCGTCGAGCAGGGCCGCGTGTCGAAAATTCTCGCCTTCCGCGGCATTGAGCGCCAGCCGATCGAGGAGGCGGAAGCCGGCGACATCGTCGCCATCGCCGGCCTCGAAAAATTCAACGTCGCCGACACGCTCTGCGCGCTGGAAGTCAACGAGCCGCTGCAGGCGCAGCCGATCGATCCGCCGACGCTCTCCATGACCTTCCTCGTCAATGACAGCCCGCTCGCCGGCACGGAAGGCGACAAGGTGACGAGCCGCATGATCCGCGCGCGTCTCTTCAAGGAGGCCGAAGGCAATGTCGCGCTGCGCGTCGAGGACGCGCCGGCGGGCGACGCCTATATCGTCTCGGGCCGCGGCGAATTGCAGCTCGGCATTCTGATCGAGACGATGCGCCGCGAGGGCTTCGAGCTTGGCGTCTCGCGCCCCAAGGTCGTCTTCAAGAAGGACGAGAACGGCGAGATCCTTGAGCCGATCGAAGAGGTCGTCATCGACGTCGACGAGGAGCATAGCGGCGTCGTCGTGCAGAAGATGAACGAGCGCAAGGCCGAGATGATCGAGATGCGCCCGTCGGGCGGCAATCGCCTGCGTCTCGTCTTCCATGCGCCGACGCGCGGCCTCATCGGCTATCAGGGCGAACTTCTCACCGACACGCGCGGCACGGCGATCATGAACCGGCTGTTCCATGAATATGCGCCCTATAAGGGCGAGATTCAGGGCCGCCGCAACGGCGTGCTGATCAGCAATGATTCCGGCGAAGCCGTCGCCTACGCGATGTGGAAGCTCGAAGATCGCGGCCCGATGATGATCGAGCCCGGCTGGAAGGTCTATAAGGGGATGATCGTCGGCGAGCACACGCGCGACAATGATCTCGAGATCAATGTCCTAAAGGGCAAGCAGCTCACCAACATCCGCACGCAGTCGAAGGACGAGGCGGTGCGCCTGACGCCGCCGATTCAGATGACGCTGGAAAAGGCGCTGGCCTATATCGAGGACGACGAGCGCGTGGAAGTGACGCCGAAATCGATCCGCCTGCGCAAAGTGTTTCTCGACCCCAACGACCGCAAGAAGGCGAAGGGCAAGGCCGCGCTGGTGGAGTGAGGGCGCGCTCGCCAATCGCCCAAGCCCCTCACCTTACCTCTCCCCGCAAGCGGGGAGAGGGGATAGCGGCGCAGCGCCTTCTGCACGTCGCGCGCGCATGATTTTTTCGCGAATCGCCTGACGCCTCTTCTCCCCGCTTGCGGGGAGAAGAGCGATGAGGGGCGAGGGGATTGGCGCTCCGCCTACTGCAACCCCACTGCATCGACGACGCCGCTTGGGCAGCCGGGGTCCGTCGCCGGCGCGGCGGCGATGAGATCGGCGAGTTTGCTGTCGGGTTTGACGTCGCCCACCAATCCGATGGTCATCTCGACAATGAGATTGCGGCCGCCGTCTCTCTTGCAGGCGACGCGCACGCGATCGGCGGCGCCGTCGCCAAAGGTCTCATTGAACGCCGCCTTGAGTTGGTCGCGCGTGATTTCCTCGCCGATATGCGCCGCGAAAAGCCCCTGAACCTTGGAGCTATTCAGCTGCGACACCAGCGCGAGCGTCCTTGAAAAATAGGCTTCCGCCGCGCTTCCCGGAAAGCACGTGCCATGTTTGATCCACTCGTGCCGTTCGAGCAGCGACATCGTTCCCGGCATGACTTCCGATAGCGCATGCCTTGTCGCGTCGGAGAGTTCGGGCTCGGGCAGGCCGTTCCATCTATTGTCCTTATCGGCGGCGACGATGTGGCGATCGACGTTGCAATATTGTTTTTTGGGCCAGAGCCCATGCAGCGTGAAATGCGTCGCGTCGAACCGGTCGGGTCTTTGCGTTTCGCATTCCGTCTTGTCGGGCTTGCCTTCGCAAAAGGCCGGCTGCCAGCTCACGGCAAGGATGTAATCCGGCTTTTGCGCCGCGGAGCCGCCGTCAGGCTCTTGCCCGCCGGAGGCTTGTTCGCCGCCGCTCCCCGGCTGGCCGCCGCCCTCAGCGAGCGTCGCCTCGCCGCATCCGACCGCGACCCACCGGCGCCCCGGCTGAGCGTCGGGGACATCGATGAGATAATGCGTCGCGTTCGGCTTGTTCTTGGCGAAAATGGAATAATGCCCATTCGGCTCGACGCTGATGTTGCCTGGATTGGCGCCGGTTCTGATCGATTGAAGCGCGGGACAGGACTGACGGGCTAGAAAAGTTCCCGATGCAGGCGTATCCGCCGTCGCGCCTGAGGCGACGAGCGATAAGCACGAGCAAAACAGCATTCGAACAGCGCGTGCGCGCATGACGCCAACTCCAAAAAACATCAGCAACGCGCGGAAGGGTAATCCGGGCGGGGAAAGCGAGCAAGCATCGGCCCGCTTCGATTTCGGTGAACGCGTCGTTTGGGAACTCAGCCCGTCATGGCCGGGCTTGTCCCGGCCATCCACGTCGAGAGGCGGCGCGGCGCTGCAAAATATGCGGAGCGGCGCCGCGTGGATGCCCGGCACAAGGCCGGGCATGACGTGCACAGGATGCGCGTCGCTTATTGCGCCGGTAAGTTCGCCAAGTAGCAGCGCCAGGTTTTTGGCGCCGGCTTTCAAACGCCCGCGAGCGCCGCTCTCAGCTGCGCCAAATCCTCCGGCAATTCGCTTTCAAACATCATCTCCTCTTTCGTCACCGGATGCTCGAACCCCAGCGTTGCGGCGTGCAGCGCCTGGCGGTCCAACCGCTCGACGATCTCGCGCGCGGCGGGCGTCAGTTTCGCGACCTTGGTTTTAAATCCCGCGCCATAGGTTTGATCGCCGATCAGCGGATGGCCGATATGAGCCATATGCACGCGGATCTGATGCGTGCGGCCGGTCTCCAGCTGGCAGCGCATGAGCGCGGCGACGCCGTAATCCTCGACCTTTTCCCAATGCGTGATCGCTTCGCGGCCGCGCGCTTCCGGCACCACCGCCATTTTCTCGCGCTGCGTCGAATGGCGGCCGAGCGGCGCGTCGACCGTTCCATGCGCGCGGTCGGGAACGCCCCAGACGAAGGCGAAATATTCGCGCGTCAGCGACAGTTTGCGGCCGTGATCGGCGAAGAGGCGCGAGAGGCCATGATGCGCCGCGTCGGTCTTGGCGACGACCAAGAGGCCGCTCGTATTCTTGTCGATGCGATGCACGATGCCGGGCTTCTTCACCCCGCCGACGCCGGAAAGGCTGTCGCCGCAATGCGCGATCAGCGCATTGACCAGCGTGCCGCTCTCATGCGCGCTCGCCGGATGCACGACGAGGCCGGCCGGCTTGTCGATGACGAGGAGATGTTCGTCCTCATAGACAATGGTGAGCGCGATATCTTCGCCCTGCGGCTCCGCCGGAGTCGCCGGCGGCACGTCGAGCGTGACGTGATCCCCGGCGCCGAGCTTCTTGGCCGGATCGCGCGCCGTCTCGCCGGCAAGGGTCGCGCGGTTGTCCTCGATCAGCCCCTTGATGCGGCTGCGCGACAGATGCGCGGCGACGATCTCCGGCTGTTCGGCGAGAAAGCGGTCGAGCCGGGCGCCGGCATGCTGCGGCGCAACTAGAAATTCGAAGCGCTCGGCGGATGCGTCAATTTGAGGCAGAGCCTTGACTGTCATTTCAGCTTTTTTTCCGCGCGCCGACGCGCACATGATATGAGAGCCACCGAAACGCGGGCGTGGCGCGAGCGGAGGCGTGAACCTTCGCCATTATGCGCATCGAAAAACGCCGCCCAAGGGAGGCTCTTCCATTAGCGACGCCGAGGCTCCGTTCTGCGCCGTCATCGGCGCAGGCCCCGCCGGCCTTTTCGCCGCCGATGCGCTCGCGCGCGCCGGCGCGCGCGTCGTTATCTATGAGCACAAAGCGAGCCCCGCGCGCAAATTCCTGATGGCGGGGCGGGGCGGGCTCAACATCACCCATAGCGAAGGCCTGGAGCGCTTCATCTCCCGCTATGGCGCAGCGGCCGCGAGAATCGCGCCGTTCATCCGCGCCTGGACGCCGCAGGCGCTGCGCGATTTTTGCGCCGAGCTTGGCGAGACGACCTTCGTCGGCTCCAGCGGCCGAGTTTTTCCGGCAAGCTTCAAGGCCTCGCCGCTGCTGCGCGCCTGGCTGCGGCGGCTGACGCGGCTTGGCGTCACGATCGTGACCCGCCACGACTTCGCGGGCTTCGCCGAATCGGGGGCGCTGCGCCTCATCGGCCCGGACGGCGAATTCACCCGCAAGGTCGACGCCCTGGTGCTGGCGCTCGGCGGCGCCTCCTGGCCGCGGCTCGGCTCCGACGGCGCCTGGGCGGCGCGGCTTGGCGCGCAGGGCGTGCGCGTTACGCCGCTCGCCGCCGCCAACAGCGGCGCGCTGATCGAGTGGAGCGCGATCTTTCGCGACGATTTCGAAGGCCAGCCGATCAAGACGGCGTTGCTGCGCCATGGCGCGTCTACGGCGCGCGGCGATGTCGTCGTCACGCGCGCCGGACTCGAAGGCGGGCCGGTTTACGCGCTCTCCTCGCAGCTGCGCGACGTCACGCAAAAACACGGCCCGACGACGCTGTCGATCGATCTGCGGCCAGACACCAGTCTCGAATGCCTGACGCGCAAGCTGTCGCGGCGTCCGCAGAAACAGTCGCATGCAAATTTCCTGCGCAAGGCCGGGTTTTCGAAAGTCGAGATCGGGCTCCTGCGCGAGGGGCGCGGGGAGGGCCTGCCGCGCGACGCGGAAACGCTCGCCGCTCTCATCAAGAATGCGCCGCTCACCGTCACGGGCGTCGGCGGTCTTGAGCGCGCTATATCGACCGCCGGCGGCGTCTCCTTCGACGAACTCGACGACAATCTAATGCTCAAGAAGCTGCCGGGCGTTTTCGTCGCCGGCGAGATGCTCGACTATGACGCGCCGACCGGCGGCTATCTGCTGCAGGCGGCCTTCGCCACCGGACTGGCCGCGGGTCGCGGCGCCGCCCGCTATCTCGGCCTTTCGCCCGACAAACCCGTCGCGCCGTTCGAGCCCGATCAGACGGGCTTGTCGCCCCGCCAGTCGCCGAACGGACGCGATCCGGAAGCGTCGAACAAATACAGCCTGTAGACTTCCGCCGCTCCGCCCTCCATGCCCGGCGATCCCGCCGGCATGCCGGGCGCGGCGAGGCCGATGGCTTTCGGCCGCTCCTTCAAGAGCCGCGCGACCGCCTGCGGGGGAACATGGCCCTCGACGATGTAGCCATCGATCTCGGCCGTGTGGCAGGAGGACAGCGGCTCAGGCACGCCGAGGCGCTTCTTCACCGATGGCATATCGGCTTCGACGACCTCCTCTACGATGAAGCCGGCCTCGCGCATGCGCGCGCTCCACGCGCCGCAACACCCGCATGTCGGGCTTTTATGCATTACGACCTTCGTCGCGCCTTCGGCGCGCGCCCATCCGGGGATAAGCGCCGCGATGGCGGCGAGCCGCAGGGTCTCGCGTCGAGTAAAGAGGTTATTCGCCATCGGCGTCGATCCTTGTCTCGCGCGCTCTATGCGCGCCCGTTCGGAAGGCGGGCGCATCGTCGGAGCGGCATTCGCGCGAAGTCGCTTGCGGTAGTATGTCGGTGTCGCCGGCAAAAGCGGCAAGACGTCGCCCGAACGAACCCAGCGCTTACCATCGGAAGGGGTGCATGAGCCAATCCGCCGCCAGCCCGCAAAACGCCGACGACCTGCTCAGCGAATTCTCGCTTCTTGGCGGCCCCCTTCAGAGGCTGGGAAGGCGGCTCGGCCTCGTCCGTCCGGGGCCGAATACGCTACCCCTGGGGATCGCCCTCGGGCTGGTCCCCTGGATCGTCCTCGTCGCCTTGGCGGCGCTTGAAGGCGATCGCGGAAAGTTCTTTACGCTCTCGGTCATCGGCGGGCACATTCGGTTGCTGGCGGTCATTCCTCTGCTGTTCTTTTGCGAAACCACGTTTGATCGGCAAGCGAGGGAGTTTCTCTCGACTCTTCTGCGTTCCGGCGTGGCGTCGAGAACTACTCTACCGGCCCTGCAGGCTGAAGTTCGCAGCCTCGCCCGCTGGAGCAATTCCTGGATTCCGGATGCGACCTCGCTTGCGGCGACAGTGCTGATGTTTCTTTTCGCGGCGCAACTTCATCTGTCCGGAAAGACCGCGTCGCCCGAATCGGGCCGAGCCTTGGCCCTCATGCCGCTTGCGGGCTTGTGGTACTGGATGGTCTGTCTACCGCTCTTTCGCTTTCTGGCGTTTCGTTGGGTTTGGCGGCTCGCGTTCTGGTGGCGATTCCTGTGGCGCTTGGCCCGAATGGAGCTTCACTTGACGCCGACGCATCCCGACGGTGTTGGGGGTCTCGGATATCTCGAAGTCGTCCAAAACCATCTGGCGCCACTGGCGTTCGCCATCTCTCTGCTTGTCGCCGCCGGTTTCGCCGAGGAAATGTCGGAAGGCGCGTCTTTTGACCCAATCTATCTGGCGACGGCCATCATTGTGATCCTCGACATCGTGCTGTTTCTCGGTCCGCCCTGCTTCTTCGCCTTCAAGCTAATGGAATGCAGAGAACGGGGACTGCGTGACTACACGGTGCTTGCGGCGCGATACGTCGAGGATTTCGAGCGCAAATGGTTTGGCGAAGCGTCTCCTGACCGAGAGCCTTTGCTGGGGACGCCCGACCTGCAATCGCTTGCCGATCTCGGCAATAGCGTCGGCGTTGTGCGCAATATGCGTTTGGCGCCTGTCAGCATTCGCCTGCTGGCGATCATTCTCGCCGCGGCGCTGCTGCCGATGCCGCCACTCTTCTTGTTTAAATATCCTGTCGCCGAGATGGCTCAAAAGCTCTTCATGAAGCTGACGGGACTCTGACGAACATAAAGCCGTTCCGTTGGGCGCGCCGCATTCCCCTCGGGAGGCAAGACGCTTATGCTGCGCGCCATGCTGCCGTCGCCCTTCTGGTCCGAGCTCTCGATGCGCGACATGCGCGCGCATGACATGTCGCGCGTTATCGCCGTTCTGCCGATCGCGGCGGTGGAGCAGCACGGGCCGCATCTGCCGCTCGGCGTCGACGCCATGATCATGGAAGGATGCGTCGATCTAGTCGCGGCGCGCCTGCCCGAAGATCTCGAAGCGGCCTTTCTGCCGATCCAGAGCGTCGGCGTTTCGCCCGAGCATCGCGACTTTCCGGGCACGCTGACGCTGACGAATGAGACTGCGTCGCGCGTCCTCGCCGAGATCGCTGAGGGCGTCCTGCGCACCGGCGTGAGAAAGCTGGTGATTCTCAATTCGCATGGCGGCAATTCCGCGCTCATTTCGCAGGCGGCGCTTGATCTGCGCGCCCGTTTCGGCGCGCTGGCGGTCATCGTCTCCTGGGCGCGTTTCGGCTATCCGGACGGACTGTTCTCTGCGGCGGAACTGCGCCACGGGATTCATGGCGGCGAAATCGAAACGTCGCTCATGCTCGCCTTCCGGCCGGAGCTGGTCGACATGGCGCGCGCCAAAAACTTCCCGCCGGCGACGCTCGACTTCGAGCGCGATTTCGCCTGGCTGCGCGCCGACCGCCCCGCGGGGTTCGGCTGGATGGCGCAGGATCTCTCGCCTGCCGGCGCCATGGGCGACGCGTCGAAAGCCAGCGCCGAGAAAGGCGAAGCGGTGGCGGATTATTGGGCGACGGCTTTCGTCGAATTGTTGCGCGACGTCGAGGCGTTCGACCTGACGCGGCTCAAGAGCATGGACGACTGAGCGTCACGCCGCCGGCGCTGTCCACGGATAGGTCCAGGTCTCAGTGAGCGTCCGCCCGTGCGCGCGTAAAAACAGCCGAAGATCGGCGGTCTGGCCCGGCTGCACCGAAACGTCGAAGAGCGCCCGCAGTCCGCCGATATGCACGTTGGCGGCGACGCTGGCGCGCAACACGCGCCCGGCGTTCGTTGTCGCCACCGCTTCGACCTGACCCGGATCGGCCACGTAATAGGCGAGATCGCCGCCGGCGAAATCAACGATGAAACGATGTGCGGCGGGATCAAGGGGCTCGGCCGAGCCAAGCGCCCGCGCCGGCGCCTCGAAGGTGTTGACGACCATGCCATTGGGCGCGAGCTGCGGCATGTCGAGACCGGCGGTGATGCGATAGGCGTAAACGAAGGGCGCGCCGGGCTCTGGAGCCTTCGCCGGCGTCCAGCTCGCGACGATATTGTCGTTGGTTTCGTCACGCGTCGGCAGTTCGAGCAGTTCGACGCGGCCTTCGCCCCAGTCGCCGATAGGTTCGACGAAATAGCTCGGGCGGTTTTCATAGGCGAGATCAAGATCCTGATAGGATTCGAACGTTCTGTCGCGCTGCAGCAGCCCAAAGCCGCGATTGTTGTTGTCGAGAAAGGACGAGATTCGCGTCCGCGGAGGATTGGTGAGCGGACGCCACAGCCATTCGCCGGCGCCGGTGCGGATCAAGAGCCCGTCGGAATCGTGCAATTCCGTGCGAAAGCCGTCGCGCACATCCCGGTCGTTTTCGCCGGTCAGATACATCGACGTGAGCGGCGCGAGGCCGAGCTTCATCCCCGCGCGCCGCGGGAAAAGCGTCGCCTGGATTTCGAGCGCGCTCTCCTGTCCAGCGAAGAGATCGAATCTGAAGGCTCCTGTCGCAGCCTCGCCGTCGAGCAGCGCATAGAGCGTCGCGTGATTGCTGCCCTTCTCCGGCGTTTCGATCCAGAATTCGCGGAAGAAGGGAAAGCTCTCGTGCTCGGAGCCGGTCTCGACGCAAAGCGCTCGCGCGGAAAGCCCATATTTCTGATCGCGGCCGAGAAAGCGGAAATAGCTCGCGCCGAGGAAGGAGATAACCTCATCGTGAACATGAGGCTCGTTGACCGGGAAATGCAGGCGAAAGCCGGCGAAGCCGGTGTTGACCGGGGGAGCCTTTTCGACCTTGAGGCGGCCATAGTCGAAGAGCGCCGGCGAATAGGGAATCGGCGTCGCGATGCCATCGCGGATCATATTCACCGTCATCGGGCGACGATAGAGAAAGCCGAGATGGAACGTCTCTAGCCGGAAGCCGCCGTCCGCGCCCGCAAAAATATCATGCTCGCGCTTGAAGCGAATCCCTCGCCATGTGTCGAAGTCCAAAGCGTCGAAGGGATCCGGCAGACGCGGCGGAACCGCAGCGTCGAAGGGCGCCAGCGCCAGGTCGTGCGCCCGCTGCACGACGTTCTCAAAGCCGAACCGCGGCTTGGGAGCGTCTGAGGCCGCCAGCGCGGGGACTTTGAGCGCAAATTGCGCGCCTATTGCACAGAGCGTCCCGGCGAATTGGCGCCGCGTTATTCGCGTCATTCCCGCGTCCGAACCAAGGTCTTGCCTTCACTATTTGACTGCTGCTCTAGCCCCATCGTCTCGCTTGCGCAAGAAGCCGGCGGCTCAACGCGGGCTCGCGCGACCAAGATGCATCACCCGCTGAAAAAATAATCGCATGGGGCAAAAACCGCTTGTCACAGCGGCAAAAGCGCGTATCTAAGTCCTTGCCCAAATCGCACGTGCCTGTGGTCGTGTGTCGGTAGGCGGGGATCCGGACAAGAGGCCGGTCAACCGCCAGCGTAAAACCGGCAGCCGGAGGCGAACCGGCGAACTCCGTCTCTGCGGAGGATCGCGACTTAAAGCAACGACGGACCGGGCTTTTTCGTCTCTGTCGACCCTCCAAAGGTCGGCGTACCGAAGAGGCTTGTCTTTCTTGCCGGGCGTGCGGATCGGGATTCTCCCCTTCCAATCGATGGCTGTACCCGCGGAAGCGTGCGCGCTCAGGCGTGCATCATTTCGCATCGGTCCAGTCAACGGCGCATCAACCAGCCGTGTGAGCGCTTGCGCTCGCGTGGCCTTGGACAGCTAAACCCAACGTTCGTCGCGTCTCCATCGCGCGCGGGCGAACGGAGCGGCTTGTCCGTTGACGCTCAACGATCTGGGCGCGGTTCGCCGCGCAAGGGGGCCACAATGACTGACCGTATTCTCGATTTCCTCGCCGAGCGCCGACGCAATGGGCGCGACAACGGACCTTGCCTCGTCGTCGATCTCGACGTCGTGCGCGAAAACTATGTCGGCTTCGCCAAGGCGTTGCCGGATACGCGCGTCTTCTATGCCGTGAAAGCCAATCCGGCGCCAGAAGTGCTCTCGCTCCTCGCCTCGCTCGGCTCGTGCTTCGACACGGCGTCCGTCGTCGAGATCGAGCAGGTCCTCGCCGCCGGCGCGACGCCCGATCGCATCAGCTTCGGCAATACGATCAAGAAGGAGCGTGACGTCGCGCGCGCCTATGCCCTCGGCGTGCGGCTCTTTGCGGTCGACTGCGAGGCGGAAGTCGAGAAGATCGCGCGCGTCGCGCCCGGCTCCAAGGTGTTCTGCCGCATTCTTTGCGACGGCTCGGGCGCCGAATGGCCCTTGTCGCGCAAATTCGGCTGCGTCCCCGAGATGGCGACGGGCGTGCTCGAACATGCGCATCGCCTCGGTCTCAACGCCTATGGCGTTTCGTTCCATGTCGGTTCGCAGCAGACCAATCCGCGCATGTGGGACGCGGCGCTGAAGTCGGCATCGGCGATCTTCCGCGAACTCGCGGAGCGCGGAATCAATCTGCAGATGGTCAATCTCGGCGGCGGCTTCCCGACGAAATATCTCAAGAACGTGCCGGCGGTGAAGCAATATGGCGCCGCGATCTTCCGCGCGCTGTCGAAGCATTTCGGCAACCGCATTCCGGAGACGATCATCGAGCCGGGCCGCGGCATGGTCGGCAACGCCGGGCTGATCGAAGCGGAAGTCGTGCTGATCTCGAAGAAGTCGGAGGAGGACAGCGAGATTCGCTGGGTCTATCTCGACATCGGCAAGTTCAACGGCCTCGCCGAGACGACCGACGAGATGATCCGCTATCCGATCCGCACGCCGGCGGACGGCGCGCCGACGAGTCCCTGCGTCGTCGCGGGTCCGAGCTGCGACAGCGTCGACGTGCTCTACGAGAAGCAGCCCTATCAGCTGCCGATCTCGCTCGAGATCGGCGCGAAAGTGCTGATCGAAGGAACCGGGGCCTATACGACGACCTATTCGGCCGTGGGCTTCAACGGTTTCCCGCCGCTCGAGACGCATGTGATCTGAGTCGGTCTGCGCGCGGCGCAACTGCGGCGTCATGGCCGGGCTTGTCCCGGCCATCCACGCCGAGAGGTTACGCGAACGCTGAAAGACTCGCACAGCGGCGCCGCGTGGATGCCCGCGACAAGCGCGGGCATGACGAACCGATAAGCGCTTCCCAATAACCCAGTCCCGTTCGGCGGGCGCGTCATGCGCCAGGCGCGAGGGTCGCTTGTCCTTCTTAAGGGAGGAAAAGATGGCCTTTCTTGCTCACCACGACTTTGACGCTGGACCGCGCGCCTGCTCCGCCATGTCCCATGCGCGCCTGGAGGCGCGCGGTCCATTTACGCTCGCCGAAGAAACGCTCGCCGATGTCGCCGCGCGCGAAGCTTTGCTCGATGACGCCTTCGGTCCCGCGCGGTTCTTGAAGACCTGCCAGCGGCTGCGCGACGGATCGGCGCCGGCGCCGGGCCTCGCCCTTGTCGCGACCGACAGCGTCGGCGGGCTCATCGGCACGCTGCGGCTTTGGCCGGTTCTCGCCGGCGGGCGTGCGGCGCTGCTGCTGGGTCCGCTCGCCGTCGCGGCGCAAGCGCGTTCGCTCGGCGTCGGCGGCGCGCTGATTCGCGAGTCGCTCGCGCGCGCCGCCGACTTTGGCCACCGCGCCGTGCTGCTCGTCGGCGATGCGCCTTATTATACGCGCTTTGGTTTCGAGCGGCGATTCACCGAGCGGCTGACGATGCCGGGACCGGTCGAGCGCGCGCGCTTTCTGGGCTTGGAGCTTGTCGACGGCGCGCTATTGAGCGTGCAAGGGCGCGTGATTCCCGCGTCTACCCCCGCGCTCGATTTGCCGCAGGCGGCTTAGAGCGGCTTCACGGTCAACGTTTTCGGAACCTGCTCTACGCTCACCAATAGGCGAGAATGCCGCGCGCGAGCGGGTAGGAGAGGCCGGCGCCAAGCGCCACGCCGGCCGCGACGTCGCTCGGATAGTGGTGCGCCGTCGCGATTCGCGACCA
Organism: Methylocystis sp. SB2; assembly: GCF_049817085.1. Lineage (NCBI taxonomy): Bacteria > Pseudomonadati > Pseudomonadota > Alphaproteobacteria > Hyphomicrobiales > Methylocystaceae > Methylocystis > Methylocystis sp. SB2. The sequence goes on from NZ_CP187401.1 coordinate 2,643,778, forward strand.
GGCCATCGACAGCAGAAGGAGGCCGGCCGACAGCGTCGTCGCCGGCCAGGCGATGACGATGGGCGCCAGCACGCCGGTGAGCGTCATGGCGTGGCCGCTGGGGAAGGAGTGATCGTCGAGCGTCTTCAACAGCGACGGCAGCCGCGCGTCGACATGGAACGGACGCCTGCGACCGAAGCGGCGCTTGATGATCGGATAGAGCATATGCAGCAGCGCGGCGTTCAATCCCGCGAGCGCCGCGACATGCAGCCCCTGCCAGCCGAGGCCGATGAGGACGATGGGCGCGAGGATCAGATAGATCCAACCATTGCCGAGCTTGCTGATCGCGACGGCGAGGAATCTGCCGATCGCGGAGCGCGCCGTTCGTGAGAAAAGATGAACCGCCGCGAGGTCAAGGTCGAGGAGACGTTGGCCCCAAGTGGCGGCGACGCCGATGTCTGCTTGCGGCTTTGCTGACGCGTCTCGCGTCAGCTTCGCCAGCTGGTCCGATGTGAACGCCATGACGCAACGCTACGCGACGCACGCTGCGGTTTCGCGACGCGGACGCTGCGTTTCGGTGACGTTGGGATAGAGGTTGCGTGACGCTTATGTGATGTTTTGATGAACCGCTAGAGCGCTTCACGATCACATGGAATCATGTGATCGATAAGGAATCGCTCAAAATCAAAACGTCCGAGCAGGTTCTCTCCCGAAAAAGTCTGTCGACGTTTTCGGAACCTGCTCTAGGCGGGCGCGTGTTTGGCGAAGGCGCTGCGAAACACCGCGTCGAAAGCGTCGGCGTCGACGTCGACCGTTTCGATCTCCACGCCGTCTTCGGCGACGCCGGAAAAGCGATACTGCGGGTCCGAGAACTCGAGACCTTCCTCGTCTTCGGCGCTCTCGTAAGGCAGCGCGATCTCGACCATCAACTGTCGCTTCAGCGACAGCGCGCGGCCGACCACCGCGTCGATGCGGCCGTCCTCACTGCTGAAATAACCGTCGAGGATAATCAGGCAGACGTCGGCGTTTGGCGCTTCGTCTTCAAGCCATTGCAGCGCCGCCTCGACGCTTTCGGCGACATCAATCTTGCCTTCATCGCTGACGACGAATTGTTGCGGCTGGTCGACGCCGTCGTCGGACCGCGCCACGCCGAAGGGCGTCAACATGCGTCCGCGCGCCAGCGTCGTGACGGCTTTGGCGAAGGCCTCGCCGGCCAATGCCGCGATGGGTTCGTTCCGAGTCGATTCTGCGCCAGCGCTCATGACATTTTCCTCCGAGCGAGCCGAGTTCTGAGGATCAACAGATCAACGTCATCCGTTTTGAGATCCATCATATCGACGTCGTCGCCTCTCGCAGCCATTTGCGTGTCTTCGCGTCCACAAGCGGCGATAGGATTTTGCGCACCCGGGCGTGATAGGCGTTGAGCCAAATGATTTCTTCCGGCGACAGCAATTTCGGTTCGACGCAATTCAAATCGAAAGGCGCAAGCGTGATGGTCTCGAAACCATACATCTCGCGTTCCGCGCCTTTGATCTCGCGCTTCTCGACGATGACGAGATTTTCGAGCCTGATTCCATATTCGCCGGCGCGATAGTAGCCGGGCTCGTTCGACAGGATCATGCCCGGCTGCAGGGGCGTCGTCCCGAGCTTCGAGATGCGCTGCGGCCCTTCATGCACCGAGAGGTAAGCGCCGACGCCATGGCCCGTTCCATGATCGAAGTCGAGCCCCGCCTCCCACAGCGCGCGGCGCGCGAACGCGTCCAACTGCGCGCCCGAGACGCCCTTGGGAAAGACGGCGCGGGCGATGGCGATATGGCCTTTGAGCACGCGCGTGAAATGTTCGCGCAATTGCTTCGACGCCGGGCCGACGACGACGGTGCGCGTTACGTCGGTCGTGCCGTCGAGATATTGCGCGCCGGAATCGACGAGATAGACGCCGCGACCGATCTTGAGATTGCTCGTTTCCGTCACCCGATAATGCGGGATCGCCGCATGTTCGCCGAAAGCCGAAATCGTCGGAAAGGAGATGTCGCGCAGGTCGCCATTTTCGCGGCGGAAGGTTTCGAGCGCTTCCGCCGCGGAAATTTCCGTGAGCCCACCTTTTGGCGCGGCTTCGGAGAACCAGGCGAGGAATCGCGTCAGCGCCGCGCCGTCGCGAATATGCGCGGCGCGTGCGCCTTCAAGCTCCCTTTCATTCTTGATCGCTTTCGGCAGCGTCGCCGGATCGTCGGCGAGACGCGGCTTGCCGCCCGCCGCGCGCAAGGTTTCGACGAGTTTCGCCGGCGCCGTCGCCGAATCGAAGAGAAGGGTCGCGCCGCGCTTGCCGGCCTGCACGAGATCCTCGATGAGGCTTTCAGGCGTCTTCAGCGTCAGAAATTTTTCAAGCGCCGCGCGCACCTTCGGCGCGAGCTTCGCCTCGTCGACATAGAGCGCAGGCGCGCCGTCCTTCGGCAGCAGCGCGAAGCACAGCGCGATCGGCGTATGCGCGACATCGGCGCCGCGAATGTTGAACGCCCAGCAGATCGCATGCGGATCGGACATCAACGCCGCGTCCGCATCCTTCAGCGCCGCGCGCAGCTTCTTGATCTTCGCGCCCGCGCTCTCGCCCGCGTAAAGCGCGGGATGAATCGCCACCGCGCCTGTCGGCTCGGCCGGCCGGTCAATCCAAAGCGCATCGATCGGATTGGCGTCGAGCGGAACGAGTTCGATCTTCTTTTCCGCGAGAATTTTCCCGAAGCGTTCGATCTGCGGGCTGGTGTGCACCCAGGGGTCATAGCCGATGCGCGCGCCTTCGCGCGCATGTTCGCTGAGCCAGGCGGCAGGCGTCGTTTCGGCGATGTCGAGCGGCTTGAAGAGCTTCGCGTCGATCTCGCCGCGCACCTGAATGACATAGCGGCCATCGACGAAGAGCGCGGCCTCCTTCTCCAGCACGACGGCGAAGCCGGCCGATCCGGTGAAGCCTGTCAGCCAGGCGAGGCGCTCCGCGCATTTGGGCACATATTCGTTTTGATGGACGTCGGCGCGCGGAACGAGAAAGCCGTCGAGTCCTTGCCGTTTCAGCTCAGCGCGCAGCGCCTCGAGGCGCGCCGCGCTGTCGCCGCGTAAGGCGTCGTCGACGAATGTCTGGAATTTTGCTTCGAACATGGAGCAAAGCTAGTCGCGAGCTTCCCGCATGGCAATGCTTCGCGCATCCGCTTTCCCCCTCCCCAACCCTCCCCCGCTTCGCGGGAGAGGGAGTCCGGTTCGGGTTTCGGCGAAGAACCGCAAAACCTGCGTCGTTAGCGTCCCCTCTCCCGCTTTAGCGGGGGAGGGACAGGGAGGGGGCGCTGGACGCTCCGCCGCGTCTTAGAACCAGAGTCGCCCAGCCGTCGATGTCGCCCCGTTCGGCGAGGAAAAACCCCTGGGCGCGGTAGGCGTCGAGCACGCCGCGCACGTCGCGCGCCAGCAGCCCCGAAAGCACCAGCTCCGCGTCAATCGTCGCGGCGGGGGCGATCTCCGGCGCGAGCAATCGCAGAGGCTTCGCCAGGATATTGGCGAAGATCAGATCATATTGGCATTGCAGCGACGCGTGGCGGAGCCCGGTCGCGACGACCGGGCGAACATCGGCGCCGGCGCCATTGGCGCGGGCGTTAGCCGAGGCTGTCGCCACGGCGACGGGATCGATGTCGCCGCAGGCGACGCGCTGGTGAAAGAGAAGCGCGGCGGCGATCGCCAGAACGCCGGTGCCGGTTCCGACATCAAGAATGCGGCGCGGGCGCCGGCGCTTGGCGATTCTCTCGAGCGCTCTAAGGCAACCCAGCGTCGTGCCGTGATGGCCGGTGCCGAAAGCGAGCGCCGCCTCGATCTCGACCCCGATGTCGTTCGCGCGCCGCCGGCCTCGATCATGCGCGCCATGCACCAGCACGCGGCCGGCGCGGACCGGGGCCAATCCGGCAAGAGCGTTCTCCACCCAGTCCTGCTCGGCGACAGTCGAAAAGCGCGCCGCCCGCGCCGTTTCGGCGTCGGCGGCGGCCTCGATCAGGGCAAGGATCTGCGCTTCGTCGGGCGCGCCCGCGAAATAGACCTCGACGGACCATCGGGGGCCGTCATCCACCTCGAAGGCGGCGGCGGCGGTCTCTGTCGGCTCAAAGGTTTCGACGATGAGGTCGGCGACGGCGCGGGCGCGTTTTTCGTCGCAATCGAGGCGCAGCATGTGGCTGGCGTTATTGGGGGGAAGGCCTTCAAGCATGAGCGCGCTTACCACGGCCGGGGCGCGCGCGTCACCTTTCGCTAGGCTCCAGCCGCCTGTATTGTCGCGCTAGAGGCTGGTTCCAACGAGTTGAAGGCGTGAATGACCGAACGACTGTCGATTTGTCTGATCGGCCCGAAGAAGGGCGGCAAGTCGTCGCTGCTCGCCTCGCTCGTCGACTGCGTCGCGCAAAGCGCTTTTGGCTATTCGCCGCGCCTGCGCCCCGCGCTGCAGCCTATCACCGAGGCGGAATATTTCGCCGAGAGCGCCGAGCCCAAAAAAGCCAACCTGCTGCAGGTCGAACAGGGCGACTATGAGCGGCTGCGGCGCGAATTCGCCGAGGGCGGCCTCGCCACCGACACGCTCGACACCTACGAATATCGCTTCCGCCTGACGGTCAATGGCGAAGCCCCGCCGGCGGCGGTGCTCCGAGGCCCCTGGCTTCTGGAGATCATCGACTCGGCGGGCGAGATCGCCGTGCCGCCGGACGGCGCCGAAGTCGCCATTCTCAATGATGTCAAAGCCAAGCTCGCCAGGCAGATGCTTGAGGCGGACGCGATCGTCATCGTGCTGCCGCTGGTGCGGCTCGAGGATTCCGGCTGGTCGGGCAATCTCGCTCGCCTCATCGACCGATTGGCGCTGGCGCCTGAGAAAAAGCTCAAGCGGCTCGTCGTCGTTTTCTCCCAATATGAGCGCTTGTTCGCGCGCCTCGGGCCGAGCGCCTTCACCTATGCCTGCGATCCGGCGGTGGCGCTGCACGCCTTGCGCAAATCGCTGCGCGCGGCGCAATGGCTGGATCGGCTGCGGGCTCTGGAGGCGCCGAACGGCGGCGCGTCGGTGCGCTTCACGGTCTGCTCGGCCTATGGCTTCGTCAAGCGCTTTCAAAATCCCAACATCGATCCGCATCAGCCAGGCGAGCGCCGGTTTCGTCGCGCGGGCCTCGAAGGCGCCCGCGCCTATAATGAATATTGGCGGCCGTTTCTCACCGCCGAGCCGTTTCTATACGCCGCGCTTGGCCTCGACAGCGCCTTCACCTTCTCCTATGCGCAGCTCGACGCGCGCATCGAAGAGATCGCCTGAACCGAATTTTTGTCAATTCTTGCTTAAGGCTCTGCGCATAGGGTGATCGCGCGGATTTCCCGCGCGAAAGGACGCGCGATGCGCCTAGCTGCGCCGAATGGCGACGAAACGGCCGAGATTTCTCTGGAACGGCTGCACTATGGGAAGCTCGCTTTTGGCGCGACGCTGCGCGTGCCGGCGACCGCGGGCTATGGCGTGACCTTGCGCAGTTGCAATCTGCAGCCGGCCGACGACCGGCTGCTTTCGCCGCCGCGTCTGATGGCGCTTCGCCGCTTCGAGCCTGACCTCGTCGATCCTGCTTCGCGACGACGCGGCTCCTTCATCGCGCGGGTCGCCCCGGAGCCCAATTCTCGTCGCGCCATTTTTTTGCGCGCGCGTTTCCGGCCCGAAGACGGCGAAAGCGGCCACGGACGCCTCTATCAGCAGAGCGCCGTTTGGAGCGTGAGCGCCGCGGACTGGCGCCAACATCCGGCGGCGCTGCTCGCCATGGCGGACTCCGAGCTCGACGCGCAACCAGATCTCGTGACCGAGGACGAGGCGACGCGCTACAACGCCGCGCCGGCGCGTTACCTCGTTCGCTTCATCGATCCGCGGGACGTCTGGAGCGCGCTCGAGGATGCGCTGAAAGCGACCCATTGGGCGACGCCGACGCTCGAATTTCTGGCGCGGGGCGCCGAAACGGGCAAAGACGCGACGCTGACCTTTGGCGCCGACGATTTTGCGAGCGAAACCGAGTTTCTCGGCGCTGTCGGCCTCGCACTGCAGTTTTTGCCGTCGAGCTATCCCCGCTGGCGCGAGATCAGCGTCGTTTCCGGTCTGCTTCACGCGCCGCAGGGTCTTTGCCTGCGCTACCTTCCGTCGCTACGCGCGGCGGCGCGCGCAGCACCCGTCGCCGCCTGAACTAGAGCGCTTCCCGATCACATGGAAACATGTGATCGACAGGAATCGCTCAAAAGCAAAATGTTGGAGCAGGTTCTCATCGAAAAAGTCTCTCAACTTTTTCGGAACCTGCTCTAGCCGGGCGCACGCCTGTCCATCGGACTCGGTTCAGCGATCAGATAGCGCTCGAGCGCGCCGGAGCGCCGCCGTGGCAGGTTCGCGGCGCCGGCGTCCGCGTAATAGGCGCGGGGGCCGCTGGCGAGGACGCCGTCCGCAGCGTAATGCAAGGCGCGGGCGGAGCGCGGCTTTAGCGCCGCGAACAGCCGCGCCTCAATCTGCCCGACGGTGATATTGTCGACGAGATAGGCCCCCTTGCGGTCGACGTGAGCGATTTCGTCGCGCACGAGCCGATTGAGGATGGCCATGATATTGTCGCGCACATTGGGCGGCAGCGACGACATTGCTTCGGCGTCAGGGTCGATCTCGCTCATGTCGCCGTGAACCGGCCGCGCCGCGCGCAGCACGGCTTTCATCGCACGGATGTCGACGGGCTGCTCCTCGTCGTCGGAAAGATCGATCGGCGCGGCGAACTGACGCCGCTCGCGCGCCTCATAGCCGCGTTTGAAAATCTCCGACAGGAATTTCATGATGAACAGAAAGGCGTCCTGCGCCATCGCGACGCCAATCGCCATCGTCGAATCGGGGGTGAAGCTCCAGAAGGCTTCGCGCGCCAGTTCGAATTTATTGCGCTCGGAACTGTGCGTGCGCAGATAGGCGTCGCTTTTTTTCAAAAGCTCGCGCACCTCGTCGTCTGACAGCCCAGCCGCCTTGCCGGAGACGACGCAGGCGTCGACGAGGGTTTTGGCGTCGTTGAAGCCGTTTGCCGCGGCGCCCCTGTCAGACGCCGGCGCCGAGCGGATCTTGGCGACAATCACTGAGAGTTCGTCGCGCAGCCCGGCTTCCAATCCGCATTTTTTATCGAAGGCCGCGCGCGCGGCGATCGTGTCGTCGCGCGCCGAGAGCAGATCGCGCGCCTCCCCCTGGGGTTCGCAGGTAAAATCGCGCGGAACGCTTCCCGGCAACGCATTTGATTGCCGCGCCGCCGCGAGAATCGGTTCGCATAGGGGCTTCGCTTCGCGCACGGCGCGCCATGTCGGCTCCAGGCGCAGCTGGTCGCGCAGTGCGGCGAGGTCGCGCAACGTCGCGTCGAGATCGAGCGCGGCTTCGCCCTTCGGCATCGGCCGGCCGGAAGCGGCGCTCGCGGTCTCGGCCTTCTGTTTGAGCGTGATTGTCTGGGCGTTGAGCGCGTCGCGCCGCTTCACCGCGTTGGCGCGTTCGTTCGCGGGGCCGGCGAGCGTCTGCCTGAGCGCCGACACGCGTCGCATCGCTTCGGCCGCCTTCTCCTGATGCGCGCGGCAATTGGGGCCGCAGGTCGCGCCCAGCCCATCTAAGCCGTGCGCGGCGTCGACGGCGAGCTGTTCTTCCTGACGCGCCGTGGCGGCCATGGAAGTCATCTCGTCCTGCTTCGCTTTGATGATGACGTCGAGCTCGGCGATGCTGCGCTCAAGCGCCTCGATGTCGCGTCGCGCATCCTCGAGCTGACGCATCGCCGCCTGCGCGCTTTCCATTTCCAGCGCGGCCTGGCTCGCGGCCTGCGCGATCACCGCCTGCTGCGCCTCCTGCCGCTTGCGAATGGCGTCGCGCAGCGCCGGCCCGGCCTGGCGCGCGGTGTTGATAAGGCCGTCGATCGAATCGAGATAAGCCTTGTAGCTCGGCGTCGCGGCGATGCGCGCCGACGCCGCTTCGTAAGCGGCGGCGATGTCTTTTGTCGCCGGCAGCAGGACTTCCGTCGCAAGCTCCATCGGCTGCAGCTCGGCGACGATCTTGCGCGAGGAGAGCTTGAAGATGTTGTTGTAGTAATAGGTGAATGAAAAAAAGGCGGAGATCGAGAAGACGAAGGCGAAGACCAGCGCCGTCACGCCGGTCTTGATGATCATGCGTTCGCGGGCCATGCGCCGCCGCGCGATCAGCGCCGCAAGATCGACGCCCAGCGACCAGGATGTCGCGGCCAGCATGGTGAGGACGGCGGTCGTCGCGATCAGCGTGCCCGCGATCCCGATCACATCTCCGGGTTCCCGCTGCATGATGTCGATCATGCCGGACGAGGTTGTGTAGAAGACCCAGCCCAGAACAGGCAGGGCGGCGGCCATCCCGACACGGCCGAGGTTGAGATCGCCGCTCCACAGGCGCGACAGCGGCGAAATCAGAGCGTCGAAAAGACCGAAGCGCCGCTGCGGGGCCGAGGCGTCGACGACGCGCGCCTGCTGCGCAGAGACGGTCATCGCGCGGACGCTCTCGACGCTGGAACCAGCCGGCTGCGCATGTCCGCTCCCTTGGAAAACTATGTCGGGTTGGTGACGTTGCCGGCGAATTGAGACGGATTTGCGCCTCGGCGCAAGGGCGAACCGCCGCTGCTGCGCAGCGCGTCGGCGGCGCTCCCGGCGGATGGGCGCCGCTTATCGGACCTGGTGGTGCGGCGCGGCGCCCCGCTTCCCCTTCGTGAACGATTCGTGCTAGACGGCGAGATTATTGTCTGCGGCTGGGCCGTTCGGCCGCGACTCGCGCTGACGGGCCTTGAACCCGTCAAGTCATCAAGGGGTCAGCCGTGGCCATTCCGTTCCGCTATATCGCAAAAATCGGCGCGTATCTCGTCAAGCAGCACCTCTTGGGCGTGCGGCGTTATCCGCTCGTGCTCATGATGGAGCCGCTGTTCCGCTGCAATCTGGCCTGCGCCGGCTGCGGCAAGATCGACTATCCCGATCATATCCTCAACAAGCGGCTTTCGGTCGAGGACGCGCTGCGCTCGGTGGACGAATGTGGCGCGCCGGTGGTGGTGGTCGCCGGCGGCGAGCCGCTTTTGCACAAGGATTTGCCGGAGATTGTCGAAGGCATCGTCGCGCGGCGTAAATTCGCGATCGTCTGCACCAACGCTCTGCTGCTCGCCAAGAAAATCGACCACTTCAAGCCGAGCCCCTATTTCACCTGGTCGATCCATCTCGATGGCGACAAGGAGATGCACGACCGCGCGGTCTGCCAGGACGGGGTCTATGAGCGCGCCGTCGAGGCGCTCAAACTCGCCAAGTCCAAGGGCTTCCGCGTCACCACCAACAGCACCTTCTTTTCCGACGCCGATCCCGAGCGCGTCGCGAAATTCCTCGACGCGACGACGGCGCTCGGCGTCGACGGGATGACGCTTTCCCCGGGTTACGCTTATGAGCGGGCGCCGGATCAGACTCACTTCCTCAATCGCACCCGCACCAAGGAATTGTTCCGCGCCATTCTGCGTCGCGGCCGGGGCGGGAAAGCCTGGGGACTCACCCAGTCGACGCTGTTCATGAATTTCCTGGCCGGCAATGTGAGCTATCGCTGCACCCCCTGGGGGATGCCGCTGCGCACGGTGTTTGGCTGGCAGCGTCCCTGCTATCTGCTCGGCGAAGGCTATGTGCCGACCTTCAAGCAGCTGATGGAGGAGACCGACTGGGACGCCTACGGCGTCGGCAATTACGAGAAATGCGCCGACTGCATGGTGCACTCCGGCTTTGAGGCGACCGCCGTCGCCGATTCGGTTCGCCGGCCCTGGCGGGCGGCCGCCGTCGCGCTCTTTGGCGTGCGCACCGAGGGGCCGATGGCGCCTGACGTCTCGCTGGAGAATCAGCGCCCGGCCGAATATGTCTATGACGAAAATATCGCCAGGCTTTCAGAGATCCGCGAGCACGAGGCGCAGCAAAGGGCCGAGCAACGGTCCACAGCGGCTTAGCGAGACGAAGGCGGCGCGGGAGTCGAGCCCCGCCCGAATCATGCCGCCAAGTTGATGCGGCCCGCGGATCAGTTCGCGGGCGACGCCGAGGGCGTGAATGTCGCCTTCAGGCGTCAGCGCTTTGGCGACGAGCGGCGGCAGCGCGCGCGCCGCCGGATCGCTGATCGCACGCAGCGCGACGAAAGGAATGTCGCGCCGCCGCGCGAATTCTTCGGCAAGATGCGATTCCATGTCGACCGCGACAGCTTGCGCGCCTTCGCGCAGCGCCGCCTTGGCGCCCGGGTTCATCGCCGGCTCGTCGACGCCGATGATCGCCCCCGGCGTAACCTTGCAGCCGGCGGCCGCGGCGCCTTTCATCAGCACTGACGAGAGACGCGAATGGGTGTCGCGCCGCGCGACTCCGCCGACAATGGCGTCGGCCACGACGACATGGCCCGGCCGCAGCGCGTAATCCAGTCCGCCCGCGAGTCCGAAGCTGACGACGGCGGAAAAATCAGTGCCGCCAAGCGCGTCGAGCGCTTGCCGCAGGCGTGCGACATTCGCGCCGCTGCACAGCGTCGTGACGCCTTCGCCGGCGGCGCAGGCGGCCTCGCGCTTCATGCCGACGATGACGAGAATCGGCGCGAGGGCGCTCAGTTCGGCGGTTTTCCTACGGCCTGTTGCGCGCGCCATTGCTCCTCCGGCCGAGGCCGTATCAGCTTCATTGAAAGAATGCTTTTAGAGCCCCACCTGCACGCGCTTGCTGTTGGCGCGCCTCATATTGCGATAGCGCGCGAGCGCCCAGAGCGGGAAAAATTTTCCATACCCATGATAGCGCAGATAGAAGACGCGCGGAAAACCCGTCGCGGTGAATCGCGCCTCATTCCATAGGCCGGCGTCGTTCTGCGTCGATTGCAGATAGGCGATTCCCCGCGCGACCGCCGGATGGTCGACGTCGCCCGCCGCCATCAGTCCGAGCAGCGCCCAGGCGGTTTGCGAGGCCGTCGAGGGGGATTTTTCATAGCCCTTGTAGTCGAGCTTGTAGCTTGAGAGGTCTTCGCCCCAGCCGCCATCTTCGTTCTGGATCGCCACAAGCCAGGCGACGGCGCGACGGTAAGCGTCATGGTCATGCGGCAGCCCGACGGCGTTGAGCCCGCATAGCGTCGACCAGGTTCCGTAGATGTAATTCGCGCCCCAGCGGCCGAACCAGCTGCCGTCCTTTTCCTGCTCTTTGAGCAGATAGTCGACGCCGCGCTTGAGGCATTCGCTCGAGTCGATCGTATCGCCGAGCTGCGCCAGCATGGACACGCAGCGCGCGGAAACGTCCGCCGTCGGCGGATCGAGCAGCGCGCCGTGATCGGCGAAGGGGATGTGATTCAGATAATGGCATGTGTTGTCGGCGTCGAAGGCGCCCCAGCCGCCGTTCTTCGACTGCATGCCGATGATCCATTCCTTGGCGCGGGCGATGCGTTCGTCATAGGGACGGGACGCGTCATTCGCCGTGAGGCGATCCATCGCCGTCACCACGACGGCTGTGTCGTCGACGTCCGGGTAATAGGCGTTGGCGTATTGAAACGCCCAGCCGCCGGGCCGAACGTGCGGCCGCTGCGCCGCCCAGTCGCCCTTGACGTCGAGCACCTGCAAGGGCGCGAGCCATTCGCAGGCCTGGCGCGCCTGTTCGCGCGCGTCTTCGTCGCCCGTCTCAAGCAGCGTGTGCGCCGTCAGACAGGTGTCCCACACCGGCGAAACGCAGGGCTGGCAATAGATTTCCGCATCATGCACGACGAGCAGTCGTTCGATCGCCTCGCGCGCCTGTTTCTTACGCTCGTCGCCGTCCGGCACGCCGAGCACGTCGTACATCAGCAGGCTGTTGACCATGGACGGAAAGATGCCGCCCAGTCCGTCGACGCCATTGAGACGCTCGGTCGTCCATGTCGTGGCGAGTTCGATCGAGCGTTCGCGCGGGCCGTTGGGCATGTGCGGCTCAATCAAACGCAGAAGCTTGTCGAGCTGCCCGAAAATATTCGCCCAGGGCCAGGTCTGGTGTTCGCCCTTGGGCCACACCTTCACCTCTTCCGGCGGCGTCGTGAAGAGTTCGGCGATGTGAATATTCCTCGGGTTCTTCGCCCGCGGCTTTTTCGTCATCAGCACCAGCATCGGCACGAGAACGGTGCGGCCCCAATAGGAAATCTTGTCGAGGTGGAAGGGAAACCACTTCGGCAGCAGCATGATTTCGACCGGCATCACCGGCACGCCGCGCCACGGAATTTCGCCGTAAAGCGCCAGCAGCGCGCGCGTAAACACATTGCTCTTGGCGGCGCCGCCATACGCGAGGATCGCCGCGCGCGCGCGCGCCATGTGCGGCGCGTCGACATCGTCGCCGATCATTTTGAGCGCGAAATAGGCTTTCACGCTGGAGCTGATGTGGAAAGGCCCGTCTTGATAAAGTGGCCAACCGCCGTGATCGCCCTGACAGCGGCGCAGATAAACGCCGATCTTTCGCTCGAGTTCGGCGTCGACGGGCTCGGCGCGGAAATGGCGCATCAGCACATATTCAGCCGAGAGGCTGGTGTCGGCTTCGAGCTCGAAGCAGAAATGTCCATCGCCTTTGCCGAGCGATAGCAGCGCGCGCTTGGCGTTCTGAATGCTCGTCTCCAAAGCCTCGGTGGAAACGGCGGCGAAATTAGCGTCAATACGCGCGGCGGCGTTCATTGCAATTCCTTTGTATGTGCGTCACGCGATGCTCAGCGTCGCGGATTTGGCCGTCTCATGATGCGGCTTCACGACGATCTCGACGTCCTGCCCCAGGGCGACGAGAAACCGCATGAGCCGTTCCAGCGAAAATTGCCGGAAATCGCCGTGCAGCAGCTTCGACACGTCCGGCTGCTTCACGCCGAAGAGCTTCGCGGCTTGCACCTGCTTCAACCCGCGCTCCTTGAGCAGCGCTTCGATCTTGCGAACGAGCTGCGCCTTGAGGAGGTGGTCGTCGGGCGCCGCTTTGGCGGCGGGAGAGTCTTCGGTCATTTCGGGTTCGGGAAATGTGGTTGACGCCCATTTCGCGCCGATCAGCGTGAGCTATAGTGAAATGACTATATCGTCAAGCCGCGTCTGGCTCATCGATTGCTACAGGGGTAGGCGAGGGCGCCTGGCGCCGGTGCGGCGTGCGACTTTGTCCGAAAGGTGAGCCGATGGACGAACTCTATGTGATTTGTCGGACAGACGAGATCGAGGACTCCGAGGCGACGGGATTCGTCCTGATGCGCGCCGAGGCGAGCGGCGACGCCGCGCCCTATCCGATCCTGATCACGCGCAAGGGCAACAATTTCTATGGTTTTGAGAACGCCTGCCCGCATGAAGGCGAGCGGCTCGACGTCAATCCCGGCCAGTTCATGGACGAGGAAGGCAATTTTCTCGAATGCGGCCGGCATCATGCGCAGTTCGACATCGACACCGGCCACTGCTTCATCGGCCCCTGTCAGGGCCAACGGCTGACGCCGATCAAACTCGTCGTCGACGAGGGCGACGTCTGCCTCACCGGCGTGCTGCTCGCCGAAGAATGAAAGGCGCTCTATGACCGATATGGCGGAACTGCAAAAACGAAAGCAACCGCTCAATCTCGCGATCGTGCATGTCGATCCCGACGCTTTCATCGCGAATTATCTGCCGTGGCTCGAGATCACGAGTTTCATCACGGCGCTGCGCGCGGGCGACGTCGAGGTCCCCGCCGACGGCGCGACGCCAAAGCTGACGCCGCAGCAGATCAAAGGCGCGGCCGCGGTGAATTATGGGGGAGACGCGCTCTTCGCCTTCTGCATGGCCGCGGCGCTGAAGGGCGACAAGGCCGCCGTTGAAAAGATCGACGCGGCGCTCACCGAGCAGCTCGGCCCAGAGTATCCAGGGTCGACGGCGCTGTGGAGTTTTCGTTCGCCCATCGCCTCGCCGATGAGCCTCGAAGATCATGTCGGGCAGGCCGCGCAGAAAATGCTTGCCGGCGACATCCCGCCGCCGCCCATGCGCGCGCGCGAAAACTGGAACGCCGGCCTGCGCTTCTTCGAAAAGGCGCGTAAATCGAATTTCGTGAACGAGATCGTCTATCCGCTGGCGTTGTGGACTCGGGCGAAATGGTCCGAGACCCTGGAGAAGGGCGTCGCCTTCATGGCCCATATCGAGGACAGCGTGCCGGTGTTGCAGGAATGCCTCGCCGAAACGCGCAACGATCAGGCCTTCATCGCCAATATGCTGCTGAAGATGGCCCCGGCGATCGAGACCGATCTCACCGACGAGATGCAAGGGTTCCTGCGTTCGCTGTCGCGGCGGGTGTAGGCCGCGCCTTAGCGCCGCGACGATCCGACCGAAAAACTGCCGATGTTTTCGCCGGGCGAAACGAAGTCTTAACCATCGGCCGCCGATGGTCGTTTGAACGGAGAGAGAGGAGTGAGCATGGCTACGAACACGGAAGGCGAACGCGCACTGGCCGACCTCGAGGCCGGCAAGTTTTCTTTCCCGATGGTCGACTCCATCAGGGATCATGTGAATCAGCTCGACGCCGAGCTGCAACGTGTCAGGACGGAGCTGCAGCGCGTCAATTCGCTGCATGAGAGCGCCGTCAACCAGCTCAGGCAGCAGGAGTTTACGATCCTGCGGCTCGAAGGCGAGCTGCGCAAGCTGAACGCCAGGCTCTACGCGCTGCTGAAGGCCAATGTTCTGACGGAGGCCGCCCTGCGCGAGACCAGACGCGGCGCCGTGAAATTCGTCGAATTTCTCCCCGTCGCGCGCAAGCATGCCGAGGAAAGTTCGAAGGCGGCGCTGGCCTATCTCTCGACGATTGATCTTCAGGCCAAGGTCGAGGCGGTGAAGACGCATCCGCTGACCGAGAAGACGCTCGCCTGGCTGGCGACTCTCGATTTGCGCGCCGAGTGGACGAAGCTGAAGACGCATCCGCTGACGACTAAGGCTATCAGCGAGCTGAAGTCGGCCCTTCTCAAAGCGAAGGACAATCTGCCGGTCGTGCAGAAGCGGATCGCCGCGCTCGTTGAAAAAGCGACGGCTTATATCGCCGAGCTGCAAAAAAAGGCTGCGTAAATCCGACGCGGGGCAGGGCGCAAAGCTGCGCCCGCTCGCTGGACGCGCGCGACCAGAGGTCCGCGGGACTTGCGGCGCTAAGGATTAAGTCCGTTGCGTCGACCTGAGCGCAGGTCTGTGCGCGCGACTGCAGTTCGCAATCACGCCGGCGCGGGCGTGCGCGCCGGCTTGACCGGTCCGACGTCGACCTGAATCTCGTCGCCCTCGACGCGAAGCGCATAGGGGTGGAGCGCATTGCGGACGAGATGCGTCACGCATTTGCCGCTTGTGCTGTCGAATCCCCATTGGTGGTGCGGACAGGTGACGGTCTGGCCGTTGAAGGTCGCTTCGCTCAACGGCATGTCCGCATGCGGACAGCGCCCGCGAAAGGCCTTGAGTTCGCCGCCGGTCGGCCAAACCAGAAGCACGCTCTTTTTGCCGGCGTGAAAGAGGCCCATGCCGCCTTCGCTCACGGCGCCGGTGTTACAGATCGCGGTGAACGCCATCGTGATCGCCTTCAGAAAATCAGTCTCTGAACGGCGCAAGCAAGCTGCGGACCAAAATCAGGCTTGCCGCCGATACGCAAGGCAAGTGATGAGACCAGCGGCGCATTTGGCTTTTTCCTGACGCCGGCGGCCGAAATCGAACCGCGAGCGCCCTCGGCCATGGGGATCTCCCGACTAGGGGCTTCTGCCGTGCAGTCTCGTTGCGCGGTCAATCTTAATTTTCGGTTTCGCTCTCATGAGATGCAACGATCCTCATTGCTTCTTCGTACAATTGATCTGGGTTTGGCAAAATTAGCGTACGGCTGATGAAAGAATCGAAGTCGTCACGCGTTACGATAAAAATTCCTAGGCGTTGCGCCTGCTCCAAGTCGGGTTTGACATCGTCTTTAAGCTTCGAGGTCACCATAACGGGCAGCACTTTCAGCAGCGAATAGTTCGAGACTGTTAGGCCGCGACGCACCGCCTCCGCACGATCATGAAGTTTAGAAAGCTTGTTATTAGCGTTCAGCAAACCAGTTGTGCATTCGACTACGCCATAGTTGCCTGACGGCGTCACCGCAATTAGGTCGACAGCTTCCGACATATTGGGAGTGTTTAAATGATTGACACCGAATCCAAGCATCCAAAGAAGCCACGCAATCACTGATTCAAACTGTCGTGCGTCCCCCTTTCCTTTTACATTTGATAGGAGTTCATTGAGGGAAGCCAAACCGGGATCAAATGCCTCATATACGGCTCGCCGGGGATTTTGGAATGCATTTGGGTCACCAAACCAAAAATGATTTTGAGCAATCCCGCAGTAGCCTACAACGGCATTGACTACCGCCGCTGGCGGAACATCGATACCCGCTTCTCCGTACAAGCCGCTCGAATCTTTTGACCAATTTATATCGCCACGAGGGATCGAAGCACGCGTAATGATCTTCCCCTTGCTGTTCACGCGATAACCGATCTTCACACTGTCGGTATTGACGCCCTTGCCCGCACGAACATGAATATGTGCCTTTTCGCCATCGACCAAACTCTTCTCAGCGTCAACGTACAAAACATTAAAAGCTGCTACTTCCACGTTGTTAGTGGGGCCTGACAAGGGGCCTAAATCATAGGCCTGCATCAAATCTTGAAGGCCATCATAAGGAGTGTCAGAAGCCTTGATTTCCCAATCGAGATCAGGCTGCTGAAATTGAACCATCCCCTTACCAAGGATCTTCAAAACGCTTATTCGACTCTGGGTGAGCAAACCATCGGGATGAAAGGCCGTGTATGTTGCGCCATATTGGTCGGCGTTGTTACCCGGAAAGGATAATACTCCGTCGGGTGTGCTCAATTTCCCGGAGAGGAGCTGCTCGACGAATTGGTGGCAATCACATCCCAGGTCAGACAACCTGTATCGACCGGCTCGAACATTCTCTGAGGTGAAGAGTGAAAGCGGGGCATTCGAATCATTCGCTAGCAAAAGCAAGCGCGCCTGGACCAAGCAAATTCCATCTTCGGCCCTTATCGCGACGAAGCTGAAAATCTCTTCCGTAAGGCCGCCCTTCAGTTGGCCAACAAGACTAAAAAAATCATCAACGTTTTTTTGAGCGAAGGGCTGCAGCGGCATTTGCGACATTTGGTTAGTTAAATGGTGCGGGCGGCCGGAATCGAACCGGCACAGGCCTTGCGGCCCTACGGATTTTAAGTCCGTTGCGTCTACCAGTTTCGCCACGCCCGCGGAGCGCTCGTTTATAGGGGCGGGGACCCGACGCCGCCAAGCGGATTATATGCGCCGTCGTCGCCGGCCCTCGGGCTTGGCGTCCGGCGTGCCGATCGGCGCCTGAAACGACAGTCCCGTGTCCCAGGGGAAGAAGATCCAGGTGTCCTGCGAGACTTCGGTGACGAAGGTGTCGACCATCGGCAGGCCCTGCGGTTTGGCGTAGACAGTGGCGAAATGCGCATTCGCCAACGTGTCCCGCACGGCTTTCGCCGTGGCGCCGGTGTCGACGAGATCGTCGATGATGAGCACTTCGGAGCTTGGCCGCGCGAGAATCGTGTCGGTCAGAGGCTTGAGCACCTGGATCTCGCCACGCTCGGTTTCCTCGTGATAGCTCGCGACGCAGATCGTTTCGATGACCCTTATGCCGAGCTCGCGCGCCACGATCGCCGCAGGCACCAGACCGCCGCGCGTCACCGCCACAATCGCCGAGAATCCGCCGATAGAAGCGAGACGCCAGGCGAGCGCGCGCGCGTCGCGGTGAAAAATGTCCCAGGAGACCGGAAAGATCTTGTCGGACCCGTACATCAGCTTCAAGCCTCCCGATCACGCCGTCAGCGCGCCTTTTCCGTCGATAGCGACGCAATCATCGCGCGCGCCGCGGCTGTCGCGCGGGCCAAGAGCGCCGCGTCGCGACTGCGCAGCACAATCTGATTCCTGAATCCGGCGCTCGTAAAGGACGGATAGGAGCCAACGCTCACGCCGTCATGGTCGCGCGCGATCGCTTCCAATCCCGCGGCGTAGGCGCCTTCCGGAACGCCGTAAGCGTCGACCGTCTCGACGAGCACTGGCGGGCCGGCCGCGAGCCGCGGGCCGACCACGTCCATCATATTCTGCATGATCGTCGGCACGCCGGCCATAACGATGACATTGCCGATCCAGAATCCCGGCGCCTTGGAAATGGCGTTGAAAATCAGCTCCGCGCCTTTTGGAATGCGCGCCATCCGCCGGCGGGCCGGATTCAGCTCCGCCTCGGAGAAGCGTTCCCGAAGGAGCGCTATGGCGCGCGGATCCTCGCCGATGTCGACGCCAAAGGCGCGGGCGACCGCATCGGCGGTGATGTCGTCATGGGTCGGACCGATGCCGCCGGTCGTGAAGACATAGGTGTAGCGGGCGCGCAGCGCATTCAGCGCCTCGACGATCGCCTCCGTCTCGTCGGGCACGATTCGCGCCTCGCGAAGATCGACGCCAATCTGCGCCAGATAATTCGCGATATAGCGTGTGTTCACATCCTGCGTGCGGCCGGACAATATTTCATCGCCGATCACGAGAACCGCCGCGCTTGCCGGCCTGTCGCCCGCCGTTTCTTGCGCCATTACCGGCCTCCCTGTCGCCGATTATGACCATGGCGGCCGTGAACGCCAGCCCTGGCGCCGCCTCGTTATCGGCAAGGCTCCCGACCAGGGCTGAGAAGGCCTTGCTGCGGCAATTGCAGTTCGGCTCGCCAGCCTTGCTTTGCCGCCTCAAACCATTACCTTGTCGAGCATACCCGTCGCCCAGAAAAGCCGAGCCGCCACGTTACATGACCTTTATCGAATCTCATCTCGCGCCCGCCGCGCGCAAAAGCGGACAGATCAAGCTGCACGGTCCTAATGATTTCGAGGGCATGCGCGCCGCTGGGAAGCTGACGGCGGAGGCGCTGGATATGCTGGTCGAACACGTCCAGCCGGGCGTGACGACGCAGGCGCTCGACGATCTGGTTTTTGACTTCGCCATGGCGCATGGCGCCTATCCCGCGCCGCTCGACTATCGCGGCTACCGCAAATCCATCTGCACCTCGATCAACCATGTCGTCTGCCATGGCGTGCCGGACAGCAAGCCCCTGCGCGAAGGCGACATCGTCAATATCGACGTGACGTTCATCCTCGACGGCTGGCATGGCGACGCCAGCCGCATGTTCGCCGTCGGCGAAATCCCGCGGCGGGCGCAACGACTGATCGACGTGACCTACGAGGCGCTTGAGCGGGGCGTCGCCGCCGTCAAGCCTGGCGCGACGACGGGCGACATCGGCGCGGCGATTCAGCACTATGCCGAAAGCGAGCGCTGTTCGGTGGTGCGCGATTTTTGCGGCCACGGGCTCGGACGCGTATTCCACGACGAGCCGAATATTCTGCACTATGGCGTGAAGGGCGAGGGCGTCGAGTTGCGGCCGGGCATGTTCTTCACCATTGAGCCGATGATCAATCTCGGCCGGTCGCAGGTGAAAATATTGTCGGACGGCTGGACGGCCGTCACCCGCGACCGCTCGCTTTCCGCGCAGTTCGAGCATTCGGTCGGCGTCACCGAAACGGGCGTGGAAGTCTTCACCAAATCGCCGGCGGGGCTCGACAATCCCTCTGCCGCGCGCGCCGACGCATGAAGAAGGCGGCTGACGCCGCGACAAGCGACGGCTCAGGCCTGCGCGATTCTGCGCCTCACTTCCACGGTCACCGACAGCGTCTGCGCGATCGTTTCATGGATGCAGGCGAAGCGGCGCTCGCCGATTACGAAATGCTTGAGCTGCTGTTGTTTCGCGCCATCGCGCGCCGCGACGTGAAGCCGCTCGCAAAGGCCTTGATCACGCGCTTTGGCTCCTTCGCCGAGACCGTCGCGGCGCGGCCGGAGAGGCTTCGCGAAGTCGGCGGCCTCAGCGAAGCGGCGATCGTCGAAATCAAGCTTGTCGAGGCTGCGGCGAAACGCCTGGCGCGCGGCGCCTTGCAGAAGCGTCCTGTGCTTTCCTCATTCATGGAGGTGCTCGACTATTGCCGGACGGCGATGGCGTTCGCCGAACGCGAGGAGTTCCGCATCCTGTTCCTCGACAAGCGCAACGCGCTGATCGCCGACGAGGTGCAGGGCGTCGGCACCATTGACCATACGCCGGTCTATCCCCGCGAAATCGTCAGGCGTGCGCTGGAGCTCGGCTCGAGCGCGCTCATCCTGGCCCATAATCATCCATCCGGAGATCCGACGCCGTCGTCCGCGGACATCCGCATGACGAAGGACATCGCCGCCATCGCGCAGCCGTTCGGCATCACGGTCCACGACCACCTCATCGTCGGCCGTCATGGCCATGCGAGCTTCAGAGGGCTGAAGCTCATTTGACGCGAAGTCCGTCCACAGGCGTCAGGATTGACGCGACACTTTCAAAAGCGGGCTGAGCGCATTGTCCTATTTCGTCACGCCGCTGATTATCGCCACTGCGCTCTTCATGGAGCAGCTCGACGGCACCGTGCTCGCCACGGCGTTGCCGGCGATGGCCGCCGACCTTCACGAAGATCCCGTGGCGCTGAAACTCGCGCTGACGTCCTATCTTCTCTCGCTCGCGGTCTTCATTCCGCTTTCGGGCTGGGCGGCGGATCGCTTTGGCGCACGGCGCGTCTTTCGCGCGGCGATCATCGTCTTCACCTTCGGCTCTATTCTCTGCGGCCTGTCCAATTCGCTCGGCGCGATCGTGACCTTTCGGATCGTGCAAGGCCTCGGCGGCGCGATGATGACGCCGGTCGGACGCCTCGTGCTGCTGCGCACCGCGCCGCGCCACGAACTTGTGCGCGCCATGGCCTATCTCACCATCCCGGCGCTCATGGGCCCGATGATCGGCCCGCCGATCGGCGGCTTCATCGCGACCTATTTTCACTGGCGCTACATCTTCTGGATTAATGTCCCGATCGGCGCGCTCGGCGTCATGCTGGTCACGCGCTTTATTCCAGACATGCGCGAGGAATGGACGCCGCCGCTCGACATCGCCGGCGCGATCCTTTCAGGCGTCGGCCTCTCCTGCCTCGTCTTCGGCTTTACCATCGCGGGGCGCGGCTTCGCGCCGGCGCCGGTCGTGGTTTTGATCGTCGCGCTCGGGGCAGGGGCGCTCTTCGCATATACGCGCCACGCCAAACGCACGCCCTATCCGATCGTCGACCTCGATCTCTTGCAGATCCCGACGTTCCGCGCGGCGGTCTTCGGCGGCTTTCTGTTTCGCATCGGACTTGGCGCCACGCCTTTCCTGCTGCCGCTGTTGCTGCAAGCGGGCTTCGGACTCTCCGCCTACGAAGCGGGGCTTCTGACTTTCGTATCAGCGGCCGGCGCGATGGCGATGAAGACGACCGCGCAGCCGATCCTGCGGATTTTCAGCTTTCGGCGGGTGCTGATCGTCAATGCGCTCATCTCCGCCGGCTTTCTCGCCTTCAACGCCAGTTTCTCGGCGGCGACGCCGCATGTGCTGATCATGGGCGTGCTGCTTGTTGGCGGCTTCTTCCGCTCGCTGGAGTTTACGGCGCTCAACGCCATCGCCTACGCCGACGTCGATCAGGACGCCATGAGCCGCGCCACGAGTTTCGCCTCCGTCGCGCAGCAATTGTCGCTGTCGACCGGCGTCGCGATTGGCGCGGCGGCGCTGGAGGCGACGCGCGCGCTGCGCGGCGGCGGCGCGCTGCAGGCGGCGGATTTCACGCCGGCCTTCACTGTCGTGGCGCTGATCTCGACGCTGTCGGTGATGAGCTTCCTGCCGCTCGCGCCCAATGCGGGCGACGACCTGACCGGCCGCCGAAAACGCGTGTAACCTCACGGGGATCGACGGGCGAAGAGCTCTTGTCGATAAGGATCGCGCGCGCCAGATCGACTGAAACGAGGATGTTATGTCGAACGCAGCCCAAGACTTCATCGCCGGGCTCCCGAAGGCGGAGCTTCATCTTCATATCGAGGGAACGCTGGAACCCGAAACGGCCTTCGCGCTCGCCGAGCGCAATGGCGTCAAGCTCCCTTACGCTTCGGTCGAGGCGATGCGCCGCTTATACGATTTTCAAAACCTCGAGGATTTTCTCGATCTTTATTATCAGGCGACGCAGGCGCTCTTGACCGAGCGAGACTTCTACGATCTGGCGCGCGCATATCTCGACCGCGCTCGCGATGAGAACGTCCGCCACGTTGAAATATTTTTCGATCCGCAGGCGCATATGCGTCGCGGCGTTCCCTTCGGCCCGGTCGTGGAGGGATTGAGCGCAGCTCTGAACGACGCCGCGCGCGAGGGCGGGCCGACGTCGCGCCTCCTCATGTGCTTCCTGCGCGATCTCCACGAGGCTGACGCCATGGCCACGCTCGAAGCGGCGCGTCCATGGCTCGATCGCATCACCGGGGTCGGACTGGATTCCGCGGAAGCCGGAAATCCGCCGGGCAAGTTTACTGAGGTCTATGAGCGCGCCCGTTCGCTCGGTCTGCGCGCCGTGGCCCATGCGGGCGAAGAGGGACCCGCCGCCTATGTCTCCGAAGCTCTGGATCGCTTGAAGGTCGAGCGCATCGATCACGGCGTTCACGCGATCGATGACGCGGCTTTGGTTCAGCGGCTCGCGCGCGAGCGGGTTCCGCTGACGGTCTGTCCGCTGTCGAATATACGCCTCTGCGTCTATCCCGATATGCGCGCGCATCCGATTCAGCGGCTCTTCGAAGCAGGCGTCGTCGTGACCGTCAATTCGGACGATCCGGCCTATTTTGGCGGCTATGTGAACGAGAACTACCGCGCGATTCAGCAGGCTTTCGCATTAGGATCAGCCGAGCTGACGCAGCTCGCCCAAAACAGTTTCAGCGCCTCCTTTCTTTCTGACGATGAAAAGAAAGAGAGGATCGCCGAGGTCGACGCCTATGCGCAAGCGCAGGGCGCGTAGCGCATCGCCTAGTCGTCGCGGCGCCCGCGAAACCCTGTCGCCAAGACATAGAGCTCTGCCGAACCCGCGCGGCTCGCCTCCGGCTTGACGTGCCGCACCGTCGCGAAATCGCGCTTGAGCCGCGTGAGCAGCTGGCCTTCGGTTCCGCCCTGCAGCACTTTGGCGATGAAGAAGCCGCCCTTCGCCAACACGTCGCAAGCGAAATCAGCGGCAAGCTCGGCGAGCGCGACGATGCGCAGATGATCGGTCGCCCGATGGCCGGTGGCGTTCGCGGCCATGTCCGACATCACGCCGTCGGCGTCGCCACCGAGCATGTTCTTGATGAATTCCGGCGCGTCGGGATCATTGAAATCCTTCACCGCGAATTCGACGCCGTCGACCGCCTCCATGTCGAGAAGATCGACCGCGACGACTTTGCCCTTGCCCTCTTTCGCCTTCACATGCGCGGCGGCGACCTGTGACCAGCCGCCGGGCGCGGCGCCAAGATCGACGATGCGGTCGCCCGGCTTAAAGAGATGATAGCGATCATCCATCTCGATGAGCTTATAGGCGGCGCGCGAGCGGTAGCCCTCGCGCTTGGCGCGCGCGACATAGGGATCATTGAGCTGGCGCTCCAGCCAGAGCGTCGAGGAGAGCGACCGCTTGCGCGCGGTCTTGACCCGTGTCTTGAGCGATCGCCCGCCTTCGCGTCCCGACTCTTTCGTCACGCGTGCACCTTGTCGCGCGGGCTGAAGACGCCGCCGGGCGCCGGCTCCATGACGATGTCTCGATCGTGGAAGGCGTGCAGAGTCGACCGATGGCCGATTGAGACGATCGTCGTGCCGGGCAGCCGCTCGCGCAGCATGGCGTAGATGTCTTCTTCGAGCCGCTCGTCGAGCGCCGACGTGGCTTCGTCGAGGAAAAGCCAATCCGGCTTGGCGAGCAGCGCGCGCGCGATCGCGACGCGTTGCTGCTCGCCGCCTGAAAGCCGCTGACCCCAGTTGTTTTCCTCGTCGAGGCGCTCGACGAAAGGCGCAAGCCGCGCCGCGCGCAGCGCCTCCTGCACTTCAGCGCGCGAGTAGTCGCTGACGTGGCCCGGATAGACGATCGCTTCGGCCAGCGCGCCCATGGGGATGTAGGGCCGCTGCGGCGCCAGCATCACCTTCGCGCCGCGCGGCGTGAGCGCCTCGCCCGAAGCGTAAGGCCAGATGCCGGCGATGGCGCGAAACAGCGTCGACTTGCCGGAACCCGATGGGCCGGTGAGCAGCGCCGACTGGCCGGCGGTGAGCGTCAGATCGTCGACCGTTACGATTTGGCGTCCATCGGGCAAAGCAAGCGTCAGCCCGCGAAGGCGAATGTCAGCGCCGTCAGTCGGAGAGATAATTTGCGTCGCAGACGTCTGCCGGCGGGCCGTATCGATCGCGTGGTCAAAGGACGTCAAGCGGTCGAGCACGGACTTAAAATTGGCGAGAGAGGTGTAGTAGTTGATGAAGAAGGTCAGCGCGCTCTCCACCCGCCCGAAGGCGCTCGCCGTCTGCGTCATGACGCCGAGCGTAATGCGCCCGGCGAAATAGAAGGGCGCCGTGATCACGTAAGGAATGATCGGCGACAACTGTCCGTAGGTGGAGGTGAACGCCATCAGCTGCTTGCGCTTCTGCACGATCGCCAGATAGTTGACGATAATGCCGGCGAACCGCCGCAGCAGCGAACCGCGCTCGGCAGGCTCGCCGCCAAGCAGGGCGATCTGCTCGCTGTATTCGCGCATTCGCGCCAGGGAAAAGCGGAAGTCCGCCTCGCGTCTCTGCCGATCGAAGTAGAGCCCGGTAAGAGAGCGGCCGATAAGATGCGTCACCAGCGTTCCCACCAACGCATAGAGCAGCACAACCCAGAACAGGAAACCGGGAATGTAGATGTCAGTTCCGGGCAGCGGATAATTGCCCGACAAATCCCACAGCACATAGGCGAAGGAGACAAGCGAACTCAAGGTGGCGATCAGCAGGATCGAATAGGAGTAGACGCCATAGCCTTCCTCTCCGCCGCTGATGAAGCGATTGACGTCTTCGGCGATGCGCTGGTCCGGATTGTCAGCGCCGCTCCCGGCGAGCGACATGCCGTAATGCGTATGCGCGCCGAGCCAGCGCTCGACATAGTGCTCCGTCAGCCAGCGACGCCAGCGGATGATCAGCATCGACTGCAGAACGAATTCCATAATCACCGAGGCGACGTAAACGAACGCCCATGGCGTAAAAACGTAAAGAAGCTGCCGCCAGAACTCCCCGGCGTTTTTCTCCTGAATGGCGTTGAACCAGTCGCGATTGAAGAAGGACAGACGCACGGTGATGCCGACCTGGCCCTGATTGAGCAGCACCAAGACGACCACCATGGCGATGGCGATGGCGCTCTCTCGCGCCGCAAAGGGCTGGAACGGCCAGACGCGCCCTTCGCCACGGTCGGGCGAATCGAAATAGAGATCGGCGATGCGCGTCATCTCCCGCACGACTGGAATGTACGAGATCGCGTAGACAATGATCGAGAACACCGCCACGGTGAGCGGCATGGTTTCGGGCGGCGCATAGTCTTTCAGCGACTCGGGCCACAGGCCTTCCGCCTGCGCCAGGCCAATGAGCCCGAAGACGATCGTCTCGGTTGAGAAGATGTACGCGAAGTTTTTCAGGAAGCTCGACATGTCGGCGGCGCGCCACGTCGTATAGGCGCAGAGCGCCGTCGCGGCGACGAGAACGAATAGGCTGGAGTCGCCCTTATGGGCGCCGACCAGCGCAGTAAGCGCCGCGAAGATCGCGACCGCCACGCTCAATTTCTGCATCTTTCACCTTGGATGTGAGAAGCCGCTCGGCTCGCCGCGACCGTGTCGCCGGCGATTGCCGTCTAGCCCCATGTATAGAGGAGTCAGTCCTCTTCAGGAATGACCGCGTCGCCATTGACATACGCGACAAGCACGGGCGAGGCCTTAAAGGTCAACACACGGCGCGATGTTATCGTGGCCTCGACGCCGGTTTTGGGATTGCGGCCGATGCGCTCTCGCTTGGCGCGCACGTTAAAAGTCCCGAAGGAACGCAATTTTACGGATTCGCCGCGCAGCAAAGCTTCGCTGATCTCGTCAAAAGTCGCGTCCAAGATCTTGCGAGCTTCGGCGCGGGACAGTGATGGGCAGCAGCCATAGACGGCCTCTCGCAGCGCCGCCCGCGTTAGGGTGCTGCCTGGAGCGGTTCTCCTTACCATGCGAAAAGAGCGCCCAATGATCGTTCTGTCGGGACTGGGCTGAACACAACTCCCCCTCGAAGCTTCTGGCAATCGCAACATGGCAATAAATGGGCGCTGCGCCCGTGGCCGCATAGTACGCATAAACGACCGATATGCAAGGGCGATCACGTGTTCTACGTCCCGACCAAACGATCAAACTCTGACCTGCGGGCAGGCGATACCTGAACCCTCAAACGGCCAATTTCACCTTGTGCTGCGCCACCGGGATCATGGCGCGTATTTTACGAATGCGGTCGACGTCCACATAGGACGATACGAGGCCCGGCCCCTCGGAAGCTTTCGCGACGACTTGGCCCCACGGGTCGGCGATCAGAGAATTGCCGTACGTAAAGCGCGTCTCATGCCCGGCCTTATGCGCACCCGTCTGCGCCGGCGCGCAGAGATAGGCCTGCATTTCGATCGCGCGCGCGCGGCACAGCACTTCCCAATGGTCCTTGCCGGTGACCAGCGTGAACGCCGCCGGCAGCGCGACGATATCCGCGCCCTTATCCGCGAGCGCCTGGAAGAGATATGAAAAGCGAAGGTCGTAGCAGATCGCGCAGCCGACGGTGACGCCCTCGCAATCATAGGTGACGACGGAGTCGCCCGGCTTAAACGCGGCGCTCTCGTGATATTTCGCCCCGTCCGGCGCCGTGATGTCGAACATGTGGATCTTGCGGTAGCGCGCCACCTCCTCGCCCTCGCGATTGAAGGCGACGCTGGTGTTGTGCAACCGCTCCTCGCCAGGCGCTTTTTCAAGAATGGATCCGGCGTGTATGAAGACCTTGTGCTCTCGCGCGAGCGCCTGGCACATTTCATAAGCGGGGCCGCCCGGAAGCTCCTCGGCCGCCGCCATCTTCTCGGCGCGCGAGCCGCCGATGAAATCGAAAACCTCAGGAAGACAAATCCAGTCGGGACGCTCCTGAACCACGGCGCGCTCGATCAAAGCGCGGGCGTTGGCGAGGTTCAAGGCCTTATCGCCAACCGAATTCATCTGAACCAGAGTAACCTTCATCGACCGCCCGATTGTTTCGCTGTTGCTCCCGCGACCCAAAGTCGCATCCTAACGAATAGCGCCGCCCGCTCATTATACGTCGCTGGCGCCGAAGGTATAGGTCGAATCGCGCTTAGCGCGACAACGTCGTGGATCAGTTGGGGCAAAAGCCGGCGCGCAACGC
Organism: Methylocystis sp. SB2; assembly: GCF_049817085.1. NCBI lineage: Bacteria > Pseudomonadati > Pseudomonadota > Alphaproteobacteria > Hyphomicrobiales > Methylocystaceae > Methylocystis > Methylocystis sp. SB2. The sequence goes on from NZ_CP187401.1 coordinate 2,671,108, forward strand.
TGCAATGCAAAATTCGACCATTTGCGCGCTGGTCGGCGTTGGGCGATCGGCGCATTCCACCATCAGCCGCGGGTGGCAGTAGCGAATACAGGCGGCATGCACCAGCCGCGCCGCGAGCTGCGCATCGCCCTTAGCGAATTCGCCGCTCTCCATGCCCGAGCGAATGACGTCCTCGAGCGCGGCGTCGATACGGTCGATGTGATCCGAGATGATCGGCCAATTCTCGTCGAGCGCCGCTTCCACCATGTCGTGCAGCTTGCGGTCGGCGACGTAGCGCTCGGCGTTCATCGCCTCATTGGACAGGATGAGCGCGCGCAGCCGCTGTTCCGCCGAACCCGGCCCATGCGCGATGCTCTGCGCCGACTGCTCGACTTCGTTCATCAGATGGCGGGCGACGGCGGCGTTGATTTCCGATTTGGCGCCAAAGAAGCGATAGACGTTCGCCGGCGACATCCGCAATTCGCGGGCGATATCGGCGACCGTGGTCTTTTGGAAGCCGATCTCGCGGAAGAGACGCTCTGCAGTGGCGATGATTCTCGCGCGCTGCTCGGTCTCGCGCGGGTTCTGCGCGCTAGCCCCCATCACGCTCATTCGGCCGCTCCCCTCGCAAGCCCGTCGGCCAGGGTCTGGGCCCGCGCGCCCTTGGCTTCGGCCAATCCCTCGCCAAGATGACGGCGGAACCATGTCGCGTAAAGCGCCGGCAGGAACAGAACCGTGAGAAAAGTGGCGACAAAAAGCCCGCCCATGATGGTCAGCGCCATCGGCCCCCAGAAGGCGGAGCCCGATAGCGGAATCATGGCGAGAATCGCAGCGAGCGCCGTCAGCGCGACGGGACGCACGCGCCGAATCGTCGCGCCGATGATCGCCTCTCGATATTTCGCGCCGCGCTCGAGATCCTGTCGCACCTGATCGACGAGAATGATCGAATTGCGCATGTCCATGCCGGAGAGCGCGATGAGGCCAAGCAGCGCGACGAAGCCGAACGGCGCGTGAGCGACATTGAGCGCGAGCGATGCGCCAATGACGCCGAGCGGCGCGCTCACCATCACGAGGGCGACGCGTGTGAAGTTCTGCAGCTGGAACATCACGATGGTCAGCATGACGAGGCCGACGAGCGGAAAAACCGCAAAGATTGACGCGTTGCCCTTTTTCGATTCCTCGATCGCGCCGCCCATCTCGATGCGATAGCCCGGCGGAAGATGCTCGCGAATCTGCGCAAGCTGCGGCCAGATGCGCATCGTCGCATCCGGCGCCTGCACGCCGTCCTTGACGCCGGAGCGCACCGTGATGCTCATGTCGCGATTGCGCCGCCAAAAAATCGGCTCTTCGTGGTCGTAGACGACCTTCGCGACCTGCGAGACCGTCACCGCCTTGCCGTCGCGCGCATAGATCACCATGTCGCCGATCCTCGAGAGATCGCCGCGCTCCTGAGGAATGGCGCGCGCGACCACTTCGACCTGATCGATCCCGTCGCGCAATGTCGTGATCGTCACGCCGGAAATCGCCAGACGCAGCCTGTTCGACACATCCTGCGGCGTCAGCCCGAGAAGCCGCGCGCGATCCTGATCGATGACCAGCCGCACGCGCGGGGTCTGCTCGTTCCAGTTGAGATGCGGATCGTCGACGCCCTCGTCGCCGCGCATCACGTCGCGCACCTGATAGGCGATGGCGCGGACGGTCGCGGGATCTGAGCCGACCACGCGAAACTGCACGGGAAACCCCACCGGCGGCCCGTAATAGAAGCGATCGACGCGCGCGCGCGCCTGCGGCAAAGCGCCGTTGGCGATGGCGGTCTCCAGCTTCTTCTTCAAGCGCTCGCGCGCCGCGATGTCCTTGGCGACGATGACGATCTCGGAATAGGCTTCATTCGGGAGCTGCGGATTGAGGCCGAGCCAGAACCGCGGCGGCCCCTGTCCGACATAGCTCGTGTAAAGGGCGGCGTCCGGATCGTCCTTGAGGAGCGTCTCGGCTTGTTTCGCGGCCTCGAGCGAAGCGCCGATGGACGACCCTTCAGGAAGGCGCAACTGGAGGAAGAGCTCCAGGCGCTCTGCATAGGGGAAGAACTGCTTCGGCACGACGAAGAAGCCGAAGACAGCGAGCGCGAAAACGCCGATCACGCCGGCGATCACCACGCCGCGATAGTCGACCGCCCAGGTGACGACGGCGCGGAGCCAGCGATAAAAGGGCGTTCGATAGATCTCCTCCGGATCGCGATGCGGATGCAGCTTGGCGAAATCGGGAAGAAGCTTCACGCCGAGATAGGGCGTGAACATCACCGCGACAAACCATGAGGCGATCAGCGCGACGAGCAACACCCAGAACATCGAACCGGTATATTCGCCCACTCCGGAATTGGCGAAGCCGACCGGCAGGAAGCCCGCAGCGGTCACAAGCGTCCCCGTGAGCATCGGAAAGGCCGTCGACTCCCAGGCGAAGGTCGCGGCTTTGATCCGATTGAAGCCCTGCTCCATCTTCACCATCATCATCTCGACGGCGATGATCGCGTCATCGACAAGAAGACCGAGCGCAATGATCAGCGCGCCAAGCGAGATGCGCTGGAGATCGATGCCGAGCGGCCCCATGAAGATAAAAACGATGGCGAGCACCAAAGGCACGGAGAGCGCGACGACGATGCCGGTCCGAAAGCCAAGCGAGAGAAAGCTCACGCCGAGCACGATCACCAGAGCCTCGAGGAACGAACGCGTGAATTCGCCGATCGCCTCCTCGACGACCTTCGGCTGATCGGCGACCTGGTCGATGTCAATGCCGACCGGCGTCTTGCCGCGTATCTCCTCTACCGCTGCGCCGACGTTCTCGCCGAATTTGAGGACGTTGGCGCCTTTTCCCATAACGACGCCGACGACGATCGCCGGCTGGCCCTTGAAGCGCGCGAGAAAACTCGGCGGGTCTTCGAAGCCGGCGTAGACATTGGCGAAGTCGCCGAGGCGGATCACCTTGCCATTGGCTTCGATCGGAATCGCGGCGATCGCGTCGGCGCCCTTGAGATCGCTCGTCACCTGAACCCGCACGCGGTTCGACGAGGTCTCGAACACGCCGGCGTCGTTGATGGCGTTCTGCTTGGAGAGCGAATCGAAGACGGCCTGAGGCTGGATCGCCAGGCTCGCGAGCTTCGCCTCGCTGAATTCGACAAAGATGCGGCGTCCCTGATCGCCATAGACGTCGACTTTGATCACGTCCTGCACGGCGAGCAGCCGTTGGCGCAGCGTCTGGACCACCTTGTCGAGGACATGATAGTCGGCGCCGTCGCCAGTCACCGCATACATCACCGTGTCGACGTCGCCATATTCGTCGTTCACTTGCGGGCCGCGCACCCCGGCGGGCAGCGTCGGCGCGATGTCGTCGAGCTTTTTGCGCAACTGATAGAAGAGCTGCGGCACGTCCTTCGGCGGAGTCGTGTCCTTGAAGGTCACCTGCATCGCCAGAAAGCCGGGCTTGGTGTAGCTCTCGATCTTGTCGAGGAAGGGCAGCTCCTGAAGCTTCTTCTCCATCAGATCCGCGACCTGATCGCGTATCTCGGTAGCTGTCGCGCCTGGCCATGAGGCCGTCACGACGGCGACCTTGATGGTGAATGACGGATCCTCGGCGCGTCCCAGCCGCATGTAGGAATAGACGCCGGTCAGACTGATCGCGATCATCAGAAACAGCATCAGCGTCGGCCGTTGGACGGCCCAGCGCGAAAGGTTTACGCCAGCCATGGCCAGACCCTCAAAGCGATTGCCGCGAGATCACGCGGACTTTTGTATTGGGATCGAGCTTGTGGACGCCAAGAACGACGATGTTGTCGCCGTCCTTGACGCCGCCAGAGACAAGCGCGGCGTCGGCTTCGAGGCGCACCAAGGTGACGGGAACGAGCTGCAAGTTCCCTTCGCCGTCGACCTTCCAGAGGGAAGGGCCTGTCCCCTGATTGTAGATCGCCGAGAGCGGCACGCTGACGACGGGCTGCGCATCCGAAGCGGAAATGTGCAGCGTGGCGCTCATGCCGAGCGCGACGGCGGCATCCGGATTGAGGATAGAGAAGCGCGCCGCGAAAGTGCGCGTGACCGGATCGGCGGCGGGGCTCAGTTCGCGCAGTTTGGCGCGATAGACCGCGCCGGGCTTCGACCAGAGCGTCAAGGTCGCCTCGCCCTTTCCAGCCGCCGCGGCGAACGCTTCCGGCAAGGAGACGGCGGCTTCCAGTTCGCCGGCATGGGCGATGCGCACGGCGGGCTGCCCCGCCGCGACCACTTGCCCGGCATCGACGAGCGTTTGCGTGACGACGCCGTCCGCCCCGGCGCGCAGCATGGCGTAGTCCAGCGCGTTGCGGGCGAGTTCGACCGCGCGTTCGGCCCGTCGGAACCGCCCGCGCGCTTCCTCGCCGCCCGAGCGCGCGCGATCGAGCGCCGCCTGGGCGGTCCAGCCCTTGGCGCGCAGTTCGGCGGCCCGCCTTTCATCGGCGAGGGCCTGAGTTTGCGCCACCCGCGCCGCGGCGAATTCGGCGTCGGACTGCTCCTTCTGCAGCCGCAGATCCTGCTCGTCGAGCGCCGCGATCGGGTCGCCAGCCTTGACCCGCTGACCGACCTCGACAAAGCGTTTGACCACCTTCCCGCCGATGCGAAAACCTTGGTCGGACTCGACCCGGGGACGAATGGTGGCGACAAATTCGCGCGCTTGCGACTGCGCGGCGTAGCGCGCCGGCGCGACGAGCACCGGCCGCTCGGAGCGCTCGCTCTCTTCGGCGGACCGTTCGCCCTTGCCGTCACAGCCGGCGAGCGCCGCGGTCAGAACGGCGGCGAGCGCATAAAGCGTCGAGCGATAGCTGAGCATTGAACTCCGTCCATTGACGCCAGGGCCGCGTTTAGTTCCTTCTGACGAGTTTTAATAATCGTCAGTCGTCAGCGATTGGTCAACAGGCAAGACAAATTTTGTTGCAGCGAAATCTTGTTCCAGGCGCTGGCTAAACCGGCCCGGTCCATGACTGGACGCGCCGCAGCGCAGCCCGGACGCCTTGTCGCACGGAAATGATTCTTCTATACGCGGCCTGCTCTTGCGGCCGGGTGAGCGCAACACAATCTTGGGAGAGCTAAGCGTGAAGGATCGCGCGGCGGGCTCATGGCGAGCCGCCGTCCTTCGCCTTTTGAACCGGACCGCTTCGGGGTCCGGCGTTCACCAGCGAAAGGAAACGATATGGGCAAAATTATCGGCATCGACCTCGGCACGACCAATTCCTGCGTGGCCGTCATGGAAGGGTCGAGCCCCAAGGTGATTGAAAACGCCGAAGGCGCTCGGACGACGCCTTCGATTGTCGCCTTCACCGATGACGGCGAACGCCTCGTCGGCCAACCCGCCAAACGTCAGGCGGTGACGAATCCCGACAAGACCTTCTTCGCCATCAAGCGGCTGATCGGCCGCACCTATGACGACCCGATGACCAAGAAGGACATGGGTCTCGTTCCCTACAAGATCGTCAAGGCGAATAATGGCGACGCCTGGGTCGAGGCTTCGGGCAAGCAATATTCGCCCTCTCAGATTTCCGCCTTCATTCTGCAAAAGATGAAGGAGACAGCCGAGGCCTTTCTCGGTCAGACGGTCACCCAAGCCGTCATCACCGTCCCCGCCTACTTCAACGACGCTCAGCGCCAGGCCACCAAGGACGCCGGCAAGATCGCCGGCCTCGAAGTGCTGCGCATCATCAACGAGCCCACGGCGGCGGCGCTCGCTTATGGCCTCGATAAGAAGCAGTCGGGCACGATCGCCGTTTATGACCTCGGCGGCGGCACGTTCGACGTGTCGATCCTGGAGATCGGCGACGGCGTCTTCGAGGTGAAGTCGACGAACGGCGACACGTTCCTTGGCGGCGAAGACTTCGACATGCGCCTCGTCGAATATCTCGCGGCCGAGTTCAAGAAAGAGCAGGGCATCGACCTCACGAAGGACAAGCTCGCTCTGCAGCGCCTCAAGGAGGCCGCCGAAAAGGCCAAGATCGAACTCTCGTCGGCGACGCAGACTGAAATCAATCTGCCTTACATCACCGCCGACGCTACAGGCCCCAAGCATCTGACGCTGAAGCTCACGCGCGCGAAGTTCGAAGCGCTCGTCGACGATCTTATTCAGCGCACGGTGGAGCCCTGCCGGAAGGCGTTGAAGGACGCCGGACTGTCGGCGGCGGACATCGGCGAAGTGGTGCTTGTGGGCGGCATGACCCGTATGCCCAAAGTCCAGGAGGTCGTGAAGCAGTTCTTCGGCAAGGAGCCGCACAAGGGCGTCAACCCTGACGAAGTCGTCGCCATCGGCGCCGCGGTGCAGGCGGGCGTGCTGCAGGGCGACGTGAAGGACGTGCTGCTGCTCGACGTGACGCCGCTGTCGCTGGGCATCGAGACGCTCGGCGGCGTGTTCACGCGCCTCATCGACCGGAACACGACGATCCCCACCAAGAAAAGCCAGGTGTTCTCGACGGCCGAAGACAATCAGACCGCCGTCACCATCCGGGTCTTCCAGGGCGAACGCGAGATGGCTGCGAACAACAAGCTGCTCGGCCAGTTCGACCTCGTCGGCATTCCGCCGGCGCCGCGCGGCATGCCGCAAGTGGAGGTGACCTTCGACATCGACGCGAACGGCATCGTCAACGTCACGGCGAAAGACAAGGCGACGAACAAGGAACAACAGATCCGCATCCAGGCCTCTGGCGGCCTGAGCGACGCCGACATCGATAAAATGGTCAAGGACGCCGAGGAGCACGCCGCGGAAGACAAAATCCGCCGCGAACTCGTCGACGCCAAGAACCATGGCGAGGCCGCGGTCCACGCTGCGGAGAAATCCGTCGCCGAATTCGGCGATAAGGTTTCGGCCGCGGACAAGAGCGCCATCGAAGCCGCCATCGCCGCGCTGAAGAGCGCCGTCGAGGGCGACGACGCGGACGCGATCAAGGCCAGGACGAACGAATTGAGTCAGGCCTCGATGAAGCTCGGCGAGGCGATGTATAAGGCGCAGCAGGCGGACGCCTCAGGGACGGGCGCGTCCGAGGAGGCGCCAAAGGACGACGTGATCGACGCGGAGTTCAAGGACGTCGGCGACGATAAGAAGTAAGCCGGGACTGGCCATAGCCGCTTCGATGCGGTAGCGAAACGGGAACCCGGCGCGAATACGCCGGGTTTCCTTGCGTTCATGTGATCGCGGCCAGGCCCGCCGCGCACCATCAGAAATCCAGCATGTCCAAACGCGACTATTACGAAGTTCTGGGCGTAAGCCGCACGGTCACGGAAGTCGAATTGAAGATCGCCTTCCGTAAGGCGGCGATGCAGTGTCATCCCGATCGGCACCCTGGCGACAAGCAGGCGGAAGCACGTTTCAAGGAATTGAACGAAGCCTATCAGTGTCTGTGCGACCAGCAGAAGCGCGCGGCATACGACCGCTTCGGCCATGCCGCCTTTGAACAGGGCGGCGGCTTCGGCGGCGGCGAGGGCTTCGGCGCCTCCATGGCGGACATTTTCGAGGATCTGTTCGGCGACGTCATGGGGCGGCGCAGCCGCTCGGGCGGCCGCGAGCGGGGCTCGGATCTGCGCTACAACATGGAGATCACCCTCGACGAGGCCTATCACGGCAAGGCCGCCTCGCTGCAAATCCCGACCTCGGCGACCTGTGAGGCCTGCGCGGGAACGGGCGCGAAAAAAGGCTCCAAGCCCAAGACCTGCGCGACCTGCGCCGGCATGGGACGCGTGCGCGCCCAGCAGGGTTTTTTCGCGATCGAGCGCACCTGTCCGACCTGCCAGGGGCGCGGCGAGACCATCGAGAATCCTTGCCCAGCTTGCGCCGGCGCCGGGCGCAAGACGATCGAACGCTCGCTTTCCGTCAATGTGCCGCCGGGCGTTGAGGACGGCACGCGCATCAGGCTCGCGGGCGAGGGCGAGGCGGGCCTGCGCGGCGGTCCGCCCGGCGACCTCTATATCTTCCTGTCGGTGAAGCCGCATCCGTTCTTCCAGCGCGATGGAGCGGATCTCTATTGCCGCGTGCCGATCTCGATGGTGCGTGCGGCGCTCGGCGGCGAGATCAAGGTCCACGCGCTCGACGGCTCCGAGGTGAAGCTCAAAATTCCCGAGGGCGCGCAGTCCGGACGCCAGCTCAAGGCCAAAGGCAAGGGCATGCCGGTTCTGCGCGGGCGCGACCAGGGCGACCTGCATGTGCAGATCAGCGTCGAGACGCCGCAAAAGCTCACCAAGCGCCAGAAGGAGCTCCTCGCTGAATTCGAGGAGGAGTCTTCGCACGACACGCATCCCGAAGAGACCGGCTTTTTCGCGCGGATGAAGGATCTGTTTGGCGGTTAGGCGGCAGAGTTCTATGACGCCGCGTTGTTTTTGACGCGCGCCTCTCCTATCATCGGCCCAACGGCCCTCCGATCGCGGGGGCCGTTTGCGCGTTTCATCGCGCCGGTCGGGAGGGGCGCTGTTGCCGCACAAAACGCAGAAAGCCAGTGGGCGCGCGAGGCTCGTGGATAACGCGCGCTTCATCCGTCAATGGATCGAAAACCCGCGGCTCATCGGCGCCGTTTCGCCGTCCGGACGCGCGCTCGCCAAGACGATGGCCGGCTTCGTCGAACTGGATCGAGAGGGCCATATCGTCGAGCTCGGTCCCGGCACCGGTCCTGTCACCCAGGCGCTGCTCGCGCGCGGCATCGCGCCCGAGCGCCTCGTCCTCGTCGAATATGAGAGCCGGTTCTGCCATCTGCTGTCGGAACGCTTTCCGGGCGTCAACATCGTGCAGGGCGACGCCTATAGCCTCAAGGCGACTCTCGACGGCAAGGTCCCGGGGAAAATCGCCACCGTCGTCTCCAGCCTGCCGCTCCTGGTGCGGCCGGAGCGCGATCGGGTTGAGCTGTTGAACCAGGCCTTCGAACTGATGGGCGACGAGGGGCTCTTCATCCAGTTCACTTATGGCCTGACCAAATCGCCGATGCCCATGCACGCCAATGGCGTCAACGGCGCCTATGTCGGCAAGGGATCGCCGCCGGTCGTGCTCAACATTCCACCCGCGCGCGTCTGGCGCTATCGCAAAGCGGGTTACGCCGGCTTCGCCGGAAAGCGTAAGGCGTGAAGCCGCAGGACCGGCTGATCGTGGCGCTGGACGTCGAAAGCGTCGAAGAGGCGCGGGCGATGGTCGCGGGTCTGGGCGAGACGGTCTCCTTCTTCAAGGTCGGCTTGGAGCTCGCCTATGCGCCGGGCGGCTTCGACTTCGCGCGCGAACTGAAGGCCGCGGGCAAGCGCGTATTTCTTGATTTGAAGCTTCATGACATCGGCGTCACCGTGGAGCGCGCGACCCGCCAGATCGCCCGGCTCGGCGTCGACTTTCTCACGATCCACGCCTTTCCTCAGACGATGGCGGCGGCGCGCGAGGGCGCCTCAGGCGGCGCGCTCAAGCTCCTCGCCGTGACGGTGATGACCTCCTATGACGACGCTGATCTGAAAGAAGCCGGCTACGCCTGCGGCGTCGCCGAACTCGTCGCGCGCCGCGCCAGACAAGCCAGGGAAAAGGGCGTCGACGGCCTCATCCTGTCGCCGATGGAGCTTGGCGCGATTAGGCCGCTTGTGGGCGAGGGCGTGCTGCTGGTGACGCCGGGAGTGCGGCCGGAGGGCGCAGATGTCGGCGATCAGAAGCGCGTCATGACGCCGCGGCAGGCGGTCGCAGCCTCCGCCGACTATATCGTCGTCGGCCGGCCGATCACGCGGGCGACAGATCCTGCGGCGGCGGCGCAGGCGGTGGTGAGCGAGATGACCCTCGCCTGATCGAGGTCCGTCATATGCCCTACGAGAGCAACGCCGATCTGCCCGAGAATCTCCAGCACATCCTTCCGGAGCACGCGCAGGACATCTATCGCGAAGCCTTCAATCACGCCTTCGACGCCCATCGCGGCGACCCGCGACAGGAGGAGGCGGCGCACCGCATCGCCTGGGCCGCGGTGAAGCGATATTACGTCAAGACCGAGGCGGGCTGGGCAAGGCGATAGGACAGGGGGCAGGCGCGCTGGCCTGCCTAGAGCGTGAGTGATAAAAATGGGTCTTCGTCGGATCCTTACCCCGATTCGCCCATGCTCGCGATTGTCATCTCCGCCTTCGGGCTGTTCGTTTGGCTCTATCTGATCGCGCTTCGCGGCGGGTTCTGGCGTCTGACCGAACATGACCGGAACCTAGGCGGTCACGCCGCGGTTCCGGCGACTCATGTCGTGGCGATCGTTCCCGCTCGAAACGAAGCCGACGTCATCGACAAAAGCCTGGCGTCGCTGTTCGCACAACAGTTCCATGGCCGCTTCGAGGTTGTTCTCGTTGATGACGAGAGTGACGACGGCACCGCCGATGCGGCTCGCCGCTGCGCGGCCGCCAATGGCGCTTCGAGCCGCCTGACGATTCTCTCCTCGCGCGGACCCGATGCGGGCTGGACGGGAAAGTTGGCCGCGATGCAGCGCGGGTTCGATCACGTGCGGAGCTTGCCGATCGACCCGGATTTCGTGCTGTTTTGCGACGCGGACATCGAATTTTCGCCGCATGTGCTCGCCCGCCTCGCGTCGGGCGCGAAGGCGCGCGGCGCCGTCCTGACCTCGCTCATGGTCAAGCTTCGTTGCGAAAGCCTGGCGGAGCGCTGGTTCGTTCCCGCCTTTATTTTCTATTTCCAGAAGCTTTACCCCTTCCGCCACATCAATGATCCGGATCACCCGGCGGCGGGCGCCGCGGGAGGAGTCATGCTGCTGCGTCCGGAGGCGCTCGCGACCGCAGGCGGCCTGCGGGCCATTCGCGGCGCGCTGATCGACGATTGCGCGCTCGGCGCGCTGATGAAGGCGCAAGGTCCGATCTGGCTGGGTCTGACCGAAGACGTCCACAGCCTGCGCGCCTATCCACGCCTCGCCGATATCTCCCGAATGGTCGTGCGCTCCGCCTACGCGCAGCTCAGCTATTCCCCCTGGCGTCTCGCGGGCGCTCTCATCGGCATGGCGGCCGCCTATCTCGCGCCGCCCTATCTGGCGCTGTTCGGCGAATCGCCGGCGCGTGAGACGGCGCTTCTCTCATGGCTCCTGATGGCGCAGGCCTATATGCCGACCCTGCGCTTTTACGGCCTGTCGCGGTGGCGCGCCTTTGCTTTGCCAGGCGTCGCGGCATGCTATACGTGGTTTACGGTTGAATCGGCTTGGCGGCACCTAAGCGGCCGCGGCGGCGAATGGAAAGGCCGCTATCAGGCGCCGCGCGCGCAAAAGTCGGCGCAGCGCTTCGAAACGCCCGGCGAGATCGAGGCGAACCGGCAAATCGAGGTATAGGGCGCGCCAGCGCCGTGGAGCGGCAAGACGGCGTCATATGGATATTGCGCAGACGAGTTCGGGAAAGACCCATCGCGACGAGAATTTCCCTGTCGCCTCCTTTCTGATAGCGCCGCGACATCGCGCGCCGATTCTGGCGTTCTATGACTTCGTTCGCGCCGCCGACGACATCGCCGACCACCCGACGCTTTCCGCGCAAGAGAAGCTCGATCTGCTGGACGCGCTTGACGCCGCCCTGATCGGAGAGGCGAAAGAGGATGCGGAGGTGGCGCGTCGCCTGCGCGAGACCTGCCGGGAGCGGCGTCTCGATCCGCAGCATGCGCGCGATCTGATCCTCGCCTTCAAGCGCGACGTGACGCAATTGCGTTATCGCGACTGGGACGATCTCGTCGATTACTGCCGCTATTCGGCCATGCCCGTCGGCCGTTTCGTCTGCGATCTTCACGGCGAGAATCCCGGCCGGGTCTGGCCGGCCAATGACGCGCTCTGCGCGGCGCTGCAAATCATCAATCACTTGCAGGATTGCGGCAAGGACTACCGCAACCTCGACCGGGTCTATCTGCCGCAGGATGCGCTCGCGGCGCATGGCGCGACCGTCGAAATGCTCGCGCAGGAAAGCGCGCCGCCGCCGCTCCTGGCGACGATCCGCGACCTCAACGAAAAAACCGGGCGTCTGCTCGCGCAGTCGCGTCCCTTCGCCGATCTGATCGACGACGTGCGGCTCGCCATGGAGATCGGCGCTATCCAGACATTGGCCGAACAGCTCGTTGCGCGCCTCGCGGTCGCCGACCCGCTGCGCGACAAGGTTCACGACGGCAAGTTCAGCTTCGCGCTCAAAGGCGCGGCGGGCGCGCTTGGGGCGCTTCTTCGCCGCATTTCGCGTCCGCGTCGCGCAGATTCCGCGGCCGTCCCGAGCACGCGCCCAGGGGCGCGCCAATGACCATGGACGCGCTTGCCGATTCCACGACGCTGCGCACACGCGCCATCGCGACCAGAAGCTCCTTCTATCTTGCGATGCGCATCCTCGAGCCACCGCGCCGCGATGCGATGTTCGCCATTTACGCCTTCTGCCGCGCCGTTGACGACATCGCCGACGACGAGGGCGACCGCGCCGTGCGCCGCGCCGCGCTCGACCAGTGGCGCGCCGACCTCGATGAGCTTTACGCCGGCCGCATCCGCGCGCGCGTCAGCTTTCTCTCCGAACCCGTCCGCCGTTTCCGGCTGGAGCGCGCCGATTTCGAGTCGGTGATCGAAGGCATGGCCATGGACGTCGAGGAGGATATTTGCGCGCCCGACTGGGAAAAGCTTGAGCTCTATTGCGACCGCGTCGCGAGCGCCGTGGGACGGCTGTCGGTGCGCGCTTTCGGTCTCGCGGAGGAGGAGCCGGGCGCCGAATGCGATTTGCCGACGGGGCCGAAACTGCTCGCCTACCACCTCGGCCGCGCATTGCAGCTCACCAATATTTTGCGCGACCTCGACGAGGACGCCGCGCGGGGACGGCTCTATTTGCCCCGCCAGGCGCTGGAGTCCGCGGGGGTCATGAGCTTCGCGCCGCACGCCGTGCTGTCGCATCCTTCGCTCGAAGAGGTGTGCGCGCCGGTCCTCAGCCGCGCCCGCGAACATTATGACCAGGCGGATCTGGTGATGGCGGGCTTGCCCAAGCGCGCGGTGAAAGCGCCGTATCTCATGGCCGCCGGCTATCGTTCGATCCTCGACAATCTCGCGGCGCGCGGCTTTTCGGCGCCGCGTGCGCCGGTGCGGGCGTCGCGTCTCAAGCTTGTCAGCGCCTTCTTGCGACACGCCTTCACGTGAGCGACACGGTTCACGTCGTCGGCGCGGGCCTCGCGGGGCTCGCCTGCGCGCTGCGCCTTGCCGACGCCGGACGGCGCGTCGCGCTCTATGAAGCCGCGCGCATGGCCGGCGGCCGCTGCCGTTCCTATTTCGACGCGTCGCTCGGCCTGACGATCGACAACGGCAATCATTTGCTGCTCTCGGGCAACACGGCGGCGCGGGATTACGCCCAACGCATCGGCGCGAGCGACGCGCTCGTCGGTCCCAGCGAATGCGCCTTCGATTTTCTCGATGCGCGAACGGCTGAGCGTTGGACGCTGCGCCCCAACGCCTCGCGCATTCCCTGGTGGGTGTTTGTCGCCGACCGCCGTGTTCCCGGCACGGCGCCGCTCGATTATCTCGGCGCCGGCAAGCTGCTCTTCGCGAAGGACGGCGCGACCATCGGCGACACTATGCGTTGCCGCGGCCCGCTGTGGGAGAAGCTTTGGCGCCCGGTTCTGCTCTCGGCGCTGAACACCGAGCCTGAAGAGGCGTCCGCCACGCTCGCGGGCGCCGTGCTGCGCGAGACGCTCGCGGCGGGCGGCGACGCCTGCCGCCCCATGGTCGCGAAAGGCGGCCTCGGCGACGCCTTCATCGAGCCGGCGCTGCGCACGCTTCGCGCCAAAGGCGTCGAGCCGCGCTTCGGGGCGCGTCTGCGCGAACTCTCTTTTGATGACTCTCGCGTCGCTGCGCTGCGTTTCGGCGACGCGGAAGTGACGCTGGAAAAAGGCGACGCGGTGGTCCTCGCGACGCCGCCGTGGATTGCGCAGGAACTTCTCCCCGGTCTCGTCGCGCCCGACGATTTTCGCGCGATCCTCAATGCGCATTTCAAGATCGCGCCGCCGCCCGGTCAGCCGCTGCTTCTCGGCATGATCGGCACGCTCACCGAATGGCTGTTCGCCTTCGACGATCGCCTCTCGGTGACGATCAGCGGCGCCGACCGGCTGATCGACGAGTCGCGCGAAGCGCTTGCGGAAAAAATCTGGGCGGAGGTCTCCGCCGCGACGGGCCTGCCGGCGGCGCTGCCGCCCTGGCAGATCGTCAAGGAGAAGCGCGCCACCTTCGCCGCGACGCCGGCGCAGGAGAAGCGCCGGCCGGATGCGAAGACGCGCTGGGACAATCTGTGGCTTGCCGGCGACTGGACGAATACGGGCCTGCCGGCGACGATCGAGGGTTCGATACGATCAGGGAATAGAGCGGCGGAGTTGGCGACGACGGCCAGTTGAACGCGACCCTTCGTGAATGGTGAGCAAGCGCGCTTGCGCCTCATCAATACGAAAATTAGCGGCGGTCTTTCGCCGCGTTGACGCCCTGCGCCAGTCGGCTGCGATGGCGGCTGTAGAGAAAATAAATCGCGAGGCCGATCGCCATCCAGATCGCGAAGCGCTCCCAGGCCACCGCCGGCAGGCGCGACAGCAGCCAGATCGAAAAGCCGATGCCGACGAGCGGCGTGAAGGGGACGAAAGGCGCGCGAAAGCTGCGCGGGACGTCGGGCCGGGTGCGGCGTAGCACGATGATCGCCGAACAGATGACGACGAAGGCGGAGAGCGTGCCGATGTTCACGAGCTCCGCCACTTCCTTGATCGGATAAAGCGCCGCGACGAGCGCGGTCAGCGCGCCGGCGATCAACGTCGGCCGATAGGGCGTAGAAAAGCGCGGGTGAAGCTTGGCGAACCAGGCCGGCAGCAGGCCGTCGCGGCTCATGGCGAACCAGATGCGGGCGCAGGCGAGCAGAAAAGCGAGCATCACGCTGGCGATGCCCGCGACCGCCGCGAGGGACACCACGAAAGCGATCCAGGGCAGGCCGAGCGACGTGAAAGCGGTCGCGACCGGCGCCGGATTGTCGAGCGTGTCGTAGCGCACGATTCCGGTGAGCACGAGCGACATGGCGATGTAGAGCGTCAGCGCCACGACGAGCGACAGGAGAACCGCGCGCGGCACGTCGCGCTGCGGGGCGCGGGCTTCTTCGGCGGCGGTCGTCAACGTGTCGTAGCCGAACACGGCGAAGAACACGACCGCCGCGCCCTGCGCCACGCCGGAAAAGCCGAAGGGCATGAAGGGCGTCCAGTTCTCGACGCGCACATAGGGGAGGCCGGCGACAATCACCAACAGCGCCGCGGCGATTTTGACGACCACCATCGCGGTGTTGAAGCGCGCGCCGAGTTCGATGCGCAGCGTCAACAGGCCGGCGACGCCCAGCGCGCCGAGCGCGGCGAAAAGGTCGACGACGCGGCCGGGCCCCGTTCCCGGCGCGCCGCTCGCCCATTCGGGTAGCGCGAGCCCGAATTGCGCGAGCAGCGCCTGCAAATAGGCCGACCAGCCGATCGCCACCACGGCGACGACCAGCGCATATTCGAGGAGAAGGTCCCAGCCGATGATCCAGGCGGCGAGCTCGCCCAGCACGGCGTAGGCATAGGTGTAGGCGCTGCCGGCGACGGGAATCATGCCGGCGAATTCGGCGTAGGACAGCGCCGCCGCGGCGCTCGCGACGCCGGCGATCAGGAAGGAGAGGGCGACGCCAGGCCCCGCCTGTGTAGCCGCCACCACGCCGGTCAGCACGAAAATGCCGACGCCAATGAGCCCGCCAAGGCCGATGCCGGTGAGTTGCCAGACCCCGAGCACGCGACGGAATCCGCCCGGCCGGTCGGCTTCGGCTTGCAGCGATTCGATGGATTTGGCGCGCAGCAGCGAGGAGGAAAGCTTCATCAAAATGGCCCGTCGGCGGGCGTATCCGCCCCGACGTCCATAGGCGATCCGGGCGGCGCTGTCATTGCGGCCGGGGCGTCATGCAGGCGCAAAAAAAGAGCGGCCAGTGGCCGCTCTTTCATTTTGTCAGGCGGCCTATTTCTTGGCGGGCTATTTCTTGGCGGCCTCGAGATGCGTCAGCGCCTCTTCGGCGTGTTTCGTCGCGACGTCGGCGTGCTTCTGCTTGCCGTGGTCGATGGCCATTTCGAGATGCGAGATGCCCTGTTTGGTATGCTCATTCGGCTTCTCGGACTCGGACGCCTTGGCGTGCTTCAAGCCTTCTTCCGCGTGCATCGTCAGCGCCTCGGCCTTTCCCTGCTTGCCTTCGCTGATCGCCTGTTTGGTGTGGGTGATGGCTTCACCCAGATGATCTTCGGCGTAGGCCAATCGGGGGGCGAAAAAGGCCGCGATGGACAGAGCCAGGGCCGCAGCAAAAATCCTGCGATTCATGGGGGATCTCCTCAAGGGTTCGCCGCATGAACGTTAATATGGTCGCCTTCGCTCTCGTATCGAGGTCCTGTCCGGCATTCTCGACGTCGCGGGAGCATCACTGCCGGTCGGCGGCAAAAAGCTCGCAACTCTCGCCGAATTCCGCCAGGCCGCCCTCAAGAAACGAGGCGAGAAGCGGAACGCCGAGCAGATAGGCCGATGTCGCGCCTTCGTGCCGGGCCCGCGCCTGCGCGACAGCCTCGTTCCATTCACTCGCGGCGAAATCGCCGCGGCCCACCCACATCAGCGCAACGAGTTCAACCTGCTCGTCGATATCCATGGCTTCGATAAAGGACGCCACCTCATCGCGCGTGGTGGAGAACGCGTCCTCGGTCAACACGCTGACGAAACCGTCATCCGTGGCGTTTGAGGCGTCCGCATCGATTCCCTCATCTTCGCTTTCAAGCTCACGCGCCTTGACGACAACGAAACAGACTTTGTCCGTATTGATGGTCGGCATTTGTTGCACTCCGCCGTTTGAAACTCGCTTGACCTTCGCCCTTGTTTTGAAAGGCCACCCTTTGCATATATTCCCCGAAGGCGAGATGTTTACCCAAGTCGACGCCGTATTTTGGAGCCGGAAATGCGTGTCGGCGCGCCGAAAGAAACCAAAGACAACGAATATCGGGTGGGCTTGACGCCGTCTTCGGTCGCCGAACTCGCCCATGCGGGACATGAAATCTTCATCGAGCGCGGCGCGGGCGAGGGCGCGGATCTATCTGACGCAGACTACGCCGCCGCGGGCGCGAAGCTCGTCGATGGTCCTGAAGCGCTCTTTGCCGCCGCGCAATTGATCGTGAAGGTGAAGGAGCCGCAGCGGCGCGAGATTGCTTACTTGCGGCCGGACCATGTGCTCTTCACTTATTTCCATCTCGCCGCGGACGCTGAACTCACGCGCGAACTCATGGCGAGCGGCGCCCATTGCATCGCCTATGAAACGGTCACGGCGCCGGGCGGCGGATTGCCGCTGCTCGCGCCAATGTCGGAAATCGCCGGCCGGCTCGCCCCGCAAATCGGCGCGCATTTTCTGGAAAAGCAGGCGGGCGGCCGCGGCGTTCTGCTCGCGGGCGCGCCCGGCGTGCCGCCTGCCGACGTCCTGGTTCTCGGCGCTGGCAGCGTCGGCGCGCAGGCGACGGCGATTGCGCTCGGCATGGGCGCGAGCGTGCTTGTCGCCGACCGCAACCCGGACGCGCTGCGGCGTCTCGAAACGCGTTTCGGTTTCGCAGCGCGCACCATTTATTCGACCCGCGCCGCGATCGCCGAATCGGTGAAGCGCGCCGATCTCGTCATCTGCGCGGCGCTCGCGCCAGGCGCCAGGGCGCCGATCCTGATCACGCGGGACATGCTGTCGACGATGAAGCGCGGCGCCGTGATCGTCGATGTCGCGATCGATCAGGGCGGCTGCTGCGAGACGTCACGGCCGACGAGCCATTCCGACCCGATCTATGTCGTTGACGGGGTCGTGCATTATTGCGTCACCAACATGCCCGGAGTCACGCCGCGCACGGCGACGTTCGCGCTCAACAACGCCACATTGCCCTTCGTGCTGGCGCTCGCCAACAAGGGCTGGCGTCGCGCCATCGAGGACGACCCGCATCTTCGCGCGGGGCTGGAAATTTCCGCCGGCCGGATACTGTCGCCGCCCGTCGCCGCCGCGCATGGCCTGCCGCTGTCGCCGCAGCTCATGGCGCTGGACAGCGCCGGCGCCGCATAGCATCCTGCTGAATGACGTCAGCCATTCGGGTCCGTGCGACCTTTTCGCACAATCGACCCTGGAGAGCGGTTGCTCAGGGGAGCAATTCGGCATTGCTTTGTAATAATTCGAGCTTATGTCGCCGGGCGCGTCGTTTCGCGCCAGGCCGGCAGAGCTTTTCTCATCAGCGCGCAATTGTTAGACCAGAGCGACGCGGCGTTTGCGGAGCGGCGCGCCCCATCATTCGAAAACAGCAGGTTTAGGGCATGAGCGCGAACCAGGACCAGGATCCCGCCGCCAACCGGAAACGAGGGGCCACGGCGGAAAAGGTCTCCGCGCTCGGCAAGTCCGAAACGCCGGTGAAGCCGTCCCGCAAGGCCAAGAGTGAGGCGAAGAGCGAACCCAAAAGCGAGGCCAAGAGCGAGGTTAAGAGCGAGGTCAAGAACAAGGCCAAGAACAAGACCGCGGCAAAAAAGCCTTCCGCGCCCAGCGCTCCGAAGCAGGAGGCCTCCCCGGCGCGGCCAAATGGCGCCGGCGCACCCCCGCCGCGTCCCAATCTCGAGAAATTCGTCCAGCTCGACATCGAAGCGATCGCCGACAATATGGCGCAGCTCGTGGACCAGGCCCGTAAGGCGCTGGCCGCGGCGATTGGCGGGGTCAATCCCGACGAAGCGCGCAGCGAACTCGCCGCCAACGTCGCCGACGCCACCAAGACTCTGGGCGCCGTCGCCGAATATTGGCTGTCGAAGCCCGATCGCGCCGCCGTCGCCCAGGCCGATCTCTACAAGGGGTTGAGCGAAATCTGGCGGCAGACGCTTCGCCGCTACAGCGGCGAGGATGTCGCCCCGATCGTGCCTTCCGACCGCTCCGACAAGCGCTTCTCCGGGCCCGAATGGAACGAGAACCCCTTCTTCGACTGGCTGCGGCAATCCTATCTGCTCGCGTCGCGCTGGGCGGGCGACATGGTCGAGAGCGCCGAGGGCCTCGACCCGCAGACAAAGGCCAGGGCGGTCTTTTATACGCGGCTGATCTCCAGCGCGATTTCGCCATCGAACTTCGTGCCGACCAATCCCGAGTTGTTGCGCGCGACGATGGACGCGAAGGGCGAGAATCTGGTCCGCGGCTTGAAAATGCTGGCGGAAGACATTTCCGCGGGCGGCGGCGTGCTGAAGATCCGCCAGAGCGCGGACCAGAAATTCGAACTGGGCGTCGATATGGCCAATACGCCCGGCAAGGTGATCTGGCGCAATGACGTGATGGAGCTCATTCAATATGAGCCCACGACGGCGGAAGTTTATGCGCGGCCGCTGCTCATTACGCCGCCCTGGATCAACAAATTCTACGTGCTCGATCTCAACCCCGAGAAAAGTTTCGTGCGCTGGGCCGTTGAGCAAGGCTTCACAGTTTTCATCATCTCCTGGGTCAATCCCGACGAGACCAAGGCCGAGAAGGGGTTCGAGGCCTATATGCATGAGGGCGTGCTGACCGCGCTCGACGTGATCGAGAAGGCGACGGGCGAACGCAAAGTCACGGCGGCGGGCTATTGCGTTGGCGGCACGCTGCTCGCCCTGACGCTCGCCTATATGGCGGCGACCGGCGACGATCGCATCGACAGCGTCACCCTGTTTGCAACCCAGGTCGATTTCTCCGACGCTGGCGATCTACAGATTTTCGTCGACGAGGCGCGGCTCGCGGCGCTCGACGAAAGCATGGCGCGCACCGGCTATCTCGAAGGCTACAAGATGGCCAACGCCTTCAATATGCTGCGGCCGAACGAACTCATCTGGAATTATGTCGTCAACAATTACATGAAGGGGGTCGAGCCCGCCGCTTTCGATCTCTTGTACTGGAATTCCGATTCGACGCGCATTCCGCGGGCCAATCACTCCTTCTACCTGCGCAGCTGCTATCTCGAAAATCGTCTCGCCCGGGGCGAGATGGTCATCGACGACGTTCGGCTCAATTTGCGTCAGGTGAAGGCGCCGGTCTTTGAGATCGCAACGAGGGAGGATCATATCGCGCCGGCGCAATCCGTGTTCCGCGGCGCGAGATTCTTCGGCGGCGACGTAACCTTCGTGCTCGGCGGCTCGGGCCATATCGCGGGAATCATCAACCCGCCCTCCAAAGACAAATATCAATATTGGACGGGCGGTCCCGCGAAGGGCGCTTTCGAGGACTGGATCAAGAAAGCAAAGGAGACCAAGGGCTCCTGGTGGCCGCACTGGTTGGGCTGGGTGACCGCGCAGGCGCCCAAGAAAGTCCCCGCGCGCCAGCCCGGCGGCGGCAAGCTCAAGATCATCTGCAACGCGCCCGGCGAATATGTGCGGGTGCGGGGCTAAGCCTGCTTCTTTTGAACGAATGCATTTTTTGTAGGGTTGCGATTCGATTTTGAACAGGGAGCGTCGGCATGTCCACAAAAGACACTGTCGAACTTTGGCGATCAATCTTCGAGCTGCTCAAGAGTCTCGCGCTGGTCTCCATCGTCGTTTCTTTTTTCCTCTTTCCGCAGATCGTGCATCGCGCGTTAACGGGAATCGGAGTCGCTGAATTCGACCTGTGGGGCTTCAAGGGCAAGACGGCTCTTGCGAAGGTCGCCGTAGATCTGCAGGAGTCGCAAGTCGTGCAAAGCGAACTTGCGCAAAAGCTCAAAACATCCGACGAAAAGCTCAAAATTCTGGCGGCTCAGAATGAGGAACTACGACGGCGCCAGCCTTCGCGCGGGCTCGGAGGAACATCGGGACCTTATGCGGGCGAGAGTCCTTCGCTGGTGGACGAGGGCGTCCGCGCAATCCTTGCGCAGAACGGCGAAGCGCTGAAACGGGCTGCGGATTTTCAAGCACAGGCCGATAAGGCGTTGTCGCAGAACTCGGCCGCGATCTTTTCGGCGAAGGAGCTAACGGCGCGCGGCGACTCGCGTTGGATCGTGATTTTTGGCTCCGATGTCACAGAGGACGCCGCGCGCGCCGAAGTGAAGCGGGCGACCGCGCAAGGATTCGACAACGCTTACATTTGCCTGAAGCGCGGGCGCTATCGCAGCGTCATCGAGTTCAGCGCGCTAGAGGCGGCCACCGCGGCGCTGCCGAAGATCCGGTCGTTGAGCGAGGCTGCGCGCGACGCTTATGTCGTCAATCTCGGCTCATGGTGTCCCAGACTCGAAAAGCGCGACGCCGGCTTCATCGAGTGCTCGTGACGTCAAACTCCGGGAAGAACCCCGATTCGCTCCAAGAACCAGTAGACGCCCGCAATCGCGATCAGCGCCGAGGCCACGTAGACGAGCTTTTCGCTGCGCTTGCCGCCTGTCTGTTTGTCGATCAGGAACAGGATCGGCATGACCGCGAAGACGATGGCGATCTGGCCGAGTTCGACGCCGATGTTGAACGCCGCGAGCGCGGGCACGACCCCGCCTTGCGGCACGCCCATCTCGGTCAGCGCCGAGGCGAAGCCGAAGCCATGGATGAAGCCGAACAAGAAAGTGTTGCGCCAGCGGTTGTCGACGTCGCGCGAGAAATAATTCTCCACAGCGACGAAAACGATCGAAGCGGCGATCAGCGCTTCGACCAGGGTCGAGGGCAGCGTGAAGATATTGAGCGCCGCCAGCGAGAGCGTGATCGAATGCGAAATGGTGAAGGCGGTGACGATCTTGACGACCGGCCAGACGCGGGTGGCCCAGAGAATGAGGGCGAACAGGAAGCACAAATGATCGTAGCCGGTGACGATGTGTTCGACTCCGGCTTTGAGAAATTTCCACATCAGCTGTGCGGTGGTCTCCATCGGCTTTGACAGATCGAGCGGGGGATCGTCGGGGTAGAGCATGGTCTGGCCGGCGTTTTCAGTTCCCTCGAGCGTGACGAGATGCTTTCCCTTCGCGCCCTGCGCGGCGAGGAGCTTCGTCGCGTCATAAAAGAGCGTGCCCGTCGTTGCGCCGCAGTCGAAGCGCACGACGATGACCGCGCTGTCCTGGTTGGTGGGGTCTTCGCCGGATTTTTCGACATTGGCGATGCAGGCGCGGCCTGTCGCATCGCGCATCGCGACACGTTTTTGGACGAATTTGCCGATTTCCGCTTCGAGCGCGCCGGGCGCCGAGAGGTCGACGCTGGCGCGTTCGCTCATCGTGTCCTGAAACAGGCGCTCAAGATCGGTGGCGAGAAAGCCGACCTCGACGGCATAGGTTCGATTGTCCTTGGGAAGGATTTTGCCTGTCGAAATATCGGGCGTATGGGCCATTGCCGGAGCCGCGAGGCCGACGCACAACAAGATTACGGCGGCGACTATCCTGAAAACCCCGGTCATACGCGCTCCCCCATTTCGTGGCGGGCGCAACATGCCAAACGCCGCTGCGCTGGACAAGACAGCGCAAGCGCGAGCGTTGGCCGGCATTCGGCGCGCCGACGCCGCCAGGAGCGCGTTCCCGGCCGCAATTGTGCTATGGCTTCGCCGTGGCGCACCGCCCAGACCGAGCCGCTGCGACAATGCTTCTTCGCGACCTCCACGAGGACCGCTCGACGGCCTTGACGTCTTCAGAGGGCAATCTGACGGTTCTCGCGACGCTGGCGCTGATGGTTGGCGCCGTCGCGGGTCTCGTCTGCGCGCTTTTCCGGCTCGCGCTGCAGCGGGCCGATGTTTTTCGCGCAGCCGTTATCGATTGGGCGCATAGCCACTCAATCGCGGGCTTTATTCTGCTCGTCGGCGGCTGTGCGTCGGCGGCCGTCGCCGCCGCTTGGCTGGTGCGGCGGTATTCGCCACACGCGTCGGGGAGCGGGATTCCGCATGTCGAGGCGGTCTTGCGTGGTGACGCGGCGCCGTCGCCCTTTGTCCTCCTGCCGGTGAAATTCGTCGGCGGATGTCTGGCGATCGGCTCTGGCCTTGCGCTCGGCCGCGAAGGCCCGAGCGTGCAGATGGGCGCGGTGCTTGGCCATCTCTTCGGCGGCGCCTTCCGCCGAGACTGGCCGGATTGCCGCGTTCTGCTGGCGGCAGGCGCGGGCGCAGGCCTCGCGACCGCCTTCAACGCGCCGATGGCCGGAGCGGTTTTCGTCCTGGAAGAGCTCGTCCAAAAATTCGAGCATCGGATAGCGATCGCCGCGCTGGCGGCGTCCTCGACCGCAATCGCCGTCGCGCATCTTATTCTGGGCGACGCGCCGGATTTCCAATTGCCGCCGCTGGCGTATCCGGCGCCGGCGATCGGCCCGCTGTTCTTCATGCTTGGCGTTGTGTGCGGAGCCGTAGCCATCGCCTATAATAAGGCGGTGCTGGCGACGCTGGCCGCGGTCGACCTCGTGCGCAGCCTGCCGGCGGAGACCTGCGCCGCCGCGATCGGCGCCGCGGCGGGCGTTCTCGCCTGGTTCGGACCGGAATGCGTCGGCGGGGGAGATAATCTCACCCAGAATGCGCTGCTTGGGGCGCCCGGCCTCTTCGTCTTGCCGTTCCTCTTTCAACTGAGGTTCTGGTTCGGCGCCTTGTCCTATTCGGCGGGAACGCCAGGCGGTCTTTTCGCGCCGCTGCTGACGCTGGGCGCGCAACTGGGACTGCTCTTTGGCGCCGGTTGCGGATTGGCGTTCCCGGACCTTCCCATTCAGCCCGAGGCCTTCGCGGTGGTTGGAATGGCCGCGTTCTTTACTGGCGTGGTGCGGGCGCCGCTGACCGGGCTCGTGCTCGCGACGGAAATGACAGGCAGCGCGCTCCTGCTCCTGCCGATGCTGGCGGCTTGTTTTACCGCCATGCTCATCCCTACGCTGATGAGCGACGCGCCTCTTTACGACGCCTTGCGCGAGCGCCTGCGCTTCCTTCGCTGATCGAAGCGGTAGGAGAATTTCCATGCTTGGAGATGGTGGGGGAAGTAGGACTCGAACCTACGAAGGCTTAGCCAGCGGATTTACAGTCCGCCCCCTTTGCCGCTCGGGACATTCCCCCATCGTCTCGTAAAGAGACGGCGGCCGCGATGAAGCGGCCGTTGCAGCGGCATATGCGGCCCCGGCGGCGCAGTGTCAACCTTAAACTCCCCGGCAGGTCGGGGGCGAGGCCGAGCCCCGCTCGAGCGCGCATTTGCCTCCCGAAGGGACGCCAGAACTCGCGCAGAGGCCTTGCGCCGCGAATGCAGGCGCTCAAGCTGGCGAATCGGCGGCCGCCGCGCCGGCGGTCAGCTGCGCCTGCTCCGCGTCGGAGAAAAGCCGCGAACGCGTCAGGAACCGCAGCCCCGTGCCATTGTCGAGCGAGAACATGCCGCCTTGGCCCGGCACGACGTCGATGACGAGTTGCGTGTGTTTCCAGTAATCGAATTGCGCCGCGCCGATGTAGAAGGGCGCGCCGCCGATCTCGCCGAGCAGAACGTCGCCGTCGCCGACGAGGAAGTCCCCTTGCGGATAGCACATCGGCGCCGAGCCGTCGCAGCAGCCGCCCGACTGGTGGAAGAGGACCGCGCCATGTTCGCCGCGCAGCCGCGCGATGAGATCCAGCGCCGCGGGCGTGGCGGCGACTCTTGCGGGTTTGACTGTCGTAGTCACTACCCCCTCCCTGTCCCTCCCCCGCTGAAGCGGGAGAGGGGACGCTAGCGATCGGCGTTCCGCGCCTTCTCCGGTGAAGGGCGAGTTTCGCTCCCTCTCCCGCGAAAGCGGGGGAGGGCTGGGGTGGGGGCTAAAAGAACCCCAGCTTCTTCTCGCTGTAGCTCACCAGCATGTTCTTCGTCTGCTGATAGTGATCGAGCATCATCCTGTGGTTCTCGCGGCCGATGCCCGACTGTTTGTAGCCGCCGAAAGCCGCATGCGCCGGATAGGCGTGGTAGCAGTTCACCCAGACGCGCCCCGCCTGAATGGCGCGGCCGAAGCGATAGCAGCGGTTGGCCTCGCGGCTCCACACGCCCGCGCCAAGGCCGTAGAGCGTATCGTTGGCGATGGCCAAGGCCTCGTCATCGTCCTTGAAGGTCGTCACCGACACGACGGGCCCAAAAATCTCCTCCTGGAACACGCGCATCCGATTATGGCCTTCGAGCACGGTCGGCTTCACATAGAAGCCGCCGGCGAGGTCGCCTGCGAGCGCGTTGCGTTCGCCGCCGGCGAGCACCTTCGCGCCCTCTTGCTTGCCGATGTCGATATAGCTCAGGATCTTTTCGAGCTGCTCGGAGGAGGCCTGCGCGCCGATCATGGTTTCCGGGTCGAGCGGATTGCCCTGCTTGATCTCGCCGACGCGCTTCAACGCGCGTTCCATGAAGCGGTCGTAGATCTTCTCATGCACCAGGGCCCGGCTCGGGCAGGTGCAGACCTCGCCCTGATTGAGCGCGAACATGACAAAGCCCTCGATCGCCTTGTCGAGATAGTCGTCGTCCTCGCGGGCGACGTCCTCAAAGAAGATGTTGGGCGACTTGCCGCCAAGCTCCAAGGTCACCGGGATGAGGTTTTGACTGGCGTATTGCATGATCAGCCGTCCTGTCGTCGTCTCGCCGGTGAAGGCGATCTTGGCGATGCGGTTCGACGAGGCGAGCGGTTTGCCGGCCTCCAGCCCGAAGCCGTTGACGATGTTGAGCACGCCCTTGGGAAGAAGCTCGCCGACAAGCTCCGCCCAGACGAGAATGCTCGCGGGCGTCTGCTCGGCCGGCTTGATGACGACGCAATTGCCGGCGGCGAGCGCCGGCGCAAGCTTCCAAACGGCCATCAGAATCGGGAAGTTCCAGGGGATGATCTGGCCGACGACGCCGAGCGGCTCATGGAAATGATAGGCGATGGTGTCGTGGTCGATTTCCGAGATGCCGCCTTCCTGCGCGCGAATGGCGCCGGCGAAATAGCGGAAGTGATCGATCGCGAGAGGAATGTCGGCGGCGCTCGTCTCGCGGATCGGCTTGCCGTTGTCCCAGGTTTCGGCGGCGGCGAGGAGACCGAGATTGGCTTCCATCACGTCGGCGATGCGGTTGAGGATGATGGCGCGCTCCGCCGGGCTCGTCCTGCCCCAGGCGTCTTTCGCGGCATGCGCGGCGTCGAGCGCGGCCTCGACGTCGTCCTTGTCAGACCGGGCGATCTCGCAAATCTTCTGGCCGGTGATCGGCGAGACATTGTCGAAGACGCGGCCGGATTTCGCGTCCGCCCATGCGCCATTGATGAAATTGCCGTAGCGGGCCTTAAACGGCGGTTTGAGCGCGGCGAAAGTTTCATGCTTGGTCATGGGGCGTTCCTCGCGTTGCCGCAGCGGCGGCTTTTTCTTTGAGAAGGTAGTTGGAGCGCGGCGTTACGCCAAGTGCCTGACGCCAAGCGCCCGAGCCGGTTGTCTTAGTCGAGACACGCCTTCGCCAGCGCCTGAAACGCCCGGGCGCGATGCGACAGCGCCTGCGAGCCATCGCCGGGGAGCGCATGTTTCTCCGCCGACATCATCTCGCCGAAGGTCTTGTCGAGACCGTCGGGCCTGAAGATCGGATCATAGCCGAAGCCCTTCTCGCCCTTGGGCGGAAAGACCAGAACGCCGTCCACCCGGCCCTCGAACTGCTCGACATGCCCGTCGGGCCAGACGACAGCGAGCGCGCACGTAAAATGCGCGCGATAGGGCGGCGCGGCGCCGCGCGCCTCGAGTTCGCGCTCGACGCGGAGGCAGGCGGCCGTGAAGTCGCGGTCCTCCCCCGCCCAGCGCGCCGAATAGACGCCGGGGGCGCCGTCGAGCGCGTCGACGCAAAGCCCGGAGTCGTCGGCGAAAGCGGGCAGGCCTGAGGCCATCGCGGCGGAGCGCGCCTTTAAAAGCGCGTTGCCGGCGAAGCTCTGTTCGGTCTCCTCGGGCTCTTCGAGGCCGAGTTCTCCGGCGGAAGCCGCCTCGACGCCATGCGGCTCGAGCAATTGCCTGAGTTCCCAAAGTTTCCCGGGATTATGCGTGGCGATGACGAGCCTGCCGGCGATTTTGCGCGGATCCATCAGATTTCCTCCCGCCGCGCGGCTCCTGGCGCGCCGGCGGGCGTCGCCATAGCGCTATTATCTCAGATATTTGCAGCGATTTGCCGCCAAATCGCCACGATCGCCCTCTGGGGGTCTTGGTCGACGGGACGGAAGGGGCTACAAAGTTACGTCTTGGCGCGGTTAACCCCGCCTTTACTATGCTTGGCAACGATTGAGGAGCCGCCGAGGCGGTTCCGGGACGCGCCAATGCTGACGCGGCGACTTCGCCGCTCGATTATCCCGGAATGCAAGGGACGAAATGACCTCGACCATTCTCATTGCCGACGACGATCCCGTTCAACGTCGTCTGCTGGAAGCTATGACGCGGCGATTTGGTTACGAGGCCGAGACTGTCGAAAGCGGCGAACAGGCGATTGCCCGACTGACTCAGCCTGGCGCCAAGTCCGTAGCGCTGCTCATTCTGGACCTCGTCATGCCCGACCTCGACGGCATGGGCGTGCTCACCCGGATGCGCGACATGAAACTCGCGACCCCGGTGATCGTGCAGACCGCGCATGGGTCGATCGAGGCCGTCATTTCCGCGATGCGCGCCGGCGCGCATGACTTCGTGGTCAAGCCTGTCGGCGCGGAACGTCTGCAAATTTCCATCAAGAACGCGCTCTCGGCCGATGCGCTCGCCGACGAAGTGCGCCGCATCAGCCGCCGGGCGCAGGGCGCCCTAACATTCAAGGACCTCGTCTCGCGCAGCGACGACATGGAGCGCGTCATCCGGCTCGGCCAACGCGCGGCGCATTCCTCCATTCCCGTGCTTCTCGAAGGCGAGTCGGGCGTCGGCAAGGAGATCGTGGCGCGCGCCATCCAGGGCGCGTCGGATCGCAAAGGCAAGCCCTTCGTCACCGTCAACTGCGGCGCGTTGCCGGCCAATCTCGTCGAATCGATTCTCTTCGGCCATGAGAAGGGCGCCTTCACCGGCGCCACCGAGAAGCACAGCGGCAAATTCGTTGAGGCGAACGGCGGGACGCTGTTTCTCGACGAGATCGGCGAACTGCCGCTCGACATTCAGGTCAAGTTGCTGCGCGCGCTGCAGGAAGGCGAAATCGATCCTGTCGGCGCGAAGCGCGCAATCCGGGTCGATATTCGACTGATCTCGGCGACCAATCAAAATCTCATCGATCTCGTCAAACGCGGGCTGTTTCGCGAGGACCTGTTCTATCGGCTCAACGTCTTCCCGATCAACATTCCGCCGCTGCGCGGTCGCCGCGAGGACGTCGCCGATCTCGCCAAGCGCTTTGCGGCGCGCTTCGCCGCCGAGGAAGGCCGCAATATCCGCCGCGTGACGCCGGAAGCGCTGTCGCTGCTGACGAGCTACGACTGGCCGGGCAACGTCCGCCAATTGGAGAACGCCGTCTTTCGCGCCGTCGTGCTCGCCGACGGCGACGAGCTGACGGTCGCCGAATTTCCGCAAATCGCCGCCCATGTCGAAGGCTATGAAGTGCGCGTGCCGCCCGCGCCCGCGCCGGGAGCGCCCGGGACGGCGCCGCGCGAACGCGAGATCGTCCGCGTCGAGATCCGCGATCCGAATGCGATGTCGCTGATTGGATCGAACGGCGAGATGCGCACGCTCGAGGACATCGAGACCGCGACGATCCGCTTCGCCTT
Organism: Methylocystis sp. SB2; assembly: GCF_049817085.1. Taxonomy (NCBI): domain Bacteria; kingdom Pseudomonadati; phylum Pseudomonadota; class Alphaproteobacteria; order Hyphomicrobiales; family Methylocystaceae; genus Methylocystis; species Methylocystis sp. SB2. The sequence continues at coordinate 2,699,678 of NZ_CP187401.1, forward strand.
GACGCATTACCGCGGCCAGATGTCGGAAATTGCGCGACGGCTCGGGATCGGCCGCTCGACGCTCTATCGTAAGATGAAGGAATATGGACTCGAAGAAGGGACGGAAAGCGAACCTGAGCCGTCGGGATCGCTCGTCGCCTAGCCGGAGGCGCACGCTTACTTTCAGTGCGAGGGTTTCATGACGCTGTTTGACATTGAAGCGACGACGATCGACGGCCAGCCGAAGAAGCTGGCCGATTACGCCGGCAAGGCGATGCTGATCGTCAATGTTGCGAGCCGATGCGGATTCACGCCGCAATACGCCGGGCTCGAAGCGCTTTACCGCAAATTTGCCGATCGGGGATTTGTCGTCCTGGGCTTTCCCTGCAATCAGTTTGGCGCGCAGGAGCCGGGCTCCGAGAAGGAGATCGCATCCTTCTGTTCGGCGAATTACGACGTCACCTTTCCACTGTTCGGCAAAATCGACGTCAACGGAGAAAACGCGCATCCGGTCTATCGCCTGCTCAAGCGCGAGGCGCCGGGAATTCTCGGATCCGAAGCGATCAAGTGGAACTTCACGAAATTTCTCGTCGACCGCGAGGGGCATGTCGTGAAGCGTTACGCGCCGACCGACACGCCCGAGCAGATCGCGAAGGACGTTGAGGCGCTGCTGTGACCGCCATCGACGCGCGCATGATTGAAGACGGCGATCCGTTCGTCTTCGACGTGACGGTGCGCGATCAGAGAAGCGAGACGCAGCATCGCGTCAGGCTCTCGCGAAAGGATCTACTGCGGCTCGGCGGCGGCGCCGATGCGCAAAGATTTATAGACGCCGCCTTCCGCTTTCTTCTCGACCGGAAGCAAAGGAGAGCATTCTCGCGCGCTTCGACATGAGCGTCGTCGCGGGCTATTTCCCGGAGTTCGAGCAAAAGCTGCCGCACTATCTCGCCCTGAAGCGTCATGCGGGTTCCGGCTGATCCGTTCGCTTGGGCCGTGTCATTCCCGGCAGGCCGAAGGCCTGACCGGGAATCCAGAGCCGATCCAGAAACTTGTCTTGCTCTGGATTCCCGATCGCGCGCTACGCGCGCGTCGGGAATGACAGCCAAGCCGTTCGAAGGGATTTCATATCGCAGGGGTTCCGGTAGCACTGTTCACTTGGTTGAGACCGTCATTGCGAGCGAAGCGAATTCTCAGAACGCCGCGCGCAAACGCAGCCCAAAGACATTGATCGGACCGCGCGCGCTGTTATGCGCGGGATTGACCAGCAGCTGATAATCGAAGGTCGCATCAATATTCTTGCCGAAGCCGATTTTGTAATAGGCCTCCATATTCTTCTCGCCGGCGTAGGAGAGCGCGCCGTCGCCGATATAGACGCTGGTTCCACCAAGCCCGAAATAGCGCACGCGGTCGCCATGCAGGCCGCCCAACGCTCCAGCGACGCCGATCTCGTCGTCGTCGCGTCCCCACGAAGCCCCCGCCGCCACGACGCCCATCGAGAGTTGCCGATCGACGTCAGTGTAGGCGACCGTTTCATAGCGCCCGTCGGCTATGCTGGCGCGCAGGAAGAAGCCGAGATTCGGCACGATCTGCTGCTTGATGTTAATCCCGCCGCCGGTTTTCACCGCGCGCCCCCGCGCGGTATCGAAACGAGGCGGGAAATCGCCGGCGAGATAGGCGTAACGGATCACATCGTCAATTTTGCTTATGTATCCGTTATCGCCATAGGCGAGAAATTTGATCGCGCCCGGCTGATCGAACAGATCATAGCGCGCCTCGAATTCGACGACGCCCATGAATTGACGAAATATTTGCGGCTCGATGTCAAAACCGTTGGGGGTCGTCGGAAGCTGAAACACGCCGCCCCGCGCCGTCCACCAGTCCTGCTTCCACTCTGCGGCGAGTCCGTAGGTATAGCCCCAGGCGTCGGCTGCGTAGTCGAAGGCGCCCATCGTGTTGAACGCGAAGTTGAGAAAGCCGGTCGTCGGGTCATGCGCATAGACGTTGTCGTCGAACACGTCGCCGACGGCGAATTTTCCGAGCGTAACGACGATGCGGTTCTTGTCGACCTTGCCCGAGATCTGGTTTTGCGTCGACTCAAGCACCTCGCTGCGTGAGCCTTGGTCCGGATCTCTTTCTCTTTCCCCCTCTTCGTCCAATCCGATGATTTGACGCAGAAAGTAGCGCTGAAACCGCATATAGGGCGCAGCGCGTCCAACCTTTGCGACCGCGCTGTTCACATAGGCTGCAGCGCCTACTGAATTCGCCAAGCCATAGCCCTGATCGATCTCGGGATTGAGATAGACGGCGGCTCCCTCCCACAGGCGCAGACCGAGGAAGAGATTGGTCGTCGAGCCGACATTGGCCTTGCCGCCGGAAGGGAAGCTGTTGGGGCCGTCATAGAGCGCACGAAATCGTGGGTAGCCTTGAGCAACGTGAGTCGTCTGTCCGTGGACGCTATAGAGTTCCGGCGCGTCGTGCGTGTCAGCGCTTTCGCCCTTGCCGCCATTATGGCCATTGCCGCCATTATGGCCGTTGCGACCGCTTTGCAAGGAACCATATTCGATCGAGCCGGGAATTCGATTGTCGTCGCCAAAATGATAATTTATGCCAAAGCGCAACAGATGATTTTCGTTTCGTATGCGGGACACATAGATAAAATTCTCGCCATTATCGAAAACCTGTGTGTTCAGCGACTGATTGAGAAAGAGATATTCGGCGCGCGCCGACCAATTGTCGGCGAAGGCGTATTCGAAGCCTGCGCCGATCGCATATTTCATCCGCGAGGATACCGACCCAGGCGCGTAGAAAATCGCGTCGGGTCCGCCCGCGCCGAGCGTCAAGTTCGCCGGACCTCTCGCGCCGCCCGCGGCGACGCCGCCCGTGAGATAAAAGAGCGAGCGGTCCCATGCATAGCCGACGCGCCCGCGAATGCTCGCGAAAAAATTTGCGCTCGAATTCGACGCCAGCGTGAAGACTGGCGCCGCCGAATAGGCGGGCGAAGCCAGATATGCGCCCGTCGGTCCGCGCCTTCCGTCGAGCAGGCTCAGGTCCGTCTCGAAACCCCAGACGAAGGAGCCACGCTGCCAATTATATCCAGCTTGGGCGCCAACGGTGGCGCCTGGGCGCGTCACGCCACTCGGATAAAGATCGAAGGCAGGAGACCCAAAGCCGCTCGCCGCCTGAAGCCGTTCGCCTCTGTGCAGCGGAAATCCGCCGCCGAGACTCGCGCCGATATACATGCCTGCCCAATTGAAGACCGGCGGCGGCGTGTCGGCGGCCCGCGCGCTCGAACTCGGCGCGCATAAGGCGAAGCCAAGAAGGGCGATAAAAGACAGGCGCACGGCGGCGCTCACCGGCGCCGTATGTAGAATGGCGGCGGCGCTCGAACGCGGGCAGGATCGCAGTGAATGCATGCGCTCTTAAGAACCTTGCCGGCGGCGTCTCCGTTGGATAGCGATAAGGCTGCGCTCAGAACCAAGCGCAGCGCGAATCATCCTTTGGCCAAATAGTAAAACTCTGTGACAGATTTTCGCAGCGGCTATTGGCGCAGTCCTTGCTTTGAACTGTAAAAAACGGCCGCCAGCCGCGCAAACAAAGGCGGGCCGCCAAGAGGGAGTTCTTGCAATGGACTCACGCATAACGCAGTTCGATGAACTGGCTGGAGCGGACGGCCGCACCCGCGCCCCTTATCGCAAGCTTTCCCAATGGCTCGCGGAAACCCCGCCCGAGCTCCTGGCGTCGCGGCGCGAGCAAGCGGAGCTGCTTTTTCGTCGCATCGGGATCACCTTCGCGGTCTATGGCGCGCAGGAGGCGACCGAGCGCCTCATTCCCTTCGATATCCTGCCGCGCATACTCTCGCGCAGCGAATGGACGACGCTTGAAAAAGGTCTGATCCAGCGCGTCACCGCGCTCAACGCCTTTCTTGCCGACATCTACGGCGCCGGCGAGATCTTGAGGGCTGGAATCGTTCCTGCGGATATCGTCTATCGCAACCCCGCCTATTGCCCCGATATGGCGGGCCGGCGCGTGCCCTTCGATATTTACGTGCATATCGCTGGCGTCGACATCGTGCGCACCGACGATCAGGGCTTCTTCGTTCTCGAGGACAATGCCCGGACGCCTTCCGGCGTCTCCTATATGCTTGAGAACCGCGAAGTGATGATGCGGCTTTTTCCCGAACTCTTCGCGCTGCATCGCGTCGCGCCGATCGAAAACTATCCCGACGAACTGCTCGGGACTTTGCGCTCGGTCGCCCCGCCGCGCGCCAACGGCGATCCGACGGTCGTCTTGATGACGCCCGGCCAGTACAATTCAGCCTTCTACGAACACTCGTTTCTCGCCGACAAGCTCGGCGTCGAGCTTGTCGAGGGCCGCGATCTCTTCGTTCGCGATGACGTCGTCTACATGCGCACGACCGAGGGCCCGCGCCGCGTGGACGTCATTTATCGGCGCATCGACGACGACTTCCTCGACCCGCTGTGCTTCCGGCCGGATTCGGCGCTCGGCGTCGCCGGGCTGATGGGCGCCTATCAAGCAGGCAATGTGACGCTGGCGAATGCAGTCGGCGCCGGCGCCGCCGACGACAAGGCGATGTATACCTATATGCCTGACATTATTAAGTTTTATCTCGGCGAGGCGCCGCTACTGCAGAATGTTCCGACCTTCCGCTGCCGTGAACAGGAGGCGCTCGCTTACGTGCTCGACCATCTCGATGAACTCGTCGTCAAGGAAGTGAACGGCTCCGGCGGCTACGGCATGCTTGTGGGACCGCATGCGACGAAGGCGCAGATCGAGGAGTTTCGCGCAAAGCTTAAGGCGCATCCGCAGAATTTCATCGCTCAGCCGACGCTGGCGCTCTCCACATGCCCCATCGCCATGGCCTCGGGCGTCGCGCCACGCCACGTCGATCTGCGGCCCTTCGTTCTGCAGGGCGCCAATGGCGCCCGCGTCGTGCCGGGCGGTCTGACCCGGGTCGCGATGACGGAGAAATCGCTCGTCGTGAATTCGAGCCAGGGCGGCGGCACCAAGGACACCTGGGTGATCGACGACGCGTGGAGCGCCGAAGAGGCGATGGGGCAAGCGTGAGAAGACGCTCGCAAACGCCGCGATGAACATCGATGATCTCCAAAGCGACTCATAAACGGACGTGCTGATGCTTTCCCGCACCGCCGACAATCTGTACTGGCTCGCCCGCTACATGGAGCGCGCCGACTTCCTGGCGCGCGCCATCCAGGCGTCGCGGCGCCTCGCCGCGCTGCCCAAGGCCTATGGCGGCGACGAAACCGAGTGGGAAAGCGTGCTGCTGTCGTCGGGCGCGGCGCTATCGTTCGATGCCTCCGGACGCCCCGTCGATGAAGCCAACGTCATCGAGTTTCTCACCTTCGCGCCGGAGAATCCGGGATCGATCCGCAATTGCCTGGAGCAGGCGCGCGCCAACGCCCGCGCCGTGCGCACGGCGTTGACCATCGAAATGTGGGAGTCGATCAACGACGCCTATCTGGAAATGCGCGCGCTGGAGTCGCGCGGCGTCGTCCCTTGCGCGCAGGAGCTGGCGCGCTTTCTTGAGGTCATCAAGCAGACCTCGCTGACCTATGACGGCGGCGCCTATCGCACCATGCTGCGCAACGACGCCTATTGGTTCTCGCGCGTTGGGCTTTTCATCGAGCGCGCCGACAACACGGCGCGTCTGCTCGACGTCAAATATCATGTGCTGCTGCCCGAGAAGGAGATCGTCGGCGGTTCGCTCGACTATTTCCAATGGTCGGCCATTCTACGCGCCGTATCGGCGCATACCGCCTATCACTGGGTCTATCGTACGAGCATGAAGCCTTGGCTCGTCGCCGATCTGTTGATCCTGCGACCGGAGATGCCGCGTTCGCTGATTTCCTGCTATGAGTCGATCGTGCGCAATCTCGACAATCTTGCCCGCGCGCACGGGCGCCAGGGCTCATCGCAGCGTCACGCCCGCGGCGTCTACGGCAAGCTCGAAAAGCTGAATATGGAGAGCGTCTTCCAGGGCGGGCTGCACGAATTCGTGCAATCCTTCATCTCGGAAAACAACCGACTGGCCGCGCTCATCTCCGAGCAATATCTCTTTTGAGCGAAATCTGATGCGCATCCGCATACGGCATGAAACGACCTATCGCTATGCCGATCCGCCGCGAACGGCGGTGCAGCATCTTCGCCTGACGCCGCGCAGTCACGACGGGCAGCATGTCGTCGACTGGCGCATCGACGTCGATCGCGATTGCCGACTGGTGCAGTCGGAAGACGCCTTCGGCAATACGCTGCACCGCTTCTCCGTGGACGGGCCGCTTGAGTCGATTTCCACCGTGGTGGAAGGGGAAGTGACGACCTTCGACATGGCCGGAGTCGTATCGGGCGCGGTCGAGCGCTTTCCGCCGGTCCTGTTCATGCGCGACACGCCGCTGACGACGCCGAGCGCAGCGATCTGCGATTTCGCGCGCGAAACGACGTCAAAGGAAAGCGGAACGCTCTCGAAGCTCCATGCGCTGCTTGGCGCGATTCACGAATCACTCACATTCGACGCCGCCGCGACGCATTCGGGCACGACGGCGGCGGAATGTTTCGAGCATCGCAAGGGCGTCTGTCAGGACTTTTCGCATCTCTTCATCGCCTGCGCGCGCGGGATCGGCGCGCCGGCGCGCTATGTGAGCGGCTATTTCCTCGGCAGCGACGGCGAGGATCAGGTCGCCGGCCACGCATGGGCCGAGGCCTATGTCGAGGATCTCGGCTGGGTGGCCTTCGACCCGACACATGGCGTCGCGCCTCAGGAAAATCATGTGCGCGTCGCGATCGCGCTCGACTATCTGGGCGCGGCGCCGATTCGCGGCGCGCACTCCGGCGGCGGCGGCGAAACGCTGGACGTCAAAGTGCGCGTCGCGCGGGCGGAGGCCTTCAGCCAGTCGCAATCGCAATCACAATAGCTTGTCTCAAACTCCGATCAACTGACTGACCGCGCTCTGGCGCCCGTCGGCGTCGCTTCGCCCGTGCTCGGCTAGGTCAATTTCATCGCACGGCGCGAAGCGCAGCCCGTCCTCATCATATTGGAAATCACATGCGTTGAGCGCGGCCACGATGCGCGGCCAGACGCCCTTCCTGTCCCAGCGATGGTAGCGCGTATAGGCCGTGTACCATTTGCCGAACCGCGGCGGCAGGCTGCGCCAGGGCGCGCCGGTGCGTACGATCCAGAACACCGCCTCGAGAAAAAGCCGATTGTCGCGGGCTCTACAGCCTGGGTCGCCTTGTTTTCCAGGAAGGAGGGGCGCCACGGCCTGCCAATGTTCGTCAGACAGATAATGTTCAATCAATAGATCCTCCGTCGCGGCGCGTTGCGACGTCGACCCGCCGGACGCGCCTTCGCTGTGAAGGGCTGACATGATCGATCGATATTTCTATCCTAGGTTGTAATTTATAGCAACACAACCTGTTTTGGCGGGGTCGTCCGGCGAAGACGTGCGTTGGCGTGCTGGACCGCGCGCGCTTGCGACTTGCGCTTCCCTGTGGCACACAGGCGCCGAACGCGTCGGACGCGATTTCATGCGTTTCGGGCGATCAAGCGCTGCAGTAGCTCAGTGGTAGAGCACTCCCTTGGTAAGGGAGAGGTCGAGAGTTCAATCCTCTCTTGCAGCACCAGCTTTCCCTAAGGAAATCCAACACTTTGCGAAAGACACTCGCGGCGTTTCAGAACGTTTCGAGACGGAACGGAACGCGAAAACCCGCGCAATGTTGGGTGAAAACTGGGTAGCGCGTTCTATTTCTGGTCCGCCGGACCCCGGAAATGAAACCGCCGCCCAGCTTGGGGAAGCGGGCGGCGGCAAAACGAATGGGAAGGCGGGAAACCTTCAAGCGCGAGAATACGTTCGCGCCGGCCTTTGTGCAATCGCAAAATCTGGCTGTCCACATGCTAGCTTGATCGAGTCGCGTGCCACTGAGAGACCTCCGGCAAATTTGCCGAAGGTAGCTTCGGCATCACAGTCGCGCAGCGTTACCGTGATTTCAAACTTGCATCACGAAAGTTTGATCGCCGATCGCGGCGCTGTTTCCGCGCCCGACGCTAAAAGGTTACCGCCCGTTACCTTTAATCCGCGGCTATTGCCGAGCCGCGCCACGCTCGCCCGCAAGTGGCCCGCGCTGAAGATCAATCGATTTACCGGCCGATGGCGCGATGACGCCAGCGGCGCTCCTGGGGCGGACGTCGCGTCGTTGCTCGCCTTTATCGGGGAGGGCGCGCGATGACCGCTCTCGCTCCGAAAGAGCAAGCGCCGCAGTTTGGCGCTTGCGATGCAAGGACGCGGACGTTCGCCAGCGAGGCGGCGGCCGCCCTCTACATCGTCATCGGCGCCGCAACCGGGTCCGACGAGCTTGACCGGCTCGTCAGCCAAGTGTGGCAAGGCGTCGTGCATGGCGCGATCGACGAGAGCGACGCCGACTTTCTGCAGTCCTTCGCCGAGCGCCGGCGACCGCTCGCTTGCGGGAGACGCGGCATAGGTGGACGCGGGGTCGCAAAGCTCGTCAGCCGCTTCGTGCCGCGCCAGCGCGCCAGGTCCTACGATCGCCAGGCGTCGCGCGAGCGTCGGCGCACGCTCGGCGGCTCGGCCGTCATGCCGCCGAATCTCCGCTGCCACTACACCGAAGGACAGCGCGCGGTGTTGTGCATCATCTCCGGAGAGATCAAACACAGCGGTAACTGCGATCTCCCGATCGATAAGATTGCCGCGCTCGCGGGCGTCTGTCGCTCGACTGTGCAAAATGCGCTGCATGAAGCGCGCCGACTCGGGCACATCAAAATCACCGAGCGCCCGCAGCCCGGCAGAAAGAACCTTACCAACGTTGTCCACATCGTGTCCGCCGAGTGGCTGACGTGGATCAAGCGCGGGCCGGCGGCTCATCGTCCCGACCGGATAGGGTCCAATTCGCCGAAAATGGTGAGCCCGACCAAGAGCACATATGAAAAAAGGCACGGCGAAAAGGAGCAGTGGAGAGGCTCAGAGCCTCCTGAAACAAGGTGGAGGCGGCGAGCGTGATGCTCTCACAACCATCAGAGGCAGCTAGGGCGGCGGGAGACCAAGCGGCAAATTTGCCGCTTGAAGCGCCTGTCGATGCTGCGGAAGCATGGGAGCGTTTTTCAGCCGCGTGGCCGTTCGATCCGGTGCCCTACCGGCGCGCAGCAGCTCGAGCGGAATTCGAAAAGCTGACCGAAGCCGAGCGCGAAGAGGCGATCCGGTGCGCTGCCATCTTAGCGAAGTCCAGGCGCGCGAGCGGGCGCATGGAGGCGCCTGACGCGCGCCGATGGATCAAGGCAAAGGGATGGAAGATCAGCCCCCGATCGTCGGGCGCTGGCTTGAACGTCAGGAAAGGATCCGCGTGGGCCCGGCGGTCGAGAAGTGGCTGATGCGGCAGATCGGGTGAGGGCTCGCGGGTCCTTCCTAGGCCTCCCCCGCCTGCGGGCCGCAGCGCCCCGGGATTCCGGCAGTCACAGTAGAATTCAAAGCGTGAAATTCACGTGAATTTACAATGGTGTAATGGCGAAATGGGCGAGACAATCATGTCGAAATCAGACTTCGCGGCGGCGTGTAACGTCACGCCGAGCTGCGTGGCGAATTGGATCTCTCGCGGCAAGATCGGCGACGAGGCCTTGGTCGGCGCGGGCCGCGGCGCGCGGATCAAATTTGATGTCGCGATGGCTCAACTAAAGGAACGCCTGGACCCGAGTCAGCGCTTCGGCCTCAACGGCATCTCGACGAAGCTCGATGACGCGCCGGCGACGCCACATGGTCATTCCCCGCAACCGTCATCCGCTCGGCCGCCGGTGCAGCCCTTTGAACCGTCGGTCGAAGACCAAATCAAGCGGGAGAAGCTCCTTCAGGCGCAGCTCGCAACTTCGCGAGCCAAGGAGCAGGATCGCCTCTCGCGCGGCGTCTACATCCTCAGCGCCGATGCCCGCGACGCAACCACCCGCGCTGCAGCGCAGCTCGTCGCCTCATTTGATGGCCGCATCCCCGAGCTCGCTGCGGCGATCGCCGCGAAGTGGCAGATACCGGCGCGCGACGTGACGCATCTGCTGCGCTCTGAATTCCGCAAGATCCGTGCTCGGCTCGCTGCCGAATTCGCCGAGCTTGCCGCCGCTGAGCCGGAATTCATTGAAGACGACCGTGCTGACGACAGTAAGACCTAACGCGGGTTTTTTTCGGCGTTCCAATCAACTGCTTTAAGGTCTGCAAATCAGATGCAGGAAATACGAAAGGAAGCACCAGGTTATTGGCGAGTTCCAAAGTGAGAGATTTCTTGTGTCCGGATCTGTCGGATCAACGCCAAAAAGGCAGCGCGACTCTGCCAACGAGTGCATGCCACAGCCAAATCGCAAGCGCACATATTGGCCAAAATGTCACACCTTCGCTGTTTCAGAAGATTATGCATAATATAAAGATTTTATTAAGTTTTCGCCATAAAACTGGGCGCGTCTTGTCTCAGCCAGCAACTTCTCCAGTTAGATAATAGACGTTGACTAGCCGATTTCCATGGGCAACATGGCAAATCGCTAGCGAAAGAGACACCTGGATCCTTGACTGGACCCGGGCGATAGCCGCAGGGCGGCTACGGCACCCCGCCTGAACACCGGCAGGGAATGAAAATTGCTGAGAAACAGCAATGATCGTAGCGCCGGCACTTAGGAGGATGTGATGGGATTTCTTGAGCATTTCAAGTGGTTCAGGAAAAGCAGCTATCTGATCCATCTGGACGGCGAGTTCCAGGAGGACGGATACCTCTACATCCATAGCGACGATTTGAAGGGTTTCAACCTGTTGCTGGAACCGGAGCAATGTAGGGAGTTCGGGTCGCTGGTGAAAGCGATCGAAGATCCCTTGCTTGCATATGCCGACGCATACTTTGCAGCCAAGCGGACTGCCAGCGCGAAGGCTGAGGCTAAAGCTGTGCAAGAGAAATCGCGATATGAATTCGTAGACTTCAGCAGGAAATCAAAAACTTCGTTCAGCGCTGTGCTTGGAACCTGTTTGAACCACTGTGGGTAATTGCTCACAGTTTGAAAGAATCACGCGACTCATATAATCGGTCGGCCTTGGGGTCGGCCGATTTTCGTTTGGGGCGTAGTGGTTATGCAAAATGAGCCTACAAAGACCTCTGTTCCGGAGGGTCGGGAAAAACTAGCTGAAGCAGGCTTCAGGAACGATTTAAACGCAGGTTCGGGGGGTGAGCTCTGGGTGAACAGGCACGGCTTTCCTGTTTGGGTGTCATATTACGGCACGGACACTCAAAATTTTGCAACCAGGTCTCTCAATGATGCGCTCTACAACAAGGAGGCGAAATTCTCCTAATCGCGGATGGGAATAGGACCGACCCCGGTGACCCCTACGGTATCAGGCTCGAGGTTCGGCAAAATACCTCTTCTCTCCAATCGTTCTAAGATGACGGCCACCGCGAGCCGGGCGAGATTTTCATGCGCGGCGAAGGTTTATATTCGCGCCTATATCACTATGCGGCCCCCTTTTTTTCAGCCGCACGCCAAGGCCCGAATTCAGCGCCGGCCCGGCCGTGAGCTTTTGCAGACACGTCCGCTGATCAGATCGTCAATGCCGCACGAGTTGGAATGACTCTGGACCCAAGCAGAAATCTACGGAGCTTGATGTCCACGTTCGCTGCCGCAGGTGGGCGGCACCTTAACGGCGAAGGCCTGACGCTGCGGTGTAGGACACTCCCTATCCGAACAATTTCCTTCGTCACACAAACTGTATGACAGCTTGGCGCTATTGCGATCACTTGAGAACACTACTTGGTCCACGCTATAACAAAACCTAGTGATATGCCTATCAAACGTCATAACATCGTTGTATTCTGTATATCCCCATATCAAAAACCGATCAAATGGATCCCTATTGTTGAATCTCTCTAAGCAATAGCCATGGACTTTTGTGAAACTGACATTTGAAATACTCCTTGGACCCAAGGTTATTGGAACAGTTTTAGTCGGGATATCCACATACATAAAAGTGCTCGGTAAAGGTTGATTGACGAACATCAACCTGTTGATGCGGGAAACCATATTAACTGTTGGTGAGTTTCCAGTGTTTTCCCATTCCGGGATAATGTCATAAACGTCTTCATTTCTTTTATCTAACCTAATGCCTCTCAGAAATACATATGCCCTTATTTGTCGTTGCTCGGTATCAACCGCTGTTTCCCATTGCTTAGCAGTGTAATGCGCAGCCCCTGCTGTGCAAAGCAACGTCAAAGTCAGCAGTGCTCCAGTGGCCCAATCCAAGAAATGTTTTTTCTCATTATTCGTTGACATCTTTTGCTCGCCTATCCCGCCGCGCCTCACGGACAAGACGAGCGCAAATTTTGCGTTCGGTCGTCTCTCCGCTTGCCTTCCCCCCCCCCCGAACGCCGGGGCGGGCCGCCGTTCACTATGGTGGACTCGACGCCGGCCGACTATTTGTCGTTCTGGCTCCGTAGTGGAAGCGCTCGATTTCTGAAGCCGAATAAACTCTGCCAGCCGAGGTAATCTTTGCGATCTCCTGTCGCTCTTGGGGCAATTTGTCGTATACGATCTTGGCTTCCTGCAGCGTCAAATAGTTTTCGGTGATCGCCCCATGTTCCAGCTGCGCTGCTTGTGAAGCGTCAACATAGAGCGGCTCTTCCTGCATTTGATTTCCCCTCAACATCACTTTTTGCCAAGAGCCTTTTCGAGCAGGCGGCGGATGGCCTCCGGGCGCGTCGGCTGCGGCTCCGGCTGCTTTGCGATCCACGAGTCCAGGGCGACAAGTTGTTTTCGATGAATGCGCACTGTGAGCGCTTCACTCTCGACTGGAGGCCGGCCCCTCGATTTCTTGACATTATCAATTGACATGCGAATTAAATAATGTCGTAAATATGCGGGCCGAGCAAGAGGCGGCAACCTCTCGCCCGGCCCTGACCACAGCTGATCTGACTGGAGTCCGCCATGGCTGATTCTCAAGATACCAAAAGTGCGCCTTTTTCCCGCCGCGCCGTCATAGCCGGCCTCGCCGCAGCGCCTGTCGCTGGGCTCCCCGCGCTCGCTGGCGCTGCTCTCTCAAGACCGCTCGTTGAAGCTATGCAGCGCCAGGCGTCAGCTTGGGCCGCCTGGATGGACGCCGGCGACGACTTCGCCATGGACGCCGCCAACGGTCCGGCCGACAGCGCCTTGTGGGAATTGGCGGAAACGCCTTGCGCGACCGACGCGGATTTTTTTGCGAAGATTCGGCAGATGCTCGCCTGCCATGACAGCCTGCATGGGGAGGACGCCGACGCGACAGAATGCCCTTCAATTCTGGCCGCTATTCGCTTGCACTTGGGTTGAAGGAGCCGCGGTCATGACCAATGAAATTGAGGACAACGGCACGGTCGATCCGATTGTTAAAATTATCGCCGACATCCTGGTGGCGATCGCCGCCTACGAGCAAGAGGAGGAAGGGAATTCTTCTGCGGCCGAGATCTTCGATCGCATTGGCAAATTAGAAGCGCAGGTGCTCTCGACTGTCCCAACGACGCCTTCGGGCTCCATGGCGCTATTAAGATATTTGGCCGACTCTCTCGACCAGGACGGACCCGACAAGTTCGGCGATTCGATCCGCAGCGCGGTCGACTTCCTCGAAGAGCGGGGGGCGCTATCATGAGCGCCGAACCGATCCCCGCCAGATCCCTTGAGGAAAATATCAGAGAGGCGATGGAGCTTCGCGCGCGCTCTGGATGCTCATGACGGGACTGAGCAACAACTACCCGTATCCGATTGGAAAAGAGGACATGGAGGCGGTCTGCCTCCTTGCGCAGGAGGTCCGAGACCGAACCGAAACAGCGAATCGCCAGTATCAGGAGGAGTAGCAATTATGATCACGCCCGCCAACGCCACCGCTCGCCCGCTTTGTGTGCGCATCTGCCGCGTTAGCCTGGCGCTGTGGGCCATGCGCGGCGCGCATGCTCTCGACGCGCTAGCCCAGCGGCTCTTGCCCGAGGATTTGCGGTGAAGCCACGACAAACGCGAATCGGAAAAACTGAGTCGCGGCGCGCTTGGCGAATTTGCGGGATGGACAGCGCGCAGACCATGCAAGGTCGGCAAATTTGCCGACCTGCTCGCAACCGCAAGCTGCTCAACTTACAAACGTCAGTGAGCGTAGCGTGCGCAGCGCGCGCAAGGTTATCGAAAGCGGCGACGACGATCCCGCAGCCCACCTTGCCTTTCGCGAGGTCAAGGTATGTTTCCGAGCGAACCGACGCTTGATGATCCCCTAGTTAGGACTTCTCAAGGTCCATGAGAAATTCGGACTGTTCTCAGATGACCCACATGTCCTCTGATTAGGTCCATTCGTTAAACAAGCGTTACCTTGAGCAAGCCAAACAACAGAATTATAGGAAAGCGCGCCATTTTTGAGTTCGGCGAGTTGTTTGGACAGTTCTATATTATTATCTTCCAAACAATTTAGCCGCTCTTCTAACTGCCCTATTGCTGAGAACTTCCTGCAGTCCGAGAGAGCGGACGCGTTTGTACTGACGAACACAATCACACCTGCCAACATCCAATTGAACGTGAATCTCATGATACTTCTCCTCAGTAAGATATTGGAGCGGGTTGGTTGCGACCGGCACCTGGTCAAAAAATTGTAAACGCAATTTAAGCCAATTAAATATCTGTATAATTTATTCGAGCAGGACGGAACAAAAATTTTGAAAGGTCCCATGGCGATACCTTTTGCGGATTAGACGAGCGGTTCAACCTTTCTCGATTCGATCGGGCGCGACGACGATCGCGATCGTCTGCAGACGACTGTCAGTTGCCAGGTTCCGAGAGTTTCACGGTAACTACACGTGACCGTGATCCTGCGCTTCTGCAGCCTGTGGCCTTGCGTTCGTCCGCGCGGGTCCGCTTATTACCTCAGTAGGTAAGGTCCACCGGCAAGCGAGCGAACGCCCCGACCGTGGATGTAACGGCGGGCGTTTTTGCGTTTCAGCCTAGCTTTGAAGCTAGCACGTCGACTTTTTCGATTTTCGGCGGCTGCGAGAAAAGCTCTGGGGCCTTGGCCATGAGCGCTTTCGCCACCTCCCCGGCAAGATGAGCGTCTCTGCCGGCTTCGTCACGAAAGGCTTCAAAGATGCCAAAGTACGTATGCGGCACTCGGATCACGAACCACGACACCGTGCCCGGCTCTGCTTCCACGAGCGGCAGTGCCGATTTCAAGAACGCAGCAACCTCATGCTCCTTGCCGATCTTCGCTTCCAGCGTCGCCAAAATGCCAAATTTCACCATTGCGCGCCTCGCTTGAAACCTATGGCCTTCTGGACGTCATGTTTGCACCTTTCGACGCATTTTGCACGACGATCGAATTCTTGGTTCATCGGCTCGGATTAGCCTCAACCATCTTGTCCTGCATCGCGTCGAGAACTTCTCTAACGCAAGGCGTCATATTGAAGATTGCGACGCGTCGTGGGTGAACTGTTCCGAGCGATGAAACGACTATGTCGACTTTCTCGATTGGGCCGGCCGTCATTGTAGCAAGGCCAGGAAATTTTAATTTCTTTTTCGACCATCTCGCTTGCATGAACTCGGTAAACAAAAAAAAGTAATAGTCGCGGCCCTTAGCGAGTTCTCGCTCGGCAGACGCGTATGTGCGCAAAACGAACTCTTTGTGCATTTCAAACGCGCTCACAATGAGAGCCGGATCTAAGCCCAACTCCTCAAGCTCCAAGCAAAAGGAAAACTGATAAATTTGGGATTTCTCGTATTCGATTTTGTTGCCGGTTCCGGGCGACGATCCGAACGGCATCCCTAGGCGACGAAGATGCTTAATACGTCCTCGCAGCGCGCCTGTCTGCGCCGAACGGTCGGCGCCGTGAAGGCGGGCGAGTAGCTCCTCAACCTGTCCGTATCGAAGGGTGGCAGTCTCCATGCCATAAGTTAATCACAACGCATCTTAAATCTCAACGTTGCGACTTACTGCTATCTGGTCTACGTTAGTCGCGGACATAGGATTTGGCGTGCGCCATTTAATCCTAAGTCTAGGATTTATGGAGCCCACAATGCAGAGAATCACGTGTGGATCAGCTGCTGCGGATGACATCCTGAGAGAGGCAAAGGAAATTGCCGCTTTCATCTTCGGCGACGCCAAAGAGGCGAACCGGAAGCGCATCTACCAATTAGCCGCAAAGCGGCAAATTCCGACCTTTCGACTTGGCCAAATCCTCTGCGCGAGAAAATCGACGCTAATCGCACATTTCGCCGCGCAAGAAGCTCGCTCAATGCAGAACGTCGATAAGCCGGAGGCTGCGTAAGGCGATGGCCGCCGCGCGCGCAGCAATGTCGCCTGAGCAACGCCAGCTCATCTCGATCGCCACGCGCGAACGGATGGCGGCGCCGGAGGTGCGGCGGAAAATTTCCGAAGCGACGAAGCGCGGAATCGCGGCGCGCGCTGAGTGGGCGCCAGAGCTTGTGGCTCTGCGCGCGGCCTGGCTGTCCGCGGGTCCCGATGCGCGACGACGTTTTCTTGATGAGCTGCTCGAGCCGCTGCACTGCGCTCATCTCTGCGCGGTCTCCTCGAACCAGGGACGCGCCGAGTGATGCAACCGCTCGCCCGCCTCGCCGAGATCGCGAAGGAGCAGCGCCGGCTCGCCGATGAGGCCGAGCAGCTCATAGCTACCATCGACGGTCGAAGCGCTGGCCCGCCCGAAGCAAAACAATCGGACCGCTGGTTGAACACGAAGCAAGCGATGCGGCTCGCGCGCGTCGACTCGTCTTCGACACTCTATCGCTGGGCGCGTCGCTTCGGCGTTGGGGAAAAAACGCCTGCCGGCGGCTGGCGATTCTCCGAACGATCCGTCCTCGAACTCTTGGCTGTGGAAAAATCGGCCAATGGCGAAAATGGCGAAAATGGCGACGGCGCGCCGGTTCCAATGGCGAACGAGCGCGCTCACGCTGAAGATGAACATTGAGAGGCGATGATGAGCTATATCGACCGCGATCCCCGTGAAATCCGACAATTGCCGGAGCCAAATTACAAGGCTCTGACGCTCAATTCGCGTCCCGGTGACCCCGCAGAGAAATTGACCGCGCAGGCGCGCGACGCGCTGAACAAACTTAAAATGCTCGAACGCCTTTTGGGCGGCGAGGCTCGCGCTGCAAATGAAGAATGTCATGATCAACGTGACGAGAACTATGCGCGCGAGAAGCGGATCGCCGATCTGAAACGCGGCTCGCCGAGTCGTGAGAGCCTCTCCATCGCCGCCGCTGAAGAGGAAAAGCTGGCGCTGGGGAAAAAGCGATTGGCAGCGCTCGAAGAGCAGCGCCGTCAGTGCCAGGAGAAGGTCGCGCCGCTGCGCCTTCTCTTGAGGAATATTGACGAAAATCTTGCCCGGTCGACCGGGCCTTTCACGTCAGCGCCGCCGGTGACACAAAAACTTCTGAGCGGCGAGACGCCGATGGCCGCTGTCCTTCGATATCGCAAAATCGCCGACGAGGCGCGCCTTGCCCTGCAGGACGCCCTCGACGCACCGATTCCCTCTGACCAAGCAAAATTAATCAATCGCGAACGCATCGAAACGCTGGCGAGCGCCGGTCGGCCGAATGTGCTTACGACGTTAGAGGGACGCAAGCCGGCGCGCTTCGCGATGCGCGTCGCACGGCCGGGCGAGCTTCACGATGAAATTGATGTGCAAGCGACGCTCGCCTGGTTGTTTAAGGATGAGCTCGTCGCTGCGATCGAGCGGGCGATAGACGAAGATGCGGACGACGCATCGGCGTTGACCGACAAAGATCGCGCCGCGCGCATCGCGCAGGCGAAAGCCGACATTCTTGCCGCCGAGCGCCTCGAAGAGATGGCGATCAGACTCGCTGCAGAAGGCGGCGCTTTTATTTCGCGCCGCCCAGACGCGGATTATCGCGCCGTGCTGGGGCTCGCCGACTCCTGTCCGGAGCCTCGCGCATGAATTCGGATCGCCCGGTCCGTCACCTGGGCGTGAAGCCGGCCGCCGAAAAAAGGGCCATCCTCCCTGTGAACGCGGCGGCCGGCGACTCCTTTGGACGCGAGGGATGTTGACCATGACGAATAGAGCGCACCCACTGAACAAGCTCAAAGAATTCGAGGCCGATTGCGCTTCCGGCGCATGGGATCGATCGGCCGGTAACTTCTGGCAGTGGTTCGCGTGCTGCTATCCCCTCGCTCGACAAATGGCGTCCGTCAACGGCGCACTCAAGCCGGAACATCTTGCGCCGGAGATGAAGCGCGCGCTTCCTGCGCATGCGTCGAAACCTGCTGACGCCGAGCATGGCTGGGGCGAGATCATCGCCGAGGTGAATGCGGAAAATAGGGAGCGGCCATGACCGCGGATAGCGCCTGGGACGACTCGATCCACCCGATGGAAAAGCGGAAGGAATACGAAACTGCCCGCGAGAGCCGCGCATCTGCGGGGCAGTGCGGAGATTTTTGGAAGTGGCTCGCGGAAGCATATCCCAGCAAAGAGCAAGCGCCCATTGTCGCTTCGCCAACCAAGAACGAAGAAGGTCGCGGCTGCGTTAGCCTCGCGCACATCATCAATGAACCGCCGGCGGCCAGTTACGAGAAGGCCGGCGCCGACGACGATTTTGGCTGGAACGATGTCGTCGCAGAAATCAATTGTGAGACTCGAGCAGTCGCCGCGCGAACCGTGAATGCCATGGCGCGCGACAAATCCGCGCCGCCTGTAAACGCCCCGAACCCCAAGCAGTCCGATCACGGTTGGGGCGAGATCGTCGCGCGACTCAACGCCAAACGCGCCGAGGAGCGCCGCTAAAGCGATGGCGCTGTCGCCGCTGCACACGGCTGAGGAAGTCGCCGGGAATTTCAAGATGAGCGAGCGCGCCCTAATCGAGCATGCGCGCAAATTCGGAATCGGGGTTAAGCTCGGCAGGGTGTGGCGGTTCACTGACCACGACGTCGCTGCGCTCATAGAGGCAGGGAGATGCTCAAACTCTACCGGCGGAAACGCGACAAGAACTGGCGCATTCGCGGAACCCTCTTCGGCCGCAAGCTTGAGGAGAGCACAGCAACTGCTGACAGGGTCCAAGCCGAAATCCTGCTCAACGCCCGCGTCGCGGAAATCACGCGCCATCACGTCCAAGGCGCCGTGCTCGGTCGTCGCCCTGCGCCAACATTCGCGGGGGCCGTCGTGACCTACGTCGAGAATGGCGGCGAGCGGCGATTCCTCGCGCCGCTGCTAGAGTTCTTCGGCGATCGGCCGACCGACGAAATATTGCAGGAGGATCTCGATGACGCGGCGCGCCGGCTCCTGCCTGGCCGCGCGCCGGCGACGCTAAATCGGCAAATCTACGCGCCGATGAGCGCGGTCCTCAAGGCCGCGGGCGTTCATACAAAGATCAGGCGGAGGAAAGAGGCGGAGCGGGCGCCGCGCTGGCTCTCGGCCTCGGAGGCGAAACGCCTCGTCGACGCTTGCAACCCGTCGCTGCGGCCGCTCGTGATTTTCCTGCTCTACACCGGCGCCCGCGTCGGCGAGGCGCTATGGCTCGATTGGGCCTGCGTAGACCTGCCGCGCCGCCATGTCGCCTTCCCGAGGACGAAGAACGGCGAGTCGCGCGGATTGCCCTTGCATACCGAAGCCATCGCCGCGCTGGCGAGCCTGCCGCATCGCTCGGGCGAGATCTTCAGGCGGCCTGACGGCCTTCCTTATGCGCGGCCAAGCGAAGATGACGACGCCGACACATCGGCCGGGCGGCGCATCGCGAGCGCCTTCAAGGGCGCGTGCCGGCGAGCGGGCATTGTCAATTTCCGACCGCACGACTGTCGGCACACATGGGCCACCTGGCACTATCTGGCGCACCGCGATTTGCTGGCGCTTAAAGAGTCTGGGGGATGGAAGTCGGAACGCATGGTTGCGCGCTACGCGCACGTCAATCGGGAGCACCTGCGCGCCGCGATCGAGGCGCTTCCCCGACTGGAAAATGGGTGAAATGTGGGTATTGCGTTCTGCGTGAGGCTTCAAACGGAATGAAATGAGAGACTTACATCATGTCGCCGACTTCATTGGTAAGGGAGAGGTCGAGAGTTCAATCCTCTCTTGCAGCACCATTTTATCGAATAATATCAATGACTTGTAGTTACGGCGCTCACGGAGCAGCCTAGCTAAGGCTATATTACAAGGATATTACGGTGTCATTTTACCTTGGGCAGGGGTAGAATTGCCCCATGGCCGCCTCCAAAGTCATCAATCAGCAGTCGTTCCACGACGGGAAAGTCGTCCTCTACCAGCTCGAAAATCGCCCCAAGAAGCTTTGGCTCTGCCGGCTAAAGGTTCCAAATGGAACTGGCTACATCTATCGGGGAACAGGCACCTCGGACTTTTACCAAGCCAGGAAATTCGCTGACGAGTTGCTCGATGAGCTCCGGATCAAGACCAAGCTCGGGCAGTCCGTCACAGGCCCGAACCTCGCCAAGATGGTTGAGGATTTCGAGACCTTCGCGCGGGCCAAGGGAGAGCCGACGAAAAGAAATCTCTCCATCATCGCCTTTCTCAAGACCTACGCAGTTCTCTACTTCGCCAAGAACAAAATCACCGACATCAATGCCAAGGAGATCGCCAAGTTTTTCGACTGGAGGAGGACCAACTCGAAGCGGAAATCGCCGAAGGAGACGACGATCCTTCATGAGACCAGCCAGTTCGCGACCTTTCTGAAGTGGTGCCATCGAAGGGGCCACTTGGATCGAGAGATCCAAATCGAGAGGCCGAAGCGAGATGGCGTCCGTCGACCTCATTTCGACCAGAGGGACTGGAAAAAACTCTTGGGAACGTTCGCCCCCTGGCTCGAGGAGGGGAGGGGCATCTCAACCTCGATTTTCCGTGACCGAAAGATGCTCTGCCACTACATCGTCATTCTGGCCTACACCGGCATCCGGGTCGGCGAAGCCAGAGGAATTCGATGGAGCGATCTCGATACGGAACCATCCGACGATCCTAACAACCCCTATTTGATCATTCACGTGAAGGGAAAGACTGGGTCGCGCGAGGTGGTCGCGCAGATCCCGGAGGTCAAACAGGGATTCGAACTCCTGTGGAAAAGCAGGTGCGACGAATTAAGCGGCGGCAAGCCCGACATGAATGAGCACGTGTTTTGCCATATCGACGGCAGGCCGGTGCATAGCATGAAGAAAGGCTTCGCCAACGTCACCCAAAAGGCCGGCGTGGAGACTGATCGGAATGGGGAGAAGAGGACGATATATTCTCTTCGCCATACCTACGCGACGAACCAGCTCCAAGAGGGCGTGAACCACTATACCTTGGCAAGAAATATGGGCACGTCCGTGAGGATGCTGGAGCAGTTCTACGGGCACACGTCGAACCGTGCGATGGCGAGCGAATTGACCAAGAGCAGAGTGCAAGACAAAAAGAAACTTCCTTGGGAGTGATGGGTTCATAAGTCGATTCTTGGATCGGCGTTAATCTCTGAACACAGGCCTTTTCATCGGAGCAACATCTGCGCAAAATACGTGCAGACCGTCTGCGATCATTGATGGATGCCGAAGTGAGAATGACAAGTCGTGGCCACAGAAATTACGGCTGAAGATAAACTCGCCGCTCTGCGGCTGAATGGATTACTTGACTACGTCGAGGAGCTTGTGAAGCTCGACGAGCGTCCCGCAACGCGGCTCGCTCAACACAAACTTGCTGATGGATCGCAGTTTATCCTTCACCAGCACGAACTCGCAGGCGTTCCCGGAATCACATTCGATATCAGCGATTCTGACGGGCCAATCTGGTTACGAATTGAACGCCTTCAACGGATCTCTCCTCCACAGGTCGATGAAGAGTGCTGTGCGTGGGTGGATGTTCCAAATGACCCGACCAAGCCGCCTGTGATCCGTGAGACGCGGCACCTTCGTTTGCTGGAAGCCGAAAAGGATCGCATGATTGGGGCTGGCGAAGCACGCCCGGACGATTGCATTCCTTCGGTAAAGGCCGCCAAGCAAGACGAAACGCCGGGCGTGTTCTTCGATGCGATGCTGCGTCTGGATGATCGCCCAACGATACGGGAAGCTATCGAAATCTATTGTGCCGGTCCTTGGGCCGAATGGGCTGAACGCGAACAGCCTCGCCGTCGTTCGATTGCGGTCTATCAGCGCCTATTCGAAATAGCGCAGCGTCTCCTGCAATCCGGTGGCAATGAATCCGTTGAACTGATCTGGGGCATCGGGGTGGCGCGCTGGAGCCGTCCCGAAGGGTCGATCGACATTCCGATGATCGAACGTGGTATCGAGATTGAAATCGCCGATCAAGCCAATGCGACGATCACGATGCGTCCGCGATCAGTGTCCGCACGTGTTGAACTGCGCCCCTTCGAGAAGCTCGCTACCGAACGACTAACGCTGGCTGAAGATGCTGCACGTCGTTGCCTGCGCGGCATTGAGGTCGCGGACAGCGAAGGCGTGTCTCCGTTCCGGCAGGAGACATTCGAGCCAATCCTGAAGATTTGTGGGAGTCAACTCGATCCGGAAGGCCGCTATCTGCCGGATTTCCTCTCGCTTTCGGCGACCGAGCCTGTACCAGCTGCCGAAGGCGAGGTGCTGACTGTCTCCGATCGGTATGTGTTGTTCGCGCGTCGTCGCTCATCCAATTCTGTTCTTCGGGACATAGATCGTCTCAAAACATCCCTCTCGTCGAGTGACGGCGAGCCAGTGATCTTAGAGGGGGCCACACGGACCCTCGTTATGGGGCCGACGGATGGCGTCGGCGATGTCTATCAGCCCCTCGGAGACAAGATCGGCATGTCCGATCCGGCTGGCGATGGATTTGAGGCGGAGCAGATCGATCCCGATCACGGCGACCTCTTTTTTCCCAAGCCGTTCAACGATGATCAGGTTCAGATAATTCGCCGGCTGGAAAAGTCTGACGGGCTGGTGGTTCAAGGCCCTCCCGGCACCGGAAAAACGCACACGATTGCCAACATCATTAGCCACATGCTCGCAACCGGCAGGCGGGTCCTTGTGGTCTCTCATGGTGAAACAGCGCTGAACGTCATCCGCGATCAGCTACCGGAAGGCGTGCGCGACCTCGCGATTAGTGTAACGACATCCGAGCGTGAAGGACTAAAGCAGGTAGAAAAAGCGATTGGCCTGATGCTGGGCATCGTGAATGAAGTTGACGGCAGTCACGCGCGAAAACGTAACGTCATTCGCGAGCTTGAGACTAATATCGTCAAGAACCGCAAGCGACTTGTTGAGATTGATGCGCAACTCGCTGCCATTGCCGAGACGCATCTGTCCAACGTTCCCGGAAGCTCCGAAAAGCCCTATAAGGCGGCCAAGCGCGTTATCGAGGAACAGCCGGTATACGATTGGTTCACGGATCGCCCAGATCGTCCCTTTAGCGATTTAGGAATAGGCGAGCCGACGATCACGGCATTATCGGAGGCGCGAAAACACGTCGGCGCCGATTTGTCGTTCCTCAACGAACGTCTGCCGAGTCCTGCCAATCTTCCTGGCCCGACCATTCTATTGGGATGGCACCGCGATCTGGTGGCCGCGCGCGCTCTGACGAACACGATCACGCATTCGGAGCCGCTGGTCCGACGGGTGATTGCCAACCTCGGCCTGGAGAGCGCTGAGAAGCTCGCTATCGGTCTCCAGGATTTCGCAACGACTATCACCGAGTTGATGAGTGAGCCATGGGTATGGTCATTGGTCGAGCGTCAGCTTTCAGACTCTCCTGCGATGCAACGGGTTCGACCGACGGCGCTCGCCTTCCTGCGCGACGTAACTGAGCTAGTCAAACAACGCAGCGCGTTCGTGGCCAAGCCGGTTAGTGTGCCGAAGGAGCTCCCGCCACAGCCGCATCGCGACCACATCTTGCGGACCTTTGCCGAAGGCAAGAACCCATTTGGCTTGCTCACTTTTCGACTGAGAGAACATCAAGACGTCATCGAACAAATTCGCGTGTCGGGCCTGCGTCCAGCAGACGCCAATGACTGGCGACATGTCAAAACCTATGTTGAGTTATATGACAAAGTCGCAAGCCTGTCCGCCAGATGGATTACGCTGCGTGGCGAACTGTCTATTCCCAGCGGAGTCCATTTCAGCCATGAAAATTTATCGGCGCTCGATTCCATTGCCGACAGATTGCAAGCAGCTTTCGTTGAATTGCCCTCAACCCTCGAGCAACTGACCGAACGCCTAACAACTGCGCTCGGGAGTCGTGACGAGGCATTGGCAATCCTTCGTCACCATACGGCGACAGCTGCCTTTGCCGATGAACTCGCGCGCCGGATCGCTTCTATTCGCTTGAGTGCCGTCAAAGAGAAAATCGAAGAGCTATCTCATAAATTTGCCGGAAGCGACTGTGATCTCGCGACAAGCGCAATTCAAGTGCTGAAGACCAGCGTTGGCGATCCCCAGGTAGACGCTAAGCAACTTGAGAGAGTTTGGATAGCGGTTCGCGGCAAGCTTAGCCGCCTACGTGGACTGGAAACGTCGTTCCTCGAGATATCTGAAATTTGTGCGACGTTGGTTCAAGTGGGCGCGTCCCGCTGGGCGACGAGGCTCATGTCGGAACCGGCGACTGAGGATAGCGACCCAGTAATTCCGGGCGACTGGAAGGCAGCATGGGACTGGGCCGCGCGTCTGAACTATCTGGAGTGTATTGGCGCAGCCAGCGATCTTACAAATCTGAATAACGAGCGCCTATCGATCGAAAATGAGCTGAGAGAGGACTTCGCGAAACTCGTGAAAGAAAGGACCTTCTTCAACCTCGCGGCCTCCATGAAAGGAACAGCGAAATCATCGCTCCGAGCCTTCGCAGACCTTATTCGACGTCTTGGCAGGGGGACCGGCCAACGCGCGGCGCTTTATCGTCGGGATGCCAGGCAAGCGATGGAGAATTGCTATGGTTCAGTGCCATGCTGGATTATGCCAACTTGGCGGGTATCAGAACAGTTGCCAGCAGCCCTTGCCGTATTTGATCTGGT
The DNA here is from genome assembly GCF_049817085.1 of Methylocystis sp. SB2. Classification (NCBI taxonomy): domain Bacteria; kingdom Pseudomonadati; phylum Pseudomonadota; class Alphaproteobacteria; order Hyphomicrobiales; family Methylocystaceae; genus Methylocystis; species Methylocystis sp. SB2. The sequence goes on from NZ_CP187401.1 coordinate 2,724,651, forward strand.
GATCCTCGATGAGGCGTCTCAATCGGACGCAAGGGAATTGCCCGCGTTGCTACGAGGGAAAAAGATTTTAGTGGTTGGCGACGACCGGCAGGTGAGCCCAAGCGCGGCCTTCTTGTCGATCGCCAACATTCAGCGCCTGCGCGAAAATTTCCTGAGTGAGTTTCCTTTCCGTGTGCAGGTTGAACCCGGCGCATCTCTCTACGACCTCGCGCGTGTTATGTTCCCCGACAAATTCGTGATGTTGAAAGAGCATTTTCGCTGCGTCGAGCCGGTTATTCGCTTCTCTTCGAAGGAGTTTTACGACGATCAACTGATTCCGCTTCGCGTACCAAGAGGACCCGAACGCCTCGACCCGCCGTTGGTGGATATCCTCGTTGAGGACGGTGAACGGCGCGGCAGATCGAAGGTCAATCCGCCTGAAGCGGAAGTCATTGTCGATGAAATCGAACGGTTCATCAGCGACCCGCATCTTTCGACGCTTGGCGGTATTGAAGCAAGACCGCGCTCTATCGGTGTGGTCTCACTGATCGGTTCGGACCAAGCCCGTTACATACAAAAACGGTTGATGGATCGCATCGGCGAAGCAGCGATGGTTCGTCATCGCATCACCTGCGGCGATAGCGCTACCTTCCAAGGTGACGAACGCGATGTAGTGTTTCTGTCGATGATCGCGGATCTCAAACGCAAGCAATCACAGACAGCGTTGCAATACGAGCAGCGCTTCAATGTGGCTCTTTCTCGCGCCCGCGACCGGATGGTTCTCGTGCGTTCAGTGAGGGAAGAGGACTTAAACCCGAATGATTTGAAAGCGAGGATCATTCGTCATTTTCATCAACCGATGCCAGAACCGGCCGATGCAAGCGCTGCACTGATTGATCTCTGCCAGTCTGGGTTTGAGCGTGATCTGTTTAGCGTTTTGATTGGACGCGGTTATCGCGTCATCCCACAAGTTGGATCGGAAGGCTTCTCGATCGATCTGGTTGTCGAAGGCGAGTCGGGACGGCGGTTGGCGATCGAATGCGATGGAGATCTCTATCACGGACCTGAGCGCTGGGCTGAGGACATGCGTCGGCAACGGATTCTGGAACGTGTTGGCTGGACTTTCTGGCGCTGTTTCGGATCGAATTACAGCTTGGATCGCGAGGGGGTCTTGGATGACTTGTTCCAAACCCTGGATCGGATGGCTATCAAGCCGGTCGGCGGCACAATCTCGAGTTCGCGCTATACTGAACATCGCGTTGTCAAAGTGGGAATCGATCCTACGTCTGTCGCTGGGCAGGACGACGACACACGTTTATCGGTGGGCGACCGGATCGTCATCCGTTACCTAGATGATCCACGATCGCGGCCAGAATTCTATACTCTTACGGAATGTGCGAGTGATCCGCTTAATGGTTTTCTGTCAATATCGTCGCCACTTGCAAAAGCATTGGCAGATGCGTCACCAGGCGATGAAATCGGGTTCCGTGTCGATGATCGCGAACGCACAATTTTATATATGAATCTGGAACGCGAGTCGCGCCAGGCAGCGTGATTGACAAATCTAGCGCTCAAGCCCGTCTTCGATTGAAGACGCGAACTGATGCGCCTTCAATGTGAGTTCGCGATCATGAGACGGAGGTGTGAGAAGAATTCTTCAATTACTGGTCGGCGCTGGCAATGGGAGTAGCCCAAGCTCTTTCAGAAACGCGTTGTGCTTTGCCGTTGACTCCTGAATCTGCTTCTCTATATCGACCAACTCCTTGTGCGTGGCCGACAGATCGATCGCGATTTCCTGTTCGGCTGTGTTGATGTAGCGGGAGATATTGAGGTTGTAGCCTTCCTCGGCGATCCGCTCCATGCCGATGCGTTTGGAGTAACGATCCTCTTCCTTGCGGAATTGGTAGGTGTCGACGATCTTAGCGATGTGCTTTTCCGTGAGCTGATTCTGGCGTTTGCCTTTTACGAAGTGCTCGGCGGCGTTGATGAAGAGCACGTCGTCGGGCTTCTTGCACTTCTTGAGCACGAGGATGCACACCGGGATGCCGGTGGAGTAGAACAGGTTGGCGGGCAGGCCGATGACGGTGTCGATGTGGCCGTCCTTGAGCAGCTTGGTGCGGATGCGTTCTTCGGCGCCACCCCGGAACAGCACGCCGTGGGGCAGGATGATGGCCATAACGCCTTCGTCTTTCAGGAAGTGAAAGCCGTGCAGCAGGAAGGCGAAATCGGCGGCGGATTTTGGCGCTAGTCCATAGTTCTTGAATCGCACATCGTCGCCCATAGCGTCGCTCGGCTCCCACCGATAGCTAAAGGGCGGATTGGCGACGATGGCGTCGAACTGCGATTTCCTGGCGGGGTTCTGCTCGCGCAACATGTCCCAATCATTGGTCAACGTGTCGCCGTGGTAGATTTCGAACTCTGTGTCCTTCACCCCGTGCAGGAGCATGTTCATGCGGGCGAGGTTGTAGGTGGTGATGTTTTTTTCCTGTCCGTAAATCTTGCCGATGCCGTGTGGCCCCATGCGCTTGCGCACGTTGAGCAGTAGCGAGCCGGAACCGCAGGCGAAGTCGAGCACGCTGGAGAGGCGGTCTTTCTTGCCAGTCTTCGGTTCCTGGCTGTCGAGCGTCACGATGGCGGAGAGGATGTCGGAAATCTGCTGCGGGGTATAGAATTCGCCCGCCTTCTTGCCGGAACCGGCTGCAAATTGGCCAATCAGGTATTCGTAGGCATCGCCCAAGGCATCGATATCCGTGGAGAATTCCGCCAGCCCTTTGGCGATCTCCGCGATAATGGAACAAAGCTTCTTATTCTTGTCACTTTGATTTTTTCCAAGCTTTTCCGAATACAGGTTAATCTCAGAGAAAAGACCAAGAAATCCACTCTGGAAGGACTCGTTTTCGATATACTTGAACCCATATTGAAGGGTCATTAGCAAGTCATCGCTCTGGGTGCGGGCCATGTTTGCGATGCTGTTCCAGAGGTGCCGCGGCTCGATAACGTAATGCACCTTACGGCGCATCTGCTTTTCAAATTCGGGGACGTCCTCCGGATTTTTAGCGTACCAAAGAGCCAGCGGCACGCGGCGGTCGTCCGCGCCGAGCGTCGGGTAGTCCTTCCCCAGCTCTTTTCTGGCCGCCGTTTCGTAGTTGTCTGAGAGGTATCGTAGGAAGAGGAATGACAGCATGTAGTCGCGGAAATCATCCGCGTTCATCGCTCCGCGCAGTTGGTCGGCGATGTTCCAGAGCGTCTTGCCCAGTTGTTTTTGAGATAAGTCATTCATGCTGTGGGGGCTTCTTCGAGTGCTGGTTCGGGTGGTTCGGCGGCTGGGGCTGGAACAATTTCAGGCAAAGCGAATTCAAATTTTTCAATGAATTCTCTCAAGATACGGCGAAAAAGCTTCTTATTGTCCTCACCCATTTCGGTGGGTTCATGTATGGCATACTGGCCGTGGCTCAGCAGGTTGAGAGCCCTGTTGAAGAGCGCTCGATCATCTTCGTTGTCGAGGGCTTTCAGGCAGAAGGCAATTCCAGTATGCCCGAAAAAAGACGCCGTCTTCTCCATGACGCTGCGCAGCGCGTTAAAGTGGAAGGTATAAAGCTTCCCGGTGTTCGGATCGGCGGCGCGCTGCAATTCAGCAAGGGTCGCTACATGGTGGAAAAATGGCGTGTCCTCGGTAGCGCGAAGGGTATAGACACCGTCGCTGCTTGGGCGGTGAAGGAAGTAGCGCTTGTGAGTCACCTTGGGCTCACCTTCCACTGACCTGCCGATCTCATTACACATGACGTTGAAAAAGAGCGCGTGGTGCGATGAAAAGATGACCTTGATGGGGGCGGGTGCACCGTCGTTGTCTTTCCGACTGGCGGCGCGCCGCAGGAGCTTGGCAAGGTCGCAGGCAACAGAAATAGCATTATTGTCGTCTAGCGAAGAGATTGGATCGTCGATGTAAATGTATTTGCTCGATTGATACGAGACATGACCATCGAGCATCCGCTCACAAATCGCCATGAAGAGGCACCAAATGAAAATATTCTGCTCGCCTCTTGATATCTTGATGTTCTCCGTTTCACCATTCCGAAACGACACCCTCCACGCCGCGTAGTCGATATCGAAATCAAAGTCAGCGTAACGGCTGAGGTAGCCCGCGATTGTTTCGTCGAGCGCAAGCTCAGTTATAGCGGTGAAGAACTTTGAATCCTTATTGAGTTGGAGATGGCGGACTTTGTCTCCTTGCAAGTCGTTTTCCCAAATGAACAGGTCTTCGGTGTAGGCGTTGAAATAAACGGTGTCGGCGTTTCCGTTATTCTTGCGCTTTCCTACATCCTTAAATTCCATAGAGAGGCGCGTTTTGCCTGTGCGGTTGTAGGCGAAGAGGAGGACGAGTTGCTTGTCCTTCAAGTCGTCACGCAGCCGCGTCACCAAAGTGCGCAAGTTCTGATAGGTGCGAATGCCGCTCATGCCTCAACCTCATCCGCTGATGGGAAAAGCTGCTGCATCAGCCCTTTCTTGTGTGTCTTGAGGGCGTCGAGCTTTTGGATTTGGGCGGCGATGAGGTCGTCGAGGGAGGCGAGGCATTCGGCGATGCGTTGCTGCTCGGGGGGCGGCGGAAGGCACAACTCTAGCGCCTTCAACGCGTCCGTATCGAGTTTTCCAGTGCCATGCCCCGCTATGTCCACCATCGCGAGCAAACGATCCTTGTTGCCCGTGAGCATCCAAGCCAAAAAGAGTCCGTCGACTCCATCCTTGGGTCGAAGTCCTTTGACATCTTGGTTGAAGCTCATCTCTCGGCGCAAGAAGCAGATGGGAATGTCTTTGAGCAAAGTCATTCCACGCGTCAGCACCAATAGAGTTCCCGGTGGAACCAGCCTCGCCCCATCATCAATCGCTGTCGCTGAAATATGATCTTCCGCATCTTCTAAGAATAAACGCTTCATGTCTTTCGCAGATACCCATGGAATCGAGCCATTCCAGAATTCTGGATTTGCCTTTGAGGGTGTGGCCCCCGATTGAATGTCCGCAAGTTCATAGAGCTTTTTCTTTCCCCACTCCCCGACGTCTTCGAAATCGGGGAAGCGGAGGCGGGGTTTGGTTTCGCCTTCGCGGGGGAAAAGCTGCTGCATCAGCCCTTTTTTATGGCCCTTGAGCGCGTCCACTTTCCGGGCTTGGGCGGCAATCAGCTCGTCCACGGAGGTCAGGCAGTCGGCGATTTTTTGTTGTTCTCCCGTGTTGAGGTCAGGAAAGGAGACCAACTTCTCCTTCAGAATGGAGTAATGCCTTTTGTATTCTTGAGTGACGACTGGCCGAAAAGTGAGGAGCTGGTATAGATAAGTCGTTCCCACCTTCTGGCGGGATTTTAATATCTTGATGCCATCGGCCCCCTGAGCGAAGGGGCGGTCGATTAGCTTCAGAATACAGGTGTGGTCTCCAAAAATAATGAGAGGAAGGTCGCCTTGAATTAAAGCCTCATGGTCATCGGTCCAGCCGCAGATATTAGCTTGAGATTGGTCGATAATCGGAAACGCACCCCTAGAGGCGTAATGCGATGTTGGCAGCTTTTTGGGTGGAGTGATCGTATCAACTAGTGCATCGACCTTTCCAATTTCCCATCCCTCCGCATCCCGAAACTCCGGAAAGCGCAGTTTGGGCGTCAACGCGGGTTTGCCGTCGTTTGTCATGGCCGTGGTTTTCGCCTTACAGCTCATATGCGCTGAGCCCGGAGATGTCGCGCCCCCCGGCGCGTTTGGTGAGCAGAGGCAGGAGGTCGGCCATGAGGTCGAGTTCCTTCAGGCGGCGGGCTTTCCAGTTCAGGCCGAGCGGTTCCATCAGGTCGGTGAGCTGTTCGCCATCGAAAATCATGCGTTGCAGGATGCCGTCCACGAAGGCCTGCAGGGCGGCGGTGGCGAGCCCGTGCTTAGTGGCGATGCCGGACAGTTCCGCCGCTTCCTTTTCCGCCCTGAAGCGGGTGTAGCCATCGCGGATGGCCTTTTCGCTGAGGCCTTCGCCCGCTTTCAGGGTGGCGATGTAGGCGGCGATATCCTCGCGCGCGTTCATGAACTTGGCGTCGGACTGGATTAGGCCGACGAGCTCCTCGCGGCTCATCTTCTGCTTGCCCGGCGTCTGCTGGGAGTAGCGGGCGATGAGCCCCATGATGTAGTCGTAGTCAATGACGGCTGAGGCAAAAAGGACGAACTCGAAATCGAGCTGGTCCACATCCTGGCTCGGTTTGTCCGTGCCCTTGCCCTGCTGGGCCTTGAGGCGCTGCGCGGTTTCCAGATAGGCGCCACGGAAACCGAGCAGGTTTTCTTTGGGGAGAATCTGCTCGATGGCGGCGGCGTTTTCGTCGGTTAGGTCGGTATATTGATCGAGCTGGGTTTTGAGGCGCTGGACTTCCTTGAATCGCTCGATGAAGACGGCGCGTGCGGCGTCCCCCTTGAGATTGGGCACGGCGTCCGGGGCGCAGTCGAGGCCTTGGGATTTCATGAAGGCGTCCAGCTTCTGCACGGCGCTTTCCAGTTTCTGGATGACCACGGGGGCCTTGTCCACGAGCCAGATTTCGCGGGCTTGCTCTCCGGCTGATTCGCCCGAGAAAAGGGTGATGGCGGAATCGACGGCGTCCTGCTGCTGGCGGAAGTCGAGGATGTTGCCGTAGGGCTTGGTGGCGTTGAGCACGCGGTTGGTGCGCGAGAAGGCCTGAATCAAGCCGTGGTGCTTGAGGTTCTTATCCACGTAGAGCGTGTTCAGGTATTTGGAGTCGAAGCCAGTGAGCAGCATGTCCACCACGATGGTGATGTCGATTTTCTGCGCATGCGGGTAGTCGGCATTGGGCCACTGCTGGTCTTTTATGCGCTTTTGCACGTCCTGATAATAGAGGTCGAACTCGCCGAGGCTGTGGTTGGAGCCATAGCGGTTGTTGTAGTCGGCGAGGATGGCCTTGAGGGCTTCCTTCTTTTTCTCTGGCTCGACAGCGTTGTCCTCTTTTTCCTGCGGCAGGTCTTCCTGAATCTGCTTCACATCGGCATCGCCCTCGGCAGGCGGAGAGAAGACGCAAGCGATATTCAGCGGCTGGAAGTCAGGGTCGGCCTTTTGCTTTTCTGCCTGAAGTTCGGTGAACAGACGGCGGTATTCGATGGCGTCATTGATGGAGGCGGTGGCGAGCAGGGCATTGAACCTGCGCCCGCCGGTGGCGGCGTCGTGCTTGGCGAGGATGGCCCCGATAACGGCCTTCTTCGCGAGCGGTTCGCCCGGCTTGGGCAGCTTTTTGCCTTCCGGCTTGAAGAAATCGACATGGAATCGCAGGACATTTGCGTCCTCGATCGCGTGCGTGATCGTGTATGCGTGGAGCTGCTTCTGAAAGAGCTCGCTGGTCGTCTGAAACGACGCTTCTTGATCCTCTATCTTCACGCGGCTGGCGTTTTCTTCAAAGATAGGCGTGCCGGTGAAGCCGAAGAGTTGCGCCCGGGGGAAGAACTCCTTGATGGCCTTATGGTTCTCGCCGAACTGCGAGCGGTGGCACTCGTCGAAGATGAAGACGATTCGTTTGTCGCGGAGCGGTTCGAGCTGCTCCTTGTAGGTCCGTCCGCCGTCCTTTTTTTGCTGCTTACTGCGCTTGCTGTTTTCATCCAGCGCGAGGCCGAGTTTCTGGATTGTGCAGACGACGACCTTGTCGGTGTAGTCGTCCGAGAGGAGACGGCGCACCAGGGACGCGGTGTTGGTGTTTTCCTCGACGCAGCCTTCTTGGAATTTGTTGAACTCCTCGCGCGTCTGCCGGTCGAGGTCCTTGCGGTCCACGACGAAGAGGCATTTCTCGATGTCAGAGTTATCCTTGAGGAGGGTTGAGGCCTTGAAGGAGGTGAGCGTCTTGCCGCTGCCGGTGGTGTGCCAGATGTAGCCGTTGCCACAGTTCTGGGTGATGCAGTCCACAATGGCCTTCACCGCATAGATTTGATACGGCCGCATCATCAAAACTTTTTGCTCGCTGGCAATGAGCACCATGTAACGGCTGATCGTCTGCCCGAGCGTGCATTTAACGAGGAATGTCTCGGCGAAAGAGTCGAGGTGGGTGATCTTTTTGTTGTCCAACCCGGCGAACTGATAGATGGGCAGGAAGCGCTCATCGGCATTGAAGGCGAAGTGGCGGGCGTTGTTGTTGGCGAAGTAATAGGTCTCTGTGCGGTTGCTGACGATGAAGAGCTGGACGAAGCAGAGGAGCGTCTTGGTGTATCCGTTGCCGGGGTCGTTCTTGTAGTCGACGATCTGCTCCATGGCCCGGCGGGGGCTGATCCCAAGCGTCTTTAGCTCGATCTGAACGACGGGGACGCCGTTGATCAGGAGTATGACGTCGTAGCGGTGATGGCTGTTGTCCGTATTGATGCGGAGCTGATTGACGACCTCGAAGGCGTTCTTGCACCAGTCCTTGATATTGACGAGGGTGTAGTTGAGCGGCGTGCCGTCGTCGCGGATGAACGCTTCCCGGTTCCGCAGAGAGCGGGCGGCTTCGTACACATCCGGAGTGACGATCTCGTCGAGCAGTCGCTGGAACTCGCCGTCGGTGAGAGTGACGCGATTCAGGGCTTCGAACTTTTTCCTGAAGTTTGCTTCTAACGTAGCTCGGTCGCGGATGTCGGGGCGATATTCGTACTTGAGATCCCGTAGCTTCGCTACGAGCGACTCTTCCAGTTGGCGCTCGGGTGTGATCATCGCCATGGCGGGGATTTACTCTTTTCTGGATCTGCCGATTGCATGCGACTGCATGGTGTGCAAGCAGACGTAAGCCGAGGTATTGTAGCCCCTTATATACCGGACAAGGCTCCACACTCTTTGCGGTTAATCCTTCGGAGATGAACTCGCCTGAAGAACGATATCGGAGCGCGCGGTGCGGGTGAAGCTCATTGTAGTGCTCGATCCATTTCGGCAGCAAGCGGATCGACGGTGTCAGCGTCAGGCATCGGAATCGGGACGACGTAGTAACGATATTCGCGGCAGGTCCGCGCACTCTCAAGGTCAATTACAGAACGTCGCATCAAATCCGGCAGGCGGCCGACCGCCTCCTTCCCAAGATCGTGCAGGATGTTGACGGGAACGAACAAGATCGGCGCGGCACCGTGTCCGTGTTCAACGGTCCCGACCCGGAAATCCAGATCTTCGCTGACGCCGACCGCGAGATCCAGGGCGTGGCCGACTGGATCAAGCAGTCCGTGGCCGATGGAATCGCTCCCGCCGAGATCGGTTTATTTGTCCGCGCCAACGACCAGCTCGCCAGGGCGCGCGCCGCCGTGAAAGCCGCCGGTCACACGCAGTTGGAACTTTCCGGAGCAGCCACAGGGGCGGGTTGCCATCGGCACCATGAACCTTGCCAAGGGTCTCGAATACAAAGCCGTCGCCGTCATGGCCTGCGACGACGACGTATTGCCCTTGCAGGAGCGCATCGAAACCGTCGCCGACGAGTCGGAACTCGATGAAGTTCATGACACCGAACGAAACTTGTTTTACGTCGCCTGCACCCGTGCCCGCGACAGGCCTCTTGTTTCTGGAGTTCAGCCCGCGTCGGAGTTTTTCGTGGACTTTGCTACACCCCAGTTCGCATAAAGTTCTCTACCGTGCGATAGACCGGCCAGGCCGCCTTCCCCTGCTGCGCATTCGATTCGCGATGCATGCCGCAGCGTCCGAAGAACGGGGCAACCGAGATCTTTTTGGTGAGGGGCACCCATTTGACCAGGCTGTCAGCTCGACGGGGATTTGCCCCGTCGAGCTTTCCATACCACTTACCGAAGATTAAGAGGTGCTCCGCTTCTACTCTACCGGCCGCTTTTAATAACGATCGGCTCCTTTTGCCTTTAGGAATTCATCGAAACTGAGCCTATCGGTGACGCCAGATTCCACGTAACTTGGCCAATTTAAGAACAATAAATTTGAGATTTCTGTAAAAACCCAGGCATGTATTCCCCCTCGAATGTCTTCGGGGTAGTCGTCCAATGGCTGGCTTTCGAACTCGTCATAGAGCTGTAGCAACTTTTTGTTGTATTCCTTATTGATAGGATTGTTCGCCTCATTAAATCCATGGTGCTCGATAGTCCATCGCTCGTCCTCTGGGTAGCTCAACAGCCAGCTATTGGGTTCTTCTCGATTGATCTCGTCTTGATGTTTACGTGCCTCGTACCACGCGTGCAAGTCGCCCGTAATCATCCCTCCTGCCTCAACTGGTAATTCGACCTCTGCAACTGTCTGTGGTGCTGTCCGCGCTTCAGACACCTCAACGTTCGCGTTGCTGCTACCGCCAAGCGAAGCATCTTTGTCCGAGCCAAATTTGGCTGCATCCTCACTCATTTCGATTTTTCCCTTTACTAAAGACTGAGTGCTCGAAATCACGCAGCGATATTGAGCGGGTCGCTCGCAGCTGCATCCAATCCAGAGTTCGAGGCCAGGAGGCCCCCAGCTAACTCGTAGATTTCCGCGGCAACTCGTCTCTTCGTATCGACGTCTAATTTGCCGAAGGAAATGACGACACGCCGGCCTGCATCTTTGCTTGTCGACCGTTCATTCATGCCTTCGCCGAGAAATTTGCCGATATCTCTCGCGGTCACTCCTGGAGACAGGCCCCCAGATGCGACAAGGTCGTTGAACTTGCCGGTCTGCATCTGAGCGAGCTTGTAGATTGTCGTCCAGCAGTGCGGCAGAAGACGCAAATGCGGCCTAAGGCGCGACGCGTTCTTGCTGATTGTGCGTAGTTTTTTGTGATAGGATTTACCCGCAGCAACCCCGACCCGGGCGCAGAAAGACCTGAAGTCCTCCTTAGAAAGTTTATCCTCTGCGTCTGCGAGGGTCGTGGCGAGGTCCAGAACCGAGCCGGTAGAATCCTGCCTTAGATTCTCGAATCTTTCCGCGTAGTAATCGACGCCGTCGTTTGTCACAACGGTTCGATCTTGAACCGCAAAATGCGAACTCAAGTTCGTAACTTCCTGATCCATTATATTGAGGCTCCTATGAGAGGCTTGAACGTCCAACCGACGTCGAAGCAATGTCACGGAGTGGCTCGTTTTTCACGGACCCAAACTTCGCAACAAAGAAGTGTTCGCGACGGAACCCGAGCTTTGCGCTTTGGTGGTTGGACCAGCTACTCTGCTTACGCTTTATTCGGACGCTAACCTGATCGATGCCTCTCAAAAGCCAACGCTCTGGTAGTAGGTCTGTCCCGAACGCGGGTTCAATTTTGAACCGCGCAATTTTCGAGGAGTGATGCGGCAGGAACATTCGGCCACGCTACATCCAGCGGGAAAGCATCGGATGATTGGATTTCAGCACGCCACCGTGCATTTTTAACAAATTCATGATTCGCAACTCCGGGAGGGTCGCCGACCAAATGTCCGAAAAGCGCTTTAGCGATCCAAGGCTCGCTTACCATCTTTGGTATGAATTTCTCCGGCGTGCAAAGGAGAGTGACAATCCGGAAGTGCTGGCAGCTATGGAGGCTAGCGAGGAGTTCTATGAGGCCTGGGACCTTGTTCCTTACCAAGACTTTGATACTTGGTGGGAGAAGAACGATATGCTGTTTGAAGAGATGGACTATGTCAGGGAGTTGGAGCCGGGCGAATTGCCGGAAGATAACCGCTCGCTAATCCTTGAAATCCCGCTCTACAAATCACCTACCCAACTGACAAAAGAGGTAGGAGCTATCATCCAAGCTGCGTACCAGAAAAGAGGAAAAACGGGAAAGAAAGACAAGAGGACATCTCGTGCTCTTTTCCACCTATCAGCTGGTTCTGAGCCGAAGCTCGGCGTCCTTGTTAATATCTTAGCCATCTATGACATTTGGAGGTTCAATAAAATGCTGAGCAGTGAAGAACTGCTCGAGGAAATACAAAAGCATTTTCTCAGCGGTTATCCAAATAAGCAATTGTCTGAGATTCCAGCTCCTTTCCGCCCACGAAAGAACGTCGATATCGTTGGGGACAAGCTTCGCATGCTCAAAAATGTGAGGGAATACAGAGACAGGGGCGAGAAAATAGTTCTCAACGTGGCAAACGGACTTTTCCCTGGCGAATAGGTGGCGGGCAACCTCTGCGAGCTGCTTGCGGTCGTGAGCTCGAAGATCAAGACCGGCGTTTTCTGACAAGGACACAAAAGTGCGGACGTGGATTTTTCAGGGTAATCCAGAAATCTTCGATATCGATGGCTATCTTCATGACGCGGTAGACGAAATCTCCTGGCTTGTTAACGCCTATCACCGTGACGTCGATGTAGGCGACACCGTATATATTTGGAAGGCTCAAGGGAGAGAGAAGGAGAAGGCCGGGATAGTTGCCGAATGTGAGGTCCTGGAACAGCCTCGCTTACAACCCAACGACCCGGCAGCGTTACGATTCTGGAGAGATGAAGAGAAAAGAGGTGTCGCCATTCGGGTTCGAATGAAACTTTTGAGAGTGGCAAACAAAAAGGAGGCGCTCAAGCGAGACTGGCTTTCCGACGACAGTGTATTGCATAACCTCCTTATTCTCCGCAGACCCGCCGGAACGAATTTCTCCGTCACAGACGGCGAGGCAGCGCGACTAAAGGTCTTGTGGTCCAAGATTGGACAAGACTGGAAAAGGGACGAAGTCGTAGCTGCGTTGCATCTTTATGCGAGCATTTGGGACAAGCCGATCTCAAAGACCGTAGGTTCGCCAGTTGAGCGCTTTTCGCAACGGCTCGGTCGAGTCTCAACTGGCGTTTATAATAAGCTTATGAATCTGCGTTCGATTGATCCGAGAGATGAGCGTAAGGGACTCCCTGGCGGCTCGGCGATCGATCGTGAGGTATGGGCAGAGTTTTTCGACATCGCAAAGAACGACATTGATCAGCAAAGACTGAACCATGAGTACGAGCGGCTTTGGGAGTCGTTGAAATCTCCCGAAGCGAGCGAGTTCTCATTTGACGAGGAGATAAGCAGACTCGAGGAAAAATCTTTTGATCAGCTTATGGACGCTTACCGAAGCGGAAAGATCGTTCGGAAGCCGAGACGCGAGGAGGTTCAACAGCTGGTCTACGAACGCCGCCCGCTCGTCATTGCGATCACCCGGAAAAGGGCGGGATATTTCTGCGAAGTCGAAGGCTGTCCATCTCCAACCTTCGTCACTGACGGCGGCGCGAAATTTGTCGAGGTGCACCACCTCACCCCGCTTTCGCAGGGCGGAGAAGACATTATCGAGAATACAGTTTGCCTCTGCCCAACCCACCACAGAGAGATACACCACGGCAAAATGCGGGAGCGTCTGACCTCGTTGTTGCGAGCCAAACGTACCTTCGCCGACTGATGATTTAATGTCCATTCCATCATCAGTTATTCTAAAGGATTGTTTTTTAAGAGAGCGGACCGTATCTGCCCTGTACCGCTGGGCGAAATTGATTATAATGAAGCTCCAGACTCACAAATGATCATCAGTCTGGAGATCATCATGGCCCTCGGTAAACAAGCGAAGACCCTCTCTAAGGGACAGGTCGACGCTCTTCTAAGCTACGTCGCTCGAACACGTCATCCCATCCGGAACCGCGTCATCGTACTCCTCTCAATAAGAGCCGGGTTGCGTGCGAAGGAGATCGCGTCTCTGACGTGGGACATGGTCACTGATTCTGAGGGGCTGGTCGGAACCGCAATCCACCTTCAGGATAGCGCTTCCAAAGGGAAGTCGGGTCGGATCATCCCAATGAACTCGCAATTGAGGATCGCACTTCAGGAATTAAAGGAAACTAGTTCCGTCGTTCGCCCATCGTCCTTCGTGGTCACGACCGAGAGGTCTACCTGGACATCGGCCCAGGGCATCGTGAACCTAATGGCCCGCTGGTATGCCGAGTTGGGCTTCAGCGGGTGCTCAAGCCATTCGGGACGCCGGACGTTCATCACCAACGCGGCTCGAAAAATCTCGACTGTCGGTGGATCGTTAAGAGACGTGCAGATGCTGGCGGGGCACTCGAATCTGTCGACGACGCAGCGCTACATTGAAGCGAATGGTGACGCGCAGCGTAGGATAGTGGAAGCAATCTGACGTTCAGATTTGGAAAGGAGCGTGAAAAAATTGACGCTTGCTGCTGCCTCGGGGTTTGCTTCGCGCGAGACTAACGACCCGAAGGTTTTCGTGGAGGGGTTTAAACCCTGGATACCGGACGGCCGGTGCGCTGTGTCGCCTCCAACGCGAGCCATGTTTAGGTGGGCAATGCGGTCCTTCGATACAAGTGTCCTCACGGCTCATGCCGCCGCGCCTAAAGGCCGTCATCTGCGCAAGGCGGAGCAAATCCTGAGCCTCGGCGAAGGACATTCGACCTCTATGCCAGAAATTGACAGCCTCACAACCTAAGATGAATTTGATGCCTGTCGAGGCGATTCCCTTAAGGATTGAGCATCACACGTATTGGAGCAGAAATTGAGGAACCTCGACGGCCGTACTCTACTATCCGCTTCGGACCTAATGCGCTTCATGGGTTGTGCTCACGCAACCGCCCTCGATTTGGCCTACATGCGCGGGACCAGTCCAGAGCCACGAAACGATAGCGAGGATGCAGCGCTGCTCCAAAAAAAGGGCGACGCCCATGAGGCGGCGCATCTTGCGCGGCTCAATGCAGCTGGACGCGGTGTTGTGGAGATCGCGCGAAGCGACCTGGCCTGCAACGCCGAAACTACGCGGGCGGCGCTGGCGACTGGAACAGAAGTAGTGTTTCAGGGCGCGTTCCTATCCGGTAACTGGGGCGGCTGGGCGGATTTTCTTGAGCGTGTCGAGAAGCCCTCTGCGCTCGGCCAGTTCAGCTACCAGGTGGCTGATACCAAGCTGAAGCGCAGCGTGCATCCCAAGCATGTGCTTCAACTAGTGCTTTATTCAGACCTACTGACCGAAATTCAGGGCGTGGCACCAGAATTCGCCCATGTTGAACTCGGTGATGGCACCCGAGCCACCTTGCGGCTGTCGGATTACGCCGCCTATGGGCGCATCGCGCGGACTCGACTCGAATGCTTTGTGGCCGATCCGCAGCCAACACGTCCCATCCCGTGCGTGGATTGTGGGCTTTGCCGTTGGGGCGACCATTGCGCTGACATTTGGGACGCAGAAGACAGCCTGTTCAACGTGGCAAACATCAGCCGTGGACAGGTAAAGAAGCTGGAAGCGGCGAGCGTCAGGACCATGGAGGCGC
The DNA here is from genome assembly GCF_049817085.1 of Methylocystis sp. SB2. Taxonomy (NCBI): domain Bacteria; kingdom Pseudomonadati; phylum Pseudomonadota; class Alphaproteobacteria; order Hyphomicrobiales; family Methylocystaceae; genus Methylocystis; species Methylocystis sp. SB2. Next base: position 2,739,780 of record NZ_CP187401.1, read on the forward strand.
TCGCCAGTCTTGACTATCCAGTTCGCGGCATGGCGGAACACACGCGCTTCCGTCTGGTGGCACAAGCTCGGCTGCAACATTCCCGTAAGACAGGCACACCCTCGTTCGAACTGCGCGTCCCGGAGCCTGGCAAGGGGTTCGATCTGCTGCCTGAACCGCAACCGGGCGATCTGTTTTATGACATCGAAGGCGACCCGCATTTCGAGGGTGGTCTCGAATATCTGCATGGCGTCTGGTTCGATGGCCAGTTCCGCGCCTTCTGGGCGCACGATCATGCTGCCGAAGCGCGGGCACTCACCGATCTGTTGGATTTCTTCCGTGCGCGTCTCGCGGCATATCCTGCCGCGAGCATCTATCACTATGCGCCCTATGAAATCACTGCGCTGCGGCGGCTGACCACGAAATACGGCATCGGCGAAGCCTTCCTCGACCGTCTTTTGCGCGAACGTCGTTTTGTCGATCTGTTTGCAGTCGTGCGCGGGGCGCTCATCGGATCTGAGCCCAATTATTCCATCAAGTCGATGGAGGCTTTCTATGGCCGCAAGCGCGACGGCGAGGTGAAGACCGCCGGGGGCTCGATCGTCGCCTATGAGCGGTGGCGCGAGACCGGCGATCAGCAGATCCTAGACGAGATCGAGGACTACAATCGCGTCGACTGCATTTCGACCGAGGAATTGAGGGTCTGGCTGGTTGGCATTCGGCCTGCGGGACCCTGGCCGTCGCTCGGCCAGGACGCGAGTATGAAGGAGGTCGAAGAGGATGCCGACACGCAGGCCCTGCGTTCGGCCCTCTTAGCGTCCGGCTTGCCGCAAGACCGACAGGACGTGTTGTTCAAACTCGGTCTCTTCCACAAGCGCGAAGCGAAGCCGGCGCAATGGGCGGTTTTCGACAGCGTGGGCAAAGACGAGGATGATCTTATCGACGACCTCGATGCTCTTGCCGGGTTGGAAGCCACTGGCTCGGCTGTTCCAGTCAAGCGCTCGATGGCACGCACCTATCGCTTCCCGCCGCAGGAGACGAAATTGCGGGGCGGCAAGAACGCGACGGTGCCGGTCTTTGACGGGCCACCTGCTACGATCAGCATTGAGGCTCTTGACCGGACCGCGCGCGAAATCACGGTCAAGGCAGGCCCGGCGAAGGCGCATCTTCTTACGGACCGTCTGACGCTCCACCCGGACTGGCCGCTCAACACCGACGTCATTGCCGGCGCCTTGCGAGATGTGATTGCCGATCAATGCGGGCCGCGTCGGTTCACGGCGGTCGATGATCTGCTCTCTCGCGCTGTGCCCCGCCTGACTACCGGCGCGCGGCCCGACCTGCTGGACGGCGCCGATCCGACTCTGGGCACGATTGCAGCTGTAAGTGCGATGGATGGGACGGTTCTGCCGATCCAGGGGCCACCCGGCACGGGCAAGACTTTTGTCACCGCTCGCGCGATCCTGTCGCTGGTGCGCAAGGCTCATCGCGTCGGCGTCGCATCGAACAGCCATGAGGCCATCCGCAACGTGCTGATGGGTTGTCTCTCGGCGCTAGAGGAAGACGATCCTGATACAGCGCTGGTGAACGTCGAACTGGCCCACAAAGTCAGCGGTGGCGAAGACGGCTATCCCGAAGGCTTCACAGGAGTAACGCGGGCGACGTCGAACGATGATCCCGCGTTGACGCAGGCACATGTCGTCGGCGGAACCGCCTTCTTTTTCTCACGTCCCGAGTTCGAGCAGTCCTTCGACTGGCTCTTCGTGGACGAGGCCGGACAGGTCGGACTTGCCAACATGGTGGCCATGGGACGGGGTGCCCGCAACATCGTGCTTGTAGGCGATCCGCGTCAGTTGCCGCAGGTCATTCAAGGGGCGCATCCCGAGCCCGCGAACCTGTCGTGCCTTGACTGGATGCTTGGCGATCATGCGACGGTTCCGCCTAATCGCGGTATCTTCCTGCCGGTCTCGCGCCGCATGCACCGAGAGGTCTGCCGCTTCGTTTCAGATCAGGTCTATGAAGGGCGGCTCTCCAGCCATCCCGACACCGCTCGCCAATGCGTAACCGGCACGTCGTTGCCCGAGGCTGGGGCCTTCTGGGTGCCGGTTACGCATGAAGGCAACGCCCAAATCGCACAGGAAGAAGTCCTCGCCATTCAAGCCGCTGTGCGTGACCTATTGTCCGGCGCCTGGACGGAGAAGGACAGCACAACTCGGCCCATGCGCGAGCCGGACATAATCGTCGTCGCTCCCTATAACGCTCAGGTGAACGCCCTGCGGGACGCGCTGCCCGAAGGTATCCGCGTCGGGACGGTTGACAAGTTTCAGGGCCAGGAAGCGCCGGTGTGCCTTATCTCGATGACGGCGTCGTCGGCTGAGGAGACGCCACGCGGCATGGAATTCCTATTCTCGCTCAATCGCATCAATGTAGCGGTTTCGCGCGCCAAGGGACTTGCGCTCGTCTTCGGAGCGCCGCGACTGCGGGATGCGAAGTGTGAGACGGTCGGGCAGATGCGACTGGTGAATACGCTCTGTGCGTTGCCAGTAAGGAAAGAGGATTGAATGTGGAAAGACATTGAGGATCGCATAGCGGAGAACGAGATTGAGAAACCGAACGCGAGACGTCACGCATTGCTAGCGGTCATCCGCGACAGCGGCTTCCGACCCAATGGTGGCGCGACGAAATACATGGTTGGTTTCACGTACGGGCCCGAGGTCACCATCATCTGGGAGTTAACCGGCCAAGCCCGAAATTTTTTCGTCGCCCCAAAATGGCGAGACGCAATCGAACGCGCGCGCCTAGAATATGAAGGAAAGCCTTTTATTCAAGGAGTAAAGGACGGGGGGCGGCACTCTGGCCTCAACAGGCCTTGGTCTTTTCCAGAATCTGACTGCCTTTGCGTGAAAATTAACGAGCCTCAAGACATTCGTGTTCTCCTTGCTGCGCTCGGCAATAAAGACTCGGAGCCGAATGAAGATTTTTCTCGCCGCAACATCGAAGCCGCAATGGATGCCTTTGACCGCTATCGCCAGAATGGTGACCACGTCGACATCTTTGGTCATTTCGGTGATCCGCGCGACTATTGGGTGCGCTCCACGCGCGAGCGTGGCAGTCGCGTGTACCCAACCAAGCCTCTTGTGGGTTACATCCTGAAGAAAATCGAACTGAACGGTGGCTGGGGGCAGAAAATGGATGCAGCTGCCCGGCTGCATAATGCGGGCTTCATTATTGTGGATGAAGAGAACAGACCCATTTCTCCTCCAGAACGTTACGATCACCTCATTCGCGATGCAGACCGCACACGGCTTTGCGCGCTGAACTACTACATCGAACCAGCCCGTGAAAGCGGTGCGGGAGAGGTCTCGATCCGCGCAGGGAATTTGGCAAAAGACATGGGCCTGCAGAACGCATTTCCAGTCATCTGCAGCGCGTTAAGCGGCGAGAAACTACAGAAGCTCGCCAAAGTCCCGGTGCCTATTCACACCGAGCCAAATCCTAGCAGCTCCACAGTTTTCACATACCAGCTCGCCGGGCCAGAAGGGCAACAAATCATGGCATCAGAGCCGTCTGTCAAGATGTCCTCGCCCACCAATCTGATCCTCTACGGCCCTCCAGGGACCGGTAAGACCTATGCGACTGCTTGGGAAGCGGTGCGGCTGTGTATGGGCGAAGCAGCGGCGGCCCCGCTGCGAAAGGACCGAGACGCGCTAATGACGGAGTATCGCCGTTTAGCCAGCGACGGTCGAATCGAATTCGTAACCTTCCATTCGTCGTTCTCGTATGAAGATTTCGTGGAGGGGCTCCGACCGACGACCGAGTCTGAGTTGGCAGATGACGAGCGGGGCGACACCGTGGCCTCAGGCGGGTTCAGTCTCAAGGCCCATCCTGGCGTGTTCAAAGTGATCAGCGAAAGAGCCCGACTGGATACGGGAAATGCCGTGGCAAAGAGGCTCGACCGCTCGAGGCCGATCTACAAGATCGCCTTGGGGCAACGCGGAACCCAGGAAGACTGGATACGTGAGGGGCTCGACCACTCGCTAATCCATATTGGTTGGGGCGGTGATATTGATTGGTCCGATGACCGGTTCGATAATTTCGAGGAGATCAGAAAGGAGTGGAACGCGAAGCATACGAACGCTTCTGGCAAGGATCCCAACATTGAGATGACCTTCGCGTTCAGGTCGGGTCTCCAGATCGGCGATTATGTGGTTGTTTCGGACGGTAGAGACAGATACCGCGCGTTTGGGAAGGTAACGGGTGAGTATGAATTCGAACCGACCGCGAGCTTTCACCGTCATAGACGCAGGGTCGAATGGATTTGGAGAGATAACAACGGGGCAGAACGGGCAGCTTTCTATCCTAAGAATTTCAGGCGGCAGGCAGTGTATCGACTGGATCCGGATTTGGTTGATTGGGACGCCCTAGAAACGGTTGTTATAGATCCGAATGCGGAACGCCCTGTTGCAGGCGCAAGGCCACATGTCCTCATCATTGATGAGATCAACCGAGCGAATATCTCCAAGGTTTTCGGCGAGTTGATCACGCTGCTAGAGGTAGACAAACGTCTTGGCTGCGAGAACGAAGTTAGAGTCCGGCTTCCCTATTCCGGAACGAGCTTCGGCGTTCCGCCGAACCTGCACATCGTCGGCACGATGAACACCGCCGATCGCTCGATCGCGCTGCTCGATACCGCGCTCCGTCGCCGGTTCGCCTTCCGCGAATTGATGCCGGACACCTCAGAGCTTCAGAAAGCTATGGTTGCCAGAAAGCTCGACGCTGACAACCTCGACGGCATCAATCTCAACAAGCTGCTGACCACGATCAACGAGCGGATCGAATATCTCTTCGACCGCGAACATCAGATCGGCCACGCCTACTTCACCAGGTGCAGCAGTCGGGCAGATGTGGAGGATGTAATACGTCACAGGGTTATCCCGCTACTAGCTGAGTATTTCTACGAGGACTGGTCGAAGGTGGCCGCTGTGCTCGGCGACAGTGCCGGGGCAGTCAACGCCTACTTCCTCGAAGCAAAGACGCTGACGACTCCCGTGGGTTTTGATGATGAAGTCCGCAGCGAAAAAGTGCGCTGGACAGTCAAAGCGGAATTCGACTTCTTGGAGTTCGAATCCTGATGAAGTCCTACTCGGTCCGCGAATGGGAGAAGCTCACCTATGGTGACCGTGACGGGCAGATCCCCGAACAATTCGCAAATCGGCTGGCTACATTGGCGCTACGTTCTGAATTTGCAGGCAGGGGCCGAAGCGGTGTGCTGGAACACGGCAGGCACGCGCTGCGCGCGCGAGGCGTGGTCGGGATCTTGGCCGCGAAGGACTGCAGTCTGGAGATTCTGCCCAAGATCGATATTGCGCCCGGGGAGAGTAACAACCATCAGAATGCCGCGATACGGAAGCACTTAATATACATGCTGGCTGTAGCGCTCGATCTGAAGATAGAGCTCGGTTCGGTCACGGATCTTGCGTGGCAGCGTGAGAATCTTCTCGAAATCCTGATCCGCATCTTCTGTGAAAAACTTACCGAGGCGGTCCGCAAGGGGATGCCACGCCGTTATGTCGAGGAGGAAGACGACCTGTCAGCCTTGCGTGGTAGACTCAACGTTGCGCGCCAGTTCACCCGTCATGCAGTAAATCCATCGCGTCTTTCGTGCCGATTCGACGTTCTTTCCGAAGACACTGCCTTGAACCGTATCATGAGGGCAGCGGTCACACACTTATCGAGGATATCGCGGAGTTCGGCAAATCAGCAGCGGCTACGCGAATTGGCTTTCGTATACGCGGATATCGCAGAAAATATGGTGTCAGCCCTCCGGTGGGATGAAGTTGTGATCGATCGGACCAATCGTCGGTGGCAAGAGCTACTTGGGATGGCCCGACTTTTCCTGTTGAACCGCTATCAGACAACCACCACCGGCGCGGGCCTGGGTACCGCGTTGCTCTTCGAGATGAATGCTCTGTTCGAGGAGTATATTGGGCGCTTAATATCCCAGTGCCTTGCGGGAACTGATCTGACCGTTTCGTTGCAGGGCGGACGGCTTTTCTGTCTCACCGCGGAAACTACTGAGCGAAGGCTTTTCCAGACGAAGCCCGATATCCTGATACGGCGAGCGGGCATTGTGACCCACGTGATCGATACAAAATGGAAGCGGATTTCTTCCCGAATTGACGATCCAAAACAGGGTGTCTCGCAAGGCGATGTCTACCAGATGATGGCCTATGCACAGCTTTACCGCGCCCCACGCTTGACACTCCTGTATCCGCATCATCCGGCGCTGGGCAGCGCGGATATCATTCACGCTCGACACCGAATAACGGGGCGTGAGACCATCCTTGAGATCGCAAGTTTCGACGTGGCAAACGGTAATCACGTGCTCGATCGAATCCGACGTCTAATTCAAGTCGACGAGCCAGTTGTTCAACCTACGACATGATGTATCAATTCGCTTTGAAATCGTCGCTCCTAATTCGTGTCGAAGGTCCCTCTTGGTTACGACATGGCTGCGAGATTGGTTGTGGTAATGCGGATGAAATGGAAGAGCGCAGCTATGGGCAAAAAGGACTTGTGTCCGATTTCCGATCGGTAACGAAATCACTTAGCTGAATGGAAGAAGCGAATAATGATTTACGCCAGCCGCGACATCAGTGAAATCGAAACCGACGCGCTCGAGGATCTCGCTCGCCGCTATGACGAACGTGGCTTAACAGAAGGTGGAACACATTCGCTCCGCGAAGTGAATATTGAACTTGCTCGTCACCAGGCTCGCATGACGTGACGCCGAACGCGACAAAGCAGTAGTGGACGGAATTCATACAGTCTCAAACTGACCTACGACATTTAGCCGCCTTACCCTGCTGCGCATTCGATTCGCGATGCATCCCGCAGCGTCCGAAGAACGGGACAACCGAGATCTTTTTGGTGAGGGGCACCCATTTGACCAGGCTGTCAGCTCGACGGGGATTTGCCCCGTCGAGCTTTCCATACCACTTACCGTAGATTAAGAAGTGCTCCGCTGCTACTCTACCGGCCGCTTTTAATAACGATCGGCTCCTTTTGCCTTTAGGAATTCATCGAAACTGAGCCTATCGGTGACGCCAGATTCCACGTAACTTGGCCAATTTAAGAACAATAAATTTGAGATTTCTGTAAAAACCCAGGCATTTATCGCCCCTTGAATTTCTTCGGGGTAGTCGTCCAATGGCTCGCTGTTGTACTCGTGACAGAGCTGTAGCAGCTTTTGGTTGTATTCCTTATTGATAGGATTGTTCGCCTCATTAAATCCATGGTGCTCGATAGTCCATCGCTCGTCCTCTGGGTAGCTCAACAGCCAGCTATTGGGTTCTTCTCGATTGATCTCGTCTTGATGTTTACGTGCCTCGTACCACGCGTGCAAGTCGCCCGTAATCATCCCTCCTGCCTCAACTGGTAATTCGACCTCTGCAACTGTCTGTGGTGCTGTCCGCGCTTCAGACACCTCAACGTTCGCGTTGCTGCTACCGCCAAGCGAAGCATCTTTGTCCGAGCCAAATTTGGCTGCATCCTCACTCATTTCGATTTTTCCCTTTACTAAAGACTGAGTGCTCGAAATCACGCAGCGATATTGAGCGGGTCGCTCGCAGCTGCATCCAATCCAGAGTTCGAGGCCAGGAGGCCCCCGGCTAACTCGAAGATTTCCGCGGCAACTCGTTTCTTTGTATCGACGTCTAATTTGCCGAAGGAAATGACGACCCTCCGGCCTGCATCTTTGCTTCTCGACGATTCATTCATGCCTTCTCTACTCGCAGGTGTTCCGAGAAATTTGCCGATGTCCTTCGCGGTCATTTTCGGAGAAAGGGTTCCCGATGCGACAAGTTGCCTGAAGTTATCAGCCTGCATCTGAGCGAGCTTGTAAATCGTCGTCCAGCAATGGGGCAGAAGCTCTAAATGCGGCCTGAGGCGCGAAGCGTTCTTGCCGATCGTGCGGAGTTTCTTGTGGTACGATCGTCCCTTGGCTACCCCTGCCTCGGTGCAGAATGACGCAAAGTCCGTTTTCGTGAGCTTCCCTTCGGCTTCGGTCAAAACGTTTGCGATGTCGATCACACCCGCCGCTGACTCTTTTCTGAGTGAGTTAAACCTCTGCACATAGTGATCCACGCCATCGTTCGTCGGTTCGGTTCCATTTTGAACCGTCGATGCAGCATTTAGTTCGATCTCGTCAGACATACTCGAATCTCCTTGCTTTCGGCCAATAACGCCGACTTGGGAGACCCTCTCACAACGGAGATTGCTTTTCTCGGATCAAAGATTATAATCTGCCAGATGTCCGATTCACTAAAATGTCCAAAACGACCCAAAGTCCAACTGAGGGGACGGCTCGTCGAACTCGAAGAGGCCTATCTCCTCTGGTACGAATTCCTTTGGCTCGCCAGGTTCAGCGAAGATCCCAAGATCTTGGCAGTCCTGAAAAAACGCGAAAAATTCTATGAGCCGTGGGGCGACGAATATTTCTTTCCCGAAGAATGGTGGGAATCACACTCGGAGCTTTTCGAAGAGATCCACGTTGTGCGCCGACTGGATCCAGATCAGGACAAGTCGAGAGCCCCAAACGCTATTATCGTCGAAATTCCGCTGACCCAATCGCCAACGAAACTGTCTAGGGACGTTAAGGAGATCATCAGCGCCGCTTGGGCTGAAAGGGCATCGACAAGGACGAAGCAGAAAAAGAATTCAACGGCGCGTTATAGAATGACGGCAGGGTCCGAGGTGAAAAGGGGAAAACTGGCGGACATTCTTAATGTCTATATCTCAACCTTGGACAAGGGAAAGCTGCGAGGGGAAAGACTCCTCAAAGTCATTCATGCTTCGTTCGAAACGAGAGCCGCGCGCAAAGTTGCCAAGATTCCTTCAACCCTTCTGTACAACCCGGACGACATCGCCGATACAGAGCGCGCGTTGAAAGCCGCAAAGCGATACATTAAGAAGGCTGAGAAAATCATGCTAAACGTCGCCAACGGCGAGTTCCCAGGCGACTACCAGCCCATCCCATCTGGAAAATGACCGGGGAGCGAACGCTCCTCCTCGATGGGATTTCAAGAGAACGCATTAGCGCTTCAGCGGACTGATGATCTAATATCTATTCTATCATCAGTTATTCTAAAGGATTGTTTTTTAAGAGAGCGGACCGTATCCGCCGTGTACGGCGGGACGAAACTGATTATAATGAAGCTCCAGACTCACAAATGATCATCAGTCTGGAGACCCTCATGGCCCTCGGGAAGCAGGCGAAGACTCTCTCTAAAGGACAGGTCGACGCTCTCCTTAGCTACGTCGCTCGAACACGTCATCCCATTCGAAACCGCGTCATCGTACTCCTCTCGGTTAGAGCGGGGTTGCGCGCGAAGGAGATCGCGTCTTTGACGTGGGACATGGTCACTGATTCTGAGGGATCGATCGGAACCGCGATTCACCTTCAGGATAGCGCCTCCAAGGGAAGGTCGGGTCGGATCATCCCGATGAACTCTCAGCTGAGGGTGGCCCTTCACGAATTGAAGGAAGCCCGACCCGTCGTTCGCCCGTCTGCCTTCGTGGTCTCGACCGAGAGGTCTACCAGGACATCAGCCCAGGCCATCGTTAACTTAATAGCACGCTGGTATGCCGAGCTGGGCTTCAGCGGATGCTCAAGCCATTCGGGACGCCGAACGTTCATCACCAACGCGGCGCGAAAGATCTCGACTGTCGGTGGATCGTTAAGAGACGTGCAGATGCTCGCGGGACACTCGAATCTGTCGACGACGCAGCGCTACATCGAGGCGAACGGTGACGCGCAGCGAAGGATAGTGGAAGTGATCTGAGGGTCGTTATCGGGACAAAAGGAAAAAAATGGATGCTTGTAGCAGCAGCACTATTGCGAGCAGGATGGTGATCACAGATTGCGCTGATGAAGATCGAATGACGGGCGTATTGCTCGCGTGCCAACGGTGTTTGTTTCGTTCGTAAAGCGGCTCAATCAATGTTCGCCGTGCATCCCCGCACTCATGCCACCGGAAACAGTTCAGGAGTGTTCTGCCTGCGAGGCTAACGACCCAAGGGTTTACGTTGAGGAGTTTAAACCCTCGAAGCCAGATGGCTGATATGCTGTTTTGCTCCCGAATTACGGGGCTCTGAAGCGCACGCGGGGGGTCTTCCGAGACACAGGTGTAGAAATCTGGCCTTGCAACCGACCTTGGCCATTCCCATTTCACCTTGAACGTTACGGATCCTAGGCCATGCACATCAATTCAACCGAGTTTCTCGGGCTGGTCACCAAAAACAACTGTTATATTCTGTTCGAGAAAGGCGTGCCGTCGGGTCGTATCAAGCGGGATTTTATCTCGCTCACGACGCAAGACGGTCGTGCTCTTGCGTTGAGCACGCCGCAGGGCTTCCAATCTTGTCCTGTCGAATTGCCCCGCGCGATTTTTGATGATTTCCTTGTGGCCGGCCTCATTGAACAGGACGGCCTCGAAGATTCCGAGGGCCGCGTGGTTTTTCGGCTGACCTCGGACGGATACGCGCGCGCTGCTACATAGACCTTCCTGAAAATTTTGGCCGAGCGCGTGGGGCGACGATAGGCGCTACTTTTTGCGTTGAAGGTTGCCGATCAGAGTGTCACCCTACAGAGGTTGTGCTGTTCTGCGTTCTGTTGGCAGGACACATGGAACGGATCGTCTCTTTGCCGCTCAACGTGAATGCAATTATTGCAAATCAAGGGGTGCGACTGGTGGGCCGCGCTGATCGGTGCGATCGGCACCGGCGAGTTCGAGCGTGACTTGATGCGCGGCCGCACCGGCGAGCGCCGCGAGCGCGCCAAGGCGCGCGGCGTTCACATGGGACGGACCCCGCCCTCACGCCGCATCAGCGCGCCGAAGCCTTGCGAGACCTCGCCAAAGCCAACGCGACGCAGGCCGACCTTGCGTGGCGGTTCAATGTGAGCAGAAGCACGATTTCACGCCTGAATTGAGGACACCCGTATGTATGATGCTCCCACCAAAGGCGACCTTGATCGCAATTTATCGAGGATAATGCACGCTGCGCACCACAAGGCGCAAGCGGAGCGAGCCCGTCTCACCAGTGAGGCGGCGGCCCGTGGCTTGGCCTCAAGCGGCGTCCTTATTAGTTCGGTTGTGGAATGTGTCGATAAGATTCATGCGGAATCTATCGAGGAGGCAATGCGCATCATTCGCGATTTTGCCAGCAGGATGAACGTTCCTCCGAAGGAAATCACCCCTTGGGCTCGCCCGCATCTTGAGAACCTTGCCAACACAGTTTTGGGGGAAATCCCATCAGCGGGATTTCCACAAATCCAGCAACAAATGCGCAGCCAATACACCCTAGTTTTTCAGCATAGGCTCGACGGCGCGCTTCGAGACATCGAGATTGGATTTATTGGAGGCCGCGCGGTCATGACCGAGTCTCAGAAGAACCAAGACAAGGCATGGCGCATGCTGAACAGTCTCTATGATAGGAATCGTACCAGCTCAGAGCCCATTTTCGTGTCGGAGCTTTGTTCCATCACTGGATTGACCGATGAGGAATCACAAGCGGCTTGGCGTTATTTGAAGGACAAGGGGCTTATTCAGACGTTTAGCATTCCGGGCACAGCGCGGATCAATGCCAGCGGGATTGATGCGATTGAGGGCGCGCAACGCCATCCGGACGAGCCGATTCCAGGCTTTCCGTCTGTCAGCTATAACATCGTCAACAACACAACCAATATCGGTACAGCGATTAACTCTCCGGTGCAGCAAGCTGGCGAACGTGCGGTGCAGAGCCAGCAGACTGCCTACACCGCGGAGAACCGAGCCGACCTCGTCCGGTTTGTTGATGAGTTCACAACTCACCTCCATGAGCTAAATCTTGATGCGCGGGACAAGCAAAAAGCGAACGCACAACTTGCAACCCTTCGCGCGCAGCTCACCGATGAGCCAGATCAGATCATTGTTCAACAGGCCGGGCGCACACTCCGCAATCTGACGGAGGGCGCTATCGGCAGCCTCATTGCGACCGCTGTTCAGCCGACGGTTTGGAGCTGGGTCGCGGAAGTTATGGCTAGACTGTTTTCATAAAATGCATTTGCCGATGGCATGGGTTCATAGGCCAAGCTGTCCATGATCGGAAACTTTAACAGAGGTCACCAATGTCTGAGTCGTCTGAGCCGGGCAATGATCCTGACAACGAAGCTCCGAAAGGACTTCGCGGAGGTCGAGCAATTCGAGCAGTCCTCAATGCAGCGGGCGGCGCTATCCCATTTGTAGGCGGTATTTTATCGGCGGGCGCGGGCGCATGGTCGGAACAAGAACAGGAGAAAATAAACACTTTTTTTGAGCATTGGCTGAAGATGCTACAGGATGAAATGGTTGAGAAGGCTCAGACCATATTGGAAATCATGGCACGTCTCGACATGAATGACGAAAAAATCGCCCAACGTGTCGCAAGTCCCGAATATCAGTCGTTAGTGCGCAAGGCTTTCCGAGATTGGTCGGGGACTGAGAGCGAGGAAAAGCGCAAATTTGTTAGGAATATCCTCGCAAATGCTGCCGCCTCCAGCTTCACCAGCGATGATGTCGTGAGGATGTTTCTCCAGTGGATAAGCATATACAGCGAGATGCATTTCACTGTCATTTCGTCGATTTATAACGACAAGGGGGTTACCCGTGCGCGGATATGGGAGAAAATTGGCAAGGATGAAGTTCGAGAAGATTCTGCCGAAGCCGATTTGTTCAAGTTACTGATCCGTGACCTCAGCACGGGCAGCATTATTCGCCAACACCGTGAGAAGGATTACACAGGCAATTTTTTGCGTGTGCCCGCGCAGCGCCGCCGCAGGCAACCAGCGTCCAACACCGTTGAGTCCGCGTTTGAGGACACCAAAGGATATGAACTTACAGAGTTGGGGCAACAATTTGTGCATTACGCCATGAGCGATCTTCCCATTCGGATCGAGTTTAAAGTAAATGTGGATGCGCCGGAGGCGGCGTGAAAACCAGTCGTAGTTTCATAATGAGCGTTACGCGACGTCGCAAAAGGTGGAAGTTTCGCAATGAGTTTCCGCCGCAACGATCAAAGCCACGAAACCCTTGCGGAGATTGGCCGCAGTTTGCCGGCAGCGCTCACGCAAGAGAGCCGTTAACTCGACCGTGTCGTGCCCGAATGGGGAATTTAACCGGTCAGCACGGTTTCGGGCGCGCCGCCTGTGCAATGCGCCTCTTGCCTTGAATGACGTGAGTTGTCCGAATCTGCTTAGCGCCACAACCCGACTTTCGCAGCGACACCAAACCCCAACAGAGTTGACGCCCCCGTGTGCCGCCGCTTCAAGCGTCCGATCTCACCCGGGCGTAGGAGCCCGGCGCGTCCTCGATTACGGTCAGCCTGCCGTCGCCGGGCTGGCGCGCGGGCATCCGGCCGGAGGCGAAGCCCGTCACCCATTCGTCCCAGATCGGCCACCACGAGCCCTGCTGCGCAGCGGCGCCAGAGAACCATTGGTCGGGCGTCGCCGGCAGGTCATCGTTAGTCCAATGACCGTACTTTCCGCCCGGCGCGTTGATCACCCCGGCCATATGGCCCGAGGCGGCTAAAACGAATTTGACCGGCCCCTTGTAAAGATGGGTAGCCGCATAGGTGGACTTCCACGGCGCGATGTGATCCTCCCGCGTCGACAGGATGAAGGTCGGCGTCGTGATCTGCGTTAAGTCGAGCGGCACGTCGTATAGGCGGATGCCGCCGGGCTTCGCTAGCAGATTCATCTGATACATATTGCGCAGGTAGAAAGAATGCATGGCTGCCGGCATGCGCGTCGAGTCGGCGTTCCAGTAAAGGAGGTCGAACGGTAAATGCTCCTTGCCGAGGAGATAATTTCTCACCACAAAGGACCAGATCAGATCGTTCGAGCGCAGCATGTTGAACGACATCGCCATGTCCTGCGCCTCAAGATAGCCCCGCTCCTTCATGCGCTCATCGAGCGAAGCGAGCTGCTCATTGTCGATGAACACCGCCATGTCGCCGGCATCCGCGAAGTCGACAAGCGTGACGAAATAGGAGGCGCTGGCGATCCGCGCGTCGCCGCGCGCGGTCATATAGGCAAGGGTTGAGGCGAGCAACGTGCCGCCCAGGCAATAACCGACGGCGTTGACTGAACGTTCGGCCGTCGCCATCTCGATCGCGTCGAGGGCGGCGAGCGGACCCTCCTGCATGTAGTCCTCGAAGCTCTTCTCGGCCAGCTTCTCGTCGGGATTGACCCAGGAGATGACAAAGACCGTGTGGCCTTGGTCAACGGCCCATCTGATGAAGGAATTCTTCGGCTGCAGGTCGAGCACATAGAATTTGTTGATCCACGGCGGCACAATCAGCATCGGTCGGCGACGCACGTCGGGCGTCGCCGGCGTATATTGGATGAGCTGCATCAGGTCATTCTGGAAGATGACTTTGCCCGGCGTCGCCGCTATGTTGTCACCGAGGCGGAACGCCCCCATGTCGGTCATGGTGATTGACAGCCGACCCTTGCCGCGCTGCAAATCCTCAAGCAGGTTCTCGAGTCCGCGCAGAAGGTTCTGTCCGCCAGTCTCGAGCGTCGCAGCGAGGACCTCCGGATTGGTTGCGATGAAATTGGACGGGGAGAGCGCGTCGACGAACTGGCGCGTATAGAAGTCGACCTTGCGCGCGGTCGCCGGGTCGAGCCCCTCGACGCCGCGCACCGCCGCCAGCACAGCCTTGGCCAAAATGAGATAGCTCTCTTTGACGAAATTGAAGACCACGCTCTCGGTCCAGTCGGGATGTTTGAAGCGCTTGTCCTGCGGCGGTTCTTCGGTCCCGGCGCTATGCCCCATCAAGCGCTCGGCCGTCGTCTGCCAAACGCGCAGGCTATCGTTGAATAGATCGATCTGGGTGCGGGCGATCGCCGCCGGATCGGTCATCATCTTCGTCGTCAGTTCGATGAAGGCGCGGGGTAGCGTCGTCACATCGCCCATGCCGAGCTGCGCGATATCCGGCCGATCGAGCAGGAAGTCCTGGACGAGCCGCTGGCTCTGCTCGGCGATCTTGCCCAATTGCGTCGCGAGAGCGGCTGGATCCCATGTTGGCTGCGTCGAATTCTGAGCCATATGCCCACCTGCGGTCCATTCAGCGTCCATGCAATCCTTGTCATACCATCTGGTCAAGTGCTGGGCGCGAGCGGACTCTCCGAAGGTCTTTTACGGGTCATGAGCACCCATTCGGCGAAGGGCGGAGAGGTGCCAGAAGGGGACTCTTTCGAAAGCCGCTCGTTGCTTGGGTTCTGATCGCTTACTCCCATGATCGATTTTTCATAGCCTTCGACGCCATGGTGTATCCGCCACTGGCGCCATCGATAAAGTGGATGTGAGCAAGGCTGTTGGTTTTCCCCCTTAAAGGACGGCCGATATTCTCATTGGAAAGCAAGAAGCACGTCAAAAGTGCATATCGTTGTATGAACGTTCCATATCGGGCGAACTCAGCGGCTGTTTCAAGGCGCCGATCCAACTCCTCGGCGAACGCAGGCGAGCAGTCGAGGGTCAGGTACAAAGCATCGTCAAACTTGCGAAAGTCTGCGTTCGTAATCATGCTCTCCATGTAGACATCCATATCGCGACCTCCAGCCTTCGGTCGAAATTGGAAGGCGAGGTAACTAAGCGTGTAAAGTAGGGTTGATTTTATCCACGCCATCCAACGCCAGTCGCCGGTCGCGGTCTTCGCCGCTGCCTCAAGTTTGATTGCCTGCGCGGCCGGACCGGGCACCAACGCGTTCAATGTCACGGGGTTTCCCGAGTTCTCTAGTGTCGCGATAAGGGCGATGATCTCTTCCATCAAGGCAGAGAAACGCGGATCCGACCCACGTGGAGCGATCATTGCAGACAGAATAATGCCATGCTTGGCTGGGGCGAGGCCCCAGCGACAGCTAAGCCCGGACAGGTCTGGCACGGCTCCATTAGATGCGGAATCCAGAAGATGGTTCCCAGCTTTGACCTGATCTGCAAACCAACCTAGGCCTCCACCCGAAAACATTGCGTAGACGCAATCAGGTCCGGCTTCGTATCGAACGACGCAAACGTCGGCACCAGCGGCACGGATCGACGAAACTGGCAACATTGCGACGCGCAGTTCAAGATTGAATTCAGTCTTTGAATGAGCCGCCATCGCTTGAAGCGCCTGCGATGCAGCGTCTGCGTCATTAGGGTCGACCGCGAAGCTTGCGCCGTCGCCGCCAAACACAAAGGGGAACGGGCGGCGTTCAATGGCATTTGTGATGGCAGAAATGACGCCAGCCCCCACCATATTAACCGCCTTATACCTCCCTTGCTCGATCGCGTTTGTCGAGCCGACGACATCTGCAAATCCGACAACCCAGCCATCTGGGAGCGGAACATGGTTTTCTGGACGCGCGGCGACAGAGAAAGAGGAAATGACCGGTAGGCTCGAGTAAAAGCTGGTTGATTCATCGACCATAAAATCGGTCTCATCATTCCATGGGAGTCGGCGTGATTATGTCAAGCCACATACACTCTATCGAAATCGCGCCTTAAGTGGAACCGCGGTCAAACGTCCGATTTGATAACTACGCACTGTGGATTTGCGCCTACCGGATCGTCCGCTACGGGTCAGGAGCAGCCTTTCGCGGACGGCCGCTTCGCACCAGAAGCGGACTTTCGGCGTCCAGCATTGCCGATGACCGGAGCTGGCCGGAACAGCACTTCCACTTTCGATGGGATCTCGGGGGGGAACCTGAGGGAACTGGCCGGTCCCAACGCGTCAATAGCGCGTCCCAAGCCTTCACTGACTCCGGCTACGAGGCATGGCAAATTGCCTTAACGCATTTTAGAAGTTGGCTGAAGAGCAGAACGCAGCGATCGAGACATTCGACGCTGACCGGAAGAACGGCTACCCGAAAAGCAGGACGGTAGACCATAGGCGGCGGGGACGATTTGGACGCGGGCCAACAACGCGAAGTGCGCGAGCAATAACGAATGACCGAAAACCCTTACGAGCGCTGGCTCCGCACCGAGATCGACCTGTGCCTTCCCGTCATCGATCAGCAGCGGCTGAACGCCATATTGGGGGAGACGGCCGCCCGGGTCTTTCAGGGTCTCGGCCAGGGGCCGGTGCCGAAGGTCATTCTCGATCTCGAACATCTTCAGGCGGCCGATTACGGCACCTTCGAGGGTGTCACCGACGAGCAACGACAATTTATCTCGAAGCTGCATGCGGCGGAGCCAATCCGACCCGAGGAGATGATGTTTCTTGCCTTGCGCTCGTTATTTCAATTCACCTGGCCGAAGCCCCAAAGTGAAGACGATATCCGATTCGCCGCGGCCTACGATTTTGTGCTCGATCAGGTCCTCGTCGACACCGCGCTCAATCTAGCGGGACAGTTCCGCGGACCAGACGCTCTGCTTCCCTATTGGGGCCAACTCAGTTTCTTGCGCGTCATGGTCGGTGTGCCCTTGGACAATATCACGCGCTATGGGCTCGATCGGGTGTCCTGCACGCTGGTGAAGCGTGCGAAATTCAATGCGACGACCTTCGTGCTCGATGGTGGCGCGCTCATCGGCATGAACTACGCCCTTGAGCCCATCCTCAAACATCTCAATAGGTATCTGCTCCACTATTTCTGCACGCGAGAAATGGCTGGGCCGAAGCGCCTTAGCAGGGCTTGGGAAGGCATCGTGCCGACCGTGCTGCATTTCTGGTCGGACGTGGCGGCGACGAGGCTGACTAGTTCATCGACCATGCTCTACGATGAAGAGATGGGCATCATGGCTCATCGACTGACCGCCGAACAGCTCGATTTCATCGTCATGCACGAGCTCGGCCATTTCGCGCTCGACCACCCTCTTCGGCTGAAAGCCGAAAGTGTGCCAGGGCGTGACGTGACGACAATCCGTCACAAGTTCGAATTTGAAGCCGACGCGTTCGCGCTTGGCCTGATGCGCTCGAGGCTCGTCAAGATACGCACTGCGTCGGACGCGTCGAGCGAAGCGAGCGCGGACGTCACCCGAATCAGCGATGTCACCGCTGCGCTTCATGACTATCGGCTCAGCCTCGGCGCGGTGTATCTTTTATTTGCCTATATGGATTTCATCCAGCGCGCTGGGGAGTTCCTGCGGGAGAGGCTGGGTGGACGGATCGAAATGCGGACTCAAATGGACACCCATCCACGGGCGAGCGCACGACTGGAGCATCTGGAACTGACAAACCTTGGCGAGTACCTCTACACTAGCCCGCTCGAACGGTACGCCACAGGCTTCTTGCAGAGTGTCTTGGACTATGCGGCTGGCCTGGATGACCAGAGCTTGGTGAACAGCGTTATAGCGCCGGTCTCATGATTGCGAGGGTCGGCTAAGCGGCGGTAGGTTGTGCCGAAGGTCCTATTGATTCCGCTTTGGGTCAAAAGCAGGTGCAGGTCAAAGGCTGTCCAAAACCAGACCGTTGAGCGCCCGCTCGGATTCAGTCAACAAATTTCAGACGATAATGTTCATTTGTAAAAACTGGATAGGATCAATTGTCGAATAGCTCACGTCCCTCGGTTCCCTCGGGCCGTCCTTCGGTATCTCAGTTTGGTCAAGGATTGAAGGATTCGAGATTGAAGGAATGAATTGGATCAAAAATCAGATTGAAGGATAGGGTCTGATTGCGGAGCGTTTTTTGAACATACTTCGGCTGTCCGCCGAAGTATGGTGATTCATCGTCGCTTGCGTCTAGCGCCTTCGTCACACACCCTGATTTGGAACACTCCTTGAAGGAGTACGGGGCGGTTGAGCGATCTCCCGTTTCTGTCCAGTTCATAAACGCCAGCATCATCGGAGCCAATCAGGCGACTGCCGAGTGCTTGAAGGTCGCAAGTATCAGCGTTGCCTTCATCGTGCTTCGAGAGGCGTGCTCTCTCCGCTTCTTGCAGATCATCATTTCAAAAATTCGTTGCACCCTCTCTGAGATTTTCTGACGGCTTGGGTTGTCACGCCCACGAGCAGTCTCAACAGGTTTGGTCGCGCATATGTCTCGATCTGACGAGATATTTATAAAACCTGTCTCGGTATGGTGTCCGCGCTGGAATTTAATTTATCGTAATCTCCCCGTCGGTTCGGACGCGAATATCGTTCGACATCAGACATCCACGATTAAACAGACTAAACACGCCGCGGCGTGCCTTTGGATTTGACCAGTCATTTGCTAGAATCGGATCTTCATCGGAGTGAACTGGATAGCTGAAGTGGCGAACGACTTTCACGAATTAAGGGAGCAGGCGCTTTCCGGCGAGCTTTTTGAACTCATAAAGACGGCAATCAAAAATGCATTCCGGTTTGATCTCGGAACGCACAAAAGGACACGGTTGAAACAGGCCGGTGTAGCTGGCAGTGGTTCACTTCTTCACGGCGAAGTAGCAAAAGCCCACGCTGCCACGTTGGCCGGCGAACTGCGAAAGAGAGCCAAAAGAGTCGGGCCGGAAGAAGCCAACGACCGCTTTCGCTTCATGACGGTTTTGCAGGCCGTCGTCGAACCGGACACAGAGAAGGTTCGTGAAGCTGTCGAAGCGATGGAACGCGATTTCAATTACACCGTCGGTCAGATGGGCGTATGGAGTCGTGGAGCAATCGAGCTTGAGATGGTCAATCTGACTATCCTGAAGAAGATCAGCGAGCTGAATGACAGCGAGGCGCGCAAACTCAAAGTGCTCATCGATCTAGCTGAGCTGGAAGAGTTTGATGGCCTCATGATCCCCGTTTCTGGCGCCATCACTCGAGTGCTCGTTCATTCTCACGTCGTCGTTGACTTGGGTTCCGATCATGAGAACGCTGAAGCAGAACTTCGAAAGCGCATCCAACGACGGGGATGCTGGAGCAAGAAATATCAGGTGGAGATAAAGGGGCTTTTCAAATCCAGGAAGGTTGCCGACAACCTGGACAAGATCGCCGCTTACGTGACTAAGGGTGGCAATGAAAACCTCCGATACAATGCCGGCTTTGGACGTGACTTAGCGGAAGACGTCGAGGCGAAAATGTGGAGAGCTGGACTTGGGCGAGCGGACAGAACCGGTGAGACAATCGAGGACGAACGCGGACTTTCAGCTGCTGAGGTTCAAGCGCTCGATGCTCTTTATGTATGGCTGATGAAACGACGAAAAGATAACCGTGGATATATAATTGGATCGAAAGGGAGTTGGTAACTCATTACTACGTCGCCGGACTTCATCTCATCGACATGAACATCCGATTTCTGATATCTCTCTTTTCAAGGGTTCAATTTTGACCCCGTCCATGGCAGCGTCTTCGGCGTGCGGTCAACGTGAAGATCGGCCTAAATGAATGTGCGAGTTCTCCCTACCTCGCCACCTTCATCTCTGGAACGAGATTTCTGCGGAGATTCATAGCCTTCGCAGGGCGATGATTTTCGACCACTATTGGCGCGAAGTAGCCATTGAAGCGATGCCGCTCATGACCCAAAGCGGCCGCTGACTCGGAGCGTGGTTCAAGGCGGGGCCGCCGTGCGATCCACTCTGGTCTAGAGAGCGTTCGGCAACTACACTCGGACCATCCACGGCGGCCGAGGGCGGGGGTTAATCCGACTAGAGCTGCGCGTGGGAAAACTACTCTTCCCGGACTGGCACCGAGTACATGCCATACTTGTCACCCTGGCAGCGCGGAGCCAATCGTTCGCGGATGGTTCGCGCTATGCGGGCACTACGCCGTCGCGAAGCGAGGACGCGGGGCGATCTGAGAGTAGATGATCTCGAGATATTGAAGAAGGCGCTGGACGACCAGTCGCGGACCGGCACAGCCGTATCCCGAATGCTTGGAGGTGCGATCGGACTCAGGGGTGTCGAAGAGTTGCTGGGCGGCAACGGCGGCATGTGGTTCTCGTATCTCTTCGTGCTACTTTTTATGTATGTAGTAGTCGGGTCAATAACTCATGCCGACATGCTGATGCAGAGACCCGTAAAACTTCCTCTAATGAACGCTGAGCTGCCACTGGAGACATTTTTCTTTTTCGCTCCTATTCTTTTTGTCCTCGTCCATGCGTGGACATTGTCCTACTTTACGCTCTTAGCGGAGAAGGCGCGGCGGTTCAACGATCGACTTGAAATATCCGACGGATTAAAAAATGCTACTGAAATACGTAAGCTAATGCGTCAGACGACGGATATTTTTGCGCAGGTGCTTGCAGGTCCGGAGGATATCCGCGAGAGCTTATTCGGATTATTTTTAAGGTCCTTAGTCTTTATTGGTCTTGTCTTAGCACCAGTGCTTCTATTGCTTCTCTTGCACATGCAGTTCTTGCCATATCACGACAGCCGCGTGACGTGGCTTCATCGCGGCGTGCTCATTTTCGATCTCGTGATCATCTGGTGGCTGTGGACGAAAATCCTCTCCGGACGGAGCCGTTCGGACGCCGGAGAGCGAACAGTGGCCAGTCGCTGGCAGCGGTTCTTGACTCGCTTTTTGTGGTGGTTGCGCAACATTGTCGCATGGCCCCTGACCGGCCTAATTGTGGCGTTTTCCGTGCTGGTCGCGACCTTTCCGGGCGAGTGGCGACAATGGCCCTATTCGCTTGTCCCCGCCCTCGAACCAAGTGCGACATCGGCGACGCAGGCGATTTTCGGCAAGGTCGATGCGCTAAACAAAAATGAAAAGGACCGCATCACCGGGAGCTGGCCAACAAATACGTTGCGCCTGAAGGAGTTCGACATTTACGAGGCCGTGAAGGTCGAGGACCACGAGAAGTTCGACAAGAAACCGCACAGCTACATCCTCCACGGCCGGCATCTCGAAGGTGCGGATTTGCGCTCGGCCCAGCTCGGCAGGGTCGATCTGCGGAACGCGTCTCTGGAAGGTGCTTGGCTCGATAGCGCGCGGCTTCAGGGCGCGTCGCTCGATAGCGCACAGCTTCAGGGCGCGTCGCTCGATAGCGCGCAGCTTCAGGGCGCGTCGCTCGATAGCGCACAGCTTCAGGGCGCGTCGCTCGATAGCGCACAGCTTCAGGGCGCGTCGCTCGATAGCGCGCAGCTTCAGGGCGCGTCGCTCGATAGCGCGCAGCTTCAGGGCGCGTCGCTCGATAGCGCGCAGCTTCAGGGCGCGTCGCTCGATAGCGCGCAGCTTCAGGGCGCGTCGCTCGATAGGGCTCAAATGGAGGCGACGAATTTAACCGGCGCTTTTCTTTGGCGCGCAGTCGGCGCGCCGATCGTTTCCGCGAGCCTGACGCAACATTTGCATTGGGGCGCCGAAACGTTTGACCTTATCGCGAACGAGCCTTGGACCGCGGCGCGCTATGTCGCGCTGCGCTCGGCGGTCGAGAAATCCATCCCCGAAGGCGAACGCCGCAACAAAGTGCTGGAGCAGATCGAGATGCTCGACTGCGCCAGGAAGGACCTTGCCGCTTGCGATACGAGTGCGAAGCCGCAACAGCCGCTCGCCGCGGAACTGGAAACGGCCAACACCCATCGAGCGCAATATCCCAAGGCCCTCGCCAAAATCGTGCGCAGCCTCGTCTGTGATGGCCGCGAGGACGCCATTTATATTCTGCGCGGTGTCATGCCGGTTAATTTGCTTGCCGTCGGCCCCGAAGCGCCCGTGCTTATCGGGGACATCATCGAGGGAAAGAACTGCCCCGTCTCTGCCGCCCTGATCGTGAACGATAGGACGAGCCTGCTGAACATCAAGAGGGAGGCGGAGGAGCGCGTAGCCAAAGAGGAGGCGTTGCAAGCGCCTGCGCCCGCGCCGTCTCCGCCGCGTTCTCAGTCGAAAAAGAAGAAGCCACGTTGACGACAATCTCTTGGTCGGGCTGACATCTGCGCTTCACTTCGCATCAGGTGGACCAGTATGCAGGTCCGCTTCTGGCGCATTGCTGACTTCGACTGTTCGGCCATGACTACTTCGCGATATCGATGGTGGCGGGTAACTCATTACTACGTCATCCCTTCAGAAGACGTGTGCCGAGTGTCTCACGGGAGAGGGCGCTCCATTGGACCATTCTTCAAGTCCATTTCCCACCGTCTGCTTACTTCCATTCCAGGGACATGAGAAGAATCTCGTGCCCCCTATGTCTTTGTCGAAGATAGGCGACGACGGCGTTCTCCGTCGTCGCCCCGTTGAGATGTTGACTCACGGATCCCGTAATCTGGGTCCTGGTCGAGGAGCCGCTGCCGGTGTGTTTGTAATAATAATCGGCGCGATAGATCGTTGGCTTCTGAGCCATCGAAGCGTTCCCCTTCCGGGGTTCAAATTGGAACCCGCCCTTGTCAAGCGGTCTTCTTTGAATCGGACGAGCGATCTTCGCCTGTTCCAATTAGTCCAGCTCGCCGGCACGAGCGGCTCCGATTAGGGAGTCGATGATTTCGGGGAGCTTCTCCTTTGACCCCGCGACCCTGCCTTCCTTTCTCGAACTCGATCGGCTCAAAGCCGATCCGGATCAAGAATACTCCGTTCTCAATCGTCCGCCGGAAACGCAGGATCAAGACCTGCCTGCGTTAAGGCCTGGACGTCCGCGGGGTGCGTCGCCAAAAGCCGAGGCGCTGATCACCGACAAGGGCTATGGCAGTGACGGTTTCCGTGCGGCGCTCGAAGCACGCGCGACCTTGCATTCCGTCAACGAGAAGCAGGAAGATCGGCATCAACTACGAACAGGCACTTTAACGCAAGCGCCACAAAGTCGAGAATCCCTTCGCCAGACAAAGCTGGCGGCGAATCGGACGCGTTATCACGGATGCGCCCATGCCATTGACAAACGCTAAAATTGGTGGATACATTTGCAGTTACTATAGTAACACTTTTGTTAGTGGAGATTTTACATGAAGTTCGCTTGCCCACTTGCGGTCGCGCTTCTGTTCTTTTGCAGTGTTTCGCGCGCTGACGATTTCAATCCATATATAATCCGAGCAATTACTGAAGTGATGGAAAAGCGATCTGGCGGCGGGTATGATATAAATAAGGCATTTACCCGGAATTTAAGCTACAACCAGGATTTAATTAAGGCGTCTGCGCCTCCTGCCACAATGTGTGTCGCCGCTGTGGCCGAAACTATTATTGAGGCGATTAATCTATACGCAAAAGACCAAGATGATCAGATTTACAGTAAGCTGCCTGTCAAGGCCTGGACAAGTGGCAATATATCGAGCCTACGCGCAAATATTTTTATGTATGATGGTGCCGGCTCCAAAGGTACCGGCTATGCAGTTGAGCGGCTAGGATTGGGGCGGCAGCTGCCATTTGAACAGTTAAAAAAAGGAGACTTTATTAATTTAAATAGAACTTCTGGTACGGGGCACGCCGTGATTTTCTTGGGCTATCTTGACAATATGTCAAAAGAAACAGACGTATATTCAGATAATGTGGCAGGTTTCAAATATTTTTCTGCTCAAGGGAAGGGCAAGCCCGATGCTGGGCTCGCCTATAGATATGCTTATTTCAGCCCCTTTTGCCCACAGCCTACGCCATCAGCGCCGCGTGACTGCGGCGTAATTCGCTCCAAAAACGGTGCGATCTTAAATGGCGGACGGATTCACGATCCGGCGACGTGGGATTACGCAAGTGCGGTCGCGCAGATTAAGGCGGGACTTCGCACGCTAATCGAACAAGAGCACCCAGAGGTTAGAGGGCTCCCCGTGGTCGATTCAATGGTTGAGGAGGAGTTATCTAAGGAACTCGCCCCCTCAACCTTTATAAATAAGCTTGACGGTGTTACCACGGACTGATCTGGAAACGAAGCATGTTTACGAGGGTATTTACGCTGCAGCTGATCAAATGCGCGTTTGTTGTGTTGTTTTGCAATACAACTGCGGATAAGTCGCGCGCAGAAGAAATAGAAAAATTCGCTCTGATTATAGGTAATAGCAATTATAATACTCCTGGGAGCTTCACCCCAAAGGACAAGACGCTCAAAAATCACCTGAATGACCTAAGAAACCCTTGTAATGATGCGGAGCTAATTGCTAAGAGTCTGCTTGAGGCTCATTGGGAAGAGAAGGATGTGAGCCTTGCATGCAACTTAAAGAGAGCAGAAATTCTGGAGCTTGTTGAGAAATTTGCGTTCAGGTTTATGGTATCTAAAGCGCCATTTGGCTTTTTATACTATGCTGGGCATGGCGTGCAAATCAACGACGACACCTATATTTTTGGAAGCGATACTGAGTTTGATGTGAACCAAACGGTTGAGATTCTAAAAAATCACGCAAATGCGCGATTATTTAAAGGGGCCGTCAAACTTCGCGACGAGATACTATCAACTATAGGAGAGCCTGGTAATGGATCTCTGTTGCTTGTGCTTGATGC
The DNA here is from genome assembly GCF_049817085.1 of Methylocystis sp. SB2. NCBI lineage: Bacteria > Pseudomonadati > Pseudomonadota > Alphaproteobacteria > Hyphomicrobiales > Methylocystaceae > Methylocystis > Methylocystis sp. SB2. The sequence continues at coordinate 2,765,054 of NZ_CP187401.1, forward strand.
GTGCCGCGACAATCCATTGGTTCCCGCGCTAAAGAGTAAGGGCGTCACTATGGTTTCAGGGCCGCAAAAAGGGGAACCTTTGCCGGGTTTAAAACAGCTCTATTCGACGGCGAAGGGAAAGCCAGCAAGCGACGGAAGCGGCGGAAACAGTCCATTTGCCCAACAGTTTGCCAGTGAACTCTCGAAACATGACACAGTTGATCATGTTATTCGGGGAGTAGTGAAGACCGTATATGACAAAACAAAAGATTCGCAATTGCCTCAAGTTCCTGATGAAACCGGATCGCTTATGCCGCCTCCACCTGAAACCTGCTTCCGCAAATGTGGTGGTTAAAATGGGATTTCCTGTGAAGATAGCACTTGTCGGGGCCTTGTTGGCAAGCGTGGGTGGGCCTTCGTGGGCCGGAGAGCAAATCGATATCTACCGCTTAAATCGCTCTGAAATAGAGAATTTTTCTGCGACGAGTGCTCCACTTACTGTTGATGTGGTTTGGTGCGATGGAGATGCGTGGGCAGAGCAACGCAAGTCCGATTCGGTAGCGATAGCTTCTTCTATCTCTACGTTGGCAAAGCTCAGGGCTCCAAAGGGCGCGCTAAACTCAGAAGTGCCTGACGCGTTTATCGCGTCGGTGCGCATGCGGCCAATTTCTATATCGCGCGATGTATCAGAAGCTGTGAGCTTGGGTAGAAATTCTATTTTGATACCGAGAAATGCGGATGCGAGCATTCGCGCAACAGCGCAGCTGATCTCAGATGTTGCCGGCCACGACCTTGATCTGGATGTCAGCACAGCAAAATCTTACATCCCGAATTACATCCGTGTCGTAGTATGCCGCAATGTTGACAATAGGGACGGGCAGTTCAGAGTTTTCTTTCAAGTGGCAACAAAGAGCCAGAGCGAGATCGCTACCTGGGCGATAAGGGGTTTGCGAGACGCGAACCTAAATTTAAATGTGCTCCCCTCTGCTGAGGTTGTAGAAGGAAGGGCACCTTCCAAGTCCGAGGTGCGTTTCTTTTTTGAAGAAGACAGGCTTGTTTCCAAACAGATCGCAGATAAACTTTTAAGTTTGACTGGGGAGGTGTTTGCAGTCAAGCCGTTACTCGACTTTGATCGCAAGCCTGCTCCAACAACCATAGAAGTCTGGTTTGGGACATCATACAACCCCTCGCCGCCTCAAACGTTGCTTGTTTGCGAAGGAGAACATCAAATAAGATGTCCACCAGGTGCTGCTTATGTTCCATGTTATACTTTTGATAGCTGGGCTGGGAGTCGCTGCTCTCGATATATAAAAAAGCAGGTGACCTCTGTTTCAGGAAACAAGTGTGGCTACAGTGTTAGTGAGGTGCTGTGCATAACCTCAACACCCTAGCGTTCCGTTAGATATCAGGCTTGTGCTTCTGCCGGGCCTGCGGCGTTAACGTAATGTGTGCGGCGCTTCCGAAAACAAAGACACAACTTTCGAATATGTTCAAACTCGTGGAGTTGGATATGCTATATTGTCGCTTTTTCTGTACTATAGTTGTTTGTTTTACATTAACGACTTCTTCTTTGGCTGAAGATTGGAGATACACGTGGCTCTTGCCGAAGACGGTTATCGACGCCAATATCGTATTTGCATTGAGCGACTGCAATTTTGACGCGACCCACCAGGACAATCATTTCAAATTGACGCCGACCTTGACGACACGATACGTTCCAGATCTATCGGTTCCGGCGAGGCTCTTCCGTCCACCGAGGTATGTCAGCAACTGGAACGACGCGAATTTTTCGATTCAGACGAATGCGGGAACGCATGTCTTGAGTGCCCTTTCCTCCGAGCGCACTAACCAGACCGGGCCTATCATAGGAAATGTTATCGGGGGACTTGCAAGTCTTGTTGGCTCACTTGCAAAAATTGGTGCACTTTTTGTAGCGGACAACAAATACTTCAGTTGTAGCCCTGACACAGCCAAGACCTTCGAAGAATTAAAGAAAACGGCAGCTTCCGTCGTCGAGTTGCAGAGTCAGCTTGCGGCAGAAATAGATCAAAATAGACAGAAATCGATCAGCGCACAGATCCAGGCTGCTCAAACCAAAGTCAACAACCTTAAAGACCAGCTGTCGATTACGATAAAAGCCACAATCGACCCGGGCGTGACGCCGGTAAAGGTGGACCCAGATGACGATTTGACTTCTTCGTATCGTGACCGGAAAGAAGGCGGCGCCGTTGCAAACGACGGGAAAGTTGCGGAGATTGGTCCTTCACGAAACCAACTCGCGAAGTCAAAGTGGTTCGTGATGGTTGACAAGGATACGAAAGCCCAGTCCGATCCCGGAGACAGCGACCTGGACTTTGTCAGCGAACGGCTCAAAGTCAAAGTATATCTCGATTTCAAGCATGGACAGCTGTTGAGCCAGGCCGACCCGACGCATTGGACTGGCGAGTGGAAGCAGACGCGCTTGCGTCCTGAGGACGATTATCGAGAGGCTGCGTTGATTCCCTTGCTGGTGTGGACTGGAGAAAATCCTCCGGCTAAACCGAGCAAGCTGCTCGCCTCGCCGCAGTTCGTTCCCTTCGGCCAGTTCGGGACGGCGCAAGAGCTTCCCAACATCAAAACTTTCGAGAAGCTGACTTGGAACATCAGCTTCACGGATGCGGGCGAAATCATTTCGGCGAAGTTTACGAGTTCCGCGAGAGGCCTGGCTGCGTCTTCTCTCTTTTCCGGGGCTGCAAAAGACTCGAGCGGCGCCATTACCGCCGTCATCAACGGGATGAGCCCGGCCGTTCGCGCGTCATCGACGCAATCGCTTGCCGATGAGATCTATCAAAACAATCGGTACGAGCAGTGCCTCAAGAGCCCTACGACCTGTCCGGCAAAATAGCAGCACTTCAGGAGGCGCAGCTTCGCCATGGCTTTGCCGGATAACCAGGTTGAACTTGTGGTCTTTATGTCCCGAGCGTGAGCAGGCCTAAATCCTGAGGTGGTCTGATGGTCGTTCAAGCCTTTGAGAGTGCTTTCGACGAAGTCATCGAGACGGTCAAGAAAATCCTGGATGATCACGAAAGACGCACGCTCGCGAGTGAGCTCGCTTTCGCTGAGGGGAGTGGAACACAAAATTTCGAGTTCGCATTGGACGGCGCCGGTGGCGCGCTTTATCAATTCAGCAAGTACGGTGCCGGTGTCACCGTTAATTGCGAGGCCTGGATCATCGATCCCGACGACGTCTATGATCTTGCGGTGAGCTCGTCGGATGGTGGCGGCGGCAGTTGGAACGGCTTGCGCGTCAATCAGAAAATTGTCTTTCCCTTGAATACGAGCATATGGAAACCCACTAATTTCGCCGTCCTAGTCAAAGCGCGAAACAGCAAGAATGTCGGAGGAAAAGGGGTTCTCAATTACTCGTACTGACTCTCTTGGTGGAACTGGTTGGCGTGGGGACCGGCTGTTACAGAATGTCGGGCTGGCGCGAACACCTCCGCAACGAAAGGCGACGAGCCTGAAGCGTGCTCTACAGACAATGTTTCAGCGGAAGAAAGTGCGACGTCGAGGAAATAAGAGTCCTCGATCCGAGGCAATCTATTCGAGGCTCGGGGCGCATTTGGACGCTAGACCAACACTTTGAGCAGAAGTTTTCGGATGGCGACCATGCAACATTTTTTTCTAGCGCTGGCGGCAGCGTCTCTTACTTTTCACAGCTGTTCAGCTCTCGCTCAATCTGGAGGCGCTCCGGAGGAAATTCAACGTATCGCCGATGCTTCGAAATGTTCGAAACTAAGAGAGGCACCGAGGGCGTTTTTCCGAGGGATGGCGCTGGTCTTCGCAAAGGCGGTATGCCGCCCGGAAAGCAAAATCGTTCAAATTGCTTCATCGATCTCTTCGACGCCGATTTCGACCAAGAACGCTAAAGACGCTGCAAGCGTCTTCGATGCAGAGTTCCGGAGTCTAAAAATTGCGAACTCGCCGGACAAGGCTACGATGCTTCGGCACACCTATCTGATATTGACAGGGCTCGCCTTCAGAGAAAGCTCCGGTCATTACTGCAAGGGACGCTACACATCTCAGGGGTACAGCAAATCATACCAGGCAGAGGCCGGTCCATTTCAGACCTCATGGGGTGCCCATAAATCCGACAAGAGTCTTGAACCGCTCTTTCGCAGTTATCAAAGCGACGAGTCTGGCTGTCTGCTTGGAGTGTTCAAAGAAAATGTGACATGTAAAAAAATGGACTTAAAAAACTGGAATTCGGAACATGCCAGGGATTTGAGCGGGGTCCAATGGCAAGCGTTGACTAAGCGCTGCCCTGCCTTTGCGGTTGAATATGCTTCCGTTGTTCTACGCAAAAATGGGGGAGCTTATGGAGAGTTCGGACCCATTAAGTGCTTCGTGGGGACGCAATCTCCCAAGATTCAGCGTAGCTGTCAGAAACTGAGGATCTATCCCGTCTGCGATGAAATGTACGCTCAGATACAGACGTATCTGCAGAAAAACGTTGCCGCGTGCGACAACTTCTGAGGCAATCAGAGCGTCGGCATCGTCGAAAGCGCTCAGCTGACTTGCGCTCGGACGTGCCATCCCCAAAAAGACAGCGAGCAATTTCTTGAAGAACGGGAACAGACTTTCTTGACCTGCCAGCAGCTTGACCATTTAAGTCCGCAGTATCACTCTAACATCCAGAAGATTGCGCTCTGTAAGAGAATGTTCGCAACAATGAGTGGGAGTATTTCGATGATCGAATTGACAAGTACGCGCATACGCATTCGCACTATCGTTGCCCTCACTGGCTTCCTATTCGCAGACTGCGCGACGTCCACTTCAAACGCCCAAAAAATCGGATTATGCCAATTTGATACGAAGCGGCTTGTTTTCGATGGCTCTCCTAAGGAACAGTCGAAGTGCCTATTAAGACGCGTCGAGGCGCACGGAAGCAAGTCATCTCCGCAAACAATTCCAAATTGGCTGCTAGAACATGTGACTAAGCCGGTTAGAATTTCTTCTAAAAAGCTTTCTGCCTATCTCGATAGCAAGGGAATCTCTGCAACTGATGTTGGAGGTCCTATCCCAGCCACGCCCGACGTTCAAGAAATTAAGTATTTTGTCATCCATGACACTAGCTACCCCGAGATTGACGCCAATGTGTTTCCCGCAGAGATAGACACGAAGTCCTATAGAGCAAACAACTTGAGTATTTGGAGGGATACAAAAAATCGGGTTAATCTAATCACGAACAGGTTGGGAGAATCAAAAAAGTATAAAGATTTTGCAGCCTACCGGCCCAAGCCAGCCCTTAAAATTGAACAGACCGATTTATATCCGAAAGCAAGGAAGATTTTCGTGCATATCGAGAATGTTCAACCGAGATTGAAACCTGAGGGGTCCAAGGATTTTTGGAAGGCTCCAGATCCCGGTTTCACGCCAGCGCAACTGGAGCGCATAGCGCTTTGTTACACAGTCGCGAGCATGCGGGCGGGCCACTGGCTTATTCCCGCGTTGCATTTCAACATCGATAGTCTGGCAACAAAAAAAGACCCCCATGACGATCCACAAAATTTTGACCTGGGGGACTGGTCGAAGAAGGTCCAATCCATCGCTTCAACGCTAGAGGCTCAATAACCTAGCCGAGCTTTTTTTGAAGCCATATTCCGTGTTGCCCGTTACTGAACGGCCCCTAAACTTTCACCCAGGGACTCGAGAGTCCCGGTGTTTGAATACGCCCAAGGGCGCGGATGTAGGATGTAGCAACAGGCGATCTGCGGAGCTGGCCAGGTTGCGCAGCCGATCGCCTGTTGCGGTGAGACTGGCCGCATATCCACCGGCGTCGGGTAGCCGAGCGAAGAACGCGAGCATCGCTGGTTCTAGTCGCTGACTTAGGCGACGATCTTCTCGCGCGAGTGATAAAGACTCTGTGCGCTGGACCGAGATAAGTTGCCGAGAACTCTCACGAGTTCGAACAGCTCGCCAACCGGTTCGTTGGCTAGGTCAAACGCATTTGAGTGAGGAAGATGAATTCCGATCTGGGACTTTCCCTCTTTCGGTCGGGGGAGTTCGGTGGTGCAGGGGGCAAGGGCTGGAATCAATTGTGACAGTAGGTCCATGTTTTTGCTTAGAGAATGATAAAAAGGTATTACTGTCACGGGGAAATTAGTCGACGGGCGCGCCTTCGGACGGACGCCTACTTCCATTCCAGGGACATGAGAAGGATTTCGTGCCCACGATGTTTCTGCCGAAGGTAGGCAACGACGGCGTTCTCCGTCGTCGCCCCGTTGAGATGTTGACTCACGGATCCCGTAATCTGGGTCCTGGTCGAGGAGCCGCTGCCGGTGTGTCTGTAATAATAATCGGCGCGATAGATCGTTGGCTTCTGAGCCATCGAAGCGTTCCCCTTCCGGGGTTCAAATTAGAACCCGCCCCTGTGGGCGGTGTTTTTCTTCGGCAGGGGTCGAGGGTCCTTTGTATGTTCGAGCATCGGGTCCAGTTCGCCGGCTCGAATGGCTCCAATCAAAACGTCGATGACCTCCGGCAGTCTCTCCTTTGACCCGGCGACAACCCCGGCCTTTCCCTTCTCAAATTCGACCGTCTTCCAGCCGATTCGGATGAAGAATACGACCTGTCCCTTCTCATCCGTCCGCCACCAGGGGCGAACACGCAGCCTTTTCTCGGTCAGCACCTTCTCGCCGTCCCGCTTCATCCACCTCTGGACCATCCGAACATGATTGGGGTCCTTCAGCAGCGACTTTTGCTCCTCCAGCCTTTCGATCAGTCTCGCTCTGCGGGCCAGGATCGGTGAGCTATTAACGACGGGGACAGCAGCGAAAGTGAGGGACTTGAGGCTCGACATGATTTTTCTCCAATTTGCCTTTAAAAGGAATATATTCAGCACGCAAAAAATGTACACCGCGAGCTCACCGCAGCGTGCTTTTTTTGTTCAAATCAAAAGTTTTATGGCGCTTTACGAGTGAGGATGAGTGCCATCACGTCAGGAGACTTGGCCGGCTACGCCTCTGCTCGTTAGTATTAAAATCCTATTACACTTAGAAACTGCACCGTAAGTAGTTGATTATATTAGGCTTAAAGAAGGTAATTCTATTGGTAAGGGAGAGGTCGAGAGTTCAATCCTCTCTTGCAGCACCAGCTCAACAATTTGTCCGTCAGTTCGACGTGAATGCGGGCGGCGCGTAAAACGGCCGATCTTGCGCGCAGAAAAAAGCCCGCCAGAGAGTCCGGCGGGCTTTTTCGATGTTGTCGAGCGGATAGACGGCGACGCGAGGCGCGCCGGGAGATTTTACGAGAGAATCGAGTTCAAGCGGGAGAAGGCTTTTGAGCTGTAGTCTCTAAAGGGAAGGCTTTCGAAAAAGTCCTCAACGGCTTTGGGGTTCTGGCCCCAGGCGATCAGGAAGCCCGCCACCGCCAAAAGCAGCAGGGACAGCAACCCCGACGAGAGGCCGGCGAGAACCCCAACCGCCAGAACGATACCAATCTTGGTCCTGTTGCTCATCGCCATCGCTACGTCTCCTGATTGCGCCTCATCCGCACGCATCACTTAGATCAACATGGTTAATGAACAATGAGCGCGCAAGCTCGCGTGCGCGGCTTAGGCATGGGCAAGCGCGGCGCTCGGACGCACACCAGACTGCTCGGGCGCGCGGGCCCGTTGAGCTGTAAGGGCGGCTTCGAGACAAGCCAGAGTCGATCCGGCGAACGCGTTAGCCGGGGCGACGGAAACCGGTCCTGAACCCGCGACTTGCGGCGACCGAACGTCTTCAGCCGGAGTAATAGCTGACGATCGCAGCGCCGAGAAAGAAACCGATCGCCCCTAGAATCATCAGTCTCGTTAAACCTTCCGGCATGAACTCTCTCCAGGCAGCGCCGCTCGCCTCAAATTAGCGGTCTCACCTCCAAGATCAAGAAGCGTTGCGCCCAGAGCGTCGCGATCGCCTGGGCGGAAAAGAAAAGAAAAACCGCAGGCGACGGGGCCTGCGGTTTAAAAAAATTTCGGCGTGCTCTTAGTAGTTATAGAAAGCGACGCAGACGCGGTTGCCGTAATAGTCCCAGCCCCAGCGCGCACAGCGTTGCGGCGGGGCGGTCGCCGCGCCGACGACGGCGCCGCTGGCCGCGCCGATCGCCGCGCCGGCGAGCGTGCCGCCCGCGCGTCCACCGGACGCGAGCGCGCCAATGCCCGCGCCGCCAAGTCCGCCGATCACGGCGCCGCCTGCTGCGCGTTCACCGGGAGTATTGCACGCCGCAAGCGGCGCGGCCGCCGCCAGGGCGGTCGTCAGCAGCAGAACTTTCTTCATGCGTTTCTCCTAGGGTGAGGCTGGATCGTCCGCATCCAGGCGAAGCGGCGCCGGACCAATCCGATTGTATGCGCGCCGCGAGAGTCTGTACGACGCCGCGGCCGACGACCGCTTGGGGATGCCGCAAGCCGCATTGGCGTCGGGCGGAGTTTAATAAAAGCGCCCTGCGATGACTGTCGCAAAAATACAACATCGTGCGAGTTTTAGGCGTTCGCCGCTTAGGAAAAGCCCGAAACGCGACGAGTTTTCGCCATAAAGGAGCGCGCACGGCGCCCTTGGGATTGGACCGTAAATTTGCTAGCAGCCATTGTCATTTGCTTTGAAGGACATCGCTCTCATGGATGCTGCCGCATGCGCCGAGGAATTCCGACGCCGTCTCGACGCCGCCGCCGACGCCACTGAATATGCGCTAGACGCGCTGCTCGCGACTGCGCCGCTTCCCGGCGAGATCGCCCGGCCCGCGCGCCTTCTCGAGGCGATGCGCTATTCTTCGCTCGGCGGCGGCAAGCGGCTGCGGCCCTTTCTCGTCATCGAATCCGCGCGACTCTTTGGCGTCGTCGGCGAAGCGGCGCTGCGCACCGCCTGCGCGCTGGAAATGATTCATTGCTATTCGCTCGTCCATGACGACTTGCCGGCGATGGACGATGACGATCTGCGCCGCGGCCGGCCGACGACTCACAAGGCCTTCGACGAGGCGACGGCGATCCTCGCGGGCGACGGGCTGTTGACCTACGCGTTCGACGTCGTCGCCGATCCGAAAACGCATCAAGACGCCGGCGTGCGCGCGGCGCTGGTGCTCGCCTTGGCGCGCGCGGCGGGGCTCGGCGGGATGGTCGGCGGACAGGCGCTCGACCTTGCCGCTGAAACCGCGGCGACGCCGCTCACGCTCGAAGAAACCTTGCAGATGCAGGCGATGAAGACGGGCGCTCTGTTGCGCTTCGCGGTCGACGCCGGAGGCATTATCGGCGGCGCTTCTGTGGCGCAGGCGCGTGCGCTGACGCGCTATGGCGAAGCGCTCGGCGCGGCGTTCCAAATCGCCGACGACATTCTCGACGCAGAGGGCGACAGCGCCGCGCTCGGCAAGCGCGCCGGCAAAGACGCTGAACGCGGCAAGGCGACTCTCGTCGGTCTTCTCGGTCTCGACGCCGCGCGCGCGAGACGGGACGCGCTGGTCGCCGAAGCGACGGCGGCGCTGCGCGAAACAGGACTGGGGGAGGGAACCGACATTCTGGCAGAGGCCGCACGTTTCGTCGCCGCGCGGCGCAACTGAGGACTCATGCCGATGCCCCGACAAGGACTGTCCAAGACCCGTCGGCGCGCCTCGGTGATCCTGGCGCCATTTCGTATTGTTCGCGCGCGCCCGCAGCTCTTTCTCAGTCTCGCGCTCGGCGTCATCGTCGGATTGCTTCTGCCGCAGGCGATGCAGCCGGTCGCCCGCGCGCTTGTCGCATGGAACGCGGTCGCGCTGTGCTATTTCGTTCTCGTCTACCTGCTCGTCGTCGGCGCCACGCACGACACCATTCGCGAGCGCGCCCAGATGCTCGACGAGGGCCGCTTCGTCATGCTGTTGCTCACGACCGCGATCGCCACAGCCTCTTTCGGCGCCGTGGTCGTCGAGCTTGGTTCGGTGAAGTCAATGGAAGGCTGGGAGAAGGGCGCAGCCATCGCGCTCACCATCATCACGGTGCTGAATTCCTGGCTTTTCCTACACCTGACATTCGCCTTTCATTATGCGCATGAATTTTACTTCGAGGAGGAGCATGATCCGGACGAACCGCCGACGGCGCGCGGCGGACTGCATTTTCCTAACACCAGGATGCCGCAATACATCGACTTCCTGTATTTTTCCTACGTCATCGGCGTCGCCTTTCAGACGGCCGACATTGAAACCTGCTCGTCGCAGATGAGGCTGATGGTGGCGACGCATGGCATCGTCGCGTTTTTCTACAACACCACCATTCTCGCGCTCATGGTGAACGTCGCCAGCCAGCTGGTCTGAAGGACATATGAAAGAAGATGCGGCGGCGATCGACATCAAGACCGAAGCGGCGCGACTGCGCGCGATTTTGATCGGCTCGGTCGGCAATCTCGTCGAATGGTACGACTTTTACGTCTATTCGGCCTTTTCGCTTTACTTCGTCGACTCGTTCTTTCCTGGCGAAGATCCCCTCGCGCAGATGATGTCGGCGTCCGGCGTCTTTGCGCTGGGTTTTTTGATGCGTCCGATCGGCGCCTATGTCTTCGGGCGCATTGGGGACGGGCGCGGCCGGCGCGCCGCGCTGATGCTCTCGGTGCTGCTGATGTGTCTTGGGTCGCTCCTCATCGCGCTCGCGCCGACCTATGCGACGATCGGCGTCGGCGCGCCGGCGACGCTGCTCTTCGCGCGTCTCGTTCAGGGCGTCAGTCTTGGCGGCGAATATGGATCGAGCGCGACCTATCTCGCCGAGATGGCGCATCCCGAGCGCCGCGGTTTCTATTCGAGCTTTCAATATGTGACGATGATCGCCGGCCAATTGCTGGCGCTTTGCGTGCTGCTCATCTTGCAGAATGTCGTGCTCGACGCTCAGGCGCTGCGCGACTGGGGCTGGCGCATCCCTTTCGCCTTCGGCGCGCTGCTCGCCATCGTGGCGCTCTATATGCGCCGCGATCTTGCGGAAACGCCCGCCTTCAAGGCGTCGCGCGCCGAGCGGAGGCGTGGATCGCTCACCGCGCTGCTCGCGCATAAGCGCGAGACGGCGACGGTTGTTGGACTGACGCTCGGCGGCACCATCGCCTTCTATGTCTATACGACCTACATGCAGAAATTCTTGAAGCTCTCCGTCGGATTGAGCGATGCGCAGACGACGTGGATTGCGGCCGGCTCACTTCTCTTCGCGCTCTGTCTGCAACCGATCTACGGCGCCTTGTCGGATCGCGTCGGCCGGCGACCGATGCTCATCGCCTTCGGCGTGCTGGGTACGATCTTCACCGCGCCGCTCTTGTCAGCCATTCAGACGATGCGCGATCCATGGACAGCCTTTATTCTTATTTGCTGCGCTTGGTTGATCGTCGCGCTTTACACCTCGATCAACGCCGTGGTGAAGGCCGAACTCTTTCCGGCGGCGATCCGCGTCACCGGCGTCGCTTTGCCTTATGCGGCGACAGTTTCCGTTTTTGGCGGCTCGGCGGAATATGTGGCGCTCTGGTTCAAGGCGCAGGGGCATGAGAGCTGGTTCTTCTACTATGCGAGCGCCGCTATTTTCATTTCGCTCATCGTCTACGCGACGATGCCGGATACGAAGAAAAATTCGCGAATCGAGGTTGGAGACTAGTCATTCGACAGGGTCGTGAGGATGCATTTGGAGACCAGAAATGGCGACCGAAAGATTTATTATCCTTCCAAAACGGGGTGTCATGGGTTCGCTTGGAGCCCAATCCGATGTGCTCGGACGATTTCCGCGAGTCCGCAGCACGCAAAGACCAGTCTCGTTTCAACTGGACATGTTTGGCGGCGCGACTGCGACGGTCGTGGATACAGTCGCGGATAATGGTCCCAAGCTCGTCGACCTCGAGCCTGACGCAGTCGCCAGAATCAACGCGTCGGGGTCGCCGGTACGGGCGTTTAAGGAGGTCTTTTATCCTTTGCCCCAGCCGATGGATGTTTCGGCCGGCTTCATAAATTTCGCGGGAGGCGGGGTTTCTCAGTTTGGTTTCGAGGTCACGGTCGCCGATGCGGCGACCGGCCGCGCAATAGTTGGCTGCCAGGTTGCGGCGTATTGGGATTTCCTGAACAGGCTTGGAGTCGAGGGCGTCACGGACGCGAGCGGGCGCGTTCGATTATCGTCGCCGGCGCCGATGATCGAGCGCATTACGGCGACGCCGACGCCAGGCTCCGGATATTGGAGCGGCTATCGCGTCAATGTTCCCGCGAGCGGCGTCATACAGATCGTCGCGCCGCCGCTCACGCTCCCGTATGTCGATAGCGTCCGCTATTATTTTGGGAGCACGAATTTCCAGAGCGAAATGGGCGTCACGGTTGGCGTGATCGATACAGGATGCGGTCCGCACGCGGATCTAAACATCATCGGAGGGAGCAATACCGTCACAGGCGAACCGGCGACGGCGATAACCGACAGCGCCTATCATGGCACACACGTCGCCGGACTGATTGGCGCGAACGGCGCAACATTTCAGGGCGTGCGGGGCCTCGCGCCGCGGGTCAAGTTGAACGCGTATCGCGTGTATGGCGCTGGCTCAGCTCAAGCGAGCAATTACGCCTTGCTGAAGGCGATGATCATAGCGGCCAAAGACGGTTGCGACATCATCAATTTGAGCCTTGGCGGCGGGCCGCACGACGAGATCGTTAGTGAAGCGATCCTGGACGCCCGCAATCAAGGGATGCTCATCGTCGTCGCCGCGGGCAATGCCTACCGAAGCAGCGTCAATTATCCTGCGGCTTACGCGGGCGCGACCCCTGTCTCCGCCATGGGGCGTAAGGGAACCTTTCCGCCCGGCTCCAGCGAAGAATTGCAGATTGTCTCGCCGCCTTATTCCAAAACGGATCCATCCGAATTCATCGCGCATTTCTCGAATGTCGGGCCTCAGATCGCGCTGACCGCTCCCGGCGTCGGAGCCATCTCGACGCTGCCCAACAACAAGGTCGGTCCACTCAGCGGAACGTCCATGGCCGCGCCGGTTGTCGCCGGCGCCGCGGCCTGCCTTTTATCGCAATCTCCCGAAGTGTGGCGCATGCCGCGCGATCGCGCCCGCTCCGATGCGATCGAACGTCTTCTTCAAACCAATTGCGCGCGCCGTGGATTCGGGTTGAACTTCGAAGGCTACGGAATGCCGCAATCACCTACGGTCTGAAGCGATGAACCGCTTCGTCCTATTCTTTAAAGGCGACGCGCCCCCAGCAGGCGATCTCAGCAGGATCTCTGCAGCGCGCGGCGTTCATGTCATTGATCATGAAATAGCGCAGGCGGTGCTCGTCGAAGCGGACGACATCGCAATAGAAAAGTTGAAAGAACAACTTCCCGATTGGATTATCTCCGCCGAGACAACCTTTTCCAAACCAGAACCGCAATAAGCGATCAATTATCCAAGAAGCTCCGCAGTTTCCGGCTCCGCGACGGATGCTTCAGTTTGCGCAGCGCCTTCGCCTCGATCTGGCGGATGCGCTCGCGCGTCACCGAGAACTGCTGGCCGACTTCTTCGAGCGTGTGGTCGGTGTTCATGCCGATGCCAAAGCGCATGCGCAGCACGCGTTCCTCGCGCGGCGTCAGCGAGGAGAGGACGCGCGTCGTCGTCTCGCGCAGATTCGACTGGATCGCCGCCTCGATCGGCAGCACCGCGTTCTTATCCTCGATGAAATCCCCAAGATGCGAATCCTCCTCGTCGCCGATCGGCGTTTCGAGCGAGATCGGCTCCTTGGCGATTTTCAAAACTTTGCGCACTTTCTCGAGCGGCATGGCGAGCTTTTCGGAAAGTTCCTCGGGCGTCGGCTCGCGTCCGATCTCATGCAGCATCTGGCGCGAGGTCCGCACGATCTTGTTGATCGTCTCGATCATATGCACGGGAATGCGGATGGTGCGCGCCTGGTCGGCGATCGAGCGGGTGATCGCCTGACGAATCCACCATGTCGCATAGGTCGAGAATTTATAGCCGCGGCGATACTCGAATTTATCGACGGCCTTCATCAGGCCAATATTGCCTTCCTGGATGAGGTCGAGGAATTGCAGGCCGCGATTGGTGTATTTCTTGGCGATCGAAATCACGAGACGCAGATTCGCCTCGACCATTTCCTTTTTCGCCTGCCGGGCTTCGCGCTCGCCCTTCTGCACCATATGCACGATCTTGCGGAACTCGGAGATCTCCAGTCCCGTCTCGGTCGCAAGCGCATGAATGTCGCCGCGCAGATCCTTGATGCGATCCTTGTCGGCGGCGACGAACTCCCTCCAGCCCTTGGAGCCGAGCTTGGCGACGCGCATGACCCATTTGGGGTCGAGCTCCGAGCCGTGGAACTTGTCGATGAAGTCTTCGCGCATCACGCCGTGGCTGTCGGCGAGCCGTAGGAGCTTCGTCTCATAGCCGATGAGTCGCTTATTGATGTCGTAGAGCTGCTCAACCAGCGCTTCGATGCGGTTCTGGTTCAGCGACAGCGATTTGACGTCGGCGACGATTTCCTTCTTGAGCGTCTTATATTTGCGCTCCTGCGCGGGCGTCAGGGTCTCGTTCTTGAGCTTGTTCTCGACGTTCTGGTCCTGGAGCCGGCGCAGCTTCTTATAGGCGTCGGCGATGCGCGCGAAGGTTTCGAGGACTTTCGGCTTCAGTTCCAATTCCATCGCCGAGAGCGACACGGAATTTTCCATGTCGTCTTCTTCCTCGAAAGATTCTTCGGGGGGCGCGACGTCCTCCTGCAGACCGGCGGGCGGGGTGCGCGGCGCGGTCGCGGGCGCTAGGTCGGCGGCGGGCGCCGGCTCAGCGGTCTTCGTCGCCTTGCCTTCGGGGCCGGCGTAGGTCGCCTCAAGATCGATGATGTCGCGCAGCAGGACTTTGCCCGCCTCCAATTCCTCGCGCCAAATGATGATGGCCTGGAAGGTCAGCGGGCTCTCGCAGAGCCCGGCGATCATCGCCTCGCGTCCGGCCTCGATGCGCTTGGCGATGGCGATTTCGCCTTCGCGCGACAGAAGTTCGACCGAGCCCATCTCGCGCAGATACATGCGCACGGGGTCGTCGGTGCGATCGGCGGGCTCCGACGTGCGCGTCGCCACGGCGGTCGCGCGCGGGGTCTCGACGAGTTCGCCGCCTTCCGGTTCTTCTTCCTCGGGGCTTTGTTCTTCGGCCTCGACGTCGTCCGGGTCGTCGCCCTCAGAGACGGTGATGCCCATTTCCGAGAGCATCGCGTAGACGTCCTCGATCTGATCCGACGACACTTCCTCGGACGGCAGCACCGCGTTCAGCTCGGCATAGGTGACGAAGCCGCGTTTTTTCGCGAGCTTGATCATCCGCTTGACGGCGGCATCGTTGAGATCGAGAAGCGGTCCGTCGGAAGCCTCCGTGGCCGCTACGGTTTCGTTCTCGACCTTAGTTTCGTCTTTCTTCGCCATCCACAAGCTCCAAACGCCTCGCCCCGGATCGGCTTTCCCCGAACCAGGCAAGGCGCAAGTTTTCTAAAATAAGCCAGAGAGGCCGGCCCTCTCTAAGCCAAGGCGCGGCGAGCGGACCAAAAAAGCCCGACCGACCACGAAAAAACCTTTGCGCCGCCCCCTAGCGGCGCGTCTTCCATCCCCTCTTCGCCACGGCGCCAACCCATGCGAATTCACAAATTGCGCGATGGCCGGCCGGAAAGTGACCCATACCCTTCCACCGCTGCTTCCGCGCCCTCAAGCGCCGACAACTGGGTCTGAATATCCTTCAGCCGCGCATGATCCCGCTCGTTGGGGTTGTCGGCGAGCAGCGCTTGCACCGCGCGCAACTCTCTATTTAACGCCAATGATCTGCGATGCAAGGCGAAAGCCTGTCGCAGGCTCTCGCCGGCGTCCGCCGCCGCAGCCTCGGGGCGCACGCTCCACAGAGTCGAATGGGCGGCCATCGCCTCGAGCCGGGCGACGGTCCGCGAAAGACCAAGCGACGCCAAAAAAAGGTGAAGCTCAGCTTTGTCGGCCGCGCCGCTTTCGGCGAACCGCAGGAGCGCATCACGCAAGCCGCGCGCGTCGGCGGACTCAAGATCAAGCGTCGCCAGATCCTCCGCGCGAGAGTGGATGAGATCCGGATGGTTGATCAGGATCAACAGGATAAGCGCCTCGCGCGGCGCAATCGCGGACTTGACGCCGCGAAACAGCGGCGAATTCGCCAGGCCTGGACCAATGGTCAAGGCGCCCTCGTCGGAAGCGCGCCGGCGACCGCTCGCCCCTCGCCGCGGGACGTCCGGGCGTCGAAACTGGCCGCGCCGATTTCGGCCGAAGAGGCGCTCCAGCCGCTGCGCCAGCTCCTGGAGGTAATGACGTCGCAGGTCGTCATCGCCGATCTGACCGACAATCTCGCGCAGCCGCCGCTCGAGCGCGGCGCGGCGCTCGGGCGTATCCAGCGTCGCCGATTCGGTCTCGCGCATCCACAGGAGATCGACGAGCGGCAGGGGGTGGTTCAAAGCGTCCGCGAGCGCCTCGGCCCCGCTTGAGCGCAGCAGCTCGTCAGGGTCCTGGCCGTCCGGCAGAAGGACGAATCGCAGCGAGCGCCCGGGGCCAATCAGCGGCAGCGCCGTATCCACGGCCCGAAAGGCCGCTTTCAATCCCGCCTTGTCGCCGTCGAAGCAGAGGATCGGCTCCTCCGCCAGGCGCCAGAGCAGGGCGCATTGCTCCGGCGTCAGCGCCGTGCCCAAGGGGGCGACCGCGTTGGGGAAGCCCGCGGCGGCCAGCGCGATGACGTCGACATAGCCCTCGACGGCGATCACCGCGCCGGCCTCATGCGCCGTCTTGCGGGCGTTATGCAGATTGTAGAGCGTTGCGCCCTTGTGAAAGAGCGGCGTCTCGGGGGAGTTGAGATATTTCGCCTGGGCGTCCGCCTCCAGTGCGCGTCCGCCAAAGGCGATGACCCGTCCGGCGCGGTCGCAGATCGGAAACATCACCCGATTGCGGAAGCGATCGTAGGGGACGGCGATATCTTCGCCATGAACGAGCAGGCCCGCCTCGATCATCGTTTCGACGCTTGCGCCCTTGTCGGCGAGGTGATCGCGCAGCGCATGGCGCTCGGGCGGCGCAAAGCCCAAGCGGAATTTTTCGCGCGCGGCCAGGGAAATCTGTCTGCGGTCGAGATAGGCGCGCGCCTCGCGCCCTGCGGCGCCGGCGAGTTGCTTTTCGAAAAAGACCGCCGCCGCCTCCAGCGCCTCGCCAAGCGTCGCGCGCCGTCGATCCTGTTCCTGCTGCTCTTTTGTCTCGACGGGCAGGGGGAGCCCCGCGAGGGCCGCCAGTCTTTCCACCGCCTCGGGGAACGAGAGCCCCTCCGTCTCCATGACGAAATCGAAGATGTTGCCGTTTTTGCCCGCAGAGAAGTCGAACCAGCGCATCTTCTGGTCGTTGACGTAAAAGGAGGGGGTCTTTTCGGCGTTGAAGGGCGACAGGCCGCGCCACTCCCTGCCTTCCTTCCTGAGCTTGACCTTCTGGCGCACGACGTCGGAGACGGGCAGGCGCGCCCGTATCTCATCGAGGAAGGAAGGGGAAAAGCGCATCGGCTCTCCCTAGCACTCCTTTGCGGCGGGGCGCGAATTCACCAGGATCATTCGGTTCGCCCGCCCGACTCACGGCCAGATAGCGGAGGATAACGTTGAGACAGAAAATGACCGAAGCGGAAATTGACGCCGCCGTCGCCGCCGATCCCGATTGGGCGGAGTTGAGGCCGTCGACTGGAGCCAGGCGGAAGTCGTCGTGCCTCCTAGAAAACAGGCGATCTCGATCCGACTCGATCAAGACCTGATCGATTATTTCAAGGCGCAAGGCCCGGGCTATCAGCGGCGCATCAACGCCGTCCTGCGCAGCTATGTGAAGCAGCGCAAGGCGGGTTGAGCGCGGCTAGTCCGGCACGACTCGCAAAGGAGCAGAGAAATCAGGCAGCGCATCGAAGTTCAGCGGCCCGCTGAACGTCAGACGCACGGCTGTGGGCTCTAGCGGCTTGAAATGCCGGTCCATCACCCCGACGCCGCAGACCGCGCCCGGCGCGACGCCATTGACGCATGCGGAATACAGCGGATCGGTCGGCAGCAGCGAGCCATAGCCATAGGTGATTTGATCCGACCGTGAATTGAACACGTTGAACGCGTCGACCTGCAGCCGCCAGCCGTCCGCCCAGCGATAGCCGAGCCGCGCGCTCAAGGTGCCTGTCACAGGAGACTGGAGATAGCCGTCTTCGGTCAGCGGGCGAGAGCCGATATAGCGATATTTCAGCGCGCCGAACCAACCTGTCGCTTCGCCGATTTCAAGGCCGCCCATTGCTGTAATGCCGACGGAATTTTGCAGGTAATTGCCCGGCGCGTTTCCTAGGAACGTTCCATAGGGCAGAGCCTCAGGCGTGAGCAGATCGAGCCAGCCGAACGCCTGCAGCTGATCCACGCCGCGATAGCGCGCATGCACCAGCGCCACGTCGCCGTCAAAACTGATCCACGAGACCGGCCGATAATGATTGGCGAATTCGATGCCGTAACGGCGGCTCGGTCGGCCGAAAACCGTGGTGCCGCTGTCGCCCTCGAACTGGTTCTCGGAATCGAGATTGAGCCAGAAGAAGCTCATGCTCGAATCAAGTCCTTCGATATATTTGGTGCGCCAGCCAATCTCCGCGCCGCGTGACTTCACCAGAAGTGGAATGGAGGAGACTCCAAGAAAGCCGTCGGTGTCGGAAAGTTCGGAAGCCGAGAAGCTCTGCACGGCGCCGCGCGCGTCGGTGGAATGGAAACCTTCGCCATAGTTGAAATAGAGTTCCGTCTTTTGGAAAGGCCCAACGATGATCGAGGCCTTGGGGCTGAACAGCGACGCGTCCTTCGAGTTGCTGTTGAACGGCCCCGTCCAGAGGAAGGCCGGCAGCCCCTCGCTGGTCGCGATCACCGGGGCGCCAAGAAGGCTCTGCAGCGAATTGACGTTGGCGTTGTAATAGTCGAAGCGGCCGCCCGTCACCGTGCGCAGCCATGGCGACCACTGCACCGTCGTGTCCGTCCACACGCTGACGCTGCCTTCGCCGACCGCATCGTTGCGCACCGTGTCATAGGGCGTGCGACGAAAACTGTCTTGCAGGCCGAGTCGAATGTCGTCGTAACGGCTTTGCAGGCCGACGCGGGTCTGGACTGGAAGACCAAAACTGTCCCACTTGATCGCATGCTCGGCGTTGACGCCGACCATGGTCCGCCGATCGAATTGGCGGAACTGGTCGCCAAGGTTTTGATTGGCGAGGTAGTAGGTGAAGTTGTTGTAGAGATCGAGCGTCGAATGCATGACATAGAGTTCGACGCGAGAGGCGTGATTGCCCTCAGTCTGGCTCCAGCGGCCAGAGAGCGAGAAGCGGGTGGTGTCGCCGCCGTCAGTTGGGTCCAGCGTCCCCCAGAGCGACTTCAACCCGCTATAGACCGCTCGCTCCGGAATCTGGTCAGTTGAATACCATTTGTTGGCGTAGCCCATAAACGTGACGGCGGCGCCATCGAGCTGCGTTCCCCGCGCCCAGCGCAGGACGCTGTTGATCCGGTGCAGATTGTCGCCGCGCTCCCAGGGTCCGTTGTAATATTGCGCCTCGACGGCTCCGTAGGCGGAGCCTCCGGCGAAATCCTTATAAGGCACGACGGCCAGCGCCCGCGCGTAGGCGAAGCTTCCGCCGGTGACCTGGTAAAAGCCTTTGTCGATTTTGTCCTTATACTGCATGTAAATCGAGCCGGCCGAGGAGAAGTCCCCGTCCTGCGCGTCGTAGGGCCCTTTGCGCGCCAGCACATAGGCGAGAAGTTCAGGAATAAGGAAATTGGCGTCCGCGTATCCCTGGCCATGACCATGGGTGCGCATATTGAGCGGCATGCCGTCGAGATAGAGCGCGAGGTCGGTGCCGTGATCGAGGTTGAAGCCGCGCAGGAAATATTGATTGGCCTTGCCGTCGCCGCTGTGCTGCGTGACGATGAGACCGGGCACAATTTCGAGCGCCTCGCCGGGCTGCTTGAAGGGCAGCGCGTTCACCTCCTTGCCGGTGAAGAATTTCTCGCTCGACGAGGTGATTGGCGGCGGTTGTGGTCCCGACGGCTCAGCTGGGGGGCGACTGACGGCGGGGGCGACCGGCGACGGACGCGTCGAACTGACGATGCGCGTTCCCGATGGCGTGTGCACATGCGGAACGGTCACGGTGCGCCGCTGCCCGCCGACGTCGATTTTCGGCAGGGAAATCGTATGCGCGAAAGCTTCCGCGTCCAGAAGAACGAGGCCGACGACGACGGAGGAGACGGAGGTCGCGAGACGGCGGCGGCTCATTTCGTGGGTTCCCGTGCATGCGCGTTATTGTGATTTTTTTTGAAAATTGTCTTACGCGATGCGTTGGGTCAATTGGCTCAATGCAATTTGCCGAAAGCGTTGCCGATTTGCCACAGACGACGCGCTCTAGCTGGAATGGTGCGGGTGGCGGCCGGTCGTGTGACGATCGACGTGGGGCGTTTCGCCTTGCTCGAGATCCGCCGGCAAGACAACGAGCTGCCCGTATCGAACGCCGCGCTCGCCGATCACATGGCCGGCGAAGTGCTCGACATCCGTCTTCTGGCCCTTAAGCAGCGACACTTCGAGACAGGTCGCTTCATCGATGTGCACGTGCAGCGTCGCGATCGACATATCGGCGTGAGAGTGATGGTCATGCATCAGTTTTTTCGACAGCTGTCGCGTCTCATGGTCGTAGACGTAAACGAGCGCCGCCATGCAGGGGCGGGCGCTGTCATCGGCTTCGGGTGTTTTCAGCAGCCCGGCGCGGACGAGATCGCGAACCGCTTCGGAGCGATTTCGATGGCCGCCTGCCTCCATATACTGATCGAGCGCGCTCATCAGTTCTTCGTCGATCGTTATCGTTACGCGCTGCATATGACGGCTCCGGCTGTTCGCGCCTCGCCAAGCGTTCAACCCAGCAAAAAGTCGGGCAAGCGCGACCACTATTTCTTACGCTAAGGCGCATCGGCCGCCAATGGCCGTCGCGGTTTGAAGTCGGCCGTTAGCTAAAGCGCCGACGCCTTGGGGTTCTGCGGCTAACTTGTTTCTCTAGGGCGTGACCTCGCATGCGTTTCGCCACCGTTTATGGCTCCTGCAATTTCCTGGCGTCATGCGCGCGCGACGCGTTCCCAAAGAGTCTCTACGCAGATTGCTTGCGATCATATTCCGGCGAGCCGGTCCGTGACGTTAACCATGTGATCTGAAGATACGCGTGGAGGCTTTGGCGGGCGCATGCTTAGCTGGCTTCACTCCATCGATTATCGTCGAGACATTCGGGCTCGCCATTTACCGGATGAGTATTGACCAGCGCGCGATGGACGCTATTGTCTGCACCGGTGTGGTTTTGATATTTTTTGGGAGGAGTCTATGGCGCGCTCATCGGACAACCCACAGAACAAACGTCGGGGCAAGAAAGCTCTGGGCGTGATGGGTGTATCTTTGTCGCTCGCGGGCGCTGCCTGCGTCGACAGTTCTCCTGCTGACGCTTCGACGGCTCCGACGACAAGCCGGACGCGCACGATCGACCTCCGCGAACAGGAAGTGTTCGACGTGGGGCTGAATTCGTTCCGCCTTTTCGATCGCGAAGAAGCGCCGGCGGTGAAGACCGAGCAGGTTGCGTGGTGGGTCGGATGCCGCGGCTGCAGGGGCTGTGGCTGTCGCGGCTGCAGGGGCTGCGGCTGTCGCGGCTGTGGCTGCCGCGGTTGCTGGTAACGCACCGCTGCACATTTGACGGCTGAGCGGACGCTCCGCTCGGCCGCAAGCGCTTCGGGTCGATGCCTTGGGGCGAGGTGAAGCGCAGCCACGTCGTGTGGAACGCATCTCTGTGTTCCGGGCGCGCCTGTGTTCGTCTCCCTGATCCTGTAATCGAGCGATCTCGTCGCGCTGGGCGCCTCGAGACGGGGAGCGCGCGACAGCCAAATGACAATTGACGTATCTAAACCGCTTGCGCCGAAGCCGGTTTCACAAGAGCGGTTAGGCGACGCCCTACGATTCGCGCCAAATTTTTCTGTCTATGTCCTGCCGCCTGACGCTGTCTGCCTTTATTCGGAGGACAGAAAGTTTTTCCTTCGAGGCGCACTCTATTGCGCGTTGGCGGAGAGGATCGGCGCAGGCGAGGACACCCACGCCATACGTCAGGCGCTGTCCGCACAGTTTCCCGTCGACTCAATAGACGAGGCGTTCAAGCGACTATTCGATCGCCGCTTCGTCGTCCCGGCGGGCGCATCCGATGGCGTCGCGGCGGCCTATTGGGCGAGTCTCGGCTTGCAGCCGGAAGTCGCCGCGAAAAATCTGCAGAAGGTTTCGGTTCAGATCGAAGCCATCGGGATCGGCGGCGCGCGGGAGCTGGAGAAGGCGCTGGACGTTTTCGGCGTTAAGGTCGTGAAGCGCGGGGGCGATCTGACCATCGCCTTGGTCGGCGATTATCTTGAAGGTCATCTCGCGGAGTTCAACCGCCGGCGGCTCGAGGCGAAGCAGGATTGGCTGTTGGTGCAGCCTTCCGGCGTTTTCCCGCTGGTCGGCCCGATTTTCAGCCCTGGCAAGAGCGCCTGCTGGAGATGCCTCGCCGATCGCATGAACTGGAATCGACAGGTCAAAGCGTTCCTCGGCCGCAAGGAGGCGCGCTGCGTCGCTGTTTCGCCGCTTGGCGCCAATCCGCTCGGCCTGAGCGGCGCTGGCATCGCCGCCGCGGAGATCGCCAAGGCGATCGCCAGCGGCTTCCGCACCGATCTGCACGAGCACATCGTGAGCCTGGACCTGATGGGCTCGACGGTGGCACGTCACTATGTGCCGGCCCGGCCGCAATGCCCAAGCTGCGGCGACCCCGAGCTGCGCGATCCCGCGCGAACGCCCACGCCCATCCCGCTGCATGCCGGCAGCGCGAGCGTCGTGACGAGCGGGGGCTACAGATCGGTCGCGCCGGGCGACACGCTTGCGCGCAATCGCAAGCATGTGAGCCCGCTGACCGGCGTCGTATCGCATCTCGATCGGATCAAGAGCCAACAGCCGCTCGACGCGAGCTTCATCGCCAGACATAATTTTTCACCGCGCCCCGAAACCGTCGACGCCCTTCAGGCCGGGCTGAGCGGAGACAGCTATGGCAAGGGCAGCGTCGCCGAACAGGGCGAAGCCAGCGCGCTGATGGAGGCGATCGAGCGCTACTGCGGGATTTTCCAGGGTGACGAGATCAGGACCGTCCGACGATTTGCCGATTTCCCGGCCGGCGAGGCGATCCTGCCCAACGACATCCTGCTCTATAGCGACGCGCAATATGAGCAGGGCGCGAAAAGCGGCGGCTGCGGCGAGGGCGCACAGCGCTTCGATCCCGCCGCAGAGACGGAATGGTCGCCCGTGTGGTCGCTGCGCGACGAATGTTTCAAATACGTTCCCACCGGCCTTCTGTATTTCTTCCACGAGTCCGGCTGCGCCAATCAGATCAGCGCAGATTCGAACGGTTGCGCGGCGGGCAATACGATCGAGGAAGCCATTATTCAGGGTTTCCTCGAACTCGTTGAGCGGGACGCCTATGCGATCTGGTGGTACAACCGTCTGCGTCGTCCGGAGATCGATCTCGACAAGCTCGGCGACAGCTATGTGCGCGACCTCCGCGCCGTCTTCGCGAGGATGGGCCGCGACGTCTGGGCGCTGGACATAACGAGCGATCTTGGCATTCCCGTCGTCGTCGCCGTCGCCCATTGGACTGAGAACGGACGGGAATATATCGAAGTCGCAGCGGGCGCGCATTTCGATCCAAGGATCGCGACGCTGCGCGCCATGACCGAGCTCAACCAGTTTCTCGCCATCGACAGCCTCGGCGGCCGTCCCGAACTCGGGCCCGACGACGATTATGGGGGCGACCCTCTGCCGCTGCGCAAGCACGCCTATATGCGGCCGCAGGGCAAGGCGTCCTTCGGGCGGTCGCGGTTCAAGAATTTCGCCCAACTCGACGGCCGCGACCAGGTGCTGGCCTGCGTTAAGCTCGCCGCGCGGGCTGGGCACGATTTCCTCGTCCTCGATCAGACGCGCCCTGACATTGACGTGCCGGTGGTCCGGGTGATCGTTCCGGGACTGCGGCATTTCTATCGCCGCTTCGGCCCTGGACGTCTCTACGACGTGCCCATCGCGCTGGGTCTGCGCAAGCGGCCGGTGCGCGAAGCCGACGTCAATCCCTTGTTCCCCCGCACCTAACTTGCCTAGCGATACGTCCCAACCGCCCCCGCCGCCGGCACGGCTCTTCGCGCGACTCAATCCTGGCGTCGCGCTCGAGCGTAACGCCGCGGGCGGGCTCACGGCCCTTTTCGATGGTCGGAACGTGGAGTTCGGAAAGTTTGGCGCCGATGTCACAGAGCGCGCCGCCGACTTCGACACGGGTGTGGCGTTCGATGGCGAGCCGGACGACGAGATGAGCGAACTCGTCCGAAGACTGGCGCTTTACGGACTCGTGGAATATCGCCTGGCCCGCGCGCCGAACGGTCCCGATCTCATCGTTATCGAACCGCAGATGCGCGATTATGCGCCACGGATGATCGAACTCGACGAGGATCGCGCTCTGGCGCTGTCGCGCTTCGCCTATATTCGGCGGCGCGGCGCCGACATGGTGCTCGAGTCGCCGCGCGCCATGGCGCTCTTCCGACTGTGCGATCCTAGCGTTGCAGCAATGATCGCGCATCTGTCGGAGGCGCGCACGGTGAGAGAGCTTTGCGCCTTGGCCGACTTTGCGGGAACCGAGCTGCTGGCGCTGCTCCTCGATAGCCAGATTCTGTTCACGCCCGGTCCGGGCGCCGACAAAGCGCTTCGTGCGGCCGAAGGCGACGATCTCATCTTATGGGATTTCCACGATCTGCTGTTCCACAGCCGCAGCACGAACGGGCGTCACGCCAATCCTTCTGGCGGGATCTATGCCCACGCGCATCTCGCAACGCTGCCGCCCGCGGTACGGCCGAGCTGGCCTGGGCCGGCGATCGACCTGAAGACGCTTGAGACCACGCCGCCTTCGGCCTTTGCGACACTGTTGCGGCGCAGACGCTCGATTCGCGTCTTCGATGAGCAGCGCCCGATCACGCTGACGGAGGTGGCGCGGCTCCTCGACGGCGCCGCACGAATCATATCGCGAGAGCGAAAGACTGACGAAGACGAAGATGAGTCCGAGGTCGCCCCTCGCCCCTATCCGTCGGGCGGCGCGAGCTACGAATTGGAGCTCTATCTCGCCGTCGACAGATGTGAGGGTCTGGCGCGCGGCTTCTATCATTACGACGCCAACCAGCACGCTCTTGTTTTGATCGAGACGAACGCGCATTGGCTCACGGCCATGCTGGAGGACGCGCAATTCGCCATGGGCGCGCCGGCAGGCCCGCAAATCCTGATTACAATGTCGGCGCGTTTTAGCCGCGTGTCCTGGAAGTACAGCGGCTTCGCCTATGCGCTCGTTCTGAAACACGTCGGCGTGCTGATGCAGACGCTCTATCTGATGGCCACGGAGATGGAGATCGGCGCCTGCGCGGTCGGCGTCGGAGATATCGACCTCTTTGCGAAGATGACGGGCCTCGCGTTTCACGTTGAAGGGTCGGTCGGCCAAGTCGCGATCGGACGCGGCGTTCAAAGCGATTCAACGCCGCTCGCCGATTGACCGCGCGTCGCCAGCGCGACTGACAGATCGGGCGGTCAGGAATCGTCCAATGACTGGCGTCGAGGGCGCCTTCAGGTCGTCTCCATAACTCCAAGAACCGCGCCGACCTTCTGCGCCAACTGCTCGATCGAGAATGGCTTTGGCAGGAAATTTACGCCGCGGTCGAGCACGCCATTATGGATCACAGCGTTCCGCGAGAAGCCCGTTGTAAACACCACCTTCAGATCGGGGCGACGGCGCAGCGCCTCTTCCGCGAGCGCGCGACCGTTCATGTCCGGCATGACAATGTCGGTGAACAGCAGATCGATATCAGGATTGGCGTTTATAAGCGCAAGCGCCTCGACGGCGCTCCCCGCGGCGAGCACGCTGTACCCCAAATCTTGGAACATTGCGACCGCGATGCTCCGCATCCGATCCTCGTCTTCGACGACGAGGATGAGCGTCTCGGGTGAACCTCGGAAAGCCATCCCGGCGGCGCTCGGCTCACGCCTTGGACCGGCGACTTCTCCCTCGCCAACGAAGCGTGGCAGATAGATCTTGACCGTCGTGCCCTGGCCAATCTCCGAATAGATTTTGATGTGTCCGCCCGATTGCTTGACGAAACCGAACACTTGACTGAGGCCGAGCCCCGTTCCCTTGCCAGGGCCTTTGGTGGTGAAGAACGGCTCAAAGGCTTGGGCGATGATCTCCGGCGGCATGCCGGTTCCGGAATCGCTGACGGCGACTAATACGTATTGACCCTCCTTCACTTCGGCGTGTTCCCGCGCGTAATTGTCGTCGATGTAAGCGTTCGAGGTCTCGATCGTCACCTTGCCTTCGTCGTTCATCGCATCGCGGGCGTTGACCGCCAGATTCAATATCGCGCTCTCGAGTTGGTTGGGGTCGACGTGGATCCGCCAGACCCCGCTCGCGAGAACCGTCTCGACACTGATGGATTCGCCAAGGGTGCGCCGGATCATCTCCGCCATGCCGCCCACCAACTTATTGGCGTCCACGGTTTGGGGCGTGAGCGGCTGCTGACGCGAAAAGGCGAGGAGGCGATGAGTCAAAGCTGCTGCGCGATCGACGCATTCCATGGCCTTGTCGATCAAGCTATCCTTGTCGATCTCGCCGCGCGCCATCTTGCGCTTCAGGAGGTTGAGGCAACCGACGATGACCGCAAGCATATTATTGAAGTCATGCGCCAAGCCGCCCGTAAGCTGCCCGACCGCCTGCATTTTCTGCGCTTGCCTGAGTTGGCTTTCCACGCGCTCCCGCCGCTCGCTTTGCTCGGCGGCCTGCTTGAGCGCAATTCGAAGCGCGACATTGGCCGTCTGAAGTTCGGCGACCTGCCTCTGTCGGTCTTTGAGGGTCGCCCAACCCAGGAGAGCCGCTGACAGGAGAGCGCCTGCAACGCCAATTTGCGTCGACGTCACCGTCCAACGCATTTCGGCGTTTCTCG
Source organism: Methylocystis sp. SB2 (assembly GCF_049817085.1). NCBI lineage: Bacteria > Pseudomonadati > Pseudomonadota > Alphaproteobacteria > Hyphomicrobiales > Methylocystaceae > Methylocystis > Methylocystis sp. SB2. The sequence continues at coordinate 2,792,078 of NZ_CP187401.1, forward strand.
TCGTCAAAAGGCGTTCTTCATCGGCGAGCATTTCGGCGATGATGCCGCGCGCCTCATCCATGAGACGTTTTCCGACTTTAAGACGATCGGCCAATGTCGCGTCCGGCATGGCGCCGCGTTCTTGGATGCGTTTTTGCAATGCAGCCAGTCGGTCTGCGACGACGGAACGCAGACGTTTCAATCGTTGCATTTGCACTTCGTTGTCGAGGATAGTCCGCTCCAAGGCGCCCAAACGCTCGCCGATGGTTCGATCGGCGTTACGGAAGGGCTCCAAAAAAATTTCGTCGCCCGTCAGCAAGAACCCCCGCTGGCCGGTTTCCGCATCCTGAAGGGTGGAGAGGGTTTGCAGAAGCGCCGTGCGCACATAGAGCGTGTGCTCGACCCATGTTTGCGCCGCGACCTGTCTTTGAAGCGAAATAGCGGCGCCGCCGATCGCCGCAATCAGACATCCGAAGATGGCCCATGACACGGCCCTTTTCGGAAGCGTAACCGTTACTGTCATTTTCCAGGACCTCGCCAAACAGGCGACGCCATTAATTTACATAAGAACAGTCCTTGTCAAAATGCTCAACCCGGCCCGCGCGCCGTCCTTCCGTATTAGGCGTAATCGTTATGCTTGAAAAAAGGGGGACTGGCTTATCTCGGCCCCGAAACCGTGCGCTCTTCAATTCAAGTCTGAGCCGCTTCAACATTATGATTGGGAATGGTGTGGCTCGTCTTGTCCCAACTCAGCGGTTCCCCACGCGCTTTATGGCGCCAAACGAAAATATAGAGCGCGCGCAACCCCGCGGAGAAATTAATGAGGTTCGAGAAAACGACCCTCGGCGCCGCCATCAACCCTTGGCCGAACCCGTAGATCGATCTCGTAAAGATCATCCGCTGAACGAGCCGGTTGATGAGCAACAGGATATTCACGAAGAACACGACCCGCAGTGTAGGGTCGAGCATTGCATAGCCGGCGATACGCCATTCTTCGCTCAAAGTTCCAAGGACAAGGATCGCGACAGCGTTGAAAGCCAGGAAATAAGCCACGACCGCGATGATGCCGGACAGGATGCCCTTGCGATCGCGTAGAAAAAAGATTTTCTCGGTCAGCGTATTTCCCCAGCCGAGCTTTGAGGCTCCCTGGAACCCGATTCCCAGAAGCCAGCGTGCGCGCTGGCGGTAGGCGGCTCGGTAGTCGCTCGGAAAATTTTCTCTCGTCGCGATCGCAAGCGGCTCCGCGATCCGTTGCACCTGATCGGCGCCCCGCGGAATATCGAGCGTATAGGGGGCCTCATTGAGAGCGAACGCGGCTTTCAGGCCAAGCGACTTCATGGCGAAGGCGACGTCGTAGTCCTCCGTCAAAGCGATGGGGTCGAACACCTCGCCCCGACGCCAGGACTTCAGAGCTTCGATCGCTCTCCGGCTAAAGCAGGCCGCCACGCCGGCGCACGGAACTATGCCTGTAAGACGCTGCCGGACAAACAGATCCTTATTATGAAACTCCGCGAACTCATCCATATAGGTGCCCGCCGTCATTTGAAGGAGCGTGCGCCGAAAGGAGTATACGGGGATCTGAATGAAATCGAAGGTGGCGATCAGCGCGCTGAACAACGGAAATTCCAGCGGATGGATGACATCCTCACTGTCGTGGAGCACAAAGCCTTCAAACTTTATGTTTGCGGTTTTCTCATATTCGCCGATTTCCGCGATGATCGCATTGAGGCAATCGGCTTTCGTCGTCGGCCCGTTATGCGGACCAATCACGAGACGAATATTCTCTGGGCGTTCCGCCGCCGCCCTGAGCACTTCCCGCTGAGTCGCCGCATCATTCGGATAGGCGCCGACAAAGAAAACCGTCGTCGCGGAATGGACGGCGTTGGTCTTCAACATTTCGTAAATGACAGCCTCTTCGCGCCAGGCCGGCACCATGACCGCGAGGGGGCGTTGCGGCTGTTCAAGCAGCGCCTGTTCAGAAAGCTGAGATCGTTCGGCGCGAATCGTTCCTGAAAATCTCATAACCCAGTAGATAATGTCCACGAACACATCGTCGAGGCTATAAAGAATAATCGCGACGCCAAAAACAAAGAACAGTCCCACCAGCGCGTCGACATAAGCGACCGTGGCGTCCGTCAGGTCAAACATCCGTCGTCCCTCAGCTCGTCAGCCTCGCGTGTTCGGCAGATCGAGCGCGCGTCGGACCTTCTTGTTTGTGCGCCATGCCGCGTTGTGGGCGGCATGGCGAAGCGCTGAAGCGGCCTAGGCCGCCGACAATGCTGGAACTGAGCGCACAAGTCGCGCACGCATCGCGGCGACGATCCGCTTTGCCGCCTGGCCATCGCCATAAGGGAAAACCGGAACAGACATGCGTGCGTATAGATCCGGATCGTCGCACAGCTGAGAGATCGCGCTCGACACCGCGGCGGGGTTTGTGCCGACCACGCGAACCGCTCCGGCGCGAACCGCCTCAGGCCGTTCGGTGGTGTTCCTCAGCACGAGGACGGGTTTTCCCAGCGCGGGCGCTTCCTCCTGGAGGCCGCCGCTGTCCGTGACGACAACCCAGCATCTCTTCAGCGCCGCGACCATGTCGGCGTAGTCGATCGCATCCGTAACCACGATGCGCGGATGGTCGCCGAGAATCCGGCGCGCCGGCTCATGCGCGCGCGGATTGGGATGCGTGACGAAAAACGCCCCGAGGTCGTCATGCTGGTCGACCGCCGCCCTTATGCCCCGTAGCGCGTCTTCAATAGGCGCCCCGAAGCTCTCCCGCCTGTGCGCCGTTGCGAGAATGACTCTCGGCAAATTCGGAAAGTCTTTCGGGGCAGGCAATTGGTGCGCCGCGGTCTGCAGCAAGGCGTCAATGCCCGTATTGCCCGTGACGAGACAGTCGCCAGGAGCGACGCCTTCACGCAGGAGATTGTCGAGCGACGTCGCGGTCGGCGCGAAATGCATCGCCGCAGTCAGTCCGGCGATTCGTCTGTTGAGTTCTTCCGGATAGGGATCGTTGAGTTTTCCCGTTCGGAGCCCCGCCTCAATATGCATGAAGGGCACGTTCTTGTGAAAAGCGGCGAGGGACACGACCGCAACCGACGTCGTGTCGCCCTGCGCGATGACGCAGTCAGGTCGAACTTCGTCGATCACGCGATCTATCTCGGCCATTACCTTGCCAAACAGCTCGTTAAGCGAGCCGTTTCGACGTTCGAGGTTCAGCCGGCGCGAAGGAGCCACGCCAAAATCCTTTAGAGCTCCTTCGACGACATCAGCGTGTTGGCCGGTCGTCACCACATAGGGATAGGCCCAGTCCGAACGCTCGAGTTCGGCGATGACAGGCCCCATCTTAATAGCTTCGGGCCGCGTCCCCACGATGCATAAACAGCAAAGTTTTGATTTACTTGGGCGAAGGTTGATTTTCTTGATGCTCGTCAATCCGTTCATCTTAGCCCTGCTCGCTATTCAGTGTAGCGAGCTGTATACTTGAAGAGAATGGATCTGTCGAATGAACAATTCGACATCTTCAGCTAAACAATTGGACATGTTTAGCGTCCTATAAAGAAGGCAATCCCGATAAAGGAGACGGACAAACCTAGCACCGTCAGTGCTACGGCTCCCGGTGTGCCGAAAAAGAGCGCCCCAATAAAGCCGGCGATGGAAATAAATGTAAACAATACGAGGATGAGTACCATAAGTTGCATTGTCTTTCTTCCTGCATTTAGCTTGCCAGGCTCATCCAACTGAGCGCCACGGAAGCCGCAAGCGCATAAGTATAGATTTTCGCTTGGTTTCACCGTGACCAGCATACGGCGGCCTTTTATCTTAGGAAGCAGATGAACGCCGGGGGCGACCCAAAACGAGATCGCGCCGTCGCATTCTGAGACACGTTTCGCCAAGATTTTGCTTTGCTACCAATTTAGGTTAATAAAAACAATATGTTTAGTGCCTGATTCGCGTGACGCGTTTGAAGAATGTGATGTCGGAATTCCGTTTCTGCAAAGCACATGGAGCCCAATCGTGGGGCGCGTTTTTCGCAGGCCTTGCGCAACAATCCTCGTTTTGGCGCTGGCGCTCGCGTCCATAACGCCGATCGTTGCTCGTGCTGGAGACAACGACGGCGTTCGCGAGGCGCCGCAGCCGGGCCAGCCCGGCTACCAAGAGCTTGCCCTGGCGTTCGCGCGTCTGGCAAAGGGCGATTACGATGGCGCACTCAAATACGCGCAGCGGGCACGAAGCCTTGCGCCCGATTACGAGATGCCCGTCCGCCTGCTGGCCGACATTCTAAACAAATCGGGACGAAGCGGCGAGGCGGTCGACGTCATCAACGACTTTGTCGCCAGCCATAAGCATTCGATGGCGCTGATCGCCCAGCGCGGTCATCTGCGCAAACGACTCATGGACGTCGCCGGCGCCGAGGCGGATCTGCGCAGCGCACGAGACAGCGGCGCGCTGACCCAAGAGCAGGACGACGCAGTCAATGTCGCGCTCTTCGATCTTGCAATGAGCGCCGCATATAAGGACTTCAACGGGTCTCGGCTGAATGAAGCCATAGAAAATGCGCGAGCGGCGCACAAACTGGATGAAAAAGCGGAAGCTCCTGTCCGGCTTATCGCCGACGCCTATAGCCGACAGGGCAGGGCGCAGGCGGCTCTCGACGAGCTGAATCGCTATATCTCGCAAAACAAGCCGAGCGGGCGTCTTCTCGCGCAGCGCGGATATTTGCGTCGCGCCATGAAAGACTTGAAAGGCGCAGCGTCGGATTTCGAAGCCGCGCTCGCCGCGCCCGACATTGAGCCAAGCGAAACATTACCATTACGCAACGCGCTTGCAGAAGCCACGAAGGCTGAGCAGGATAGCATCGTGCAAGCCGAACTCGCGCAGGTTTACGCGGCGATCGCGAAACGCGACTACGCGCGTGCGGTGAAGGCGGCGCGCGTCCTTCGCGCCAAATATCCGACCGCCGAAGCGCCGCTATTTGCGCTCATGACGGCGTTGACCAAATCGCGGCAGGCTAAAGTAGCGGTCGAAGAAGCGGATGCGTTCATCAAGGACAATACGCCGAGTTCGACATTGCTCGCGCAGCGCGGATACAGCCGGCGCGCGACGGGCGACCTGCCGGGCGCCATCGCGGACTTCCGTGCTGCGCTCGCTCAGCCGGCTCTCGAGCCCGCGCAAGCCAAGAGGCTAAAACTTGCGCTTGCGGAAGCGGAACGCGCCAACGAATCGGGCGGTTCGGTGGTCGGCGCGCAGGCGACGCCCCTGCAGCAAGCGCTCAACAGCGGCTATGACGCGCTAAAAGTGGGGCGGACGGACGAGGCGGTGCGCGCGGCAAGAGAAGCGCATGATCTCGATCCCAAAGCGGAGGAGCCTGTTCTCCTCCTCTTGACGGCGCTTCTTCGCCAAGGGCGCAAAGCCGAGGCGCTTGCGGAAGCGAACCGCTACCTTGCGTCCGTGCCGGACAGCCCGGGGGTTCTCGCGCAGCGCGGGTTCATGCGTCGTCAGGCCGGGGATGTGAGCGGCGCCGCCGCAGACTTCGAGCAGGCCTTGAAATACGAACTTCCGGCCGATCAGAAGCTCAATGTCGCCCGGGCGCTCGATGAGGCGCGCTACACGCTCGTCGCCGAAAAGGCCTTCAAGGCTCTGGCCGCTCGCGATTGGGTGAGCGCGTTGCGTTATGGCCGGGCGGCCGAGGCTTTCCCCCGAGCCGACGAGACGGTTTTTCGCGTGACGATCGCCGCGCTTGCAGGGCTTGGCCACACGGACGAGGCGCTACGGGCGTCAAACGCGCTCATCGCACGAGGCAAGGCCACGGGCCAAGCCTATGCGCAAAGGGCCTATCTTCGGAAGACGCTCGGAGACGGCCCCGGCGCGCTCGCGGACTTTGTGAAAGCGCTTGATCGGGGAGGTTTGCCTCCAGCGCAAAGGGTGGCGGTCGAACTTGAAATCGCTATCGCCAGGTCGTCGGCGTATGAAACACAGGGAGATCTGACGCGCGCGCGCGACGAGCTCCTCAACTTCGCGCATACGCATCCTGGCTACGCCGCCGGATGGTCGACGCTTGGCCAGTTTTATGCGCGTCAAAAGGAATATGCCGCCGCCGTCGATGCCTTTGAGAATAGCCTCGCGGTCGAGCGCAGCGGCGAAGTGTTGCTGAACGCGGGCTATGCGAGCGTCTATGTCGATCGCTCAAGAGAGTCGCAGTTCTTTCGGGAAGCGCTCGACCGCTGGTCGAGCGATCCCTCACTCAGCGCCCGGCCGCCCCGCGATCGAGAGGTGATCAGAACGCAGGTTGTCGAGGCGGATGCGAGCATTCGCTCCAATGTGGTGTTCAACAGCATCGCCGATCGTCCAAGACGCTGGGGCGGGCATCAGCTTCAGCCGAGCTTCGAAACGGTCATCCGGTTCGATGGTCGCCACCTGCCGTACATATTCGGCCTCGAGGGTTTGATCGGCGGCTTCTGGTCCCAGGACCAGACGCGCTTCACCGAGAGCTATTCGCGGCTCGGATTGCGCTTGCGTCCGTTCGACGGCATAAATTTCTCTGTGAGCGCTGAGTGGCAGCACTATTTCACGCGAAACGCGCCGTTCAATCAGCTCGCCTTGTCATGGGGCTATGGCTACGGCGGATTCGCCTATTCGAGCGCCCCAAGCGCGGGAGCGGCCGGCGCGATCGAGCCGACGGATCTGAGCTATCCCCATGAGACGACATGGCAGCCGCTGACGAGCTTTGCGACCTACGGCACCTACAGGGCTGGCGAGCGCCGGTATCTGCAGAACGCGGTGGGTTTGCTTGGCTATTCCTACTGGGACGCTGACTCGCGCGTCGTGCTCGGGGCGGCCGCAATGGGCATGGCGACATATGATAGCGCGGACACCCGCCGATTCGCCTTTGGGGCAGGTCCGGCGCTGGTCGCGCGCACATGGCTGGGCGGAGACTTCTATCGCGCCTTTGACGGCATCTTGACTGCACAAATTGGCTATCTGTTTCCCTTCGGGGAGAGTCGCCGTCAAGGCGGCCTTAACGCGACAATCGGAATTTCCTTTTGACCCCATGCAGGTCCGGAGGTCGCCTCTGACGCCGGCATAGCGCGACGTGGCCCTCGCCCAGAACTCGACTTTGCGGCCACGTCCCTATTTCAAGGTCGCTACGGCGCGAGGAATCGTCACCACGACCGAATGGAAATACGCTGCCGCATCCTCGGAATAGAATCCGACGAGCCCATTCGAATAGGGCCTTTCCCGGTCAGTGAAGGTGGTCAAGAGAACGCCGTCGACGAATGCCGAAATCGTTGTCGACGTCGGGGTGACGGCCTGAACAATCTTGACGACATATCGATTTCCGATCGGATAGATCGGTCGGGTTCCCGACGCCAAGAAGCGCTGATCGCCGGGATAAGCGGGGTCCGCTTTGCCCAGCTCCCAGCCGTTCGGCTTCGGGATGAAGTAATAGAAATGGGTTTTGTCGGCGTAGTCCCACAACAGCCAGCCCACTTCCCACGGATTTGGCGCATTCTGGCGACGCAACTGCTGCTCTGTGTGCAAAGAAGCCTCGATCGTCAAATTGCCCTTGACGTCGACGGGCCAGGACGGATGTGGTCCGCTGATCAACCCCGCATGCGTCTCATTCGCGGCATTTGACTCCTTCGGGCGTATCGCCAGCGCCTGGCCATCGAACAGGCGAGCGACCGAGTTCGAACCATAGCCGTGATAAACGGACTTCCAATTGTGAGCGAGAAGCTCGCCATCTTGAGTCCGGGTTTCAGGCGCGTGAGGAACCGCGCGGTCGAAAATCTCCGAAAGGATGATGCGTTCCGGCGTTACCGTCACGACAGCGCGATGTGAGGTGGACGCCGTGCCTTTCTTGCACTTTATCGTATAGGTCGTCGTGCGGGCGGGCCGCACGACAACATTGCCCGACATGTCGTGGACGACAAAATTCGGATCGCGCGGGCGGCTCGAACCCGTGCAGACGTCAGCGTTCGTTGCGGAAAACGCCAGAGTCGCCGCCTGACCTGGATTGATCATCGTCGGCTTCGCCGACAGCGTGGAGATGGGAGCGTTCCTGGTCGCCTCCGAGCGCGTCGACGCATCCTCGGCGGCGGCGTCGGCCAATGAGATCGACGCCAGGGCGATCGATCTCAGCAAAAAAGCCCATTTCATTTAAGCCAAGCCACGGATGGCCCCCACTCGCACACGCAACGCTCCGAGACCGCAACTTACTCAACTTTGCGAATCGGCGATGAGGATTCGACGGCTAAGCTTAAGATTCTACGGCTAGGCTTAATAAGGGCGAGCGACGGGCCACAGGCGATTTCGCGCATGAGGCTGACGGAAGCGGCTCGGTTTCGCGTATGTCGCATCAAGCGATCGTTGAGCGCGCCAAACCCATCGCAAATTTTGAGGCTGCGTCAGGAAACCGCGCGCTCGTCCTGCAGACGGCTCGCCGGGGTCCATTGGTAGACCTCGTAACCGTCCACCACCTTGCCGGCGTCGTTGAAGCCTCCGCGCTGCTGCACCGGCTCGATGATCTGCTTCGCGCAGGCGATCGTCCCGGGCTGCGCATATTTCTGCATATGGCCGGCGATATCGATGACGCGGTCGCTCATTTCCTCCATCGGCGTGTGCTCGTCGTAATAAACGTGCCCGGCGTTGATGCCGCACCGAACGGTGAAATTCGACTTGATCATCTTCACATTGGCGTTGAACGCGTCGAGACCGCTGATCACTTCCTTGGCGGCTTTCAGCGCTGCGTCGATCGAGGGAAAGCAGGCCATGACGCCGTCGGGCGTCCACGCCGCCTTCAGCGAGCCGTTGCTGCGGAGCTTGCTGTCGACGAGGTCCTTGTATTCACGAAAATCGTGCTCGATAAATGTCTTGTCCTCGCCGAGCTTCATCTTGGTCGAGTCGACGACGTCAATGGAAAGAAAGGCGAGGTCGCGGCCCATCGACTCCAACTGACGTTTGGCGTCGCCCATGACCTTGAGCAACTCCGCGCGGCTCTTTGGGTTGCGCGCGTCCATCGTCTTCATTTTTTCCTTGACCGGCGCGAGCACCCGCGCGTCGGCCGGCGCGGCGGACTGCAGCGCCTCGAAGTCACGCTGCACCGTCGCACGGTAGATCGTGGTCGTAATCTTGCGCCGCAAGCTGTCGACCCACATGCGCCCGAAGAGAAGTCCGCCAACGATAAACCAACGCGCCAGCTCATAGCCCTTGAAGTTCGTGGGGATTACCGACTTGACCCGCCGGATCATCCGCGCGTCGAAGACTTCGACATATTCGATCCAGCGGTATGAACCCGCATGCTTGAAATAAGGCGTGACGAGCGGCAGCAGGACGAGCGCAAGCGCGATGAGCAGGGCGACGTTCAGCAGCCCGAGTAAGACTCTGGCCAGCCTCAGAGGGAGCGGAGATCCGGGATTGCGCGAATGATCCATGAGCTTCTTTCAATCCGAGCTGGTGGGCGTCGATCGCCGCCGTTATCGCACGCGCAAATTGGTCCGCGCAATTCTGGACCGATCCTCGACACGCAACCGACGCAAGTGCCGAAGTTCCTTGGCCATTTGCCGCAAGGCGCGCCTGACGCGATTTAAAAATTTCGGCGCAGATCTACGGCGAGCGCCATCCGCTGCGCTTGCGCTGCATCGCTCGGGTCGAGCTCGAGCCCTATCAATTTTGAGTCTCAGGCTAGGAGAGAACGCCCCGAGCCCGGATGCACGCGCGGAGCGTTTTTCTCTTATTGAGGGAGTCCCTTATTGAGGGACTCCTTGGTCGACAGAATCCCTACTTGGCTTGGTGAAGATCTTTCGCATGAAGCGAGTCCAAGAGATCATTGCCCTTCAGCGTAGAGACCCGCGCGGCGGTGCCGTCTTCGTTGCATTTCCCGCTCGTGTTTTTCGAGCCGGTGCATTGGCGGCTTCCGTCGGCGGGACATTCGAAGACGACGTCGTTTGTGCATCCGACCAGAGAATTGCCTTTGATGCCGTAATTGCAGGTTTGCCCTGCATCGTGCATCCGATCGCACGCCGAGACAACGGCGCCAACCGGCGCCGCAATCGCAGCCGAGACAGTCACAGAAAAAATAAGCGCGAGCGCACATGTTCGGGGAAAGGTCGTCCTCATGGCAAATCTCCAAAATTGCCGTTTTGGCGTCGCCCTCCCTAAGCCCCTTGAAATTGTAGAGCCCAATTCACGGCGAGGAAGATAGCGAGAGAGGTTACTTTTCCGGGCTGCTCGTTCTTTCCGAGCAGAGCGCTAGCGTCTGGATAGGCGGGGTTGACGAGCCCGCGCCGGCTCGGGTCATCGCCAAAACAGTCATATGCGAGCGCGGCCGCGAATGGCCGCGCGCAGCGATCAGTCGCGCGCCATTCCAATTGGCCGCTTGCAACGCCAACTGACCGGCTCATAAACTTGACCGTCAGAGCAGCCACACCCAAATGCTCGCCGTCTTATCTTTGACGACCGACCACGCGTCCGATGGCAAGAGGATCACTATGGAAAAAAGTCGCATCACGAACGTGACTTCCGTCGCCGTGATCCTCTTTATCGTCCTCGCCGCCTGCAAGCTCGGGCAGGCGGTCATCGAGCCCGTGGCCTTTGCCCTCTTCATTATCGCGATCGCCTGGCCCCTGCAGAAGGCGCTGCAGCCAAAATTGGGGAAGGCCATCGCTTTGAGCGTGACGGTCGCGATGACCGCCGCCGTGATCCTGGCGCTCTTTTCTCTGATCGCTTGGGGCGGCCATGAGGTGCTGGAATGGGTCAGACAGAATCTCGACCGCATTCAGGAAACGGCGATGACATCGACATCGTGGCTCGAAGAGCATGACATTTTCGTCTTCACGCTCTTTGCGGAACATTTCAACACCGCGTCGCTTATCAGACTTCTTCACATGCTTGCCGTGAGAGTGAACACAGTTCTCGCCTTCGCGGTCATCGTGCTCGTCTATGTGATTTTGGGACTAGCGGAAACCGATGCCTTTCAGTCCCGGATTGCAGCGCTGGAAAATCAGGAGACAAGCCGGCGCCTGCTTGAAAGCGGCAGGAAGATCGGCGAAAAATTTCGCACCTATATGTTCGTTCGGACGATCGCCAGCATCGCGACAGGTCTCGCGGTATGGGGATTTGCTCAATTCATGAATCTGGAAATGGCCGGCGCATGGGGCGTGCTGGCCTTTGCGCTAAACTACCTGCCCTACATCGGCTCCTTCATCGTCACGGCGCTTCTGCCGCTTTTCGCCTTCGTTCAGTTCGGAACCTTTGAAGCGCCCTTGCTCGTTTTTTTGGGCGTGTCGGTCATCCAGTTCATCATTGGGAGCTATCTGGAGCCGGTGTTTTCGGGATCGGCTCTCTCGATCTCCCCTCCGATTGTGCTTTTTTCGATTGTTCTGTGGACTTTCCTGTGGGGCGCGCTTGGAGCGTTTCTCGGCGTCCCGCTTTCGATCGCAGCTCTGACGATCTGCGAACAATTCCCCTCGACCCGATGGGTGGCGGAGATTTTGTCGGGAGGGCGGCGCGGGGCTTCGACCGGGCAAACGGCGTGAGCCGCGCGGGGGCTGCTTGAAAAGTCTCTCGCCCGCCGCGTTGACAGCGCGCTGTGCGCGCGCCTGGAACGAGATAGCTGCCGCGGGCGAATTCGGATAAGATGAACTGAGGTCGCGCTAAGAGGCGTCAGATGCTTTGGCTGATCCGATTCATGGGATTGCTTTCCCAAGCGATTTTCTTAGAGTTTTTGCATATCTTCGGTTTGATCGTATTTTTGCTCGCCATATTGCTGGGCTATTTCAGGGCTCCGTGGTGGATCGCGCCCATGCTCGCCGTGGCTTGCGGGCTGTTCGCAAACGGGTTCATCGATCTAAACTACCTGACGGATGTATTCCGCAGAGTGGCCTCTTCAAACGACCGCTGGGCCTTCGTGATCGTCGTCTATTTGGCGATCACGATCGGCGGCTATCTCATCGGACTGCTGGGGCGTCTTTTCCTGAGGCGCGTGAGGCGGTCCTAGGATTACGTTGACGAGGTTCGCGGCCGGGTTTTGGCTCGTCGCTTCTTGACGAGGTCGAACGGACCCTGCTGCTTCAACGATGCGAGCGCTTTTTTGCGGGCCGGTCGCTGCTGGCCGCCGCAGGCGTGTCGGGCGCTGCGCTGGGGAGGCGACGCGGCGGCGGTGCGGCCTGAGGCGGCGATTGGATGCGCGCTCCGCCTTGGTCGGTTGCATCGCCGTCTGGCCGGGCCGGAAGATGCTCCTCGATGCGCTGCGCCATATAGGAAAAGAATGGGTTCGACGACATGCGCAGCAGCGCGTCCATACTGACGATCAGCGTCCCGCGCTCGCCGCGCGGCGCCAGCGAACCCAGGTGAACGCCAAAATTCTCGGTTTCATCCGGCGTCAGGCCATAAAGAGAGTCGCTGAGCGGGAAGGGCAATGCGACATGCGAGAGCGAATACACGCCTTTCGGATACTGTAGCCCCAGCGCTTGGATCCGCTCGGCCGTTGCGCCGGCCTCAACGACGCGTTCGACCGCGTCCTCAGTGCCCTCGCCGGCGTTCGTCACGACCGTCAGACGGTAATCCCTGACGCGAGGCGGCACGATGCGGGAGAGCGCGGACTCCGCGGAGGCGCGCAGCAGCGGACCGAATTTGACGTTGCGATTGAGGTCGAAGAGGACGAGTTCGCTTCCGTTCGCCGGCAGATGATCGTAAAGCCCGGAAAGCACGGCCTGGGTGCTGACAGTGAAATCCATGACGGATTGGAACGTCAGGACGGGCGGCAGCGCGGTCAATCGACCCTCTCGACGCGCCAGCGACATCTGCGTGCCGAGCGCATCCGTCAGGCGATAGGATTGGCGCGCGCCATTCACGGGAAAGGAATTATATTTGAATGGATTGAACTCAGGCAGCACGCTGAGCCAAGCCGCCTTGGCGAAGGCGGGCAACATCGCCGGCAGTCCAGCCAGGCCGGCAAAACGCGCGAACCTCGTAATTCCGACCATCGGCGAAATCAGGATCAGACGGTCGACCCGAGGAAGACGCTTATCCTCAATGGCGTCGAGCGTATATTTCACCGCGAGCGATCCGCCGTTCGAGAACCCGACGACATGCAGAGGCGCCGGCTCAGGCGCGCGCCGCCGCGCCTCTCTCACGGCAAGACGCGTCGCGGCCAGCCATGTCTCCCACTCCACTTTGGTCAAAGCCGCGGGCACTGTGCCATGCGCGGGCAGCCTGATCGCGACCACCGCGAAGCCGCGATCACGGTAGCGGGATGCAATATGGCGCAAACTATATGGCGAGTCGGTCAATCCATGCAGGAGAACGACGGCGCCGATCGGCGGTCCTGCGGGTTCGAGCAGATAAGACCGGTTCCAATCCCGCGCAAAATGTCCCGGGTAGACCGGACTGCCGTCGAAATAGCGATTGAAGGGAACCTGTTCTTCTGGCGTCAACTGCTGGCTGACGTTGGTGCGCAGGGAAGCGAATATTTTCGCCTCCGCCTCGAGATAGGCCTCCCAATCGGCGGCGTCGATTTCTGTCTTGCTCAACTCTTGCGGCACGTAAGTGTGCCAGACATCAAGCGGCAGTCCGCGCTGAGAGTTGTATATTCGCACCGCGAAAAACGTAACGACGAAAAGGCTCAGCAACGCCAAAAACCATTTGGCCATTTTCAGCGCCATGCCCAGCATCATGCATCCCCGTTATGCTTCGACCGGCACACTGTAAATCTGTTAACTGACTTCCGCATCAAAACGCCGCCCCTGCAGGTGAGCCGAGCATCTAGAGCGACTAGATGAGAAGCGACGTTAATGCGCCGCGCCCGACATGCGGTTGCTCTCGCAAACAGCGGCAAGCGCAGTTTTCACGATCGCGCAGACTTATACAATCGACTCCACGCAAAAGCTGCTTGCCCAATCGAGGCTTCGCACACAGACTATAATTTATTTCGGACCCAAACCCAGCGGATAAATCGATCGGACGATTTGGACACGAATGAAGCGCAGGGCCGTTGGTTGGATCCAGACCTGCTCGGTCTGACTGACGCAGAGGTGGAGGCCAGCGGATATGACGCGCGACGTAATTCTCGTGGATCTCGCCTTGCAGGGCGGCGGCGCGCATGGCGCCTATACGTGGGGCGTTCTCGACCGTCTGCTGGAGGAGCCCTGGCTCCAGATCGAAGGCATTTCAGGCACGTCCGCTGGAGCTATGAATGCGGCGGCGCTCATCAGCGGCCATGTTGATGGCGGGGCGGACGGCGCGCGCGCAGCGCTCGAACTTTTCTGGCGGCGTGTTTCGCAGGCGGCGCGGCTCAGTCCCTTGCAGCGCAATCTTGTCGACGTCCTGATGGGGCGCTGGACGCTGGATGCTTCCCCCTTCTTCGTCGCGACCGACATCATGTCGCGCCTATTTTCGCCCTATGACCTCAATCCGAAGGGCGTCAATCCGCTGCGGGAGATTCTCGCCGAAACCGTCGATTTCGAGCGGCTTTCGCGTGCGCGGATAAAGCTTTTCGTCACCGCGACAAGCGTCTCGAGCGGCCGCGGCCGCGTCTTTAGAAACGCGGATGTAACGCCGGACGCGCTTCTGGCTTCGGCGTGCCTGCCAACTATGTTTCAGGCCGTCGAGATTGACGGCGAGGCCTATTGGGACGGCGGCTATTCGGGCAATCCAACGATCACGCCGTTGGTTCGCGAATGCGAATCGAGGGACACAATCCTTGTCCAGATCAATCCTATCGAACGCAAGGGCACGCCGCGGTCGGCGACGGAGATACTGAATCGCCTCAACGAGGTGTCGTTCAACGCGGTCTTGCTCAAGGAGCTCCGCATGATCGCCTTGCTGCGCCGCGCCGCCGATCCCGGCGACAGCGAGGGCTCACGCTGGGCTGGCATGCGCATGCATCGGATCTCGACACAGATGATGACGGAGCTGAGCGCGTCTTCGAAACTGATCGCCGAATGGGATTTTCTTTGCATGCTGCGCGACGAAGGTCGCCGGTCGGCGCAAGATTTCCTTGATCGGCATGAGCGCGACGTCGGAGTCGGCTCCACTCTCGACCTTGACGCGCTATTGGAGCGGGTCTGACGCGATGCGCTTTGCGGGCGACAGGGTTCAAGCTATTTGGCGGCTCGTGCGCCAGAGGCGTCGGCGCGCCGCACGGGAGAAGGCTACGGCGATCCATGTCGACGCTACGCTGGATCAGGCGATCCGCGACATGCGGCAATCAGAAAAGTTCTTGTGCTGATATTGAAAAGGGGCCCGGTCGGGCCCCTTTGTTTGTCCGTTTCGCCCGAAAGGCTTGGTTGGTTCCGACCGATGATCGAAATCAGCCGGCCGCTAACTCCCAGGCCAATGTATTTTCTATCGCCATTGGACACATCGGCGTCGCGCGACTCCGTGCCGCGGATTCCATGTCCGGGTCCATTTGATGCATTTACGTCCGGCAGGAGCGTGGAGCGTCGTCTTCTGTATGAAGGAAGAGGCCGACGCGCCATCGACGTTGAGATCTGCCGTCGTGGACAAAACCGCCGCGCCCGAAGGGCTTGACGCAAATAAAATCGAAGCACAAGTAACCGCAAACAAGTGCGTTTTCAGGTTCCGGCGCATTGAGGAAACTCCCCTTTTTTAAGCAAACTGCTTACCCTTTAAGATTTTCAATACTTGTCGATACAACGGGAAAGTCAAGCTTCCTGCATGCAAACGCACTCTCTCGATCCTCAGCGTCGCCCTCGCGAATGGAGCGGCAAGACGAACGACGCATGTCTTTTCAGGTAATTGGCGCAGTAACGCGCTGAGGCCGGTGCGCTTCGCGGCGCCGCACGCGTCGTTCATGTGGCGATTAGACGCGCAATCTCGTCGAGCGCTCTTTGAAGATCGTGCGAGCCGTCGTGTCGCTATAAAAAATGCGGAAGGCGACAGAGGGCCATTGCGGCTCTAAAAACGCTATCGCCTTCCCCCTCCGGCTACGAAATAATCATTCCATGTTTTCACCAGTCAGAACCGCCGCAGCTATCACATGAACGCACCTGAGATCAGAAGTCGCTACTGGGTCCCACTTCAAGCGAGCCATCAGGTTGGGGCCTGGGAGGTGCTTGACGCCGCCTATGGCGATTTCGGGCGCGCCTACCATAGTTGGCGCCATATCAGCGACCTCTTGCAAGCATTCGAAGAACTTGCCGCGCTCGCAGCGCGGCCCGAGCTAATCGCGACAGCTATTTTCTGGCACGACGTCGTCTATCGAACGCGCGGCGCAGACGAGTCCAGACGGGCGGATTTTTTGAACGTTCAAGACAGCGCTGATCTGTTTCAAAGCTATACGCTCATGAATTCAGCTGACGTCGAGGCTGTTCGCGAAATGATTATGGCGACGACCAATCACCTTGAAGCCAAGGCCAGCAAAGAACGTTATGCGGGGTTCTCGCGAGATCTGGACCTGTTCGTCGATCTGGACCTCAGTCCGCTTGCCCTGCCATGGGAGCAGTTCGCTGCAAATTTTCAAGACATACGCTTTGAATTCAGTTGGATTCCCAAAGAGGTTTTTAACGCGGGGCAGGCGGCCTTTCTCAGGAATCTTCTGTTGCACGAGGACAAGCTATTCCGGCGACCGGAGACAATAGAAATGTGGCGGGTGGCGGCGTTGGCCAACATAAGACGTTGCCTGAACAATCTCTCAGCCGGCGACGTTGTCGTCCCTTAGCGTCGGTGACCTGATTTTCTGAGTGGGAGATCTGAGAGAAGCTGCAGCCGGGTGGGACAGCATCGGGCGTGGCCAAGGACGCGACACAACGCACCGTCAGATTACAGACCCTCATCTTCAGCGATTGATCTGCAAAGCGGAGCTTTCAAATTTACGCGGCCGCTCGCGGCAGAGCGCACATCAAAAAGACATGTTCAGGGTGGCGTCCGCTTGACGGGTCTCGTGATTCTGATCAGGATTGTAAATCTCAGAAGAATGCTTTTGGGAGGATAAAAAAATGGATGTCGAGATTTTAGAAGACGGGAAACTGTCACGCCGCTCCTTCATCTTAGCGCTGTTTTCGGCAGCCGCTGTGATCCCGGCGGCGACGCTGGCGTCCTCCGATGCGGAGGCGCTGGAGTCAAACGAGCGGCAATTTACGACCTTCCATCACCAGCCGCGTGTGTCACGGCCCCGAAGTTCAACGAGAGGGTCACGCCGTCATAGGCGCGTCGCCCGCGTGCGACGCACGGGTCCCACGCAGACAGCTCCCGAGGTTAAACAATAGCTATTGGCTCAATGACGCGCGCGCCGCTTTGAATAAAGCGCGGCGCGCGCGACTCCTATCGATTTTCGGCGAAGACGCCATAGGCGACGGACAGAACGACCGTCGCGGGCACCGCCAACACCACGCCCATCGTCCCGAAGAGCGAGGCGAAGGCAAGCATGCAGAATAGCAGCACGACCGGCGGCACCATAAGTGAACGGCTCTGTAGATAGGGCGTGATCAGGTAGCCTTCGATGAAACTCGCGGATCCGATCGCAAGCGCCGCAAGGGCGGCGTTGTCCAGTCCGTGCGGCAACGCGACCAGCACCCCGATAATCATTGCGATGATCGAGCCGAAATAGGGGACGAACGCTAGTGCGCCGCTGATTGTCGCGAGCGCCAGCGGCGCTGGGACGCCAAAGGCCCAGAGAGCCGCCCCTGCGAAGAGCGCGTTCATGGCGACGACATAGAGTTGGATGAAAAGCCACTGCCGCAAGACGGCCCCTGACCGGTCCAAAAACAGCGCCATGTCGGTGCGCCGCGACGCAGGCGTCAAGGCGAGTACGCCAGCCGCGTACCTCCCGGGATCGGCGGCAAGATATGCGGCGCCAATGATCGTGAATATCCCATAGGCAAGGCCATTGCCGACAGAACCGAGGAAAGCGCCAAATTGCTGGGCGACCGGGGTCGTCATTTTGGAAAAGTCGACGTGCACCACAAATTTTTCGACGAAACGTCCCCACGGGTGCTCTTCCACCAAGCGCTCGAGCATGGCGATCGCAGCGGGAATGTCGAGAGCGACCTCATCATATTGACGCACGAGTTGACCGCCGAACAGCATCAACGCCACAACGATGGAAGCGAGCGTGCCGAGCGCGACCAACGCGAGCGACACGCCCTGCGAAAGGCCAAGAAGTCTGGAGATCCGCCCGGCGACGCCACGCCAAGCGAGCGCGATGAGAATCGTCGCGAAAACCGCCGGGAGAAGATCCGTCAGCTGCCAAACAACAAATACGACGGCCACGGTCGCCGCCGCGATCATAGCCACCACGGCTGTTCGAGAGGCGAAGTCGTTCTGATCGATGCTCTTGGTCAGAAAATTGATCTTCATCTTGGATCCGCTCTGCTAGGACCAAGATATTAAGCGACCGCGCGCGTTAGAGAAAGAGTTACACTCTTGGTCGCGGGCTACGACTCGGGCCGGTTGTGCGAATTTGAAAACCTTAGAGCAATTTTTGATGATCGGAAGGTGACGCAGTCAAGTGCGCGCAAACAGTTGCTTGCTCCTGAAGAGGTGTCCTTGGCGACTCTGTCCTTGGCGTGGCGCCGCCTAATGGTTTCCCGCAAAATCATTCGCGGCTCACGCACCAATATTGAGCGGCGTTTCAGCAGCGCCTCGATCATAGGGCGGGAGTTGCCACTGTGCGCGAGCGCGCCAGCAAGCCTTCGCCGCCGATCGAGAGGACCAAATCTAAGTTTTCGGACTTTTTGCCTCACATCGGCCGCAGCTACAGGCCGTTGCCTGGGGAGGTGGTTAATCCACCTAGCTGGCGGTCGTGGCGAAATATAGAGATTTTGCAAAGATGCTGGGCGCAGCCACGTCAGCGCGTATCGTCCAGGGGCGCTTTGCCCATTCGATTATTCCAGCCCAACGCCAATAACTGGCGCAGGACGGCATGCCAAACAGACTATACTTTGCAAGTGGTTAAGTGGTGGGCGCACAAGGGCTCGAACCTTGGACCCGCTGATTAAGAGTCAGCTGCTCTACCAACTGAGCTATGCGCCCGTCCGTCGAGCGCCGCGAGCGCGACGCTGCTTCGAACGAGCGGTGCGAATATCAAACCCGCTCGCCGCTGTCCAGCGTTACGCGCGGCCGCCCGCATTTTCCTGCGCCGGATTAGGGCGCGTGCGCCGCCGGCCATCCGTGGATCAGACGCGCTTTCGTCACGAGATCAGCCCACGGGCCCTTATGGGCGTTGCCCGCGGCGGGCGTTGGCGCGGCCTGTTTGCGCGCGCAAACGGCCTTGGCCGCCTCGTTCTTTGGCCCTTGCGTGTAAAAATAAATGACGTGCATCTTGAGCTGCGAGGCCAACTGGTCGACAACCGTGCCTCTTTTCAGCACATTGAAGCCCCAATGCGCGTCACGCGGCGCGCCCGGCTTGAAGCCGTAGCCGTAATCGCCCTCGCCCTTAATGAGATCGAAGCGGATATAGCAGAGCTCCCCCTCAGCGGCAGGTTGCGCCACCATCTCTCGGGTGACGATCACGTCCTGATTGTTGTAGCGGACGCTATAGTCGACCGGAGCATGCCAGACGTCGACTTTCTCGAAATGCTCCAGAAGCTCCGACTCGTCCGGGTCCGCCGCCTGCGCCGCGGCCGGGCCAACGAAACAAGCGCCTGCCGCAATCGCGGCGGCGCACAGGCGTTTCAACAAAAACTCGCTTTTCATGTGTCGGCCTTCCGCCAATCGGCTCGCGCGCGTTCCCCTCGAGCTTCGCAGGTAAGGAGCGCCGCGACAGCCCGCAATCCCTGCGACATTCGCGCGCGCCCGGAAACCGCTGGGCGCGCTGTTGGGTCGCGGAGACTCCGCGCCTCCTTGTAAGGCTCTGCTTACGACAAGCGCCGAGAAGTCTTCCCACCGCCGCAAAAGCGCGGTAGCTGTTTCCCAGAAGCAAAGAACGAGTTTGATTATGTCGCGAAGAAAAATCGCTTTGATTGGCGCCGGCAATATCGGCGGAACGCTTGCCCATCTCGCCGGCCTCAAGGAACTCGGCGACATCGTTCTTTTCGACATCGTCGACGGCGTGCCGCAAGGCAAGGCGCTCGACATCGCCCAATCGTCTCCCGTCGCGGGTTTCGACGCCAAACTCACCGGCGGCTCCGACTATTCGGCGATCGAGGGGGCGGACGTCGTCATCGTTACGGCCGGCGTGCCGCGCCAGCCGGGCATGAGCCGCGACGATCTTCTGTCGGTCAATCTCGGCGTCATCGCCAAGGTCGGCGCGGGCATCAAGCGCTATGCGCCGAACGCCTTTGTCATCTGCATCACCAATCCGCTCGACGTCATGGTGTGGGCGCTGCAGAAGGCGTCCGGCCTGCCGACGCAGCGCATCGTCGGCATGGCGGGCATGCTCGATTCTTCGCGCTTTCGCTATTTCCTGGCCGAGGAGCTCAATGTCTCGGTCGAAGACGTGAGCGCCTTCGTTCTGGGCGGCCATGGCGACGACATGGTGCCGTCGGTGCGCTATTCGACGGTGGCCGGCGTGCCTTTGCCGGATCTCGTGGCCATGGGTTGGACCACGCAGGCGCGCATCGACGCGATCGTCGAGCGCACGCGCAAGGGCGGCGGCGAGATCGTCGGCCTTCTCAAGACCGGCTCCGCATATTATGCGCCGGCGACCGCGGCGATCGCCATGGCCGAGAGCTATCTCAAGGACAAGCGGCGGGTGATGCCCTGCGCCGCCTATCTCACCGGCCAGTATGGCGTGAACGGACTCTATGTCGGCGTTCCCGTGGTCATCGGCGCGAACGGCGTCGAGAGGGTGATGGAGATAAAGCTCGACGCGGCCGAGCGGGCGATGTTTGAAAAATCCGTCGCCTCGGTTCGGACGCTGCTGGAAGCCGCCAAGGCGCTCGATCCGGCTTTCGCCTGACGCTTCTCTGACCGCGCCCGCCGATCCAGGCGGCAATTTGCTTGCGGCGCAAGCTGGGACGGCGGTTCCCGGCCACTGGCGCTTGGGCGCGACCGTAGGAACATTCTTTGCAAGTTAGGGGTTAGACTGTCTGAAGACTGATTCTCCCGGAGAGGTTCAGGCTTGCTCCAGTGGACGCGAAGCCATGTTCGACCCTGACGCTTTTGGCTTTATTAAAATACTCGCCATCGCCGGCACGCTTTACTTTGCAGCGCGCGCGGCAATCCTTATCGCCGCCGCGGCGGTAAACGCCGTTGCTCTTTTACCCTGAGTTTTTAACGTCAAGGCCTGGATCTTTACGTCTGGCGCGAGTGCGTGGCTCGTCCGGCGCAATTTTAAAAGCTAAAAAAACCTGCGCCCATACGCCAGTTTCACTGAGCGTGGGTCTCGACGTCTTGTCCGGCTGAGACATCCTGTTTCAAGTGACTGCGTCCGCGGGAGCGGGCGGCCGCCCGAAGGCCGGTCGATGAGCCGAGGAGTGGGGTTGCGCTGCGAGCAGCTGCCTCATTGGGCGCCGCGATCGCATTTTTTGCCGCTACGGCGGCGTCCGAAGGCTCGACGCTCTGCGGCGGCTCGGGCGCATAGGCGAGCGACTCTTGCCGGGCCGCCGCTCTCGACTTTCTCGTCTCATTCTTGGGCGAGTCGACCAGCCGCGCGATCGCGCTCGTCGCCTTCGCATGGGGGGTCCCCGGCCGAGTGGGGGGCAGGGGCGCAGACGCGAGCTTTGAACGGCGTGGCGGCGCATCAGCCGCCGGCATTGTGCCCGAACGGCGTTCAGCGCCGTCGGCGTCCTGGAAATCCACCGCGCTTTGCAGTTCGGCTGACCTGTCATGCGCCGTCCGCCCATCCGCGCGGGCGACGAGCGAGGCCGGACGCTGCGGCGGCAGCGGCGCTCGAACTGTTGGGAGCTTCGCGGCGGGCGGCTCTTGCTCCGGCGCTTCTGCGCCCGGCGCTGATAGGGTCGTCTCGCCGCGCGGCAAATCGGACTCCGCCCGCGAAAGCTCTTTCGCGCCGTAGCGATAGGCGTCGGTCGGGGCGGCGGCCGCGCTTTGCTCTTCCATTTCGCCGCTTGTCCCGCGCGCCTGCCGCGGCGCGAGCGAAGCCCACTGCTTGCGGGTGCTGGGAGCCGGCGCAGTGACCTCCGCGTCGTCTTCTTCGCCGCCCCCGGCGCCGCCGCCAAACAGCATGGCGAAGAAGCCGCCGAACGTGCGGCGAGGCGCAACGACGTAAGCGCCGTCGCCGCGCGCCTCGATCTCGGCGCGCGCCTCTTCATAGCGCGCGAGCGGCTGGCCGTTGGACGGCAAATGCACCGTTTTGCCATCGGGGAAGAGCCGCACGAGCTCGTCGTAGTTCATGCGCGGCCAGGCCCGCACATTGCCGACGTCGAGATGGACGAAAGGCGTGCCCGCCGTCGGATAATAGCCGACGCCGCCGCGCTGCATGCGCATGCCGATTTCGCGAATTTGCGACATCGGCATTCCCGGCATGGTGGTGTCCATCGCCTTGCCGAGCATGTGCTGGGAATATTTGGCGACGGCGCGCGACCGGGCGCGCAGCATGGCGTTTGTCTCTGGAGAGCGATAGGCGGAGACGACATGCACGACCTGATCACCGGCGCCCGCATGGCGATAGGCCTCCCAGACGACGTCGAAGAGGCGGGGGTCCATGTTGGTCGGCTCGTCGCGCCGCCAGTCGCGCAGGAACCAGTTCAACTGCTGAAGGACTTGGGCGTCATATTGCCCGTTGACGAGATACGTCGCCGAAATCGATTCATGCGTATGGGCGTGGTAGAGATGAATGGTTCTTGTGTCGCCATTGGCGACCGCGGTTTCGGTCACCTTTGGCGCGAGCGTCGCCAGGCAAAAGACCAAAAGGCCTAGAACTGTCGAAAGCGGAGCGGAAATCAGGCGCGCGCTGGAGCGAGGCGTCGTCAATAGCTGCTTCCCGTCCAGCTTGAAGCGCGCCTGAACCGACGTCGCCCGTGAAAACTAACAAGACTTCTGGCCGTTCGGCCAGAAGACGCCTTCGCCCTGTGGCGCAAGGCGCGGCGAATATCCGGTGCGGAATACGCAGTTAGACGGGCTTTGCCCCTCGGCGTCGTTACCGCCTGATTCCCCACCAATTCAGAGGCTAGGGCAACATCGTGGCGAAAAATTGCTCGAGCTTCGCCGCACCGTACGGGCGCCGCGGCGTTTCTGCGACGTCGCCGCTCAGTTCGAGGCCACCGTGCGCACGAGCTGTGGCCCAAGGATGGGCTGCGCTCCGCTGATGAGGCGCAGATAGGCCGGAGATAGCGACGCCGGATCCTGACCCGCGAAGGCCTCGGACGGCGGCCGGCGCGGGGGCAGCGGCGCGGGCTCGGGAAGCGCATTCGCTTCTTCGCCGCCGCGCGCCAATCCCGTCAGCTGTTGCCGGTCGGCGACGGCGACATGGATCGGATCGGTCTGGCCGCCTGTGCTCGCAAGGGCGGTGGCGACGGCGGACTGCACCTTCTGCGCGATGTCGCCAAAGGAGGCGAGGCTCGCGCCGGACTGTCCATCGGGCCGCGCGCTGGCGACGCTGGTCGAAGGCGCGCGCTGCTTGCGGCTGGCGATCATGGTCGGGCCGCCCTCGCAATTGCGCATGCCAAGAGCGATCAGCTCCGTCCCGGTCAACACGCGATATTCTCTAGTCAAATGGCCAAGACGCGCCTGCACGGCGGTCGGATAGGAGGCGAACAGCTGCGACGAGACGCCGAGGTCGACCTCCCGGTTGATGGCGTTATAGGCTTGATGAAATTTGACCTTTGCGTCCGGATAGACGCAGACGTTGGGCAGGCTCAGCGCCAGCGTGCATGCCGAGCGGCATTCATGCAGCCTGACCTCGCGGTTCTCGCGGCGATATCGTTCGGTGAGCGCTTCATAATCGCTGACCAGACCGCCGACGTCCTTGTAGACGACGACCGGCGCCGACATGGGGGGCGGCGACAAATAGCCCAAGACGCACCTCTACTCTACGCATTGCGGGCTTCGCTTCAGCAAACATTCACCATGTCGCGGTGAACATCGCCTTAAAGGGAACGACATCAGCCCCGGATGCCGACGCGAAGCCCTGGCGCGGGCCTTTCTTGCAGAACATTGCGGCGAAAATGGAATAGAGCCGCCGGGCGTCCGCCTGTCTTTAAGGACATTTCCCCCGTCGGCTCGACAATGGCCGTTGATTCCACCAGACGGCGGAAGTTCTGCTTGTGCAGATGTCGCCCAGCGATGGCTTCTACTGTCCGCTGCAGCTCAGTCAGCGTGAACTCGGACGCCATCAACTCGAAGATCACCGGACGATATTTCATTTTGGCGCGCAGTCTGCCCATGGCTGTGGCGAGAATGCGGCGATGGTCATGGCGCATCGGGGTCCCGAGCGGCGTCAGCGGCGCCCGCTTCTCCGCCGATTCACGACCATCGCGCAGCGCCTCCTCGAGAAGCCCGGCCTCGTAAAGAAGCTCGTAGCGCTCAAGGACGTTTTCTTCATTAAATGCGCGTCCCTTGCCGCCGAAGAGAAGATTGACCCGCACCCGGCGCGAGACGCCCGAGGAGGAGACGGCGTCCGGCGCCTCGGCCACCCAGTCCGTCAATCCCGGCGCGATCGTTTCCTCGAGGACCACGGGCGGACCTTTGCGCCAATCCTCCCAGGGAAAGAAATCATGCCAGCTCCGCCAGACGCTTGCGCGCCGATCGGCGTCGTCGCGGATGCGCGTCAACGCCAGATAGCCGACCGAGACGACGTGCGGATCGCGGTCGCCGGCGCGGGCGTGGCGTCCGCGATCGCCGAATGTATAGAGCTGCTCGACATAGCCCAGCGGCGCGCCGGTCTGCTCGGCGACCCATTCGCGCAGGCCGATCTCGAAGGTGCGATGGCGGATCGGATCGAAAGGTCCGGAGGGAAGGGCGGCGATGCTGGCTGGCCCGTCCGCGCGCGTCGTCAGGATCAAGGGCTCGTCGTCTCGAACGGCGACGATGGCGGCGGTCAGGCCGATTTCGACCGGCGGGGAAAGGGGCGCGAGCTCTTCGGCTGCTCGGCTAGGCGTCGGCGAATTCCAGGGCGAAGGGCGCTCCCTCATAGCAGTCGGTCCCGCGTCCGATCGCGGCGATCGCGGCGGACATTCGCCCGTTCCGCCCGAGCCTTTCGTCGGCGAGCGCGACCATCCGTCTGTTCGGGGTCGCGGTCGGCGAGACGCGGCGCAGTTCGCGCGCGATCTCCATTTCGCTGCGACGCGGCGCTAAAGCACAGGCCGCGACAAAGGCCGCTGCGGGCGATCGGCTCACCCCAGCGTAGCAGTGTATGACGAGAGGCGCGGAGCGGTCCCATTCCTCAAGGAAAGCAAGCAGCCGATTGATATGTTCCTCGCCAGGGAGGATGTGCCCTCCCTGCGGCGCGTCGATGTCGGAGACAGCGATCCGCAAATGGCGCTCGCGGGAGATTTCGCAAGGCCGAACAAGCGACGCCCCGGCGGTAAGAATGGTGACAAGCGAGCGTGCGCCGCTTTGGCGCACCGTGTCGACCACCTTAGTCAGGGAACAGACGTACAAACGCCCATTCGGCATTTTTCTCCCCGACGTTCTTCTTCAACTTTCGTCGACCGCCCGAAACCGAGCGAGAAAACGCGCCTGCGCCTCCTCAATGGGAGCCGGGGCGAGTTCGTCAATGAAGGGCTGCGGCGGGATCGCCGGGCGGCCGAAGATGCGCTCGGCTTCGCCCCGTGTAAAGCCCGCAAGCTGCACGGCCTCAAAAAAAGCGGCGGCGCGATCGGCCTCTTTGCACAGGTGCCGCAGTGCGGGAGAGGGCGTCGGCGGCAGAGAGAAACGCAGGAGAATCGCGCCCAATATGCGGTCCTCGACGCTTTTGTATGCGTCGCCGATCGCCGCCTTGAAGGGGGAGATCATATCGCCGATCACATATTCCGGCGCATCATGCAGCAGCATGTAAAGCCGCTCCGTTCGACCGATCGCCGGGTCGAGCGCGCTAGCGACTTTTTCCACAAGCATGCTGTGTTGCGCGACCGAGAATATATGCGCGCCGATTGTCTGACCGTTCCAGCGCGCGACGCGCGCGAGCCCATGCGCGATATCTTCGATCTCCACGTCGAGCGGCGAAGGGTCGAGCAGATCGAGCCGGCGTCCGGACAACATGCGTTGCCAGGCGCGGGGCGCTTCGCCGGGCGTCGGCCGCCCGAGATTTTTCGCTGGGGGAGCGCGCATCGCGTTAGTGGCCCTCGCCCCCTGTGTGGCGATGGCAGCCCGTCAGATGATCGTCTACCATGCCGACCGCCTGCATGAAGGCATAGACGATCGTCGGTCCGCAGAATTTGAAGCCGCGCGCCTTGAGATCTTTGGAGAGGCGTTCGGAAAGCGGGGTTTGCGTCGGCACGTCGCTCATGCGCGTCCAGTGATTGACGATCGGACGCCCGTCCACGAAACCCCACAGATAATCCGAAAAGCCGGTCGTCGCTTCAATCTCCAGCCACGCCTGCGCCGAGAGCACGGCGCCTTCGATTTTTGCGCGGTTGCGCACGATTGCATCATTGCCCATCAGCGCCGCGACGCGCTTCTGATCAAATCTCGCGATCTTTGCCGGCTCGAAGCCGTCGAAGGCGGCGCGAAACGCCTCACGCTTGCGCAGGATGGTGATCCACGAGAGGCCGGCCTGAAAGCCGTCGAGCGTCAGCTTTTCAAAGAGCGCCCGGCCGTCCCGCTCGGGCCTCCCCCACTCGTTGTCGTGATAGTCGAGGTAAAGCGGATCGACGCCGGGCCACGGACAACGTTTGAGCCCGTCGAGATGGGACACGACCGCGAGTTCGCGCCAACTTGCCGGCTGTTCCCGAACGCTTGCCAAGACTCACCTTTAATAAAGCGGACGAAAAAACGCCGCGTGCTCGGGCTTTATCGCGCGTTCGGATTGCGTTCACAACCAAGTTGGGACTATCGTCGGCCCCGGCGGGCGCAGATGGCGCGCGTCCTGCTTCTGTTGCGCCGTCGCAGTTGTTGCGGCTCAGTTCGCGCCGTCCATCAATGGAGATTTATATGGGGATCCGTATCGCTGTTTCTTACGCTGCGGCCGGCGGCGCTCTGGCCGTCGCCGTCGCCCTCGCCGCGAGCTCAGGGGACGCGTATGCGCAAGCCAATGTATTGAAGGAATGCGGATCGCAATACCAGGCGGCTAAAGCCGCTAATGAACTCGGCGGCCAGAGCTGGCAGGAGTTTTTGAAAGCCTGTCGCGGGCGGCTGGCCGAGCAGACCAAGCCTGCCGAGGCGAAGCCCGAGACGCCGCCGCCGGCCGCCGCAGAGTCGAAGCCTACGCCGCCGCCGGTGACCGAGACCAAGCCCGTCGAGCCGACTCCTCCGCCCGCCGCGACCGAAGCGACCCCGAGCCCCAAACCCGCGACGGACCCGAAAACCGCGACGCGCGAGCGCCAGAAGAAATGCAGCGAGGAATGGAAGGCGAAAAAGGCTGAGCTCAAAAAGGCCGGTTCAAAAATCACCTGGCCAAAATATTGGAGCGAATGCAACAAGAGGCTGAAAGCCGCAGGCGAATAACGTTCTTCGCGCTTTTTGTCGTCGCCCGGCGGCTCTCCGCCGGGCGTTTTTCTTGCGCTCTTGCTCGGCGAAAGGCGTCGTGGCAGAGGGAATGAAGCTGATCGCTGAACGAGGGCGGGCGTTTGGATAAAACCGAGTTGCGAAAACTGCAGGCGTTCCTGCGCCGTTCGCTCGGCAATGAGGGCGTTCGCGTCACAGCGGATCCGAAGAATCCGGACGACGCGGCCGTGCATCTTGGCGAGCGAAGGATCGCTTCGATCTCGGTCGACGACGAAGACGGCGATCGTTCCTTCGCCTTCGAGATGAAAATTCCCGTTGGACGCGAAGTGCTGCAGTCCTATTTGCGCAAGCTCTTCGAAAACGATCGCTTGTCGATCGTGGCGCGCGGGCGGAAAATGGATTCCGTCGAACTCAACGCCGACGGGGAATTTCTTGGCGTCATCTCCGCTGACGATCCGAAGCTGTCGAGCTTCACGCTGCAAGTCGCCATTCTCGATTTCGATCTCGAAGAAGAGTGACGCGCTGCCCGAATCGGGGGCGGCCGTTCCATCGCTGATCGGTCCGGGGCCTTGCTTAGGCCGGACTCACGCCGTTCAAAACCCCGGCAATCGAAGCTCTGCGTGCAAACCGCCGTTGGGGCTGTCGTTGAGCTGCAGCGAGCCGCCATAGGCGGCGGCGAGATCGACGACAATTGACAGGCCGAGACCTGATCCAGGCTTGGTTTCGTCGAGACGCCGCCCACGCTGCGTCGCCGCCGCGCGCAAATGCGAAGCAAGTCCCGGCCCGTCGTCGTCGATAGTGACGCGCAGCGTCGGCCGCGACGCGCCTTCGACGCAGACGTCGATCGTCACCCGGCTCTTCGCCCATTTGCCGGCGTTGTCGAGGAGATTGCCGATCATTTCTTCGAGGTCCTGGCGCTCGCCAAGAAAGCGCAGACGCGGATCGGCGCCGCCGGAAAAGATCACGCCCTTGTCGCCATAGATTTTACTAAAGGCGCGCAGCAAGGCGTCGATCGACGGCGCAATCTGCGTCGCGGCGCCGAGCGCGCCGCCGCGCGCCGCAGCCCGCGCCCGGTCGAGATAGAAGGAGATCTGATCGCGCATGATCTGCGCCTGTTCTTGAACTTTTCCGGCGAGTTGCCCTGGCGCGGAATCGGCCTCATTGACGATGACGGAGAGCGGCGTTTTCAGCGCATGGGCGAGATTGCCGACCTGCGTGCGCGCGCGTTCGAGAATGTCGCGATTGGCGCTGATCAGCAGATTGAGCTCTTCGGCGAGCGGCGCGACTTCGCTTGGGTAGGCGTCGATGATGCGCTCGCGCTCTCCGCCGCGGATCGATGCGAGTTCGCGCTGCAGTTGCCTCAAAGGCCGCAAGCCGAAGCGGACCTGGAAGGCGGCGCCGATGGCGAGCGCAATCGCGAGCGCCGCGAAAGCGACGATCAGCGCGAAGCGAAAGCGGGCGATTTGCTCTTCCATCTCTTCGCCGCTGCCTGCGACCTGCACGAGATAGATGCCGAGGTCGCCGACGTCGATGACGCGCTCGACGATGCGCAGCCTGCGCCCGTCCGGGCCAGGCCCATAGCCGCGACGAAAGCCGCCGACCTCCGCTGCGACGCCAAGCTCTGAGAGCTTGGGCAGCGTGTTGGCGAAGAGCGAGCGCGACGCCTTGATGTCATGAGACTTGTCGTCGAGACGCGTGATCTGCCAGTACCACCCCGAGCCCGGCAATTCGAATTGCGGGTCGCCGAGCTGGCCAGGGCCGGTGCGTCCCTCCTGTCCCGACTCCGACACGTCCGCGACGATGGCGCGCAGGTACACGTCGAGGCGACGTTCGAAAACCTCTTCCGCTTCGCTTCGGTAGTAGGCGGTAAGAAGAATGCTGGCGACGATCAGCACGACCGAACTCATCGCCGCCGCCGTCAGGAACAGACGCGCGGCGATGGAGCGAATGGAGACAAAGGAAAGGGGCATGCGCCTAGCGTCCGGCGTCCTTTGCCGGCGCGGCCGCCATGTAGCCCAGACCGCGCACGGTCTGGATGAGATCGACGCCAAGCTTTTTGCGCAACCTGCCGACGAAGACTTCGATCGTGTTCGAATCGCGATCAAAGTCCTGATCGTATAAATGCTCGATGATTTCGCTGCGGGATACGACGCGTCCGCTGTGATGCATCAGATAGGCGAGCAGCCGGTATTCGTGCGAAGTGAGCTTCACGGCCGCGCCGTCCACGACGACGCGGCCGGCTTTGGTGTCGAGTCGCACCGCGCCGCAGACGATTTCATTCGTCGCGTGGCCCGTCGCGCGGCGTAGCAGCGCGCGGATGCGCGCCAGCACCTCCTCCATGTGGAAGGGCTTTGCAACATAATCATCGGCGCCGGCGTCGAAGCCTTGCACCTTGTCGCTCCAGCGGTCGCGCGCGGTGAGGATCAGCACCGGCATGTCGCGTCCCGCCGCGCGCCATTCTTCGAGAATGGTCACGCCGTCCTTCTTCGGCAGACCGATGTCGAGGACGACGGCGTCGTAGGGCTCCGTTTCGCCGAGATGGCAACCTTCCTCGCCATCGTAGGCGCGGTCCACCGCATAGCCCGACTGTTCGAGCGCACGAACGATCTGGCGGTTCAAATCCTTGTCGTCTTCAACGACCAGCAGCCGCAATGCATCCTCCCGCGTGCGAGACTCAATTGTCTGTAGAGTCAGCGCCTATAGAGCTAGAATGAGGCCGCCCGCTGAACGCGTCGACAAGAAACTTGACGATGTGGCCGTCCCGGCGCAGCAGGCTGATCTCATAAATAAGTCCTTCGCCCAATTGGCACAGTCGCGCGCCGAGCGGCTCGGCGTGCAGCCGCAGGGCGACATCCCGCATGCACCGGAAAGGATCGGCGAGCTTCTGCGCTTCCATCTTGCTGCGCGCCTGCGCCATGGTGAAGCACTGCAGCCGTGCGGGAGCGTCTTCGGCGCGGCTGGCGGCGGCCCACAGGAAATCGGCCGTCGCCGCGAGAGCGGCGACGGTGAGCGCCCGTCTCCAACAAGCTCCGGCGGCCCGCATGCGCCTCTCCCCGGCGCATAGTCGGCCGAATGCCCTGAATGCGCAATGAATAGTCAAAAAATGCGGCCGCGCGCCTCAGCTCTCCGAGGCGCGGCAGGCGTCCCGCATTTTCTTGTAGTCGACGATCATGGCGGCGAGAGGCGCGTTTTGGGGCAAGGCGAGCAACTGCTTCGCCGCAATCTTCTGCTCTTGGAGAGAGTAGGCGACGAGCGGCGGACAGCCGCCGCCCGTCGACTGGCATGCCGCAAGAACCAGGCTAAAAGCGACCATGATCGAGATCTTGCGAAACATCTTCCACGCTCCTGCGCTCAACCATGATTTCGGCCTGGCGCTTGGCGGCGCGCAGATCGGATTCGGCGCGCCGCGCTTTCTCGTTAGCGGCGCCGCCGGCGACAAGTCGCGCCAACATTGCGCGCCCAAGCGCATAGGCGACGACGCCGGCGACCGCGACGAGACCCAGCGCGATGAGCTTGGGCATGTCAGGCTGTTCCCGGCGGCGTCGAAGTGATGCTGCGCATGATCGCCATCAACGCCGCCGAACCAATGGCGATGGCGCCGGCCTTCGGATCGTTGAGGAAGGCGATCCAGTCGGTCGAGGCGAGCGCGCCAAACAGCGCGACGAGTCCGGCGGCGACAAAAGTGCGATAGCCTTGCATTGAGAACTCCTTTTTAGTGCCGGAAGCCGCCGGCGCGGTTTCACTTGCGGCCGAGGACTCGCGAGATGAACGATTCCATGGCGAAGGCGGGACCCGGATCGCGCTTGCGCGTCGGCGCAATATCGTCATGACCGGCGATGTCATTGATGCCGTAGGTCTGGCAGAGCGCCTTGGCGATATCGACAGCGACGGAGATCTGAACGGCGGGATAGATCATCCAGGGCTTTTCCCCGCCCTTGTCGAGTTTGTGCGCGAGCATCGCCACCTGGCTCGCCGGCACATTTTTTCCGTATGCATCGGCGAATTTGCCATTGGCGAGCTTCGTCAACGGTCCGGCGTTCGTGAGCTCTATGCCGATCGAAAAGGCGT
The DNA here is from genome assembly GCF_049817085.1 of Methylocystis sp. SB2. Classification (NCBI taxonomy): domain Bacteria; kingdom Pseudomonadati; phylum Pseudomonadota; class Alphaproteobacteria; order Hyphomicrobiales; family Methylocystaceae; genus Methylocystis; species Methylocystis sp. SB2. Next base: position 2,823,584 of record NZ_CP187401.1, read on the forward strand.
TGCAGTTCGAGCGCCGCTTCCAAACGCTTTTGCCCGCGTGCCATGCGACGCGATTGAACGGCGCGAGCTGCGTCACCGCGCCGTCGAGATCGATGACGAGATGGGCGGAAGCTTTCGCATTCGGATTGCACAGCCAGGAAATGGCCCCCTTCGCCGACTGAGCGGCGGTGTAATGCATGATCAGCAGCGAGGGCTTCAAAACGCCGCCGACATTGGGCGTCGGCTTTTGAGCGACGGGCTTGCCGTCGCAATGCAGGACGTGATTCTTCACGGCGAAGGCCATGAGCCGACTCCTTCAATTCGTCGAATGGATTGTGAAAAGCGCTTTCTAAAAAGCGCGATGGTTGGGCGGTCGCGGCGCGCTTCTCGCTCAAGATGAGCGAGAAGGACCCATGCGGCTCCCCTCGTCAGCGTTCAGACGCGCCAGCGGCGCGGTCAGTTCGCTTCGATCAGAAAAATTCAAAGATGAGGGCGTAGCCGTCCCCGCCATTGCCGCCGGCGCCGGAATTTGCGCCGTTCTGAACCGAGCCTCCGCCTCCGCCGCCTCCGCCAGCAAGACCGCCGGCGCCGCCCGCGCCAGGCCCGGTGAGGCTGGAAGCGCCGCCGCCCCCGCCGCCGCCGGCTTGTTCAAATGGGCCGGCGCTTGCGACCCATGAGCCGCCTACGCCGCCATTCACGGCGCTCGCGGCTATTCCCGCCGCGCCGATGACGGGTAATCCGGCGACATAAACGGCGCCGCCCGCCCCGCCGTTCGCGACGGCGTTGGCTGCGGTGATCCCGCCGCCGGCTCCGCCGCCGGAGGGGCCGTTGTAAAGGCATGAGCCTCCAGCGGCCGCCGTCGAGCCGGCGGCGTTGCATCCGCCGCCGCCGCCGCCGCCGAAAACGTGCGACCCGGCGGCGCCGACCGCGCCTGAACCGCCCGAGCCCACGCCAAAAGAGCCGACACCGCCAGTTCCGCCTGAACCTGAGAGGCCTGACGAGGCTTGACTGCCCGCGCCGCCGCCGCCCGAGGCGCCACCGATCTGTCCGCCCGCGCCGCCGCCCCCGGCGCCTGCGTGCAGCAGCGTTCCGAACGTGGTGACGCCGCCGGCGGAACCAGCGTTTCCGTTCGTGGAGTTCGTCGTCTGCGCGGCGCCGCCGGAACCGCCGGCGCCGATCGCGACCGCTTTCGAGGCGCCGATCTGAGCCGCGGTGAATCGTCCGCGGGCCAGCCCGCCGCCGCCGCCGCCAGCGCCGCCGGAAGCTGCGGCGCCAGAGGCCGTTCGCGCCCCGGAGCCGCCGCCGCCGCCGGCGCCAAAGAGCAGCACTTCGGCAAATCGCAGCCCGGGCGTCGGCGTATAGGAGCCGCTCGACGCGAAGACGCGGACCTTCGTCGGCCCGCCGCTTGGAAAGGCGACGGCGCCCGTCGTGCGGTCGACGACGATCGACTCATTCCATGCCGAACCGTCGGGCGAGACTTTGACGTGGAAATTGTCGTCGCCGGTCAGTCCTGTTTCGGCGCGCGCCGAATAGTTGGATTGATAAAGCTGCGAGACGGTTTTCGCCGCGCTCTCCTTGTTGAGGGCAAAGCGCAGATCGCCGGAGCCGCCTTCGCCGACGCTTTTTGCGGTGAAGAGCGTGGCATTGAGTTTGGCGAGCAGCGGATTGGCGCCGTCGGCTGTCGCGCCGATCCCGAGCAGCGCAAGATTTTGCAGCTGGCGCAGAGACAGGCCGCAGTCGATCCATCCCGCGCTGTCATAGAGCAGCAGAAGCGATTCCGCTTCGACATAGGCGCGCCAACCGGCTTGCGCGGAAAGGAAGGTCCAGCCGCCCGCGAGGAATGTGCCGATCTGATCAGTCTTGCCGGCGAAGGCGCCCGTCGCGCCGGCGCCGATGAGCACGCGATCGCCTTCGGCCGGCGTCGCCGGCGGCGACGTCACGTCTCGCGCCGAGACCGAAAGCTGCGTCAGCGCGTCGATCAGCGCCAGAGCTTCATTATGCGTGACGTGCTTCTGCGCTTGCGCCGCTTCGATGAAGGGCAGCGCAAGATGCGTGGTTTGCGTCATCGTTATTCCTATTGGACGGTGAGAGTCGTCGTCATTGGAAAGCCGCGTCCGACCGTCGCGCTCATCTGATAAAGCGACAGCGTCAGTTCGCTTTGCGGCGCGCCGAAATCGGCGAGTTCGTCGGCGGCGGGATAAAGCATCGACGCTGCGGCGACGGTGAGCGTGCGCGTTCCGCTCGCCGGCAGCGAGATATCGGCTTCGTAGGATTCGCTCGCCTCGCCGAGCGGAATATCGAGCGTCTCCCAGGCGTCAGAATCGAGGCGTCCACGCCGCACGAAATCGATGACGACGCCGGCCGGCGTGCGCCGCGCGCGCGCCTTCGTCGGCGCGTAGGGGCGCAGCGCCTTGTTCGTCGCGGCGACCGTCGGCTGAACAAAGATCGGCTCCGCATAGTCGCGATCCGCCGGTCCGATGCGATAGGTCGTCGGCGCGCCAATCTCGGCGACCTTGCGCGCAAGTGGCGCGATCGCGTCATTGAGCAGCACGACGGTCGCGCCGGCCGGCGCATCGCGCTTGGCGAGATGTTCCTCGCCGCCGAGGCCGCGAAGGAGCCTTGACAGCCGATATGTCTTTTCGCCGATCAGCTCGGCCTGCACGAAAGCGAAGATCTCCCAGTCGCCATCGACGCGAATCGCCATCGCCGAACGTCCGGCGAGCGCGGCGAGGTCGGCGACCGACGAAAGCTGCCCGGCGCCGATCCTGACAGTGAGGCTGCTTCCATTATCGAAACGTCCGGCGGGACCGGCGCGAAGGACGTCGAGCGTCTCGCCGATGGTTGCGCGCTTGTCGATGATGGCGATCTGCTCGTAGCCGCCCCCGAACGTCATCCTCCAGATGGCGAGCGGACCGGGCCAGGGATCGGCGAAGGCCGCGACATAGGAGAGCGCTTCTTCGTCGCGCCAGAGCGCAAGGTCGAGAATTTCCACTCTCGGCGGTCCGACCATCTTCGGCGAGACGACATTCGCGCGTCCAAGCAGCGGCGCGGCCGAATCATAGACGGAAGCGTCCGCCGCGCGCGCGCTTATCTGTCGCGCGGCGCCGTCCGTGATGCGTTGAATTTGAAACAGCCGGCCGCCGCCGGCTGCGGCGAGCCGCACCAGATCGCCGGGCTGCAAAGCGAGAAGGCCGGGCCGCAGCGAAAATTCGGCGGTTTCGCGTCCGATCCACAAGTCTTGCAGCCAGCTCTCCGCAAGCGACTGCGCATTGGCGCGATTCGTCATCACCGCGGCTTGCGCTTCACTCTGGCGCGCCGAGCGGCCCTCAAGTCTGCGAGATAAGACTCGCGCCATCTGAAAGTCGTTCTCGGAATCGGAGAAGGAGAGCGCGATCTCCTGCGGCAGTTCGCTTTCCTGCGCCCGCGTCAGCGTCACGAGCGAGGCGGTTTTGCCGGCGACGAGATCGTCTTCGTCGATTTCGCACACCGGCTTCCCGCGCCGATCGACGAAGCGCAAGGCGCCGCCGTTCGCCACGGCGTCGAAGCCGAAGAGCGCGGCAAGAGGATCGATCGCCTCGCGCGGCGACATCGGTCGCTCCAGCACATAGCCGTCAAGAAAGCCGGCGACGTCTGGCCGCTGTGTGACAATTTCAGGCGCGGAGACGGCGCCGGCGAGCGCCGGCAGGAGGCGGTCGAGCGGCGCGCCTTCGAGTCGTCCGTTCAACCAATGGCCCGTCTCCCAATTGGCGGCGTCGCTCCATGCGTCGGTCTGCGTCGGAAAGGCCGGAAAGGGGCGCGCATCCCAGCACCATATGTGCAGGCGCGCCGGATCAACCATCGGCCCGGCGTAGACGCTGGACGTCGGGTTGCTCGCAGCGCCGCCGGTCGCCGTTGGATCGAAATGCGCGATCATCGCCTCGATGAATCGCGCCTGCATGAGATCATCGCGGCCGTTGCGCGAAAAATAGGGCAGACCGCCGTCGCTCGAACGCGGGTCCGGAAAAACATTCGGCGCATTGGCGCCGCGATCCACCGCCGCACATCCGGTCTCGACGATCCAGATCGGCTTCGACTGCGGGACCCATGCCGTCGGCGCCGCCAGCTCAGCGCCGCCGACGCGCTCGTAATGCGGTTGCGACCACCACGACAGAAAATCCTTCTGGCGGAAGATCCAAGGCTTGCCGAGCCCATCGCTGATCGGCGTGCGATCTTGCGTAAGGCGCGCGTTTGCATCGGCGTAATGCCAATCATAGGCCTCGCCCGAGGCGACGCGAGACTTGAGATAGTCGAGATCATAAATGCTCGCCGCTTCCTGCGCGTCGAGATGGGCGTCGCCGTCGCGCCAGTCGGAGAGCGGCCAATAGACGTCGACGCCGATGAAGTCGACGGCGCTTGACGCCCACAGCGGATCGAGCGGGAAGCGCGCCTCGCCGCTTACAGGAACATGCGCGCCATATTCGGTCCAGTCGGCGGCGTAAGAGACTTTGGTTGGCGCGCCAAGGATCGCCTTTGCATCGGCCGCTAGAGTCATCAGCGCCGCGACGGCGGGATATTCGCCCGGCGCCGAGCGCACGCGCGTCAGGCCGATCAGCTCGGAGCCGATGAGGAAGGCCTCGACGCCGCCGGCCGCAACGCAAAGATTGGCGTAATGCAGAATGAAGGCGCGATAGCGCGTAAAGAAGGCGTCGAGCTGCGCCGCAGCAGCCGGGGTTGCGTCAGGTGAACCCGGCCGACCCGGCGCCGGATCGCAGGTGACGCGTCCGCGCCATGGGGACGCCGGCTGTTCGACGGCGCCTGTGTAAGGATTGGGCAGCGTATTGCCTGGCGGCACGTCCATCATCACGAAGGGATAGAAAGTGACCGCGAGGCCGCGCGCCTTGAGGTCGGCGATAGCGGCCATCACCGACGCGTCGCTGGGCGTTCCGCCATAGGCCGAGCGTCCCTCGATTTGCGAAACGAGCCGCGCGGTGGAGCGCGTCAGCCCGGCGACGGACCAGTCCGGCGGCCAGAAGCCGCCGAGAATGAAGTTGAATTGACCGATGGTCTTGAATGTCGCGTCGACGCGCGGCGCGATCGTGCAATGTTCAGCGCGAAGATCGTCGCCGAACCAGGCGACGACCAGCGCGACGCTTTCGAGATTGGGGCAAAGCGCCTGCAAAGCGTCGATCGACGCGGTCCAGTCCGTCGCCGCGGTGAGCTGATGGCGATTTTCCGCCGCCGTGGCGCCGGGAGAGTAGAAATTGAGCTTGAGGGCAGGGTGATAGCCGGCCTCCGTCGCGCCGGGAATGAGGTCGACGGCGCGGATCATCGCGCCGAGTCCTTCGACGGGCTTCACGACTTCGAACGTAAATTGCGGAATGCGATTGCCGAAGGGCGCGAGCGCTAGATCCTCGAAAACAATATAGGCGAGGCCACGATAGGCGGGCGCGTTCTCCGCCCCTTCTTTGGCGACGATCAGCGCATCGGGCTCCTGATCTTCAGTCCCGGGATAGATACGAATCGGCAGCGTCGTCATGTCGAGCTCTGACCCGTCAGCCCAGATGCGTCGCACGAAGGCGACAGGCCCTTCGCACAGCCCGATCGCGAAATTCGCCGAATAGGCATAGGTGAACTGAACGTTGAAGCCGCCGCCGCCCCCGCCGCCTTTGCCCTGATGCTGTGTCTGCGCAAAAGACACATTGACGCGTTCGAGAAAACGCGTCGCCCAGATCATTTGTCCGCCGATGCGCGCGCGGCCATAGATTCGCGGCACGCCGGCGCCTTCCGTTGAGGTGATCCCGTCCATCGATTTCAGCCGCGGACCGATCGAATAGCGCGGCGATGCATGCGGTTGCAGCGCCGCGTCGACGAAGGAGCCGCCAAAGCCGCCGAGCACGCGGCCGATAGAGGAACCGACAGGTCCGCCGATCGCGCCGCCGGCGACAGAGCCGATCGTCTGCAGAACAAGAGTGGCCATGAAAATCTCGTCGAATGTCATTCCCGACGCGCGCATCGCGCGCGATCGTGAATCCAGACCATTGCAGAGACTCGCGTGAGCGGCTCTGGATTCCCAGTCAGGCCTTCGGCCTGCCGGGAATGACAAATTGGAAGAATTCAGTCAGTCACGCCCGGAAAGGCGAAGGCGGTGACAAGCTTGTTGCGCCAATGCGAGCCAATCGCGACCTCCGCGACGCAGGCGCCGGCATGGGCGTGAATCATATGCGTCGTCGATGTCGCGACGCCGAGATGTTTCGCCGGGAGATGTTCGCGAAAGCGAAACAGCAGAACGTCGCCTTCACGAAAATCGCTTAAAGCCGCCACTCTGAAATGCCGATGGGCCGCGTCAAGCAATGTCTCGGCGCCCGAGGCTTCGGCCCAATCGGGCGTATATGCGGGCGCTGTCTCCGGCTCGTTACCGACGACGTCGCGCCAGACGCCGCGCACGAGCCCGAGGCAGTCGCAGCCGACTTGCATGAGCGAAGCCTGATGCACGTAAGGCGTGCCACGCCAGCGCCGCGCCGCCGCGACAATGTCGGCGCGGGTCATCTAAAAAAACTCCCGCCGTCCATCGCCGGCGCAAGCGCGCTCGGATAGGCGATGACGCGATCATTGCCCGGCATATGCGGGAAGCCTCGGAAGTTGACGATATTGTCGAACTTGGCGCGGCAGCTCGTCGGCGACTTGTCGCATCCCGCCGTCATGAGAACGGCGTCTCCGGCGACAATCGCGCCGCCCGGCGGCGTCCATAGCGTGACGCTCGCGCGCAGATTTTCCTGGCGATGCGATTTGACGGTCTGGCGGGCGTTTTCATTTGCGCCGCTCGTAAAGGTCAGCGCGCCGCCCGTGAAAAAGCCGCTGTCGAAACTTTCCGAAAGATCGACGTCGATCGCGCCGCCGACGAAGGCGGCGACGACGCCCGGCGCGTGAAAGCCAGGCGCCATGACGTCAAGACCGCAGCGCGTGTCGCCGAGATCCGCCGAACAACTGCGTTGAAAGGCGCGGCCCTGCTGCTGATCGAAAAGGTGTGCGCTTGAGCGCAGCTCCGCAGAAAAAGCGTTCTCGCCGCGGCGTATCTCGCCGATCGTCGCGATATCCAGCAAGGCGCGATCAGCGACATTCGTCCAGTCGACGAGCCATGTTTCGACCGAGGCGCCGTCATAGAGGCCGTTCAGCAGATCCGCCTCGATGAGGCTCTCGTCGCTCAAGGCGCCGGCCGCTTCGCCCGTTCCCGGCGCAAAGCCGACGCTCGATTCGAGTTGCGACGCTGAGAGACCGGTGTTGGCGCGGAAGACTACGTCGTTGAAAGTCAGATCGCGATCATGATCGGTGAAGCCCATCACGGTCGCGTCGCTGCGCGAAACGCGCCAACAATGGCAGAATGTGGTGGCGCGCTGATCGAGCTTCGCCTGCATCGAAGGAGAGAGCGAGAGCATGGATGGATTCCACTTTTGTGTGATCTTTCAGCGTCATTGCCAGCCGAAGGCGAAGCGATCCAGAGCACGGTCCGCGATCTGTGGATTGCTTCGTCGGCTTCGCCTCCTCGCAATGACGGAGCTACGGAATGATTTCGACGATCGGAATATGCGGAATCGCCCCGGCCTCGAAGGCGTGCATGTCGATCTCGAGAAAATCCGTATCGAAGCGCACCGGCACGTCGAAGAGAAAGCCGGCCGTGACGATTGCTCCCGCCGAGGGTATCGCGCCCGGCGCGAAGGTCACGATTCCTATGGTGACGTCGACGCTCACATCCGGCGTCAACTTCTCGACGCCATCGACCGCGACGCGCGCCGTTCCGGCGAAAGGCTTTACGATGTCGCGCGCATAAGCGGAAAAGGCGCCGCCGTACGTCTTCACAAGCTGGAATGTGGCGCGCGCGCCATCTCCCATTCCTATTGTTTGATCCGTTGGGCTCGGCGTCGCGCCCGGCGCGCAGGAGGCGCAATCGGCGCGATCGCGCCAGCGAAAGCCATACAGCCGGCCGCGCCGCTCTTCGAAAAATTCGATGATCTGCGAGAGCTGCGTGAGACTCTTGACGCCGTAGCCAGCTTCATAGCGGCGCCGCGAATGCGCCCAGCGGGCGTTTCGCGCCTCGCGATTGGAGCCGAGCGTCACGATCTCGGTGCGCCGCTCCGGTCCGCCGCGCCCGCCGAGCGAGACATCAAGCGGAAAGCGGATCTCGTGAAAATCGCTCATGCCGGCTGCGCCCGATTAGAGATTGCGTTGGCCGCGCGCGACGGCTCGCGCCAGGGCGCCCGTGATCTGCGCCTCCGAACGGCGGAAGCTTTCGATATCCTGTGCAGCGATGTTGACCGTGACCGACACCGGACGCGCGCCTGCGCTTTGCGCGACGACGCCGAGCCGGCCATCCGCGCCGCGCGCCAGCGGCATGATCGCCTCGGCGCCGCGCTCGCCCATCAGCCCCATCGCGCCGCCGCTTGCAAAATAGGTTGGACTTGCGACGACTCCGCCCTGCGCGAAAGGCGCAACGGAACCGGCGCCGCCGAAGGCGCCGGAAAACATGCCGCTCAATCCGCTCACCAGTCCTTCGGCAAGCGCCTTGGTTCCCGAGCGCAAGGCCATGCGCGTCAGCGACTGGGCGATCGTCGACAGCACGTCGTTGAAGCTGCGGCCGCTCGCCGCCGCTGACCCGAAACCCAGGTGAAGCGTCTTCGTGACATTTCCCGCCGAGACGTTGATCTGATCGAGCAGAAGTTTCGTCGCTTGAAGGTTAGCTGTCGCGATAGGCTCATTCGCGCCCGGTGCATTAAACGGGTCCGGGAAGGAGTCGAAAGTTGTCGTCATGTCGATCCTTGAGAATCGGGAAATTGGCGCATCATTTCTTCAAGCGCCGCGCGCGACGGCGCGCCCGGCGCGACGCCATAGACGCCCTCGACCGCGCGAAAAAGTTCGCGCGGCGTCATCAACCAAAAATCGCGCGACGGGAGCCGCAGGACGCCAAGCCCGAAGGCCATGGCGCGCGCAAACGGAAAGGGCGCGCGATGGGAGGCGTCGCGCGCCGCTTTTTCCGTTTGCCTCAGGCGTCCTGCGGCGTCGGAGGGTTTGCGGTCGCGCTTTGCTCCGGCGCATCGCCGAAGGTCGCGGCGAGGAGTTCGGCCGCGATGCGCACATAGCCCGCAAGACCTTCCGAAACTTTCATTCTGGCGACGTCTTCGTCGGTTATGTTGTTGCCCGCGCCGCGCAACCCGCAGCCGATGATGCGCAGTATGTCGCGTGCGGAAAGTCGTCGTTCCTCAAATCGGCTCGCGAGCGCAACAAGATCGCTGGCGCCAAAGCCGCTTTCAAGTTCGGCGAGCGCGCCGAGCGTCAGGCAGAGCGTGTAACTTTTGCCGTCGATCGTCGCGTCGATTTCGCCGCGCTTGCGGTTCGCCATTGCGTCCTCACATGAAATGCGCTGGTCCATCTGGAATTGTCATTCCCGTCAGGCCGAAGGCTTGACCGGGAATCCAGAGTCGCAACAAGCATGTTTGATTTTGCCCCTGGATTCCCGATCGCGCTTCGCGCGTCGGGAATGACAGTTGAGCCGTTCAAACCTCACAGCGCCGCGAAGGCGAGCGCGCCCGCCGATTCCAGCGAAATATCGAAAGTCACTTCGGCGGAATATTCGCCGCGGTAATCGAGATTGGCGATCTGGAACAGGCCCGAGAGCACGCCGAAGTCCGGAATGACAATCTGCCATTCGCGCAGCAGCCCGTCGAAGAAGGTCTGGCGCAGGAGAGCATCCGACGACTGGTCTTTGAACACGCCTGTCCCGGAAAGGCTGGCGCGCTTCAAGCCGGCGCCGTCGAGCAGTTCGCGCCAGCGACCGCTCGACTCGGCGTCGGTCACGTCGACCGTGTCGGCATTCAGCGCGAGGCGTCGCGTGCGCAAGCCGGCGACCGTGACGAAGCTCGCGCCGTCATGAATTTTCAAGAGAAGGTCCTTGCCTTTCTGGGCGGCCATCAATGAGCTCCATTAAAGATATTCGGTCGTGGCGCGAAAGCGCAGATTGACCAGCGCGAAGCGGCCGTTCTGATCGCGACGCGTTTCCATAGAGAGGAAGCGCAAGTCGATCAGCCGATGCCCCTCGGGACTGAGCGCCGCCTCATCGAGAAGATCGGCGATGCGCTGGGCCAGTTGGAGCGCTTCGCTTAGCCCCCGCATCGTCGATGTGACGCCGATCGTAAAGAGCTGCTCCGCGCCAGGCGAGAGATCGGCGGACCAGTCGCGCAGCTGCGCTTCGCCAAAAAGCGCATAGGGCGGTTCGGTTCCGTGCGGCGCCTCGTCGTAAAGCTTTTGGCCGAACCCCGCATCCGCGAGCAGATAGGCGCGGATCGCTTTGCGCAGCGCGACGACGGGTGAAACGCTCATGGCGAGTCCTTTAAGTGATCTCTTCGCACGCGCAGATTAAAAAACGCCGACGCTCATCGGGATCTACAACCGATTGGATGCGAAGTTTTCGACCGCGATAAGCAAAGCGCATGTCCTTTGAGACATCGTCACGCCAGCGGATCGTTACGACGAGAGTTGCGGCCTGTTCGGCGCGTTGCTCGACGAAATCCTCGCGCACGCCGGAAGGCGCGATGCGCGCCCAAAGATCAGCGACGGGCGTAAAGCTGCGCGAAAAGCCGCCAGCGCCATCGGGCGCGTCGATGGGCGCCTCGAGCGTCACGCGATGGCGCAACGCGCCGATGGCGAGCCCGCTCACAGCAGCCGCTCCCTTCGAAAGGGCGCAGCGAGCTGCGCGACCGTTTTGGGCAAAGCGTCGTCGCCGCTATCGCCGCGGTTTTCGCGCCACTGCGCGACGAGCGTCAAAATCGCCTGGCGCAGCGGTTGCGGCGCGTCGCTCGCGACGGAGCCATAGCCGACGGTAAAGTCGATCTCGATTCCATCGCTCGCGCGTCCAGGCGCCGGAGGCGCCGATGTGAAGCTGACTCGGCCGCCTTCCATCGATTCGGGCGCGCGAAAGGTCGCCGCATTGAGCGTCTGCGGCGCGTCGTTGGCGTCGAACACACGGATCGCCGTCACCGAGTGAAATGGTGCGAAGGGAATGCGGAGCGTCGCGTTCGAGGCGACCGAAGTGGGCCAGGAGTCGAACACGAGACGCCAGCTTTGCGTGACGAAGAAGCGCTTTGTATAGGCTTCGAGCGTCATGCGCGCGGCGACGATCAGCGCCTGAATCAATTCATCCTCTTCGACGCCGTCTTCACGCAGCCATGATTTTGCGTCGGCGAGCGAGACGGGCTCGATCGCCGGCGCGCCGATGAGCATCGGTCGCATCTCGCATCCTAGGTTGTGGTGAGCAGATGGCCGCGACCTTACTCGTCGCGGCCTCGACGGGGCGGGCTGATTAGGATGCGGCGAATTTCAACAGCTTGATCGCCTCGAAATTCTGCACGCCGCCGCCGACACGCTTCGTCGTGTAGAAAAGGACGTAGGGCTTGGCGGAGTAGGGATCGCGCAGCACGCGAATGCCGACGCGGTCCACCACCACATAGCCGCGCTCAAAATCGCCGAAGGCGATGGAGAGAGAATTCGCGGCGGGGTCCGGCATGTCCTCGGCTTCGATGACAGGGAAGTTCATCAGCGAGGCGCTGGCGTCGGCGGTTGCGGGCGGCGCCCAGATGTAATCGCCGGTCGTCGTCTTGAACTGGCGCACCAGCGATTGCGCGCGCCGCCCCATGACGAATTTGCCGTTCTGGCGGAAGCCGGCGCGCAATGCGTAAACCAGATTGACCAGCGCGTCGGAGGGGTCGCTCGCCGCGAAGGCGCCGGCGGCGCCGGTCGCCACATAGCCGATATTGCCCCAGGACCAGCTCGCATCGGCGACGCTTGTATAGGAGAGAAAGCCCTTCGGTTTGTTGACGCCGTCGCCAGTGACAAAGGCCGCGCCTTCCTGTTCGGCGAAGGCTGTTTGCACCTCCTCGGCGATCCATTGTTCGATGTCGACGACGGCGTCGTCGAGCAGCGCCTGTGTCGCCGCCGGCATGGCGTAAAGCTCCATCGCCGGGAAGGTCATGTCGGCGAGCTGCTGATTGTTGGTCTGCGGGCGCGGATCGGCTTCCGCCACCCATCCGGCGGCGGGACCTGTCGTTGAAAAGGCGCGGCGCAGCGACGCGCCGGAGATTTCGCGCACGCTGGAGATCGCGCGGATCGGCGAGAACTTCGCGAGTCTGCGCAGAACTTCGCGCTCGGTCGGCAGCGGCACGAGATAGCCGCCGTCGGGGCCCGAGCCGCGCGACAGCGCCTTGGCTTCGAGCGCCTTTAGGCCGCTCGCTTCGCCGGAGCGCATGTAGTGATTGAAGGCGCTCTTGTGCTCGCGTCCGCTGGGGTCGTCGATGAACTTGCCGCCAATACGCGGCCGAGGCATTTCGAGCGCCAGCCGATCAAGCCGGCTCTTGGTGTCGTCGAGCGCGTGGTCGATGCGCGCGAGCTTCTCCTCGGTCACGACGTCGGCGCCGAGGCGGCTCTCGAGCTGAGTCAAACGCTCGTCGTTCGTCTCCTTGAAGGCGCTGAAGGCGCGATTGAGATCGGCGAAAATGTCGTCGCCGGCGGATTTCGATTCAACTGCTGACATGTATAGAGCCTCGTGTTTGAGCGCGGCGCGCGGAAAAGCGCCCCGCGGCTGGAGTCGCCGGGAAGTCCGCGCGCTTAGGAAAGACCGTCTCGAAGTTCATTTGCGCCCGACGGCAAGGCGGGAATCGATGCGATTGTTCGCTTCTGCGTCGGTCAGCAGCGTGCGGCGGCGCGCCGCAGCTCCTGCGCGAATTCAAGCGCGGCCCGCTGCGCCCTCAGGCGCGAGAGCTTCGCGCCGAGCGCCTCCAGGCGTGCTGCGCCACTGTGAGTTTGCTTTACCGCCCCGATGCGCGCCTGCGGCAGCATCGGAAAGGTAACGATGGAGATCTCCCACAGATCGATTTCGTGCAGGCGGCGCACGCCGCTCGATTTTTCGGTCGTGGCGCGCCGCGTGCGAAAGCCGATGGAGAGTCCGTCGATGGCGCCCTTGCGCATCAGCGACAGGGCTTCGCGCGCCCGCGCCACCGACAAATCGAGGCGCCCTTCGACCTTCAGCCCGCGCGCATCTTCGACGATCGAGGTCCAAAGCCCGATCGGCTCGGCCGCCTGATGCTGCCATAGCATTTTCACGCCCAGCGCGCCGCGCTTGATCAGCGAACGCGCGAAGGCGCCGGCCATCACCATGTCGCCGCCTGAATCGACCACGCCGAAGAGACTGGCGTAGCCCGAGAAGGCGCCAGCCTCGTTGGCCTGTAGCAACGGCAGCTCGGCGCGCTTGATTTCCGGCGCGCCCGCGCTCGGCGTCGTTTTTCGCAGCGCCGTCATCAGCTCTTCTCCGCGTGGGCGTTGATCGGCGCATGGGTCGCCGCGCGAGCTTCGGCCCGCAGTTGCGCCAGCAGTTCGACGAAGGTCTTGAACACGGCGGAGGGATCGTCCCGCATGCGCGCATGGCGCGCGCGCGGACGCTTGAAGAAATGCGGCAGCCAATTGTTCTGACTCATGGATCGCTCCTGCAACGTCGGTTGAAGCGCGCGAGTTCGCGCACGAAGGCGTCAAGGCGACGCGTCGCCTCGCCGAGTTCCCGCAAGGCGAAATAAGCTTGCGCAGTGGCGGCGCAGGCCCACAGAAACAGCGCAAGATGCGCGAGATCGCCGCGCTCCAAGATGGCGTTCAAAATGTCGGACATGGGCGGTTTCGTATTTCCGGCGGAGGCGCGTTCGTCAGTCATTGCCGACGCGAAGCCCGGCTGCAGCCAGGCTTGAAAGCTCTTCTGCACGCGCGCGACGAGCGGCAGAACGGTCTGGCGCCAGAAGGCGCGATTGGCCTCGGCGTAATTGCTGAAGGTGTTGTCGCCGGGCAGGCCCAGAAGCAGCGGCGGCACGCCGAAGGCGAGCGCGATCTCGCGCGCAGCGCCCGCTTTCGACTCCGTGAAATCCATGTCCTTTGGCGAAAGCGACAGCGCTTTCCTTAGGAAGAGCCCTTAGCTTTCAGCCGTCGCCATATCTCTTCAAGATAGACTCGATAGTGTCGTCGATCGACAAAACCAACGAGTGCGCCACCGCGAAACCAGATGTCTTCTAGCTCCTCGTCGCTTAGGTCGCTCGTCAAGGCCTTGGCCAGAAAATCTCGGACGTCTTGCTTTTCCCGCTGATCTATATTGCTGATAGCGTAATCAATGTCGTCTGAGCCTTCCGGGATGTCCTCTTCCAATTCTCGGTTGAACCAAACGCACATATTCCAGAATGAATGAGGAACAATCATCGCAATGTCCTTCGTTCGACTAGTTGCGCGACCGCGGGTTTATCGGAAATGCGGTTCGGACCCTGTAGCCATTCTCAGCCTTTGAATCCCTGTGTATGACAACCCGCACAGCAAATGTCGGTCGGATGACGGGAGTGGAAATTCCAGACGCTAAATAAGCTTCCCTGCCGGTCCGATATCCGAATAGGCGATCGATCGTTGCAACCGGCACTTTTCCCTCAGCGACCGCATCCACCAACTCCTTGTTGGCTTCCAGAACGCGATTGACAAAATCATTTGCCGATTCTTTGGAATCGAACGATCCCACAGTTGGCTGATATTCCACGATACTTCCAAGTGGCCCTAATGTCGTCCGGCGCCGTTCATTTTCGATTCTTGCGAGCAACTCATCATCGCTTTTGCCAACGTGTCTCTCAATTGTATGTCCGTAGTCTTCTTCATCGTTCAGTTTGACGACGTAGCGATCACGATTCTCATTTTGTGCGGTTCTAAGCCTTGGCGCAACGGTTGAAGCATCAGTCGAATCGTCGCTTGCATTCCAGTCGCTCTCTCCGCCACCTCCGCCGCTCGTCCATTGCCCGGCGCCGGAATTTCCCGCCGGCACGCGTGGCTGATCCGGGCTGTAGCGGCGCTCCAGACCGACATCGCGTTTGGCGACGAACGCTTCTTTCGGCGCCGGGCCATAGCCCCAGCGCCTCGCGCTGCTCGTCCGTCAGGAACGCGGCCTTGCCGACGCGTTCCCATTCGGCGGCGCGTTCGCCCTCTTTCGCCGAGCCAGTCTTATTCGTGTTGCGAAGCCATTTTGTTTTCTACGATTTGCCGGGCCCTTTTGAAGATGAAGACGTAGCCGGTGTCTTCTTGCTGTGCTTTTGGTGGCCCAAAAAACACTTTGGTTGGCTTCAGGCTTAACCAAAGCGTCTCGAACTCCACGCTTGGGTTCTTGCTCTCAATGACGTTTGACAAAAATGCCCTCAATCTCTCGAGGCCAGCCAGATCGAAACACGACAGAGATTCCGATATGGCGTCATCCAGTCGCTTCAGGGATGCCTCCTGCGTCGTGGCTTTAGCGTGATCGCGCGAAAGCGCAATATCAAGCCCAAGGCAAAATCCTTCAAATTCGTCGGACATTCGTGTAGGCATTTTCGCATCGTCTTGGCGTTAGCTGCTGGCTCTTGCCTTTGTCTCTCAGTCAGAGTGACTCTCGATAAGGTCGAACATTTTCTTTTCGTCCGTTTCGACATCCTCGTGGCCGGTAAAATAGCTGAATTCCATGTGGTCTGCGAAAAAAGTCACTTCGAATCGATAGCCGACGAGCGCGAAGGAAACTTCAAGCCCGTCATCGACCTGCTGCTCAATTCGGTACATGATCTTCTTTTTGCGCAAATAAGCAAGGAACTCGAGCATTCCTTTGAGACCATGAAGCCCCATCTTTATCTCCTATGGCTTTCTGAACCGATCCTGTCCCAGCAACTTTTTGCACTTGTTTGCAGCGACACTTCCACTCTTGGCTTGTTCCAGGACCTCTTTGACCGTCGCGCTGAAAAACTGGCTTGGCAGCTCACTATTTATCGAGCCTTTGCAGAAGTTGGAAACAAAGTCTTGCACTGACATATCCAGCTGTTCCGGAGTGAATCCGCCAGCAATCTCGAAAGAACGGAACCCTCCAGTTCGAGGCCCATGGTCTCCGAGCGGTCTCCTTCCCTCCGAAGGCGATTCAGCGTCACTCTCCGCACCTGCAACGCCTTCTCCGCCTCCGCCGCTCGTCCATTGTCCGGCGCCGGAATTTCCCGCCGGCACGCGCGGCTGATCCGGGCTATAGCGGCGCTCCAGCGCGGCATCGCGTTTGGCGAAGAGCGCTTCTTTCGGCACCGGGCCATAGCCCAACGCCTCGCGCTGTTCGTCGAGCGTGAGGAAGGCAGCCTTGCCGACGCGCTCCCATTCGTTTGCGCGTTCGCCCGCCAAGGCTTCGAGACGGTCGGCGTTATAATCGAGACGAAAAGGTCCGAAGCCCGGCTGCAGCCAGGCCTGAAAACTCTTCTGCACGCGCGCGACGAGCGGCAGCACGGTCTGGCGCCAGAAGGCGCGATTGGCCTCGGCGTAATTGCTAAAGGTGTTGTCGCCGGGAAGACCCAACAGCAGCGGCGGCACGCCGAAGGCGAGCGCGATCTCGCGCGCGGCGCCCGCTTAGGCTCGGGCGCCGCCTACGACGTCGCCACGAGCTCTGCGCGCATCAGTCCGATCGCTTCCTCGAAAGCAGGGTGAAAATCTAGATGTATTTGGACCGCCCACCGTCGTCGCGCCTTCAAGAAGGTGGAATGACTTCGTTGTCGAGATCGAACACCAATACCTTGTCTCGGCCAAAGACCTCGTAAATGAGGTGGGGGATTTCCGGAATGTATTCCGATCCGCCCTCCTTATTCCATTGAATCATGAAGGCGCTGTTAGCCGTTAAACCATATTGCGCCGTGTCCTCGCGATCAAAGTCCCGCGCTTCGCGACCTTCCGATATCCAGAAGTGCTGCAAAATGTCGCCAAAGCGTTCTCTGGCGTCGGCGATCCTCTTCCGCGTTTCATCAACGCTCAATGAACTCGCGCACGCGAAACAAATCGACATCACCAGCGTCCTCTCATGTACGGCTCACTTCAGGAAGGCGAAATGAGTTCGTCATTAAGATCGAACACCAATACCTTGTCTCGGCCAAAGACCTCGTAAATGAGGTGGGGGATTTCCGGGATGTATTCCGCTCCGCCCTCCTTGTTCCACTGAATCAGGAAGCCGCTGTTGGCGGTGACGCCATATTCTGCAGCTCGCTCGCGCTCGTGCGGCAAGGGCTCGCCGACTTCCGAAATCCAGAAGTGTTTCAGGATGTCGTGGTAACGATCGTCCGCTTGGGCAATTTTCTGACGAGCTTCTTCAGGGGAATAAGCGCTCGAACATGTTACAAAAATTGACATCACCATTCCCCCGTTGAGCGCAAGTTAGGCTTGCTCAGAGGTATTCCGACGCCGCCTACGACGTCGCCGCGAGTTCCTCGCGCATCAGTGCGATCACCTGTTCGAAAGCGGCGATGAAATTTGGACGGCGGCCACGCATCCAGTTCAACTCCGGGCCGAGTTGATCGCGCTGAAAGTCGGCGTAATAGGCCTCCATCGCGCGCAGCAATTCAAGCCGCTCCTCGCGCGGGTGGTCGCTGAACTCGAAGAAGTCGAGAGCTTTCCCATTGGGCAACTCATATTTGCTCGGCCAGCCGTCGTGAAGAAAGTCGAGCACTTGCGGCCACAAATCCTTGGCGATACCCGGTGCCTTGCTATGATCGAGGTAGAGTTCGTAGGCTCCTCCCAATACGGACTCGAACTGGCCTCTGGACAGCGGCAGCCATTCCTTATCGATAGCATCGAATGTAACGAGAGAGGACATATTTCACCTCAGAACTTTGATGCGCGCCTGTGTTTCAACGGGCAGTCCCCAAATGTATGTCAATATTCTTGCAACATTCTCGCCGCCCAGCGCTGAAAGATCAACGACGTATCGGTCAACGGCAAGATTGCGAAGCTTCCCTTGCAGGCGACGCGTGAACTTTTCGTAATTGAAAAACTGATCCGACACATCACTCCCTACCGCATCCCATGTTTGGCCAAATTCGTCCTGGAAATCTGCGCCAGAGGCGTTCGACCTCTTAAAGGGTCTGCCAGTTTCTTTCTCCAACCGCAATATTGTCGCGACCTCTGGCCAGCGTGGCTGACCGAGCGAATCAGGGTCCCGCGCCAGACTATCGATCCGATCCTGCTCCGGGCCTGTAATGCCCCGAGGATAAAATTCTTCGATCACCGATTCACGTGTTCGTAGCCGACGAAATGGATCACGCGGCGGCACGTTGTCGCCGAACTTTGCGCGCAGAAGCTCGGCGTAACGCGCGTCGGCCTCGCGGATGTCGCTCTCATTGCGTTCGATGCGATGTTCGATGTTCTCCGGATCGATGAGAGTCTGAGGAGGTCGCCAGTCCGGATCGAGTTGTTGCACGCGCGTCATCGCTCGTGCGGCGCGCTCTGCCGTGATTGTCTCTCTTGCGAACTGCGCCGGCGTGGCGCCGGCACCGCCCCCGACGCGCCGACTTTGCACACGCGTGATGGGGTTGTCCGCATCGCTCGCGACATTTGGATTCGCGTTCATCGCAGTCCGGACTCGGCCCTCCGCATCGCGCCGCCGTGCGCGATCATCTCGCGCGCTGCTAAACCCCACTCCCGAATCTCCGCCGCCTCCGCCGCTCGTCCATCGCCCGCCGCCGGAATTTCCCGCCGGCACGCGGGGCTGATCCGGGCTGTAGCGGCGCTCCAGCGCGAGATCGCCTTTGGCGACGAGCGCCTCTTTCGGCGCCGGGCCGTAGCCCACCGCCTCGCGCTGTTCGTCGAGCGTGAGGAAGGCGGCCTTGCCGACGCGCTCCCATTCGCTTGCGCGCTCGCTCGCCAAGGCTTCGAGACGGTCGGCGTTATAGTCGAGGCGAAAGGAACCGAAGCCCGGCTGCAGCCAGGCATGAAAGCTCTTCTGCACGCGTGCGACGAGCGGCAGCACGGTCTGGCGCCAGAAGGCGCGATTGGCCTCGGCGTAATTGCTGAACGTGTTGTCGCCGGGCAGGCCCAAGAGGAGCGGCGGCACGCCGAAGGCGAGCGCAATCTCGCGCGCGGCGCCCGCTTTCGACTCGGTGAAATCCATGTCCTTTGGCGAAAGCGACAGCGCCTTCCAGTCGAGCCCGCCTTCGAGCAGCAGCGGCCTTCCCGCGTTGGTCGCGCCGGAGAAATTCTCTTCCAGCTCTTCCTTAAGCCGGGAGAATTGTTCGTCGGTGAGATGCGCGCCTTCCGGCCCCGCATAGACGAGGGCGCCCGATGGCCGCGCCGAATTGTCGAGCAGCGCCTTGTTCCAGAAACTCGCGGCGTTATGCGTGTCGAGCGCCACCTGCGCGGCGGCGAGCGGCGGAAAGCCGTAGTAGTCGTCGAGCGGGTTGAAGAATTTGATGTGCAGGATCGGCTCGATCCCTTCGCCGCGCATCTCGTAGCGCGCTTCCTGTCCCAGCGCGCGATAGATGAAGGCCGCGGGCCAGCCGTTGCGCCCGGCCTCAATGCTCATGCGGTCGGGCCGCAGCGCGTAGAGTTCGCGCAGCGCCTCGTCGATGACGACCGATTCGACATAGGCGTTGCCGTAAAGCAGCAGATTGGCGCAGATCGTCTCGATGAAGGAGGCGCTGGTGTCGAGCGGATTGGGCCGCTCGATGAGAGAGATCAGCGGATGGTCGATCGCCTCTTCGCGGCCCTCATAAATAAGCCAGGGAACGGAGGCGGCGGCTTCCGCCACCATGCGCACGCAGCGATGGCAGACGGCGTTGCGCTCATAGCCTTCGCGCGTCAGCACCGTCGAATTGCGCGCGCTCCAATGCGGCTGTCCGAGCGCATGCATGGCGAGGAGTTTCGCCGCGCGCGAATATTTGGTTTCGCGCGTCGGCGCGACCGCGCCGATGAGGCGCGAGAGCAGTGAGGGCATGAAAGGTCCTTGAGAGAAGCGTTCAATGGGACGCGCGCTCACCCTCCCCTTGATGGGGAGGGTCGAACCGCGAAGCGGCTCGGGGTGGGGTGACCAATGGAAACGATAAGGAACCCACCCCACCCCGCGACTTCGTCGCGACCCTCCCCGTCGAGGGGAGGGTGGGGATGCGCCCTTTCACACCCGCCGCATGCGCGGCTCGGGCGCCTTCGGCGTTAAAGCCAGCGCTGTGATCGCCCAGACCAGCGCGTCGAGTCGATCGGGACTGCGCCCCGACGAAAGCCCGTCGGCGCCGAAATCGCACATCTCGTCTTCGAGCGCCGGAAAGGCGCCGACATGTTTGACGCGGCCTTGTTCGTAAAGCTGCGCGACCGGCGCGGCGCGCAAATATTTGCCGCGCGTCGCGCGCGCCATCGTCACCGGCGCCGACGGATCGGCTTCGTTGAGCACGGCGCGCACCATTTCGCCGCCCTGATTGACTTCGGCGACAAGCGCGTCGGCGGAAAGCCTGTGATAGAGCGCGGTCGCCGCGCGCGCCCATTGCGCCGGCCGCGCCGCCGACAATGTCGCATCGGCGAGAACGTAAAGCGTTCCTGCCTGTTCAACTCCCGCCGCCACGATCCCGCAATTGTCGGCGCGCTTGCCCGAACTCGCCGGCGGATCGACGGCGACGACGATGCGCCTCAAGGGCGGCGCGTCATGGACGCGGGCGCGCTCCAGCATGTCGCGCGTCCACAGCGCATCCTTGCGCTCGTCGACCATCTCGCCATCGAGCTCCTGGCGACCCAATCGCGTGCCGGCATATTGCGCGACGACGCTTTCGAGAAACGACGGCGCAAGATTGGCGGCGTTCTCTCGCGTCAAGGCGCGCGTCACGACGCTCGCCGGATGTGCGATCAGCTGTTTTAGGAGCGGCAACGGACGCGGCGTCGTGGTCACGAGCTGACGCGGCCAGTCGCCGAGACGCAGGCCGAATTGCAGCATGTCCCATGTCTCCCTGGCGTAGCGCCATTTGGCGAGCTCGTCGCACCAGGCGGCGTGAAACTGCGGGCCGCGCAGGCTTTCCGGATCTTCCGCCGAAAACGCCTGCGCCACGGCGCCCGAGTCCCAGACGAGCCGCTTTCGCGTCGTCTCCCACCGTGGCCGATCGCGTCGCCCATGCACCGCGAGCAGGCCGGAGACGCCTTCGACCATCACTTCGCGAACGTCGGCCGCCGTCTCGCCAACAAGCGCGATGCGGCCGAGCGGGCGCATTGAAAATTGCGCGCGTCCGAGCGCCAGCGCCTTCACCCATTCGGCGCCGGCGCGAGTCTTGCCCGCGCCGCGTCCGCCAAGGATCAGCCATGTGCGCCACGGCGCGCCGCTCGCGGCCAAATGCGGCGGCCATTGATCGCGGCGCGCAACGAATTCCCACTCGTCGAGAAGCCGCGCCAGTTCTCGCGCGCTCAGACCGTCGAGCGCCTCATTCAGTCGGCCCTGCGCCGCGCAGGCGCTCAAGCCGTCGAGCAAGCTCCGCGCGGAGTTCGGCCAATTCGCGGGGCGGCGCGTCGCCGCCTCCTTCGCTCGCGTCTCCGACGGATTGGTCGCTGTCATCGTCTGCGTCGTTCTTCTTATCCTCGCTCTCACGCCGCATGCGCTTCAATTCGGCGAGCGTTTTGACGAGGCTTGCGAGCGTGCGGGCGCTCGCCTCGATGGTCTTTGGCGCATGTTTGGCGAGCGCCGCTTCGGCGCGGGCGAATTCCTGTTCGACGGCGTCTTCGAGCCGCGCGATGAGCCGCCCCGCGTCGCGCGGCTTCTTTGCGGCGAGCGCAGCCTCTTGGGGCTTTTTCGGCGCGCAGGCGGAGGCGCGCAGCGGCCAGCCGTTCTGTTCGCGAAAGCGGCGGAACTGCCCGACGCTCATGCCGAGCAGTTCGAGAATTTCGCCGATGGGCGTGACGCCCGAGTCATAGAGAAGCTTCGCTTGCGCGATCTTTTCATCGCAGGGCGGGACGGATTTGGCTCGCATCTGCGAGTCTCCGGGAAGAGCTGTTGGTTCTGAGTTTGATTTACTCAAGTGACTCGGGTGTCATTGCCGACAGGCCGCAGGCCGGATCGGGAATCGAGAGTCACAACAAGCGTGTTTGATGTCGCCCCGGGATTCGCGATCGCGCTCCGCGCGTCGGGAATGACAAGCCGGGAGACTGACGAGTCGGTTTTCAGGAATTCTCCAAAAAAATCCCCTCGGCCCAAGATGCAAGGCGTCTCGAAGCGCGAGGGGATCAGGCGGGCGCGGGGGAACGGGAGGAGAGGACGCCGCGCCGGTAAACTCGTTCGCGCCGCTCAAGCGCAATTTTGGAGCATGGCGCTTTTCTATAGGACCATCGTCCGGCTGTCAAGGAATAAATACCTACAGAATAGAAAAATCTCAAGCGCCCGTCACCACCGCGCCTTCTTCGGCCAGCGCTTTGGCCACAGCCTGATAAAATCCGGCAGATCGTCGGTTTCGACGTCGTCCTCGCCGGCCTCGATCCGCCCGCGCGCCGACACGCCGGCGCGCGCGACGCTCTCCGGATCGCCGGAGATCAGCGGATGCCAGGGCGGCAGCGGCTTGCCCTGATGCCGCAGGACATAGGCGCAGGTCGGCGGCAGCCAGGGAATATCCGTAAGTTTCTCCAGCGTGAGCCGCACGCAGTCCGGCACGTAGCGCCGCCGCCGCGGATAGTCGCCGCAGCGGCAGCTGTGCTGGTCGAGCAATTTGCAGGCGACGCTCGTGTGGTGAATCGCGCCCGTGTCCTCGTCTTCAAGCTTCACCAGGCAGCAGCGGCCGCAGCCGTCGCAGAGCTGTTCCCACTCGGCGCGGGTGAGGTCCGAAAGCGGCTGTTCCCAGAACGGCGTCTCGGTCTGCGCGGTCCCCGCCGGAGCGCGCTGCGAAATACTGGCAAGAGGTTTTTCGGCGCGCTCGACGCTTTTGGACCCCGTCCCGTTCTTCGGAGTCCCGCGGCTCCAGCCGCCTGCAGCGTGATCTGGGGCATTTTCGCCTTTTTTTAACGCCATCCTTCTCTTTCGGCTTGCGCTTTGCGCGACAGAAACCATAACGCAGTGTGGGTCGCGCGGACTGTCGTCAAGATGGTTTAAAAAGTGTAAAAGTCCAAGCAGCGCCGGTAAGTTTTGCCGGCCGCGGGAGGCATTTGAGCTGTGTTGGAGCGTTTCCAGGCTTCTGCTTTCGCCAAGCGCTTGCGGCGCATCCTGCTCGCGATCGATGCGCGCATCGATTCCGCCATGTACCAGAGTGGGCGGCGCGCCCGCGAACTCTATGAGGATTTTTCGACCTTCATGGAGCGGTTCCATGTCTCCGGCCTTGCCCGGGTCGGCGTGGAGCTCTCCTGCGAGGCGCTGACTCTTGGTCTGGGCGCCGGCATCGTCGCCATGGCGCTCGCGTCCTCGGCCTTCCAGATGACCAGCGACGAGAACTGGCTCAAGCAGACCGACCTCGCCGTCACCTTCCTCGATCGCTATGGCGCGGAAGTCGGCCAGCGCGGAATCAAGCATGACGACGCCGTGCCGCTCGATCAATATCCCGATTATCTTATCAAGGCGGTGCTGGCGACGGAAGACCGCCGCTTCTACGAACATTTCGGCATCGACGTGATCGGCACGCTGCGGGCGCTCACCGTCAACGCCCGGTCATCGGGCGTGGTGCAGGGCGGCTCCTCCATCAGCCAGCAGCTCGCCAAGAATCTTTTCCTGTCGAATGAGCGCACCATCACCCGCAAGATCAATGAGGCCTTTCTGGCGCTGTGGCTCGAGCACCATCTGACCAAGCGCGAAATCCTCAAGCTCTATCTCGATCGCGTCTATATGGGCGGCGGCGCGTTCGGCATTCAGGCGGCGGCTGAATTCTATTTCGGCAAGTCCGTCAAAGACGTCACGCTCTCCGAGGCGGCGATGCTCGCCGGCCTCTTCAAGGCGCCGACGAAATATGCGCCGCACGTCAATCTGCCGGCGGCGCGCGCGCGCGCCAATGACGTCTTGAACAATCTTGTCGACTCCGGCTTCATGACCGATAGTCAGATCATCGCGGCGCAGCGCAGTCCGGCGACGCCGATCGACCGCGCCCGCGAGACGAGCCCCGACTGGTATCTCGATTACGCCTATGGCGAAATCCGCAAATTCGCGCAGGAAGGCAAGCTCGGCGACAATCGCGTGCTCAGCGTGCGCACCACGCTCGACTCCAACGTCCAGAAGCGCGCCGAAGACGTCATCGAAACCAATTTGCGCGAGCAAGGCCGCAGCTTCCATGTCAAGCAGAGCGCCGCGGTCGTCATGGAGCCCGACGGCGCCGTGCGCGCCATCGTCGGCGGACGGGATTATGGCGCAAGCCAATTCAATCGCGCGACCGACGCCGCGCGCCAGCCGGGCTCCTCCTTCAAGCCCTACGTCTATCTCACCGCGCTGATGACCGGCCGTTTCAAGCCGACGACCATCGTCACCGACCGGCCGACCTGCATCGGCAATTACTGCGTCCATAATTACAGCGGCGGCTATGCCGGCTCTATGCCGCTCGCCATGGCGCTGGCGAAATCCTTGAACACGGTCGCCATTCAACTGTCGCAGGCGATCGGCAAGGGCGATTCGCGCATCGGCCGCGCCAAGATCATTGAAACCTGTCGGCGGCTCGGCATCACCACGCCGCTCGAGGATACGCCCTCGCTTCCGGTCGGACAGAGCGACGTCATTCCGCTCGAACATTCCGCCGCCTATGGCGCCTTCGTCAACGGCGGCAAAAAGGTGACGCCCTACGCCGCCGTCGAGATACGCAACCGCCAGGGCGATCTGCTCTATCGCCACGACCGCGACGCGCCGCCCCAAACGCAGGCGGTGCCGCTCGAGAAGGTCGTCGAACTCGCCGGCATGATGAAGAAGGTCGTCGAGGAAGGCACCGGCAAACGCGCGCAGCTCGGCGAGGGCATCGACGTGATCGGCAAGACCGGCACTACAAATGGCTATAAGGACGCCTGGTTCTGCGGCTATTCCGGAACGATGGGCGGCTGCGTTTGGTACGGCAATGACGACAACGCCCCGATGAACAACATGACCGGCGGCACGCTGCCGGCAGGCACCTGGCACGACATCATGGCCTATGCGCATCAGGGCGCGACCCTGAAGCCCATCGTCGGCTTGAAGCCGGATCCCAAGGGCGCCACAGCCGCCGTGAACGCCAATGTCGTCAAGCCGCTCGAACTTGGCGCGCCGCAGCGTCCTGCGACTTTGTCCAAGGGCGCGATACAGGCGCTCGAATCGCTCCAAATGAAGATCAAGGCGGTCGGCGGCGACAAGCAGAGCGCGCTCGAAGCGTCTGAACCCGCCGCTTCCGACGTCGGGCGGCACGAGGCGCAGCGCGCGAGCGGCGCCGCCGTCCGCGTCATCCGTTAGCGGCGGGAGCGCACCTTGGACCTCAAGCCCTACGCAAATTATCTACGCGCCGCCTCGGCGATGATCGCCGGCGTCGGCATCGGCCTGTTCGTGACCATTCTGTCGCTCAACGCCGGCTATGGCTTCAATTCTCTGCGCGCGGGCCCCTGGAAGGCATGGCCGCATGTCGGCGGCGCCGATATCGACCCTTATGCGCGGGCGGTCATCTCGCGTTCCGGAGAAGCGCCGCTCGGCCGCGATCAAGGACTGGCCTTCATCGCGCGCGCCGACTCCAATGGCGCGCCGCTCAGCGCCGAATGCGAATATCGGATTGTCGATCCCTTGCCCGCGGCGCGCTTCTGGACGATCGCGCTGGCGAACCCCCACGGCCGGCTCCTCGCCAATCCCACCGAGCGCTACGGCTATTCCTCGGTCGACGTTCTGCGCAGCGAGGGCGGCGCCTTTGAGATCGACGTCGCGCGCGAGGCGCGGCCCGGCAATTGGCTGTCGCCGGGCGAGGCGAAAGACTTTGTCGTCATGCTGCGGCTTTATGATACGCCGCTCGACATCGAGTCGGCTCCAGATCCAAATTCCTTTCCAAAAATCGTGAAACTCGGATGCGCCTGAACATTCCCGATCGCTATCTCGACCTTTTGCCGTGGCTGTTCGCGACGCTGCTTGTCGCGGGGATCGTGCATATTGTTTCGGTGCTGCTGATGCCGACCCTGGCGCCGAACGACGCGCTCGCGCGACTCGCGTCCTATGTGAAGAGCGCCGCGCCGGCGGAAGGCCTGGTGATGCTGCCGCAGATGGCGCCCGGCGCCGAGACGCTGCCCTTCGAGGATCCGGCCTTCGCCGAGGCGGTCTGCGTCTATGATCTCGCCAAGGGTCCGCTGCGGGTCAAGACGAGCGTCGACGGCGAGGATTTTCTCGGGCTCTCATTTCACGGCGTCGCCGGACGCATCTATCATTCGATGACCGATCGTTCGGCGATCAAGGGCAAGATCGACATCGTCGTCGGCGACGCGCGCCAGATCGACGCGCTGACGAGCGCGGATGAGGGCGACGCGCCGCCGCCGCAGGAAGTGCGGCTCACGGCGCCGGCGAAGCGCGGCTTCATTCTGATCCGCTCCTTAGCCAAGCGCCCGTCCGATCAGGAGCGCGCGCGCAGCCGCTTGAGCGCGATCAGCTGCCAGCGTTTCGATCTGCCGCAGGGATAAGGCGCCGTCAGCGGCGATGGATCTCATCGCGAGACCGGCTGCGCTCTGATTTTCTCATTCACGTTATTGTCGCTGATCT
Source organism: Methylocystis sp. SB2 (assembly GCF_049817085.1). Classification (NCBI taxonomy): domain Bacteria; kingdom Pseudomonadati; phylum Pseudomonadota; class Alphaproteobacteria; order Hyphomicrobiales; family Methylocystaceae; genus Methylocystis; species Methylocystis sp. SB2. The sequence goes on from NZ_CP187401.1 coordinate 2,850,039, forward strand.
CCCACGGGGACTCTTCATCCGCCGATGTCCGCTTGAGGAATGCTATGTCTGAAAACTCTCATCAGGAACGGCGTGTTTATTGCGCTTCGGATGAAGAGGGTGTGCTTTGGTCGGTTTTCGATGGCAGCGACCGTCATGATTCCTAAGGAGAGAATTTCCGCCGAGGAAAGGATTTTCGAGATCTTCATGGGGGCTGCTGCGGTCTTCGGGTTTCTTATACCGATAGCGGGCTCAAGGGCGGATTTATGTCGTGGACCGCTTAGATTCTTTTCCGCAGCGCCCGCAATTCAAGCATTTATCGAATACAATTTTTTATCTGCGCAGGAAGTATGCTCGTTCGAGAGGCTTTTTTTCGCGTATAGTATAATCGTTATTATAGGTAGTATGTTGATTGGGCGATCAATGCCTCAGCGGCTAAACCGCCGCGCGGCCTCAAACGGTAAGCCTCCAATAAAGTTTTGGAGAGATACGATTATTGTATGTAGTTTGATTCTAGTTGGGGTGGCATTGCTATTTTTGATCTATCAGTATGAGCCATATGCGTCTAGTCTCGATAGCATCATTGTAGCTAAAATTTGGTTTTCTACGAAATTGTCGCTCTGTGCAGGGATCTGGGTGATTGGTTTTATGTGCTTTCACGTTCTTTGGTCAATTTTCGATGACAGGGACGGTCGTGTGTAGCGTTTATGTCAATGGGCCTGTCATCAAGGACGGCGATACGATCAGGCGGATGCGGCGACGAAGATCGTCGTGTGCACTGAAATGTTCGGCTCGCGCCCGGGCAAGTTTCGGTGCCGTTCCTTATTCTATTCTCGATACTCATTGCCAGCGTTTCGATCTGCCGCAGGGGTAGCGCGGTTTCCCGCCGTAGCGGTTATGGGCGACGGGCTTTCGGTCGCCAACCCTAAAGACGCGCCGTCAGGCGGGCATCCGCTTGTCATATTCCTTCTGCAGGCGGCTCCAGCCTTCCCAGAATGGCGCCGGGTTCCTGCCTGTCGCTCGGGCGACCAGGATATCGAGGTGCATGTGCCAGCCGGCGCCGACCTTCAACAGGGTTGCGCGGTCGGGCAGACGTCGATGGATCACGGTCAGCAGAACATGATCGCCCCTTGGCTCGAGCTCGAAAGAAACGTCGCCGCTGCCTTGCCATGCGAAGGCAAGCTTGCGGGGCGGATCGACCTCGGTGATGCGGCTTTGCATCCGATGCTCGTCGCCAAAGCCGGTCGGCCGCTGACCAGGCGGATCGGTCAGTTCGTCGTTGCGCCAGACGAACTCGAAGGGCGCGCCGACCTTCATCTCCATCGGCCCCGCCGCCAGCCATTTGCGGCGCAGTTCGCTCTCCGTGAGATGGGCCCAGACGCGCTCTATGGGGCCGGGGAGAAGGCGTTCGATCGTCAAGGTGGCGGGCTCGGTAAGCGCGCCATAGGCATTTGGCGTTGCGAGATCAGTCATGAGTCGTCTCCTTTGCGGGCGTCGGAACGGCGTGTGTCCTCCGTCAGGAGGAGCCCTTCGAGCGCATCCAGACGGTCTGTCCAAAAGCGCGCGTAGAAACTCAGCCACTCGTGGGCGCTGGCGAGCGGACCGGAAGCGAGGCGGCAGATATGGGCGCGGCCGCGCACTTCGCGCCGGATCAGCCCTGCATTCTCAAGCGCCTTGACGTGCTTCGAGGCGGCGGCGAGCGAGATCGCGAAAGGCGCCGCAAGCTGGCCGACGGTTCGTTCGCTCTTGGCGAGTTCGCGAAGCATCCGCCGGCGCGTGGCGTCGCCGAGCGCGTGAAAGACGGCATCGAGTTGAGGCGCTTCTAATTCAACCATATGGTTGAATATATCGGCTCATCCGCGAATGTCAACCAATTGGTTGAATGACTGGTTATGGGCGCTTTTTCAATTGCTTTGGTCGTTTTTCGATGATGGCGGGCGCCATATTGCGAGGGGCGCGGCGACGAAGCACTCCAGAGCAACGGCGCGACGACGGATTGCTGCGGCGCAATGACGACTCGCATTATCGTGTCATTCTCGACAGGCCGAAGGCCTGAGCGGGAACGAGCGGCCTAAGATTTCAGGGGAGGGGCGGCGCATGACGCAGGCGGCGGCTGAAATTGCAGCGGAGACTCGGCGCATGCGCGGACGAAAGCCCAAGGCGCCTCAATATTACAAATTCAACGCGGCGCTCAATGTGCGGCCGCCTTACTTCAAGCTTGCGAATGAAGCGCGGCTGCAGGAATGCGGTTCGCTTCTTGCCGAGCTTGGCTGGCCGGACGGCTATGCGCGGCTGCCACGTCATCCCTGGCGCCTTCCGGACTATCGCGAGCCGCCACTGCTCCTGTTCGACAAGAAGTTCGGCCGGCCGGCGCGGGACGTCGAGAATCAAGACGGCCTCTGGTTCGTCACATCCGCGATGAAAGCCTTTCTGGGGCGGGTCGATCCGGGCGCATGCGAATTCCGCAAATGCGACACTGTTTGGTCCTCGGGCGAAGCGGGACCGGAATATTGGCTCTGTTCGGTCACCCGGCTGCTTTTCGGATGGGACGTGATCGATTTGGAAAAATCCAAGAACATGACGGTCGTCATCCGGCCCGATGGCTTTCCATCATATCCGGTGACGGGCGGTTATCCATTTATTCATCTCAAGTCCGACGCGGTCGGCTCAGCTCACCTCTTTCGCATCGTCGGCCTCGGAGAAGCGATCTTTTGCGACCAGACTCTCAAGGACGCCTACAAAGAGGCAGGCATCAAGGGCGGCGATTTTCTAAAGATCGGCGTCGATCATTGGTAAGTGAACGAGTCTACTCCAGTCAGATTGCGGCGTCATTCCCGACAGGCCGAAGGCCTGATCGGGAATCCAGAGGCGACGCCACGCACGATTGGTTTTTTTCTGGATTCCCGATCGCGCTTCGCGCGTCGGGAATGACAGCGTAAAGGCGTCGCGTCGGAAACGACATTGGGCGATATCTCATCGCCTCTCAAGAGGCGGCAGGCTGTGAAGCGCATTGACAACGGCTGAACCATTTCGCCGGAGCAAGCCATGAGCGGCATCGTTCGGCCGCGCGGGCTTCACATGAGCCTATCCGCCTTTGCCAGTTTTATCGCGGGGACTCGCCTCCGCTCCGCCGCGTTCACATCCATACTTTCCGGCATTTCCATTCATCGGTTTGCGGCGTGGCTTGTTGGCCCTCTCGCAATCGTCGCCGCGTTTTTTTGGGTGGCGAACCAGATCGGCGGCAATGTCTTCGCGGTGAAAACCAAGAAGACCGACTGCATCCCTAACGAACGCTTCGTCAATGATCCGGATGGGCGTCGTTTTCTCGAACTGCGCTGGCTGATGGACCCGCCGGGCTGGCGCGTCCGCCTGCGCGCGCCCGCCGAATATGTGATATGGGCCGATGTCGGATGCGAGTCTGCGACAATGCCCGGCTATCCAGATCCGAACTATCGGGACGTCTACGTGCACGGATTCCGCATCGGCGTGAATCTGCCGGATTTCGCGGTCCTGCATCCGAGCGATCGACACATCTGGAATCGAGGTCTCGACACGACAAAAATGGTTGTGAGGCTGAGTTCCCAAGCAAAGGTTCAGGGTGGGGAGGCTGAAAAGGTTCAAGTGATTCAAAAGGATTTCTATGACACACAACGGATTTTTCTTGATCCAGAGAGCGTGTCTTTGAAATCAAGCCACCTGACTGTTGGCCCAAAGCCGGACAAGTTCAATTTGAAGCGCGTCGGCGCCATTGGAGATATGAGCCGCTACAAGACCGAACTAGGGGGGGGTGAGGCCGTCGATTTCTACTATGTCGACAGAAAACCGATCGATCTCTGGTTCAAGTGTCAGGCGGAAGAAATCAAGGATCACACGGAAGATTCGGGATGGAATCGTCGCCCCGAATGCCAGATGTTTTTCCGCTATGCCCGCCTGGACGCTCTGATCGAGGCCAGGTTCCCACGAATATTCATGCCGATGTGGCCGCAGATCAAGTCGAAGCTTGAACGGCTTTTGGACACGTTCGAAATTGGCCAATTGAATGAAGGACAATTGTGATGACGGCGCTCAATCGTAAGGACATCGTCATGCTCGACGCCTGTCGGCTGGCCATTCATCGACGCGAAGCCCGTTTCATTCGGGCGCCGGTTTTTGCGCGAATGGGCACGATGGTTTTTTGCGTGTTGCAATGACGACTCAGATTGCCGCGTCATTCCCGACAGGCCGCAGGCCTGATCGGGAATCCAGGGGCGACGCCATGCACGATTGGTTTTTTCTGGTTTCCCGATCGCGCTTCGCGCGTCGGGAATGACAGCGCGCAGAGGCCTGCGCGTAGGGAATGACAGCCGGCGAGGCTTGCATTTAACGGCGCGAGACGGGCGCGCGCTAGTTGCTGTCGCTGGGCAGACCCGGGATCGGCAGAATCTCGATTCCCTCTTCGAGCAGCGCCTTTGCTTCTTCGAATGTGGCGCGGCCGCGAATGGCGCGTCGCTCGGTCTCGCCGTCCTCCATGGCGCGCGCCTCCTCGGGGAAGCGGTCGCCCACGTCCTCGGTATGCGCGACCACCGTGTCGTGCAGCTCGCGCAGCTTCACGCGCAGATCATGCGCCGCGTCGTCGCGCGGCTTGGCGATATGGGGCGCCATGACGTCGCGCGTAATCTTCGTCGAGTCGCAGAAGGGGCAGGCGATCTGTCCTTCGGCCGCCTGTTTTTCAAATCCCGCGCTGTCGCGAAACCAGCTGTCGAAGCTGTGCCCGGCGTCGCAGATGAGGGAGTAGCGGATCATGGCGTCGCTCCGCTGGCGAGAAGCGCGTCGAGCTTTCCCTCGCCTTCGAGCGCGTGTAGCTCGTCGCAGCCGCCGATGTGCTTGTCGTCGATGAAGATCTGCGGAACGGTCGAGCGGCCATTGGCGCGCTGGGTCATGCGGCGGCGTCCGAGCGGGTCCCACGCCACCGAGATTTCTTCAAAGGCGGCCCCCTTTTGCGTCAGCAGCCGTTTCGCGGCGAGGCAATAGGGGCAGGTCGGCGTGGTGTAGATTTCGATGCGGGGAGCCATGGCGCGCTTATACGCCTGCGCCTACGCGCTTGTCACGGCCCGCGCGAAGACGAGGAGATCGACGCGCGCCGCGCCCGCCTTGAGCAAAGCGCGAGTCGCGGCGTTGGCGGTCGCCCCGGTCGTCAGCACGTCGTCGACGAGCACGACATTGCGGCCGTGGATGGCGTCCGCCCGCTCCGGGTCGACGCGAAAGGCGCCGGAGAGATTGGCGGCCCGCTGCGCCCGCGTCAGCCCCACCTGCGGCGCCGTCGGCTTGACGCGATGCAGCGCCAAGGTCTCCACCGGCACGGCGCTCTCTCGCGCGATCGCCTGCGCGAGGGCCGCCGACTGGTTGAACCTTCGCGCCAGAATACGCAGCCGGTGCAAGGGGATGGGCACGATCACGTCGGCGTCGGCGAGGAGTTCGGCGCCGGCCCGCGCCATCCAGCGGCCCATCGGCTCGGCGAGCTCCAGCCGGTCGTAATATTTCAGCCGGTGCGCCAAGGCGCGGGCCTTGTCGCTGTCGTAGCGCGCGACGGCCCTGGCGCGGCCGAAGGCGGGCGGGTTGGCGGCCGCTTCCAGCGAGATCAGCCCCGGCTGCGCCAGGTCGCGTTCGAACGGCGTGCCGAGCCGCTCGCAATAGGGGCGTTCGATGAAGGCGATGTCGCGCCAGCACTCGGGGCAGATCGCGCCATGGGCGGCGACCGCCCTTCGGCAGACGAGGCAGGATGGCGGATAAATGAGGTCGAGGAGCGCATGTCCCGCCCGCGCCAGGGGTCGAAGCAGGCCAGTCGCTCGGCTCCGCGTCATCAGCAACCACTCAATAAGCCTTGCAAGAAGCTTGGCAGGCCGCTCTTTGCGACCTGATGCGCGCAATGCGTGGCGCCAGGAACTCAGGAACCCTTGGTCACAAATCAGGACTTGAGCACAGGCGGAACCTTAACGCATCGTAGGGGTCAGCAAAAGAATCATTGTCCAGCCGGGCGGCGAGGGCGCCTTTGCTGCGCTAAGCGGAGCCCTTAGGAGATTGCGCCCCCATGAGCGAATTCCACACGATCTTCGTCATCTCCTGCATCGCCGTGCTCGCGCCGCTGCTCAACAGAGTTCCGGCTTTTGCGCGCGCGCCGATCGTCGCCGTCGAACTGTTGCTGGGCATGCTTGTCGGCCCAAGCGGCGTGGGACTGCTGACGGCGGATAGCGCGGTCACCTTTCTCATGGAGTTTGGCCTCGTTTATTTGTTTTTTCAGGCGGGCTTCGAGTTCAATCAGAAGGAAATAAGCGGAAAGCCGCTTCGCCTGGGACTTTTCGCATGGCTCATTTCATTGAGCCTCTCGATCGTTATTTCCGGACTGCTTTATCTTGTTGGACTCGTGGAGGCGCCGCTTCTCGTCGCGCTGATCTTGCCGACCACGGCGTTCGGCATATTGATCCCCGTTTTGCGGCAGTCGGGGGACCTCGATAATGAATTCGGACGCTACGTCCTTGGCGTGGCGGCTGTCAGCGAACTTGGACCGCTCATTCTCGCCTCCATCGTTCTGGCGCAACACAATCATCATCTGCACCAGACGCTGTTAAGCGCGCTTTTCATCGTGCTCGGACTTGCCGCGATCTTTTTTCTCAAGACCGTGCGTTCGGACCGACTCGCCGAAAGCATTGTGTATTGGCTTGGCGACGGCGAGCTTCTGCCTATTCGAATCGCGCTCGTCGTCTTGCTTGGCTTCGTCTCATTCGCCGACAGGCTGGGGATGGAGCTTGTGGTCGGCTCCTATATGGCGGGCATGGCCGTCGCGGTCCTGGTGCGGGGCACCAAGGCCGAAATCCTCAAGGATCGTTTGACCGCCATTGGCTCCGGCTTTTTGATTCCGCTGTTTTTTATCGAGAGCGGCGCGTCATTTGACTTTGTGGCGCTCGTCAGGAGCCCCGCGACCGTCGCGCTCTTCGCGTTTTTCTGCGTCGCCTTCCTGCTCATTCGTCTCGCGCCGCTGAATCTCTTTCGCGGGACGCTGCCCGAGCGGGACATCCCGGCGTTGGGGCTGTTGTCGTCAACCACCCTGCCGCTTGTTGTCGCGCTCACCTATCTGGGCGTCGGGAGGGGACAGATGGCGCCAGAGACGGCGTCCGCGCTTGTCGGCGCCGCGATGGTGACCGTCACGGCGTTTCCAACGCTGGCCTTCTGGCTGCGTGGAACGCGTCAGCCGTCGCGCCTTGAGAGCAGCATATCGTCGATCGCTCACGCCGTCGCCGATTGGTTCTCTTCGCAAGCGTCGGGCGCATTCGCCAAACTGCCGACTCGATGGATCGAGACGCTCCAGAACGCCGAGCGTCGCGTCTCCGATCTGTTCAACCGCCCTTAGCCGAACAGGCCGCCCAGCCTGGGCGCGAGCGGATTGTCGGCGAGCGCCTGCGCGTCTGGGCGGCCGGGCGCGGGGTGATTGACGAGCGCGCCGTAGAGTCCGTGGACGAAGCCCTCGTCGAGATCCTTGACGATGAAGACGATGCGCGTGCGCCTGTCCGCGTCGGGCCACGCGTCGAGGCGGTGCGGCGGGTGAAAGACATGCTGCACGCCATGGATCGCCACGGGGCGCGACGGATCGTCGGCCAGCGCGACGATTCCCTTCACCCGCAACATCCGCGGCCCGTGGGTGTGGCGCAGAAGGTCGATGAAAATGTCGAAGGAGGCGGGCGTCAGCGGCGTCTCGGAGGAAAAGCAGAAGGCGCGGATATGCGCGTCATGCCGATTCACGTCCTGACGATGGCCATGCGTTTCGTGTTCATGATCACGGTGATGCTCATGGTCATGGTCATGGTCCGCGTGATCATGCGCCTGCGCTGTTTCCACCGCTTCGGCGTTGAGCCACTCTTTCACGCGCGGCGTTTTGGTCTCGGGATCGTAGAGGCCGCAGTTGATCAGCGCCTCGGGCGTCGCTTCGCCCTTGGCGGCGTCAAGCTGTAAGGCGCCCGGGTTGAGGCGCGCCAGCCGCGCCTTCAGCGCGTCGAGACGCTCGGCGCCTTGCGGCAGATCCGTCTTGGCGATGACGAGCCGATCCGCGACAGCGGCTTGTTTGACGGCTTCTTCATGCGCATCGAGCGTCGCTTCGCCGTTCACCGCATCAATGAGCGTCACGACGCCATCGAGCCGATAGCGCATCATCAGATAGGGGTGAGACATGATCGTGTGCAGGATCGGCGCCGGATCGGCGAGGCCCGTCGTTTCCAGCACGACGCGCTTGAACGGCTTGATCCGGCCGTTGTCGAGCCGCTTGAGCAGATCTTCAAGCGTGTTCACCAGATCGCCGCGTATCGAGCAGCACACGCAGCCCGAACTCATCATCACCATGTCGCCGTCGATCTTCTCGATGAAGAGATGATCGAGGCCGATCTCGCCGAACTCATTGATGAGCACGAGCGTCTCGGCGAGCGCCGGCGAGGCGAGCAGTCGGTTGAGCAGCGTCGTCTTGCCGGCGCCAAGGAAGCCGGTGATGACGGTCAGCGGAATTGGCGGCGGCGCCGCGCGCGTCGCGCGACTCGCGGCGGCCATGGTCAGATCGTTCATTCAGCGGAACTCGCGCCGGAGCAGAAGAAATTCCTGCTCGCGGAAGGCGCGCATCTTCGCCGAAAACGCCGTCCGTTGCCAGAACGAACGATCTTTGAGTTCTCAGCTCTTGCCCGGTTCGGCGGCGGAGTGCGCCTTTGAGGCCGCCGGCTTTTGCGCTGCGGCCGCTTTCGGCTTCGTCGCGCTTCTCGCCGCCTTGGGCTTGGGAGCTGGCTCTTCGGCGATGACGGCTTCGACCTTTACAGCGTCCGCCTTTGCCGCCTTGGCGGCCGCGCGCGCCGCTTTAGCGGCCTTGGCGTGTTTGGCGCGTCGCAGCGATACCGCGTCGGGCGCGGGCTTGCTGATCGGCGAGGCGCTGGCGTCGCCGGCCTCCGGCTGCGACGCATAGGCGGCAAGATCAGGCTGCTCGCCGACCGGCGCTCCCGGCGCGCGCGCCCGCGCCACTGGTCCGGCATAGCCCGGCGCGCGACCGACATAGACCGACACGGGCTCAAAACGCGGGCGCGGCAGGTGCGCGATCTCCTTGGCGTTCATCTGCTGCTGCGGAGCGCCGCTGAGCGTGTCGAGCAGCGGAACGCCTGAGCTGACCGGGACCGAGGCGTCCTCGATCTCCGCCATGAATTCAGCCGCCGCCGGGCCGCGGTGATGGCACACCGACTCGCGCAAGTCGGGCGCCGCCGTTGGGCCGGAGCTGGGCAGGGACGCCAAAGAGGCGACGGCCGCCCCGCTCTGAAAGCCGCGATCGAGCAGCGCCGCCGTCTTCGCCGTGCGCAGAATCGGATTGGGCGCGCCGAGGACGACGGCGATCAAACGCCGGCCGCCGCGCGTGGCGGAGGCGACAAGATTAAATCCGGCCGAACATGTGAAACCGGTCTTCATGCCGTCCGCGCCGGCGTAGCGGCCGAGAAGATGGTTATGCGTGGGGATGATCTGCTTGCCGAGCTGCATCGCGCCGATGTTGAACAGATTGGCGTGCTCGGGAAACTGCAGGTAAAGCGCGCGGCCGAGAATGGCGAGGTCGCGGGCCGACGTGACCTGCCGCGAATCGGGCAAGCCGTTGGGATTGACCCATATCGACTGCGTCATGCCGAGGGCGGCGGAGTGGCGGTTCATCTCATCGGCGAAGGCCTCGACCGAGCCGGACACGCCTTCGGCGATGGCGACGGCGATGTCATTGGCGGATTTCACCATCAGCATGACGAGCGCATTGTGCAGGGTGACTTCCGAGCCGGGTCTGAAGCCCATCTTGGAAGGCGCCATGCTGCATGCGCGCGGCGACATCATCACCGGCGTCTCGAGCGAGATGCGTCCCTGGCGCACCGCTTCGAGCGCGACATAGGCCGTCATCAGCTTCGTCACGGAAGCGGGATACCAGGAAGCGGTCGCCTGATCATGAGAGAGCACGGCCCCCGACGCGACGTCGACGACGATCGACGGGTTCGCGCGGCTGGGCGCTGCGGCGCCAAATAGGATCAGCAATCCGCTGGCCGCCGCAATCAATGTGGACTTCGAGAAGTTCATCGCCTAGCCCCGTTACCCGGCGCTGAACGCGCGGGATCGCATGAAACGCCATCTATATAATAGCGCCTGAGGCGCATAGCCGGAATAGGCGTGGAATTGGGCGATTCGGGGGCGGTTGTTGATAACCTGTTAACCATGAGTAAGGGCGCGCCGCCGTCACGGCTGAAGCGGGTGATTTCGACGCGCGAGTTCTGGCCCGACAAGATGATATCTCATCAGGAATTTCAGCGCACGGGTCCAAGACTGGTCGGTTTCCCCGCGCAGATCCGTCTGCGAGATATGCGCCAGTTCTCCCGTGCGCGCGTCGCGAATGCGCAGTTCGAGATATTGCTCCATCACGCTGACTTTTCGAAAGAAGCAGACGAAGGACAGGTCTGCGCCGAGCGTGCGCGCGATTTCGGCGTCGCAGCCGTTGCACTTGCGCAGCCAATGGTCCTTGACCCTCTGATCCGTCGCCGCGCTTCCATCGACGATTTCGAACAGTCCGGATTGAGCCAGGAGTTCGCGCGCCAGCGCCGTCATTCGTTGGAGGCGCGCGGTTTCTTCCGGGCTTTCGCCGGCGATCGGCCCCCCGGCGGTGAAGTCGTCGAGCTCGATGTCGAAGACCGCGAGCTTCATCGGCGGCGAGGATTGCGCGCGAGCGCCGGTCGCGACGGCTCCGGTCGCGATTGTGACGAGCGCCGATAACAAAAGGTGAGTGAGCGTCTTCTTAACCATCGCCAGGCTCCGCTGTTGCAGTTGAAGGCGTAGCTGCGTGAAGCGTTGGAAGCTTCGGCCTTTCGCCTGCGGCGGTCTGGGCAAATTTCCTTGGGGGCCGCCGATCAGGTCGCCGACGCGTCGCCGACAAGTCCTGCGCCGATGGCGAGCCACACGAGATGGGCGTCGGTGCGCGCGCCGATCTTGGATTTGATCTGATAATGGTAGTTCTGAACGGTTTTCGGACTGAGATTTAAGATGCCGGCGATGTCCTCGGTCGTTCGGCCAGACGCCACGAGCCGCAAGATCTCCGTCTCTCTGGGGCCAAGCTCATCGACGAGCGCGCGGCCCTCGCCCAATCGCTCCGCGGCGATCTCTCGCGCAACGTCGTCGCTGAGCGCTCGGCCGCCCTTGGCGACGATCGCCACGGCGCGGAGCAGCTCCGCCGCGTCGCTGCTTTTGGTGACATAGCCGGACGCGCCGGCCTCGAAGGCTTTCAGCGCAAAGGCCGCGCCGCTGTGCATGGTGAAGATCAGAATGCGCGCGCCCTTGTCCCACTGCTTGATGTGGCGGACCGCTTCGACGCCGCTCGCGCCGGGGAGAGAAAGGTCCATGATGACGATGTCGGGCGAAACCTTCCGATAGGCTTGGTAGGCCTCCGCGGCGTTGGCGGCTTCGGCGACGATTCTGTAATCCGGCTGGCGCTCCAGAAGCCGCCGATATCCCTCCCGAACGATCGGGTGGTCGTCGACGAGAAGAATTGCGGTCATGCGGGCGCCAGACCTTTCATCGGCGCGTTGTCGAAGGCGATAAGCGGGATGCGCGCGACGACGCGCACGCCTTTTGTGGCGTCGCTGATCGACAGACTTCCGCCAAAAGCCGCGATGCGCTCGCGAATTCCGAGAATGCCGTGGCCGGAGGCTGCGGCGAGGCGGGAGGCGTCGCCGCCGCCGTCATCCTCGACCGTCAGCGCGACGAGCCCGTCGTCTGGCGCCGCGCGTTCGACGCGCAGATAGACATTTTTCGAGTCGCCGTGCCGCATGGCGTTGGTCAGACATTCCTGCGCGATGCGATAGAGGCTCGTCGAAATCGTCTGAGGAAGGTCGGCGAGGTCGCCCGTGAGCCGCAGGTGGATGAGCGCCTTTCGCTCCGCTTTGGCGTTCCAGCTCGCCGCGAGCTGAACAAGACAGGCTTCGAGCCCAAGTTCGTCGAGGTCTTGCGAGCGCAGCCGGGCAAGCGCGTCGCGCAGGGTCGTCATCATGCGCTTGGCGACGCGCGCGATTGAGCGGGCGTCCTCGGCGACGCCGGGATCAATCCGGGCCGCCGCCGCCTCGATCGAGCCGGCGAAGGCGAGGGTCGCCGTCAGGCACTGGCCGAATTCGTCGTGGAGGTCGCGGGCGAGGGCGCGGCGCTCCTCCTCCTGGACTTCGAACAGCCGCTTCGTGAGCGCGGCGCGTTCCGCCGTGGTTCGGGCCAGCCGTTCGGCAAGGTCGTTGACCGCGCGCGCGATCAGCCCGAACTCGCCCTTTGTCAGCGCCTTAAGCCGGCTGGCGTAGTTTCCTTGCTCCAGCTGGCGCAGCCCGCAGACGATGGCTCGGGTCGGCGCCAGAGCATGGACGATGGCGGCTGCCGCCAGAAGGCACATGCAGATCGCCATCGTGGCCGCAACGCCGACGATGATCGAGATCTGCCGCCAGGCTTGTCGGATGGCGGCGCCGGCGTCCGCCCTGACCAGGATTGCGCCGGTTTCCGGTTGCCGCACGGTCAAGGGTCGAACGATCGGCGCATGTGCGCCGAATATGCGCTCATAGGCCGCCGCAAACCATGCCGGCGCGGTGGAGCCGACGCCCTCGAGCTGACTGCAAAGCGTCCGCGGCTCTTCGTCGCCCGGCGCATAGCTGATGCAGACGCCCGGCGAAACGAGCTTCAAGGTCGAAAGCGACTCCCAGTCGGGAACGGGCAGAATTTTGTCGCGCCGCATGCTGCCCCGCCAGAGGATGGCCTGCCAGTAGAGATTTTCGAGATGATGCGCGACGCGCTCGGCGGACGTCGCCGCTTCCGTTTCGATTGCGCGGTGCGCGTCGACCATCACCCAGCCCGCGGTCAGCGTAAGGCAGATGAGAGTGATGCCGACAAGCTGCAAGACGAGCCGAACGATCAACCGCATTGGCGCATTCCTCGACGAAAAACCCGTCGCTCAGTAGAGCAGGAATCGAAACGAGGTCCAGCGCGCATCACGCGCTTAGGCTCTGATCGGGCAAATTGCCTGGGCGCGAGGGATTTGGATTCGTTTCAAAATTTCGGCGCGGCCTGGGCGGATATGCTAATGTGACGCCCATGCGGGTTGGACTAGGTCGTGATCGACAAGCTTGAATTCCTTATCGCCGTCGCCAAAGAGAAGAGCTTTTCTCGCGCGGCGGAGATTTGCGGCGTCACCCAGCCCACGCTCTCGGCCGGCGTCAAGCAGCTCGAAGATTCGCTCGGCGTGTTGCTCGTCAACCGTTCCTCGCGCTTCCACGGGCTGACCGCCGAGGGCGAGCGGGTGCTCGAATGGGCGAAGCGCATCGTCGGCGATGCGCGCGCGATGCGCCAGGAAGTTCGCACCCTCAAGGAAGGCCTTACCGGCCAGCTGAAGATCGCCGTCATCCCGACCGCGCTTGGCATCGTCTCGGCGCTGACGACGCCCTACCGCGAGAAGCATCCGGCGGTGCGCTTTTCCGTGATCTCCGCGTCGTCGAGCGAAGTGCTGACCATGCTCGACAATCTTGAGATCGACGCCGGCATCACCTATCTCGACAATGAGCCGCTTGGCCGCGTGCGCACGGTGCCGCTCTGCTCCGAACGCTACCGGCTGCTGACCTTCGCCGACAACCCGCTGGGGAACCGCGACCGTGTGACATGGGCTGACGTCGGGCGCATCGATCTCTGTCTGCTCACGCCGGACATGCAGAACCGTCGCATCGTCGAGCAGCTCATTCGCAAGGGCGGGTCCGAGCCCGTGCCGATCCTCGAGTCGAACGATGTCATCTTGCTGTTCGACCATGTGAGGTCCGGCCGCTGGGCGACGGTGCTGCCGGAGAAGCTCGCGAAGACCCTAAACGTGGCGGCGCCGTTACGCTCGATTCCCATCGTTGAGCCGGAGGCTGTGCATGAAATTGGCCTTGTGGCGCCGCAGCGTGAACCGGTGATTCCGCTGGTCGCCGCCTTGGTCTCGGAGGCAAAAAAGCTGGCGGAAAGCCACACGCTGGACGGTTGATAGGATCGCCCTATCGCACAACGGATGGTCGCTATTGATCGCGCCTTGGATTTCCGGCACTGTTCTCGGAATTAGTCTAAATAGGACGACCGCATATGCGCAACGTCCAGGCTGAAAGGGAAGAAATGTCTGGCGCTGCTCAGTATAGCGACGAGCGCGCGCGGGAGATCATCGCCGCCCATATGGGTCTTGAGGGACCCGCGATGCCCATTCTGCACGCGCTTCAAAAAGAATTCGGCTATGTGCCCGACGCCGCCGTCAAGGAGATGGCCGAGGCGCTGAATATTTCGCGCGCCGAAATGCATGGCGTCGTGACCTTCTACCATGACTTCCATCGCGCCCCGCACGGGCGCCACACGCTGAAAATTTGCCGGGCCGAATCCTGCCAGTCGATGGGCGCGGAAAGACAGGCGCGAGCATTCCTCGACAAGTTGAAGCTCGACTGGGGCGGAACGACGCCGGACGGCGCCCTTTCGGTCGAGGCGGTGTATTGTTTGGGACTATGCGCCCACAGCCCTTCAGCGCTTTACGACGGCGAGCCGATCGGCCGCGTCGACGCTGAAATGCTTGACGAAATCGCCGCGGAGGCGCGCGACTGATGGTGAAGCTTTACATCCCGCTGGATATGGCCGCCGTCGCGATGGGCGCCGACAGACTGGCCGCCGCCGTCGCACAAGAGGCCGCAGCCCGCGGCGAAACAATCGAGATCGTGAGAAACGGCTCGCGTGGAATGCTCTGGCTCGAGCCCCTGATCGAGGTGGAGACTCCCGCGGGCCGTGTCGGTTATGGCCCGGCCAAGGTTAAGGACGTCGCGTCGCTGTTTGACGCCGGGTTCCTGACCGGGGGCGCGCATCTGCTGAACATCGGGATCGTCGACGAACATCCCTGGATGAAGAAGCAGAACCGCGTCACCTTCGTCCGTTGCGGCGTCATCGACCCGCTGTCGGTCGCCGAATATGAGGCGCATGACGGCTTCAAGGGACTGAAGCGCGCCTTCGAGATCGGGCCCGTGGCCGTCGTCGAAGAGGTGACGAAGTCGGGCCTGCGCGGCCGCGGCGGCGCGGGCTTTCCGACGGGCATCAAATGGAAGACGGTGGCGGACTGTCCGCCGGGCCAAAAATATGTGGTGGTGAACGCCGACGAGGGCGATTCCGGCACTTTCGCCGACCGCATGATCATGGAGGGCGATCCGCTCTCGCTGATCGAAGGCATGCTCATTTGCGGATACGCGGTCGGCGCCTCCAAGGGCTATATCTATCTGCGTTCCGAATATCCCATCGTCGCCAAGGTCTTTCAGGCGGCGATCGAGAAGGCGCTTGAGGCGGGCTGGCTCGGCAAGAACATCAAGGGCTCGGGCTTCGACTTCGACGTCGAACTGCGCATCGGCGCCGGCGCTTATGTTTGCGGCGAGGAGACCTCGCTGCTCGAATCTCTCGAGGGCAAGCGCGGCATCGTGCGCGCCAAGCCGCCGCTGCCGGCGCATGTCGGGCTCTTCGGCAAGCCGACGGTCATCAACAATGTCCTGTCCATGGCCACGATCCCGATGATCATGGAGAAGGGCGCGAAGCATTACGCCGATCTCGGCGTCGGCCGCTCGCGCGGCACTATGCCGCTGCAGATCGCCGGCAACGTCAAATATGGCGGCCTCTTTGAGACGGACTTCGGGATTCCGCTCGGCGTGGTCGTCAACGAGATTGGCGGCGGCACCCGCTCTGGTCGTCCCGTCCGCGCGGTTCAGGTCGGCGGTCCGCTCGGCGCCTATGTGCCCGTGTCGCTTTTCGACCTTCCGATCGACTATGAAGCCTTTGCCGCCAAGGACAGTCTCATCGGCCATGGCGGTCTTGTGGTTTTCGACGACACCGTCGACATGGCCTGGATGGCGCGCTTCGGCATGGAGTTCTGCGCCATCGAAAGCTGCGGCAAATGCACGCCGTGCCGGCTCGGATCGACGCGCGGCGTCGAGACTATCGACAAGATTCGCAACGGCATGGACGTCGATGCGAATATCGAGCTCCTCAAGGATCTCTGCCATACGATGAAGTTTGGCTCGCTCTGTGCATTGGGCGGCTTTGCGCCGTATCCGGTCGAGAGCGCGCTTCGACATTTCCCCGAGGACTTCCGCAAGCCGGCCCTTGAAGCCGCCGAGTGAGGTAGCCGCCATGACGCTTATCAAAGAAATCGATTACGGCACGCCTGAGTCCCTATCCGTAAAGTCGGTCACGCTGACCATTGACGGGAAGAGCGTCACCGTGCCGGAGGGCACGTCGATCATGCGCGCGGCGATGCAGGTCGGCACGGAGATCCCGAAGCTCTGCGCCACCGACAGCATCAAGGCGTTTGGCTCCTGCCGGCTCTGCGTCATCGAGGTCGAGGGCCGCAACGGCACGCCGGCCTCCTGCACGACGCCGGTTGCGCCCGGCATCTCCGTCAAGACGCAGACCCCGCGCCTCGCCGCGATCCGCCGCGGCGTGATGGAGCTTTATATTTCCGACCATCCGCTCGACTGCCTGACCTGCGCGGCCAATGGCGACTGCGAACTGCAGGACATGGCGGGCGCGGTGGGCCTGCGCGACGTCCGCTATGGCTATGACGGCGCCAATCATGTCTTCGCCCGCAACAATGGCGAAGTGAATTTCGACTGGAAGCCGAAGGACGAATCGAACCCCTACTTCACCTTCGACTCGTCGAAATGCATCGTCTGTAACCGCTGCGTGCGCGCCTGCGAGGAAGTGCAGGGCACCTTCGCGCTGACGATATCGGGCCGCGGTTTCGAATCGCGCGTTTCCGCCGGCATGGACGAAGCTTTCATGGAGTCGGAATGCGTGTCCTGCGGCGCCTGCGTTCAGGCCTGCCCGACCGCGACGCTGATCGAGAAGTCGGTGGTCGCCGTCGGTCAGCCGGAGCATTCCGAGGTCACGACCTGCGCCTATTGCGGCGTCGGCTGCACTTTCAAGGCGGAGATGCGCGGCGAGGAAGTCGTCCGCATGATTCCCTGGAAAGACGGCAAGGCCAACCATGGCCATAGCTGCGTCAAGGGCCGCTTCGCCTACGGCTACGCCCATCACGGCGACCGAGTTCTTGATCCGATGATCCGCGAGTCGATCGATCAGCCCTGGCGCGTCGTCTCGTGGGATGAAGCGATCGGCTTCGCGGCCGACAGGCTGAAAGCGGCGCAAGAGAAATACGGAAAGAACGCCGTCGGCGTGATCACCTCGTCGCGCTGCACCAATGAGGAGAGCTACCTCGTTCAGAAGCTCGCGCGTCAAGGTTTCCTCAACAACAACACCGACACCTGCGCGCGCGTCTGCCATTCGCCGACGGGTTACGGACTGGCGCAGGCCTTCGGCACTTCCGCCGGCACGCAGGATTTCGACTCGGTCGACGACGCCGACGTCATTCTGGTCATCGGCGCCAATCCGACCGACGCGCATCCGGTGTTCGGTTCGCGCATGAAGAAGCGCCTGCGCGAGGGCGCCAAGCTGATCGTCATCGATCCGCGCCGCATCGACCTCGTGCGCTCGCCTCATGTCGAGGCCGACTATCACCTTCCGCTGAAGCCGGGCACCAATGTCGCGATGGTCACGGCGCTGGCGCATGTGATCGTCAAGGAAAACCTCGTCAATCTCGACTTCGTCAAAGCGCGCTGCGACTGGGACGAATATCAGGACTGGGCCGCCTTCGTCGCCGACGACCGCTACAGCCCCGAGGCGCTTGAAAGCGTGCTGGGCGTGCCGGCCGCCGACATTCGCGGCGCTGCGCGTCTCTACGCCACCGGCGGCAACGGGGCGATTTACTACGGCCTCGGCGTGACGGAGCATAGCCAAGGCTCCACCACCGTCATGGGCATCGCCAATCTCGCCATGGCGACCGGCAATCTCGGCCGCCGCGGCGTCGGCGTGAACCCGCTGCGCGGTCAGAACAATGTGCAGGGCTCCTGCGACATGGGCTCGTTCCCGCACGAGCTGCCGGGCTATCGCCACATCTCCAACGATGCGGCGCGTCAGGCGTTCGAGAAGGACTGGGGCGTTTCGCTCGACCCGGAGCCGGGCCTGCGCATTCCCAACATGTTCGACGCGGCGATCGAAGGCACCTTCAAGGGGCTTTACGTTCAGGGCGAGGACATTCTGCAGTCCGACCCCGACACGCGTCACGTGTCGCGCGCGCTGGCGAACATGGAAATCGTCATCGTGCAGGATCTCTTCCTGGTCGAGACGGCGAACTACGCGCATGTCTTCCTGCCGGGCGCGACCTTCCTTGAGAAGGACGGCACCTTCACCAACGCCGAGCGCCGCATCCAGCGCGTCACCAAGGTGATGTCGCCGAAGAACGGCTACGCGGACTGGGAAGTCACCCAGCTGCTCGCCAACAAGCTGGGACTTAATTGGAACTACGCCAACGCCAGCGAGATCATGGACGAGATCGCGCGGCTGACGCCGTCCTTCGCAGGCGTGTCGTTCAAGCATCTCGCCGAGGCCGGTTCGCTGCAATGGCCGGTCAATGACGACTCGCCTGAGGGCATGCCGATCATGCACATCAACGGTTTTGCGCGCGGCAAAGGCAAATTCGTCATCACCGAATATGTGCCGACCGAGGAGAAGGTGGGGCCGCGCTTCCCGTTGCTGCTCACGACCGGCCGCATCCTGTCGCAGTACAATGTCGGCGCGCAAACGCGACGCACCGAGAACAGCCAGTGGCATCCTGAGGACATCCTCGAGATCCACCCGCACGACGCAGAAGATCGCGGCGTGCGTGAAGGCGACTGGGTGAAGGTGGCGAGCCGCGCCGGCGAGACGACGCTGCGCGCCAAGCTCACGGATCGCGTGGCGCCGGGCGTCGTCTATACGACGTTCCATCATCCGAACACTCAGGCCAATGTGGTCACGACCGACAATTCCGACTGGGCCACCAATTGTCCCGAATACAAGGTGACGGCGGTTCAGGTCTCGACCACCAACGGGCCGACCGACTGGCAGCATCAATATCGCGAGCTGACGGAGCAGAGCCGTCGCATCGCGAGCACGATCGACGCGGCGGAATGACGGAGAGGCCGCCGCCGACACTACGGGTGGAATGCCTGGCGCGCCGTCACGATGTGACGGCGCGTTCTTCTCGCGTGATCCCCGAAGAGACGCCGGTCGCCTTCACCTTTGGCGGCTCCACCCATGCGGTGATGATGGCGACGCCGGCGGATCTCGAGGATTTCGCGATCGGCTTCGCGCTCACGGAGGGGCTGATCGATTCGCCGGAGCAGGCGGGCGACGTCGAGATCGTCGTCTCCGACGCCGGCATTGAACTGCGCGCCTGGCTCAAGGGCGGACGGCAGGAAGCCTATGTCGAGCGGCGCCGGTCGATGGCGGGGCCGACCGGCTGCGGCCTTTGCGGCATTGAGAGTCTCGAGGCGGCGACGCGCATTCTGCCGACTCTCGACAGTGCGCTGTCGGTGCGCGCCGACGCCTTGATCGAGGCGATGGAGCGTCTGCCCGCCGCTCAGAAATATAATCAGGAGACCCGCGCCATCCACGCCGCGGCCTTCTGGAATCCCGGCTCCGGGGCGCTGATCGCGCGTGAGGACGTCGGCCGCCATAACGCTCTCGACAAGCTCGCCGGCGCGCTGACGCGCCAAGCCATCGCGGCGGGGCAAGGCGTGGTGCTGATGACGAGCCGGGTTTCCGTCGAACTCGTGCAGAAGGCCGCGCGCATGGGCGCGCCGATCATCGCCGCCGTCTCGGCGCCGACCGCGCTCGCGGTGCGCAACGCGCAACACTGCGGCATGACTCTCGTCGCCGTCATGCGCGGCCGGGACTTCGAAGTCTTCACCCATCCAGGACGCATCCTCGAACAGGTTTCCGCACATGTCGCATGATTCGGTCGATAAGCTCGTCAGAATGGCTAACCAGATCGGCACGTTCTTCGTGGCTCAGAAGCATCCTGAAGGCGTCGCGAGCATGACGGATCATTTGAAGAAGTTCTGGGACCCGCGTATGCGGAACGCTATCGTCGCGCATGTCGATCATGGCGGCGCCGGCCTCGATCCGATCGCGATCGAGGCGGTGAAACGCCTCAAACATCCAGCGGGCGCCGCTGCTTCGGAATTGCGTCCCGGCGAAGGCGGCTCCGACGGCTGACGAACGCTCGATTGCTCGCACTCTCCATGTCGCAAAACATTGGACGTCGGCGCGTTCGTCGCCTAGGTCTGAGATCCCGGCGCAGCCGCGCGATCATTCTTACTCCGACTGAGCGATGAACGACCAAACATGTCCCTGCCGCGCGATGGACGCGCAACAGCTTTCCTATGCGGCCTGCTGCGCCCGTTACATCGAAGAGAAACAGCGGGCGCCAAGCGCTGAAGCGCTCATGCGCTCGCGTTACACCGCCTTTGCATTGGGTGACATCGACTACCTTGTCGACTCCCTGGCGCCGGAGTCGCGTTACGATTTCGATCGCAAGGCCATCACGCATTGGTCGCGCAGCTCGCAATGGCTTGGGCTTGAGATCCTGTCGACGGAACAGGGGCTGCAGGGCGATGAAACCGGCTACGTCGAATTCGTCGCGCACTTCTCCAGCGAAGGCGAACGCTATGCGCATCGGGAGCGCTCGCTGTTTCGACATGACGCGCAGGATGGCCGCTGGTATTTCCTCGAAGAGGCCAATCGCAAGAGCGCGCCCGTCGTGAAGGGCAAGCAGGCGGGCCGTAACGATCCATGTCCTTGCGGCTCCGGCAAGAAGTATAAGAAGTGCTGCGGCGCAGCCGCCTGAGCGGCAATTGGCCTACGCTGCGATTCACCTGCCGCCAAATCCTGGAACAAAGCGGTTCCGCCCGCGTTGCGTCGGCGTAGAACTCCTTAACCTTGGGGAAACGGCGATGGACTGGAATCGAGTCGAAGGCAACTGGAAGCAGTTCAAGGGCAAGGTAAGAGAGAAGTGGGCGGAACTCACCGACGACGATCTTGCGCGCATGGACGGCAAGCGCGAACAGTTTGAGGGCGTTCTCCAAGAGCGCTACGGCGAAGGGCGGGACCGCATTCGCGAAGAGGTTGACACCTGGCTGAAGACTCTAAACTCGTGAATTTTTAGCGCGTCGCGGGCTTAGCGTGACGCCGCTCCTGGCGCTTCTCGATCAGCCCGAACCTCAGGTTCGGGCTTTTTTATCGACGCCCAGCCAGTTCGCCGGGCGAAGAGCGGTGAGAACAGAGCTTTGCCGACATCTTGGAACATTCTTAAAAAGGCAGAGTTGTTTTCATACCCGTCTCCGTTGAAAGGAGAGCCGAAATGAGTTCGAAGCCGAAACTTGGTGTAGACTGGCGGCGCGCTTTGGAAACAGTCCGCAGGATGCTGCTTTTGCCGCAAGTCGAAGCGCCGCGAAAGCGTTTCATCCATGTTCGCGAACCGCGACAGGCGGAGATCGAGCAGTGGTTGCGCAGCCGAAAATGATTCCCTCGACCATAAACTCTTGATGATTGCCTGTTGAACGACAGGCAATCATTTTTTTGTTCATTTCTCGTCACTTAGCGTCTCAACTCAAGGCGCCAGTGCGCTTTCCGAGAACGGAGCAACACCGCTACAGCCTATTTGGCGACCGACGTTGAAAGTCGCGCCAGTAAGTCGAGAAACTTCTCAGGCATCGGTTCTAAGAGGCTCGTCGCGTATATGTCGCGCAGCCCGGAGGTCAATTCCCCATCGATGCCAAGAAACGAGAGCTGGTGGGCAGCGTCACATCGCTCCGCCGCCGGCGCGCCCCGGCGACCCTTCGAGATTTGCTTTTCAGCTTTCTTATTCATGTCGAAGAGCCCTTGGGCGGCGCTCTGGATATCGGCGCCGTCGACTCCAATGAATACGGGCAGGTGAAGGGTCATGATCGAATTCAACAATATTCGAGCGCCAAAGTTCCCTTTTGGAGCGCTAACCATCTTTTATTGTGGCGATTAGGGCGGAAGCGGAACGATGCATTCGACGGAGCGTTATCGGAGAAGTTCCCGGCCCTCGGAGGGTTTAGATGGCGCCGCGGTCGTTCTGGAAAGGCTATTTGAAGCTTTCGCTTGTGACCTGTCCGGTCGCAATGACGCCGGCCACGACTGAAGGTGAAAAAGTTCGCTTCCACATCCTCAATCGGAACACTGGCAACCGCGTCGTCAGTCAATATGTCGACGCGGTCTCCGGCGCGCCGATTGGCGAAGACGACGCGGCGAAAGGTTATCCCCGCGGCGAAGACGATTACGTGCTGCTTGAAGATGAAGAGCTTGACGCCTTAAGCCTCGAAAGCACGCGAACGATCGATATCGAGACCTTTGCTCCGGCCGCCAGCGTCGACTGGATCTGGTTCGATAAGCCTCACTATCTGGCGCCGGATGATCCGATCGGCGTTGAGGCCTTTTCCGTCATTCGCGACGCGATGAAAGCGACGGGAACAGTCGGCCTGTCGCGGCTGGTGATGTATCGGCGCGAGCGCGCCGTGATGGTCGAGCCGCGCGACAAGGGGCTTGTCTTATGGACGCTGCGCTTCGCCGACGAAGTGCGCAATCCGAAGGACTACCTCGACAAGATTGGCGCCGAACCGCCGAACGCGAAAGCTCTCACCCTGATTTCCAAATTGATCGATGAGCGCAAGAGTCACTGGGACCCGGCGATGACCCATGATCCCGTTCAAGCGCAATTGCTCGACATCATTTCCGGAAAGAAGAAGGAGCACAAACCCGCTCGCGGGACAAAGCAAGCGCCGGCGGCTCCCAGCAATGTCGTCAATATCATGGATGCGCTCCGCAAGAGCATCGATGCGGAAAAGCGCGGTGGCTCCAAGCGTCGCTAGGCTTTTCTCTTTTTCCGCGTCGTCTGCGGCGTTTCGATCGGCGCCGCCGCTTGACGAAAGTCTTCCCACGGATCGCTCTGCAGCGACTCGAGGCGCGCGAGGGTTTTCACGATCCTGAAATAGTCAGGTCCGATCGCCGGGCTAAGTTCGTCCCAGGAGAGCGGCATCGACACGGCGGCGCCGGGCCGGGCGCGCGTGGAGTATGGCGCGACAGCCGTCGCGCCGCGCTGATTGCGCAGATAGTCGACGAGTATCTTTCCGCGGCGCTTCGATTTGGTGATCGTTGCAACATATTTGCTCGGGCTGTCCCGTGTCATCGCATCGGCGATGCTTTTGGTGAAAGCTTTCACCTCCGGCCATTCCGCTTTGGGCTTCACGGGCGCCACCACATGAAGGCCCTTTCCTCCAGATGTTTTCACGAAGGCGGCGAGCCCAAGGTCTTGAAGTCGCTCCCGCGTTTCTTCCGCGGCCGCAATGACGGACTCCCACGCGACCTCTTCGCCGGGATCGAGATCCATGATGATGACGTCAGGACGTTCCCAGTCCGACGCCGTCGAGCCCCAGGGATGAATTTCCAGGGCGCCGGATTGAACGAGCGCGATCAGGCCGTTGAGGTCCTTGATGCTGAGCAAGGGTTCCTCTTCGCCTTTCGGGTCGTCGATGAGCACGATGTTCGGATCGATGCCTTTCCAAGCATGCTTCTGGAAGAATTTCTCTCCCTCGACGCCGTTGGGGCAGCGCAGCAGCGCCAGCGGGCGATTGACGATGAAGGGCGCGATATAGCGCCAGATTTCGGTGTAGTAATCGGCGAGGCCCTGTTTGGTGACGCCTTGATCCGGCCAATAGAGCCGATCGGGATGGGTGAGCCTCACGACGCTTTGCTCCGCTCTCGCCGCTGTCGCCCGCTCAAGGGGCGGCGCCTTTTCGCGAACGACGTCGCGCGCGTCCTTATCTTCGCGCAGACCGCGAAAGGAGGCGTGCCGAAGAACCTGCTCGGCTGTCCAGCCGCGAAATTCCACCTCAGCGACCAGTTCGGGCCGCACGTAGCGTACATTGCGCGCGGCCTCCGCACTGAGGCGCGCGCCGAATGGGCTTGAGGGAGTGCGCATGGGATCGAGTTTCGTGAAAAGCTCATGCGCCATATTCGCCGTGAATCCCGTCCCGACGCGGCCAACATGGCAAAGGACGCCATTCTGGTAGACGCCAAGCACGAGGGCGCCGATCGCATGGCGCGACACCGTCGAAGGCGTATAGCCTGCGACGACGAATTCCTGCCGCGCGAAGCATTTGGCCTTTATCCAGCTCTTCACGCGGCCGGAGCGATAGGGCGAATCCCGCAGCTTGGACACCACGCCTTCGAGACCGAGCCGACACGCGTGCGACAGCACGACCGCGCCACCGTCCTCAAAGTGAAGGCTCAGACGAACCCTGTCGCCGTTCTCAGCGCCCAAGAGCGCTTCCAGCAATTTTTTGCGTTCCCGCAAGGTCGCGCCGCGCAGATCATAGCCGTCAAGGTAAAGAAGATCGAAGACCCAATAGACGAAGCGATCGGTCCGCCCTGCGCTCAGATCGGCCTGCAGCCCGGAGAAATCCGACGCGCCTGAACTCGTCTCGACGACGATTTCGCCGTCGATGAGCCCGGCGCCGAGAGGCAGGGCGCGCAGCGCCGACGCGACTTCATCGCCAAATTTCTTCGTCCAATCGAGACCGCTGCGTGAGAGCAGCCGTACGCGTCCCGCTTCGATGCGCGCCTGCACGCGATAGCCGTCGAATTTGATTTCGTGAATCCATTCCTTGCTCGCCGGCGCGGCGCCGGAACTGGCCTGCATCGGCGCAACGAAATTCGGCAGCGGCGCTTTCTTTGCGCCCTTGAGACGCGATGGGTCGATGTCCGCGGCATGCGCATGCGTTGGCGCGACGGCGCTTGTCTTGATTGACCGGGGCGCCGCGGCCTGCTTTGGCGCGGCGGCTTTTTTCGAGCGCCGCGCCGGCTTGTTCTCTGCGACATCGCCGATCGTGCGCCCGGTGTCTACCGAGCGCGGCATCTCCTCAAGTATGTCCTCGTCTTCAGGCGCACGCGCAAATGCATCTTCGCTTTTGATGAGAAGCCAGTTGTCGTGCTTCTCGCGCGGCTTTCGCGCCATGCGCACGAGATGCCAACGGCCCCCGAGCTTTTCGCCGCGCAGCTCGAAATCGAGGTGGCCCTTGGCATAGCCCTTGTGCGGGTCGCCTTCGGGAATCCACACGCCCTTGTCCCATACGATCACTTCGCCGGCGCCATATTGGCCTTCCGGAATGACGCCTTCGAAACTGCGATAGTCGAGTGGGTGGTCCTCGACGTGAACGGCAAGCCGCTTTTCGCCCGGCACGAGACTTGGGCCTCTGGTCACAGCCCAGCTTTTCAGAACGCCGTCCATCTCCAGGCGAAGATCGTAGTGCAGCCGCCTCGCGGCATGTTTCTGGACGACGAAGCTGCTGCCGGTCTTTCGAGCGCCTCGCCCCTTGGGCTCGCGCGTCGCCCCAAAATCGCGCTTCTTGCGATAGTCGGCAAGCGACATGCGCGGTTAGCTCGCTTTCCGGCGTGTCGCGGCTGGCCTGGTCTTGCGAGGCTGGGCGGCTCGCTTCTTGGCTGCAGCTTTGTCGCCTTGCTCGGAAAGAGCCGCGCTCTCGCGCAGCGCCTCGAGCAGATTGACGACCTTGGCTTCCCGAGCCTTACGCGGCGGCGCGACTGGCGTGCCTTCGAGCTTCGCTTTTACAAACTCGGCGAGGACGGCCTCATAGCGGTCTTCGAACGTGGATGGGTCGAAGGCGCCCCGCTTGGTGTCAATAATGTGCTTGGCCAGCTGAAGCATTTCGCCCTGAACTTTAACCTCGGGCACTTCGTCGAACGCCTGTTGCGCCGAGCGCACCTCATAGTCGAAGTTCAGAGTCGTCGCGAGGAGGCCGTCGCCATAAGCGCTGATCAGAACGGTGCGCGCGCGCCTGAAGAGCACGGTCTTCGCGAGGGCTGCGACTTTGTTCTTGCGCATACCCTCGCGTATCAGAACGAAAAGTTCGTTCGCGTCGCTTTGGGAGGGGGAGAGATAGTAGGGCTTGTCAAAATAGACGGCGTCGATTTCGCCGCAATCCAAGAATGTCTCGATGGCCAGAGTTTTGTCGCTCTTTGGCGTCGCCTGAGCGACTTCCTCCGGTTCGAGAACGACATATTCGTTCTTGCCGACCTCATAGCCTTTGACTTGATCGCCGGATTCCACAGGTTTGCCGGTGTCGCTATCGACAAAGGTCCGTCGGACGCGGTGACCTGTCGATCGATTGATCGTGTGGAATGCGATCCTGTCAGACGTCGACGTCGCGGAGTAGAGCGCCACCGGACAGGCGAGCTCCGCAATCTTTAGAGAGCCCTTCCAGTTCGCTCTTGGCGCCAACGCAAACCTCTTACGCTCGCGGGCGAGCTCAACGCTCGCCCGCTGATTACGCTTCCGGAGACTTCATATTGTCAAGCTTTTCGGAGATTTTTGACGCAAGCATTAGTCCGACGGCCGCGCCGATGATCAGATGGAGGTTTGGCGCAACGCGTTCGGCCACTGCTTTCGCCGCCACGGGCGCCATCGAACCGATGGTGGAGCCGATCGAGCGCACCAAATTTCCATCCGGCTTGAGCAGCTGATCAAGGAAGGGGAGCTGCGGAAAGCTGCTCTGTTCGACTTCGGGTGCTGGAGCTTGAGTTTCCAGCGAGGCTGAGTCCTTTGTCGCGAGATAGACGATGAGAGCCGCGAAAAGAAAAGCTCCGGCGAGGACAAGGTTGCCGGCGATCTCTCCCCACGTTCTCATTGCGTAGGCGTGGGCGGCGGCCGTTGCGAAGCCGAGCGCGAGCAGCGCGAGGATCGTGACGATGGCGAGTCGCGACGCGCCTCGCGTCGCGTTCGCGATACTCTCGTCAACCCGATGGAATAGCGGATCCAGCATCATGATCTTGCCCGCTCCAGTTTAGCTGCGGCCCTTCCACATGGCCCCGACGAGAAATCCTCCCGCGATGGCGAGCAACAGCGCCGTCACCGGCTGTTCGCGCACCGCGCCCTCGACCGTTGTCTTGAGCCCTTCGCCTGCCGACCTGGCCTTCTCCGCGATTTCCCGGGACTGCTCGCCCACTGTCGTCAATGCGGCCTCAGCCCTCTCCATGGTATCGTCGTACTTAGCGCTGACGTCGTCAGCTATGGAGCCGGCCTTCGCGGCGGCGTTCGCCGACGCCTTGGTCACGGCGTCTTGCGCTTCCTGGACCTTGTTCGTGACTTGCGATGTTATGCTCATGCCCGCTTCTCCGCTGTTACTGCCCCGCTGGGCGAATACTGAACTTCCAGATCGGTTGATTGTTCCTCGCCGCGGCCCAACTGGCGCACGCTACTCTGGAAGATTGATCTCGTGCTGAGGGAACACGTGGCTGATGGTCACTGTTCCGGCGATGAGCAGAGGCGTCGCGAGAATCGCCCCGACCGGGCCCCAGAGCCATGTCCAGAACACGAGTCCCAGGAAGACCAGTCCGGGATTCAGAGTCAGTCGCCTGCCGATGACGCTCGGCGATACGACATTGGCCTCTAACGTATCTGCGACGAGAAGAATGAGCGGAGCGACGAGCGCCTGCGAAAGTGATCCGAACGTCGCGAAGCCGACCAGAAACAATGCGACGTAGATCGCGATCGGGCCGACATAAGGGATAAATTCGAGAGCGAAGGCGACGATGCCCCAAAGCAGCGGATTTGGAAGGCCGACAGCGAAAGCGGTCACGGCGACGATCAGCGCCAGAACGAGGTTGATGGCGGCGACCACCGCCATATAGCTC
Organism: Methylocystis sp. SB2; assembly: GCF_049817085.1. Classification (NCBI taxonomy): domain Bacteria; kingdom Pseudomonadati; phylum Pseudomonadota; class Alphaproteobacteria; order Hyphomicrobiales; family Methylocystaceae; genus Methylocystis; species Methylocystis sp. SB2. The sequence goes on from NZ_CP187401.1 coordinate 2,877,714, forward strand.
TTGAGATCGCGTTCGATGTTGTTCAGAAGCCGCAGCGTGCGCAACCGCGTTTCCTTGTCATCGAAGACGAAGACAAGGTAGCGGCGCAGCTCCTCTCGACCGGACAAGGAGAAGAACAAGGCCGCGAGAAATACAATCAACTCGCCGATGGTCGGGGTAAGAAAATTCATCGTTGATTGCAGGACTGCCGCTGCGTCGAAGGAGCCGCCCCCGGTTCGTGCGAATGTGCTTTGCAGCCGCTCCAGCGAAAACGCCGGGCCAAACGCCGATTGCAGCTTATCGCTGAATGAGGCCAACAGTTCGGGCGCGCGACCAACCCAGTCGACGGCGATCGTCGAGCCCTGAAAAATCGCTGCATGAATAATCAATAAGGCGCCCAAGACGACCGCAGCTGCAAAGACGCTGGGCGGCAGGCCCCATTTTCGCAGGGTGGTCACCCACGGCCCAAGCATGAAAGCGAGCACGCCTGCCGAAACGAGCGGCACCAACAGGGTTTGCGCCAGGCTCATCGCGACGGCGAGCATCAGCACGAACATGCCAATGAGCGCCCAGGATGAGATTCTCTGGAGATCGAGCGAGGATTCCAGCGGCTGGTCTTGGACCGTCTGCGTCGGCAAGTTGAGCCCCGGGAAAGCGCGACAATTCGGCGGAGACGTAACTCAACGGCGCCCGCCAATGTTCCACTGCGCCCGCTCGCCAGCTTGCGGGCAGTCGTTTTTTACAGTCCCGGAAAGATGTCCTTGCCGTCTTCGGCAAGTTTCGCTTCGCCTATCGATTTTTGAAATTCGCCAACGACGATCTGCGCTAGTCCGGTGAGCGTGAGATGGGTCGACTGCGTCGCAAGTCCAAGAGTCAACTTGGTCTTGCCCATGGCCTCGTTGGCATAACCGCGCATTTGATCGGTTGCGCCCGACTGCACAAGGTTGTCGAGCGCTTCCCACATCGAATCCTTCACTTGCGCGACCGAGTAGCGCGCCCGAGTTGAGCGCTCCAGATCGACAGAATTTTCCTCGCTCGCTGGTGGATTCGATGCATCGCCAGAACGGCGTTCTTCATAGGCGCAGATAATGGGGGCCCCGCCATTTTCAGTTAACGCATCCATCGATTCCATGCTCCCAAATCTCAATTCCTGGGTTCGGCCAATGCCGCCCGCCAGGATGAAAACTGATTTGAAGGGTTCTATGTTCCGAGGGCTCGCGCAGTCGCGTATTGCGCAGCTCGAGGCTCGCAGCGGCTGCTAAATAAAAAAGCGGCGTAACGAAAATGGCGATGCGCAATTTACTTGAACGGCTTCTCGACGCCTGGCGGCAATGCGACGTGGAACCCCTGGTTGATCGCCGAAAACATCTGATAAAAGCCGGACAGGACGACGAGTTCGATAAACCCTTCGACGCCGAACGCCTTGATGGCTTCGTCCTGAACGCTCTGCGGAATATTTCGCCAGGACAATGTCGACGCCAGCACCTCAGTGACGAGATCATAGGGCGATGAAGCGACGGCGCCTAAGTCGTCGCCTCTTTCCAGGGCGCTGATCAGCGAGGATGGAACGCCCGCCGCTTCGGCGTGCTGAACATGATCAGCCCATTCGAAGTCGGCCCCGGTCCGACGCGCGACGAGCAGCACAATGAACTGATAGACCTCACGGGGCAGATGGCCCTGGAATTTCAAATAATAGCCGAGGTCCTCAATTTTTTCGCAAAGCTGCGGATGGTTCATCAGGGCGGCGTAGGGGCCGCCGAAGCCCGCGCCTTGCGCCTTCCGCCGTTCGACCATGCGGTCGTAGCGCGCACGATCGGCCGGCGACAGCGTTGAAGGATCAAAAGGCAACTGAGCCATCGGCGCGTCCCCTGTCACTCGTGGTAGGAATAGGCCGCAATGGCCTCGGCCCAGTCCTTGACGGGCGTCGTGAAGGCCTTTTCGGCTTTGACGTCGATGAGGCAGGGGCCCACGCCCTGCAAGGCTCTTTCGAAAGCAGCGGCAAGATCGCCCGGAGAGCGCACGGTTTCGGCGCGAGAGCCCAGGGCCCGTGCGAACCCTGCCCAGTCGTGATCCGGCAATCGCGTCAATTCGTCGGGCGTTGGACCGAGTACATGCGCGCGCAACCAGACATTGCCAAGCGCGGCATTGTTGATGACGACATAGATCACCGGCAGCTGGTAGCGCGCCGCGGTCGCGATTTCCATGCCGCCCATGCGCATGCATCCATCGCCCGTGACGACCGCCACGCGGCGGTGCGGCTGCGCGCATTGGACGCCGATCGCAGCGCTGATCGCCCAGCCCATCGGGCCTAGATTGGTGGCGGACACATAGGTCTTGGGTTCGTAAGCCTCCCAGTAATGGCCGGCGAAAGCGCGATGCGCGCCGGAATCCACGACAAGAACGCCGTCGCGCGGGAATGCCTTTCTGAGTTCGCTGATGACGCGCGCCGGATGAATCGGAGCCGCATCGCTCCCGCAGTTTTCCGGATCCTGCAGGCGGGGTTGGGAGCGGATCTCGGACACCCAAGCCGCGCGTGCGGAGAGCGTCGGTTCGAGAGCCGCGCGCAATTTATCACCTTGGTCGAGCAGATAGGCAAGATAGGCGCCGCAGCTGCCAACGATCCCGCCGTCCTGGACATGCGTGCCGATCGCGGAGGGCAGCAAGTTCACGCAGATCGTCTTACTGGGTTTGACTTGGAGCGCCCAATGCATCGTGTCGCGCTCGTTTAGTCCTGACCCCAGAATGATCAGCAGATCGAGCGAGGGGTCCATCAAGGCGGCGCGGGAATGGTGCGTCCCCGCATAGCCGAACACGCCGAGCGAAAGCGGATGGTCTTCTGGGAAGACGCCCTTTCCGCGCAGTGTCGTCGCGACGGGAATGCGCCAGGTCTCGGCGAATTCCTTCAGCGCATCGGCGGCTTTCGAATGCTCGACGCCCGCGCCGGCCAATATGGCGATCTTGACAGGCGGCTTGCCGCCAGAACCGCCATGAAAATGTTCGAGCGACGACTCGGCGGCCGCCATCGACAGCGCGTTGTAATCGACCAAGGCCCGATCAATCGGCGTATGGCTGACGGAAATCTCGGCGGCCAGGCAGTCGCCTGGCAAGGAGAGATGCACGGGCGCGGCGGGACGAGTACGAAGATGTAGCAGGGCGTGCTCAAACAGATGCGGCATATTCTTCGGATTGTCGACGGAAGAAGAATAGCGCGTCAGCGGCTTCATGATCGCGACGTCATCCAGCGTCTGGGGGCTTGCGTCCTGGAATACGCCCAAGCCCTCGAGGACAGTCGCCACTTCGCCGCTCATCAGAAGAAGCGGCGACCCATCGGACTGCGCCGTCGCCACCGCGGTGACCGTATTGGTGAGTCCGGGTCCGCCGATGCAAAGCGCGGCGCCGAAATTTCCGCTCGCCCGCGCGTAGCCGTCCGCCATATAGGCGGCGCCGCCTTCTTGCGCGGCCACGATCGGCGTCAGCGCCTCCTGCCTTCCGAAAGCAGGCAGAAAAGGATCGACGAGGCCGCCGGGCACCATGAACACATGGTCGAGTCCTTCGCGCGCCAGCGCTTCGAGGATGAAATCGACCCCTAGGTGCATTCCCAGCTCCATTGACGCGTCAGGCGCGCGTGAAAAAAAAAGCGCATTCGCCAGCACTTCATATAGTCGAGCGCAAGCTTGAGGATCAATGGAGGATTTTAACCGCGACAGGCGCGGCGGGAGCAAGCGCCGTCTTGCGGCAAATCGCGAACTCGGCCGTCGCCGGAAGTGAATCCGTGCGACCGAGTTCCTATTTATGCTGTCGGCGCTGCTCCAACGGCCGCGCCGACGCGCTTTTCACATCTTCGGCTAGATGACCAAGGATCTGATCGTTCCCGTCGCAGAGGGCCTCTACTGCCCGCCTGGAAATTTCCACATCGACCCATGGCGCCCGGCGGCTCTGGCGGTGATTACGCACGGCCATTCTGATCACGCGCGATGGGGCAGCGGCGCCTATCTCTGTCACGAGGATTGCGCGCCGATCCTGCGCAGACGACTCGGCGACGTTCGCATCGAGACGCTGCGTTATGGCGAGAGCCGAGACATCGGCGAGGTGCGGCTCTCGCTGCATCCCGCCGGCCACGTCCTCGGCTCGGCGCAGGTGCGCATCGAGCATCGCGGCGAGGTCTGGGTCGCCTCCGGCGACTACAAGCTCGAAGCGGATGGCGTCAGCGCGCCTTTTGAGCCTGTCCCCTGCGACGTCTTCATCACCGAATCGACTTTCGGTCTGCCGATCTATCGCTGGCGCCCGCAAGCCGAAGTGATGGCCGACATTAATTCATGGTGGGCGGAAAATGCGCGCGCAGGACGGGCCAGCGTCATGCAGGCCTACGGGCTTGGCAAAGCGCAGCGCCTGCTCAAACATCTCGACGCGAATATCGGCCCGATCGTCTGCCATGGCGCGATCGAACCGCTCAATGAAATTCATCGCGATCTCGGCATAGCGCTGCCGCCAACCCTCAACGTCGGCGCGCTCGACAAGGCGGGGCTTTCGCGCTGCTTTGCGCTGGCGCCGCCCCATGCCGTACAAAGCGGATGGATTCGACGCTTTGGCGATCATTCCGACGCGTTCGCCAGCGGATGGATGCAACTGCGCGGCAATCGGCGACGCCGCGGCGTCGACCAAGGCTTCGCGCTTTCCGATCATGCCGACTGGCCGGGTCTGTTGCAGGCGATCGCCGCAACCGGCGCAGAGCGTATCCTTGTCACGCATGGAAGCGGGGAGGCGCTTTCGCGCTATCTGCGCGAAAAAGGATATGACGCGCGGCCGATGGCGACCGAATATGGCGACGAAGAGGGCGAGGCGGAGCCGAACGTCGACGCCGACACCGACACAGACGGCGCATGAAGACCTTCGCCACGCTCTACCGGCGCATCGACGCCGCGACGTCGACGCAGCATAAGAGACAGGCGCTGATCGACTATCTGCGCCTTGCGGTCGGCGATCCGGAGCAATACGCCAGCGCCGCCTGGACGGTCTATTTTCTCGCCGGCGGCAAGCCGCGCCAGATGATCTCGACCAAGCTCCTGCGCCAGCTCGCCTTGGAGGCGACGGATCTGCCCGAATGGCTCATTGACGAGTGCTATCACAGCGTCGGCGACCTCGCCGAGACTCTGGCGCTCTTGCTGCCGCCGCCGAGCCGCGTGGAAGACGCGCCGCTCGACGTCTGGATGAATGAACGGCTATTGCCCTTGCGCGAGCTTGATGAGCCCGCCCGGCTGTCGGCGCTACGCGACTGGCTCGACGCCATGCCATCCGACGACCGCTTGCCGTTCTTCAAGCTCGTCACCGGCGAGTTGCGCATCGGCGTCTCGAAGCTGCAAATGACCCAAGCGATCGCCCAGGCGACGGAGCTTGACGCCAAGCTCGTCGCGCAGCGGATGATGGGCTACACGCAGGCGAATCGCGCGCCTCAGGCGCAGGATTTCGTCGCGCTCGTCGCGCCAGCCGAGGCGGGCGAAGATGGGCGGCCTCTGCGTGGTCAGCCTTATCCGTTCTTTCTCGCGCATTCGCTTCAGGCGCCGCTCTCGGCCTTTCCAGAACTCCTCGGCCCCGTCGACGACTGGCTCGTTGAATGGAAATTCGATGGCATACGCGCGCAGTTCATTCATCGCGCCGGCGAGTGGTGGCTGTGGTCGCGCGGCGAAGAACTCGTCAGCGACAGCTTTCCGGAGCTTGCCGCGCTCGTCGATTTTCTCCCCGACGATATTGTCCTCGATGGCGAGCTCATCGTCGTCGCGCCTCGTTCGGACGCGCGTTCCGCGGTGGACGATCTTAGCGATCTGCGCCCCTTTTCTGAATTGCAGCAGCGTCTCGGACGCAAGGTTCTCACGCCAAAAATGCTGCGCGACAGGCCAGTGGCGCTGATCGCTTATGACCTTCTCGAAAAAGACGGCCACGATCTGCGCGAAAAGCCGCAGCGGGAGCGTCGCGTGCTTCTCGAGGAGGTCGTGTCGCGCGCGCATTCTGCCGCGATGCAGGTGGGCGCCGATTTGCCGTTGCGACTGAGTCCAGCGCTGACGCAACCCGATTGGGATGCCTTCGCGCGACAGCGCGAAGAGGCGCGGGCGCGCGGCGCCGAAGGGATGATGCTGAAGGCGATGGGCGCGCCTTATGGCGTCGGACGCCAGAAAAGCGGCGCCAATCTCTGGTGGAAATGGAAGCTCGATCCAATGAGCGTCGACGCGGTGCTGATCTACGCCGCGCGGGGACACGGGCGACGCTCCGGCGTTTACAGCGACTACACGTTTGCGGTGTGGAGCGGCCCGCCGGAGCAGACGGACCGCACGCTGCTGACCTTCGCCAAAGCCTATTCCGGGCTTTCGGACGAGGAGATGCGCAAGGTCGACGCGACGATCAGAAGGACGACGATCGAGAATTTCGGGCCGGTGCGCAGCGTGCGCCCAACGATGGTTTTCGAACTTGGCTTTGAGGGAATCGGCGCCAGCAACCGTCACAAAAGCGGCATCGCCGTGCGATTTCCGCGCATGTTGCGCTGGCGACAGGACAAGCCCGTGGAGGACGCTGATACGATCGAGGCGCTACACGCGCTGTTGCCTGGCGGCGGCGCATGAGCGGACGACGCGCCAAACAGTCCGCCGTGAAGAGCTTACTCGCGGAGCGCGGCTGGAAGCCGTTTCCCTTCCAGCGGGACATGTGGCGTGAAATGGCGGAGGGACGCAGTGGCTTGCTGCACGCGACGACAGGCGCCGGCAAAACTTTGGCCGTCGCGCTCGGCGCCTGGCAGGCGCTCGCGGATGACGCGGAAGAGCCGCCACGACTCTGTGTTCTCTGGGTCACGCCGATGCGGGCGCTGGCCGCGGACACCGCCAAGGCGCTCAAAGAGGCGTTTGACGGTCTCTCCGCGCATGGCCAGCGCTGGACGGTCGGCGTTCGCAGCGGGGATACGGCCTCCGCCGAACGCGCCCGGCAGGCGCGTCGTCCGCCTAGCGTGTTGATCACGACGCCGGAGAGCCTGTCGCTCATGCTCTCGCGCGCCGACGCTCGCGAATATCTCGGCGCGATCAGATGCGTTGTCGTCGACGAGTGGCACGAACTCATCGGCAATAAGCGCGGCGTGCAGACGCAGCTCGCGCTGGCGCGGTTGAAGCGTTGGCGTCCCGATCTGCTGATTTGGGGCATGTCGGCGACGCTTGGCGATCTTGAAGAAGCAAAGCGCGTCCTGCTCGGTCCAGCCGATGCGCCGCGCGGCGCGATCGTCGCGGGCGGCGTGCGCAAGGAAATCGTCATCGACACGTTGTTGCCTGAAGATTTCGCGCGCTTTCCCTGGGCTGGGCATCTTGGGATCAAAATGGCGCCGCAGGTGGTCGCGGAGATTGAGCAATCTCCGACATCGCTCATTTTCACCAACACGCGCTCGCAGGCGGAAATCTGGTATCACAATCTCTTGCGCGCCCGACCCGATTGGGCGGGGCTCATTGCCGTGCATCACGGCTCGCTGGTGCGCGAGTCGCGCGATTGGGTTGAGGATGGACTTAAGTTCGGCAAGCTTAAAGCGGTCGTCTGCACGTCCAGCCTCGATCTTGGCGTCGATTTTCTTCCCGTCGAACGCATCCTGCAGGTCGGCTCGCCCAAGGGCGTCGCGCGCCTTCTGCAGCGCGCCGGCCGCAGCGGCCATGCTCCGGGGCGCACGTCGCGCATCACGCTCGTCCCGAGCCATGCGCTCGAGCTTGTCGAATCGTCGGCCGTGCAGCAGGCGGTGCGCGAGGGCCGCATCGAAAGCCGCCGCACGCCGAATGCGCCGCTTGACGTGCTGGTGCAGCATCTCGTCACCATCGGACTGGGCGGCGGGTTCAGGCCTGACGAATTGCTCGCGGAAATTCGTTCGACGGCGGCCTATGAACATCTTTCCGAAGAGAATTGGCGCTGGTGTCTCGACTTCGTGAGCGGCGGCGGACCGAGCCTTTCGGCCTATCCCGAATATCGCCGCTGCGGCCCTGGCGCCGACGGCGTGTGGCGGGTCGCGAGCAAGCAGATCGCTTTGCGCCATCGGCTCAACATCGGGACGATCACGGCGGACGCGAGCGTGCTCGTTCAATACGGACCCGCGCCGCCGGGTCAAAAGCTCGGCGTCGTGGAGGAAAGCTTTATCGCGCGGCTGAAACCCGGCGACAGCTTCTGGTTTTCAGGACGGCTGTTGGAGTTCGTGCGCTTGCGCGATCTCATCGCCTATGTCCGTCCGGCGAAGGCGCGCAGCGGCGCCGTTCCGCGCTGGGACGGCGGGCGAATGCCGCTTTCCACGACTCTGGCCGACGCCATGGTCGAGCAATTGCAGCGCGCGGCCGAGGGGCGTTATGACACGCCGGAGCTGCGGGCGGCTGAGAAAATGCTGAGATTGCAAGCGCGCTGGTCGCATCTGCCGACGCCGACGACGTTGCTTGCTGAGACATTGAAGAGCCGCGACGGCTGGCATTTGTTCCTCTATCCCTTTGCGGGCCGGATTGCGCATATCGGCATGGCGAGCCTCATCGCTTGGCGCGCGGCGCAGAAATCCGCCAGCACGTTCTCGATCGCCGTGAATGATTACGGCTTCGAGCTGTTGAGCGCCGACCCGCGCGACTGGGCCGCCATGCTGCCGGAACTGATTGCGCCGCGCGCCATTCATGATCTGACGCATGAAACGCTCGCGAGCCTGAACGCTGCGGAGTTGGCGCGCCGGCGTTTTCGCGACATTGCGCAGATCGCCGGTCTCGTTGTGACGACCTATCCCGGACAACATAAGAGTATGCGCCAGTTGCAGGCGTCATCCAGCCTGTTCTACGACGTCTTTCGCAAATTCGATCCGGAAAACGGGTTGTTGCGCCAGGCTGAGCGCGAGGTCCTGGAAGACGCGCTCGACATCGCGCGTCTTGCCGAAAGCTTCGAGCGGCTGCAAAATAGAGAGATCGTCCATGTCGCGCTGCAGCGCTGCTCGCCGCTCGCCTTTCCGCTGATGGTCGAGAGAATGCGCGAGCGCCTCAGCAATGAGACGCTCGCGGCGCGCATCGAGCGCATGATTTCGCAGCTGGAGCGCGCCGCGGACAAATGTTAGAGCCTGAAAAGACGTTGCGGAGAGAAGGCGCCGGCCTCGTCTCCTCTCACGAGCATCGCGGCCTGGTTTTGTTGCCGCAGCGCGCCGTCTGGCGCGTTGAGACGCGCACGCTGTTCGTCGCCGACGCGCATCTTGGAAAGGCGGCGACATTTCGTACGCTCGGCCAACCGGCGCCGACGGGAACGACGCGCGACAATCTCGACCGGCTCGACGCGCTTATAGATCGATTCAATCCCACCCGGCTCGTTTTCTTGGGCGATCTGTTTCACGCGCGGCAGGCGCATGCGCCGAGCGTGGCGGCCGCGTTTCTCGACTGGCGCAGGCGCCGCGCCGCGTTGCGCCTCACGCTCGTGCGCGGCAATCATGATCGGCGCGCAGGCGATCCTTCAGAACAGTTCGGAATCGAGCTTGTCGACGAGTCTTACGACGCAGAAGGGATTGTCGCACGTCACCACCCGCTCGCGTCCGACGAATGCGAAGGGCAGGGGGCGACCATTCTTGCGGGGCATCTTCACCCATGTGTCCGGTTGAGCGGGGCCGCGCGCGACAGCGTTCGTCTTCCCTGCTTTGTGCTGCAGGCGCGACAGGTCGTGCTGCCCGCCTTCGGCGCGTTCACGGGCGGCGCGCTGGTGCGCGGGCGCGATGTCAGGACCTGCGCGATCGTCGATGAACGATGGCTCGTTGCTGGCTAGCTGCGCGTTGCATGAGCGTGGCGACAGGCGGCGAGGGCGGATGACGGTGCAATTTGATTTCGTCTCCCAGCAGGCCAAGCGCTTTCACTTTGGCGTAATGCGCCGCGATCAATTGTTCTCCAATGTCGCGTCGGTAACGCATGTTGGGGATATGCACGCGCTCAATCAGCCGATAGGCGTCGCGGCGCGCGCTCTGGATCGTTCGCCCGCAGCCCGTCGCCACCATCGTCCAGCCATAGGCGCCCGCGGTGACCAGCTGGCCGTTGTCGAGAGCCACTTCGCAGTAATGCAGATGTTCCTGGTCCCTGCAGGACAATGCGCCGTCAAAGAGGATCGGCATGCCGATCGGCTCTTCCGCCTGTCGCCGCGAATAGGGGAAAGGCGGGACCGTTAGGACAACTCCGACCGAGAACCCGTCATCGACGTCCAGATGATCCCTGTCGCGGCGGACCATCGCCTCAAACAATTCAGCCCAGGACGTTCGCTGTAACGGCGACAGAATAGCGAAGCCCGGATAGCCGAATCTGCAGGTGAATTCGAGCGGCCAGGTACCTTGCTCATTGACGATGGTGTTCAGGTTCACATAGCCGCAGTGGCCGTGACGCCTAAGCAAAGGCTCGATTCTCGCCAATGTTTTCTCAAAGAAGAGGGTCGAGTTCTCGAATGTAGCGACGGTGCCCATTTCTCCTGTCAGCTCGCCAAGGTCGCCCGGAAAGAAGCGCTTGTGCTCCCAGTCGAGACAGGCAGGCCGCAAAAACTTCTCGCCGTCGAAATAAGCGCCGACGCCCATCTCGACGCCATCTATGAAATCCATCAGGACGAAGCCGGCTTCGTCCGCCGGAGTGTCCGGCAGATTTTGCAGCAGCGCGGAAATGTCGCGTCCGTCGGCGAGACCGCCGGCGAAGTTGCGATGCGCCAAATCGGGCGAATTGAATTTCAGGACATAGCGTCTGGGGCGCTCGCGAAGGAAGCGTAACCCCTCCTGCCTTTTCGAAAAATGGCGGGTCTCCACGGTTGAGAGGCCGAGTTCAGCGAGAAGGCTCTGCGCATAGGCGCGGTCAACTTCAAGCCGGTCGCCGAAAGCGCTTCCGCCGATGACATTGAATCCGTCTTTTCGCAACTCGTCCTGCAAGCCGCCGCATGAGACGTTTTCGAAGAGAATGATTCCCTCGTCGCCGGCGCCCTTCACCCATTGCAGTTCCGAACGCCAATCGTCTGTCTTGGCGATCATTCCGTTCAGAATGTTCCGGCAAAGCGGCGCGTCGATGAAGACTTTGACCTCATGTCCTTCCGCCGAAAGTCGAAGATAGAGCGCGGCGAGGTCGCAGTAGTTCCCAATCCCCAGAACCCGCATGGACGCTCCTAGGCCGCTTCGCGCGGCGACTCCATCTGCAGCCGGAAATGACGACGGTAGCGCTCGAAGCATCGCGCGCCATGCCAAAGCCGAAGAACCGCGCCTTCGCCGATAGCCTGCGCGCGTCGCGGATCTTCCTCAACGAGAGGGCGCAGAACTTCGCGATTCCACGCCTCGGAGTGTTTGACGTCGAGAATCGCATGCAGCGAAAAATACTGCCGCTGCTTGCCAGGAACTTTGAGTCGCCGCAGCCCGCGTTCGACATGGATCGCGCGTCCGGGCGCCGTCATCTCGATGGCGCCGAGCGCGCCGATCGAATGGAAGGCGTAGCGACGATTGCTGGCGAGCGCCACCATCATATTGCCGAGCGCGAGCGACTCCGGGCAGACGTGCTCCGGCCGCGCGTCGACGCAAAAATAGGCGGCGAGCCGCGCCAGCATCGGACCGTGCATCCCCTGCGCATTGCCTCGGCCCATTTCGTCCCAGTAATTTCGCGCCATTTCGAGCTTGGGCGTCTGCGGCATTTTGATTTGCGTGAGGGCGACGAGATCGTCGAACCCTGCTTCGCCGGACACTTCCTGCTCAAGAAACCATTTCATGTCCTCGAAGCTCGCCAATCGCTCGAGCCAGGGGAACAGCGGATCGTTCTGGCCTGGTCCCTTCTCGGCAAGGCGCTCATACCAGTTCAGGAAGGCGTCGGCGTCGCTTGGAATATCGGCGACGAAGGGCGCGATCGCCGCGCGAACGCTCTCCACATAGGCGATCTCCGCCTCGGCGAGAGCGGCGCGCGCATGCACGTCAGCGCGCCAGTCGCCGGTGGGCGTTAATGGCTCGAGCCGGGCGCCATTTCGTCGGCAAAGTTCTCTCTGGAAGCGCTCAAAGGCCGCGCCGTTGAGCGCCGGGGCCAGGGCGATCCAATCGGGGTCACGCATATGTCAGCCTTCTTTCTTGATGTTGAGGAAGACTGCGGCGATGCGGTCAACATTGTCATAAGCGGAGCGCTCCAGCTCTTCGCCGAAGACGTCAGGGTCGACCTCGTCGTAATCGAAGGTTACCGGCGAGGCGTCGAGGATTGGCGTCACGGCGGCAAGGAACTGGTCCACGCCGCCGACGATCGGCGAGCCGGTATAGAGCAAGAGCCTTCCGCTTTCCGTCAGACGCGGGATGCCCTCCAGTACAATGTCGACGGAAAGGGAGATGCCGAACTCGCCGCCCCCATGGCGATAAAGACGTTGGTAGTCATCGACGAGATAGGGCGGATTGGCGATGATATAGTCGAACAGTCCGCCAGCGTTCTGGAAGAGATCGCTGTGAACAGCCTGTGTGCGCTTCAATCCGTTCAACGCAGCATTCACGCGCGCATATCGCACCGCTTGGGGATTGATGTCGGCGAGCAGCAGCTCGACGCCGGGTCTCATCAGGCTCGCCGCGAAAATCCCGCCCGCGCCGCTGCCGCACCCGATGTCGACGAAACGGCGAGGCGCCGAGGCTGAGAGAGGCTGCGAATTGAGGACAGATTCGACGCACCGCGCGAAACGGTAAGTGTCAGGTCCGAAGAAAACAGAGTCAGCGGCGTCCGTGGGAAAGGCCGAGTGCGCAAAGAGCTGGTTCTTAAGAGTCGAGAAACGGACCTTGCTGCGCAAGAGTCCGTTGCAATGCGCTAGCGCCTTCGCCTCGGCGAGAGTGCGCAACATCGGCGCCGGCAGATCACTCGCAGAAAAGGGCAGACTCCACCCGAATGCGCACGTCAAATTCGATCCATCCACCGCCGGACGTTGCACGACGCGGTTATGCGTCAGCGGCGTCGTGGTGGTGAAGCGGTAGTTCTGGTCCCGAAGGAACGCGCCCAGCCGTAGCAGCGCCTCGTCCGCGACGCTCAGACCTTGGTGAGTAGCCGTCGACGGCGCGGTAGCCGTCTCGTCAGAGCAGAGATCCAGTTGCATCCATCGCCCCAAGCGCCAAGAGAGGTCTCAACTCGCGGCGATGACGATAGTTCCGATACGTTTGTGCTTGCGCCAAAGTTGGATCGTAAAGCCTGCGGCAAGCGCGAGAGCGGGTAGCTAACTCTTGGCGTCGATCGCGCGCCGTTCTCCCGATGGGAGCGTGTTCGCTTCGTCTTTGAGATCGACGCCGGTCAGCTGGCGTCGGCGCGCTTCGTTGCAAAGATAAAGCAGCTTGTGCGCGGCGTCGGCATAGGAAAGACCTTGCGGGCGGATATTCGAGAGGCAGTTGCGCTCGGCGTCGGTGCGGCCGACGCGCGGCGCAAATGTGAGATAGACGCCCATGCTGTCCGGCGAGGAGAGTCCTGGTCGTTCGCCGATGAAAACCGCGACAAGCCTTGCCCCAAGCGTTTCGCCGATATCGTCGCCGAGAGCGACCCGCCCCTGTTCGGCGAGAACGATCGGCGCGATTTTCCACGATGTTCGATCGAGAGACTTCAGGGCTCTTTCGAGCACTGGAATTGCGTGCCGGGCGATTGCGCGGGCGGAAAGCCCTTCGGCGATGACGAACGATAGGTCGTAATCGCCCGCGAAAGCTTTGAGATGCTCGCGGGAATCGTCGTCCAGTTTTCGACCAAGGTCGGGACGCAGCAGAAAGCTTCGCCGATCGCGGGCGGCGCTCTTCACGCGGATGGCCGTCAGCCCGCGCGAGGTCAGCTCATCAAGGAGCAAGTCGGCGTCGAGCCGCTCTTCGACCGCATCCCGCGCTTCGGCATGCGCCAACTGGAAATCGAGCGTAGCGCGCGTCGTCAGCGCCGCTCCGGCGCGTGGGAGGAAAATTCTTGCCGACGTCGCCGAACGCAGGATCGCAATTTTGTCGAGAGGCGTCGGGCGATCATCGGCCATCCTCAGGCTCTTTCGAGAAGCGGCGCAAAGGTTGCAGGCAGCGCCAGCGGCTGCAATTCGCCACGCGCGTCCGTCAAACCGACGTCAGCGAGCCATTGCGCAAATTCGGGAGCGGGCGCCAGATTCAGCATGCGCCGAACGGCAAGCACATCATGATAGGAGGTGCTCTGGTAATTCAGCATGATGTCGTCCGCGCCGGGGACGCCCATGACATAATTAACGCCGGCGACGGCGAGCAGCGTCAGCAGATCATCCGTATCATTCTGGTCGGCTTCGGCGTGGTTCGTGTAACACACGTCGCAGCCCATCGGCAGTCCAAGCAGCTTGCCGCAGAAGTGGTCTTCGAGCGCCGCCCGCGTGATCTGCTTGCCGTCGAAGAGATATTCAGGGCCGATAAACCCAACGACGGTGTTGACCAGCAGAGGATCGAATGCCCGCGCGACGCCATAGGCGCGGGCTTCAAGCGTCTGCTGATCGCAATTCCAGTGAGCATTGGCTGAAAGCGCGCTGCCCTGGCCAGTCTCAAAATACATGACATTGTCGCCGATCGTTCCGCGTCTGAGCGCAAGCGCCGCCTCGCGCGACTCGCGCAACACTGCGAGGTCGATCCCAAAGCTGGCATTGGCGGCCTGCGTGCCGCCGATCGATTGAAACACCAGATCGACGGGCGCACGTCGCTCCATCAGCTGAAGCGTCGTCGTCACATGGGCGAGCACGCAGGATTGCGTCGGAATGCTGAGCGTCTCGCGCAGTTCATCGAGAAGGCTCAGGAGTTCGTAGCACTGCTCCGGACTGTCGGACGCGGGATTGACGCCGATGACTGCGTCGCCATTGCCGAGCAGAAGCCCGTCGATGGCGCTTGCGAGGACGCCGCGCGCATCATCGGTCGGATGGTTGGGCTGAATGCGCGATGACAGTCGCCCGCGCAGGCCGAGCGTATTGCGAAATTTCGTGACGACGCGCCGCTTGGCGGCGATCAGAATCAGGTCCTGGTTGCGGCAGATCTTCGAGACCGCTGCGGCCATTTCAGGCGTCAGTCCGAAGGTCAAGGCGGCGAGCGTGTCCTCATCGACGGCGTCGGAGAGAAGCCAGTCGCGAAATTCTCCGACGGTCAGCGAGGCGATTGGCGCAAAGGCGTTTCGGTCGTGGCCGTCGAGGATCAGTCGCGTGACCTCGTCCTTTTCGTAGGGGACAAGCGCTTCGTTCAAGAACACGCTCAAGGGCAGATCAGCGAGGGCCATCTGCGCAGCGACGCGTTCCGCGGCGCTCGTCGCCGCAATGCCGGCGAGGCAGTCCCCGGAACGCAATGGGGTCGCCTTGGCCATCAGCGTTTTAAGGTCTGGAAACCTGTAGCTCGTTCCACGTATCGTCGTTGCATACATGGCCAGACCTCGAAAGACCTTCTCACAGGCTATGGCGCCCCAGCGGACATGTCACTGTCCGCGCGTAAGGTTTTCCCCAAGGCCCTTCGTAGCCCATGGCCTTTGCGCGCCAGCCGCATATATTAGCTCAGTCAGAGTTTGTTATATTGCCCCGCCGGAGCCGATGTCAGCCCAGACCGCAGATCCAGAAGCCCTGATACGCGCGCTTCCGCTCTGGCGCGGGCCGATCGGGATCGCGCCGTTGCTCGGCGGCATCACCAACAAGAATTATATCGTCAAGGATGGCGATCGATCCGTCGTCGTTCGCCTTGGCGGCGACATTCCGGTTCATGGCGTCATGCGCTTTAACGAATTGGCGGCGAGCAGGGCTGCAGGCACCGCCGGCATATCGCCGAAAGTTCTGTATGCCGCGCCGATGGCGATGGCGCTCGAATATATTTCTGGCCGCACCTATGAGCCCGAGGACATGCGGGCGAACCGCAGACGCTGCGTCGATCTGATCAAGCGCGTTCATCGTGAGGTTGCGCTGCATTTGCGTGGGCCGACCCTGGCGTTCAACGTCTTCCATATCATTCGCGACTACGCCCATACGCTGATCGAGGACAAAAGCCGGATGGCGGCCAAATTGCCGCGCTTGCTCGCCGCGAGCGAGAATTTGGAAAAAGCGATGGGCGCGATCGACCTCGTCTTCGGCCATAATGATCTCCTCGCCGCGAATTTCATCGACGACGGGCGTCGCCTTTGGCTCGTCGATTGGGATTATGCGGGATGGAATACGCCGCTGTTCGATCTTGGCGGACTCTCGTCGAATAATGGCTTTGACGCCGCGGACGGCGACGCGATGCTCGAGGACTATTTCGAGGCGGCGCCGACCGATGCGTTGCGGCGCCGCTTCAAGGCGATGCTTTGCGCCTCGCTGTTGCGCGAAGCGTTGTGGAGCCTTGTCTCAGAGAGTCGGTCAACGATCGACTTCGATTACGTCGCTTACTCAGAACAAAATCTGACGCGCTTCGATGACGCCTGGGCTGCGTTTCAGCAGATGGAAAAGTCATGACGGATCTCCCCGCAAGTGCGCAGATCATCGTCGTGGGCGGCGGCATCGTCGGCTGCTCGGTGGCCTACCACCTCGCCAAGCGCGGCGTCGAGACGCTGCTGCTTGAACGACATCAATTGTCGTCGGGTTCGACGTGGCATGCGGCGGGACTGATCGGTCAGTTGCGGACCAACGCCAATATCACCAAGCTCCTCGGCTATTCGGTGGAGCTCTACGATCGGCTCGAAGCAGAGACCGGCTATGCGACGGGCTGGCGACGCAATGGCGGGTTGCGACTCGCCTGCAACGCCGACCGATGGATCGAAGTCAAGCGGCAGGCGACGTCCGCTCGGAGCTTCGGCCTGGAGATGCAACTCCTAAGCGCCAAGGAGGCGCAGGCGCTCTGGCCGCTGATGAATGTCGATGACGTCGTCGGCGCGGCCTTCCTGCCGACCGATGGACAAGCGAATCCTTCAGACATCACCCAGGCGCTCGCGAAAGGCGCGCGGCTTGCCGACGCCAAGCTTGTCGAGGGCGTCGCCGTCACGGATTTCATCATTGAGAACGATCGCGTGCGCGGCGTCGTCACGAATCGCGGCGCTATCGCCTGCGAGAAGCTCGTGCTCTGCGCCGGCCTCTGGACCCAGCCGCTCGCGGCGCGCGCCGGCGTCGCCGTTCCGCTCTCGGCGGTGCATCACCAATATCTCGTGACCGAAAAGATTAGCGGCGTGACGAGCGATCTGCCGACGCTGCGCGATCCGGATCGGCTCACCTATTACAAGGAGGAGGTCGGCGGACTCGTCATGGGCGGCTACGAGCCCAACCCAGTGCCTTGGTCGTCGGGCGCCGTGCCGGAGGATTTCGCCTTTCGGCTTCTCGAAGACGACTGGGATCATTTCGAGCCGATCATGGATCTGGCGCTCGGCCGCGTGCCGGCGCTCGCCGAGGCCGGCGTCAAGCAGATGATCAACGGCCTCGAAAGCTTCACGCCCGACGGCAATTGGATGATTGGCGAAGCGCCGGAGGTGCGCAATTTCTTCGTCGGCGCCGGCTTTAATGCTTTCGGCATTGCGTCTGCGGGCGGCGCGGGCATGGCGCTCGCGGAATGGGCCGCCGACGGCGAACAGCCGTTCGATCTCTGGCCGGTCGACATCCGCCGCTTCGGCGCGCCTCACAGGGATCCGAACTGGGTGCGCGTGCGGACGCTCGAAGCCTATGCGCGCCACTACAGCATCGCCTGGCCCTTCGAAGAATTTACGTCGGGCCGGCCGCTGCGGCGCTCGCCGCTCTATGACCGCCTCAAGGCTAAGGGCGCGTGCTTCGGCGAAAAGATGGGCTTTGAACGACCCAATTGGTTCGCGGATGTGAGCGCGGGCGAAGCGCCGCGGGATCGCTATTCGTTCGGCAGGCCGGGCTGGTTCGATGCGGTCGGGCGAGAGCATCGCGCATGCCGGGAGGCGGCGGCGCTTTTCGATCAGACAAGCTTCGCCAAGGCGCTGATTGTCGGCAATGACGCCGAAGCGGCGCTGTCCTGGATCGCCGCCAACAATGTCGCCAAGCCGCCGGGCGCCGTCGCCTATACGCAGTTGTTAAATCGCAAGGGCGGGATCGAATGCGATCTGACGATCACGCGATTGGCGAAGGACCGCTTCTATGTCGTGACGGGAACGGCCTTCGGCACGCATGACTTTGACTGGATCAGGCGATTGATTCCCGAAGGCATGGACGCGCGCGTGATCGACGTCACCTCGGCAAATTCCGTGCTCGCGTTGATGGGTCCGCGCGCGAGAGAGATTCTGCAATCGTGCTGCGACGACGATCTTTCGAACGCCGCATTCCCATTCATGACTTCTCGCGAAATTCGCTTGGCGGGCGCGCCAGTGCTGGCGATCCGCGTCACTTATGTGGGCGAACTCGGCTGGGAGCTTCACATCCCTGTCGATTTCGCTGTCTCCGTCTATGACGCGCTGGTTGGCGCGGGCGCGCCCTTCGGCCTTGTCGACGCGGGCTATCGAGCCATCGAGTCTCTGCGTTTGGAGAAGGGCTACCGCGCCTGGGGCGCAGATATCGGTCCGGATCACACGCCGCCGATGGCGGGACTTGGCTGGGCCGTCAAGATGAAGTCGGGCGCGCCCTTTCAGGGGAGAGACGCGCTCGATCAAGCTGCGGGATCGCCATTGCCGCGGCTTCTTGCCGGCTTCGCCGTCGACGATCCTGAGATCGTGCTGCTCGGGCGCGAAACGATCTATCGCAGTGGCCTGCGCGTCGGATGGCTATCGAGCGGCGGCTATGGCTATTCGATCGGCAAGGCGGTCGGTTACGGCTATGTCCGCAACTCGGACGGAGTCGATCCGACTTTTGTGCTCTCTGGCGAATATCAACTCGAAATCGCCGGCGAGCGCCGGCCGGCGACCGTCTCTCTTTCGCCGTTCTATGATCCGAAAGGCGAACGCATTCGGGCATAACCGCTGCAGCTATGCTTCAAGTGAATGGCCGACATTGGCGGCGCCACGATTGCGCGGCGCGTGAAATTTCGAGATCGCTTCCTCGACCGCGTCGAGCGCGAGATCGAGGTCGTCTTGCGATATGACGAAGGGCGGCGCCAGCCGGACCACGGTGTGATGCGTCGCGGTCGTCAGCACGCCTTTGGCAAGCAAGCCCTCGCAGATTTCTCGTGCGCTCGCGTAACGCGGGTCTATGTCGACGCCGGCCCACAGGCCGCGCCCGCGAACTTCGCTGATCGCCGGGGCGCGCATCGCGTGCAGCCGTTGCAGCATTCTCGCGCCAAGCGCCTGGCTGCGTTCGACCAAACGTTCGTCACGAATGACATGCAGCGCTTCTAGTCCCACGGCGGCGGCGAGAGCGTTGCCGCCGAAGGTCGATCCGTGCGAGCCCGGCGTGAAAACATCCATCACTTCGCGTTTCGCCACGAAGGCGGAGACGGGCAGCACACCGCCGCCGAGCGCCTTTCCCAGCATCACGCCATCGGGAAGGACATTCTCATGCTCAAAGGCGAACCAGGCGCCGCTGCGCCCCAAACCCGACTGGATTTCGTCCAGCAGCAGCAAAACGCCGCGTTCGTCGCACAGTCGGCGTAGCCCCGCGAGCCAGCCGTCCGGCGGCACGATGACGCCCGCCTCTCCCTGGATCGGCTCCACGAGAATAGCGGCGGTCCGCGGCGTGATGGCGGCTTCGAAGGCCGCGAGATCGCCAAACGGGGCGGCGCAAAAGCCCGGCATGAAGGGGCCAAACCCGTCTCGATATTCGCGCTCCGAGGAGAAGCTGATGATCGCGGTGGTGCGGCCGTGGAAATTGCCAGCGGCGACGATAATCTCTGGGTCGACGACGCCCTTTACGCGATTGCCCCAGCGGCGCGCCGCTTTGATCGCCGTCTCAACCGCCTCCGCGCCGGAGTTCATCGGCAGAGCGACATCAAGCCCCGTCAGTTTGCAGAGCTCCTCGAGAAACGGCGCGAGCCGATCATTGTAAAAGGCGCGGGACGGCACCGCGAGCCGCTGCGCCTGCTCAGCGAGCTTTGTGAGGATTCGAGGATGCGCGTGACCGAGGCTCACTGCCGAATAGGCGCTCATCATGTCGATGTAGCGCCGACCTTCGACATCCCACAAATACGCTCCCTGACCGCGCGTCAGTAGGACAGGCAGCGGGTCGTAGTTTCCGGCGACGTGCGGGTTACTGAACTCCGTATTGTCCATATCCGAGAGCTTTTGGCGCGCATTCGCATTGGATAAATGCGTGCGAACGTTCCATGTGCTGACTACATTACATGGGCACATGCGGGGCGCGGCGCCAGCCGCGCATCAGCCGCGAACAATCGGGAGTTGAAATGGAGGCGCGCGCTTTAGATCGTGGCCTCGCCGGGGAAGCTGCGGCCCTCCTGCGCAAGCTTGGGGTCCAATCACAGACGTTTGAGCGAGGCTCGGTGACGGCTCGCTCGCCAATTACTGGCGAGGCCATCGCGCGCGTCGAGAGCGCGAACTCGGCGGCCGTGCATGGCGCCATCGCCCGCGGCGCGAATGCGTTTCGCAGCTGGCGCAGCGTCCCGGCGCCGCGTCGGGGCGAGTTCGTGCGCCTGCTGGGCGAGGAGCTTCGGGCGGCCAAGACCGAGCTGGCGCAACTTGTCACGATCGAAGCGGGCAAAATCACCACGGAGGGCCTCGGTGAAGTCCAGGAGATGATCGACATCTGCGACTTCGCCGTCGGCCTCTCGCGTCAGCTCCACGGTTTGACGATCGCCACGGAGCGTCGAGGCCATCGGATGATGGAGACTTGGCGCCCGCTCGGCGTCGTCGGCGTGATCACCAGCTTCAACTTTCCCGTCGCCGTCTGGGCCTGGAACGCCGCGCTTGCGCTGGTCTGCGGGAACACGCTGATTTGGAAGCCTTCGGACAAGACGCCGCTTGTCGCGCTGGCGACCCAAGCGCTGTTCGAACGCGCCGCAGCGCGTTTCGGCGACGCGCCGGACGGGCTTTCAACCGTGCTTGTCGGCGGGCGCGACGTCGGTGAAACGCTTGTCGAAGACGCGCGGATTCAACTTATTTCCGCGACGGGTTCGACGGCGATGGGGCGCGCCATCGCGCCGCGCCTCGCGGGTCGTTTCGCGAGATCAATTCTGGAGCTCGGCGGCAACAACGCCGCCGTCGTTTGCGCCTCTGCGTCGCTTGATCTCGCCGTTCGTGCAATTGCGTTCGCGGCCATGGGCACCGCGGGTCAGCGCTGCACGACGCTGCGGCGGCTGATCGTACATGAAGATGTCTATGACGAGCTTCTCGGCCGCTTGCGGCGCGCTTACACAACGGTTCCGGTCGGCGATCCCCGCGACGGCGCCGCGCTTGTCGGCCCGCTCATTGATCAGGACGCCTATGCCGCGATGCGCGGCGCGCTCGATGAAGCGCGCGCAGCAGGGGGCGTGATCCTCGGCGGAGAGCGCGTGCTGACGGAGACATTCCCCGACGCGTTCTACGTCCGCCCGGCGCTCGTCGAAATGCCGGGGCAGACGGACGTCGTTCGGCGGGAGACATTCGCGCCCATCCTTTATGTGATGAAGTTCCGCAGCCTCGACGAAGCGATAGAGCTCAATAACGATGTCGCACATGGCCTTGCGTCGTCGATCTTCACCGCGCGTCTGGACGAAGCCGAGCGGTTCATGGCCGCCGACGGATCGGATTGCGGCATCGTCAATGTGAACATCGGGCCTTCCGGCGCCGAGATCGGCGGAGCCTTCGGTGGCGAGAAGGATACGGGCGGCGGCCGCGAAGCGGGCTCCGACTGCTGGAAGTTCTATATGCGCCGCGCCACCAACACGATTAACTATTCGGGCGAACTGCCGCTGGCGCAGGGCGTCAAATTCGATCTGGACATATAGCGCATGACGCTACGCTCATGATTTCCGCCGCTGATGGATTACATACCCGAAGGGTAGCGAAGGTCACAAAAAAATGAACGACGCTTCCGCTGACTCGATTCGGACCATGTTCGCATCGGCGGTCTCGGACATGTATCAGGCCGAAGCGCCGCAGTATCGCGCGATGAAGGCGCTCGTCGCGGACGTGAACAAGGAGACGCTCGCCGACGCGCCGCAACTCAAGCGGCGACTTGAGGAAAACAACGAACTCGAGGCACTCGACGTTGAGCGCCATGGGGCGATTCGCGTCGGAACCGCCGAGGAACTGTCGACGCTGCGCCGGCTCTTTGCGATCATGGGAATGGCGCCCGTCGGCTATTACGATCTGTCGATCGCCGGAATTCCAGTGCATTCGACGGCATTCCGTCCAATTGGCGAAAGGGCATTGCGGGCCAATCCCTTTCGCATTTTCACTTCTCTTCTCAGGCTGGATCTCATCGGGAATGCGCAGGCGCGCGAGATCGCCGCCAAGGTTCTGGCGCAGCGCGACATTTTTACGCCCCGCTGCCGAGCCCTGATTGATCTCTTCGAAAGACGCGGGTTCGACGACGGAGAGGCGCGCGAATTTGTCCTGGAAGCGGCGAAGATTTTTCGCTGGAACGGGCAGGCGACGGTCTCTTCGGCGGTGTATCGGACGCTCAATGCGACGCATCCGCTGCTCGCCGACATCGTCTGTTTCAAAGGACCGCACATCAACCATCTCACCTTGCACGCGCTCGATATCGACGCCGCGCACAGCGCCATGGCGGCGCGCGGCATGAATCCGAAGACGATTGTCGAGGGCCCGCCGCCTCGCCGCTGCCCGATCCTGTTGCGCCAGACGAGCTTCAAGGCGCGTCCCGAGCCTGTCGAATTCATCGAGGAAGACGGCGGGCGCGTGACGGGCGCCCATGCCGCACGTTTTGGCGAGATCGAGCAGAGGGGCGCGGCGCTGACTGCGAAGGGACGCGCGCTCTATGACAGGCTTCTCGCCGAAGCTCAGGCCGCGGTTCCGCTCGCGACGGACGGCGCCAATGCGCTCGCCTTTAACGAGGAGTTGGCGCGGCGCTTCGCGGCGTTTCCCGATGATGATGAGACGCTGCGGCGCGAAAAGCTCGCCTTCTTCCATTATTCGGTCGATACAAGCGCGGGGGGAGGTGAGTCGACATCTGCCGGCTCGTTGGACGATCTTCTGCGGACGGGAGCTCTGCGCGCCGACCCGATCGTTTACGAGGATTTCCTGCCGGTCAGCGCCGCAGGGATCTTTCGCTCGAATCTCGGGGAGCATGGCGAAGAGGAATTGATCGCGCGCGCCGACCGACGCGCCTTCGAGGCCGCGCTCGGCGCGCCGGTTTTCAATGAGCTCGCACTCTACGAGGAAGCGGAGACGCGCTCCTTAGGCGCAAGCCTGCGGGCGCTTGGCGTCGATCGCGCCGCTTGGGTTCAAGCGCCAAAAACGGGCGCCGCGCCTATTGGCGCGGCGGAAAGCAGCCATAACTGAGGAGTAGGGCGCTCGACGCATGGGCGGAGGCGCCGCGGTATCGGAAGGCGCATGCGACGCATCCTGGTTACGGGCGCCCTCGGCCAGATCGGCGCCGAACTGACGCCGGCGCTTCGAAAGCGATATGGCGCGGCGCGCGTCATCGCCTCAGACCTCGCAGAGGCGCGGCCATCTGACGATCATTATGAACGTCTCGACTGCACGCAAGCGCAGGCGGTCGCCGATCTCATGAGCCGGCGCGACATCGACGTCGTCTACCACCTCGCAGCGCTGCTCTCGGCGATTGCCGAGGATAGGCCGCAGGACGCCTGGAGCGTCAATATGAGCGGCCTCTACAATGTGCTGGAGGCGGCGCGCCGCTTCGGCTGCCAGGTGTTTTTCCCAAGCTCGATTGCGGCGTTCGGCCCGTCGACGCCGCGCCGCGGCACGCCGCAGATCACCATTCAGCGGCCAACGACCATCTACGGCGTCACCAAGGTCGCCGGCGAATTGCTCTGCGACTATTACGCGACGCGCTTTGGCGTCGACGCGCGCGGATTGCGCCTGCCGGGCCTCGTTTCCTCCGCGGCGCCGCCCGGCGGAGGCACGACCGACTACGCCGTCGAAATGTTTCGCGCGGCTGTTCGGCGCAAGCGCTATTTCTGCTTCCTCGCCGCAGAGACCCGACTCGACATGATGTATATGCCGGATGCGACGCGCGCGATCATGGAGCTCATGGAGGCTGAGCCCAAGCGCCTGCGGTTTCGCAATGCGTATAACGTCTCCGGCATGAGCGTCACGCCGCGCGAAATCGCCGCGGAAATCCGCAAACATGCGCCGTCGTTCGCCGTCGAGTATCGCGTCGATCCGAAGCGTCAGGCGATCGCCGATTCCTGGCCGCAATCGCTCGAGTGCGGCGCCGCGAGGGTCGATTGGGATTTCAGCCCACGCTTCGATCTCGCCGCCATGACGCGGGATATGCTCGCGCGTCTTGGCGCGGCGACAGATCCGTTTGACGATCCGAATTCTGACGAGGTCCCCAATGCCAATGCAGGGTTTGGCTAAGGCGCTCGCCGCGCAGCTCGGCGAACTCTCGCAGGCCGGGCTGCTCAAGGGCGCGGAAAGCGTGCTCTGCGGCGTCATTGCTCCGCGTGGCGGCTGCGGTCCGCGCTTTCTCATCGAAGGCGAAGGCGACAAGCCGTTCCTGCGCATGAACGCCAACAATTATCTTGGCATGTCGCTGCGCGAAGAGGTGATTGACGCCGAGGATGCGGCGGCGACGAACTATGGCGCCGGGCCCGGCGCGGTGCGCTTCATCAGCGGCACCTGGTCGCCTCATGTCGCCTTGGAGCGTCGGCTCGCCGCCTTTCATTCGCGGCCGTCGGCGATCATCTTTTCGTCGGCCTATGCGGCGATCATGGGCCTCATTCCACAGCTCGTCAGCAAGAAGACCGCCGTCATCAGCGACGAGCTCAACCACAGTTGCATCATCAATGCGATCTCTCTCGCGGCGCCTTCGGAGAAGCGGATCTACAGACATCTCGACATGGGCGAACTCGAGCGCTGTCTCGACGAGACCGCGAAATCATGCACCCGCGCCATCATCGTGACCGACGGCGTGTTCAGCATGCGCGGCGATCACGCGCCGCTCGACCGCATCATGACGCTGGCGCGCAGTCGCGATAATGCCTTCGTGGAGGGCGCGATCGTCGTCGTCGATGATTCGCATGGCGTCGGCGCGCTTGGCGCGACCGGGCGCGGCGCGGAAGAATATACGCGGTCAGTTCCGATCGACATTCTGGTGGCGACGCTCGGCAAGGCCTTCGGCGTCAATGGCGGCTATGTCGTCGGCGACGAAATCCTCATCCGCTACCTGCGCGAGCGCTCGCCCTTCTACGTTTACTCGAATCCCATCACGCCGGCGGAAGCCGCCGCCGCGCATAAGGCGATCGACCTGCTGGACAGTGCGAACGGCCTGTCGTTGCTCGAGCATCTGCGCGCCATGACCGCACGCTTTAAGGCGGGGCTTGTCAGACTCGGCTTCGAGACGCTGCCCGGGGAGCATCCGGTCGCGCCGCTCGTGACCCGCGACAGCGCCCGCACCGTGGCGCTCGTCGAGCATCTGCGGCGGCGAGGCATATTGGTTACCGGGCTGACCTATCCGGTCGTGCCGAGGGGTGACGAGGAGATCCGCTTTCAGATCAGCGCGGATCACACGGCCGCCGACATCGATGCGGCGTTGGCGGCGCTGGCCGAGATGGCCGAGGCGAATGTCTCGCTGGCGCGGGCGAAGCAGCTGTAGCGCGCTATCTACCGTGGCGGCGCCGCCTGATTTTCGAGCGCGGCGACAGCCGAGGAAGCATCCATGGACAGCGCGCGCTACCACAAGGCGAGCATCGGAAACCGCTTGCTTCAGCCGGAAACGCTCATGCTGGGCTACGGCTACGATCCGACGCTGTCGGAAGGCGCGGTTAAGCCGCCGGTATTTCTGACGTCGACCTTCGTGTTTCGAACGGCCGAAGAGGGGCGCGACTTCTTCGACTATATGGCCGGCCGTCGTGCGCCGCCGGAAGGCGAAGAATCCGGACTCGTCTATTCACGGTTTAACCATCCCAATCTCGAGATCGTCGAGGACCGATTGGCGATCTACGAGCACGCCGAATGCGGTCTCGTCTTTTCCTCCGGCATGTCGGCGATCGTCACCACGCTTCTCGCCTTCGCGCGCCCGGGAGAAACGATCCTGCGCAGCCGCCCGCTCTATGGGGGGACGGAAGTTCTCATCGACAAGACGCTGGCGCCGTTTGGATTGACCGGCGTCGGCTTCACCAATGGGCTCGACGAAGACAATATCCGCGCCGCGGCCGCGCGCGCGATGGACGTCGGACGCATCGCGATGATCTTCATCGAGACGCCGTCCAATCCCATGAACAGCCTCGTTGATATCGCGCTGGTGCGACGTATCGCCGAAGACATCGCAGAAAAGCAGGGCTCAAGGCCGGTCATTTGCTGCGACAACACGCTGCTCGGCCCGGTTTTCCAGTCGCCGCTCCGGCACGGCGCCGATTTGTCGCTCTATTCGCTGACGAAATATGTCGGCGGGCACAGCGATCTCATCGGCGGCGCGGTCGTCGGGTCCTGCGCGCATCTGAAGATTATTCGCACGATGCGCAGCGCCATCGGCACGCAGCTCGATGCGCATTCCTGCTGGATGCTTGGCCGCTCGCTTGAAACATTGTCTTTGCGCATGAACCGGGCGGCGGAGAACGCGGCGATCGTCGCGGAATTTCTCGCGGGTCATCCCAAGGTGACTCGCGTTCACTACCCGCCGCTGCTGCCGGCTGATCATCCCGAAAGGTTGTTGATGGCGCGCCAGTCGAGTTCCGCCGGCTCCACCTTTTCTTTTGAGGTCGTGGGCGGACAAGCCGAAGCCTTCGCCTTCCTCAATCGGCTACAGATCTTCAAGCTGGCCGTCAGCCTCGGCGGCACCGAATCGTTGATTTGTCATCCGACGACCACCGTGCATTCGGGGCTCAGCGAAGAGGCCCGCCGGGAGATCGGCATTACGCCTTCGCTCATTCGCGCTTCGATCGGCATCGAACATCCGGATGATCTTATCGCCGATCTGGCTCAGGCCTTCGCTTAACGCGAAGTTAACCGTCGCGGTCGGCATAGCGGAGACTGCGCGCTAGGGCCTGTTAATCGCTCGCCGCAGACATATCTAATTTCCAAGAGACTTTCGTGGTCATAATCGAGCTGAGACTGGACAATGAGAGTAGCGAAGGAAGTGCGAGACGACCGAACCGTTCTGAGCATCCAGGAGGATCGCATCGATGCGCACAACTCCGGCGAGCTCAAGGATTTGGTGCTCAAAACGCTCGAAGGCGGCGCTAAAAACGTCGTCATTGATTTGGCGAGAGTTCAGTTCATCGACAGCTCAGGGCTCGGGGCGCTGCTCTCCGGCTACAAGAATGCGAGCTTGCGCTCCAGCGGGTTCGCTTTGGCGGGTCTGCAGCCGCGTGTCAGGTCGATGTTCGAACTGACGCGACTGCACCGCGTTTTCGACATCTATCCAAGCTTGCAGTTGGCGCTGAGCGCGTGAGTCCGCGAATGGGGTGGGCGGTGATCGAGATGTGCGAGACATTCGTCAATCTGGACATCGTCGTTCCCAGTCAAACACGATATTTGCGCCTCGTCGGCGCGATCGCCGAGCAACTTGCGAAGGAGCTGGACGTTCAGGAGGACACTCGCGACACCCTGGCTTTTCACCTCAATCTTGCGCTAACCGAGGCCGTCGCCAACGCCATTCAGTACAGCTCCGCGGCAAAGTCGACCGACTCTGTGCGGATCTGCTTCTCAGTGGACGACGCCTATCTTTCCGTCCGGGTTTTCGATCACGGCGGAGGTTTCGACCTTGCTGCTCTGCCGTCGCCCGAGTTCGATGAACTTCGCGAACGCGGCCGGGGCATATTCTTCATTCGCTCTGTGATGGACTCTGTTCAATATCACAAGACGGATTCGGGCAATGTTCTCGAAATGCGCAAGAAGATCGCCTAGCTGATGGTTGCCCGTGCTTCGCTCTCCGGACACATTGACGTTTGAGACGCCCCGCGTCGCGGACTGGGATTCCGTGGTGCGGGATTTCCTCCGCCGCGCCGGGCGCCGTTCTGGGCTGAATCTTTCCGGCGAGGCGCTTGACGCGCTGCCCAAAGCCTATCGCTATCTCGTCCCGGCGCGGCGCGCCGCGCGCGATCTGGCGCTGATTGCAGCAGCCAACCAAAGCGGGAACGAGATCGTCGAATTGCGTCCGCTGCCAGGCCCCGGAGCGGATGTAGGCCGATATGAGGTTCGGCTGATCGGCGCCAAAGACCATGCGCTCGATGAACTTCTGCCGATGCTGCAGAACCTCGGACTACGCGTCGAAGATCAAATTCAGTTCGCGCTCAATCTCAGCATCGGCCCGCGGTTTATTCGAAGTTTCATCGTCGAGCCCTCCATGGGCGGCGGCGCGAGCGTCGCACGATCGCACGGTCGATTGTTGGCGGCGCTCAAAGCCGTGCTTTCAGCCGGGGTTGAGAGCGACGCCTTGAACGGCCTGGTCTTGGTCACGGAGCTTGACTGGCGGCAGATCGATCTCTTTCGCGCCTATAGCAACTACTATCAGCAGCTCGGTCTGCGGATCGAGCGCACGCGAATCTATCGCGCGCTTTTGCACAGTCCGGCGGCCGTCCAACTTCTCTATCGTTACTTCGAAGCGCGGTTCAAGCCGGATGGCGACGGACGCGACTCCTTCGAGATCGAGTTGGAGTCGCTCACGCCGATCAGGGCTCAGCTCGTCGACGTATTGGACAGGGTCACGGACGGCGGCGACGATCGCATTCTTCGCGATCTCTTCAATCTCATCGACGCGACGGTGCGCACCAATTTCTATTTTTGCGGCGACTGGGCGCGGAAGTTCATTTCTCTAAAGATCAGCAGTCTGGGCGTGTTCAATATGCCGGCTCCAAAGCCGATGGCGGAGATCTATGTTCATTCCACTTCAATGGAAGGCGTGCATTTGCGGGGCGCCAAAGTCGCGCGCGGCGGAATCCGCTGGTCGGACCGGCCCGAAGACTTTCGCGGCGAAGTCCTGGCGCTGATGCAGACTCAGATGATCAAGAACGCCCTCATCGTGCCGCAGGGCGCCAAGGGCGGCTTTGTTCTCAAGCTTCCCGTTGACGACGCATCGCAGCGGCAGCGCCTCGGGAGGGAGGCATACTCGCAGTTCCTGCGCGGCCTTCTCGATCTCACGGACAATCTGAAGGATTCAAAGATCGTCAGGCCGCCCGCGCTCGTCGCTTATGACGGCCCCGATCCTTATCTCGTCGTCGCGGCCGACAAGGGCACCGCCTCCTGGGCCGATGTCGCCAATGAGATTTCGCACTCCTATGGCTTCTGGCTCGGCGACGCCTTCGCGAGCGGCGGCGCGCATGGCTATCATCATAAGCGACTGGGCATTACTGCGCGCGGCGCCTGGGTCTGTGTAAGACGGCACTTCCATGAGCTCGGTCGCAACGTCGATGCGGAGCTGATTACGGTCGTCGGAGTCGGCTCCATGGATGGCGACGTCTTCGGCAACGGCATGCTGCACACGCCGAACATTCGGCTGCTTGGCGCGTTCGACGGTCAGTACATCTTCATCGACCCAAACCCCGATCCGCTCATTTCCTTCGCCGAGCGACGCCGTCTGTTCCAACTGCCGCAGTCGACGTGGCGGGACTATAACCCGGCGCTGCTTTCACACGGCGGAGGCGTCTATCGGCGCGACGCCAAGGATATCCCGCTGAGCCCGGAGGTGCGCGCGTGGCTGGGCGTGCGGCATAGCGCGATCGATGGCGAAGCGCTGGTCCGCTGGCTCTTGATCGCGCCCGTCGATCTGTTGTGGATGGGCGGGGTCGGCACGTATGTCAAGGCGAGCTCGGAGACGAATGAGAGCGTTGGCGATCGCGTTAACGACGGCGCGCGCGTCGATGCGCTGCAGCTTCGCGCGAAGGTCGTCGGCGAGGGCGCCAACCTCGCCTTCACGCAGCGGGCGCGCATTGAATACGCCCTGAGAGGCGGACGGATCAATACCGACGCGGTCGACAATTCGGCCGGCGTTGATCTCTCCGATCACGAAGTCAATTTGAAGACTCTGCTGCACACGCGGCCGGACCAACACACGCCAGACGTCGAGGATCCCGATCGCTTGCTCCAATCCCTCACCGAAGAGGTTTGCGCGTCCGTACTGCAGGACAACGACCGACAGAGTCTTTGCCTATCGCTGGACCGCGCGCGGTGCCGCATCAATCTCGATCCATTCATGGACCTCGCGGAGCAACTGGAAAACGCCGGCTATATCAATCCTGCGGCCGAGGCCTTTCCGGCACGAAAGGATGTCTCGGCGCGCGAGACGAAAGAGTTGACGCGACCGGAGCTCGCCGTGCTGATGGCCGGTTCGAAGTTGGCGCTGAAGCAGAGGCTGCTGGAAGACGAGGCGTTTCTGCAGGGGTCCTGGTCGTATGAATTTTTGGCGAGCTATTTCCCAGAATATTTGCGGTCTCATTTTTCGGAGCGGATC
The DNA here is from genome assembly GCF_049817085.1 of Methylocystis sp. SB2. Classification (NCBI taxonomy): domain Bacteria; kingdom Pseudomonadati; phylum Pseudomonadota; class Alphaproteobacteria; order Hyphomicrobiales; family Methylocystaceae; genus Methylocystis; species Methylocystis sp. SB2. The sequence goes on from NZ_CP187401.1 coordinate 2,908,065, forward strand.
AGGAGTCATTCACTCGCGCGGGAAATCGTCGTCACGGTGATCTGCAACAAGGTCGTCGATCAGGCGGGAGTTTGCTTCCTGCTGCTGGGCGAGGGGCTGGTCCCAACTCTGCTCAGCTATGCCGTCAAGCTCTATCTTTCCTTCGATCGAATCTTCGAGGGCGATCGATGGCGCGCCAGTTTTCGCGAAAGCCGCGAATTGGACGCCGCGCGCCAGTATGCGCTGCTTCTCCAACTCGAAGACGCGCTGGCGTACATGTGCCATTGGTCGATGCGACGTGGGCATCGGCTGAGCCCCGACGACGAAGACATCGAGCGCTGGCGTTCCGATCTGGGCGCCTATCGTGAACGCGTGGGCATGAGCGAGGCGCAGGGCGACCAGTCTGTGGCGGCGCCCTATTTCGATCGGCTGCGGAATTTTCCTTTTCTTGTCGCGCTTACCCGCGAATCGGGAGCGGACATGCGGGTCGCCGGGGCGTATTTTGATAAGGCCGCCAATCTGTTTGGACTGCAAAAGCTTACCGCCCTTCTCGCGGATGTGAAGCCAAGAGACCTCTGGGAGCAGCAGTTGCAGGCCGCGCTCGACGCGCGAATGCGGGATGCGTCCGCCCGCATCGCGTCCATGCAATTGCTGAGCGGCATCGCCGACGCGCGGGCTTTGTTTCGAAACGTCGGCCTGGAGTTTCGCCTCGCCGGGCTTGAGCGGCTGGCGTTCAAACTCGAGGCGTCGCTCTTAACGACGCTGACGCCCTTCGCAGCGTTCGTCGCCGAGCTGAACGCCCTGGTCGACGCGTGCGACGCCGCTTATCGCAGCCGCTCGGCGGAGGGCGCGGAGAGGGCGCGAAAGCCAAGGCGCGCGTCCTCGGAAGCAGGAGCTTCGTAGCGCATGGAAACGGTCGCGGCCGATCGCGCCATTCTCGACGCTTTTGATGAAGCTATTTGCATCGTCGAATCGTCGGGTGCCCTGCGATCGATGAACCGAGCCGCCGAACGTCTCACGGGCTATCGCGAAGGGGAGCTTCGCGGCCAGCCTTTCTTTCCGCGGGTTCTCGCGCCAGACGCCGATGATTTCGAGCCTTCGTCGCCCTCGCTGCACGGCCGCCAGCGGCTGTCTCTGCGCATTCGGCGCAAGGATGGACCAACGCTTGACGTTCGCTGCGAGATCGACCCGCTTTCCGGCAATGGCGATGGCGGATCGTTGCTCAAACTTCGTTCGCTCGACGGGCCGAATGAGCCCGATGCGCTCGACGAGACGACGAAAAAGCTCGAAACCATCTTCGGCGGCATGGTCGATGGACTGGTCGTGATCAATGAGGCCGGCGACATCTTGCTCTTCAGCAGAGGCGCGGAGAAGCTGTTCGGCTACCACGCCGAGGAAGCGCTCGGAAGGAACGTCAAGCTGTTGATGCCTTCGCCCTATCGCGAGGCGCATGACCGTTATCTTGCCGCCTACAGGCGAACCGGCGTCAAGAAGATCATTGGCGTCGGCCAAGAGGTCGTCGGGCGACGCAAGGACGGCACCACCTTCCCTATGTATCTGTCGATTGGCGAAATCTGGCTCGAAGGAACGCGCTACTTCGTCGGCGTGACGCATGATCTGACGCGGCTCAAGCGCGCCGAGGATAGGCTGCTGACGCTTTCCGCCGCCGTCGAGCAAAGTCCGATCGCGGTGATGATCACCAATAAGCACGGTGAAATCGAATATGTGAACAGCCGCTTCGCCAGCCTGACCGGCTACCCGCCGCATGAGCTCATCGGCCGGAACCCGCGGATGCTTCAATCGAAGCGGACCGAGGGCGATCAATATCGGCGGCTTTGGGAGAGCATTCGCGCCGGCGTTGAATGGCGCGGACAGATACAGGACAGAAGAAAGGACGGCGAGCTCTATTGGGCTTCCGAAATCGTCACGCCCCTGCGCGACGCGAATGGCGAGATCACCCATTATCTCGCCATGCAGCAGGATATCACCGAACAGAAGCGCGACAAGGAGGCGCTGTTCGAGAGCGAACAGCGCTTTCGGCAGATCGCCGACATGGCCGGCGATTGGCTGTGGGAGCAGGATCAGGACGGCCGCTACACTTATAGCAGCAGCGCCGTCGAGGACGTGCTCGGCATGACGCCCGAAGAGGTTCTCGGCAAGACCTATGTCGATCTCTTCGCCAAGGAGAGCGCGGAAGACGCCGCTCTCAAGACGGCGCCGAGTCCGATCGCGCTGCGACGGGCCTTCCATCGCGTCGTCAACCACTACCGGCACAAGAACGACGGCGACGTCTTCACCGAGTCGACCGGCGCGCCGATCTTCGACGAAGGCGGCCGACTGGTGAAATGGCGGGGCGTCGACCACGACATCACCTCGCGCAAAAAATTCGAAGACGCGCTGCGCGTGCGCAATCGCGCCATCGAATCCGTCCCGATCGGCATTGCGGTCTGGGATGCGCAGGCGCCTCGCGTTCCGAACATCTACGTCAATCCGGCGCTGAGCCGGATCACCGGCTTCACCCGCGAAGAGCTGCTCGGGCACAGCCTGCATCTGTTGCGCGGGCCGGAGACGGACCCTGCGGCGCTCGAGGAAATCCGCAACGCCATCGTGCATCGCACGAGCTGCCAGGTGGTGGTGAAATTCTACCGCAAGGATGGCGTCTCCTTCTGGGACGAACTCTCCATCTCGCCGGTCGCCAATGAGGCGGGGCGCATCACCCACTTCGTCAGCGTTCACGCCGATATTTCCGATCGGCGGCGCGTCGAAGAGAATCGCCACGAACTCGAAATCGCCAAGCAGATCCAGCTGTCGCTGCTGCCGAACGCGCCGTTGCGCACCCCGCATATGGAGATCGCCGGAATCTGCGTGCCGGCGACCCATGTCGGCGGCGATTATTTCGACTATTTCGAAAATTCCGGCGTGATCGATATCGTCATCGCCGACGTCTCCGGCCATAGCGTCGGCGCCGCGCTGATCATGACCGAAGTGCGCAGCACGCTGCGCGCCGAAACGCGAAAGGCGACGAACGCATTAACCGGGCCGGCGGAGCTGTTGCACGACCTCAATGAGCTCCTGCACGAGGACCTGACCGCCGCGGACCTCTTCATCACCATGTTCTATTGCCGCTTCCTGCCGCGCACGCGCACCTTGCAATACGCCAACGCCGGCCAGAACCCGCCGTTGCTGCTGCGCGCGGAGGGCGCCGTGTGCGTGCAGCTCGACGCCGACGGCCTGGTGCTCGGCGTCATGCGCGCGGTCGAATTCAAGGAGGGGAGCATCGAACTCGCCGCAGGCGACAAGCTGCTGTTCTACACCGACGGAATTACCGAGGCGCAAAACCGGCAGGGCGACTTCTTTGGACTCGAGCGCCTGTCCGCCGCGTTCATGCAGCATCGCAGCCTCTCGCCGCGAGACCTCATCAAGGCGGTGCTCGCCGACGTGCGCGCCTTCCGCGGCGAGGCGCCGGCGTCGGATGACGTCGCCATGGTGGTGGCGCAAGTGTGCTGACGTCGAACGATGAACTCAAGGATCGACGGTCAGAACTTTCCCAGCCTTGTTCGCGGCGATCCACTTATTCAGTTCAGTGACGTGACTAAGCTCTTCCGCGACAAACTCCCTGGCGAGGATCTTGATCTCGGGGTCGGACGTCGTGTCGAGAACGTGCTGGTAATATTTGAGGCCCGCGGTCTCGGCGTCGAGCGCGATCTCAAGCGCCTGTTCGCGTCCAATAAACGGATCGGCGGCCCAGATCGCCGCCGTCTCCGGGCTCTCCAATCCGGGCCACACGAACTCATCCGGCTTCATCTTTGGCAATTCACGAAAGCCGCCGCGGGCCTGCGCCTCGGCCAGATGCAGTCTGGAGTAATCCGCCAATCGACGAAACAGTTTGCCGACTTCGCGATTGCCGCCTGACTCCATGGCGTCGGCCAATTGCCCGTAGCGGGTCGCCGCTTCGAATTCGAGATGGATTGCATAAGCGAGAAATTCCTCGACCGATTCCATGTCTCCCCCTCGCTCGCCGAGCTCAGATTTGTCAGCGAGCGGCGGCCAAAAAAGGCCGCCCCCGCCTCAAGCCGATTGTCAGGCTTCTCGCTCAAGCGTTGGCGCTTGGCGGGTTCTTTATGGTCCATTCTTCGCGCGTGATCCAGGCTTCGAGAATTTTGACGTGCTCGGCCTCTTCCTTGACGAATTCCTTCGCCATCGCTTCGATTTCCGGCGATTTGGTTTTGGCGGCCACGGCTCGATAGAACTCATAGCCTCGGCGTTCGCCCTGCAGGGCGGCCTTCAAGCCGTCGAGCCGCGACAGCGTTGGGTCGGCGGCCCAGATTTCCGTGCGTTCCGGGGTCGCATGATTGGGCCACACGTAATCGGGCGGAATGACCGCCGCGAGGTCGATCGATCCAGCGCGCTTCTTGGCCTCGGCGAGATGCAGGCGTGAAAAGCCGGCGAGTTGCCGAAACAATTTGGCGACTTCCGCATTGCCGCAGCTTTCCATCATGCCGGCGAGTTCATCGAAATGTATCGCCGCGTCCTCTTCGACCTTGACGGCGTAACCCATGAATTCATCCACCGTGGAAATCTCGATGCCGCCCGTGAAGCGCTTGGCGGCATGGGTGATATGGGCGCCTTGCGCCGGCAGCGTCTGATCGCCTTCGAATTTGACGAGGATGTCCTCGTTACGGACGAAACATTGGCACGCCAGGCGATAGCGCGGCGGCATGTCGTTGACTTCGGCGGCCTCGATCTCGGCTTTGCTGATCTTGCCGAGCTGGCGCAGCATCTCCTTTTCCTTCTCGGTCAGCGCGATGCCGTATTTCTGGTTACGGCTGAGATGCGTGACCTCGACGAGGCAGGAGCCGCATTCGCCGTCCTGACAGTCGAAGGGAATGGGAATTTTATGCGCCTTGGCCACCGCCAGGATCGTGCCGCGGTCTCCAGCGATCGCATAGACAGTAACGTCGCGTGCAAGGACGGGGGATGAGAATGTCACATTAGCCACTGTTTTTGCTCCTTTTGTCTGAACTCAGACATGTTTTGGCGTTTAAGGGGCAATCCGGGTCTAAAAGTAAGCTCACCGGAGTTATTCTAAGCGGCAGCCCGGCCCGTTATCTTGCCAGAGACTTTGCAAAGCAGAAATCTCGCCACGCAATACGACGCGCTGGAGGACGCATTGTCGCACGCGTGCGGTATTACTGATGCGATGGCGACGAGGCTGACGTGAATCCGATCGTCGCGCCGCATGGCGACTCGCCAAGGCGGCGCTGAAAGTGCGCTGACAAGGCGCGCCAAGTACCGGGCGAGCAGGGGGCGCGCGAAGACATCCCGCCGCCGATAAGGCGCGGGGGGCGAGCGGTCCGGGACGCCCCGGCCATCGCTGGCCGCAGCGCAAAAAATTGTCTTCGACGGCCGGTTTCTCCCGGACACGGATCGCGTCGTCTCGCCGCCTCCGGGCTGAGGGAGCCGCTCCCCATCGTTCGGGTAACCGACGCCTGCGCCATCCTCGGATATTGTGGTCCGGGCTTTCAAAGCCTGCACATGAGGTTCGCTCAGCCTTGCGGCTCTTCGAAGTTCTCATGCGTCTCCGCGCAAAGGAGAGAAGCCCAGACCGGCGACGCGCCGCCGGATCAGGGAACGAGGGTCGTTCGTCCCGCCGGATCCGTCCTTCGCCGGCGCCGCTCGACCCTGAGCCGCGCCCTCGCTTGACGAAGGCGGGCGGAGGATAGGAATTTATTCCAGGAATGTCAAGAGGCGCTCGGGAAGCCTGCTCACCGCGTCATGGCCGCGCTTGTCGCGGCCATCCACGCGACGACGTGCTGAAATGTGAGAGTATGAGCCGAACACGCCTTTTCGGCGTGAAACGCTTCGCGATGTCCTGGCGTGGATGGCCGGGACAAGCCCGGCCATGACAACTGAAAATGAGCTAAATAAACCTGAGTTCCGAGCCGTGCGTGGCTGAGCAGGCTGCAGCTTTCGAAAATCAATTCGCATCGGCTGGGGACGATAACGCCGGCGATTTCAAATGTGGCTCGCGGGCGAGAACGGCGCGACAAGCTATGTTTTGCTGAAGGGCGCATGCTTCGAGACGGCGCCTTCGGCGCCTCCTCAGCATGAGGAGGCGAGTATGATGGCGCTGTCCAGTGTCATTCCCGACAGGCCGAAGGCCTGATCGGGAATCCAGAGCACATTCGCGAATGATCGGCATTTTCTGGATTCCCGATCGCGCGCGATGCGCGCGTCGGGAATGACACCCGTGTCAAAATTCAAACGCGCGCATCGGGAATGGCCAGGCTGCGCAACGCAGCGCTTGGGGGAAGCTGACAAAGCGTCATTCCCGACAGGTCAAAGGCCTAATGGGGCAACTTTGCTTTTGTGTTGAGGGCGTCATTGCGAGGAGCGCCGCGACGAAGCAATCCAGAAGCGCTGGCGGATTCTGGATTGCTTCGCCTGCGGCTCGCAATGACGACTCCCATGGCGGTCATGCGCGATCGGGAATCCAGAGCAAATTCGCAAGTGATCTGCATTTTCTGGATTCCCGATCGCGCGCGATGCGCGCGTCGGGAATGACACCACCGCCTATCGCCAAAAGCGCGCGTCGGAAATGACATCGCGGCATGCGCCCAAGCGCGCGCGTTGGAACGACAGGTTGACCTGTGCTTCCAAACGACAGCGACGGTCCCGCTAAACCTCTTGACGCGCCGCTTGCGCAGCCAATTTCACCCTCATGTGCCCGGCGCAAGCGAGGGTAAGGCAATGGCGATTTATCGTGTACGCGAAGTCAAATTCATTGAGACAGAAGGCGGCCATGTGAAGCTGAAGCCGCTGCGTGAATATGAGCGGGAATCCTCCGATCCGGCGAGCGTCATCGCCGAGGTGAGCCGCTTCTTCGAGATGGAGCTCTCCAGTCCCAAGGCGCTCGACGTCGTCGATTTCGACGAGGTGATCGTTCTCGACGAAAAGGGCGCGGTCATCGCGCGCTTCGGCGTCGCCGACTTCTGGGAAAAGGAGTGGAACGCCGTCGCCGCTAAAAGCGACGCCGCGCCGATCGCGCGCTCGGCTTGAGGCGACGCTAGTCGCAGGCGCCTTGTGAGCCTGGAGGCTCGCGGTCCAAGGCGGCATCAAGCGCGGCGCTTCCCGGACGGCGAGCCTCCAGGCTCGCATGGTTGCGAAGTAGCCCCGGTGGGCGCGTTTCATTCGCCGCCGGCTTAAGGGGATTCGCCGCGAAACGCCGCTTCGACCGCGGCGAGGTCGATCTTGCGCATGCCAAGCATCGCCTGAAAGGCGCGGCCCGCCGCGGCGCGGTCGTCATCCGTGAACATGCGCGGCAAGGCTTCCGGCACGATCTGCCAGTGGATGCCGTAGCGGTCTTTGAGCCAGCTGCATTCGATCTCGGCGCCGCCGCCCGCGAGCAGCTTGTCCCAAAGCGCGTCGGTTTCGCGCTGATCCTTGGTCATCACCGAGATCGAAAAGGCTTCATTGTGGCTCGGCTCGCGGCCCATGTTCAGCGCCTGATAGGGCGTGCCGGCGAGGGTGAAGGAGACGAGCAGCGCCGGCCCGTCCGGCTGGAGGCGGAACACGCCTTCGAACGCCGAGTCGGGAATGATCGAGACATAGAAGCGCGCCGCTTCCTCCGCCTGATCCTTGAAGGCGATACAGGTTCTGACTTTCGACTGCATGGCTGCTCCTTTTTTCGTGTCTGTCATTTCCAACGCGCGATCGGGTGAAGGTTTCCTCATCCTGAGGAGCGTGCGGCGCACGCGTCTCGAAGGACGAGGAAACCTTCATGCGCGCCTTTAGGCTCGCCCTCGTGCTTCGAGACGCCGCCTTCGGCGGCTCCTCAGCATGAGGGCGAAGTTGGGCGGTGATGCGAAAGACTCGACAAACGCAATAAACGTTGATATCAACATAAGGACGCCATGTCAAAGAAGCTCCCGATCGAGGTCGTTCATGAGGTTCGCGACGCCTGTCTCTGCCTTGCGACGCAGCGCGCGGCGCGCACCCTCGCGCGGCGCTTCGATCGCGCCTTCGCGCCGCTCGGACTCACCAATGGCCAGTTTTCGCTGATGATGATGCTCAACGCCCCGCAGGCGCCGACGCTGGGGCGACTCGCGCAGGCGCTCGCCATGGATCGCACGACGCTCACCGCTGCGCTGAAATCCCTGGAGCGGCGCGGGCTCGTCGAAACGCGTCTTGACGAAAAGGACCGCCGCGCGCGCAGACTGTTTTTGACAAGCGCCGGCGGCGACCTGCTCGCCGCCGCGCTGCCGATCTGGCGTCGCGAACATGCCGCGCTCGACGCCGGGTTTTCGCCCAGCGAAGGACAAAAGCTTCGTAAAGCGCTGCGCATATTAGGGGCTGAAACTCAAACCGAAGGAAAGGACGTCAAAGCATGAACGCCAATGTCGAGAAAAATCCCGCCTGCATGCGATCGATCACGCCGCATCTCATTTGCGCCGGCGCCGCCGACGCGATCCAATTTTACAAGAAGGCGTTCGGCGCCGAAGAGATGATGCGCATGCCCGGACCCGACGGAAGGTTGATGCATGCGGCGGTGAAGATCGGCGACTCCATGGTGATGCTTGTCGACGAAATGCCGGAATGGGGCGCGCTGGGACCGAAGTCGCTCAAAGGCTCGCCCGTCACGATTCATCTCATGGTCGACAATGTCGACGAGGTTTACGCGCGCGCGGTGGCTGCAGGCGCAACGGCGAAAATGCCGGTCGCCGATATGTTCTGGGGCGACCGCTATGGGAAAGTCGTCGACCCCTTCGGCCATGAATGGTCGATCGCGACGCATGTGCGCGACATGACGCCGGAAGAGATGATCGAGGCGGGGCGCGCGGCGATGGCGCAGGGCTGCGCCGAGGCGACGGCCTGAGGAAGTAAGCGGGCCGGGAAGCCGGCCCGCTTGGTCTTAGCACAATCAAATTCCCGCGCCGTGATCGAAGAGCTCGATCCGCGCTTTCGCCTGCGTGATGTTGCTGCCGGGCGGAATGGAGTGCGTGAGCCAGACGTTGCCGCCGATCGTCGATCCGCGGCCGATGGTGATGCGGCCGAGAACCGTCGCGCCGGCATAGATCACGACGTCGTCTTCGAGGATCGGATGTCGCGGCTTGCCTTTCTCGAGCGCGCCGCTTTCATCGACGTCGAATCGCTTCGCGCCAAGCGTCACCGCCTGATAGAGCCGCACATTCTTGCCGATGCGCGCCGTTTCGCCGATGACGACGCCAGTGCCGTGATCGATGAAGAAGCCCTGGTCGATCTCGGCGCCCGGATGAATGTCGATGCCGGTCTGCGAATGCGCGATTTCCGCGACGATGCGCGCCAGCATCGGAACGCCGAGTCGATAGAGCTCATGCGCCAGCCGGTGTTTGATCAAGGCGGCGACGCCGGGATAGCAGAAAATAATCTCATCGAGGCTTTTCGCGGCCGGATCGCCGGCATAAGCCGCACGGATGTCGGCGTCGAGCAGCATCCGCACGCGCGGAATCGCACGCGCGAAGGCGTCGACGATGTCCGTTGGGCGCAGCCGCGTCTGTTCGTCCGACGCATCGCTCGGGAAAAGCGCGAACTCGCGCCGGACCTGTTCGCGCAGGCCCCCAAGGCACGTCTTTAGCGTCGACGCGATGAATTCGTCGGTGCTGTCGAAGGGCAGTTCGGGCGGTCCATAATGCCGGGGATAAAGCGCTGCAGTGATCCCCTCAACGATCGACGCCATGACGAATTTCGACGGGAGCTGCGGCGGCGCGGCGTTTCCGTAACGTTGCGCCTGCGACGCTCGGCGCAGCGCGCTCAAGGCGGAAACGATCGCGTCGATGTCGTGGTCCTTGGAAAAAAACTCTCGCAGCATCGTCATCTTGCTTTCGCTCGCCGATGGGTTCCGACCCCTGGCTTGACCATAAGATATGTATACTCTATAGACAAGCTATAGTAAGCGAGTATCGGCGTCGAATGGCGCGGGCCGCGTGGAGCTATCTTGTCGAGGGAAGAGGATTAATGACCGCAGAACCTGAAGTTCGCCGAACATTGAGCGAATCGGCGGCCCGCCAGCTCGCCAATGCGACGAAGACGCGTCCGCAATGGTCGGGCATCACGCCGCGCTGGCTGGTGTCGTTCTTGCCCTGGGTGCCGGTGGAAGCGGGCATCTATCGTCTCAACCGGGTCAAGGAGGCGACGGCGCTCAGTGACGCCGACGTCCAGTGCAGCCCGGCGCGCGACCGCGACGCCGACCTGCCGGAGACCTTCGTCGACTACGAGGATGCGCCGCGCGAATATTCGATGAATGCGGTGACGACGATCCTCGACGTGCAGACGCGCGTCTCAGATCTCTACAATCATCCTTACGATCAGATTCAGGAGCAGGTGCGGCTCCTCACCGAAAAGGTGAAGGAGAGGCAGGAAGCCGAACTCATCAACAATGCCGAATACGGCTTCCTCGCCAATGCGCATCCGGCGATGAAGATCAGCGCGCGCACCGGCGCGCCGCAGCCCGACGATCTCGACGACCTCATTGCGAAAGTCTGGAAGGAGCCCGCCTTCTTCCTCGCGCATCCGCGCGCCATCGCGGCGTTCGGGCGCGAATGCACGCGTCGCGGCGTGCCGCCGCCAACCGTGACGCTGTTCGGCTCGCCCTTCATCACCTGGCGCGGCCTGCCGCTGATCCCCAGCGACAAGCTCTATGTCGATGAAGCGGGCAAGACGAATATTCTGCTGCTGCGCACCGGCGAGAAGAAACAGGGCGTCGTCGGCCTGTTTCAGCCGGGCGTCCCCGGAGAAGTCGCGCCGAGCCTGTCGGTGCGTTTCATGGGAATCAATCGCAAGGCGATCGCCTCGTATCTCATCTCGCTCTATTGCTCGGCGGCCGTGCTGACGCATGACGCGCTTGGCGTGCTCGAAGATGTCGACGTCGGCAAATATCACAAATATCCCGACGAATATGCGTGAGTCCCTATGGGATCGGCGCTGAGCGCGCCGATTCTCCGTCACCTGAGGTGTGCAATACATGCCTACTGCGCCGCAGACGCCGCAATTAGTCGACTTCCCCATCGATGGCCTGCCGTCTAAGGAGGCGTTCACGCATCATGACGCCGCCGCGCCCGACGCGCAGATCATCGCGCATATGGCCAACGCCTTCTTTGGCGCGCTGCCCCATGCGTCGCTGCCGACGACCGGCGCCGTGACGCAGCAATCCGGCGCGTCGGCGCTTGCCGGCGCCTTGCCCGCCGTGACGCCCAGTCTGACCGATATTCCGGCGCCGTCGATCGTGACGAGCGTCGCCCCGCATGCGCCGGCGCGCGCGCCTTTCGGTCCCATGGACTTTCCGCCGACGACGATTCCTTCCGTTGTCCCGACCCCGAATGTCCCGGCGCCCTCGGCGCCGCAGACGTTGCATTCCTCGACGCGGCCGTTGGGCCTCGCCGACATTCCGCAGCCCGGCGCTTCGCTCGGCGGCGCGACATCATCGGTCCCCGGCGAATTGGATTACAGCGAGCCGACGCGCCGCCTTGCGCAGGAGTTCTCGCTCGTCGACAACGACGCGGCCGCACGACCGGCAGGCGACTATTATTTTCTTCCAACAGCGCCGGCGCCTGGACCCGCAGAGCCCTTGCGCTATGAAACGCGCGCGCCCTCAACCGGCGCGGGCTATGGCCATCCCGACCCCTTCTCGCCGCAGCAGACGAGCGGCGCGATGCGTGGCGACGAACTCGTCTCGCGTCACTCGCAAGGCGGCGCGACGCAGGGCGCCTATCCGCTGCATCCGGGGGAATTCGCCCAAGGCGGCGGCGCGTCCGATTATGCGCATAGCGCCGCGCCACACTCGCCGGGCGCCGGCGGTCGCGAGATCCATGGCGCGGCGCAAGCGCCCTATGGCGATAGCGTTTACGCGGCGCCTCGGCAGGGACGCCAACCCGAGAAAACCGTCGCCACGCGGCATCTCTTCGATCCCTATCGCGTCAAGCGCGACTTCCCGATCCTCAATCAGAGCGTCAACGGACGACAACTGATCTGGCTCGACAACGCCGCGACGACGCAAAAGCCGCAGTCGGTGATCGACCGGCTCGCTTATTTCTATGAGAATGAAAACTCCAACATTCATCGCGCCGCGCATACGCTCGCGGCGCGCGCGACCGACGCCTATGAGGAAGCGCGCGAGAAAGTCCGCCGCTTTCTGAAGGCGCCCAACGTCAAGGACATCATCTTCGTGCGCGGCGCGACGGAGGGCGTCAATCTCGTCGCGCAGAGCTGGGGCCGGCGCAATGTGCGCGAGGGCGACGAGATCGTCGTCTCACACCTCGAACATCACGCCAATATCGTGCCGTGGCAGATGCTGTGCGCCGAGAAGGGCGCGAAGCTGCGCGTCGCGCCGGTCGACGACCGCGGCGCGCTCATTCTCGAGGAATATGAGAAGCTCCTGGGCCCGAAGACGCGGATCGTCGCGGTCTCGCAGGTCTCGAACGCGCTCGGCACAATTACGCCCGTCCAGGAAATCACGGCGATCGCCCATCGCTACGGCGCCTGCGTGCTCGTCGACGGCGCGCAATCGGTTTCGCATATGCCGGTCGACGTCCAGTCGATCGGCTGCGACTTCTTCGTCTTCTCCGGCCACAAAGTGTTCGGCCCGACAGGCATCGGCGTCGTTTACGGCAAGGACGCCGTGCTCGAACATCTCGATCCGTGGCAGGGCGGCGGCAATATGATCGCCGACGTGACCTTCGAAAAGACGATCTATCAGGGCCCGCCGGAGCGCTTCGAGGCCGGCACGGGCAATATCGCCGACGCCGTCGGGCTCGGCGCGGCGCTCGACTATGTCGAAGCCATCGGCATGGAGGTGATCGCCCGTTACGAGCACGATCTTCTCGTCTATGCGACCGAAAAGATGACGACCGTTCCAGGACTGACCCTCATCGGCACGGCGCCGGAGAAAGCCTCGGTGCTCTCTTTCACGCTCGATGGACACGACTCGCAAGAGGTCGGCAAGGCGCTGGACCGCGAGGGAATCGCCGTTCGCGCCGGACATCACTGCGCGCAGCCGATCCTGCGCCGCTTCGGCCTCGAAGCCACCGTGCGCCCGTCGCTGGCCTTCTACAACACATGCGCGGACGTCGACGCGCTGGTCAGCGCGCTGCTGCGGCTGCAGACGGGCAACGCCTTTTAGCCAGCGTTTGTCGAGATGAGCTGCTTAGTCGTTATCGAGCCTGTAACAGGAAAAATCGCGATCGGTGAAGCCGGTGCGCAAGTCTTTCAGATCGTAGCGGTAACCCGGCGGATAAGGGAATTTGCAATCTCCGGCGTAGCTGGGGGGACGCGCCCTTCCATACCAGCCGGGCGGGCCTGGATGATATCCCGGGGACTGAGCAAAGGCCGAGCCCGCCGAGGCGCTGATCAGCGTCAAGGCGAAAGCGCCGGCGAAGAGCTGTCGCGTCCTGGCTTGCATTGCGCGCCTCCCGTCGAACCCTTAGATGCGAGAACAACCTGGCGTTTTGTGGGATGTTCCGTCCGCATGGCGAGCGCCGCCATTTTTGCGGGCATTTTCTTCACTGGCGCCACGCGCGCGGCAAGGGACTCCGCCCGCTGGCCCTTTCGGCGCAACTCGTGTAGGCCATCCGGTGAATGAGCCAGGAAACCGAAGGTAAAAAGCGCGGCATGTTCTCCCGCCTGTTTGGCGGCGGCCAGAGCGCGCCCGCGCCCGAAGCGGCGCCCCAAGAGGCGCCCGAGCCGGCGCCTGAGGAGGAAAAGCGCTCCTGGTGGTCGCGCCTGTCCGGCGGCCTCTCGCGGACCTCGCAAGCGATCACCCAGGGCGTCGCCGACGTTTTCACCAAGCGCAAGCTCGACGCGCTGACGCTCGAGGAGCTCGAAGACGTGCTGCTGCGGGCCGATCTTGGCGTGGGCGCCGCGACGCGCATCACCGAGGCGGTCGGCAAGGCGCGCTACGAGCGCGACATCGAGCCCGAAGAAGTGCGCGAAATCCTCGCGCGCGAAGTCGAGCGCGTGCTGGCGCCGGTCGCCGAAGAGCTCGTCGTCGACGACAGCAAGACGCCCTTCATCATCCTCGTCGTCGGCGTCAACGGCTCGGGCAAGACGACGACCATCGCCAAGCTCACCGCAAAATGGACCGGCGAGGGCAAGACGGTCGTGCTTGCGGCCGGCGACACGTTCCGCGCCGCGGCGGTGGAGCAGCTCAAAGTCTGGGGCGCGCGGCTGGGCGCCGAAGTCGTTTCGGGCGCGGAAGGCGCCGATCCGGCCGCGCTCGCCTTCGACGCCATCAAATGCGCGAAAGAGCAGGGCGCCGATATTTTGCTCATGGACACGGCGGGCCGACTGCAAAATCGCGCCGAGTTGATGGCCGAGCTTGAAAAAATCGTTCGCGTGATGAAAAAAGCCGACGCCGAAGCGCCGCATGCGGTGCTGCTCGTGCTCGACGCCACCGTCGGACAGAACGCGCTGCAGCAGGTGGATGTTTTCGAGCGGGTCGCCGGCGTCACCGGCCTCGTGATGACCAAGCTCGACGGCACCGCGCGGGGCGGCATTCTGGTCGCAATCGCCGAGACTTACGGCCTGCCGATCCACTTTATCGGCGTGGGCGAAAGCGCCGACGATCTGGAGCCGTTTGCGGCGCGCGACTTCGCACGGGCGATTGCAGGGCTTGAAGAAACGTCAGAGGCGGAAAGCTAAGAGAGATGACGCAGGAAACGGCCATCGCGGCAAAAAGAAAGCTCAATCCCTGGCTGAAGCTCGCACTGGAACTAGGACCGCTCCTGCTGTTCTTCGTCGTCAACTCCAAATACGGCATTTTCGCCGCGACCGGCGTGCTGATGGCGGGCGTCGTCCTGACGCTTGCCGTCTCATGGGCGATCACCCGACATCTGCCGGCGATGCCGGTGGTGACCGCCGTGCTGGTGCTAGTTTTCGGCTCGCTCACCTATTTCCTGCACGACGAAACCTTCATCAAGCTGAAGGTGACGATCCTTTACACGCTGTTTGGCGCCGGCCTGATCGGGGCGCTCTATTTCGGCAAGCTGCTGCTGCCGATCGTCTTCGACATGGCGATCCACATTGACGACGCGGGCTGGCGCAAGCTCACCATACGCTGGGGCCTGTTCTTTTTCGCGCTTGCCGGGCTCAATGAAGTCCTGCGCCGCATTCTGACGACCGACGACTGGGTGAATTTCAAGGTCTTCGGCATATTGCCGCTGACGCTCGTCTTCGCGCTGTCGCAGGCGCCGCTCATCATGCGCCACGAAATTCGCCCCGAGGACGAAGATCCCGAATCGCATTTCTAAGGGCCGGCGTCGCGCGCCTTTGAACGCGATCGGCCGCGTTCCGCGCCGATGATTTCAAGCGCATGCGCGCCGACCATCGCGCGCGGGTTGCAATCGAGGCGCGTTCGGGCGAAGAGAGTCTTCAGGTTTATGGGGGGCTGAGTCGAATCCTTGCCGAGTCTCATCCGCTTTCTGATCATCGTCGGCGCCCTCGTCGCGATCGCCTACGGCGCCATGGTCGCCCTCGTCGCTTATGTGACGCCGCAACCGCGCCAGATGACCTATACGATCCCGGCGCAGCGGTTGAACAAGTGACGGCTGTCATTCGTGACGCCTGTGCGGAATGATGCTGGGGAGTTAAGCGCATGAAAGCCGGCGCAGCGCGCCAGCTCGACGCCTTTCTCGACATGCTGGCCGCGGAGCGCGGCGCGGCGCGCAACACGCAGGACGCCTATCGGCGCGATCTTTCCGATTACATTGCGCATCTTACCGCGAATGGCCGAGATCCCGGCGCCGCGACGACGGAAGACATCCGCGCCTATCTCGCCTCATTGGAGCCGCGCGGCATGTCGGCGGCGACGGTGGCGCGGCGCATTTCGGCGATTCGCCAGTTCCACAAGTTTCTCTACGTCGACCGCCATCGCGGCGACGACCCTGCCTCGGCGCTCGACGGACCGCGGATGCGGCGCAGCGCGCCCGGCGTATTCTCCACCGCGGAAATCGATCGGCTGCTCACGGTCGCGAGCGAAGGGCTCGATGACGAAACGCGGCCTGCTGGCGAACGGCTGCGGGCGGCGCGGCTCTATGCGCTGCTCGAAACGCTTTACGCCACCGGCCTGCGCGTCTCCGAACTTGTCTCGCTGCCCAAAAGCGCCGCGCATTCGCGCGATCCTTTCATCGCCATTCGTGGCAAGGGCGGGCGCGAGCGCCTGGCGCCGCTGACCGATCGCTCCCGCCGCGCGCTTCTTTCCTACCGCAAGCTGCTTGAGGAGATGGCGCCCGAACGCGCCGGCTCGAGCTTTCTCTTCCCCGCCGACAGCGACAGCGGTCATCTGACGCGCCAGGCCTTCGCGCGCGATCTCAAGGTGCTGGCGAGCGCCGCCGGCCTGCCGGCCGCCGACATGCATCCGCATGCGCTGCGCCATGCCTTTGCGAGCCATCTGCTGCAGAATGGCGCCGATCTGCGCGTGGTGCAGGAGCTGCTCGGCCATGCGGACATCTCGACGACGCAGATCTATACGCATGTGCTCGACGAGCGCATGCGGGCGATGGTGCGCGATCTGCATCCGCTGTCGGAGACGACGGACAAGCCGGGTTGAGCCGCCTTGGGCGCTTTTTCCGTTGAATGTTGAGACGCGCTCAACGTAAGCTTTTCCGCGCATTTGCGCGACCGAGGAGCTTGGCGATGGCGAAGAACGCGATGGACTTTCGGCCCGAGGAAGAGAATGTCGCCTATATCGGCGCCGGCGTGACGCTCAAGGGCGAAATCTCCGCCTCGGATCTCATCATCGTCGACGGCGCGATCGAGGGCGACGTCTCCGCGCGCGTCATTCAGGTCGGGCAGGGCGGCGTCATCCGCGGCAAGGTCAGCGCCACGGAAGCCGACGTCAGCGGCTGGATTTCCGATCATATCGAGATCAAGCAGCTGCTGGTCGTGCGCGCCACCGGACGCGTCGAGGGTAAAATCACCTATGGCGAGATCGAGCTGGAGAAGGGCGCCGTCATCGCCGGCGAACTGACCGCGATCGATGATTATCGCGCCGCGAAGGCCGCGCCGGCCAAGCCCGCCGCCGAACGCGTGGAGATCGCGGCCGCGCCGCCGAAACCCTCTTCGATCGATCGCATCAACGAGGCGGTGCGCGGCGCCAAGGGCGCCAAGGGCGCGCTCTATCTCGCCGCCGAGGGCGAGGCGAAGCGCGTCGCGACGCGCACGCTGCTCGGCCGCAAAACTTCAGCGGGCGGTTGAGGCTGATCGTTGCGCGACAGCTTGCCCGGCGGGCGGCGGCGGTCTATAGAACGCTCCTTCCCGCTCCCTTCGTCTAGCGGTCTAGGACGTCGCCCTCTCACGGCGAAAACAGGGGTTCGAGTCCCCTAGGGAGCGCCAACAGATAAGCGTTGGCGAAGCCGCCTATGTGCGGTCGCTCTTTTCTCAAATTTCGCTTCGGCCAAGCCGCGCGCACGCCACCGGCGGATAATAGGCCGTCCGGAACAGAACGCGCGTTGCGTCCCTCGACTCTCGTATGACAGTCTCAGGCGGCAGCTCGCGCAGTTCATCGGCCGAAAAATTCGCTGGCAATCCCACAGCGACGGCAATCCTGGAATGGATCGCCTTCCGAATAAGCGGCAGCGGATTTGGTAAAAAATCCCGCCAGCCGAAGCGCGCTTTCTTGAAATACTCCGGTCCGCCCCACGGCGGGTCGATATTCAGCGCATCGAATGAGAGCTTGGGATAGGCTTCCATCACGTCGTCATGAATGAAGTCGATGCGCTCTGAGACGCCATAGATCTCGGCGTTATGCTTCGCCATGGACAGCCGGTCGCGATCGACGTCGACGGCGATGACGCGCTTGCCGCATCGGGCGAAGCCGATCGCCGAGCCGCCGATGCCGCAAAAGGCGTCCAATACGGTGTGACCGCTCAGGAGATTGCCGATCTCCAGCGCAAAGCGTTCCGGCTTGACGGAGAAGAGGCCCACTTCATCGGTTTCGACGCCCTCATCCCATTTTGAAAACAGCTCGTAGCGACGATCCCAGTATTTTTGGGCGCCTTCGCCGAATGGATTATCGATGCTGGTCATCACGAGAGCGCATGAGGCTGAGCTTTTCGCACTCGATCATAGGGATCGATCCCAGGCAAGGGAGGGAAGCCGCTCACGCCCATCGCCAAACGCCTCGGCTCAAGAAAAAGCGCCCGGCCAGGTTGGCCGAGCGCAGTCGAAGAGGGAGAGGGGAGCTCCGTGTCATTGAACCGCCGGCGCTCAAAATTGTTCCAAGCGGCGCGACGCGGCGCTTTCATGAACGCGATCACAGCAAAAATTGCCGCTCTCCCCGCGTCCTCCCGCCGCCTTGACGAAACGGCTCCGCCTATGCCCATTGAGCGCGATTTTTTCGCCGCGCCGGCGCGCCATTGCGCCAGGGAGACATAGCCCATGAACATCCACGAATATCAGGCCAAGGCCGTTCTGCGCGAGTTCGGCGCGCCCGTCGCTGAAGGCTTCGCCGTGCTGCGCGCCGAAGATTCGCGCGCGGCGGCTGAAAAGCTCCCCGGCCCGGTCTATGTGGTGAAGGCGCAGATCCATGCCGGCGGGCGCGGCAAGGGCAAGTTCAAGGAAGCCAGCGCCGGCGACAAGGGCGGCGTGCGCATCGCCAAATCCATCGACGAGGCCGAGGCCTTCGCCAAAGAGATGCTGGGCGCGACGCTCGTCACGCAGCAGACCGGCGAGGCCGGCAAGCAGGTCAACCGCCTCTACATCGAAGACGGCGCCGCGATCGACAAGGAATTCTACCTGTCGATGCTGATCGATCGCGCGACCTCGCGCATCGCCTATGTGGTCTCCACCGAAGGCGGCATGGACATCGAGAAGGTGGCGCATGACACGCCCGAGAAGATCGTGACCTTCTCTGTCGATCCGGCGACGGGGCTGATGCCGCATCACGGCCGCCAGGTCGCCGCGGCGCTCGGCCTCACCGGCGATCTCGCCAAGCAGGCGGGCGCGCTGACCGAAAAGCTCTACGCCGCCTTTGTGGCCAAGGACATGGAGCTCTTGGAGATCAATCCGCTGATCGTCACCAAGGACGGGAAGCTGCGCTGCCTCGACGCCAAGGTCAGCTTTGAGAACAACGCGCTCTATCGCCACCCGGACATGGTCGAGCTGCGCGACAAGAGCGAAGAGGACGAGAAGGAGATCGAGGCGTCGAAATACGACCTCGCTTATATCTCGCTGCCCGGCAACATCGGCTGCATGGTCAATGGCGCCGGCCTCGCCATGGCGACGATGGACATCATCAAGCTCTACGGCGAATTTCCGGCGAACTTCCTTGATGTGGGCGGCGGGGCCACGACCGAGAAGGTCACGGCCGCGTTCAAGATCATCACCGCCGATCCGAATGTGAAGGGCATTCTCGTCAATATCTTCGGCGGCATCATGCGTTGCGACACCATCGCCGAAGGCGTGATCGCGGCCGTGAAGGAAGTGGGCCTCAAAGTGCCGCTGGTCGTGCGGCTTGAGGGCACCAATGTCGATCTTGGCAAGAAGATCATCAATGAGTCGGGGCTGAACGTCATTCCCGCCGACGATCTCGACGACGCGGCGCAAAAAATCGTCGCCGCGATCAGGCAGGCGTAAGCTTTCCTTTGAGCTTCTCCCGCAAATGGGAGAAGCCCTGCCGGGATTTCTTCCGCCTTGCGTCATCGGCCCAAAAGGGCCATCTTTAGGCGCGACCTTGGACTTTTAGGCCGCTGTTCCGCGTGGGGCGGCCTTTGCGCGCGATTGTCGCCTTTTAGGGAAGCGCCTGTGCCCAATTCAGCTCTTCTGTTTGCGTCTCCGGCCAGCCGCGCGAGACGCGCTCTGGCGCGCCTGTCGTGCATCTTGCTTGCGGGATCCGGCGCCTTCGGGCTCTCCTGCGACAGCAGCCTCGCGGCGCGGGAAAATATCATCGTCGCCCGGCCCTTCGAGGTCGGCTCCAGCCTGTCGGGCAATTATCTCGCCGCGATCGTCGCCGGCGCGCAGCGCGACACGCTCGCCGCCTCGACCTTCTTCCGCGAGGCCTTGCGCGACGATCCCAAGAACACCGATCTCGCCGACCGCGCCTTCGTCGCGGCGCTCGCCAACGGCAATATGTCGGAGGCCCTCTCGCTGACCGGCCGCGTGATCGCGCATGACCGCACGAACGGGCTCGCGCATCTCGCCCGCGGCGTCGATCTGATCAAGACTCGCAAATACGCCGCCGCGCGCGCCGAACTCGCCAAGGGCGGCGGCGATCGCCGTCGCGACATCACCTCGACGCTGCTCTCCGCATGGAGTTACGCCGGCGCCAAGGACACGCGTCGCGCCCTCGCAACGCTCGATACGCTCACTGACGACGCCTTCGTGGTGTTTCGCGACTATCATGCGGGTCTGATCGCCGATCTCGGCGGCGACAAGGCGGAGGCTGAAAAGCGCTTCAAGTCCGCCTATACCGCCGAGAAGAACACGCTCCGGCTTGTCGACGCCTATGCGCGCTTTCTCGCGACGAACGGACGGCGCGACGAGGCGAAGCAGCTCTACCTCTCCTTCGACGAGGTCGCGCCCAATCATCCGATCGTCGTCGCCGGCCTCGCCGCGCTCGATGAAGGCAAGCCGTTGCCGCCCTTCGTGCGCACCGCCGACGAAGGCGCGGGCGAAGTGCTGTATGGGCTGGGCGCCGTCGGCGGCCGCCAGGGCGACGAACTCGCCTCGCTGATCTATCTGCGCCTCGCGCTGCATCTTGCGCCGGAGAACGCTCTCGCCATCGTCACGCTCGGCGACGTCTATGAGCGCATGAAGCAGGAAGAGGCCGCCATCGATCTTTATCAAAGCGTGCCGAAAGACAGTCCGCTGCGCGTCAACGCCGACGTGCAGGCGGCGCTGCTGCTGGAGACGCTCGGCAAAACCAAAGAGGCGAGCGATAATCTCTCCGCGATCGTCGCAGCCAACCCCAAGAATCAGGAGGCGTTGACGGCGCTCGGCAATCTTCAGCGTTCGCGCAAGGCTTTCGCCGACGCCGCCGTGACCTATACGCGCGTGCTCGATTTGCGGTCCAAGGCGGACAAGAGTCTGTGGCTGCTCTACTATTATCGCGGCATCGCCAATGAACGGCGCAAGGATTGGCCGGCGGCGGAAGCCGATCTCAAAAAGGCGCTGGATCTCAACCCCGACCAGCCGCTGGTGTTGAACTATCTCGGCTATTCCTGGGTCGACAAGGGCTCCAATCTCGACGAAGCCTTCAAGATGCTGCGCCGCGCCGTCGATCTGCGGCAACGCGACGGCTATGTCGTCGACAGTCTCGGCTGGGCCTATTACCGCCTGGGGCGCTATGACGACGCCGTGCGCGAATTGGAGAAGGCGATCGACCTGAAGCCGTCAGACCCGGTGATCAACGATCATCTTGGCGACGCTTATTGGCGCGTGGGCCGCAAGCTCGAAGCGCGGTTCCAGTGGAACCATGCGCGCGACCTCAATCCCGAGCCCGACGAACTGCCGAAGATTCTCGATAAGATCAACAACGGCATGGCCGACAATCCGACGCTCGCCCATGACAAGGCGGCGCAGAACGGCGGGTGATTACGCCTTCTCGCCCGCCATCTCCAGCACGACGCGCCATTCTTCGTCGCTCACCGGCTGCACGGAGAGGCGCGAATTGTTGACGAGCACCATGTCCTTGAGGCGCGGCTCGGCTTTGATCTCGGCAAGCGTCACCGGCTTTTTCAAAGCCTTCATCGCCTTCACATCGACCATGCCGAATTTGCCGCTCTCGTCGGTGTGGTCGGGATAGTAGGTCTTGATGATCTCGACGATGCCGACGACCGCCTTGTCCTCGTTCGAATGATAGAAGAAGCCCTTTTCGCCCTTCTTCATCGCCATCAGATTGAGTTTAGCCGAGTGGTTGCGCACGCCGTTCCAGAACGTGCCCTTGGCGCCGGCCTCGACCTGCTGATCCCAGGACCAGCTCGACGGCTCGCTTTTTAACAGCCAATGCGCCACTAGAGCTGCGCTCCCACCACGCGTTTCCAGGGTTTCAGCTCCACCGAGGCGAAGAGGCCGGCGGCGGCGTAAGGGTCTTCGCCGAGCAGCGCGCGCGCCGCCGCCTCATTCTCGCAGTCGAGAATGAGCATCGAGCCGACGGGGGTCTCGCCGTCGAGAAAGGGACCGCCGAGCTTCACGCGCGCGGCGTGTTTGTCGAGGAAGGCGAGATGCGCGGCGCGGGTCGACATGCGCAGCTCGACGTGATTGGGCTTGTCCAGGCAAAGGGCGACGAACAACACAAGGGGCCTCGCGTAAGCGTGACGAAGGCGCAACTTGTTCCAAAGCGCGCGCCGCGGGTCAACAGCGCCGCCGCCGAAATGACGATTTCATATTCGAAGAGGCGAGGGCTTCTGGAAGGGGAAGGCGCCAGGCGATCGGGTGTGGAGGCGCGCTTTAGGCGCGCGTCGCCGGCGCCTCGAGCTCCTGCGCGACGACGCGGTCGCCAAAATCGATGATGGCTTCGCGCAAAGCGGCGATTTCGGCGTCGCTCGCCGCGATGGGAACAACGGACAAAGCCTTGGACCCGTTAGCGGCGCGGCGCAGATTGGCCCGCTCCGCGCGCAGCGCCTCGACGGCGCCTTGCAGCATGGCGTTGTCGGCGCGCGCCGATTCGAGCTTTCCGGCGGCGTCGTTCGCTTCGGCGCGGGCCACGCGCAGCGCGCCTTCCAACTGGTCGCCGTCGTTCTTTTGGCGTTCTTCAGCGGCTTTGAGCTGCGCCCGCGCCGAGTCGAGCTCGGCGGCGAGCGTCTCGCCCAGCGTGCGGGTCGCGGCAAGTTCGCCCGACATGCGCGTTAGCAGATCTTCAAGCTCCGTGGCCCGCGCGCCCGACTGTGCGGCGCGCACATGCTCGTCGCGCAAGACCTGCAGTTCGCGCTGCATCTCGCTATTGTGCTGATGCAGCGCCGCGACGCGCGCCTCATAGGCGGCGACGAAGCCGTCGAGCTGCGCCCCGGCGCCTTCGTCCTGCGCCGCCGTCTCCGATCGAATCAGGCGCAGCTGCGCGACGCGGCTTTCGGCGCGGTCGGTCATTTCATGCAGCGCTCTCTCGGTGGCGTTCAAAAGCTCGGTGCGTTCGCCCAAAACCTTCTCCGCCTCATTGGCGCGCATGTTCATGTCGCGGTTGTCGGCTTCGGCGCGATTGAGCTGCGTTTCGAGTTCGGCGATCCGGGCGACATGGCGCCCGACCGTCGCGAGATCATGCGCCCGCGCGGCTTGCGTCGCCTCCATCGCTTGTTCGAGCCGCCGCTCGCGCACGGCGAATTCGGCGCGCAGCAGATCGCGCTCGGCGACGACTTCCTCCATCGACATCGGCGCAAGCATCTGCAGCCGTCGCATCGACAGACGAAGCGCGCGCCGCCAGAAAGCGGGGAGGAACATCAAGGCGAAAAGCCCGGCGACGAGGAAGCCGAGCGCGAAATACATCGCTTGTTCGATCAAGACGCAGCAATCCTTGATCCGTCTCAAGGCGGACGGCGCTGCGGATTTTGCCACGTAATGACGCGGAACGCAAAGCACGGGCTATGGTTCGTCGGCGCGCGCGATGCAATACGACCGCGGCGCGCCGCGTCGTCCATTTGGATGACGACTTTGCCCCTAGCGGGCTGCAGAACGGCGGAAGCAACGGCCGCTGGCGTTGCTCGCTGAAAGCAGGAGAAGCCAAATGAATTTATCCGCTGGCGTTTTTTGCGGTGGCGGCGCGCCCGGCGCGCCGCGATTCGGGCAGGCTCGCCGATGAGCGCCATGCGCTGTCCCGGCGCTCCCGCGCTTCTTGTCGGCGATCCGGCCGAAAGAAGCCCGCAAGGCGCCAATGAGCGAGTCTTCGCCACCACGCTTGCGGCGGATGAAAGCGTTCTCGCCGCGGCGCAAACGCAGGCCGCGCCGGCTGCGCGCATCCGATTCGCGCCGATTTGCGTTGAAAACGACTGTGCGCATTGGAGCGGCGGCGGATGCGCCGTGCTCGGCCGCATCGCGCAACTGCTCGCTGAGGCGGCTGCGCCATTGAAGCGCAGTCCCGCCTACGAATGCAGCATTCGTCATGATTGCCGCTGGCGCGGGCAGCGCGGCGACGAGGCCTGCGGGATTTGCGGATTCGTCGCCAGGGAGCCGCTCGCTCCATCTCCGCCGCGCGCGGGCGCGCGCCGCCACCCGGTCCTTTGAACGGGGCTTTTGCGCCTTAAGTCGGCGCGTCGGATCGGATCAGAACGGGTTCCAGGTCGATTCCGGCGTGAATTTCAGATAGCCGAGATTGAGGCCGAGCCGCGCGCCAAGTCCCGAGCGCACCGGCATGACGACGACCTCGTCATTGTTGAGCGCAGTGAATCCGAGGCCGCCGACGAGATAGGCTGATCCGGCGGCGCCGGAGAACCGCCGATAGATAGAGTCGACCGACGGCAGATTATAAACGAGCATCATCGTCCGATCGCCGTCGGCGCCGGCGTCGAGGCCAATCGATGGGCCCTGCCAAAACACGCGCTGCTGGCCGGCGTTGCGCGTATACATCCTGCCCTGGCCGTAGCGGAGCCCGCCAACGAAAGCGCCGCTCGCTTCCTCGCCGAGGATGTAAGCGTTCGGACTGCCCCACTGCCGCGACGCGCGCTCGACGCCTTCGGCGAGGCCGCGCGAAATAGAGCCGAAAAAGCGGTGGCCGTTCTCGACGATCTCTCCGCTGGAATAGGTTTCGGGCCGCTGCGCCGCGCGGGCGAAAGAACCAGGAGCCGCCCAAGCGCAGGCCGAAGCGGCGGCGAGGCGAAACAGGTCGCGGCGCGAGGCGGCGTTGAACGAAGATTTGCTCATGACGACGAACTCCAGGACGAACGTGTTCAAGCGCCATGCGTCGGCGTCAACGATGGCCGACCCGCGGCGCAGTTGCGTCGCAAAGGCGACAGGCGGACTTGCGCCCGTCAAAGTCGCGCGCCGTAGTTAAGGAAGCGTTGCGGCGGCTTCGAGCGCCGCCGCGTCGGCCCAGGCGATGAACGGACCATTGCGATAATCGTCGGCCTTCTTGCCATAGCGCAGCGGCGCGCCATCCGGATCGAGCGTGACGCCGCCGGCCGCGCGCAGCACGGCGTCGCCCGCAGCGGTGTCCCATTCCATCGTCGGTCCGAAACGCGGATAGACGTCCGCCTCGCCGTTGGCCAGCAGGCAGAATTTAATCGAGGAGCCGACGGGCGCGCTGCGCGCGATGCGCTGTCGCGAGAGAAACGTCTTCGTCGCCTCGTCGAGGTGAGACTTCGAAATCAACGCGACCAGCCCTTCCGGGGGACGCTGCCGCGCGCGCAGCGGACGCCAGTCCTGCATCGGCGGCAAGGACCCGCCGGGGACCGCCTGCGCCTCATAGCCCTGCGCGCCGGCGAACCAGATGCGGCCTTGCGCCGGCGCGTAAACCGCGCCAACGCGCGGCGCGTTCTTCTCCGCGAGCGCCACATTGATGGTGAAATCCGAGCTGCGGGCGAGAAACTCGCGCGTCCCGTCAATCGGATCGATCAACAAAAAGGCGTCGGCAGCGTCCAGCGTCTTGCCGCGCGCGACGCTCTCCTCGGCCAAAAAGGGCACGCCGGGCAGCGCCGCTTCGAGTTCGCGGAGCAGATAGGCCTCGATCCGCTCGTCCGCTTCGGTCACGGGCGACGTATCGCCCTTGAGTCGCGACTCGATGTTTGCATTGGCCAGCGTCTCCATCGCCAGCGCGCCCGCCGCAATCGCCATATTCGCGAAAAGGCGGGCGAGGTCTTCGATGTCGCCAGACGCGCTCGCCGACTGAACAAATCTCTCCCCCGCCATCGTTCGATTCCCCCAACGTTTGTTGGCGATTCACGCGCATGTCATTTGCAATCCGCGCGGCGCCCGCTAGTTTCGTTTTAGCCTGAACGCAGTGATTCGCGCGCCGCGTCAGTCCGCCGCGCATCATATAGGAAGACGGGATCAAGCTTTCTTGAGACGTCGCCGCCTTCACCCGCTTTGGATGGCATCATGACCAAATTCTCGCTCGACCCACTCGATCTCGCCGCGCTCCTGTCCTCTCGGGTCTGTCACGACGTCATTTCGCCGGTGGGCGCGATCGTCAATGGTCTTGAAGTGCTCGAGGAGGAGAAGGACGCCGAGATGCGCGGCCATGCGCTGGCGCTGATCAAATCGAGCGCCAATGAGGCTTCGGCGCGGCTGCAGTTTTGCCGGCTCGCCTTCGGCGCCGCGGGTTCGAAGGGCGCCTCGATCGACACGGGCGACGCCGAACTGGTGACGCGCCAGCTGATCGCCGACGATCGCACGCAACTCTTTTGGAGCGTTCCGCGCGTGCTGATGTCCAAGAACAAGGTCAAGCTGCTGCTGAACCTCTGCGTCTTGGCCGACGCGGCGATCCCGCGTGGCGGCGTGATTTCCGTGAGCTCGGCGGGTGAAGACGATCGGGTGACGTTCAGGATCGAGGCGAAAGGCGTCAATGCGCGTGTCGCGTCGAACGTTCCTCGGTTGCTGGAAGGCGAATCGGAAGAGGGCGCGATCGACGCCCGCGCCATTCAGGCCTATTACGCCGGTCTCGTGGCCACTTCCTGCGGCATGCAGGTTGTTGTTTCCAGCGAGCCGGAACTCGTGACGATCGAAGCGATCCCTGTCCAAGCGGCGGCGGGGATGGATGCGCCTGCAGAGAGCGCCGTCGCCTGAAGCCAAGGCCGGGGAGGGGCGAGCGTTGCGGGATCCGCGCGAGACCCGCGCGGATCCTGCCGTTTTCGACGAAGCGTATCAGCTATGCGCAGCCGTGTTATTCGGCGCTGGTGCTTCGCTGAGTCGCGCGCGGCAACGCCTTGGCGTCGCGCAGATGATTCTCCAGCATCGGAATGGCGCTCTGCGCCCATCGCTTCAGATCGGCGTTCTGACCGTTCTTCGCGTAGCTTTCGAAAAGCTTCACAGCCTTCTCGTGTCCGTCGATCTGCTGTGTCCGGAAGCGGTCTTCGAAGCGCGCGCCAGTCGCTGAAGTCAATTGCTGCAGAAGATTCTGGTGTTCTTTGTCGAGCGCGTTCGGAGCGTTGATCCCGCCTTGCTGCAGGATCGGCTTCAGTTCGTCGTCCATGTTCGTATGATCTCTTACGATCCTACGGGCATAGTCGAGGAAGTCCTGAGTGTTCGCCTTGTTCTGAGCTTCGCGTCCGGCCTGGATTTCAAAATTGCCGATGTTCCAGGCCTTGTCCACGAAGTTCTGGGTCGTGGCGTCCACTCGGTTTGTTCGGGTCATCGTGGCCGTTGAGCCGGATTTCGACCACGACGCGGCCAGCGTGTAACCGGGCGCCATAAGCGAAAGCGCAATGGCTCCCGCCAACAGGGGTTTCCTCATCTTCGTCTCCTCGACGTTTGGCCCCCGCACCGTAAACTGATCGCGCACACGGCTGTTCCGCGAGATGCTTCAGTTGGCAAAAAGAAAACGCCGCATCCTCGGACGCGGCGTTTGGCCTTGCGCTCGTGATCGCGCTTTTGCTTCAACGTTGGCGATGGCGCCGTATCAGGCGGTGATGCGTTCTTCCGCTTCGCTGGGCTCGCGCAGCACATAGCCGCGGCCCCAAACGGTCTCGATGTAGTTGCGGCCTTCGCTGGCGTTGGCGAGCTTCTTGCGCAATTTGCAAATGAACACGTCGATGATCTTCAATTCGGGCTCGTCCATCCCGCCATAAAGATGATTGAGGAACATCTCCTTCGTCAGCGTCGTGCCCTTGCGCAGCGAGAGCAGCTCCAGCATCTGATATTCCTTGCCGGTCAGATGCACGCGGGCGCCGCTGACTTCCACCGTCTTCTGGTCGAGATTGACGATGAGGTCGCCGGTGATGATGATCGATTGGGCGTGGCCCTTCGAGCGTCGGACGATGGCGTGAATGCGCGCGACGAGTTCGTCCTTGTGAAAGGGCTTCGTCAGATAGTCATCGGCGCCGAAGCCTAGGCCCTTCACCTTGTCTTCGATGCCGGCGAGTCCGGAGAGAATGAGGATCGGGGTCTTCACCTTGGCGACGCGCAGCGTGCGCAGCACCTCATAGCCGGACATGTCGGGTAGGTTAAGGTCGAGAAGAATAATGTCGTAATCATAGAGCTTGCCGAGGTCGATGCCCTCTTCGCCGAGATCGGTCGTATAGACGTTGAAGTTCTCGGATTTGAGCATGAGCTCAATACTTTGAGCCGTCGCGCTGTCGTCTTCGATCAATAAAACGCGCATGTTGGTTCCCCACCGAGCTCCATCGTCCGCGACCGATCGCGCGAAGGACGCGCGCCGGCGGCCGGCGAGAGTCCTCGCCTCAGCGACCTGACCGACCTTCCAGCGAAGGTAAGCGGAATTGGTTAATAAACCTTCACTTACGCCTCAAACGCTGCCCTAAATCTTAATCTTGGGCGGTAAGCAAGGCGGACGCGTCACGCTACGTCTGGAAGGACACGGACAGCGACGCGCGAATCACGCGTCATTTCCAATCTATACGCCGCCGCGAGTCTGTGGGGCAAAGACAAAATACGCGGCGCGTAACGAATTGCGCCGCGCACGGCGCGCATGCGGGCAGGGCGCTCATCGGGCGCTTGTTGGGCGCTCGTTGGTCTCACGAGCGCCATCGCCGCGCCCCATACGCGGCCTCAATGAGGCGGGCGACGACACGCTTACCAAGAGAGCGCAGCCGATGACGCGCAAAACGCTTCACGCTTCTGATCCAGTCGTTTCGCACCGTCCGCGCGCTCTTGCCAAACTGAGACGACTGGTCATATTATGACGCCATGAGCCGACGCGACGCCAAAGAGCTGAAGGAGAAGCTTCTGGACCGGGGAGTCGCCCTGCTGATGGAGCAGGGCTATCACGGCACCGGGCTCCAGGAGCTGGTCAAGAGCGTCGGCGTGCCGAAGGGCTCCTTCTATAACTATTTCGAGAGCAAAGAGGCCTTCAGCGCCGAGGTCGTCGCACATTACATCGAACCGTTCATCAAACGGCTCGACGCACAGCTTCAGCGAAAGGATCTTGAGGCCGCGACGGCGCTGCGCGCCTACTTCGACGAACTGATTGAAGAGACGGAACGCCTGGATTTCCGGGGCGGATGCCTGCTCGGCAATCTCATCGGCGAGATCGGCGACACGAGCGATCTCTGCCAGACTTCGCTGCGCGAGGCCGTGCACCGCTATCGCGACAAGCTGCGGGAGGGAATCGCCCGCGCTCAGCGGGAGGGCAGTTTCCGCACGGACATGGACGCGAAGGAAATGGCTGACCTTCTCGTCAATTTCTGGCAGGGCGCGTTGCTGCGCATGAAGATCGAGCGCTCGGTGCGTCCGCTGACGCAGTTCTGCGACATGTTGCTCAACGGCTACTTCAAGGCGTGATCCATTTGCGCCCTAATGAGACGACCGGTCATATCATTTTGGGCTCTAAGTAGGGGAAAGACGATGCCGAAATTCATCATCGAACGGGACATCCCCGGCGCCGGGAAGATGACGCAGGCCGATCTCCAGGCGATCTCGCAGCGCTCCTGCGCCGTCCTGCGCGCGCTTGGCCCGCAGACCCAATGGGTCGAAAGCTATGTCACCGACGATAAGGTCTACTGCGTCTACATCGCCGAGAACGCGGCGGCGATCAAAGAGCATGCGGAGCAAGGAGGCTTTCCGGCCAATCGGATCAGCGAAATCAGGGCGATCATTGACCCTGCGACCGCCTGACCGGGGCCTGACCAACAAGGAGAGTGGTTCGAATGAAAAACTTGCCGTCACGCGCAGTTCTCTGCGCGCTTCTTTTGGGGGGCGCGCTTGCGCCCGCCATCGCGGATGAGACCTGCAACTCGCCCTTCATGAGCGGGTTGATCAAGGGACAGGAGCAATATCTCCACGTCTGGACGCTCGGCGAGAAAGGCGTCGGCGATGGATCCGACAAGCTCGTCACGATCGACGTCATTCCCGGCTCCGCGACCTACGGAAAGGTGATTCACACGATCGCCGTCGGCGGGCGCGGCGAAGCACATCACATGGGATTCACCGACGATCGCAAATATCTCTGGGCGGGCCGTCTCGACGACAGCAAGATTTTCATCTTCGACGTCGGCTCCGATCCCTCGACGCCGAAGCTCGTCAAAACCATCGACAATCTTGCCGAGAGCACGGGCTATGTCGGCCCGCACACCTTCTACGCGCTGCCTGGCCGCATGCTGGTGCAAGCGCTTTCGAACAAGAAGGATCACGGCGGCGTCACCGGGCTGATCACCTACAACAACGCCGGCGAACTCGTCACGACGACGCCGATGCCGCTCAATGACGGCGGCGACGGCTATGGCTACGACATCGCCATCAATCCCGCCCAGAACCGCATGCTGACGTCGAGCTTCACCGGCTGGACCAATTATATGATGGATCTTTCCCAGCTCATCCAAGACGATTCCGCGATGAAGAATTTCGGGAACACGATGGTGATGTGGGACTTGAAGGCGATGCAGCCTCTCAAGGTGTTTTCCGTTCCCGGCGCGCCGCTCGAAATTCGCTGGGCGCTGAAGCCGGGCGCCAATTGGGCGATCACCGCCGGCGCGCTCACTTCGAAACTCTACTTGATCAAAGAGGACGAGAAGCACGAGTGGCAGGCGAAAGCCGTCGCCGACGTCGGCGATCCATCGAAAATTCCCTTGCCTGTCGACATCTCGATTTCGTCCGACGCATCGTCGCTCTGGGTCAACACATTCATGGACGGAACGGCGCGGCTGTTCGATCTTTCCAATCCGGAAGCGCCCAAACAGGTCTATGCGAAAAAGATCGGCGCGCAGGTGAATATGGTCTCGCAAAGCTGGGACGGGAAGCGCGTCTATTTCACCACCTCGCTGCTCGCCAACTGGGACAAGAAGAACGCTGACAACGAGCAGTTCCTCAAGGGCTACTCATGGGACGGGAAGGAGCTTAGGGACGATTTCGTCGTCGACTTCCATAAGGAAGGCCTCGGCCGCGCGCATCATATGAAATTCACCGCGCGCGCCCAGAAGGCCGAGCTGCCGTGACGGGCAAAGCGCCACAGACGGAGGGCGCACTCGCGCCCTTCGCCGCGTTCGTCGGTCTAGCCCTGCTTTTGGCGGCGCTCTTGACCGCACCCTTGGTCGCGCCGCTGCGCGCGGCCGAGACTCGCGCGCAGCCTGCGAAGGCCGAGGCCGCTAATCTTCCGCGACCCGGCGCTTATGTTCTTCAGCGCATTCAGCGCGCCCCCGAGGCGCAACTGCTCGACGCCGAGGGCAGGGCGGCGCAGCTCTCCGCCTATACGCGCGGCGCGGTGACGGCTCTCGCCTTTTTCTATGCGCAGTGCGTCGATCCGGCAGGCTGTCCTCTCGCCTGGTCGACCTTCGAGACGGTCGCGCGCGACGCCAATGACGATCCGCTGCTCAAGTCGAGATTGCGGCTCGTCTTCGCGAGCCTCGATCCCGAACACGATACGCCCAACGTCATGCGCCTGCTGCAAAGCAGCGAGAACGAAGCCGACAAAGTTCCCTGGGCGTTTGTCACCAGCCGTTCGCTGAGCGACCTCTCGCCGCTGATCGCGCAAATGGGTCAGGACATCGCTTTCGAAGCCGACCAGGCTGGGCGGCGTTCGGGCGCGATCAGTCATATGCTCAAGATCTTTCTGATCGATCCCGACGGCTGGGTGCGCGAGATCTATAGCGCCGCCTTCCTCACGCCGGAAAATCTGCTCAATGACGCGCGCACGCTCGCCATGGAGTTTCCGGAGGCGAACAATGCGGGCGCCGCGAGGTGAGCGTCCTGCCGTTCGCCATTCGTAGGAGCGCGGCGACGAAGCAGTCCAAGCGCCGCACGCGAAGCTCTGGATCGCTTCGCTTCCCTTGCAATAACGGCGGTCATTCGGACGGGTGCGTCATCCCTCCCCTTCACGGGGAGGGTCGAACCGCAAAGCGGTTCGGGGTGGGGCGGCTTTTTCCCCCACCCGAGACGCTGCGCGTCGCGACCTCCCCGCAAGGGGGAGGCATTGCGCGCGTTCTGCACGCGCTGGCGCTATTGTTTTGCGTCGGCCACGCCGCAGCGCAGGACATCCAATCGCCGCTGGGGCTTCCGCCCGTTCCCGCAATGGTCGCGGGAACGCCGGCCATGCGCAGGCTCGGCGAGAAACTGTTCTTCGACCGCAGCCTTTCGGCGAACGGCACGCTGTCCTGCGCCATGTGCCACATTCCCGCGCAGGGCTTCGCCTCCAATCAGAGCGCGCTCTCGATCGGCATGGAGGGGCGGTCGCTGCGGCGCAACGCGCCCTCGCTCTATAATGTCGCCTTCAAGAAATTCCTGTTTTACGACGGCCGCGAAACCGATCTCGCCGCGCAGGTCTGGGGGCCGCTGCTCGCGCCCGACGAGATGGGCAATTCCGGGATCGGTCCGCTCATCGCCCGGCTTCGCGCCGACGCCGACTATGGGCCGTCGTTCGAGGCGGCCTTTCCGGGCGAGGGCGCGACGATGATGACGCTCGGGCGCGCCATCGCCACCTATGAAGCTTCGCTGCTGCGCGGCGGTGGGCGTTTCGATCGCGCCGTCTTTGGCGGCGAACGGTCGGCGCTGACGCCTCAGGAGTGGCGCGGCTATGAGCTTTTCATCGGCAAGGCCGGCTGCGCCGCCTGCCATGTGCTTGGACCTGAGACGGCGCTTTTCACGGATCAGTCCTGGCATAACACAGGCGTCGCGTTTCGCTCCGGGGCGACGCGCGGCAAAAGGCTGGTGCAGCTCGCGCCCGGGGTTCTCCAAAATGTCGACATTGCGGCGATCGGCCTCGCTCAGACGGGCGCGCCGAATGACGTCGGCCGTTTTGAGATCACCAATGCGCCCACGGACCGATGGGCCTATACGACGCCGATGCTGCGCGGCGTCAGCGAGAGTTCGCCCTATATGCACGACGGAAGCTTGACGACGCTTGCCGAGGTCGTCGAGTTCTACGATGGCGGCGGGGGAGCCAATCCGTCGCTCGACCCGAAAATCCGTCCGCTGGGTCTGACCCCAGACGAAAAAGCCGCGATCGTCGTCTTCCTCGAGGCGCTTTGACTGGGAGAGCGGCGGGCGGGAACTCGCCGATCCTCGGTCGCGCCGTATTCGGCCATTTTCGCGAGGCGCCGGCGCAAAACCGGCGGGACGAACATTGACTTGAACCTGCGCTTTCTCCTATATGCCTGCGATCGGCGCCGCTCCAAAAGGGGCGGCGAATGTTTTGTGACGGCTGTGCGTCGTCGCGGGCGCCGAAACTTTTTTGAGCTGTCTGCGGCGCGGCCGTCGACGGCGACAGGCAAGACGAGCGCGGGAGCCGGGCGCAAGCCCCTTTCGCCAGCGGAGAAGAACGGTGAAACGGACATTTCAGCCCAGCAACATTGTGCGCAAGCGCCGTCACGGCTTTCGCGCCCGCATGGCCACGGTCGGCGGACGTAACGTCATCGCCGCGCGGCGCGCCCGCGGACGCAAGCGCCTCTCGGCCTGATCCGGCTCAATGCGGACGAGGCGGATGACTGCATGAAGGCGCAAGTCCCCGCCGAAGATGAAAAATCCCCGCGCCCGGAGACTCTGCGCCGGCGCGGAGATTTCGTGCGCGCAGCGCGCGGCGCGCGGGTCGCACTGCCCGCCTTTACGGTGCAGATGGCGCCGCGGGAACTCACGGACGCGCATGCGCCGGCCCGTTTCGGCCTCACCGTCACGCGGAAGGTTGCGGGCGCGGTGGGTCGCAACCGCATTCGCCGCAGGCTCCGCGAGGCGCTGCGGCTCGGCGGCGCCCTTGGCGCGAAGCCTGGTCGCGATTACGTCTTCGTCGCGCGGCCCGTGTCCCTCTCCGCGCCATTCGCCGAACTGCTCGCGCAGATGACTGAAGGACTCGCCAGGTTGAACGATCGCGGCGCGGCGCGCCCGAGACGCAAACAGGAAGACAGGCTTACGCGGTCATGAGTGAAAACGTTAAGAACATGATCCTCGCCGCGGCGTTGTCGCTGGTCTTCATCGGCCTGTGGGACTATTTTTACGCCTTCCCCGAGATCGATAAGCAGCGCCGGGCGCAGACGCAGCAGGAGCAGATCGCCAAGGTTCCTCAGCTCGGCGCGCCCGAGCGGGTCACAGCCGGCCAGCCGCCGGTAAAGGCCGCGCCCAAGACACGCGCTGAAGCGCTGGCGCTCAGCCCCCGGATCGCCATCGACACCAGATCAATCTCCGGCTCGATCGCGCTGAAGGGCGGGCGCATCGACGACGTCTCCTTGAAGAATTATCGCGAGACCGTCGACCCCTCGAGCCCGATCATCACGTTGCTCTCGCCCGAGGACGGCCCCAGCCCCTATTACGCGGAACTCGGCTATCTGACGGCCGAAACGGAAAACGCGCCGGTGCTGCCGACCACCGAGACGCTGTGGACCACGGATGCCGACGGGCTCACGACGGCAAAGCCGGTGACGCTGACCTGGGACAATGGCCACGGCCTCGTTTTCAAGCGCGTCATCTCGGTCGACGACGAATATCTCTTCACCGTCAAGGACAGCGTCGAGAACAAAGCGGGCGCCCCCGTCACGCTTTTTAACTACGCGCGCGTGAGCCGCTTCGGCCACCCGCCATCCGCGGGCTATGCGGCGTTGCACGAAGGCTTCGTTGGCGTCGTCGGCGAGACGGGAGAGGAAGTCACCTACGACAAGATCGAGAAAGAGGACAACGCGGTCAAGACCTATAAGGGGGTCGGCGGCTGGGTTGGGCTGACGGACAAATATTGGGCGGCCGTGGTCGCTCCCGACCAGAATCTGCCCATGGAGGCGCGCTTCGCCTCGATGGGCGGCGCGGTGAAAACCTATCAGGCCGATACGGTCAGCGACCAGAAGACGATCGAGCCCGGCAAGTCGGCGGAGGCGACGACCTATGTCTTCGCCGGCGCCAAGGTCGTCGACGTGCTCGACGCCTATAAAGCCAATCCTGGCCTGAAGCGCTTCGATCTTCTGATCGACTGGGGATGGTTCTACTTCATCACCCGGCCGATGTTCCGGCTGATCGACTTCCTCTACAAGCTCCTGGGGAATTTCGGCCTCGCCATTCTGGCGGTGACGGTGATCGTCAAGCTCGCCTTCCTGCCGCTCGCCAACAAAAGCTATCAGTCGATCGCCAAAATGAAGGCGATTCAGCCAAGAATCAAAGAGCTGAAGGAAAAATACGGCGACGACAAGCACAAGTTCAACATGGAGCAGATGGAGCTCTTCAAGCGGGAGAAGGTTAACCCGGCGAGCGGCTGTCTGCCAGTGATCGTGCAGATCCCGGTGTTTTTCTCGCTCTATAAGGTGCTGGTCGTCACGATCGAAATGCGTCACGCGCCGTTCTTCGGCTGGATCAGGGATCTCTCGGCGCCGGACCCGACAAATGTCTTCAACCTGTTCGGGGTGCTGCCGTTCGACCCAACGCATGTCGCGATCTTCGGCCCCTATCTCGCGCTCGGCGTCTGGCCGCTGCTGATGGGCGTCTCGATGTGGCTGCAGATGAAGATGAATCCGGAGCCCGCCGACGAAATTCAGAAGACGATGTTCGCCTGGATGCCGGTGATCTTCACATTCACCATGGGCGGCTTCGCCTCCGGCCTGCTGATCTACTGGACGTGGAACAATCTCCTGTCCATCGTCCAGCAGGGCGTCATCATGAAACGCGCCGGCGTGAGGTTCGAGTTCTGGGACAATCTGCGCAAGACGTTCCAGAGAGCGTGACCGAAACCGACTTCAGCGAACCGGGCCGGCTGCTCTTTGCCGGCCCCTGCGACTTCATCTTCGCGAGCGCCAAGTCGAGCGATCTGCCGGTCATCGGCCCGCCGGAGATCGCCTTCGCAGGGCGCTCCAACGTCGGCAAATCCTCGCTCCTCAACGCCTTGACGAACCGCAAGACGCTCGCGCGCGTCTCCAACACGCCGGGGCGGACGCAACAGCTCAATTTCTTTGCGCTGGGCGGCGCGCCAGGCGCCGAGCGGCTGCGCCTCGTCGATATGCCGGGCTACGGCTACGCCGCCGTCGGCAAGGAGAAGGTGGCGAACTGGTCGCAGCTGATGCGCGACTATCTGAAGGGGAGGGCCAGCCTCGCCCGCGTCTTCGTGCTCGTTGACGGGCGCCGCGGCGTGAAGCCGCTCGACGAAGAGATGTTCGATCTCCTCGATCAGTCGGCCGTCTCCTATCAGGTCATTCTGACCAAGCATGACGAATTGAAGATCGCCGAGCGCGACGAGGTCCTCGCCGCGACGATGAAGGCGCTGGAGAAGCGTCCCGCCGCCTTTCCTGAAGTGATTTTCACCTCGGCGCACGGCGGCGAGGGAATCGCCGAACTTCGCGCCGCGATCGCCAAGCTCCTCGCCGAACGAAACGCTTGAATGCGACGGGCGCGGCGGGCTAGGTCAATTTAGAACCCCCACCCCAACCCTCCCCCGCTTCGCGGGAGAGGGAGTAGATTCGGCGCTTTGTAGAGGTCGCTCACGCCGCTCGTTAGCGTCCCCTCTCCCATTCGAAGTCGGCTGTCGCCGACTTCGGGGTCGATGCGCAAACCGGGAACACCCGGTTTGCGAAGCGGGGGAGGGACAGGGAGGGGGCGTTTTTGAGGCAGCCTTCAGTCAGGATTCTCAGATGACCGACGCCGTCGACAATGCGCTCCAGCAAGCCCGCATTCTCATGCAGGCGCTGCCGCATATGCTGCGCTACGACGACGCCATCGTCGTGGTGAAATACGGCGGCCACGCCATGGGCGACGATCAGGTGGCGCGCGATTTTTCGCGCGACATGGTGCTGCTCGAACAGTCCGGCGTTAATCCGGTCGTCGTGCATGGCGGCGGGCCGCAGATCGGCGCGATGCTGAAGCGGCTCGGCGTCGAGTCGCGCTTCGCCGACGGACTTCGCATCACCGACGAAGAGACGATGGACGTCGTCGAGATGGTGCTCGCCGGCTCCATCAACAAGCAGATCGTCGGCTACATCAATTCGGAAGGCGGACGCGCCATCGGCCTAACCGGCAAGGACGGGCGCATGGTCACCGCAAAAAAGATCGAACGCCCCGACGGCGTCGACCTCGGTTTTGTGGGCGAGCCCGACAAGGTCGACACGACCGTGCTCGATCAGGTGCTGGGCCGCGAACTCATTCCGGTGCTGGCGCCCGTCGCGGAAGGTCCGCGCGGCGAAAGCTATAATGTCAACGCCGACACCTTCGCCGGCGCGATCGCCGGCGCGCTTCACGCCAAGCGCCTGATCTTCCTCACCGACGTGCCGGGCGTGCTCGACAAGGACAAGCAGATTATCCAGGAGCTGAAGGTCGGCGATATTCCCGGCCTCATCGCCGAGGGCGTGATCACCGGCGGCATGATTCCGAAGGTCGAGACCTGCATGTACGCCATCGAGCGCGGCGTCGAGGGCGTCGTCATTCTCGATGGGAAACTGCCGCACGCCGTGCTGATCGAATTGCTCACCGATCATGGCGCCGGCACGCTGATCACGCGGTGAAAGGAACGGACGCTCATCCGTCGCAATTTCATGGCGCATGCCTTCTCCCGCTTGCGGGAGAAGGTGGCCCTCGCGTAGCGAGGGTCGGATGAGGGCGCTTCGATGAACCTCTTCATCCTCACTGGCGCGGGCGTCTCCGCCGAAAGCGGCCTTGGCGTCTTTCGCGGGCCGGGCGCGGCGCTGTGGAAGCGCTACGATCCCATGCAGCTCGCGACGCCCGAGGCCTTCATGCGCGATCCGGTGCTGGTGCACGAGTTTTACAATGCGCGTCGGCGCAACCTGCTCGCCGCGTCGCCCAACGCCGCCCATGCCGCGCTGGCGCGGCTTGAAGCCGGTCTCGCGCGGCGCGGCGGCGCATTGACTCTCGTGACGCAGAACATCGACGATCTGCATGAGCGCGCCGGTTCGACCCGCGTCATTCATATGCATGGCGAATTGCTCAAGGCGCGCTGCGCCTCATGCGGCGCGGTGAGCGATTGCCGCGAAGACCTTTCGACCGATTCGCGTTGCGGATGCGATGGCGCGTTGCGGCCGCATGTCGTTTGGTTCGGCGAGACGCCGCTCTATATGGAAGATATCTATGCGGCGCTCGGAGCGGCGGATCTATTCGTCGCCATCGGCACGTCAGGCGCCGTCTATCCGGCGGCAGGCTTCGTGCGCGAGGCGCGCGCAAGAGGTCTGCGCTGCTGCGAGATCAACCTGGAGGCGTCGGAAAACGCAACGCAATTTGACGACAGACGCTATGGCCGCGCGAGCGAGATCGTGCCGTCATGGGTGGCGGAGATACTAGCGCGATGAATCAGTGTCATTCCCGACGCGCAAAGCGCGATCGGGAATCCAGAGCAACCACAACAACCGCTGGCGTTGCTCTGGATTCCCGCTTTCGCGGGAATGACATGCGGCGACCGATGCGATGACCAAACTTTTGCCCGACAGATCGCGCTTCGCCGCGATCGACACCTGGGTGTTCGATCTCGACAATACGCTCTATCCGCAGACCGCCGATCTCTGGCCCAAGATCGACGCGCGCATCACGCTGTTCATGATGCGGCTGTTCGGCCTCGACGCCATTTCGCTGCGCGCGTTGCAGAAACATTATTATCGTCAATACGGCACGACGCTGCGCGGGCTGATGACCG
Organism: Methylocystis sp. SB2; assembly: GCF_049817085.1. Lineage (NCBI taxonomy): Bacteria > Pseudomonadati > Pseudomonadota > Alphaproteobacteria > Hyphomicrobiales > Methylocystaceae > Methylocystis > Methylocystis sp. SB2. The sequence goes on from NZ_CP187401.1 coordinate 2,946,637, forward strand.
AACATGGGATCGACGCGCAGGCCTATCTGGCCTTTGTGCACGATATCGACCGCTCGTCGCTGGCGCATAATCACTCGCTGGCGGAGGCGATCGCCGCGCTGCCCGGCCGCAAGCTCATCCTCACCAACGCCTCGCGCCATCACGCGGTCGAAACCGCAAAGCAACTTGGCATCGACCATTGCTTCGAGGACATCTTCGACATCATCGCCGCGGACTTCATCAATAAGCCCGAGGAAGGCGCCTATATGCGCTTTTTCGAGAAGCTGAAGATCGAGCCCAAGCGTTCCGTGATCTTCGAGGACATCGACCGCAATCTCGTCGTGCCGCATGCGCGCGGCATGACGACGGTGCTGGTGCTGCCGGCGCATGATGAGGGCCCCGAGCGGGAGCTCTGGGAAATCGCCACCGGCGACGAGCCGCATGTGGATTTCGTGACGGACGATCTCGTGGCGTTTTTGGAGGGATTGATCGGGGATTAAGTCGCGCGCTGTTCCATCAAGATCAGATCGGTGTCTTTCGGCTTGGCGCCGGCGGCCGTCAGCATCGCATGAATCTGGCCCCGGTGATGGGTCTGGTGATTGAAGATGTGGCTGACGACGAGCCACTTCGGCTTGACGACATCCGATTGCATGAGGCTTGAACGCCAGATGAGATCGCCGGCGAGCCAGTCGTCGGTGACGGCGTCCGCCCAGGCGATCAGCCTGTCGTCGCAGGCGAGGCGGTCCCGTTTCAAGCCGTCCCAATCGTCTCGATACGCAGCTGATTCGCTCAGCGGCGTGGAGGGCTTGGGGGCGTCGGAAATGCGGCTCAGCCACATATGGTCCGCCCAGAGAAGATGGTTGAGGCTCGCATGAATCGATTTGAAGAAAGCGCCGCGGTCCTTGCGCCGCGCTTCGTCCGACAGGCTGTCGGCGGCGGCGTAAAGGCTGGCGTTTTGCCAGCGATTGTAGCGCGCCATGGTCTGTACAAATGTGGAGCGTATCATGTGAGTGTCTTGCTTCTGAACGCCTATTGCAGCAACGTCCTTGCCTTGGCCAAAGCCTGCGCCACTTCCGGCTTCCGACGGCGTCCGCGAGCGCGACGTCGAATGGATAGCTTTTCGCCGCAGCGCTTGCCAATGGTTTCCGCGTCATGGCCGGGCTTGTCCCGCCATTCCAGCCAAGACGCTGCGCCAATGCTGCGGGACTCGCGTCACGTCGACGCGTGGATGCCCGGCACAAGGCCGGGCATGACGCGGAGAGGTTGCGACATTCTTTTTTTCACAAGTTGCGTCACAGACTTGCGGCGGCTCCCCAGCTGAGGGTGAGGAAGAAGGGCGCTCTACCTCGCTTGTTGAACTCCCCTCGCCATAGCCTTACAACCGCGCCAGCTTCACCGCATCAATTTCGGGATATTCATGCCGCACACGGGACTTGAGACGCTCATCGCCGCCGCTTTCGAGGATCGCGCCAATATCACCACCGAAACGCAGGGCGACATCCGCCGCGCCGTCGACAGCACGCTGCGTCTGCTCGACGCCGGCAAGCTGCGCGTCGCCGAAAAGATCGAAGGCCAGGAAGGCCCGGAAAGCTGGACGGTCAATCAGTGGCTGAAGAAGGCCGTGCTGCTGTCGTTCCGCTTGAATGATATGTCCGTCATTGCGGGCGGGCCGGGCGGCGCGACCTGGTGGGATAAGGTCCCCTCAAAATTCGTCGGCTGGGGCGCATCCGAACATAGCGCGGCGGGCTTCCGCTCCGTGCCGGGCGCGATCGTGCGCCATTCGGCCTATGTGGCGCCGGGCGCGATCCTGATGCCCTCCTTCGTCAATCTCGGCGCTTATGTCGACAGCGGCACGATGGTCGACACCTGGGTCACTGTTGGCTCCTGCGCGCAGATCGGCAAGAATGTTCACTTGTCTGGCGGCGTCGGCATCGGCGGCGTGCTCGAGCCCTTGCAGGCCAATCCCACCATCATCGAGGATGACTGTTTCATCGGCGCGCGTTCCGAGGTCGTCGAAGGCGTCGTCGTCGGCAAGGGCTCGGTGCTGTCGATGGGAGTCTTCATCGGCGCCTCGACCAAGATCATCGATCGCGCTACCGGCAAGATCCACATGGGCTATGTGCCGCCCTATTCGGTGGTCGTCTCCGGCAGCCTGCCGGGCAAGCCCTTGCCGGACGGTACGCCCGGCCCGTCGCTCTATTGCGCGGTGATCGTCAAGACGGTCGATGCGCAGACGCGCAGCAAGACCGGCATCAACGAGCTGCTGAGGGATTGATGGACGCCGAGCGCCTGCGCTTTCTCTACCGAACCGATCAGGGCCGCATCGATCGCGCGACCTGGCGGCGCGGCGCGGGCGCGCTCGTCGCGGTGCTTTTGCCGCTGACGCTGATCTGGTTCGCGCTTGCGCCTTATTCGGTCCACGATTTGGCGACGACGCCGTTCTTCGCGCCGATGACGATTCTCGCCTACGTCTATGTCATCTTTTACGCCTTCGCCGTGATGCTCATCGTCGTGAGCTTCATCAATCTTTCGGCCAAGCGCTGTCGCGACCGCGGCCTCACGCCTCCGCTCGGTCTCGCGAGCCTCGCGCCGCTCCTGGCGCTGCTTGCCGGCGCGGCGCATTTTCTGCAGCCGCGCATCGCGGAAGTCATGTCGCGCTGGTATGTCTGGGGCGTCGACGCGCTCTTTGTCGCCGCCGCTCTGTGGACCATCTACGAATTGGGTTGGCGGGAGGAGTCGCTGTCGTAGTGCGCTTTACCTCCCCCTTGATGGGGGAGGTCGGCAGGCGGAGCCTGCCGGGAGGGGGTGAGATACAGTATTCACCCCACCCCGACTTGCTGCGCAAGGCGACCCTCCCCGTCGAGGGGAGGGTGAGCGTCTGATACCGTCAACGATGCTGCCTGCTCGAACTGAACAAAGCGAATTGACGATGTCGGAGTCCCGCGCTGTCGCGCTCACCCGCGAACTCATCCGCTGTCCGTCCGTGACGCCCGCCGACGCCGGCGCGCTCGACGTCGTCGAAAAGGCGTTGAAGGCGGTCGGTTTCGAGACGCATCGAATCGTCTTCTCCGCGCCGGGCACGCCCGACATCGACAATCTCTTCGCCAAGATCGGCGCAGGCGCGCCGCATCTCGCCTTCGCCGGCCATACCGACGTCGTGCCGCCGGGCGATCCCGCGCGCTGGCGCTTCGAACCCTTCGCCGCGGAAGTCTTGGACGGCCGCGTCTACGGCCGCGGCGCCTCGGACATGAAGGGCGCCATTGCGGCATTCGCTGCGGCGGCGCTCGCTTACGTCGAGCGTCATGGCGCGCCGAAAGGAACGCTCTCGCTGCTCATCACCGGCGATGAGGAAGGCGTGTCGATCAACGGCACCGTGAAGCTGCTCGAATGGGCGCGCGCGCGCGGCGAGCGCTTCGATCACTGCATCGTCGGCGAGCCGAGCAATGCGTCGACGCTCGGCGACATGATCAAGATCGGCCGGCGCGGTTCGCTCAGCGGACGCATCCGCGTCATCGGCAAGCAGGGCCATGTCGCCTATCCGCAGCGCGCCGAAAACCCCGCGCCGATCATCGCGCGCATCGTCTCTGCGCTCTCAGGGCATGATCTCGATAAGGGCACGACGCATTTCGAGCGCTCCAATCTCGAATTTTCCACGATCGACATCGGCAATCCGGCGGTCAACGTCATCCCCGGCGAGGCGCGCGCGCAGTTCAATGTCCGCTTCAACGACGTCTGGACGCATGAGTCGTTGAAAGAACGCATTCTGCAGGTGATCAAGGAAGCGGCGCCGAACGCGAATGTCGAAGTCGAATTCCCGCCCTCGAACGCGATGTCCTTCATCACCAAGCCCGGCGCCTTCACCGAACTCGTGATTGACGCCGTGCGGCAGGTGACGGGCCTGACGCCGGAACTCTCGACGACCGGCGGCACATCCGACGCGCGCTTCATCGTCAATTATTGTCCGGTGCTGGAATTCGGCCTCACGAACGAGACGATTCACGCTTTCGATGAGAACGCGCGCGTCGCCGACATCGACGGGCTCTGCGCCGTCTATGCGCGCATCATCGAGCGCTATTTCGAGTCCGCATCCGCTCGATGAAGGCGGCCCAAACCGGGTTGGGGGTCCAAATCTTCTCGAGGTCGGCGTGGGCGCGCGCCTCTTCCATGCCTGCGCTGATCCGGTAGAGATAGACGAAGGCCGAGACCCGGTAGTTCGCGATGCAATGGACATGCGCCGCAACTTCGCTCGCGCCTTCAAAAGCCTCGCAGAAGCGGTCAAAATCCTCTTCTGTGGGATTTTGAAAATCGACCGGAATATGCGTGTAGCGCAGGCCCAGCGTCGCCAGAATCTCCGCCTCGTTCTTCAGCGCCTTCTCACTGGTCGCGGGCGCGAGATTGATCACCTCGCGCACGCCAACCGCGGCGATCTCATCAAACTGCGCTTGCGTCGGCTGGCCGGACGTCGTGGTCCGCTCATCGAGACGCAGCCAATTGTAGATGTCGACGGGATCGGCCATGGCCTCTGTCATCAGGGCTCCGAACTCGGATTAATTTCAGCTCACTTTCAGCCGTCATGGCCGCGACAAGCGCGGCCATGACGCGGCGAGATGGTTCCTCGTTAACCTCGATTCGGATGCCGGCCTATCTCACGCGCTGCGTTTCCCGAGACGGCGAGGCCTCGTCACCCCCGCGCGGCGAGCGGCACGACATTGTGCAGCTGCGAATCCGCCGTTTCGAAGAAGCGCCGCAGATTACGCGCCGCCTGCCGGATCCGCTGCTCGTTCTCGACGAGCGCGAGGCGCACGAACCCCTCGCCATGCTCGCCAAAGCCCTCGCCCGGCGCGACGGCGACGTCGGCCTTCTCGATGAGGAGCTTCGAAAATTCCAGCGTGGAGATGTTGCGGAAGCGCTCGGGCGCCGGCGCCCAGGCGAACATCGAGGCGCGCGGCGCCGGGATCGGCCAGCCGGCCTGCGCGAAGCTTTCGACCATCACGTCGCGCCGCCGCTTGTAGATCGCGCGCATCTCCTTGACGCAGTCGTCGGACCCGTTGAGCGCCGCGACCGCCGCGACCTGCACCGGCGTGAAGGCGCCGTAGTCGAGGTAGCTCTTCACCCGCGCCAGCGCCGAGAGCAGCCGCTCATTGCCGACCGCGAAGCCGATGCGCCAGCCGGCCATCGAGAAGGTCTTCGACATCGAGGTGAATTCGACCGTCACATCCATCGCGCCCGGCACCTGCAGCATCGAGGGCGGCGGATTGTCGTCGAAATAGACTTCGGCGTAGGCGAGGTCGGAGAGCACGAAGATCTCATGCTTCTTCGCGAAGGCGACGAGATCCTTGTAGAAGTCGAGCGAGGCGACTTCCGCCGTCGGATTGGACGGATAGCAGACGACCACCGCGATCGGCTTGGGAATCGAGTGGATGATCGCGCGCTCCAGCGCCACGAAATAGTCGGGCGTCGGCGCCGAGGGCACGGAGCGAATGACGCCGCCGGCCATTAGAAAGCCGAAGGCGTGGATCGGGTAGGAGGGGTTGGGCACCAGCACCACATCGCCCGGCGCGGTGATCGCCTGCGCCATATTGGCGAAGCCCTCCTTGGAGCCGAGCGTCGCGACGACCTGCGATTCGGGGTCGAGCGTCACGCCGAAGCGGCGCGCGTAATAGCCGGCCTGGGCGCGGCGCAGCCCCGCGATGCCCTTGCTGGCCGAATAGCGGTCGGTGCGCGGCTTGCCGGCGGTCTCGACGAGTTTTTCGATGACATGCTTGGGGGCGGGCAGGTCGGGATTGCCCATGCCGAGGTCGATGATGTCGGCGCCGCCGGCGCGGGCGCGCGCCTTGAGGCGGTTCACCTGCTCGAAGACGTAAGGCGGCAGACGCTTGATGCGATAGAAATCCGACATTCTGTATTTGTTCCGGAGGGCGCGAAGCGGCAAGTCTGAAGCGGCAAGTCTAGCGCATTTTGGCGCGGGCGTCAGGGGCGGGGCGCCGCGGCTCGCCCCCGCCAAAACCCGACGTCCGGCGACCCCATCATTCCGTGGTGACGATGACGAAATCCTTGCCCGAACGGCTGTCGGGCGACAGCGGCGTGTCGGTCAGCACCATGGTCATGCCGGGATGCATGCGCTCCTGCATGGCCGCGTTGAAGGCCGGGTCGGCGCGAAGCCGCTGGATCACATCCTGGTTCGGCGCAAGCGTCGCATCCTCCTGATGATGCGTGATCGCGCTCCAATGCATGCCGCGCGACGTCTGGTCGGCGCCGTTCAGCACGAACACATGCGAGCCGAGCTTGTCGGCGCCCTCCAAGCCAAGAACTGATCGCGCCACCACATGGTCGTTCTCGATCAGCTCGATCACATGGTCGGCGGAGGAGGCGACGACGCTGGTGACGGGGAAATTCTCGGCTTCCGTCCAGTCGGCGGGATGCTTCTTGCCCTCAAGCCCGGAGAGCACCTGCTCGAACTCCTGTTCGGCATAGCCGCTCAGCACCATGCCCGGATGGGTCAATTCCCAGGGGTCGGTATGCGCGCCGGCGATGATGACCGGCGTGCCGATATGGGTGACGCCAAACAGCAATTCGGAGAATTTCGCCGGCAGCCGCACGCAGCCATGCGACGCCGGATAGCCGGGGAGATTGCCGGCGTGCAGCGCGACGCCCGACCAGGTGAGGCGGTTCATGTTCGGCATCGGCGCGTCGTCGTAAAGTGACGAGTGATGATTCCGGTCCTTCTCCAGCACGACGAAGACGCCGGTCGGCGTCGTATGTCCGGGCTTGCCGGTCGAGCAGGTGGAGGCGGCGATGCGGATGCCGTTGCGATAGACATGCACGCGCTGCTGGGGAAGCGACACGACGACGGAGACTGGTCCCTTCAAGGCGAGCTCGGGGCGCCAGATGTATTCGCCCGGCTTGAGCCGGCCGATCTCCGCCATCTTCTCGTCGCCGAACGCGCGGCGCCCGGTGATGACGGCGCTCGCCAGAAGCATCGCGCCCAAAAATTTACGGCGGTTCGCTGCAATGATGGTCATGACATGCCCCCCGAAACATGGCCCCCCAAGGTCCATGCGTAACGAATTGCGGGGTAACACGGACGTCTAGGCGCACAAAGTGCGGTAGGGCACAACCGAATTGCGCGCGCGCGTTCGAACGCGCGCGCCTGCAGGGGGATGTATCGCGCGTTGCAAACCTCTGCCCGCGCGGAAAGAGGTCGCGCGCAAGGGGCGTGCAGCGGAACGGCCCGAAGGCCCCAAACCCGCCATGTGGCGGAGGCCCGCTGCGCTAATGGCTGCAGCGGACGCGGGGGCGCTTTTGGCCCCGACTGCTTGGCCGAAAACGAGGGTATTTTGTCCTTGCGGCGAGTCGAAGCCGGCGTGACGATCGCGTCATGGAACAGGAACTCTCAAAAAAGCGGTCCCCTGAAGACGCCCGGTTCCGTCGGGTCGGGTTTTTGGTCTACCCGGACTGCCAGAGCCTTGATCTTTCAGGTCCGTTCGAAACGTTCCATTGGGCCAACCTTATGTTGAGCGTGCTGAGGAAGCCGCCGACCTACCAGTCCATCGTGATCGCTGAAGCGGCGGGACCTGTCCCGACGATGTCCGGACTGCAGATCGTCGCCTCCCACAGCTACGGCGAGATGGTCGAGGGACTGGACACCTTAGTCGTGGTCGGCGGCATGGGTTGCGAGGCCGTCACCGAAGACTCTGCGCTCCTCCAATGGGTGCGGTGGATAGCGCCCAGGACGCGGCGGATCGTTTCGATTTGCACTGGCGCGTTTGTTCTCGCGCGGGCAGGCCTCTTGGATCACAGGCGCGCGACAACGCACTGGACTTATGCAGACCGTCTCGCGAAGGCGTATCCGTCCATCGAAGTCGACGCCAGCCGCATCTTTGTCCGCGATGGGAATGTCTACACATCAGGCGGGATCACAGCAGGCATCGACCTCGCCCTGTCTCTGGTGGAGGAGGATCTGGGCAGGGATACGATGCTCGGCGTCGCGCGCGCGCTGCTGGTGTTCCCGAGGCGACCGGGCGGTCAATCGCAGTTCAAGGGGCATACGAGCGTATTGGAGAAGCCTTTACGAGCGGACGTCAGCGAACTTCAGACGTGGATGCTGGCGCATCCTGAGGCGGACCTGAGCGTTCCCGCGCTGGCAGACCGTATGGCGATGAGCGAGCGCAGTTTCTCGCGGCTGTTCCGCAGTGAGACTGGGCAGACGCCCGCCGAATTCGCCGAGTGCGCGCGCGCAGACGCGGCGCGCGCCAAGCTTGAGCACACGAATTCATCGATTGAGGTGATTGCTATGGAATGTGGTTTTGGAAACGCCGAACGCATGCGACGCACGTTTCAGCGCCTTTTCGACGCTAGTCCGGTCGACTATCGAGCGCGCTTTAGATCGACGCTAGACGCCTGACTTAGGGCCGCGAAACGGCGAATTCGGCGCAAACAGCTTCATTCAACTTGATCCAACGACAACATGGGAGGAACCCCCATGCGCATTCTCTTTTTGACTTCCGCACATAACAGCCTCAGCCAGCGGCTCTTTGTCGAACTCGCCGAACGCGGGCACCAAATTCGGGTGAGCGTTGTCGCCAGCGGCGCGGAGATGGTCGAATCCGCCGAGCGGCACGCGCCGGATCTGATCATCGCGCCGATGTTGAAGATCGCCATTCCAACCGCAGTTTATACCCGCACGAAATGTCTGATTGTGCATCCGGGCATCAAAGGCGACCGAGGACCATCGTCGCTCGATTGGGCCATCACGAGCGGCGAAAAGGCATGGGGCGTCACCATCCTGGAAGCCGCTGAGGATTTCGACGCGGGGCCAATTTGGGCCTCTCCGGAATTCGCTATCGATGCAGATCCGCCGAGCAAAAGCAGTCTCTATCGCGGTCCCGTCACTGAAGCCGCTTTGTCCGGCGTGCTCGAAGCGATTGCGCGGATCGAGAGGGGCGAAGTTCAGTCCGGAGACTGGCGGCCGGAGCCGCTCTGCGAGGCCATGTCATACGCGCGCGGCCGCCTGCGCCCACCGATGAAGCAAGCAGATCGCTCGATTGACTGGGGCAAGGACTCGGCGTCGACGGTCATCAGGAAATTGCGCGCCGCGGACAGCGCGCCGGGCGTTCTGAGCAAGTTGCTGGACGTAGACTGCTTCCTGTTCGGCGCTCACGCAGAGGATCGCCTTAGAGGCGCGCCCGGTCAGATCCTTGCGCGGCGTGATGGCGCGATCTGCATCGGCGCCGTCGATGGCGCCGTTTGGATCTCCCATCTGAAGGCGAAGAGCGATCAGGCGAACAGGGATATTTGCCGCCTGGCTCAGATCGGCGCTGGCTGCGAACGATGCGCTGAAGAATTCTGCGCGGCGTCCGGAATCAAGTTGCCGGCTACTCAGGTGTTGGGTCCGCTCCTTCGCGACACGCCCGAGACGCCGCTGGCGATCGATGCGCCGGACGACCATCAGACGTACAGGGAAATCGTCTATCGCGAAGAAGACAAAGTCGGCTATCTCTCGTTTGACTTTTACAATGGCGCGATGAGCACCGCGCAATGCAAGCGTTTGCGCGACGCTTTCCTTTACGCCCGCTCGCGCCCGACCAGAGTCATCGTGCTGCTCGGCGGACGCGATTTCTGGTCGAACGGCATCCATTTGAACGTGATCGAAGCGAGCGCCGATCCGGCTCAAGAGTCATGGCGAAACATCAACGCCATGGACGATCTGGTGCATGAAGTCATCAACACCATGTCGCATATCGTGATCGCGGGAATGCGCGGCAACGCCGGCGCGGGCGGCGCGATTCTGGCGTTGGCGGCCGATCAGGTTTTTGCGCGCCCCAGCGTTGTTCTTAATCCTCACTACCGCAGCATGGGGGAACTCTATGGTTCCGAATATTGGACCTATTTGCTCCCAAAGCGCGTGGGGCAAGATAAAGCGCTGGAGCTTACGCAGGGCTGCCAGCCTCTCGGCGCGCGAAAGGCTTGCGAGATCGGCTTTCTCGATGAGGTCTTCGGCGAAGATTTAGAGATGTTTGAACAAGAGCTGAGACAGCGCGCCATGGCGCTGGCGCAGGGGCCGGATTACGCCGCGCTCTTGGTGAAAAAACTCCAGCGGCGGCTCGATGACGAATTCGCCAAACCACTGGCGAGCTATCGCGACGAGGAGCTCCAGTGGATGCGGGCGAATTTCTTTGGACCTGACCCTGCCTATCATGAGGCGCGTCGGCGATTTGTCTTCAAGGGCGCCCCGCCGATGCGCGTCTCAAGCGAACAGACTTCGGCATTCCAGCGCGGCGACGCTAAATTGGCGCGTTGGAGAAGCGCGCGTCAGCCTGCGAATCGTGAAACGCCCTCGGGGCGGGCGCCGGAGAATGACCGCGCGCCATTACATCTGGCCCGGGCGTGGACGGATCTGCTGCAGGTCACCATTCGGCGGCTCTTTGCACCGGCTCCCTGACGATTTCGCGAATGAGACGTGGAACGCCCCGCGCGATGGCGCGAGCGCTTTGGCGCGCCTCCAGGTCGTTCTCCGCAATTCGGCGCAGGCTTTGAGCGCGATCCCCCGCAACGCCGTCTTGGGGTAAGGCTGGCCCTCGCGGCCTTCATGGGCGCAAAATCGCTGGCGCAGACGATCATCAATTCGCGAAATCTCTCCGGCGCGTCGAACGCCCCTAAACGTTCGAGCGTCAGGCCGACGGGCCCGGCGCGCATTTTCGAAACGCGATGCACGCGTTCGCATTCAGCAAGCGCCCGCAGCGGGGATGTGTCGCGCGTTGAGTATGAGAATCGCTTGGCGCGGTCGGGCGCCCCGGCGTTATCCTTCGGATTATTCTCTTCGCTCGGAGACGCGCATATGAAGAACAACATTGTCGCCATGATCAGCGTCATCGCCCTGACGATGATCGCCGCCGGCGCGTCGGCCTCGACCGCGTCGCAGCGCGAATACAAACGCGGCTACGCCGATTGCAAGGCCGGCCGCTGGGATGAAAACCAGCACGGCGAATCCTACAAGAACGGCTGCCGCGCCGCCGAGGATCAGCGCGCAGGGACGGGGGCAGGAACGGGGGCAGGGGCCGGCGCCGCGACGAAGCCGGCCGACGGCGGGCTGCGCGGCGACAAGACCGCCTGCCTGCTGGCGGTGAAGCGGAAGACCAATAATCCCAAGGTCGTTGTGCTCAGCGTCGAAACCTCGGAGGCGAACAATACAGTGATGATCGGCGTCGGCCCGGATCGCGCGCCCTGGCGCTGTCTCGTCAAACGCGGAATCGTCGCCGACGTGCTGTCGCTGACAGATGAAGGGAAGCTGTGAGATTTTGATGGCCGGCGGGCAAAAAAGCTAGAGCCCTTGCCCCCTGCAAAGCAGGCTCTAACTCCATGTCAGGCCTCTATCAATGAGGCGCGTAGGTCATGGAGGAGACGATGATATCTGCCAAGGAACACATGACAATGGCGGCTGTCGGCGCGATCGTCGGCGCGGCCATCGGCGCTGGTCTAGGCGGCGCGCTCTTTGGGCTGCCGGGTGTCCTCGCCACGGCGGTGCTTGCGGGAATCGGCGGCGCCTTCATCGGATCGTTTCTGTAATCGAGAGGCGACGCTGTCGCTGTCATGAGACAATAAGCGCCGCGCTGTTTGAGCGCGGCGCTTGGGCGAGTTTCGCAAGTCCCTTGCGCCTCCGTTCACTGGCGGGAGGAACTCCCCACAAGTCGCTTTGAGCCCTATTGTCCAAAGGATTGGGTGGCCGAGGCCTCAAAGCTTAGGGGTTTGAAATGGTCAATGCGTCTCCACCGCCTTCCAACGTCAGGGTAGATAAGCCGACGCGCCGCGATCTCCTTTATATCGCGACGGCCGTAACAGGGGTTGCGGGGGCGGCGGCCTCCTTAGTGCCGCTAATCGACCAGATGAATCCCGATGCTTCAACTCTCGCGGCCGGCGGTCCGGTAGACATCGATCTCGGCCAGGTGGAACCGGGCGGACAGGTTGTCATTCTATGGCGAAAAAAACCGATCTTTGTGGTGTTTCGAACTGAGGAAAATCTGCAGGTTCTTCAAAGTCGCCAATTGTTGATTGAGCTAGCTGATCCGGATTCGAAATATCTTCAGCAACCTCCCTACGCCAAAAACTGGCACCGCTCGTTGACGCCGGAAATCGGAGTATTTGTGGGGATATGCACGCATTTGGGATGCATCCCGCAATTTGATCCGCTTCCTAGCGCTTCCGACCCGGCCCCAAACTGGTTGGGCGGATATTTTTGCGCATGCCATGGTTCAAAATACGATCTTGCGGGGCGCGTATTTCGTGACGTTCCCGCTCCCTATAATTTACCGGTTCCGCCATATCGCTTCACGGGCGATACGACAATTCGAGTCGGGGAAAATCCGCCGAACGAGGACTTCGACTTTTCAACGATCCGACAAATGTGAAGATGATCAGCCGGTGGCGCGCCTGCCGCTGGTGGCCACACTGTTCTCAGCCGTGCCAAATGCCACAGTCGACTCCAGGATATGCGCGCCTCTGTCCCGCAAATGAATAGTTGTTCGCGACCGCGCATAAATTATCCCCGTCTGTTTCGAACGACCGCTTCTGGCGCGAAGCAGACGTCGCGGATGGCGGCTCCTGACCCTGGCTGTGTGAAAACTCGATGCCCAATTTGAATTCGATCGAAAGTGGCCTCCCTGAGCCTCATCTCATACGATTTTCCTCGATCTGATCGGCCTGAGGCCTCGAAATTTCGTCGCTGTTTTTCTGCTGTACGCGCACCACGGAGTTTTCACACAGCCAAGACCCCTAGGCGACGTTCGGAACATCCGCGTCATGGCCCGAATGGTTGAGATCCTGCGCGAGACGCGAAGTACCTGAGGCTAGCTAAAAGCCATCGCAGCGCCCCTTTGTTCATGGATTGTTCGCCGCTAACTTGAGCGTGACTATCTGACGGCGGAAATATTTCGCGGAGCGCTTCCGGTTTTCTTGGGCCGCTTTCGCTCCACGTCTGAACCGCGTCGGCTAGGCTGTTAAGGAAAGAATATGGACAAAAAGGAAGAGGGACCGGACCTCGGCGATATTGCCGCCTGGCGACAGGTAATCGAAAGCCAAGCGCTTTCGAGAATTCCGGGCCATCGGCTTGTGGCGGCCGCTCAGAAACTAGGGCCGTCCTTCGACCGGCGCCTCATCAACCCTCTCATGAACGAGATCTCTGACCGCATCATGCGCATCCTGCGCAAGCACATCGGCCGGAACCACCGCAATGAGGGGTGGGACATGATCGAGGAGGCGCATGGCGAACTGATCGACGCGGTTCTTCTGCCCAGGTCCGCCGACGGCACGGCGATGCGTACCGCCTTCGTCGCGACAGTGAGGTTTCGCGCCGCCGACGCGATCAGGCGCGAGGAGCTTCACTTCGACCGTTACGCGTATTCGGAGGAAGAAATGCCAGCGACAGACGGCCATAAGGAGTTGTCGTCGCCGGAAGAGGAGCGCGCCTACGTTGAAGGCGTGCTGAAGCGGATCGCTGATCCGCGCAAGCGTCTCGCCTTCCGTCTTCATATGGATGGCGTGCCGCGCAACTCCACCAAGGTCGAGTCCATCGCTTCGGCGCTCGGCGTGAGCGCGAAGACCGCCGAGACCTGGGTCAAGGAGACAGAGGAAGAGATCAAAACCATTCTTGGAGTTAAGCCATGACGGACCAAACCAAAGCCACGAGGCGGGACGAGGTCCTGTTCGCATTCCATCGGGAGTGCGCCACCCCGACGGTGGATCAGATTATCGACTGGACCCAGCGCTATCCCGAGTTCGCTGACGACATCCGTGCGCATGCTGGGATCATGCGTGACTGGACCGCGAACGATGAAGCGGAGGACGAAGCAGTCGATGAGCTGATGATGAACCGTGCCCGCAGCCGAACGCTCAACGCGATCTACAATGCTCAGACGGCCGAGCGGACAGACGCTCAGGCTGCGCAGGAAACGACGTTCGACCAACTCCTTTCCAACGTGGGGTTGGATACGCGACAGCTCGGCCGCGCCATCGATGTCGGCCGCGATGTCCTTTCGGACCTTTTTCGTGGTCGCATGCGTCCGCCTATCGGGCCAAGATTGGTTAGGGCGCTGCTCGACAAGCTTCAGGCTACCCAAGCTCAGTTCGAACAGGCACTGGCCTATTCGCAGGCCCATCCTTCCATGGGGCACGCGAGCGCTGCGCAGCAGCCTACTGTCGTCCAGTGCAGCTATGAGGAAAGCATTCGACGAAGCAACATGTCCGCGGAGCGGAAGTCCTACTGGCTTGAAGAGGACTAGGTATGGACGCCTGGCGCGACATCCGGCTGAAAGCCCGGAACTGCCATGTGAAGGCCCTGGCGACCGCCGAAGGCGATCGCCGAGGTCGTGCGCTCGTCGATGCCGCGTTGACGAATGGCGACTGGGAGCTGCGTTATTGCCAGCCGGGTGAGGTCTTCGGCGTTGGCGTGCGCGGTTCCTTCGAGCGCGCGGATGGTCTCGTCTACGTCGTCACCGGTCAGGACCCTCAAGATGAAGTGGTGGTGATCGCTCATGAGATCGGCCACTCAGAACTCCATCATGATCCGAGCAACGAAGTTCAGAATATTCAGGCCCAGCTCGGCGGAGACCCCATCGACAGTGGCGCAGGTGTTGTGGAGGGCTACTCACCGCGCGAACGCAAGGAAGTTCAAGCTGACATCTTCGCGGGTGAGTTTCTATGTCCCGCCGATTGGCTGCGCGCCGAGCTAGTCGAAACCGGGCGACGGCCATCGGAGATTGCGGAGGAGTTGGGCCTCCCCTTCGGTCTGGTGCTCAATCAGGCAATCCGCGCCCTGTTGCTGCCGCCGCTTCGCGAACCGGACGCTCAAGCGCCTGTGCCGGTCGTCGAACTGGACGAAAGCCAGCGCCAGGCGGCGACGTGGAGTGGCGGTCCTCTATTGGTGGATGCAGGCCCTGGAACGGGCAAGACGCGCACACTTGTTCACCGCATCGGTCATGTTCTTGGTCAAGGAGCACTCTCAGGGTCGATCCTTGCGCTGACATTCTCGAACAAAGCAGCGGAAGAGATGCGGGAGCGACTGTCGGACTCCCATCAAGATGCGGCAATCGAGATGTGGGTCGGAACCTTTCATGCTTTCGGGCTGGAGATGGTCACGAAGTGGCCGGGGCGATTAGGGCGGACGTTGGACGTCAAAAACCTCGATCAGACTGCTCAGCTTGCGCTTTTGGAAGCCAACCTCGCGCGCCTACCGCTGCGCCACTACCAGAACCTGTTCGAACCCGCTTATGAACTCGTCTACGTCCTGCAGGCGATCTCTCGCTGCAAAGATGAGCTGATCACACCCGAGGAATATCTGGCCGAGGCAATCGCCAAGCTTGCTCAGGCGGGGCCTGACGAGTTCGACGCTGCCGAGAAGGCGGTCGAAGTCGGAGAAATCTACAAGGTCTACTGGGACGCGTTGCGCGAGGCGGACGCCGTCGATTTTGGCGATCTCGTCATGCTGCCGGCACAGTTGATAGCGGAGCACGAGGACATCCGCACGGAGTACCAGCAGCGGTTCCAACACATCTTGGTGGACGAATATCAGGACGTGAACTTCGCGAGCGCCCGACTTCTGCAACTGCTTGCCGGCGGTTGTCAGGACGTGTGGGTGGTGGGCGATCAACGCCAGTCCATCTATCGATTTCGCGGGGCGTCGCCCACGAATGTTGAGCGCTTCCAGACCGATTTCAGCGGCTCCAAGCTGTCGCTCACCAGTAACTACCGTTCGGGCGGTCCGGTGGTGCGCGCGTTTTCGGAGTTCTCGCGGCATATGGCGGCCGATCCTGGCGCAGCCGCGAACTGGGGGGCTTTCCGAGGCGAAGTCGGAGAGGTCTCGCTCACCGTAGCGGGGACGGTCGCGGAAGAGGCGGCAGCGATCCGAGACCAGATCGAGGCCCTTCGCGCAAACGGCATCGCCTACCGCGATCAGGCTATCCTTGCGCGGAGTCACCTAACGCTCTCGCGCATCACCGATGTGCTGGAGCAGTTGGGAGTGCCGCTGCTTTATCTCGGGGACCTGTTCGAACGCGACGATGTCCGGGATCTTCTCTCCCTTGTCGCCATCGATGCGGAATTTGGCGGTATCGGACTCGTGCGGGTCGC
This sequence comes from Methylocystis sp. SB2, assembly GCF_049817085.1. NCBI lineage: Bacteria > Pseudomonadati > Pseudomonadota > Alphaproteobacteria > Hyphomicrobiales > Methylocystaceae > Methylocystis > Methylocystis sp. SB2. The sequence continues at coordinate 2,962,735 of NZ_CP187401.1, forward strand.
GCAGCTTCCGGAATATTATGCGACCAAGAGCGACGCGCTCGCCGTCATTCGCTGGTCTCAGGAGCAGGGCCTCACCGTCTTCGAAGCGCTTGGCCGACTGAACGAAATCGAGGGGTTGAGCGATCCGGGCCGAGCTGGACTTGGAAAGCTGTCCAAACATCTCGCGGGCATGGGGCCTGCGACGTCGGCATGGGCGTTGCTGACGACCTGGTTGTTCGAACGCAGCAACTACCTTCGCCCGTTGCTCGAAGCCAATGACGCCCGGGCGCAACAGAAGCTGATTGCGATCTATCAGCTCCTCAAAGTTTGCAGCGAGCAGCACGATGTTGAGGGGCACACTGATCTGCGAGACCCGGACCGCAAAGCCTTCCTCGAGCGCATCCGCCGGATCGAAGCGCTAAACCAGGACAGCCGCTATCGGGCTGTCGTCTCCGAGGCGGGGGATTTCGATGCGGTACGGGTAATGACGATCCACGGCAGCAAAGGCTTGGAGTTCCGAGGCGTGCACCTGCCGGCGCTTGCCACGCGCTACATGCCGACCAATCGCCAATGGGTGCGATGCCCGCCGCCGGCAACGCTCGGCAAGCTCACGATGCAAAAGGACGATCATGACGCGGAAGAGGAGTGCCTGTTCTTTGTCGGCCTCTCGCGTGCACGTGACCACCTCTGTCTGACCAGGGCTGAGCGCTACACCCAGGTCAACGCCAGCGCGTCGAAGTTCCTCGACACCGTGTCCCGCCATCTTCAGGTGAAGCGCTTCAGCGGTCCGGCGCCCACACTCAAGGCTGCGCGCACCTGGACGCCGCTTGCTCCAAGGGACGGCTATGACGAGCACGAACTTGATGTCTATCTGAGATGCCCGGCGCGCTATCGCTATGAGATACTGGATGGGCTGCGCGGCGGACGCGATTCATCCGCTTATTTGCGGTTCCATCGCTGTGTCCACCGCACGATGGGATGGCTTGAACAACAAGCGCAGGATGGGCAGCCGGCCAGCGCGGACAAGGCAATGCAGGAACTTGCCCGGCAATGGGAAGTGCATGGCCCGGGGGGCCACGGGTTCGAAGGTTACTACCGCGCGGCGGCCGAAACGATGGTTGTGTCAATCGCCCGGCTCATCGCTTCCGAGACCGGGACTTATGACAGAGAGCCGTGGTCGGTGCAGTTAGGCGGTAGGACAATCACCTATACACCGGACCGGGTTGTCATTGCGCCGGACGGCCGCATTCGCGTCCAGCGTGTTCGCACGGGCCGCAAGACGAAGTCGGAGTCGGATAACCGCGTGTACGCATTGATCAGGCGGGGCGCTTCTTCGCGCTATCCCGGCCGTTCGGTTTCCGTGGAAGCTTATTATCCGGCCACGGACGAAGCGATTCCGATGGTCGCCAAGAACGACGAAAAACTGCTTCGGGAATATGCGGATGCGATCAGCGCCATCGAGCGCGGCGAGTTCCCTGTTGAGCGTGAACCACGACAATGTCCGAACTGTCAGTGTTACTTCATCTGCGACGCGTGAACCGCGCGAACGCCCGGCTTCCGGTTTTTCCCCGCTGACTTCGCTCCTTTCCCAGGACGCCATTCTGGCACCGGAAAGGATCGACTATGACCACCATCGTTTTCATTCAGGTCCACGAGCGGGACGGCCTCATCGACGCCGAACTGCCGCAGGACGCGACCCACGAGCACCTGCACGGCGTGATCGCCGCACTCGGGGTCGAACTCGACCAGGACACCTTCATCTTCATCGACGAGGAGGAAGAGCCGCTGGTGCACAAGCACCACGAGCCCCTGCCACCCATCAAGCGCGGCTGCCGTATCCACGTCAGCAAGTGCCGCAAGATCAAGGTCACGGCGCACTATCTGGAGAAGACCGAAGAGCACACCTTCGCCCCCGGGGCGCGGGTCAAGAAGGTCAAGGCCTGGGCGGTCGAGAAGTTCAAGCTCAACCACCACGACGCCGCCGAGCACGTGCTCCAACTGTGCAGCTCGACGGACCGGCCGGCGACGGACACGCCCCTACACGAGCTGACCAAGGGCCCGGTCTGTTCGGTGTGCTTCGACCTCGTCCCCGAGAAGCGCGTCGAGGGCTAGATGAACATCGCAGTCTCCCCGGACCGGCAGCTCCTCGAACAAGACCTCGCCACACCGGAGTTCCGGTGTGGCGAGATAGAGGGCCGCTGGAGGCATGTGTCCACCACCTGGCCGCATGCGATCATCGCCGTCAGCGCGGACGCGCGGCCTGGCGCGCCCGACGAGTATGGGTTCCGCTTCGAGTGTTCCGGCTATCGCCAGAGCCCGGCAACGGCCCAGCCCTGGGACATCCAGGCCAATCGGCCCTTGCCGTTCGGCCAATGGCCGACGGGCAAAACGATCCTTCCGTCCATTTTCCGGCCAGACTGGAAAGGTGGCCAGTGCCTGTATTTGCCCTGCGACCGCTTTTCCATCGAAGGCCATGACAACTGGCGCAACGAACACCCCAGCCGGCTCTGGCAGCCGCGCCGCGGGATCATCTGTTACCTGGAGCAGCTCTATGATCTTTTCCATCAAGGCGACTATTCGGGCGTTCGTAGCGCCTGATCACCGCGTGAGCTGCCCCTGGCGGCTGTGGGATGCGGTGACCCACGAACTCGACCGCCGGGGGGAGCGTGTCCACGAAGCAGGTGCGTTTCTTCTCGGCGACGCCAAGGGCGAGCGGCGGGAGATCACGGACGTTGTTTTCTATGACGACCTTGATCCGCAGGCCTATTCGACGGGCGTCTGCGTTCTGCACGCGCCCGCATTCGCCAAGCTCTGGTCGTTATGTCGGGAGCGTAAGCTCACCGTCGTAGCGGATGTGCATACGCACGGCGGCCGGGCGATCCAGAGTGAAGTCGACCGCACCAACCCCATGGTGGCACGCGCTGGCCACCTCGGCGTGATCCTGCCGGACTTCGCGGTCGCGCCCATCCACTGGGATGAGATCGGCATCTACGAATACCGGGGCGACCATCAATGGCACGACCGGTCGCCACGCGTGCGCCGTGGCTTCTTCTACACCGGCCTATGGAGCTGACATGACCGAACCGCTTCACACGTCGCTGCATCGCACGGCGAAATACTTCATGGACAGCGGTCGCGCACAGACGACCGAGGAGGCCATGGATCTCCTGAAATCCTTCGGCCTCACCATCGCTTGCGGGCCGGAAATCCGGACAAGCCCGGCCGCACAGATTGCCTTGCTCACCCTGGTGAACCTCGCGCGGCGGACGTTCCTGGCCGGCGTCGAGATCGTCGGCCTGGGCGATGCGCCGGTCCTTACCCCGCTCGCACTGGAAGTCAGCCTTGATGCTGAAGTTTCCAAGCTTGGCGGACGTGCTGTGCCGGAGGCTCGATCCGATTGGCCCGTGGCGGCCATCGGTTCGGTCGAGATGCAGACGGTAAATGCGCGCGCGTGGCGTGTGACCTGGCAAGGCTGGCGGGCGGGCGCAGTGCCGAGCCGCGACGGCTGGGCGATGAGCGATGACGAGGCCATGCCGCTTGCACCGGCCTTGGCCGCATCGATCTGCGCCGCCGAGGTGTTCGCACTCCACGCGTGCGATCACCCGCTGGCTGGGAAACGCGCATCAGGCCTCTCACTTTGGCGTCCAGGTTCCGACTGGACTGAGGCCGATGAGACGGAGCCGACCCTAGCGTTTCTACCTTCACGACTTTGGCTGATCGGCCTAGGCAATCTCGGCCAAGCCTATTCCTGGCTTCTAGCATGCCTGCCCTATTCGGCCGGCGGGCTCGAACTGGTGCTCCAGGACTTCGACCGTCTGGCGCTTTCCAACGACAGCACATCCGTCCTGACGAGCCTCGATAGGCTCGGCCGGATGAAGACTCGCTGGGCCGCAGAATGGTTGGAGGCGCGCGGCTTCAAGACCTATCTTGAAGAGCGTCGGTTTGGCGGCGGGACGCGGCGACAGGCTGACGAGCCGGCAGTGGCGCTGTGCGGGGTGGATAACGCCGCTGCGCGTGCGGCGCTGGAGGAGGCCGGGTTCGATCTCATCATCGAGTCCGGGCTGGGCGCCGGCCCGCAGAGCTTCCGCAATTTCGCGATGCACACCTTTCCAGGCCCGCGACGCGCGACCGAGCTTTGGCCCACGACGCTTTCAGCGGAAGGCCCGGATGTGTCGCACATGCCGGCCTACGCGAACCTCAAGGAAAAGGGTGCTGACGCTTGCGGTCTCGCTCAGCTCGCCACGCGAACTGTCGGAGTTCCGTTCGTGGGACTGATTGCCGCTGCGCTGGTCATTTCAGAGCTTCTGCGGCGATTGAACGGAGGGGTCCCCTGTGAAGTGATCGCAGGTTCCGTCACTTGTTTCGACGATGTGGAGGTCTGCGCGGGGAAGTCACAGGTCTACGAGTTCGGCTTCTGCCCCGTCAGGCGCTGAGGGGCCGGTTTCGGCGTCGGAGCCAACGTCTGCTATTGGCGCAATGCAGACGTTTACTCTAAGGCACCCCTACGCCACCTCGTTCGACCAGCGCTCCGAGCGAAACGCCCGTGCGATCGCTTCGGCGCGGGCGCTCTGGCGCGCTTCCAGGTCGTTCTCCGCAATGTCGGCGCAGGCCTTGAGCGCGATCTCCAGCAGGGCCGCCTTGGGGTAAGGCTGGCCCTCGCGCCCTTCATGGGCGCAAAAATCGCTGGCGCAGACGATCATCATTTCCTGAAAGCGCTCCGGCCCGTCGAACGCCCCCAAGCGTTCGAGCATCAAGGCGACGGGGCCGGCGCGCATTTTCGAGACGCGATGCACGCGTTCGCATTCGGCGAGCGCCAGCAGCGCGAGCGCCTTGCATTCCGCCGGGGCGCGAAAGCGCGCGCAGATGTCTTCGATGCGCGGGCGCCCGCGCTCGACATGTCGGTAATGCACGGGAAGATGTTCGCGCGGCGAATCCGACTTGCCGACATTCATCACCAGCAGCGCGAAGCGCGTGGGCAAGGACGCGCCGCGTTTTGCCGCCGTATCGAGCGACGTCATCAGATGTTCGCCGAGATCGACCTCGTCCTCGCCATCGGAAATCTGCGGCACGCCAAACAGCGCCGCGACCTCGGGGAGGATCTCGAAGAGAGCGCCGCAGTCGCGCAGGGTCCCGATCATTTTCGACGGCGCCGGGCTCATCAACCCGCGAACCAGCTCCGGCCACATCTGCGCGGGGTCGGCGTCGACGAGATGGCCGGCCTCGACCTGTTCGAACAACAGATCGAGCGTTTCCTCGTCCGGACCGTCCTCCGCCTCGGCGAGCAGCGCCGCCATGCGCAGCACGGAAAGGCCAGGGTCGGTTTGTCCGTAGTCGAACGACGGGGGAGCAGATTTCGAAGCCATGGGGCCCATCATCACAAGTCTTGCGACGACAAGCAAAGCTCTTGCCGCGCATTTCCCCTGGGGCGTCGCGCCCCCTTGGGCGTCGCGGCCCCGCCGGCGACGGCTTGTGCGCCGCGGAGGCGTTTGTTACCCGTGACATGAGCCGTTCGGGCAGGTCATTCCATGGGCGTCAGCACAATCCTACCCGGCGTCCTCTCCGTCGGCTCCGCCTTGCCCGATCCGCCGTTTGAATTCATGGACGGCGACGAAGCGCGCGGTTTTGACGTCGAGCTGATGCAGGCGATCGCCGCAGAGCTCGGTCTCGCCTGGCGGCTTGTTCCCTATGACGGCGCGGATTTCAACGGCGTCTTCGCGGGTCTGACCAAGGGAACTTGCGACTGCGTCGCATCGGGCGCGACGATCACGCCCGGGCGCGAGCGGCTGGCGTCGTTCTGCGCGCCCTACATCCGCTCCGGACAAAGCCTGGTCTGCAATATCGAGGCGACGCCGCATGTGCGCTCGATCGACGATCTGCGCGGGATGACCCTCGGGGTGCAGCAGGGCAACACATCGGAGCCGGTGGCGCATCGTCTCAAAGATGAAGGGCGGATCGCCGACGTGCGGACCTACGCCTATCACGACATCGGCGTGATGCTGGACGATCTTGCCGCTGGAAAAATCGGCGGCGTGATGAAGCTTGCGCCCGTCATGCGCTGGATGATCAGACACCGGCCCCGGCTCCGGGTGGTGCAGGAGCGGATCACCGAGGAAGCGCTCGGCGTCGCCGTTCGCCTTGGCGACGAAGCGTTGCGCGCGGCGGTGAACGGCGCGCAGGCGCAACTGCAGGAGCGCGGCGCTCTTGCGCGATTGGTGAAGAAATGGCTCGAAGCGTAATCGGCTGCATCCGGCTCTTCACGGGGGCTGACGGCCGCTCGCATGTGGAACATACGGAAATTGAGCTCGGCGTCGCGCGTCACGCCAAATTGGCGCGCTTCGAGGAGACCGCGGCGGGCTCCGCGCTCGACTGGCACACCGCGCCGTGCGCGCAATTCGTCATTACGCTCACCGGCACGCTGGAGTTCATCACGCGCGACGGCGAGACCTTTATATTGCGCCCAGGGGATATTCTGCTCGCCGCCGATACGACCGGAACGGGACATCGCTGGCGGCTCATCGACGATCAGCCGTGGCGACGCGTATACATCGAGCTTGCCGAGTCCGTTCCGGCGGCGGGTAGCGCGATCACGTAGAGCGCTGCTGCAGACCGCGCTTAGCGGGCCGGTTTCGCCGGCGCGTCGGGCGCGGCGACGCGGCCCGCCCGGCGCCGGTTCTCGGCCGCCGCCGCTTCGAGCCCCGCGCCCATGGCGCGCAGATCGGCCGCCGACTTGCGCTTGGGGTCTTTGGCCGGCGTCGGGTCGAAGGCGCGATACTGCAACTGCTCGGACCGCGAGTCGCGCACGAAATCCTGCGCCGGCGGCGGCGGGGTGCGCAGCCCGGTCGCGTCGAAGATCCGCCCGATGAAGGCGCCGCCGCTCGACGGCGCCTCCTGCGCGAGCGCGGCGCCGGCGGCGAGGCTGAATGTCAGAACGAGGGCGAGACGCGCGAACATCATCTTTTAAGCAGGCCACAAAAATGCGGCGCGAGTAGGTCTGAGCAGCACGTTTTCGATGCGCGGTTAGGCGATCTGCGCGTAGACCGCGTCGATTTTCGCGCCGCGGTTGAGGCCCCGGTGGATCGAAATGTCGAGCCCGTCTTCGCGCGCCTGCGCGCCGTGGCGCCCGAGCAGGCGGCGCGCCGCCGCGTCGCTCTCGACAAAGGCGAAGCCGGTCGGACCCCAGGACGTCTGGCCGCCGCCGGTCGCGCCGTCGGCGAGCAGCCGCGCGACGATCGCCTCGACCTTGCCGCTGGTGAAGCGGCGTCCGCCCTGCGCCGGGGCGAAATGATCGCCGACGATCTCCTGAATGCGGGTCACTGCGGCGCCGAAGGGCGCAAGCTCCTTTTCGGCGAGCGCCGGCAGGATCTGCATCAGCACCAGCCGGCAGACTTCGCCGCTTGTTTCGGCGCCGAACGGCGGCAGTTCGGCGAAGGCGTCGCGCTCGTCCGCGCCATGCAGGCCGACATCGCCGGGATCGCAGACCAGCAGCACGCGCCACGCATCGGGAAATTCGGCGCGCGCGACGACGGGCGGCGTCGTCGTCTGCGGGCCGCGTCCGCCGTCGACGACGACGCCGCCGAGCTGAAAGAGGCCAGCGCCGAGCCCGGAGCGCGCGCCGCGCGCCATCAGCGCCGCGTCGGCGGCCGGGTCGTTCGGCAGGTCCTCGAGACGGCGCAGCGCCGCGCTCACCGCGAGCGCCAGCTGGGTGCCGGAGCCCAGGCCCGCATGGGCGGGAATCGCTTCCTCCAGCGTCAGCCTGTGGCGCTGCGTCAGGCCAAGCGCCTCCTGTGCGCGCGCCAGCAGCGCGGCGGCGCGCGTGGCCTCGGGGCCCTCGACGCGATTTTTGTCGGCGCGGGTCAGGGTCAGCCGGGTCGCCGGCGCGTCGAGCGCAAGGCCGACGCCCCCGAACTTGCGCCCAAGGCCGCCGTTCATGTCGAGAAAACCCAGATGCAGCCGGGCGCTGGCCGCGACGCTCACCTTTGCCGGCATGCCGCCTCTTTGGTGCAACTGAAGACTTCGGGTCGGTTTAGGCTATAACGCGTCTCAGCGAAAGAATGTTGCGGCGCAGAGCGCAAGAGGGGAGCCTGAGATGGCGAAGGAAGAGCGCGCATATTCCGAAGACGAGATCGCCGCGCGGCTGAAGAGCGAACTGCCGCACTGGCGCTACGAAAACGGATGGATCAGGCGCAAGTTCAAGACGCATGGCTGGAAGGGCACGCTGATGGTCGTCAATACGGTCGGCCATCTCGCTGAGGCCGCCTGGCACCACCCCGACATCGCCGCGTCCTACGCATGGGTCGAGGTGAAGCTTCAGACCCATACGGCCAAGGGAATCACCGACAAGGATTTCGAACTCGCCAAGAAGATCGAGGAGGTCGTCTCCTGGCGCCCGGGCAAGGCCGGCGGCGCGCTCGAAGGCACGCCCGAGAGCGACCAGCGCTTCGCCTATGTGAAATACGACGACTGACGGAACGCGCGCTTGGCTTTCGACGTTCAGGCGATCGCGACAGCGCGCGATCGCTTTCTTTCGCTGATCGGAACGCGCCCCGTCATCATGGGGATCGTCAACGTCACGCCCGATTCCTTCTCGGACGGCGGGCTGTTCGCGACGCGTGACGCCGCGCTGGCGCTGGCGCAGGCGCTCGTCAGCAATGGCGCCGACATCGTCGACGTCGGCGCCGAGTCGACGCGCCCTGGCCACACGCCGCTCACCGCGGAAGAGGAGTGGGCGCGGCTCGAGCCGCTGCTCGCCGCGCTGGTGGCGCAGGCGGGCGCGCCGGTGTCGATCGACACCTACAAAGCCGAGACGGCGCGGCGCGCGCTCTCGCTCGGCGTCTGTCTCGTGAATGATATCTGGGGCCTGCAGCGCGATCCTTTGATGGCGCCAACGATCGCGCAAGCCGGCGCCGCCGTCGTGATCATGCATAACCGCGAGACGACGGAGTCACAGATCGACATCGTCGCCGACATGAAGCGCTTCTTCGCCCGCTCGCTCGAGATCGCCCGGCGCGCCGGCGTGCCGGAGCGGCATATTCTGCTCGATCCGGGGGTTGGCTTCGGCAAGAGCCGCGAGCAGAACTATGAGGCGCTGCGCGCGACGCCGGAGCTGTTGGCGCTCGGCTTTCCGCTGCTCATCGGCGTCTCCCGCAAATCGATTTTTAAGGGCCTGGGCGACGGCGTCCTCGAGGGACGGCTTGTCGGCACGCTGGCGGCCAATCTTTTCGCCGCGCGCGACGGCGCGCAGGTGTTTCGCGTGCATGACGCCGCGGAGCATCGCGCGGCGTTCGAAGTCATGCGCATTCTCGCTGCGCGCGCGGGAGGTTGACGATGCGGGTCGGATTTGGGCTTGGCAGCAATCTCGGCGACAAGCCGGCCAATATTCGTGAGGCGCTGCGGCTGATCGAGGCGCGCGGGCTGGCGCGGCTCGATCGGATCTCGCGACTCTACCGCACGCCGCCCTGGGGCGATCTCGACCAGGGGGATTTCGCCAACGCCTGCGCCATCGGCGACACCACGCTCGCGCCCTATGAGCTGCTCGCCGCGGTCAAGAAGATCGAGGCGGATATGGGCCGCGCGCCGACGCGGCGTTGGGGGCCGCGGCTGATTGACGTCGATATTCTGTTCCTCGGCGACCACGCGATCGACGATCCGGAGCTGACCTTGCCGCATAAGGAGCTTTTTCGCCGCGGTTTCGTTCTCGCGCCGCTTGCCGAAATTGCCCCTGAACTTGAACTGGACGGCGTCACCATGCGCGCGGCGCTGGCCGGCGCTGACGCGAGCGGCGTGCGTCTGTGGTCGGACGAATAGCGGCCCACCCCGGATGGTTGCCTATCTTCGCGGCGCAGCATTCACTGCCGCTCGGGCGTCGGCAGTAAATTTTGTGATCGTAAATAATAATATATTACAATAGGCTGTGAAGAATTGTGCGCCGCGCTATGATTACGCTTGGAGCCTCGCTAGGGTAGGTATTTTACCATCCACTAGGGTTGTATTGGCTATTCGATAGATTGTTTTGCTCTATACTAACGGGTATTGTGATTATCGGGGGTTATTGGAATGTTGCGGCACGCTGAGCTGGGTCTACGGTCTGCTCTTTCAAGGGGCGGGTTGGGGATTTTGGCTTAGGCGGCGACGTCGGTTTTCGTCCGATAACAACAAGCAGCCGGGTTCTGGGGATTTTGGGGATTTGCTCGCCTTTGGGCGGGGGGCTCCGGGGTTTTCGGGAAGGCTGCGGCAGACAAGGGCGGTTTTGCGTGTTTTTAGAAGAAGACGCGCTTTCGCTTTGCTTTACGAAACGAGGACGAAGCGGCTCCGTTGTGGGAGGCGGAGCGATACCGGTCACGCGCAATTCCCTGGGAGCACATTGGAGGAGAAGGGTATGAGCTCAACGACTGACACAGCAGCCCGCGCTGCTGCTGGCACGGAAGCTGTAGTAGACCTGAAGGGCATGTGGATCGGCTTGGCCGTTCTGAACGGGTTCTATCTGGTCGTCCGGATTTACGAGCAGGTTTTTGGCTGGCGCGCCGGCCTTGATTCGTTCGCTCCGGAGTTTCAGACATATTGGATGTCGATCCTTTGGACCGAGATTCCGCTTGAGCTGATCTCCGGCATTGGCCTTGCGGGCTTTCTTTGGAAGACGCGCACGCGCGACTTCTCGAACCTGGCGCCGCGCGAAGAGATGCGCCGCCTGGTTGTCGAAGTGCAATGGCTCGTTGTTTACGCCGCGGCCATTTACTGGGGCGCGTCGTTCTTCACGGAGCAGGACGGCACCTGGCACATGACGGTGATTCGCGACACGGACTTCACGCCGTCGCACATCATCGAGTTCTACATGAGCTACCCGATTTACTCGGTGATCGCGGTGGGCGGCTTCTTCTATGCGAAGACGCGTCTTCCGTATTTCTCCAAGGGCTATTCGGTTGCCTATCTGATCGTGGCGATTGGCCCGTTCATGATCATCCCGAACGTCGGCCTGAATGAGTGGGGCCACACGTTCTGGTTCATGGAAGAACTGTTCGTTGCGCCGCTGCATTGGGGCTTCGTGTTCTTCGGCTGGATGGCGCTCGGCGTGTTCGGCGTCGTGCTTCAGCTGCTGATGAACATTCAGCGCCTGATCGGCAAGGAAGGCGTCGCCCTCCTGACCGAGTAATCCGAGACTTCGCCGCCCGCTTTAAGGCGGGCGGCGTCTGGCTCTGAGCTTTTCGCGAAAACCAGAGAGCTTTTGCCTGTCGCTTTGGCGAATGGGGTGGCTTGTTGCGGTCGAGAAGGGGTCTTCGGGCTCTGGGTTGATCGGGGGCGAAAAGCTTTAAGCGATGCGGCCGGCGGGAGCTCCGCCGTCCGGGCGCCGGCGGCGGGAAGGCCTGCCGGAGCCATAAGGAAAGAACTCGGGCTTTACGGGTTCGAGAAACACCAAGGAGAAGAGTGATGTCACAATCGAAAAGCGGGGGGGCGGTCGGTCCGTTCAACTCCGTCGCCGAGGCGGCGGGTTGCGTTCAGACGGTCGACTGGATGCTTCTTGTTCTTCTGTTCTTCGCCGTTCTTGGCGGCTACCACGTCCACTTCATGTTGACGGCGGGCGACTGGGACTTCTGGGTTGACTGGAAGGATCGTCGTATGTGGCCGACGGTCGTGCCGATTCTCGGCGTGACCTTCTGCGCCGCGGCGCAGGCGTTCTGGTGGGTGAACTTCCGTCTGCCGTTCGGCGCGGTGTTCGCGGCTCTTGGCCTGCTGATTGGCGAGTGGATCAACCGCTACGTCAACTTCTGGGGCTGGACCTACTTCCCGATCAGCCTTGTGTTCCCGTCCGCTCTGATCGTTCCGGCGATCTGGCTTGACGTGATCCTGCTTCTGTCGGGCTCCTATGTGATCACGGCGATTGTTGGTTCGCTCGGCTGGGGTCTGTTGTTCTACCCGAACAACTGGCCGGCGATTGCGGCGTTCCACCAGGCGACGGAGCAGCATGGTCAGCTGATGACGCTTGCGGATCTGATCGGCTTCCACTTCGTCCGCACCTCGATGCCGGAATATATCCGCATGGTCGAGCGCGGCACGCTGCGCACCTTCGGTAAGGACGTTGTGCCGGTTGCGGCGTTCTTCTCGGGCTTCGTCTCGATGATGGTGTATTTCCTGTGGTGGTTCATGGGTCGTTGGTATTCGACGACCAAGATCATCGACACGATCTAAGCCACGTCGGGTGCTGCGGCGCTGAACGGGCGCCGCGGCGGCCTGCAAGAAAGAAGAGCGGCGGGCTGGAAGCTTTTTTAAGAGCGAAGGTCCGCTGCGAGAGACAAGACCGGTTGGCGCGCGAGGCGGCGGCCGGGAAGAGGAACCTGGGAGGTTTATCGATGAAAAAGTTCGTCAAGCTCGCCGCGATTGGCGCGGCGGCGGCTGTGGCGGCGACCCTGGGAGCTGTTGCTCCTGCGTCGGCGCACGGCGAAAAGTCTCAGCAGGCGTTTCTTCGGATGCGCACGTTGAACTGGTATGACGTTCAGTGGTCGAAGACGACGGTGAACGTCAATGAAGAGATGGTGCTGTCGGGCAAGATCCATGTGTTCTCCGCCTGGCCGCAGGCGGTCGCCAATCCGCGCGTGTCGTTCCTGAACGCCGGCGAGCCCGGTCCGGTTCTGGTTCGTACGGCGCAGTTCATCGGCGATCAGTTTGCGCCGCGTTCGGTGTCGCTTGTTCCTGGCAACGACTACGCCTTCTCCATCAACCTTCGCGGTCGTCGCGCGGGCCGTTGGCACGTTCATGCGCAGGTCAACGTCGAGGGCGGCGGTCCGATCATCGGCCCCGGCCAGTGGATCGAGATCAAGGGCGACATGAAGGACTTCACCGATCCGGTGACGTTGCTTGATGGCTCGACGGTCGACCTCGAGACCTACGGCATCAGCCGCGTTTACGCGTGGCATCTGCCGTGGCTTGCGGTTGGCGCGGCGTGGATCCTGTTCTGGTTCGTCCGTAAGGGCGTCATCGCTTCTTATCTCCGTGTCGCCACCGGCAAGGTTGATGAGCAGGTGACTGACGACGACAAGCGGATTGGCGCGATTGTCCTGGCGTTGACCATTCTGGCGACGATCGTCGGCTACGCTGTGACGAACTCGACCTTCCCGCGCACGATCCCGCTTCAGGCGGGCTTGCAGAAGCCTCTGACGCCGCTCGTTACGGACGGCACGGCGGGCGTCGGCAAGGAGCGCGTGACGGCCGATCTGAACGGCGGCGTCTACAAGGTTCCTGGCCGTGAGCTGACGATCAACGTCAAGGTCACGAACACGACCTCCGAGCCGCTTCGCCTTGGCGAATATACGGCGGCCGGCCTGCGCTTCCTGAACCCTGACGTGTTCACGACGAAGCCCGACTTCCCGGACTATCTGTTGGCCGACCGCGGTCTGTCGACGGACCCGACGCCGATCGCGCCGGGCGAGACCAAGGAAATCGCCGTGAAGGTGCAGGACGCGCGTTGGGACATCGAGCGTCTGTCTGACCTGGCTTACGACACCGACAGCCAGATCGGCGGCCTCTTGATGTTCTTCTCGCCGACGGGTCGCCGCTTCGCGGCCGAAATCGGCGGTCCGGTCATTCCGAAGTTCGTCGCGGGCGATATGCCCTAAGCGATACTGACGAATTGAACTAAAAAGCCCCCGGCCCATAAAGCCGGGGGTTTTCTTTTAAGGCGGCCCCGCGAAGCCTTGCGGATCGGGGATGCGCCGCAGTCGCGCAGCAAAGCGCCGCGGCGTAGCAAACGGCTGCGCACAGAGGTAGCGCATTCGCGGCCAAATGAAACGAAACGACAGCCTTCGCGCCCTTGGCGCCTCGCTGCTTCTATTTCTCTGTTTCTACTGGCGCTTGTTTCATCAAGCGACGCTCACTATAAAATACGGGGGTTGAGGCTGCCTCTAGCCGGCGGCGCATTCGAGCCCCGCTCAGAGGCTGCGCCCCTTCCATCGCCTCGGCATTGCGCCTGAGGAGCCCACGGCGAACACGATGTCCGACCTCACCGAAGTCTTCCGCGCCGGCGCGGCGAACGCCTGGATTTTCGCGCCGAGCGCAGTGGCGTTGGGCGCGCTGCACGGGCTCGAACCGGGTCACTCGAAGACGATGATGGCTGCCTTCATCGTCGCGGTTCGTGGCACGGTGGCGCAAGCGGTGCTGCTCGGCCTCGCGGCGACCATTTCCCATACGGCGATCGTCTGGGCCGTGGCGCTGACCGGGCTTTATCTCGGCGCGCAACTGAACGTCGAAGCGAACGAACCCTATCTGCAGATTGTCTCTGGCGTGTTGATCATCGCCGTCGCGCTTTGGATGATTTGGCGAAGCTGGCGCGATATCGCCGCCAAAGGCGCCGTGACGGCGGCTGCGTGCGAAGGCGGGCTGCTTCCGGCCGGCGCCAGCGCCGCTCATGACCATTCGCACAATGGCGCGCATGTTCACGGGCATGTTCACGAGCATGTTCACGTCCATGACGGCGGCGTTCCGCATAGCCATCAGGAAGAGGAATTCGAGAGCGAACTCCTGGACGTCGATCCCACCGTCTATGCTGACGCGCATGAGCGCGAACATGCGTTAGATATCGAGCGGCGCTTCGCCAGTCGCCGCGTGACGACTGGACAGATCATTCTCTTCGGCCTGACGGGCGGACTCATCCCCTGTCCCGCGTCGATCACCGTTCTGCTGCTTTGCCTGCAGGTCGGGCGCATCGGACTTGGCGCGCTGCTTGTGCTCTGCTTCAGCGTCGGTCTGGCGCTGACCCTCGTGCTTGTCGGAGTGGCGGCGGCGCTCGGCATGCGTCACGCCGCGTCGCGCTGGCCAGGATTGGAAGCGCTGGCGTCCCGCGCCCCCTATGTTTCAGGCGCGATCGTCGCCGCCGTCGGCGCCTATACGATCGCAATGGGCGCAGCCGCGCTGGCGTAAGGCTATTTCCCTAGGTGAAACGCCGACTTCGTCACATTTGCGGTGATCGGGGCCTCGAGGAAAAAGTCGAGCACGGCGTCAACCCTCGGATCTACGGCGTAGGTCGAGAAGTCGGTCATGCCTTCTTCCGCCAGAACGCTCACGTCGATGAAGAAATTGCCGGTGCAGGTCTTCGCTTCACGAACGAGAACGGCGTGCGCGGCGTCCGCCACGATCTCCGGTTTTCGCGACCGGCGGAGCAGTTCGTCGCCGCCCAGAAGATTGCCCACCGCGGCCGTCGCGATCGCGGTCTCCGGCCACAGCGAATTCACGGCGACGCCATCTGAGGCGAGATCCTTCGCGAGGCCGAGCGTCACGAGGCTCATCCCATATTTCGACATTGTGTAGGCGAGGTTGGGCGAAAACCACTTGGGGTTCAGATCGAGCGGCGGCGATAGCGTCAGGATGTGGGGATTGGCGGATTTGCGCAGATGCGGCAGCGCCGCCTTGCAGCACATATAGGTTCCGCGCGCGTTGATCTGATGCATCAGATCGAAGCGCTTCATCTCGAGCGCGTCGATCCCGCGCAGATCTATGGCGCTGGCGTTGTTGACGAGGATGTCGATCCCGCCAAAGCATGAGACGGCCTGACCGACCGCCGCTTGAACCTGATCCTCGAAGCGAATGTCGCAAGGAATGGCGAGCGCTTGACCGCCCGCCGCTTCGATCTCTGCCGCCGCAGTGTAGATCGTGCCAGGAATTCTCGGATTTTCGGTCACGCTCTTCGCCGCGACGACGACATTCGCGCCGTCGCGCGCGGCGCGCATCGCGATCGCGAGCCCGATTCCTCGGCTCGCGCCGCTGATAAAGAGCGTCTTTCCGGCGAGCGAGCGCGTCGTCATCGGCGTCATCGCGCGCTCCCGCCGGCATTCGTCATGGAAAGCGCGCGCCGCCTCACGCGGCGACCTGCGCCGGATAGCCCGCTTCGCTGATCGCCTTGGCGAGCGCCTGGGCGTCCTTGGGGGCGGGCGTGACATCGACCTTGCCCGTGGCGAGATCGACCTTGACGTCGGCGTTCGGCTCCACGGCTTGCACCGCCTTGGTGACATGTTTCACGCACATATTGCAGGTCATGTCTTGAACATTGAATGTTGTCATCGCTTCCTCCTTGTTGTCTTTTTCCGCCGCTTCCGTTTCGACAGGCGCCGCCTCCGCGCCGGAATCGGCGCTTGCGATGACGGGAGCCTTGAAGCGGCGCAGTCGCAACGCATTGGTCAGTACGAAAACGCTCGACAGCGCCATGGCCGCCGCGCCGAACATCGGCGAGAGCAGCATGCCGTTGACGGGATAGAGCGCGCCTGCTGCGACCGGTATGAGCACGACGTTATAGCCGAACGCCCAGAACAAATTCTGCTGGATGTTGCGCATCGTCGCGCGCGAGATTGCGAGCGCCGCCGGCACCTTGGCGAGATCGCCCGACATCAGCACTACGTCAGCGGCTTCGATCGCGATGTCGGTTCCCGTGCCGATGGCGATCCCGGCGTCGGCGGCGGCGAGCGCCGGCGCGTCATTGACGCCGTCGCCGACGAAGGCGATCTTGTTGGTCTCGCGGAGGCGCTCGAGCGCCGCGACTTTCCCGTCGGGAAGGACGCCGGCGACGACCTCGTCAATTCCCAGTCTCGCGGCGATGGCCTTCGCCGTACGCGCGTCATCGCCCGTGATCATCGCGGTTTTCACGCCGAGCGAATGGATCGCGTCGATCGCGGCGCGGCTCGTCGGCTTCAGATCGTCGGCGACGGAGAGTATGGCGCCGAGCTTCCCGTCGACCGCGACGTAAAGCGGCGTCTTGCCTTCCCCGGCGAGCCTCTGGGCGTCCTGCGCGAAGGGCGAAGCGTCGAGGCCGAGCGACGCCATGAAGCGCTCTGCGCCAATGGCGACGGTCTTTCGGTCGACGATCCCCGTGACGCCCATGCCGGCGATCGATTTGAAGTCGGCGCAGGGGGAAAGCGCCAGATTCGCGGCCTTGGCGGCGACGACCAGCGCCGCGCCCACGGGATGTTCGGACTGCGCTTCGACGCTCGCGGCAAGCCGCAGAAGCTCGTTCTCGTTCTTACCGGGCGTCGCGACGAGATCGGTCAGGCGCGGCTTGCCATACGTCAGCGTGCCGGTCTTGTCGAAGGCGATGAGGGTGACGTCGCGCAGCGTCTGCAGGGCTTCGCCCTTGCGAAACAGCACGCCGAGCTCCGCCGCCCGGCCGGTGCCGGTCATGATCGCCGCCGGCGTCGCCAGCCCCATGGCGCAGGGGCAGGCGATAATCAGCACGGCGACCGCGTTGACGAGCGCATAGGTCAGTCGCGGCTCCGGCCCGATCAGCATCCAGACGACGAAGGTCAGCGCCGCGACGGCGAAGACAGCCGGGACGAAGACGGCGGTGACGCGGTCAACCACAGCCTGAATCGGCAGCTTGGCGCCCTGCGCCTGCTCGACCATGCGGATGATGCCGGCGAGCGTCGTATCGGCGCCGACACGGGTGGCGCGAAACGAGAACGCGCCGGAGCCGTTGACGGTCGCGCCGGTGACGGCGGCGCCCGTCCTCTTTGCAACCGGCGTCGGTTCGCCTGTGACCATCGACTCATCGACATGGGACGCGCCCTGCGTGACCACGCCGTCGGTCGGAATGCGCTCGCCCGGCCGCACCAGCACGATGTCGCCGACGCGCACGTCGTCGATATCGACGTCGACGGTCGCGCCGTCGCGCTCGACGCGGGCGGTCTTCGGCTGAAGCCGCGCCAGCGCCCGGATCGCCTCCGACGTGCGGCCCTTGGCGCGCGCCTCGAGATAGCGGCCAAACAGGATGAGGGTGACGATGACGACCGCCGCTTCATAATAGACATGCACCGAGCCGGCCGGCAGCACCTGGGGCGCAAAGGTCGCGACGACGGAATAGAGATAGGCGCTGAGCGTGCCCGTGGCGACGAGGGCGTTCATGTCGGGCTGGCGCCGCAACAGCGACGGAATCCCCTTGAGGAAGAAAACCAGGCCCGGTCCAAACAGCACGACGCTGGCGAGCAGGAAGGAAATCTCGCGGATCCTCGCCTCGCCGATCACGCCCATCGTCCAGTGATGGACGGGGGGGATCAGATGCCCGCCCATTTCGACCACGAAGATCGGCGCCGTCAGAGTCGCGGCGACGATGAGGCGGAAGCGCAGCGCGCGCATCTCTTCCTCACGTCGCAGCCTCTCGCGATCGGCGCCGCCGGAATCGGTTTCGATCGCGCGCGGCTCGTAGCCGGCCTGTGAAATCGCCCGGCGCAGGCGGTCTGTCAGGCCGGGCCCGGCGAGCGCGCGCACGGTCGCGCGTTCGGTCGCGAGATTGACTTTCGCTTCCATCACGCCTGGAACGGCGCTGAGCGCTTTTTCGACATGCGAGACGCAGGAGGCGCAGGTCATGCCGCCGACGCCGATCTCAATCGTCTCGACGACCGCCTCGTAGCCCGCGTCCGAGACCGATTTTACCAGCTGCGTGAGACTCGCCCCCGGCGCCAGAGAAACCTCCGCCCGTTCAGTCGCGAGATTGACGCTGGCGGCGTTAACGCCCGGCGTATGCGCAAGCGCCTTCTCGACATGCGACACGCAGGAGGCGCAGGTCATGCCTCGGACGGTGAAGTCGAGGCGTTCCCCGCCAGGTAAAGGAGTTTGAGCGTTCATACTTGCCGCCTCGTTCACAACGCCCACGCGCATCAGTTTAAAGCCACCGCCGCGTGCGCGCCATATAGGACCGATAATCGTCGCCAAATTTCCCAAGAAGATGCCGCTCTTCGGGCGTGATCGCCAGCTTCGTCAGCCCAAAAGCGAGAACTGGCGTTAACAATAGCGTGAAGGGCGAGCCGAGGAAGAGACCAAGTCCAAAGATCAAGGCGACATGCGAGATATAGATCGGATTGCGCGAAAAGCGGAACGGCCCCTCGGTCACGAGAAAGGACGCGGCGCGATGCGGCATGATGGTTGTTTGATGGCGCGAGAGGATGCGAAAGCACCAGACGTCATTGGCCAGCGCGAGGACGACGATCGCTGCGCCGGCGAGCTGGGTGATAGAAGAAAAGGCGCGATCGGTGAGCGAAGCCCCTGTCGCGGCGTCGAGCGCCAGCCCGACCGCCAAGGTCATCGCCATCAGGATCGGCGGCCAGGGCATACGGGAGGGGGGCGCGCTTGCGCCGATCTGCGCGTTCATCGCGGCTCCTATCAGTGGAAAACGCTTCTCTTTAGATCGCGGTTGCGGGCGTTCGTTTCAAGTGCGCCCTTGTCAAGAGCGGCTTGACGGTTGTCCTGGAGGCTGTCAAGATCGGCTTGACATCCGATCGCCCCTGGACATGCGAGAGCTGCATGCTGGCCTTGCCTAAACGTAAACTGCGCTGCTCATTCTGCAAGAAGTCGGAGACGCAGGTCGCGCGGCTCATCGGCGGCGCCGCCGGGGGCTATATTTGCGAAGATTGCGTCGGAATCTGCAACACGATTCTTGACGCAGCGCCTTCGCCGTTCAAAAGCTGGGACGACCTCACCGACGAGCAGCTGCTGACCTCGATCAAGGCGAGCGAGGCCAGCGTGGCGGCGCTGCATTCACTGATCCACGCGCAAGTCGCGGCGCTTCGCAAACGCGAGGTGAGCTGGACGGCGATCGGCAAGGTCCTGGGCGTTTCCCGTCAGGCCGCCTGGGAGCGTTTCTCCTGATCGAGCATCGATCCTCCATGCTTGAGCGCTACGCGCAAGATCTTGCGAGCCTCGCCGCGCGCGGCAGGCTGCGCTCGCTCGCTTCGCGCGCCGGACTGGATTTCGCGTCGAATGACTATCTGGCTTTCGCCGAGTCGCCGGAACTCGCCGCGGCCGTGACGGCGGCGCTCGCGCGCGGCGTTCCCGTTGGCGCCGGCGGTTCGCGGCTGTTGCGCGGCAATCATCCGGAGCATGAAGCTCTGGAAGAGGACGCGGCGCGTTTTTTTGGCGCGGAAAGCGCGCTCTATTTCAGTGGCGGCTTTACCGCCAATGAAGCGCTGCTCTCCACGGCGCCGCAGCGTGACGATCTCATTCTCTATGACGCGCTCGCGCACGCCAGCGCCCATGAGGGTATGCGACTGTCGCGCGCGCCAAATGCGAAATTCCCTCATAATAACGTCGGCGCCGCCGAGGATGCGATCCGCGCCTGGCGCGGAAAGGGCGGAACCGGGCAAATCTGGATCGTCGTGGAAAGCCTTTACAGCATGGACGGCGACAAGGCGCCGCTCGATGATCTCTATGCGCTTGCCGCTAGGCACGACGCCTTTCTGCTGATCGACGAAGCGCATGCGACGGGCGTCTATGGCCCAGGCGGGCGTGGACTTGCGGCGCGTTTTGAAGGCGCGGAGAACGTCGTCACGCTGCATACGTGCGGCAAGGCGCTGGGAATCGCCGGCGGTCTGCTCTGTCTGCCGCGCGTCATGCGCGACTTCATGGTCAATCGCTGCCGGCCGTTCATTTTCGCGACTGCGCCTTCGCCCGTTATGGCCGCTTGCGTGCGTGCGGCGCTCAAGATCATCGAAGCAGCCGACGATCGGCGCGCCGAGCTGATGTCGCGCATCGATTTCGCCGGCGCCGAACTGCGCAGGCTCTGCTCGATCGAACCTTCGGGCAGCCAGATCCAGCCCATCATCGTCGGCGCCGACGTCCGTGCGACGACTCTGGCGTCGCGCATGCAGGCGCATGGCTATGACATTCGCGCCATTCGTCCCCCGACCGTGCCGGACAGCTCCGCGCGCTTGCGCATCGCGCTGACGCTCAATACGAGCAAAGATGACGTCGCGCGCATGATCGCGCATCTTGGCGCAGAACTCGCGAGGCTCGAACCATGAACCGCCGCTTCGTGATCGTGGGAACCGATACGGACGTCGGCAAGACGGTCGTCTCCGCCGCGCTCGTCGGCGCACTCAACGCCTGTTACTGGAAGCCGGTGCAGTCGGGCCTCGATGGCGAGACGGACTCGCAGATCGTCGCGCGGCTTTCGGGCGCCCCGGCCGCGCATATTTTCCCAGAAGCCTGGCGGCTGCGTCGACCGGCCTCGCCGCATCTTGCCGCGCGCGACGAGGGCGTCGAAATCGACGCCGCCGCGCTGAATCCCCCGCCATGCGACGCTCCTCTGATCATCGAGACGGCCGGCGGCGTGCTGACGCCGCTCAGCGACCGCGCGCTGACCATCGACGTGCTCGAACGCTGGCGCTTGCCGGTCATACTCGTCGCGCGCACGCGCCTTGGCACGATCAATCACAGCCTGCTCACGCTCGAAGCCTTGCGCAGACGCGGAATCTCAATCGCCGGAATCATTTTCGTCGGCGACGCCGACGCCGATGCGCAACATTCGATCGAGACGATCGGCGGCGCGCGCATTCTCGGCCGTCTGCCGAAGCTCGATCCTCTGAATAAAAAGACGCTCGGCGCGGCGTTTAGCGCCGCGATCGCGCGCGACGCTTTCGGGAGCTGCGCATGAGCATCGTCACTGACTCGCCGGTCTGGCGGCCGTTCACGCAGCATGCGCTGCAGCCCGGCGCCTTCAAGATCGCGCGCGCCGAAGGCGCCTGGCTTGAAGCCGAGGACGGCGCGCGCTTTCTCGACGCCATTTCGTCCTGGTGGGTCATCACGCACGGCCACCGCCACCCGGCCATCATGCAGGCGATCCGCGAAGAAACCGAGCGGCTCGATCAGATCATCTTCGCCGGCTTCACTCATGAGCCCGCGGAAGCGCTGGCGCGGCGCCTTGTGGCGTTGACGCCGCCGGGACTCGACTACGTGTTCTATTCCGACAGCGGCTCCACCTGCGTCGAAGTGGCGATCAAGATGGCGCTCGGCTTCTGGCGCAATCGCGGCGAAGCGCGCACGCGCATCGTCGCGCTCGAACACGGCTATCACGGCGATACGATCGGCACGATGTCCGTCGGCGCGCGATCGCCCTTCAATGCGCCTTACGAGCCGCTGCTCTATGAGGTCTCGCGCATTCCTTTCCCCTCGCGTGGGCGCGAGCAGGAGACGCTCGACGCGCTGGAGCGCGCCTGCCGCGACCGACCCGCCGCCCTGCTGGTCGAGCCGCTCATTCTTGGCGCGGGCGGCATGCTCTTCTACGGCGCCGATACGCTTGCGGAGATGCAGCGCATCTGCGCGCAACACGGCGTGCTGTTCATCGCCGATGAGGTGATGACGGGCTTTGGCCGCACGGGAACGCTCTTCGCCTCCGAGCAGGCGGGCGTCGTTCCGGACATCGCCTGCTACGCCAAGGGCCTCACCGGCGGCGCGCTGCCGCTCGCCGTCACCATGTGCAAGCGCGAAATTTTCGAGGCGCATCTATCGCCGGAGCGCGCGCGCGCTTTTTTTCATTCGAGCTCCTACACCGCCAATCCGATCGCCTGCGCCGCGGCGCTCGCCAATCTCGACGTCTGGGCGACGGGCGAACCCGCCGCCCGCGTCGCGGCGCTGTGCGACATGCAGGCGACGCGGCTTGCGCGCTTTGCGTCCGATGCGCGCTTCTCCAACGTCCGCCAGCTCGGAATCATCGCGGCGCTCGATCTCAATATCGTGCAGGGCGGCTATCTGGCGACGATCGCGCTCGATCTGATGCGCTTCTTCAACGCGCGCGGACTTTTGATGCGTCCGCTCGGGCCGACGATCTATGTGTTTCCGCCATACTGCGTCGAGGCGGCCGAACTCGATCTCGTCTATGACGCGATCAGCGAGGCGGCCGATTGCTTCGGCGGCTCTACGTAAAGCGATCGTTAGCCTTTGAGCTCGGTGCGCACGCTCTTGCCGCGCCCCTCATCGGCGACGGTATTCTTGCGCGCGAGAAATTCGTCCTTGAGCGCGCGCCGCAAAATTTTGCCGACGTTGCTCTTGGGCAGGCTCTCGCGAAATTCGTAATAACGCGGAACCTTGTAGCTCGTCAGTTGCTCATGCGCGAAAGCGCGCAACTCTTCGCGTGTGAGGCTCGGATCGCGCGCCACGACAAACGCCATCGGCGCTTCGCCGGAATGTTCATTCGGCACGCCGATGACAGCTGCTTCCTTCACCTTGGGGTGTTCGACGAGGACGGATTCGACTTCGTTTGGATAGACGTTGAATCCCGAGACGAGAATCATGTCCTTCAACCGATCGACGATCTTGATGAGCCCGTCGGGCGCCATCACCGCGATGTCGCCCGTCTTGAGAAAACCGTCGGCGGTCAGGGCTTTCGCGGTTTCATCCGGCCGGCGCCAATAGCCGCCCATCAACTGCGGCCCCTTGATGCAGAGTTCGCCGCGCTCGCCAAGGGGGACGGGCTCGCCCTCGGGCGAGCGCACCGAGATTTCCGTCGATGGCACGGGGTAGCCGATCCCGCCGGTGAACTCTGCGATTGTCGGCTTGTTGATCGTGACGATCGGCGACGTTTCCGTCAGTCCATAGCCTTCGACGATCGGCTTGCCGGTGAGCGCCTTCCACTTCTTCGCCACGACTTCCTGAGTCGACATGCCGCCGGAGATGGTCAGAAGAAGATTGGAATAGTCGACCGAGCTGGCGGTGGAATGGTCGGCGATCGCCGCGTAAAGCGTGTTGACGCCGGAGAACAGCGTGAATGTCGATTTGCGCAGTGTCGCGATCAGGCCCTTGATGTCGCGCGGATTGGCGATCAGCAGGCAGCAACCGCCGGTCTTCACCACAAGCAGCAGGCACGCGGTCAGTCCGAAAATATGGTAGAGCGGCAGCGCCGTCACCATGATCAGCGGCTTGTTTCCGAGATAAGGCTTCAGCCAGGCCCAGGATTGCTCGGCATTGGCGGCGACGTTGCGATGCAGCAGCATGGCCCCCTTGGCGACGCCGGTGGTGCCGCCGGTATATTGCAGAAAGGCGATGTCGTCTGGCCCGATTGGCGGCGGCTTAAGCGTCTCCTCGCCGCCCGCCTGCAACACATGCGCGAAGCCGACGCAGCCGGGCAGCCGATAGGCGGGGACCATGCGTTTGACCCAGCGCGAGACGAAATTGACGATCAGTCCGCGCAGACCCATCAGGTCTCCGGGCTTCATGATCACCGCACGTTCGACTTTCATGTGCGGCCAGGCGGCGGCCGCCGTATGCGCGAAGTTTTCGAACACGAACAAGAAGCGCGCGCCGGAGTCGTTCAGCTGGTGCTCGAGCTCATGCGGCGTGTACAGCGGATTGACGTTCACAACGACGCCGCCAGCGAGCAGGACGCCAAAGAGCGTCGCCGGATAGGCAAGGACGTTGGGCGACATGATCGCGACCCGATCGCCTTTTCTTAGTCCGCGCGTCTGCAGCCAGGCGGCGACGGCGACCGCCGCGCGGCCGAGTTCCTCGAAGGTGAGCGTGGCGCCGAAACTCTCCATCGCCGGCCGCTCGGCGAATTCCGCAACGCTCGCGTTGAAAATATTGACCAGCGTCGAATAGGAAGATTCGTCGATGTCCGCCGGGACGCCAGCGGGGTAGGACGAGAGCCAGGGCCGCTTGACGTAGGGGTCCTCTCGTTGTTGTTCCGCGCTTGTCATGTCGTCCTGGACCTCCGCGAGGCGGCGTCGATCTCGCATTGCGAATCGTCCGCGCCGCCCATGTGCTTATATTCAAGATAGCGCGTCTCGCGTCGCATGAGGCCATTCTCGCCGCAATCATTATGTTGCGTCGCCGCGAGCGGCGTCACGCCGTCCCGGGTGGCGCCAGCCCGAGGCCGAAGAGCAGCGAAACGCCGAGCGCCAGAACGAGAATTGCGGCGATGAACTCGCCGCCGCGGGCGATGATGACCGCGCGCCGCGAATCCTTCGCGCCAAACCGCATCGCGGCGCTCTTGGCGTAAACAGCCGTCGCGGCGAGGGCGCTCGTCGTAATCGCCGTTCCCGCCGACATGGCGATGACAGCGCCGGCGCCGGCGGCGAAAAGACCCTGCGACAGGGTGAAGACCAGCACCAGAATGGCCCCCGAGCAGGGGCGCAGGCCGGCGGCGACGACGGTCGCGGCCGCGTCGGCGAGGCGAAATTTTGGCCCTCCCAATGTCGAAGGGTCCGGCGCGTGGCGGCAGGTCGCGTCATGCACATGCGTCGGGTCGTCGATGGCCTCGCAAATGAAGCCGCGCGCCGTTGGGGCGATTGCAGGCATGCGGAGGGCCGCCGCGAGCGCGTGGCCTTTCACCCAGGCGAGCCGCGCGCCGAGCGCCGCGACCGCCGCATAGCTCGCAAGTTCGATCAGGCGGGTCGCGCCGTTCATTTGACTCGCGGTCGCGCGAAAAAACACCGCCGCCGCGCCGACGACGGCGATCGCGACAAGTCCCTGCAGCAGCGCGGCCAGCGTCGCAAGCAGCAGACCGCGGCGCAGCGCCGTTTCATTGGCGAGCATGTAGGATGCAAGCACCGCCTTCCCGTGGCCGGGTCCGGCGGCGTGAAAGGCGCCATAGGCGAAACTCGCCGCCGCGAGCGCGAAGAAAGCGGAAGGATCGGTCTTCAGCGCGCGGACGGCGGCGTGTAGCTCAGCGTGGAACTTGCTTTGCCAGGCAAGGATAAGGCCGGCGACGCCCGTCGCAGTCGCGGTCGATTCTTGCGCGCCGACCGCAAACGGGTGGCGCGGCGCGCCCCAAGCCGATGAGGCGGCCATCAGGGCCAGCGCCGCGGCGGCGACGCCGAGCCAAACCACCCTCCGCCCAATCTTCACGGACAGGCCACGATCGCGCGCGTCGCCAGCTTCATGCCGAAATCGGCTCCCGGCGACATGTTCTGAAAGAACGCTTCGCTCAGTTTCTGGCTTTCATTCGCCACGAGCGGCGCAGGTTCGACGAGACTGAGCGAGCATCCGGCCGGCGCTCCCGCGAGCGTCACGGGATCCTTCTTTTCCAGTCCGAAGGAGACGAAATAGGTCGGGTCATAAACCTGAAAGGAGAACGGCTTTTTCGCCGCGACCGGCTGCTGCAGCGGCAGGAAGAAGCGCAGCGTGACGATCTTCTTGTCATTGGCTTCGAGCGTCACATTCTCCGGCTCTTTGAACGCAAGCTTGGCGCTGTTCTGCTTGGCGAAGGTGAAAAATTCGAATTCGGCCAGCGACTCGACGTTCGTCTTGGCGAGCGGCGCAAGTTCTTCCCGGGTGGGCGGTTTGCCGTCTTTTCCGAGCCCCTGGACGGCATAGGCCGAATACATTTCGTCGAATTCCCAAGCGTGTTGAACGCCCGAGATTTTCCCGTCTGGCGTGAATACGACCTCGCTGCGCACCGCCACCCAGACATGGGGGTGCGCGAAAGCCGCGCCGATTCCCAGCGCCGTCGTCAAAAGAATGAGAATCGAGTTTATTTTCAGCTTCATGCGAGTCTCGCGCTTAGGCGGCGAAGGCGGCGAAAACGCGGCGCAGGCTCCCGCTTCGAGCCTGTGCATGCTAGCAGATCCGTCCTTGAAAAGGCGCTTCCGTGTGGCATAAGGTGGCGGAATAGAATCGGCGCTAGTGGGGCGCCTCTGCGGCGGAAGGCCGCCCGGCTGGGTCGTTGAACCGGATTCATTCACGGGTTGATCCTTGCTTTAGCGTGTGAGCGCAAGAGTCCCAAGCGCGCTTCGCCCCGATTTCTCGCAGGAGAGCAGTAATGGCGGACATCGCCGCCGGCGACGCAAAGACCGGCTCCGCCTTTGCCGAGGCGTCGCTCTCCGATCGATTTGATCTCGACAGGTCGCGCGTTCTGATCACCGGCACCCAAGCGATCGTGCGCATGCTCCTGATGCAGAAGGAGGCGGACCGCCGCGCTGGATTGAACACTGCGGGCTTCGTCACCGGCTACCGCGGCTCGCCGCTCGGGGGCGTCGACGCGCAGATGCACAAGGCCAAGGCGCTCTTCGACGCCAACAATATCTTGTACATGCCCGGGCTCAACGAGGATCTCGCCGCGACCGCCATCTGGGGCGCGCAGCAGGCCGAGATGCGCGGCGAAGGCAGATATGACGGCGTCTTCTCGCTCTGGTACGGCAAAGGTCCAGGCATCGACCGCAGCGGCGACGCCTTCCGCCACGTCAATCTCGCCGGCACGTCGCGCTACGGCGGCGCGCTGGCCCTCATGGGCGACGATCACACCGCCGAATCCTCAACCACCGCGCATCAGTCGGATTATCATTTCGTCGATGTGATGATCCCGATCCTGTCGCCGGCCGGCGTGCAGGAAATTCTCGATTACGGGCTTTACGGCTTTGCCCTGTCGCGCTTCGCGGGCGTGTGGGTCGGCCTCAAGCTCCTCAAGGATACGGTCGAGTCGACGGCGTCGATCGACGGTTCGCTCGACCGCATCCGGCCGATCGTCCCGCCCTCTTTCTTCATGCCGCCGGGCGGCCTCAACATCCGTCCTGGCGATCCGGTCCTTTCGCAGGAAGCGCGCATGCAGGAGAGCAAGCGCGACGCAATGCTCGCCTTCATCCGCGCCAATCGATTGAACCGCATCATTACCTCCGGCGGCGCCAATCCGAAAATCGGCGTCATCACCGTCGGCAAGTCTTATCTCGACGTGCGCCAGGCGATGGACGATCTCGGCCTCGACGAGGTGAAGGCGAACGATCTCGGTCTGCGCCTATACAAGATCGCCGCGCCCTGGCCGCTGGAGCCGCAGGGTCTGCGTGAATTCGCCCGCGGCCTCGACCTCATCATCGTCGTCGAGGAGAAGCGCTCGCTCATTGAAGTGCAGCTGCGCGAGGAACTGTACGGCGCGCCGCATCAGCCGCTCTGCATCGGCAAGAAGGACGAGCGCGGCGAATGGCTGTTCCCGGTCAAGGGCGCTCTCGACTCCAACGACGTCGCCATCGCTATCGGCCGACGGCTGTTGAAATATCATTCGCTCGAAGAGCTGGAGGCGCGCGTGCGCCGGCTCGAAAAGCTGCAGGATCGCCGCCGGACGATGACCGACGTCACCGTTCGCGTGCCGCATTTTTGCGCCGGCTGCCCGCATTCGACGTCGACCCATGTGCCTGAGGGCTCGCGCGCCTACACCGGCATTGGCTGCCATTACATGGCGCAATGGATGGACCGCTCGACGGAGGGTTACACCCATATGGGCGGCGAAGGCGCGAACTGGATCGGCGAGGCGCCGTTCTCGACGCGCAAGCATATGTTCCAAAATCTCGGCGACGGCACCTATAATCATTCGGGATCGCTCGCCATCCGCTTTGCCGTCGCGACCAACACCAACATCACCTTCAAGATTCTCTTCAACGGCGTCGTCGCGATGACCGGCGGCCAGAAGCATGAAGGCGAGCTGACCGTCGAGACGATCGCGCGGCAGGTCTCGGCCGAAGGCGTGCAGAAGATCGCCCTTGTCTCCGATGAGCCTGGCAAATATGCGCCGACGATCGGCTGGCCGCCGGGCCTGACGATCCATCATCGCAATGTCCTCAACGAGGTGCAGCGCGATCTGGCGCAAACGGACGGCGTCACCGTCCTCATCTATGATCAGACCTGCGCGACCGAAAAGCGTCGCCTGCGCAAGCGCGGGCTGATGAATGATCCGGATTCGCGCGTCATCATCAACGAACTCGTGTGCGAGGGCTGCGGCGACTGCGGCACGGCGTCGAACTGCGTCGCGGTGCAGCCGGTTGAAACTGAATTCGGCCGCAAGCGGCGCATCGACCAGTCCGCCTGCAACAAGGACTTTTCCTGTCTCGAGGGGTTCTGCCCGAGCTTCGTCACCGTACATGGCGGGCGCATGAAGAAGGCGCCGCTGCCCTCGACGCAGGACGACGGCGGACTGCCGGCGTTGCCGGAGCCTGCGATCGCCGAGATCGGCGCCGTGCCTTACGGCGTTCTCATCGCCGGTCTTGGCGGCACGGGCGTCGTCACCGTTTCCGCCATTCTCGGCATGGCCGCGCATCTCGAGGGCAAAGGCGTTGGAGTCATCGATATGGCCGGCCTCGCGCAGAAGGGCGGGGCGGTCTATTGCCACGTGAAAATCGGCCGCACGCCGGCGGACGTTCACGCCATCCGCATCGCTGCGGGCGAAGCCGATCTTCTGCTCGGCTGCGACCTCGTCGTCGCCGGCGCGAAACAGGTGCTCGCCGCCGTCGAGCAGGGCAAGACGGCGGTGCTCGTCAACAGCGCCGAAGTGTTCCCCGGCGATATCGAGCGCAATCCCGACTTCGTGCTGCCGTCGGAAGAGATCAAGCAGGCGATCCGCCGCGCGGGCGGGCCGGAATCGAGCTTCATCGACACCACGGCGCTCGCGCAGGCGCTGCTCGGCGACTCGATCGCCGCGAATATTTTCATCCTCGGCTACGCGTGGCAGAAGGGCTATCTCCCGCTGTCGGAGGCGGCGATCCTGCGCGCCATCGAACTGAACGGCGAATCCGTGCCGATGAATCAATCGGCCTTTTTGTGGGGTCGGCGCGCCGCGCATGATCTGAGCAGCGTGCTCGCCACCGTTAAGTCGCTGCGCCAGCCCAATGGCGATCGCGAGAAAGCGAAGACGCTCGACGACATCATCGAACGTCGCGCGGCTTTTCTCGTCGGTTACCAGAACGAAGCCTACGCCGCCCGCTATCGCGCGCGCGTCGAAAAGATCGCGAGGCTCGAAGCTGCGCGCGCGCCAGGCTCGCGCGAACTCACCGAGGCGGTCGCCCGCTATCTCTTCAAGTTGATGGCGGCGAAAGACTATTATGAAGTCGGACGGCTGTACACGGACGGCGCCTTCCAACGTCAGCTTAAGGAAACTTTCGAGGGCGATCTTCGCCTCGAACTGCATCTTGCGCCCAACTTCCCGTCCCTTCAGCGCAAGACCGACTTCGGCGGCTCGCGCAAGATCACCTTCGGTCCCTGGATGTTCAAGGTGCTGCGCCTGTTGGCGCGGATGAAGAGCTTGCGCAACACCTGGTTCGACGTCTTCCGTTTCGACCACGATCGCGTGGTCGAGGGCAGGTTGCTGAAGGACTACGAAGCGCTGCTCGAGGAATTTGCCGCTTCGCTGACGCGGGAAAACCATGCTAGCGCCGTGGCGCTGGCGCGCGTGCCCGAATACATCCGCGGGTTTGGCCACGTCAAGGCGCGTCACATCGCGGCGGCGGACGCCGAGCGCGAGCGGCTCATGGCCGAATATCGCCAGCCAAGCGCGGTGAAACTCGCCGCCGAGTGAGCCCCGCTCCGAACGATGCGGCGATATAAAGCTCAGTAGCCGGAGCTTCCGGGCTGTCATTCCCGACGGGCCAAAGGCCTGATCGGGAATCCAGTATCGAGATAAGAGTCTGGATTCCCGATCGCGCTGCGTGCGCCGGGAATGACATTCGTGAAAACTTCGATTGGGTTGTGTGACGCGCGTGAATGGATTGATGGAAAACGGCGCCAAGAGTGCGGAGTCGACGCGCTTTCCTTCGTCCGCTTCGACCGAGCATCGCCGCGCGCTCGTGCTCGGCGGCTCGAGCGAAGCGCGCGCGCTTGCGACGCGCATCGCCGCCGACCCGCGTCTTGCAGGCGTCATCTCGCTCGCCGGCCGCACCAGCGCGCCGCTCGCGCATGATCTGCCGACTCGCGTGGGCGGGTTTGGCGGCGTCGAAGGATTGACGCGCTATCTCATCGAAGAGCGCATTTCGCATGTCATCGACGCGACGCATCCCTTCGCCGCGCGCATCTCCGCCAACGCACGCGCCGCCTGCGCCGTCGCCAAACTGCCGCTGCTCGTCCTGACGCGCCCGCCATGGGTCTCTGCGCAGGGCGATCGCTGGATCAACGTCGACGACAACGCCGCAGCGGTAAGCGCGCTCGGCGCCGCGCCACGCCGAGTCTTTCTTGCGATCGGCCGGCAAGGCGTCGCCGATTTTCGCGCCGCGCCGCAGCACGACTACCTCCTGCGGGTGATCGAACCGCCCGACTCCGATGACCTGCCGCGCTCCTGCGAGGTGATCTTCGGCCGCGGTCCCTTTGCGCTCGCGGATGAGATCGCGCTGATGCGCGACAACCGCATCGAGATCGTCGTCACCAAGAACAGCGGCGGCGCGCTCGCCTACGCCAAGATCGAAGCGGCGCGGACGCTCGGGCTTGACGTTGTCATGATCGCGCGTCCGGCAAGCGCGGACGCCGCGACGACGCATAGCATCGACGCGGCGATGGCTTTCCTCGCGTCATGAGCCGCACGCTGATGCTCCAGGGCACGGGCTCCGACGTCGGCAAGTCGCTGCTCGTCGCCGGGCTCGCCCGCGCTTTCGCCAATCGCGGCGTCAGGGTCGCGCCTTTCAAACCGCAAAACATGTCGAACAACGCCGCGGTGACGGTCGACGGCGGCGAGATCGGCCGCGCCCAGGCCTTGCAGGCGCGCGCCGCGCGGCTTACGCCTCGCATCGACATGAATCCCGTGCTGCTCAAACCGCAAGGCGCCTCGGGCGCGCAAATCATCGTGCAGGGACGCGTCGTCGGCCAGGCGAAGGCGCGCGACTATCAGGATTTGAAGCCGCGCCTGATGCAGCCCGTGCTCGAAAGCTATGCGCGGCTGAAAGCTGAAGCCGAGCTTGTCATCGTCGAAGGCGCCGGCAGCGCCGCCGAAATCAATCTTCGCCAGAACGACATCGCCAATATGGGCTTTGCTCGAGAAGCCGACCTTCCGGTCGTGCTGGTCGGCGACATCGACCGCGGCGGCGTCATCGCCCAACTCGTCGGCTGCAAGGCGGCGCTCGGCGATGACGACGCGGCGATGATCGAAGGGTTCATCGTCAACAAGTTTCGCGGCGACGCCTCGCTGTTCGACGATGGCCTGCGCTTTGTCGAAACGCGGACCGGCTGGCGTTCGCTCGGCCTTGTGCCTTTTTTTGAGGCCGCGGCGCGGCTTCCAGCAGAGGACGCCTTCGGACTGCGTACGAGCAGCCGCGATCCGCGCGACGGCGTGAGGATCGCCGCGCCGCTGCTGCCGCATATCGCTAATTTCGACGACCTCGATCCGTTGAAAGCCGAGCCCGGCGTGCGCCTGGTCTTCCTCAAGGATGGAGAGCCGCTGCCGCCGGAAACGCAACTCGTCATCCTGCCGGGATCGAAAGCGACGATCGCCGATCTCGCGGCGCTGCGCGCCAACGGCTGGGACATCGACATTCTCGCGCATGTGCGACGCGGCGGGCGTGTTTTCGGCATTTGTGGCGGCTATCAGATGCTGGGCCGCGTGATCCGCGATCCGCTCGGCGTCGAAGGCGCCGCCGGCGAAGCGCAGGGCTTGGGTCTCCTCGATGTTGAAACGACGCTGACGGGTGAGAAAACACTGAGCCCGGTCAGCGGCCACGCGCCGATTTTCGACGCGCCGTTCTGCGGCTACGAAATGCATGTTGGCGCAACTGCCGGTCCCGACTGCGCGCGGCCGGCGCTGCAACTGGCGGATGGGCGCGCGGACGGCGCGATCTCGCGCGATGGGCGTGTGGCGGGCGCCTATGCGCATGGAATCTTCGCGGATGATTCCTTGCGCGCGTCGCTGCTGCGCATGCTTGACGCGCCGCAATCGTCGCTTCGATACGAAGAATCGATCGAAGAAACGCTCGACGCGCTTGCGGCGCATTGCGGGCGCCATATCGATCTCGACGCGCTGTGGGAGATGGCGCGGTGACGGCGCATTCGGCAATCGGGGCGTCGCCGGTCGTGGCGCATGGCGGGCGACTAGACGCCGCGGGCCGACTCTATCCCGACGCGCCGCGGCCCTGGATCGACCTCTCCACGGGCGTCAATCCGCGCGCCTATCCGCTGCCGCCGCTCGCCGATGAGGTTTTCACGCGGCTACCCGACGACGACGCTTTCGCCGCGCTCGACAGCGCCGCGCGCAAGGCCTATGGCGCGCCCGCAGGAGCCGACGTCGTTCCAGGCGGCGGCGCGCAAGCCTTCATTCAGATGCTGCCGCGCGTTTTCCCGGCCAGACGCGTCGCGATCCTCGGCTTCACTTACGCCGAGCACGCCGCCTGTTGGGGGGCAATGGGCGCGCAGGTCGAGACGGTGGAAACATTAGACGCGCTTGCGGGCGCCGACGTTGGCGTGATCGTCAATCCCAATAATCCGGACGGACGCGTGGTCGAGCCGCAGGACCTTCTGTCCACCGCCACGCAGATGTCGCAGCGCGGCCGTCTGCTGATCGTCGATGAATCCTTCATGGATTTCACGCCGGAAGGGAGCGTCGCGCGTTTCGCGCAGAATGAGAGCCTCGTTGTGCTGCGCTCCTTCGGCAAGGCTTACGGGCTTCCCGGATTGCGGCTCGGCTTCGCGCTCTGTTCGCGTTGGCGCGGGGCGAAGCTGCGCGCGGCGCTCGGACCCTGGGCCGTCTCCGGTCCGGCGCTCGCCATCGGCGCCCGTGCGCTTGCGGATGACGTATGGCGGGCGAACGCCGCGCGAGCCTGCGCGGGCGACGCTGCGCGCCTCGACGCGCTTTTGACGCAGGCCGGTTTTCACATCATGGGCGGAACGACGCTGTTTCGGCTGGCGGCGCATCCGCAGGCCTCTCGCTGTTTCACGCATCTCGCCGCGCGCGGCATATTGACCCGAGCCTTCGCCGGGAAGTCAGACTGGCTGCGGTTCGGTCTGCCGCCGAACGAGCCCGCCTGGGCGCGGCTCGCCGCGGCGCTGGAGAGCGTCAATGGCGATTGAGGCCCCGAACAAGCCGGACGAGAAGCCAGCGGATCTGGCGCCCGCCGCGGCCTTCAGCGAGGCCGAGCGCGCGGCGATCTACCGCGTCATCCACGCGCGCCGCGACGTGCGTGACGAGTTCCTGCCTGATGACGTGCCGCGCGACGTTCTGCTGCGCATCCTAGACGCAGCGCATCATGCGCCCTCCGTCGGCTTCATGCAGCCATGGAACTTCATCGTCATCCGGGACGCCGAGAAACGGCGCGCCGCCTATGCGGCCTTTCAAC
This sequence comes from Methylocystis sp. SB2, assembly GCF_049817085.1. NCBI lineage: Bacteria > Pseudomonadati > Pseudomonadota > Alphaproteobacteria > Hyphomicrobiales > Methylocystaceae > Methylocystis > Methylocystis sp. SB2. The sequence goes on from NZ_CP187401.1 coordinate 2,996,457, forward strand.
GCGCCTGCGAAGCCGAGGAACTGGCGCTGGAGCCGGAGCGTCGCTCGCTCTATCGCAGCCTCAAGCTGCAGGGCATCGTGAAAGCGCCGCTCAATATCTGCGTCACCTGCGATCGCGCGCGGTTTGGCGCAACCGGGCTTGGCCGCACGCAGCAGCCCGACACCGATATTCTGAGCACCGCCTGCGCTGTTCAAAATCTTTGGCTTGCGGCGCGCGCCGAAGGCGTCGGCGTCGGCTGGGTGAGTATCGTCAGGGATGCAGATCTGCGCGAGATCTTTAGAATTCCCAAAGAGATAGCCATCGTGGCCTATCTCTGCGTCGGCTATGTCGCGCAGGCCTATAAACTGCCGGAGCTGGAAGCGAAACGCTGGGCTGCGCGGCTGCCTTTGGAGAATCTGATCTTCGAGGACAGCTGGGGAGAACTGGTCGCTTCCACAAACCCGCCTTAAATAACTGAAAGGCTGAGCGCGGCTTTCCTGTGGACTCCTACAGACAACCTGTTAGCGTCACTCATCTTTTGGCGTGATGTTAAGGGTTGAGGCGTTAGGAATTCCTGAATTGTCGAAGCTCCATCTCGGGGGCGTCGGAGACGCGAACATGGCGCCGGTTAATTTGGAACAGCTGTTCGATAAAGACTTCCCCCTCGCCAACAACACCATTCTCACCGTCACGGAAGTGCCAGACTGCGAAGAGCAGCTGCTAAAATTGCTCGAACGCGCCATGCTCCGAGGCTTCGACAATCACGCGCGGCTCACGCAGATCCAGCTGCCGATGGAGAGGTTTCCCGATCTCGATTCCAAGTTCTGGCACGTCCCGATTGAGGATTGCGGCGCGGCCCAGGTGCTGCGCTTCTTCTTCGCGGCGCCACAACCGCCAGCGCACTGACCTAAGCTCCGCTGACCTTTAACGGCGTGACCCGCGCTTGCGCGGGCGCGGCGGGTTTGCGCCGAAGCTTGCTCATCAACAGATAGATCACCGGCGTCGTGTAGAGCGTCAGCGCCTGGCTGAGCAGCAATCCGCCGACGATGGTGATGCCGAGCGGACGCCGGAGTTCGGCGCCGATCCCGGTTGCGAAGGCGAGCGGCAGCGCGCCGAAAATCGCGGCAAGCGTCGTCATCAGAATGGGACGGAAGCGTTCGCGCGCCGCCGCGAGCGCCGCGTCATGCACGGACATGCCGCCGTCGCGCTCCGCTTGCAAGGCAAAGTCGACGAGCATGATGCCGTTCTTCTTGACGATGCCGATCAGCAACAAAATGCCGATGAAGGCGATAATGGTGAATTCGACATTGAATAGTTCGAGCGACAGCAGCGCGCCCAGGCCTGCCGAGGGCAGCGTCGAGATGATCGTGATCGGATGGATGAGGCTTTCGTAAAGAATGCCAAGAATAATGTACACCGAAAGCAGCGCGGCGAGGATCAGCACCGCCATTCCCGCCGCCACCTTGCGGAAATCCGCGACGTCGCCGGCGAATTCGGCGCGCAGGCCGCCCGGCGGATTGAGCTCGGCGATCGCCAGTTCGATCGCCGCGACGGTGGCGTCAAGACTGTAGCCTGGCGCGACATTGTAAGAGATTGTCGTCGCCGGCACGACGCCCTGATGGTTGACGACGAGCGGCATTGAGCTGCGCTCGATATGGGCGAGCGCTGTCAGCGGAATTTGCTCGCCGGTTGTTGAGGAGACATAAACGCCGGCGAGGTCGCGAATGTCCCGCTGACGTTCGAGCGGCGTCTCATAGATCACGCGATATTGGTTGCGCTGGGTATAGACGATCGCATCCTGTCTCTGGCCGAAAGCGCTGTTCAGCGCGGCGTCGATTGCGGCGATCTGCACATTCATTCGGGAGGCGGCGCTGCGATCAATGACGACCTTGGCGCGCAGCCCGCCCCGCTCCTGGTCGGAGGCGACGTCGACGAGTTCGGGCGCCTTCTTCAGGCGCTCCAGCATTTTGTCACGCCAGATCTCGAGAATTTCGATTGATGGACTCGACAGGGTGAACTGATATTGCGACTTGCTCAGCCGTCCGCCCGTTCGCAGATCCTGAGACGGCACCATGAACACGCTGAGGCCCGGAATTTTCGCGAATTCGCCGCGCAGGCGCGCGATCACATCCTTGCTCGATGCGCTCCGTTCGTCTGCCGGCTTCAAGGCGACGAATAGCCGGCCTTGATTCGTCGAGGCGGTCAGGTTGCTGGCGCCGATGAATGAGCCGACATTGGCGACGTCGGGATCGGCGACCAGCACGTCGGAGGCGAGCCGCTGCAAACGCGCCATCTCCGTGAAAGACACGTCGCCCGCCGCCTCGGTCGTTCCATTGATCAGACCAATGTCGTCTTGCGGCAGGCTGCCCTTGGGGATCGTCTGGTAGAGACGCACCGTCCAGCCGATCGAGACGACCACGACAATAAGGGTGGCCCAGGGATGATCGATCACCGGCCGCAGGCTGCGCGCGTAGAGATCGACGATTCGATCGAGACTGCCTTCGATGAGCCGGTCGAAGCGCGAAGGCGCTCTTTCCCGAGGCGCCGGCAGGCGCGCGCAGACCATCGGCGTCACGGTCAGGGAGATGACCGTCGAGATCGCAATGGCGAAGGTCAGCGTCCAGGAAAACTCGCGCAGCAGCCGGCCCATCACGCCTTCCATGAAAAGAAGCGGAATGAAGACGGCGACGAGCGACAGGCTGATTGAAACGACGGTGAAGCCGATCTGCTTGGAGCCGACCAGCGCCGCTTCGATGCGGCTGAGACCGCGCTCCGCGTTGCTTTGAATATTTTCGATCATGACAATGGCGTCGTCGACGACGAAGCCGACCGAGATCGTCAGCGCCATCAGCGACAGATTGTCGATCGAGAAGCCCGCGACCCACATCGCGGCGCAGGTGCCGACCAGGGAGAGAGGCACGGTGATGCCGGCGGCGATGACGGGCGTCGCGCGGCGCAAAAACACATAGACGACCATCATCACCAGAAAGACGGAGATCGCCAGCGTCCGCTGAATGTCGTGAATGCTGGCGCGGATGGTCTGGGTGCGGTCGGCAAGCACATCGATCTTGACGCCGCTCGGAATCCACTCCTGAAATTGCGGCATCATCGCTTTGATCTGATCGACCGTTTCGATCACATTGGCGTTTGGCTGCTTGGTGACAATAAGCAGAACGGCCGGCTTGCCGTTGAACCAGCCGGCGGCGTTGCGGTTTTTGACGCCGAGCTCGACCGTGGCGACGTCGCCGAGCTTGACCACCGCGCCGCCGCGCGCTGCGATGACGATGTTGCGATAGTCTTCGGGCGTCGACAGCTGATCGGTCGTCGCGAGCGTGATCTCCCGCGTATCGCCGCCGAGCGCCCCTACGGCGGAATGGGCGTTGGCGGCGTTGAGCGCGTTGGCGACGGCGTCGACGCCAAGCCCCATCGCGGCGAGACGCGCGCTATCGACCTGGACGCGGATCGCCGGCTGCTCGGCGCCCGCGAGGCGCGCCTCGGCGACGCCTGGGATCTGCGAAATCCGCTGCGCGATCACGGAATCGGCCGCATCGAAAATCGCGCTCGTCGGCAATGTGTCAGAGGTCATCGCCAGCACGAGCACGGGCATGCTCGACTGGCTCGCCTTTCGATAGACGGGCGCCATCGGCAGATCCGACGGCAGGTCGGTGATGGAGGCGTTGATAGCCGCCTGAACGTCGCGCGCTGCCGCGTCCAGCGGCCGTGAGATGTCGAATTGCGCGATGATCTGCGTCGAGCCAAGCGAATTCGCCGATGTCAGCTCATTGAGGCCGGCGATGCTGGACAGACGCCGTTCGAGCGGCGCCGCGACGGACGCCGCCATGGTCTGCGGATCGGCGCCGGGCCGCGACGCGGAAATGCCGATAATCGGAAAATCCACTGCTGGCAGGCTCGCCACCGGCAGGAAAAAATAAGCGACGGCGCCGACGAGGAAGAGCGCGCTGGCAAGCAGCGTCGTCGCGACTGGCCGCCTGATGAAGGGCGCGGAGACATTCACTCGGCAGCCTCCCGGGCCGGCGGCTTCGGCAGTTCGCCGACCGGCTCGAATTCCTCGGCGGTCGGCGGCTCGCCCGGCGGCGAGAGCCGCACGCGCAGCCGCTCGACGGCGAGATAGATGACCGGCGTCGTGTAAAGCGTCAGCGCCTGCGAGAGCAGCAGGCCGCCGATGATCGCGACGCCCAGCGGAATGCGCAGCTCGCTGCCCGGCCCATGCGAGAGCGCGAGCGGCAGCGCGCCAAAGAGCGCGGCAAGCGTCGTCATCATGATGGGACGGAAGCGCAGATGGCAGGCGCGCACGATCGCGTCGCGCGCCGAGAGTCCGTCGTCGCGCTCGGCGTCCAGCGCGAAGTCGATCATCATGATCGCATTCTTCTTGACGATGCCCATCAGCAGAACGACGCCGATCAGCGCGACGATGGACATCTCAATTCGAAATAAGAGAAGCGCGAGCAATGCGCCGACGCCCGCCGAGGGCAGAGTCGTCAAAACGGTGAAAGGATGGGCGAAGCTCTCGTAAAGAACGCCGAGCACGACATAGATCGACACGACCGCCGCAAGTATGAGCCAGGGCTCGCTCGCCAGAGACTTGTTGAATTCGGCGGCGTCGGCGCTGAATACGCCAAGGATCGACGACGGCATGCCGATCGCGGCCTCCGCTTTGGCGATCATTTTCACCGCATCGCCAAGCGCATAGCCATCCGCAAGATCGAAGCTGATCGTCGACGCCGGAAATTGGTCCTCATGCGCGACGGTCAGCGGCGCCGAGAGGTTTTCCAGCCTCACGAAGCTCGCAAGCGGCGTCTGCGGTCCGCCGCCAAGCGGCGCGACATAGAGCTTTTCCAAAGCCGACGGGTCGCGCTGATATTGCGCGGCGGCTTCGAGAATGACGCGATACTGGTTCGATTGCGTGTAGATTGTCGAGATCTGCCGCTGTCCGAAGGCGTCGTTGAGCACGTCATCGACCATCTGCGCGGTGATGCCGAGCCGCCCCATCTTCTCTCGGTCGATGCGCATAAGCGTGCGCAGGCCGCCGTCCTGCGTTTCGGCGGCGACATTGCGTAACCCTGGGGTCTCACGCAGGCTGTCGAGCAATCGATTCGACCAGGTCAGCAATTCCTCGCGGTCTGGGGAGGTGAGCGTATACTGATACTGCGAGCGGCTCGGCCGCGTCGTGATCTGGATGTCTTGCACCGGCTGGACGTATAGCGCGACGCCAGGGAGTTTTTGCCCCGCGGCCTTCAGCCGGTCCGCAATCTTTTCAGCATTCTCGTGGCGCTCGCTATGCGGGCGCAGCATCACGGTGAGCCGCGCCACATTGGTCGTCGCATTGAGCGGCCCGACGCCGAGCACAGACGTCACCGCCCTGACGTCCGGGTCACGGCGAAACTCCTCGGCGATCTTCGCCTGCAGCGCCGTCATTTTGTCGAAGGACGCGTCCGCCGAGGCCTCTAGAACCACCGACAGCACGCCGGTGTCCTGCCGCGGCAGGAAGCCTTTGGGAATCACCACATAGAGCGCGACGGTGAGCGCGAGAGTCGCGACAGTGATCGCGAGCATGAGTTTTTCGCGCTTGAGCGCCCAGTCGAGCGACACGTAATAACCGCGGTCGAGCGCAAGCGAAAGCGTCTCCAAGCGTGAGGGGCCCCGCGGCGGAGCAAAACGCAGCAGGACCGCGCAGAGCATCGGCGTCAGGGTCAGCGAGATCACCGCCGAGACGACGACGGCGATCGTCAATGTCAGCGCGAATTCGCTGAACATCCGCCCGACAATGCCGGTCATGAACAGCAGCGGTATAAAGACGGCGATAAGCGAGACGGTGAGCGATACGACCGTGAAGCTGATTTGGCGCGCGCCGTCGAGCGCGGCCTGACGCGGCGCTTTGCCTTCCTCGATATTGCGCACGATGTTCTCGATCATCACGATCGCGTCGTCGACGATGAAGCCGGTGCCGATGGTCAGCGCCATCAGCGACAGATTGTCGAGCGAGAAGCCCGCGGCCCACATGATCGAGAAGGTGGCGATGATCGAGAGCGGCAGGCTGACGCCGGCGATGATCGTCGCCCGCCAGCTGCGCAGAAACATCAACACCACGAGCACGACGAGCGCCGCGGCGATGACGAGCGTTAGTTGCACCTCGAAAATCGAGGCCCGGATCGTCACGGTCCGGTCATTGACGATCTCAAGAGACATGCCGGCGGGAAGCGCACGCTGAATTTGCGGCAGCTCCTTCTTCACCAACTCTACGGTATTGATGATATTGGCGCCGGGCTGTCGCAGCACGTCGAGAACGACCGTCTGCTCGCCATTATGCCAGCCGCCGACCCGGGAGTTCTCGAGCCCGTCGACAACCTGCGCAACGTCGCGAAGCGACACCGGCGCGCCATTGCGCCACGCGACGATGATGTCATTGTATTGGCTGGCGCGCATAATCTGGTCGTTGGCGTCAAGCGTGTAGGATTGCCGCCTGCCGTCGAGCGAACCCTTGGCCCCGGCGATGTTCGCCGCGGCGATGGCGAGGCGCAGATCCTCCATACCGATGCGATTGGCGGCGAGGCGGCCAAGATCGGCCTGAATGCGCACGGCGGGGCGGACTCCGCCCTGCACCGACACGCGCCCGACGCCGGTGACCTGCGAGAGCTGCGGCGCGATCAAGGTGTCGGCCCGATCGCTCAAATCGCGCAGCGTGGCGGTCTTCGAACGCAACGTCAGCGTCAGGATCGGCGTATCCGCGGGGTTCACCTTGGCGTAGACCGGCGGATAGGGAAGGTTGCGGGGCAGCGTCGAGGCGGCTGCGTTGATCGCCGCCTGAACGTCTTGCGCGGCCGCGTCGATGTCGCGATCAAGGTCGAATTGCAGCGTGATCTGCGAAAGCCCGAAAGAGCTTTGCGACGACATGCTGGTCAGCGACGGAATCTGGCCGAACTGCCGTTCGAGCGACGCTGTCACCAGTGAGGCGATTGTGTCAGGGTTGGCGCCCGGAAGCTGCGTCGTCACCTGGATCGTGGGAAAGTCGACCTGCGGCAACGGCGAGACGGGAAGCCGCAGATAGCCCATCACGCCAAACAGCAGCACGGCGAACGCCAAGAGCGACGTCGCCACCGGCCGATGGATGAAGGGCGCCGAAACGTTCATTGTTTTGTTCGATCACCTCGCACGCGCAGGCGCGCCGTCGCTTTGCGCGCCGCGCTCGTCTTCAGCGCCACCGCTTTTCTCGGCGTTGGCGGTTTCCGGCGCGCTCATGACGCGCACCTTGGCGCCATCCGACAGCCGCGAGAAGCCGCTCGTGACCAAGATGTCGCCGGGCGCGATCCCGGAAGTGACAACGGCGATCGTCTCATCTTGTCGGCCTGTCGTCACCGGGCGCATCGTCGCGACGTTGTCTGGCCCCAGGACGTACACGAAGGCGCCGTTCGGCCCGCGCTGCACAGCCTGGCTCGGCGCCACGAGGACGTTCTTCATCGTATCGAGCATCAGCCGCACATTGACGAACTGGCCGGGCCAGAGCGCGAGCTTCGGATTGGCGAAGGTCGCTTTCAAACGCACCGTGCCCGTCTGCTGATCGATCTGATTGTCGATGACGGTCAGCTCGCCGATTTCGATGGGCGTGGCGTTGTCCGGACCAAGCGCCGAAACCTTGGCCTTTCCCTGCGCCTTCTGCACCGCCGGCAACGCCTGCTGAGGCAATGTGAACACAACATAGATCGGCTTCAGTTGCGTGATGACGACAATGCCGGTCTGGTCGGAGGCGTGTAGAATATTGCCGACGTCGACGAGGCGGATGCCGACGCGTCCGTCGATCGGCGAACGGATCGTCGCATAGTCCAGCGTGGTTTTGGCGTTGTCGATCGCCGCTTTGTCGGCGCGCACCAGCGCTTCAAGCTGGGCGACGGACGCCTTTTGAGTGGCGTGTTGCTGCTTCGAGGCGTAGGCGCCGACGAGAAGTCTTTCGTAGCGCGCGAGATCGACGCGAGCGTTGGCGAGATTGGCTTCGTCCTGCGCTCTTTTGGCCACCGCCTGATCATACTGCGCCTGATACAGCGCCGGATCGATTTCGGCCAAAATGTCGCCTTTGCGGACGTCCTGTCCCTCCGTGAAGGCGAGGCGCATCAGCCTCCCGTCCACCTGCGTGCGAATCGTCACCGTGTTGAGCGCCTGCACGGTGCCGACAGCGTCAATGGTCACAGGCACGTCGTCGAGACGCGCCTTCGTGGCGGTGACGGTGACGGTCCCCTCGCTGCGCCCGCCGCCGGAACGTCCAGCGACCGGGCCCTGGTCCTTTGCCGCGAAGCCGGGAAGCCTGCCCGTCTGATACGCCCACGCAAGGGCGCCAGCGAGCGCGAGCGCGCCGGCTGCAAGCAGCACCCTTCGGCTGATGCGGCTCATGGCCAAGGTCCTCTGTCGGCCTCATAGGCGGCGTTGGAGCGCGTGATCTCGATTTCGCGAGTCGTCGGCGACCAGCCGCCGCCGAGCGCCTGATACAGGCTCGTCGCCGCCTGGAAGTGGGAGAGACGCGCGATCGCGAGCTGATCCTCCGTCTGGAAATACGTCGTCTGCGTCTGCGCCAGCTGCACGATATCGATTGTCCCTTCCCGCAGACGCATCTCTACGGCGTCCAATGCGCGTCGAGCCGCGGAGACGGCGACGCCCAGGAGCTTCATCTGGCGGTCCGTTTCGCGTATTGCAATCAGCGCGTTCTCAGTATCCGACAGAGCGGTTAGAATCTGCTTGCGATAAAGCGCCGCTAATTCGGAATATCGGCCTTTCTGCAGATCATATTGGCCCTGCAGGTTCCAGCCGTCGAACACGGGCTGCGTGAGCGAGCCGGCGACCTGCCAGGCGATCGCGTCCGGCCTCATAATGAGCGTCGACAGCATCGAACTCTGGAACCCGTACAGCCCCGTCAGAGTCAGGGACGGAAAAAAGGCCGCCCGCGCCTGCAGCACCGAAAATTCCTGGGATGCGAGGCGCGCTTCCGCTTCGGCGACGTCTGGGCGGCGCAGCAGCACTTCGGAGGGCAGCCCTGGCGCAATCTGCGGAAACTTGAGCTTTACGAGAGAGCCGCCCTTTACAGTCATGCTTTCGGGGGTCTGTCCCAGCAATACGGCAAGGTTGTTGCGCGTCTGTCGCAAGGTCTGTTCGAGCGGCGGGATCGTCGCGCGCTGTTGAGCCAGTATCGTTTCCTGCTGCGAGGTGTCGAGCACGGTCGCCGTTCCGGCTTCAAGCCGCGCGTTGATCGCGTCCATGACCCCTTGCGCGATCGTGACGTTCTGATTGGCGATGCGTAGACGGTCCTGCGCCGTGAGCACCTGGAAATAGGCGTTCAGCACGGCCGCGACGGTCGAGATTTCAACAACGTTGCGATCGAAGCGCGAGACATTGGCGAGGATGCGCGCGGCTTTTGACGCGTTCTCATTCTTGCCCCAAAAATCCACCTCGTAGCTCGCCGTAAGAGCAAGCTGGAAGAAGCCGAAGGTCCGCGCGTCGAAGCCTTGCTGCGATCCCGTGCTCGACGTCGAAGGATTGATGCCGGTGCTTGAGGAGCCCACGTTGATCGTCGTGCCGGGAACGCGCGTCGACCGCGCAATATCGGTCATGTTGACGGTCGGGAACAGCGCAGCGCTCGAGACCCGCGCTTGAGCGTCGGCCTGGGTGATGCGGGCGATTGCGGCTGCGATATCTTGGTTGTCGTCGAGCGCGCGCTCCACGAGTTGGGTCAGTTCCTTCGAACCAAATTTGGCGGCGAAATCCCGCCCGCCGGCGATGGGAGGCTGTGGCTGCGGCTTCGCTTCCCGAAATTGCGCAGGCGGCGGGGCCGAGAGATCGGGCTTGTCCCACTCCAGATCACAGCCGGCGAGCGCCGCCGCGAGCGTCGCGGCGGCCGCCAGCGCTGGTCGAAAAGAGCGAGACAGAGCGGGCGCGGTCAAGTAGCAGGCGTCTCCGGAAGGATCGCGGGAACGGCCGCGAGCATCCCCTTCCTTAAGCGCCGGCGAAGGCGCCGGGAAGGCTTCTCGCTCGTCTCTGCGGCTCGCTTTCGCTCGTCCGAAGACTTAACGAGCAGCGAGTTGCGGGCCTCGGAGCGGCGGCGGGGAGGCGCGCGCTGGCCGTCAACGCGCGAAAAGCTGTGAGTTCTAAGCTCGCGCGGCGCGCTGCGACGGTCAAGTTACGTATCTGTAAGGACCGCCTGCCGCGCGCCGTAACGGGCCGCTATTCCGTTGCGGCTGGAGGGGCTGTCGTCTTGCCTTTCGCCGGTTTCGCCGCCTTGGCCGCGGGCTTCGCCGTCTCCTTGGCCGCTGGTTCTTGGGCGGCGGGTTTCGCCGCAGCAGGCTCCTTCGCGTCCGGCGCGGGCGCGGCCGTTTTGGCGGCAGGCTGTCCGGCGGGCTTGGCGTCGGCCGCCGGCTTGGTCGGGCCGGAAATTTTCGTCCAGGTCTCGCTTTGGCACAGGAAGGAGACGAGGCAGCCGGTCATCGTCAGCGTCGTTGGCGAATCAAGCGCGATCTTGCCGATGTAGGTCTTGCCGCTTTCGGGATCATTGATATCGCCCTCCCAGTGGTTGGGCGTTGTTTTTGCGGCGTTGCGCAGAACCTGAGGGGCCGGCGAGCCATCTGGCATCGCCTCGATGCCCTTGGCGCAAAGCTTGCCCGAGCAGTCGTAGAATTCCAGCTTGTCGTTCGGATGTCCTTCGCGAACCCAGACGCCGTAAACGCTGTCGGCGGCGTACGCCGCCGTGGGGGCGCAGAGGGCCGTCGCCATCGCGATGCGTAGAAATGCTTTTCTCATGACGCGGGACCTCTGTTTGGTTGCAATGAATACGATTCGCTCAAAGTAGCGAACGGCGGAACGCCGACTCCGTCAAGCCACGTCCCCCGCATCCGTCGAGGGGGCGCGCGGCGGGCCAAGAAACGCCGGCACGATAATGAAGGCGGCGAGCAATGTGAAGAACAGCGCAATGGCGAGAAGTTGGCCCATGCTCGCGGTTCCGGGATGGCTCGACAGGATCAAGCTGCCAAATGCGGTGCCCGTCGTTAGAGAACTGAAAAAGATGGCGCGAGTCAGGCTCGACGCCAACATGTCGACGACGCCCTTTCGCCAAGCGATGACATAATAGATGTGGAAGGCGACGCCGACGCCGAACATCAGCGGCAGCGCAATGATGTTGGCGAAATTAAGCGACATGCCAAGTAAGTCTGCGGCCTGAAGGCTCATGATGCCGGCGAGAACCAGCGGGCCCAGCGTCAAGGCGACGTCGAGCGGATTGCGCAGCGCCACCGCCAAGATGATGAAGATCGCGATAAAGGCGTAGAGTCCAGCTTCGAGAAACGCGCGCGTAATGGTCTTTTGCGCTTCCGACACGATCACCGGCGGACCGCTCGCGTCCGGCGCGATTGCCTGCATCGCTTGAGCGAATTCGGTCATGATGACGCGGTCGTTGCTGTCGCCTTTGGGCGTCACCTCGACGCGCACCACGCCGGTGTCGGAAATCCAGTCGCGACGCAAATCCTGGGGCAGCGTGTCGACCGTCACGCGCTGCGCCTGCAGCGCCTGACGGATTTCACCGAGCATCTTGTCGAAGCCGCCGAACACCGCCTGGCGCGCCGCCGCGCGCGTCTCCGGGCTCGCCTTGGCGAGCGCGTCAAGGTCGTCGGCGAAGCGCGTCACGGCCGGGATGGGCTTCTTCGCCGTCGCGCGGCGCAGCGCCTTGGCGGCGTCCGTCAGCGCCTTGACGGTCTGGGCGTCGCTTGGCGGCGATTTCAGCTTCGGATTCAGCACGCCGCGTAATTGCGAAACCGCCATGTCGACGAGGGCGAGCTTGTCGTCCTGGTCCTTGGGGACCAATGAGTCGATCGAGTCGACGTGATCGACTTCAGGCAGCGCCGCGATCTTCTTTTCCAATTCGCGCGCGGCTTCGATCGAGGGCGCGAGCACCTCGATCTTGTTTGGCGCCGTCTTGGGGTCCTTGGAGAGATCGAGAAAAGTCGCGACCGATTCCACCTTCTGATCGCGCAGGTTCATCGGATTGGAGTCGAAGGTCAGATGCATCAGCGCCGGCATGCCGGCGAGCACGACGATCGCCGTGGCGATCAGCACGAAGGCGCGGTGATGCGCGATCCAATGGTCCACGGCGGCGAGCGAGGTCGTCGCGATCGGCACATGCTCCGCGCGCGGGCGCAGCAATTTGATCGCCGCCGGCAGGAACGTGAGGGTCGCGATATAGGCGACGATCATGCCGACGCCCGCGATGAGTCCGAGTTCCGACACGCCGCTGAACGAGGTCGGCAAAAAGCAGAAGAAGCCCGCGAGCAGCGACACCGCGGCGAGCGTCAGCGAGCTGCCGATGCCCCGGGTCGCGGAAAGCAGCGAGCGTTCGAGATGATCGTCGCTGTGCCGTTCTTCGCGATAGCGTGTCGCGAACTGGATTCCGAAGTCGACTCCAAGTCCGATGAACAGCGCGGCGAAAGCGACCGAGATCAGGTTGAAGCGGCCGATCATCAAGATCCCAAGCCCCGACGTCATGGCGAGACCTGCGAGCAGGGTGGCGAGGACGGCGAGAATGAGCTTTGGCGAACGCAGCGCGGCGAACAGGATGAGCGTCACCACGGCGAGCGTGCCAACCGTGTTCAGGGTCATGTTTTCCGAGATCGTGGCGAATTCGTCGTCCGCGAGCGGCACCTGACCCGTCAAGCGCAGCTTGACTCCGTGTTGTTCGTCGAGATGCAGATCGGCCGCCGTCTGTCGCACCAGCCTGATCGCGTCGGCGCCCGGCTCAAGGTCGGAATAATTGACGACCGGCTTGGCGATCACGATGCGTCGCTTGTCCATTTCAGGCGCGGCGGGCGCGCTGCCGCCTGACGCCAGCAGCTTGCCCCAGTCGACCTCCGCCTGCTTTCCAGCGAGCGCCTGCTCAATCCCGGCGGAAAACTCCTCGACGCCGCTGATGTACATTTTCATCGCGCGGTCGCTGCCGGAAGCGGACTTGAAGTTGCCGACGAGCACGCTCGCCAGGCCGCGCAAACTTGGATCTTCGGCGAGCGGTTGGAGAACGTCGCGCTGACCGATCATCACGCCGACATTTTTTTCGATGTCGGAGACCGGCAGGAACAGCAGGCCGTTCTTACGGAAATATTCATGCTCGTCCGGGCGCCATACGCGCGACAGGAGAGGCTTGTCCTGCAGCGCCGCGTTGAGCCGCTTCGCGGCGTCGTCGGCCTCTTCGCTGGTTTTGCCGTCGATGACGATGACGATGACGTCGAGGAGGTCCGGGAAGGCTTTGTAGAGCGCCGCTTCATTCTTGCGCCAAGGGATATCTGGCGAGAAAAGATTTCCGGTGTCCGTATCGATGGCGAACCGCTCAGCGGTGACATAAACGCCCCCCGCCGTCAGGCAGAGAGTGAGCAAAACCACTGTCCAGGGCCAGCGGAGACAAAAGGCGACCAGCTTTTCAAGCATTCCGTTTTTTCCCGCCTTCTGGCGTAAGACCTAATATGAGCGGGAACCGGCGCTCTTCGGTCGGGTTCCTCTATACAAGCGCGCTGCGCGACCACCAAGGCGGCTTACGCCGAAACCTTAATGGCGACGCGATGCGTCAATTTGACGCCGCGTCGTCATAAATACGTCAGCCACCAGAGATCGCGGCGTCGACGCTTCACCTCCGCAAACCAGCGGCACAGCGGGTACAACGCCAAAACAATCAATATCCACGCGACGTAAGCGCCCGCGAGCCCAACGCCGAATTCCGGCGGCGGCCCTCCGCTCTTTGCCCAGGCTGCGACGTCCTGCAGGGAATAGCCGCGCGCGAAGGTGAGCGCCAGCGCCGCGAGGGCGCCGACGTAAAGATGCAGGACATAAAAGAACAACGGCGTGCGGCCGAAGACCGTCAGCGCGTCGCCGATTCTTTTTCCGGCGCGCGCCAACGCGGGCAGCGTCAACGCCGCGCCGCCAAGCGTCACCAGAAGATAGAGCAGCGAGGGCGGATATTTCGTGACGTTGAGAAAGGAGAGCAGGGTGAAGACGGAGTCACGCTGCACGCTCCAAGGACGCGGATCGCCGTAGAGATTGGAGAAGCGCAGCACGACAAAAAGCGCCAGCGCCGCGCCGCCAGCAAAATAAAGCGTGCGGTCGCGCAGTATCGCCGGCTTGAGGAACAGCGGTCCGAGTCCGTAACCCAGCGCGCCGACGCCGATCCAGGGAAGCGCCGGATAGAGGACGCCGCCCGGCACATCAAAGGGCAATTTGCCGGGCTCATGCAGCAGAGACCACCATGGTCCAAACGCGCCGAGATCGGCGGCATGAATCCCGTCGAGGAGATTATGGCCGAAGATGATCGCGACGCCGATAAGCAGCACAATTCGCGGCGACAGGCGCGAGAGGGCGGCGAGCGCCACAAGGCTGCAGCCGATCGCCCAAAGCGTCGACAGCTCGATTCGGCCCCAGCCCATGCTCCAGATCGGGCTTATGACGGCGGCGTCGAGCAAGATGAGCCACAGGCCGCGCGCAGCCAGAAATTTCGTAAGCGCCGCGGGGTCTTTCACCTTCACGCCGTAGAGATAGGCGCTCACTCCGGCGAGAACGGTGAAGGTCGGCGCGCAGAAATGCGTGATGAAGCGCGTGAAGAATAGAAACGGATAGGTGTGATCGAGATCGGTCGGCGAGAACCGCATGACGTCCGCGTCGAAGAAATCGCGCATATGGTCGAGCGCCATGAGGACCATGACGAGGCCGCGCAGCCGGTCGATCTCCGGCAGCCGGTGCTCGTCATAGAGCGGGTTTTGCGCGCCGCCTATCCGAGCCTGGCGAGGCCAGGAAACAGTTCCAGTAGCCAATAGGACATCTCCTGCACGCCGCCCGTGAGAAATGCGATGCCGGTGAAGATGAGCAGCACGCCGACGATCTTTTCGACTTTTCCGAAATGCCGGCGGAAACGCGCAACGAAGGCGAGGAAGCGGCCGAGCGCCAAGCCGGCCCCGATGAAAGGCAGACCGAGGCCGAGCGAATAGGTGGCGAGCAGAGCGGCGCCGAGCGGCACCGTCTCCTGTGTCCCCGCGACGGCGAGAATGGCGGCGAGGATCGGCCCGATGCAGGGCGTCCAGCCGAAAGCGAAGGCAAGCCCCATGACATAAGAGCCGAAAAGCCCCATGGGCTTGGCGATCTCGGCGCGCTTCTCGCGATACAGCAGGTCGACTTTCAGAAGCCCGATGAAGTGCAGGCCCATCAGAATGATGATGCCGCCCGCGACCCAGGACAGAATATGCATATTGGCGCGCAGCACGCCGCCGAAGGCGCTGGCCGTCGCGCCAAGCGCGACGAAGACCGTCGTAAAGCCAAGGACGAAGAGAATTGACGACAGCAGAATGTCGCGCCGCGCGGCGGAGCGCGTCTCGAGTTCGAGATCCTCCATGCTGACGCCCGCGAGATAGGTCAGGTAGGGCGGCACGAGAGGCAGGACGCAGGGGGAGAGAAAAGACAGTAGTCCCGCCGCCGCAGCGGCCGGGAATGTGACATCCGCCATTAAGGCTCCTCGTTGGTCGCTCGGCGCGTCTGCCACAGGGCGGGCCGGACCGCAAAGGCTTACGCAAGAAGAAGCCCCGCCGAAGCGGGGCTTTTCTCGGGCGGGCGCCCGTTTAGTTGTTGCGCTGGCCGAACAGGAACAGCAGCGACTGGAACATGTTGATGAAGTCCAGATAGAGCGAGAGCGCGCCAAAAACGCTCTTCTTCTGCGCGACTTCATAGCTGTCGCTGCTGTAATACATGTCCTTGATGTTCTGCGTGTCCCAGGCCGTCAGGCCGGCGAACACCAACACCGCGATGATCGACAACGCGAACTGCAGGCCGGTCGACTGCAGGAACAGGTTGACGAGGCCGGCGATCACGAGCCCCCAGACGCCCATCACCAGGAAGGAGCCGAAGGCCGACAGGTCCCGCTGCGTCATGTAGCCGTAAAGGCTCAGCCCGCCGAACGCCGCCGCGGTAATGAAGAAGACCCGCGCAACCGATACGCCCGTGAAGACGAGAAGAAGCGAGGACATCGACAATCCCATCACCGCCGCGAAGGCGATGAAAAGATTGCGGGCCGTCGCCGCCGAAATGGTGTTCGCGCGCGCGCCCAGGAAGAAAATGAACGCCAGCGGCGACAGAATCACCACCCAGCGCAGCGGTGTGGCGTAGAGCGTGTGGCCGAAGGACGTCAGTTCAATCGCGCCGGGCGCCACCCTGGCGACGGCGAGCATATAAACGCCGAGCGCGACGAGCCCGGTCACGGCCAAGCCCAGCGTCATATAATTATAGACGCCAAGCATATAGCTGCGCAGGCCCTGGTCGATCTCAGCCGTGGTCGGCCGCGCGACCCCGCGCCCGTAGCCGAAGCTGGTGTTGCGGTCGAAGTTGGACATGTGATCCTCTTGGTCTGTTTGGCCGTTCCGCGCTTCGCGATAGAGAAAGCGCTCCCAGCCTCGCGCTGAATATGGCTCCGCCTTAATTGGGAGGCAAGCTTCCCCGTGATGAACTCTTGTTAAGGTGGTTTCACGACGAAGAGCCGCCCGAGAATATTTTTCTGATTTTAGTCAATTTCATTTCGCGCTGCAAAATGCATTTCTCGGAGCGGCGTTCATTTGACTGCTGGCGGTTTCCAAGGAGCGCCGCGCGTAGAGAGAGCCGCCACGTTGCGCAGCGCGGAAACAGCGGCTGATTGTCGCACCCTTGCTGATGCGCCGGAATCCGCTAACATCAAGCCTCAGGCGTTGTTAGGAGCGACCCCCGAGCGTAAGCCTGACGGGAGTAGCTTGTGCGGCGCAAAGGCAACATTTCTGAGAGTCGCGTGTTCTTGTCACACGAAGACCCAGGAGGTCATCATGCGTGATGGTGGAAATCCGGAAGCGCATCCCGCGCCGGACGTGAGCGAAGATCGCTTCGCGCAGCGGAACGCTTGCCGTTTCGCTAGAGGCCTTCGCCTTACTGTTTTATCGGCTGCGGCCGTTGTCGTGGCGATGGTCGCGGGCGCGCCCGCTCCGGCCGAGGCGCATGGGCGCTTGGGGGCGGCTGAAGGCCGGTGCCGGCTGTTCATCGGGCCGGACATCATGAATTTTACTGGCTACCTGCCGGAAGCGTCCAAGAACGAATTCTGCGAAGACATTCCCGCCACCGGGCCGATTATCATGGTTTTCGACGCGGAGCAGGAAGAGCTGCGCGACATGAAGGTCGAACTGCGCATCGTGAAGGATATCGGCGGGGAGGAGAAGGAAAACGAGGATCTCCAGGCCGTCACCGTCGCCTACCGGGAGCCCAAGAGCTACCCGACAGGCACGATCAATTTCGAACATACGTTCAATGAGCCGGGCTATTTCGTCGGCATCGTCACGGTCACGGGCGATCACGGTGAGCGATGGGTGTCTCGCTTCCCCTTCTCGGTGGGAAAGAGCTTCATGCGCGATCTGCCAGTCTATCTGACGCTCGGCCTCGGCACGATCGCCGCCTTCTTAATCTATCTCGTCCATCGCCGTCGTGACACGACGACCGCGGCCAAGGCGCATAAACCCCCGCCGCCGCCTCCGCCGCCGAGTGCGCCCGATGAGGATCACGGACCGGAGGCGACTCCGGCTGAGTGATGGCGCCTCGCGTAGGCGTTTGGGAATTGCGCCGGCGCCAATCGCGCCGGCGTTTTTTTGGGCGGCTTAGCGCGTCATTGGTCCGCCGACGCGCCGCCGCCGTCGATCTGGCGACCGATCTGCGCAATCGCGCGCTGATAAACCGTGGCCGCGTTCCAGGCCTGGATCGCGCCGAAATTGCTTTCGCCAGGCTGATAGCCGCCGCCGGCGCGCCAGCCATGAGCGTGAAGGAAATTCGCCGTGGCGTTTAGGGCGGCGGCCGAGTTGTCGAGATTGCCCCCTCCGCCGTAGTTCAGGATGTTTTTCGGCAGGAATTGGGTCTGGCCGATTTCGCCATGCATCGAGCCGCGGGCGCTCGGCGACAGCGCGCCGCGATCGACCAGCGTCAGCGCGGCATAGAGCTGATCGGTGAAATAGTCGGAGCGGCGGCAGTCATAGGCCAGTGTCGCGACAGCCGAGAGCGCGTGCTGGTTGCCATGCACCGCGCCAAAGCCGGTCTCCATCCCCCAGATCGCGAGAAGAGGACCCGGCGGCACGCCGTAGCGCTGCTCGATCTGGGCGAAGAGCCCGCCATAGGAGCGCTTGAGCGCGCGGCCGCGCGACACAATGGCCGAGCCGCCGCGCTTGGCGAGGAACTGGTCGAGCGAAAGGCGGAAACTCTTCTGGCCGCGATCGGCGGAAATCGTCGGCGCGTTGTAATGGGTGCCCATTAACGCGCTGATGCCGGCCTGACCTATCCCTTGGCCGCGCGCTTCCTGGGCAAATTCCTGCTTCCAATTGTCGAAGCCCGCAGCCGAGTGTCCACACTGGGCCGCCACAGCGGGATACGAGATTCCAACAAACGCGAACGCAATCGAAAATTTGAGGACAGTCCGCATAGTCTGTTTCCTTTGTTTAAATTTTTGGACTCGCTTCCGTCGTGGCCGTCAGGCGCGGCCGCGCGGCCGCCGCGGCGTTCCAGCTTCTCTCACCTCTTCCCGCTTAGCGAGAGCTTACCCCGAATGGCCGTTTCAGCGCCACCGTCACATCGCGCGTCCTCATGGCGCGTCCTCATGGCGTGTCGTAAGCTCGGCATTGAACTCGTGCCGCGGCTGTTCTTATTCCAGCGACGCTTGCGTTAGGAGGCTGTTCGCGCGCAGATTTCGCTCGCCGCTACCTGACCAAGGCGGAGTCCAGCCCAGGATCATTGACGCGCGCCGTCAGTCAGCTAGCATCGATCATTCGTGTAAACCTCATGCGTTCCCGGATGATCATCGCTGCAGCCATGAGCGCAGGAGCGGAGCCGGTGAGTGGGGATATGATTTTGCAAGAAATTCTCGAGAGCGATTGGACGCTGGCCGCCTTCAAACGCCGTGAAGACGCGCGGCGAAGCAGCGAGCGCAGCTCTTCCCCAGGCGGCGCCGACATCGGCGAAACGCGCCGCGCTCACGACGGATCCGGCAATAATTGGATCGCTGAAGCCTTCAGGCGCCGGCAAGAGGAAGAGCGCGCAAAAGCGGCGAGCCATCAATCCCGCGGCGCACATATGCATGCCGCCGGCAAGGAAGTTCCCGTCGATAACTGGCTCATCGAAGGCTTCAAGCGTCACCAGCAAGAAAATCGGCGACGAGAAACGATCGCCAGAACTGATGAAGGAGAAGCGCGGAATGTTGGCGACGATCATTCCCTTTCGGATCTGGACTCGTCGCCGTCGGATGGCGACGTCGTCATGGAGCGCATCAGCCTGTCCGAGGATCGCGGGTCTGCGAACGAAGACGCGATAGCCGCCAATAATGAAGCTACAGCAACAGCCCTTGTGCCTCTTGTAAGCCGCCACGACGGAACGGTTCTCGACAAGCCGCCGCGTCGCGCCGGCAGGCTCATCATGATCGCCGGTCTGGTCGTTGTTGGCGGTTTGGTTTCCGTCATTGGCGTCAAAACATTGCTCTTTGGCTCTGTCGATTCAACCAAACGCGCGGGCGCGCCCCGCGCATCGCCGCCGACAAGACAGGAAAAGGTCAATCCCATCCAGAGCGCATTGCCCAAGGCGGAGACGGGCGCCCCGGCGGCAAAGCCCATGGAGAAGGAGCGCGCGCCGACAAACGACGCGCCGCCACATCCGAGCAGCGCCGCGCCGTCAGGGCCGAGCGACGCCGCAATCATCGCCGCGCCTCCGGCCGCAACGTCAGAAAGCTCGAAACCGAATCCTGTTGCGCCAGGCGGCGAGCAAGGAAGCAAAGCGCGCTCTCCATCCCAGCAGCGTGAGCAGGGAGACAAGGCTCTCCCTGACAAGGAGGCTGCGCCAGCGGCGCCTCCGCCGGCGCCGGCTGCGCCCGCCGCTCCCGAAGCCGCCGCGCCTGCAAAGCCGGACAAGAATTCAACTGCGGAGCCTGCAACCGTCGCCCCGGAAAGATCGCGTGAGCAGATCAAGCCCGAACAAGAGCAAAACGCCTCTGAGTCCAAACGGGGAGCCGTCAATACCGGCGCGGACGCCAAACCCAAGCATCAAGCCAAGGACAAGAACGCCAGCCATCAAACCTCTCGGAAGCCCGACGGCTTCTCCACTTTTCTGAAGCGCACGGCGAATTCGGTTCGCAAGTTTTTCGGACGGCTCGGGGAGAAGCAGTAACGATCGCCGTTGATCGACGCAGTCGCCACAATCGATGGCCGCTTCCGCGCCGCGACTCAGTCTTGGCGTAATCGGTTCGGCGTCCAGTCGCCCGCATGCACGCGCCGCGTCAAACGCGCGAACGCTAGAACGCGCCGAACTGCCCGACGATCCCCAAGATTAAATCCACGAGAGAGAAAGAAGCTTGCAGGCCGCAGTGAAAGAGCGGCGATGCCCGCCGTTGGCGCTTGGAAGTGGACCAGCCGTGCGACGTGGCCCATTTGAGTAGCACGTGGCCGACAGCCGGTCGGTTCGGCTACCAATCGCGAGCATTCCCGTGAGAACGATCATCGAGCCGTTTCGCATCAAGATGACCGAGGCGCTGCCCATCACCACGCGCAGCGAGCGTGAGGCGCTTCTCGCCAGCGCCTTCAACAATGTTTTCCTCTTGGACGCCGACCACGTCACCATCGACTTGCTGACCGACAGCGGCACGGGCGCAATGTCGGACCGCCAATGGTCGGCGCTGATGCTTGGCGACGAGAGCTACGCCGGAAGCCGCTCTTGGCGACGCTTCGAGCAAACCGTGCGCGAGATTGCCGGCTTCAAACACATTTTTCCCACGCATCAGGGGCGCGCCGCCGAGCGCATTCTAGCCGCGACGCGTCTCAAGAAAGGGAACGTCGTTCCCAACAATGGTCACTTCGACACGACGCGCGCGAACATCGAATATGTCGGCGCCGTTGCGACGGATTTGCCGTCGACCGAAGCGCGCGAACTGCAATCTGAGAAACTGTTCAAGGGAAATATGGACCTCGGCAAGCTCGAACAGTTGATCGAGGCCGAAGGCGCCGGAAACATTCCCTTCTGCATGCTGACAGTGACCAACAACACTGGCGGCGGCCAACCGGTGTCGATGGAAAACGTCCGGAGCGTCAAGGAAATCTTGAACAAGCGCGGCATTCCGCTGATCATCGACGCCTGCCGCTTTGCCGAAAACGCATTCTTCATCAAAGAACGCGAGCAAGGCTTCGCCGATCGAACGCTGTTAGAGATTGCGCGGGAAATGTTTTCATTCGCCGATGGGGCGACGATGAGCGCAAAGAAGGACGGGCTCGCAAATATCGGAGGATTTCTGGCCTGCAACAATGATTCATGGGCCGATGACTTTCGCAACCTGCTCATCCTGACGGAAGGATTTCCGACATATGGCGGTCTCGCCGGCCGTGATCTGGAAGCCATCTCCGTCGGCCTGTTGGAGGCGTTGGAATACGACTATCAGCGCTATCGGCATGCGACCGTCGAATATGTGGCGTCGGCGCTGATCTCGCGCGACATACCGATCGTGCGCCCAGCCGGCGGTCACGCCATATTCATCGACGCGGCCGCGTTTTGCCCGCATTTGAGGGCCAGCGACTATCCCGGCATCGGGCTCGTCAATGCGCTTTATCTCGAGGGCGGGGTTCGCGCCGTGGAGCTCGGCAGCGTCATGTTCGGAAAGCCTGCGCCGGGAGGGGGAGAGGAGATCGCGGCGCCGCACGAATTGGTGCGGTTGGCGTTCCCTCGCCGGGTCTATACGCAGAGCCATTTCGACTATCTGATCGAAGTGCTCGACGCCATCGGCCGCCGGCGCGAAGCAATCCCGGCCTACCGGATCACCGAACAGGCGCCATTTCTGCGGCATTTCACCGCCCATTACGAACGGGTCGGTTGAGCCGCGAGCTAGGCGGTCGACGATGGGCCGCCCTGAGCGGCCTGAAACTGTATGACCTCGGTGGCCGAATATTCTCCGCGCGCTCCGCAGTTCGGACACGTCACCTTAAATGTGGCGGGTCCGGATATCTCCAGAGCGCCCGTGCCTGTCAGCTCGCTCAGAAAAGCAAAGCGTTGTCGGCACTGTTTGCACGCAAATCCAATATACCAGCTGCCAGGGATGAGCGCCGGCATCGCGGATACCTCAAAATCGCCGGTGAACTGAATGCCTTTTGGCATGGGGGCCTCCTGTCTTATAACTTTAGATATTCATGTAGCGCTGGTCCGCCTCCCCGACGATCTTTACGTCGTTTGCGCTTATTCCCCCGGCTGGCCCCGCGGCGTGCGCATTACAACGCCACCGCGTTCTGCAGCGTGCAAAGCGTATAATATCCGTAAAGGGGCGAGGTTAACGGCTGATCCGGCCAATAGGTTCGATGAAGGTCGGCGAGCGTCGCTCGATCGAGCACTCTTGCGCCGCAACGCGCCGCGAGTTCGGCAAGATCGTCGATCCCGTACGTCCAGGGGGCGCCCATGGCGGCGAATCTCTCGACGACGCTCGTGATTTCAGGATCGCCGGTGGCGTTGCTGATTACGTCCTCAGCCATATAGTCGAAGGACACGGAGCAGCGCTCGATATGGCGCATGAGGTCCGTCAGGATTTGGCAAACAAAAGCTTCGTTCAAATACATTGTGTTGCCTTCCCATATGACATGGGTGGGAAGCCGGAAATCACATCCGTTTTCTCGTAGGAGATCAATCATGCCATCCGTCACGTAATCCGCCCCGATATATGTCGTGTTGGGATCAACATCGCTGGCTTCGAGCTTCGCCTTCTTGAACGCCTGGGTTTCAGGAGCGTCGATTTCAAAATAGGCGACGCCTTCGGCCGCGATCCGCTGCGGCCTTGTGTCGAGACCGGCGCCCAGTATGAGGATCTGTCGGCGTCCTTGGTCGATCTGATGACGAAGCCGGTCGTCGAAGTAGCGAGTCCTCAATCGCACATTGTTCCTGATCGGCGGAAACGACTGGGAAATGCGATCCGCCGCCTCCTTCGTTTCCCGATCGAGGAACAGGTGCACGAAGGGATCACGGTAGAGCGGATGAGCTTGCGTGTTTTCGTCATTGCGGAATTCCGCCACGACAAAAGCGGTGCCAACCACTTTTTGAATTTTGGTCATGGGCTCGTCTCGATCGGACTCGGGTTCGGCGCAGCAACGCGTTGCGGCGTTCTTTGAAGGTTAATGCAATTTTCCGGGAACTCTTAGCTGCGTCTGCAGGGCGTATCAAAAGTGAGCCAGTCACTTTTGAGGATAGCGCTCCAGCAGTTGCGCAAGCGGCTCGGAACTCACCGCATTGGGCGGCGAATAGGGCTCGTCCACGGATGCGACGAGCGATATCGGGACGATCGCCGCCAAAGCGAAAATTGTCTGCGCGAGAAGCTGAGGCCTCGGGCGGTCGAGATGGACGACGGCAAGGGCGATTTGCGTGATGAAGGCGATGATGATCACCGCCGCCCATTTGCGATCGTCGGGAAAGGCCCCCGCAATCGCGAGTCGTTGTTCCCGCGCCGACCGCAAACGCATCACCGTATCGACGAGCGCGCGCTGGAAGGCCGCCTCGATTCTCGCGCTGGCGACCGCGCGCGTGAGTCTGTTCAGCGCGGCCTCGGTTTCCGGCGATTCTTTGCCGTCTTCCATGGTTTTCCATTCGAGGCCAACGGCGGTTTCCACATAGTCACGCACGGCGCGCGGAATATCGTCCGCGTGGTCTCCGTGATTGCCGGAAAGCGCTGCGAGCGTCGCCAATTGTTCGCGCTCCATGGCGATGGCGCGATAGGCGCTGCGATTGGCGTCCCAGACGTCCTGCGAGAGAAACGTCATCAGCAGGCCAAACAGGGTCGCCGGGACGGCCACGAAGGGCGGCACGACGCCTTTCCAGCTCTGTGCATAGGCGGCGAAGCGCGAGGCGAAGCTGAGCCAGCACAGGAAAAGCGCGACAGCGGCCATGGCCCCTGTGAGCATGAGCGCCATGACGAGCGTCGTCTGCGACATCCAGAGTTTTAGAATCACGTGTTCCCTCGAATCGACAGTCAATGGCGATTGAAGGGCATCATAATCGAGATTCGCCAGACGATCGTATGGGGTTCCTCTCGCGTCCAAACGCGTTACCTTCAGCAAGGCTGATCGTCGATCTGAGTTCGGTAGGCATGACAACCGAGACGGACATTTCCGCCTATGCGAGTTCGATCCTGGAGACCGTGGGCTCGCCGCTGCTGGCGCTCGATTCACAGCTCACGGTCGAGTTCGCCAATGACGCGTTCCTCAGGCAGTTTCAGGTGACCTGCGGGGAGACAGTCGGCCGGCCAATTTATGAGCTTTGCGACGGGCAGTGGGACATCCCGGAGCTGCGCCGGCTGCTAGAGCAAATTGTCGAGCGGCGGGACAGCACGATCAAGGACTACCGCGTCGAGCATGACGTCGAGCAGATCGGCCGGCGCATCCTGCGGCTCAACGCCCAGCGCATCCGAAGCCCGGATGAAAAAGAATGGATCCTGCTGGCGATTACCGATGACACCGAGCGCGAGCGGCTCCGTGATGAACTCGAGGGTCGAAAAGAATTCGCCGAGAAACTGATCGACAGCGTGCATGAAGCGCTGCTGATTCTCCACGGGGACCTCACGGTTCACTCGGCGAATCGGCCCTTCTATCAACTCTTCGGCGGCGATCCCAAGGAGACGGAAGGGCGCTCCATTTACGAGCTGGGCAATGGCCAGTGGGACACACCGGAGCTGCGACGGCTGCTTGAGGACATTCTTCCCCTCCGCCAGCGTTTCGACGACTACCGGATCGAACGCGTGTTCCAAGGGTTTGGTCCTCGGGTGATGCTGCTGAACGGGCGTCGGCTCGACCAGCTTAACCTGATCCTTCTGGCCATACGCGACACGACAGAGCAGCGGACGCGCGAGGCGAGCCGTCGGGACCGTGAGGCTCGGCAAAGCCTCCTGATCGATCTGAACGACCGTTTGCGCCCGTTGGCGGATCACATGGCCATTCAGGCTGCGGCGAGCGAGGTCCTGGGCCGTCATCTCGAGGCGAACGAGGCGGCCTATGCGGAGATCGACGAGGCCGGCGAATACGCAACTGTTCAGCACGACTGGAACGACGGCGCGGCGCCAAGCAACGCCGGGCGCCATCGTCTCGCGAGTTGGGGAGGGGCCCTGCTCGCAGACCTCAAGCGCGGCAGAACAATCGCCGTTAACGACGTCCGCAACGACCCGCGCACGGCGGCGCCTGAAACCCTCAGGTCATTCGAAAACCGCTCGGTTTCCGCTTTTCTGGCCGCGCCGCTGGTCAAGGACGACCGGCTGGTCGCGGTGGTCACCGTTCATTCGCGGCTACCGAGGACGTGGAGCGCCGCTCAGGCGGCGGTCGCAGAAGACGTCGCCGAGCGAACGTGGTCGGCGATCGAGCGGGCGCGCGCGGAAGAGGCGCTGCGCGAGAGCGAGTCGCGGTATCGCCTGCTGTTTGAATCCATTGACGAAAGCTTCACGGTGGTCGAGCCGCTCTATGACGAGGAAGGTGATGCGACCGACTACCGCTTCCTTGAAGTCAATCCGGCATTTGAGGCTATCACTGGACTGAAAAACGTTGAAGGGCGGAGCGGTCGCGAGCTTGTGCCCAGTCTGGAAAAGGACTGGATCGATACGATCGGCAGAGTCGCGGCATCCGGGAACGCCGAACGCGTCGTCCGCAGAGCGCGAACGCTCGGCAAGATCTATGACGCCTTTGTCTTCCGCATCGAGGAAGCGGAAAGACCAAGAGTCGCCGTGCTGTCGAGGGACGTGACTGAGCGCGTGCGCGCCGAGGAACAGCGCGCGCTTCTCATGCGTGAGCTCAATCACCGCTCGAAAAATATGTTGAGCATCGTGCTGGCCATCGCACGAGCGACCGCGGGCGATCCAGGACGCGACTTCGAGGAAACGTTTCAAGAGCGCATTTTGTCTCTCGCCGCGAACCAGGACTTGCTGGTCGCCAGTGATT
This sequence comes from Methylocystis sp. SB2, assembly GCF_049817085.1. Taxonomy (NCBI): domain Bacteria; kingdom Pseudomonadati; phylum Pseudomonadota; class Alphaproteobacteria; order Hyphomicrobiales; family Methylocystaceae; genus Methylocystis; species Methylocystis sp. SB2. Next base: position 3,022,430 of record NZ_CP187401.1, read on the forward strand.
GGCAGGGCGTCACGCTAAGCGATCTCGTGCGCTCGCAGCTCGCTCATCTGGAGGATTTGATCGACGATCGCATCACGCTAAAAGGCCCGCCGCTGACCATCTCGGCCGCGGCGTCGCAATCTTTCAGCATGGCGCTGCATGAGCTGGCGACCAACGCCGTCAAATATGGCGCGCTGTCCAACTCGGATGGCCGCGTCGACATCGAATGGGGCGTCCGCGAGCGCGATGGCGAGGGCCGGCGCTTCACGATGAGCTGGCGTGAGACGGAGGGTCCCACGGTCGTTGCGCCTGCGCGTAAGGGCTTCGGGTCCACAGTCATTCGCGATATGATAAGACTGAACCTCAGAGGGGATGCAAGGCTCCAATACGACAGCGCAGGCGTCGTCTGGGACTTCAACTGTCCGATCGAGAATGTGCTGGAGGCGACGGAAGCTTCCCGAGCCGAATAGCGACGCCGCAGCATGTGGCTGTTACGCCTTTCGCACTCTTGGGCGAGGCGCTCGTCGACGCGAACTCGCTATCGAGGCCGGCACACTTGCTGAGATCTTTGCCGCTCTATGCAGAACGCCCCGCCGTTACATCACGGTCGGGGCGTTCTTTTGCTACCGTGTCGGCGCGTCCAATGCTTGCGGCAGACGCGCTCACGCCCGCCGCCGCCCATATCTATCGACGATCGCCGTGCCCGCCGACGTTGGTCGAACCGCGCGACAGCTTCGGCCGAGGCTGACTCAGCCATCCGCCAGAGTGCGGCAATTGATCCTCGCAGAACGGACGAGTTTCGAGATTCTGGAGAAGCGATCTAATCGCGCTTCGCCTTCGCTGAAGCTTCCTGGTGGTCATTGGAAATCTCCTTCTTTAGAGACGGACCACTGAACAACCTGTTTAAGAGCGTCATCCTAACAACGAATCAAATCAAGCTCTGTTCCGATCATCTCGCGTCTTTCGTCGAAGAATTGCGCCAGGCGTTGCAAATTTGTCGCGGCGCTTTATGGCTCTCAAGCGATTTTCGGCGCAAAGCAGCTGCTCCAAAAGTCGAGCGCCGCGCTCATTGGGGACCCATGTTCAACACGCAGATCGCAACCACAATCGATCACGCAAATCGCTTATGAATGGTCGCCCATCGTCTATCGTCGGCCAGTCGTTAGCGCGGACATGCGACGCCGTCGGAGGCGCTCTTTGGACGACTTTCGGCTTATCAGGGAGGAATGATGAAAGCGCTGGTTCGATTGGGCTTCCTGATCGCTGTGATGGCCACAACATTCCTGTTGGCGGGATCATCTGATGCCGGCGCTGGAAGCGATCCGCTTCCGTCATGGAACGAAGCGCCGACGAAACATGCCATCGTCGAATTCATTCGAGCGACGACCGATCCGTCCAATACGAAATTCGTCCCGCCCGAGGAGCGCATCGCGGTCTTCGATCAGGATGGCACGCTCTGGGCGTCCCATCCAATCTATCCGCAGTTGATGTATTGTCTGGATCGCCTGCCTGCCGTCGTAAAGGCAAGACCGGCGCTTGCGAAGATCGAGCCCTTCAGGACAGCGCTCTCGCGCAACATGGAGGCGATATCAAAGCTTTCGACGAAGGACCTCATCAAGATCATGGGCGCGCCGCTGAGCGGCATGAGCGTGGAGCGGTTCAGAGCCGATGCGGAGCAATGGCTTGAGACTGCAAGACACCCGCGCTGGGGCCGCCGCTACACCGAGCTGACATATCTGCCGATGCTCGAGCTGATGAAGCATCTGCGCGCCAACGGTTATAAGACCTACATCGTCACCGGAGGCGGGCAGGATTTCGTGCGGGTCTACGCAGAGAAGACCTATGGCGTTCCGCCCGAGCAGGTTGTCGGGACTCTGGAGAGCGTAAGCTATCGTTATGACAAGCGCGGGCGTCCCGTTCTGATCGAGAGCCCTGAAACGCTGCTCAGCGACGTCGGCGCCGGCAAGCCCGAGGCCATCCATTTGATGATTGGTCGTCGGCCGCGCGCCGCGTTCGGGAACTCAACGGGCGACCGGCAGATGCTCGAATATACGACGTCGGGGGACGGCGCGCGGTTTGGCATGTTGGTTTTGCACGACGACCCCAAGCGCGAATACGCCTATGGTCCGGCGCTCGGCTTGCCTGACACCAAAATTGGGACTTTTCCTCAGTCTTTGTATGACGAGGCGCAGCGGCGAGGATGGTTCGTCATCAGCATGAAGAGCGACTGGAACCGGATATGGGCGTTCGAACAATGAAGCGAATGGGGAAACGCCCTCCAAAGCAGGCGATAGGCGGAGCGGCATGAGCGCCGGATTCTTTTGCGGACAAGAGAACCGCGTCGCTCGAGAACCGCGTCGCTCGGCGGCGGATCGCCTACCAATAGACCTGCGCGCGCGCTTCAAAGAGATCGGGATGGGCGCCGTTGAAATAAGGGCCTTGCCGCGTCGGAACGCCCGTCGTGAACAAGGCGTAATCATTGAACGGCGCAGAGGCTTGCAGCACATGAACCCAGTTGAACTGAAAGTGGAATCCATTTTCGGGGTACCAATTGAGTCCCAGAGTGACGTTTTGCTGGCGACCGCCGACAACGCCCGCGTTGCCGATATAAGACGCGGCCGCGGGATTGGGCGCGATGAGCGTCGTATAGGCGAGCATATTGTACAGGCTTGAACCGCTATAGGGTCCGCTGTTGAGATTGAGCGCGCTGTAGCGCGCGGCGAGCCCAACCGCGCCGAAGCCGCCCGCGCTCATTGGATGCTTGATCGTGATCTGATTGAAGTTCGCCCCGATTTTGTTCGTCACGTCATACGCGGCGGCGCGCTCCTCACCAGTCAGGTACCATTGTCCATAAAGATAAAAGCCGCTGAAATAATGCGAGGCGCCGCCCGGCGCGAAAGCGCCTGCCAGGCGCGCGAGCGCAATGTTGGTCGTGTTGCGATTGACTTGCTGCCCCAGATACTCGGCCTGCAGCGAGAACGGTCCATGCGCCGCGGACAACTCCACGCCGAAGGATTGAACGTTGTTGACGCAATGCGCAGCGGCGGCGGCGCCCCATCCCGGCAGAGCGACGGTTCCGCAGGAGAGATCGGGCGTGCCGAGCAGCCCTTGATTGAGGATATAGGCTTCCGAGCGAATGCGGTTGCCAATCCGCAGCACGCGATCGTCGGATAATCCCGTGGCGCTGTTTGGCTGGTGATAGCGGCCCGAGACGCCGACATGCAGCAGATCGTGTTCGGTCATGATCGGCGCGTAGGTCAATCGGCCGGTCAGATCGAAATACTGGCCGCCGCCCGTTGGCGCCCAGCCCGCCTTCGCGGGAACCCCGAACAACGGGGGCACGCCGACTGTGGGATTTGTGTTCAGATCCTCGAAGCTTGTCGTGAAGATGCCGCCTTTTGCCGTCCAGTTGTCGCCATAGGCGCCGATCGCCGCGCCGAGATGGCGGCTGGGCGCGATGGCTTCGACCGCCATGGCGCGTTCGATGAAGTCTCGGAATCGCGAAGAAGCGGTGAATTCGAGGCTGAAGGGTTCGAAATAGCTGCCGATATGGATGAAGGCTGGCTCCTTCGTGAAGGGCAGCGCGAGAAGGGGATGTTGTACGCCAAGATAGAAGTCGCGAATGCCGCCTTGCACGGGCGCATTGAATGGCGTGCCATATTGCGAGCCGGCGAAATCATATTGCAGTTTGTAGAACCAATATTTGGCAGCCTTCCCCTCGACTTCGAGACGCACCTGGCGAACGCCGGCTTGGCCTGACCAGCCGTTGAGCGGCTGCGCCGCGCCGCCGCCGTCGAACTGCATGCGTCCGCCGATCTTGAAGTTATATGCCTTGTCCGCGCTCTCGACGAAAAGGCCGTTCTTGAATGAGACGAAAACCGGCGGCATAAGCGGCGTGGCGGTCTGCGCCGCCTCGGCCTTCGCGGCGCTTCGTTGAGCGGACTGGGAAGCCTGCTGGGCGTCCTCTTTGGCCTGACGAGCCTCTCGCCGCAGTTTTGCGATCTCCGCCTCCAGCGCTCGCAGCCTCGCCTCAATCACGTCGCTTGAGGCGGCATGCGCCGTCGTTGTCGAGAGAACCACGACAAGTCCGCTTGCCGCGACATGCTTCCAGCCTGGGAGATTCATGACTAGCCTCGCTTGCGTCTTCATTCGCGTGAGCGGCGAGCGCTTTGCCGCGAATCAAGACAGCAAGTTCATCGCGTTGAACGCCGCGACTCGCATATGCGAAGCGCTAAGCACGCTTCCGTTCTAGCCAAGTTTTCGTACGTAGGTTTTTCCCGAGTTTTTCTCTTTGCGAGGAAATATTGCTCGCGCATTTCGAGAATCGGCCGAGTGACAGCACGTCACCACATTCGAGGGGCAAGGAGGCCTCGGCCGAGTCGTCAGCTCATCGTTTCAACGAAGGCGATCAGCCCTTTGAGCAGCGTCGTCGGATCAGGCGGACAGCCGCGAATGTGAAGATCGACGGGAATGACTTTCGCGACGGCGCCCACGCATGCGTAGCTTTCGCAATAAACGCCGCCGTCAAAAGCGCAGTCGCCGACGGCGATCACCCATTTTGGATCCGGCGTCGCCACATAGGTTCGCTCAAGCGCTTCGCGCATGTTTTTCGTCACCGGACCGGTGACAAGCAAGACGTCGGCATGGCGCGGCGACGCGACAAAACGCAGGCCGAATCTTTCGAGATCGTAATACGCGTTGTTGAGCGCGTGGATCTCCAGTTCGCAGCCATTACAGGAGCCCGCGTCGACTTCGCGGATCGACAGACTGCGGCCAAGTTTCTGGCGCGCGGCGCGTCCCAGCGTGTAGCCAAGTTCCGCGACCGACGTCGGATTCGGAATGGGGGCCTGTTCGGTCAGAGCGCGGCGGAGCAAGCCCTGAAGCAAGAATTTCTGCATCGCGCGCGTGTCCTAAAGATCATGCCCCGAGTAGGAACAGTTGAAGGATTTGTTGCAGAGGGGGAAGTCGGCGACGATGTTGTCCTTGATGGCCGCTTCGAGCAGCGGCCACTGGAACCAGGACGGATCGCGCAAATGACAGCGCTGCACCACGCCGTCAGCGCGCATGCGCAGCCAGACGAATATATCGCCGCGGAAGCCTTCGACGAGCGCGGCGCCTTCGCGCGTCCAGTCTTCCGGCAGCGCCCAGGCGGCGATGATCGGCCCCTCCGGCATTTCGTCGAGAATCTGTCTGACGATTTTGAGGGAGGCTTTGATTTCGTCGAACCGGACCCAGACGCGCGCATCGACGTCGCCTTCCTTCGAGGCGCCGATCTCGAACGTCAGCTGCGGGTAGGGGGCGTAACCGATCGCCTTGCGTGCGTCGAACTCCCGGCCCGAGGCGCGTCCAACATAGCCGCCGCATGCATATTGCTTGGCAAGCTCTTCGCTGACGAAGCCTGTTCCGACGGTCCGATCCTGCAGCGACGTCGTGTCGCCGAAGAGCGCGATGAACCGGGGAGTCATCAGCTCGATCCACTCGATCAGCTTGAAGAGCGCCGTGACGTTCTCTCGCTCCAGATCGACGACGACGCCTCCCGGCGCGATGCGATCCATCATCAGGCGGTGTCCGAAGCAATTTGCCGCTTCTCTCAAGATGCGTTCGCGGACGATGCCGCATTGCGCATGCATCAATGCGAAGGCCGCGTCGTTACAGATGGCGCCGATATCGCCGAAATGATTGGCGAGGCGTTCCAGTTCGGCCATCAACGCGCGCAGATATGTCGCGCGCGGCGGAACATTGACGTCGAACGCCGCCTCGACCGCCTGCGAAAAGGCGAGGCTATAGGCGACAGTGCTGTCGCCGGACACGCGCGCCGCGAGACGCGCGGCGCGCTCGATCGAGGCGCCGGCCATCAGTTGATCGACGCCCTTGTGCACAAAGCCAAACCGCTCCTCAAGCCGCACGACGGTTTCGCCATTGGCCGAGAAACGAAAGTGACCCGGCTCGATAATGCCGGCGTGCACGGGTCCGACCGGTATCTGGTGGAGCGGTTCGCCTTCTGCGGGAAGGAACGTGTAGCTGTCACTGGCGGAGTCGATCTTTTCGGGGTCGTTGCAGGGATGACGCACGCCCCAGCGGCCATGATCGAGCCAGGGCCGCTCATCGGGCGGGTTTTCGGCCCGCAGCCCATAAAGATCGCGGATCGCGCGCTCGAGCCTCGACGCCGGCGGATGCAATCGCCCGACGGATGGAAAGGAGCCTTCAGGGCACTCCAATGTGATGATGCGCAGGCGCGGCTCCCGCTCTTCGAGCACCGCCATGTGAAGGCTCGCAGGTTCGCCCCACAGGCTGAGGAGTTCGCGCTCGCCTCTCGCAAGACTTTCGGCGAAAGCGAGCCAACCAGCTCTGTCGACGATCTCACGCGGCCAGGGCAGGCACGTCGGCGGCGACGGCTGGGCCTCTATCTGTTTGCTGGCGAAGTTCATCTTTTCATCCTTTGAACTCAACCCAAGAGCCGCGCGACGTTCTGGAACCAGGTCACGACGTGAGAGGGAAGGTAGATTCCCGCCAGCAGCACAAGCGAGAGATGCGCGTAGACAGGCCACATCGAAGCCTTCACCTCGCCTTGGTCGCGGCTCGGCTCGCCGAACGCCATTCCGGTGAGTCGCAACAGCAAAGCGCCAAAGGCCAGCAGGAGGCCGAAGACCAGTGGAATAGCGAGGAGGGGCTGGCGTGCGAAGGTCGAACTCACGACGAGAAATTCGCTCATGAAGATGCCGAGCGGCGGCAGACCGATGATTGCGACGACGCCAGCGACGAGGGACCAGCCGAGCGCCGGTTGGCTCTGCGTCAGCCCTCGGATGTCGGCGATTCTCTGCGTGCCCTTGACCTGCGCGATGTGACCGACCGAGAAGAAGATCGCGGACTTCGTCAGGCTGTGCATCGTCATGTGCAGCAGACCGGCGAAGTTGGCGAGCGGTCCGCCCATGCCAAAGGCGAAGGCGATAATGCCCATGTGCTCGATGGAGGAGTAGGCGAACAGCCGCTTGATGTCGCCGCGGCGGTAAAGCATGAAGGCCGCCATGATGAGCGATGCAAGGCCGAGCGTGATCATCAGCGGGCCTGGCGTAATCGCCGCCGCATTCGCCGTCAGCAGCATCTTGAACCGCAGCACCGCATAAAGCGCGACATTCAGAAGGAGGCCGGATAAGACCGCCGAGATCGGCGTCGGGCCTTCCGCATGCGCATCCGGAAGCCAGGCGTGCATCGGCGCCAACCCAACCTTGGTGCCGTAGCCGAGCATCAGAAACACGAAGGCGACGTTGAGCATCCGGGGATTGAACTGCGGCGCTTGCTGCATCAGCGTCGTCCAGACCATGGCGTCGTACCCCTGTCCCAGAACCGGCTCGGCCGCCATGTAAATGAGGATTGTGCCAAAGAGCGCCAGCGCGATCCCGACGCTGCCGAGAATAAAATATTTCCAAGCGGCCTCGAGCGCGTGTGGCGTGCGGTACATGCCGACCATCAACACGGTTGTCAGGGTCGCGACTTCGACCGCGACCCACATGAGGCCGATGTTGCTGGCGAGCAGCGCCAGATTCATCGCGCACATCAGCGACTGATACATCGCGTGATAGAAGCGGACGTTTCTCGTGGTCAGCCGGCCAGTTTCAATCTCATGGTCGATATAGCTCGCGCTATAGACGCTCGTGGTGAAGCCGATGAAGGTCGAGAGCACAATAAAGACGATGTTGAGGTCGTCGACGAAGAGATAGCCGCCGCGTTCGGGTTCGACGACGAGAAGCACAAGCGCGAAGAGAAACGTCGCGCCGGAGGCGCAGAGGTTGATAATCGCTGAGCGTCGGTAGGCCGGTTCGAGCGCGACGGCGATGGCCGCGGCGGCGGGAATGCCCACTAACGCGTTCGAGACCATGAAGAGATCGGAACTCATGAACGTCCTCCGCGTACGCGATCGAGTTCAGAAAGGTCGACGTTGTCGAATCGCTCGCGGATGCGAAACAGGAAGATGCCGATCACGATGAAGGCGATGAGAATGGAAAAGGCGACGCTGATCTCAACGACGAGCGGCATGCCGTTCGCCCCTGCCGCCGCCAGCACCAGACCATTTTCCAGCGACATGAAACCGATGATCTGGCTCACGACGTTGCGTCGCGTCACCATCATCAACAGCCCCAGCAGCACGATCGCCAAGGCGAATGCGATGTCCTCGCGCGACAGCGGATCAGCGGAGGCGGTCGCCGGCAGCATGACGACGAGCGACAGCGCCACGAGAAATATGCCGATGAGCATGGTTATGCCGACGCCGCCAACGACCTCCACGGTGCGGTGGATGCGCAAGCGCTTGATGATGCCGCGGAGGCTGAACGGAATGATCAGCGCCTTGAAGATCGCCGCGATGGCGGCCGTGAGATAGAGATGATGTGCATCCTGGTAATAGGCCTGCCAGGCGACCGACAGAGACAGAATGACGGCGTGGAGCGTGTAGATATTGATCAGTCCCGACAGTCTGTCCTGATACAGCAGCATGAAGCTCGTCAGCAGGAGCGCGCCCGCCAGCACATGGGCGATGTCGATTGTCAGAAGCTCCATCAGAGGCTCCGTGTCACGAAAACGAGCAGCGTCGCGAGGAGGCCGAGCATCAGCCCGGCGCCGAGAAAGTCCGGCACGCGGAAGATGCGCATCTTGGCCGTGGATGTCTCAAACAGCGCGAGCGCGCCGCCGCCGATCGCCAGCTTGAGGACGTAAGCGCCAAGGCCGATCATCATCGCCTCCGCGCCCGCATCATGCGACGCGAGTCCAACCGGGAAAAAGACGCAGGCGATGAGCGAGAGATAAAGGAGCAGTTTGAGCGCCGAGGCGAGTTCAATGAGCGCGAGATAGCGCCCGGAATATTCGAGAACCATCGCCTCATGCACCATCGTCAGCTCGAGATGCGTCGCCGGATTGTCGACGGGAATCCGTCCATTCTCTGCGATGGCGACGATGAGGAGCGCGACGAGCGCCATGCCGACGGAGGCGCGTAATTCCATATTCGCGACCATGTAAGCCGCAATTTCAGAGAGCTGCGTCGTTCCGGCGACGAAGGAGACGGTGAAGACGATCATCATCATCGCCGGCTCCGCGAGCGAGCCGAACATCGCCTCGCGGCTGGAGCCGATGCCGCCAAAACTCGTTCCAATGTCCATGCCGGCGAGAGCAAGGAAGAAGCGGGCGCTGCCGAGCAGGGCGATGATGGCGATGAGATCGGCCGACCAGCTGAACGTCAGTCCCGTGGCGAATGTCGGCACGAGCGATGCGGCGACCCAGATCATCGCAAAGATCAGATACGGCGCCGCGCGATACAGCCACGACGCGTTGTCTGCGAGGACGACCTCCTTGCGCAGCAGCCGAATGAGATCGAGCCAGGGTTGAATGATCGGCGGCCCTCTGCGGCGCAAGAGACGCGCCTTCATCTTTCGAACAAAGCCGATGAGCAGCGGCGCCAGCGCAAGCACCAAAAGCATTTGTAGGCTCTGGGCCATAAGGTTGAAAAGAAGCGTCATATCGCCACCAGGACCAGGAGGAAGACGAGCGCCGCGAAAACCAGCGCGAGATATTCCTGGATCGTCAGGAGACTGAGGATGTTCAGCCCGGTGGCGCAGGACTCAACCGCCCGCGTGAGGGGCGCATAGAGATAGTCGAAGATTCGATCCTTGATGTCGACGCTCAGGCGCGCGGTCCGCGTATCGCCAGGCGCGGGCATGTCGAGGCGCTCCCGCACCGAAAAGGCGATGACGCCAAGGGTGCGCCGGATCGGCTGCGCGAAGCTGCTGCCTGTGTATTGCGTCATGGGACTGGTTTCGATGTAGCCGCAGTCCCAGGCCGGCGCGCGCCGCGACCGCGCCGTGCCGAATTTGTGGATGACCCATCTCGCCGAATAGGCGGAGAAGAGAATGAACACGAAGACCAGGAGCCCATTGTAGGAGCTGCGGCTTTCGGCGACGGGCGCGATCGAGAGCCAGGAGAGTTCAGCCTGGGTCGGCATGCGGCCGCCGACAAAATCTTTCGCCACGGGTGAGATCGTGTCGATGAGGAGGCTCGGCAGCAGACCGGCGATGAGGCAGAGCGTCAGCAAAACCGCCATGGTCCCGAGCGACCAGCGATCTGGATCATGCGCCTTGCGCGCCGCTTCGCTGCGGGGGCGTCCCAGAAAGGCGACGCCATAGGCGCGTATGTAACAGCCGGCGCCGAGCGCCGCGCTCAGCGCCAGCGCTACGCCGACCGCCGGAACGAGGAGCTTCACGGTCCATTGCGGCAGCGACGGGCTCAGCAGGATCGCCTGAAATACCAGCCATTCCGAGACGAAGCCGTTCAGCGGCGGCAGGGCGGCGATGGCGACGCAGCCGCCGAGAAAAAGGAACGCCGTTTTCGGCATGGAGCGAATGAGCCCGCCGAGGCGCTCGATGCTTCTTTCGCCGCTCGCGTTCAGCACCGCGCCGGCACCAAAGAACAGCAGGCTCTTGAACAGCGAATGATTGAAAACGTGAAAGAGCGCGGCCGTGAAGGCGAGGGCGGCCGGCAGCGCCATGCCATTGGCCTTGAACGCCAAGGCAAGCCCGAGCGCGATGAAAATGACGCCAATGTTTTCGATGGTGCTGTAGGCGAGCAGCTTCTTCAGATCGCTCTGTATCGTCGCGAAGAGAACGCCGATGAGCGCGCTCGCTGCGCCAAAGGTCATCGGCTCGACCGACCACCAGAAGGCCGGCGGCCCGAGCAAATCGAACACGACGCGAATGAAGCCGTAGACGGCGACCTTCGTCATAACGCCGCTCATCAGGGCCGAGACATGGCTCGGCGCCGCCGGATGGGCGAGCGGCAGCCAGATATGCAAGGGCGCGAGTCCGGCTTTGGACCCCATCCCGACAATGGCGAGGGCCAGGACGAGGCCCGAGGTCCAGCCCGCCTTAGTCGACTCGCGAATCGAGGCGAAGTCATAAGCGCCGCCGACGCCTCCGAGAACGCCAAACGCCATCAACAGCGCAAAACCGCCGAAGCTCGCCATCAACAAATAGACGAAGCCGGCGTGCCTGTTCTCCTCCTCATGATGATGCGTCAGCACGAGAGCCCATGACGCAAGCGACATGAACTCCCAAGCGACGAGAAAGGTGAAGGCGTCGTCGGCCAGCACGACGAGGTTCATGCCAGCCAGAAAAGCCGGATAGAACGGCAGCACGCGCATCGGCTCGTTCTCATGCGCGCCATAGCCGATCGCATAGGCGCTCGCCGCCGCGCCGCCCAGATTGACGACGGCGAGGAAAAAGGCGGTCAGGACGTCGATGCGAACATGCATGCCGATCCACGGCAGTCCGAGCGGCAAAGTCGTGGAAACGACATGAGCGCCCCTTGGCATGACCGCTGCGAGAAAGATGACGCCGCAGAGGCCGATGCAAAGGCGGTAGACGTTACGGCTAACGTCATGGTTCCGCCTGTCAATGATGGCGTAGGCGCTGACGGCGAGCAGGGCGCTGACAGAGGTCAGCGCCAGGTAGAGCGGCATACGTGTCACCTTCGAATCGACGCGACGGTCGTCGGTCGCGCGTTGCGTGAACTTTACGGACTAGACGCTGCGCTTGCGCGGGGCGAGGGGATGCTTTGACGTCGCGACGTGATGATCCAGTCCGCAAATCTCTGCGTGGCCGCCGTTTGCTTCATAGTCCTCGCAAAAGTGATGGAGGTTCTCCATCACCGTATGATCGACGCACCAGGACTCCGAGAGGTCGAAGATCACCGTCTTGCCCTTTGGGAGCTTCGCGAGATCGCCCTTGAGCGCGAGGTAATTGGCGAAAAACGCGGCGCCGCCGATCTTGACCTGATAGACGCCGGGTTCGGTCTCCACGACGTCGCGACGCAACTTGAAGACCTGCGCCCAATTGACGCTGCGCCAGAAGTGGAACAGGAACTCGGCGGCGATGCCGATGGCGACGCCGATCAAGAGATCGGTCGCCAGGACGCCGATGATGGTGATCACGAAAACGGTGAGCTGGTCCCAGCCGATCGCCAGCGTCTTCTTGAACTCGAGCGGCGACGCAAGTCGGTAGCCGGTGAACACCAGCAGCGCCGCGAGCGAGGCAAGCGGGATCTCATGAATGACCCTCGGGAAAAGCGCGACGAAGATCAGCAGGAACAACCCGTGGAAGAAATTCGCCCACCCCGTGCGCGCGCCGTTATTCACATTGGCGGAGCTGCGCACGATTTCTGCGATCATCGGCAGACCGCCAATAAGGCCGCAGATGATGTTGCCGAAGCCGACGGCCGCGACGTCGCGGTTGAGATCTGAGGTGCGCTTATAGGGATCGAGCTTATCGACCGCCGCCGCGCTGAGCAGGCTCTCCAGGCTGCCAACAAGACAGATGGCGAAGACCTGCTGCCAGAACATGCTGGAGCCGATCAGCGAGAAATCCGGGAAGGCGAAGCCGGACAGGAAGTTCTGCGGAATCGAGACCAGAAATTTCGGGCCGATCGTGAATTCGTGATGCGGCAGAAACGGCGTGTCGGGCAGGAAGAGATAGATGTGTTCATCGTCGAGATCGTAATATTGCGCGAGCGCCATGCCGATGATGACGACGACGAGCGGCGCCGGGATCATTTTTAGTCGGCGACTCTTCACCAGCGACCAGGCGATCAGGATCAAAAGCCCAATGCCGCCGATCATGGCGACTTCGGGATTCATGTCGCGAAGGCTGGCGGGGATCGCGCCGATCGTCTCAAACAGCGTCTGCGCATCCGGCTTCACGCCGAGCATGACGTGAATCTGCTTGGCCATAATGATGATGCCGATCGCCGCCAACATGCCATGCACGGCCGAGGACGGAAAAAAGGCGCTCATCTTGCCGGCTTTCATGATGCCCATCAGCATCTGAATGACGCTGGCGCAGACGATCGCCGCCAAGGTGTAGTGATAGCCGGCTTTGGCGTCGCCGCCGCCGAGCGCCTGCACAGAATCCAGAATGACCACGATGAGGCCCGCCGCCGGGCCGGTGATGGTGATGAAGGAGCCATTGATTCGTGACACCAGCAGTCCGCCGACGACGGCGGTGATGATGCCCGCCTGCGGCGGAAAGCCCGACGCCATCGAAATGCCAAGGCAGAGCGGCAGCGCGATAAGAAAGACCAGAAAGCCGGACAGAACGTCCGCGCGCCAATTTTGAGCCAATCCGGCGAGGCCGGTCTTCGGCGTGAACCTTGGTGGAAGCGTCCCTCGTGAGTGATTGTCGTCCACGGCGATGTGACTGGTTCCTGTCGCGCCGACGAAATCTGCGTCTGATCCGCCTAAGCCCAGCCATCCGTCCTGCGCCGACAATCCGGCGCGCTGAGAGGCGTTCGCGTCTGCCGGGTTCGCTTCGAGGTCGTGCGTGACAGCCTGAGCCTTACTTTTCATATGTTGTCCTTGCCATCGCGCCAGTCGAAACCTTGGCGCTAACCGGGTAGCTCGGCCGCAACATAGGATAGGCCAGTGGCTGTGGTGTTTCTCCAGTTTTTCAGACCACAGAGATTGTTTCTGATTCTTTTCCCAAATCCGACGAGATCCGACAAGAGCTACTGAAGCGTCGCCGGACGGCGTCCTTTTTTTGATGGAAACACTCTAGAAACACTGCATTATTAGGTTCCGCATAGTTCCAGTGAGCTCCAACGAAAGCGATTGCGTCCCCTTTGACCCCTCCCATTTCAATTCTGATCGTCGAGGATGACGCCGAAATCGGCGAGTTCATCTCGCTCTATCTCGCGGCGCACGATATTCAGGCTCAGGTGGCCGCAAACGCCCAGGCAATGGACGCTGCGTTCAGCGCCGGAGCCTATGACCTGCTGATCCTCGACCTTAATCTTCCCGGCGAAGACGGCTTGTCGATCTGCCGGCGGGTGCGATCCGAGAGACGCATCCCCATAATCATACTGACGGCGCAGTCGGAGGACATCGACAAAATACTGGGTCTGGAGCTCGGGGCCGATGACTACATCGTCAAGCCTTTCAATTCGCGCGAGCTGCTGGCGCGTATCCGCGCCGTTTTAAGGCGAACTGAAAGCCCGAACGCGAACGCCGTCGACGGGCGCGCTGTACGGCAATCGTATCTTTTCTCGGGCTGGCGTGTGGATGTGCTGGCGCGGGAGGTCGTCGCGCCGTGCGGCATAAAAGTGGCCATGACGGGCGCCGAATTCGATCTGTTGCATGCCTTGTGCGAAAATCCCAACCGGGTGTTGACGCGCGAACAACTGATCAACATGACGCATGGCCCGACGACCGGGCCCTTTGAGCGGAGCATTGACGTGCTGATCAGCCGGCTTCGACAGAAGATAGAAGCGGATCCAAAAAAGCCCTCGTTCATCCAGACGGTTCGCTCCGAGGGCTATATTTTCTCCACTCACGTGGCGCGCGCATGAACTCAACTCGCGTTCCCTGGCGTTTCCGGCTCAACAAGCTGGCCGTGCAAATCACGCTGCTCATGCTTGTGTCCATCGTCGCATTCCAAACGATTGTGATCGGCATGTTCCATGTGTTCGGCCGGCGGCACATTGTCGATCAGGGCGATTTCATAGCGAGCATCATCCTCGCTCTGGACGTCGCGCCGAATGCAGAGAGAGCGAATATCGTTTCAGAGCTTTCTCTTGCCGTTCCCTACGCCAATATCGAGATCCAGGAGACTCGCCCAGCAGCGGCGGACGCCTCGGGGGGAAGCGACGTGGCCTTCGATAACGAGATCCGTCACATCGATTCGCTTTTGTGGAAAGGCGCGGACGTGTTCGAGGTCGCCAGCTCGGCGCCAGGGGACTACGGCGTTCTCGCCGTCGAACTGCGCAAGGGCGGCTACGCGACCATCTCGATCGCGCAGCACCAAAAGTCGCCTGGCTCAATCTGGCGGTGGCTCTGGCAGCACGCGGAGGACGAACCGATCATCGTCACTCCCGGAGCGCGAACGGCGCTATCTTTCATCATATTCACCGCGATCTTCGTCTTCTGGGCGCTGAACGCGATCATGGCGCCGCTGCAGCGACTCGCGAAATACGCCGAGCAGATTCCGAATGACATCGATACGAAGACGCCGCTTCCCGAACGAGGTCCTCACGAGGTGCGCGAATTGACCCGCTCGCTCAATCGCATGCAGGCGCGCATCAGCAAGATGATCGCCGCGCGCGCCCATGTGCTTGCGGCGGTGAGTCATGACTTGCGAACAATTATCACGCGCCTGAAGCTGAAAACGGAGTTTGTGTCAGATCAAAGCCTTCAGCAGCGAATGATGCGCGACGTCGATCTGATGGACGCAATGCTGTTCAAGAATCTGCAGTATTTGCGCGCTGAAGGAGACGACAAGTCCGACTGTTCCCTGGTCGATCTCGACAGCGTTCTGCAAACTGTCGCCGACGAGTTCTGCGACCTCGGGCATCATGTGACCTACCATGGCGATGGTCACCAAATGGTCTTCGGATCGCTTTGTGACGTGCAACGTATTTTCACCAATCTCGTCGAAAACGCGACGCATCACGCGAAGACCGTGGACATCTACATCGCGGAAGGCCCGGGAGCGCTCATCGAAGTCGACGTCGTCGACGACGGACCGGGAATGTCAGCGGAGGGCAAGAACACCGCATTTGAGCCCTTCGTTCGCGGTCAGCCGGGACGAACGCTTGACGAGCACAGCGGATTTGGTCTCGGCCTATCGATTGTGCGCTCGCTCGTTGAGCACCATGGCGGATCCGTGTCGCTGCTCGATCGGGAGCCCAACGGGCTGATCGCGCGCGTCTGTCTGCCCCGCGCAGTGGAAGGGGACGAAAAGCCGTTTCCGACGGACTCCAAGGCCGCGCCGGCGCTCATTTGAACGATATCGGACGGTTCGTTTTGGCGCGCCCCCCATGCGCGCGAGATGCGCCAGGCGGCGTTCATGCGGGCGCAAGCAGCAGGCTTGTCTCGCTTCGAGCGATCCCCTCGATCATCCTCACGCCCGACAGCACCCGATCGAATTCCTCGAGATTGGCGCACTCGATTTCCGCGATGAGGTCGAAAGGCCCGTTGGTGCTGTAAAGCGTGTGGATCTGCGGGAGCCCGCGCAGCGCCTGAGCGACGCGACGGGAATTCTTGCCGGAAACTTCGACCATCATGATCGCCCGGATGCGATCGGAAGCGGAAGGATTTTTCAGCCGAACCGTAAAGCCCAGGATCACGTCGGACGCGATGAGCTTGTCGAGTCGGTTCTGGACCGTCCCGCGCGAGACGCCCAACGCCTTGGCGAGCTGGGACAAGGAGGCGCGCGCGTCCGTTCGCAGCAGCGCGATCAGTCGGTGGTCGAGGTCGTCCATGCCCACGCCTCTGTTGAAACAGTCAATATCTATGACCGAAATGACAAATTTCGAGCCGTTTCGACAATATATGGCGATTTTGATTAGCGGCGACGCGTTCTAGTCTCCCGACATGGATCGATGGGAGAAAGCATGGTGATGTTTCTGAGCGCGCGAGATATCGCCCGCATCGTTGGAGAAGTGGGCGCGCGACGCTTTTGGTTGCTGCTCGTCGACTATCTGCGTCAGGATTTTATGCGCTGGGACGCGTTCGAGAAGTCGCCGCGTTACGCGAGCCATTCGCCGCGCGGCGTCATTGAACTGATGCCGACGAGCGACGGCGAGGCTTTCGCCTTTAAATTCGTCAACGGTCATCCCGGCAACACACAATTCAACCTTCAGACCGTCGTCGCCTTCGGGGCCCTCGCCGATGTCGAAACCGGCTATCCGACGCTTATCGCCGACATGACGCTCGCCACCGCCTTTCGAACCGGCGCGACCTCGGCTCTGGCGGCGGCGCATCTCGCCCGGCCCGACAGCAAGACAATGGCGCTGATCGGCCTTGGCGCCCAATCGGAGTTTCAGGCGTGCGCCTTTCACGCCATTCTTGGCGTTGACCGGCTTCGCGTCTTCGATGTCGATCCTGACGCCGTCGAGAAGTTCGAGCGCAACATGGCCGACTTCGGCCTGACGATCATTCGGTGCGTCGACGCGCGCAGCGCCGCATCCGGCGCGGACATCATCACGACGATCACGGCGGATAAGAAATTCGCCACGATACTGGCCGACGACATGGTTGGGCCTGGAACCCACATCAATGCGGTCGGCGGCGATTGTCCTGGCAAGACGGAACTTGCGCGCGACCTGCTGCTGCGCTCTCAGATATTCGTCGAATATGCGCCGCAGACGCGCAGCGAGGGCGAAATTCAGCAACTCGGCCCGGCGCATCCGGTGACGGAACTGCGGGAGATTCTGGCTGGTCATCGACCAGGGCGCACCTCGAAAGACGCGATCACCATCTTCGACAGCGTCGGTTTCGCCATCGAGGATTTTTCGGTGTTGCGCCTGTTGCGCGACCTTGCGCGGGAGACGGGCGTCGGCCGCACGATCGAGCTGATCGCTGAACCTGCAGACCCGAAGGATCTGTTCTCACTGCTGCATCCGCTCGACGCGGAGCAGGAAGACGTCGCAACTCGCGTAAGGACGGAACAGACCGCATGATCGACGGACGTTCAATGCCAGAGAATTCGCTGACGAGCTTCGACGCTGAAGCCGCTGTGTTGAGCGATGCGCCGCGAAGCGACGCGCGCGCGGCTGCACCGCCACGGCCTGCCCCTGCGCGTCGCGCGCTATTGATGTGCGCGCCGGACCATTTCGGCGTGGACTACATCATCAACCCATGGATGGAAAATCAGATTGGGCAAGCGGCGCTGCCGCGCGCGAAGGCGCAATGGGAGAACTTGCGCGGCAAGCTGGCGGCGCATAGCGATATCGCCTTCGTCGCGCCGACGCCGGGCCTGCCGGATATGGTCTTCACCGCCAATGCCGGGCTTGCGATCGGCGACACGGCTGTCGTGAGTCGTTTCAACGCCAAGGAACGGCGGCCCGAGGAGCGTCTGTTTTGTGAATGGTTCGAAGCGCAAGGCTATTCAATCGCGCCCTGGCCGGAGAACGTTCCGTTCGAGGGCGCCGGCGACGCGCTCCTCGATCACGCGCGGGGCATTGTCTGGTGCGGATACGGCTGGCGCTCAGGCGAAGAAGCGCCCAAGCATCTTGAAAGAATCTTCGGCCGTCGCGCCGTCGCGCTGAGGCTCATAGACCCGCGCTTCTATCATCTCGACACCTGCTTCTGCCCGCTGAGCGGCGGCTGGCTGATGTATTACCCGGATGCCTTTGACATCGCGTCGCGGGAAGCGATCCGAGCCATCGCGCCAGTGGAGAAGCGGATCGAAGTCGGCGAGAAAGACGCGCTCTCCTTCGCCTGCAATGCTGTAGAAGTCGCCGGGCGCGTTTTCCTCAACGCCTGTTCCGACGATCTTCGCTCACGCCTTCTCGACGCGGGATTCACGCCCGTCGTGACGCCGCTTTCGGAATTCATGAAGGCGGGCGGCGCCGCGAAATGTCTGACGCTGCAGTTGCCGGGCGCCGCGTCCAAGGTCATGCCGCGGGGATAAGCGTGTCTCCGCCGACTGGCCGGCTACAGGGGCAGAGCGCGCCGGTCTGCAAGGCGTCGAGGACGCGCAGCGTGTCGTCCGGCGCGCGGCCGACGTCGAGATTGGTGGCATAGATATGTTGAATGACATTGCCAGGATCGACGACGAAGGTGGCCCGATAGGCGACGCCTGAAGGCGCGCGCACGCCGAGGCCATCGATCAGATCGCCCTTCGAGTCGGCGAACTGCCAGATCGGCAAGCTCTTCAGGTCACGGTGGTCGCGCCGCCAGGCGAGCTTCACGAACTCATTGTCGCTCGAGCCGCCGAGAACGACGGCGTCGCGCTCGGCGAAATCCTTCGACAAGCGCGCGAAGGCCGCGATTTCCGTCGGACAAACGAAGGTGAAGTCTTTCGGATAGAAGAAGATGATTTTCCACATGCCTGGGAAGCTCGTCTCGCTGAGCGTTTCGAAGGCTGTCTCGCCGTTTTCTTCGATCTCGTTAAATCCCGGCTTGACGCCAGTCACAACGAAAGGCGGTATGCTGTCCCCAATTCCCAACATGTTTTTCTCCTAGAAAACGCCGTCGGCGCCTATTGCGGATTGCTTCTGGAGACCGTCGCGTCGAATTCCTCCAGCCTCGAGGCGCAGCGCGGTCCGGCGCCGCCGTTCGGCAGCCCATAGAGTTCAGCGCGTCGCCAATCGAGGAAGCGCTCTTCCGTCTCCCACATGGTCACCGAGAAATAGAGCACGTGCGGACCGCTCTCCTTCCCCCGATGGAATTGAAATCCGATGAGACCGGCCGCTTCCCGCAGCCGGATGCTTGTCTCTCGCCAAGCCGTTTCGAACGTTGCTTCGCAGCCCTTGACGACCTTGAACTGGTTCGAGGCCATGAACATCGCGCGTTCCTTCTTTCCTGTTGCCGAATATTTCATGGCGCATGCATCGCATGCTGCTGCGCACGACGCGTCAACGCGATGAGCGCAGCGAATTCGTCACATCTCTTGCGCATGCATTCATCCGGACAGGAAAGCGCATAGTGGCTGCGCAACGCCGCAAGCCCATAGCCGGCGAGTTCGACTTCATCGATCGACAGTCGAACCGAGTTTTGGTTCATCGCATCGGCGAGGATCGAATCAATGCGTTTTCTCTCTCGCGCCAGATCGCACATCATTCTCTCCTTGAGGGCACGGAACGTCACGCGTGGGGTTGCGCGCCTGATTTTTTGCTCGAGGGTTCGATGCTGAAAGTCTCAGCGGCGCCGCGTGCATGGTATAAAGATTTAACAGGCGACTTGCTGCGTCAATACAATTGATCACTCATCGGAAGTCTTTCAGAAAGCGCTGTTCGCGGCGTTCTTACTTGCGAAATATTCCAGTTAGAAGGAAGCGCGTCGTCATCGAGCGCCCCGGCTGTGACCACCACGCCAAGGCCATCGTTCGGCCTGTGGCTTCACGACAGGGCCATCGTTCTGGCGCAAATCTGGGTTCATTCGGCGATGCGCCGCGAAGGCTTGGCTTCAGCGCCAACGCAGCGAGAAGAGTTTGAACAAGGGAATGAAAATGCACAGCATCGCCACGCCCCGCCGGGCCAAGAAAGCCCTCGTCCTTGCGACGCTTCTGACGGCCTCAATGCCGCTTTATGGCTGCTACACGCCCGCGGAACGCGCTCTCGGCGGCGGCGTCATCGGCGGTCTGGGCGGCGCCGGCATCGGCGCGCTTGCCTCAGGCGGACTCGCCGGGCCGACTCTCGCGACAGCGGCGGTCGGCGCAGCAGGCGGCGCGATCATTGGCGCCGCGACGGCGCCGCGCCCATATTATTACCGCCGTCATCGGCACTACTACTGAGACAGGACGATCTCGCCTATGTGCGGGCGCTTCACGCAGCATCTCTCCTGGGAAGAGCTCCAGCGGCTTGCCGATTTGATCGGCCAGCCGCGCAATCTGCAGCCCCGATACAATGTGGCGCCGACGACGATGATCGAAGTCATCAGGCCGACGCCGGCGGGAAACGAACTTGTCCAGATGCGCTGGGGCTTTGCGCCCTCCTGGTGGAAGAAGCCCCTGCGCGAACTGCCTGCAACCTTCAATGCGCGCGCCGAGACGGTCGCCGAAAAACCGATGTTCCGCTCGGCCTTCGCATCTCGGCGCTGCATCATCCCGGCGTCGGGCTTCTATGAATGGACCGGGGCGAAAGGCGCCAGGAATCCGCATTATTTCACGGCGCCCGACGGCCGCCCGCTCGCATTCGCCGGCTTGTGCGAGAGCTGTCGCGATATTGAAAGCGATGCGACGATCGACTCCGCGACGATCATCGTCGGTCCAGCGAATGGCTGGATGCGCCGTTTCCATGATCGCATGCCGGTCATTCTCGACTGGCGCGACGCCAACGCATGGATGACAGGCGAGGATCCCGGGGCATTGCTACGCGCGCCGTCCGACGAGGCTCTGCAGGAATGGACCGTGTCGCCGCGCGTCAACCGTTCAGGCGAAGCCGACGACGATCCGACGCTGATCGCGCCGAGCCTCGCGGCCACTGATCTTATCGATCGCCTCGGCGCCCTGTCCGGCGAAGCGAATCACCCGAGTTCGAAGGTCGTGACGCCGTAGCAGCGGTCGATACGACCCGGCGGCGCGCCTTCCGTATACATGCGCGCGGTGTCGAACACGGCGGTCATCTGGCGTCGCTGCGCAAGCGCGATGGCGTCGGCATTTGCTTCGGGCGTATCGAGAAACACCGGCGCGCCCGCAGCTCGCGCGCATAAGCCTTGAAACAGCGCGTCGGCGATTTGCGAATCATCCGCGAACAGCGGCCCGATCTTGTAGCCGTCGCGGCACGCGCGCAGCACGCCATAGCCGGCAAGGCCTTGCTTCACCACGGCGAGCGCCGCGCTGCGCGGCTGAGCAATCCAGCGCGAAAGAAAATTCGGTCGCGACGTCGGAAAGACCGTCTGGTCATATCGCACAATCTCGTCGAAGGGGACGTCAGCCAATTCAGTCAGGTCGGGTGGCGCTTCGCCGCCGCCGACGCATCGATGACGTATGTTGCGATAGGCGAATGTGAATCCGTAGCGCGCATAAGTCTGCTGAAGGTCGATCGCGGCGTCGAGCCCGACATTGCGGCCCTGCACGTGCTGCAGTGCGACGTCCAAGAGCCGAAGGCCGACGCCCTGTCCACGGTAGGGCGGACGAACGATGAATAGCCCGACATAGCCGAATGAGTCGTCATAGGCGACGGCGGCGACGCAGCCCAGGGGCTCGCCCGCGCGTTCGGCGATAAAGAACCCTTTCGGATCGACGGCGTAGAAACTCTCCGCGTCATACAGTCCGGGATTCCAGCCCTCGGCCGCGGCCCAATCGAGCGCGCGATCAAGTTCGCTCTTGGACATTTCGCGAATGACGATGTCTTCCACGTTCATGCGAGGTTTTTGGCGCGACTCTGTGCCGGAAGCAACCAGAGCGCTAAGCGGCTAGGGCCCGTCCTCCAGAAGCTGCGTGATCGAACCATTTGCGTGCAGGCGTCGGATCGCTTCGGCCAAAAGACCGGCGACGCTGACCACCATCAGCCGATCGCCAAGCGCGGACTGTTGCAGCGGCGTTGTATCGGTGATGATGAACTGGTCGATCGGCGCGTTTTTTAGCGCGGACGCCGCCTGTTCGGAAAAGACGCCGTGGGTCGCCGCGACCCAGACGTGCGCCGCGCCATTGGCGCGGCAGGCCGCAGCGGTGCGCGCCACCGTGCCGCCGCCGGCGATGAGGTCGTCGATGATGATCGCGGTGCGATCCTTAACGTCGCCCGCGAAAATATCGCCAACGACGTGGCCCTCGCTTCGGTATTTATCCATGAAGGCCTTGGCCACGGGCCGCTTCAGCATGCGTTCAAGCCGCAAGCGAAAAAGCTCCGCGCGCTTCTCGCCGCCAAGATCGGGAGAAACGACGGCGACAGGCCTGTCCCCGATGTTGGCCAGGACATGACGCGCAAACAGCGCCTGAGCGTCAAGGTGAACCGTCTCGCAACGAAAGGCGTTCTGAAAAGCGGCGATGTTGTGTACGTCGACGCAGACCACACGGTCAGTTCCAAGCGCTTCAAACAGCTGCGCGACATAGCGCGTGGTGACCGGATCGCGGGGCTTGGTGCGCCGGTCCTTGCGCGCGAAGCACAGATAAGGCGTGACGGCCGTGACGCGCTGAGCGCCCGCGTCCTTCAGCGCGCCGATGAAGAACAGCAGTTTGCAGAGCTTGTCGGCGCTGCTCGCGACATCGTCGCCATTTAGGGTAAAAACGACGTAACAGTCGCGGCCGCGCACATTTTCGAGCGGCCGGATCTTATATTCGCCGTCTTCGAACTCGCGGTCTTCCAGCGGCGCGAGCTCAGCGCCAAGCAATTGTGCGACGTCTTCGCCAAAAGATATGCTGGCGCCGAGCGCGAATAGCGCAAGGCTGCTATCCGCTTCGCGCGGCGGTTCGGTCAGCGCCATCGTCATCATTTTCAAACCTTCTGCGCTAAGAAAAATTTGGCATGCGTTACTCTTGGGCGTTACTCTTGGGTCACGCCTGAGGCGCGCAAAGATATTCGACAAACCATTTGGCCGCGCGCTCGACGACGCTCTCCAATGTGCCGGGCTCCTCGAAAAGATGGGTGGCGCCGGGGACGATGTCGAGACGGTTGGGGCATTTGAGCAGCTGCTGCGCGCTGCGATTAAGTTCAATCACGCCATAGTCCAGTCCGCCGACGATCAGCAATGTTGGCGCTAGAACCCGCCGCAGCGCGTCGCCTCCAAGATCAGGCCGACCGCCACGCGAGACGACGGCGGCGACGCGTGGTTCGTCTGCCGCGGCGACGAGCGCGGCGGCGGCGCCTGTGCTCGCCCCGAACAGCCCGATGGGCAAGCGAGCAATATCGCTGTCCTTCGTCCAGTCGATCGCCTCGCCGACGCGCGCGCCGAGCAGTTCAATGTCGAAGACGTTGCGCCGGAATTCGCCTTCCGCGGCGGTGAGGAGGTCGAACAGCAAACAGGCGAATCCCTGCGCGACGAGTCGCTCGGCGACATATCTGTTGCGCGGACTGAAGCGCGAAGAGCCGCTGCCATGCGCGAAAATGACAAGGCCCTGCGGCGATTGAGGCAGGTACAGCGATCCCTCCAATCGATGGGGGCCGATTGCGACGTCGGCGGTCGTAAAGTCGCTCGTCATCGGGACCTCGTGCAATTAGCCGTTTCGGCCTACATGGCGTCCAACATGGCGTCGCAGTATGAATCTTTCTGGAGAAACCGCTCAGGCCTCGCCATATTCCCTTAGGGAGGCTCGCTAACGCAGCGGCAGATCGATTTTCAGGGCCTTGAGCCGCCATCCGAGCGCAAGAGAGGATCATGCGCATGATCGAAAAGCTCGAAGTTCGCTTTGAACGTGGGACAGCCTGTCACGGCTTGGTCGAAGGCCGCGGCGCGCAGCAAATCGACCGCGGCGATGGAGTCGATGCTCGATAGCGGAGCGAGCGCCATTGGCGACACGGGCTCGCCCTCAACTGCCGAGAAGGTTCGATTTCTCAGCGCGCCCGGCGCCTATGCGCACGCTCCGGCGTCGGTGGCCGTGCTGGAAACGCATATGTCCTATGTCTTTCTGGCAGGCGAAAAGGTCTACAAGCTCAAGAAGCCGGTTCGCTATCCCTTTCTCGACTTCTCGACGATCGATGCTCGCGAACACAATTGTCGCGAGGAGGTGCGCCTCAACCGCCGACTCGCGCCCGACGCGTATTTGGGCGTCGTGCAGCTGACCTATAGCGCCGAGAGCGGCATGGCGCTTGGCGGCGATGGCGCGGTCGTCGACTGGCTTGTCGAGATGCGCCGCCTGCCGCGCGGCGCGATGCTCGATCGGCTGATCGCCGAAGAGCGCTTGAGCGCGGCGCAGATTGACGCGCTCTGCGACACCTTGGCGGCGTTCTATCGCGGCGTTGAACGCTCCTCGATCAGCGCCGAGGACTATGCGCTGCGGTTTTTTCGCGAGCAGGAAAAGAATCGAGACGTTCTGACGCGGCGGGATTTCGCGCTCGATCATGGGCGCACGCCCGTTCTGCTCGACCTTCTCGATGCAAGACTGGCGGCCAGCCGATCAGAGTTGCAAGAGCGCGTGCTGCAGGGCCGGGTCGTCGACGGGCATGGCGACTTGCGCCCGGAGCATATCTGCTTTCGCGACCCGATCGCCATATTCGACTGTCTGGAGTTCAACGCCGAACTGCGCCAGGTCGATCCCTTCGATGAGCTTGCCTATCTTGGCGTCGAATGTGCGCTGCTTGGCGCGAATGCGCTCGGCGTCGAACTCGTCGACAAAGTGGCGCAGCGCCTCTCCTGCGAACCCCCGCGACGCCTGGTGTCGCTTTACGCGGCTTGGCGCGCGGTGCTGCGCGCGCGGCAGTCTGTGGCGCATCTTCTCGATGAATCGCCACGCGAGCCAAGGAAGTGGGAGCCGCTGGCGACGCGCTATCTCGATCTTGCGCAAGCGGCGCTCGACGCCGATGACCCGACAGAAAGGTGAGGGCGCCATGTCCTTTTACGACCGAACCGACGCTGGACGTCGCCTTGCCGCCGAGCTTGAGACATTCAAGGGGGAGGATGTTGTCGTCTTCGCTCTGCCGCGCGGCGGCGCGCCCGTCGCCGAGCCGATCGCGGTTTTGCTGAAGGCGCCGCTCGATCTCGTGCTCGTCAGGAAAATCGGCGTGCCCTTCCAGCCGGAGCTGGCGATGGGCGCCGTGGCGGATGGCGGCGCGCCGGTGATCGTGCGCAATGAGGACGTGATCGCCATGGCGAATGTGAGCGAACAAGAATTTGAGGACGTGTGCGCGCGCGAGCTTGAGGAGATCGAGCGGCGCCGTCGGCTCTATCTTGGAGGTCGTGAACGACCGGAGGCGAAAGGGCGCATCGCCATCGTCGTCGATGACGGCGTCGCCACCGGCGCGACGACGCGCGCGGCCTTGCGCGCCGTCCGCGCGCGTGCGCCCAAAAAGCTTGTGCTCGCCGTGCCGGTCGCGCCTCCAGATACGCTGGAGTCTCTTAGCGCTGAAGTCGATGAGATTGTCTGTCTTGAGACGCCTCGCGCGTTCGGCGCGATAGGCTTTTTCTACAGTGATTTTCGCCAGATCAGCGATGATGAAGTGATCGAAATCCTCAACCGATGCGCCAAGAGGGCCGGGGGCGCGTCGAACGCGACGATCTGAGCAGCCGAACGCAGCGTATTGGATCTATGTCGTCGATATCGGCGACCCGAAATCAGCCATAATCGCCCAAAAAGCTCGGTCCGCGGCTTTTAGGGGATCAACCATGCGCCAAAACAGCGGATCGATTATTTTTGCCGCGCTTCTTTTCACGGCGGCCCCGGCGCAGGCTTTTGAGAGCCCGATCAATCGCGGTCCGCTCGCCGACTTCCTCAATGTGTTTCGCGAGCAGGCGATACCGCGGCAGGTCGTCTATTGGCGCCATCCGGAATTCAAGCGCGGCACGGTCGTCATCTCCACCAAAGACCGTCGGCTCTATTACGTGCTCGGAGATGGACGCGCGATTGAATATGGCGTGGGCGTCGGCCGAATGGGCTTCACCTGGTCCGGCGAAAAAACGATTTCGCGCAAACGGGAGTGGCCGGACTGGAGTCCGCCGCCGCAGATGCTCAAACGCAGACCGGATTTGCCGCGCCATATGGCCGGCGGCATGGAAAATCCGCTTGGCGCGCGCGCGCTCTATCTCGGCTCGAGCCAATATCGCATTCACGGCTCCAACGAGCCGGACACGATCGGCGCCGCGGTGTCATCGGGCTGCATCCGCATGACCAACAAGGACGTCGTCGATCTTTACAGTCGCGTTAAGGTCGGGACGAAAGTCGTCGTGCTCAATTAAGCGTGCCCGGCGTCCACCTTGTCTCCGGGCTCGACGGCGTCGCAGACCGGGCGCTGGCGCCAGACGCCGTAGCGCCAGGGCGTCAGCGGGCTGGCGTCGGCGCGCAGAGCCTCGGGCACGGGATCGAAACCCGCGCCGCCGCCCGGACGGCATCGGCAGATGCGCGCGAACCCCATCCAGCCGCCAGCCCAAAAGCCATGTTTGACGATGGCTTCGTCGGCGTATTCCGAGCAGCTAGGCGCATAGCGGCAGAAGCGTCCCGCGAAGGCCGAGAAGGTGACGCGGTAGACGAATATCAGCGCGCGCGCCGCGCGAGCGGGCAGGGATCGCAGCAGGGCAAGGAGGGTAGGCACAAACGCAATCTATTTCCGCCGGACGCGAATCTGAAGGGCGCGTGATACATTTCCGAGCCTGAGCGAGACGGCTAGCTTGCATCGAGGGCAGCAAACGGCATCGCCCGCAATGTTCGACGCAGCGCATTTGCCTCGTTCTTCCACCCTTACGGCTATGGAGCGGTGACCCCTTATGCGCTCGGCGCCGAGATTGTGAAGGCGGAAGGCCCCCATCGTCGCCTAGCGATACTACATGGCCAACGACAAAGCCCTGATCGCCGCGCAGGAGGGAATTGGGAAGGATTGTGTTTCTTGAGAATTGGGCGGGTATGCATCAGTCCGATTCTCGATAGACGATGGTATTGAAACCCTCAGACTGCGCCGGAGGCGCAAAATAGCTCGTGATTAAGTCGAACTGATCGTCTGTTACAAGGAACTCGTGCTCGCCGCGAGCGTAACGCGCATGCATGCGCGCTCTGCAAAGAGCGTCTGAAGCCTTCAGATAATGAAGCTGATGCGCGACGCCGGCGTTCTCGAAAATGCCGCGCATCCATTGCCGAGTAGCGACGGTGTTCGCCGGGAAATCCAGGACGACCGACAGCCCCGCGCGCAGCACATCCTCTATATGCGGGCCCATCACATCGCGGAAACGCGCCGAGTAACGCACATAATCATCCACCGAATGCATCTCGGGACCGTAAAGGCGCTTTATCCACCTGTCTTCGCTGACCAGCAAGATCGCCGGCGCCGCGGCGAGGCGATCGCAGAGCGTCGATTTGCCGGCGGCGATCTTGCCGCAAACCAAATGGAGGGTGGGTTGATGCGTAGTCACGATCATCATCCGCCAGTCGGAATTCGAAAACGAAACTCGGCGTCATATTGAAAAAGGCCGCCCGGCGAGGGCGGCCTTTTCGATCTTAGCGTGTAGCGCAGCCTCACTCCGCCGGCGGCAGCGCCGGCGCAGGTTCAGCGGTTTCGGCGCGCTGCTCGATAATGAGTTCGTCGCGCCCGCCCGCGACGGCGCGGAACTTGGACATCGCAGCGCCGGTGCCGGCCGGAATGAGCCGGCCAACGATGACGTTCTCCTTGAGTCCGACCAGCGGATCGATCTTGCCGTTGACGGCGGCCTCGGTGAGGACGCGGGTCGTCTCCTGGAAGGAGGCGGCCGAGAAGAAGGAGCGCGTCTGCAGCGAAGCCTTGGTGATGCCGAGAAGCACCGGCGTGCCTGTCGCAGGCTTGCCGCCATTCTCGAGCGCCTTGGCGTTCGCCTCTTCGAGCTCCAGCTTGTCGACCTGCTCGCCTTCGAGGAAGCCGGTGTCGCCCGGATCGACGATGTCGATCTTCTGCAACATCTGACGCACGATCACTTCGATGTGCTTGTCGTTGATGTTGACGCCCTGCAGCCGGTAGACCTCCTGGATCTCGTTGACGAGGTAAGCTGCAAGCTCCTCCACGCCCTTGATCGCCAGAATGTCATGCGGCGCCGGATTGCCGTCGACGATGTAATCGCCCTTCTCCACGACGTCGCCATCCTGAAGATGGATATGCTTGCCCTTCGGGATCAGATATTCGACCGGATCCGCGCCTTCCTCGGTCGGCGTGATGGTGATGCGCTGCTTGTTCTTATAGTCCTTGCCGAAGGCGACCGTGCCGGAGATTTCGGCGATGATCGCGTGATCTTTCGGACGGCGCGCCTCGAAAAGCTCCGCGACGCGCGGCAGACCGCCGGTGATGTCGCGGGTCTTGGCGCTCTCCACCGAAATACGCGCGACAATGTCGCCGGCCTTCACCGTGCCGCCGGGTTCGACGGCGATGATCGAGTCGACGGGCAGCAAGTACCGAGCGTCGCCGCCGCGGGCCAGCTTGACGATCTTGCCATCGGCGCCTTTGATCAGGATCGAGGGCTTCAGGCTCGCCGAACGCAGGTTGAGGCGGTAGTCCATGACCATGCGCTTGGTGATGCCGGTCGATTCGTCGACCGTCTCCGACATCGACTGCCCTTCGACGAGTTCCTCGAAGCCGATGACGCCGTCGACTTCGCTGATGATCGGACGCGTGTAGGGGTCCCACTCGGCCAGTCGCTGGCCGCGCTTCACCTTGTCGCCCTCGTCGACCTTCATCTTGGCGCCATAGAGGAGGCGGTTCACCGCCCGCTCTTCGCCATTCGGGCCGAGGATCACGATGGCGACGTTACGCGCCATGACGATGAGATCGCCGTCCGAGTTGCGGGCGAGATGGCGATTGCGCACATGCACCTTGCCCTCGAAGTTCGACTCGATGAACGACTGGTCAGCCAGCTGCGCCGCGCCGCCGATATGGAAGGTGCGCATGGTGAGCTGCGTGCCCGGTTCGCCGATCGACTGCGCCGCGATGACGCCGACGGCTTCGCCCATATTGACGGGCGTGCCGCGCGCGAGATCGCGTCCATAGCACTTGCCGCAGACGCCGTTCTTGGCCTCGCAGGTCAGGACCGAGCGGATCTTCACCTCCTGAATGCCGGCGGCGTTGATCGCGTCGATGTGCTGCTCCTGGATCATCTCGCCGGCAGGCACAATCACGGTCTTGCCGTCCTGCGACATCAGAGCCTCCGCCGCCGTGCGGCCGAGGATGCGTGATGTCAGCGAGGCGACGACCTGTCCCGCGTCGATGATCGCGCGCATGCGGATGCCGTTCTGGGAGCCGCAGTCGGTCGACGAGATGATGGAATCTTGCGCAACGTCAACGAGGCGTCGCGTGAGATAGCCCGAGTTCGCCGTCTTCAACGCCGTGTCGGCGAGACCCTTGCGGGCGCCGTGCGTGGAGTTGAAGTATTCAAGGACGGTGAGGCCTTCCTTGAAGTTCGAGATGATCGGGCTCTCGATGATCTCGCCCGAGGGCTTGGCCATCAGTCCGCGCATCGCGGCGAGCTGCTTCATCTGCTGCGGCGAGCCGCGCGCGCCGGAATGCGACATCATATAGATCGAGTTGATCGGCATGTCGCGGCCGTGCTCGTCTTTGCTCACCGACGAGATGCGCTGCATCATCTCCTCAGCGAGCTTGTCGGTGCACTTCATCCAGGCGTCGACGACCTTGTTGTATTTTTCGCCCTGAGTGATCAGGCCGTCGTTATATTGCTGCTCATATTCCTTGGCCGCCGCGCGCGTCTCGGAGACGATCGCCTCCTTGTTTTCCGGCACGACCATGTCGTCCTTGCCGAAGGAGATTCCCGCCTTGAAGGCTTCGCGGAAGCCAAGCGACATGATGCGATCGCAGAAGATGACCGTCTCCTTCTGACCGCAGTTGCGGTAGACGGTGTCGATCATGTTCGAGATTTCCTTCTTGGTCATCAGTCTGTTGACGACGTCGAAGGGAATCTTGTCATGTCTCGGCATGAGCTGGCCGAGCATCATGCGGCCGGGCGTCGTGTCGAAAATCTTCGATACGCGCTTGCCCTTTTCATCATAGGTCCAGGCGCGGCCCTTGATCTTGGTGTGGAGCGTGACCGCCTTGGCGGCGATCGCGTGCTCAATCTCGCCCTGGCTCGAGAAAGCCATGCCCTGTCCGGGTTCGCCGTCGCGCTCAAGCGTGAGATAATAGAGGCCGAGAACGATATCCTGCGACGGCACGATGATCGGCTGACCATTGGCCGGGTGCAAGATGTTGTTCGTCGACATCATCAGCACGCGCGCTTCGAGCTGCGCTTCAAGCGACAGCGGCACGTGAACGGCCATCTGGTCGCCGTCGAAGTCGGCGTTGAAGGCGGCGCAGACGAGCGGATGCAGCTGGATCGCCTTGCCCTCGATCAGCACGGGCTCGAACGCCTGAATGCCGAGACGGTGCAGAGTGGGCGCGCGATTCAGCAGCACCGGATGCTCGCGAATGACCTCGTCGAGGATGTCCCAGACTTCCGGCTTTTCCTTTTCGACGAGCTTCTTCGCCTGCTTGACGGTCGCCGAATAGCCCTTGGCGTCGAGACGCGAATAGATGAAGGGCTTGAACAGCTCGAGCGCCATCTTCTTGGGCAGGCCGCACTGATGCAGCTTCAGCTCCGGACCGACGACGATCACCGAACGGCCGGAATAATCGACGCGCTTGCCGAGCAGGTTCTGGCGGAAGCGGCCCTGCTTGCCCTTCAGCATGTCGGCGAGCGACTTCAGCGGACGCTTGTTGGCGCCCGTGATCACGCGTCCGCGGCGGCCGTTGTCGAACAGCGCGTCGACGGCCTCCTGCAACATGCGCTTCTCGTTACGGATGATGATGTCCGGCGCGCGCAATTCGATCAGCCGCTTCAGACGATTGTTGCGGTTGATGACGCGGCGGTAGAGATCGTTCAGATCCGATGTCGCGAAGCGGCCGCCGTCCAGCGGCACGAGCGGACGCAGATCCGGCGGAATGACCGGAACTTCCTTGAGGATCATCCATTCGGGGCGATTGCCCGACTGGAGGAAGGCCTCGATGATCTTGAGGCGCTTGGCCAGCTTCTTGGGCTTGAGCTCGGTCTTCGCTTCGGAGATCTCGATGCGCAGCGACGCGGCGATCGCTTCCAGGTCCATCGACTCAAGAAGTTTGCGGATCGCTTCCGCGCCGATCATGGCCGTGAACGTGTCTTGGCCATATTCGTCTTGCGCGCGCACATATTCGTCTTCCGACAGCAACTGACGCTCTTTGAGCGGCGTCAGGCCCGCGTCGAGGACGATATACGACTCGAAATAGAGGATTCGCTCAAGATCCTTGAGCGTCATGTCGAGCAACAGGCCGATGCGCGAGGGCAGCGACTTCAGAAACCAAATGTGCGCGACGGGCGCGGCGAGCGAGATGTGGCCCATGCGGTCACGCCGCACGCGCGCGAGGGTGACCTCGACGCCGCACTTTTCACAAATGACGCCCTTGTATTTCATCCGCTTGTATTTGCCGCACAGGCACTCATAGTCCTTGATCGGACCGAAGATGCGCGCGCAGAATAGTCCGTCGCGCTCTGGCTTGAACGTGCGGTAGTTGATCGTCTCGGGCTTTTTGATCTCGCCGTAAGACCAGGAAAGAATCTTCTCCGGGCTTGCGATCGAAATCTGAATCTGGTCGAAGGCCTGCGTCGCCACGACCGGATTGAAGAGATTCATGACCTCTTGCTGATTCATGGTCTTCTCCTAGGGCGCTGCGAATGCGGCTTCGAGCCATTTCCGCGCGCCGTGAAATCCTTATTCAGAACGTTACCGCGAGACGCGAAACGGCGAAGCAATCCTGGATTGCTTCGCTTCGCTCGCAATGACGTTCTGCAGCTTCATCGGCAGGGATTACTCCGCCGCCTCGGCCGCTGTGGGCGGCGCTTCCTCTTCCGGCTCCGCGTTGGTCAGTTCGACGTTCAGCGCCAGCGAGCGCATCTCCTTGATGAGCACGTTGAAGCTCTCCGGAATGCCCGATTCGAAGGTGTCGTCGCCGCGCACGATCGACTCATAGACCTTGGTGCGGCCGGCGACGTCGTCCGACTTCACGGTCAGCATCTCTTGCAGCGTGTATGCGGCGCCATAGGCTTCGAGCGCCCAGACCTCCATTTCGCCGAAGCGCTGTCCGCCGAACTGCGCCTTGCCGCCCAGCGGCTGCTGGGTGACGAGCGAGTAGGGGCCGATGGAGCGCGCGTGGATCTTATCGTCGACGAGATGATGCAGCTTCAGCATGTAGATGTAGCCGACGGTCACCTTACGGTCGAAGGTCTCGCCGGTGCGTCCGTCGAAGAGCCTCACCTGGCCTGACGAGGCTAGTCCCGCCTTCTCCAGCATTTCGACGATGTCCTTCTCGCGCGCGCCGTCGAACACCGGCGTCGCGATCGGAACCCCGCGCTTCAGATCCTTGCCGACTTCCACGAGGCTCGCCTCGCTGAGCGAGGCGAGTTCCGGATCATCGCCGTAGATTTCCGTCAACGCTTTGCGCAAAGGCTTGATGTCTTTGCTGCGATAATACGCGTCGACGGCCTGGCCGACCTGCTTGCCGAGACCGGCGCAGGCCCAGCCGAGATGCGTCTCGAGAATCTGTCCGACATTCATCCGGCTCGGCACGCCGAGCGGATTGAGCACGATGTCGACAGGCGTGCCGTCCTCGAGGAACGGCATGTCTTCCTGCGGCACGATGCGCGAAACGACGCCCTTGTTGCCGTGACGGCCGGCCATCTTGTCGCCGGGCTGAATCTTGCGCTTCACCGCGACGAAGACTTTGACCATCTTCATCACGCCGGGCGGCAGTTCGTCGCCGCGCTGCAGTTTCTCGACCTTGTCGAGGAAGCGGTTCTCAAGCCCCTTCTTCGACTCGTCATATTGCTTGCGCACGGCTTCGATCGACGCCATCAGCGCGTCATCCTCGACGACGAAGGTCCACCACTGCGAGCGGGGATATTCGTCGAGGATCGCCTGAGTCAGCTTCTCGCCCTTCTTGAAGGACTTCGGGCCGGCGATGCCGACCTTGCCGATCAACGTTTCACACAGACGCGTATAGACGTTGCGGTCCAGGATCGCGAGCTCGTCGTCGCGGTCCTTGGCGAGACGCTCGATCTCCTCGCGTTCGATCGCCTGGGCGCGCTCGTCCTTCTCGACGCCGTGGCGGTTGAACACGCGCACTTCGACGATGGTTCCCTGAACGCCCGGCGGCACGCGCAGCGACGTGTCGCGCACGTCGGAGGCCTTTTCGCCGAAGATGGCGCGCAGGAGTTTCTCTTCCGGCGTCATCGGGCTTTCGCCCTTGGGCGTGATCTTGCCGACGAGAATGTCGCCCGCCTGCACTTCGGCGCCGATATAAACGATCCCCGCCTCGTCGAGATTCTTCAGCGTCTCTTCCGAAACGTTGGGAATATCGCGGGTGATCTCTTCCGGACCAAGCTTCGTGTCGCGCGCCATCACCTCGAATTCATCGATGTGAATCGAGGTGAACACGTCGTCCTTGACGATGCGCTCGTTGAGGAGGATCGAATCCTCGAAGTTGTAGCCGTTCCAAGGCATGAAGGCGACGAGCACATTGCGCCCGAGCGCCAGATCGCCAAGGTCGGTCGACGGACCGTCGGCGATGATGTCGCCCTTCACCACAAGATCGCCGACGCGGACGAGCGGCTTCTGGTTGATGCAGGTCGACTGGTTCGAGCGCTGGAACTTCATCAGCCGATAGATGTCGACGCCGGGCTTGCCGGGATCAAGTTCTTCCGTCGCGCGGATGACGATACGGGTCGCGTCGATCTGATCGACCACGCCGGTGCGGCGCGCCGAGATGGCGGCGCCGGAGTCGCGCGCCACGATCGGCTCCATGCCGGTGCCAACGAGCGGCGCGTCGGCCTTGACGAGCGGCACGGCCTGGCGCTGCATGTTCGAGCCCATCAGCGCGCGGTTGGCGTCATCGTTCTCAAGGAACGGAATGAGCGCCGCGGCCACCGATACGAGCTGCTTGGGCGACACGTCCATCGCGTCGACCTTCTCGCGCGGCACGAGCATGACGTCGCCGGCGTGGCGGCAGAGCACGAGGTCTTCCGTCAGATTGCCGTCCTTGTCGACCTGCGCGTTCGCCTGAGCGACGTGATATTTCGCCTCCTCCATCGCCGACAGATAGGCGACTTCGCCGGTCACCTTGCTGTCGCGCACGCGGCGATACGGCGCTTCGATGAAGCCGTATTTGTTGACGCGGGCGAAGGTCGCGAGCGAATTGATCAGGCCGATGTTCGGACCTTCAGGCGTCTCGATCGGACAGATGCGGCCGTAATGCGTCGGGTGCACGTCGCGCACCTCGAAGCCCGCCCTTTCACGGGTCAGTCCGCCCGGGCCAAGCGCCGAGAGACGACGCTTATGCGTGATCTCCGACAGCGGATTGGTCTGGTCCATGAACTGCGACAGCTGCGACGAACCGAAGAATTCGCGCACGGCGGCGGCCGCCGGCTTGGCGTTGATCAGATCCTGCGGCATGACCGTGTCGATATCGACCGACGACATGCGCTCCTTGATGGCGCGCTCCATGCGCAGCAGGCCGAGGCGATACTGATTCTCCATCAGTTCGCCGACCGAACGCACGCGGCGATTGCCGAGATGGTCGATGTCGTCGATTTCGCCGCGACCATCGCGCAGATCGACGAGCGCCTTGACGACCGCGAGGATATCCTCGCGGCGCAGCGTCCGCGTCGTGTCCGGCGCGTCGAGATCGAGGCGCATGTTCATCTTCACGCGGCCGACGGCCGAGAGATCATAGCGCTCCGGATCGAAGAACAGCGAGTGGAACATGTTTTCCGCCGTGTCCATCGTCGGCGGCTCGCCGGGACGCATGACGCGGTAGATGTCGAACAGCGCTTCTTCGCGGATCGAGTTCTTGTCGACGGCGAGCGTATTGCGGATGTACGGACCGATATTGATGTGGTCGATGTCGAGCACCGGCAGCTCATCGAAGCCTTTTTCGATCAGCAGCGGCAGCGTCTTCACGGTGATCTCCTCGCCCGCTTCGGCGAAAATCTCGCCGGTGGCGGGGTCGAAGAGGTCCTGCGCGAGATATTGGCCGTAGAGCTCTTCGGGCGCGACGCGAATCGCCTTCACGCCCTTCTCGGCGAGTTGGCGCGCGGCGCGCACGGCGAGCTTCTTGCCGGCCTCGAGAATCACCTGGCCGGTGTCGGCGTCGACCATATCGGCGACAGCCTTCACGCCCTTGATGCGCTCGGCGTCGAACGGCATGCGCCAGTTCTCGCCATCCTGGGTGTACAGGATGGTCTTGTAGAAGGTCGACAGAATCTCTTCGCCGTCGAGGCCGAGCGCGAACAGGAGCGACGTCACCGGAATCTTGCGGCGGCGGTCGATGCGCGCATAGACGATGTCCTTGGCGTCGAACTCGATGTCGAGCCAGGATCCGCGATAGGGAATGATGCGGGCGGCGAACAGCAGCTTGCCCGAAGAATGGCTTTTGCCCTTGTCGTGGTCGAAGAACACGCCCGGCGAGCGATGCATCTGCGAGACGATGACGCGCTCGGTGCCGTTGACGACGAAGGTGCCGTTCGACGTCATGAAGGGCATGTCGCCCATGTAGACGTCCTGCTCCTTGATGTCCTTGACCGACTTCGCCTGCGTATCGGGATCGACATCGAACACGATGAGGCGCAGCGTCACTTTGAGCGGCGCAGCGTAGGTCATGCCGCGCTGGCGGCACTCGTCGACGTCATATTTCGGCTGTTCGAACTCGTAGCGCACGAATTCGAGCAGGGAGACCTGCGAGAAGTCGGAGATCGGAAAGACGGACTTGAAGACGGACTGCAGCCCCTCGTCAGGACGGCCGCCTTTCGGCTCGTCGACAAGGAGGAACTGATCGTAGGAGGCCTTTTGGACCTCGATCAGATTCGGCATTTCCGCCGCTTCGCGGATATGTCCGAAGAATTTGCGGATGCGCTTGCGACCGGTGAACTTTCTCGCCGACGTCTGAGCCATGTCGCTTTTCGAGCCTCTTTCTTCGTTGGCCGACCATCCCGCTGCGAGAGGTCCTTGCCCGTCAGGCGCTCGTCTTGCGGCGGGTTCCCGCGTCCGTGAGCGCCTTTTGTTTATTGGCCGCAGCCCCGGCGCGCCGGGGCTGCGACGATCGCAACGCCGCCAAAGGCGGCGGACGCGTTACTTGAGTTCGACCTTGGCGCCGACCTTTTCGAGGGCGGCCTTGATCTTCTCGGCCTCGTCCTTGGTCGCGCCTTCCTTGACGGGCTTGGGCGCGCCTTCGACCAGGTCCTTGGCTTCCTTCAGGCCGAGGCCGGTGATCGCGCGGACTTCCTTAATGACCTCGATCTTCTTCTCGCCGGCCGCGGCCAGGATCACGTTGAACTCGGTCTTCTCTTCCGCGACCGGCGCAGCGGCGGCGGCGCCAGGAGCGGCGGCGACGGCGACGGCGGCGGCGGCGGAAACGCCCCACTTCTCTTCGAGGAGCTTCGCGAGTTCAGCCGCCTCGAGGACGGTCAGCGCCGAGAGGTCTTCGACGATCTTTTCAAGATTTGCCATTTGTTGCGTCCTTTGAATTTGGTTTGTCTGGTTGTCGGCCTCTTAGGCCGCGTCTCGATTGGCGTAGGCTCCGAAGACGCGCGCGAGCTTGGCGGCTGGCGCGGTCGAGAGCTGAGCGATCTTGGTCGCGGGCGCCTGGATAAGGCCCACGAGCTTGGCGCGCAGTTCGTCGAGGGACGGCATCGTCGCAAGCGACTTGACGCTGTCCGGATTCAGAGCAGTCTTGCCCATGGCGCCGCCCAGGATGACAAACTTGTTGTTGTCCTTGGCGAAGGCCACGGCGACTTTCGGCGCCGCCACCGGATCGTCCGAATAGGCGATCAGGGTCGGCCCCTTGAGCAGGGGCGCGATGGAGGCGACGTCGGCGCCATCGAGAGCGATCTTGGCGAGGCGGTTCTTCGCGACCTGGACCGTCGCGCCAGCATTGCGGGCCTGCTTGCGCAGGTTTTGCAGCTGGGCCACGGTCAGGCCGGAGTAGTGAGCGACGACGACGACGCCGGTCTTCGAAAAGACTTCGCGTAACGCCGCGACCGCTTCCTTTTTCTCCGCTCTGTCCACGGTTGCTCTCTCTACTGGCGGGAAATCCCGCCGGTTGCGACATGCCGCTCGCTTGAGGCGAGCGGCGCCGTAGATCCTGTCCCCGTCACGGCGCAACGCCGCGGCGGTTGAAGGGGCGCGAACCAAATTCGAAGGACGCACGCGGGAAGCCCGCTTGCGGCCTCTAAAATTCCGGTTTCCCCGTCTGTGCAGGCCGCCTTCGAGAAGACGGATCGCTCCGCCTTTCCTTGGGCCGATTGAGCCGCTACAGGGTTGAAGCCCCTTGCGTGCGCCGGCAGTCTCGGACAGGACATGGCCGGACGGGACACGAGGGAGAACCCCCGGGTCCGCCGGCCTATCCACCGCCTTTTCCTAAGCCCTGTAAGGACTTGAGTCGAGGCGGAAGCTCAAAACTGAAAAGGGGGCCGCAGGTCGATTGGCCAGCCCCGGATCGTCTATTTAAGGGGACTGGAGCAGTTTGCCAAGGGGAAAAACGACGTTTCTCACCCAGTTCAGCCGCGTTACCGCCGTCCCGGCGTGAACTCCATCCGAACGCGGCCGCCCCGGCTGGAGAAAAGCCGCGCGGCGCCGGAGCGAGACGGCGGGCGAGAGGCGCTGTGGCCCGAAGCTTTCCCGCTGTGGCCGCCTTCGGCGGCGACGCCGGGATAGGTCGCCCCATGCTGGCCGCGCATGGGCCCGAAGGAGGCGAGGCAGCGGTTATAGGCGTCCGCCTCCTTGATCGCTTCGCAATCGTCGATGCTTCGCGGCGCGGCGAGCGCGGGAGTGGCGAAAACAGCTAGGGCTGCCGCAATCGCCAAGGACAAGCCGCTGCGACGAGCGGCGCGAAAAAGCCATCCAGCGGCCGCTTCACGGCTCTTGATAGCCTCATGTCGCTGGAGACGACGGCCCCTCATCCCCTCAGCGTCGCGCCGCATTTCTTTTGCGCCTCCGCCACGATCTTCTGGGCCACCGCTTCGATCTCCGCGTCCGTCAGAGTCTTTTCGCGCGGCTGCAGCGTGACGGCGACGCCGATCGATTTCTTGCCCTGGGGGACGCCCTTGCCTTCATAGACGTCGAAGACGGAGACATCGGTGATCAGAATCCGATCGGCGCCCTGCGCCGCCTTCACCAGATCGCCGGCAGCCGCTGTGCGATCGACAATAAAGGCGAAATCGCGCGAAACCGGCTGAAGATCCGAAATGTCCAGCTTCGGCTTGATCTTGGTCGGCTTCGCCTTGGGCGCGGGGAGCGCGTCGAGAATGATCTCGAAAGCCGCGATGGGTCCCTCGATGTCCATGACTTTCAGCGCGCGCGGATGCAGTTCGCCGAAATGGCCGACGATGTTCTTTGGCCCAAATTGCAGCGTCGCCGAGCGGCCGGGGTGAAACCATGTCGGCCCGCCGGAGACGATCTGCAGGCCGCCGGCAGCGACGCCGAGCGCATTCAGCAGCGCCATGGCGTCGGCCTTGGCGTCGAAAGCGCCTGCCGCGCGCGCCGGCGCTGACCAGTGGCGCCCGGCGCCCGCCAGTCCGCGCCGCACGCCCGCCGCTGCGAGGCGCTGGCCGGTCTCGGTCGCATCGAGGAAGATCTGGCCGACTTCGAACAGGTTCTGATCGCCAAGTCCGCGAGCGGCGTTGCGGCCCGCGGCCGCCACGAGGCCCGGCAACAGGCTCGGCCGCATGTCGGAAAGATCGGCGGCGATCGGATTGGCGAGCGCCAGCGACGGCTTGCCGCCGCCAAACGCCTCCGCCTGCTCCTTGGAGACGAAGGACCAGGTCACCGCCTCGACGAGGCCCTGGCCGGCGAGCGCGCGGCGTGCGTTGCGGGCGCGCTTCTGCATCATGGTCAGGACGGACGGCGCGACGCCCTCGGCGCGCGGAAGCGGCGTCGAGGGCACATTGTCGACGCCGATCATCCGGACGATTTCCTCGACGATGTCGGCCTTGCCCTCGATGTCCGGACGCCAGCTTGGCGCGGCGACATGGGCGATGTCGGCGCCGGCGTTCTCGACGCTGAAGCCGAGGCGCTCGAGAATCTTCGCCGCGTCTTCACGCGGCGCGTCGAGGCCCGTGAGCCGCCTGGTTTCGCTCCAGGGGAAGTTGATGGCGCGCGAGAGCAGCGGCAATTCGCCGGCGAGCGTGAGTTCGGACGGCTCGCCGCCGCAGAATTCCAGCACGAGCTGCGTCGCGAGCTCGATCCCCGGCAGCGCAAAGGCCGGATCGACGCCGCGCTCGAAACGGTAGCGCGCGTCGGTGACAATGCCGAGCTTGCGGCCGGTGTGCGCGATATTCATCGGGTCCCACAGCGCCGTCTCAATCAGCACGTCGGTCGTCGATTCATCGCAGCCTGAGGCCTCGCCGCCCATGACGCCCGCAAGTGATTCCGGTCCGGCCCCGTCGCAGATGACGACCATGCTTTCGTCGAGTTCATAGGTCCGCCCGTCGAGCGCGTGCAGGCTCTCGCCTTTTCGCGCAAGGCGCACGACAAGATCGCCCTTCACCTTTTTCGCGTCGAAGACATGCAGCGGCCGTGCGCGATCGAAGGTGAGGAAGTTGGTGACGTCGACCAGCGCGTTGATCGGACGAAGGCCGATTTCGCGCAACCTCGCCTGCAACCAGGCGGGGCTGGGTCCGTTTTTGACGCCGCGCACCAGGCGCAGGCCGAAGAAGGGCGCGAGATGCTTGTCTTCCTGCGCGAAATCCAGCGTCACGCCGACAGGGCAGGGGAACTTGCCCTCAACTGGCAAAATGTCCTTGGTCTTGAGGACGCCCAGGCCCGCCGCGGCGAGGTCGCGCGCGATTCCGTAGACGCCGGCGGCGTCAGGGCGATTGGGCGTCAGATTGATCTCGATGATCGGATCGTCGAGCCCGGCCCATTGCGCATAGACCGCGCCGACCGGCGCGTCGTCGGGCAGATCGATGATGCCTTCATGATCGTTGGAAAGTTCGAGTTCAGCCGCAGAGCACAGCATGCCGAGCGACTCGACGCCGCGGATGACGCCCTTGCCGAGCGTGATCTTCTTGCCTGGAATATATGTCCCCGGCGCCGAGAAGACGCTCTTCATGCCGGTGCGGGCGTTGGGCGCGCCGCAGACCACCTGCACCGGCGCGCCGCTCCCCGTGTCGACCATGCAGACGCGCAAGCGGTCGGCGTTTGGATGCGGCGTCGCCTCGATCACCTTCGCGATGGTGAAGTCTTTGAGCTGCGCGGCGGGGTCGTGCACATATTCGACCTCAAGGCCGATGCGCGTCAGCGTTTCGACGATCTCGCTGAGCGAGGCCGACGTGTCGAGATGTTCCTTGAGCCAGGAGAGCGTGATTTTCATTTGTTGAGAACTTTGAAGTTGTCGAGCGCAGGCGCCAAGGACTCGTCATGCCCGCGCTTGTCGCGGGCATCCACGCCGTGAGGCTGCGGAATAATGAA
The DNA here is from genome assembly GCF_049817085.1 of Methylocystis sp. SB2. Lineage (NCBI taxonomy): Bacteria > Pseudomonadati > Pseudomonadota > Alphaproteobacteria > Hyphomicrobiales > Methylocystaceae > Methylocystis > Methylocystis sp. SB2. The sequence continues at coordinate 3,062,965 of NZ_CP187401.1, forward strand.
AGTGAGCGGCGCCATTCTGGTTTTGTGTCTCTATTACTGTTTGGCGTTACGTGGATGGCCGGGACAAGCCCGGCCATGACGCGGGAGAGATTGTCGCTAGCTGCTCAATCCGCCCGCGAGCGTCGGGAAGTCGAGCGGCCTGAACCCATAGTGCTCCAGCCAGCGCGTGTCGGCGTCGAAGAAGGCGCGCAGATCCGACATGCCATATTTCAGCATGGCCAGCCGGTCGACGCCGACGCCGAAGGCGAAGCCCTGATAGCGGTCGGGATCGATCCCGCAATTTCTCAGCACATTGGGATGCACCATGCCGCAGCCCAGAATCTCCATCCAGTCTTCGCCCTCGCCGAAGCGGATTTCGCCGCCCTGGCGTCGGCACTGAACATCGACCTCCATCGAGGGTTCGGTGAAGGGGAAGAAGGAGGGTCGAAAGCGCAGCTTGACGCCCTTCACCTCGAAGAAGCTCCTTAAAAATTCTTCGAGCGTCCATTTGAGATGTCCAAGATGCGTCGTCTCGTCGATGACGAGTCCCTCGATCTGATGGAACATCGGCGTATGCGTCTGGTCGAAGTCGCAGCGGTAGACACGGCCAGGGCAGATGACTCGGATCGGCGGCGTCTGCGACAGCATGGTGCGCACCTGCACCGGGCTCGTATGGGTGCGCAGCAGCCGCTTCTCGCCTGAGTCGGTGGTCAGAAAGAACGTGTCCTGCATCTCCCGCGCGGGATGCCCTTCGGGGAAGTTGAGCTTGGTGAAATTATAGTCGTCGCTCTCGATGTCCGGTCCCTCGGCGACCGCGAAGCCCATATCGGCAAAGATGATGGAGAGCTCGTCCGTGACCTGCGAAATCGGATGGATGCGCCCGCGCTCCAGCGGACCCGCCGGCGCAGGCAGCGTCATATCGAGCGTCTCGGCCGTAAGGCGCGCTTCCAAGGCCGCTTCGGCAAGCCGTTCGCGTCGCGCGGCGATCGCCTCGGCCGCCTTGTCTTTTAGCGCATTGATCTTCGCGCCCTCGGTCTTGCGCTCCTCGGGCGACATTTTTCCAAGCGTTGCGAGCAGCGCCGAAATCGCGCCCTTCTTGCCGAGCGAGGAGAGGCGCACGGCTTCGAGCGCCGCCTCGTCGGCGGCCTCGTCGATCTGGCGCAGCGTATCTTCTTCGAGTTTGGCGAGGTCGGTCATATGGGTTTCTAATGTGGACGTTTCCTCGTCCTTCGAGACGCCCGCTCCGCGGGCTCCTCAGGACGAGGGAAACGTAAAGCGCGCCGCTTGCGCCCTCATGCTGAGGAGGCTCCGCTGGAGCCGTCTCGAAGCATGCGGGTGAAGGTCAGCCGCCCATTTCGGGAAATCTGTCGGGCGGCGGCGGTTTTGCCACGTGGGGCGCGTTCTGTCGAGAACGCTAGATCGCGCTGCATTTGGGCGCGCCCGCTTTGCGCGAAAAACCGGGTTCCACTTATTCGCAGCGCGCTCTACGGCGCGGCGCGCGGCCGATGGGTGAAAATCTGCGCCAGCGCCGAAGAGACGACGCGCGAATCGACGTCGTCGGCGCGGCTCGTCAGCACGATCGGCACGCGCGCGCCGAGCACCAGCCCCGCGGTGTCGGCGCCGCCGAGGAAGACGAGCTGCTTCGCCAGGATATTGCCAGCCTCGAGATCGGGCGCGACCAGAATGTCCGCGTCGCCGGCGACCTCGGACTCTATGTGCTTGGCGTCGGCCGCTTCGCGCGAGATGGCGTTGTCGAAGGCCAGCGGACCGTCAAGCGCGGCGCCGGCGATCTGGCCACGGTCGGCCATCTTGCAGAGCGCCGCCGCCTCGATGGTCGACGGGATTTTTCCTTCGACCGTCTCCACGGCCGAAAGCAGCGCCACTTTGGGACGTTCGATGCCGATCGCATGCGCGAGATCGATTGCGTTGCGCACGATGTCGCGCTTGGTGTCGAGCGTCGGCGCAATATTGATCGCGGCGTCCGTGACGAGCAGCAATTTGTGGTAGTACGGCGCGTCGATCACGAAGACATGGCTGATCCGCCGGTCCGTGCGCAGTCCCGCGCCGTCGCGGATGACCGCGGTCATCAGTTCGTCCGTATGCAGCGCGCCTTTCATCAGCGCGTGCAGCCGGCCGCGGCGCACGAGCTCCACCGCCTGATCGGCGGCGGCGTGGCTGTGCGGCGCGTCAACGATCTCGACGCCTTCGAGCGAGACCCCGCTCGCCTGCGCGGCCGCCTCGATCTTCGCTCGCGGTCCGATAAGCGTCGGGACGATCAGCCCTTTGTCGCGCGCGGCGATCGCGCCTTCGACCGAGCGCGCGTCGCAAGGGTGGATGACGCCCATGCGGATGGGCGGCAGCGCCTGCGCCCGGCGCACGAGCGCGTCGAGCAAGGCGCCGCGCGCGCGGGCCTGCGCCACCATCGACCAGGGGGGTCGCGACGTCGCCGTCGGTTCACAGCCAGCGCTCTGGCTCATACGGTCCTCCCTGGCTCAATTCAGCGGATCACGGGCGATGCGATCGACGAAGAATTTCGTCGCGCGCGTCCAGGATTGATCATTATCCCCGCGAAAATCGAACCCTTGATGATAGATCAATTCGCCCGTCGAGACGCGCGCGATTGACACGCCCATGCTGAGGATAAGCGTGCTGACCTTGTTGACGACGCCCGTCAGAACGAGATCGGCGCCGGCCTTGCGGGCGAGCGACAATTCGCAGCCGTTGCAGGTGCGAATGTAGGTTTGCTTCAAGATCGCGTCGAGATCCGCCGCGATGGGAGCCCGGTCGACGACGTCATAGACGCGCCGCGCGGCGAGTCCCGCGCCGATGTCGTCACGCGCCCGCGCCAGTCGCTTTGCATGCTCGGCGCTTTGGTCGACAGGCTCGTTTGACGTGTCGACCAGCTCGAAATCGAGAACGAGCAGGCGTTTGCGCGGCTCTTCGGCCAGCGCCGACGCGGCTTGCGACAGCGGGAGGGGCAGGAGCAGGGCGCATCCGAGCAGGCCGCGGCGGTCGATCATCGCGCCTTGGCTCCATATTTGTGGAGGTGCGCCCCATGGGCGGAGAGCCAGGCTTCGGCGTGATCCGTGTCGGCGCAGAGCCGCCGCGTCAGCTTCCAGAATCGCGGCGAATGGTCGAGATGCACGAGATGCGCGACCTCGTGGGCGGCGAGGTAATCGAGGACGAACGGCGGCGCCATGATCAGCCGCCAGGAAAAGTTCAACGAGCCGGAGGCCGAACATGATCCCCATCGGCTGATCGGATCGCGCAGGCCGACGCCGCGAGGCGGGAGACTCAGTGCGCCAGTGTGGCGGGCGACCGCCTCTTCGAGGTCGCGCCGCGCCTCCCGCTTCAGGTGATCCTGAACGCGGCGGTGCACATGTTCGGTCTGTCCGGCGACGCAAAGCGTGAAGGGAGCCTCGGCGTCGTCTCTCGGCTCGATCCAGGTGACCCCCCGGCGGTCCGGATGATGGGCGATCATATGATCGACGCCGCGAAGAGGCGCGACCGACCCATGCGCGAAAGGAATGGTCGCCGGAAGCCTGTCGAGACGCGAAGCGAGCCAGGCGGCGTGGCGCTGGGCGAAATCTCGCGCATCGCGCAATGACGCGCGCTTCGGCATCGTCAACACCGCATCGCGTGCGGCGAAGCGCACACGCAAAGTGAACCGCCGCGCATTCTGTGACCGACGCAAAGCGACGAGAATTGTTTCGCCGGCGTGGACCAATGTGAGAATTGACGCGCCGCCAGTTGGCGTCGGTCCTTGGCGCAGGAGTCGAAGCATAACGCTCATGCTAGCGCAAAGGCCATATGAGTCGCGAGTTCCAAAATTGCAGCTTGATGAAAATATTTCCCTTGCGTTGCCTTTTTGCGCGCTCTCCGACGCAGGCGACTGCGCGCGCTACAGATGGCGTTCAAGCTCACGCGCGGCTTCGGCGGGGCGTCGCGCCACGTTGAACGGGCTTACAAAGCGGCCGTTCTTGTCCATCAGATACACGACAGTGGTGTGGTCGACGGAATAGTCCTCTTCCTTGCCGGGCGCACGCTTAGAGAAGATGCGATATTCGCGCAACACGGGATCGAGCGACGCGCGCGGACCGGTGACGCCGATGATGCGCGGATCGAAATTGGAGAGATAATCTTTGAGAGCCTCGGGCGTGTCTCGCTCCGGATCGACGGTGACGAACAGCGCGCCGACTTTCGCATCGGGCCCCATCGCCCGCAAGATCTCCGACATCTCGAAGAGCGTGGTGTGACAAATGTCGGGACAGTGCGTATAGCCGAAGAAGACGAGGAAGGGGCGGCCCAGAAAATCCTGCTCTGTCACCTGCTGCCCGGTATGCGCGGTGAGCTGAAAAGGTCCGCCGATGGTTTCCGTCGACGTCGTGGGCTTGCCGCTGGTGAAGTAGACAAAGGCGCCGAACATGAGCGCGAAGACAGCGCCGACGCCGATCAACAGCGGCTTCGAAATGCCTTGTCCGCTGGCGGTTTGTGCGCCCTTTGCGCCGCGCTTGACTCCCTTTGCGCCACCCTTCGATCCGTTGGCCATCGTGCGTTTCCTGATTGTTGTCATGGGCGGCGCGCGCCGCAGCGGGTCCGCTGAGCGGACCGCGAATAGGATTAATCCGCGAAAACTATATGGGCGTCATTGCATAAGTCCACGTCGCCTGAATCTTTCGCGTCGTCGAACGCCCAACGCGCCTCAAAGCGGCAGCCTCTGGCGCCGGTGATCGGAAACCGCGTGCGGCCTCCGGCGGCCAGCGGCTTATCGAGCTTGCCGACGATGGCCTCCGGCGCCGTTTTGTTTTTTGCCGCCATGACGATCTCGAAGCTTTTCAGCGGCACGGGACGCTGGTTTTCCAGATCGACTGTTTGCGCCAGCTTCGCCGGCGCCGTTCGCGGCTTCGTCGCGCCGACCGCCTGCGCGACGCCGGCGGCGGCGACGACGCCGATCATCGCCAAGCGTAGCTTCATCGGACTTTCTCCCGGCGGGAACTTATCGCGCCCTTTTGCATTCGCCAAGCGCTGTCGCGCCCAGACCGCGCCGAACGGGGCGGACATGCGCGTCCTGCGCCGATGGTGTAGCTTCGCGCAATTGCGATTCCTGACTGTGAAAGCGCTTTAACCATGAGCGAAACCCCGAGCGCCGTTCCAGGCAAAATCCTCGTCGGCGCAAGCATGAAGGACGGGAAGCCGCATGCTTACCACTACCTTCTGCTCGCGCTTGGCAATCGCCATGGCTTGATCGCGGGCGCAACCGGCGGCGGCAAAACCGTTTCGCTGCAGCGGCTCGCCGAAGGCTTCTCGAACGCCGGAAGCTGCGTCTTTCTCGCCGACGTCAAAGGCGATCTCGCGGGCCTGTCGCAGCCGGGCGAAGGCAAGTCGGGCTTCGTCGCACGCGCCAAGGAGATTGGCGTTCCCTACGAGCCCGACCGGTTTCCCGTCGCCTTCTGGGACGTTTTCGGCGAACAGGGACACCCGGTTCGGGCTTCGATCTCGGAAATGGGGCCGCTGCTTCTTTCGCGCCTGCTCGATTTGAACGACGTCCAAGAGGGCGTTCTGAATGTCGTTTTCAAGGTTGCGGACGAGCAGGGCATGTTGCTGCTCGATTTGAAGGATTTGCGGGCGATGCTCGCGCATGTTGCGGAGAACGCCGCGGCCTACAAACAGAAATACGGAAATGTGGCGCCCGCGAGCGTCGGCGCCATTCAACGGCAGCTGTTGGTGCTGGAGACGCAAGGCGGCGCGAGTTTCTTCGGCGAGCCGGCGCTCGACATCATGGATTTCTTGCGAGTCGATCGCGACGGACGCGGGGTCATCAATATTCTCGCCGCAGACAAGTTGATGCGCGCGCCGCGGCTCTACGCGACCTTCCTTCTTTGGATGCTTTCCGAGCTGTTCGAAGCCCTGACGGAAGTCGGCGATCTCGACAAGCCGAAGCTCGTTTTCTTCTTCGACGAGGCGCATCTTCTATTCAGCGACGCGCCGAAGGCGCTGCTGTCCGCCATTGAGCAGGTCGTGCGTCTCATCCGCTCGAAAGGCGTCGGCGTCTATTTCATCACCCAAAATCCCCTCGACGTGCCCGACACGATTCTGGGCCAGCTCGGCAACCGCATTCAACATGTGCTGCGCGCATTCACGCCCCGCGATCAGAAGGCGGTGCGCGCCGCCGCCGAGACCTTTCGCGACAATCGCGCCCTCGAGGAAGCTGAGGCGATCATGCAGCTTGGCGTCGGCGAAGCGCTGGTGTCGATGCTCGACGCCAAGGGAACGCCCGAAGTCGTCGAACGAACGTTGATCGCGCCGCCGTCCGCCCGCGTTGGACCAATATCGCCAGAGGAGCGGAAGGCCGTCATGGCCGCGAGCGCCTTCGGAGGAAAATACGACACAATGGTCGATCGCGAATCCGCATTCGAAATGCTGCAAGCGCGCGCCAAGGGCAAGGCCGAGGCCGAAAGCGGCGCGGGCGGCGGTTTGCTCGGCGCGCTTGGCGGCATATTGGGCGGCATTTTTGGCAAGGGCGACAAGAATCGGATGTCGCCGGCCGAACTCGCGGCGCGCGCCGCGATTCAATCGGCGGCGCGGTCCGCCGGGACACAGATCGCGCGCCAAATTCTGCGCGGCGTGCTGGGCGGCATGTCGAAGTGAGTTCGGGCGAAATCAGGATGGCCATCGAACCCATTCGTTGACATGGACGTCGTCATGAAGTCGACGCGCTATTTTTCTGAACAAGTGCTGCGCAAGTGACCCTATATTAGTGTGTCGATGTGCAAGGCCGTTATAGCGTCACCGCTAAAGCGGCTGGTCCAACCAGATGGTCGGCTTCGTCATTGGGGATCGGTGGCCGACACACGCGACGGAAATGAGCGTATATTGAGGGTCATCACGCTCGAGGACGGCGAAACCCTGCACAACGCCTTTTTTGACCGAGACTTTAGGAAAGAAGACCAATGAAACTGCACTACTACCCTGACACCGACAGTCTCTACATAGAATTGAAGTCCGGCCCAGGAACGGAGACGCGAGAGGTTGTATCGGGCCTCAACGTGGATATTTACGCGTCTGGCGACGTGGTCGGACTCGATATCGACCACGCCTCGAAAAAACTCGATCTCACCACGCTTGAAACGATTTCATTGCCCGTGCGAGTCGCCAAAGTGGCGTGACCTGCTCTTTTGAAACGCGTCATTCACATTGCTGAATCTTAATCCGTGCTTTAGCCTCCCTTCACGCAATTGTCATTTTCCAGCCCACTAGGGGCGCCCTATAATGACCCCCTGTCGCGGCCGGCGTTTTGTGGCCGCGCTTCGCGGACCCGCCTTACTCAGGGGGTTCGTCAGGAGGGACTTATGGCGAATGCCTTGCCAATCGTCTCAGAAGACGGCCTAGCCCGCTATCTTTCTGAAATCAGGCGGTTTCCAATGTTGGAGCCGCAGCAGGAATATATGCTTGCCAAGCGCTGGCGCGAGCATGAAGACGCAAAAGCCGCGCAGGAATTGATCACGTCGCATCTGCGGCTCGTGGCGAAAATCGCCATGGGCTATCGCGGCTACGGCTTGCCGATCGGGGAAATCGTTTCCGAAGGCAATGTCGGCCTCATGCAGGCCGTCAAGCGCTTCGAGCCCGAGCGCGGCTTCCGCCTTGCGACCTACGCAATGTGGTGGATCCGCGCCTCCATCCAAGAGTATATTTTGCGCTCCTGGTCGCTCGTCAAAATGGGCACCACCGCGAGTCAGAAGAAGCTCTTCTTCAATCTTCGCAAGGCCAAGAGCCGCATCTCGGCCTTCGAGGAAGGCGACCTGAAGCCCGAGAACGTCGAAAAGATCGCGCATCGGCTTGGCGTGTCCAAGCAGGACGTCATCGACATGAATCGCCGCATGGGCGGCGACTCGTCGCTCAACACGCCGTTGCGCGAGGAGGGCGAAGGCGAATGGCAGGACTGGCTGGTCGACGATAGCGTCGATCAGGAGCATCTGCTCGTCGCCCACGAAGAAAGCGACAATCGCCTGAAGGCGCTGCGCGGCGCGCTTGACGTGCTCAATCCGCGCGAGCGGCGCATCTTCGAGGCGCGCCGACTGTCCGACGATCCTGTCACGCTCGAAACGCTCTCCGAGGAATTCGGCGTGTCGCGTGAGCGCGTGCGCCAGATCGAGGTGCGCGCCTTCGAGAAGGTGCAGGCGGCGGTGCGCGACGGCGTCGCGCGGATCGAAGCGGCGCCCGCGCCGGCGGCGCCGTAGATAGCGCTAGTCGCAGATCGTCTTCAGCGCCTTCCATTCGTCGTCTGTGAGCACGGGATCGGCCGTGGCTTTGTCCGCGGCCGAGAGCTTGGCGAGTCTGTCTTCACTCAAGGGGTGATCGTGGAGGATGGTGAGGAAGCCGTCTTTTTCCTTGCCTGTCACGCGCAGCAGCAATTCGCCCATCGGTTTCGCGGGCCGGCCGAGGCGGGCGAGCGTTTGCGCCGCGAATGCGTCGGCCCGCGCCTCCGCTTCCCGCGAATTGGCGGCGTTAAGCAAGGTCTTGCCGGCGAAAACCACGGCGCCGCCGCCGGCCACGTCGCCAAACAGCAGGCCGAAGAGATAGGCGGTTCCGCCATCGGCGATGATGCGGCGCAGATGATCGCGGTTCTGCAAATGGCCGAGTTCATGCGCCAACACGCCCAGGATTTCATCCTGCGACTGCGCCTTCTCCAATAGTCCCGCAAGGACGAACACCTTACCCCCTGGAAGGGCGAAGGCGTTTGGCGTTTTTTCGGAGAGCGCCTCGATGGTGGCCGTCACGTGAAGGCCGGACGCGTCCTGCAAGCGTTTGGAGAGCTTCACGAGCGCGGCCGAGCCCTTCGGCGTTGTGCAGTTCTTGCCGTCGAACATTTGGCGCATCTGCCGTTCGGCCACTTCGCCAATACGGTTTTCCCATGAAAGGGGCACGAGCGGCGCCAAGCGGTCCGCGGCGGAGGGAACGCCGAACCAAACAAGGCCGACGATCGAAGCCGTCGCGGCGAGCGACCACGCCACGATTTTGAGCGTCGAACCGTCGTGCGCCGCGTCATCCGCGAGCTTTGGACAATGGCGTTCGACCTCGCGCTGAGCGTCGCCGTCGCGGATGTCGAGATGCGCCAATTGCGCGGCGCTAATCGACCGCAGCCGCATCAGGTCGGCTGGCGCCGGAATGCGGCGCACGTCGGCGTAAGACCACGCCGAGAGAACCGCGCCGTCCTCCCATATTTCCAGCGCGTCGCTGAAGGTTAGGGTGACGCGGCGCTTTTTATTGACCAGGCCGTCGAAATAGATCGCCTCGAATTTCTCGTTCACGCCGTCAGAACCCGGCGACGTCGAGACTATCGGCGAAGCCTTCGCCGAGCGCGGTGGGCGATGACGCGTCGAGCCGCATCGAGACTTCTTGCGCCGTGTGCAGATGATGAATCGTCAGCGAATTGACGACGATCCGCCACACCCGCTGGATGAAGTAAGTCCGCCACAGAATCGAATATTGCACGATCAGCGCAAGATAGAAGAATACAGCCAAGACGACGCCGAGGATTTTGGGCAGGAAGCCGACGGCGAGCGTCACGCCGATCCCCGCCGCCAACAGCGAAGCCAGGAAAAGGCCGACGAAAATCCAATAATTTCCAGTCAGCGCGTGGCGCTCCAGGGTCGAGGTCGCCCGCACGTCGCCGATGCGCACGCCTTCCAGCCACCACTTCCACTGCAGGGCCTTAAACCGCGCATATATGAAAACCAAGGCTGGAAGGGTCGGCAGCATCAACAAGAACCAAGCCCCTTGCTTCGTGAGTTCATAGAGGACAGGCCCGACGAAGTAAGCAGCCGCCGTGAAGGCGGCGCCGATCCAAAGCAGCCAGCCCTGTTTGAAGAAACTGCCGCCGGTTGCAACGAAATCCCCGCGAAGATCGCCGTAATAGGTATGGCGCATCTTGTAGCGTTCCATTGCCGCCTGCATCCACGGCAGCGCTAACCCGAGCGTGACGATGCTGACAAAACCCCAGCCCATGGCGCGCAGCGCATAGGAAACGCCGGAGCCTTCCATGTGAAAGCGCAGCCCTCGCCAGGCGGTGCGATGCAAGCGGTAGCGCCGCGCCCGATAAATCGCAAACTGCCAAAAAGTCAGAAAGAAAACGCCGAACACGGACGACGCAAACGATTGTGCGCGTTCTGCTTCGACGCCGAGCAGGAAAGACGCGAGATAGATTGGGGCGAGGATCGCGATAGCGAAGAGAAAGCCGATGAGCAGTTCGCGCGCCGTGCCGAGATAGGCGAAGGCGTCGCCGTCCAGCATTGTATGCGACCACAGATGCTGGCGGATTTTGGTCGCCAGCCAAAAGCGGTAGAAGCCGAAGGTGACGATCTCAAGAAGCGCGCCTTTGCGCAGAAGGTCGCGAAATTCGTCGTCGTGGCCCGTGAAAACAATGTCGCTCGACTCCGGCGCGCGCTGCGCCGCGTCTACTGTCATGTCGTTCATGAAAAAAGCCCCCTTGAACGGGGAGAATACTGCACCGCCACATGACCTTGGGCAAGCCTGTCCCGCGCCGCATCGACGCTATATTAAGAACCAGCAATAAGAGACCAATTTCAGAACGCGGGTGGATAGACATGTCCCATTGGCTCATCGCCGGCGCGAGCCGCGGCATTGGTTTGGAGGCTGCGCGTCAGCTTTCGGCGCGCGGGGAGCGCGTGACCGCGAGCGCGCGCAGCGCGGCGGGCGTGGCGGCGCTGAAAGCGGCCGCGCCTCAGGCGGCGATCCTGCAGTTCGACGTTCGCAATGAGGCCGAGATTGAGGCCGCCGCCGCACAGGTATCCGATCCTGTCGACGCGCTCATCGTCAACGCCGGCGCCTATGGGCCGCAGCGCCAATCCTCCACCGATATGGATTTCGAAGGCGCGCTCGATCTTCTCTCGGTCAATACGCTGGGTCCGCTGCGCGTCGTCCAGGCCTTTCTGCCGCTTGTAAAACGCGGCGCCCGTCCCCGCATCGTCATGATGTCGAGCATACTCGGCTCAATGTCGCTCGATGGGACATTCAACGTCGCCTACCGCGTATCTAAAGCGGGGCTGAACAAGATCGCGCAATGTCTCGCCGCCGATCTGAAGTCGGAAGGCGTCATCGTCGTCGCGATGCATCCCGGCTGGGTGCGCACCGACATGGGTGGGGCGGACGCCACGCTCGACGTGCGCGACAGCGTGGCCGGAATCATTCGTGTCGCCGAGTCGCTCACCCTCGCCGATACGCGCCGCTATCTCGACTACCGCGGCCAAGACATTCCCTGGTGAACCAGGACATGCTCAAGCGCTAGGATGTCTCGGCTGCGATGACCCGGCGCGCGCCGCAACAAACGCGTCTCTCGCCTGCGCTTCAAGCCTTTCCGCCGTCTCTTTCTCCAACGCCCTTCGCGGCGACGGCACATCGATCGTGGCGACGACATGGGCGGGACGCGCCGCCAACAGAAACAGCCTGTCTCCAAGCGCAATCGCCTCGCGCAGATCGTGCGTGACGATGAGCGTGGTGATACGCCGCTCGTCGATAAGCCTTGCGATCATCTCGCGCAGATCTCGGGCAAGCGCCGCGTCAAGCGAAACGAGCGGTTCGTCCAGCAGCAGGAGGTCCGGCTTGACGGCGAGCGCGCGCGCGAGCGCCGCGCGCCGGGCAAGGCCGAGGGAAAGTTCGCGGGGGAAATGCGCCGCGTGGTCGGCGAGCCCGAGTTCGTCAAGGAGCGCGGCGATCTCGTCTTCGCGCGCATACGGCGCGGCGATGCGGATATTGTCGATGACGCTGCGCCAGGGCAGCAATCGCGGCTCTTGAAAAACCATGCCGAGCCGGCCGTGTTCGGGCAGAACGATCGTTCCGACATAGTCCTTGTCGAGGCCTGCGATGAGTCGCAGCAGAGTGGTCTTGCCGCAGCCGGAAGGGCCGACGACCGCGCCCGCCTGTCCCGCGGGCAGCGTCAGCCGCAGCCCCTCCAGCGCCCGAAGCGGCCGGCCGCTGGCGGAATGATAATCCTTAGTTGCGATCGAGACGTCGAGAGACGCCGCGCCGCCAGCGGGAGACGTGTCGTTCAAGCGGCTGCACCAGAAAGGTTTCGACGCCGAGCATCAGCGCGACGAAGGGAAGCGCGTAAGCAAGCAGAAGCCTCATGTCAAAGAGCTGAAAGGCCATGTTGATTTCGAATCCGACGCCGTTCGAGCGCCCCAGCAGCTCGACGACGAGAACGATCTTCCAGACAAGCGACAGGCCGGAACGCGTCGCCGCCGCAAGATAGGGCGCGAGCTGCGGCAGGACGAGATGCCTGAAGCGTGCAGCGGGGGAAAAGCGAAACACATGCGCCATGTCCTCAAGATGCGGATCAAGCGCGCGGGCGCCTTCGCGCACGACGACGATGGCGTTGGGCAGCTTGTTTAGCGCGACGGCGCCGATCGCGGCGACTTCCGTGAGGCCCGCCCAGACATAGGCGAGCACGATGACGACCAGCGCCGGCAGATTGAGCAGCGTGACCAGCCAGGGATCGAGCAGCCGGTCGGCGAGCCTGTTGCGACCCATGACATAACCGATCGCAGCGCCGAAACTCATGGCGAGCGCGAAGGCGGCGACGACGCGCGCCAGCGTGATCGCGAGATTGGAGAAGAGGGCGCCGGAGACCGCTTCTTCATAAATTTTCTCGAAGACGGCCATCGGTCCCGGAAGTCGGCGCGGATCGGAAAGCCACGCGCCGATTTGCCAAAGCAGGAGTAGAGCCGCAAGCGAGATGAACCGGATCAATGCGGCTTGACCTCGGCGCCCTTGTAGAAGGTTCCGGGATCAAGCGTCTGGCTCGGCCCCACGAGCTTTTCGCCGCCGAGCGCAGCGAGCGCGCCATAGAGCGCGCGCGCGTCGGCCTCTTCCTGCGCGATCGAGCGTTTCGGCGCGCCGGCGACATAGCGCTTGCGGTAGATCTCGAGGGTCCTGGCGTCCTTGCCGCCGAGGCGCTGCGCGATGACTATGCCCCAGGCCCTGTCGGATGTCGCGATCAGCTGCTGAGCTTTCCTGCTCATGGCGAAGAAGCGCGCCAGCGTGTCCCTGTTCTTCGCCGCGAAATCTTCGTCGAAGACATAGCCGGTGACGACGACGTCGCCCGTGGCGCCGAGCGCCTTTTCGACGTCGGTGAGTTCGACGGCGCGCGTGAAGCCTTGCGCCTCAAGATCGGCGGCGAAATTCCAGAATTCGAGCGCCGCGTCGATCTCGCCCTCCAGCGCCTTTTCGGCGATGAGCGGCGGCGCGCCGTAGAGCACGGTTGCTGCCTTGTCGAGATCGACGCCGTTCTTGAGCGCATAGGCCTTAAGCATGAGCCAGCTCTTGTCGAGCGGCCCGCCGGCGACGCCTAGTTTCTTGCCGACGAGGTCCTTAACGCTCTTGATTGCGGGGTCCTTTGTCATCACCGCGCCGATCGCCGACGAATGCGGATAGAATGTCAGCTTCGCGCCCTGCGCGCGCTGACGCGCCACCCACAGCCAATCGGAGATGATGATGTCGGCGCCGCCGCCCTGGATGGCGATCTTGCCGGCGTCGGTCGAGGCGAGCTCGGTGGCGTCGATGTCGAGCTTCGCTTCCGTGTCGAGGCCGAACGCCTTAGCGACGGCGAGCTCCCAGCCGAGCGTGCCGGTTTTCTGCAGCGCGATGCGCAGTTTTTCCGCCTGCGCCGGCGGCGCGGCGAGGAGAAAGACGCTAGCGAGACCGGCGGCGAGAGCGACGAAGAAGCGTTGCATTTCTTCCCTTGGATTTTTCCTGAATGTCTTACCGCAGGATGGACGACTCGTCGATTGCGCGCACGCGACGCTCACCCTCCCCTTGAGGGGGAGGGTCAGCGCGCAGCGCCGGGGTGGGGTGGAGCCGCATCGTAAAGGATCGTCGTTAAGCGGACGGCTCGACGCGCGCCTGTTGACGGATTCATCCCGGTATCACCCCACCCCGCATTGCGGTCGCAATGCGACCCTCCCCCCTCAAGGGGAGGGTGCGGTTACGCGCTTCGCCATCAAGGGGAAGCCGGATGCGCGCTCTTCGCCGCAAGCGCCGCGTCATAAAAATCCGAGAGCTGCGAGAGCAGGGCGGCGCAATCGCCTTCGAAACTCGAGCCATGCATCACGGCGAGGCGACGCGGTTCGAGCGCCGCGAGCATGCGGATCGTCGGGCCCGTCATCGGCGTCAGCGACGTGGCCTGGAAGGCGTTCTCCGCCGTTATCGCCGCTTCGAGCACACTCTCTTTCGTGACGGCCGGCCCTTCACCGATTTGCGTGAGAAGATCGCCGCAGAACAGCGTGCGGGTCGTCTCCTCATAGATCAGGCCCGATTCCCACGCATGCGGCACATGCGGCGTATCGATGTAGCGCACGCGCCTTCCGCCGATGTCCATGATCTCGCCATTGCCAAGAGCGCGCGGCGGCCGGTCGGCGAGATCGTTGAGCGACACCATGCAGGCCGTCTGGCCATGAACCACTTGCGCCCGCGGCGCAGCCGCGAGCCACAGATTCATCGCGCCGCATTCATCGGCTTCGACATGGCCGAAGGAAATCCAGCGCAGCCGCTCGATCGGCATGATCGCGCCCAAGGCCTGCGACACGGACGGAAACAGCGCACGCGGGCCGCAATGGAAGAGCAGCGGCTCGTCGGCGTCGATGAGGAACTGGTTGAAGGTGAAACCGGCCGGCGCCGCGATCTCTGGCGCGAAGGTCGAAAAGCGGTAGACGCGCTCGGCGATTTCATCGACCTTCGTTTCCATCTCCAACCTCAGGCTCAATTCAATCGCCGCATCATCGGTTTGCGCGACTCCTATCTCTGCTTATCGTCCGTAGCGTCCCAGCGGCGCCAGAGATAAAGAAGCAGGAGCAGCCAGAAGGCGATAAAGCCGTCAGAGAAGATCGTCAAAAAATTGTAGGGCGCATAATCGCCGGCGCGAAGCGTTTGCAGGACGTGGCCATAGGTCGCGCCCAGCATGAACAGCGACCACCCAAGCCCTGTCGCGAGCCAGAATGAGCCGCGAATCCAGATACAGAGAAAGCCGAGGACGCCCCAGGCGCCGTCGTGAACGCCGACTTCGAATTGGAACGGGCTGCCCGGCGCCCAGCCGATGCTGCGCGCGGTTTCATCGGCGAAGAACACATGCGGGAAGAAGCCGAGCGGCAGGCCGATGACGCCGACGTCGAGAACCAGCGCGTAAAGCAGCAGGAGACGAATCACGCGCGCACGAGTCCTTGGGACTCTGCTTAGCGCGAGATGCGCCAGCGGCAGCAGCACGCTGAAGAGCGCGACGATGAGCCCGATCATGGCGAGGCGGCAGCTTTCGCGTCTTCCGCCGCAGCGGCCGCGACGCTGCGCTGGCCCGGCTTCAGCGCCTTGATCTGATATTTTTCACATTCCGCGCTCAACGCTGCGAGGCCGCCGTAAAGCTCCTCAGTATCGCCATAGCCGATGGACGCGAATCGATAAATGAGCCGACGTACCAGGCTGGGCCTCAGGAAATAGCCCGAGTGGACGTCAACCTCGCCTCTGACATAGATCCAAAGCAGGCGCAGATGTCCAAGCCAGGATAAGTTCGGCGACACGCCAGGCGCAGCGTCCGTCACCACGCCATGGCCTTCGGCGTCGATGCTGTCGGTGCAGTCGAAATAGGTCAGCCTCTGAGCAAATGACTCTTCGGACTGCACGGCGTCGAGTTCAGCGTAAAGCTCGTAAAGGGTGCGCGCGCCGACGCGCAGATTGCCGAGCGTCAGATGTTCGGAAAGTCCCCAGCCGGTCAGCACGCCGACATTTCCGAGCCGATAGCCGAAGCTGCGGCTCTTCGTCGGCAGCGAGAAAAAATTCGCCGTCGTCGAAATGTTGCGTAAAACTTCGTCGCCTTCATTGGAGAAAAGATGGGCCTCCTGAAAGCGGATCAACGACGAATGCAGCGCATTGCTTCGGCCGAGCAGCAGCACCTCTGATGGAATGTCGGGCGAGACCAGCACGAGGCGGCGCAAGATAAAATTTTTTCCAATCTTCGATCTGAGCTCGCGCCCCCGGCGCTCCTCTTCGCTTCCGAGCGTCTCCGGGCGGTGGCGCATGGCGGCGATCGCGAGTGGGGAAAACACGTCGGAGAGAATGCGCACGGCGTTGGTGACGACGAAGCCGCCCATGCTGTGGCCGATAAAAGACAGCTCAACCCTTCCGATAAGATCGTCGGGGTCATCGCTCAGCCGTTTGGCAAGTCTGTCGTCGATGTCTCGGATCAGATTGACGAGGTCCGGCACGCCGTAATTCGTCGCCCGGAAGCCGTCACGAAAATAGACGATGAGCCGCAAGCCAAAAAGGGTGAGGGGAATGATGGCCATCGCCGCCGTCACAGCCGTCACGATGACGCGCGTAAGCTTCCACCAGTCGCAAATTTCGAAAGAGAAGTTCACGAGATATACGGCGGCGAGCGAGACGATGAGAATGCCAAGGAGGAATAATGGCGCGGCGTTCAAACCGCTTCGCCAAGGGGTTCCCATCGCTTCCGACGGCCAACGATAACCGATGCAAACAAGGCCGCGGTTTTTGAGCTCATCGTCGTCGTTCAACGCGATGAACGACTCCTTGAAGGTTTCGAGAACTTTTTTTCGCGGCGTGTTGAAGCCGTGGACGGTAATCAAGAGTTTGGGGCTCTCCTGTTTGGCCAATACCTGGACGATCTTATCGATCTCCGAAGCTTGGCAATTTTCAGGAGTTGGCGGCGCATTTTCCCTGTCGTCGATATTATCGGGCGCCGTGCTTTCGACGAAGAAAGCGGGCGTGAACGCCTTGGCGGCAGGTGGAGGGACGACCTCGTACACCGATAATTCTTCGTCATGCGCCATGGATGAGCTCCAATTTTTTCGGTTGAGCAAAAATCCTTAAGTGAGTATTTAGCCGGGGCGCGAGCATGCCTCAGCGTCGCCTGTGCGACAAGCGCAAGCCTCGTCTGCCTTTTTTGTGAATTCCCTGTGTCGGCCACGCGAATGCGCGTGCGCCGAACCGACCCACGCTGTCGCGAATCGCGCTAAGATCGCCCATGGCTTCAAAACCCGATCTGTTCAGCGGCGCGCCGCGCAAGGCGCCCGCGTCGAAACCCGCCCCAAAACGCGGGCCGGCGGAATATTCCGCCGCCTCGATCGAAGTGCTGGAGGGGCTCGAGCCCGTCCGCCGGCGCCCCGGCATGTATATCGGCGGCACCGACGAGGCGGCGATGCATCACCTCTTCGCCGAGGTGCTGGACAACGCCATGGACGAGGCCGTGGCCGGCCATGCGACCTTCATCGAAGTGACGCTGGAAACTGACGGCTGGCTCACGGTCAACGACAACGGCCGCGGCATTCCGGTCGAGTCCCATCCGAAATTTCCCAAGAAGTCGGCGTTGGAAGTCGTGATGACCACGCTCCACGCGGGCGGCAAGTTCGATTCCGGCGCCTATCAGACCTCCGGCGGCCTGCACGGCGTCGGCGTCTCGGTCGTCAATGCGCTGTCCGAAAAGCTTGAAGTCGAAGTGGCGATCGCCGGCCAGCTTTACGGCCAGGAGTTTTCGCGGGGCCTGCCGCTCGGCAAGCTCAAGACGCTTGGCCGCGTCAACAATCGGCGCGGCACCAAGGTGCGCTTCAAGCCCGACGCGCAGATTTTCGGCGCCGGCGCGCATTGGAAGCCGGCGCGGCTCTTCCGCATGTCGCGCTCCAAAGCCTATCTCTTCGGCGGGGTCGAAATCCGCTGGCGCTGCGATCCTTCGCTGATCGACCCCGGCGCCGATACGCCGCCTGAGGCGGTGCTGCGCTTTCCCGGCGGCCTGAAGGATTATCTGGCGCGCGAGATTCACGGGAAGGAACTCGTCGCCGATCAGCCCTTTGTCGGCAAGATCACGCGCGAAGGCGGTCATGGCTCGCTCGAATGGGCGGTCTCCTGGCTCGCCGAGGATGACGGCTTCGTCCACTCCTATTGCAACACGATTCCGACGCCGGACGGCGGCACGCATGAGGCCGGGTTTCGCGCCGCGCTCCTAAAGGCGCTCAAGGATCACGCCGAGCGAGTCGGGCAGGCCAAGCGCGCCAAGGACATCGGCGCCGATGATCTCATGGGCCAGTCGGCCGCGATGATCTCGGTCTTCATTCGCGAGCCGGAGTTTCAGGGCCAGAACAAAAGCCGGCTGATGAGCGCCGAAGCGGCGCGCATCGTCGAGAGCGCGGTGCGCGACGCCTTCGACCATTGGCTCGCGGGCGCCCCCTCGCAGGCCAATAAGCTCTTGGACTTCGCCGTGGAGCGCGCCGAGGAGCGCCTGCGCCGGCGCGCCGAGAAGGACATCGCCCGCAAGACCGCGACCCGCAAGCTGCGGCTGCCCGGCAAGCTTGTCGACTGCACGAATAATTCGGCGCAGGGCTCGGAGCTGTTCATCGTCGAAGGCGACTCCGCCGGCGGCTCGGCGAAGGAGGCGCGCAACCGCACGACGCAGGCCATTTTGCCGCTGCGTGGCAAGATTTTGAATGTCGCCTCGGCGACGAAGGACAAGCTCCTCGCCAATCAGCAGCTCGCCGATCTGACCCAGGCGCTCGGCTGCGGACTGGGCGCCCATTACCGCGATGAGGATCTGCGCTACGAGAAGGTGATCGTGATGACCGACGCCGACGTCGACGGCGCGCATATCGCCTCGCTGCTCATCACCTTCTTCTATCGGCAGATGCCGCGCCTCATCGAGAACGGCCATCTCTATCTGGCGCAGCCGCCGCTCTACAAGCTGACGCAAGGCGCGAAGACCGTCTATGCGCGCGACAATGAACATCGCGACGAGTTGATCAGCAAGGAGCTGACCGGGAAGGGAAAAATCGAGACCGGCCGCTTCAAGGGGCTTGGCGAGATGAGTGCGGCTCAGCTCAAGGAAACGACGATGGACCCGAGCAAGCGCACGCTCCTCAAAGTCGTCGTCGAGCCGGAAGATCGCGAGGAGACAGCGGACTGCGTCGAGCGGCTGATGGGCAACAGGCCGGAAGCGCGCTTCGCCTTCATCCAGGAGCGCGCCGCGTTCGCGACGGAGCTGGTCGATATCTAACCGCTCGCGCTGCGGCGCATCTGGGAGTATGCTGCCGGCCTCCCAACAGACAGGCGCCGCGTGACCGACACGGAAATTCGCCCAACGACGACCGAGGATGCGCGCGCCCCGCGGTCCTTCTGCGACGAGCAGGCCTTCGCCCTGGAGCGGATGCAGCTTGCGCTCGACGCCGGGCGCACCGGCATCTGGGACTGGAACCTGCTGACGGGCGAAGTCCATATCGACGAGCGCGTGCGCCGCCTGTGGGGCCTTCCAGAAGGCGTTCCGGCGAGTTTCGAGATTTTCCGCAGCGCGCTGCATCCGCAGGACAAGAAGCGTACGAAAGAGGCTGTCGGCGTCGCGCTCGATCCCACGCACGAGGGCGATTACGAGATCGAATATCGCGTCATCGGTCAGACCGACCGCATCGAGCGCTGGGTCTCGGTGCGCGGCCGCACTTTTTTCGACGAAGGCCGCGCCGTCCGCATTCTCGGCACCGCGCGCGACATCACGCCGCGCAAGCAGCGCGAGCAGCATGTGCGCGTGCTCCTGCGCGAACTCGTGCATCGTTCGAAGAACCTGCTCGCGGTGGTGCAGGCGATGTCGCGGCAGACGGCCGCCGGTTCGCCTTCGGTCGAAGATTTTCAGCGCAAATTCGGCGCCCGCCTGCAGGCGCTGTCGATGGCGCATGATCTGCTCGTGTCGCAGGATTGGCGCGGCGCCTCGATGCGCGAATTGGTGCGCGCTCAGCTCGCCTATTGCATGGACGTGCCACAGGGCGACGTGTCGTCGCGCGCAACGATCGATGGCCCGAAAATCATGCTGAAGCCGGAGGCGGCGCAGAACATCGGCCTCGCTTTGCATGAACTTGCCACGAACGCGCTAAGTTTTGGCGGCCTGTCTCGGCCGGACGGCGCCGTCTCGCTGACATGGCGCTTCGAAGACGGGCGGCTCAATATCGAATGGCGCGAGAGCGGCGGCCCGGCGGTGGCGATGCCGCCGCGCGAAGGCTTCGGCCATAAGGTCATCAAGCGACTTGTCGCGCAGGCGCTGGATGGGACGGCGACGCTCAACTTTCCGCCCGATGGATTGATTTGGACGCTGTCGATTCCGGCGAGCTACGCGACCGTCAGGGATGAGCAGGCGTAACGCCTCGCTGCGCACAGAACGCTTCGTAGTCCTGAGCGTTTTGCTGCGCATAGAGCATCGCGAAGGACGCGAGCGCGTCGTCGAATGCCTCGCTTTTCCCCATGTATCCCAAAAGAGTCGCCGCATCGGTGGAACGCGCATGCGCGCGCGCCAAGGTGCGCCCGCACAGTTTCGCGTAATCGAGCAAGTCACGACGCTGCAGCAATTCGGTCAGCCCGCCGAGACGGCGCGTCTTCAGCTGACGCAGGTAGAATTCTCGCTGCGAAGCCGGGTCGCGCGTGGGGCCGAGAAAAACGTCGGTCGCCGCCTGCATCATGCGTTGGCCTCTGACGACGCGCTCGCCCTGAACGCCGGGCCAGACGCCCAAGCCAAAGCGCTCCAGCACGGATTGCTTCGCTTCTTTCACCTGGATGAACAGGGGCTCGTCGTCCGGGCTCATAAACAGCGCGATCGTGCAATAGGTTCCGAGGCTGCCGACGCCAACGGCCTTGAAAGCGATGTCGCACAAACGGTAGCGGCCCAATAAAGCGGCGGCGTGCGGTGGCAAATTCGCGAACGCGGCGGCTATGAGCCCGTTGACATCGAATTGGTTGGCGACGCTTTCGTTGAAGTGAAAGAGCCGCGGTGGCCTATCTTCGATTCGCAAATCGCCGTTTGCTCCATTCGAAATCTTCGGAAAATCGTCGGCGTGATCGTCTTCGTCCCCACGCGCGGACTGAGCGGCGTGCGCAACGGCGGGAAGAACTCGGTTACGGAGTTCCGCGACGACATCACGTAGCGGCACGCGGGTGTTCCAGGCCTGGAGCGGCGACATGGCGGCGAGGTCTGTCACGGCCCTGCGGTAGGCCTTAATGGCGGCGCGCGCCGTTGATCTTGAGGCTCGCTCACTTTTACCTGCGCAAAGCGCTGCGACGACGACGCTTGTCGCGAAGCGGCGCAAATCGACCGTGACATCGACATTGGGCAGCGTCTCGTCGAAATCATTGAGATCGAAGAGCGGATGTCCTTCCGGCGAAACGAAGGCGCCGAAATTCATCAGATGACAGTCGCCGCAGACCTGCGCGCGAATTCCTGGGGCCGGCAGCGCCGAAAGATCGGCGGCCATGACGTCGGCGGCGCCGCGTAGAAAAGCATGAGGCGATTTGGCCATCGACTCGCAGCGAAGCGGAAGTAGGGATTGAATCCGATCGCGCTCGGTTTCGGCGATGATCGCGAGAGCGTTTCGGTTTGCGGCGGGCGTAAAGTCCGCCAGCGACTCGCGCGGGAGGATCTTGCGCAGGGTCTTTCCTGCCGCGTAGCGCGCGCGACGGTTGGAGCTTTCTGTATGCGCAGCGCCGTCAATGATCATGATCAGCAAATCCTTCAGCTCATAGAATCAACGCTTAAAAAAAATCTCGTCAGCCGGCCATCCGATCAACCCAGCAGATCGATCAGCGGCCCGATCAGCGGCGCGTCGGCGGGCGGCATCGGATAGTTGCGCAAATCGCGGGCGCGCGCCCATTTCACCGCTTGGCCTTCCGTCGGCGAAATAATGCCCTCCCACTTACGGCAGACGTAAAGCGGCATCAGAAGGTGGAAGTCGTCATAGGCGTGGCTCGCGAAAGTCAGGGGCGCGAGGCAGGGCGTGCAGACCCGCACGCCAAGTTCTTCTTCGAGTTCGCGCGCGAGGGCATCCTCCGGCCGCTCGCCGGGATCTAGCTTACCGCCGGGAAACTCCCACAGACCGGCGAGCTGCTTGCCTTCGGGGCGTTGCGCAATGAGCACGCGATTGTCGGCGTCGACGAGCGCCGCCGCCACGACGAGCAGCAAATTCACCGGAGCGCTCAATTGCCGGAGAGAACGACTTTCACCGGGCCGTTTTCCTTGCCGGTGAGCGTCACTTCTTCATACATCGCGCCGCCTTCAGGCGTGGGCGCATCCTTCGGCTTCCAGATGAGCTGGGTGGTGAGATAATAGCGTCCGGGGGCGACATTCTCGAAGGTGAATCGTCCGTTCGACTCCGTCGTCGTCGTGCGGGTCAGAGAGGCGTATTGCGTGTCCGGCTCGACCTTCGGGATTGACGCGGCCGGCAGGAATTTCACCGAGCCGTAAAAATTCTTGATGCGGCTCTGCGCATAGGTCGTGGCCGGTATCAGCCTTACGGTTTCGCCGGCGGCGTAGCGCACATTCGATTGCCCCGAGCCATCGCGCAGAAAGGCCTGTCCGGCGATGACGCCCCTGCCGGGCGCTCTGATGTAATTCGCCTGCGACGGATCGAAGCCGACGCCCGGCTCGGGGCCGCGCCCGGCGTTACATGCTGAAAGCATGGCAAGCGGCGCGACGAAAAGAAGCTTGACGCAACGCATGACAATAACGCTCCACGAGAACGCTGCTCGCACACTTTGACCGGCGCCGACGCCGCACGTCCCCAGATCAGACCGGCGAGGCGGCTTCGGCGGCGATGAGGCAATCTAGCACGTCATGCATCGTTCTGACGACTGCGACGCACAGCGACCGCTCAGCCGCCGTCGCTGGCGCGAGGTCGGGCACCATGATGGTCATCGCGCCGGAGGCCGCGGCGGATCGAACGCCGGCAGGGGAGTCTTCGAGCGCCAGACAATACTGGGGCGCGACAGCAAGCTTCTCTGCGGCCTTCAGAAAGGTTTCCGGCGCCGGCTTTGCGTCCTTCACCATATCCGCCGTGACCTGCGCCGCGAAATAATTCAGAAGACCGGCGCGCTCGAGCTGGCGTCTTGCAATCTCGCCGCTCGTCGACGTCGCGACGGCCATGGGCGTGGCCCTGGACTGAAGATGCGCCAAGAGTTCGCGCACCCCGGGCTTTACCGCAACGCCATCGCGGGTCAGCGCGCCGAAGCGATCCTCAAACAGGCCGTCGAAACGCTCCCGCACGAAACCGCCGCCGAACCGGCTTTCCATCAGCGCGTAGCAATTCGACCAGGGCGTTCCGAGCATCTGGAGAAAGAACCCGTCGTCCGCGACTAACCGCATGGCGGAACATGCATCGCTGATCGCGCGCAAATAGAGCCGCTCCGTGTCGAGGAGCGTGCCGTCCATATCGAAAATCGCGGCGCGAACCGCGTTCGGCAGAATCATCCGGCGGATCAGCTCCTGTAATCGCCGTTGATCGCGACATAGTCCTTGGTGAGATCGCAGGTCCACACGGTCGCCGCGCCTTTGCCGAGTCCAAGATCGACGTTGATGACGATATCGTCGCGCTTCATGAGCTGCGACACTTCGGCTTCGTCATAGTCCGGGTCGCGCAGCCCCTTGTGGGCGACGCGCACGCCGCCGAACCAGATCGCGAGCCTGTCGCGATCGGCCTTCTCGCCAGCCTTGCCGACGGCCATGACGATGCGGCCCCAATTGGCGTCCTCGCCGGCGATCGCCGTTTTCACGAGCGGCGAATTGGCGATGGAGAAGGCGACGCGCTTCGCCGCCTTGGCGCTATCGGCGCCCGTCACCGTCACTTCAACGAATTTGCGCGCGCCTTCGCCGTCCTTCACCACTTGATGGGCGAGATCGAGCAGCACGGCGTCGAGCGCGCGCTTGAACTCAATGAGCCGCTTGTCGCGCGCTTTTTCGATCTTCGGCGCGCCTCGCGTCTTCGCCGCGCCTGTCGCAAAGAGCAGCAGCGTGTCGGAGGTCGACGTGTCGCCGTCGACCGTGATGGCGTTGAAGCTGCCCTTTGCGCCGCTCTCAAGCATCGTCTGTAGCGCCTCGGCGCCGATGGCGGCGTCGGTGAAGACGAAGGCGAGCATCGTCGCCATGTCGGGCGCGATCATGCCCGCGCCTTTGGCGAAGCCGCTGATCGTCACTTCGACGCCGGCGATCGTCGCCCTTCGGGTGGAGAGCTTCGGATAGGTGTCGGTCGTCATGATGGCGCGCGCGGCGTCCAGCCAGCCGTCGGGCCGCGCCTCCTGCGCGAGCCTCTCCAGCACGCCATCGAATTTATGCGCGTCGAGCGGTTCCCCGATGACCCCCGTGGACGCCAGAAAAATCTGCCGTTCGGGCGCGCCGGTCGCCGCGGCGGCGAGCTTCGCCGAGAATTTGACCGCCTGTGCGCCGGTCTTGCCGGTGAAGGCGTTGGCGTTTCCCGAATTGACGAGCAGCGCGCGCGCCTTGCCGCCTTTGAGCCGGTCGCGGCACCAGTCCACCGGCGCCGAGGGACATTTGGATTTGGTGAAGACGCCCGCGACCGTCGTTGCCGAATCGAGCAACGCCAGCATCACATCGGTGCGTCCGGCGTAGCGCACGCCCGCGGCGCCGACGGCGAAGCGAACGCCTTCGAGCGGCGGGATTTCGGGCGCGGATGTCGGCGCGAGCGGCGAAACGGGAGCGTCGTGAGCCATTTTCAGCCCTGAGAGTCGGAGTTGATCTGCGCGGTTTGGACCCTGCGCGAGTCGCGCGTCAAGGCTGTGACTGGCGGCGGGCCTGCTTTGTCACCTCGCGCATCGAGGAATCATGTCCCGCGGGATGGGCCGTTAGACGGGGCAGGGGCCGGCCTCGCTGCTGCGTGGGCCAGCCCCTTATTCAGGAGATCTGCTGTCCGTCCAAGTGGCCTGCCCTCAGAAAGGGTGAGGGCGCGTGGGCGCTTACTTTTTCTTCGGCGCTTCGGCGGGCTTTTGCGCCGGAGCCGGCTTGGCGCCGGGCGAGCCCTCGGCCGGCGCGTCGGCGCGTTCGATCTTGGCGCCGTCGCGCAACTTCATGACGAGTTCGCTCTGCGCCTTCTGCACGACATAGCGGGCGACCTGATCCTTCACCTCATCGAGCGGCGGGAAGACTTTCGGGCGCTTCTCGTCGAGCTTGATGACGTGCCATCCGAACTGCGTCTTAATCGGATCGGAGACCTGACCCGGCTCCATCTTCGCCGCCGCGTCGCCGAACTCCGGCACCATGCGGTCCTTCGTGAACCAGCCGAGGTCGCCGCCCTTGGCGCCGGGGTCCTTGGAAAGTTCGGTCGCGACTTTGCCGAAATCCTCGCCGGCCTTGATGCGCTTCAGCGCGGCCTTCGCCTCTTCTTCGGTCGGCACCAGAATGTGGTGCGCGTGATATTCCGTTTCGGGCTTCTGGTTCTTCGCCGCTTCGTCATAGGTCTGCTTGACCGCCGCGTCAGTCGCCGCATTCTTGGCGACGTCGCCGAGCAGCGTCTCCATCAGCGCCTTGTCGCGCAAATAGGCGAGCTTTTTGGCGAATTCCGGCGTTTCGGCGAGCTTGTCGGCCTGCGCCTTCTGCACGACGAGCTGCTCGTCGATCAGGAAGTCGAGCACATAGGTTTCACGCGCCTTTCCTTCGAGCTGACGCGGAATGGCGGCGCCAAGATCCTCCATCGCGAGCTTCAGGTCCTCGTCGGTGATCTCGACGCCATTGACCTTGGCGAGGGTTTTCGCGACCGCAGATGTCGCGCCGCCGGCGCTCATCGCCAGCAGGGCGGCGAGCGCGGTCGCTCCGAGCGCGGCGCGGGCGAGAGAACGCGCATTCTTGCGGGCGTGAGACATGATGTGCTCCAAAAAGAGGCCAGGGCGGCCCTGAACAAAAGCGGCCGTCGCCGCCGGCGGAAAATGCTCCTGCGCGAGGAATCCGGCGTATCTATGCCCGAGGAGCCGGTTCTGACAACTCCCGGCTACGCCGAAACCGGGCGCTCGGCGACCTCTCCGACCACGCTCGTGAAAATTTCCCGGGTTCGCTTCTGCGTATCGGCGAGCAGCGCTTCCAGATTGGAAAGATCTGGCGCGTCGCCAACGCGCAGCAACAGCTCCGCCAGTCCGCGTGGGGCGTCAGCGGGACGGAAAGCGTCGTCGATGGCGAGCCGCAGCAATTGCGTCAGCCCTTGGTAGAGCTTTGAGGCCTCCGCGAGCGCGTCCGCCGCGCCGGCGTCGAGAAACCCGGCGTCTTTTACACGCTGCAGGGCGACCGTTGTGTTCGTTGAAAAAAGCTCAGGATGCTGCGGGCCATGCAGCAGCATCAAATATTGCGCGACAAACTCGACGTCGATCAATCCGCCGGGGACCTGCTTGACCTCCCAAGGGCTTGTCGCGCCCTTTTCCTTTTCGATCCGCCGGCGCATGGACAACACGTCGTCCTTGAGTTTTTGCGCGTCGCGCGGACGCGTCAGCGCCACGCGGATCGCCGCTTCGACGCTTTGTGTGAACGACTCGGGACCGGCGACGACGCGGGCGCGGGTCAAGGCCATGTGCTCCCATGTCCACGCTTCATGGGCCTGATAATCCGAAAAGGCGGCGAGACTTACTGCGAGCGGTCCGCTGTTGCCGGAAGGGCGCAAACGAAAATCCGCCTCATAGAGCAGGCCTTCGGCCGTGGGAGCGGAAAGGGCGCTGATCAGCCTCTGCGTGAGACGGCCGTAATATTGCTGCGTTGAAATCGGCCGTCCGCCGCCCTTTGATTCCGCCAGTGGGTCGGCGTCGTAGAGCAGCATCAGATCGAGATCGGACGCGGCCGTCATCTCGCATCCGCCAAGCTTGCCCATGGCGACGACCGCGCAGGCGCCGCCATCGATCGTTCCATGCGTTTTGGCGAATTCCTCGCAGACGCGCGCGAACAGACGAGCGATCAGCGTTTCGGCGAGGCGGGTATAAGCGAAGCCGGCCTCAGCGACCGACACGGATCCGGTCAGAATGCGTACGCCGATGAGGAATTTCTGCTCCTGTCCGAAGATGCGGGCGCGGTCGAGCGCGTCTTCATAGGAGCGCGCCTCGACGAATTGCGAAGCGAGGCGCTCCTCCAGTTCGCTTTGCGTCGGCACCGTCTCGAAAAACGCCGGCTCCATGAGCGCGTCGAGCACGCGCGGGCGCCGGGAGATCGTTTCGGCGAGCTTGGGCGCCGCGCCCGTAATCGCGGCAAGCAGTTTGAGAAGCCGCGGCTGCGAGACGAGTAGGGAAAAGAGCTGCACCCCTGCCGGCAGTTTTGCGATGAGTCTGTCGAAGGCGAGAAAGGCGGCGTCGGCGTTCTCCGTCGCGGCGATGGCTTCGAGCAGGATGGGCGTCAGCTCCGTCAGCCGTTCGCGCGCGATGGTCGAGCGGGTCGCGGCATAGCGGCCGAAATGCCAGCCCCGAATGGTCGCCGTCACCGTCTTGGGGTTGGCGAAACCCATATTCGCGAGCGTCTCGATCGTTCCCGGATCGTCGTCATCGCCGGTGAAGACGAGATTTCCGGCCGACGAGGTGAGCTGCGGCGCGCTTTCAAAAAGCTTCGCATAATGACTCTGCACCACGTCGAGCCGCTTCAGCAGCGCCTCGGCGAAGTCGGCGTAGCCTGAAAACCCCATCATGGAGCCGATGACGGCGACTCCGTCTTCAGTCTCGGGCAGCGTGTGCTTCTGCTCGTCGGCGACCATCTGAATGCGATGCTCGACGTCGCGAAGAAAGAGATAGGCTTCGCGCAGATCGTCGCGCGCTTGCGGCGCCACCCAGCCGCTCTCGACGAGTTGGTCGAGCATCGCCAGAGTCGAGCGCCCGCGCAGGCGCCGATCGCGCCCGCCGGTGATCAGCTGCTGCGTCTGCACGAAGAATTCGATTTCGCGAATGCCGCCGCGTCCGAGCTTGATGTTGTGACCGGCGACGGCGATCTTGCCATGTCCCTTATGCGCGTGAATCTGCCGCTTGATGGAATGGACGTCGGCGATCGCGGCGAAGTCGAAATATTTGCGCCAGACGAAGGGCGCGAGCTCCTGCAGAAATTGTTCGCCAGCGAAGATGTCGCCCGCGACCGGCCGCGCCTTGATATAGGCGGCGCGCTCCCAGTTCTGGCCCATGCTTTCGTAATAGCTCAGCGCCGCTTCGAGCGGGATGGCGATCGGCGTTGCGCCCGGATCGGGACGCAGCCGCAGATCGGCGCGAAACACATAGCCGTCGACGGTGCGCTCGCTCATGATCCGCACGATCCGCTTCGTCAGTTTGACGAAGAAATCGACGTCCTCCGATGGGTCGGCGAGGCGCGCGCGCGAACGGTCGAAGAACACGATGAGATCGATGTCGGAGGAGTAGTTCAGCTCAAAGGCGCCCCCCTTGCCCATGCCGAGAAAAATCCAACCCGATCCGCGTTCGGGGTCGCGCTGATCGGCGAGTTCGATCTTGCCGGCGAGCGCAGCGGCGCGCAGGGTGAAGCGGATGGCGGCGGAAAGCGTAGCGTCGGCGATCCGCGTGAGCGCCTGCGTCGCCTCCGGCATGTCCCAGACTTTGGCAAGATCGGCGAGGGCGATGACGAGCGCGGCGTCCTGCTTCGTGAGGCGCAGCAGGCGCATCAGCTCGGCTTCGTCTTGGGTTTCGATGTTTCGCGTTTCTTCGATGAGCGCTTCAATGCGCTGCGCGGGATCGCTGATGAGGATGCGGGCGAGCCGCGCCGGATCGCGGGCGGAAAGGTCGGTCAGATAGGGCGACGCGCCCAATACGCCGAGCAGCAGATCGCGCGCTTGCGGCCGCTCCAGCAAAAGCGCCGCGAGCGCGCCATCGGCGGCTCCATCCTTCTCCAGCACGCGGGCGAGCGCCTCTTCGGCCCTCTTCGCGTCGAGAGGCTGAATGACGACCTTGGCGCGGTCGATGAGCGAATGTTCGGTCGGCGTCAAAATCTTTTCCCGGCTGAGCCGTCGATGCGGCGCTGGCCCTTCGGTATAATCCCGCGCGTCGCGCAAATCAGCCCCGGCGGGCCAACGGCCCCGGGGCGTCTCTAATTTCAAAGCAACTGCGGGGAAATTCATGTCGCAAGAGGATGTCGCGCAGCTGCTTTCCCGCATCGCGGGGGCGCTGGAGCGCTTGGCTCCGCCGCCGCCGTCGGCGCCGGATTTCTCCGTCGCCGAGGCGTTCGTCTGGCGCGCGGCGGGAGGGGCGTTCCATCCCGTGCGCCGGGTCAATCGCGTCGATCTGGCGCTGCTCAAGGGCGTCGACCGTCAGCGCGACATGCTTCTCGCCAACACCAGCCGCTTCGCGCAGGGCCTGCCCGCCAACAACGCACTCATGTGGGGCGCGCGCGGCATGGGCAAATCCTCGCTGGTGAAGTCAATTCACGGGGCGCTCGCCGAGAAGGGGCTGAAACTCATCGAAATCCATCGC
Organism: Methylocystis sp. SB2; assembly: GCF_049817085.1. NCBI lineage: Bacteria > Pseudomonadati > Pseudomonadota > Alphaproteobacteria > Hyphomicrobiales > Methylocystaceae > Methylocystis > Methylocystis sp. SB2. Next base: position 3,092,194 of record NZ_CP187401.1, read on the forward strand.
GAGGATATTGAAGCGCTGCCCGCGCTGCTCGGCGCGCTGGCGCAGGCGCCCTTCCGCTTCATCGTCTTTTGCGACGACCTGTCGTTCGACGGCGCGGAGACGAGCTACAAGGCGCTCAAGACCGCCCTTGAAGGCGGCGTGGAAGGGCGGCCGGACAATGTGCTGTTTTACGCCACGTCGAACCGCCGCCATCTGTTGCCGCGCGACATGATGGAGAACGAAAGCGCCACCGCGATCCACCCCGGCGAGGTGATTGAAGAAAAAATCTCGCTCTCGGATCGCTTTGGACTTTGGATCGGCTTTCACAACTGCAGCCAGGACGACTTTCTGGCGATGGTCTTCGGCTACGCCAGTCATTTTGGCCTCAGCGCGCCAGAAGCGACGATCCGCGCCGAGGCGCTGGAGTGGTCGATCACGCGCGGCGCGCGCTCGGGCCGTGTCGCCTGGCAGTTCGTGCAGGATCTCGCGGGGCGATTGGGCAAAGAATTGTCTTAGGATCGTCCGGCGTTTACGCGTCCGCGCCTAAACTTCCCCCGGTTTTATTTTCGCCCTCGCTAGCTTTCGTTCCGCGCCAGGCCTAGCCTGAGCTGGGGCGAAAAAGGGGGGCGGCATGAACTTCAGACATATTGCGCTTATCTCGACCACAATGTTTCTCTCGCTGGTTTCTCTTTCTGGAAGCGCCTCTGCTTTCTGCGGCGTGTTGCAGGCTTCGGCCAGCGGCTATTCCAGAGACGAAGCGCTTTCAAAGGCCAACAACAAGGGGCTCGTGGAGGTTCGAAGGCTCGAAGCGAATTATGGGAGCGGCGCTGTTCATTATCAGCCCGCCAGGTCTTCCTGCCAGGAAGGCGGGAGGGTGACGTGCTTCATCTCCCAGAAGTTCTGCGTCGACAGCGGCCAGCGACAGCGGCCGGGTCGCGGCGAGGAAGGCCATTCGATGCACGGCTGCCCGCCCGGAACGCGGCCCGTTCCGGAAACGGATAATTGCGTGCCTGTACGTAAACGAACGAGCGAATTTGAAAGCCAGCCGTGGAAAAAGCCGGGTTGCCGGACCTGGAAGCAGAGCTGTGACAACGGCGACGCCCGGGCCTGCGGAAGATATGAGTCGACCTGCCAGGTCAATTGACGCGAGAACATTGCGAGACGCCTGCACGGCAGGCGTCTCGGATCGCCGTCTGGCGGATTAATACGGACGCTCCGGCGTGCAGTCCGCCGTCGTGCATCGCGGCTTGTAGGCATAGGGGATCATGGCGCCGACAAGCAGCAGTCCGCCCATAATGATGATCGCCATTTTGTACTTCATCGCGTTTCTGCTCCGACAGCCTTCGACCTTCGGCTTGATTTGCAAAATCCCACGTCGCCCGATGGGCGTCTGTGACTTTGTCCTCATCGCCGCGTGGGGCTGCAAGGATCGGAAGATCAGAGCGTCTTGGCTTTGAACCGGCAGAGATCGGCGATCAGGCAGCGCGGGCAGTCTGGCGTGCGCGCCTTGCACACATAGCGTCCGTGCAGAATGAGCCAGTGATGCGCGTGCAGCAGATATTTCTCTGGCGTAATCCTCGCGAGTCCTGCTTCGACCTCTTCGGGCGTCTTGCCGCTTGCGAGCGGCAGCCGGTTGGAGACTCGAAAGATATGCGTGTCGACCGCGATCACCGGCTCGCCGAAGGCGACATTGAGCACGACATTCGCGGTCTTGCCGCCGACGCCTGGGAGCGCGGTCAATTCCTCGCGCGTGCGCGGCACGTCTCCGCCATGCCGTTCGATCAGCAATCGTGACAGGGCGACGATATTTTTCGCCTTGGCGCGGTAGAGGCCGATCGTTTTGATCAAATCGCGCACGCGCTCCTCGCCGAGCGCCGCCATTTTGGCGGGCGTGTCGGCGAGCGCGAAGAGCGCGGGAGTCGCCTTGTTGACCCCTGCATCGGTCGCTTGCGCCGACAGCACGACGGCGACGAGCAGCGTGAAGGGGTTTTTGTAACCGAGTTCGGTCTTGGGTTCAGGATTCGCGGCTGCGAGACGCGCAAAAATCTCTTCGATGCGCGCAGCTTCAGCGGCCGCCGGCCGCCGGCCGGCTCGTGGTTTTTTAGCGACGCGCGCGCGCTGACTGATTGTTTCCGCCATCGGCGCGTTATAACTTTTAGAATCTGAGGGACAAAGCCGGCAGGAGAAATGTCCGACCCCTTCGAGCGGAAAATTTACGAAGCGCGGCTGACGCCGCATCGGTCGATGACGCCGCACGCCTTCTACCTTTTCATCATGATTTTTTGTTTCGGACAGGCCTTGTTTGCGCTGCCCTTCTTCTTCATGGGCGCCTGGCCCGTCGCCGGCTTCATGGGCCTCGATGCGGTCGGACTCTATTTCGCCTTCCGCGCCAGCTTCCTCGCCGCCCGCAGTCATGAGACGCTCGACCTTACGCCGCTGGAGCTGGTTTTCGCGCAAATCGGCGCGCGCGGACAGCGAAAGGAATGGCGCTTCAACCCTTCCTGGGTGCGGCTTGAACAGACGGTCCACGAAGAATTCGGGACGGAGCGGGTGGCGCTGATCTCGCGCGGCGAATGCATCGAGATCGGCGCCTTTTTAGGCCCGGATCAGAAAGCGGAGCTGGCGCGCGAACTGAACCGCGCGCTCATCGACGCGCGCATGGGCGCCCGTTTCGGCTAGAACGTACGTGCAGCGTGATCTAGCGTCGCTGGCTCAGCATGGCGTCGGCTTCCCGCATCAGCCGCGCCTCGTGCCGCTTATAGTAGCGCCAAAGCACAAACAGCCCGATGACGAGTCCGCCGACGAGCGCCATGGCGATCGGGCCCTCGATTTTTTCGAAGCCAGCGGTGAGGTAATAAGCGCCAAAGCCGAATACGCAGGCCCAAACGACGCCGCCCGTCGCGTTATAGATGAAGAAGCGGCCAGCCGGCATATGGTTTGCGCCTGCGAGCGAGGCCGCGAGAATGCGCAGCAGCGCGACGAAGCGGCCAAAAAAGACGATCGCGCCGCCCCAACGATAGAAGAGGTATTGGCCTAGCCGCAGCTTCTCCGGCCCGAGGCCGACATGACGGCCGTAACGTTCAAGAAGCTTCGTTCCGTATTCCCGCCCCAGCCAGTAGCCGATATTGTCGCCGACGATCGCCCCTGCAGCGGCGGCAACGACGATATTTTCGATGGCGATCGCTCCGGAGAGGCGCGCGAAAATTGCCGCGCCGACGAGCATGGTTTCGCCGGGCAGGGGAATGCCGGCGCTTTCCAGGGCCACGACGATAAAGATCGCCCAATAGCCGTAGGTCGAAAGGATGGCGGCGATCTGCGACTGATCGAGAAAATGCGTCATCCCTGGCCCGGAAAGTGTCTCACGTCACTCTCATGTAGGCCTAAACGCGCAAATGGCGACGTCGCCGAAGCGAGGTCGCCATTTTTGGGACGTCAATCGAAAGGGTCAGTGATATTGCAGCGCGTTCTCTCGCGCGGCGCTGAAGGCGTAGGGCGGCGTCGCCGCCATAGCCTCGGTGTCGAAGACGAAGGGGTCGCGCTCCAGCGCCACTTGAAGGACCTCCCGCAATCCTCGCAGCAGAGGCTGGTCGTCGCGGACGACCTTGGCCCGAAGCGCCTCTTGCGCGGCTTCATCCGACCGGCACGCGAAATCGCGCACCGCCATCGCGACGAATCTGCCGACGCTGACGCCTTTCTCTTCAGCCGCTGCTCGCACGCGTTCGGCGAAGCCGCCGCCAATGCAAGCCAGGGCGGCATGCGCCACCTTGTCGTTCGAGCAGGAATTGATCAGATCCACGATGACCATGACGACCTCCGCCCTTGAACGTTCCATTTTGGAACCCTTTGTTGGCCGCGCGTTGCTTTATCTCCGCGACATCACAGTTTCCTCGCCCGTTGGGGCGTTCGTTCCCCCCAAGCTATACAGTCAAGCTGAACGTTATCTGTATTGAAAAACTTCCGCATCCTACGATCGGATGGGATCTCTCAAGCCCGGCGAACAAGGCTGTCGGCGCAAAAGCCGAGAGACTTTGCTCACATGCCGCGCGCTGCTGGCTTCTAACTGAAGGCCGTGACAGCTTCACGACGAAGTCCTCCGGTATATCAATAACATAGTGATCAGCCGAGCTGAGGCCGCAGCACGACTCGGGACTCAACTCGTGGCTAGAGCAATAGTTCCGAGAAGCTGAAAAATTCGTAGCTGCGGCGCAAAAGATCTTGTGGCGCCGCAGTAGCCTCGCCTCTACCAAGCGCCGATGTTGGGCGCCGAAACCCAGGGTTCCGTTGGCGGCAGCGGCGCGCCCTTTTGCAACAACTCGATGGAGATCAAATCCGGCGATTGCACGAAGGCCATATGGCCGTCGCGCGGCGGCCGATTGATCGTCACGCCCGCCGCTTTCAGCCGCGCGCAGACGTCGTAAATATTCTCAACGGCGAAGGCGAGGTGACCAAAATTCCGCCCGCCGGCATACGCATGTTCGTCCCAGTTATGGGTGAGTTCGATCGTCGGCGCTCCATTTTCCTTGGCTTGCGCGGCGTCCTCTGGCGCGGCGAGATAGACGAGCGTGTAGCGGGCCTTCTCATTCTGGGTGCGGCGCACCTCCTGAAGACCGAGCATGCCGCAAAAAAACGCCAGCGCGCGGTCGAGGTCGCCGACTCTGATCATGGTGTGCAGAAATCTCATATGCGGGCTCCTGTCTGATGCGTCCGCCATTAATAGCGTTCCGCTGGCGCGGATTTGCGCCCACGCCGAGCGCCTGCTAGAGCGCTGGCGCTCCCCAACATAGGTGCGTATCGACGTGACCGAGACGAAGGCTCTTCCGCGAGCGGCGACCAGCGTCAAGCTGGCGGCCGCCAAGGCGTCGATCGCCGCCAGCGCTTTGCTTGCGGCGGCGAAACTCGCGGCCGGTCTGTGGTCTGGCTCGCTCGCGCTGCTGTCCGAGTCGGGGCACGCCTTCGTGGACACCGGCGCGACAGTGCTGACCTTCTTCGCGGTGCGCGAAGCAGAAAAGCCGGCGGACGAGGAACATCACTATGGCCATGGCAAATATGAGGCGCTGGCCGCGCTGATCCAAACCGGCTTCCTCTTCGGCCTCGCCTTGTTCATCGTCGGCGAAGCCTGGAGGCGGCTGCAGGAGACGGATGTCGTGATCGACGCCGGCTGGCCAATCTATGGCGTTCTGGTCGTCTCGATCATCGTCGATTTTGTGCGCTCGCGGCAGTTGCGGCGGATCGCAAAGGAAGAGGGCAGCGACGCTCTGGCCGCTGACGCGCTGCATTTTTCGAGCGATCTGGTGTCATCGGCGCTGGTGCTGCTCGGTCTCGTTGCGGCGCATTACGGGTTCGAGCGCGGCGACGCGCTCGCCGCCTTGGGCGTCGCCGTTTTCATCGCCGTCGCGGGTTTTCGATTGGGCCGTCGCACCATCGACACTTTGCTCGACGCCGCGCCACGCGAAATGGCGCCGCATCTCGAGCGGGCGATCGTCGACGTGCCGGGCGTCATCGCGATCGATTCGCTGCGACTGCGCACGATTGGCCCTGACATCGTCGGCGAAGCGACGATTGGCGTGTCGCGCGGCTTGCGCGTCGAGCAGGCGGCGCGCATCAAATCGGCCGTCGCCGAAGCGATCGCCACGGTCACGCCGCGCGCCCGGATCACGCTGTCGATCGAGCCAAGGGCGCTTGACGACGAAACGATCGCGGAACGCATCCTGCTGGTCGGGGCGCGTCGCCACATTCACGCCCATCATGTCATCGCCCAGCAAATCGAGGGCAGGCTATCGATCGGCGTCGACGTCGAACTCGATGGCGCCATGCCGCTCGGCCGCGCGCACGCGATCGCCGCCGACTTCGAGAGCGCGTTGCGCGACGAATTTGGCGCCGACGCTGAAGTCGACACGCATATCGAGCCGCTCGAGCTGCAATTGCTCGCGGCGCAGGCCGCCGACCCCGCCATCGCTGGGGCCATCAAGGCGGCGCTGGCGCGCGTCGCCGCTCAGACCCGGCCGCCGGCGCACGTGCGGGACGTGCGAGTCCGCAAAACGGCGGGAGGCATCGTCGTCAACTTCCGCTGCCGGCTGGACGCGGCCGTTTCCGTGCAAAGCGCCCATGATGCGCTTGACGAGATCGAGCGCCGCACACGCGAGGAGTTTCCATCGATTCTGCGCATCGTCGGCCGCGCCGAGCCGGGCGATCGCTCAGCCGCCGCATAGCCAAGGATGCCCGCTTCGTCTATGAGAGACGCCATGACACAGCAGTCGGACGCCGCCGCTGACATCGCATCATTGCCCTTCGAACAGGCGATGCAGGAACTTGAGCGCATCGTCGCCGACCTGGAGAAAGGCGCTGTCTCGCTCGACGAGTCGGTAAAGCTCTATGCGCGCGGCAAGGCGCTGCAGGCGCGCTGCGAGGCTCTTCTCGCCGAGGCCGAAGCGCGCATCGAGAAAATCACGCTTGGCGAAAACGGCCAGCCGACAGGAGTCGCGCCCTTCGACGTCGAATAGACGTTAATCCAACTGTTCCTCCTCCGCCGCCTCTCGCGACAATCTGTGGACGCGGGCCATGAACGCGATCGCGATGAGCACGGCGATCGGCATCGCGAGGGCGGCGACGAGATCGGCGGAGACCTGCGGCGGAAGGGCGCCGGCGGCCTTGAGCCCCTTAGCGATAAAGCTGAAGAGCCCGGTGAGAAAATAGGCGAGCCCGGCGATCGTGATTCCCTGCACGATGCGGTTGAGCCGCATCTGCAACCGCGTGCGGCGGTTCATCTCTTCAAGCAGCGCGCCGTTCTGCCGCTCCATCTCCAGCGTGATGCCGGTGCGCATCAAATCGGTCGCGCGCTCGACCTGCGCCGAGAAGCGCGTTTGGCGCGCCTCGACGGCGATGCAGGTTTCGATCGCCGGATCGAGTCGCGCGCTAAGAAACTCAGAAATCGTCACATATTGTCCTTCGCGCCGTTCCTGCAGCTGGGAGAGGCGGTTCTTCACCAGCGCGCGATAGGCGCGGCTCGCGTCAAAACGAAAGGCCGTGCGCGTCGACAGCGCCTGACTGCTCGCGAGCAGGTCCGAGAGCCGCTTCAGCAAAAGGTAATTGACGCGCATATCATGCGCTTCGTTCAGCGCTTCGGTGATGCCCGACAGCTCTCGCTCCATGATGGCGAGTTGCGGCGACACTTGCCGCGCGAGCGGCAGCCCGAGCAGCGCCATCGTACGATAAGTTTCGATCTCGAGGACGCGCTGCGCGAGACGGCCGGCTTCGAAACGCGGCAGCGCCTTTCCGCGGATCAGCATGCGCGTAAAGCCGTAGGCGTCGACGGCGAAGTCGGTCAGAACCTGCGCGTCGCGATCTTCGACGCCGACGACGCACAGACTCTGCGAATTGAAATAGGATGCAAGCTCTTCGACCGATCGCGCGCCGTCGACGACGCAGAGCTGCGTCGCGACGATGAGAACGCCCGGCGGCTTAAAGGAGATTTCGCCGGCTTTGAACGGGTCGGCATGCGCGAAGGGGATATCGGCGCCGACGCCAGTCGACCAGCTGTAGGTGGTGAATTCGCTATGTTGCTCCCAGCGAAGCCGCCAGTCGCCAAAGATAAAGTAGTGGAATCGCGCGCCAGGATCCGGCGCCAGCACGCCATGCGCGAGCGCGAGCGCGCCGATCGCTTCACGATCGGCGGCCGCCGCTTCGTGGTCCGTGGCGAAGGCGTAGTGATAGATGCGCCGCGGCGCGTCGAGCGGCAGGAACGGCCGGGCGTGCAGCTCCGCGAGAACGGCCTCGCGGAAGGGATGCTCGCGGAGAGTCTTGGGTTCGTCTTCGCTGATTTCCATTGCGTCTCTTGGCTCGCATTGGCGGGCTGTATCGTTCACGCGACTGAATTCCTATTCACCGGCCTGGGGCTCAGGTGATGACGCTCGGCGCAGCGCGCTGCGTATAGCGTTCAATGGCGGCGAGTTCGCGCGATAGGCCTACGAGATCGGCGAGCGCCGCCTCCGTCTCCAGATGCTGCCGCGCGGGATCGGGTTCGTAGCGCTCGATATAGACCCGCAGCGTCGCGCCGGCCGTGCCGGTGCCCGAGAGCCGATAGACGATCCGCGAGCCATCAGTGAAAATCACCCGCAGGCCTTGATGCTTCGAGTCCGAGCCGTCGACCGGATCGTGATAGGCGAAGTCGTCGGCCGTCGCGACGTCAAGGCCGCCGAAATATTGGCCCTTGAGAGTCGGCAGACGTTGGCGCAGCGCGTCGATCAACGCATGGGCGCCGTCGCTTGCGACTTCCTCATAGTCGTGGCGCGAATAATAATTGCGCCCATAGGTCGTCCAATGTTGTCGGACGATGGCGTCGACGCTCTCCTTGCGCGCCGCGAGAATGTCGAGCCAGAACAGCACCGCCCATAGCCCATCTTTCTCGCGCACATGGTCGGAGCCGGCGCCGGCGCTTTCCTCGCCGCAGATCGTCACGAGACCGGCGTCGAGCAGATTGCCGAAATATTTCCATCCCGTCGGCGTCTCGAAGAGCGGAACGCCGAGCCTTTCCGCGACGCGGTCGGCGGCGGCGCTCGTCGGCATCGATCGCGCAATTCCTGCGATCCCCTTGCAATAGCCCGGCGCGATCGTGGCGTTGGCGGCAAGGATCGCGAGACTGTCCGAGGGCGTGACGAAACGGCCGCGGCCGATGATCAGATTGCGGTCGCCGTCGCCATCCGACGCGGCGCAAAGATCGGGTGCGGCGTCCGACATGGCGAGATCATAAAGATGCCTGGCGTGGACGAGATTGGGGTCGGGATGATGGCCGCCGAAATCGGGCAGGGGCGTCGCGTTGATGATGCTGCCCGGTCGCGCCCCGAGATCCTCTTCGAACAGCACGCGCGCATAGGGGCCGGTGACGGCCGACATGGCGTCGAATGTGAAGGTGAAGCCCGACCGAAAAGCGTCGCGGATGCGATCGAAATCAAAGAGCGTCTGCATCAGCGCTTTGTAATTCGCGACGCTGTCGACGACGTCGACGCGCATGTCGCCGACGCGCGTTTCGCCAAGCCTGTCGATATCGACGTCTTGGGCTTCGACGATCCTGAACGACGTAATCTCGCGCGTGCGCGCGTAGATCGCGTCCGTCACCTTTTCGGGCGCCGGACCGCCATTCGCGACATTGTATTTGACGCCGAAGTCGCCGTGCGGGCCGCCGGGGTTGTGGCTGGCGGACAGCACGATTCCGCCGAAGGCCATAAGCCCGCGAATGAGCGCCGACGCTGCGGGCGTGGACAATATGCCGCTCTGTCCGATGACGGCGCGGCCGACGCCGTTGGCGGCGGCGATCTTCAGGATCTTTTGAATCGCCTCGCGGTTGTAATAGCGGCCGTCGCCGCCGACCACGAGCGTTGCGCCCTGATAGCCCTCCAGACTGTCGAAAATCGATTGAATGAAGTTTTCAAGATAGTGGCGCTGCTTGAAGACATCGACTTTCTTGCGCAGGCCGGATGTGCCCGGGCGTTGATCGGCAAAGGGCGTCGTTGCGATGATGTTCGCCTGTGAATTCCCCATTTTGGAGCGGAGGCCTCGCGTGTTTGTCGGCGCCGCGGGGGGCGCGGCGTCCGCTTCTACAATTCGTCTCGGGCAACGGCAAAAAGGCGGCGCGAGTCACGCGCCGCCGTTCCGACTGTCTGGAGAAATGTTGAGCTTACCAGCCCCAGCCGCCGCCCCAGCCGCCGCCGCCCCAGCCACCACCCCAGCCGCCGCCCCAGCCGCCGCCGCCCCAGCCACCGCCCCAGCCGCCCCAGGGATCTCCCCATCCGCTGTAGGCGGCCGGGTAATAGCCATAGCCATAGGGGTAGCCGTAGCCGCCATAACCGCTCGAAGCAGCGGCGAGGCCGGCGCCGAGCAGGCCGAGGCCAACGCCCGCGGCGATGGCGCCGCCTGGGTTGTAATAGCCGCGCCGGTAGCCGTAGCGCCGGCCCCAGCCGCCGCGATAGCCCCAGCCGCGACGATACCAAACATTTTCGACCGGGCTCGAAGGTGCGACAATTGACCGATCGGGCGCGCTCATCGGCCCGGCGATCGCTTCTTCCGGAACGGCGGTCGCCAATGTCGCGCTGCAGAGCACGCCGGACAGCGCCAATTTCAGGCCTTTTCGCATCGTTCATCCTCCTCCTGGCGCGGTGTCCCGCCGCGCGGCGTCGCGCGCTCCTCTGGAGCTCACGCTGCACTAACAACTTAGTTAGGCGCAAATTGATCCGCTGCGAGAGGCTGAAACGTGACTTTTTTTGGCGTTTACCTTAAGCGCCCGACGTCGCTGTCAGACGCCGACGCCTCGGCGCTGATATCGTGGATCAAATCCAAAAGCCTGCAACGAAAGAAGTCGCGCACGCGAGCGGCGGTCGCCGGATGCTGCTCTAAGATCAAATGAAACAATGGCCGCAGAATCTTGAGCGCCGTGGCCGGCTCCTGCGCGATCGCGCCGGCGGGGCGGGTCGAGGGCGCGAGGAGGGCGGTTTCGCCGATCAGCGTCCAGGGCCGGACGATCTTCGACTGAGGACGTCCGTCGTTTGCGGCGGTCAGCGCGATCGACCCCTCGGTGAGCACATAGCCGCCGTCCGATATTTCGCCGCGTCGAAACAGGACGTCGCCGGCTCGTAGGAGGCGCGTTTCTGCGGAAAGCGCGAGCATACGCAGGGCGTTCGGCTCGAAGATCGAAAAGAGAGGGATGCGCGCGAGATTGTCGATATCGTCGTCCAGCGTCATGTCATTTTGTTCGGCGTCCCCCGCGCTATCTCTACATGCGCCGGCGGCGCGGCGTAAGCGTTAAGACGCGGGGTCTTCTTCGCTGGCGGCGAGCCGGTATCCGTCGCGTTCCGTTTTGAGCCAGCGCGGCTGTTCGGGCGATGGCTCGAGTTTGCGTCTTAGACGGTGAATGTGCGTTTCGAGCGTCCGGGTCGACATATTCGGACCGTAGCCCCACACGTCGCGAAGCAGCGCCTCGCGCGAGACCGCCGCGCCATGGGCTCGCGCCAGCCTCGCGAGAATCGCCGTCTCTTTTTCGGTCAGCTTCAAGCGCGCGCCAGAAGTCGCCCGGAGTTCGCCGGCCTCAAAATGATAGGGGCCGACTGCGGCCCGCGCCGGCGCGGAATCGATGAGCGCCACCAATTCCGCAAAGCGGATGGGACGCGTAACGACGGCGTCGACCCCCAGCGGCGGCGATTTCGGCTCATCGGCGATGAGCACGACGCGGGTCCTGCAGCCCCGCGCGCGCACATCGGCAAGCGCTTTGGGGTCGCAATGGCATTCGTCCATGATCGCCGCATCCGGCCAATCGTCTCCCGGCGCGCCGAGCTGGCCGTCGCGCGGCGCATAGCGGCCGAGCGCGGCGAATTGCTCGACGAGCATCGCCCGCAACGGGGCGTTGGCGGCGATGCTCAAAGTACGCAAAAGGGACATCAGTTGGTGGCGCTCCTCGCGTCAAAAAGGATATTCCTGCTATAGCGCTCGGGCGCGCCGGCGCGCGGGCATATAACGTATCATGCCTCTACGAACGATCCGGACGAAACCAGCTGGACTGGACTTGCTGCGCGTCGCGCGGCGCATTGGCGGCCGCCCGCATGAGGGAAGGCTGATCGCCGGCTCGCTCGTTCTTCCTTGCGCGCTTGGCCGCAGCGGCGTTGTGCGCAACAAGCGCGAAGGCGATGGCGCCAGTCCGGCCGGCCGTTGGCCGCTCCTCTATTTTTACCTGCGCGCGCCAAATCCCCTGCGCCTGCGGTGGCGTCGCACGCGGCCGCACGATCTCTGGTGCGACGATCCGCGCTCCTTTCTTTACAACAAACCGCTGCAGGCGCCGTCGCGCCTCGGCCATGAGGAAATGTGGCGCAAGGACGCGCTCTATGACGCCGTCGGCGTCATGGGCTATAATCTTTGTCCGCGTGTGCGAGGTCGCGGCAGCGCGATTTTCTTTCACATCGCCACGGATGATCTTTCGCCCACAGCCGGCTGCGTCGCATTGCGGGCGCGCGACATGGCGCGGCTTCTGCCGCGGCTGGGACGCAAGCTCGCGCTGTTGATCGAATAGCGCCGAGCCCCCTCCCTGTCCCTCCCCCGCTTCGCGGGAGAGGGGACGCTAACGAGCGGCATTCGCGGGCATTGAATGGCGCGACCGCAGCGTTGAAGCGTGACGCCAGTGCCGATGAAACGCCGAACCTAACTCCCTCTCCCGCGAAGCGGGGGAGGGCTGGGGTGGGGCACAGGGCCGCCATCATCCGCGCGAGTCTGGGAGGGCCACCGCCTCACGCGGGATAGTCGCGCTCGCCCATGATCGCCGAGCCGACCCGGACATAGGTCGCCCCTAACTGGATCGCGAGTTCGAAATCCGAACTCATGCCCATGGAGAGTTCGGCGATTCCATTGCGCGCGGCGAGGTCGGCGAGCAGCGCGAAATGCGGCGAGGCCTGCCGGTCGAGCGGCGGCACGCACATCAGCCCTTCGATTTTCAATCCATAAGCGTCGCGACAGGCGGCCAGAAAGCTGTCGGCGTTTTCGGGAAGGACGCCGGCCTTTTGCGGCTCGGCGCCGGTGTTGACCTGCACGAAGAGCCGCGGGCGTTTGCCGGTCCTGGCGATTTCCTCGGACAGCGCCTTGGCGATCTTTTCGCGGTCGACGCTCTCTATGACGTCGAAGAGCTCGACCGCCTCGCGCGTCTTATTCGACTGCAGCGGGCCGATGAGATGCAATTCGATGTCCGGATATTTTTCGCGCAATTGGGGCCACTTGCTCATAGCCTCCTGCACGCGGTTTTCCCCGAAAATGCGATGGCCCGCTTCCAGAAGCGGCGCCACGTCCTCGGCCGGAAAGGTCTTGGTGACGCAGACGAGGCGAACGGCGCGAGGATCGCGGCCACAGTCCACTGCTGCGCGGCGAATCGCTTCGCGTGTCGATTCGAGGCGATCGGCGGCTCCCATGGCGCGAAAAATCGCGATTTCGGCGGCCGGGTCAAGCGCCGAATTTTTTACGCCTTCGCAGCGCGGAACTTCGCGCAGTCCGGCGCGTTAAGCTTGCGGCGGGCGGAAGGGCGGGCGAGGGGCGGTATCGTCGCACACGTTATTGAGAAACGCGTCCCGCCTACCAAGGATTGTTCCCACCGAATTGGAGGCCGATAATGGTCAATGACAGCCTGACTTACGACGGGCGCACGATGCAACTGCATCATCTGCGCCGCAAATGGGGATGGATCGTCGCGCTCGGCGCGCTCATGCTCGCGGGCGGACTGTTCGCACTCTACGACGTCACGACCGCCACGCTCGTGACCGTGTTCTATGTCGGCGCGGCGATGCTCGTCGCCGGCGCGATGGAGATTATCACGGCCGTTCAGATCCGGCCCTGGACCAGGGCGCTGCTCTGGGGCGCGATCGGGCTGATCACGATTGTCGCGGGCTTTCTGGTCTTCCGCGATCCTTTGCTCGCGGCGGTGTCGTTGACGGCGATCATCGGCGTCGCGCTGATCGCCGCCGGCCTGTTCAAGCTGATCCTCGCCTGGCACATCCGCGACGTCGGCCCCTGGGGCCTCGTGGCGTTCTCGGGCGTGATCAGCATCGTGCTGGGCGGAATGGTCCTGGCCCAGTGGCCGATGTCAGGCCTCTACATCCTTGGCCTCTTCCTCGCGATCAATCTGATCTTCGAGGGCGTCAGCTGGATCACCGTTGGGCTTTCGGCGAAGGCCTGAGTTCATGGCGAACTGTAGGGGGCCGTGCTGGCGGCCCCCGAGCTTTTTCGCGCTTCTGCGAATGGCTCCTCCCTTTGACATCCCTCCGACCGACCGGCATTAGAGGCGCAATCCCGCAAGCCTTTGACCGGACTCGCCAGCAAAATGAGACCCGAACGCTATAATTTTGCCGAGGCGGAGCCCCGCTGGCAAAAGATTTGGGAAGAAAAACAGTCTTTTAAGGCAGGCGACAGCGCCGGCGCGCCCAAATATTACGTGCTCGAGATGTTTCCCTATCCCTCGGGTCGGCTGCACATGGGCCATGTGCGCAATTACTCGATGGGGGACGTCATCGCGCGCTTCATGCGCGCCAGGGGCTTCGACGTCCTGCATCCGATGGGGTGGGACGCCTTCGGCCTGCCCGCCGAAAACGCCGCGGCGCAGACCGGCGCGCATCCGGCGCAATGGACCTACGCCAATATCGCGGCGATGCGGGCGCAGCTCAAAACGCTGGGGCTGTCGCTCGACTGGTCGCGCGAGATCGCGACCTGCGATCCCGAATATTACGGGCGCCAGCAGAAGCTTTTCCTCGATTTCCTGAAAGCCGGCATCGTCGACCGCAAGAAGTCGAAAGTGAATTGGGACCCGGTCGACATGACGGTGCTCGCCAATGAGCAGGTCATCGACGGCCGTGGCTGGCGCTCAGGCGCGCTCGTCGAGCAGCGCGAGCTGACGCAGTGGTTCTTCAAGATCACCGACTATTCCGAAGAGCTGCTCTCCGCGCTCGACGATCTCGAGCGCTGGCCCGACAAGGTGCGGCTCATGCAGCGCAACTGGATCGGGCGCTCGGAAGGCATGCTCGTGCGCTTCGCGCTGGCGCAGCCGCTCGGAGAAACGCGCGAGATCGAAGTCTTCACCACCCGCGCCGACACGCTGTTTGGCGCGAAATTCGTCGCGCTCGCCGCCGATCATCCGCTGGCGAAGGCCGCCGCGCAGAAGGACCCGGCGCTTGCCGCCTTCGCCGAGGAGTGCCGGCGCGGGGCGACGTCCGCTGAAGCGATCGAGACCGCGGAAAAGATGGGCTACGATACGGGGCTGCGCGTCGTTCACCCCTTCGACCCGAGTTGGACGCTGCCGGTCTATGTCGCGAATTTCATCCTGATGGATTACGGGACGGGCGCGATCTTCGGCTGTCCGGCGCATGACCAGCGCGACCTCGATTTCGCGACGAAATACGCGCTCGGCTTCAAGGTCGTCGTCTGCCCGGAAAATCTCGATCCGCAGCAGCTCGAAACGCAGATCGCGACAAGCGGCGAAGCCTTCGAGGCTGAGGGGAGGCTGGTGAATTCCGGATTTCTCGACGGCATGACCGTGCCGCAGGCGAAGGACGACGTCACCAACCGTCTGACGACGACGGCGCTGTTCGGCCATCCTCAGGGCGAGCGGAAGGTGAATTACAAGCTGCGCGACTGGGGGATTTCGCGTCAGCGCTACTGGGGTTGCCCGATCCCCATTATCCATTGCGAGACTTGCGGGCCGGTTCCGGTTCCCGAGGCCGATCTGCCGGTCAGGCTGCCCGAAGACGTCTCCTTCGATCAGCCGGGCAATCCGCTCGATCGCCACGCAAGCTGGAAAAATGTCCCGTGTCCCTCATGCGGCGCGCCGGCGCGGCGCGAGACGGACACGATGGACACTTTCGTCGACTCGTCCTGGTATTACGCCCGCTTCGCCGACCCGCATAATGAGACGGCGCCGGCGAGCGCCGAGGCGCTCGCGCGCTGGCTGCCGGTCGATCAATATATCGGCGGCATCGAGCACGCGATTCTGCATCTTCTCTATTCGCGCTTCTTCGCCCGCGCCATGCGCGATTCCGGCCATGCCGCGGTGGCGGAGCCGTTCGCCGGACTCTTCACCCAGGGCATGGTCGTGCATGAGACCTATCGCGCGCCGGACGGCCAGTGGGTCGCGCCGTATGATGTCCGGATCGAAGCCAAGGACGGCGGTCGCCGCGCCTTTCTCGTCGACGGCGACGTGGAGATCGGCATCGGCCCGATCGAAAAAATGTCGAAGTCGAAAAAGAACACGGTCGATCCCGACGATATCGTGGCGAGCTATGGCGCCGATACGGCGCGCCTCTTCGTCCTGTCCGACAGCCCGCCCGATCGCGACGTCATCTGGTCGGACGAGGGAGCGCAGGGCGCATGGCGCTTCGTTCAGCGCCTATGGAGGCTGACCGGCGAACTGGGGCATGTGGCCGCGCCCGTCGGGGCTGAGCCGCCGGCGGCGTTTCACGATCTCGCGCTCGCCGTGCGCAAGGCGACGCATCGTTCGATCGCCCAGGCGAGCGAAAATATCGAGCGGTTGCGCTTCAACAGCGCCATCGCCCGCATCCGCGAATTCGCCAATGAGCTGACCAGCGCGCTCGACGCCGTGACCGAAACGCCCGTTCCGGACGATCTCGCCTTCGCCTTCCGCGAGGCGGCGGACGCGCTCATTCGGCTTGTCGCGCCGATGACGCCGCATGTCGCCGAGGAATGCTGGGCCGATTTGGGCCACAAAGGTCTGGTTGCTGAAGCGTCGTGGCCGGCGGCCGATCCTACCCTGTTGGCCCAGGAGATGATAAGCCTGCCGGTGCAGGTCAACGGCAAAAAGCGCGCCGAAATTCTTGTCGCCCATGACGCGGACGAAGAAACGATTCGCAAAGAGGCTTTGGCGCAAGATGGCGTTCAGCGCGCCATGGAAGGCAAGCCGCTGAGGAAGTTCATTCTCGTTCCGAAAAGGATCGTCAATGTTGTCGTCTAGCAAATCGGCGGTCGGCAGGTCGGCAGTCGGCGCGGGTCCTATTGCCGATGGCCGACCGCCGATTGCCCTGTTCCGGCAAGTGATGGTTGTTTTGGCGGCGCTGCTCGCCCTGCCGCTCGCCGGCTGCATCCAGCCGCTTTATGCGCCGGCAGGATTTGGGCTCGACTCCGCGCCGCTCGCGGCCGAGCTGCAGTCGGTCGCGGTTGACGAAATTCCGCAGCGGCTCGGCCACTATGTCCGAAATGAGCTGATTTTCGGCCTGAACGGCACTGGCTCGCAGCCGCCGCCGCGCTACCGGCTGATGGTCGTGCTCCGCGAGCGCGTGCAGACGCCGATTCTCGACACCGTGACCGGCCGCGCCACTTCGGCGACGGTGATCGTCGACGCCGAATATCGGCTCGTCACCATCCCTGATGAGGTGGAGGTCACGAAAGGCATCGCTTTCAACGTCGCGAGCTACGATCGATTCTCGAACCGTTTCTCCAATGTGCGCGCCGCACGCGACGCCGAGATCCGTAACGCGCGGGTCATCGCCGATTCGATCCGCACCAGAATCGCCACCGTGCTCGCTACGCGCCTGTCGCCTGTCCCGGCTCCCGCCGTCGTTCGCTATTGACGGCGGAGACCGACAATAGCGCCTCATGACGGCGGTCAAGAGTCGCGACGCCGAACGCTTCATCGCCGCGCCGCCCGAGGGCGTCTTTCTTTTCCTGGTCTTCGGCTCAGACGCGGGCATGGTGCGTGAGCGCGCGCTCGCGCTCGTCTCAAAACGCGTCGACGATCGCCGCGATCCCTTCCAATTCGTCGAGATGAGCGGCGATGGCGTCGCCTCCGACCCGCTGGCGCTGCTCGACGAGGCCAACACCACGCCGCTCTTTGGCGGACGGCGCGCCATCCTCGTCGAGACCGGCGGCAAATCCGTCATTCCGGCGCTGACGTCGCTTATCGGAGCCCCGCCGGCGCATTGCACGGTCGTGCTGACCGCTGGCGCGCTGAGGCGCGACGCGCCGCTGCGCAAGCTGGTCGAGGGCGCCAAGCAGGGCGCGGCGATCGAGTGCCAGCCCGACGCGGAAGCTGATTTGCAGGCGCTGATCGATCGTAGCCTGCGCGACGCCGGCCTTGTCGCGAGTCCGGAAGCCCGCGGCCTGCTGCTCGGCGCGCTTGGGGAAGACCGGCTGATGAGTCGCGCCGAGCTTGAAAAGCTCGCGCTCTACATGCATGGCCGCGAACATGTCGAGGCAAAGGACGTCGAAGCGATCGTCGCGCATGCATCGAACATCGCGTCGGATCGCATGGTGACGGCGGCTTTCGCGGGCGCCGCCGATATCGGCGCGGCGCTCGACGCCTATTTCGCGCAGGACGGCGATGCGCAGCAGCTTGTCATCGGGGCGCTGCGCTACGCCGTGGCGCTGCACCGCGCCCGTCTCGCCATGGAGCGCGAGGGCGGGCGAACCGACGCCGGCGTTACGGCGCTGATGCGCGCGGGGTTCGGCTTCATGCACCGCGCGCTGATGGATGAACAGCTCAAGAGCTGGTCATCCGCGCGTCTCGGCGCGCTGATCGAGCCGCTGCGCGCCGCACAGATGCAGGCGCGCGCCAACGCCGGCGTGGCGCAGATGGAGGCAGAGCGCGCGCTGTGGAACGTCGCGCGCGCGGCGCGGCGGTAAGAGCGCGGCGTCAGTCCCGGTCCGGCGCGCCGAGAGGAAAATAAGCGCGATAAGGTCTTGCTTCGTCCACGGCTCTCGCGAAGGAGGGGCGCGCGAGCACCCGCCCGCGATAGGCCTTCACATTGACCAGCGCGTTGTCGATGGGGTGCGCCCAGTCGGCGTAGAAAAGCGCCGGCGCCGCCGCGCAATCGGCGAGCGAGAAATCCTCTCCCGCCGCCCATTCGCGACCTTTCAGCTTTTCGTTCAGCCAGCCGTATGCCGTGTCGAGCGCCCGACGCGCTTCAGCGACTCCAAATGAATCGCGATTCTCTTCCGGCCGCAGACGATCCAACACGATCTTTTGCATCGGCGTCATGATGTAATTGTCGAAGAACCGATCCATGAAGCGGACATCTACCGCCGCCTGCGCATCGCGCGGCACGAGCGTCGTTCGGCCAGGATGGCGCAGGTCGAGGTATTCGATGATGACGCTTGCCTCCATGACGCTGCGGTCTTCGTCGAGCAGAAGCGGAAAGCGTTTGATCGGCCAAAGCGCGGCCCACTCCGCTGCCGCTTGCTTGTCTTCGAGCGAGCGAAACTGGAAAGCCGTGTCGTTCTCGTAAAGCGCAATCAGCGCCTTTTGCGTGTAGGACGAAAACGGATGCCCATAGAGCTTCAGCGTCATCACGCTTTCTCATCGAGCAGAGGCTCGAAGCCGCCAAAGATCATCCGCTTGCCGTCGAAGGGCATATCGCCGAGCGCCTTCATGCGCGGATCCTCATACATTTTCTTGTGGCTCGCGTCGCGTATGTCCTTCGACGGCCAGACAATCCATGAGAAAACCACCTGCTCGCCGGATTGCGCTGCAACCGCGCGTTTGAAGTCGGTGAGCTTGCCGTCAGGCAAATCGTCGCCCCAGCATTCCATCAGTTCCAGCGCGCCGAATTCCTTGAAGATTGGCCAGGCGAGTGCGGCCATTTTCCTGTAGGCGTCCTTGTTTTCCGCCGGCACGGGAATCACGAAACCGTCGACATAGCTCATTGCGCCGCTCCTTCTTTCTGACACGCCTTTGAGGCGGCCTCGGCGTCCATCCACATAATCTCCCAGATATGACCGTCGAGATCTTCGAAGCTGCGGCCATACATGAAGCCAAAATCTTGGGTCGGGATCGGATCCGCCGCGCCGCCGGCGCGCGTCGCCTTTTCAACGACGGCGTCGACGTCGGCGCGACTGTCGGCCGAAATACAGATCAGAACTTCTGCGCTCCTATGCGCATCGGCGATCTCTTTCGTCGTGAACTGACGGAATTTCTCATGGGTCAAAAGCATCGCGTGAATGGTGTCGGAGAAAACCAGGCAGGACCCGGTGTGGTCGGAGAACTGCGGGTTCTTCCTGGCTCCGACCGCCTCGTAGAAAGCGGTCGCCCTGGGCAGATCGGCGACCGGAAGATTGATGAAAACAAGCTTGGACATGGAAGCTCCTTAAACCGCACGTTGCCGAACCTACCGCACAAGTTATAAAATGCAACAATGAAGTTAGTAAAAATAACTAAAAAGGATAGGACTCGCCCTTCCGCGCGCACCTATGACGACGCCTGCGGCGCCGCCCATGCGCTCGATCTTATTGGCGAACGCTGGGCGCTGCTGGTGATGCGCGAACTGATGTTCGGGCCGAAAAGATTCAGCGACCTGCGCGCCGATCTTCCCGGAATCAGCGCCAATGTGCTGACGCAGCGGCTGGAGCGGCTGGAGGAAATTGGCGCGCTGAGCCGGCGCAAGCTGCCGCCCCCGGCGGCGAGTCATGTCTATGAATTGACGCCCTGGGGCTATGAGATCGAGCCCGTCTTAAGCGTCTTGGGCCGCTGGGCGGCGCGCTCGCCGCTGCACGACCCGACGCTGCCTTTGAGCGCGGCCTCGCTGATGCTGTCGTTCAAGACGATGTTCGACGCGAGCAGCGCGAAGGGACTGAACGCGCGCGTCGGGTTTCGCATCGGCGACGAGACGTTCCTCGTGCAGATCCATGGCGGCGCATGCGAGGCTGCGCGACAAGCATTGGATGGCGCCGACGTCGTCTTCGCCGGGCCGGCGAGGGCGATCGCCGCGGCGGTCTATGGCGGCGCGCCGCTTCAGGCGCTTGAGGCTGAGAAGGCGCTCGCGATCGAGGGCGACCGCACTCTCGCAAAGCGATTCACCAGGCTCTTTCCGCTGCCGCAAAAAGCGTGAGGATCACGCCGCGCTGGCGAGGCTCTCGAAAAGGCCGCGGCCGTCGGTTCCGCCGACGAGCGCGTCGATGAGATTTTCAGGATGCGGCATCAGGCCGAGCACATTGCGCCTGTCCGAATAAATGCCGGCGATATCGTTGCGCGAGCCGTTGGGATTAGCCTCGCCGCCGACGTTGCCGGCGGAGTCGCAATAGCGAAAGGCGACGAGGCCTTCGCCCTCCAGCCGATCTATCGTCGCATCGTCGGCTTCGTAATTGCCCTCGCCATGCGCGATGCAGACTTCGATCGTCTGACCTTTTGCGTATTGCCGCGTGAAGGCGGTGTCGTTCCGCTCCACCTTGAGATGCTGCATCCGACAGACGAAGCGCAAATTGGCGTTGCGCATCAGCACGCCCGGCAGCAGGCCGCTTTCGCAGAGAATCTGGAAGCCGTTGCAGACGCCGAGCACCAGACCGCCGCGCGCGGCGTGCGCGCGCACTGCGTCCATGATGGCGGCGCGGCCGGCGATCGCGCCACAGCGCAGATAATCGCCGTAGGAAAAGCCTCCGGGCAATACGACGAGGTCAGTCCCGGCGGGGAGCTCGTGGTCGGCGTGCCACAGCATCGAGGGCGCCCGCCCGGTCGCCTGTGTCAGCGCGCGGGCCATGTCGCCTTCGCGATTGGAGCCGGGGAAAACGACGACGGCGGCTTTCATCACAGATCGATCTGATAGTTTTCGATCACGGTGTTGGCGAGCAGCTTCTCGCAGGCCGCCTGCAACTGCGCCTTGGCGGCGCTGGCGTCGGCGCAGGCGAGCTCCACGTCGAACACCT
The DNA here is from genome assembly GCF_049817085.1 of Methylocystis sp. SB2. Classification (NCBI taxonomy): domain Bacteria; kingdom Pseudomonadati; phylum Pseudomonadota; class Alphaproteobacteria; order Hyphomicrobiales; family Methylocystaceae; genus Methylocystis; species Methylocystis sp. SB2. The sequence continues at coordinate 3,113,329 of NZ_CP187401.1, forward strand.
TGCCTTGCCGCACGTTCGCGACGCCTTCGACGCCTAGCGATTTCAGCGCGCCTTCGATCGCCTTGCCCTGCGGATCGAGGACGCCGGATTTGAGGGTGACGACGACGCGGGCTTTCATGCGCTGTTCCAACTTCAGATGGCGGAACGGTTAGCGGCTCGCCGCGCGCTGCGCAAGCCGTGCGTTAGAGCAGACCCGTGCCGCGGTAAATCTCGCGCAAGTTGATGCACGCGCCGATGACGGGCAGGTCGAGCACGCTCTCCGCCGTCTCGAAACGGCGTTCCGAGAACTCGTTGGCGTGATCGAAGGAGACGACTTCAACCGCGTCCTGCGCGATGACCACATACTGCCTGAGCGACGGCAGCGTCGCATAGGCTTTCCGTTTCCAGCGCAGATCCTTGTTAGCTGTGGATGGCGAAAGAACCTCAAACGCGATGATCATGTCATTGCATTCGACGCCAGTGAACGTCGCGGGTCGAATCAGAACGTCAGGAACTGGCACGCTGATGTCGGAAATGCGGACGCCCAGCCCCGGCAGCACCTCCCAAGGAGCGCTGGTCTCGCGCGCCAGCGCATCTAGCAGTACCGTGAGATTGCGAATGATCGTCTGATGCAGACGGCTCGCGGAAGCGTTCAAGACCGGCTCCCCTTCGATCAGCTCCCATTTTTCGTCGTCGGGGCGCGTCGCGGTGAACGCGAAGAATTCCTCCGCGCGCATCGGACCTGAATCGAGATGAGGAACGCCCATGGCGGCCCTTCGGGATTGCCTACTGCACGAGCTTCGGCGCGCCGGTGCGGATCGTCTCGTTTTCCTGCATGATGCCGAGACGGCGCGCGACTTCGGTATAAGCCTCGACCAGCCCGCCCAAGTCGCGGCGGAAGCGATCCTTGTCGAGCTTGTCGTTCGACTTGATGTCCCACAGCCGGCAGCTGTCGGGCGAAATCTCGTCGGCGACGACGATTCGCATCATGTCGCCTTCCCAGAGCCGACCGCATTCCATCTTGAAGTCGACGAGGCGGATGCCGACGCCGAGGAAAAGCCCGGAGAGAAAATCGTTGACGCGGATGGCGAGCGCCATGACGTCGTCGATCTCCTGGGGAGTCGCCCAGCCGAAGGCGGTGATATGCTCCTCGGACACCATCGGATCGTCGAGCGCGTCGTTCTTATAGTAGAATTCGATGATCGAGCGGGGCAGTTGCGTGCCCTCTTCCATCCCGAGACGCTTGGCCAGCGAGCCGGCCGCGACGTTGCGCACGACGACTTCGAGCGGGATGATTTCCACCTCGCGGATGAGCTGCTCGCGCATGTTCAGCCGGCGGATGAAGTGGGTCGGCACGCCGATGCTGTTCAAATGCTGGAAGATATACTCGGAGATCCGGTTGTTGAGCACGCCCTTCCCGTCGATCACCTCGTGTTTCTTCGCGTTGAAGGCCGTGGCGTCGTCCTTGAAGTGCTGAATCAAAGTGCCGGGCTCCGGGCCCTCATAGAGGACCTTGGCCTTGCCTTCGTAGATGCGGCGTCGGCGGTTCATTGGGATCAACCGGGGCTTGAGGAAGTCCATGTGGCGGGTCGTCGCTCCTCCGAAGTGTGAACCCATGCCGGCTTCTGGGTGGGAGCGGCGGCGGGCGTGCGCCCTGCCGCGAGCACCGGCGGTCCTAGCGTCTTTGGCGGCCAGTGACAAGCCGACAGGGCACTCTATCGCAAAGGGAAAGACGATACAATGAAACTGAGAGGGCGGCGGCCAAGCGGCGCCGTCGCCGTGTCAGTCTTTCGCACGCGTCGGCGCCCGTAATTTGAGCATCTGGTCGCCGATTTTTTCGAATGCGCCCGCTCGCCCCTGCGACGCTCAGGGCGCAAACGGAAGCTGCCTTGGCTATTTCCAGCCGGCCTTCTTCTCGCAGTCCTGCTGGGCCTCAGGATTGGCCTTTTCCCATTGGGTGACGGACCGGGTTTCGTTATCGTCCATCTTCTCGTTCATGCATATGCAATAGGCGCGGATAATGTCGGGCGTCCCGCCTTCCTCGCCTTTGTTATCGCTGATGCACTGATTGATCCATTTGAGGTCGTCGCTCGTCATTTTCTGGGCGAAGGCCGGGCTCGTAAGCGCCAAGGCGAATAACATAGCGCATGCAAATTTCTTCATGAAACGCTCCTACGGTGTCTGATGGCCGGACGGAAAACACTACGCCTCGACAAATAGCCGCACCGGCGCGCTTATTGCAATTCGGCGCGGCGCGCGGCTCTGTTCGCGCTCGCACCGCGGCGGGCAGGGACGGGGGGCGGTTTCGTCGCGGCCAGGACCACGCTTTCCGGCATTGGCTTTGCGCGCGAATACGCATATATCGAGCCCACGCCGATGCGGCGCATGATCGCCGAGTCCTGATTATAAGAACAACCCGGCCGAGGATGGACATGAGCACGTTCGACCAGCGCGAAGATTCCTTCGAAAAACGCTTTGTCCATGAAGAGGAGCTGCAGTTCCGCGCCGAAGCGCGCCGCAACAAGCTGCTTGGCCTCTGGGCGGCCGAAAAACTCGGCAAGACGGGCGCCGAGGCGCAGGCCTACGCGGACGCCTTGGTCGCAGCGGAAGTGACCGCCGACGCCGATGAGCGGGTCGTGGCCTTGATCAAGAAGGATTTTGAGGCGGCGGCCGTGAACCAGTCCGAGCATCAGATCCGCCGCACCATGGACGAGATGCTGGCCAAGGCGAAGGCCGAGATCAAGTCGGGCCAATAGCCGGCCTTTATTCATTTTCTTGGGCGATCCTCGCTTATGCGCGATTCGTCCTTAAGAGCGCCCCGACAGAAGCCGCTTCCCGACGCCTCCTATTTTCAGGCGGCGCCGGCGATCGCCGAGGAAGCGGCGCTATGGTTGCGCTATCTTGCCGGCGAGCGGCGCGCCTCCCGGCACACAGTCGACGCCTATGGCCGGGACCTCGCCACGTTTTTGGGCTTTCTGGCGCAGCATAGGGGTGAGCGGCCGGACGCTGCCGCGCTTAAGTCGCTTCAACCCCCCGACTTGCGCGCTTTCATGGCCAAGCGTCGCCGCGATGGCTTGGAAAGCCGGTCGCTGCTGCGGGCGCTCGCCGCCGTTCGCAATTTTCTGCGCTTCATTGAGAAGAAGGGCCTCGCCCGCACCGACGTCTTTGGCGCCGTGCGTCCGCCCAAGCGCCCGCATAGCCTCCCCAAGGCGCTCACCGTGCCCGACGCCCGCGACGTTGTGGACCCCGAACAACGAGCGGGCGAAGCGCGAGAGCCCTGGGTGATCGCTCGCGACGCCGCCGTGCTGGCGCTGCTCTACGGCGCCGGACTGCGAATTTCCGAGGCGCTGTCGATCGGGAGCGCCGAGGCGCCGGTCGGCGCCGCCGATCGGGTCACGATCCTGGGGAAGGGCGGCAAGAGCCGGACCGTGCCGGTCATCGCGCCGGTGCGCTCGGCGATCGAGGCCTATCTCGCGCTCTGTCCCTATGATCTTGCCGGCGGGCCGCTGTTTGTGGGCGCGCGCGGCGGGCCGCTCTCGCCGCGCATCATTCAGCTTGCCGTCCAGCGCCTGCGCGGAGCGCTCGGCCTGCCCGAGAGCGCGACGCCGCATGCGCTGCGTCATTCCTTTGCAACACATCTTCTGGGTCGCGGCGGCGATCTGCGCACGATCCAGGAATTGCTTGGCCACGCCTCGCTTTCGACGACGCAGATTTATACCGCCGTCGATAAGACGCGGCTCCTCGACGCTTATCGCTCGGCGCATCCGCGCGCGAAGTGACGCTGAAGGCCGCGTGGAACCCCGGAGCCGCGAACTCTACCCTCCCCTTGAGGGGGAGGGTCGCATTGCGAAGCAATGCGGGGTGGGGTGACAGCTCGGATGACTGAAAAGGATGGCGCGCACCGAACCGCTCGTAGAGCGACAATATTTTGAGATGCGGCTCCACCCCACCCCGGCGCTTCGCGCCGACCCTCCCCCTCAAGGGGAGGGTAGCACCGTCGACGCCGCTCGATTTCGCGCAGCGTGCGCAACTCTCACTCCACCGGCTCCACCGCGCTGATCTCGATTCCAAAGCCCGAGAGCCCGACGAACGCGCGGGGCTTAGAGGACGACGAGCGCAGCCGGATCGAGGAGACGCCGAGGTCCTTCAAAATCTGCGCGCCAAGACCGACGTCGAGCCACTGCCGCTTGCGCGTCTCTTCGGCATTCTCCTCCTGGCCCCGTCCGACGATATTCGCCGGCACGCCCGCCGCGCCGTCGCGCAGATAGACGAGCACGCCGCGCCCTTCGCGCGCAAAGCGATGCAGCGTCTTCTTGATCGTGTCGGCGCCACCGAACACATCCGCGAGAATATCGGCGCGATGCAGTCGCGTCGGCACGTCGCGCCCGTCGCCGATCGCGCCCAGAACGAAGGCGAAGTGCTGCACGCTGTCGAACGGCGTCACATAGGCGTGGCCGATCATTGCCCCGGCCTCTGTCTCGACCGGGAACGTCGCGACGCGTTCGACGAGCTTTTCGCGCGCCTGCCGGAACGCGATAAGATCGGAAACCGACACGAGTTTGAGGGCGTGCGCGCGCGCGAATTCCTCGATCTGGCGTCCGGTCATCACCGTGCCGTCGTCATTGGCGAGTTCGCAGATGACGCCGACCGGCGGCAGGCCGGCGAGCTTGCACAGATCGACGGCGGCTTCCGTATGTCCGGAGCGCATCAGCACCCCGCCGTCCTTGGCGATCAGCGGGAAGACATGGCCGGGCCGCACGAAGTCGCTCGCGCCCATATTGCCGTTGGCGAGCGCGCGCACCGTATTGCAGCGCTGCTCGGCGGAAATGCCGGTGGTGAGCCCGTGGCGCGCATCGACGGTAATGGTGAATGCCGTGGCGAGCGGCGCGTCGTTTTCCGCGACCATGGGCGCAAGATGCAGACGGCGCGCCTCCTCGAGCGTGAGCGGCGCGCAGACGATGCCGCTCGTATGGCGGATGATGAAGGCCATTTTCTCGGGCGTGCAGAGCGACGCGGCGACGACGAGGTCGCCTTCGTTTTCGCGATCGTCATCGTCAGTGACGACGACGATCTCGCCTCTCGCCACGGCTTCGACGGCTTCAGTGATGGAATGGGACAATGAGATCTCCGGAACCCGCCGCTTGCGGCGCCTGCGTCGCATATCTAGCCTTGCCGCGGCGACGTTTCAAACGGGCGGCTGCGCAGCTTTCGCAATTGTCATTCCCGACGCGCGGCGTGCGATCAGAATAAAGACCAGAGTTCCTGACGGCGCTCTGGAGTTCTGATCAGGCCGTCGTCTGCCGGGAATGACATGGCGCAAGGCCAGGTAGAAAGGAGACTCGGTTGCTCGACGCGAAATTGAAGACGCGCTTGATCTCAAGCTTCTTGGGGATGTCGGCTGTCGTGGCCGCGCTGGCGTTCTTATCGCCGCCTGCGCGCGCGGGCGCAAGCCCCTGCGCCGATGTCGAGGAGGGCGGCGCCGCCTACACGGTATGCGACTTCGACGCGCGTAAGAGCGACGTTCGGCTTTTTCTGCGCGACGAGAAAGGCGAAATCTATGGCTCTTTCGCGCGGCTTGCGGACGGACTGGCGAATAAGGGCGAAATGCTCGTTTTCGCGATGAACGCCGGCATGTATGCGGAAGATCGCACGCCGGTCGGCCTCTATGTCGAAAACGGCCGCACGCTGAGCGGCGCGAATACGCGCCCGGGCGCCGGCAATTTCCACCTGAAGCCCAATGGCGTGTTCTGGGTCAATGATGGGCGCGCCGGCGTCACCGAGACCGCGCGCTACTTAAAAAACCCGCAGCGGGCGCAATTCGCCACGCAGTCTGGACCGATGCTCGTCATCGGCGGGCGCATTCATCCGCGCATTCATGGGGACGGCATGTCGCAGAAATTTCGCAACGGCGTCTGCGTCGAGGACGGCCATATCATCCGCTTCGCGATCTCCAACCAGCCGGTGACGTTTCATCAATTCGCGCTGCTTTTTCGCGATCGCCTGCATTGCCCCGACGCGCTCTTTCTCGATGGCGGCTCGGCGTCGGCGCTGTATGCGCCGTCGCTCTCGCGTCACGACCGTTTCGCGCCGACCATGGGGCCGATCCTCGGGGTGGTCGAGAAGGCGAACCGCTAGCTCAGTCGCGTAAGCGCCGCATTGAGCTTTTCGACGCGCGCCGCCGTTTCTTCGCGCCGATCGCGGTGCTCGTCGATCACCTCTTCTTCGGCCTTGGCGAGGAAGCCCTCATTGGCGAGTTTGGCGTCGAGCTTCTTCACCTCGCCTTCAAGCTTGCCGATCTCTTTCGCCAGCCGCGCGCGTTCGGCGCCGAGGTCGATCACGCCTTCGAGCGGCATGGCGGCGACGCCGCCGCGCACGATGATCTGGGCGCTGCTCTTTGGCGCCGCCTCGGCGAAGCCGATGTGCGAGAGGCGCGCCAGCTTGCGGATCGTCTCGTCCCAGCGCGTCGCGCGCGCTTTCAACGCGTCATCGGCGCCGATCAGCAGCAGCTCGGTCTCGCTCGTCAAATTCATTTCCGCACGCAGCGAGCGCACTTCGGAAATAAGATCGACGACCCAGCCGATTTCGCTTTCGGCCTCCGCATCTTCGAGTCCTTCGAGAGAGGGCCAGGCGGCGAGCGCCAGCATCGTCTCGCGCTTGGGACCGTCCGCGCCCTTGATCGCCCAAAGCTCCTCGGTGAGGAAGGGCATGAAGGGATGCAGCAGCGCATAGATCTGGTCGAGAACGAAGGCTGTCGTCGCGCGCGTCTCGTCCTTTTCAGGGCCATCGGCGCCTTGCAACATTGGTTTCGCCAGCTCGACATACCAGTCGCAGAAGACGCTCCAGACAAAGCGATAGACGGCGTTCGCCGCGTCATTGAAGCGATAGGCTTCGATCGCCGCGCTCACGTCCGCGACCGTGCGCGCCGCTTCGCCGATAATCCAGCGGTTCAGCGTAATCTGATTGGCGCGCGGATCGTAGCCCGCAACGCGCGCGCAGCCGTTGATCTCGGCGAAGCGCGAGGCGTTCCACAGCTTCGTCGCGAAATTGCGATAGCCTTCGACGCGCTGCGTCGAGAGCTTGATGTCGCGTCCCTGCGCCGCCATCGCCGCGAGCGTGAAGCGCAGCGCATCGGCGCCATATTCGTCGATGAGGCGCAGCGGGTCGATGACATTGCCCTTCGACTTACTCATCTTCGCGCCCTTCTCGTCGCGAACGAGCGCATGGATATAGACGTCGCGGAAGGGAACCTCGTCCATGAAATAGAGGCCCATCATCATCATGCGGGCGACCCAGAAGAAGATGATGTCGAAGCCGGTGACGAGCGCGCTCGTCGGATAATAGCGCGCGAGCTCCGGCGTCTTCTCCGGCCAGCCGAGAGTCGAGAAGGGCCAGAGCGCCGAGGAAAACCAGGTGTCGAGCACGTCTTCGTCGCGCGTGAGCGTCACGCCGTCGCCGAGCTTGGCGCGCGCCGCGGCAAGCGCCGCTTCTTCGGTCTCTTCGACATAGGCGTTGCCGTCCGCGTCATACCAGGCGGGGATGCGATGACCCCACCAGAGCTGACGCGACACGCACCAGGGCTGGATATTCTCCAGCCACTCGAAATAGGTTTTCTCCCAATTCTTCGGCACGAAAGCCGTGCGGCCCTCGCGCACGGCTTTGAGCGCCGGCTGCGCGAGAGTCTTCGCGTCGACATACCACTGGTCGGTGAGACGCGGCTCGAGCACCGCGCCCGAGCGGTCGCCATGCGGCACCATGTGCTTATGGTCGTCGACGCCCTCGAGCAGCTCGCGCGCCTCCATCAATTCGACGACGCGCTTGCGCGCCGCGAAACGGTCGAGCCCGTCGAGCGCGGAGACTGTCGCCGCAAGTTCGGGGGAGGGGTCGACGCCTTCGTGAAACTCGGCGCTGGCGGCAAGCGTCATCTGCGCCTGCGGGTCGAGCACGTTGACGAGCCGCAATCCGTGCCGCTTGCCGACCTCGAAATCGTTGAAGTCATGCGCCGGGGTGATTTTCACCGCGCCGGTGCCCTTCTCGGGATCGGAATATTCGTCGGCGACGATCGGGATCAGCCTGCCGACGAGTGGCAGACGCACACGTTTTCCAACGAGCGCCGTGTAGCGCTCGTCTTCCGGATGCACGGCGACCGCCGTGTCGCCAAGCATCGTCTCGGGGCGCGTCGTCGCGACGACGATATATTCGCCGGTCTCTTTACCAGCGTCGTCGACGATGGGATATTTGAAGCGCCACAAATGTCCCTTCACTTCGACCTGCTGCACTTCGAGATCGGAGATCGCCGTGTGCAGCGCCGGGTCCCAATTGACGAGACGCTTGTCCTTGTAGAGCAGCCCGTCGCGATAGAGCTGCACGAAAACTTTCACGACGGCGCGCGACAGGCCTTCATCGAGCGTGAAGCGTTCGCGCGACCAGTCGCAGCTGGCGCCGAGCCGCTTCAGCTGCTCGACGATCTTGCCGCCTGACTCCGCCTTCCATTCCCACACGCGCTCGACGAATTTCTCGCGTCCGAGTTCGCGGCGATGCTCCTGGCGCTCCATCAGCTGGCGCTCGACGACCATTTGCGTCGCGATGCCGGCGTGGTCGGTGCCTGGCTGCCAGAGCACGTCGTCGCCCTTCATGCGGCGATAGCGCACGAGAATGTCCTGCAGCGTGTTGTTGAGCGCATGGCCCATATGCAGGCTGCCGGTCACGTTCGGCGGGGGAATGACGATGGCGTAGGGCGCCGCCTGCGCGCGTTCGGGCCGTCCGGCGCGAAAGGCTTGCGCCTCTTCCCACGCGTCTCGGATGCGCGATTCAATCGAGGCGGGAGCGAAGGTTTTTTCCATGGTCATTGGGCAGGAGCCTTTTGGCCCCCACCCTGTCCCTCCCCCGCTTGGCGGGAGAGGGGACGCTAACGATCGGCGTTTCGTCGCACGTCAGTGAAGGCTCGAATCTACTCCCTCTCCCGCGAAGCGGGGGAGGGTTGGGGGAGGGGGTTACGCCAGCGCCTTGAGCGCGCCTTTGCCGGCGTAGATCGCCGCGTCGCCCAGCTCTTCCTCGATACGGATGAGCTGGTTGTATTTGGCGGTGCGGTCGGAACGGGCGAGCGAGCCGGTCTTGATCTGGCCGCTGTTCGTCGCGACGACGAGATCGGCGATGGTCGAATCCTCGGTCTCGCCGGAGCGATGCGAGAAGACGGTGGTGTAGCCGGCGCGATGCGCGGTCTCGACCGAAGCGAGCGTCTCGGTCAGCGTGCCGATCTGATTGACTTTGACGAGCAGCGAATTGGCGACGCCCATCTTGATGCCCTCATTAAGGCGCACGACATTGGTGACGAAAAGATCGTCGCCGACGAGCTGCACTTTGTCGCCGATCGCGTCGGTGAGCTTCTTCCAGCCCTCCCAATCGTCTTCGGCCATGCCGTCCTCGATCGACACGATCGGATAGGCGCCGGCGAGCTTGGCGAGATAGGCGACCTGCTCGTCGATCGAGCGCGTCACGCCTTCGCCTTCGTAGACATATTTGCCGTCCTTGAAGAACTCCGTCGCCGCGCAGTCTGACGCCAGATGCACGTCGACGCCGGGCTTGAAGCCCGCCGTCTCGATCGCCTTCATGATGAAGTCGAGCGCCGCTTCGGCGGAGGGAAGGTTGGGCGCGAAACCGCCTTCGTCGCCGACCGAGGTGCTGAGGCCGGCTTTCTTGAGCGCCGCCTTGAGCGTGTGGAAAATCTCCGCGCCCCAGCGGATGGCGTCGCGCACATTCGGCGCGCCGGTCGGCATGATCATGAATTCCTGGAAGTCGATCGGATTGTCGGCATGCACGCCGCCGTTGACGATGTTCATCATCGGCGTCGGCAGAACCCGCGCCTGCACGCCGCCCACGTAGCGATAGAGCGGCAGCGCTGACGCTTCTGCGGCCGCCTTGGCGACGGCAAGTGACACGCCGAGAATGGCGTTGGCGCCCAGCCGCGACTTGTTCGGCGTCCCGTCGAGCTTGATCATCGCCTCGTCGAGGGCGACCTGATCCTCAGCTTCGAAGCCGAGCAGCGCGCCGGCGATTTCGTCGTTGACGTTGTCGACCGCCGTGAGCACGCCCTTGCCGAGATAGCGCGACTTGTCGCCGTCGCGCTTTTCCGCCGCTTCATGCGCGCCGGTCGAGGCGCCGGACGGCACCGCCGCGCGTCCAGACGATCCATCCTCCAGGGTGACGTCGACCTCGACGGTCGGGTTGCCGCGAGAATCCAGAATTTCGCGGGCGTGGATGTCGACGATCTCGGTCATGGATGCCTCTTCATGATGCGGCGCGGAGCGGCGCGACTTCTTAGACCTATTGCGCCGTCCGGAAAAGCCTCAGCCGCAAAAAGGTTCTGCGTCCGCTGCGGGCTTTTGTGGGATCTGTGCTGCGCCGCGGCGAGACGCGCCGGTGAAATCCGTTGACTGGGGAGGGGACCTCCCTATCCTTGAGCTTGATTAAGGAGCGGACGTTCGCCGCCAAGCGCGACGGTCGGCGGGAGGTTCGGATGGCCCTAAGCACAACGCGATTCGCGCGTGGCGTCGTGTTCACCCTTTGCTTTGGGCTTTGCAGTCCGGCCAGCGCTTGGGCTCAATCGCCGGAGCACGTCGCCGCCGCCAAGGCGACTTTGGAGAAATCTCCCGTCCGAGGCAATTGCGCGCCGGCGCAGGAAGATTTTCTGGGCTGGCCGGCGAGCCTCGTGCAGCGGTGCGAATATCAGAACCAGGACATGCCTGGCCTCGCCTATGTGCTCGACGTCAAGCCGGAAACTCTGGCGCGCTGGGTCGAAACCTCATGCAGCGCGCTGATGGTCGGAGCCGGCCATTGTTTCGACCGGACGTTGAAATGCGCGCTCGACAGCACAGGCGCCAGCTTTGTCATTGGCGGCAATCTGATCGCGGCGCGCAGCGGCGTGAAGCAGAATCGCTTTTATCGCAACGGCGTCGCGATCGTCGCGCCCAAAAGCGGGATGCCGGGCGCCGTGCCGATCGAAGAACAGGAGCAGATCGCGCATATGCCGGAAAAGGACGTGTCGGGGATGCTCGAGCGTGGCGGCGTGGCCGTGTGGAACACCTTGCCCTATCAATTCGCGGTGAAGGCCCTCGAAATCGCCGTGCCGGCGGAGATGAACACGCCGGACAGGCGCGAGAAATGGCTCGAAATGGTGCGCGTCGAAATGCTGAAGGCGCTGGAGAGCCCCGAGAATCGCCTTCTCTCCGGCTGGATGTCGGCGCATCCGATCACCTTGCGCGCGGGCGAATGTCCCGACTCGCGCGACCCGTGAGTTTGGCGCTTGACGCGGCGGCGATCGCGCCTTTGTTACGCGCATGACCAAGTTACTCGCATGACCAAGACGCATAAGGGCGCCGCGCTGCTCGGCCGCATGGCCGCGCTGCCGGCTTCGCCGGACGAGGCCGAACTCGATCTCGTTCCCAATCCGCATAAGGACGCGAACTATCTCGTGCGCTTCACCGCGCCGGAGTTCACCTCGCTTTGCCCGGTGACGGGACAGCCCGATTTCGCGCATATCGTTATCGACTATGTCCCGGCCGAATGGCTGGTCGAGTCGAAGGCGCTGAAGCTTTACCTTGGAAGTTTCCGAAACCACGGCGCCTTTCACGAAGACTGCACGCTGCGGATCGCGCGCGATCTCGTTGCGGCGATGACGCCGAAATGGCTGCGCATCGGCGGCTATTGGTATCCGCGCGGCGGCATGCCGATCGATGTCTTCTGGCAGACCGGCACCCCGCCAGAGGGGCTATGGCTTCCGGACCAGGGCGTGCCGCCCTACCGGGGGCGAGGCTAGACGTTTGGCCGCAAAGCCCAACCTTGTGCCTCCGCCAGTAAATCACCTATGGGTCACAGCGGTCTCCTGACAAAGAGACCGTCCGATCGCGGGACCCAGAGAACATGAAGCTTCGGACGTTTTTCTCGATCTTCTTCCTGTTGCTCGTCGCTCTCGCGGGCGGCAATTTGGCGCTGGGCGTTTTTCTGGAAAAAGCTCAGAAGAATCTGGAGACATCGCACCGAGAATTGCAATCCTTGACCACGCTTGCCGAGGATTTGGTTTTTTCCTCGCAGTGGCAGACTCGCTTTGCGCGAGGTTACATCTCCAGCAACGATCCGAGACGCGTTGAGTGGTACAACACGATCGAAGACATACTAGACGGCAAAGTCGCTCGACCGAAAGACTATGATTCTGGCTATTGGGACCTCGTGAATGGCGGAATCATTCCGCCGCCCGAAAAGAAAAGCGCCGGCGCGGTTTCCATCGAAGAGCGCTTTCTAAGCCAAAATGTCACCGCGCATGAATTGAACAAGCTTAAGGAAGCGCGAAGCTTCCTGGAAAAAGTAGTCGCGATCGAACGCGCCGCAATGCATGCGGTGGATGGCGAATTCGATGATGGCGCTGGAACCTATTCCCGCAAGGGCAAGCCCGATCGCGCTTTAGCGACAAAGCTGCTGTTTAGCGATGAATACCGCAAGCTCAATGGAGATCTGACTCTGAGAATTGCGCAGATGCAGAACTTGATTCGGCAGAGATACGCAGGCCGAATTTCGCAAGAACAGGCGTTCGCCAGCCAATTGTTTGAAGCCAACTCTTACTTGAATATCGGATTGTTTGGCGTGGTTGTTCTGTCCCTGATTTTTTTGCGCAACCGCTTCGCGGTTCGAGCGTCGCATCTCATGTCGGTCGTTCGCGAGATTGGCTCGGGAAATCTGGCGGCTCAAGCCTCGGTCTTCGGAAGCGACGAGATCAGCGAACTCGCCACCACCGTCAACACGATGGCTGCAAATCTGAACGTCGCGTTCGACAAGCTCGAAGACAAGATAAAGCTTTCGGGCAAAGCCTTGTCGGACCTCGAGATCGAACGCTCCCGTTCGGAAAAGCTGCTCCACAATATTCTTCCCGCCGCGATCGCCGAAAGACTGCGTGGCGGAGAGGAGACGATCGCGGAAGTTTTCCCTGAAGTTACGGTATTTTTCTCCGACATTGTCGGTTTCACCGAACTTTCGGCAAAGCTTGGTCCGCATGCCACCGTCAACATGCTCAACGTCCTCTTCGAGAAATTCGACGAACTGGTCGAAAAGCACGGCGTTGAAAAAATTAAGACGATTGGTGACAGCTACATGGTGGTCGGCGGAGTTCCGAACCGGGACCCGTTGCACTGTCAGCACATCGCGGACTTCGCTTTAGACGCGCAAAGTTTCATCATGAGTTTCGCGGAAGGGCTCTCTTACCCGCTCAAAATGCGCATGGGCGTGCACACCGGCACGGTGGCGGCCGGCGTCGTCGGAAAAAAACGATTTTCCTACGATCTATGGGGCGATGTCGTGAATGTCGCCAGCCGATTCGAATCGACTTCCAAGCCCGACAAGATTCACGTGTCCGAAGCGGTGAAGGTGCGTCTCAGCGACGATTACGTATTCCTGGACGGCGGGACCGTCGAATTAAAAGGCAAAGAGGCGACGCGCTCGTTCTTCCTGATCGGCAAAAAGACGCAGATGCCGGGAGTTTTGGAGTTCACGACTCCTGGCGGCGCGCCGGATAGTCCATCCCGACTGCGCCGCGATACGCCTTCATTTGTCCCGGGCTTCGATAGGCGAGCATAGAGATGAGCCAGCTCGCGATCAGGATCGCGGCGATCGCAAAGCCGAAATTGGCGAGATTGTCGTTAAGCCCCTGAACGAGGCGCCAAAGGCCGCCTTCGAAGCCGAGCTTATCGCCGATCAAGCCGAGCGCTTCGATGCCGCCGATGAAAATGGCGACGATCACCGACATCGCGGTCATCACCAGATTGTACCAAAGTTTCCTCAGCGGATCGTCGAACGCCCAGCCGTAGGCTCCAGTCATCACGAGGCTATCCGTGGTGTCCATCAAGGTCATGCCGGCGGTGAACAGGGCCGGAAACACCAGAATCGTCGAAAATGACATGCCTTGCGCGGCCTGCGCCGCCGAAATTCCGAGCAGGCCGATCTCCGTCGCCGTGTCAAAGCCCAATCCGAACAGAAATCCAACGACATACATGTGCCATGACCGCGACACGAAGCGGAACAGCGGGCGGAAAACCCGGGTGAACACGCCTCGCCCGTTGAGCAGACGGTCGAGGTCCTCTTCGAGCACCGGCTCGCCGAGTCGGGCGCGGCTGTAAGCCGACCAGATGCCTCTGAGCAGGAGAAGATTTGCAAGGCCGATGACAATGAGGAACGAAGCGGACGCCATCGTGCCGACGGCGCCGCCGAGGGCCTGAAAGTCACCCGCCTGGCCCTGCATGGCCACGGCCGCCGCCGCCATCATGACCGAAGCGAGGGTGACGAAGGTGGAGTGGCCGAGCGAGAAGAAAAATCCCACCGAATAGGGCGTCTTGCCGTCCTGCATCAATTTGCGGACGACATTGTCGATGGCGGCGATGTGATCGGCGTCGAAGGCGTGGCGAAGTCCAAACATGAACGCCAGAACCGCCGCTCCCATCAGGCCCGGCCGATCGGAGAAGGCCGTCCACGCCCAAGTCCAGGCGAAGACATTCGCCGCGATAATCAAGCCATAGGTCGCCGCAGCCTTGGCTTTGAAATTGTCGCCTTGGTCATCGAAAGGATTGAGCGCCATGACCCCCGCCCGCCTGAGCAATGCAACATTCTAGCGTAATCGCTTAATTATGAAAGTTCATACGTTGGTCAGCGGGAGGAGGACGAACGCTTGACTGAGTGGCTACAAGTAGCCACTATCGGACCCATGACGACGGTTTCGATCAAAGACGCGAAAAATCGCCTGACCGAACTTGCTCGACAGGTCGAGAAGGGCGAAACGATCGTCGTGACGCGGAATGGGAAACCGGTGTTCGATCTGGTTCCTCATCAACCAAGACGCGGATTGCGGCTCGACGCCGTCGACGAATTCAAGAAGCGACACGGCCTCCAGTCCATCGTCACTTTCATCGCTGAGGATTTTGACGCGCCCTTGCCGGAAGACTTCCTGCTGCGCCCGCTGCCGGATGATGCATGAGGCTGCTGCTCGACACGCATATTCTGCTGGCGCTGATTGAAAACCGTGTCGCCGAGTTCGGATCGCGCGTGCAGTCTTTGCTGAAGAATGAAGATGCGGAATTTGTCGTCAGCGTCGCGAGTCTTTGGGAGATCGCCATCAAGTGGCGACTGGGCAAACTCGAACTCGCGATAAATCTTGAGATGCTTCCCGAACTGCTGGAAGCGATGGGGATCGAGGTCATCTCAATCAACGCGCGGCATGCGCTCGTCGCGGTCGAACCTGAGCCGCACACGCGCGACCCGTTCGATCGCCTGTTGCTGGCGCAATGCAAAATCGAGGCGTTGCGTCTCGTGACGATTGATCCCGCGCTTCTCGACCATCCGTTGGCTGCGCGCAAGGCTTAGCGGATCGCCTTCGCCAGACGGTCGAACGCCATCAGCTCCTTGACCATTGTTTCGAGCTCGCCGAGCGGGACTTGCGTCGCGGGGTCCGAGATCGCAGCGCCCGGATCGGGATGCGTTTCGATGAAAAGCGCCGCGACGCCAACCGCCACGGCGGCGCGGGCGAGCGTTGCGACGAAGCGCCGCTCGCCGCCCGACGATGTCCCTTGTCCGCCCGGCTGCTGCACGGCATGCGTCGCGTCGAAGACGACGGGCGCGCCGGTGGTCTCCTTCAGGATCGGCAGGGCGCGCATGTCCGCGACCAGCGCATTATAGCCGAAGCTCGTTCCGCGTTCGGTGACGAGGACGCCGCCGGCGCCGGCCTCACGCGCCTTCTCGACGGCGTGGACCATGTCCCAGGGCGCGAGGAACTGTCCCTTCTTGATATTGACGGGGCGTCCGGTTTTCGCCGCGGCGACGATGAGGTCGGTCTGACGGCAGAGGAAGGCGGGAATCTGCAGCAGGTCGACGACCTCGGCGACGCGCGCGCATTGCCATGCTTCATGCACGTCGGTCGTCACGGGCAAGCCGGTCTTCTCTCTGACTTCAGCAAAGATCGGCAGCGCCGCGTCGAGGCCGACGCCCCGCGCCGCTCCGCCGCTGGTGCGGTTCGCCTTGTCGAAGGACGCCTTGAAGACGACGCCGATCTTCAGTCGCTCGCCGATCGCGGCGAGTTCACTGGCGAGTTTGAGCGCCAGATCGCGGCTCTCCAGCGCGCAGGGGCCGGCGATCAGCGTCAAAGGCAGGTCGTCGCCGATCTCGACGCGCCGCGCGCCATGTCCAATGAGTACTCTCGTCACGGCGCGCCTTGTCTCACGTTTTGATCAGTCGCGCGACTTCTAGGCGCAGCGCCGGCAGGACTTCGGCTTCGAACCAGGGATTGCGCTTCAGCCAGCCGATATTGCGCCAGGATGGATGGGGGAGGGGAAAGATCAGCGGCGTCGCGCTCTGAAACTCGCGCCAGCGCGCGACGATCTCCGAAACGCTCGCGCTCCTCGGCAAAGCATGGCCAAGACGCGCGAAGTGATAATCCTGCGCATATCTGCCGATCGCCACGATCGTCTCGATCTGCGGCAGCGTCGCGAACAGCGAATCGTGCCAGCGTGGACGACATTCAGGGCGCGGCGGCAGGTCGCCGCCTGCCGAATCATATCCCGGAAAGCAAAAGCCCATGGGCACGATGGCGATACGCGAGACGTCATAGAAGGTCTCGCGATCCACGCCCATCCAGTCGCGCAGCCGATCGCCGGAAGGATCGTTGAAAGGAACGCCGGTCAGATTGACGAGATTGCCGGGCGCCTGGCTTGCCAGGAGAAGCCGGGCGGTGGGTGAGACGCGCAACACCGGGCGCGGCTCATGCGGCAGTATCGCGCCCTCTGGCGTTTCGGCGCAGACGCGGCAGGCGCGGATGCGCGCCGCGATCTCATCGAGTTGTCTGCCCGACACGCGCCGCATCAGGGAACGACGCTCGGACGCGCCGAGACTTCCGCCCGCCAGCGGGAGAGATTTGGCAGTGCTTCAGGGATCTCGACACGCGCGAGCTTCGTGAGATCCATGGCGACGATGGCGGTGATGTCGGCGATGGTGAAGTCGTCGGAGGCGATGAAGCGCCGCGCGGCGAGTTCCCCATCGAGAAAGCGCATCATCTGTTGCGCGCGCGGCCGCTGATGTTCGGCCAAATGCGGGAGCTGCGGAGACTCGAGCCGCGCCAGCGCCGGATGGCTATGGCGAAACGCGAGCGCCACCGGCGTGAACAGGCGGAACTCCACCCGGCGCTGCCACATCTCGACAAAGGCCTGTTCGCGCGCGTTCCGGCCAAAGAGCGGCGGGTCGGGGTAGAGCGATTCAATGTAGCGGCAGATGGCGACCGATTCGGTGAGCGTCGCGCCATCGTCGAGCACGAGCGCCGGAACTTCCGCCAGCGCATTGACCGCCGCATAGGCCTCCTGCTTGTGGTCATGCGTCATGAGGTTGACGTCGCGAATGGGAATCGTGACGTTTTTCTCAGCCAGGAAAATGCGAACCCGCCGGGGATTTGGCGCCAGCGGCGTATTGTAGAGCAGCATGTCG
This sequence comes from Methylocystis sp. SB2, assembly GCF_049817085.1. Classification (NCBI taxonomy): domain Bacteria; kingdom Pseudomonadati; phylum Pseudomonadota; class Alphaproteobacteria; order Hyphomicrobiales; family Methylocystaceae; genus Methylocystis; species Methylocystis sp. SB2. The sequence goes on from NZ_CP187401.1 coordinate 3,130,810, forward strand.
GTCTCGGTTCGGGTTTCGATATGGGGGGCTTTGCTGCGATTGGTGAGGGCGGCGTGCAAACTTTACACACGTGCCCGCTCGTCAGCGGCGGTTCGCAGTTTGAGCGCGATGATTTAAGTGAGGCGCGATGACGAACGATCTCCCGACTCAACCTGCCGCCGCCCTCGTGCTGTTTTCCGGGGGACAGGATTCCACGACCTGCCTCGCCTGGGCGCTGTCGCGCTTCGAGCGCGTCGAGACGGTCGGATTCGATTACGGCCAGCGCCACCGCGTCGAGCTTTCGCGCCGCGCCGGGTTGCGCGACGGCCTTATGCGCCTCTCGCCGCTTTGGGCCGAGCGGCTCGGCGAAGATCGCACGATTTCGATCGAAGCGCTCGGCGCGATTTCCGAGACGGCGTTGACGCGCAACGCGGAGATCGCCTTCGCCGCCGACGGGCTTCCCAACACATTCGTTCCAGGGCGCAATCTGCTGTTTCTGACCTTTGCCGCGGCGCTCGCCTATCGCCGCGGCGTCAACGATCTCGTCGGCGGCATGTGCGAGACGGATTATTCGGGCTATCCCGATTGCCGCGACCAGACGATCCGCGCCATGGCGCAGGCGCTCAGTCTCGGCATGGACCGCAGCATCAACATCCATACGCCGCTGATGTGGATCGACAAGGCGGCGACCTGGCGACTGGCGGAATCGCTCGGCGGCGAAGCGCTGGTGCGGCTCATCGTCGAAGAAACCCACACCTGCTATCTCGGCGAGAGGGGCCGCCGCTTCGACTGGGGCTATGGCTGCGGCGAATGCCCTGCCTGCAACCTGCGCGCGCATGGCTGGGAGAACTATCGCACCGGACAGACGCGCCCGTCGGCCGAGCCCTTCTGATCGCTCACGTGTGGCGCAACGGCCACAGAATGCACTGATCTCTCGCGCCGCGTGACCGGCGCATTGACAGGCTTCGCCTCGGCCCGGATATGTTATGTTATAACATATGATGACCGGAGCGGGCATTTATGAGGAAGAGCGTTTGGGTCGGCGCAGCGGCCGGCGGCGCAATAATCGGGATTTTCACCAGCGTCGCGAGCGCCTTGGCTCAGCAGGCCTTGCCGCCGATTGAAGTCGGCTCTGTGAGTCCGATCAAGCGCGCCAAGATCGTCTCCCCGCCACAGACTCCCCCTGCGCCCGGCGGGCGCAACCGCGTCGCCGGCCCGAGCGGACCCGAGCCGCGCGAACCGGCCGTGGCGCCGCAAGGCGTCCTTCCCATCGTCGCCGATCAGTTCGCGACGGTGACGGTTGTCACCAATGAGGAGCTGCGTCGCTCGCCGGGCGCGACCCTTGGCGACGTGCTCTTCGCCAAGCCGGGCGTCACCGGATCGACTTTCGCGCCCGGCGCGGCGAGTCGTCCCATCGTGCGCGGTCTCGACAATTACCGGGTGCGAATCCAGGAAAACGGCGTCAGCAACAGCGGCGTCTCGGAACTTGGCGAGGACCACGCCGTACCGCTCGATCCCGTCGCCGCGAGCCAGGTCGAGGTGGTGCGCGGCCCGGCGACGCTGCGCTGGGGGTCGCAAGCGATCGGCGGCGTCGTCAATGTCGAGAATAACCGCATTCCCACGGCCTTGCCCTGCCGTCTCGCGCTCATCCTGACGGCCGAGACGGAGGGTTGCTCGGTCGTCGAGACTCGCGGCGCGGTGATGACCGTCGACAACGCGCTCGAGAACGCGACGCTGCTCGACGTCGGCCGCGGCAATGTCGCCTTCCACATGGATGTCCATGGCCGTCGCAGCAGCGACTACCTTATTCCCGGCTATCCTTATCTTTTTCCGCCGGATCCGCCGCCGCCGGTCTTCGGGCGCCAGCCCAATTCATCGATGCGCTCGGCCGGCGGTTCGGTCGGCGGCTCCTATTTTTTCGACGGCGGCTTCGTCGGCGTCGCGGTGACGCAGTTCAACTCGCGCTATCGCATCCCCGGCATTGAGCCGACGGAGACCAATACGCGCATCGAACTTCGCCAGACGCGCGTGACGTCCAAGGGCGAGTTCCGTCCGCAGTCGGCCTATATCGAAGCGGTCCGCTTCTGGGCGGGTCTGACCGACTACAAGCACCACGAACTCGCCAATGAGGGGGGATTCGACGGCGTTCAGCAGACCTTCACCAACAAGGATCTCGAGGCGCGGGTCGAAACCCAGCTTCGCCCGGTCGATTTGTCCTTCGCGACTCTGACCAGCGCCTTCGGCGTGCAGGGCATGCATCAGATCCTGACCTCGCCCGGACGCGAGGGCGGGCTCTTCGACCCCAATCGGACGCGAAGCGTCGCCGGCTATTGGTTCAATGAATTCAGGCTGACCGACACATCGAGAATGCAGCTGGCCGGACGCATCGAACATGCGACCGTCTCCGGCGCATTTCCCGAACTCCTGGTCTCCGGCGCATTTCCAGAACTCCTCGCTGATCCGGCGCTGCAAATCGCCCGCGTGCGAAATTTCACGCCAAAGAGCGCAGCCTTTGGTTTCCTCCAGGATCTGCCGCAAGGCGTCGTCGCGAGTCTGACCGCCCAATATGTCGAACGCGCGCCGCGCGCGCCCGAGCTCTTTTCGCGCGGAATCCATGAGGCGACGGGAACTTTCGACATCGGCAATCCGAATCTGCGAATTGAAGGGGCGAAGACCATCGAAATCGGCCTGCGCCGCCCAGTCGGTCCATTCCGCTTCGAGGCGACAGCCTACCTCACGCGCTTCGACGGCTTTATCTTCCGAAATCTCACCGGCGCGGTCTGCGAGGGCGATATTGCGAGCTGCGCCTTGGACGGCGAGGGCGATCTGCGTGAGGCGATCTATTCGCAGCGCAATGCGCTTTTCCGGGGCGGCGAGTTTCAAAGCCAACTCGACGTCGCGACGCTGGCAGGCGGCGTCTTTGGGGCGGAGCACCAGTTCGACGTGGTGCGCGCGACATTCGTGGGCGGCGGCAACGTCCCCCGCATCCCGCCCGTTCGGCTCGGCGGCGGATTGTTCTGGCGAGATTCGAATTGGCTGCTGCGGGTCAATTTTTTGCACGCCTTCGCGCAGCGCAACATCGACCCAACGAATGAAACCCCAACGAAGGGCTATAATCTGCTGAAGGCCGAAATCAGCTACCGCATGCTGCTCGATCCGGGCGATCCGCTGAGCCGCGAGTTGCGGCTGGGACTCGTCGGCGACAATCTCCTCAATGAGGACATCCGCAACAGCGTCTCCTTCCGCAAGGACGAGGTGCTGCTCCCGGGCGCAAATCTGCGGTTTTTCGCCAATGCGCGGTTTTGACGTTCTAGGCCGTCACGGCTTGATCGCCGGGGCGAAATAGGGCATAGGCGGGGCCAACGAAGCGCTGGGCGTTATCCCGGCCAGTTCACCATTGCCGGGGATAGACCGATGAAAGTCCGCAACTCTTTGAAATCTCTGCGTTCGCGCCATCGCGCCAACCAGATCGTGCGCCGCAAAGGCCGCGTCTACATTATCAACAAGGTGCAGAAGCGCTATAAGGCGCGCCAGGGCTGAGTTCCGCCACGCCTGTTGATCCAGACGCATGAAGAAGGGCCGGAGCGTCAGCTCGCGGCCCTTTTGCACTAAATCGCGTACCGCCGCGTTAGACGCCGCCGTCCTCCGCCACGCCCATGAGGGCCAGCACATGCGCGTTGACGCTGCGGCTGAGAGCGTCGACGTCATAGCCGCCTTCGAGCATTGAGACGATGCGGCCGCCGCAGCGCCGGTCGGCGATGTCCATCAGCCGTTTGGTCGCATCGCCGAAATCCGTCTCGCGAAGCCGCAGGCCGCCGAGCGGATCCCGCTCATGGGCGTCGAAGCCCGCCGAAATCAGGATCAGGTCGGGCGCGAAATCGCGCACCCGCGGCAGGATTCGGTCGGCGAGCGCTTCGCCAAAGGCGTGCCCCGTCGAGCCGGCGAGGAGCGGCGCATTGACGATGTTGTCATGTTCGCCGGTTTCATTGCGCCCGCCGGTGCCGGGATAAAAGGGCGCCTGATGCGTCGAGCAGAACAGCACCTTGTCGTCGGCCCAGAAAATTTCTTGCGTGCCATTGCCGTGATGGACGTCGAAATCGACGATCGCCACCCGTTCCGCCCCATGCGCCGCCAGGGCGTGGCGCGCGGCCACGGCGACATTGTTGACGAAGCAAAAACCCATCGGATTGTGCACGCCGGCGTGATGCCCAGGGGGGCGGACGGCGACGAAGGCGTTGTCGGCCCGTCCCGACATGACTTCGTCCACTGCCGCGACGGCGCCGCCGGCGGCGCGCCAAACCGCTTCGATCGTCTGCGGACACATCAGCGTATCGCTGTCGAGCGCCGAATAGCCTTCGCGCGGCGCCGCGTGCTCAAGGGCGGCAAGATAGGATTGGGGATGGACGCGTTGCAGGGATTCCGCTTGCGCTTGGGGCGCGCTCATCCGGCTCAGCGACGCGAATCGCGCTTGCTCCAAGCCGCGCTGGATCTCCCGCAACCGTTCGGGGGCTTCAGGATGGCCGGGACCCATCTCGTGAAGGAGCCCGCTTTCATGTGTGACGAGGAGGGTTTTCAATGCTGCGACGCAATCCAAGCGGGCGACGCTACGCCAGTCAACGCATGGATTTTCGGCCTTCCACAGCCTCCTGTCCATGAAAAAGAAACAGTAAAGCTCAAGCGCGGGGCCGCGGCGGTTAGCGTGGCGCCGGCGCAACAGTAAGGGAATAATTCGGAAGACGTGATCCCAGCGCCAAAGTTCATGATAAGAAAATCGTAACAACTGTTTTGCGGCGGAAAGGAGTGCCTGAAATGAGTTTCAGATATGTGACAGCGGCGTCTGCGCTTCTCGCTGTTTTTCTTGCGGGTTGCAACGGCGGAACGCCTCTTCCCGATCCGAGGCTTAATGGTCGCGACGCCGAATTCATGGCGCTTGCTCCCAAGGCTGGGGTGAGTTCGCAATACGAACGCTACCTCGTCGATTATAAGACGAACGAGCCCGTCGGTTCGATCATCGTCGATAACCGCTCGAAATTTCTTTACTATGTCTTGCCGGGCGGAAAGGCCGTGCGCTACGGCGTCGCCACCGGTCAGGACGCGATGGCCTTCACCGGCCGGGCCTATGTGGGCGGCATGCAGGAATGGCCGCGGTGGATCCCGCCAAAAGACATGCTCGAGCGTTGGCCGCATCTCCAGCCGACGGCGGACGCCGGCGGTCTGCCGGGCGGTCCCGACAATCCGCTCGGCTCGCGCGCGCTCTACCTCTATCAGAACGGCAAGGATACGCTCTATCGTATCCATGGCACCAATGAGCCGGATAAGATCGGACAGGCCGTATCCTCGGGCTGCATCCGCATGCGCGACATCGATGCGATCGATCTTTACAACCGCGTGAAGGTCGGCACCAAGGTCGTCGTCCTCTAAGGCTTCGCCCGTTTATCAAGCTTCCTGCGACGCCCTCCGCCCCGCGCGCGAGGGCGTCGTCGTTTTTGCCATACGATTACCGGGCAGTCGCTCCGCGCGCGCCCGAGTAGACCGAGGTTTTTCGACGCCCCGCCCTCGGCATTCGCCCGTGTGCGCTCTCGCACGGCGCCTTGGTAAAGCGGACCTTAATGTCGCGGATGTTCGCAGGGTGCGGGCGATCGAAGAAGGGGATTGATTATGCGTCCGACGACAAGCATGGGCTGCTTAGTCCTGGTGGTCAGCATTCTCTTGCTGGAAGTCGCCGGCGCGGGCGCTTACCTCGCGTCGTCCGCGCAAGCGAAACCCTCGGACCCTTGCTACGGCTATGCGATTTGCCAGTAAAAATTTTCATTCTGTCGCGCAAATCGTGGAACGCACGCGCGACATTTGCGTTTCTGTTCTGAAAGGCCGGCGTGCCCAAAATCGATGCTCGAAAGAGCGGAGACTCGGAGCGCCGCGCCTTTCAAGTTTTAATAACTGTTGCAGCGAGAGGCGGAAGGCTGGGCCTGTCATGCGCAATTTGGTTTTGTACGTTTTGATGCTGTTCCTGTTCGCGGCTGGTGTCGCAAGCGCCACGACTTTTCTCTCCCGACCGTCGCCCAACGGCGACGATTTCTGCTTTGGATATGCAATCTGCGAATAATCAGGCGGACCGTTTCTGACGCGCCAGTTCGCGCATGCGCGCGATGCTGCGCGTCAGCGAGCCTGCTTCAACGCCGATGAACGCTTCTATTCGCCCGCACATCGCGTCGGCGGTCTGGTAGACGCGCTGTTTGAACGGCGCGACCAGTCTGGCCGCCCAGGCGCGAATCTCGAGGACAATTGAATAGATCTGACAGAACCGGTCGATCTGCATCAGCTTGTCTCGGCAGATGTCGAAAAGAAACGACATGACGCCGAGCGCCAGCGTTTTGGCGAGAAGAATCGCCAAAAGCCCCGTGAACACATGGCCATGCGCGATTAACTCAAAACCAATCAGCTTGGCCGGGATAATCGCGAACGCTGGCGTGATAAATATCGCCAATGTTTTTAGGGGCGTAAGCGTCGCGACGAAATCCTTGAACTGCTGCTCGTAACGTTCAAGCCCAAGTGCGCGTCCAAGATCGTGCAGCCATTCGCTGAAATGATCCCACAGCCAGGTTTCGACCAGAAAGAGGACGGCGAGCGTGAACCAAAACGCCTCCTTCAGGCGCTGTTTCCAATTTTCCATACGTCTTCCTCTCGCATGCGGCGGGTGCGAAGCGCGAGCTCGCGGCGTGAATCACGACGGCCACATGGACCGCCAGCTCAAATGTGGATGGCGCGTTTGGCGACGGCGAAGGCCGCCTCGCGAATCGCCTCCGAGAGCGTCGGATGGGCATGGCAGGTGCGCGCGAGATCTTCCGACGAGCCGGAAAATTCCATCAACACGGCAGCTTCAGCGATCAATTCGCCGGCCGCCGCGCCAACGATATGGACGCCCAGCACCCGGTCGGTCGCCGCGTCGGCGATGATCTTCACGAAACCGTCGGTCGCGCGCATCGCGCGCGCGCGGCCATTGGCGGTAAAGGGGAATTTGCCGATCGCGACCTCGATCCCTCCGGATTTGGCCTCTTCCTCGGTGATGCCGACCGCTGCGACTTCCGGCATCGTGTAGACGACGCTGGGAATGACGCCGTAATTCACATGCCCGGCCTGTCCGGCGAGGATTTCGGCGATGGCGATGCCTTCGTCCTCAGCCTTGTGGGCGAGCATCGGCCCGCGCACCACGTCGCCGATGGCGTAGACTTCCGGAACATTAGTCGCGAAATGTTCGTCGATGACGATTCGTCCGCGCTCCAGGGCGACGCCGGCGTCCTCGAGTCCGAGGCCCTGCGTGAACGGGATGCGGCCCGTCGCGATGAGCACGGCGTCGGCCTCGATCGTGTCGGATGACGCGCCATCGACCGACGAATAGGAGACGACAGCGCGCTCGGCCTTGCCGGTTCCCTCGCGCCGCACGCCTGTCACCTTGGAGGCGAGGCGGAAATCGAAGCCCTGTTTTTCGAGGATCTTCTGGAAGCGTGCGGCGATCTCGAGATCGAAGCCGGGCAGGATGCGATCGAGATATTCGATCGCAATCACTTCGGCGCCAAGCCGCCGCCAGACCGATCCAAGCTCGAGTCCGATGACGCCTGCGCCGACGACGACCAGCCGCTTCGGCGTCTTCGCCAAGGCCAAAGCGCCGGTCGACGAAAGGATCAGCTTCTCGTCGATCGCGATCTCCGCGCCGGAGGCGTCGCGCAGCGGTGCGACGGCTGAGCCGGTGGCGAGAACAATGTTCTTCGTTTCCAGCGTCTGAACCGCGCCGTCCGCGCTCGTGACCTCGACTCGCCCGGCGCCTTTCAGGCGGCCGACGCCGCGAAACGACTCGATCTTGTGCTTTCGAAACAGGAAGGCGACGCCGTTGACGTTCGCGCCGACGGTGTCGTCCTTGTGCTTCATCATCGCCGCAAGATCGAGACGCGGCGGATCGACGATGACGCCGAGCGGCGCCAGACCATGCGCCGCTTCTTCGAACATATGTGAAGCGTGGAGCAGCGCCTTCGACGGAATGCAGCCGACATTGAGGCATGTGCCGCCGAACGTCGAATCCTTCTCGACGACGGCCGTCTTCAATCCAAGTTGCGCCGCGCGGATCGCGCATACGTAACCGCCTGGACCGGATCCGATCACGACAAGATCGTAGGTCATGTCATCCGCAATTCAAATATGGGGCCGCTTCCAAGATCCGTTCTTAGATGAACGCATCCGAGATGAACTTTGGCTAAACGCCGCTCTCGGAAATCAGCCGGCGGCCCAGACGTAGATGAGCGTTGCGACGACCCCGAGCGCGGTTTGACCCAGCTCCAGGCGACCCCAAAGATCGATGACCTTGCGCGCTTCATGCGCCGCGTCGGCTTGGATCAGCGCCAGGATGCGATTGTTGAGCGGCACGATGGCAAGATAGGTGTAGGGCCAGGTCGCAATCGCGATGAGCGCGCCGAAAAGCCATCTGACGTCATCGAGCTCGCGATAGGCGATGAAGCCGAAGAGGGCGGCAAGCGCGGCAAAACTTGCGAGCACAATGAAGCCGCGATGATCGGAGGGCTCCCACTCCTTGATCAGCGCGTCGTCAGTGAGCGCAAGCCGCGCCGGCTGTTCGACGTAATTGACATAAAGCGAGGCGCCGGTGAAAGCGCCAGCCGTCGCGAGCGCAAGCGAACCAATAATCATTCAAGCGTCCTTTGGCGGTCGGCATGACCCGGCGTTGCTGGCGAATCGACTCCGACCGCCGATCCGCCGCCGTTGTTCTTAAGCTGACTCGATTGCTTCCTCGTCGCAGACGACGCGGGAGTTGCTCTCGGCTTCAGCGGCGACGTCGATTTTCACCGCCTTCACCGCATCCTGCTCTTTTCGGCGATCCGTGAAATGGTCGAAAAACACCCTCATCGCGCGATCGACGCCATAGGGATTGATGCGTCTCGTATCCTCCCGATAGAACATCGGCACGTTCGGGGAAACCGTGGCGAGATCATAGGATGGGAGATAGGCGATATTCGGCCTTGCCCGGACGACTTCGTCGGCGGCGGCGCGCAGAATCGCCTTGACGGCGCAGTTCGACTCAATGACGTGCCGGTCTTCATAGGTCGCGATAATGCCGACCGGCGACACGCTCAGCACGATGCGCACTTTGGGATTGACCTCGCGAATGCGGTCGACGGCGGCCATGAAGTCGCGCACGACTTCGCTGACGGTCATATTGTAGAACTCATAGACGCTCGGGTCCCAGGCGCCGCCGGCGACGCCCGGCGCAAGCTGCAGGATCGCGCCGTCGGGCTTGTGGCGCCAGGTCTCGGTATGGCCGAATGTGAAAACGAAGACGTCCATCGTCTCGAGCATGTGGCGGACCGCGGCGAGATGCCGCTCGCGATCGGCGCGCATCTCTTCAACAGTGGCGTATCCGTCGGGTTCGATGCGCGGACGGAACGGATCGACGACGCGGCCGTCCTCCGGCCTGTTCCAGTGATCGAGCTGCGGCGTGAAGCGTCCATAGGCGCGTTCGATCAACTGCAGCAGCTGCACGGTCGTGTAGAGATTGCCGTAGCGGCAGGAATACATTGAGTAGTTACGGCGCAGCGCCTCATCCGCGGACATGCCGGCCGGCGGCTGCTCGGCGAGATAATAATGGAATCCGCTCGCCTGCAGGCCCATCGCGATCTCCTGCGCGAAGCAGCTGCCGCCCGTCGCGACTTTGTCCTGCGGCGAAATCTTAAAAGGCGTGCGAATGATTGGATCGAGCGCGAAGGGCGGCAGCGAGGTCACCGCCTTGCGCCAAAAGCGATGGTCGGGTAGGGAGCTATAGGGGTTCTCCGCCATGGTCGCACTCCTTTCTGATCCGGCCGATGGTCGCGGATCGAGCTTTTCCCGCGTCGTTCGCGAGCCGCCCTCTGGCGTCGCAACATAAACGGCGCCCGACCGCTTGTCACCCGGCGGCGCCGCTGAGAACGCCCGCGCCGTCGCCAATCCATGAAAGACCGCATGTTAACGCAGGTTGACAGACAGATTCTAAAATCCTGGCGGCAATACGCCGTCGAGCCGCGGCTCGCGAAGATCACCGGCCGCGTCATGCGCAACACCGGGCCGCGGATCGCCATCATCGGCAATTGCCAGAGTTTCGGCGTCGCCTATGCGATGAAAGTGCTCGATCCGAGCGCGACCGTCGACCATTTTTCGATGATCGCCCGCGCCCGCTCGACGATGGGCCTCTTCGCCAAGACGCTGGAGACTTACGACTACGTCTTCTCGCATGACTTTCTTGATGGTCACGTGCGCGGCGGCGGTTCAGAAGAATTATGCAAGCGCCTGCCGAAGACGATGATCTTTCCTGCGATCACCTTCGCGGCCTTTCATCCCGATCTCGTCTATATTCACGATCTGTCGCGCATGCACGGTTTCGTTTGCGGGCCGATCGGTCCCTACCATTCGGCGATCGCGCTTTTCGCCTATCGCAAGGGCTTGTCGGTCGAGATGGCGAACGCGCTCTTCAACGAGAACGTCTTTGACGCGCTCGGCTATTTCGACATGTGGAACGACGCGTCGCGCGAACTGGTCGATGGTACGCGCGACAAATATGGCCTCGATCTTTCGGCCGAGCTGATGAACTGGTCGCGCCGCGGCGTTTTCATGTACAGCACCGTGCATCCGATGAGCTTTGTGCTGTTCGATCTCTCCAAGAAGCTGTTCGAGACGGTCGGACTGAAGCCGCGGACAGTGAATTTCAACTATTACGCCATTCATGATCTCGCGCGCAGCGAGATCTTCCCGATCTATCCGTCGATCGCGAAGCGATATGGGGCGCAGGGCGGCTATATGTTCAAGCTGCAGAACCACCATATATCGACGACGGTGGGCGATTTCCTGACGCTGCCGCAGTACATCGCGTCCTGCTACAAGATCTATAGCGGCCACGATCCCTCGCAGCTTAGCAATCCGCGCGTCGACGCCTGGGTCGCCGACGAGGCGACGAGCGGATTGCTGATGAGATTGGCGCGCGAGAATTTCGTCGCGGGCCTCACGCCTACGCTGTAAGCTGCTTGCGTCATTCCCGACGCGCGCAAAACGCGCGACCGGGAATCCAGAGCAAGACCAGCACGCTTGGATCGGCCTCGATTCCCGGTCAGCCCTTTGGCCTGCCGGGAATGACACCGCCCAAACGCACGGATATCCGTACTATTTCCAGCGCGTGTCGAATTTCGCGAGATTGAAGGGCGGCTTATAGGGATGCAGCGGATTTTCGCCGCTAAACGGCTTCACCACGGTGAGAATGCGCTCGCGATGTTTCAGGGGCGGGAAGCCTGAAGGATCCAGCGCCCCCGTGTAACCGAAAAGATGCGCCGGATCGACATTGACCTTGAATGCCGGCGGCGGACGCATCCAGCTCTGCGCGACGACATCCATATAGGTTGTCTTCAGCATGTGGTTGAGGCCCCACTGCGTCGGCACGAAGCAGGACTTCGCCGAGTCCGACATGTCCCAGTAAAAAGTGTCGGGTCGCAATTCGAGCGTCGCGTCGCCTTCGAAAATCGCGATTGATCCTTCGTGCATGAGATGCCGCACTTCGGCGAATCCCGCGAAGGGGTCGACAAGGTGGTAGTAGACGCCGAGACAGATGATGATGTCGAAGGTCTCATTAAGCTTCGAGGCTTCGTAGATCGAAACGTTCTGATTGATCTCGACATTGGAGTTTAGAAGCTTCTTGGCGAGGCGCAGCCCGGCGCCGCTCGCCCAGTTCTGGCTGACGTCGTCGGTGGCGACAACGCGCTTGGCGCCCCGCCGCTCGGCGTAAAAGCTCCAGTATCCGTCCCAGCAGCCGATTTCGAGCACGCTCTTGCCGGCGAAATCGATCTTGTCGAGCTCGCTCTCGATGAAGCGCCAGATGCGGCGATGATCGTCGGCCTGCGACACGCTGAGGGCGCGCAGCCCGTTTCCGAAATCGAACTCATGATACCAATGAATGGCGTCAATTTCTTTTTGCAGCGCTTCGCGCGAGGCTGCGTCCTGCACGTCCATCGAATGTTCCTTGGATGATTGGTCGGGCGCGCGAAAGCGCCCAGTCTAATCGCGGCGAGGGCGCGGAGTTTGCCTTTATTCCGCGCTCCATGCAAGGCGAGGACGCGTCGCCCCTAAGCCGTCGACACTCTCCATGTCGGCCGCGAATGCGCGGATGCGCGGCGCGATCTCGTCGCGAAAGCGCGAGCCGTTGAAGACGCCGTAATGGCCGACGCCTTTCTGAACATAGTGGCGTTTCCGGGCGGCAGGAATATTGGCGCAGAGATCCAGCGCGGCTTCGGTCTGGCCGACGCCGGAAATGTCGTCCTTTTCACCCTCGACCGCAAACAGCGCGGTGCGGCTGATCGCTTTGAGGTCGATGAGATTGTCCCGGTGGCGCAACAGGCCGAGCGGCACTTCGTGGCGGACGAAGATGCGATCCACGGTTTGCAGATAGAATTCTGCGGTCAAATCCATCACCGCGAGATATTCGTCGTAAAAATCGCGGTGTCTTTCGGCGGAGTCGCCGTCCCCCTCGACGAGATGGTTGAACATTTCGAGATGAGCCGAGATATGGCGCTCGAAATTCATCGACATGAAGCCGGAGAGCTGCAGAAAGCCCGGATAGACTTGGCGTCCCATGCCGGCGTGCGGAAACGGCACGCTGTGGATGCAATGGCTGCGGAACCAATCCATGCCGCGCTGCTGCGCCAGCTTGTTGACGGCCGTCGGATTCACCCTTGTGTCGATGGGGCCGCCGACCAGCACCATGGATTCGGGAACGTCAGGATCATTGTCCGCCTCCATTGCGGCGATCGCGCAGATGAGCGGCACTGACGCCTGACAGACGCCAAGCGTATGCAAGGGCGTTTCAGGCCCGTTCAGGGCGAGGAAACGCATGATTTCGCTGAGATAATCGATGTAATCATCGAGATCGAAGGAGCCGTCGACGAGCGGCACCGTGCGCGCGTCGCTCCAATCCGTGATGTAGACGTCGTAGGTCGGCAGGAACGCCTCGACCGTGCCCCGCAGCAGCGTGGCGTAGTGGCCGGACATCGGCGCGACAATCAGCAATTTCGACTGTCGGGGCGCCGGACCAGTAAACAGCCGCTTGAAATGTAGCAGGCCGCAAAACGGCCGGTTCCAGACAACCTCCTCGACGATTTGGACCTCGGCGCCATCGACAATCGTCGTGTCCAGGCCGAACAAGGGTTTCCCGTAGCGGCGGGTCATGCGCTCGAACAGTTCCGCCGAGGCGGCGACGTTGCGGCCGAACGACGTGTGATGCAGCGGATTGAGCGGATTTTTCATCGCGTGCAACATCGCGTCCGTCGCCGCCCGCGCCGGCGCGAAAGCCAAGTGCAACATTTCGTAGAGCTGGTACGACATACGGTCCATCTTTACGCTTCTCCCCGCCACCCCCGTCGCAGCCGCCGCGCTGCGTTTCATGCTGCACCGCACAATCAAACTTATAACATATTCAAGATAAGCAAAGTTAGAAATCTGGCGAGCAGAGCTGTGGCGCCACGGACCTGAAAATTTGCAGCTCTGTCATATTCTCCCAGCCAAGGCGCAGACTGCAAGCGAAAACCAGAGCGTGGCGGTTGAAATCTCATAGAGCGACAAAGCGCGGCGAATATCCGCCGCATTAGCCTCGCGCCTGCCGTCGCCAAGACTCGCGCCCTCCACCGCTTCAGCCCCGCCGTAGGAGCGTGGTCCGCCGAGCTTGAGGCCAAGAGCGCCCGCCGCCGCCGCTTCGGGCCAGCCGGCGTTGGGAGAGGCGTGCTTTGGCGCATCACGCCAGGCCGCCGCCAGCGCCTTGGCCGGAGAGGCGCCGCTCACGGCCAAGGCGCCGACCGTCAGCAGGCCCGCAGCCGCGCGCGCGGGGAGAACATTCATCAGATCGTCGCAGCGGGCCGCGGCCCAGCCGAAGGCGAGATAGCGCGCCGACTTGTGGCCGATCATGCTGTCGGCGGTGTTGACCATCTTATAAGCCAGCGCGCCCGGCAGGCCGAAGACCGCGAGCCAGAGCGCCGGCGCGACGACGCCGTCGGAGAAATTTTCGGCAAGGCTCTCGATGGCGGCGCGGGCGACGCCGGATTCGTCGAGCGCCGATACGTCGCGTCCGACGATTTTCGCCACCGCCGTCCGGCCGTCTTCCACCGAGATCGTCAGCGCCTCCGCGACCGCGGCGACATGCGCATGCAGGCTGCGCTGCGCCAGAAGGCTGGATGCAACGACAGCGAGCGCAATCCAGCCGAACGGAAGCGCGAGCGCCGCGCGTTCGATCAGCGCGCCGCTTCCAACAGCGATGACAAGAAGCGCGGCGAGCGCGAGGGCGCCTTTCAGCCGTCGCAGCGCGAAGGAGTCGCCCTCACGGTTCAGCCCTCGGTCGAGCGCGGCGATCAGCGCGCCCATCCATGTCACCGGATGGCCGATCCTGCGAAAAAGCGCATCCGGATAGCCGGCGCCCGCCTCGATGGCGAGCGCCAGAAGCGCAACGCCGAAATTCACCGTCCAAAAAGCGCGGTGATCGAGGCTTTGGCCAGCGCATTCTGATTGATGGTGAAGCCGGCGATGGCGGTGCGGCCATGCGCGGCGTCGCCGAGCTTTTCGGTCTTTAGCGCGTAGACGGTGAAAACGTAACGGTGCGGCTTGCCGGGCGGCGGGCAGGGGCCGCCATAGGCCTTGTCGCCGAAGTCAGTCTCCAAATGATGCGCGCCGGACGGCAGGTTTTTCCCCGAAGCGTCGCCGGCGCCCCGCTTCAAGCCGCGAACGTCGGCCGGAATATCGACGACGAGCCAGTGCCAAAACCCGGCGCCGCCCGTCGGCGCATCGGGGTCATGCACAAAGACGGCGAAGCTCTTGGTGCCAGGAGGCGGGTCGCTCCAATGGAGCTCCGGCGAGATATTCTCACCGGTGCAGCTCATGGAATCATAGACATGCTTCATGTCGATCGTCTTGCCTTCGGCGATGTCAGAGCTTGTGAGCTCGAACGCTTGGGCGCCGCTCGAGTCGGCGGCCAGCGCGATAAGACCGAGAAAGGATGAAACGCTGCGCAACATGTAAGCGTGCTCCTCAAATCTGGAAATCGCCGCATCTTTAGCGGATCGGCGCGCCGGTGTCGCGCGCTCGCGCTTCGCGGTAAAGAGGGCGCATGAGCGATGCGGGAAGTGGGCGTCCTTTGCGCCGTGGCTGGACGACGGGCGCCTGCGCGACCGCCGCGACGCGCGCCGCCTTCGAGGCGCTGATGACGGATGCGCCGCCTCCCGATCCGGTCGAGATCGCGTTGCCGTCGGGAAAGCGCGTCGCCTTCGCGCTGGCGACCTTCGAGCGCGGCGAGGATTTCGCCCGCGCCGGCGTGGTCAAGGACGCCGGCGACGATCCGGACGTCACCCACGGCGCCCTGATATGCGCGAAGGTGCGCCGCGGCGTTCCCGGCGCGGGCGTGCGGTTTTTCGCGGGAGAGGGCGTCGGCGTCGTGACGCGCCCGGGGCTTCCGCTGGCGCCCGGCGAGCCGGCGATCAATCCCACGCCCCGTAAGATGATGACCAACACGATCATCGAGGCGAGCACGAGGATCGGCGTTGGCGCGGACGCGGACATCGAAATTTCGGTCCCTGGCGGGGAGGAATTGGCCAAGCATACGCTGAATGGACGGCTCGGCATCGTTGGCGGACTCTCCATTCTCGGCACGACCGGCATCGTCACGCCCTTTTCGTGCGCCGCCTGGATCGACAGCATCCATCGCGGCGTCGATGTGGCCCGCGCCAGCGGGTTGACGCATGTCGCCGGCACGACGGGCTCGACCTCCGAAGCGGCCGTGAAGCGGCTTTATGATCTGCCGGAGACGTCCCTCATTGAAATGGGGGATTTTGTCGGCGGACTGTTGAAATATCTTCGCACCCATCCGGTCGCGCGCGTCACGATCGGCGGCGGCTTCGCCAAGATGACCAAGCTCGCGCAAGGACGACTCGATCTGCATTCGGGGCGCTCGAGCGTCGATTTCGCGAGGCTCGCTAACATCGCGCGCGAGGTCGGCGCGGGCGAAGAGATTGCCGCGCTCATCGAGAGCGCCAACAGCGCGCTCGAAGCTTTGCAGATCGGACAAAGTGCGGGAATCGATCTTTCGGCGCCGGTCGCGCGCGATGCATGGAAAACCGCCGCGCGCGCGCTCGATGGGGCGGAGAGCGAATTGGAGATCATCTTATTCGACCGCGAGGGGGCTCTGCTCGCCCGCACGCCGCTCCAAAGAGCCCAGACATGAGCGAAAATCCGCATCTCACCCTTGTGCTCGGCGGCGCGCGTTCCGGCAAAAGCGCATATGCGGAGAGTCTCATCGTCACGCATCCGTCGCCCTGGACCTATATTGCGACGGCGGACATTCTGGATGAGGAAATGCGCGCGCGCGTCGACGCGCATCGCGCAAGACGCGGCGAGGACTGGCGCACGGTCGAAGCGGCGCAGACGCTCGTCGACGCGATTCGCGAGGCGCCGGTCGATGGACCGTTGCTGATCGACTGTCTCACGCTCTGGCTGAGCAATCGGCTGCTTGGCGGCGCCGATCTTTCACGCGATCGCGCCGCGCTTGTTGATGCGTTGTCGTCCCGCTCGGCGCCGACCGTCGCCGTCTCGTCCGAGGTTGGCTTATCGATCGTGCCCGACAATGCGCTGGCGCGTTCTTTTCGAGATGCGGCAGGCGAATTGCATCAGGCTGTTTCGCGGAGTGCGGGACGGGTCGTCCTCGTCGTCGCAGGCAATCCGCTGACTGCGAAAGGGCCGTCGATCATGTGATCGTTTCCGCCGCCGCTAAAGCTTCGCCACACGATTTTAGAGGAGAAGTTCATGTTTATTCCTTTGCGCAGATTGCACATCGCCGTCGCCGTGACGTGCTGTCTTGCAGCCGACGCCGCGTCGGGCGCCGAGCGCCTCCCGGCTTACGGCGCAAATCTGTCCGAGACTTCCGTGTCAGGGCTTTCATCGGGCGCGGCGATGGCGTTGCAATTCCATGTGGCGCATTCCGGCATTGTGAAAGGCGCCGGGATCGTCGCCGGCGTGCCTTACGACTGCGCAGAGCAGAGTTCGAACCAAGCGACCAGCAATTGCATGAAGCCGGACGCCGCCCATCCGGTCCCGGATCCGGCGCATCTTACGAACATCACCGACGCGCTCGCGCGCTCCGGGGCCATAGACGACGTCGCCAATTTGAACGATGCGCGCGTCTGGTTGTTTTCCGGTCGCAAGGATGAGGTGGTGCATCCCGTCGTGATGGATGCGGCGCACGACTATTATTCGTTTTATGTGCCGCCGGATCGCATCGTCTATCGAAACGATATCGGCGCGGGTCACGCGATGGTGACCGAGGACTATGGCGACAAGGAATGCAGCGCGAACAAGGCTCCGTTCATCGTCGACTGCGACTTCGACGCCGCGAAAGCCTTGCTCGAGCAGATTTACGGGCCGCTCAACGCGCCGAGCGCGCAGCCCGCCGGAAAATATGTCGAGTTCGATCAAAAGGAATTTTTGCCCGACGGCAATCCCTACAATCACAGTTTAAGCGATGTCGGCTACGCCTATGTGCCGCATGTCTGCGCGCTGGAGACGTGCCGCGTGCATGTCGCCCTGCATGGCTGCAAACAGCAGGCCGCCGAAGTTGGCGACGCGTTCTACAAACACGCCGGCTACAATCGCTGGGCGGATACGAACCACATCATCGTCGTCTATCCGCAAACCATCAGTCGCTGGGGCTGGGGCTGGCCGTTCTATACGTTGAACTTCGTTTTGAACCCCAATGCTTGCTGGGACTGGTGGGGCTACGACAACGCCGAGCACCACACCAAGAAAGGTCCGCAGATCGCCGCCATTCGCGCGATCGTGGACCGGCTCGCGACGAAGCCGTGAGGCTTAGCGCCCCATGTCGTGCTTGTGCTCATCATTGCGCATGGCGGGAGATGGCGATTGTTGTGACAATTTGGGTGTGGCTTTTGGCGTCGTTCGCTATCGGAATAATAGCCAAATTGCGAATTAGGGCGCGTCATTTGCACACGAGCGACTGCCCGAAACAAATTGAAATCAATTGGCCTCAGTCCGGCTGAGGAAGTAGCCCCATATGCAAGGCGCGGCTCGGAAATGTCGGACGTCACTGCGTTCGCTCGACCCCGGCCGGCGTGGATAAAAAAGGGGTAAGGATATGAAAAGATCGCTTGGCGCGCTCATTGCCTTTAGCGCGATTTCAGTGGGCGCACAGGCGGCGGACTTGCCTTCCAATAAATCTTCGCCGCCGCCGTACTTGATTGCGCCACCTCCGCTTTGGACCGGCTTCTATGTTGGCGCAAACCTCGGAGGAGGAGTGCCGAATAGGGGAGCCGGCGGCGTAATCGGCGGCGGTCAGCTGGGTTACAATTACCAATTTTCGCGGCTGTTTGTTGCCGGCCTTGAAACCGATATCCAAGGATCAAGCATGAGTGGCGTGCATTGGTTTGGAACGGTTCGGGGACGCTTGGGCACAACTGTAATTAATCCAACATTGCTCGTTTATGGGACCGGAGGATTCGCCTATGGCGGAAGCGGCGGCGCGGGGGCAGGCTGGACCGCCGGCGGCGGCGTTGAATGGGCTTTCGCTCCGAAATGGTCCGCGAAGGTTGAATACCTCTATGTCCGCCTTTCCCAGAACGAAGATTTTGGGCCACGTCGACATGGCGACCAGGGTTTCAACGTCGTGCGAGCGGGACTCAACTATCGCTTCGATCCTTATGCATTTCTAAGCCCGCCAAAGGCCTTCTAAGGGTTCCCAAAGGTCGCAGATATTCCACGGATACGCTGAGCCGACTGGCGATGTTCATCACCATAGCGCGTTCCTTTCTATCAAGCGTGAAGGCAGACATCATGTGTAACAATGGTGTGTCGTCTCGACGGCGCCAACGGCTGACCTCGACGGCGGGAGCACTGGCATTTGCTATTTGTTGTAGCGAATTGGCCGCGCTCGCCGGCGTCGTCTCAGTTGCGTCAGCGACTTTCGCACAAGCGGAGCCTGGTTGGGGACCGCCGCCTCCGGGGCCCGGCTGGGGACCGCCGCCTCCGCCCCCAGACTCGTGGGGACCACGTCGCAGACGATGGCGTCGATTGCCGCCACCGCCACCGCCACCACCACCTCCTCCTCCGCCTCTGCCTTTTTTTTGACGAATGGCAGGTCCGATCGTCAGGACGGACACCAGCGCCGAATGCGAGGCGAGTGTCGATAAGCTTCACTAAAGCGCGGATTGCCGTCGCGCTCGAAGTGAACCCGTGCCGTTGTCCGAAACGATCACGCTCGGGCGACCGCGCCTCGTGATCAACGCCAAACGATGGACGATTCGCTCACATGGCTTCTTGAATTTCTGAGGTGTCGTCGCCTGTAAACCAAGAAATGTCGTCGCCATCGCCCTCATCCGACCCCGCGTCGCGGGGCCACTCTCCCGCTTCACGGGAGTAGGGAGCGCCTTACGCGCCCGCCGCTTCCAGTCCTTTCTCCAGATCGGCGATGATGTCGTCGATGTGCTCGATGCCGATCGAAAGCCGCACATAGCCGGGCGTGACGCCGCTCGCGAGCTGCGCTTCCTCGGCGAGTTGCGAATGCGTCGTCGTCGCCGGATGGATGGCGAGGCTGCGCGCGTCGCCGATATTGGCGACGTGATAGAACATCTCCAGCGCGTCGATAAATCTGCGGCCGGCGTCGAGACCGCCCTTCAGCTCGAAGCCGAGCAGCGCGCCATAGCCGCCCTTCAGATAGGCGTCCGCGCGCCGGCGCATCTCGCCTGTCTGCTGCGACGGATGAATGACCCGCGTCACTTCGCTGCGCTTGCTCAAGAAGTCGACGACCTTCTGCGCGTTCTGCACATGACGCTCCATGCGCAGCGTCACCGTCTCGACGCCCTGCAGCGTGAGAAAAGCGTTGAACGGCGAAGGCGCTGGGCCGAGATCGCGCAACAGCGTCGCGCGCGCCTTGATGATGTAGGCCACGGGGCCGATCGGCTTGACCGCCTCAACCCAGATGGCGCCATGATAGCTCGGATCTGGCGTATTCAGCGCCGGCTGACGCTGCGGAAATTTCTCCCAATCGAAAGTGCCGGAGTCGATGATGGCGCCGCCGATCGACGTGCCGTGGCCGCCAAGATATTTCGTGGTCGAATAGACGACGATCGCCGCGCCATGATCGATCGGCCGGCAGAGAATCGGCGCCGCGGTGTTGTCCATGATCAGCGGCACGCCGAGTTCCCGGCCGATCGCCGCGACTTCGGCGATCGGAAACACGGTGAGTTTGGGATTGGGCAGCGTCTCTGCGTAATAGGCGCGCGTGCGATCGTCCGTGGCGCGGCGGAAATTCTCGGGATCGGCCGGATCGACGAAGCGCACCTCGAGCCCCTGGTCCTTCAGCGTATTGGCGAAGAGGTTCCAGGTGCCGCCATAAAGATCGGTTGACGAGACGACATTGTCGCCGACGCGGGCGAGATTTTGTATCGACAGCGCCGACGCCGCCTGTCCCGAAGCCAGCGCCAGGGCCGCTACGCCGCCCTCCAGCGCCGCGAGCCGCGACTCCAATACGCCGGTCGTCGGGTTGCCGATGCGCGTATAGATGTGGCCGAGCTCTTTCAGCGCGAAAAGACTGGCGGCGTGCTCGGTGTCGCGAAACTGATAGGAGGTCGTCTGATAGATCGGAACGGCGACGGCGCCGTTGGTCTCGTCCGCGCGCCAGCCGGCGTGGAGCGCAATCGTTTCGGCGTGCTTGCTGTCGACGGCCATCATCTTCCTCCTGGCGTGAGCGTAAGCTCAATAAATCAAAGAAAACGCCCGCGCTACATGGCGCGCCTTTCTCCATTGCTTGTTTTACGCGCCCCTCCATTTACCGGCGGGGGCCATCGTTACCCATTCGCCGCGCCGCAGGAGTTCGACATGAAGACACGCATCGCCATCATCGCAAGCCTTGCTCTCGCCTTTCTCGCGCCTGCGGCCATTGCGGAAGTGCAATCGCAGGATCAAGGCGTGACCTCTGGGCCGGCGGCTGGAAGCCCCGTCGAGCCATCGGGAGCCGTGCAGAAGGACAATCCGAAAGCGGCTGATGTCAACGAAAGCGGTGTGGCGGGACCGAGCGGAACCTCCGCCGGCTCGCCGGGCGTCGAGGGAAAGAAAGGAACGCAAAGCGGCCAGGAATGGCAGCCGCCGGAAGAGCTCCGGCGGAAGAAGGGGCCAGCCTCGTAGCGTCAGTTCAGCGGCAAGAGCGTCCCGGCCAAAAATGAGGAGATCCCAGCGGTTCGCCTCAGCCTTCCGCCAGGACATCCCTGTCGTCTTTGAAGACGCGCGCGGCGCCGGCCAGCGCGAAGGCATATTCCAGCGCCGTGTCTTCAAGCGCCTCGAAACGGCCCGAGGCGCCGGCGTGCCCCGCGCCCGTATGGGTGAACAGCAACACGGGTCCGCCGCCGCTCATCGTCGCGCGCAGCTTCGCGACCCATTTGAGCGGCTCCCAATAGGTGACCCGAGGATCGGTCACGCCGGCGACGGCGAGTATCGGCGGATAGCGTTGCGCGCGCACATTGTCGTAAGGCGAGTACGACGCGAGGCGATCATAGGCTTCGGCGCTGGCGATCGGGTTGCCCCACTCGAGCCATTCTGGCGGCGTCAGCGGAAGATCGTCGCGCAGCATCGTATTCAACGTGTCGACGAAAGGCACGCTGGCGATGATGCCGGCGAACAGCTCCGGCGTCTCATTGGCGACGGCGCCCATCAGCAGACCGCCCGCCGATCCGCCCTGCGCGACGACGCCGCCTTCGCGCGTGTAGCCGGCCGAGATTAGATGGCGTGCGCAATCGATGAAGTCGGTGAAGCTGTTTTGCTTCTTCTCGAGCTTGCCGTCCTCATACCAGCGCCAGCCCTTGTCGGTTCCGCCGCGAATATGGGCGCGCGCATAGACAAAGCCTCGATCGACGAGCGATAGCGCGTCTTCGTTAAAGCCCGCCGACAGCGCATAGCCATAGGCGCCATAGCCGTAGAGCAGCAGTGGCGCGCCGTCTCCGCCGGGCGTGAAGTCCGCGCGATGTAGGAGCGTGATCGGCACGCTTTCGCCGTCGCGCGCCGTCGCGAGAAGGCGCCGCGTCACATAATTTTTGGGATCATGTCCGGAGGGAATTTCCTGGCGCTTGCGCAGGACGCGCGTGCGCGCAGCCATGTCGTAGTCATAAGTCTCATCAGGCGTCGTCATCGACGAATAGGCGAAGCGCAATATGTCAGTGTCGAATTCAAGCCCCGGGTCGATCGACAGCGCATAGGCTTCCTCCTCGAAGTGAATCGCATGTTCCTCGCCGCTGGCGAGCGCGCGGATGACGATCGTCGGCAAGGAGCTTTCCCGACGCAGCCAGACAAGATAGCGCGCATAAACGGTGAAGGAGTCGATTAAGACGCCGTGGCGATGGTGAACGACGTCCTTCCAGTTTTCACGGCCGGGCTCTGCGAGCGGCGCGACGGAAATGCGGAAATCATCGGCGCCGTCGGCGTTGTCGCGAATGTAGAGAAGGTCGCCGTGCGGCTCGACGTCGTAGCGCAGGCGCGGTTCGCGCGGCGCGACGATGCGCGGCGTCGGATTGTCTTCGCGAAGGTCGATCAGCCAGCATTCCGTCGCGTCGTGGCCGTGGATGGACACAATGGCGAAACGCCCGCAGCGGCTTTCATGCAGGCTGACGAACCAGGCGCTGTCAGTCTCCTCGATGATCAGCGTGTCGTCGGCGGGATCGGCGCCCACGTCATGTCGAAAGACCTGCGCGGTGCGATGGTTCTCGTCGATCAGCACATAATAGTAGGCTTTCGAATTGGCCTGCCAGACAATGACGCCGTCGCTGTCGCTCACGACGTCGGCGCGGTCGAGGCCATCGCTCAGCGCCCTGGTGCGGATGTCAAATAGCTCTGAACCGGCGTCATCGACGCTCCAGGCAAGCTGCGCGTGATCGGGCGCATGCGCCGCGTCGCCGATATCGAAGAAGTCGTGGCCTTTGGCGAGCGCGTCGCCATCGAGGAGGACAGTTTCCGCCCCGCCGTCTCGCGGCGTCCGGCAGTAGAGCGGATGTTCCGCGCCCTCATGGAAGCGTTCGTAATAGGCGTAAGGCCCGTCCGGCTCGGGAACCTCGCTGTCATCCTCCTTGATGCGGCCGCGCATTTCGGCGACGAGCGCCCTGCGCAAATTCTTGAGCGGCGCCATGACGCGATCGCAGTAAGCGTTTTCCGCCTCGATCAGCTCGGCGATGTCGACGGGAAGAGCGTCCGGATCGCGCAGCACCTCGCGCCAGTTCTTCGCAGCGAGCCACTCGTAAGGATCATCGAGCACGCGGCCATGGATGACTCTGCGCGTGGGGCGCTGCGTGGCGAGAGGCGCTGTGGCGCCTGTAAGATCAAACCGCCAATCTGATGTCTTCGCCGTCGTATCGCGGGCCATGTCGTCCTCCGCCGATTGCTTTCCGAGGCTTTTATCACTGCTTGCAGCGCAGCGCAGAGATCTCTCGGGCGGATTGAGATCGAAGCAATTTGTAAATCAATCGCGCCTTAGCCTTGCCGCAAGACCTATCCGCTTTTGGATGAGGAGCGATTCATGCGTTACTCCCACGCTGCGCTCAGTCCGGTTTCAATCGGCGAGCGAAGGACTTCCCGCCTCAACGACATTCCTGTCCGCCCTGCGTTCACGCTGCGCCGGCTCGCATGGAAGATCGTCTATTCGAGCTTCATCGCCGTCGTCGCGATCTATGTGTGGTGGCGACGCTAGTCATTTTTTGGCGCTGCTGCGCTGCGTCAAAGACAAACTGTCATAAATCGCCTAAGCTTCAGGTGTGGCCGATGGCGCACGCGCGCTTGCGCGTGATGGAGTCGCGCCGCAACCCATCAACACGGCGCTGCGGCGCGCCTCGAAACGCAGAAGAAACTTAAAATGTTCACGAGCATGAAAAACATCGCCGCTGGCGTCATTTGCGCCAGTCTTTCCTTCGGCGCAGCCGCGCTCGCCGAGCCGAAGGCGTCTGCGCCAACGACCGCGCCGACCGCCTGGGCGCCGCCCGCCGAGATCGCGCCGAAGAGCGCCGCGCCTTCAGATGCGCCGGCGCCAAGCGCCGAAGCGCCTGCGGCCGCTGCGCAGCCAACGAGCGCCGCTCCGGCCAGGACGCATGCGGAGAGAGAAAAAGACTGCCGCACGCAAGCCGACGCCAAAGGGCTTCACGGCAAAGAGCGCAAACACTTCAAATCCGACTGTCTGAAGGGATGACGAGTTCGCCGGTCGCTTTCCGGCGGCCGGCGGCGCTAGAGCGCTTATCGATCACATTGTGATGGATAGGAATCGCTCAAAATACTTGGAGCAGGCTCTCACCGAAAAAGTCTGATCAACTTTTTCGGGACCTGCTTCAGTAGACGCGGTCGATGCAGAAGTCGACGACTTCGAGCAGCGCGCTCTTCCATGGCGATGCGGGAAAAATCTCCATCGCGTCGCGTGCGATCGCGCCGTAATGCGCCGCGCGCTCGATCGTATCGTCGAGCGCCTTGTGCTTCTTCATCAGACCGCAGGCGGTCTCGACGTCGCCGTCCTTGATTTCGGCCTTTTCCAGCGTGCGCCGCCAGAATTCGCGTTCTTTCTCATTGCCGCGACGGAAGGCGAGCACCACGGGGAGCGTGATCTTGCCCTCGCGGAAGTCGTCGCCGACGTTCTTGCCGAGCTTGGTGGACGAGCCGCCATAATCGAGCGCATCGTCGATAAGCTGGAAGGCGACGCCGAGATTCATGCCATAGCTGCGCGCGGCGGCTTCATCTGCCTTCGGTTTGCCGCCGAGCATCACCCCGACTTCGGCCGCGGCGGCGAAAAGCTCCGCCGTCTTGCGGCGGATGACGCCCATATAGGCGTCCTCGGTCGTGGTCGTGTCCTTCGCGGCGTTGAGCTGCATGATCTCGCCTTCGGCGATCACCGCGGCGGCTTGCGAAACCACGGAGAGCGGCGCGATGACGCCGGGCTCGACCATCATTTTGAAGGCGTGGCCGAGCAGGAAGTCGCCGACGAGCACGCAGGTCTGATTGCCCCACAGCATCCGGGCGGCGATCTTGCCGCGGCGCATGTCGCTTTCGTCGACGACGTCGTCGTGGAGCAGCGTCGCCGTATGCATGAATTCAATGCCAGCGGCGAATTTCAGATGCCCGTCGCCTCTGTAGCCGCACATGCCGGCGGTGGCGAGAACGAGCATCGGCCGCAGGCGCTTGCCGCCGGCGGAGATGAGATGATTGGCGACCTCGGGAATCGTCGTGACGTCGGAGCCCATGCGCTGAATGATCAGCTGATTGGTGCGCTCCAGGTCGGGCTTGATGAGTTCGAGGAGACTGTCGAGGCCGGCGTCCTTTTTCTCATCGAGCGGAATGACGATACCCACGGACCCCCCTTAAGCCTTACGTTTTCTGGCGCGAACTTACGGCTTTGGGATGGAGGCGGCAAGTCGGCGGCGGAGGCTATCGCAATCACCCTCCCCTTGAGGGGGAGGGTCGCATTGCGATAGCCATGGGGGGTGGGGTGACAGGCGGCAAAGACTTTGGGTTCACCCCGCGCCGGCGCTGCGCGCCGACCCTCCCCCTCAAGGGGAGGGTGGAGCGCGCGGGATGTGAGTCTCTCGGCTCCTATGAAAGACGCGAGTTTGGATGGTTTTCTCGGCGGGCGCTTGCGCCTGCGACAAAGCGCCGCCGGCCACCGCTCCGGCACGGAGGCCGAGCTGCTCGCCGCCGCGACGCCGCAACATCAGCAGGGGCTCATTCTCGACGTCGGCGCGGGGTCGGGCGCGGTCGGGCTGATGGCGGCGCTGCGCGCCCCTGGCGCGATCGTTGGGCTTGTGGAGATCGACCCCGAGTCTTGCGCGCTCGCCCGCGAAAACGTCGCCGAGAATGCGCTCGGCGCAAGGGCGACGGTTTACCAAGCCGACGTTCTCGCGGCGAAATCGCGCCGCGCCGCTGGACTGATCGACGAGAGGGCGGCGCTCGTTCTCACCAATCCGCCGTTTCATGACGCCGGCAAGGTGCGCGTCACGCCCGACGCGGCGAAAGCGCGCGCCCATGTGGCCAGCGCGCCGCTTGTCGATTGGACGCGCGCCTGTCTCGCGCTGCTCGCGCCTGGCGGAACCTTCGTGATGATCCATCGCGCCGACGCGCTCGCCGAATGTCTCGCGGCTGTCGAGGGCAGAATAGGTGGCGTCTCAATCCAGCCCATCCACACGCGAACTAATGCGCCGGCGACGCGCATTCTTCTCGCCGGCGTCAAGGGCTCCAAAGCGCCGCTGGCGTTGTTGAAGGGGATCTCTCGCGGCTAAGCCGGCGACTCCGCGGAAGGAACGAAATTCGCCTTCAACCGTTTAAACTCCGAGGGGCGGATTTCGCCTTGCCAGTATTTAGCAAGGTCCTGCCTCCGGAATAGTTTTTACTTTTTATGGAGAAGTCCTATGGCCAACGTAAAACCTAGTGATGTGCTTGAACTTCAGCTCACGCCCGAACAAGAAAAGATCCTCTCTGCGCTTAAGGATAAGCAGTCTGGCTTACTAAATGTTACATATACTGCATCAGCGCTGGAAAATGGAAAATTGAAGTTGGGTTATGTTGCGTGCAACCCATCGTTTTCGAAGCGCGCTGGCGATCCTATCAAATGAACTTAAAAATACATCGGGTCTCCGGCCATCACAGGCCTCGCTATGTACGAAATTCGCTAACAGCCATCGAAGCAAGTGTCGGTGGCTGTTCACATTATTTGTCGTCATTGCTTCACGCGTTTGACGCCGCCGAACCAATATTCATACATCCCGATTACGAAAAGTTCTTTTGGACTTGTACAACGACCGTGCCCGGCTGGGTGCAGAGCGTTATCTTGCAGAGCGCAATTTCAGAAAGCGACGGATCTACATCACTTTTCAAGATGTGGCAGGCAATAACCTACAATAAAGAAGTCGAGGACGGGCTGCTTGCCCATGCAAAAGATGAAGCACGGCATTCGCGCGTATTTTTCCATCTTGTGAAGAATGTATTTCCAGCTTTTATACCTGAAGATAAGGCAAATAAAATTTTTTCTCATTTGATAGAATTTAAGGATGGATGCTTTGAGAAATCCGGACTCGCTCTACCTGAGAATATAACTATCGATTACCTTGTTCAGATTAATCTATCAGAAGTCAGGACTTTGATGAATTTACATTTGATTGCCCCCATCCTATACTCCCTCGCCAGCGAAGATAAGAAAGAGTATGTCGAGATGCAACTCAAGTCATTACAGCATGACGAGTTGCGGCACATTTCATATACTGCTCGTTTAATGGAGGGGTGGGCTTCAAGCGGGGACGATAAATTGGTGACTGAGCTTTTTTTAAGAAACATGTCAGAGTTTAACGAGTATACAGTTCGGGGAACGGAGAAGGCAATTGAAGCTTATGGGCAGGGCAAATTTCCTACGCTTCTTCGACTGTAATAATTACTAGCGCGGTCGCCGGCGCGCGCCTATTCTTCAATGTTCGGGCAATTAGCGGTTAGACGGCGCGGCAAAAACTCACGACCGCTGTAGCGCTCACGCCGCTCTTGACGGCGCGATTGGCGGGCTCGAGAGCTGCGGCTCCCAATAATTGCCCTTATCGAACATGTGCCGCGCCTGCGCATATTGGAACATGATGCGGGCGACGATGGTGATGGTCTCGGGCTTGCGCACGGCGGCGCCCCAGACTTTGTTCCACATGCGGCCTTCCGCCTCGCCCATCTTGCGCACGTCCATACCGACCTGCATCGCCTGCTGTTCGACCTCGCGCAGCGATTTCGGATCGAAGGGCTGCGGGGCCGGCGCCTTGCGATGGCGGCCGAAAGTGCTGATCAGGCGCAGCATGCGTTCGCCGAAGGCGGCCGGGGCGTAGATCGCGTTGCAGAGATTCTGCATGCCGTGATGCAGCTCCTCCATGCTCATCGTCTGGCACTGGATGTTGGAGCTCCACGGCACCGCCTGGGTCTCGACGCCGCCGGTGAGCAGCCGCCCTTCGCGGGTGATGCGGTCGAAGAGCGGCGTCGCTTCCGACGCCATCAGCGCGCCGAGGCTGAAGATCGGGATCGGCGTCGCCATGGCGAAATCATACTGCTGGGCGAAGACGTTCGGACCGTCATGGTCGAAGCCGACGATCATGCCGCCCATGACGGACATGCCGTGGTCGACGAGCTTCTGGATTTCGTCGACGAGGCTGATCTTGAGATTCTGCCGCTTGCCGGTCTCGCGCAGGCTTTCGACATTGGGGGTCTCGATGCCGACGAAGACCTGCGTCAGGCCCGCCGCGACGCACATGTCGAGCAGTTCCTCGTCGCGCGTCGCGTCGATGGAGATCTGCGTGACGAACTCCATCGGACGATCGCGGCGCCAATGCGCGATCGCCGCGAGCAGCTCCTTGCAGTGCGCGCGATACGCGGTGAAATTGTCGTCGGCGAGGAAGGCCGTGCGATAGCCCGCCGCCCAGAGCGCGTCGAGTTCGGCGAGGACGTTGGCGATCGGCTTGTGGCGCTGCTTGCGCCCCAGATATTGGATGACGTCGCAGAATTCGCACTCGAACGGACAGCCGCGCGAGGTCTGCACCGCGCCGAGAATCGCGCGGTCGTTGCGATAAAGATCCCAGCGCGGCGGCGGCGAGGCGGCGAGCGACGGCTTGTCGCCGACATAGCTGTCCTTCGGCTTGCCGGCGCGAAGATCGGCGAAAATCTCGCCGGCGATTTCCTCGATCTCGCCGCTCACCAGCACGTCGCAGTGGTCGCGCAGCCGCGCAGGCGAAAGGCTCGCATAGGGGCCGCCAATGATGACGCGCTTGCCGCGACGCCGGAATTCGTCGGCGATGGCGATCATCCGGCCGCGCTGGCTGACCTTGCCGGTGATCGCGATGTAGTCGGCGGGGTGGTCGAAATTCACCGGTTCGACCTGCTCCTCGCAGAGTTCGAACGCGAAATCCTTGGGCGCGAGCGCCGCGACGGTCGCCGTGGCGAGGTCCGCCATCATCACGCCGCCCGCCACGCCCGACGCCGCCAGCGCCTCGCCGCCGAAATAAGTTGGAAAATCGCCAGCAGGATTGATGAGATAAATCGAAACGGCCATGCAAATCCCCTCATGCGCTTCGAGCCGTACGCTAATTGAACTTTGCAATCCCGACAAGAACTTGCCGTCATTCCAAAGTGAAGGACGGCGCGCAAACCCCAAGAAAAAAGCGCAAGAAAGCGCGCAAGAAAAAAGCGGCCGCTATGGGCCGCTTTTCATTTTCGGGCGTAAAAATAAACGCTTAGAGCGCTTCCCGATCACATGGAATCATGTGATCGATAAGGAATCGCTCAATCAAAACGTTGGAGCAGGTTCTCATCGAAAAAGTCTGTCAACTTTTTCGGAACCTGCTCTAGAGGTGCGCGACGACCGCGAGCCGGCGAACCTCGCCGTTCTTATAAGCGCGCAGGAAGGCCTGATAGTCGCGGAACGACACGCAGCCGTTCGAATCGCCGTTCGGGCCGAGCATGTAGGTATGCGCGAGAAGGCCGGCGCGGCCGAAGATCGCGCCTTCGCCGCCGACCGGCGTAAGACGCAGCGCCTCGACGCCATGGAACAGCGCTTCGCGCGGCTTGAGATCGTAAACATGCGGCGGCGTCGCGCCGCGCATGCGCAAATGAACGTAGCGCGGATCGTCGAGATGTTCGCGCAGGCCGGAATGCGCCTCGAGTTTTGCGCCGTTCGGCAAATAGACCGTATGCGACGAGATGTCATAGACGGCGGTGTAGCGGTCGTAGCGCGTCGCAGGTCCGACCGCCGCGCCGGCCGCGCCGCCGAGAATGCCGGATTTCAGGTCGGAAAGCGTGCCGCCGTCCGGCGCCGCATAGGCGAGCGCCTGTCCGCGCGGCTGCTGCTGACGCGCCTCTTGCGCCGATTGCGCGGCGTCGCCGAGCCCGAAGAATCTCTCGAAGATCGAGCGGTCGTCGGGCCCCGAGCCCGGCACGACGGTGGTGCGCGCCATGCGGCGCAGCGAACCTTCATAAAGGCCGCGATTGGCGACGGTGAGTTCGACCGGGCGGCGCGGCGGCAGCGGCGTATCATCCGCCGAGGCGACCTGGGCACCGTCGATGTCCTGGCGCTCGGGAACGCTGGCGGGCGGCGTCTGCGCCGCGGGCTGGATGCTGGCGTCAAGCGCGCCGCGCAGCGTCGGTTCAGCGAAGGCCAGCGTCTGCCGCCGGCCGCCGAGGCCGACGATGGCGCCGTATGGGTTTTGCGCGATAGAGGCGCTCTGCCTGAGGGCCGCCGCGGTTGTCTCGGAGCTGGCGGTCGCCGGGCGCTGCGAGAGCGCCCACCACCCCGCCGACAGGCTCACCGCCAGCGCGACGCCGGCGATGACCAGATGAGACGAGCTCTTGCGAGAATAAATGCGACGATCCAAAGAAATGAAATCGATTGGCGCACCGATCCCTTGCATCATCCGCCCCTACCTCCGAATTACTCTTCCGTCGCAAGGCTCTGAGCTTCGCTGACATTTGCGCGAAATCGCGTCAAAGTTCGGCGAAAGCCAGAACTGCACGGAACGCCTTCACATATTCTCACCAGAACTAAGCGGCCTTGCTTTGGCTGCTTTAGGGCGAATTCTTGTCCGCGCTTACGGTAAAGACGAATAGTTAAGGCTTTGAAAACGCCGGGTTTCGTGAAATGTCCCGGCAGGGCGGGGCCAAGTTCGCCGCCGCTTTGGCGCCAAATGTGGCGCCCAAATTGGCGCTCTCTCGCAGGCGCATTTTGACGACGCGCGACGGCGAAAGCTGCGCTGCTTCAAGTCGTTCTGAAAAAGGGTTGTGAAAGGAGACGCGGTCCGAACTATTCGAAGCGCCCATCGGATGCAAGGTTGGCCGTTACGGGCGCGTCGAGCGCCTCGGCGCAGTCGCGGGGCGCGATCTCGCGGCGCGGGGGCGATTTCGGAAGGGCTGCGCGCACGAAGTCGGCAACAAAGTCCGCACGACGATGATCATGCCCGGCGCGGATGGCGCCGAATAGACCGGGACGTCCGACGCGGCGAGCCGCACATTCGTCGACAATTTTTATAAGCAGGCGATCTCGGCCGGTTCGATCGCCCGCGATTCGCTACGCCCTCGAATGTCCATGTGAACCAGATTGTGATCAGGCCGACGGCGCAGGAGTTTTGAGGGAAGATCTTACGCGCCTGGCGTCAGACGGTGGGCCGTTGTCGGTCCCGCCGTTTGGCTGCCTGAGCGTGGAGGGTAGTTACAGAGGGGGTAGGCTTTTATGGGTAAGCGATTTGCAAACTACCCAATTTATGCGAACGGAAGTGTGGCTAATGGATAACTGTCCAAATTAATGCATAAACGCTCGACAGAACTCCCAACGACAGCATGAAATGTCCTATTCGACAGTGAATAAACTTTGTGCCGGCACGAGGCTCGCGGACGTAAGAGAGTTCGTGCAAATGCTCGGGTTTAGAAAGGGGCTGGTTTGGGGGAGTGAAGGAATAAAATTCTACGATTACTCTTGGTTCGAAGAAGCTGAATACAAATCTTGGTCTGGCGTAGAACTTTGTGTATATGTCGACGCCGAGGATCGTTT
The DNA here is from genome assembly GCF_049817085.1 of Methylocystis sp. SB2. NCBI lineage: Bacteria > Pseudomonadati > Pseudomonadota > Alphaproteobacteria > Hyphomicrobiales > Methylocystaceae > Methylocystis > Methylocystis sp. SB2. The sequence goes on from NZ_CP187401.1 coordinate 3,162,416, forward strand.
GCTAACAGTTACTACAAGGAGCAGGGTAAGTCGAAGTTATTACGATTTGGTGCAGCAGAACAACACCGTTAGCGCGCTCCGCAGGAGATTTGGCGGGTCATTCGAGACCGATGAGGGAAGCGGTCGGTACCTGCGTCCTGCGCACGGCCCTCCCGAACCGGCGGCGTCTGGGTGTCACCTTGCTTTTTGGCGATTCGGGACGAATGCAATCAAAGTCCTAGGCTATCTACAAGCGGTCCAGTTCCAAGGTGAGATCAATGACAAGGCCAACCTTCCCCATTTCGTGGTGGAAATGAGTCCACGTGCACTGTCCAATAATATGGTGATTGCGTGCCTCATTTCCGTTGTGGAGGACTACCTCAAATCGGTATTTATCGCGCTGCTCAAATACTCTGAATCTAGAGGCACATTTTTTCGGAACGTGAGGCTGCAGGGCGATCAGCTCGCGCGCATTGCAAGCAAGGAAGTTTCTGTTGAGGCTCTCGTAGCCGAAACGCTATCGTTTCAAAAAATCTCGTCAGCCTGCAAGCACTTCAAGAGCCTCGATAAAGACTTGGATTTGGCTAGCGTTCTTCGTCGACCTTATCGAGGGCGGCGGAAAAGCCTATTCGAAATGCTAGATGAATTGGTCGCGGTGCGGCACGATTTTGTGCACCGAGCAATACTCGATCACAGCTACTCTCACGAATCGCTCATGCAAATAGTCTTCGACCTCGACGTCGCGATGACGCGAATCGACAAGGCCATTTTCGTTCGGTACCACTGGCCGATAATAGGCAAGAAATGGAGCATTGGCCGAAGGCCTAATCGCCGCGGTGGTCTGAACGAGTAGCCGCTTCTCGCCAATTTGCCGTTCGGTTGCCCGTGATGATGCAGCATTCATCCCTAAACGCAGATTTCGCGATACTTCTCTCGCAGCGAGAGGCAATTATCAAAACGCGGTTCGCAAGGTGGTTCGATGGCTCGAAGGGCGACCCTAAGGTCAGACGAAAACTGCTGAGTGGCGTTAGAGCCATGCTGACTGATCTGCAACGTCGGTCCGAATGGATAGAGGCCTTAGCCGTTGCTCTGGACAACAGCGAAGGTCTTTCGGTTTCGATGTCCGCCAATCGCCTTCGAGCAGCGCCATGCTCAAATTGCTTGGCGGTTGCTACCATTGTTCCGGGGTGGGGCTTTGGCTGGCGAAGCGTTCTAAAAAGCGAAGAAGTTCACGAAATTCTTTCTTTGTTCATGCACTACGCGCGGCAATACATCCATCGTTCTGATGTCACCAAGGTGCTGATGGCGGTATGGGAGATGGATGGGCGCATCCTTCATCCTTTTGCTTCGAGCCTAATTTCGCAACGCTACGGTGTTATCGAGCCCGCTCCTTCAAGGGATGAAGCCCTCAGTCGCGCGTTAGAGAGCGCAAAAGCCGCTTGGGGGCCAGCCACGGAGAAAATAAGGGTTATGAAGTCTGATTGGCTGGCGCGAAACACGCTCGACCCTTTCATTCATCAAGCTATCTTCCATTTCCTACGCGCTGAGGATTTGAGGCGAAAGGAGTATTATATAGAGGCGACAGTTGCCTTTGACTGCGTGGTTGAACTGCTAGGCAGCTTCTTGGTGCGCAGAAAAGGGCTCGACCATTCAAAAAGCCGTCACTGGGTTTGCCAGGAACTTGGTCTATCCTCAGACCAGAGTGAGTTAGCCAATTACGTCTGTTTCATTCGGAATGAACATGGTGCGCACGCAGGCGGTTGGCGATGGTGGGATCAGAGCGAGCTGTTGTGTGCGGGCGACATGGGAGAAATTAGTGCCATGGTATCGGCAGCTCTTGCTGCGGGGGCGGATGCAGAACCCACGATGCGGATTATCGAACCCAATCCAGAAGATTGCGCCGCTTGGTTCTTAGAAAACTTTGAAACGCTCTGGGACGCAGTATGGTTCGAGAGGTTAGGGTCGGCTCCTATTGACCCGATAGTTCGTCGCGCTTAGGCCTAAGCGCTTAACTTTTCGAGCCCACTCCCATGCCCCCCGTTTCCCCCCATCTCTCCCCCATCCGCTCCTTCCAGGGGCTCATCCTCACCCTGCAGAATTTCTGGGCGGCGCAGGGCTGCGTCATTCTGCAGCCCTATGACATGGAGATGGGCGCGGGCACCTTTCATCCCGCGACGACGCTGCGCGCGCTCGGGCCAAAGCCGTGGCGCGCCGCCTATGCGCAGCCCTGCCGGCGTCCCAAGGACGGGCGCTATGGCGAGAACCCCAATCGCCTGCAGCATTATTATCAGTTCCAGGTGATCCTCAAACCCTCGCCCCCCGATCTGCAGGAGCTCTATCTCGCTTCGCTTTCTGCGATTGGCGTCGACCCGAAGCTCCATGACATCCGCTTCGTCGAGGATGATTGGGAAAGCCCGACGCTCGGCGCCTGGGGGCTAGGCTGGGAATGCTGGTGCGACGGCATGGAGGTCTCGCAGTTCACTTACTTCCAGCAGGTGGCGGGCTTCGAATGCGCGCCGGTCGCCGGCGAACTCACCTATGGCTTGGAGCGTCTCGCCTGCTATCTGCAGGGCGTCGACAGCATCATGGAGCTGAATTTCAACGGCCGCGACGGCCATGAGAAAGTCACCTACGCCGACGTCTTTCTGCAGGCCGAGCAGGAATATTCGCGTCACAATTTTGAAGCCGCCGACACGGGAAAACTTTTCGAAGATTTCAAGGACGCCGAATCCGAATGCGAGCGCCTCTTACATTTTGGCGCGGGCTCGGGCGACGAGATGCATCTCATGGCGCTGCCGGCCTATGACCAATGCATCAAGGCGAGCCACGCCTTCAATCTTCTGGACGCGCGCGGTGTGATCTCGGTGACCGAGCGCCAGAGCTATATTCTGCGCGTGCGCGAACTCGCGAAAGCCTGCGGCGCGGCCTGGCTGCGGACGGCGGGCGGCGGCGCGAACGGATAGGGCTCCGGCGCTATTGCGAAAGCCTCAATCGACGCCCACCTCGTAAGAGGTAAATGCGTTTGTCATGCGCGTTGGCGCACATCTTCCAAGATCGAAGCCATGCATAACAGTGCGTGAGACGGGCAACCGTCTTGCGCCGTTGGCGAGTAGCGGCGCGTGCGCGCCTGTCCTGTCTTTTGCCAGGAACCCAAGAGACATGGATGGGCGCGCGCTCCTTGACGATGTGCTCGTTTCGTTCTAGTCATGTTCCGTGTTAGTCCTCGATTAGCGGATCGTGCCATGTATCAGCCCCGTTATCCGTCTTTCAGCATCGCTCGCAGCGTCTCTCGCAGCGCCTCTAGCAGCGTCTTGGGGCAAACGCTTGAGGATTCCGCGCCGCGCGGCCAGGCGCTTCAATCGCTCGCCGAGACGGATTCGCTGCGCAGCCGATTCTTTTCCTGGCGCGGCGCTTCCGGCCGCCGCTATGTGTGCTCGGTGTTTCAGTCGGGCGAGGAGTCTTTCGTCGCCGACGTGACGAATGGCGTGGTCATCGGCGTCGCGCGGGAGGGCGCGGCGACGCGGCCGGTCTGCGTCTTTCTCGCGCAGGAACGCAGCTACGGCGACCGCCGCGGGCTGCGCGAGATCGCGCGGGAGCTCGGCGTCGCCGAATGGCATGTGCATTTTTGCGCCGACGCCGCGTCGCTGCGCGATCTTTCCGCGTCGCTGCTCAACTGATCAGGCGGACCGTCTGTAGCGTAAGCGTTGCGTCGCGAGTTTCGTGCGCGCAAGTCTGTGCGCGCAAGCGTTGCGTCGTTGCGCAAAAGCGTTGTGCAAAAGCGTTGCGTATGGCGTCGCGTCAAAGCGGCGTCGGCTCATCGCCGGCGCCGCCGGTCTCCGGCCCGGTCCTGCAGGACTCGTGATCGAGCCGGCGGACGACCCCGGCGAGTTCGGCGTCATGGATGTCGAGCCGCAGCAGATGTTCGTAGGTGTTGCGCACATAGGCGGGATTGTCGCCATTGAGGCCGACGCCCTCGGCGATCAGGCGAATCATCTCGTCTTCCGGCAGCCGCCCGGCATATTGGATATGCGTGCGGTCGACGACATAGGCGAGGGCCTTGGCGCAGCCGCCGTCGGCGAATCGCACGCCGAGCGTTTTCTCCAGATAGACCGAGGTGACGAGTTCGCGTTCGCGCAGATAGCGAATCGTTTTGTCGCGGTCGCGCGCCGCGATTTTGAAGGCGACGCCCTGGCAGGAGCCGCCGCGATCGAGCCCCAGCACCAGCCCCGGCCGCTGCGGCGTGCCGCGGTGGACATGCGAGAAGATGCACAGCGCGCGGTGATAGCCATGCACCCAGGCGAGCGCGCTGTCGATGAAGTCGAAGCCCGGCCGCCACATCAGCGACCCGTAGCCGAACACCCAGAAATCTTCGTCCCGCGGACTGGCTGAACCCATTCTACGCCTTTTAAGCCTCGCGATTACGTATGCGGCCAAGCCGCAGCGTTCGGTCGAACGTCGCTCCTTTGACCTCGTCCTTCGAGACGGCTCCTTCGGAGCCTCCTCAGGATGAGGTCAAGGGGAGCGCAGCTTTCACCTTCCTGAGGCAGCAGTTTCCTACGAACAATGGGTTTCCTCATCCTGAGGAGCCTGCTCCCAAGTCGGGCTTGCCCGACTTGGGCTTCAAATGCCGATCTCGGGTAAACCCGAGATCGGTGCAGGCGTCTCGAAGGACGAGGAAACCCATTGTCCCAGCGATCCTAAGACCGAGTCTCACCTATTTTTTCCGCCGCAATCCTGCGATGCAATGAAAATCGTGATTCGGCGGCGAAATGCGACGCGCGCCCCTTCCGGAGCGCCCTTCGGTAGAGCCTACCCACAACATATCGCGTCGGTTTTCTTGCTTTCCCCTGCAGTTTGTGGCGGTCTTTAGGCAATGAAATTCGAGCGCCTGCGCCTTCTGGGCTTCAAGAGCTTCTGCGAGCCGACCGATTTCCTCATCGAGCCGGGCTTGACCGGCGTCGTCGGCCCCAATGGCTGCGGCAAGTCGAATCTCGTCGAAGCCCTGCGCTGGGTGATGGGCGAAAACTCCTATAAAAACATGCGCGCGTCCGGCATGGACGACGTGATTTTCTCGGGCGGCGGTTCGCGCCCGGCGCGCAATCTCGCCGAAGTCGGGCTGGTTCTCGACAATTCATCGCGCACCGCGCCGGCGGCCTTCAACGACGCCGACGCGATCGAGGTCACGCGGCGAATCGAGCGCGAGCAGGGCTCCACTTACCGAATCAACGGCCGCGAGGTGCGCGCCCGCGACGTGCAGCTTCTCTTCGCCGACGCCGCCACCGGCGCGCGCTCGCCTTCGCTCGTGCGCCAGGGCCAGATCGGGGAGATCATTTCGGCGAAGCCGCAGGCGCGCCGCCGCATCCTCGAAGACGCCGCCGGCGTCGCCGGGCTGCATTCGCGCCGGCACGAGGCCGAGCTGCGTCTGAACGCGGCGTCGGAAAATCTCACCCGCCTCGAAGACGTGTTGAAGCAGGTCGACAGCCAGGCCGACAGCTTGAAGCGGCAGGCGCGCCAGGCCACAAAATACCGTGGGCTCGCGGCGCAGATCCGCAAGAATGAGGCGCTGGCGGCGCTTCTCGCCTATCAGCTCGCCGCACAGCAGCTGCAGGGCGCCGCGGAAAAGCTCGACGCCGGCCGGCGCAGCGTTCAGGAACGCACGCTGGAGCAGGCGGAGGCGGCGAAGTTTCAGGCGGTCGCCGCGCATGAGCTGCCGCCGCTGCGCGACAAGGAGGCGGAGGCCGGCGCGGCGCTGCATCGGCTCGTCGTCGCGCGTCAGGCGCTCGAGGCCGACGAGCAGCGCGCCAAGCAGCGAATCGCCGAGCTTCAGCACCATATCGAACAGTTCGGCCGCGATCTCGAGCGCGAACGCGCGCTGATCCAGGATGCGGCTGAGGTCGCGCAGCGGCTTGAAGAAGAACGCGCCGAGCTGCAAGGCGGCGACGCCCACGACGCCGGCCGCGAGACCGAGGCGCAAGCGCGGCTGATCGACATCGAAGCGGCGCTGGCGGCGACCGAGGCCGAGCTGTCGAGCGCGCAGGAGCAACTCGCCGGCGTCAACGCCAAGCGGGCGGCGCTCGAGGCGGGACTGCGCGACGAAAATCAGCGGGTCGCGCGCTTCGAGGCGGAACTCACCCGCATCGAGACGGAATTTGCCCTCATCGCCGGGCAGGGCGGCGGCGCCGACGAGGTCGAGCGTCTCGCGCAGGCGTTCGAACAAGCGGCGCAGGACGCGCGCGCCGCCGAAGAAGCGACGCAGGAGACCGAGGCCGCCACGCGGCGGGCGCGCGACGCCGAGACCGCCGCTCGCACGCCGCTGGAGCCGGCGGCGCTGCGCGCGCAGCGGCTCGAGACCGAGATCCGCACGCTCGAACATCTGCTGCAAACCGGCTCCGGCGGCCTCTGGGCGCCGGTCGTCGAGAGCATGACCGTCGAAAAAGGCTATGAGACCGCGCTGGGCGCCGCGCTCGGCGACGATCTTGACGCCTCGGCTGACGATTCGGCGCCGGCGCATTGGTCGGTGACGTCCGGGGAGGGCGATCCAGCCCTGCCCAATGGCGTGCGCGCGCTCGCCGCGCTTGTCGACGCGCCGCCGGCGCTGCGCCGTCGCCTCGCGCAGATCGGCGTCGTGCTGCGCACCGAGGGCGAGAGCCTGCGCAAACTCTTGAAGCCCGGTCAGCGGCTCGTCTCCAAAGAAGGCGATCTGTGGCGCTGGGACGGCTTCACTCAGGCCGCCGAGGCGCCGACCGCCGCCGCGCGCCGCCTCGCCGAGAAGAACCGGCTTGCCGATCTGCGCGTCGAAGCCGCCGCCGCGCGCGCCGCGGCCGATTCGCTGACCGAGGCGCTGAACGCCGCGCGCGAGGCCGCACGAGCGGCCGCCCAGGCAGAAGCGGAGGCGCGCGACGCGCATCGGCGGGCCCGCGTCCGCCTGGAGGAAGCGCGCGAACGCCATTCAACGGCGGAGCGTCGTCAGGCGCAAATCGCCCAGCGCCTGTCGGCGCTGCAGGAAGCCAAGGCGCGGACGCTCGCCAATCGCGACGAGGCCGCGCAGAAGCGCGCAAGCGTGACGCAGGCGCTCGACCAGCTTGAGGAGCCGGCCTTTCTCGCCGGCGCTTTGGAGAATTTGCGCGGCCGCGCCATGGCCGAGCGCGCCCAGGCCGGCGAGGCGCGTGCTGCGGTCGCCTCTCTGCGCCACGAAAGAGCCGCCCGCGCGTCGCGGCTGTCGGCGATCGCGCGAGAAACTTCGTCATGGGCGGAGCGCCGCGATCGCGCGCAGGACCGAATCGGCGAATTGGAAGAGCGGCTGGCGACGGCGCAAGAGGAAAACGCGCGCCTAGGCGACGCGCCCGACGCTTTCATCGGCCAGCGCCGCGCGCTGATGAATGCGCTCGAAGAGGCCGAGGCCGCCCGCCGCGATGCGTCCGACGCGCGCGCCAGCGCCGAAACGCGTCTCGCGGAAACCGACCGCGCCGCCCGCGCCGCCCTCGAGGCGATGAGCGCCGCGCGCGAAGAGATGGCGCGCAGCGAGGCGCAGCTGGAGGCCGCGCGCCAGCGCGTCGCCGACGTCGAGCGCGCCATCGCGCATGATCTCGAATCGACGCCGCAAGCGCTCGCGCAACTCGCCGAGGTCAAAGACGGCGACGATCTGCCGGAGATCGCCGACATCGAACGGCGGCTGGAGAATTTACGCGCCGACCGCGAACGGCTCGGCGCCGTCAATCTGCGCGCCGAGGACGAACTCACCGAGGTCGAGGCGCAACGCGAAAAGATGATCGCCGAGCGCGACGATCTTTCGGAAGCCATCAAGAAATTGCGCGCCGCGATCGCCAGTCTCAACAAAGAGGGGCGCGAGCGCATGCTCGCCGCCTTCGACAAGGTCAACGCGCACTTCAAGGAGCTGTTCACGCTGCTTTTCGACGGCGGCGCGGCGGAATTGCAGCTTGTCGAAAGCGACGATCCGCTTGAGGCCGGCCTCGACATTCTCGCGCGCCCACCCGGCAAGAAGCCGACGACGATGACGCTGCTGTCGGGCGGCGAGCAGGCGCTGACCGCCATGTCGCTCATTTTCGCGGTGTTCCTGACCAATCCGTCGCCGATCTGCGTGCTCGACGAGGTCGACGCGCCGCTCGACGACAGCAATGTCGAGCGCTTCTGCGATCTTTTGGAAGAGATGCGCAAGAAGACCGACACGCGCTTCGTCACCATCACCCATAATCCGATCACCATGGCGCGCATGGACCGGCTGTTCGGCGTGACGCAAGCCGAGCGCGGCATCTCGCAGCTCGTCTCCGTCGATCTCGAGCAGGCGGAGAAATTCGCGCTGGCGAGTTGATGGATCGAGATCGTTCTAAGCGCCCTAAATGTCGCAGACGAGGACGCGCTTGGCCTCTGCTTGGGCGCGAACGCGTGATGCCCAATTTCGGTTGATCTTGTTCGCAACGCCGTCATTCCCGGCAGGCCTGACCGGGAATCCAGAGCCGATCCAGGAATGCTGGTTTTGCCTCTGGATTCCCGATCGCGCGCAAGACGCGCGTCGGGAATGACCTGCGAGCGGCTCGAACGAAAATCGTATGACCGGGCGAAGCTGACATGACCAGAAGCGAATTCGTTCTGCGTTCGGCGATTTTCGTCGCCATCGCGCTCGCGCCGTTTCTCATTTGGCTGCTCTTCAATGTCATCGTGCTTGCGACAGGCGCGGTGCTCGTCGCGACGCTCATCCATCTCGTCGCGACGCCGTTTCTCAAGCTCCGCCTGCCGCGCGGCGTGGCGCTCACGCTTTCGGGCCTGCTGATCGCCTCGATCATCGGCGGAACCTTCTATCTCTTCGGACGTACGATGGCTGGCGAGTTTCACGACGTGCTGCGCCGCGCCGAGCAGACGGCGGACGCCATCTCGCTCGAAATCACCCGATCGGGACTCGCCGACTATCTGCCGAAATCGTTGAGCGAAGATTTTTCGCTGTCGGATCTGATTGGACGTTCATTCACCATCAGCATCGAGGCCGTTCTTGGCGGGCTCGTCGCTTTTTTCGCCGGCGTCTTCATCGCGAGCGAGCCGGCGCTCTACAGCGAAGGCTTCACGCTGCTGTTTGCGCCGCGCTGGCGCAACAGAGCGCGCGAAACGCTCGGTCACGTCTCCACCGCGCTGCGCCGCTGGCTGCTCGGTCAGATGATTGAAATGGTCACGATGGGCGTCATGGCCGGCGTGGCGGTCTGGCTCATCGGCCTGCCGTCGCCCTTCGCGCTTGGCGCCATATCGGGGCTCTCGGAATTCATTCCCTATATCGGGCCGATTCTGGCGATCTTTCCTTCAGTGGCGGTCGCGGCCACGATCGGACCCTACACGATGCTTTGGACAATCCTCGCTTACCTTGCCATTCATCAGCTCGACGGCAACATGATCATGCCGCTCATCCAGCGGCAATTGGTGCGCGTGCCGCCGGCGCTCATGCTGATTTCGATCGCGCTGTTCGGCACGCTGTTCGGATTGGGCGCCACGATTTTCGCCGCGCCGCTGACGGTCGTCATCTATGTCGCGGTGATCAAGCTCTATGTGCGCGACACGCTCGGCGAGTCGACGCCTCTGCCAGGAGAGAAGGCGGATCGGAAGAGTCTGCTTGGCGGTGGATGAGTTCAATCTCGCGGAGCGGCGATCAAATTGAAAAGCGCCGCCTGCGCGTTGACGGACGCCAATGAAACTCGTATGTAACCACATGTAGTCACGAGGCTGCATGAATGAAAACAGTAAAACTCAGAGATGCGAAAGCGCTTCTCTCCGCGCTTATCGAAGACGCGGCGCAGGGTCGGCCAACGACGATTACGCGGCACGGCGTCGCCGTGGCGGTTCTCACGCCCATGGAAGCGGCGCGAAAACTTTATCCGCAGAAAACGCGCAGTTTCGCCGATCTCCTATTGTCCTTTCCCGGCGGCGTCGAATTCGAGCGCAACGCCTCGCCGCCGCGCGACGTTGACCTGTGACCTTAAATTATCTGTTGGATACCTCCGTCATTTCATTGCTTGCGCCTGAGCGGCCGCGACTGAACTCCGACCTTGTGAAGTGGATCGACAGCCGGCAAGACCAGCTGTTTCTTTCCGCGGTCACAGTTCTCGAAATTGAGCAGGGAATAAAGAAGCTTGTCCGAGCGGGAGGGTCGGCGCGGGCTGACCGACTTACGGAATGGTTGAATGCGATTCTGTGTGATTTCGGCGATCGCGTTCTGGTCGTCGACGCGGTCGTCGCGCGTCTCGCCGGCGCTATGTCCGACGCTGCAATCGCAGCCGGCGCACACCCTGGGCTTGCCGATGTCTTGATCGCCGCGACGGCGAAAGCGCATTCGGCGCTGGTGCTGACCCGTATCGGCAGACATTTTGCCGCGCTGGGAGCCGACTTCGTGGATCCGCTTGAGAGGCTGCCGTAGCGTCCTGCGACGAACGCCGTCGTCCTGCCGTAGCAATTGGATTGCAAAGAACCGTTCATGGATTGGCGCGCACCGGTAATGGATTATTGCGAAAGGCAGAGTTCGGCCTTCTGGGCGGAGCCGGCGAATGCGCTGAGCAATTTCGCTTTCGTGATCGCGGCCGCCAGCGCTTTTCTTCTTTGGCGACGGCGGGGCGGCGCCGATTATCCTGCGCTCGCGCTCATCATCGTCACCGCGTCGGTCGGCGTCGGGAGTTTCGTCTTCCATACGGTGGCGACGCGCGGCGCCATGCTGCTCGACGTCGTTCCGATCGCGCTCTTCATCTATGGCTATTTCCTGCTGGCGCTTCGCCGCTACTTTCGTCTGTCGATCGTTTGGGCGACGGCGATCACGCTCGGCTTCGCCGCCGGCTCGTCTTTCGCAACGACAGTCGACGCGCTGAACGGTTCGGTCGGCTATCTGCCGGCGCTCGCGGCGCTGGCGATCTTCGCCGCGCTGCTTTGGACATCAAGGCGCGAGACGGGGCGCGCGCTTGCCGCCGCCGCGCTGCTTTTCGCGATCTCGCTGGTCTTTCGAACGATCGACCGCGCGATCTGTCCCGCCATTCCGCTCGGCGCGCATGTCCTGTGGCATATGCTGAACGCCTGCGTGTTGTGGCTGCTGCTGCGCGCGGCGATCATCGCCGGACCGCGGGGCGATCAGGCGAGCCCGATCCAAAATGCGAAAGAGCCGACCGCGGCGTGAGAGGCGGTCAGCGGCCAGACGTTGCGCGTGAAAAGATAGGCCGTGCTCCACGCAACTCCGGCGAGAAAGGTGTTGGCGAGCAGGACGGGATCGCCATAGGCGCCGTGCATCAGCGAAAAAACCGCCGAGGAAAACAGCACGTAGTTGCGTCCGCTCATCTGCAGCCGATCGGCGATCAGCTTGGGGATCGAGCGGCAGACGATCTCCTGGCAGGGGCTCGACACCAGCAAGTAGAAGGGCGCGAAGGCGATCCAGTTCGGCTCGGGATTTGAATGAGTCAGGAACTGCGCCTCGATGACGATTCCCGCCAGAAGAAGGCAAGTCAGCGCGCCGCAGATCAGCCAGGCGCGACCGCCTCTTGGCGCGCCCAGACCGAGTTCAGCGAAGGAATATCCGCCGAGCACGCAGGCCGCGATGCAAAGCAAGGAGACGACGAGCAGCGCTTCGAAGCGGATTTGGAATGACAGCGCGCCGCCCGCGATCGCGAGGCTCGGCGCGAGCAGCAAGAGCAGGAAGCCGATCAGCGGCGCCAGGGATCGCAAGGGAAGCGTCATAAAAGCGTAACAGACTTCCCTCTGTCACAGTTCCGTGCGCCCGAGCTCCGGCAAATTGCCGCGCCGCGGCGCCTTGATGGAGAGCAGATGGGTCTGCTCCGATAAACCGGCTTTTGTTTCAATGAGTTATCTTGACGAGCCTCGCCTTGACTAAATGAAAGACCGGAAATATGTTGCGCGCGGCTCGAAAGGATTGGCCGCAAGCCGAGAATTTCGCGCCGTCTCCCGAACGGTTCGACTTTTCCGTCGCGCGGCGTCGCGCCATCGTTCAATTTTTGCCATGGCGCAATCTGCGAGGCGAAAACGCCGATGAGCGACGAAAACGACGACGACGCGGAAGACGCGGAGCGCGCGGCGCTCAACGCGCGGCTTCAAAAGCTCAACGCGGCCTTGCGCAAGGTCGATGAAGAGCAGGCCGCCGCCGAAGCGGCGCCGCGGACGGAGCGCAAAGGCTTCACGCGCGCCATGCGCGTCGGCCTCAACGCGTTCTCCGAATTCGTCGGGGCGGTGTTGGTCAGCGCCGTTATCGGCTGGCAGGCGGATCAGTGGCTTGGCACGACGCCATGGCTCTTGATCGTCATGCTCGGACTGGGCGTCGCGGCGGGATTTTGGAATGTCTATCGCGTGGCGAAGCCGAAAGCGCCGGGCGAGGAGTGAGGAGTAGAGCAGGTTCCGAAAAGGCGACAGGCTTTTTCGATGGGAACCTGCTCCAACGTTTTGATTTTGAGCGATTCCTATCGATCACATGTTGTGATCGGGAGGCGCTCTAGGGAACACGAAGGCGCGTCCTTGCGCCAAGCGGGGCCGGGCGGCGACGCCCGGAAAAAGCGATGAATCCGGAAGAAGCAGCCGCAAAGTCCAATCCCATCGAGCAGTTCGAACTGCATCGACTGTGGCCCTTCGAGATCAACGGCGTCGAGACGTCCTTCACCAACGCCTCGCTGTTCATGTTGCTCGCCGCGCTTGGCGTCGTCGCGCTGATGATTCTTGCGACCTCCAAGAAGGCGATCGTGCCGGGCCGCGTGCAGGCCATGGCAGAGATGCTCTATGAATTCGTCGCCGGCATGGTGCGTCAGACCGCCGGGACGGAAGGGATGAAGTTCTTTCCCTTCGTCTTCACGCTCTTCGCCTTCATTCTCATCGCCAATCTGATCGGGCTTGTGCCCTACACCTATTCGGTGACGAGCCAGATCGTCGTCACCTTCGCCTTCGCGATCGTGGTGATCTCGCTCGTTGTCGTTTACGGCCTCTATCGCCACGGCTTCGGCTTCCTCAATCTTTTCGTGCCGCATGGCGTGCCGCTGCCGGTGCTCGTCGTGCTGGTGCCGATCGAGATCATCTCCTTCCTGTCGCGGCCGGTGTCGCTTTCCGTCCGTCTCTTCGCCAATATCCTCGCCGGCCACATCACCCTCGCCGTGTTCGGCGGTTTCGTGGTGATGCTGCTCGGAGCCGGCGCCTGGGCGGCGCTCGCGCCCGTGCCGATCCTGGCGATCGTCGCGCTCTATGCGCTCGAGCTGCTCGTCGCTTGTCTGCAGGCGTTCGTCTTCAGCGTTCTCACATGCGTCTATCTGAACGACGCAATTCACCCGGGCCACTGATAAAAATCGAACAATAAACGTCGCCCCATTCAGCAGGAGTAAGATATGTCAGAAATGCAACTCGTCGGCGCCGGACTGGCGGCGATCGGCACCGGCGCTGCGGCGATCGGCGTCGGCATCATTTTCGGCAATTTCGTCAACGGCGCGCTGCGCAACCCGTCGGCGGCCGCTTCCCAGTTCACCAACGCCATCATCGGCGCGGCGCTTGCCGAAGGCCTGGGCATCTTCGCCTTTCTGATCGCAATCCTGCTCTTCCTGAAGCAGTGACGTTTCGCGTCCGGCCTTGCGGCCGGGCGCGCTTTCTCATGCGCCGCGCGGCCGCCGCGCGGCCTTTGTCCGAGACTTGGATCATGTCCATGGCGATCATCTCTTCCGCTTTCGCCGCCGAGGGCGAGCAGACGACGCACGAGACCGTCGGCGCCGGCGAAGCGCATCATGAGGGCGCGTTTCCGCCCTTCCAGACCGAAAATTTCGCGCCGCAGATCTTCTGGCTCGTCGTCATTTTCGGATTGCTCTACGTGCTGATGTCGCGCATCGCACTTCCGCGCGTCGGCGGCATCATCGAGAACCGGGGCGCCAAGATCGCTTCAGATCTCGGCGCTGCGCGCGAGATGCAGTCGAAGGCGCAGGCCGCCGCCGCGGCGAATGACGAAAATCTTCGTCGCCGCCGCGACGAGGCGCAAGGCATCGGCCGCGAGGCGCAGCACAAGATCGCCGCTGAGACCGCAAAGCAGCGCGAACTCGCCGAATCGCAGGCCGCGGAGAAGATCCGCGCCGCCGACGAGCGCATCGCGAGCGCAAAGACTCAGGCGCTGGCCAATGTCGAGCAGATCGCCGTCGACGCCGCCGCCTCCATCGTCGAGAAGCTCACCGGAGCCAGAATCGACCAAGCCGCGCTCGCCAAGCACGCGACATCGTCGAACTGAGGAGAGGCTCAATGCATTTCGACGCGGAATTCTACGTCGCCGTCGGCTTCACGATCTTCCTTCTCGTGATGATTTGGGTCGGCGCGCATTCGAAGTTCGCCGCCTTCATTGATGCGCGCATTAACCGCATCAAGGGCGAACTCGCCGAAGCCGAACGCCTGCGCAACGAAGCGGAGGCGCTCCTCGCGTCCTTCGAACAGAAGCGGGCGGAAGCGGAAGCCGAAGCCAAGGCCATCGTCGCGCAGGCGAAGGAAGAGGCGGAATTGATCGCCGCCGAGGGGCGTCGTCGCCTCGGCGAATTCATGGACCGCAGCGTCAAGCAGGTCGAACAGAAGATCGCTCAGGCGGAGGCGCAGGCCTCGGCCGAAGTGCGCGCCGCCGCCGCCGACGCCGCGGTTAAGATCGCCGAGCGCGCGCTCGCCGCCGGCGCGGGCGCCGGCAAGGATTTCGTCGGCGACGGCATCAAGGAATTGAAGTCGCTCGCGCACTGATGAGCCGGGCGGCTCACAATCAAAATGCTTGAGCAGGTTCTTATCGAAAAAGTCGATCAACTTTTTCGGAACCTGCTCTAGCCGCCCTTGCGCTTTTTCTCGACTGCGGGCTTTTCTGCGCCCTGAAAGCCGACCAGAATTTCGTAATCGTCCTGGGCGCGGGGGCTCATGAGCGGCACCGTGAACGGATCGGCGACGACTTGAAATTCGCCCCGCGTGCCGCCTTTTGGGATTGAGGCGCTGACGCGATAGGTCTTCGAGGCGACGAGCGTATCGTCTTTCAGACGGCGAATCGCCACCCGCAGATTGGCGCCAAAGGCGCCGGGCTGACCGAGCGCACCGAGCACGGCGGAGCCTTCGAGGCCCACTCTGATCGTCAGACGATCGCCGTCGACCACGCATTCGCGCGCCGTCTCGCCCAGCGAAAGCTGATAGCGCACATTGGCGCTATCGGCGTCCGGCGGCGAGCGCAGCATGGCCGCGCCGCTTTCGACGAAGACTTCGGGACAATCAGGCGTGGCGCCGGGCGGCGCGGGCTGCCCCTCTTTTTGTTCGCCGCCGCCGAAGATGCTGGGCACGCGAAGCCGCGGCAGTTCGAAAGCCGCCGCCACAGGCGTAAGCGCGATGGACGCTGAAACAGCAATGGCCAGGCGGCTCTGCGCACTTCTGGAGAGCTTGCCCACCGGGCGCTTCATGCATTCGTTACGGCAGCTTTGCGAATCCATCCTTGAATCCCTGCAGAGTCAGCGGCAGTCCTATGCCTTCTTCCGGAACCTGGTGAATGATGAAGGTCGCGGTCTTGCCGCTCTTCAGCTGATCGATGAGCTTGTCGTCCATCATCACCTCGGCGACGCAGCCCGTCGGCAGACATTTGACGAAGCCGGCGCGGCCGACGTCGGTTTGGTCTATTTTCAAGCCGAGCCCGTTGGGCAGGAGCACGCCGAGCGGCGCGATCACGCGCAGCAGACGGCTCTTCCCGTCGCTTGTCTTCAAGACGATGACGATGAGGTTGACGTTGCTCTTATCCTCGGCGACCACGCTCTGAATCAATGCGCATTGTTCAGCCGCCGCGCCTGCGGGCTTTTCGCAGCGCATTTCCCAATCGCCGAATTTGGCCTTGGCGGGGCCGCCTTGCGCGTGGCTCGCGTTGGCGCTGAGTCCGAGCAATAGCAATGAGGCCGCCGCCGCGACCTGATGTCGCAACAGGCGACGCGTTCTCGCAGCGCGCAAGGGCTTCATGATGGCTCCTGGCTGACGGCGCCGTGGCCGTTCAATTTCGTAACGCAGGGAAAGTGGCCGGTCGACGCGGGCCGTCCAGCGCGACAGGTCGTTGCCTATCAAATGGACTTCAACTGTCAAGGTCGTCGGCGTTCGCGCCGCATTGTTTGGCAAACGCTTTGACGCGACGATTTGTCTGTCGAATCTGGCGTTGCAACAATTGCGCGGACCGACGGTTTGTGATTGAACCGGCCGACTACCGAGCGGGGCGGGCTTTGGGCGGGCTGCGCGCGGAAATCACAAAAAGAACAATGACTGTCTGGCGAAGGGTTCGAAAGGCGGCTTTAATGTTTAACGTCAATCGACGAATGCTCACACGTGGCGCATTGGCGGCCGCCGTGGCGATTCCCGCGACTTTGTTCGCCGGCTTCGCCCTCGCACAAGTTGAAGGGCAGCCCACCCCGGGCGGCCTCGGCCTGCCGAACATGGTGACGCCGGTCGGCCTGGGCACTCAGCAATTCTACAACATGGTGCTGATGCCGATCATTTCGTTCATCGCGCTCTTCGTTTTGGGCTTGCTGGTCTATGTGAGCTATCGCTTCAACGAGCAGAAGAACCCCATTCCCTCGAAGCTGACGCACAATACGCCGCTCGAAATCATCTGGACCTTGATTCCGGTTCTGATCCTTCTGTTCATCTCCGTTCCGTCGCTGCGACTGCTGGCGGAGCAGGTTGAGGTGCCAGAGGCGTCCGTCACGATCAAAGTGACCGGCAACCAGTGGTATTGGTCCTATAAGTATCCGGAGGATCAGGGCGGCGGCTTTGGCTTCGATCAGATGCTGAAGCCCGAATCCGAACTCCAGCCCGGCGATCTTCGTCTGCTGTCCGTCGACAATGAGGCGGTTGTGCCGGTCAATGAGGTCATCGCCGTGCACATCACGTCGAACGACGTCATCCACGCTTTCGGCGTTCCGTCATTCGGCGTTCGCATGGACGCGATCCCCGGTCGTTTGAATCAGACATGGTTCAAGATCGAGAAGGAAGGCGTCTACTACGGCCAGTGCTTCTTCATCTGCGGCAAGGATCACGCCTATATGCCGATCGTGATCCGCGCGGTCAGCCGCGAGAAATACAATGAGTGGCTTGCCCAGGCGAAGCAGAAGTTCGCCAGCGCCGACTCGCGGGTGCGGGTCGCCGCCGAGAGCCACTGAATAGCCGCTGAAACGAGACGCAACGGAACACACTAGTTTTCTAAGGAACATGACGATGGCGAGTTCGACGATGGCCGGGGCGCATGATCATCCGAGGGGTTTGCGCCGCTTCCTCTTCTCCACCAACCACAAAGACATCGGCACGCTCTACATCATCCTCGGTTCGATTGGCGGCGTCATCGGCTTCCTGCTGTCGCTCGGCATGCGGCTCGAGCTGGCGTATCCCGGCGTGCAGATTTTTCCGGGTCTTGCGGAAGCGCTCCAGGGCGCCGATCCGTCGATGGCGCTGGATGCGGGCAAGAACCTCTACAACGTGTTCATCACGGTCCATGGCGTGCTCATGATCTTCTTCATGGCCATGCCGATCCTCATCGGCGGCTTCGGCAACTGGTTCGTGCCGATCATGATCGGCGCGCCGGACATGGCGTTCCCGCGCCTCAACAACATTTCATTCTGGCTGCTCTTCGCTTCGCTCGTGCTCGCCGTCATTTCGATGTTTGTCGAGGGCGCGCCGGGCATGAAGGGCTTTGGCGGCGGCTGGACCTTCTATCCGCCGCTGTCGTCGAACACCGGCTCGCCCGGCCCGGCGATGGATTTCGTGATCCTGGCGCTGCATCTTGCCGGCGCTTCGTCGATCCTTGGCGCGATCAACTTCATCACGACGATCTTCAACATGCGCGCGCCCGGCATGACGCTGCACAAGATGCCGCTGTTCGTATGGTCGATGCTCGTGACCGCCTTCCTGCTGCTGCTCGTGCTTCCGGTGCTTGCGGGCTGCGTGACGATGCTGCTCACCGACCGTAACTTCGGCACGATGTTCTATGATCCGGCGGGCGGCGGCGATCCGCTGCTGTTCCAGCATCTGCTGTGGTTCTTCGGCCATCCGGAAGTCTACATCGTCATTCTTCCCGGCTTCGGCATCATCAGCCAGATCGTGTCCACCTTCTCGAAAAAGCCGGTGTTCGGCTATCTCGGCATGGCCTATGCGATGGTCAGCATCGGCGTGCTCGGCAGCATCGTGTGGGCGCACCACATGTATACGGTCGGCATGTCGCTCAATGCGCAGCGCTACTTCACGCTGGCGACCATGGTGATCGCGGTGCCGACCGGCATCAAGATCTTCTCCTGGATCGCGACGATGTGGGGCGGGTCGATCTCGTTCCGCGCGCCGATGGTCTGGGCGATCGGCTTCATCTTCGTGTTCACGATGGGCGGCATCACCGGCGTCGTGCTCGCCAACGCCAGCGCCGACAAGCAGTTCCACGAGGGCTACTATGTCGTCGCGCACTTCCATTACACGCTGTCGCTCGGCGCGGTCTTCGCGCTCTATGCGGGGTTCTATTACTGGTTCCCCAAAATGACCGGCTACATGTATTCGGAGACTCTGGCCAAGGCGAACTTCTGGCTGCTGTTCATCGGCGTCAATGTCGTCTTCTTCCCCCAGCACTTCCTCGGACTGGGCGGGATGCCGCGCCGCTACATCGACTATCCGGACGCTTACGCGCTTTGGAACCTGGTGTCGTCCTCCGGCATGATCTTCGTCACGCTCTCGCTGATCGTCTGGTTCTACGCGATCATTGACGCCTTCATGAAGAAGCGGCTGGCCGGCGCCAATCCTTGGGGCGTGGGCGCAACGACGCTGGAATGGACTCTGTCTTCGCCGCCGCCGTTCCATCAGTTCCAGGTTCTGCCGCGCATCACCGGGACGACGCGGTAACGAAACGACGCGACGGCGCGAGCGAACTCGCGCCGTCGCTGCAAGCCGGCGCCGGCGAGCATGACGTGGCTCACAGCGCCCGCCTCGGCGGCCAAGGTTTTGAGTGAAACGCCATGAGCGACGCATCCTATCTGCATGACGAACAGGCTCCGCGCATCTCGGTCGCGTCGCCGTCGGACTATTTCGCGCTTCTCAAGCCGCGCGTGATGTCGCTTGTGGTGTTCACCGCGCTCGCCGGCCTGTTGCTCGCGCCGACGCCGCCGCATCCGCTGATCGGCTTTGCTTCGCTCCTGGCGATCGCCGTCGGCGCCGGCGCCTCGGGCGCGCTCAACATGTGGTACGACGCCGACGTCGACGCGCTCATGACGCGCACGCGCAAGCGCCCGATCCCGGCCGGCCGGCTCGATCCCGAGGCGGCGCTTGGCTTTGGTCTCGTGCTGGCGACGCTGTCGGTCTTTACGCTCGGCTATGTCGCGAACTGGTTCGCCGCCGCGCTGCTCGCCTTCACCATCTTCTTCTATGTCGTGATCTATACGATGCTGCTCAAGCGCTGGACGCCGATGAACATCGTCATCGGCGGGGCCGCCGGCGCGCTTCCGCCGATGGTCGGCTATGCCGCCGCGACAGGCGAGATCAATCTTGCGAGCGTCGTGCTTTTCGCGATCATCTTCATGTGGACGCCGCCGCACTTCTGGTCGCTCGCCTTGCTGAGAAGCGAGGACTACGCCCGCGCCGGCGTGCCGATGCTGCCCAATGTCCACGGCGAAGACCGCACGCGTCTCGAAATCCTCATCTACGCGCTGGCGCTCGCGCCGCTTGGCGTTGCGCCATGGCTGCTGGGTTTCGCCTCGCTCGCCTACGGCCTCGTCTCAATAGGCTGCGGGATCGCGCTCGTCGCTGGCGCGGCGATGGTCTTCAGGCGGCGCGAAGGCGATGCGGCGCGTCTGGCCGCCCGCCGGATGTTTTTGTTCTCCATCCTCTATCTATTCCTGCTGTTCCTGGTCCTCGTCGTCGAGCAGACCGCGCATATTTTCGCGCTGATCTAGGCGGCTAAGCGAATGGTGAGCGAAATGATCGATGCAGGAGACAAGATGAAAGAGCGTGCCAGTCTATTCGACCGGCCAGGGGTCGTGTTGACCGAAGAGCAGGCGCGTAGCCGTCGGACGCGCAATATCGCGATCGGCGTGACGATCGCGCTTCTCGCCGTGCTGTTCTACGCCGTCACGCTGGTGAAGTTTGGCGCGGCCGTCGTCAACCGGACGATCTGATGATGAACGCGCCGGCGCCTCGTTCACGCAAACGCCCGCAGATGATCGCGGCGGCGCTGGTCGTGGGCACGGCGGCGATGCTCGGCCTGTCTTTCGCTTCGGCTCCGCTTTACCGCGCCTTTTGCGCGGCGACCGGCTTTGGAGGCACGCCGAGGACCGATCTCGCCGGCGCGCCGTCTCCGGGCGAGCGCGTGCTCACCGTGCGCTTCGACGCCAACGTCGTCCGCGATCTTCCGTGGCGCTTCGAGCCCGAGGTCGCCAAGATCTCCTTGCGCACCGGCGAGACGAAAACCGTCTATTACAAGGTCGCCAATCTTTCTGATCGCGAGACCAGCGGCCAGGCGGCCTACAATGTCACGCCCGGCCAGGCCGGCGCCTTCTTCGTCAAGGTCGCCTGCTTCTGCTTCGAGGAGAAGCGGCTCGGACCGCACGAGGCCGAGGAATGGCCGGTGGTTTTCTATCTCGATCCCGCTCTTGAGCGTGAAGAAGGCATGCGCGGCGTTCGCGAGATCACGCTTTCCTACACGTTCTTCGCCATCAAGGATTCCACTGCGGCGAAGACCAGCGAGACGGCGATCGCAAAGCCGAAGGGTTGACGGCGCCGCGCGACTTGACCGCGCGGCAAACTAGGGGACTGGCCGGTACCGCCGGCCGATGACAAGGAAGAGCAAGATGGCGGACGGACACGCGAAACCCGAACACGACTATCATCTGGTCGATCCGAGTCCGTGGCCGATTGTGGGCGCGTTCGCCGCGCTCATCACGGCGATCGGCGCGGTCATGTGGATGGCGCAGCACAAAGGCGCGCCGATCGGCGGCATGACCTTCGGCGGCACCATGTTCTTTGTCGGCATGGGCGGCATTCTCCTCGTGATGTACGCTTGGTGGAGCGACATCATTCACGAAGCGAGCGTCGGCGGATTTCACTCGCCGGTCGTGCGGCTGCATCATCGCTACGGCATGATCCTGTTCATCTTCTCGGAGGTGATGTTCTTCGTCGCCTGGTTCTGGGCGTTCTTCAATTCGGCGCTCTTCCCAGCCGATGCGGTGCAGGTCATGCGCACCGAATTGTTCCAGGGCGTCTGGCCGCCCAAGGGCATGGAAGTGCTGAGCCCCTGGAAGCTGCCGCTCCTCAATACGCTCATTCTGCTCAGCTCCGGCGCGACTCTGACCTGGGCCCATCACGGCCTCCTGGAAAACAACCGCGGCGTCTTGAAGAAGGGCTTGATCGCGACGATCGCGCTCGGTCTGCTCTTCACGACGATCCAGGCCTATGAATATCTCCACGCGCCCTTCGCCTTCGCCTTCGACCCGGCGAAGCCGGCGGCGACGAATTACGGCTCGACCTTCTTCATGGCGACCGGCTTCCACGGTTTCCACGTGATCGTCGGCACGATCTTCCTCATCGTGTGCCTGCTGCGCGTCTTCAGGGGCGCCTTCACGCCGGACCAGCATTTGGGCTTCGAATTCGCCGCCTGGTACTGGCACTTCGTCGACGTCGTCTGGCTGTTTCTGTTCGCCTGCATTTACGTGTGGGGGAACTGGGGCGGGACAATGGAATAGGCGCGCCGACGCCAGTCTGAACATTGGACGGTCACGGGCGCGCCCGTGACCGTTTTCGTTGGAGGACCAACATGTCACAAGAGCACGTCTATCCGCCCGTTTCGCTCTATGTCGACGGAATCCTCGGCAGATGTCCGCGCTGCGGCAAGGGCCACATGATCCGCGGCCTGCTGACCGTTGCGCCGACATGCGAGGTTTGCGGGCTCGATTTCTCCTTTGCCGACGCGGGCGATGGTCCGGCGATCATGGTCATGACCGTCGTCGGCTTCGTCGCGATCGCGGTGCTGTGGTACGTCGAGGTGACATATCAGCCGTCCTATTGGGTGCATGCCGCGATTCTTGTGCCCCTGTCGGCCATTCTTTGCGTCGGGCTGCTGCGGCCGATGAAGGGCCTGCTGATCGCCCTGCAATATTTCAACAAGGCTGAAGAAAGCCGTCATCAGTCGTGAACGCCGCCGTCCGCGCGCTTCTGGGGCCGGCGGTTGCGACGACGCTGCTCTTTGCGCTGCTGGTCAGTCTGGGGTTTTGGCAGGTGCGGCGGCTCGGCGAAAAAGAGGCGCTGATCGCGCGCGTCGAACAGCGCTCCACGCAGTCGCCGCAGCCGATTCCGCCACCTGACCGATGGGCGAGCCTTCGCGCTGAAGATTACGACTTCATGCATGTGCGCGCGGCGGGTCGTTTTATCGGCGGCCGCGACGCGCTCGTCTTCGCCGCGCCGCCGGAGGGCGCGAGCCGAGAGCCGGGCTATTGGCTGATCACGCCTTTCGCGCTGATGGGCGGCGGCCTCGTGCTTGTCGATCGGGGATTCCTCCCCGCCTCAAAAGCCGGCGACGCCGCCGTGCGCGCCGCCCCTCCGGGCGAAGTG
Organism: Methylocystis sp. SB2; assembly: GCF_049817085.1. Taxonomy (NCBI): domain Bacteria; kingdom Pseudomonadati; phylum Pseudomonadota; class Alphaproteobacteria; order Hyphomicrobiales; family Methylocystaceae; genus Methylocystis; species Methylocystis sp. SB2. Next base: position 3,184,964 of record NZ_CP187401.1, read on the forward strand.
ACGCTCGTCGGACTGCTGCGCGCGCCGGAGCGCCGCAACCCTTTCACGCCCGCTGACCAACCCGAAAAGGGCGTCTTTTACGCTCGCGATCCGCTGGCGATCGCCGGCGCTCTCGGCTTAGCCGACGCCGCGCCCTTCGCGCTCGTCCTCGACGCGGTTCCTGCGGCGGGGCCGGATTGGCCGCGCCCGGCGGGGGGCGTCCCAACGATCGTCAATAATCATTTCTCCTACGCCGTGACCTGGTTCAGTCTGTCGCTCGCGCTGCTCGTCGTTTTTGGGATCTACGCACGCGGCGTTCTTGCACATGAGCGCATCTAGCCACCTCGGGCTTGCAGCGCTGTCGAATATGCTATGAAAAGCGCACTGACACGCGCGCGAGCGGCGCGCGCTCTTCCATCCATGGATCGACGGTTGCGCTATCTCTCAACCCGCGGCGAGGCCGCGCAGCTTGGCTTTGACGACGTGCTGCTCGCCGGTCTCGCGACCGACGGCGGGCTCTACACGCCGCTCGCCTATCCGCGTCTCGCGCCTTCCGAGATCGCCGGGCTCGCGGGCCGGTCCTATGCCGAAGCGACGGCGCAAGTGATCGCGCCTTATCTCAGCGAGACGTTTTCGCGTGAGGTTTTGCGGACGCAGACAGAGAGCGCCTATAGCGGGTTTCGTCACCGCGCGATCGCGCCGCTGACGCAGATCGCCGACAATCTCTTCGTTCTCGAACTTTTTCACGGGCCGACGCTCGCCTTCAAGGATCTGGCGATGCAGCTCCTCGGGCGCATGATGAATCATGTGCTCGAAGAGCGAAATCTGCGCGCCACCATCGTCGGCGCGACGTCCGGCGATACGGGCGCCGCGGCGATCGAGGCGTTCAAGGGTCTGGACCGCGTCGACGTCTTCATCCTGTTTCCGCACGGCCGGGTCTCCGACGTGCAGCGCAAGCAAATGACCACGGTCGACGACGCCAATGTTCATACGATCGCGCTGCAGGGTTCGTTCGACGACGCGCAAGCGATATTGAAACGGCTGTTTCGCGCCGCCGACTTTCGCACGCGCGTCGGACTCGCCGGCGTCAATTCGATCAACTGGGCGCGCGTCGTCGCGCAGACCGTCTATTATTTCACGAGCGCCGTGGCGCTCGGCGCGCCGCATCGGCATATTTCCTTCGCCGTGCCGACAGGCAATTTCGGCGACGTGCTCGCCGGCTATGTCGCCAAGCGGATGGGTCTGCCGATCGAGAGACTGGTCGTCGCCACCAACGCCAACGACATTCTTGCGCGCGCGCTTGCAAGCGGGCGTTACGAGCCGCGCGGCGTGACGCCGACTCAGTCGCCGTCGATGGACATTCAGGTTTCATCCAATTTCGAGCGCTTGTTATTCGACGCGAGCGGGCGCGATCCGGCGGTGGTCCGCGCCGCTTTCGCCTCGCTCGATCAATCCGGCGCCTTTGAGATTCCAGCTGCGGCGCTCGCCGCCATTCGCGCCGAATTCGATGCCGAGTCCGTCGGCGAAGCCGAGACGACGGAGGAGATTCGCCGCACCTGGCGCGAGACCGGCTATGTGCTCGATCCGCATACGGCGACCGGCGTCACCGCGGCGCGCGCGCGGCTTGCGAAAGATCCGGCGACGCCCGTCATCGCCCTTTCGACGGCGCATCCGGCAAAGTTTCCAGACGCCATTGAGCGCGCCATCGGACTGCGTCCGCAGCCGCCTGAAAATATTGCGGCCCGACTTGACGCGCCGGAACGATTCACGATTCTTGAAAATGATGGCGCGCGAGTCGCCGAATTTATTTCATCGCACGCGCGCGCGGCGAAGAACTGACAAGGTCTGGCAAGGAGCACGATGGCGATCTTCAGCGTAATCGGGCGACGCGACCTGCCGATTAGAGGCGACGGTCTTTATTTGCGCGCGTCCGAAATGCGCGATTACTTGGAGTGGGCCGAACTGCGCGAAAAAAGCCGCTCCTTCCTGACGCCCTGGGAGCCGCTCTGGCCAATCGACGATCTCACACGGGCGAGCTTTCGCTATCGCGTGCGCCGCCACGCCGAGGAAATGGCCCGTGACGAGGCCTATTCCTTCTTCATCTTCCGTGAGGAGGACGACGCGCTGATGGGCGGCCTCTCCTTCGGTCATGTCCGGCGGGGCGTGTCGCAGGCGGCGACGCTCGGCTATTGGATGGGCGAACCCTATGCCGGCAAGGGCCACATGACCCGCGCCGCTCGCGCCGCTTGCGCCTATGCTTTCGAGAAGCGCGGCTTCCATCGCATCGAGGCGGCTTGCCTACCGACGAACGAGCCCTCTAAGCGTCTGCTGGAGCGCGTCGGTTTCAAGCAGGAGGGCTATGCGCGCTCTTATCTCAACATCAACGGCCAGTGGCGCGACCATTTGCTGTATGCGATGTTGGAAACTGATCCTCAGCCGATCAATCCGCCATCGCCGGCGTAAGCGGTGCTGAAAGAAACGCCCCGCGATCGATGCTGGGCGCGCGGCGCGGGACGAGCTTCCCGTGCGGCTTGAGCCGCGCCGTCTTTCAAAATCCATCGCCGCCTTTTTGCTGCTGGCGCCGAGATCGCTCACGCGAGCGCCGCTTTCTGCAGAGCGACGAGGTCTGCAACCCCTTGCTGGGCGAGCGCCAGCATGGCCGAAAGCTCATCTTGGGAAAACACCGCGACTTCGGCTGTCGCCTGAATTTCAACGAGGCCGCCCGAGCCGGTGAGAACGAAATTGGCGTCGGTCGCCGCGGTCGAATCCTCGGCGTAATCGAGGTCGATCACCGGGGTTGCGTTGAAGATGCCGCAGGACACGGCGGCGACATGATCGCGCAGCGGGCTTTCCTTGACGATGGAGCGCGAACGCATCCAATCAAGGCAATCATGCAGCGCCAGCCAGGCGCCGGTGATCGACGCCGTGCGCGTGCCGCCATCCGCCTGGATGACGTCGCAGTCGACGACGATCTGCCGCTCGCCAAGCGCGGGCAGATTGGTGACGGCGCGCAGCGAGCGGCCGATGAGGCGCTGGATTTCCTGCGTGCGTCCCGAGAGCCTTCCGGCGGCGGCCTCGCGACGCGTGCGCGTGTGGGTGGCGCGCGGCAGCATGGAATATTCCGCCGTGACCCAGCCTCGGCCCTGGCCGCGCAGCCACGGCGGCGGCTTGTCCTCGAGCGACGCCGCGCAGAGCACCTGCGTATTGCCGAATTTAACGAGGCAGGAGCCCTCGGCGTAGCGGGCGACGCCTCGCTCGAAACTCACCTGGCGCATCTCGTCGGGCGCGCGTTTACTGGGGCGCATAATAGCTCCGTTGTCGTATGGGTTGCGCCTTCTATCGCGCTTTCGGCGAGCGTGAAAGCGCCGGGCGAGCGACGGCGTCTTGCGCTGGCGGCCGCATGGTGAAACCATGAGCTAACGGGGCCGGCCGAAACCAGGCTCCGACCATAAGGAGGGAGTGATGGGCCAGATGTTGTCCCAAGCGTCGTCCCAAGGAGCGCATTCTCACGAGGCGAGAGCCCAGGGCCCCCGGCTGATTGCGCTGGCGGGCCCTTTTCAATGCGGCAAGACCACACTTCTCGAGGCTATTCTGGCCCACGCCGGCGCGATCCCGCGGCAGGGCCCCGTCGCTGCAGGAGCCAGCGTCGGCGACTCCAGTCCGGAAGCCCGCGCCCATCAGATGAGCGTCGAGGCCAATGTCGCGACGGTCGATTATATGGGCGACCACTACACATTCGTCGATCTGCCAGGCTCCGTCGAATTCGCCCATGACTCGCGCAATATCCTGCCGGCGGTCGACGCCGCCGTCGTTGTTTGCGAGGCCGACCCCCGCAAGATACCGGCGCTGCAGCTCATTTTGCGCCAGCTCGAAGAGCTCGGCGTGCCGCATTTCATTTTCCTGAACAAGATCGACGCCGCGACCATCGATGTGCGCGAGGCGCTCAGCATTCTGCAGCAGGCTTCGCGCACGCCGCTGCTGCTGCGCCAGGTTCCGATCTGGAACAATGGCGTCGCGATCGGCTTCATCGATCTCGCGCTGGAGCGCGCCTATGTCTATCGCGAACATGCGCCGTCGGAAGTCGTCGACATTTCCGGAGGCGACGTCGCGACCGAGAAGGAAGCCCGCTACTCGATGCTGGAGCGGCTCGCCGACTATGACGACGCGCTGATGGAGGAGCTGATTTCCGATATCGAGCCGCCGCGCGATCAGGTTTTCGACGACCTCACCAAGGAATTGCGCGCCGGACTGGTCGTGCCTTTGTTCATCGGCTCGGCCGAACGAGGCGCCGGCGTGACGCGGCTGTTGAAAGCGATGCGTCACGAGGCGCCGGGAATCGAAGCGACCCGCGTGCGGCTTGGCGTCGGCGAGGGCGGCCCCGCGCTCGCCCGCATCTTCCGCACGATCCACACGCCGCACGGCGGGAAAATGTCGGTTGCGCGCGTGCTGCGCGGCGCCCTCGCGGACGGCCAGACCGTCGCTTCGCCGCAGGGGGAGGATCGCATTTCAGGCATGTCGCATTTGATGGGCGCGGCGACGAGCAAGACGACGGAGGCGAAGACCGGAGACGTCGTCGCTCTCGGGCGTCTTGATCATGCGCAGACCGGCGACACGATCGTCGCCGACGCGCGCGCTGGCGCGGCGGATCTGCAGAAGACGCGCGCGCAAGCTCCCGATCCGGTGCATGCCCTGGCGCTTAATGTGAAGGACCGCAAGGACGAGATGCGCCTCGCCGCGGCGATGACGAAGCTCATCGAGGAAGATCCTTCGCTCGTTTTCGTTCATGACCAGGAGCTGTCGCAGATCAAGCTCTTCGGCCAGGGAGAGATGCATTTGCGCGTCGCGCTCGAACGCCTCGCCTCGCGCTTCAACGTCGCGGTCGACTGCTCAAAGCCGACGGTCGCCTATCGCGAAACGATCCGCCATAAGGTCACCGTCCGCGGCCGCCACAAGAAGCAGTCGGGCGGACATGGCCAGTTCGGCGACGTCGTGATGGAGATCGCGCCACGCGGCCGCGGCGAAGGATTCGCCTTCAGCGAGCGCGTGCATGGCGGCTCTGTGCCCAGGCAATATTTCTCGTCCGTCGACGCCGGCTGTCAGGACGCCTTGCTGCACGGCCCGTTGGGCTTTCCGGTGGTCGACGTCGAGGCGGTGCTGACCGACGGCTCGTACCATTCCGTCGATTCTTCCGACATGGCCTTTCGCACGGCGGCGCGCATCGGCATGAGCGAAGCCCTGGAAAAGGCCGAACCGATCCTGCTGGAGCCGGTGCTTGCGGTCGATATTTTCGTGCCGAGCGACGCGATGTCGCGCGCCACCGGCATCGTCTCGGCGCGGCGCGGCCAGATCATGGGCTTTGGTCCGCGCGAGGGTTGGGAAGGCTGGGACAAGCTCGAAACTCTGATCCCGGAAGCGGAGATGGACAATCTCATCGTCGAATTGCGCTCCGCGACCGCGGGCGCGGGCTTTTATCAAGCGCGTTTCGACCATCTCGCGGAAGTCGTCGGCAAGCAGGCGCGCGACATCGTCGCCGCGCATACGGCGAAGGCGAACGCGGGGTAGCTGAGCCAAGGGAGCCCGTATTACTTTACGGAAATACGTTCTCCCTCCTCGGTCTTGATCGAAATTCTTTTCGGTCCAACGAGACTCTTTAGCGATTCCGCGACCGCTCGAAGCTCTCCCTGGCTTGATCCTTTAAGTATTGCCTGGACGTGTTTATGGTCGGTCCCTCGCTCTTGAACACGAATTTGGTCAACGTTGCTCAGGCTGCCGAGGAAATCAAACGCCGTTTTTACTTTTTCATATGGCAAATTTTCCATGCAAAGGTCTATATTCCACTTTATTGGTCTGGAAGTGATACGAGGTGATCTTTCGCGCAAGATCATCTGTTTGATTTGACTTAGTTCTTGCATAATAAATTCCTGCCCGGGAATTTCCTTTTTGCTTATTTTTGCGACGGTGAATTCACCGAAATGCTTGAGAAATGTTGTATATGCCGGATCATCAGAAGCACGCTTGTGTGTTGCTGAGATTTTTTCAGAAAGTTTCTCTTTAAATTCTAATATGGCATTGTATCTTAGATCTCTCGGATACTCGAGGTGTTCGATTGGCGAGGTATCGAACGAATAGGTTGTTTTATCATCTTTAATTATTATCGTGGGTTTGTCGAATGCTAACCTTAACCAAGTTCGAACATTACATTTGGGTTTTTGCCGCTAACGTCGCAGACCACGATCGGGTTATCGTAAAGATTTTGAAGTATTCTTTTCTGAATTATCCCAACGTCTTGAGCGTCGCTTACCAAGTTTGGTTCGAAATCTGCCTGCTCAATTGCAACCTCGAGTATTTCTCGTACCTCGACCCAATGCTGTTCCGAGCAGCCGTCGAGTGCTGAAATTGGCATTACGATGCCGCATATTGGACGTGTATTTTCGGTCATTAGGGCTTCTTAGAACTGAAAGACGGATGAGTGTTCCCAACGCCTGTGGCTGTACATCAAATATCTGAGAGCGACTAGCGCGGAAAGTCGCGCTGGGAAACCGAGCGCAGAGGGGTCGTCACGCAACTTGATATCGCAGATACAAGAGCGCGCGCTTACGTTGGCTAACTCCGCTGCGTGAGTCTCCCCAATCGGGCCGCGCACCTGTGCGCGCGAGCACAGTAAGTGAATTCGCTTTGAATGATCATCGACGCCTTCTTCGCAGGGGGACGATGAGATGCGAATGTTCATATTCCTGGTGGCCGCCGCTCTCGCCATGACCTTCAGTCTCTATTCGAGCGCTGGCGGCCTGAAGGGCGCATCGACCTCCGCGCCGCAGGCGATGACCCTCGACGCCAATCCGTCGCCGCGTTGCGTTAAGAGCAAAAAAATGCGTCAGGCGAACGTCGGATGCGTCATGAAGGGCAAACGCCGCAGCGCGTGATAGGGGCGCTTGATCCGTCGACCGGCGGACATAGCTAGTGGCGCAACATCCCCTATGCGCGAGGAGAGGCTCAGCATGTCCATCCCCGGCGGCGCCGAGACGGCGGCGAAGACGATTGAATTGCAGATTGCGCCGCGCGCGCGCGATCTCGGCGGCTTTAGCGTCAGGCGCGCCTTGCCCGACGACAGGCGCCAGATGGTCGGGCCGTTCATCTTTTACGATCATTTCGGCCCGGTTCAATTCGCGCCGGGACAGGGGATAGACGTGCGTCCGCATCCCCATATCGGGCTTGCGACCGTCACCTATCTTTTCGACGGTCGCATTCTGCATCGCGACAGTTTGGCGAATGTGCAGGAGATCGCGCCTGGCGCGATGAATTTGATGACCGCCGGGCGCGGCATCGTTCATTCCGAGCGCACGCCGCCGGGACCGCGCGCGGCGGGTCAACAGATGCTCGGCGTGCAAAGCTGGCTGGCCTTGCCGCTGGCGCAAGAAGAAACCGAGCCGAGCTTCCAGCATTTTAGCGCGAACGTTCTTCCCATCGTCGAGGATCAAGGCGTGTTCGCGCGCGTCATCGCCGGCGCGGCGTTCGGGGCGACATCGCCCGTGGAGACCCTGTCGGATTGGTTCTATGTCGAGCTGCGTCTCTCGGCCGGCGCCTCCGCGCCGCTCGACGCCGATTATGAGCAGCGCGCGCTTTATCTCGTCGAGGGCGCCATTGAGATCGCCGGCGAACGTTTCGATGAGCCGCAACTGCTGATCTTCAGCCCCGGCGCCGCGATCACGATCCGCGCGCTTTCCGATGCGCGGATGATGCTGCTTGGCGGCGCGCCGGTCGACGGACGCCGCTATGTCTGGTGGAATCTCGTCTCTTCCGCCAAGGAGCGGATCGAACAGGCCAAGCGCGACTGGCGGGAAGGGAAGTTCCCTTCAGTGCCGGGCGACGCGGAGTTCATTCCGCTGCCGGAAGAATGATCGCTCACAGCTCCGGCTGTCCTGCGGGACAATTTGCTCTCCACGCATCGATGGGCTATTAGGCTACTAATACGGTAGACTAACCAAGGATAATGGAGAGACTCGCAAATGCCAGGAAAGTTCGCGGCCGCAGGCCTGGGTTCTCTCGTTATCGGTCTGTTTCTGTCGCCAGCCTTGGCCGGTCAGACGCTGCTGAACGTCTCCTATGATCCTACGCGCGAACTCTATAAGGCGGTTAACGAAGCCTTTGTGGCCGACTGGAAAGCCAGCGGCGCCGGAGAAGTCGAGATCAAAACGTCGCATGGCGGGTCTGGCGCTCAGGCGAGGGCGGTCATCGACGGCCTCGCCGCCGACGTCGTGACATTGGCGTTGGCCAACGACATCGACCAAATCGCCGCGAGAAGCGGTAAAATTCCCGCCGATTGGCAGAAGCGCCTGCCGAACAATTCTTCTCCCTATACGTCGACGATCGTGCTGCTTGTGCGTAAGGGAAATCCAAAGGCGATCCGGGATTGGGGCGATCTTGCAAAACCCGGCGTCGCAGTGGTGACGCCCAACCCGAAAACAGGCGGGGGCGCGAGATGGAATTTTCTTGCGGCCTGGGCGTATGGCCTCGCCAAATTCAACGGCGACGAGGCGAAGACGCAAGAATTGGTCAAGGCGATTTACGCCAACGCCCCGGTGCTCGACTCCGGCGCGCGCGGCTCGACGACGACATTCGCCCAGCGCGGCATCGGCGATGCGCTGATCACTTGGGAAAACGAAGCGTTCTTGACGCTGCAAGAATTTGGCGCGGACAAATTTGAGATCGTCACGCCGTCGATTTCGATACTCGCCGAGCCCGCCGTCTCGATCGTCGACGGAAACGTTGACGCGAAAGGCACGCGCAAGCTCGCCGAGGCCTATCTTGATAGCCTGTTCAAGCCGAAGGCGCAGGCGCTGATCGCCAAATTCGGCTATCGTCCGGCTTCTCCCCAATACGCTTCGAAAGAAGATCTTAAACGCTTCGCCAAAATCAAACTTGTCACCATTGATAAGCAGTTTGGCGGCTGGCCAGCAGCGCAGAAGAAATTCTTCGCCGACGGCGGCATCTTCGATGAGATACAGAAGCGCTAAGGAGCGTTGTTTCCGTCGGCGAGGAGAGAAATCAAGTTACGGCTCCACCACCACGGTGGCGCCCACCGCGACGCGGTCGTAGAGATCGACGACGTCCTCGTTGAGCATGCGGATGCAGCCATAGGAAGCGGCGGAGCCGATCGACTTGCGCATCTTTTGCGTGGTGCCGTGGATCGCGACCTGACCCTCGCTGAGCGTCATGGCGCGGGCGCCCATCGGGTTATTCGACGCGCCGCCGGGGATCACCTCCGGCAGTTCCGGATGATCGTGCTTCACATCTTCCGGCGGCGTCCAATCGGGCGCGACGAATTTGGCGTTGATCTGCACGACGCCGCTCCATTCCTTGCCCGCCTTCGGCACCGCCACCTTGTAGGCGATAGCGTCGTCCTGATCGACGATGAGATAGAGCTTGCGCTCGTGCTCGCTGACGACGATGGAGCCGGGATCGAGCTCGGAGTGATAATGAACGAATTCGCGGGCGGCGGCGGCCTGCGGCGCCGAGGCGGCGCCGATGATGGCGGCGGCGAAAACGAATTGGGCGATCTTGGAAGTGCGGCGGTTCATTGTCTTGCGCTCGATGTTCGATGTCTCGATGAGCGCGTTGTAGAAGAGGCGCCGCCCGCATGCCGTGCGGCGGCGCACGCGGGAAATTCCTTCAGCTGAGCGTCGAAGCGGAATCTTGCGCGGCGCCCTCAGGCCGCAAGCGTTCTTTCAACCATCTGAAACATGCAATTCCAAGAAAACCGACGATGATCAGCGTGTGGGGCGCGGTGATCGAGAAGTGATAGGCCAAGGCCGCGGAAATGGCGCGTTCCTTCTGGAGGCCGTAGCCGTTGACGAGATAGGCGACGATGCCGGCCTCAAACAGCCCCAGGCCGGCGGGGCTTGCGGGAACGGCGACCGCGAGCGCGCCGATCATCAATAATGTAATCGCGTGGATGAGGGTGAAATCGATTTCAGGCAGCAGCGTTCTGAAGGCGACATAGACCAGGCAGACATTGGTCATCCATATCGAGGCCGTGAAGAAAGCCGTTCTCGCCGCGCGATGATGGGCGACCAATCCGCCTGCCTGTTTGAAAAAAGCGTCCAGCCGCAAGGCGTTTACGATGCGCCAATCCGGAAGGCGCCAGACGACGGCTTTTCGCCGGAAGACGAACATGCAGCAAAAAACAATTGAAAGGATCGCGGCGGCTGCGGTCAACAGGCGCGGATCGATGATGCGGGAATCGGAGTTCGCAAGGATGAGCAACGACAAAAGGACGATCGCGGTAACGTCGTAGAGTTTTTCCAGCAGGACTGCGGCGCTGATGCCGCCGATCGCATAATTAAAATAGGAATGTCCAAAATAGATTTTCACGCCTTCGCCAGCCCGGAACGGAATTAAACTGTTGAAGGTGAATCCCATCGTGGCGATCAGAAAACCGGACGAAAGTCCGCCGCCAAGCAGCGTCGACAGGCGCGATCCATAGAACAGCAAGACGAACACATTCATCGTCATTGCGATCAGAACCGCGCTTAAGGGGATCTGCTTCAGCTCCTGCGACAGATCGGCGAACTCGATGTTCTGATAGAGCCAGTAGGAAATGTAGGCAAAAAAGGCGGCGTTTAGAATCAGCGCGACATATCCGCTGCGCTGAGAGATAAATTTTATTGAGTTGGCCGCTCGCTGCGGCGCGGAGCTCGCGGACAAAGGCCGAAGGCCGCCGACCGGCGAGACAATCTCGCTCAATCGCAGCTCGGGCGCGAGACGCGTCGGTCGAAGTCGATCGTCCTCTACGCTCATGGCCATCTCGCTACGCGCGGAATAGCGCTTCGCCTCATAGGCCAGAAAAATGGCCGGCGCGAAGACCGGCCTATTCTCTGGCCCGCACAGACCATCCGCTTAGAGCGCGCTGCGAAAAAGTGGGAACCGGTTTTTCGCGTAGAGCGCGCTCTAAACTATGGGAATCGATCACGTTATCTGCATTTGGGCGATTCCGCCCAAATGCAGCGTGATCTAGTGCAGATACTGGCCGCCGTTGATCGTCAGCGTCGAGCCGGTGATGAAGCCGGCGTCATCGGCGGCGAGGAATACGACGGCGCGCGCGATCTCTTCGGGCTCGCCGAGGCGGCCGACGGCGATATAGGGAATGATGTGCTTGTCGAGCACGTCCTGCGGAACGGCCTTCACCATCTCGGTCGCGATATAGCCCGGCGCGATGGCGTTGACGGTGATGCCCTTCGATGCGCTCTCCTGAGCCAGCGCCTTCACGAAGCCGATGTCGCCGGCCTTGGAGGCGGAATAGTTGGTCTGGCCGGCCTGGCCCTTCTGGCCGTTGATCGACGAGATGACGATGATGCGGCCGAAGCCGCGATCGCGCATGCCGTTGATGACCGGGCGCGTGACGTTGAACAGCGAGTTCAGATTGGTGTTGATCACCGCCTGCCACTGGGCAAGCTCCATCTTGTGGAACAGACGGTCCTTGGTGATGCCGGCGTTGTTGACGAGAATGTCGACCGGGCCGATCTCTTTCTCGATCTGCGCGATTCCGGCGGCGCAGGCGTCGTAGTCGGACACGTCGAACTTAAAGACCGGAATGCCCGTCTCAGCCTTGAACTTATTGGCGGCTTCGTCATTGCCGGCGTAAGTCGCCGCGACAGTGTAGCCCGCCGCCTTCAGCGCCTTGGAAATCGCTTCGCCGATGCCGCGCGTGCCGCCTGTCACAACTGCAGTTCTTGCCATTTAAAGAGTCTCCTCCAGAATTTGTTGATCGTTTGAAACGGCGGTCGGCAGTTGTGAGCAGGCAGTCGGAGAGTATCGCAACCCGACTGCCGATCGCCTATCGCCGACTGCCTCGGATTACCGCTCCACCGTCAGCGCGATGCCCATGCCGCCGCCGATGCAGAGCGTCGCGAGGCCCTTCTTGGAGCCGCGACGCGCCATCTCGTGCAGGAGCGTGGTGAGCACGCGCGCGCCGGAGGCGCCGATCGGATGGCCGATGGCGATCGCGCCGCCGTTGACGTTCACGATCGCCGGATCCCAGCCCATGTCCTTATTGACCGCGAGCGCCTGCGCCGCGAAGGCTTCGTTCGCCTCGATGAGATCGAGGTCGGCGACTTTCCAGCCGGCCTTCTCCAGCGCTTTGCGCGACGCGGGGATCGGCCCGGAGCCCATCAATGACGGGTCGACGCCGGCGGTCGCCCAGGAGGCGATGCGCGCCAGCGGAGTCAGGCCGCGCTTCTTGGCCTCATCGGCGCTCATCACGATGAGCGCCGCGGCGCCGTCGTTGAGGCCCGAGGCGTTCGCCGCCGTCACCGTGCCGTCCTTGGCGAAGGCCGGGCGCAGCTTGCCGACGCCGTCCATGGTCACGCCATGCTTGATATATTCGTCGGCGTCGACGACGACGTCGCCCTTCTTGGTCGAGATCGTATAGGGGATGATTTCGTCCTTGAACTTGCCGGCCTTCTGCGCGGCCTCGGCCTTGTTCTGCGACTTGACCGCGAATTCGTCCTGCTGCTCGCGGGTGATCTGCCACTGCCGGGCGACGTTCTCGGCGGTGACGCCCATGTGATAATTGTTGAAGGCGTCGGTGAGCCCGTCGATGATCATGGTGTCGACGAATTTGACGTCGCCCATTTTGGTGCCCGTGCGCAGCTGCGACGCATGCGGCGCGAGCGACATCGACTCCTGACCGCCGGCGACGATGATGCTGGCGTCGCCCGCCTGGATCTGCTGGGCCGCGAGCGCCACGGCGCGCAGCCCGGAGCCGCAGACCTGATTGATCCCGAAGGCCGTGGCGATGTCCGGAACGCCGGCCTTGATCGCCGCCTGACGCGCCGGATTCTGGCCCTGCGCGGAGTCGAGCACCTGCCCGAGAATGACCTCGTTCACTTCACTGGGCTGGACGTTGGCGCGCTCGAGAGCGGCCTTGATGGCGACGGCGCCGAGCTCGTGGGCCGGAACCGCTCCAAAGGCTCCGTTGAACGATCCGACGGCGGTGCGCGCCGCGGAAACGATCACGATATCGGTCATCTGTCGATCTCCTTAAAAAATAGTCCAACCGCCCGACCGCCTTAGCCGGCCAGGGGGCGAAGTGTTGGTCCCTTTCGCGCTTGCGGTGGGCAAGCGCGGCCCGTTTTGCACGGAATCGAGCGGTAGCGAAAGGCTTTCGGCATGAAAATATTGCCGCAGGCGCCAATTTGCGCGTATCGTCCAACGCTAGACGGCTGTTTTTAGGCGGGTGGCGGCCGTGGGGCGAGGGGAGCATGTCAGGCGTATGGCGACTGAGAAAAAACCCACAACGATCAAGAAATACGCCAATCGTCGGCTCTATGACACCGGAACGAGCACCTATGTGACGCTGGAGGACCTTGCCGGGATGGTGAAGCGCGGCGAGGATTTCGTCGTGTGCGATGCAAAAACCGGCGACGACATCACCCGCCCGGTTCTGGCCCAGATCATCTTCGAGCAGGAGGGCAAGGAAGGCCAGAGCCTGCTGCCGATCGCCTTCCTGCGCCAGCTCATCCGCTTCTACGGCGACTCGATGCAGATGCTGGTGCCGAGCTATCTCGAATTCTCGATCGACAAGCTGACGAAGGAACAGCAAAGATTCCGGGATCAGTTCACCTCGGCGCTCGGCGTCGGGGGCGCGCCGTTCGCCGAGCCGACACGGGCGGCGTTCCAATCGCTCGAAGAGCAGGCGCGCAAGAACATGGCCGTGTTCCGTCAGGCGCTGACCATGTTCAATCCCTTCGGCGTGCCGACGGAAGGCATGATGACCACCGCGCCGTCGCTCGACGAGCAGGAGACTGGCGGCGTTCGCAAGGAAGGCGGCGACGTCGCCGACCTGAAGCGCCAGCTCGACGAGCTGAACAAGCGGATCGATAATCTGTCGAAGGGGTGAGGCTGGTTAGCGTAATGCTGAGTTTCTCCTTCTCCCGCAAGCGGGAGAAGGTGTCGCGCGAAGGCGCGACGGATGAGGGCAACGGCGTTCAGGAAATTGCGACGCCCTCACCCGACCCGGCCAAAAGCCCGTCGTTAGCGACGGGCGTCTTTACAGACGCCCTTTGGCCGGGCCACCCTCTCCCGCATGCGGGAGAGGGGAGTCGCCGCAGATTACGTATTAAACCGGAAATGCATCACGTCGCCGTCGGCGACAACATATTCCTTGCCTTCCAGCCTTAAGCGCCCCGCGTCGCGCGCCCCCGCCTCGCCCTTGTTTGAAATGTAATCGCCATAGGCGATCGTCTCGGCGCGAATGAAGCCCTTCTCGAAATCGGTATGGATCACGCCTGCCGCCGCCGGCGCGCGCACGCCTTTCTCGATGGTCCAGGCGCGCGCCTCCTTCGGGCCGACGGTGAAATAGGTGATGAGATGCAGGAGGTCGTAGCCGGCGCGGATGACGCGATTAAGCCCGGGCTCGACGAGGCCGACCGCCTCCAAATAATCCTTCTGCTCGGCGGCCGGCAGCACGGCGATCTCGCTTTCGATCTTTGCGGAGACGACCACCGCGGCCGCGCCTTCCTCGGCGGCGCGCACAGCGACTTTCGCTGATTGGGCGTTGCCTTCGGACGCCGACGCCTCTTCGACGTTGCAGACGTAAAGAACGGGCTTCGACGAGAGCAGCCCGAGACCCGCGAAGGCGATGCGCTCCTCCGCGCTGACCTTGGCGAGACGCGCGGGCTTGCCCTCGCGCAGCAGGACAAGGCAGCGGTTCATCAGGTCGGCGAGTTCCTTCGCCTCCTTGTCGCCGCCTTTGGCTTTCTTCTCCATGGCGACGACGCGCTTTTCGAGGCTGTCGAGATCAGCGAGCATCAGCTCGGTCTCGATCGTCTCGACGTCGCGGATCGGATCGACGCCGCCTTCGACATGGGTCACGTCGCCGTCTTCGAAACAGCGCACGACATGGGCGATGGCGTCGCATTCGCGGATATTGGCGAGAAACTGATTGCCGAGCCCTTCGCCCTTGGAGGCGCCGCGCACGAGGCCGGCGATGTCGACGAAGGTCAGGCGCGTCGGAATGATTTCTTTCGACCCGGCGATCCTGGCCAGTTCCTCAAGCCTCGGATCGGGAACGGCGACTTCGCCGACATTGGGCTCGATCGTGCAGAAGGGATAGTTCGCGGCCTGCGCCGCGGCGGTCTGCGTGAGGGCGTTGAAAAGGGTCGACTTGCCGACGTTGGGCAGGCCGACGATGCCACATTTGAACCCCATATCCGTCCCGGTTTTTCGATTGCGCGTTGCGGCGCGGTATGCGGGGCGGCGCGAGAAAAGGCAAGGGGGACGCGCGTCCCCCTCGTCTTCATGCTACGATCGTCGCGCGGTCATTGCGCTAGAGGCTCTTCAAATATTCGAGAAGCGCCTTCTTGTCGGGATCCGAAAGCGAGGTTCCGAAGTCGTGGCCGCAGCGGCTGTTGCCGGAATCGCGTTTCGAGCAATCGTCGGCGTTGTAGGTCGAGTTGAATGCGCCTTGCTCCCTCGCCAAACCGACGTTCTCAATGTCATAGGCTGGGCCGACCTTGAAAGAGGCCGGGCGGTCGGCGGGCTTCTTCAAGAGATCGGCGAGCGTCGGCACAGAGCCATTGTGCAGATAAGGCGCCGCCGCCCAGATGCCGCGCATCACCCGCGCTTCAAAGACCGGGGCTGGTTGCGCGCTGGGCTTCTTGTAGAGATTTTGCAGGTCCGCCGAGAACTTGGCGGTAATGAGACTGGCGGCCGTCTCCGTCCTGGCTTGTCGAGACTCCGGAATGCACTCTTCAACGATCGGCTTGAACACGTCGAGGCCGAAATGGAGCGGCGCTTCGAGGATTGATCCAATCACCGAGAGGCCGAGAATGCTGATGATCTTGTCTTTCGGTTTTAGCGGCGTGTCGATCCCGGGGACAAAGGGGATCGCTGCGCCATTGAGCACGCCGGTGTCCGCCTCGCGTCCGAGCACGTTGTATTCGCGCACGTCCGTACCGACATCCTGAAGCGGCGTTTTCCACGTGTTGAGATTGCAAAGACGTGGCGTTCCTTTCGCGACTTCGTGACAACCTGTCGCGCAGCCGCCCTGCTTGGGATCGCGATTGAAAATTTCCTCGCCTTGCGCGACGAGTTTCGGATCGAGACTCCACGGCCATTTCGGCTGGCCGATCTGCTGGATCAAATTTTCAAGACGCATGAGGCCCGGATAATTCAGCGAGGAATCATTGAGGAAGTTGATGAGTTTGGGGAGCCGGGAAGAATTGAATTTGACGAGTTGCGGCAATGCGAGCGTGAGAGGCGTCGGACGGTAGATGCCGAAGACCCCGTAGACTTCGCCGACGTTCCTCGCCAGACCAAGAATGTCGTCGCCGTTGCGGGCGAATCCCGGCCACTGCGTCCAATCCTGAATGGGCGCGTTCCACAGGAACGGGTAACGCACCGGCGCGTCGGCCAGTGCGATGTTCTGCTCGATGATCCGCGACGAGCTCGTTCCGATGTCCAGTCCGGCCACTCGGTTGAAGATCATCGATACCGCGTCGGCGCGCGCGACGCCCCAACCAGGCTTGGGAAGCGATTTGCGCATCAGAACGTCGTAGGGCTGGAACCAGACCTCGACCTCCTTTCGCAGTTTCCTGAGCGCGCGTTCGTTGGGGTCGCCGCCAAGCGCCTCTTTGGCGAATTCGTCGAAGGCGACCTCGTCGGCGAGAATTTTTTGGAATGCCGTGTCGATGTCGGCGAGAAGGCTTTGAAAGTCGCTGAGCGCCGGCCCCCCATCGATCCGCCAGGAGACGCCGTTGACGTCGATCTGACGCGTATGGCAGGCGGAACATGTCATGCTGAAGAATTGTGCGCCCTCTTCGGAGGCGGCGAGAAAGCCCACCGGCAGTCCGGGAGTCGGGCTGTTTGGATTGGGCAGATAGCCGTAGCGAGTCAGCTGATCATCGAGGAAATGTTTGCCGTCAGAATGTCTCAGCGCTTTAAACCAGTTGAGCGGCATGATTCGCGCGCCCTGGTCGAGACTATAGAAGTCGTCGCGGTCCGCCGGCGCCCAATGGGCCCCCTGATCGGCGTATTTCACTTCGGCTGACGCAGGATTTGCCGCGGCGAGTGCGAGCAGCGCAGCGGCGGCGATGTGCGCACGCAATGGCGTGCGCAGTGCTTTGTTTGCAATCATGGCTCCCCCAAAACAATAGAATATGCGATGAAATTAGAGCATAGGCGCGCGTGATTCACAACGGGCGGCGGCGCGCCGCCGCTGTGCGCGATGCACGCGCCGACATGGCATGAAAATGAACAAAACTCCTTCCGCTTCTCGTATTGGCTTCCTGATTGGGGCGCTCATGTCGATGCTCGCGACAGGCGCGCCGCTTCGCGCTGAAACCGCGACGCCCGAATCGCCGCCGGCGCCCGCGCAGACGGCGCCGACGCCCGTAGCGCCGCCGGCGCCCGCGGCGCCGCCCGAACCTGCGCCCGTGACGTCTGCGCCCGTGACATCTGCGCCGCCTGTCAGCGCCGCGCCCGCCGCGCCGCAAGCGACAACGCCAGCGCCCGCTCAGACCGCCGTAAAAAAGCCAAAGCCAAAACCTGCGCCGCCGCGCGAAACCGCGCTATCCGATGATCCGACGCCCGCATTGCAGCCTCAGACATTTTTCACCACCTCGAAAGCGGCGGATCGCTATCGGCAGATCGTCGATCGGGGCGGATGGCCGAGAGTGGGCGTCCCGCTTCGGCCTGGCGCGAAGGGAGCCGCGGTGTCGACGCTGCGCCGGCGCCTCGCGGCCGAAGACGACAGACTCGTCGACACGGCGAAAGAAAAGTGGGACGCCGATCTCACCGCGGCGGTGAAGCGCTTTCAGTTTCGCCTCGGGCTGAAACAGACGGGCGTCGTCGCGGGCGCGACGCTACGCGAACTCGACGTTCCGGCGGAGACCCGCTTCCATCAGCTCGAGTCCACCGCACAACGGCTCACCGCGTTCGATTTCGCCTTTGGTCCGCGCTACATCGTCGTCAACATTCCGTCGACGGCGGTCGATGCGGTGGAAGACGATCGCGTCGCGCGCCGCTACGCCGCGATCGTCGGCGATCCCGAGCACCATTCGCCGGAGCTGCAGGCGAAGGTCGTCGCGGTCAACATCAATCCGACATGGACCGTTCCGGTTTCGATCATCAAGAACGAGATCGCGCCGAAGATGCTGAAGGATCCGACCTATCTGCAGCGCTCGCATATTCGCGTGCTGAACGGCCATGGCGAGGAGGTCGATCCGCGCTCGATCAACTGGGCGAGCGAGCGCGCCGCCCAATACACGCTGCGGCAGGATTCCGGCGCGGACAATTCGCTGGGCTCGATCCGCATTTCGATGCCCAATTCCCATTCCGTCTACATGCATGACACGCCGTCGCGGAATCTCTTCGCCAATGACTATCGTTTCCTCTCGCATGGCTGCGTGCGCGTGCAGGGCGTCGTCGATCTCGCGGCCTGGCTGCTCGACGGCGAATCCGGCCCGCTGATGAGCAAGGATGAGATCAACGCGAAAATCGCGTCGGGCGAACGCGAGGAGGTGCGGCTGACGCAGCATGTGCCGGTGGCGTGGGTCTATATGACCGGCTGGGCGTCGGCGGACGGCCTCGTGCATTTTCGCGACGACGTCTATCATCTCGACGAAATCAGCGGAATCGCCGAGCAATAGGCAGGGTTTATAGCGACTTGACCAACGAAATTGAGATCAATCAGATCGAAGCTGCTGTTGACCAGCTCGACTGGGCTATTCGCCTGTTGATTGATCATCGGGCCTATGCGCCGTCGATCACGCTAGCGGGAGCGGCCGAAGAAATCCTTGGCAAGCTGGTGCAGCCTAGCGCACATAAAACGCTGTCGCGCGACCTGGCGATGGAATTCGATATTTCGGCGAAGGAAATTTCAGATGACTATCTGAATAAAGCTAGGAATTGGCTGAAACACGTTGCTGAGTCTCCTCATGAGAAATTACTGATCGAGGACAATGAGGTCGTCCAGATAATCGTGAGAGCCTTGTCCAATCTTTCGCTTCTTGACCACAAACTTTCTCGTGAGGGGAAGCGCTTTCTCGTATGGCTCAAAGAAAATAAGCCTGACCAGATCGGAAATTGGGAGGTGTTGAGCAACGTGGCCACCAACAAATAACGTCTCATCGCTCAGTTGAATCTCTGGCGCTCTCGTGCCAGCCGCGCAGCAGAACGTAAGAGAGCGCGGCGAGCGCGCCGTAGATCGCCAGCCCGCTCAGCGAGATGAGCGCGAGCGCCGCAAACATGCGCGGAATGTCGAGACGAAAGCCCGCCTCGACGATGCGATAGGCGAGGCCGGTTCCCTGACCAGATGCGCCCGCGGCGAGCTCTGCGACGATGGCGCCGATGAGCGCCAATCCGCCGCCGATGCGCAAGCCGGCAAGGAATTGCGGCAGCGCCGACGGCAGGCGTAAATAAATCAGCTTCTGCCACGGCGAGGCGCGATAGAGATCGAACAGGTCGCGCAAGCCGAAGTCGACGGAGGCGAGTCCGAGCGACGTATTCGAAAGAATCGGAAAGAAGGCGACGAGAAAGGCGCAGACCAGCACCGCATTGCCGGGTTGCAAATAAACCAGCAGCAATGGCGCGATGGCGATGATCGGCGTCACCTGCAAAGTGATGGCGAAGGGCAGCAGCGCGCGCTCCAGCCATTTCGACTGGGCGATAAGCAGCGCCAGCGCGACGCCGCAGACGGTGGCGATGATAAGCGCCTCGATAGTGACGCCGAGCGTCACCAATAGCGACGAGAACAGGAGTTCACGGTCCTCGATTAGCTTGGCGAGGATGACGCTCGGCGCCGGGAGAATATAGGGCGGGATGTTTTTCCACCGCACGAGCGCTTCCCACAGCGCCAAAGCGGCGAGAAGAACTGCGAGCGGCACGCCGATGTCGCGCCAGGCGATCGCGCTTGGTTTCTGGATCACGGCGTCGCCTCTTCGATTGAGACGCGAAGCGCCTGCGACGCCCGGCGACACACGTCGGCGAAAGTCCTGCTCGACCGGTAGTCGTCGTCACGTGGGATCGCCGGGTCGATCTCGATCTCGTCGATGAGTCTGCCGGCGCGCCGCGACATCACCACGATGCGCGTCGAGAGATAGGCGGCTTCGAACACCGAATGGGTGACGAAGACGATCGTCGCGCCGAACCGGCGTTTGAGCGCGAGCAGATCATCATTGAGCTTGAAGCGCGTCACCTCGTCGAGCGCGGCGAAAGGTTCGTCCATCATCATGAGTTCGGGCCGCGTCACCAGGGCGCGGGCGATGGCGCAGCGCATCCGCATCCCGCCGGAGAGTTCGCGCGGCAGCGCGCGCGAAAAGTTGAGAAGACCGACATGCGCGAGCGCCTCTTCGATGCGCGGCGACGCCGCTTGGCGCGGAACGCCCTTAAGCCGCAGCGGCAGAAAGACATTGTCGAAGACGCTCGCCCAGGGCAGCAGGGTGGCGTCCTGGAACACGACGCCGATATTGTCCTTCACTTGAGGCGCGCTCCAGTCGATCGCGCCGGCGGTCGGGCTCGCGAGCCCTGCGATGAGTCGCAGCACCGTCGACTTGCCGCAGCCCGATGGCCCGAGCAGCGTCAGGATCTCACCGTCGCGCACGTCGAGATCATAGTCGGCGAGCGCGACGAGCCCGCTTGGGAAAGTCTTACCGACGGCGCGCAACGAAACGAGCGCGGGCGCCGCCACTTGCGTCTCCGCGATGTCACGCGCGCTCATGTCGGATCCCTGGCGTCATTTCGGCCGCAGCTCCATGCCGACCTTCTTGCCGATAAAACGCAGCGTGTAGCCGCGCGTGTAATCAATGTTGGCGGGAACCACGCCGGCCTTCGCCATTTTATCGAAAAAGCTCTTCATCCGCGCATCGGTGATGACGCCGACGCCATAGGTCAGCGCGTCGCCGGAATCGACGATCCCACGCTCCTTCATTTTGGCGAGGGAATAGACGATCTGACCGTCCGTCATCTCCGGATTGTCGCGCTTGATCATCGCATTGGCTTGAGCGTTGTCGCCGTAGAGATAATTGTACCAGCCGACGATCGAGGCGTCGACGAAGCGCTGCACGAGGTCGGGAGTTTTGGCGATCGTGTCGGCGCGCGACTCGATCGTGGTCGAATAGCCGTCATAGCCGTAGTCGTGCAAAAGAAAGACGTTGGGCGTGAAACCGCCCGCACGCTCGATCGCGTAGGGCTCCGAGGTGAGAATTCCCTCCTGAATCGACGTCTTGTCGGCAAGGAATGGCGCCGAGTTGAAATTATAAGGCTTGGCGTTTTGGTCCTTGAACCCATAGGCCTGCTTCAGCCATTGCCAGACGGAAGCGCGCATGTCGCTGGCGATGAAGGCCGTCGCCTTGGGCAGATCTTCGAAACGATCGAGGCCGACGGCAGGATGCGACATGAAAATCACCGGATCGACCTGAAACATGCTGGCGACGGTGACGACCGGCACGTTCTGCTGCACGGATTCGAACATCTGGATGGTGTTTGCGCCCATCGCGAAGTCGACCCGGCCTGCGGCGAGCAGCAGCCGCGCGTTGAGCTGCGGACCGCCTTGCAAAAGGGTCACGTCGAGTCCGTAGCGCGCATACGTGCCGTCGGCGATAGCCTGATAGAAGCCGCCGTGCTCGGCTTGCGCCCGCCAATTGGTGGCGAAGCGCACCTTGTCGAGCGCGAGGGCGGGCGCCGCGATGAGGAGAGCGATGAGCAAGGCGACAAGGCGCATGGTTCGGCTCCGGCGGGTTGCTTGAGTGTCATTCCCGACGCTTCGCTGGGGCGAAGCGATCGGGAATCCAGAGCAAGCCTGGCGTTTTGAAGAAGCCTGGATTCCCGATCAGGCCTTCGGCCTGTCGGGAATGACAGTAATGTAAACGCAGCGATTTGCGATTCCGTATGACCAAGCGCTCCTTCGTACGCGCGATCATACATGAACGCGCGCGGGCTCTATATCCCGCTCGACTTCGACGAGAAATTGAAGCCTTCGACGAGCATCGCCGGCGCCGCCGGCGCGCCGCCTTCGCCGGCCGCGCGCCAGGTCCGACGGGTGGGACCGAGCGCTTTGATATTGCTGAACAGCTCGCCCAATCGCTGATTGAAGCGCATGTTGCGCATGGGCGCGACGATCCGGCCGTTCTCGATAAGGAAATTGCCGTCGCGGGTGAGGCCGGTTAGCAGCAGGCTCTTCCGATCGACGATATTGGTGTACCAAAACCTCGTCACCAGGACGCCGCGCCGCACCGAGCGGACCATGTCGTCCAGTGGAACGTCGCCGCCGGACATTACGAAATTCTGCGCGAAGGGGATTGGTTCGGATTCGGTCTTTTGCGCCCAGGCGCGCGAACGATAGAGCGTCGTCACAACGCCGTTCTCCACAAACGCGCGGGCGCGATGCGGCACGCCCTCGTAGCCGACGGCGGCTTCGGGCGCCAGCGGATCGGCCGGATCGACGCGGATCGTCAGCTTTTCGTCAAAGAGCTTCTCGCCCAAAAGCGCGCCGCCGCCAGGACGCGCGAAGAAGCTTCTCCCCTCGTCGGCGGCGCGCGCCTCCATTGTTCTGATGAGCCAAAAAGCGAGCTCGGTCGTCGCCTCCGGCTCGAGAACGACGGTATAGGCGCCGGGTTCGAGATCAACCGGCGTTACGTCATGAGCGCCCTTGGCGCAGGCGACGCGCGCGATCGCTTCCGCATTGAGACGATCGGCGAAGAATTGATGCGCGCCGGCCCAGCCCGACCAAGCGTCGGCGCGGTTGCGCGCCGTGGCGGAAAGATCGATTTCGCTGCGCCGCTCATAGGCGAAAAGGCCGGCGCTCGTCGCATATGCGTCGAATCGCCGTGCTGTCGTCGCGCAGCCGAAGGTGTCGACGCCGATGCGCGCGCCTTCCTCGATGACGCGCGCCGCCGCGTCGGCGAGGGCGTCGAGGCGCAGATTGGCGGTCGCGTCGTCATAGCGGCCGGAGAAACCGTAATTCTGCGGGCCGAGCGGCGCGACATAATCCGGGTCGATGGGCAACATCCGCGCGATCTCTTCCGAGCGCGCCACGGCGCCGGCCAGCGCCGCGTCGTCGAAACGCGAGATGCTGCAAGAGCCGATGCGCCCGCCAATATGTGACGAGATGCGCAGAGTGGCTTCGGCGGTCGCGAGATTGGTCGTCGCGCCGCCGCGCGCGAAGCGCAGACTTTGATCCAAGCCGCCTTGGATGTGCACGGCGCAGGCGTCGGCCTTGGACCGCGTGAGCGCCTTGTCGGCGATCGACTTTGCGTCGTCTGAAGAAAGAAACATGCGCTATGCGTCGTCGCTCGTGTTCAATACGCGCACGTTGTGAAAGAGCGCCGGGGGGCTGCCATGCGAGACCGGCGCCACCTGCACCGGCTCGGCCTTGCCGCAAGTGAAGGTGCCGTCGAGATGATAGGCGCTCGCGTCGCATAGCCCTGCGAGAGAGTTCCAAAATTGCGTGGTGCGGCCCTGATAGGCGCCGTCGCGCAGCAGTTCGCCGAGCTGGCCGTTCCTGATCTCATAGAAGAGCTGTCCGCCGAACTGGAAGTTGTCGCGCTGCTGATCGATGCTCCAGCTGCCGGCGCCGACGACATAAATGCCGTTCTCGACATCGCTGATGAGATCGCTGAAGGAGCATTTCTGAGGATTGGGCTTGAGCGAGATATTCGGCATGCGCTGAATGGGAAACGTCGTCGGACTGTCCGCATAGGCGCAGCCGTTCGAATGCGACAGGCCGATGAGATGCGCCTGTCCAAGCGCCATCTGGAAATTCCTGAACACGCCCTTCTCGACGATGGCGAACTCGGCGGCTTCCGCGGCGGCGCCGTCGTCGTCGAACCCGATCGTGGCGAGTGCGCCGGGCTGCGCGCGATCGGCGACGATCGTCATCAATTCGGAGCCGAACTGCAGTTTGTTGAGCATATGGGGTTTGACAAAGCTCGTTCCGGCGAAATTCGCCTCCCAGCCCAGCACGCGGTCGAGCTCGGTCGAATGGCCGACGGTCTCGTGAATGGTGAGCCACAGATTCGTCGGGTCGATCACGACGTCGTAGTCGCCCGGCGTCACTGGCTTGGCGCCAAGCTTCGCGCGCGCCTCCTCGCCGGCCCGCGCCGCTTCCTCGATCAGACCGGCGCCGACGATGTAATCCCAGCCGGCGCCTCGCGCCGGCGCCAGGCACTCGCGCGTCGCAAAACGGCCGCTGGCCCGGTCGATGGCGGTCGCCTGAAAGTTCGGCGCGACGCGCGTGCGGGTTTGATGAATGCGGCTGCCAAGACTATTGGCGAAGAATCGCTCTTCGCAGGTCGCCGAAAGCGACGCGGAACAAAAATCCGCGCCATGATCACGCGCGCTGGCGATGATCGACAGCAGCAGGTCCGCCTTCTCGCTCGCGGACACTTCGAAGGGATCGACGCCCATGGGCATGATCCATTCGGCTTCATGCACGGGCAGCCGCTCAAGCGCGATCGGCTGAGTTTGTATCCGCTTCACCGCGCGGGCGTTCTCCAGCGCGCGCTCGACGCCATCGCGCAAGCTCTGCGGGTCGAGCCGCCGCGCGCCATAAAATCCCCAGCAGCCATCGAGCAGCACGCGCACGCCGAAGCCTTGCGACGCCCGCTCGTCGAAACTCTCCAAGCGGTCGTCCTTGGCGAAGGCGTATTCGCGCCGCGTTTCGCCGATTCTGACGTCGGCGTAGCTGGTGCCATTTTGCCGTGCGCCCGTCAGCGCGATATCGGCGAGATCGTAGAGCAGCGCACGATCCAGCGCGAAGGCGCTGCGGCCCCTCGGGCACGAGGCTTCGTTCGTCGAAGGCGGGGCGGCGGGCGCCATTGGTCGCTCCATAATTCCCTCGATATGTTGGTCGTTTCGGCGGTGATTTGCAATCGCCGTGTTACGGTTGCGCGTCGCTGTTCCATCCGCATGCGGCGAGCGCCTCGCCCATATGCGCGGGCGGCGAAGCGACAGCTTCCACGGGCGGCTTGCCGTCCTGCATCGGCACGCTCACGGCGCGCGCATGAAGATGTAGCGGAGCTGAGTCCTCGCGGCGACCTGAGCCGTAGATGGGATCGCCGAGAATAGGCCATCCCATCGCCTGGGCATGCACGCGGATCTGATGCGTGCGGCCGGTGTGCGGCGTGAATTCGATGAACGTCAGCGCGTTATCCGGACTTCTGCCACGCACGCGCCAGGATGTTCTGGCGGGCAGGCCCAGCGGGTCCGGCCGCATCCACCAGCCGCGCGTCGCGTCGAGCCGTCCGAGCGGGAGATCGATTTCGCCTTCCTCGCCCGCCGGGGCGCCTTCCACCACGGCCCAATAGGTCTTGCCGATTCGGCCGGACTTGAACAGCCTGCCGAGCCGCTCGAGAGCCTTACGGTGGCGCCCAAGAACGAGGCAGCCGGATGTGTCCTTGTCCAGTCGGTGGGCCAGCGCCGGCGGCCGCGGCAGGCCAAAGCGCAGCTGGTCGAACGCGTCTTCAAGGCTCGCGCCGCCCTTCGGCCCGCGATGGACGGCGACGCCCGCGGGCTTGTCGATGATCAGCATCAGCCCGTCGCGGTGGAGCAGGCGAGAAAGGAGGTCCATGGCGGGCTTATAGCAGCGACGCGCGCAAGAAGGCGCTATCTCACGGCCGGCGCGGCTTTTCCGAGCGAAACCGCGCCGCCGATGAACTCTCCGACGTAGCAACAGCTCAATATCGCATGCTTGACGGCTCTGTAGAGGGTCGGCGGTCGGTGAAATACTCGACGAGTTTTCCCGTATATTCGACAGAGGCCGAAGCGCCGATGCGCTAGTTGGCGTCGTTGACGCCGTTCATGAGGACGACCTTGTCGGGGGGCCAAACAAGCCGACATGGACGGCGAATGGCTGCTATTGAGCGATCCGGCGACGTTGAAACTTTGCTGTACGAGGAACAATGGCGATCATATCTGCGACCCCGAAGCTGCGCGTCACAATCGAATTCGGCGTCGCGCGCCTCTACATCGAAAATCCCGCCAAGCGTAACGCGTTCGACTTCGAGATGTGGCGCGCGCTGCCGCCGCTGCTGCGCGCCGTCGACGCGGCGGAGGACGCGCGCGTCCTCGTCATCAGCGGGGCCCCGGGTCTGCCGTTCTGTTCCGGCGCCGACATCAGCGAATTCTCCAACCTGCGCGCGACAAGCGAAGGCGGGCGCATCTATGAGAACGCCAATGTCGAGGCCTTCGACTCGATTTCGAATCTCTCCAAGCCGACGATCGCGGCCGTGTCGGGCTTCTGCATGGGCGGCGGATTCGGAATCGCCGCGGCTTGCGACCTGCGCATCGCCGATGCGCAAGCGACATTCGCAATTCCGGCGGCGAAGCTCGGCGTCGGCTATCCGCCGGCGGCGATGGCCTATGTCGTGGCCGCGGTCGGCCCGCAACTCGCGTTCGATCTCTTTTACACAGCGCGTCGCCTCACCGCCGTCGAAGCCAAGGAGCGCGGCTTCGTCAGCCGCCTCTTCGCCACCGAGAGTTTCGAAGGCGCGGTGCATGCGCTCGCCGAAACCATCGCCGGCGGCGCGCCTCTGACCTTGCGCGCCGCCAAGGCGGCGATCCGCGCCGCCGCAGGCCTGCCCGGCGCGTCGTCGCATGAGCAGTGTGAAGCGCTGACGAGCGCCTGTTTCGACAGCGCGGATTACATGGAAGGGCGCGCCGCGTTCCTGGAGAAGCGCGAGCCGAATTTTTCCGGGCGCTGACGGCGTGTGGATGGCCGCGACAAGCGCGGCCATGACGCGGTAAGAGGACGCCTTGTTAACCTGGATTCGGAGCCCTGTTGCTTATGCAGGTCGGCTTGACGGCGTGGGCATAGCGGTTACTGTTTCAGCGACTATTGGCGATGCCTATCCCCGTGTAGCGGCGAATTACGGGAAGGATTGTCTTGAGGCCTTTCAACAAGCGTTTGCGCAGATCATCGTCTGCCGCTGGAGGCAGGCTGCGCCTCGGCGCGCTTCTGCTTGCCGCGGTGCTTGTCGGCAGCGCCGCGTCGGCCGAAGCAGCGGAGACCTATCGGGGCAGCGACCCTGACTCTTACGAGTGCAGTTCGGACTACAACATTCTCAACCGCTTTTCCGCGCCGCCCGGCGTTTCCGCGGCGCGCTCGACCAAATATTCGGACATAAAGTTCACCCTTGAGAACAACGTCATTTCGGTCAAGGACGCGTCGAATTCGAGGGGTCTGGCTTACATCTCCGTGGGCGAAAACACGAAATATTGCGCCTACAAAGACGTGGAGATCATAAAAGAACGTACAGAGCCTAAATTTAAAGATCCGCGATTCTATCCCCAAAACTGTAACATCAATTATCATGCATTTCATACGAGAATTGTCATAGACGCCGGGTTGCCGGTAAGGACGTTTTCTTTGCACGGTCCCCCGGAATTCGACAGAATGGATCATCTCGTCGATGTTGATGTATATCGTGCAGCGGATCACAGAAAGAGCGTTTTTGCTGCTGGTTGCAACGAAGTTGGAGACAGTCCAGATAGCCATTTCTTTGCCATAGGTAATCATGGACTGAGGACTACCAACAAGTCTGTTCTCAACGTAATAGAAGAATCGCCGTTTGGTTTTGCTTCTTCTGCCTACGAGCGCGAAGCTCTGAAGAAAGCAGGGACGGTAATTCTGCGGCAGAAGTAGAACACGTTTGCCCCGAAAAATATGCCAGTGAAATGATTCCCAGCAAAACTGAAAGACGCGTGTAATATTTTGTGCTGACTATGGTGGCTCTTTCGTTTGTGATTATTGGTATTTTGCCGTTGTTTCGACTTGCTCAATATTTATGGCCCTATGACTCTGGGCATGACGTCACAGAGTTCGTATTGTCCGCGCCTCGTCAAAACCAAATCTTGGATCTGAACAATTTGTTCTCTGCGGACACGATATGCGTTGTTCCGCCCGACGCCAACGTGAACGAATTTATTCGAAGGGCGCTCCCTAAAAAGCAGATTTCAGTTCCAGGAGAAGATGATGATTATTCGAGCAATGCAGTGCGCTGGCGGATTGTCGCGAGCTGGGACAGCAAGCCTCATGTGGAAGTTTTCGACGTATGGTTAACGACTACTTCAAGGAGGAAATATCCATTGGAACTATCAGATAAAGATAGAGATGCGCCAGGCGCGATCTGTTCCAGGCGACTTCTCGTGAAAATAGAAGCAATAAACGGAGAAGTGACAGCGACAGTGCAGTAACGTTGGCGGACCGCCGGTTAGCAGCAGCCCCCGGCTGGCGGGTCATCGATCGGCGCTCGCCTCGACCTCGAGGCTTTCCAAAATCTCGCTCGGCTTTCGCGCCAGCACGTCGATCGCGTTGACGCCCTTTGGCGCGGCGAAACGCAGATGCAGGCGCTTCGGCTTTTCGATATAGGCCGAAACCGCGTCGGCGATTCGATTGGCGTTCGCGCCGCCGCCGCCGAGCGCATTGATCGCGGTCGCGGCGGATTTGGCGTAATCGGCGCGCGCCTTGTCGACGGATGTTTTCTGCTCCTTGGCTTCAAGCGCGAGCACGCGATCGACGAGACCATCGCCTTCGAGCGTCAGATCGATCGATTTGACTGACGTTGTGAGCATGGCGGCGCGCGAGATGAGGGGCGAGGACGAGAACGCCGCGCTCGAGACATTGCCGAACATCGCGGAGAGTCGCGCCGCGCCCATGTCCTTGCCATTGACTACAACCGGCTCCAACGCCGCTTCGGATGTTTTCTCGCGCCACTCTCCAGCGGCGACGCCGGAGAGCGCGAGTTCGCGATAGCCAAGCGCCAGGAAGTGCGCCGTCGTCTGGGTTTCGCCGCGCGCGGCGAGATCGACAATGAAATTGTCGACGCGGCCGGAGAATTTTGTCGGCGTCGTTGCAAGGAAATTCTCGAACGTCGCGCTGGCGTTCTCGACGCTGAATTTCATTCGTGACGGTTCGCTGGTCTTGGAGTCGGGAATATCGGCGGCGACGCCGCGCGCCTCTATGCGCGCGAGCTTGGGATAGGCGGCGCCCTCTAAAACCGGAGCCAGTTGCACGTCATTCAGCGCAAATCGCTTGACCGACAGATGGCCGCCGTCCGACGCGGCGAGCGAGAAATCGTCGAAAAACATTTCGCCGGCGCCGGCGGCCGCGACTTTGCGCATGCCGACGCGCGCGATCTTCGCCGTGAACGGCTTGCCTGCGGGTTCGCCCTTGCCAGCGGCGACGACATTATCAATGTCTATCGCCGCGGCTTCAAACGATTGAAGCGCGTCGAGGACATCGCGCATCAGCGCTGGATCCTCTTCGGATTTCGCCGGGTCGTGCTTCTCGAATCGTTCGATGAGCTTGCCCGCGGGGGTCCGCAGCGCCCGCCCGCGCACGCCCTCGATCTTCAGGCGGCCCGTCGTCAGAACGAGATCGGCGTTTGCGTCTTCAAGGCGCGACGATTCGACGAGTTCCTCCTCGATCAATGGCTTCAGCGGCGCATTGGCCTCGCTGCGCGTGGAGAGCGCCAGACGCGCGATTTCGGCAAGATCGACGCCCTTGGCGACAGAGGCGCCCCAGAAGACGCGCTGAACGCCGCCTTTCGCGGATTCGATCGTTTCCTCGCCGCCGTCGCCGCGCACGGTCGCCGCGCGTCCGGAAACAATGTTCTCGAAGAGCAGCTTGCGATAGACGGCGCGTTCAATGTTCGACTCATTGCGGCTTTCGCTCGACATGGAAGGCACGGCGATTCGCCGCGCCGAAACGCGCGCAAGACGCGCCGCGACATTTCCGTCGCCGCTCAAAAACAGCGCGGCCAACTCCAGCGCCGGCAGACTCGCGCCTTCGATTTCGATGTGCGGGATACGATAGGTCGTCGCGCCGAGCGTGAGGACGAGATTGTCGAGCGTGAGCGGCTTTTCGCCGGCGCCCGGAGAAGGCGCGGCAAAACTCATGAGCGAAAGCGACGTCACGACGCCGATAGCGAGGGATCTGCGCATCAGGAAACCTTGGGAAGAAGAAGGGGAGAGCTTGCACGCCGCGCCTTTCGGGGTAAAGAGGCGCGTAGTTTCGTCGCAGCCGGCGTTTCGCGGGGGGCGGCGCGTGGCGGCGCGGCGGCGCCGTGATAGAGAGGCCGCATGCGTCGACTCCTGCTCCTGCGCCATGGCAAGGCCGACCGGCATTCGGCCGGCGGCGACCGCCAACGTCCACTCACCCGTCGGGGGATGGAGGATGCGCGGCGCATGGGCGAGTATCTGCGCGACGCCGCCATCGTGCCGGGCCTCGCCGTCGCCTCCGATGCGCGTCGCGCCAAGCAGACCCTCGACCAGGTGCTGGAGGCGTTCCCAGGCCATGTCACGCATCTGATCGAGAATACGATTTATCTTGCGACCGTCGACCATCTGGTCGAAATTTTGCGGCAGACGCCCGACAAGGTCGCGACGCTGCTCGCCGTCGGTCACAATCCGGGCTTCGCCGAACTTGCCTCCTGGCTCGCCGGTTCCGGCGAGGCGGAAGATTTGGCGCTGATGCGCTCAAAATTCCCAACGGCGGCGCTGGCGATGCTCGACTTCGAGTCCGATCATTGGGCGGACGTCGGCAGGGGCGGGGCGCGACTTGCGCACTTCGTCACGCCGGGCATTCTACGGGGCGAGGCGACGGAAGACCCCGACTAGCGCAGTTCGCAAACCCGCAAGGCGGCCATGCTGATCGAAGCGCTCCTGACGATGCTGGCCGTAGCTGCGCCCCACAAGGCGCCGGCGGCGATGGTCGCGCCCTGGTCGATGTTCGCCGCGACGCCAAGCCCCGCCTATCAGCCCCAAGCGCGCGCCGTGGACAATTGGCGCTTCGAAAGCGCGCTGGCGCTGGAGATGGCGCCCCTCGCCGCGATCCGCCGGGCGCTCGGCGCGGAGGCTGGCGAACCGGCCCGCTGCGTCAAGCTCAACAATTACTGGTGCATCAAGAGCGCGGGGTGGAACGGCGAGATCGCCGCCGACGCCGACGGCCATGTCGCCTTCGCTTCGGCGGAGGAGGGCGCCGCCGTCGCCGCGCTGCTGCTGCGCCGATACTACGTCAACTATGGGCGGCGCACGGCGCGCGCCATCGTCGAGCGCTGGGCGCCGGCGCAATGTTCGCTTGTGTTCGCGCCCGCCGCGCCTCGGCCGGCGGCCGCTCCCGGGCTGCCGGCGTCGCGCGGCGCCCTGGCGCGCATGTCGCCGCAGCACGTCGCGCCAATGGGGATCGCGCTGCGCGGCATTCAAAGCACGCTTCGCGCGCGCTGGCTGGCGGCGCATGGGCGCGGCGGGGTCAATCTGAAGACGGCGCGGCGACCCCTCGCAAGGCCTGTCGACCTTATTCCCGCGCCCTCGATCATGGCGGGCGTCTCCGAGCTTCCCGCGCGGCGGGAAAAGCTCGCCGAGCTGATCGAACCGGCGCCTCGGCTGACAATCGCCGACCTGCCGCCGTCGCCCGCGCCGCGGCCGCCGCCGCTTGGCGTTTCGAATTGCTCCGGGGAGTTGGCGCGGATCGCCACTTACGCGGCCAATATGGCCCAGGGCGTCGTCGGCGGCGCCAACGAGGATCTGGCGCTGTTCACCGCCGACGGCGCGCCGACCGAAAATCTGGCCAAGGTGATGGCCAATATGGCGGCGGTCGAGATCGGCCCGGCGCGGCCGCGCGACGCGCTGATCCGGATCGCCGTCGCGCAACTGCGCCAGATGCTGGAGGGGTCCGCGAAGCCGTCAGGCGATGCTGCGCCGGCGCGCCCCCCGGCGCATGCGGGGCGATGAGCGCCAAGCGCTTCTCTACGCTACGAGCGCGCCATCAGTTCCAGCGCCAGCCCATAGACTTTCGTGCGAGCGGGTTCGGGCAGGGTTTTCAGCACTTCGAAATAGGTCTGCCCGGCGCCGCACATGCGGGCGTCTTCGAGCGGCGGCGTCGGCATCTTGCCGTCGAGCAGCGCGTCGATCTCGATCTTGTTCAGACCGCGCGCGGCGAGCGCATTCTCCAACACTCGGAAGTCCGCCTCTGTCGGCGCGGTCCGATCGATCTTTTTGGCTTGTCCGCTGACGATCGCCTCTAATCCCGCAAGCGCCATGTCCGAGACGATCTGGCGGCGGGAGGCGGCGAATCGCTGAAAGTCGAGATTGGTCGCGCCGTAGAGGAAGGCGACGCACATGCGTTTGTCCTCCCGCGCCACCGCCTGCAGCACTTCCAGTTGCTTTTCGAAGACGCGGGCGATCGGTTCTGGCTCGGCCTTCGCCGCCAGGGCGCCGCGCGAGGTTCGGACGCGGCGCACCGCCTCGGACAGATAATAATCGACGCTCTGCTCTTCTTTCGTCTGCGCGAGGCGGGTGGCGAAATCATTGATCGCCGCTTCGTAATCGGCCGTGAAGGTCTCGCGGAGCCGGGCGAAGTAGCGCGCATAATCCGGCGTCGAGGCGATCAGGGCCTCGATCTGCTGCCGCGCG
The DNA here is from genome assembly GCF_049817085.1 of Methylocystis sp. SB2. Taxonomy (NCBI): domain Bacteria; kingdom Pseudomonadati; phylum Pseudomonadota; class Alphaproteobacteria; order Hyphomicrobiales; family Methylocystaceae; genus Methylocystis; species Methylocystis sp. SB2. The sequence continues at coordinate 3,217,349 of NZ_CP187401.1, forward strand.
CTTCCCTTGTCGATTTGCCCATTGGCGGGCGCCGCGATCCCCGATCCTGCATCGGCCATGCGCGGCGCGGGATTGAGGGCCAGCCAGGTCAAGCCGATGCCGGCTCCGACCGCGACGAGCGCCGCAGCCAGCAGCGCCAGAATTTTCTCCAGATACATCGCCGGCCTTTGCGTCTCTGACGGAAAACGCGGAGCTTAAAGCATCGCGCAGGTGGGCGGAAGCGGAGCCGCGCTCATGCGCGGTTCAACAGGCGATGAAGCCGCGCGGTCTCGGCGCGATGGGCGACAAGCAGGCTGATATGCCGGTTGAGATCATAGCTCCAATGCCCCCGCCGGGCGCGTTCGCCGCGCATCGCGCGCTCGATTTCCTTGAGCGCGGCGCGCGCCGCATCGGGCGATTCGCTGGCGATCGTGTCAGCTGACAGGCGATGGAAACGCGCCAATGCGCGCGTGCGATCATAGGCGTTGAGACCCGCGACGAGGGCGGCGTCGAGCGCCGCGCCAGCTTCTGCGGCGAAGCGGGCGGGGCGGTCGCCTTGCGGGGCGGGAACTGGCCTGTGCGTCATGGATCATCCTCCGTGACGCTCAGAATGTTCTCCCTCGAACGGATGAGGATAAGCTTTTTATCCTTGAATAGGATTATTTTCACAATTATATACGTGACAAAGCGTAAACTTGACATTAGAGTGATTCGGCGTGACAGGCCGGCCACACTTGGCGAGCGCAGTAGGAGAAGTCCTATTTTTCGATTGCCAAGTGACGATAATTGTCTCAGGGTTGTGGGACAACGAATAACCCAGAATCACTGGGGAACCGGGCACATGGTTGCTTGGTTATGGGAGGGATCAAGCCGCGTAGGCTTTACGGAGCGTTGATAAATCGCTGCAAAAAATAGGCGCCGACGGCGCGCCTAAGTGACCCCGTAGTGGGGACCGCCAGTTCCTTGGGCCTGAAAGGCGAGCGAACCGTCTTGGAAGGGTGATTCGCTCCCGTCGAAGGAACAAGAAAGGATTATGTGAGTCGCTTGAGGACTTCAAGCGGCTCCGGATGTGCGTGCGCAACGTTCTGGGGACAGGGATGACCGAGCCAGCCAAAGACGAAGCGCTAGAGCGGATGAATGAGACGCTCAAAAAGATGCATAAGAAATCTCCGATGCCGCATGGATTGAGTGCAAAATCCGGGCGGGTCGTGTCTAACGGAAAAGAGCGACGGGCGACTCGTAAGAAACTTGAGGAAAGTCGGCAAGGATAGTTTATGGCAGAACTGAAACGCCAGGAGTTACAAATCCCGCTGTTCCCTCAGAATGTTCCGCTTGCTTATTGCAATGGGTTCATAACGAATGTAGGGGCGGCGGACGTATCTATAGTCCTCCTATTGGATGGAACTCCGTCGCTAAAGCTTCATATGTCATACACATCTGCCAAAACTCTGAGAGAAATGCTCGTCAACGCTGTAGAGGCTTTAGAGAAAGCTACAGACCATAAAATAATGGTCAGTAGCGAGGTTGAAGCAGGACTTAAGAAACTTTCAGAGGAGGCTAATTGATGTTTTGCCTAACTGAAAGTTTCGCAAATCTGGTAGACTATTCCGATGAAAACGAAGCGGTCCCTCGGATAATATCGTTTTCCTCACGTAAAAGTGGGTGGAAATACGGGCGGGGGACGAAACCATGCGTCGATATGATCGTCAATGCGCTACTTGCCGCCCAAGTGACGCGTGCATGCGGGGCTAATAAAACTGGCGCATTCTTGAATGAAGACGGCACCATACTTGTCACCGGCTATTATAATGAATGGCACAGCGAAATTTTATGCTTGTTAAACGGGGATTATAGACTGGTAATCGAATCAAATGGTGACGATATCGTTGACGAACAATGCGACTCGCTTTCTTCTATCGCACAGATGTTGACGCGGCAGGTGCAGAATAAGCAGGAGAATAGATGGGGTGCGACGCCTATTTCCGTCTTTACGACATCGACGACTACGACATCACTCTTGGGCGCTTTCAAAGTGGCTGCTTTTCCGAATCCTCAGACGACCATGGAGTGTCAGTCATATGCGTTGACTGCGCCACTGCCGCCAACGGCTCAGTCTGTCGACATGCGCGAGCAAGCTACGCGGCCATCGGCGAACCGCCGATTTTTTGGAAATTCTCATTCGCCGATCTTCCGAGTGGCGCACGCGTAGAACAAAAGACTGTTGACGGTGACGATTGTCATCACAACCTTCACGACATCCGCCGCAAGGACCGAGAGAGACTAGTAAAAAAACGTCCTATTAACGATTATATAATTTGCACCGAAAATGGTGAGGAAGAAGCCACGCAAGAGAAACTAGCCGAATTGAAGCTTCGGATGAAAAAGTAAGGATTATTTATCGTGCGACCAGCGCCAGCGCAGAAAATTACGAGCTCGCTGCTTAAGCGTTCGCGGCTTCGTCAGGTCTGCGATAGTAGAGCCGCCGCCCTTTGATGCCCGCAAGCGCCTTGTCGGCGCGCATGGCGTCGTCAAAGCCAAGTTTGACGCGGTGATTGTAGCGATGGTCGAATTCGACCAGATAGCGGTGCAGATGCTTCTCTGAGCAGTGCTGGTAGACGCCGCGCATCCCGCGCTTGAAGATCGAAAAGAAGCCTTCAATCGTGTTCGTATGAACGTCGCCGCGAACGTATTCGTCGGCGCTGTGCGTAACGGTTTCGTGGCCAGCGAATTCCTTGCCGACCGCCATATAGAGGTTGCTTTCGTCGGTATGGAGTCTTGAGGCTCGGCTGGCGTTGGTGACGAGAATTTCGCGGACCTTTTCCTTGGTCGCGGTCTCGACATGGAAAGATCGAACGCGGCCGCCGCGCTCGACAAGGGCCACGATAGAGCGCTTGGAGCTATGGGAAGGCTTGCCGCGCTTCGTGCGCTTGGTGACGGTCTCTTTCTTGCCGTGATAGGTTTCGTCGGCCTCGACGATCTTGCCCTCGCCGCCGAGCGGGCCGGACGTGGCAACATCGTCTTTCATCGCCTCTCGGATGCGGTGGAACATGAACCAAGCGGTTTTGTAGGTGACGCCAAGCGTGCGGTGAAGCTGATGCGCGCTGTAGCCTTTCTTGGAGGCGTTCAAGAGGTAGGTCGCGAGCAACCACTTATTGAGCGGGATTTTCGAGCGCTCAAAGGCGGAGCCGACCGTCACGGTGAATTGCTCCCGGCATTCCATGCACTGGTAAAGGCCGGGGCGATGCGATGTGCCCTTGAGAGCGGTGATGCGCTCGCCGTCGGCGTTGCCGCAATGCGGGCAGACGGGACCGTTTGGCCAAACTTGCGCCTCCAGATGCCGGCGGGCCGCTTCGGCGTCGGTAAAGATCAGGGCGGTAAGATCGACCATCGAATTCGTTCCTATAATAGGAATACAGGCATTCGAGCGAGAACCGCTCGATTTCGCCAACTCTATGAACTTGACGGCGCTTTGTCAAGTATATAATTGGGATTATTTTCCAGCTTACGCTTGCGCGTCACCCAGCTGGAGAGTTCGATGTTTCTCGATCCGACGCTCATTCCGGGGCTTAGCGCCGCCGCGGCCGCCGCCGCACAGGGCGCGCCCTTCGCCGATCTCTTTTCCCCCCGCCGTTCCCGCGCCTCGGTCGCGCGGGCGCGTCAGCTCGCCGTCTATCTCCACCATGTTGCGCTCGGCGCCAGCGTTTCGGCCTGCGCCAAAGCTTTCGCGCGCGACCGCGCCACCATTCGTCACGCCTGCGCGACGATCGAAGATTTGCGCGACGATCCGCTGTTCGACGCCGGCGCCCGCCGCCTAGAGTCGGCGCTGGCCGCGCAGCGCGACATGATTTGCGCCCTCCTTGCGCAAGGGAGCGCGCAATGAAGAAAAGCGCGGGAACCCCCACCCGGGAGGAAACCGGCCGCGCCATGCGCAGGTTGCTGCAGGCGCTCGCCGAGCCGGGCGCGCGCGGCGGGCTCAGCCCGCTCGAAGCCTCGACGCTCGTCGTGCTCGCCGCGCGAAAAAAGCGTCACCGTGGCGCGCGCGCGATTTGCAGCCGCCGCCGGCGACGCCGCGCTCGCCGATGGGCTCGTGCGATGGGAGCAGGAAGGCGGCGAGCGCCGGCTGGCGCTCACCGACGCCGGCCGCGCGCATCTGCGCCGCTTGTCCGCGCCGGCCGTCGATCAGGCGGAGCCGTTTCGCGCCCAGCACGCATCCTATGCGCTGCGCCAGCTCGAAAAGGCCGCGCGGCCGACGCTCGTCAATGACGCCGAAAGTCCGCTCGCCTGGCTGGCGCGGCGAAAGGACCGCGACGGCCGAACCTTTCTCGACGCCGCTCAGCTCGACGCCGGCGAGCGCTTCCGCCGCGACATCGAGCAGGCGCAGCTCCTGCAGCGCGTGACCGCGAATTGGGAGGCTTCGATCAACGCCGCGCGCCGCGGGGCCGACGCCGGCGCCGTCTCCGAGGTTGCGATCGACGCGCGCCGGCGACTCGCGCGCGCTTTCGACGCCGTCGGGCCGGAACTGGGGGGCCTCTTGACCGACGTCTGCGGCTATCTCAAGGGCATGGAGATCGTCGAAAGCGAGCGCGGCTGGCCGCCCCGCTCGGCGAAAGTCGTGCTGAGAATCGCGCTCGATCGATTGGCGCGCCATTACGGGCTCGCGGTCGAAGCGCGCGGCCGCGACCGCGCCGAGTCGCTGCTGCATTGGGGCGCCGAGGATTACCGGCCGAGGGTGTGATTTCACCCTCCCCTTGAGGGGACGGTTGAAGCGCGCGGCCGCGACCGCGCCGAGTCGTTGCTGCATTGGGGCGCCGAGGATTACCGGCCGAGAGTGTGAGAACAGCCCCCTCCCTGTCCCTCCCCCGCTTCGCGGGAGAGGGGACCCTAACGAGCGGTGCCGCGCTACGGCGCCATGGGGCACGGATAATTCTGAGCAGCGTTCATGAAGCGCAGCGTCTGACTCCCTCTCCCGCGAAGCGGGGGAGGGTTGGGGTGGGGGCCTACGCCGCCATCGGGTCGCGCGCTTTCCTCTGATGCGCTCCATCGTTGAGCACGGATCGCGCCAGAGCGGAGATTCTTGATTTCTACCGTGCTCTCTTCTTCGTCGCGTAATTAACGCCTGCGTACGACTGAGATTTCGCTGCGCTAATTCATGCTGGTAGGAAGCAGCTTCGGGCGTCCATTCCTCAAGCGCCGCTCGATAGGCCACAACAGCATGAAGCAGCGTCTTTGTCCCGCTCTCGCGTTCACCGAGCGCCGCCAGCGCAAGTCCCAGATTGTTCTGCGTCATCGCCCAATCGAGCGGAACGCGCTCGCGCGTCCTTTCCGTGAGCGCTTCGCGGAAGGCCGCGACGGCCTGTTCCAGAGTCGCTGTCCCGCTCTCGCGTCCCCCAAGCCGCGCCAGTTCTGTGTCATCGCCCAATCGAGCGGAACGCGCTCGCGCGTCCTTTCCTTGAGCGCCTCGCGGAAGGCCGTTATCGCCTCTTGCAGAGCCGTCGTTCCCCTCTGGCGCTCCCCAAGCCGGCCCAGCGCACTCCCCAGATTGCTCTGTGTCGTCGCCCAATCGAGGGGAACCCGCTCGCGCGTTCTTTCCTTGAGCGCCTCGCGGAAAGCAGCCACCGCTTCTTGCAGCGTCGCCCAACCGCTCTCGCGCTCACCGAGCGTCGCTAGCGCACTCCCCAGATTGTTCTGCGTCGTCGCCCAATCGAGGGGAACCCGCTCGCGCGTGCTTTCCTTGAGGGCCTCGCGGAAAGCCGCCACCGCTTCTTGCAGCGTCGCCGTTCCGGTCTCTCGCCCCCCGAGCCGCATAAGCGCAAGGCCGAGATTGTTCTGAGTCCCAGCCCATTGGAGTGGAACCCGCTCGCGCGTCCATTCCTTGAGCGCCCCACGGAAGGCTTCCGCGGCCCGTCTCAGCGTCGCTGGATCGCTTTCGCGTTCGCCTAGTCTAAAAAGCACAAGGCCGAGATTGTTCTGGGTCATCGCCCAATCGAACGGAACTCGCTCGCGCGTCCTTTCGAGGAGCGCCTCTTGGAAAGCCGCCGCTGCCTGTCTCAGCGTCGCCGGATCGCTCTCGCGTTCGCCTAGTCTCGTAAGCACAAGGCCGAGATTGCTCTGCGTCGTCGCCCATTGCAGCGGAATCCGCTCGCGCGTCCTTTCCTGGAGCGCCTCGCGAAAGGCCGCCGCGGCCAATTGCAGGGTCGCAATCCCATTCTCGCGCTCTCCGAGCCGTGCAATCGCGCTTCCGAGATCGTTCTGCGTCGCGGCCCAATCGAGCGGAACCCGCCGACGCGTCCTTTCCAGGAGCGCCTGATGGTAAGCAGCGACCGCCTCCTGCAGCATCGCTGTCCCACTCTCACGTTCACCCAGCCTTGCGAGCGCATTGCCCAAATTGTTCTGGGTCATCGCCCAGTCGAGCGGAACGCGCTCGCGCGTCCTTTCCTGGAGCGCCTCTCGCAAAGCCGCCACGGCCTGTTGCAAGGTCGCCGTCCCGCTCTCGCGCTCGCCGAGCCGCATAAGCGCAAAGCCGAGATTGTTCTGGGCCATCGCCCATTGGAGCGGATTTCGCGCGCGCGTGTATTCCTTGAGAGCCTCACGGTAAGCGGCGACGGCCTGTTGCAAGGCCGCCGTCCCGCTCTCGCGTTCCCCAAGCCGCGAAAGCGCAAAGCCGAGATCGTTCTGGATCGTCGTCCATTTGAGCGGATTCCGCGCGTGCGTGTATTCCTTGAGCGCCTCGCGGTAAGCGGCGACGGCCTGTTGCAGCGTCGCCGTCCCGCTCTCTCGCGCGCTCAGCGCAAGAAGCACGCTGCCGAGATTGTTCTGGATCATCGCCCATTGGAGCGGCTCACGCGAGCGCGTACTTTCCTTGAGCGCCTCTCGGTAGGCGGCGACCGCCTGTTGCAGCGTCGCCGTCCCGCTCTCCCGCTCCCCGCGCCCCCAAAGCGTATTGCCGAGATTGTTCTGAATACCCGCCCATTGGAGCGGAAACGTTCGGCGCGGGAGCAGGTCCAAAAGTTTTTTCCAGCGATCAATAGCCGCGTCAAACGCGGATTTATCTCCAGATGCAATTCCTCGCTTGTAAAACGCCTCCGCTTCGCGCGCCAACTCTAGCCGATTGTTATCGGACGGCGACAAAGATCCACGCTTCGCGAAATGCTCCGCCGATTGCGCATTACGCATATGCGAAGCGCGTGGCGCAGCATCGGATTTGATCGGGTTGAGACAGGCGAAGATGGCCAGGAGCGCGGCATGAATTGACATCGCCTCGACGCCGTCAAAAAAAGGCCGACGGAAATATTTTCCTTTGGCGGCGATCGCCGACTGACGTCCCATAAAATGCCCCAGCGATATCGTCTTTAATATCGCCACGCGTAACATGAGCGGAGCCGTCGCGCGAGAGGCGTCGGCGCGAGGTCGTGGGCCAGCCGGTCATGGCCGGGCTTGTCCCCGCCATCTCCGCTAAACGGGGCCGCAACCGTGGACGCTCGGCTCAAGGCCGGCATGACGCGGAGGGTGCGGCGCGCTACGCCGCCATCGCCTCTTTGGCTTCTTTCTTGATGCGCTCGACCATCGACCGCAGGCCGTTGGCGCGCTGCGGCGTCAAATGTTCGGCGAGGCCAAGCTCCTTGAACAGCGGCGCCGCATCGGTGTCGACGATCTCCTGCGCCGGCCGCCCCGAATAGAGCGCCAGCACGAGCGCGACGAGGCCGCGCACGATATGCGCGTCGCTGTCGCCGCGAAACGCGAGCGCGGTGCGTCCGTCGGCGTCGCGCGTCGGCGTCGTTTCGAGCCACACCTGGCTGGCGCAGCCGCGCACCTTGTTCGCGTCCGTATAGGCCTCTTTCGGCAGCGGCTCGAGCGTGCGCCCAAGCTCGATGAGATAGCGGTAGCGATCCTCCCACTCATCGAGCAGCTCGAAATTGCCTATGATCTCGTCGATCTGCATTTTGGTCCGCATCCTTCCGGCGAAGGCGCATTCTACCTCATTTCGGCGCTCAGCCGCGCCCTTTCCTTGGCGAGGGCCACGCCTTACATTCCGCGCGATGATCGCTGGCGCGCCGCGCCGCTCTCACGGAGATTTATATGAGCGACTTTTCCCGCTGGCGCGCCGTCGCCGCCGTGATTTTTCTGACCCTGGGTCTTGCCGGCTGCGGCTACAACACGATTCCGACGCTCGAAGAAAACGCCAAGGCGAAATGGTCGGACGTGCAGTCGCAATATCAGCGCCGCGCCGATCTCATCCCCAATCTCGTGGAGACCGTGAAGGGCTACGCCAGGCAGGAGAAGGACGTGCTCACCTCCGTCGTCGAGGCCCGCGCCAAGGCGACGTCGGTCAAGATCGACGCGGGTTCGCTGACCGACCCTGAAAAAATGAAGCAGTTTCAGGAGGCGCAAAATCAGTTGACCGGCGCGCTCGGCCGGCTGATCGCGGTGAGCGAAGCCTATCCGGATCTGAAATCCAACCAGAACTTTCTCGCCCTGCAGTCGCAGCTCGAAGGCACCGAGAACCGCATCAATGTCGCGCGGCGCGACTACATCGACGCGGTACGGGAATTCAACACGTCGCTGCGCACCTTCCCGACGCTTCTGTGGGCGAAGACCTTCTTCGCCGGCACGAAGCCAATGGCGGAATTTTCCGCGGCCGGCGCGGCGCAATCGCCGCCGGAGGTGAAGTTCTAAACGATGAGCGCCGACGCGCCGACAGAAGAGCTGATCGCGCTGGAGGCGATGTGGGCGCATATGCGCCGCGAAGCCGAGGAGGCGCTGCGACTCGACGCGTCGCTGACGCCGCTGATGCTTGGCGTGATCCTCAATCGCGCATCGCTCGAAGAGGCGGTGGTGCATCGCATAGCCGCGCGACTCGGCGCCTCGGCGGTGGATGCCGAGACGATCGCCGACGCCTTCATGCAAGCTGTGCGTGAAGACGAGACCATCGTTGCGGCCTTCCGCGCCGATTTGACCGCCTATGTCGAGCGCGATCCCGCTTGTGGGCGGATGATCGAACCGCTGCTCTATTTCAAGGGCTTTCACGCGATCCAGTCGGCCCGGCTGGCGCATGCGCTGTGGCGCGCGAGGCGCCACGACTTCGCTTTCTATATCCAGAGCCGCGCCTCCGACGCGCTGGCGGCGGACATTCATCCGGCCGCGAGCTTCGGCAAAGGCTTGTTCCTGGACCATGGCACAGGCTTCGTCGTCGGCGAGACGGCGGTCGTCGACGACGACGTTTCCATCCTGCATGGGGTGACGCTGGGCGGCACGGGCAAGGTCGCGGGCGACCGTCATCCGAAGGTCAGGCGCGGCGTGATGATCGGGGCGGGCGCCAAAATTCTCGGCAATATCGAGATCGGCGCCTGTTCGCGGATCGCCGCGGGCTCGGTGGTGCTGCAGTCAGTTCCGCCCAATTCGATCGTCGCCGGCGTTCCGGCGAAGGTGGTCGGGACCGAATCGCGTATGGAGCCGGCGCGCGACATGGACCAGATCCTGCGCGGCCTCGCCTATGATTCTTTCGATTACGTCATCTGACCCGCGCCGCCACGGCCGCTAAGCGCCGGGGTGATTGAGGCTTGCGCAGGGCCACGGTTCTCCTGCTATGTGTCGCCGGGCGGCGGCGCCGTTCCCAAGGGCCGGCGCAGGGCGGCGGCTGCCGGAGCAGGGGGATCGATGCTCGAGATCGCGGTCCAGATGGACCCCTTGGAACGCATTAATTTTGCTGGAGATTCGACCTTCGGGCTGATGCTGGAGGCGAAGCGCAGGGGCCATCGCCTGTGGTTCTACACGCCGGACCAACTGTCGCTTGAAGGCGAGAGGCTGACGGCGCGGGCGCGCCGCATCGACGTTTTCGACGATTCTTCGCGCTATTACACGCTGGGCGAGGCCACCGACCTTGAACTCGGCGCCATGGACGTGGTGCTGCTGCGTCAGGACCCGCCGTTCGATCTCGCCTATATTACCTCCACGCATTTTCTGGAGCGGCTCGCGCCGACGACTCTCGTCGTCAACGACCCTGCGCATGTGCGCAACGCGCCGGAAAAAATCTTCGTGATGGAGTTCGCCGATCTGATGCCGCCGACGCTGATCACGCGCGACCGCGCGGCGATGGAGCGCTTTCGCGCCAAGCATGGCGAGATCGTCATGAAACCGCTCTACGGCCACGGCGGCGCCGCGGTGTTCAAGGTCGCGCCGCGCGATCCGAATTTCGGTTCGCTCTTTGACATGTTCGCGACGACTTTCCGCGAGCCGTGGGTCGTGCAGCGATTCCTGCCGGAGATCGTCAAGGGCGACAAGCGCATCCTTCTCATCGACGGCGAGGCGCTCGGCGCGATCAACCGCATTCCGGCCGATGACGACATCCGCTCAAATTTGGTTCGTGGCGGGGCGCCGGCGGCGTCCGAACTCAACGCGCGCGAAAGAGACATTTGCGCGAGGCTCGGGCCAGAGCTGAAACGGCGCGGATTGGTCTTCGTCGGCATCGACGTGATCGATGGCTGGCTCACCGAGATCAACGTGACCTCGCCGACGGGGCTGCGCGCGCTAAAACGCATCGGCGGGCCGGATCTTGCGCCGCCGCTCTTCGACGCCATCGAGGCGCGTCTTCGCGCCCTGCGCGCATCGGGCAGATCGCCGGAATTGACTCCATGAACGAAGCAGCGCCGCTCAGCGTTTTCGCCGGGCTTGATCCCAACGAGCAGTTTCGCGGTCTGCGGCAGGCGCTCGCGCCATCGGTCGCCGCGATCTGCAAGGGTGAGCGCGGCCATGCGCGGCGCACGGCGATCGTCGAATTGTTTCGCTCGGTTTTGGCGGAAGGACGCGAGATCGCGCGCGTGCGGCTTGAGGCGCGCGGCTCGGGACTGGCGTGCGCGAGATTGATCTCGGGGCTCGAAGACGAACTGATCGGCGCCATCTACGATTATGTCGTGCGCTACGTTTACGTCGTCGACAATCCGACCTTTGCCGAGCGTCTCGCCATTATCGCGGTTGGCGGCTATGGGCGCGGGACGCTGGCGCCGGGCTCGGACATCGATCTGCTGTTTCTCGTGCCGTACAAACAGACCCCCTGGGGCGAAAGCGTCATCGAGGCGATCCTTTATATTCTTTGGGATCTGCGGCAGAAGGTCGGCCATGCGACGCGCTCCGTCGCCGAATGCATGCGCCAGGCCCGCGCCGACATGACCATTCGAACGACGCTTCTCGAAGCGCGCTTCATTCTCGGCAACGCCGAGCTGTTCAGCGAGTTCCGTGAGAGCTTCGATCGCGAGATCGCCCGTTCGGATGCGCGCGAATTCGTCTCCGCCAAGCTCGCCGAACGCGACGCGCGCGTGATGCGCGCCGGCGCCTCGCGCTATCTCGTCGAGCCGAATGTGAAGGAAGGCAAAGGCGGCCTGCGCGATCTCAACACGCTGTTCTGGATCGCCAAATATGTCTATCGCGTGCGTGAGGCGAAGGAGCTCGTCGCCGCGGGCCTCTTCACCGCGGCGGAGCTCAGTCTCTTCGAGCGCTGCGAGGAGTTTTTGTGGCGCGTGCGCTGTCATCTGCATTTTGCGACGGGACGCGCCGAGGAGCGGCTCGCCTTCGACGTGCAAACGACGATCGCCAGGCGCCTGGGCTATCACGACCGCAGCGGGCTGTCGCCGGTCGAGCGCTTCATGAAGCACTATTTTCTCGTCGCGAAAGAAGTCGGCGATCTCACCGCGATCGTCTGCGCGGCGCTTGAAGAAAAGCAGGCGAAGCCGCGCGCCATCTTCGAGCGCTTCCTGCAGCCGTTTCGGCGCCGGCGCAGTCGCGCCCCGCAGGGTGACTTCATCGTTGATCACGACCGCATCAGCATCGTCGACGCGGATGTGTTCAAGCGCGATCCCGTCAACATCATCCGGCTTTTCTGGATGGCCGATCATCACGGCCTGCCGCTGCATCCCGACGCTTTGCGCGCGGTGACTCTGTCGCTGCGTCTCATCGACGCCAATCTGCGCGCGAACAAGGAAGCCAATCGGCTGTTTCTCGAAATCCTGCTCTCGCGCAACATGACTGAAATCACCCTGCGCCGGATGAATGAGACCGGCGTGCTTGGGCGTTTCATTCCGGATTTCGGCAAAGTCGTCGCGATGATGCAATTCAATATGTATCATCATTATACGGTCGACGAGCATCTGCTGCGCGTGGTCGGCGGACTGTCCGATCTCGAAGCCGGACGCATGCCGGAGCATCAGCAGCTCGTTGACGAAATCCTGCCGACGATCGTCAACCGCAAGGTGCTTTATCTGGGCCTGCTCCTGCACGACATCGCCAAAGGCCGAAAGGAGGATCACTCGCTCGCCGGCATGGAGGTGGCGCGCAGCCTGTGTCCGCGTCTGGGCTTCACCCCTGGCGAGACCGAATCCGTCGCCTGGCTCGTCGAGCATCATCTCACCATGTCGAGCTTCGCGCAGAGCCGCGATCTCTCCGACCGCGTCACCATCGAAAATTTCGCCGCTATCGTTCAAACGATGGAGCGGCTGAAGATGCTGTTCGTTCTCACCGTCTGCGACATCAACGCGGTCGGGCCCGGCGTGCTCGACGCCTGGAAGGCGCAGCTGCTGCGCGTGCTCTATTGGGAGACGGAGGTTGTGCTCGGCGGCGGCCATTCGGCGGTTGATCGCAAGAGTCGCGTCGCCGCCGCGAAGGCCGAGCTGCGCGCGGCGCTTCCAGAGTGGAGCGACGACGAGTTCGACGCCTACGCCAAGCGTCACTATCCGGCCTATTGGCTCAAGGTCGACATCGCCCGCAAGCTGCGCCACGCGGAGCTGCTTCGCCAGATGAATGGCGCATCGGCGCCGCTGGCGACCGCGGTCGAACTCGATAGGACGCGCGGCGCCGTGGAGCTGACCGTCGTCGCGCCGGACAACCCGCGTCTGCTGTCGATCATCGCCGGCGGCTGCGCGGCTGGCGGCGCCAATATCGTCGACGCGCATATTTTTACCACTGCGGATGGTCTCGCGCTCGACACGATCTTCTTCTCGCGCGCCTTTGATTTTGACGAAGACGAAATGCGCCGCGCCGGGCGCATCGCCGGCCTCATCGCCAGGGCGCTGCGCGGCGAGGTCGTCGTGTCTGAAGAGCTGCGGGCGCGCGCCAAAGCGCATCTGCCGACCGACGCCTTCTCGGTCGCGCCTGAGGTCGTCGTCGATAACAGCCTGTCGAACGTCTATACGGTCATCGAGGTCTCGGGACTCGACCGCGAGGGGCTGTTGTTCGAGCTCACCAACGCGATTTCGCGGCTCAATCTCAATATCGCCTCGGCGCATATCGTCACCTTTGGCGAGCGCGCCGTCGACGCCTTCTATGTCACGGATTTGACGGGAGCGAAGATCGCCTCACCCCAGCGGCAGGCGACAATCAAGCGCCAGCTCCTGGACGTGTTTCGCGGTCCCGGCGCGCGCGGGGCCAAAACGCCAGCGGCCGCCGCGACTTGATTTTGACGTTTCGCGCGCAGATATCGAAGCCTTTACGAAAGAATGATGGTGACAGCATGAGCGATCCAACGAACGCGGACAAAAAGGCTGAGTCGACGGAGAATCGGGGAGGCGCTGAGCCTTCATCCTTGTCGCAGCCGTCGGCCGAATCCGACATTGCGCAGCCGGAGCCGTTCACCGAGCTCGAAAATCTCTATGCAGAAAACGCAGGGTTAAAAGACAAGCTTCTTCGCGCGCTCGCCGAAGTCGAGAACGTGCGCCGTCGCGCCGAGCGCGAGATCGCCGACGCGAAAACTTATGGCGTGGCGAATTTCGCGCGGGAGATGCTGTCCTTCGCCGACAATCTGCGCCGCGCCATAGAGAGCGTGCCCGAGGGGGCGCGCGCCGAGCCGGCGGTCGCGTCGCTGCTTGAGGGGGTCGACGTGATGGAGCGCGATTTTCTTGCGCGGCTCGCGCGCTTCGGCGTCAGGAAGATCGACGCCAACGGCGCGCGCTTTGATCCTAATCAGCATGAAGCGCTCTTCGAAATTCCCGACGAGACGCAACCGGCGGGCACGGTGGCTCAGGTCGTTGAGCAAGGCTACATGATCGGCGAACGCGTGTTGCGCCCCGCAAAAGTCGGCGTGGCGCGCGGCGGATCAAAGCCGTCCTGACCGGGGCAGGGCGCATGGACGAGCGAGCGACCGCGACAAAGCCCACGGAAGCCGGGGTTGTCGCGGCGGCGGTCTATCACGGTGGACTTAAGATCGCCGATATCGAGATCGACGAGGCCGGAGAGTGGACCAAGCGCGAAGGCTATGTCGTCTGGATCGGGCTCTACGAGCCCTCTCAAGAGCTGCTGGAGCGCGTCGGGAAACAGTTCGCGCTGCATCATCTCGCGATCGAAGACGCGTTCAAGGCGCATCAGTTTCCCAAGCTCGAAGAATATGAAGACAGCGTTTTCATCGTCGCGCGCACCGCGCAGATGGTTGATGGGCGCATCGCCTTTGGCGAGACGCATATTTTTATCGGCGCCGGCTATGTCGTGAGCGTGCGCCATGGCGCGTCGAGCTCGTATGCGCATGTGCGCGAGCGTTGCGAGGCGCGCGCGGAACGCCTCTCGGAGGGCGAAGACTTCATTGTCTACGCCATTCTCGATTTCATCGTCGACAACTACTTTCCGGTGCTCGACGCGATCAACGATCAGGTCGAGGACATCGAGGATCATGTTCTCGCGACGACGATGGGCAAGCCGGAAATTGAGCAGCTCTATAGTTTGCGGCGCGACCTCCTGCATCTGCGCAACGCCGTGACGCCGCTTTCGGACGTCTGCCGTCGCTTGGAGCGCAGCGACGTCGTGGCCATCGACCGGGAGATGCGGCCGCATTTTCGCGACGTCCGCGACCATCTGCGCCGCGTTCAGGAACGCATCGACACCATGCGTGAGACGCTCGCCTTCGCTTTCGAGTCGAGCCTGATGAACGCGCAGATCCAGCAGACCGACATTTCGCGCCGGCTCGCCGCCTGGGCCGCGATTCTAGCGGTGCCCACGGCCATCGCCGGCATCTACGGCATGAACTTCCGTCACATGCCCGAACTCGACTGGGAATATGGCTATTACGTCGTCCTCGGCGTGACGGTGAGTATCTGCGGCTATCTTTATTTCCGGCTCCGTCGCGCTGGCTGGATCTAGCTCTCAACGGGTTGAGACCGCCGGCCGCCGATAAATGCTTCCGGGTCGGTCCCTAAGCGCCCCTGTCCAAATACTGCTTTAGGCTTTCCCAGCTTTGAGACTCCTTACTTACGGCATTCCAATAGATATAGTGCGCCGCGACGATTGCGAAGCAGAGTACAAGGGTCCAGCCCGCTTCCGTTGTGTTGAGCTGAGGGGTCCGAGCAATCGATAGCGAGAAAAGCGGGATCACAGCGACGGCGTTGATGAGACCGGCATAAAAGGTAAGTTCGAGCGGACGGGCATAGAAATGACCGAGCTCGCCCGTGATGTCGCTATTTAGCGCATAGAGCGCGCGACGCGTGGGCGGCACACATGGATATTCATTTTCGATGCGGTAACCGAGCGCATAAACGGTGTGGAGAAGTCGCTGATAAACCTTCTGGTCGAGTCGCCACAGCGCGGAAACGCCGAGCGCCACGACGAAAATAACAATTTGGCGCGCGAGCGCCGCTGCGCAATGGTCCCAGCCGTCCTTGGCGAATTCAGCGTTGACGAGAAAGCCGCAGGCGCCGACTCCTGCAAGGAGCCAAGCCGAAGCGATGGCGCGCAATTGGCCCTGCGCCTTGTCGTAATCGCTTTCGAAGGCGCGCAGCGCATTATACGCCGTGAGGATCTGAGCGGTCCGCGGCTCCGTGGAGTCGCCCAATTTAGTAAGATCGAAGTCCGTTATCTTCGTGGAGGTTTTATTCGTCATCGCAATGAGGCTCCAACGCCGCTATAGTATGCTGAACGAATCCATGCGGAGGCGCCGATGGCGTCCGTTTATCTGGCGGGGCCTGACGTCTTCCTCGCCGATGCGATCGACATCGGATGCGCGAAAAAAGCGCATTGCAGCGATCATGGCCTGGTCGGCGTGTTTCCCCTCGACGCGGAACTCGCGCTTACGCGTCAGGATGGCATATCGGAACGCATATTCAACGCGAATGTCGCGCTGATGCGCCAGTGCGCGGCGGTGATCGCGAACATTACGCCTTTCCGGGGTCTCAGCATTGACCCCGGCACCGCTTTCGAAGTCGGTTTCGCTTTCGCGTTGGAAAAGCCGGTTTTCGCCTACACGAATGTGGCGACGCCTTACCGTGATCGCGTCGTCGGCGCATTTGGGGAAGGCCGCCGGGCGGCGGGACGCGAATTCGCCGACGATGGCATGAGCGTCGAGAATTTCGGCCTCGCGGACAATCTCATGATCGCTGAAGCGGTGCGATCGCAGGGCTGGGAGATCGTCGTGCGAGACGCGGCCCCGGACCGCCGCTTCACTGATCTCGAGGGGTTCGACCGCTGTTTGCGGCAGGCTGCGGCTTTCTTTCGCTCAGGGCGAAACGGCGCTGCAGCTGCATAGGCGGCCCGCCCCAAGTTTCCGAGAGCCACGCCTTACGAAAGTTTCATCCCGCCGCCATTGGCCGGCAAAGCGGTGATCTCCATCTTCCATCTTGCGGCGACGTTGCGCTTCTCCTCCACGCGGCGTCGTTCAAGATGGAGATTTTCGAAAAATGCCTATCGCAAACAATCCTCGCGCCCGCGCCGTTGAAGCGCCGCGCCGCGCGTCCCGTCTGGCGCTGATGGGCGCTGCGGCGGCGTTCGCGCTGAGCGCAGCGATCGGTCCGGCGCCGCTGACGCCTGCTTACGCCGAAGCGCCGCTTTCAGGATCTGTCACCGCCGCCGGACCCGCCTCCTTCGCGGACGTCGTCGAGCGCGTCAAGCCCGCTGTCGTCGCCATCAAGGTCAAGGCCGTCGATGATCAGCAGGGCGGCGGCATCTTCGAGATGCCGGACGTGTCGCCCGACGACCCCATGTATCGCTTTTTCAAGCGCTTCGGCGAAGGTCAGGGGGGCCGTCCGCAAAAACACATGACGATGTCGCAGGGCTCTGGTTTCATCATCAGCCCGGACGGCTATGTCGTCACCAATAACCACGTCGTGGAACACGCCAGCGAAGTCGACGTTGCGCTCGACGACGGAAGGACGCTGCCCGCCAAGGTTGTCGGCACGGATAAGCGCACCGACCTGGCGCTGCTCAAGATCAGCGACGGCGCCAAACTGCCCTATGTTGACTGGGGCTCTACGGCGCCGCGCGTCGGCGACTGGGTGATCGCGGTCGGAAACCCGTTCGGCCTGGGTGGCTCAGTCACCGCCGGCATCGTTTCGGCGCGCGGCCGCGACATCGGCGCCGGCCCCTACGACGACTTCTTGCAGATCGACGCGCCGGTCAATCGCGGCAACTCCGGCGGTCCGGCCTTTGATTCGCGCGGCAATGTGATTGGCGTCAATACGGCGATCTATTCGCCTTCGGGCGGTTCGATCGGCATCGGCTTCGCCATTCCGGCCGAGGTGGCCAAGGACGTCGTCGCGGCGCTCAAGGAAAAGGGCTCCGTGTCGCGTGGCTGGATCGGCGTCAAGATTCAGAACGTGACGCCGGAAATCGCCGACAGCATGGGGCTGAAGTCTACGAAAGGCGCGCTGATCGCGCAGCCGCAGCGGGGCGCTCCGGCGGAAGAGGCCGGCCTGAAGTCTGGCGACATCATCGTCGCCGTCAACGGCGACAAGATCGACACGTCGCGTGATCTCGCGCGCCGCATCGCGACCCTTGGCCCTGGCAAGACGGCGGACATCACCTACCTGCGCTCGGGCGCCGAAAAGACGGTGAAGCTGAAACTCGGCTCCCTTCCCGACGAACGGGAAGCGCGCGCCGATGATGAAGGCTTCTCGGAGCGGGGGCCGGAACTGTCCGGCCTTGGGCTCGAGGTCGCCCCGGCGGCCGACATCCGCGGGGCAGGCCGGGAAGGGCTGTTCGTGACGGATCTCGATCCCTCCGGCGCCGCCGCGCAAAAGGGATTGCGCAGGGGCGACGTGATTATCGAGGCCGCCGGGCAGCCGGTGAGTTCCCGCGGCGAGCTCGCGTCCGCACTTGAAGCGGCTCGCAAAGAGGGACGGCGTTCGCTGCTGCTGCGTGTGAAATCTGCGGACGGCGCGAAGTTCATCGCCGTTCCGGTGAAAGGCGGAGCCGGCTAAGGCCGCTTAAGGACTTCTTGCGTCGAGACCGTCGCACTGCACCCGCCCGCAGCCGGTCTCCGCAACGAAGAGCGTCGGGCAGAGCCAGTCCCCTCCTGGCTTCCGAACGCGGGGCAGGCTGGCGCACAATGCGCCGGCCTGCCGTTTTTTTGCAATCTCAGCTATAGTGAAACATGCGCATTCTGATCATTGAAGACGACAGCGAAGCGAGCGAATACCTCGTCAAGGCGTTCCGTGAACAAGGCCATGTCGCCGAACACGCCGCCGACGGGCTTTCTGGCTATGGACGCGCCAGCGAAGGCGGTTACGACGTGCTGATCGTCGACAGGATGCTTCCTAAGATGGACGGGCTGTCGCTGATCTCGGGCTTGCGCGAGCAAGGCGTTCAAACGCCGGCGCTCATTCTCTCCGCGCTCGGCCAGGTCGACGACCGCGTGAAGGGTCTGCGCGCCGGCGGCGACGACTATCTTCCGAAGCCCTACGCCTTTTCGGAACTGCTGGCGCGGATCGAGGCGCTGGCGCGCCGCCGGGTCGGGCCCAAGGGCGAAGAAACCCAATATCGCGTCGGCGATCTGGAGCTCGATCGCTTGTCGCACAAGGTGACGGTCGGCGGCCAGGAGGTGGTGCTTCAGCCGCGCGAGTTCCGGCTGCTGGAATATCTGATGAAACATGCCGGCCAGGTGGTGACCCGCACGATGCTGCTCGAGAATGTCTGGGATTATCATTTCGATCCGCAGACCAATGTCATCGACGTGCATATTTCCCGTCTGCGATCCAAGATCGACAAAGGCCGCGAGAACCCGCTTCTGCACACCATCCGCGGGGCTGGGTATATGATCCGTGACGGCGCTCGGTAAGCTTTTCCGCACGACGGCGTTCAAACTGTCGATCGCGTATCTCGTGCTGTTCTCGATTGGCGCGGGCCTCGTGCTCGCGCGCGTCGGCGCACGCGTCAAGGAAGTGCTCGATGAGCAGATCGAGCAGACCGTCGACGCGGAAATCCGGGCGCTATCCGAACAATATGCGCAGGGCGGCCTGCGCCAGCTCGTCAATGCGGTGGAGCGCCGTGTGCGCGCGCCCGGCGGTTCGCTCTATCTGCTCTCGAGTCATGCCGGGGACGTTATCGTCGGCAATATCGAGCCGCCGAGTTTCACGCCCTCCGGCGGCACGGAACTCGTCGAGACGCCTTATGAGCGACGCGGCGAGCCGGGCGTCAAGCATCCGGCTTTGCTGCGGCTGTTTCTGCTTCCCGGCGGCTTTCGCCTGCTCATCGGCCATGACATCGAAGATCATGAAGTGCTTCGCGGGATATTGCGGCGCGCGCTGGGCGTGTCGCTATTCTGGCTCGCGCTCGTCGGCGCGCTTGGCGGCTTGTTCGTGTCGCATCGCATGCTGGAGCGCGTCGACGTGATGTCGGGCTCGGCGCGCCGCATCATGGCGGGCGATATGCACGAGCGACTCGCCATCTCGGGCGCCGGCGACGAACTCGATCGTCTGGCGGAAAATTTCAACGCCATGCTTGAGCGCATCAGCGAGCTGATGGCCGGCTTGCGCGAAGTTTCCGACAACATCGCGCATGACCTCAAGACGCCGTTGACCCGATTGCGCAACCGCGCCGAGGCGGCCTTGCGGGCGGGCTCAAACGACAGCGAGCATCGTGCGGCGCTCGCCGCCGTGATCGAAGAGTCCGACAACCTGATCCGCGTGTTCAACGCGCTATTAATGATCGCGCGGGCGGAGGCGGGATATTCGAGCGACAATATGGCCGTCTTCGACGCCGATTCCGTCGTGCGCGACATCGCAGAGATGTATGAGCCCGTCGCCGAAGAGCAGGGCGTCTTTCTCGATGTCGCGGCGCAGGACGGACTTGCGGTCACCGGCAGCCGCGAACTGCTCGGGCAGGCGCTGGTGAATCTCGTGGACAATGCGCTGAAATATGGCGGGACAGGCGACGCGCCGCGTATCGCCATCGAGGCGCGTCGCGTCGGCGATCGTGTGGAGATCATCGTCGCGGACCGCGGACCCGGCATCGCGCCGTCGGATCGCGAGCGCGTGGTGGGACGTTTCGTGCGGCTTGAGAATTCCCGTTCGCGGCCGGGCTCAGGTCTCGGGCTGTCGCTGGCGGCGGCGGTTGCGCGGATGCATCACGGCGCGTTGCGGATCGAAGACAACGCGCCTGGATTGCGCGTGGCGCTGTCGCTGCCCGCGATGCGGACAACTGTCGGCCCGACCGCGCGGATGGAGCGCGCATAAGGCGCAATCTTCGCGGATGCGCCGGGTTCGACGGCGCGCGCCTTCAAAGGGGTCACCGTCGCCGAGGCGGCCGGCAGCCGCATCATGACGACCGTGCCTTCTCCAAGACGGGAGCGGACGCGCAGCGCGCCGCCATGCAGCTCGATGAGGGCGCGGGCGATGGCGAGGCCGAGCCCCGATCCCCGCATGCCGTTTTCCATCAGATCGGCGCATTGTTCGAACGGCTTGCCGAGCTTGGGGATGGCGCGCGGGTCGATGCCGCGCCCCGAATCCTCGACATAGACGTCGATCGCGCCGCCATGCGCTCGCGCGCGCACCCGCACGATGCGTCCGAATTCGCTGAATTTGACGGCGTTGGATAGAAAGATGCTGAGCGTCTTGACGATCGCCGCTTCGTCTCCGACGCAACGCAGGTTCTCGCGGGCGTCGGCGACAAGCTCGATGTTCTTCACGTCGGCGCGCGCGCGCCAGGCGCCGACGGCCTTGCGCAGCGCCTCCGCGACGTTGATCTCCCGTTCGGCAAGACGCACGAGGCCCGCTTCGAGACGCGACATGTCGAGAATGTCGGACAGAACTTCGTTGAGGTAATTGCCGCCCTGGCGTATGCCGCAGCAATATTCGAGATATTTTGGCGAACCGAGCGCGCCGAACGGCTCCGCCTCCATCATTTCCGAAAAGCCGATGATGGCGTTGAGCGGCGTGCGCAGCTCGTGGCTCATATTGGCGAGGAATTCTGATTTCGCCACATAGGCGGCTTCCGCCTCGGCCTTTTGATGATGATACTGCTCGGCGAGAGTCGCGAGCTGCTGCGCCTGCATCTCCAGCGTCTGTCGCGAGCGGGTCAAATCGGCGACGCTCGCAGTGAGTCGGCGCTCCGATTCACGCAGCTTCTCCTCGTTGCGCTTGAGCGCCGTAATATCGGCGCCCACGGAGACATAGCCGCCATCCTTGGTGCGGCGCTCGTTGATCTGAAGCCAGCGGCCGTCGATAAGCTGCGCCTCATAGGTGCGGGCGTCTGGCGAAGGTCCGTCGGGCGAAGCGACCTGGGTGCGGATCAGCGGCGCGGTGGCGCAGCTCATGATCTGCCGATAGTTGGCTCCGGCGGATGCGGCTTCCAGCGAAAGCCCATGCAGCGAGAGAAATTTCGAATTGCAGGTCACGAGGCGGTTCTTGGCGTCCCACAGCACGAAGGCTTCGGAAATGGCGTCGATCGCGTCGCGCAGGCGCAAATTGGCCATCTCCGTTTGTTCGGCGAGCGCGCGTTGCTCCGAAACGTCGATTGCGATTCCAATCAAATGCTTGCCGGCTTCCCGACCATCTTCGACGATCTGCGCCCGCGCGCGCAGCCAGATCCATTCGCCGGCGGCGTTCTTCAGCCGGAACTCGTGATCCACGCTGTTCGTCCGTGCGCTCGCGACCATGTCGGCCATCGTTTGGAAGTCGCCGTCGTCGGGATGCAGCAGCGCGCTCAATTCGGTATAGGAGAGGGAGCGGCGGTCGGCCGGCAGCCCCAACATTTCATACATGGAGTCCGACCAGGAGATCCGGCCGCGCGCAATGTCCCATTCCCAAAGGCCACATCGGCCGCGCGAAAGCGCCGCCTCGAGGCGCCTGCGGATCAACGTATTGGCGCGTTCGACGTCCTGTCGGCGCCGGCTCTGGCGGAAATAGGCGAGGACGATGACGAGCAGCAGCAGCGTGGTGCAGGCGAACAGCAGCGCATAGCGGGACGCGATCACGCGCCACTCGCCCAGCACATTGTCCACCGGATAAATCATCGCCACCTGACCGAATGGGGTCGGCAGCTTTCTGACGCTCACGAGGGCGGGAACGCCATCCGGCAAAGTGACGCGCAAGACGCCGGCGTTGTCGGCGAAGTCGACGAGCGCATCTTCGGCGCCGATGGCTTGCGACAGCGTAAGGTCTTTCGAAGGAATTGGCGGAAAGGCGGCGGCGACGCGGCCGCGGTCGTCCGTCACCAGAATGCGTCGTCCTCGCGCCAGCGCGCCTTGCGGCACAAGCTGATTGAGCGGCGCGCCGAACGGCTTTTGCGCGTCGGTCTGGATTTTATCGCGCAGGTCCTGGGACACGGCGCGAACGAAAAGATCGAGATCGTCGACCGCCTGTTCGACCAGTCGATCCTGCATCGCGCTGGTCAGCGACACGACAAAGGCGGCGAGA
Organism: Methylocystis sp. SB2; assembly: GCF_049817085.1. NCBI lineage: Bacteria > Pseudomonadati > Pseudomonadota > Alphaproteobacteria > Hyphomicrobiales > Methylocystaceae > Methylocystis > Methylocystis sp. SB2. The sequence continues at coordinate 3,239,920 of NZ_CP187401.1, forward strand.
GAGACGAGGCAAACCGCGCAGGCGGCGAACGCCAGAGGGCGCAGCCAGGAGAAGTCCTTCAGGCCCTTTGCGCCGTCCTCATCAAAGCGGCACGCTCCCCACACGGTATGGGCGTGAGTCTTCACGCGGGCAGCGGGAGCGCGCGCCATCGATAGCCTCCAAATTGATTGTGATGCGAACGCGGCTTACGAGCGAATCACCTTCATTCGAATCTCTCGACGCGCGATTGTCCAGAACTTAACGCGACGTTAACGACTCTTTTTTGGGCGCCTCAGCCAAGCGCCTCAGCCAAGCGCCCGCGTGGCGATGTCGCGCAGGTCCGCCGAAAGATTTTCCTGCGCGACGATATGCTTGAGCCGGGCTTCAATGAGGTCGCGGCGCCGCGACTCCATCGTGCGCCAGGACCGCAGCGCCGAGAGAAGCCGTGCGGACACCTGGGGATTCTTCGGATCGACTTCGAGAACCACGGCCGTCAGCAAATCATATCCCGACCCGTCGAGCGCATGAAAGCGCGTGAGATTGCCGTTGGCGAAGGCGCCGATCAACGCGCGCACGCGGTTGGGGTTGCTCATCGAAAATTCCCGGTGGGTCATCAGACCCAATACGCGCTGTGTGGTCGCCGCTTCCGGAATCATCGCCTGCAGCGAGAACCATTTGTCGATGACAAGCGCTTCGCCGGCATATTGTGCGTAGAACCGGGCGAAGGCCTCCTCGCGCGCATGGCCGCCGAGAAGCGCCAATGTCGCGAGCGCGGCGAGCTTGTCGGTCATATTCCCGGCGGTTTCGAACTGCGCCGTGGCAAGAGATCTACCCTTGTCAGCATCGCCCGCGGCCAGGAGATCAAGCGTCACGTTGCGCAATGCGCGGCGTCCAGCGCTCGCGGCGTCGGGCGTAAAGGCGCCAGCGGCGGAAAAGCGCGCGTGGATCGCGTCGAGTTCTGAGCCGAGCGACTCGCCGATCTCCGCGCGCAACGCCCTGCGCGCCTCAAAGAGCTGATCCGGGTCGACGTCGCGCCCTTTTTCGCGCGCAAGATCGATGTCGGACGGCAGCGACAGCGCCTGTGCGACCAAAGCAGGATCGTCCTCGGCCTTGGCGAGCAGCAGTCGCAGCGCCTCGCTCAACCCCCGGGCGTCAAGAGCGCCGGTTTCGAGTCGGCCGAAGATCGCCCGCAAGGCGAGGCTTTGCGACGCCTGCCAGCGATTGAACGGATCGTCGTCACAGGCAAGCAGGCGCTCGAGATCCTCGCTGGCCGGCGCCGGCTCGAGGCGCACAGGCGCGGAAAAGCCGCGCAGCAGCGAGACCACGGGCCGTGACGGAATCTCGCGGAAACGGATGACGCGCTCGGCGCTGTCCAGTTCGATCAAACCTCGGGCAAGTTCAGTCGGCGCGGCGTCCTCGCTCACGAGATCGAGCTTTTGGCCATTCTCGCCAAAGAGCGCGAGCGCCACCGGGATCACGACCGGTTTCTTGTCGCTTTGACCCGGCGTTGGAGGTGTTTGCTGACAAAGCTTCAAGGCGAACGTCTGGGCAGCGGAATCATATTCGCCTGACGTCGTCACGACGGGCGTCCCCGCCTGACTGTACCAACGCGCGAAATGCGTCAGGTCACGGCCGGACGATGCGGCGAAGCAGGAGAGGAAATCTTCGATCGTTGCGGCCGTCCCGTCGAAACGTTCGAAATAAAGATCCATGCCGCGGCGGAAGTTGTCTTCGCCGATCAGCGTCCGCAGCATGCGGATGATTTCAGCGCCCTTCTCATAAACGGTCGACGTATAGAAATTGTTGATTTCCTGATAGACGTCCGGACGCACGGGATGTGCGAGCGGACCTGCGTCTTCGGGAAATTGCGCGAGGCGCAGGCCGCGCACGTCGCCGATGCGCTCAACCGCGCGCGAGCGCATGTCAGCCGAAAATTCCTGGTCGCGGAAAACTGTCAGCCCTTCCTTGAGGCACAGCTGGAACCAGTCGCGGCAGGTGATGCGATTGCCCGTCCAATTGTGGAAATATTCGTGCGCGATGACTCCTTCGATGCCGGCGTAATCGCCGTCGGTCGCGGTGTCTGGCGAGGCGAGCACATATTTGTCGTTGAAGATATTGAGGCCCTTGTTCTCCATCGCGCCCATGTTGAAGTCGGAAACGGCGACGATGTTGAACACATCGAGATCATATTCGCGGCCAAATTTCTCTTCGTCCCAGCGCATCGAGCGCTTCAGCGCGTCCATCGCATAGGCCGCGCGCGATTCCTTGCCATGTTCGACGTAGATGGCCAGTTCGACGACGCGGCCCGACATTGTCGTGAATTGGTCGCGCACAACGCCCAAATCGCCGCCCACGAGCGCGAACAGATAAGAGGGCTTTGGGAACGGATCGCGCCAGAGAGCATAGTGGCGATTGGAGCCTGCAACATCGCCATGCTCGACCGGATTGCCGTTCGACAGCAGGATCGGCGCGTCGCTTTTCTCGGCTTCGATGCGCGTCGTATAGACGCTGAGCACGTCGGGCCGGTCCAGGAAATAGGTGATGCGGCGAAAACCTTCCGCCTCGCATTGCGTGCAATAGGCCGAGCCGGAGCGATAGAGCCCGGAAAGCTGCGTATTGCCGCTGGGATTGAGCTCCGTGTCGACTTCCAGCGTAAAAGGCGCGTCGGGAACATTGGTGAGCGTAAAGCGATCGGGCGTCGCTTCATATTCGCCGGGCCCGAGCGTGCGGCCGTCGAGCTTCACGCCCAGCAGCATCAATTCGTCGCCGTCGAGCACGAGTGGCGCAGAAGAATCACCGGCTGGATTACGGCGCAGCGCCAGTCGCGCGGAGACGCGGGTCTTGGTGGGATGCAGGCTGAAATCGAGTTCGACGGAATCGATCGCGAAATCGGCAGGACGATAATCGGCGAGCCGGATGGCGGCGGTCGAAGGATGACGCATTTCGCTCCTCAGGGCTAGGGCCACGTTTCTGCGGTGATTATAGAACGGTAGCCGTCGTTTGCGACGTCCAGAGCCGCCGAATACGGAACCGCACGGCCTGTTTCTTTTGGAAAATCTCCGGCGAGCGGCCGAATTGCCTTGAGCCTGTCGCCGCATCCGGGCAAAATCAGCCATGGCGGCGCCGTAGGAATGCGGCGGCCGCTGTTGTGCGCGTCACTTCAGCGTGCGCCGCTTCGCGTGGAGCGCGTCCCAATGCCCTCGACAGCGGAAGGCAGGCGGACGGCCTGCAAAGCGAAGGTTATGATCATTCACATGCGGCGGGCGCTTGCTCCTATCTTTGGCCTTCTTGTTCTCTCGGGCTTTTTCGTTCTCGGCGGCCTTCTGACATTCAGCGCTCCAGCCGCGCAAGCTGCACCCGCAGAAAACCAGAACCTGGAGCCGATCCTCGTCAAAATCAGCGAAGATCAGATGCGCGTCGCCGGCGTTGAGACTCAGCCCGTCGAGAAGGAGTCCGGCATGGGCGAGCTCGTCGTGCCCGGCGTCGTCGCGGTGCCGCCGCAGCAACTCCTCATTGTGGCGGCCCCCGCCGCCGGTCTCGTCGAGACTCTGCTCGTCGCAATCGACGAGGATGTCAAACAAGGCGCGCCGATCGCGACGTTGAAGTCGTCGGAGCTCATCGAAGCCCAGCGCGCCTTCCTGCACGCTGTCTCGGAGGCGAACCTCGCGGCGGAGAAGCTGCGGCGCGACGAGCAGCTGTTCAAGGAGCATATCATCGCTGAGCGGCGATTGATCGTCACGCGCGCCGAGGCGACTCAGGCGCGCTCGGCGCTCGATGAGCGCAGACAAATTCTGTCGCTGGCCGGCATGACGGATCAGGAGATCAATACGCTTCAGCGTGATCGCAAGCTCGCAAGTGCGCTTGTCGTGCGCGCGCCGGTCACCGGCACCGTCTTGCAGCGACATGGAACCACCGGTGAGCGCGTGCAGGCCTCGGCGCCGCTCATCACCATTGCGAGGCTCGACCCCATTTGGGTCAATCTGCAAGTGCCCCTTGGCCGCGCCGCTGGACTCGACAACGTCGACCGCGTGCATTTGCCGTTAGCGGGCATCGACGGCAGACTTATTCGCATCGGCCGCACCGTGGACGCGGCGACGCAGTCGGTCACGGCCGTGGCCGAGTTTCGGACTGGATCGAGTCCGCTGCGCCCTGGCCAAGCGGTCCAGGCGATCCTGCGCCTTAAAGGCGGCGACGCTTCCCAGTGGCGCGTTTCCGCCGACGCGCTCGTGAACTTCAAAAATCACAATTGGGTGTTCGTGCGCTCGCCGGAAGGCTTTGTCGCGACCCCGGTGACGCTACTTTCCGAGACGCCGCAGTCCGCGTCCGTCCAGGGCGCGCTCAAGGCAGGCGAGCGCGTTGCGACCCGCGGCCTGCTGACCTTGCTGGCGGAACTCGCCGAGGCCGAAAGGTGACGATACGCAATGCTTGAAAGACTGATCCGTGTCGCGCTCCAGCAGCGGCTGCTCGTCTTTCTTGGCGCGCTCGGCATCGCCGGGTGGGGGGCGGTCAGCTATTTCAAACTGCCGATCGACGCATTTCCAGACGTCGCGCCGGTGCAGGTGCTGGTCGCCATGCGCGCGCCGGGCCTCACGCCCGAGGAGTTGGAGGCGCGCGTCACTGTGCCGATCGAGCTCGCGGCGAAGGGCATTCCCAACCTCGTTCGCATGCGCTCGACGACGCGATATTCGGTGACGCTGATCACCTTCGAATTTTCGGAAGGGACCGACATCTACTGGGCGCGCGCGCAGGTGAACGAGCGTCTGGCGCAGGCGCAGAGCCAATTGCCGGAAGGCGTCTCCGGCGGCCTCGCGCCCATCGTGACGCCGCTCGGCGAGATGGTGATGTTCACCATTGTCGGCGGCGACCTCACGCCGACGGAGCAACGCACGTTGCTCGACTGGACAATACGCCCGGCGATCCGTGGTCTGCCAGGCGTCGCCGACCTCAACGTGCTCGGCGGCTTCGTGCGCACCTTCGAAGTTGCGCCGTTCCCCGCCGCCATGGCGTCTCGCGGCGTCACGGTCGAGATGCTCCAGTCGGCGCTTTCCAACAACAATAAAAACGACGGCGCGGGGCGCGTGCGCGATGGCGAGGAAGCGTTGCTCGTGCGCGCCGAAGGCCGCTTGCGATCGCTGGAGGAAATACGGTCTGTCGTCATTGCCGCGCGGGACACCGGCATCGTGCGCGTCGGCGACGTCGCCGAAGTGCGCAATGGCGCGTTGCCGCGCAACGGCGTCGTCGTGCGTAACGGCGAAGGCGAGGCGGTGTGGGCGCTCGTTCTGGGTCTCCGCGGCGCCGACGCGAGCATGGTCGTCAAGGGCGTGAAGGAGCGACTGGCCGAAATCGAGCCGACGCTGCCGAAAGGCGCCAAGATTGAAATCTTCTACGATCGCAGCGAATTGATCGGCAAGGCGGTCTGGACCGTGCAGAAAGTGCTGATCGAGGCCATTGTCCTTGTCGTCATCCTGCTCGTCCTGTTTCTTGGCGATCTTCGCGCCGCGATCGTCGTGTCGGTCATTTTGCCGCTCGCCGCGCTCGCGACGTTCGGCATCATGCGCTGGTGGGGGCTCTCGGCGAATATCATGTCGCTCGGCGGTCTTGCGATCGCCATTGGACTTTTGGTCGACTGCGCGGTCGTCGTCGTGGAGAACGTCGAACATCGCATGGCGCACGCGCATGATGTCAGTCTTTCCGATCGCATTTTCATGACGCTCGAAGGGACTCGCGAGGTCGCCGTCCCGCTCACGTCCGGCGTGGTCATCATCGTCACCGTGTTCCTGCCGCTGCTCTCTCTCGAAGGGCTGGAAGGGCGTCTGTTCGCGCCGGTGGCGCTGACCATCGCCTTCGCGCTCGGATCGGCGCTCGTGCTGTCGCTCACCGTCGTGCCGGCGCTTAGCGCGACGTTGCTGAAGCCGGGCCATGCCGACGAGCCCTGGCTCGTGCGCAAGCTCGCCGCCGTCTACGAGCCGCTGCTCAAGCGCGCCCTCGACAAGCCGGTAATTGTCGGCGCCGTCGCCGTCATTGGCCTCGTCGTCGCCTTCACCGCCTATGCGCGCATCGGCCAGACCTTCATGCCGGTGATGAACGAAGGCACGCCCGTCATCACCATCCGCAAACATCCGACGATCAGCGTCAATATGGCTGCGGAGACCGACATGCGCATTCAGCGCGCAATCATGGAGCGCGTGCCGGAAGTCAAGGGAATGATGGCCCGCGCCGGCGCCGACGAGCTCGGCATCGATCCCGTCGGCCTCAACGACACCGATAATTTCCTGACGCTTGCGCCGCAAAGCGAATGGCGCGGCAAGGATATCGATTGGCTGATGGGCGAGATCCGCGCTGTGCTCGATAGCATGCCCGGCATTTCCTACGCCTTTTCGCAGCCGATCGACATGCGCGTTCAGGAAATGATCATCGGCGCCCGCGGCGACGTGGTCGTCAAGATATTTGGCGACGATCTCGATGAGCTTAACCGCCTCACCCGCGAGGTTACCGCGACATTGCGCAAGATCAAGGGATCGCGCGACGTTTTCGGTCTGCAGAATGACGGCATGCGCTATCTGACGGCGCGCGTCGATCGGCTGGCTGCCGGGCGCTTTGGCCTCAACGCCGGCGAAATTCAGGACGCGCTGCGCGTTTGGGTCGACGGTCAGCCGGTCGGCATCGTGCTGGAAGGGCCGATCCGCACGCCGCTCGTCATCCGCGGCTCGGAGACTTCGCGCCGCTCATCCGTCGATTTCGCGCGGCTGCCGATGGTGTCGTCGGAAGGCAAAGTCGTCGAACTGTCGCAACTCGCCGACGTGCGCGTGGAAAACGGGCCGATCCAGATCATTCGCGAGGAAGGCCGTCGCTTCGCCACCGTCCTCGCCAATGTGACGGGACGGGATCTTGTCGGATTCGTCGACGAAGCCAAGAAAGCCGTCGCCAAAAACGTAAAGACGCCGCCGGGATATCGCTATCAATGGGGCGGCCAGTTCGAAAACCAGCAACGCGCATCGGCCCGACTCGCGATCGTCGTGCCGATCGCGCTGGCGCTGATTTTCCTGTTGCTTTATCTAACCTTCAACTCGGTGCTACAGGCGACGCTGGTGTTCTGCAATGTGCCTTTCGCGGCGATCGGCGGCATTTTGGGCCTGTGGCTTTCGGGAGAATTTATGTCCGTGCCCTCGTCGGTCGGCTTTATCGCGCTTATCGGAATTGCGGTTCTCAATGGCGTCGTGCTCATCTCCTACATCAACAAGCTTGTGGCCGAAGGCACGCGCAGCACGCGCGAAGCGGTGTTAGAGGGCGCGCGTCGGCGCATGCGGCCCGTTATGCTCACCGCCACCATCGCGGCCTTCGGCTTGATACCGTTCCTGTTCGCGCATGGGCCCGGCGCCGAGATCCAGCGTCCGCTCGCCATCGTCGTCATCGGCGGGTTGCTCTCGGCCACGGTGCTGACCTTGATCCTGCTGCCGATTCTTTATGACCGCACCGCCAATCTGGGCTTGGTCATTCGTCAGAAGTTCCGCGCGCGCGCGATGCGGCGCCCCGCGCCGATGCGTGAGCGCGAGGACGCTCGCGCATGAGGGTCGGCGCGGTTTTCACAGCATTTTCCCTGATAGCGTTCGCTTCGCTTTTCGAGACGGGAGTCTTTGCACAGGAGCAGAACGAGCCGGCGGAGATGCAGATAAAGGCGTCTGTTAAGCCGTCACCCAAGAAAGCGCGCGTGACATCGCCCAAGAAAGCCGGCGCGCGGCCGCCATCCCAGCGAAGCGGCGGCGTGTTGGCGAAACATCTTGAGATGGCTGTTCTGATCGACGCCCAGAGCCGGTCGCTCGAGGCGCAGTTTCGCGCCATCACGGGACGCTATGCGACGGTCAACTCAATCAGTCCGGGTTCGCCTTATTTCGCCGGCTATCAACGCAACGCTGTCGCGGGCAATCTTCGCAATTACAACGAAACCGAAGCTGAGGTCGGCATGCCCTTGTGGCTGCCCGGCCAGCGCGACGCCCTTGCCGCGACGGTGACGACCGGTCTCTTTGAAGTGGAGGAACGGCTGGCGCTTCGCCGGCTGGAAGTCGCGGGGGTTTTACGCAACGCGTGGTGGAATGCGCAGCGCGCGGCGCGCGACGTGTCAGTTGCGCGCTCGCGCGTTGAAACGGCGCGTGACATCGGCGCGGATATGACGCGCCGAGTCGAACTGGGCGAGTCTCCCCAAACCGATGCACTGCTTGCGAAGAACGAAACGCTCGGTGCGGAAACCGAACTTGCGCAGGCCGAGGGCGCGCTGAAGGTCGCGCAGGTCAACTACGTGGCCCTGACGGGCGGCGCGCCGCCCGATGGGGTGCTCGAGTCAGTCCGACCCGCCATCGATATCGAGGAGCATCCAGCGCTGCGCACGCCTCGCGCCGCGCTCGTTCGCGCACGGGCGCAAGCGGAGCTTGTCGACGCGACGCCAATTGACAATCCCGAGATCGGCATTTTCGGCCGGCAGGAACACAATGATCAATATGCGACCGACCGTTCGCTGGATCCTTTGGAGCCGATAACGAATCAGCGCACGGATGCGACCACTGTGGGGGTGCGCATACGCATTCCAATCCCGACCGAGGGGCGCAACGAACCCAGACGCGCCGAGGCCCTCGCCGAGATGGACCGCGCCACGGCGGAATATGAACGCGCAAAGCGAATGGTATTGGCGGAGATAAAGGCTTCACGCGAATCGCTTGCCGCCGCGCAGCGGGCGGCAAGCCTAGCAAATAGCCGGCTCACTGTTGCAAACGAGCAATTCGAACTGTCGCGCAAGGCGTTCAAGCTCGGTGAGCTTAGCGCCTTCGATCTTTACCGCGTGCGACAGATACAGCTTGACGCTCAACGCATGCAGGCGAATGCCGCAATTGCGGTGGGGACCGCGATCTCCCGACTTAATCAGGCGCAGGGATATGCGCCTTAGAGCGCTTCCCGGTCACATCATGCGATCGATAAGAATCGCGCAAATCATAATGTTGGAGCAGGTTCTCATCGAATGTCTGTCAACGCTTTCTGAACCGCCGCGCGATCGGCGGACCCGATTTATGGACGTTGGCGCACGAAGTCCGCGATGCGCGAAATCGTCGGCTGATCAAGCAGCAGCGGCGCGTGCGCCTGGCCTTCGACCCAGGCGCGCTCAAGGCGTGGCGCGCGCCGGGCCATCTCGTCAAAGACCTCGGGCGAGAGAATGTCCGAGTTCGCGCCGCGGATGGCGAGGATTGGAACAGTCGACAGCGCGGCGAAGTCGTCCCAATATTCTTCAGGCTCCACATCGGGCGCCACGGCGTCGAGCGTATGTGACAGGTCGGGATCGTAACGCAGCTGAACCTTGCCGTCTTTCTCGACAAAGGTGAGGCGCGCATAGTCCTCCCACTCCTGCGGCGAGACGCCGGAAAAATCGACGCCGGCGGTCATCCGCATCAAGGCGATCGCTTCGCGCATGGAGGCGATCGGCGGCAGTCTCCCAACGTAGCGCTTAATGCGGAGCAGGCCGGCGTGCTCGATCTTCGGTCCGATGTCGTTGAGCACGGCGCCGCGTACGACGCCCGGCCGGCGAGCCGCGATGCGCATTGTGTGAAGACCGCCGCGTGACGTCCCGATGAACACCGCTTGCTCGACGCCCGCGTCGGCAAGTTGAGCCATAATGTCGGCTTGCTCGACGTCGAAGTCATAGCGGCGCCAGTCCTGATCCCAGTCGGACCGGCCGCGTCCACGATAGTCGAGGGCAAGAACCCTCCGGCCGTCAGCTTGCAGGGTCTTGGCGATGCGATCGAAATCATCGGCCGAGCGTGCAAGCCCCGGCAGGCAAACGATCGGGAGGAGCGGACTCCCGGCGCCGCCCGGCGGCGCGGGATAGTCCAAATAATGCAAGCGGAGCCCGTCGGCCGCGCGAATGTAGCGGCTAACCGGCTCTTGCCCAGATGTCATGGAACGACCATTCCCGCATGATGAACCTGCCCCCGTCGCAGCGACATTGACGCGATGAATCGGGTTTTTCAACCGCGCCGCTGGCGCTTTGTGTTCCTTGACTTCAAAGCCGGTTGCGGCGAGTTTGCCCGCGCCCGCGAGGCGTCCCTCGCCTAAAGGAAAACGCCGCCTCAATGCGCTCCTATCTCGACTTCGAAAAGCCCGTCGCAGAACTCGAAACCAAGGTCGACGAACTGCGCGCGCTGGCCGAAAACGGAGAGGCCGTTTCGATCGGCGAGGAGCTCAACAAGCTCCAGGCCAAAGCCGCGAAGGCGCTCGCGGATCTCTACGCCGGCCTGACGCCCTGGCAAAAGATCCAGGTGGCGCGGCACCCGCAGCGACCACATTTTTCCGATTATGTGCGGCAGCTTTTCGACGAGTTCACGCCGCTCGCCGGAGACAGGCTGTTCGGCGAGGACTTCGCGATCGTCGGCGGCTTCGGGCGTTTCCGCGGCGAGCCGATCTGCGTCATCGGCCAGGAGAAGGGCTCGGACACGTCGAGCCGTCTTCATCACAATTTCGGCATGGCGCGGCCGGAAGGCTATCGCAAGGCCGTCCGCCTGATGGAGCTCGCTGACCGTTTCGGTTTGCCGGTCGTCTCGCTTGTCGACACGGCTGGCGCGTTTCCGGGCATTGACGCCGAAGAGCGCGGGCAGGCCGAGGCGATCGCCCGCTCCACCGACGTGTCGCTCTTGCTCGGCGTGCCCAATGTCGCGGTGGTGGTGGGCGAGGGCGGCTCCGGCGGCGCGATCGCGATCGCCGCCGCCAACAGAGTGCTGATGCTTGAGCACTCAGTCTACACGGTCGCGTCGCCCGAAGCCTCGGCCTCGATCCTGTGGCGCGACTCCGCCAAGGCGCAGGAGGCGGCGACGAGCATGAAAATCACAGCGCAGGATCTCTTAAAGTTCGGCATCATCGACCTGATTGTGACGGAGCCGCCCGGCGGCGCCCATCGCGATCCTCAGGCGGCCATTGGCGCCGTCGGCGACGCGCTCGCCAAGGAGCTTGCCGGCCTGGCCAATCTTTCGCGCGAACAGCTGAGACAATTCCGCGCCGACAAGTTTTTGGCCATGGGCCGGAAACTTGAAGAGAAGCGTTAACGTAAATTCCAGAAGATTGGCCCTAAAAGCGCGTACGTGGGCGATTCTTCGCTAATTCGGACATGTTCTCGTCCCATTATTTGTCTTTCGTGATCAGCGCGGCGGCTCGCTTCCGAGACCTGCGAGGCGACTGCGCCGCCAGAGGGGACACTATGAAGACTCGAGGCATAGCGCCGGCGCTGGGGCTTGCCGTCCTGGCCGCCTTTGCGCTCTCGGCCTGCGAGCAGAGCGGTCTCGCGCATCGCTCGCTTGCGCCGATCCCCTCCGAGACTGTCGCTCTGATGGAGCAGGCCGGCACGACCAAGGAAGCGCCGATGCTGATCCGCGCCTATAAGAAGGAGGCGGAACTCGAAATCTGGAAGATGCGGTCGGACGGTCATTACGTCCATCTGAAGACGTTTCCGATGTGCCGCTGGTCGGGTCAGCTCGGCCCCAAGCGTCGCCAGGGCGACCGCCAAGTGCCGGAGGGCTTTTACTCCATCGGCCCGGCGCAGATGAATCCGAACTCAAGCTATTATCTGTCGTTCAACGTCGGCTATCCGAACGCGCTCGACCGCGCCCTTGGCCACACCGGCGGCGACATCATGGTGCATGGCGCCTGCTCGTCGGCCGGCTGCTTCTCCATGACCGACAAGCAGATCGCCGAAATCTACGCGATCGCCCGCTCTTCGCTCGGCGGCGGTCAACGCGCGATTCAGATGCAATCCTTCCCCTTCAAGATGACGGCGGAAAATCTCGCCAAACATCGTCTCGATCCGAACATCGACTTCTGGAAGCAGCTCAAGGAAGGCTCCGATCATTTCGAGGTGACCTTGCAGGAGCCGCAAGTGGCCTTCTGCAACCGGCGTTACGTGTTCAACGCCGCCGGCGCGGCCAATCTCGATCCGGAGGCCGCCTGTCCGCCGCTCAAACAGGATCCGGAGATCGCCCAGGCGGTGGCCGAGAAGAGCGCCAAGGATGAAGCCAAAATCGCCCAGCTCGCGCAAAGCGGCGTGAAGCCGGTGCGGATCGTTTATCAGGACGGCGGCCAGCACCCGGCCTTTGCGTCGCGGGTTCCAGAGGTCAGCCGCCCGGAAACGATCGTTCCGCCGACCGAAATCACCCTCGACGAGAAGCCAAATCGAGGCGCCGCGTCGGCAGCGGCCAATCTCGCCGTCAAATCTCCGGTCGTGACCTTGGCCGGGGCGAAGGCCGCTGACGAAAGCCGGCAAACGCGCGTCGTCGCGATGGCGCCGATGCGCAGCGAGCACCGCGACCTGTCTGCGCTCGCAGCCTCTGATCCAAGTCCCACCAACAGCCTTAAAAAATTGGTGCGTTCGAACCGGGACGCATCGGCGGGAGATATTCCGAGGCCGCCGGCCTCTATTGGCGTCAGGAAAACCGCCGCCGCTCATTCATCCAAATCTTTTTGAGACTCTCGGATCCTTCGAACTCAAAGCCGCGCCTAGGCGCGGCTTTCTTTTTTTCCAGAGCGGTGGCCGGCGACTAGCTGAAGCTTTGCCGTGTAGCGAAAAATATCTTGACTCTTGTGCGGCGCAGCAATATAAAAGTGCGACGCAGCGAGAGTTGTCTTGCTTCGTAGCCCTCCTTGGGCGTTTCCTCCCTTGACTTGGGCCGCTGGTTCGTCCGGCGGCCCTTTTTTATGCCATCAGGTGAAAAAACGAGCCGGAAACGCCGTTTCGCGCCAGTCCGGCCGGGCGTTCATCATCGCTATAGGCGTCACGCGCCAGCGCGAAGGGCAGGCCCTCTTCGCGAAGAACAGTCGCGTAGTGAAATTCATGGCCGCGCAGTCGAAATCCGACAGCGCCCAGCGGGTGGTCCGCCGCGAGTTGCGCCTGCCGATAGCCGAGATGCAATTTCCGCTCGGCGAAGCTCGTTTCCAGTTCCAGCAGTCCGGCCATTTCATGCGCCTCGCCCGCCGCGTCGATCAGCGCGCGGCCGAGAACCATGTAGCCGCCGCATTCGCCGTGGAGCCACCCTCTCTGAGCGAAACGCCGCAACCCCTTTATGAAGCCTTGCGCCGCCGACAGCCGGCCGGCGTGCAGCTCCGGATAGCCGCCCGGCAGCCAGCAGAGATCGCAATCTTCAGGCGGCGCCTCATCGGCGAGCGGCGAGAAGAAGCAAAGCTCCGCGCCGGCGTCGCGCCAGCTCTGCGCGAGATGCGGATAGAAGAAGGAGAAAGCGTCGTCGCGCGCGACCGCGATGCGCTGGGCGGGGGGCGGAAGGACCCCCTCCCTGTCCCTCCCCCGCTTTCGCAAACCGGGTGTTCCCGGTTTGCGCATCGAATCCGAAGTCGGCAACAGCCGACTTCGAACGGGAGAGGGGACGCTAACGATGGTTTCGCGTGTTGCTGATGACGTGCGCCGCCTTGCTCCCTCTCCCGCGAAGCGGGGGAGGGTCGGGGAGGGGGCGGCGCGCGCAGTCTCGGTCACTGCACCCACATCCACATGCGCTTCGACGAAATCCGCGAGCGCCTCGAGACGCCCGTCGAGACCTGCCGTTTCGCCGGCCTGCACCAGCCCCAGATGGCGTTCGGGGAGAGCAACCGCCTCGTTGCGGGGCAGCGCGCCGAACACCTGGATGCCCAGCGCCTCGATCGCTTCGCCGGCGAGCCTGCGATGCCGCTCGGAGCCGACGCGGTTCAATACGACGCCGGCGACCTTTACGCGCGCGTCGTGTCCGGCGATCCCGCGGACAATCGCCGCCGCCGTCTGCCCTTGGCCGGAGACGTCATGAACAAGCACGACCGGCCAGCCTAGCAAGGCGGCGACGTCGGCGCTGGCGCCGCTTCCCGCCGCCCCGCCGGGCGCGCCGTCAAACAGCCCCATCGCGCCTTCAGCGATCACGATGTCCGCGCCTTCGCTAGCCCGCGCGGCGAGCCGCGCAATCAGCGCCGCATCCATCGCCCATGAATCGAGATTGACGCCGGCGCGGCCGGTCGCCGCCGCGTGAAAGGCGGGGTCGATGTAGTCCGGCCCGCATTTGACCGGGGCGACGCGCAAACCGCGCCGCATCAGCGCGCGCATCAAGCCGAGCGTCAGCGTCGTCTTGCCCGAGGAGGAGCGGGCAGCGCCGATCAGCAGGCCGGGCGCGGTCACCTTTCGCCGCTCGGCCGAAAGCGGCGATCATAGTCCGCGTCGTAAAGCGCGCTTTCCCGGAAATCTTCGCTCGCGAGCGCCGGTCCGACGAGAATGAGCCCGGTGCGCTCCATCGGCGTCTCGGCGGCGCGCGCTTCAATATCGGCCAGCGTGCCGCGCACGATGCGCTCATCGGGCCATGAGGCGCGGTAGACCAGCGCGACGGAACAGCCGCCGCCATAATAGGGCGTCAGCTCCTCCACGACCCGCGCGAGAACATGGATCGAGAGATGGATCGCGAGCGTCGCGCCGGATTGCGCGAATGTCGCGAGGCTTTCGCGCTCAGGCATCGATGAGGCGCGCCCCGAGGTGCGCGTCAGCACCAGCGACTGCGCGACTTCGGGCAGGGTGAGTTCGCGCATCAACGCGGCGCTCGCCGCCGCGAAGGCGGGAACGCCGGGCGTCATTGTGCAAGGAATGCCGAGCGCGTCGAGGCGGCGCATCTGCTCGCCCACCGCGCTCCAGATCGAAAGATCGCCCGAATGCAGCCGCGCGACTTCGAGGCCGGCGTCATGCGCCTGCTTCATCTCGGCGACGATGTCGTCGAGCGACAGCGGCGCGGTGTCGACGATGCGCGCCCCCGGCGGACAATGCGCGAGCACGCCCGCGGGCACGAGCGAGCCGGCGTATAGGCAGACCGGGCATCGCGCGATGAGATCGCGCCCGCGCAGGGTAAGCAAATCGGCGGCGCCAGGACCGGCGCCAATGAAATGCACGGTCATGAGTTGTTCTCTTCGCCGCGCTTTGCCAGCGCGCAGGCGGCGACCGGCGTCGTAATGCGCGGCGAGACAAGGCGGCTCCCTGGCCCGGCGCCGACAAGCGCCGCGGCTTCGGCGACGCTGCCGACTCCAAACATCGCCTGCACGCGCGGCGAATGCGTCGCCGCGGTCGCCTTGCGGGCGCGCAGCGCGGCGAGCGGCAGAAAGACGAGTTCAAGCCCGAGTTCGCGCGCCGCCTCGTGCAGACCGGTTTCCTGCGCCTTGCTTTGGAGCGCGCAAAGCTGCGCCTCGCGCAGGTCGACGTTGTGCGTTTGCGCGACGCGGCGCACGAGTTCGACGATATCGTTCGCGGCGACGCCGCGTCTTGCGCCGAGCCCGAAGGCGTATGTCGCGTTCATCTCTTTGTCGCTCGCCATTGCGTGACCGCCATTGCTGGATCGAGCGCATGGAAGCGGCCGATCGGACGCGCATGCGCGATCTGCAGATGTATAAGCTCGCCGCCATTGTCGCGATAGGCGTCGGCGAGCAGCGACTGAGTCTCGATCGTAACGGCGTTGACGACGATGCGTCCGAAGCGAGGCAGCGCGTCCCACGCGGCGGCGAGCGTCGCCGCATCGGCCCCGCCGCCGATGAAGATCGCCTGCGGCGCATCGAGTTCGGCGAGCGCTAGCGGCGCTTCGTCCGCGACGACGCTGAGATCCGGAACGCCGAGCGACAGCGCGTTGCGCGCGATGCGCGCCGCGCGCGTGGCGTCCCGCTCGATGGCGATGGCGCGGTTTGAGGGATCGCTCAGCATCCATTCGATGCCGACGGAGCCGGCGCCTGCGCCGATGTCCCACAGCAATTCGCCCTTGCGCGGCGCGAGCGCGGAGAGCGTCACGGCGCGGATGTCGCGCTTGGTGAGCTGCCCGTCATGCTCGAACCAATCGTCAGGCAGACCCGGCGCAAGCGGAATGACGACTGCATCTCCGCCGGCTTCCACTTCGACGGCGACCGTGTTGAGCGGCGCAATGTCATCGAGCCCGAAGGCGTCGGCGCGCGCGTCGCGGACGCGCTCATGTGGACCGCCGAGCCGCTCGAGCATATGGAGGCGCGATCCGCCCATGCCGCGCAGGGCGAGGTGGCGCGCAAGGCGCGCGGGCGTCGTCTCGTCCCAGGAGAGCGCGATAATCTTTGCGCACGGCTGCAGATGCGGCGTCACGCGCTCAAAGGCGCGGCCGTGCAGCGAGAGGAGGGCGCAGTCCTGCTGGCTCCATTTGAGCCGTGCGGCCGCGAGTGAAAACGCCGAAGGCGCCGGAACGCAGAAAATCTCGTCACGCGCGACATGACGCGCGATGAGATCGCCGACGCCGTAGAAGAAGGGATCGCCTGAGGCGAGAACCACCGTGGGCCTCCCGCGCTGCGCGAGAATTCGCGGCAAGGCGTCGGAGAGCGGCGAGGGCCACTGCAGGCGCTCCGCCGGCGCGTCGATCATCGCGAGATGTCGCGCGCCGCCGACGATCAGCGAGGCTTGCGCGACGAGCGCGCGCGCCGCCGGCGCGAGAGCGCCGGCGCCGTCTTCGCCGAGGCCGATCAGCGACAACCATGGCGCGTTCATGTGGCCTTCCGCGACGTATAGACCCAGTCGCGCGCGCGATCGCGCGAAATGCGCCGCGTGCCGCTGGCGCCGATCACGACCAGCGTCGACATGTCGACCTTGTCGCCCTCGGCTTCATCAAGTCGCGTCAGAATGATCTCTTCATTCTCGCGGCCGACGGATTTCGCGAGGCCGACGAAAGTCTCGCCGGGAAGATGACGACGCAGCAGCGCAAAGGCGTCGTCGATGCGCGTCGGCCGCGCGCGCGACGCCGGATTGTAAAGCGCGATCACGAAGTCGCCTTGCGCGGCATGTTCCAGCCGCTTGGCGATCACGTCCCACGGCTTGAGATTGTCAGAGAGCGAGATCGCGCAAAAGTCATGGCCGAGCGGCGCGCCGAGCCGCGCCGCCGCCGCCTGCATCGCCGAGACGCCGGGCAGCACGCGAATATCGAGATCGCGCCACTCGCGCGGGCCGCCGTCGACCGCTTCAAACACCGCCGCCGCCATGGCGAAGACGCCGGGATCGCCGCCGGAGACGACGGCCACGCGGCGACCCTGCGCGGCGCGCGCCAGCGCCTCCCGCGCGCGGTCGATCTCGACGCGGTTGTCGCTTGCAAGCCGTGTCTGCCCTGCGCGCTCGGGAACGCGCGCGACGTAAGCCGCATAGCCGATGATGTCCTGCGCGGCGTCGAGCGCTTCTTGCGCCTCGTGAGTCAGCCATCGCGCGTCGGCCGGACCGAGGCCGACAATGTCGAGCGCGCCGCTCAAGGGCGCCGGCCTCGCCCCGGCACAAGCGCCATCGAGAAATAGGGCGCGTCATCGTCGCGCTTGTCGGCGAAGCGCATGATCTTTTCGCCGGGCATCGCGCCGCGTTCGACATAGATCGCGCGATCGATAACGCCGGCGCGAGTCATCGCGCGGCGCAGCTTGGCGAAATTGCCGCCAAGCTTCATCACCACCGCGGCGTCGGTTTCGGCGAGGCGTGACGCAAGTCTGTCTTCGTCGAGCGTCGCCGGCAGAACGGTGAGAATGTCGTCGCCCCAGGCCATCGGCTGGCGCGCCGCGGCGAAACATCCCGACATGCCGGAGACGCCGGCGCAAATCTCGATGCGAAAGCGCGCGTCGAGCCGCGCGAACATATGCATGAAGGAACCGTAGAGCAGCGGATCGCCTTCGCAGAGCAGCGTCACGTCGCGTCCGGCTTCGAGCACGGCGCGAATGCGCATCACGCAATCTTCATAGAAGTGCTGAAGCGACGAGACATATTCCGGCTGATCGAAAGGAATCTCCGTCGTCACCGGATAGAGCAGCGCGATCTCTTCGCAGCCCGGCGCGAGATAGGGCGCGGCGATCGCGCGCGCGTGGCTTGCGCGTCCGCTCTTGGCGAAGAAGGCGACGACGTTCGCCGCGCCGATCAGGCGCGCGGCCTTCACCGTCACAAGCTCCGGATCGCCGGGACCCAGTCCAACGCCGATCAGCGCGCCGAGCGTCGCGACGGCTTCTTGCGATGTCGAGGCGAGCGCGTTCATTCCTGCTCGCTCGCCAGCGCATTGATGGCGGCGGCGGCCATGGCGCTGCCGCCCTTGCGGCCTTTCACGATCACGAAGGGAACGCGGCCGTACTCGCGCAGCGCGTCCTTCGACTCCGCCGCGCCGACGAAGCCGACCGGCATGCCAATGATGGCGGCCGGAGGCGCCGCGCCTTCGTCAATCATCTCGAGAAGGCGGAACAGCGCGGTCGGCGCATTTCCGATCGCGACCAATGCGCCATCCATACGATTGCGCCACAGCTCCAGCGCCGCGGCGCTGCGCGTGGTGCCGATCTCGGCGGCGAGCGCCGGCACGCGCGGCTCGAGCAGCGTGCAGACCACCTGGTTCTCCGCCGGCAGACGCGAACGCGTGACGCCATGCGCGACCATGTTGGAGTCGCATAGAATCGGCGCGCCCTTCTGTAGCGCGTCGCGCGCCGCCGCAACAAAGTCCGGCGAGAATTCGATGTCGTCGGCGAGTTCCACCATGCCGCAGGCGTGGATCATGCGCACGGCGATCTTTTCCTGCTCGGGCGTGAAACGCGAGAGATTCGACTCGGCGCGAATGGTTGCAAAAGAGCGCGCATAAATCTGCGCGCCTTCGTGGATATAGTCGAAGCGGCGGCTCATTGCGTCCGACCGCTTGCGCGCGCGGAGAGTTCGCGCATGACGGCCTCGAATGTCAGCGATCTGAAGCGCGGCGCGCCATCGGCGCCGCCGTTCTCGATGAGATCGAATCCTTCAGCGCAGGCAAGCAGCGTGATGGGCGAGGCGCTCTGCCGGGCGCAGCCTTTGGCGCAGCCCGAAAGATGTAGGCCGACGCCGTCAACGCCGACGATCTTTTGCGCAAGCGGCGCGAGATCCATCACATGCGCGCGCGTCTCGGCGATCGCCTGCGGACATTCCGGCGCGCCGGGACAGGCGATGACGGCAAGGCGCTTGTCGTTGGCCGACGTGATGAAGTCGCGGTTTTCCGCGCGCGAGACGACGCGACGCGCGTTGTCCTCATTGGGCGTGACGATCAGCAGGGCGCGCCACGGCGTGAGGCGCAGTTCGCCTATTCCCTCGCTTTGTGCAAAATCGGCGACCGCGGCGAGTTCGTCCGCGCGCCAGCGGCCGAAAGGCGCGCCGACGCCGGCGAAAGCGATGGCGCCGCAGCGCTGGGCGCCAAAAATTTGCGACCATCGCGCAGGCGCGGGCGCTTCCCTAGAAACGCCCATGACGAGTCCGGCCGCACGCGCGAGCGCGTCGACGCCGAGCGCCTCGACCAGCGTGCGGACGCGCCTGAAGCTATTTGCATGACGGTCGCGCAGCTCCACGAAGGCGCGTGCAAAGCGCAACGCCGCGTCGAGCGCGTCATCGGTCGAGACGACGACGGCGCGATTGGAAACGCCGGCGATGCGAATTGCGACGTCGCCGTTTGCAATCGCTTCGATCCGAATGTCGGCCTCGACATCGGCAAGCGACAGCGCGCCGCCATCATCGAGAAGAAACAGAAATTTCGGCGGAAGCGCACGCAGCGCCGAGTCGCGCTGCACTTCCGCAGCAAGCTCCACGGCCATGGCGTTGGCGTCGAAAGCGCCAGCGACGAGTCCGGCGAGCGGCGACGTGATGACATTCGTCACGCGTTCGGCGTCGGCGCTCGGCGGGAGCATGCCGATCGCCTCGAGGCCGCGCAGGGCTTCGGCGATCGTCGCCTCGCTGATCCCGCGCAGCTGCAGTTGCGCGCGCTGCGAGAGATCGATCAGCCCATTGCCGCAGCTGTCCGCAATTCGCGCGATCTCGCGCGCCTGCGCCGCGCTCATGCGAGAGCCGACCGCCTTGGCGCGGATCAGCAAACCGTCGCCGCTCGGCATCGGCGCGAAGGCTCCGGGACACCAGCCTTTGATCTCAGGCCTCGGCTGCAAGACGCCCTCCCTCTTGGCGTTCGATATCGCTTAAGGCGCCGCGCACGCTGTTGCGTTGCGTATTCCACAAGCCGCGCACAAGCGCTTCGCTAAAAACGCGCGCGATTGCGGTGAGCGCGCGGGGATTCTCTATAGCAAGAAAATCCCGTGTCGCATCATCACCTAAGGTGGCGTCAAAAGCGAGATCGAATTGCGCATCGCTAATGAGGCCGCTTGTCGCGGCGAAAGCATAGAGATTGTCTATCGTCTCGGCGATTTCGCCGGCGCCGCGGTGGCCGTGCCGCTTCTGGCCTTGAAGCCATTGGGGATTGGCGAGCCGCATGCGTAGGACGCGCGCGATTTCGTCTTTCAGAGCGCGCGGCCGTAACCGTTCCGGCCGCGTCGCATCGATATGCACCAAATCGGCGTCGCCGCCAAGCATGGCGTTAGCGGCGGCGAAACCGCCCTCGTAATCGGCGAAGGCGGGTCCGATCAGAACGTCGACTTCGGCCATGTCCTGCACATGGACATGCGCATCGGCGTCAGCGACGCGCGCGCTGAACGCGGCGACGGCTTCGTTGCTTTCGCCGGCGCGATCATAGGCGTGACCCGCGGCGCAAAGATAGGCGCGCGCAAGATCGTCGCGGTCCGACCATTCGCCGCGCTGCACGCGATCGCTTACGCCAAGGCCGTAAGAGCCGTCAGCGGCCCCGAAGACGCGGCGCAGATCGTCGACCGTTTTCAGCGGATTGATTTCAGCGTCTTCATCGCGCGCGGCGACCGCGCGCACGGCGTCGTCGAACAGCGCCATGAGATTTCCGAACATGTCGCGGAACAGCCCCGAAACCTGCAGCGTCACGTCGACGCGCGGAAACTCGAGCCGCGCCTGCGGCAAAATTTCAAAGCCGATGACGCGCGCACTCGCCGTATCCCAGCGTGGCGCGACGCCAAGAAGCGCGAGCGCTTGCGCGAAATCCTCGCCGCCGGTGCGGATCGTCGCGCTGCCCCACAGGTCGAGCATGATGTGGCGCGGGAATTCGCCATGCAGTTGCGCGTGGCGCGTCATCACCTCGGCGGCGGCGCGGCGGCCAATGTCATAGGCCGTTTGCGTGGGCGCATGGCGCGGATCGATGCAATAAAGATTGCGGCCGGTCGGCAGAACGTCGGCGCGTCCGCGCGACGGCGCGCCGGCGGGGCCGGGCTCGACGAAGCGGCCCGCAAGCGCGGCGATAAGCGCGTTGCGTTCGGCGCGCGCGCAGGCGCCGCGCGCAGGATCCACGTCTGAATCTTCTTCGGCGCGCCCGAAGACATGGAGTCCGTCGCCGATGCGCATGTCCTTGAGGTCGCACATCCAGGCGTCGAGCCGCGTCAATGTCTCGGCGATGTCCATCTCGCGCGAGACGCCGCATTCGGCGGCAAGACCGCTGCGCTCGGCTTCGTCGATGATCGCGCCGGCGATGAGTTTTGCGCGGCGCGCGTCAAGCGCGCTCGCCGTCGCATATTCATCGAGCAGCGTTTCGACTTTCGCCGCCGCGTCGAACAGTTCGGCGTCGACGAGCGGCGGGGTCAGATGGCCAATGGTCACGGCGCATGTGCGTCGCTTCGCCTGCGCCGCTTCGCCGGGATCATTGACGATGAAAGGATAGATGAGCGGCGTCGGACCGAGCACCGCTTCCGGCGCGCACGTCTCGGACAGCATGACCGATTTTCCGGGAAGCCATTCGAGCGTGCCATGCGCGCCAAGATGAATGAGCGCGTCGATCTTTCGCACATGTCGCAGCCAAAGATAGAAAGCGACATAGGCGTGACGCGGCGGGCGCTGAACGTCGTGGTAGGACTCGTAACGCTCCGTGCGCGCGCCGCGATCGGGCTGCAGCGCGATGATGAGCTTGCCGGCTTCGAGACAGGAAAATCGGAAGACGCCGTCGACGAGGGCAGGATCATCCTGCGGCGCGCCCCAGGCGTCGTTGACGCTTGCGACGAAAGCTGCGGGGAGGGTTGAAAGCCAAGCGCGGTAATCAGCAAGCGAGACTTCGATGACGAACGTCCGGTCTTCCAGATCACGCAGCAAAGATGACGCGCGTTCCCTTCTCCCGCTTGCGGGAGAGGGTGGCCCGGCGAAGCCGGGTCGGGAGAGGGCCCTCATCCGTCGCCACTGCGTGGCGACACCTTCTCCCGCAAGCGGGAGAAGGATATCGCGCTCAGAGTCGACGCCAACTTCATATCCCGCATCGACCAACGCCGAGACGATCTCATGCACGCTTGCTTCCGCATCGAGGCCGATGGCGTAGCCGCCGCGGCCGCGACGCGCCGGATAATCCGAAAGAATAAGCGCGAGGCTCTTGTCTGCATTGGGTTTGCGGCGCAGCCGCGCCCAGTTCAACGCGAGGTCCGCGACGAAGTCGATGCGCGAGCGTTCCGGCGCATGGCGCGTCTCGCTGAATTCCGCCGCAAGACGCAGCGGCGCTTCCTCCTTGAAGGAAATCGTGCGCGTGAAGATGCGCCCGTCAACTTCCGGCAGAACGACATTCATCGCGAGATCGGCGCCGTTCGCGCCGCGCGTTGAGCCTTCCCATGCTTCGCGTGAAGAGATGGCAAGTGCGACCTGCAGCACCGGCGCGTCCGCGCCATCGAGCACGCTTCCCGTGTCGCGACGCGCCGAAAAGGCGGTGGCGTTGAGGATGACGTCGGGCGCGAAGGATTCGAGCGCGCCCGAAACGAAAGCTTCGCTCTCCGCCTCCTTCAGGCTCGCGACATAGATCGCCTCGACGGAGAACCCCCGCTCAGCCAGCGCATCGGCGAGCGCGACGATCGGCGCGACGTCATCGGCAAGGAACATGGCGCGATAGAAGACGATCGTCGCGCGTAAGGCACCGCCGGCGCGGCAAGTGGATTGGAATTTCCCGGCGCTGGCGACGGGAGCGCTTTCGCGCCACTGCGCCGGATCGCCGGCAAGAGTTGCGGCATAGCCGAGGAATGAACGCAGATTGTCGGGACCACCATCCTGAAAGAAGCGCCAAATTCGATTGAGCGTTTCTGTGTCGAGCGTCGACGCTTGTTTCAGACGTGCGTCGTCGTGCGCATCGCCAGGAACGATCGCGAGGGCGATGCCCTTCGCGCGCGCCAGCGCCTCGAGCTGCTCGACTCCATAGGGCCAATAGTCTTTGCCGCCGAGCAGCCGCACGACGATCAGCCGCGCATGTTGCGCGACGGCGTCGAGATAGAGATCGACGGAGTAGGGGTGCTTCAATTGCGCGAGCGACGCGCAGCGAAAGCTCGGGAGAGTCGCGCCGCTTTGCTCATAAAGCCCCGCCAGCAGCCGCAGCTCTGAATCAGAGAAGGATAGAAACACGATCTCCGCGGGAGATTGTCCAAGATCGACGGCGGCGCCGGCGTCGTCGAGATTATGGAGATCGCGCGGGAGTAGATGCATGGCGTATCACGGCTGCGCCAGCGTCGCGATCACCGCGTCGCGATTGAGGCCTTTCTCGCCGATGATCACGACGCGACTCATGCGCTGCTCATCGGGTCTCCACGCCCGATCGAAATGATGTTCGATGCGCGCGCCGACGCCTTGCACGAGCAGGCGCATCGGCTTGCCGATAACTTCGACGAATCCCTTGATGCGCAGCACGTCATGCGCGCGCGCCGCTTCGGCCAGTCGCGCAACCAGCGCCGCCGGATCGGCGACGGCCGAGAGCGACACGACGAAACTATCGAAGTCGTCATGGTCATGTTCCGGCTCGGCGTCATGATGCGACGGACGGGTCGCGAGATCATCCTCCGCCGCCGCCGAAAGGCCGAGCAGCACGAGCGGATCGACGCGCCCGCCGCTGGCGCGCACGATCTTCGCCGCTTTCCGGGCGCCTAGCGCCAAGCGGTTTGCGACGTCGCGTTCTTCGTCGGCGCCCAGCAGATCGGTCTTGTTGAGGATGATAAGATCGGCGCAGGCGAGCTGATCTTCGAACACTTCTTCCAGCGGATTGTCGTGGTCGATCGTCTGCGTGTCTTCGCGCTCCTTGGCGATCGCATCGAGATCGTCAGCGAAACGGCCCTCCGCCACGGCCTTGCCGTCGATGACGGCGATGACGCCGTCGACCGTCAGCTTGGAGCGGATCGCCGGCCAGTCGAACGCCTTTACCAGCGGCTTGGGCAGCGCCAGTCCAGAGGTTTCGATGATGATGTGATCGGGACGTTTTTCATGCGCCAGCAGCGCTTCGATCGCCGGGATGAAATCGTCGGCGACGGTGCAGCACAGACAGCCGTTGGCGAGTTCGACGATGTTTTCTTCCGGGCAGTTTTCCACGCCGCAGGCGCGCAGGATTTCGCCGTCGACGCCAACGTCGCCGAATTCATTGATGACGAGCGCGAGGTGCCGGTCCTTGGCGTTTTCGAGCACATGACGGATGAGCGTCGTCTTCCCCGCGCCAAGGAAGCCGGTGACAATCGTTGCAGGGATTTTGGCGCTCATGAGGATTCCTGTTGGCGCGACTGGAGTCGCCAGACGAGACCGGCGAGCGCGCCGGCAAGCGCCCAGCTGATCGCCTGAACGGCGAGCGAGGCGGCCGCGAAGCGCGCGGCGAGCTCCGCCGGCGCCGTGCTCTCGGGCGTCGCGGGCTGCGGCGCGAAGAAATGCGGCGCGACGATCAGTACGACGCCGACGATTTTTGCCGCGGTCGAGTCAAGCCGCAACAAGGCGAAGAGTCCGGCGCCGGTGGACAGCGCGGTCGCAAGCCACCAGATTTGGCGCGCGGCGAGTTCGGTTTCCGCCATGCCGGGAAGCTGCGGCGCGAGGCCAAGACTCGTTGCGAGTCCCGTCGCGGCGAAGGCGCAGGCGCCCCAGAGCGCGGCGCGGCGCGGCGCGATGGCGTCGCCGGAGAGAAGCATCGCGGCGAGCAGGATGAGCGCATAGCCGATCGAGACGGCGATCGTCGCGACGCTGGTCGCCGCCGTGCGGCTCAGGCCGGCAAGCGCTGCGCCCGCGTCGGCCCCGTCATGCGCATGCTGCGCCGCCTCATAGACCTCGGCGGCGAGGATGAGCGGCGTCGTGGTGAAGTGCTGCAGGGCCGCGACCGCAAGCCCGGCGACAAGGCCGGCGATCAGGCCGGTCGTCAAAACGCGCGCGATCAAACGCGTTGCGGCCTAGTGACAGGGGAAGGAGAGCGCGTGGCGCGTGTCATGCGCCGCGTCATGCACGCTTTCTGGATAGGCGAAGCCCGCAAGCCAAACGAGCCCGAAGCCGAGAGTGAGCGCAACAACGGCGGCCTTCAGCGCCTCAAGTCTCGAAGCGGGGAGGGCGGCGGCGTTGGCGGATGATTTGGCGTTCATATCGGTCTCCCTGCCGCCCCACCGGCGGCGATGCGATGCGCGCGGCGATCCGAAACGATCGCCTTGACGGCAGGTCTCCTGGCTCCCGGGTCGTCGGATCGCGCCGCCTTCCCAAGCCTCACGCTCAGTGGCAGATGGCGCGGACCTTGCCGGCTACAGTTGCGGGGGCAGCCGCGGAAAAAGGCGTAATGCCCGCGCCGCGTTCCCTTTTCACTTCTTGCGAAGGACCGTCCCGACTAGTCATATGCGCGGCTCATGCTTCCGTCAAACCGGCCGAGGAGCGCCTGTGACCGAGATGAACGAAGACGACGAGGCGCGGCGGCATCGTCTCAAGATGGAGAAGCGCAAGGCCGTCCAGGACGCCGAGGTCGCCGGCAAGACGGTCGCCCGCAAAGGCCTGCTGATGGTCCACACGGGCGCCGGCAAGGGCAAGTCGACGGCGGCCTTCGGGCTGGCGTTGCGCGCGCTTGGCCATGGCTGGAAGATCGGCGTCGTTCAGTTCGGCAAGGGCCAGTGGCAGACAGGCGAGCGGAACATGCTCGAAAAGCTCGGGCAAGAGTTCGGTCAGGTCGCCTGGCATACGCTTGGCGAGGGCTTCACCTGGGAGACTCAGGACCGCGCGCGCGACGAGGCGGCGGCGCGGCGCGCCTGGGAGAAGGCGCGCGAACTGATGGACGACCCTCACATTCGCCTGCTGGTGCTCGACGAATTGAACATTGCGCTGCGCTACGAGCATTTGCCGCTGGAGGAAGTACTGGGCGCGCTCGCCGCGCGGCGCGATGATCTCAACGTCGTCGTGACCGGACGCAACGCCAAGCCGGAGCTCATCGCCGCCGCCGATCTCGTCACCGAGATGACCCTGGTCAAGCACCATTTCGGCGCCGGCGTCAAAGCGCAGGAGGGAATCGAATTCTAACCCGAAACCTGTTCTGAAGCCCGCCGGCAGGTCGCTCTTGGCAGCGGCTCGCGTAGAGAATACGCTTTGCAGGCAGGCAGTTCCGCGGCGGACAGGGACGCGCGCCAGCGACGCGAGCAGGCATCCCGAGGCGCGTCAGTCCTGGCTGAACTCTCAACATCATCTGGACCCGAAAGCTCGATGGACGTTTACGACGCGCTCCGCTTTTCCGCTGCGAGAATCTCCAACGAATTGTTTTCGGCGGGATCGATTTTTTCGGTCTATTCGCTGGCGACGACGTTTGTCATCGCCGTCGCCGCGCTGGCCTATCAGCGCAAGATGCGCCGGGGGCGCGTCAACCTCCGGGCCATCGCGCGGGCAATATTCGACAAGAGACTCCTGCAATCCAAGTCATTTGCCGCGGACGTCAAGCTCTTCGTCCTGAGCGTCGTTCTCATGCCGGTCGTGGTGGGCGCGCTCGTTCTATCGACGAACGGCGTTGCGACCGCCGTGAGCGCCGCGCTGCGTAGTTCATTTGGCGCTTTTGCGCCGGTCTCTTGCTGTGACCTTTCGATAAAGCTCTTCTCTACCGCCGTGCTTTTTTTGGCCTATGAGATCGGCTATTGGGTCGATCACTATCTCAAGCATCGGATTCCGTTTTTGTGGGAGTTCCACAAGGTGCATCACACCGCCGAGGTGCTGACCCCGGTGACGAATTTTCGCAATCATCCAATCGACAACATTTTTTTCGGCTACATGCTGGCGATGTTCATTGGCGGCGCGTCAGGCGTATTGGCGTGGGTCTTTGGGCGAACCACTGAATCCTTCACGGTCGACGGGAAGAACATCCTTTTCATCTTCTTCCTTTGGACGATCGGGCATCTTCAACATTCGCAATTCTGGATTCCCTTTCGCGGGATTTTGGGACACGTCGTCCTAAGCCCCGCGCATCACCAGATCCATCATTCGACAGATCCGCAGCACTTCAATCGCAACTTCGGCAGCGTTCTTGCCATTTGGGACTGGATGTTCGGATCGCTTGAGATGCCTTCGACCAAAAACCCGCGCCTTAAATACGGGGTCGAGGAAGACGCCGCGGACCCGCATTCGTCATTCGGATTATTGGCGACCCCGATTTATAGAGCCGCCCTCGCGCTCTGGGGCGCGCTCGCCGATGCGTGGAATGCAGGAACCGAGCGACTCGAGCAGCGCCGTCAAAGGCTCAAGAGCACAGGCATATTATGAGCCGTGTTCGCGCCGACTTGCTGCTTGTGCTGGCGGCTTTTATCTGGGGGACGGCCTTTATCGCGCAAAAAAACGCCGGCGAGCTTATGGGGCCGATCACCTTCGTCGGCGTCCGTTTTCTCCTGTCCTGCGCCGCGCTCGCGCCGCTGGCGCTCTATGAGCGCCGTCACAGTAGCTCTCCGCTGAAAAAGGGCGATTTGCCTCTCGCCGGCCTTATCGGCTTTTGCGTCTTCGCCGCCGCCGCTTTGCAGCAAGTCGGCCTTGCCACGACGACGGCGACCAACGGCGGATTTCTCACGGCGCTTTATGTCGTGCTCGTTCCGGTGTTCGTCTTTGCGCAGACCGGCGTTAGACCCCGGCAGGTCGTTCTCGTCGCGGGCCTCGGGTCCATTGTGGGCGCCTGGCTTCTGACGGACAGCGGGCAGCTCCAGAGTTGGACGTCGGGCGACGCCTTGGTTTTGATTGCGGACGTCGCGTGGGCGGCCGGGATCAGTCTCGTCCCGACCTTTCTCGCTCGGACCAACCGGCCGTATTTTTTGGCTTTCGCGCAGTTCGGCGTCATCGGCGTTCTTGGAGCCGTTGTGGGCCTCGGCGGCGAGCCTTTTTCGCTCGAGGGGTTGAGCGCCGCCCTCCCGTCGATTCTCTATGCGGGGCTTTGCTCCGGAGGGATCGCTTTCACGCTTCAAATCGTGGCGCTCAACTATACGCCAGCGGCCGAAGCCGCCCTTATCATGTCGCTGGAGAGCGTTTTCGCGGCCTTGTCGGGCGTCATCCTGCTGTCCGAGCGCCTCACCACGCCGGCGATGCTAGGCGGGTTGCTCATCTTGCTCAGCGCCGTGCTCGTCGAAGCTGGACCGGCCGCGCAAAATATATGGGCGTCGCAATACTGGAGTCGGCTGTCGGAGTAGGGCGCGCTAGCGTCTGTGGAATAGGGCGCGCTAGCCGTCCGAAAAAGTGGAAGCCGACGCTCGATCACGTCGAGAACGTCGGCTCCAAAATGATCTGCGCGGTAACCGGCCGATCACCCGCCAGAAAGACAAGGGCCGGGAGCTTGCGCGCCCGGCGAGTCTTTTCGGCAGGGGTATGTTTTACTGGATCATGCGGGCAGTCGAGCCAACGCCATCGCCCTGGATGCCGTTGCGGTTGCCCGTGCCGTTGGTTCCTTCAGGAGAAATCCAATCCGGAACCCAGGTCAGAGCGACGACGACGAACGCGACGAAGGCGGCGATCCAAAGCAGCATCTTGCCGATATCGCCGGTATTGTGAACGTTGACGGCCATGCGTTTTCCCCCTGTTCTTGATTTTACGTGAATGCTTGCCGCATCGAGAGGGAGCCTAGCTTGTTTCGGATCGGATGGCAATGCGCTCCTGCGTGGACGCAAACGCCAGCCAAAAAAGCAACATTGCTTCTTATTTTCAATAACTTAACATGCGACAGAACGTCGCGGACATTTCAAAAAATTAAGCGCATTTCCTTGTCCTTGTTTCCCTTCGAACGCGGATGCGCCAGCCAGGCGTCGAACGACTAAAGCGTCCGCGCGGGTTGGTCGGCGGCGGCCCTTGCCGGATGTAGGCGCATCGCCTATAAGCGCGCCATTCCACAGGCGAGAGTTACGCGGCGTCTGCCTCAAGACGTCGCTCCGGTGGCCGGATCTCCGGCCTCTTTACTCTCTCGCCGAGGTTCAACCGGAGAAAAGACACTATGGCTCTGCCCGATTTCACCATGCGCGGCCTCCTGGAGGCCGGCGCTCACTTCGGCCATCAGTCGCATCGCTGGAACCCGAAGATGGCGCCTTTCATCTTTGGCGCCCGCAACAACATCCACATCATCGATCTCGCCCAGACGGTGCCGCTGCTCCATCAGGCGCTGAAGACGATTTCGGACACCGTCTCCAAGGGCGGCCGCGTGCTGTTCGTGGGCACCAAGCGCCAGGCGCAGGAGCAGATCGCCGACGCCGCCAAGCGCAGCGCTCAATATTACATCAATTCTCGCTGGTTGGGCGGCACGCTCACCAATTGGAAGACGATTTCCGGATCGATCACCCGTCTGCGCAAGCTCGACGAGATGCTTTCGGCCGGCGCTTCGGGCATCACTAAGAAAGAGCGCCTGCTGCTGACCCGCGAGCGCGACAAGCTCGAAAAGGCGCTCGGCGGCATCAAGGATATGGGCGGCACGCCGGATTTGATCTTCGTGATCGACACCAACAAAGAGCAGCTCGCGATCAAGGAGGCGAATCGCCTCAAGATTCCCGTCGTCGCCGTGCTCGACACCAATTGCGATCCGGACGGCGTCACCCATCCGATCCCCGGCAACGACGACGCGGGCCGCGCCATCGCGCTCTACTGCGATCTCGTGGCGAGAGCCGCCATCGACGGCATTTCGCGCAGCCAGGGCTCGGTGGGAATCGATATCGGCGCCGATGAGTCGCCGGCGCTCGAGACGCTCCCGGTGGTACGCGAAGATTTGCGTCCCGCCGAAGCCGCAGGCGCGGATGCGGAGACGCCTCTCGAGGCCTTCGAACTGCTGTCAGCGCCGCGCGGCGCGCCGGACGATCTCGCCAAGTTGCACGGCGTCGGCCCGCAGCTTGTCAAGAAGCTGAACGACGCCGGCGTCTATCACTATTGGCAGCTTGCCGCGATGACTTCGGCGGACGTCGAAAAACTCGACGGCGAGTTGAAGCTGAACGGCCGCATTGCGCGCGACGGCTGGGTCGATCAGGCGAAGGCGCTTCTCGCCGCCTAATCGATCCGTCAGGTCCAATGCTTAAGACGCGCGCGCCGGTCCAATGGGCCGGCGTCGTCGCATGACTCCCTTAAGAAGGAATTTCAGCCATGGCTACGATCACCGCCGCCCTTGTGAAGGAACTGCGCGAGAGCACCGGCGCGGGCATGATGGATTGCAAGGCGGCGCTCACCCAGACGGACGGCGCTTTCGAAGCGGCGGTCGACTGGCTGCGCAAGAAGGGCCTCTCCAAGGCCGCGAAGAAAGCCGATCGCGTCGCCGCCGAAGGGCTTGTCGCCGCGCTCGTGTCGGAGAATTCCGGCGTCGTCGTCGAGGTGAATTCGGAAACGGACTTCGTCGCCCGCAACGCCGATTTCCAGACGCTTGTGAAGAACATCGCCGAAGTCGCCTTAAAGAGCGGCAAGAGCGACGTCGAGGCGCTCGGCAAGGAAGCCTATCCCGCCGGCGGCACGGTGAGCGAAGCGATCACCCAAGCGATCGCCGGCATCGGCGAGAACCTGACGTTGCGCCGCGCCGCCGCGCTCAGCGTCGGCGAGGGCGTCGTCGGCCGTTACGTGCATGCGCAGGTCGTCGACGGCCAGGGCAAGATCGCGGTGATCGTCGCGCTCGAATCGAAGGGCGACAAGGACGTGCTGGCGACGCTCGCGCGCCAGCTCGCCATGCATGTCGCCTCGGCGAATCCGCTGGCGCTTGACGCCTCGGGCCTCGACCCGGCGACGGTCGAGCGCGAAAAGAAGCTGCTGGCCGAGAAGAACGCCGGCAAGCCCGAGAATGTGCTGCAGAAGATCATCGATTCGGGCATCAAGACCTACGCCAAAGAGGTCTGCATGCTCGATCAGGTCTCCAACCATCCTGACCACAGCGGCAAGAGCGTCGCCCAGGCGGTCAAGGAGATCGAAGGCAAGGCCGGCGCGCCGATCGCCATCAAGGGCTTCGTGCGCTATGCGCTCGGCGAAGGCATCGAGAAGCAGACGAGCGACTTCGCCGCCGAGGTCGCGGCCGCCGCGAAGGGGTAAGTCACTCCCTCCGCTTGTGGTGAAAAGATTAGTGCGGGCCGGGGCGTTGACCCCGGCCTTTTTTGTGTCCGCGAACCTCTCCGCGTCATGCCCGGCCTTGTGCCGGGCGCCCACCAATCTACTCAGCGGCGCCGCGTGGATGGCCGGGACAAGCCCGGCCATGACGGCGGGAAGTCCGCGCAGTGACTCCCCCCGCATCGCCGCCGCGACCTTCGCCTCCGCCTCTTCTTCATTCGCGCCGCATGCGCGTAGAAGAATGCAACAGCTGTTGGCGATGCGCTCGGTTGTCGCCGCCCGCGCGAAACAATCGCGGGCGGGCGGCGTTTAGGCTCCGGACATTGGTTTTCGTCGCAAGGCGAAGATCGAGCAGAGGGAGCAGCGCATGCGCGCCAAGAAGACCGCCGCAGACGAAATGATTCGCGGACCGCGCGTTGAGAGCGCGATCGACGCCGCGACCTCCGTGCTCGGCTTTGACGATGCGCGTTCCCTGCGGGACCTGCGCGATCCGCGCGAGCTCTATCCCAAGCCGCCCTTCGAGAAGCAGACCCAGCCCTGGCCGGGTCTCGCCGGCCTCATGACGCCGCGTCCCGATCATGGCGAGGAGAGCTACCGAGGCTCGGGGCGTCTCCTTGGCCGCAAGGCGCTCATCACCGGCGGCGACAGCGGCATCGGCCGCGCCGCGGCGATCGCTTTTGCACGCGAAGGCGCCGATGTCGCGATCAACTATCTGCCGGAGGAGGAGGCGGACGCGAGGGAGGTCATGACGCTCCTGGGCGAGGCCGAGGTCAATGCGGTGGCGCTTCCGGGCGATATTCGTGACGAAGAATTTTGCCGCAAGCTGGTCGACGACGCGGCGCGCGATCTCGGCGGCTTGGATATTCTTGTCAACAACGCCGCGCGTCAGCATGCGCGCCAATCGATCCTCGACATTACGACCGAGGATCTCGACTGGACGTTTCAAACCAATCTCTACGCGCTGTTCTGGATCACGAAAGCCGCGATTCCGCATCTCCAGCCGGGATCGTCGATCATCAATACGAGTTCGATCGTCGCCTTCGATCCTTCGCCGCAGCTTCTGGATTATTCGGCGACCAAGGCCGCCATACTCAATTTCACCAGATGTCTGGCGAAGCAGCTCGCCGACAAAGGGATCAGGGTCAACGCCGTCGCGCCCGGCCCGTTCTGGACGGCCCTACAGCCCAGCGGCGGACAATTTCCCGATCACCTCGCCGAATTTGGCGCCGACACGCCGCTGGGTCGCCCGGGACAACCGGCGGAAATCGCGCCGCTTTATGTGCTGCTCGCGTCAAACGAGGCGAGTTTCACGACGGGCCAGGTGTTTGGCGCGACGGGCGGCGAGGTTGGGCCGTAATCGCTCGCCCCAAGTCTGTACGTTTCAATTCCTTCGTCGCGGCTCCGGTTGGCTCGTGACAGTGGCTTCATTCAGACTCGTGCGACTGCCTCACTTGCAGGCGCCGCTCGGTCTCCGTATGAAGATCGCGCCCCGCCTCAGCCAGCGAGATCCGCCTCATGTCCGACCTCACGTCGACGCGACGATTCAAGCGTGTGGTCGTCAAGCTGTCCGGGGAAGCCCTGCAGGGGTCGGCGCCGCACGGGCTTGACGCCGTCACGCTCGCCCGCATCGCCTCCGACCTCGCGACCGCCGCGGACGCGGGGCATGAGATCGCCGTCGTCGTCGGCGGCGGCAATTTCTTTCGCGGCATCAAGGGGGCCGACACCGGGATCGAGCGCGCGCGCGCCGATTCGATCGGCATGCTGGCGACGGTGATGAACGGCTTGGCGCTGGAGCAGGCCATCGAAGGGCAGGGGCGACAGGCGCGCTGCCTCTCCGCCGTGACCATGCCGTCCATATGCGAATCCTTTTCGCGCCGCGCCGCCCTGCATCATCTGGCCAAGGGACGCGTCGTCATTGCGGCCGGAGGCACCGGCAATCCCTTCTTCACGACCGACACCGGCGCGGTGTTGCGCGCCGCGGAGCTCTCCGCCGACGCGGTGCTCAAAGCCACTCAGGTCGACGGCGTCTACACCGCCGATCCCAAGCGCGATCCAACCGCGCAGCGCTATGACCGCTTGAGCCATGACGAGGCGATCGCCGGAAACCTGGCGGTGATGGATACGGCGGCCTTCGCGCTCGCCCGCGAGAACAAGATCCCGATTCTGGTCTTTTCGATCGCCGAGGCCGGCGCCATCGACGGGGCGCTTTCCGGTCGGGGGCGCGCCACCCTCGTCGCGCCGTAAGCCCCTTTCGCGCGCGACGAGAAATCGTGCAATAAATCCTGCGCCGCGGAGCCGCAGCGCCGGCGAGGGCGGCGGCGTGCGCCTTTTCGCGGCGCCATATTGGAAAACATAAGAAGCCGAGCCGCGCGAGTATTCGTGAGAGCGGCGACAGATCAAAGACAGGTTGTGAACATGGCGGAAACTTTTGACCTTGCGGATATGAAGCGCCGCATGCAGGGCGCGGTCGCGACGCTCAAGCACGAATTCGGCGGGCTTCGCACGGGACGCGCCTCGACGAGCTTGCTCGATCCGATTCATGTGGAAGCTTATGGGCAGGTTTCGCCGCTCAATCAGGTCGCCACCGTCAGCGTGCCCGAGCCGCGACTTCTTTCGGTGCAAGTATGGGACAAGGCGCTGGTCATCGCCGTGGACAAGGCGATTCGCGAGGCCAATCTCGGTCTTCAGCCGACGGTTGAAGGTCAGAACT
This sequence comes from Methylocystis sp. SB2, assembly GCF_049817085.1. Classification (NCBI taxonomy): domain Bacteria; kingdom Pseudomonadati; phylum Pseudomonadota; class Alphaproteobacteria; order Hyphomicrobiales; family Methylocystaceae; genus Methylocystis; species Methylocystis sp. SB2. The sequence continues at coordinate 3,273,777 of NZ_CP187401.1, forward strand.
TGCGCATACGCATGCCGGAGCTGAACGAACAGCGCCGCAAAGAACTCGTCAAAGTCGCGCATAAATACGCCGAGGAGGCGCGGGTCTCCGTGCGCCACGTGCGCCGCGACGGCCTCGACATTCTCAAGAAGTTGCTAAAGGATCACGCGATTCCCGAGGACGACGAGAAGCGCCACGAACAAGAGGTGCAGAAAGCGACGGACGAGACGGTGAAGGAGATCGACGCCGCGCTCGCCGCCAAGGAAAAGGAAATCATGCAGGTCTAGGAAGCTGCGACGTCGCCTGGCGCAGGTCCCATGGCCATTCGGAACCCGAATATGACGGAAAGCGACATTCTGGAGGCGCAAACGAACGCGCAGCGCGCGCGCGCGGCGCCGCGTCATGTCGCGCTGATCATGGATGGCAACGGCCGCTGGGCGGCCAAGCGGGGCTTGCCGCGATTCGAAGGGCACCGGCGCGGCGTCGAGGCGCTGCGCCGCACGGTGCGGGCGGCGATCAAGCTCAACATCGGCTATCTGACGGTCTATTCCTTCTCGGCGGAAAACTGGTCGCGCCCGCGTGAGGAGGTGGAAAGCCTCCTCTCGCTGCTGCATCGCTTCATCCGCAACGATCTGGCGGAGTTGCACGCCAGCAATGTGCGCGTGCGGGTCATCGGCGCGCGCGCCGAGCTCGCGCCCGACATCTCGGACCTGCTGCGCGAGGCCGAGCAGATGACGCAGGCGAACTCCGGGCTCACCCTCGTCGTCGCGTTCAACTATGGCGCGCGGCAGGAGATCGCGGCGGCGGCCCGCGCGCTCGCGGAAATGGTGGCGCAGGGCCGACTGGCGCCCGAGGAGATCGACGCCGACGCCATCGCGCAGCGGCTCGACACCGCGGACATTCCCGATCCCGACCTGATTATCCGCACGTCGGGCGAGCAGCGGCTGTCGAATTTCCTGCTGTGGCAGGCGGCTTACGCCGAGTTCGTCTTCTTGCCGATTCTTTGGCCCGATTTCGACGAGGGGGCGCTAGCGGCCGCGATCGCCGAATACGCCCATCGCGATCGGCGCTTCGGCGGGCTTGAAGCCGCGGCGCGCAGCGCCAAGACCGCTTCATGACCGCGGATCGAAGGGACATAAGCAGCGCCGGGCAATCTCCCGGAAAGCCGTCCGCCGGAGGCTTCGCCGACCTTGGTCCGCGCGTCGCTTCCGCCGCAGCGATGGTCATCGCCGCGCTCGGCGCGCTCTATCTTGGCGGCGACGTCTTTGCGCTCTTCTGGCTGGCGGCAGCTTTCGGGGTGAGCTGGGAGTGGCAGAACCTGATCGGCGGCGAAGGTCGCGCCGCCAGAATCGCCGTCGGCGGCGCGGCGGTCGCCGCCGCAATGGCGTTCGGACGCGTCTCCATGCCCGGCGCCGCCGCGCTTGCGATTTCCGCTTTTGCCCTTGCGGGCGCAGCGCTGGCGGGGGCCGAGCGTCGTCTCTGGGCGGCGACGGGCATCGTCTACGCCGGCGCGCTCGCCTTCTCCGTTTGTCTCTTGCGCGAGTCCGCCGAAGTCGGCGCGCTCGCGCTCGCCTTCCTGTTCGCCGTGGTCTGGGGCACCGATATCTTTGCCTATTTCGGCGGCAGGCTGATCGGCGGACCCAAGCTTTGGCCGCGCGTCTCGGCCGGTAAGACATGGTCCGGCACGATCACTGGCGTCCTCTGCGGCGCATTCCTTGGCCTTGTCGCCGTTTACCTCGGCGCCGGCCCGCAACTTGCGAACTGGCGTGTGTTCCTAGTCGGACTGGCCGCCGCCGCCTTCTCGCAAGTCGGCGATCTTTTCGAATCTTCGGTCAAGCGCCGCTTTGGGGCCAAGGATTCGAGCCAGCTTATTCCCGGCCATGGCGGCGTCATGGATCGGCTCGACGGCTTCATCTTCGCCAGCGCCTTCGCGGCGGCGGTGGGCCTGCTGCGCGGCGCGCCGTCGGTGGCGGCCGGTCTTTTCTTCTGGTAGGGCGGAGCCAATGGCATTAGCAAACGGACAGTTTCACGCGCACGCCCCGGCTCAGCCGCGGGCGCCGGCGCCGCGCCGCATCGTGCTGCTGGGCGCGACGGGCTCGATCGGCCGTTCGACGGTCGACCTTCTCGAACGCGATCCGGAAGGATTTTCGGTGTCGGCGGTGGCGGGCGGCCGCGATGTCGAGGCGCTCGCGCGCGTCGCCCGCGCGGTCAAAGCTGAATTCGCCGCGATCCGCGACGAGAGCGCCTATGCGGCGCTCAAGGAAGCGCTCGCCGGGACCAACACTCAGGTCGCCGCGGGTCGCGAGGCGGTCATCGAGGCCGCGCTGCGCGACGCCGATCTCGTGGTCTCGGCCATCGTCGGCGCCGCCGGCGTCGAGCCGACCTACGCCGCGCTCGCCGCGGGCCGCGACGTGGCGCTCGCCAACAAGGAATGTCTCGTCTGCGCCGGCGTGCCCTTCATGCGGATGGCGGCGGAAATGGGCGTGCGGCTGCTGCCGATGGACAGCGAGCACAACGCCATTTTTCAGGCGCTTGGCGGCGAGGACGCCTCCCGCATCGAACGCATGATCGTCACGGCCTCCGGCGGCCCGTTCCGCACCTGGAGCAAGGAGCGCATCTCCGAGGCGACGGTCGATGAAGCGCTCAACCACCCCAATTGGGCGATGGGCCCGAAAATAACCGTCGACTCGGCCGGCATGATGAACAAGGGGCTCGAACTGATCGAGGCTCATCATCTCTTCGGCATTCCGGCGGAAAAGCTCGAAGTCGTGGTCCATCCGCAGTCGATCATCCACGGCCTTGTCGCCTTTTCCGACGGCTCGGTGACCGCGGGAATCGCCGTGCCGGACATGCGCACGCCGATCGCCCATTGTCTGGGCTATCCTGATCGGCTGACGACCCCGACGCCGCGCCTCGATCTGGCGAAAATCGCCACCCTGACATTCGAGGCGCCTGATTTTGATCGGTTTCCGGCGCTCAGACTGGCGCTCGACGTGCTGCGCGCCGGCGGCGGCCTGCCGACCGTGCTCAACGCCGCCAATGAAATCGCCGTCGAAGCCTTCCTGGATCGCCGCATTTCCTTCGACGGGATCGCTCGCCATGTGGCCGAGGCCTGCGAGGCCGCTTTGCGCGATGGAACCGCAAATGCGCCCGCAACAGTTGAGGATGCCCTCGCGGTGGACCATATTGTCAGAGAAAGATCACGATCGGCCTTGGCCGGGCGTGCCGCATCAGGCATGCTGCTTCAGTGATCATGGCGCGCGCCGCCGACAGGGTTGGCGCAAGCGAGACCTGCGAGACAGCGCTTTGCTAGACCTCCTGACGACCTTCGCCTTTTATCTCATCCCCTTCGTGCTCGTTCTCACGCTCGTCGTGTTTGTGCACGAATTTGGGCACTTCATCGTCGGCCGGTGGTGCGGCGTGAAGGTGGACGCCTTTTCCATCGGCTTCGGACCGGAGCTGTGGTCTCGGGTGGATCGTCTCGGCACGCGCTGGCGTATCGCCAGCATTCCGCTCGGCGGCTACGTCAGCTTCCATGGCGACGCCAACGCCGCCAGCGCGCCGGACCCCGAAGCGGTGCGCGCGATGCCCGAGAGCGAGCGCGCGGTGACCTTCGCGGCGCAGTCGGTATGGAAGCGCGCCGCCATCGTGTTCGCCGGTCCTTTTGCGAATTTCATTCTGGCGATCGCGATTTTCGCAATTCTCTTCGGCGTTTATGGGCGGACGGTCTACGCGCCGCGCGTCGGTTCGCTGACGCCTGGCGGGGCTGGCGCCGCTGCGGGCTTCATGGCCGGAGACCTGGTGCTGACCGTCGACGGCGCGCCGGTCGACTCCTTTTCGAATCTGCAGGAAATCGTTTCGGGTTCGGCCGACAAAAAACTCGTTTTCGTGATTCAACGCGGCGATGAGCAGCTGACGCTGCCGGTCGTTCCCGCCTTGCGCGAGGTTGAGAGCGCGATCGGCAAAATCCGAATCGGCATGCTGGGCATTCAGGCGTCAAAGGCCGCAGCCGACATCCGTCGGGAACGCTACGGACCCGCCGACGCGGTGGCGATGGGCGTGCAGGAAACTTGGACGGTCGTGCGCCGCACCGGAAATTACATTGGCGGACTCGTCACCGGACGCGAGAGCGCCGATCAGCTCTCCGGACCGATTGGCATCGCGCAAGTCTCGGGGCAAATGGCGCAGGCGGTCTCCAAGGTCGGCATCGCGCCGCTGCTGAGCCTCATCGCGATTCTCTCGGTCTCCATCGGCCTGCTGAATCTTATGCCGGTGCCGCTGCTTGACGGCGGACATTTGCTGTTCTTCGCGATAGAGGCGGCGCGCGGCCGCGCGCTCAACGAGCGCGCGCAGGAAGTCGCCTTCCGAGTGGGTCTCGCGATGGTTGGCGCGCTGATGATTTTCTCGACCTATAACGACATCGCGCGGCTCATTCACAAGCTCACCGGCTCAGGCTCCTAGAGCGCTTCCAAGATCATTTGGAATCAGGTGATCGATAGGAATCGCTCTAGATAAAAATGCTGGAGCAGGTTCTCATCGAAAAAGTCCGTCAACTTTTTCGGATCTGCTTTAGCGCACGCAGCCGCTCCAATGACGTACGCCGTGTAAGCGCGCGATTCCTGTCGTAATTTGGACATGATGACGTTTGTGGCGCCACGTCTTAACCATGCGCTGACCATGAATCGTGGCTTTAACGTCACGCCTTCGACAAATTGCGGCGACAACATTTATTCTGCATTTGCAGGGTCGGGTAAACCTTGTAGAAGGAATCGCTCAACGCTGGCGAAGCGCCGATCGTCGGCGCATTTACATGAGTTTCGTGCCGCGGCCCGGGCGGCGACGTTGCGACGAGGACCTGCACTATATGCGCTCTATCAGCGGCATTTGGAAATCATCGTTCCTATTCGCGGTTGTGGCCGCTCTGCTGGCGTTTAGCGTTCCGGCGTTCGCCGCGCCCGACATCAATCGCATCGCGTTCGAGGGCAACAGCAAGGTCAAGACTGACATCTTGCAGGAGCAGGTGCGTTCGCGCGCCCGCACAGAATTCAACCCGCAGATGGCCGAGGCCGACGTCGCGCGATTGACGGAAGTCTATCGCCGGTCGGGACGCGCTGCGGCGAAAGTGAGCTTTCGGACGGTTGATCTGCCGAACGGACGCGTCGACCTGGTCTTCAGCATCGTTGAAGGCGACAAGACCGGCGTTAAGGAGATCCGTTTCATCGGCAATGAGGTCTACTCCACACGCCGTCTCGTCGGCATGATGGAGACGACAGAAATGAACTTCCTGTCGTTCCTCAAGACAAGCGACGTTTATGATCCCGACCGCATCGCGGCGGACCTCGAACTCATTCGTCGATTCTATCTCAAGAACGGCTACGCCGATTTCCGCGTGATCAGCTCCGACGTGCAGTTCGATCCGGCGGCTGGCGGCTACATCATCAGCATCGTCGTGAACGAGGGCCCGCAGTATCGGGTGTCGACGGTGAGCGTCGAATCCCATCTCCCCGACGTCGATGGCGCCGCGTTGAATGATTTGCTGCGGCTCGCGCCGGGCGACGTCTACAACGGCGACGCGGTTGAGAAGACCGTCGAAGCGCTGACCCGCGAAATCGCCCGGAAGGGCTATGCCTTCACCCAGGCGCGCCCGCGCGGCGAACGCAATCCGGCCGATCAGACGGTCGCGATCCAGTTCCTGCTCGAGGAAGGACCCCGGGTCTACATTGAACGCATCAACATTCGCGGCAACACGCGCACGCGCGACTACGTCATCCGCCGCGAGTTCGATATCGGCGAGGGCGACGCCTATAACCGCGTCCTGATCGACCGCGCCGAACGCCGGCTGAATGGCCTCGGCTATTTCAAAAAGGTGAAAATCACCAATGAGCCGGGCTCAGCGCCGGACCGCGTGATCCTGAACGTCGACGTCGAGGACCAGCCCACCGGCAACTTCGGCATCTCTGGCGGTTATTCGACCAACCAGGGCTTTATCGCCGAAGTGTCGGTGTCGGAAAGCAACTTCATGGGTCGCGGCCAAGCGGTTCGCCTTTCGGTGCAGGGCGGCCAGATCGCCCGCGGCGTGACGTTCAGCTTCACCGAGCCTTATTTCCTCGACCAGCGCATCGCCGCCGGCTTCGACGTCTTCGTGCGTCAACAGGACGCTTATAACTACTCGATCTACAGCTCGACGTCCTACGGCGGCACGTTGCGCTTCGGCATCCCGATCACCGAAGAGCTCAGCTTCTCGCCGCACTACTCGATCTATCAAACGACGATCTCAATCCCGAACGACAAGAATCGTCCTTACAACGACTGTTTGGTGCCGGTGTTGGGCTACACGCCGGGGTTCAGTCCCTTCATGCCGACGACGAGCCTCTTCGTGAACTGTCAGTCGAACGGCGAGGCGTCGCTCGCGATCAAGGAGTCGCAGGGGGGGCTGCTGACGTCGCTCGTCGGCTATTCGCTGAACTACAGCACCATCGACAACTTCAAAAATCCGCATAACGGCTGGCTGGCGACGCTCAATCAGGACGTTGCGGGTCTCGGCGGCGGCACGCGCTATCTGCGCACGACCGGCGATATTCGCTACTTCCGTGAGATTCCCTATATCGACGATGTCGTCGGCATCGCCCGTCTGCAGGGCGGCGATCTGTCGACCTTCGGCGGCTACAAGCCGCGCATTCAGGACAACTTCAACCTCGGCCCCAGCCTGGTGCGCGGCTTCGCGCCGGGCGGCATAGGCCCACGCGACTCGAACGTTCTGACGAGCTTCAACAACAATCGCGGCAACTCACTCGGCGGCTCCAACTATGTTGGCGCATCGCTCGAAGTTCAGTTCCCCTTCTGGTACCTGCCCAAGGATCTGGGGCTGAGAGGGGCGGTCTTCGCCGACGCCGGTTCGCTATGGAATTTTAGCGGTAAGACGAACTACGCCAACAATCTGCCCACGATTCCCGGCGTGACCTGCATCGGCGCCTATACGCCGGAGGCGGGCTTCGGGCAGGGCAATTGCGTTGTGCCGAACGCCAACTCCTTCAGGGTTCGGTCGTCCGTGGGCGCCTCGGTGCTTTGGAATTCGCCGATGGGGCCGATCCGCTTCGACTACGCGGTCGTGACCTCGAAGGCGAGAGAGGACATCACTCAGAACTTCCGCTTCAGCGGCGGCACCAACTTCTGATGATCGGAGACGATCGCCGGGCGTACCGCGCCCGGCGGACGGCTGAAGGCTTGGCTTGGGCTGCCGCGCTGGATTTTGCAGCGTGAGCGCAGCGGCCTTCTTTCCCTTGGCGCGACCCGCCCCTTTGAGCGAAATTGCGCAGATCGCCGGCGCCGAGATTTGCGGCGGTCGTGACGGCGCGCAAGCGTCTGGCGAGCTTGCGGCGCCGCCCCTTATCATCGGCGTGGCCACGCTCGATTGGAGCAGGCCGGGCGACCTCTGCTTCTACGACAACCCGCGTTATCGCAAGGCCCTCTTGGAGTGCCGAGCGACCGCCTGCTTCCTGCGCGCGCGCCATCTTGATTTGCTGCCCAAGTCCGTCGTCGCGCTCGTCGTCGACGATCCGCAAAGGGCGATGACGCTCGCGGCCGCGCATCTCTTTCCGGACGCGCTGCGGCCCGGCTCCTTATTCCAGTCCAGCGGCGTTTCTCCGGGAGCGGCGGTGCATCCGCAGGCGCGACTCGAACCAGGCGTGGTCGTTGATCCCGGCGCCGTGATCGGGCCGGGCGCCGAGATCGGCGCTGGAACGATTATCGGGCCGCAGGCGGTGATCGGTCCGAATGTGCGCATCGGCCGCGACTGTTCGATCGGCGCGCATGCGAGCCTCACCCATGCGCTGATCGGCGACCGCGTCGTCATTCACCCGGGGGCGCGGCTTGGGCAGGATGGCTTCGGCTTCGCGCCAACGCGTCAAGGCTATCTCAAGACGCCGCAGGTCGGTCGCGTGATCGTGCAGGACGATGTCGAGATCGGCGCCAATACGACGATTGATCGAGGCGCGTCGCGCGACACGATCATCGGCGAGGGAACCAAAATCGATAATCTCGTGCAGATCGGCCACAATGTGGTGATCGGCCGTTTTTGCGCCATCGTCGCCCAATCGGGCGTAGCCGGCTCCTGTGAGATCGGCGATTTCGTCGCGCTTGGCGGACAATCCGCCGTCGCCGGCCACCTCACGATCGGCGAAGGCGCAGCGGTAGCGGCCAAATCCGGGGTGATGCGCGACCTGCCGGCCGGGTCGCGGGTCGGCGGCGCGCCAGCGCGCCCGTTGCGGCGGTTCTTGCGCGGCGCAGCGCTGCTCGACCGACTCGCGCGCAAGAACAAGCCGACGTAAGACAAGCCGGCGAAAACAAGCAAAAACTGGGATGGCGCTCGCCATGCCCTCGAGAGGGAGGAAGAAATGCCCGAGGCCGCGGCCGGCGCGACTCTGGAGAGCGCCGACATTATGCAGATCATGAGCCAACTGCCGCATCGGTATCCGTTCCTGCTGGTCGATCGCATCTTCGACATCCGTGGCGATGAATCCTGCGTCGGCGTGAAGAACGTGACGGTCAACGAGCCGCAGTTTCAGGGGCACTTTCCCGAGCGTCCGATCATGCCCGGCGTCCTGCTCATCGAGGCGATGGCGCAGACCGCCGGAGTCATCGCCATCCGGGCGCTGAAAGGCGCAGATCGGTCGCGCCTCGTTTATTTTGTCACGATCGACAAGGCGAAATTCCGCAAGCCGGTGACGCCCGGCGACCGCGTCGAATTCCACATGGCCAAAACCGCGCAGAAGCGAAACATCTGGTGGTATTCTGGGCGCGCGTTGGTCGACGGCGCGCTGGTCTGCGAGGCGCAGATCAGCGTCATGATGGGTGCCTAGATCACGCTGCATTTGGGCGGAATCGCCCAAATGCAGATAACGTGATCGATTTCCCAAAGTTTAGAGCGCGCTCTATGCGAAAAACCGGTTCCCACTTTTTCGCAACGCGCTCTAGCGTCGGCGCGGCGAGTGCGACATTGAACCCTTCGGTTCATCGGTCCTCTGTGGTCGAAGACGGCGCCCGGCTGGGCGTCGGCGTCGCCATCGGCCCCTTTTGCCATATCGGCGCCGGCGTCGAGATCGGCGACGGCGCGACTCTCCACTCCCATGTCGTCGTCGGCGGCTGTACGCGCATTGGCGCCCGCGCGAGGATTTTCCCCTTCGCCGCCGTGGGATTGCCGTCCCAAGATATCAAAGCTGCGCTCGCGGAGGGCGTGCTGACGATCGGCGAAGGGTGCGTCATTCGCGAAGGCGTGACCATCAATGCAGGCGTAGGCGAGGGCACGCGTATCGGGGCGCGCTGCGTCTTTCTTGCCGCTTCGCACGTCGCTCACGACTGTCGGCTGGGCGACGACGTGATACTGTCCAATCAGGTTCTGCTGGGCGGGCACGTCGAGATCGGGGACCATGCGATGATCGGCGGCGCCACGGCGGTGCATCAGAATGTGCGCATTGGCGCGCATGCCTTCGTCGGCGGCCTCTCGGGCGTCGAAGGCGACGTCATTCCCTTTACGCTCGCGTCGGGCAACCGCGCCCATCTTTTCGGCCTCAACCGCGTCGGCCTGCAGCGGCGTGGTTTTGCGCCGGAGCGCATCGAGCGGCTACGCCGGGCGTATCGCCTGCTCTTCGCGCAAGAGGCGCGCGCGCTGAGCGAACGCATCGACTGTCTGTCGCGAGATTTCGCCGGCGACGCCGACATTGCGGCGATCGTCGAATTTCTGCGGGCGCCCTCGACGCGGCCGCTCTGCGCGCCTCGCGCGCGCTGAACCATGAGCGCGCCGCGCATCTTCCTTATCGCTGGCGAAGCCTCTGGCGATCAGCTCGGCGCAGCGCTGATGCGGGCTTTGCGCGCCGCGCGTCCGGAGACCGTTTTTTCCGGCGTCGGGGGCGAGGCGATGGCGCGCGAAGGCCTCGTTTCGCTGTTTCCGCTCGAAGACATCGCGGTGATGGGCCTCATTCCCGTCTTGGCGCGGCTGCCACGCCTTGTCCGGCGCATCGCACAGACGGCGCGGGCGGTCGTCGATCAGGCGCCGGACTGTCTCGTCATCATCGACGCGCCGGATTTTAGCCATCGCGTCGCGCGTCGCGTGCGCGCCGCCCGACCTGACCTGCCGATCGTCGATTACGTCAGCCCGACCGTATGGGCGTGGCGGCCCGGCCGCGCGCGCGCGATGCGCGATTATGTCGATTGCCTGCTGGCGCTGCTGCCCTTCGAGCCGCAGGCGCATGTTCGCCTCGGCGGCCCGCGATGCGTCTATGTCGGCCATCCGCTTGTCGAGCGGCTCGACGAGCTGACGCGGCCTTCTCACGATCGCGGCGCGGCGCGGTCGCTGCTCGTTCTGCCCGGGTCGCGTCTGGCGGAAGTGCGGCGCATGACGCCAATCTACGGCGAGGCGCTCGAACTGCTTTTGCGCGAACGCGCCGACTTCGAGGTCGTCATTCCTGTCGCCCCGAATGTTGAGAAGACCTTGCGACGCGAACTGCGGGGATGGCCGCTGACGCCGCGTCTGATTGGCCAGGCGGAGAAATTCGCCGCGTTCCGACATGCGCGCGCCGCACTTGTGACGTCCGGCGTCGCGACGCTGGAGCTGGCGCTCGCCGGCGTTCCCATGGCTGTCGCCTATAAGGTCTCGCGCGTCGAATCGCTGCTGCGCTTTCTCGTCAAAGTCGAATCGATCGTGCTGCCCAATCTCATCATCGGCGAGAATATTGTGCCGGAATTCCTGCAGGAGGCGGCGACGCCGCGCGCGCTCGCCGAGGCGCTGAGGCCGCTCTTGCGCGAGAGCGCCGCGCGCGAAGCGCAGCTCGCAGCCTTCAAGCGCGTCCGCGCGCGCCTGCTCGAGACCGGCCGGACGCCGAGCGCTCGGGCGGCTGACATCATCCTTGAATATGCGTCGCGCGGTCGCTTTTAGAGCGCTTCTGGGATCAGAAAGGAATGTCGTCGTCGAGTTGGTCGGAGAGCTTGCCGGCGGGGGCGGGACGCCGCTCGGTGGGACCGCGTTCCATCGGCGAGGAGCGGCCAAAGGATCCGCCGCTCTGGCTGTAGCCGCTGTCGTAGTCGCCCTCGCTGCGTCCGCCCTTGCTGTCGAGCAGAGTCAGCTCGCCGCGAAAACGCTGCAGCACGACATCGGTCGCCTTGCGCTGATTGCCGTCCTTGTCGGTATATTCGCGGGTCTGCAACTGGCCTTCGAGATAGATCTTGGAGCCCTTGCGGCAGTATTGCTCGGCGATCTTCCCGAGATTTTCGTTGAAGATCGACACATTGTGCCACTCGGTGCGATCTTTGCGCTCGCCGGTGTTCTTATCGCGCCAGGACTCGGTGGTCGCCACCGAGAAGGAGACGACGCGATCGCCGGACGGCAGCGTCCGCACCTCCGGATCGCGGCCGAGATTGCCGATCAGGATCACCTTGTTGACGCTGCCCGCCATGTCGCTCTCCGCTTGCTTTGACGCGTGGCACTCTAGTGCAAAGGCCGGTTCTGGGGCGGGCCGGCTCGGCTTGTCCACAGCTGATGTGGTTGCGCCTCTCGACCCCGGAACGTTCGATTTTTGTTCTAGCAGCGGTCGTAAGATCGCGCAAGCATAGCGGAATTTTGTTCTCTTTTTCCGAAGCTTAGCGGTTGCGGGCCCCTGGCGTCACTCCGTCGTGACGCCGATCGCGACATCGGAAGGATCAATTTTGCGTGCGAGCCCTGCGGTCAGCCGGGCGCGGTCCAGCTCGCCCTCCCAGGCGGCGACCACGATGGTGGCGACGCCATTGCCGATGAAATTGGTCAAGGCTCTGCACTCGCTCATGAATTTATCGACGCCGAGCACGAGGGACATGCCTGGGGCCAGCTGCGGATCGACCGCTATCAAGGTCGCCGCCAGAGTGATGAAGCCCGCGCCGGAAACGCCGCTCGCGCCCTTCGACGTCAGCATGGCGACGATGAGGATGGTCGCCTGATGGGACAGATCTAGCTCGACGCCCATCGCGCGCGCGATGAACAGCGTCGTCAGCGTCATATAGATGTTGGTGCCGTCGAGATTAAAGGAATAGCCGGTCGGCACGACGAGTCCGACGACCGACTTCGAGCAGCCGAGCCATTGCAGCTTCTCCATCAGAGCGGGCAGGGCGCTTTCCGATGAAGATGTGCCAAGCACGATAAGCAGCTCGTCGCGCAGATAGGCGATAAGGCTGAAGATGTTGAAACCGGCGGCGCGCGCGATGGCGCCTAGCACGAAGACGACGAAGAGCCCGGCCGTGAGATAGAACAGACCAACGAGCCCGGCGAGCGACAGAAGCGCGGCTGAGCCATATTTCGCCACCGTATAGGCCATGGCGCCGAAAGCGCCGATCGGCGCGGCCTTCATGATGATGGCGATGACCCCGAACATGGCGTGGCCGACGTCGTCGATGATCACCCGCAGCGCGCGGCCGCGCTCGCCGAGCGCTAAGAGCGCGAAGCCGAAAAGCAGCGAGAACAGCAGGACCTGTAAAATATCGCCCTTGGCGAAAGCGCCGATCGCGCTGTCGGGAATGATGTCGAGAAGAAAATCGACGCCGCCGCGCTTTTCCGCGAGCGCCGTATATTTGGCGATGGCGGAAGGGTCGGGTTTTCCAGCGAAGCCGGCGCCGACCTGCGCAAGATTTCCGATCAGCAGGCCGAGCGCGAGGGCGAATGTGGAGACGATCTCGAAATAGAGGAGCGCCTTGAGCCCGACGCGGCCGACCTTGCGCGCGTCCTCGATATGGGCGACGCCGGAGACGACCGTGCAGAAAATGATCGGCGCGATCGCCATCTTGATGAGCTTGACGAAGCCGTCGCCGAGCGCCTTCACCCAGTCCTGCGCGGCGGTGTGCGGCGCCAGCCAGCCGAACAGCGCGCCAAGCGCAATGGCCGCGAGCACCTGGACATAGAGATGGCGGTAAAGTGGCTTGCGGGTAGCGGAGGGATTGGCGGTCATGAGGGTATTGGCGCCTGCCGCGCGTAACGGGAGTAACGCATATTTTAGTATCACCTTTCGCGTCGAAACCGCCCGTCATTGCGAGCGAAGCGAAGCAATCCAGCCGTCCGCCGCCGCCTCTGGATTGCTTTGTCGGCTGCGCCTCCTCGCAATGACGGCGAGGGATTTCCAAAGCGTATCGCTAGCGCGCGTCGAACGGATTGACGACGGCGATGTCGAGATCGACGAAATCCGCGACGTTGCGCGTCGCGAGCGTCATTGCGTGGGCGGCGGCGATGCTCGCAACCATCGCATCCATGACGGCGAGCGGCTTGCCTCGCATCTTGCGTCTGCCACGCAAACGAGCGAAGGCGTGCGCCGCGCGTTGATCAAACGACAATATGCGGCCGGCGAAAATCTCATCTTCGATCGCGTCGCAGGCTTTGGTCAAAACATCCTTCTTTCGCCCCTCAGGCAGCAGCGCCAGACCAAAACGAAGCTCCGCGATGACTGGCGTCGCGATGAAGAAATCGAGCTCGGAATAGGAGTCCATCCAGCGCCGTACGTTACCGTCGCCCATCGGCTTCATCATTTCAGAGACGATGTTCGTGTCGAGCAAGATCATTCGAAATCTGGCGGGGCGCGGTCGCTTTGATCACGAGGCTGAATGAAATCGTCCGTCCAGTCTTCTTGCGACACGAGACGCTTGAGCCGCGTTCCAAGTCCTCCGGCCCCTCGGGCGCGCTCTGGCAGGATAGCCTGAGACAAAGCGCGTTCGAGCAACAATTTCGCCTGGTTCGAAATGCTGCGCTTATGCCCGTGCGCCAAATCCTCGATCTGGCGCTTCATTTCCGGGGGAACGTCTCTCAACAGAATGTCAGGCATGCCAACCTCCGCGTTTGATATCAATGATATCGCTATGCGGGCGCGATATCAAGGCTGACATGCAGGGCAGCTGATCGAGCACCGGATGCGCTTCAGATGGATTTATGCGGCGGCGCGTGGCATTTGCCTTGCTCAGCGCCTAAATGACGCTTCCACTCTCCTTCCGGCCTTTGTGAATGGCGATCATCAAGCAAAAGGACGCGCGAGCGGGCGCATCAATTAACTCCAGCGCAGACTCGAAATCCATCTCCATCCGCGGCGCGCGCGAACATAATCTCAAGAACGTCGATCTGACGATTCCGCGCGACAAGCTGGTGGTGTTCACCGGCCTGTCCGGCTCGGGCAAGTCGTCGCTCGCCTTCGACACCATCTATGCCGAAGGCCAGCGACGCTATGTCGAGTCGCTGTCGGCCTATGCGCGGCAATTTCTGGAGATCATGCAGAAGCCCGACGTCGATCAGATCGACGGGCTGTCGCCGGCGATCTCCATCGAACAGAAGACGACATCCAAAAACCCGCGCTCGACCGTCGGCACGGTCACCGAGATTCACGACTATATGCGCCTGCTCTGGGCCCGCGTCGGCGTGCCCTATTCGCCAGCGACAGGGCTGCCGATCGAGAGTCAGACCGTCTCGCAAATGGTCGATCGCGTGCTGGCGCTTCCTGAAGGCTCTCGGCTCTATCTGCTCGCGCCGGTCGTGCGCGGCCGCAAAGGCGAATACCGAAAGGAGATCGCCGAATACACGAAGAAAGGCTTCCAGCGCCTCAAGATCGACGGCGCCTATCATGAGATCGCCGACGTGCCGGCGCTCGACAAGAAATTGAAGCACGACATCGATGTCGTGGTCGATCGCATCGTCGTGCGTCCCGACATGAGCGCGAGACTGGCCGACAGTTTTGAGACCGCGCTCGACTTGTCCGGCGGCCTCGCCGTCGTCGAATTCGCCGACGCGCCAAAGGGCCAGAATGTTCTGCTCACGCCTGTACAGGCGGCGGCGAACGTCTCGACGCATTACGCGCCGCATCACATTTTGTTTTCGTCGAAATTCGCCTGTCCCGTGTCGGGCTTCACGATCCCGGAGATCGAGCCGCGGCTGTTTTCGTTCAACAATCCCTTCGGCGCCTGTCCGGTCTGCGGCGGCATCGGCCATGAGCAGAAGGTCGACGCCGACCTCGTTGCGCCCAATCCAAAGCTGACGCTGCGCAAAGGCGCGGTCGCGCCCTGGGCGAAATCGACCTCGCCCTATTATCAGCAGACGCTCGAAGCGCTCGGCAAGCATTACAAGTTTCGGCTCGACGTCCCGTGGGAGACGCTTTCCGACAAGGCGAAGAACGTCATTCTCTACGGATCGGGCGAGGAGGAGATCCGCTTCTCTTATGACGACGGTTTTCGCGCCTATGACGTGAAGAAGCCGTTCGAAGGCGTCGTCATCAATCTCGAGCGGCGCTATCTCGAAACCGACAGCGAATGGGCGCGAGAAGAGATCGGCCGCTACATGTCGGCGACGCCCTGTCTCGCCTGCGAAGGCTTTCGCTTGAAGCCCGAAGCGCTCGCCGTCAAAGTCGCGCGCAAACATATCGGCGAAGTCTCGGAGCTTTCGGTGCGCGCCGCGCTCGACTGGTTTCGCGCGCTGCCCGACTCGCTCGACAAGAAGCGCAATGAAATCGCCTTCCGCATCTTGAAGGAGATTCGCGACCGGCTAAATTTTCTCGTCGACGTCGGCCTCGACTATTTGACGCTGTCGCGCAATTCAGGCTCGCTGTCGGGCGGCGAAAGCCAACGGATCCGCCTCGCGTCGCAGATCGGCTCGGGGCTGACCGGCGTTCTCTATGTGTTGGACGAGCCGTCGATCGGGCTGCATCAGCGCGACAATGACCGTCTGCTCGACACGCTGCGGCGGCTGCGCAATCTCGGCAACAGCGTCATCGTCGTCGAGCACGACGAGGACGCGATTCTCGCCGCGGATTATGTCGTCGATGTCGGACCCGGCGCCGGCATTCACGGCGGCAAAATCGTCGCGCAGGGGACGCCGCAGGAGATCATGAATGATCCAGCTTCGCTCACCGGGCAATATCTGACCGGCGAGAAGCGGGTGATCCTTCGTCACAAGCTGCGCAAGCCGACGCCCGGGCGTTGGCTCAAGCTCTTTGGCGCGCGCGGCAATAATCTCAAGGAGGTTACGGCGGAAGTGCCGCTTGGCCTTTTCACTTGCGTCACGGGCGTCTCGGGCGGCGGCAAGTCGACGCTCGTCATCGAAACGCTCTACAAGGCCGTCGCGCGGCGGCTCTCCGGCGCGCATGAGCACCCGGCACCCTTCGATCGCCTCGAAGGCCTCGAGCAGATCGACAAGATCATCGACATTGACCAATCGCCGATCGGGCGTACGCCGCGCTCCAATCCGGCGACCTATACCGGCGCCTTCACGCCGATTCGCGAATGGTTCGCGGGCCTCCCCGAGGCGAAGGCGCGCGGCTATGCGCCGGGACGCTTCTCCTTCAACGTCAAGGGCGGCCGCTGCGAAGCCTGCCAGGGCGACGGCGTCATCAAGATCGAGATGCACTTTCTCCCGGACGTTTACGTCACCTGCGACGTGTGCAAGGGCAAGCGTTACGATCGCGAGACGCTTGAAGTGAAATATCGCGAAAAATCCATCGCCGACGTGCTCGACATGACGGTCGAGGAGGCGGCGACTCTGTTCAAGGCGGTGCCCTCGATCCGCGACAAGATGGAAACCTTAAAACGCGTCGGCCTCGACTACATCCATGTCGGCCAGCAGGCGACGACGCTGTCGGGCGGCGAGGCCCAGCGCGTCAAGCTCTCCAAGGAGCTGTCGCGCCGCTCCACAGGCCGCACGCTGTATATTCTCGACGAGCCGACGACGGGTCTGCATTTCCACGACGTCGCCAAGCTGCTCGAAGTGCTGCATGAGCTTGTCGAACAGGGCAATACGGTGGTCGTGATCGAGCACAATCTCGAAGTCATCAAGACGGCGGACTGGATCATCGACATGGGGCCGGAGGGCGGCGACGGCGGCGGCGAAATCGTCGCGACCGGACCGCCGTCTCAGATCATCAAGGAAACGCGCAGCCACACCGGGCGCTATCTCGCTGAAGCGATGGCGCGCAAACCATCCGTGGCGGCGCTGGCGAAGCCCAAGAAAGCGCGAACGGTTTAAAAAGCCCGTCGCGGCGAGCGTCGCGGCCACGTCTTCTCCTCAAAAAAAAGCCGCCTCGCAGCGCATGCGAAGCGGCCCATGTTTGTTGTGCGGCGCGCGCCCGTTAGGCGTTTAGCTCTTCAGCGGCGCCGGACGTTCGTCGCGTTCCGCTTCGGCGCTGCGAATCCCCGAATCATCTCCGGATGCGGCTTCCTCCGCCGCGCGCTTCTTGCCGGCCTCGAAGATGTCGCGCTCAGGCCGCGGCAACACCGGTCCCTCCGGGAAGACGAAGCCCAGCGACTTCGTTCCGCTATCGTCGCCCACGACGACGACTCGCACCGCGCCGCCGTTCTTCAGACGGCCGAACAGCACCTCGTCGGCGAGCGGCGTCTTGATGTGCTGGTGGATGACCCGCGACATCGGCCGGGCGCCCATGGCTTCGTCATAGCCGTGCTCGACGAGCCAGCTGCGCGCTTCATCGGTGAGCTCGATCGTGACGTTGCGGTCGGCAAGCTGCGCTTCGAGCTGCATGATGAATTTGTCGACGACGCGCTTGATGACGTCGACCGGCAGATGACCGAAAGGCACGATGGCGTCGAGACGATTGCGGAACTCCGGCGCGAAGAGCCGATTGATCGCTTCGCTGTCGTCGAGATCGCGGCGCGTGCGCGTAAAGCCGATCGGCGTGCGGGCAAGATCCTGCGCGCCCGCATTCGTCGTCATGATGAGGATGACGTTGCGGAAGTCGATGGTCTTGCCGTTGTGGTCGGTCAGCTTCCCGTGATCCATCACTTGCAGCAGGATGTTGTAGAGATCGGGATGCGCCTTCTCGATCTCGTCGAGCAGCAGCACGCAATGCGGATGCTGGTCGATGGCGTCGGTCAGCAGCCCGCCCTGATCGAAGCCGACATAGCCGGGAGGGGCGCCGATCAGCCGGCTCACCGTATGGCGCTCCATATATTCCGACATGTCGAAGCGCACGAGCTCGATGCCGAGCGATGTCGCGAGCTGGCGCGCGGCTTCGGTCTTGCCGACGCCGGTCGGTCCGGAGAAGAGATAGCAGCCGATCGGTTTCTCCTGGTCGCGCAGACCCGCCCGCGCGAGCTTGATCGCCGACGTCAGCGCCGAGATCGCCTTATCCTGCCCATAGACGACGCGCCGCAGCGTCTCGTCGAGATGCGCGAGAACTTCGGCGTCGTCCTTGGAGACGGTCTTCGGCGGCACGCGCGCCATGGTGGCGATCGTCGTTTCGATCTCTTTCAGTCCGATGGTCTTTTTGCGCTTGTTTTCCGCGACCAGCATCTGCGCCGCGCCGGTTTCGTCGATCACGTCGATCGCCTTGTCCGGCAGCTTGCGGTCATGAATGTAACGCGCCGAGAGCTCCACCGCGGCCTTCAGCGCGTCGTTGGTGTAGCGGATCTTATGGAACTCTTCGAAATAGGGCTTGAGCCCCTTCACGATTTCGATCGCGTCGGGGATCGAGGGTTCGTTGACGTCGATCTTCTGGAAGCGGCGAACGAGCGCGCGGTCCTTCTCGAAATACTGCCGGTATTCCTTGTAGGTCGTCGAGCCGATGCAGCGCAGAACGCCCTGCGCCAGGGCGGGCTTCAGAAGGTTCGAGGCGTCCATCGCGCCGCCCGAGGTGGCGCCCGCGCCAATCACCGTATGGATCTCGTCGATGAAGAGGATCGCGTTCTTGTGATTCTCGATTTCCTTCACGACCTGCTTCAGGCGCTCTTCGAAGTCGCCGCGATAGCGCGTGCCGGCGAGCAGCGCGCCCATGTCGAGCGCGAACACCGTCGCGCCGGCGAGAACCTCCGGCACTTCGTTCGAAACGATCTTGCGCGCGAGGCCTTCGGCGATCGCGGTCTTGCCGACGCCGGGATCGCCGACGAGCAGGGGATTGTTCTTTTGCCGGCGGCACAGGACCTGAATCGTGCGCAGCACCTCCGGCTCGCGGCCGATCAGCGGGTCGATGCGGCCGTCGCGCGCCTTCCTGTTGAGATTGACGCAATAGGCCTCGAGCGCGCCTTCCTTCTTGCGGCTCTCGCCCTCTCGGCCCTCTCGGCCTTCGCTGCGCTCGCCGTCGTCGTCGACGCCGCGCGGGCTCCGGCTGGCGTCCGAAAGTCCCGGACGCTTGGCGATGCCATGGCTGATGAAATTGACGGCGTCATAGCGCGTCATGTCCTGCTCCTGCAGGAAATAGACGGCGTGGCTTTCGCGCTCGGCGAACAGCGCGACAAGAACATTGGCGCCGCTGACGTCTTCGCGGCCGGACGACTGGACGCTGATGATCGCCCGCTGCACGACCCGCTGGAACCCGGCGGTCGGCTTGCATTCATCCGCGTCTTCGTTGACGAGGTTGTCGAGCTCGCGATCGATGTAGTCGCGCAGATTCTTGGTCAGCACATCGAGATCCACGGAACAGGCGCGAAGCACCGCCGACGCATCGACGTCCTCGACGAGGCTCAGCAGCAGGTGCTCGAGCGTCGCATATTCATGGTGCCGCTCGCGGGCGGAGGCGAGCGCACGGTCGAGGGTCTGCTTGAGATTGCGCGAGAAGGTCGGCATGCGCTCGTCCTATTTCTTTTCCATGATGCATTGCAGGGGATGCTGATGCTTCCTTGCAAAATCCATGACCTGGGTGACTTTGGTCTCAGCGACCTCGTAGGTGTAAACGCCGCATTCGCCGACGCCGTGATTGTGAACGTGGAGCATGATGCGCGTGGCTTCCTCCACGGATTTGTTGAAATATTTCCGCAGCACGATCACCACGAACTCCTGCGTCGTGTAGTCGTCATTCAACAAAAGCACCCGATACATATTGGGCTTGCGCGTCTGAGGACGCGTTCGCGTGACGAGGGCGGTTCCGGCCCCGGGACCGACGTCGCCTCCCTTACGCGGCTCCTTGGCCGCTCGCGGCGCATTGGCCGCCATCGCTAGCGTTAAATCCTCCGCCGCCACGTCTTCACCCTTTCGATCCTTTTCATGTAGGTCGTTACAGTGGTTCTTTTAGGGTCGCCTCGCAGAATCTGGGCCATTTCCACGGTGGGGGAAATCAAGAATATCGCTAGTTTTGAGCTTTCCCTCCGGCTTGGCAAGGGGTCGCGCGACTCGCCGGCGCCGAGTTTTGTCGAAAGCCGCATCAATAAAAAATTTACCTGCGCAAGATTAGCGTCACACCGCTAACCTTCAGGCATTCAAGTGCGTCGACCCCTCGAGCATCGCCGTTTAAGCCACCCCCGCGCCGGCCTTCCGGCGGGCGTTTGGAGTCTCGCGGCGCTATCGATCGCCGCTTGTTTGTGCAGCGTGCTCGGCGCCAAGCTGCTCTCAAATATGTTTGAGCCTCCCGAAGCGCTGGCGCCCGCAGGCTTTTCCCGGGGAGCAGAAACCGATCTGCCCGGTCTTGCCAAGGCGGCGCCGCAAACCGAGGCGCCGGCGCCGACCGGACAACGCGAGGTCGACGTCGACCGTTCGCCGACAGGCACGATCCCGGACAGGCGCAAAGGACGGAAGGCGTTAACGCCTTGCGGCGAAGCTGGCGAAATCGCCGATCATTAGTTTTTTTGCGCCCACCCCTCGTGTGCGCGGCCCGACAGGCGCATATATTTATTGACAATCGGGCAATTGCCCTTAAAGCATTCCCGTGGCTATCGCCCGCGCTTCTTTGCGGCGGACCGTCGGCGGGCCAGATAGCCGTTGCGGCGACGACGGCGACTTCTCTCAACAATCCACGCGCGCTTCTTTACGGCTGGCGCGCAAGCGGAATTTCCGCACATGCGAGCCGTAATTCAGGATAATTAATGACATTCGAAGAACTGGGCCTTTCCCAAAAGGTTCTCGCAGCCGTCCAAACGTCCGGCTATACGACCCCCACGCCAATTCAGGCGCAGGCTATTCCACCCGCCTTGCAGGGGCGCGACATTCTTGGGATCGCCCAAACGGGCACCGGCAAGACCGCCGCCTTCACCCTGCCGATGCTGAGCCGTCTCGAAAGCGGCCGGGCCCGCGCCAGAATGCCCCGAACCCTTATTCTCGAGCCGACGCGCGAACTTGCCGCGCAGGTCGAAGCAAGCTTCGCCAAATACGGCAAGAACCATCGTCTCAACGTCGCGTTGCTGATCGGCGGCGTCGCCTTCGGCGAGCAGGAAACCAAAATCATGCGCGGCGCCGACGTGCTGATCGCCACGCCGGGCCGCCTTCTCGACTTCTTCGATCGCGGCAAGCTGCTGCTCACGGGCATCGAAATTCTCGTCATCGACGAGGCCGACCGTATGCTCGACATGGGCTTCATTCCCGACATCGAACGCGTCTGCAAGCTGGTGCCGTTCACGCGGCAGACGCTCTTCTTCTCTGCGACCATGCCGCCTGAAATCACGCGGCTGACGGAAGCCTTTCTGCATAATCCGATCCGTTGCGAAGTCTCGCGCGCCGCGACGACGGCGACCACGATCCGGCAAGTTCTCGTTGCTTCGCGAGGCCACGCCGACAAGCGTGAGACGTTGCGCAAGCTCATTCGCGACGCCGACAACTTCAAGAACGCGATCATCTTCTGCAACCGCAAGCGCGACGTGGCGACCCTTCATCGCTCGCTCGTCAAACACGGCTTTTCCGCTGGCGCCCTGCACGGCGACATGGATCAGCTGGCGCGGATGGCCTCGCTCGACGCGTTCAAGAACGGCGATGTGTCGCTGATCGTGTGTTCGGATGTGGCGGCCCGCGGCCTGGACATTCCGGACGTGAGCCATGTGCTCAACTTCGACGTCCCGACTCATAGCGAAGATTACGTGCACCGCATCGGCCGCACCGGCCGCGCCGGCCGATCGGGCGTGGCGATCACGCTCGTCACCGGCGACGACATGAAATACATCGACCAGATCCAGAGCCTGATCGGCAAGGCGATCGATTGGGAGGGGCCGGGCTTCGACGCCTTGCCGCCGCCCATGGAGACGAGCCCGCAAGAGCGCCGCGGCGAGCGGGCCGAACGCGGCCCGCGCCGGGAGCGGGGACGCCGTCCAGCCGCCGCCGAGGGTGAAGCGCGCGTTAACCGCCGGCCAGCCGCCACCGAACGCGAAGCGCCCGTCACCCGCCGGCCAGCCGCCGTCGAGGGCGAAGCGGGCGCGCATCACCGCCGGCCAGCCGCCGAACGCGAGGCGCCCGTGAGCATGGGCCGGACGCGCGGCGGCCGCGCCAAGGCGGAGGGAGAAAGTCTCCGAACTCCAGCCTATGGGGCGCCGGCCGGGGCGCCTGTCGCAGACCGTCGTGAGCGCCGCCCGCGCCATCATGAAGACGATGGGCCGCCCGTCATTGGACTGGGCGACCACGTGCCGTCTTTCCTGCTGCGCCCGGTGGCGCTGAGGCCGGCGAAGGTCGGCGAGGAATAGGTCTTCCAGCAAGGCTTGCCCGGTCAAAGGCTTGCCTGGTCAAAGGCTTGCCGATCAGGCAAGCCCTTGCCGCAGCGGCCTCATCCTTCGAACGGCGCCATGGCGGCGCGAATTTTCTCCGCCTGTTCAGCGAGCTTTGCATCCTCGGCCATGGTCCCCGGAGGGCGCAAGGCGACGCCTTCCCAACGCGGCAGCAGATGGAAGTGCAGGTGATAGATCACCTGTCCGCCGGCGCTTTCGTTGAATTGATGTAGAGTCAGGCCATCCGAGGCAAAGGCCTTTTCGATCGCCTTCGCGACATGCTGCACGCGCTTGATCAATTGGCCGAGCGTTTCCGGCGAGACGTCGAGGAGGCCGCGCGCGCCCTCCTTCGGAATCACCAGAACATGGCCCTCGGCGCGCGGCATGATGTCCATAAACGCCAGCGAGACGTCGTCCTCGTAGACCTTATGCGCAGGGATTTCTCCGCGCAGGATCTTGCCGAAAATATTATTGGGATCATAGGCGACGGCCATGGGCTGTTCCCTTCGAGCGCTTGCTCCTGAAAATCATTTTGGCCGTTCCGACGGGCGCTTGCGTCTCGAAGGACGTCGCTCATGGCGCGAACGAAGCGTCGCTTGGGGCGACAGTCCGTTCCCGCTGAAGAAGGCCGGCAAGGAAAGCAATTGCGGTTGAGGCCTGTCAATCCCCAAAGGCGAAGGCGCGGATATTGGTGAGGCGGAAATCGCTCGCGGGATAAACGCCGAGAATCTCAACTTCCTTGGAGAAGAACTGCAGTTCTTCAAGCGCCCGCGCCATCGCCGGCTGTTCGGGATGTCCGTCGGCGTCGGCGAGAAACCGCGTCGCGGCGAATTCGCCGTCAACCATGTAGCTCTCGAGCTTGGTCATGTTGACGCCATTGGTGGCGAAGCCGCCGAGCGCCTTGTATAGCGCGGCCGGCACGTTGCGCACGCGAAAGATGAAGGTGGTGATGGTCGAACCCGCATTCGGCGCCGCCCATTGCTTGGTCTTCGACAGCACGATGAAGCGCGTCGTGTTATGCGCCTCGTCCTCGATATTCTCCGCCAGCACGTCGAGATCGTAGATGTCGGCGGCGAGTCGCGGCGCGATCGCGGCCTTCGTCGGATCACCCCATTCGGCGACTTCGCGCGCGGCGCCGGCGGTGTCGCCGGCGGTATGCGCCGCGAGGCCGAGTTCGCGGATGGCGCGGCGGCACTGACCCAGCGCATGGACATGGCTGTAGACGCTCTTGAGCCCCTGCCGCGTCGCGCGCCTCGGCGCCATCAGGTGGAAATGAATCGGCAGGAAGTGCTCGCCGACGATATGCAGACCGGAATGCGGCAGGAAATGATGAATGTCGGCGACGCGTCCGGCGATCGAATTTTCGATCGGGATCATGCCGAGCACGGCGCGCCCCTCGGTCACCGACGCGAAGGCGTCCTCAAAGCTTGCGCAAGGAAGCGGCGTCAGTTGCGGAAAGGCCTGACGGCAGACGAGGTCGGAATTCGCGCCGGGCTCTCCTTGATAGGCGATATATTGCGTCACTTTGGGTCCTGTTCGCGCGCCGCGGCGCGCAGCGCGGTCAAATCGCGTTCCGTATCCACCGATGGGGCTCCTTTGTCCAGCAGCGCGGCGTCGATGCGCATGCCGGCCTCGAGCGCGCGCAGCTGCTCAAGCCCTTCGCGCAGTTCAAGCGAGGAGGGCGGTAGCGATACGAAGCGTTCCAGAGCCGCGCGGCGAAAGGCGTAGACGCCGATGTGCTTCAAACGCGGCCCATCGCCATGGGGGGCGGGCGCTCGGGTGAAGTAAAGCGCGCGAACCCGACCAGGCGCGAGCGGAGCTCCCACGAGCTTGACGGCGTTGGAATCGCCGGCGTCTTCGGCGCCGGCCGGGCAGGCGAGGGTGCCGATGTCGACGGCCGGATCGTCGAGAAGCGCGAGCGCCGCTTCGAGCGCCCCGTCAGGAAGCAAGGGCTGGTCGCCTTGCAGATTGACGGCGGCGCCATGCCGGCCTTGTGGGTCGAGCGCCCGCAAGGCTTCGCCGATGCGATCGCTGCCGCAGACGTGAGCGCCGCGCGTGAGCGCCGCGTGTCCGCCGACCGACTCGATCGCGCGCGCGATCTCAGGAGAGTCGGTCGCGACCACGACGGGTCCGAGCGCCGCGGCGCATGCGCGTTCCCAGACATGGACGATCATGGGACGACCGTCGATTTCGGCGAGCGGCTTGCCGGGAAGACGCGTCGAGCCCAGACGCGCCGGAATGATGACGATCGGCGCGAGCGCCTGCACGGCGCTAATAGGCGTTGCTATCCTCGGCCATCCAGCCCTTTTCGCTCTTCACGAAATGCAGCGTGCCTTCGCTCGTGTGCACTTCGGCCTTGGTGAATGTCCGGTCGTTGTCGAGGCCGAGAAAGGCGCATGTTCCGCGCTCGCGCTCATCAGCGCATTTGGCTTCGAAACCCTCGGGAAACAGAATTTCAGCCTCATACATCAATTCGTAAGCGTCGATGTTCTCGCGTTTCACTTCGCGGCCCTGCACCTTCTTGAAGGAGACGAGCTTGGCGTCGACGCCGTTCTTCTCCAGAAGATTGCGCAACACCTTCGCGCCGGTGGCGTCGCCGGGCATATGGTCGCCGCAAGCGGAAAGCGTCAGGGTGATTGAGACGCCGGCCACAAGCCCGAGAACAAAGCGGAATCGAGATGTCATCTATTCCTCCGGCGCCGCGTTCATCGCAGCGCGATGTTATTTGTTACGCTGTTGCACAAACGCTTCACAACTCGGCGTCTGTGAAAATTCATATCAGATAGTTGCATTTTTGTGCAGCCGGAGTAACGTGACTGCGCCAAATGAGTTGCGCGTCTGGCGGCGTCGAAGGGCCTGCAACAAGACCCATGGCGTGCGTAAGCGTTTGATGCGTATTCGGCACAACTTTGAATACCCTGCGGAGTGCTCAGGTCCGCCGCATCTCCTGGGTCCGTGGGGTTGGCCGACTGGCGGTGGTTGGAGTGGCCTCCTTGAAGCCATCGTCAGTCGGCCGCCTTCCCCAAGCGGTTCCTCACCCAGCCAATAAAGTTTGCAGCCAATAAAGTTTGGAAGCGTCCCCCTGCGGCGACGCTCCTCCTGGCTAGACCAGCGGTTGTGACGAACGCCTTGGCAAGGCGCGCGCGCCTTTATCCGCGCGCGCTTACTTGATCTTGGTTTCCTTGAATTCCACGTGCTTGCGCACGACGGGATCGTATTTCTTGAAAACGAGCTTTTCCGTCTTCGTGCGCGCGTTCTTTTTCGTCACGTAGAAATAGCCCGTATCCGCCGTGGACAGGAGCTTGATCTTGATCATGGCGGACTTGGCCATCGCTCATCCCAGTCTATCAGAGAAATGAAATCGTCCCGGTCGCTGAGCGCGCCGGGAGCGAATTGGCCGGCAACATACGTGCGGTGCGAACGATGTCAAGAAGGCGCGCGGGGCCGACCTCAGTCGTGCGCGATTCGCGCCTCGTCAAGAGGATGCGGCAAAGAACAGCCATAATTTTGTTGGTTAATCCACAAGAGGAGCAGCGTAGGGCCGGAACGACTCCGGCGAATTGCGCGGCAATACTCGGGCGGGGAGAAATATCTCGTAAGTAGCTGGTGCTCGCGCGCGCCGTCGAGCGCAGAGCCTGCATGTCTCGTCGTGAAGAAGTACTTCCTTCGCCTTCACGCGAACGCGCTTGGAGTGAGTAGTATGAGCGTAACACTCGAAAAGCGGCGCAAAGTCGCGGAGTTGGAGAATTTTGAACGGCGGATACTCCAAGAGAAGCGGCGCCTCTTAAGAGAGCTCGAAAGCTTGGAAAGGCCCTTCCGCAACACGCGGGCGATGGGCTGGATCAGGGATTTTTCGAGCGACGTCGCTGGCGAGTGGCGCGCGGTCCAGGGCGCCGCGTCATTCAGAGCGCCGATCTGGTTTTATGTCGTCGCCGGGGCCATCCTGCTGGGAGGCGTCGTCGTCGCGACTCTCGCGATGAGAGGCGCGCCCGCGCCGCGCGCCGATGGCGCGACGCTGCGTCAAGTCGAAACGCCGACGACGCCTGTGCGGATCGAGCAGCCGGCGCCGGCGCCCGTGACCGAGGCCGCACAGGCCGCCGACGTCGCGCCATCCTCGTCGCTTACCGTTAGCGCCCCGCTGGACACAATTGCGTCTCCGACGCCGCCGACACCCGACTCCAAGGAGCTAAAGCAGCGGCTTCTGGAGGCTCAGGCCGCGGCGGAGCCCTTGCCGGAGCCGCTGGCGCCGCCCCAAAAAGCCGACGTTCCCGCCGCCACGTCAACGCTCGGCGCGGCGGCGGTTCCGCCGCTCGGCGCGGCGCTGCCGAACACCGCCTTCGACGCCGCGCCGCCCGTTGATGCGGCCGCGACGGCGGAGCCGGACGACGCGGCGCCAGCGGCGCGGACCGCGGCGCGCGAAAGCCAGCGTGAGGACGAGCCCGCGAACGAGGGCCGCCGCGCCAAATGCTTCGTCAAGGTCGATGGACGGGTTCTCTTCGAGCGCAGCTGCATGCTCGGCCAGCCCAGGCGCTCGACGCTGACGCTCAACGCCGGAGACGACGCCGTCGTTCTGACGCAAGATCATGGACGGACGTGGACGGCGAGCCTCGGCGGCCGCAGCCTCGGCAAGGTCTATCGAACAGGTGAGTGCTGGGGCCGGCGCCGACAGGTCTTCATCTGCGCGAAAGGCGCGTGAGGCGCGCCGGGCCTATCGGCTTTTCGCTCGCGTAGAATAATCGGAGGGCGCGGCGCGCCCGCCGGCGACTTTGGATACAATAGCAGCCCTGCCCATCGTTAGCGGCGGGGCTTTTGCGTTTTCTCGAAGGCGTGAATTCAGCTTTTTCGATGGAGGCCAAATTGAGATTCAAACATCATATCGCGACCGCTTTCGCGCTCGCCGCCATATTGTTTTCAGGCGTCGCTCTGGCGGAGGAGTCAGAGGAGCGGGTTGTGAAGGAGGCGATCGCGCTCTTTCGCGCCTATGGAGTCATGCACCCTAAAGACACTCCCGATCCACTGCCGCGCTGCTTCTATGCGGCGAGCTGGAGGTAGACGAGCATTCCCGAGGGTTTGTCGCGCAAATATTTCGGGATCAAGGCGCTGGCGGGACTGGCCGCGGAAAATCCTTCTGGCTTCTATGAGGTCAAGAAAATATTCGATCCGGAAGGCAAGCAGCCGGAAGCTTTCTGCACAGAAGATCAGGATAAAGAAGAATTTCACGAGTTGTTTGAAGCATTCAAGAAAAAAATAAAATTGCGAGATGAGCGTAAGATTGAAGCTTCTCCTCTATCTGAATACTATAGGCGTTCAGAATATTCTTTTCCGGTGTTCGACACCAGATTTCGTAAGGCTGCGTTCGTCAAAGTTGTTGAAGAACGGCAATTCATACGATGGCCAGACGGTAAGGTGACGCCCTTACCTCTCGAATTTATGGTCGTGGCGGTAATTCTCGAAAAGCGCAACGGCGTTTGGCGAAAAGTAGAGTCGGTTGTGACGGGCATCACATAGGGCCTCGATCGACGCTCCGTTCGAACGGCTCGGCTGTCATTCCCGACGCGCGCAAAGCGCGCGATCAGGAATCCAGAGCAAACCAGTGTTCTTGGAATCGGCTCTGGATTCCCGATCAGGCCTTCGGCCTGTCGGGAATGACAGCGGTCCAAGCGAACTCATCAGCCGGACCCGTATCAAACTATCATTTGCGGCGCGCGGGCTTCCGTTCACGTTCCTTTTTCGCCCGCGGCGGCGGCGCGCGGCGCTCGCCGCCGCTCACGACCTCGAAGCGCAAGGCGCCGGCGATCGGCGCCGCCTCGATCAGCTTCACTTCTATAATATCCGCCAGCCGGTAGCTGACGCCGGAGCGCGAGGTGAGCGCATGGGCGGCCTCGTCATAGGCGTAATATTCACGGCCCAGCGTCGCCGCCGGCACGAATCCATCGGCGCCTGTCTCGGCGAGGCGCACGAACAGACCGGATCTCGTGACGCCCGATATGCGCGCCTGAAAGCGCGCGCCGATCTGGTCGGCGAGGTGGTGCGCGATGAGCCGATCGACCGTCTCGCGCTCCGCCGCCATGGCGCGCCGCTCTGCCGCGGAGATGCGGGCGGCGATCTCCGCAAGTTCGCCGACCGGCATCTCCGGCAAGGCGCCTTCGCCGAGCTTCAAGGCGCGAATGAGCGCGCGATGCACGATGAGATCGGCGTAGCGGCGGATGGGCGAGGTGAAATGCGCGTAGCGGCGCAGATTGAGTCCGAAGTGCCCGTAATTTTCATGCGTATATTCGGCCTGCGCCTGCGTGCGCAGAATGATCTCGTTGACGATGTTCTCGTGCTCCAGGCCTTTCACGCGACCCAGGATCACATTGAAATGCGCGGGGCGCAGCGCTTGGCCCTTGGCGAGCTTGACGCCGATCGTCGCGAGAAATTCCGAAAGCGCCGTGACCTTTTCGCGCGAAGGTTCGTCATGGGCGCGATAGATCAGCTGCTGGCGATGCTGCTCCAAAGTTTCGGCCGCCGCGACATTCGCCAGGATCATGAATTCTTCGATCAGGCGATGCGCTTCGAGCCGCGGCGGAATGATGACGCGGTCGAAGGAGCCGTCTTTCTTCAACAGGATCTTGCGCTCGGGCAGATCGAGATCGAGCGGCGCGCGCAGATTGCGCGCGTGCTGCAGCGCTTCATGCGCGGCGTAAAGCGTCCGCAGCACCGGGGCGAGCAGCGGCTTCGTGGTTTCATCCGTGCGCCCCTCGATCGCGTCCTGCGCCTGCGCATAGGCGAGCTTGGCGTGCGAGCGCATCATCACGCGATGAAAACTATGGTCGATCTTCCTGCCTTTGCTGGTGACGCGCATGCGCACGGCGAGCGCCGGCCGATCTTCATTAGGCCGCAATGAGCACAGGTCGTTGGAGATGCGTTCGGGCAGCATCGGCACGACGCGGTCAGGGAAATAGACCGAATTGCCGCGCTCCAAGGCGTCGCGGTCGAGCGCCGAGCGCGGCGTCACATAATGCGCCACGTCGGCGATCGCGACCGTCAGGACGAAGCCGCCGTCATTATCGGGCGCACTGTCAGGCGCGGCGTGCACAGCGTCGTCGTGGTCTTTGGCGTCTGGCGGATCGATGGTGACGAGCGGCAGATCGCGCCAGTCTTCGCGGCCGTGCAGAGACGCGGGCCGCGCGCGCTCGGCCTCCGTCGTCGCCTCGGCGCGAAACACGTCCGGAATGTCATGCGCGCGCAGCGCGATGAGGCTCACCGCCTTTTCGCCCGTCACCGAGCCGAGCGTTTCCCGCACGCGGGCGCGCGGCGCGCCAAAGCGCGTCTTGCCGACGAGATCGATCGAGACGAGATCGCCGTGCTTGCCTGCGCCAATGTCGGCCGCCGCGACGGCGAGTTCACGTCCGGCCTGCTTCTTGTCGATCGGCTCGATGCGGCCGGCGCCATTCGCTTCGATATGCAGCACGCCGAGCACGCGCTGCCGCTGGCGCGACAGGAGTTTGACGACGCGTCCGACATAGGGCGGCTCGGCCGGTCCAGCCTCGCGGTCGGGCTCGGCGCGAACCAGCGCGCGATCGCCGACGCCGGGCAGGGGCTCGCCCGGCCGGGCGCGGCGCGGCGCGTGGATGCGGATGCGCGGCGCCGGCCCCAGCTCGTCCTCGTCCCATTCGACCGGCGCGGCGACCATCTCGCCGTCGCGGTCGCGCGCGATGATGTCGACGAGCGAAACCGGCGGCAGCGTCCCCTTGCGGTTCACGCGCTTGCCGCGCTTTTCCAGGAGGCCTTCATCCGCCATCTCGGCGAGCAGGCGCTTGATGGCGATGCGGTCGTCGCCCGCAGCGCCGAAGGCGCGGGCGATTTCACGCACGCCGATCTTGCGCGGGCCGCCTGCCTCGGTTTCGCGGGTGATGAAGGCGAGGATGTCTTCGCGGGAGGGCGTGTGTTTTGCTGTGTCGTCTTTCGCCAAGGGCTCGCTCAAAAGAGGCAATAAAATCGCCGTTCGACGCGGCGGGCGCGCACTTCAACCGGACTCGGCATCACACATATAGGACGCCGGCGGCAAAGTTGAAACGCTGCTTCAAGATCGGCGAAATTCGAGAGCGCGTTCCTCTACTTCGCCGCAGCTTTTTTCGTCGCCAGCTTTTTGGCGGGCGCCTTCTTGGCTGCAGGTTTCTTTGCGACGGTCGGCGCGACGTTCACGGGCTGCGATTCATCAAAAGGCGCCTCGTCGCTGTCTTCGATTTTCTTCTTGGCGTTGGTCGGCGCCTTCTTACCGGCCGCTTTCTTGGCCGGCGCTTTTTTCGCCGATTTCTTCGGCGCGCCGCCCTTGGCTTCGATCAGTTGCAGGGCCTCTTCGAGAGTCACCTCCTCGGCCGAAGCGCCCTTGGACAGCGTCGCGTTGATCTTGCCCCAGTTGACGTAAGCGCCGAAGCGGCCGGGGCGCACCGTGACCTTGCCGCCCTCGGGATGCTCGCCCAGCAAGCGTCCCCCGCCGCCCGTCGCGCCGCCGCCGCCGGCAGCCTTCTCGGCGAGAAGCTCGAGCGCCTGTTCGAGCGTCAGCGACGCCTGATCGATGGCGCGCGGGATCGTCGCATTGATCTTGCCCCAGTTCACATAAGGACCGAAACGGCCAGCTTTGACGGTCACCGATCCGCCCTGGGGGTGATCGCCCAGCACGCGCGCCGGCTCCGCCGGGCCGCGCGAGAAACGGGAGCCGCCGCCGCCCGACTCCTTCTGCACGATGAGATCGATGGCGCGGTTGGCGCCAATGCTCAGCACGTCGTCGTCGCGGCCGATATTGGCGTAGGTCTTGCCGTGCTGGACATAGGGCCCGAAGCGCCCGATGCCGGCGACGATCGGATCGCCGCTCGTCGGATGTTTCGCGACTTCGCGCGGCAGCGCGAGCAGAGCGATGGCCTGCATCAGCGTCAGATCGTCAGGCCTGATGCTCTTGGGGAGCGACGCGCGTTTGGGCTTTTCGCCGCCTTCTTCCTGCTCGCCTTCCTGCACATAGGCGCCGAAGCGGCCATCCCGCAGCGTGACTTCCGCGCCCGTCTCGGGATTGACGCCCAGGACCTTGACGCCCGGTCTCGCCGCGTCGGCGGCGTCGCCCGTCGGCGGCGACAGGGTTCGCGTGTAGCGGCATTCGGGATAGTTGGAGCAGCCGACGAAGGCGCCGAACTTGCCGATCTTGAGCGAGAGCTGACCGCTGTTGCAGGCGGGGCAGAGGCGCGGATCGCTTCCGTCCTCCTTTGAGGGGAAGACATGCGGGCCCAGCAGCTCGTTGAGGCTGTCGAGCACCTCGCTGACCCGCAGATCCTTGGTGCCGTCGACGGCCGCCGAGAAATCTTTCCAGAAATCCCGCAGCACCTGCTTCCAGTCGATCTCATTATTGGAGACGAGATCGAGCTTTTCTTCGAGGTCTGCGGTGAAGTCGAATTCGACGTAGCGCGAGAAGAAGCTTTCGAGGAAGGCGACGACGAGGCGTCCCTTGTCCTCGGGCACGAGGCGCTTCTTATCGATCCGCACATAGTCGCGGTCGCGCAGCACGGCGAGCGTCGAGGCGTAGGTCGAAGGCCGCCCGATGCCGAGCTCCTCCATGCGCTTGACCAGAGTCGCTTCCGTGAAGCGCGGCGGCGGCTCGGTGAAATGCTGGGTGGCGTCGATTTTTTCGCGCGTGCAGGGCTCACCCTGCGCCATCGCCGGCAGGCGACCGCCGTCCTCGTCCTCTCCGTCGTCGCGGCCTTCCTGATAGAGCTCAAGGAAGCCCGGGAAACGAACGACTTGACCCGTCGCGCGCAGCTCCAGCGCGCGGGCGCCGGCTTTGGCGTCGATGTCGACGGTGGTTCGCTCCATCTCGGCCGACTCCATCTGGCTGGCGATGGTGCGCGTCCAGATCAGCTCATAGAGCTTGGCCTGCTCGGGTTCGAGATATTTGGCCACATCCTTGGGCAATCGCGCGGGATCTGTCGGGCGGATCGCCTCATGGGCTTCCTGCGCGTTCTTGGCCTTCGTCGTATATTTGCGCGGAACCTTGGGAACGAAACGCTCGCCATATTCCCGTCCGATCACGCCGCGCACGCTGGCGACCGCCTCGGGCGCCATGTCGACGCCGTCGGTTCGCATATAAGTAATGAGACCCGCCGTCTCGCCGCCAATGTCGACGCCTTCATAGAGCCGCTGGGCGATGCGCATGGTGATCGCCGGCGCGAGGCCGAGCTTTCGTGAAGCCTCCTGCTGCAAAGTGGAGGTCGTGAAGGGCGCGTAAGGGTGGCGCTTGACGGGTTTCGCCTCGACCGAGCGCACAACGAAGGCGGCGGTCTCCAGCGCCTTCTTGAAGTCCTCGGCCTCCTGACCCGCGCCGATGTCGAGCCGCGAAATCTTCTTGCCGTCAGCGCCGACGAGGCGCGCCGTGAAGGGCTCGCCCGCCTTGGTCGTCAGATGGGCGACGAGCGACCAATATTCGCGTGCGACGAATTTCTCGATTTCGAGCTCGCGGTCGCAGACGAGGCGAAGCGCGACAGATTGCACGCGGCCGGCCGAACGGGCGCCGGGGAGCTTACGCCACAGCACCGGCGACAGGGTGAAGCCCACGAGATAGTCGAGCGCGCGGCGGGCGAGATAGGCGTCGACCAGCGCCTGATCGATTTCGCGCGGATGCGCCATCGCTTCTTGGATCGCCGACTTGGTGACCGCATTGAAGACGACGCGCTCGATCTTCTTATCCTTGAGCACGCGCTTCTTATTCAAAATGTCGAGCAAGTGCCAGGAGATGGCCTCTCCCTCACGGTCGGGGTCGGTCGCGAGGATGACTTTGTCGGCGCCCTTCACCGCCTCGGCGATGGCGGCGACGCGCTTTGCACCCTTGGCGTCCATTTCCCAGACCATAAGAAAATCCTGGTCGGGGTCGACCGATCCGTCCTTGGCGGGAAGGTCGCGAACATGGCCATAGCAGGCCAACACATTGAAATTCTTGCCTAAATATTTGTTGATCGTCTGCGCTTTGGCCGCTGATTCGACGATGACGACATTCATTTCGTGATCATTCCAGGAGGCGCGCCGGCTTGGCGAGCGGCGGAAGATGGTCAAAATGGGCGCCCCCTGTCAAATTGGCCAGCCCGCAGACCTGAAGGAAAGCTGCGCCATGGAAAAGCCGATCAGGCCCCTGTCGGCCGCAGTCGTGGCGGCGGATGTCGCCCCTCGGGCCAAGCGCTCGGGCTACCCCGACCCGTTCGCGGCGCGGGTTCGTGGCCGCGAGAAACGGTCGCTTGGCGACTTTTTTGGCCTGACCAATTTTGGCGTCAATCTCACGACGCTCGCCCCCGGCGCGCAGTCGGCGCTGAAGCATCGCCACAGCCGGCAGGACGAATTCGTCTTTATCCTGGAGGGAGAGCCGACGCTGCTGCGCGACGATGAAGAGATCCTCCTGCGCGCCGGCATGTGCGCCGGCTTCCCCGCGCAGGGCGCAGCCCACTGCCTCGTCAATCGGACCGATCGCGATGTTGTCTATCTCGAAATCGGCGACCGGTCGGCAGGCGACGCGGCGAGCTATCCCGACGACGACCTCGCTGCGACGCTCGGCCCGGACGGCCACTGGATCATGACGCACAAGGACGGCCGTCCCTATTGATGCGCGGACGCGGGCGACCTGGTTCGCGCGACCTGGCTTGCTCGCCATCACGCCCTCCTGTATGAGCGGTCGCACGCGGCGCACGCCGTGCTAAGGCCTCGTGGCGGAGTGGCTACGCAGAGGACTGCAAATCCTTGTACGGGGGTTCGATTCCCTCCGAGGCCTCGCCTTTCTCACGCGAGAATTTGGCGCCATAATTTGAAGGCGCGCACTTAACGATAGCGCAGAAGAAGCGGGCCGCGCGGTCAATCCGCGCTGCATTTGGGTTCGTTTTCTTCGCAGTTGCGGTATAGTTGGGGCGACATCACATCGAAGAGGGTAACGATGCTGAATGCGTTGATTGCGGATGCGCAGGCGCGGCTGGACCAGGCGCGCCGCGAGTTGAAATCCGCCGTGCTTGATTTCGACGTCTCAGATGACAGGCTTCTGGAATTGCGGGCGTCGGCGCGCCGCGTCTATGACGAACTCAGCGCTCTCGACCGCAAGAAGCTGAAGAGAGGCTTTTTGGGGTTTTTGAAAGTCTGGTGATCGCTCTGCGGCGCGTCGGCTCTTTCGTCGGCCGACGCGCGCTCCATAATTAATTTTAGGAGCGCGCGTTCATCGCGCCGCAGAACGAGGTCGCCAAATGATTAGTCCTGAAACGCCTCCCGGCGCCGAGGTAGTTTGCGTAGACGCGACTGCGGGCCCCTATGGCCGTTGCGAGGGCTTGGCCCGTGGCGTTATTTACACGGTCGCGCGGATCGCCCGCGGCATAGATGGCGGTCACGTTGTTATTCTTGGGGAAGTTTCGCCCTGGCGGACCTACGCGCCGCCCTGGGGCGTCGTCGAGGTCGGTTTTGAGCTTCGCCGCTTCCGCTATCTCGATATCCCTGACGAACTGACAAGGCTGCTGCACGAGACGCAGCTGGAGGACGTCTAACCTTCTCGGGTCATCGTCCCCCGGGTTCCTTGGCGGGCGGCGGGTCCAGTCGCGGCAGCAGCGGCGCGGCCGCGCCGGAGCGACGGATGAAGGCTTGCGCGTCCAGCCCCAACGCCAATTCGTCCCAGGGGCCGGCGAGTTCGAGCGCGATGCCCGGCGCAGAGTCGGCGGTTTGTCCGGCGCTGTCGGCTTCGCGCGCGATGGCTTTTACTGCGAGGTGGCGCTCCGGGAGGCGCGCCGAACCGCCGAAGGCAAGCGTAAAGCCGGGTCCTCGCGCGACGCCCTCGGAGATGTCCGCGACGCCGTTCTCTATCTTTACACTGGCGCTGGCGGCGTCGAGCGTCGAGCGGCCCGAGCGGATGTCGACGGCGCTCGATAGAGGCCGCGTCTCCAGTCGGCGGAGCGCTTTCTCAAAATCGATGCCGGATATCTCTCCGTCGACTAAAGCGAGGTTGGCGCGGCCGTTCAGGCTCTGCATCAGCGTCGCCATCCGGTCGCCGACGCCGTCGACCGAGAGAGTCGCGTTAAGCGCTCCCGCCAAAACGGGTTTTCCAAAAGAGTCCCAGAGCAGCGGGCCCGCTTCGACCGCCGTCATTTGCGCATTGGCGCGCAGCGCCAGCCCGTCGGGCGAAGGCGCGATGGAAGCCCGAAACTTGAGTCCGCCGCGATAGGCGTGCGCCTGAGTTATCGCGAATTCCGCGGCGCCGTCGCGCAACGTGACTTCGATGGCGGCGTCTTCGACCTTCAGCCGGCCGAGTCTGGCGTGGCCGACGGCGAGATGCAGATCGACGTCGGCGCCGGAGAGGTCCGGGAGATCGAACGGCTGCTTGCTCCACTGTCCGTTCGGCGCGACAAGCGGCGGCGCGTCGGCGAGAAACGGCCGCAGGGAGAGGAACTCGCTTTGGAGCGCCGCCGTCAGCGTCGGGCGGCCATCTTCCTTCTGAAGGTCGATATCGCCGCGAAATTCGTTTCCGTCGACAAATAGACGCGCGCCCTTGAAGTGCGCCTCTCCGGGCGCGAGCGTCGCTTGCGCGGAGAATTGCGCGTCTGTGAAGGGGCCGGGCAGGGGCGCGGCGACGCCAAAGAGCTGCAGCGCTTGTTGCGCCGAAGGCGCGCTGGCCGCCGCGCGCCCCTCGAAGCGGGCGTTGGCGCCGAGTTGTCCCACGCCTTGCGCTTCAACCCGAAGGATCTCGCCGTCAAGCCGGCCCGTCACGACGGACGGTTCTCCACGTAACAGCGCTCCTGGACGCGCCACCCAGAAGATCGCCTCGAGCCGTTCGCCGTTCAAATCGAACGCGCCCGTCAGAGCCGCCGCCTCGCCGATGCGGCGCCATTCAAAATTCGCGTTGATTCGCTCCAGCGCGTAGATGCGGCTGCGGTAGGTGATCCGTGCGTCGCCGTCGACGATCGACACCACGCCAAACCGCACGTTATCGGCCGCCGCAGCTTCCAGCGTCGCCGGCTTTGCGGCGGCCGCTCGGGCGGCTGCGCCGGCGACGCCGGCCGGCTTTTTGTCAAGATCGATGCGGGCGCGCGGCCGGACGAGCTTCACCGAGGCGACTTTGAGGCGCCCTGCGATCAGCGGCAGAACGTCGACGTCGCCGCGAAGTTCGCTCGACTCGATAAGCAGCGCGCCATTCCGGTCGGCGAAAGCGACGCCTTCGACGGCGATGCTCGGACGCGGAAAGAGCGAGAAGCTCGTTCGGCCGCGCGCGGCGACATAGAGCCCCGAAGAGCCTTGGAGCTGGTCGGCGACGGCGTCCATGAGAGCGCCAGGCGAGAACAGCCACGGCGCAACGACGGCGGCGATCGCCGCCAGGGCCGCCGCCGCCGCCAAGGCCGTCGCCAATAGCCGAAGCGCAGCGCCTGAAGGGCGGCGCGCTTTCAGCGATGCGGAAGGCTTGTCGGTTATGGCGGAGGGCAGCAGCCGTGCTCCTGAAGCGAGTCTTCGGACCTCGCTTGTCGCGGCCAAGGGCGGCGATATAGTGGCGAAAGGCCGAGCCTAGCGCGCTTCGGCGCGCGAGAGTTCGCTGCGGAGCGCGGTCAGGATCTCCTCGACGTAAAACGGTTTTTCGACCATGGCGTGCTCGAGATGCGCCTCTGGCAGTCCTGCGCGTCCGCATCCCGTCGTGAAAATGAAGGGGCAGCCGCGGGCGGCGAGCGCGTCGGCGACCGGATCAATCCTTTCGTGGCCGATATTGACGTCGAGCAAGGCCAGATCGACTCCATCCTCGCGGGACAGCCGCACCGCTTCGTCGACGCTGCGCGCCATCCCCGCGATAACTAAGCCGAATTCCGCGAGCGTCTCTTCCAGCGCCAGCGCGATATAGGGATCGTCTTCGACAATCAGCAGCCGTCGCCCGAGCAAAGGATCGCTCGTGCGCTGGGAGTCATCTCTCGGAGCGGCCGAAGACGAAAGGCCGGAGCTGGAAACCGACATGAATAAATGGTGGGGCGGAATGCCGCAGTTGTCTAGCTTTCGGGCGGCTTTTGCAGCGAATTTGCTGCGAACATGGCGAACGCCGCCCAGACGGCCAGAGCGCACCAGCTCAGGATCGTCAGCCCCCCGCCGATCGGCGCGGCGAGAGGAAACAGTCTTCCCGATAAAAAGACCCGCGCTGCAAGGTCGCCAGCGAACAGCGTGACCCCCGCCTGGAGCGCCAGCGCGATAGCCGCGAGCCAATTCGCCTTTGCTCGCGGCGTCGTGCGGATAAGCGCCGCGAGGCCGACGCCGGCGGCGGCGTGGATCATTAGAAATTGGCTTGCCGTGGCGAGAAAAGGACTCGCGTCGGCATGGGCCGCGGCGGCGGCGAGTGACACGCCGGCCGCTCCTTGAAGTGCGGCGATGGTCGCGATGGCGAACGACAGTCTCAATGGCGAACTCCGTTTCGCGCCTCCGCTGGATGGCGTTCTCAACCTTAAGGAGAGTCGCAGGCGTCATCGCCAAATTATAGACATCGAGCAGAATCGACCAGCGATCTTCGTGGCGGATCGCCCCCTGAAACCGTCGTGTCGCAACATAGCAGTGTCCAGGCTTTGGTTTCGCACTGCCACGGCTAGAAGAAGGCTCGTCTGCATGAAAGGCGAGATCAGCTTTAGCGACGAGCGCGCGCGCAGCGGCCCAGCTCGGCGCGACATAAGGCGGCGCTCTCGCAAAGCCGGGCGCGCTTTCCTATATTGCCGCATGAAAGTTTGCGGGAGAGAAGAATGAGCGCAATGGGCGTCGTGATTTGTCTGGCGATAGCCGCCTCCGCCGGACTTGGCGTATATCTGCGCATGCGGCAGACCGCGACGGTAGAGGCCCATCGCGATCAAGTGCCGCCGGATTTCGCGCAAGGAGTCACGCTCGACGATCATCGCCGCGCCGCCGAATACACGATCGCAAAAACAAAGTTTTCCGTCGCCGAAACGATTTTCGACGCCGCGATGTCTATCGCGTGGTTGGCGCTGGGGCTCGCGCCGCTTTACGCGGCGATCGCCGCCTTCGTCGAACCTGGCCTCGTTCGCAGCGTTCTGTTCGTTCTCGTCTTCGGCGTGATCGGCAGTTTGATTGACATGCCCTTCGCCGCAGCGCGCGCCCTCTGGCTCGAAGACAGGTTCGGATTTAATCGGCTGACGCCGCAAAAGTTTCTCGTCGACCAAGCAAAGTCCGGCGCGCTGGAACTCGTCATTTCGACGCCCTTGCTCTTCGGCATGTTCTGGCTTCTGGGCGCCGCCCCCGACACATGGTGGCTCATCGCCTATGTCATCTTCCTCGCCATCGCGATTGCGATGACAGTGATCTATCCGACCGTCATCGCGCCGCTCTTCAATAAATTTTCGCCGCTTGAAGACGGCGCCATGAAGCGGCGCATGGAGGCGCTGCTCGCCAGATGCGGCTTTGAGTCGAAAGGCCTCTATGTGATGGACGCCTCGACGCGCTCCACGCATGGCAACGCTTATTTCAGCGGCTTCGGCAAAGCCAAGCGCATCGTCTTTTTCGACACGCTGCTCGAGAAACATTCGCCGGACGAGATCGAATCGATTCTCGCGCATGAACTCGGTCATTTCAAATTCGGCCATGTGCGGCAGATGCTGGCGCTGGCGGCCGCGATCGCCTTCGTCGGTTTCGCTGTGCTGTGGTGGGCCTTCGGCTCGGATGTCTTCGCCGGCTGGTTCGGCCTGCCGAACGATCCCGGCGTGGTGCTCGTCGCGCTGCTGCTTGCGCGAGAGCCGATCTCGCATGTCCTGTCGCCCTTGCTGGCGTGGCGGTCACGCCGCGCGGAGTTCGAAGCCGACGCCTTCGCCCGCGATATCGTCGGCAAGGAGCCGATGATCTCGGCTTTGACTCGGCTGACGCGCGACAACCTCGCAACGCTGACCCCCGACCCGCTCTACGCCACCTTCTATTTCTCGCATCCGCCCGTGCCGGTGCGGGTCGCGCAACTACGCGCGACCGCGTAGCGGGCGCGAGGCCATCGGCCGGCACTTCGTCGCAGGCGCGATCCCTTCGCTGTGATCGACGACGGCGATAACGCCGTCGCAGTCGTGCGAACCCATCGCGCGAAGCGCTTACGGCGACTGAGTCAATTGGGTCGGATTGATCTCCGGGGATCAGCGAGACGCCAAGGCGCGGAGAGCTGAGCTTGCTGGCGATCTATGCCCGTGCGAATAAAAGCATCGCCGTTGGCGGTCGCCGAGGTGGAACCAAGAGGTCGGAGCGTGGATGCTTCTCGACGCGAGTTCGCCAAATTGGTCACCGCGAGCGGCATTGCGCTCAGCCTGTCGCGTATTACCCTAGCGAATGAACCTGAATTCGCCGCACGCGAGACGCTGCCCGGAAGACAGCGCTGGAATCCGGCCGCCACGGGCGCAGGCCGGATTGATGGGGTCGCCAAAGTCACAGGGGCGAAGCTGTACGCGTCCGATTTCCGCGCCGCGGATCTCCCGGGATGGCCGACGCATACCGCGCACGCTATGCTCATCCGGACGGCGAACGCCACGCACATATATGAGGGCGTCGATCTCTCGCGCTTGAGCGGCGCTTTGAAACCCTCCGTGATCGTTACCGCAGCTGATCTCGCGCGGATCGGCGCTCGCGTTCCCAAATTTTATTCAGGCGACCTGTTCTGCCCCGTTGGCAAGACGCCCTTGTATCTCGGTCAGCCGGCGGCTCTGTTGATCTATGAAAGCTTCGACAATTTCGATCAGGCACGGCTCGCGTTACGCAACGAGACGATTCTGAAATTTGGCGCGGAAACGGGTCCCGTCGTCGAGCGCAGCTACGGCGCGTTTCGATTCACGCGCGTCGCCGGCGCGACGCCCGACGCGCCCGACGTTTACTCGCCAGTCAAGGATGGCTGGGTCAGTCCAGGGTTCTTTCAAGACGGGGGCGGGCCAGTATGGGCGCGGCTCCCCGTGCCGACAGGGGCCGCTTACGCCAATGCGGCGAGCTACGGCGAACAGATCCGCGCGGACCTTGAGGCCGACACTCCAAATCTTGTCGTTCTCGACCGCGAATTCGAGACCCAATCCGTTGATCCAATGTTTCTCGAGCCTGAATGCGGTCTCGCCTGGTATGACGCCGAGCGCAAAAACCTCGAACTCGTTCTCGGCGTGCAGTCGCCGTACGACGCCGCAACCTCCGTCGCAACTCTGCTGGGCAACGCCCGCGCCAACTTCAAGCCGGCGCATATCAACGCGCATTTCGCTTATATGGGCGGCGGATTTGGGGGACGCGACCACACGCCATTCCCGCTTTACGTTGCGCTGGCGGCGATGTTCCTTCCCGGTCGCCCCGTGCGGCTCTCCCAAGATCGTTATCAGCAGTTCCAGGGGGGAATTAAGCGGCATGCGTTCAAGATGCGCACACGCATCGGCGTCGATCGAGCGACAGGCAAAATCTCCGCATTCGCCGCGGATCATGTGCTGAATGGCGGCGGCCTCGCCAATTATTCGGCGAGCGTGGCGGCGGTTTCCGCCAATGCCGCGATCGGCATCTACGATGTTCCAAAAGTCGACGTCACCACAGTCGCGCTGCATTCACGCGGCGTGACGGCCGGGTCGATGCGCGGCTATGGCACGCTGCAGACGATGACGGCGCTGGAAGTGTTGATTGACGAGGCGGCGTCGACGCTGGCGATCGATCCGATCGAATTTCGCCGACGCAACGCGCTGAAGACCGGCGGTCGGACAATGGCGGGGAACACGTATGACGTCGTGGTTCGCACGCCCGAGATTCTCGACAGACTGGAAAAGCATGCGATCTGGCGACAGCGCGCCGAAGAGAAAGCGCGTGGACGGCGCCCAGGGAGTGTCGTCGGCACGGGCGTGGCTTGCGTCACCAAGGATTACGGCAGCGGAGCCGACACTTCATTGTCGTCAGTTGAAGTCGACCCGAAGGGTCGGATCTCGATCCGCTGCGATCACGTCGAGATGGGGAACGGCATAGGGACGGCGCTTGCGAACCGGGTCGCGGCTCATCTCGGCGCCGTGGCCGATGAAGTCGCCGTCGCGGAAGTCGACCGTTTCGCCGCGCTCGGGCTCGTCACCTCCGGCGACCCTTACACGATGGACCAGGCGACGCAGGACGCCGCGCAACGCGATCCGCGCTGGGTTCCGGCGATAAGTTCGCCAACCAGTTCCTCGATTGGCGCGCACGTCGGGACTCATTCGGCGTCCGAAGCGGCCCGCGTCATCTATCGGTTCGGCTTGTGGCCCGCGGCGCTCGAACTGTGGGAACTCGCGCCAACCGATCCGAGGGCGGCGAAATGGGACGCGGCGCGTTGGGAGCAGGGGCGGCTCGTGATGCCGGCGCTGAGAGCCTTGCCGCTATCGGAAATCGCCGCAAGGGCCCATGCGCGTAAAGGCGTGACAGCGGCGATGGCGCACAGCTTCTCGCGCTGGTCATGGTCGAAAGCGACCTTTGCGATCGGCGGGCAAGAGTGGACGGCGGAAATTGATGCGCTGGCGGTGCGAAAAGGCTCAGGAAAATTCGTTCGCTTAGATCGCGCCGACGTCAAATACCCGCCCACCCTGTTCAACCGGATCGGGACCTCCTACACATCGTTGTGCGGCGCGCTGGTTCGTGTCGAGATCGAACGCGACACCGGCGCCTTGCGCATCGACCGGGCATATACTGTCCTCGAATGTGGTCGCGCGCTGACGCCTGAAATCGTGCTTGGCCAGGCGCAGGGCGGTTTCGCGATGGGCGTCGGCTACGCGCTGCTCGAATCGCTTCCGCTCTATGAAGACGGACCCGGCAACGGGCAATGGAATCTCGGACAATACTTGATCGCGCGCGGGTCCGACCTGCCTTTGCAAGCGCTCGAGATCGAAATATTGCCCCCGCTGCCGAACGATCCGCCAAAGGGCATGGCTGAGGTCGTTATGATTCCCATTGTTC
Source organism: Methylocystis sp. SB2 (assembly GCF_049817085.1). Classification (NCBI taxonomy): domain Bacteria; kingdom Pseudomonadati; phylum Pseudomonadota; class Alphaproteobacteria; order Hyphomicrobiales; family Methylocystaceae; genus Methylocystis; species Methylocystis sp. SB2. The sequence continues at coordinate 3,316,065 of NZ_CP187401.1, forward strand.
CGGCGTTGTTGAACGCGATCTTCGACGCGACGGGGCGTCGCTTCCACGCCTTGCCGGTGACTCAACAAGAGCTCAAGGGAGCGCTCACGTGACGACTGTGCGCATGAGGATCAATGGACGCGCATATGGCCCGGTGAAGGTGCGCGACGAGATGACCATGAATGACTTCTTGCGCGAGAGCCTTGGGCTCACTGGCACCAAGTTTGGCTGCGGCGCCGGGCAGTGCCTCAGTTGCGCGGTGATCATCGACGATCCGGACGGGACGAGCCACACCAGTCCAACTTGCGTTGTTCCGGCGGCGAGCTTCAACGGGAAATCCATTCGTACCGTGGAAGGCCATGCGACGAACGGCGAACTCACTGCGCTGCAAAGATCGTTCATCGACCATTTTGCGTTTCAATGCGGCTATTGCACAGCCGGCTTCTTGAACGAGGGACAGGTTCTGCTGGAGCGTCTGGCGAAGACGCCGGTGGCGCGCGCCGATCTCGAGAAAGCAATCGCTGACGCGTTTGACGGACATCTGTGCCGTTGCACGGGCTACTTCAAATATCACGAGGCTATGCGCGACGTCATTCTCGCCGATCCGGGGCGATATCTGACGTAGCGAAACGGCGTTTCGCATGAGTGCGGCGCAGGAGGGGGGCCGAAGATGAAATTTGCGGTTCTCGCAGGGGTCGTGGGGCTAATGACATGCGTGACGTCCGACAGCCGATCGGCGACGCTCGCAACTCCAGAAAATTTTGCCGGCATCGGCGACGCCGCGGCGCGTTCCGCGGCTTTGTTTACCGAACTCGGCAAAGTCCTGACCAACCCGCGCTGCGTCAATTGCCATCCCGCCGGCGATCGTCCGCATCAGGGTGAACTGGGCCGGGTTCACCAGCCGCCGGTCGAGCGAGGACCGGACGGCCGAGGCCTCGCGGCGATGCGCTGTCCGATCTGCCATCAGGACGCCAATTTTGATCCCGGCCGCGTTCCCGGCCACCACGAATGGCGTCTCGCGCCGCGAGAGATGGGCTGGGAAGGCAAAACGCTCGGTGAGATCTGCGCGCAGATCAAAGATCAGGCGCGCAACGGCGGCCGTTCGCTGGAGGCGCTTGCACGCCACATTGGCGGCGACACGCTCGTCGGCTGGGCTTGGTCGCCCGGATTTGGCCGCCAGCCCGCGCCCGGAACGCAGAAGGAGGCGGGGGCGCTCGTCGAAGCTTGGATCAACACCGGGGCAGTGTGCCCGAAATAGCGGAGGATAAGCGAACCCGGCGCGGCTTCCAGCGGCGATCGTCCGATGCCCTTCGAATCGTCCGCGCCGCGCCGCGCGTTTGCTGTCCTCATTTCACTGGAGAGTCTCATGATGCCCACCACGCTCGCGACAAGCCGTCTTCGCACGCTGCTGTCGTCGGTTGTCGTTTTTGGATTATCGGTTTCGCCCGCGTGCGCGACGGAGCTGCCAAGCTACTTCACAGGACTTGTCGGCGCCGAGACGGCCAGCCCCGCCGACATGGCCAACAAAAATGTGCTGCAGCTGAACACGACGATGTTCCAGTTGTATGGCGACGCCGCGCAGATCTTCAAGAAAAACATCCTCGCGAAGCATCCGGTCATTCTCGGACTGTTTTCCGGCGCCGGCGGGCGATTTATCCTTTATCGCCCCGGCATGGCGCCGATTGAGGCGCCGCAGCCGCCGATCGTCTATCAGTTGCTGAAATCGGTCGGCCACAGCACCATGGCGTTGGCCGAAGTCGTCGTTCCGTATCTGAACAGTCCCAAGGACACGACGTGGCGCGGCGCCTTGGCGGCGTATAGGAGCCGCATGCAATCCGCGCTCGACACGCTTGATGCGAGCGGCATGCAAAAAGACTGGCGAACGAACAATCGAAGCATTCTGCAAAACAATATCGCGTTCATGGACGAGTGCCTGAAGAACAACGCGATCTCAGCGGAAGGCCTGCAAAAATTCGCCAAGAAGCAGTCGCCGCTGCTGAAGAAAAATATCGCCTGGGCGGCGCAAACCCAGGTCGCCCATTGGATGGATGTCATCGGCGGTTGGAAAGAGACGCTTGGCGCCGACTGGGACAAAACCTATGCGGCCAGCAATACGATCTATGTCGCGCGCCAGAACAATGTCCTGTTTAGCGTGCTCGCGCAGTTCTTCGGCCCTGAGGCGATCAATGATCGCCTGATGCTGATCGAGACGATATCCTTCACTACGACGCCCGACGACATGCTGGAGTCGCTGACGCGGATCATCGCCGACCGCTCGGTGGGCGCCGCATTCTTCGGCGATTACCATCTTATGGATTTTGAATTGATGGGCGGAGACGCCCGGCAAGCGATCATCGACGAAGACGCGAAGCGCAAGATGAATGTGGTGCTGCCGCCGCAAGTGCCGTTCGGCTCGCGTCAATGGCCGACGCTGATTACGCCGGGGCCCGGCGCGAAGAGCTTGAGCGATCTTCCGTGAATTCGAAACCTGTAGCCAGGATCACGGCGCGAAAGGCTCCTGAGTTTGGCCTCATCGTCGGAGTTGCGCTGTTTTTTGCCGCTCTGCTTCCCCTCGAGAGCGGCGCGCAAGATCGCATTGACCCCGTCACGGGTTTCGAGCGCGAAGCGATCCACACCGCCGCCTGGCCTGACGGCAAAAAGGTCGCTGTCAGCTTTGCATTCTTCGTGGAGGAATTCGGCTTCGGCCAAGGTCCGATCTTCCGTCCTGATCTTGCGTCGCGCAATCCTGACCTCGTGAACGAGGCGTTCCGTCAATACGCGATCGACTGGGGCGTTGTCCGCGTCGGCCGGCTATTTAAAGAACTGAATGTGCCGCTCACCATCGTGGTGAATGCGGAGTTTTTCGGCAAGCATCCATCGGTATGGAAGGAGTTCCGTTCGATGCTGCCGAACGCGCCGCTGGTCGCGCACGGGATGAACAACACGAGCCGCATGTTGCCGCTCCGGAGTGGGATCGCCGCGCAGAGGGCCTACATTCGCCGCACACTGGATCTCATCGCCGAATCTGTCGGCGTCAGGCCGACGGGCTGGTCGAGTCCGAGCGTCTACGCCGATCGCGACACCATGCGGGCCTTGGCCGCGGAAGGCGTCGCCTACACGCTCGACCAGATGGATTCGGATATCATTTCACGTTTGAAGACGCCCGAAGGTTCGCTCATTCTGCTGCCCTATCCGGCCGTAACCGTCGACATGGGACAATATCTGGCGCGGATGAAGACGACCAGAGAGATCGAAGCGCTCTGGTTGGACTATGTCTCGGAACTGGTCATTGAGGCGCGCGCCAACCCGGCGCGAGACGCCACGACTGTGGTCATCGGAATTCACCCCTTTGTCGTCGGCACGCCTGACGGAGCCTTGGCGCTGCGGCGCGTTCTGTTGCGTCTCAAGGCCGACGACGCCGTATGGCTGGCGGACGCCGACGCCATTTTGAAGGCGGCTCGCCTGAGATGAGCGCAGCCGTCGATTCGGACGACTTCATGCGTAATCGCTCGCTTGATCCCGAACGCGGGGAAGCGGCGTGACCGCGCCAGCCGTCATCTAACGCGCCGCTTCGCTTGCGCATCGCGTAGGCGACTCTTCGTCCTCCGTTTAGGCGCTCTGGACATAACGCCGATGCCCCGCATCGCGCGTCAAATTCAGTGAGCGCGGCGCACGTAACCGACATATTTCCAGCTTGTTGTGACTGATGTAACCGCCTCATCAGAGCTGAGCGATTCAGACGCCATCGGCGGATAAAAAGCTTCTTCGCGGCTACAAATAAAAACCAGATAGCCCTCTGAATCTTGGTCCGCCGCAAAAGGGGTGAAGATGTAATCCTCAGCGGCCTTGCCTAGACTTTGGTCTACAAGACGTGCGGCTGACGCAGATAGGACCGGCACATTTTCAAGATGGGCCGCAATCGTTGTCCAGATCGGCGCATGCCAACCCACTGACGCCGTATCACAGCAGACTCGACTTCTTTTCCTATCAACGAGAACGAAGCGATTCATTCTGCTTCTCGCTTCCTTGAATATGCCATGTGCCTTCTCAGAGTGTGAATGCGCCATCTCAGAATGACCTTTTGCGCGGTCGCCTTTGCCGTGATGTTTGGCGGCAGCGCGAATCTCCATAGCCAACGACCAGTGTTAATTTGGTTGTGACGCCTGGCCCGTGAGGGGAGGAAGTTCGGACCAGGCGTCGGGCCGCAAGGAAACGCTTTGGTTGAAGCTGTTGTCCGAAAAGAAGCGGGAATTTCCGGAGGTCCGCTTCAACCAGCGCGAGCGTTTCTCGGGCGAAGGCAAAGTTAGCAGCCGCAGGGCCAGAGTCTGTGCAAAACAGCTCTGCAATGATAAAAAAGAGAGATTAGAAATAGCGCTATAAATAGTCGTAGAATTCTAGCCGAGCATGTTGAATGTCGAATGTTTCCAAATCGGTCTTCGACCCAAAGGCGTTTCTCGCCATCGCCGGCGCCGGAAGAAGCACCTCAAACTGGAATAAGGGCCAAGTCATTTTCTCTCAGGGCGATCCTGCGGATGCGCTATTCTTTATTCAGGAAGGCAAAGTCAAAGTCACGACTCTCTCCACGCAAGGCAAGGAAGCTGTAGTGGCCATCCTTGGCGCAAGCGATTTCTTCGGGGAGGGATGTCTCGCCGGTCAGAAGCTGCGCATCTCGACACTGACGGCGATCACCGACTGCACATTATCGCGCGTGGAAAAGGCGACGGTCATCCGTCTTTTGCATGACAATCCCGATTTCTCGGCGCTTTTCATGACGTATTTGCTCGCACGCAACATTCGGATCGAAGCCGACCTCATAGACCAGCTCTTTAATTCAAGCGAGAAACGACTCGCGCGTCTCCTTTTGCTCCTCGCTAATTTTTGCCAGGAAGGCAGTCCGCAGCCGATATTGGCGTCGATCACTCAGGAAACGCTCGCCGACATGATTGGCACAACGCGATCGCGCGTCAGTTTCTTTTTGAATAAATTTCGGCGATTGGGGTTCATCGAATATAATGGACACTTTACCATCCACAGTTCCTTACTAAACGTCGTCTTGCACGACGATCCGCGCGCGGCGCTAAGCTCTCAAGTTGACAATCCCGATCAGAGCCCGGAATGAGAAAGCGCCACCGTTTGCGATGACAAAATGCAATGGTCCGGGGTCCAAGCACCATATGTGCGCGCCCCGGACGCCCACAGCGCGAAGACCGGCGAGCGTCGGAGGGATAGGCGCTGCGTTCGCCGAAATTCAACGGCGTTCCGGGAGGGGTTTTCCGTAAAATTTCCGTATCTGAGCGGCTCTGGCCGAACATCATTCGTAGTTCATTGATTTTATTGGCGCGCCCAAGGGGATTCGAACCCCTGTTTTCGCCGTGAAAGGGCGACGTCCTAGGCCTCTAGACGATGGGCGCGGCTGCGCGGCCGCATCGTGTCGCGATTGGCGTAGACGCTCGGACTCGACCAGCCCGTCGGCTTGACGCCGGCAGCTTCGGCGATGAGATCCAATGTGCGGCGAATGTAGGCCTTCTGCGCGGCGATCCCACGCCGGAGCGGCAGCATGTCGCTGGTGTTGTTCATGCCGTGAGCGACGATCGGCGCGTTCGGCGCCATCGAGCGGAACTCCTTCCAGACCGATGGATGCTTGCCGAAAAATTCCGCGTTCACCACTATAGTGAGCGGCTCGTGAAGTTCTTGAAATAGCCGGCCGACGCGGACAATGCCCCAGTCGATTGCATATTGACGGAACGCCTCGTTCACGAGGTCAGGATTGCGGGACGCAAGATCTGGGCGGCGGAAGATCGGACCTTGGCCGAATCCGAACTCCTCCACGAAGAACGCGAAGCTGACCGCGACCTTTTTGCCGCCAGGCCAGGCGGCGGTGTGGATCGCTTCGCGCGCGAAACCTGTGACGCGATCAATTGGATCTTGCGCACCGCTCTCGTCGGGAAGCAGAACGGCAAATAAAAGCGCAGCTCCGACGATAAATTTTCGGTTCCGTGAGATATTGCACTCCGCCGGTTAGTCAGGCCGCCTTCGGCTTTTTAAACGCCAGTCTGCTCTCGTTAGCGCTTAGTGGGTTCATCATCATTTTGCGTTTAACTGAAATGACAGCTTGAACGTGGCCCCGCCGCCTGGCGTCGCCTCGACCCATATGCGGCCATTATGCGCCTCGACCAGCTCTTTGGCGATGGCCAACCCCAAGCCCGTGCCGGGGATCGAGTCATTCTTCCGCCAAAATGGCTCGAAGATGAGATCGCGATCCGCCTTCTCCACGCCGCAACCGTGATCGATCACTTCCAGCGTTGCGTTCTCGGTGACGCGAACATGCACGGCGCCGCCTTCCGGCTCGGCGCGAAGAGCATTGTCGATAACATTCGAGATGACGGATTCAAGCGCCGGCCGATTGCCCTCTATAAGAACAGGCGCGCTGGGCGCGTCGAGAACGATCTGGCGCCGCGCCTTCAGCGCCAGAAGCGCTGCGTCCGCAATGATCGTTCTCGTCAACGCGACGAGGTCGATCGTGTGATCACGCTTTGTCGATTGTTGATCGAGCCGCGCGGAAGCTAGCAGCTGCTCGACGATGTTGCGTATTCGCCGATGATCGCGCTTTAGATCATTCTTAAAGGTCGGCTCCTCAGGCGCATCAAGTCGCACGCCGAGCACATTAATGGGCGTGCGAAGTTCATGCGCGGCATTTGCCGTAAAACGCCGTTGTCGGGCGACGCCGGCATCGAGCCGCGCCAAAGCGTCGTTTACCGCGTCGACGAGGGGTCCAACTTCGCTCGATACGTCATTTGCATCGAGGCGTTGGTCTAGGCTGTTCATGTCGATTCGTGACGCCTGCACCGCCACGCGTCTGAGCGGCCTCAATCCCCACCGCACGGCGAACCAGGCCGCGCCTGCCGACATCAAAATTGCCATGACCAGGTAGGCGGTCAACCAGCGCGTTTCCTCAATGGCGGCGTCGACAATGTCGCTCCAACGAAATTTCTGTCCGTAGACGGCGATGTGAAGGCGCCCGAAGGGAGTCCGTTCCGGCTCCATAAGGCCCGTACGAATAGCGCTTGGATCGCCAGGCAGGATGAAATGCACATGGGTTGGGCTGATCTCGATGAGAGGCTTCAGCATCGCGATGAGCTCTGGAGAGGAACCGGCGACTGGGTCACGGCTCAGACTTCGGAACGCCGCGAACTTCATAGCGGGCGCGCGCTTCAGATCTTCTAGCAGGTCCGGCGTCGGCCTGATCTCCAGCATTTTATCTTCATTCATCGCCAACGATGCGATGATCTGCTTTTTTGCGCGAATCGCCGACAACTCATCGAGCGATGTGGCGAAAAATTCTACTCCCGTAAGGCCGATGCCGATCGTTACCAGCCAAGCGATCGGAAAGGCGATAATTTGTGCAAGGAATAGACAGCCGACAATGCGCAATACGAGCGAATGCCGTCTCAATCAAGCAACTCCGTCACCATATAGCCAACGCCGCGAATAGTGTGAATGGCGACGCCAGTGTTCAACACGATGAGCCGTCGCCGCAAGCGCGACACCGCCATATCGAGCGTGTTGTCCTGAACGTCGTCGTGTGGAGAGAAGACCTCGTCGAGAAGAGTCTCGCGCGAAACCACACGATTGACGCGCCGCAGAAGAGAATCGAGCAGGACCAATTCCCGCCGGTGCAGCGTGACGATTCTGTTCGAGATACGGACGTCACGCGTCGTCGGGTCAAAAGATAGCGCGCCCACGACGATCGGCTTTGGCGCGCCGCTTCCCGGACGCCGAACGCAGGCCCGTATTCTCGCGACCAACTCCTCTCCCTGGAATGGCTTCGTCACATAGTCGTCGGCGCCGAGATCGAAACTCGACACTTTGTCCGCCATGTCGTCCATAGCCGTCAGCATCATGATGCGAATGCCTGGCCGCAGTTCTCGCGCGAGCGGCATGAGCGACAGGCCATCGCCATCAGGAAGACGACGATCGAGCAGAAGGAGGTCGTAATTCGAGCCTTCGACGGCTTCTCGTGCAGCGCTCAGACAGCCGGCTTGATCAACGTCGAAACCGGCCTGGGCGACTAACGACGCCGTCAAACGCGCCGCATCCAGCTCGTCTTCAACCAATAATATTCGCATGTGGGCGCCGCTCCCCTTCGCGCCGTCGATTATCGAATTTGGTCGCTAAATTCGCAAGACAGGACAGACCCCCGCGAACGGCCGGCTGTTGCCCGAAAGACACAGCGTTCCGAATTCGCGCCAAAATTTCTCGCGTCAGACTCATGTCAGGCGCATCAGTCCCACTTTGGCTATTTATTCTCCACCAGGCGAAGCACGGCGACGATGCGGCAAATTCCACGCCATACGACAACGACGAACGAGAGCGCACGCAGGCGCCTCGGGCGGATCCGCGCGGTCCTGCTCAGCCTCATCGCATTTGTCATGGCGGTTCAGGGAGTTGTTCTCGCCTCGTCCTGGGCGCGAAGCGCTTCTCATGAAGAGATTGCCGCAGTCTCGATCGCGGCCGTCGTCGATTGTGCGCAAGATGACACGCGCTCGCCAGCGAGCGACGGTCACCCGCATAAGTGCTCTTTGGCCGGGCTCTGTTGCTTGGCGAGTTGCGAGGCGCCGACGTTTGGTCTCGCGGGAGCGGGATTTAGCCTGGCGCCCTGGCGCCGATTGGCGGCTGACGCTGTTAAGCGGCGCGCTCCCGCACGGAGCCGACTCGCGCTTGCCGGTTGGGCGAGCGCCTGGTCCTCGCGCGCCCCGCCGCGGCAGGCCTGATTCGCGACTCGCGCCCTAAGCTCAACCTGCTTTTTCTTCTCGTCTGCTCGAGCGCCGTGACAGTCGCTCTGGAGTTTCTCAATGAACTCGTCCGTTCTCCTGCGCGGCGTTTCCGCCGGCGCACTGTTGCTCGCCTTCGCCTCTGAATGCGCCCATGCTCAGCAAGCCTTGCCTACGATCAGCGTCGGCGGGCGGCAGCGCGCGCCATCGACTCACGTGTCGGGACCGCCAACGGGAGAGCCCGCCACATCCGATCCGGGTCCGTCCTCCAATTTTCCGAGCGAGCCGAAGACGCCGGCCGAAGGCTATGTGGCAAACGACGCCATTACCGCCACTAAGACCGATATCCCAATCAGGGAAACTCCTGTGTCGGTAAATGTGGTTCCCAAGCAAGTGATGATCGACCAAAACAATACAACCGTCCAGGAAGCGCTAGAGAATGTGCCGGGCGTGCGGTCCAACAACAACGAGTTGGAAGGTTACAACTTCAAGATTCGTGGCTTTCAAAGTCTCAACATCTATCGCAACAATCTGTCGTTCGGCAATGCCAACCCCGGTATCCTCGACACCGCCAATCTGGAGCGCATTGAGGTGCTTAAGGGGCCAGCGTCGGTACTATTCGGACGGGCCGAGCCCGGCGGATTGATCAATCTGGTGACCAAGCAGCCGCTCGATCGCGCCCGCTACGTTGTCGACCAACAGATCGGATCGTTCAACTGGTATCGCACGCAGTGGGATTTCACCTCTCCTGTCGCTGAAGTGCCAGGGCTCGCCTACCGTCTCTCAGGCGCCTATCAGAACAACGGCTCATTTCGCGGATATTCAGGGGGCGGAGAGCGCGTGATCGTCGCGCCGGTGGTGAGCTACCGCCCAAGCGCCTGGACCGAACTCACTCTCGAAGGACAATATTCAGGTCAGAAGGCGCAAAGCGACGTCGGGATACCGACAATCGGGCCCAGCCCCGCGTCAGTTCCGTTGAGCCGCTCGTTCCAGGAGGCCAATGATCCGCGCGACCGGATAGAGAACTATCTGGTCAGTTATAAACTCCGTCAGAATCTCAATGAGGACTGGAAGGTCACCAACCGCTTTCTTTACGCCGCCGCCCCCATTTTCGATAAGCCCAATATCACGCCGCTCTGCGTGACGCCGATGTGCGTCGACGCGGATGGGCGCACGCTGCAACGCATCGGGCAATACCAGTTCGCGTCCGGTCGTACCTTCTCGACCAATATTGACCTAGAAGGAAAGTTTGAGGCGCTTGGCGGCAAACACACATTTCTGATGGGGCTCGATTATCTGAACACCTATTACGACTATTACTTCGCCAACGGCGCCGCCCTGTATCCGATAGACATTTTTTCCCCGATCTATGGAACGGTCCCGTCCTTTGCCTATTTCGATTCACAAATTGGATCTGGATTCAAATTTCATTCGTCTGTGCTCGCCAGACAGAAAGGGCTTTATGTCCAGGATTATGTCACATGGTTTGACCGTCTGCATGTGCTTGTCGGCGTCCGCTACGATGTAGCGGACCAAACGATAGGAACGTCTTCGAGCTTTGAGAATGGCGGCGGCGTTTACGATGCGAGCAAGGACTTGGCGATCGCCAGTCGACTGCGATCGCCGACGGCCATCGACAGGGGGTGGAGTCCGCGCGCTGGCGTCGTCTACGACATCCTTCCGCAGGTCAGCATTTACGGCAGCTACTCAAGATCCTTCGGTCAGAACAACGGCTTTACCGCCGACAAACAGCCTTTAGGGCCGCAGCGCGGCCTGCAATGGGAAGTCGGTCTGAAGGCCGAGCCTCTGCCGGGTCTGAGCGCCACGCTCGCCATCTTCCAAATCACCAAATCCGGTGTCCCGACACGAGATCTCGCGTCATTGGCCTCGATGGCGCAGAAGCTTGCCGGATTGCAGCGCAGCCGCGGCATCGAGTTTGACGTAGTCGGCCGCATCACCGATCGCATGACGATCGTGGGCAACTACGCATTGATCGACGCGAAGGTTATCGCCGACAGTCCGGTGAATCGGTTGAACCCTTTTGGCTTTTACGATTCCACGATCTTCGGCGAAGGCGGCGGCCTTCTCGGCAACCACCTCGACAATGTTCCGCGTCATTCGGGCAAAATCTTTCTGACCTACGCTTTTGGCGACAACGGCCTCGGATTGCGTGTCGGCGGCGGCGTAACGGCCTCGACGCGGGCGTGGGGCGATATCCAAAATACCTTTGTGCTGCCAGGATGGGCGCGTCTCGACGCCTTCGCGAGCTACGCGACGCTGGTCGACGGTTATAAGCTCACGGCGCAACTCAATCTCAAGAACATCAATAACGCGCAGTATTTCACCGGTGTGGACGATTTCTTCAACTACAATGTTCCACCGCTGAATGCCATTCCCGCTAATCCCTTCACGGCGACCGGCCAGATCAGAGTGGAGTTCTAGCGATGCCGCGCGCGCTGTTCGTATGGCTGCATCGCTGGGCGGGACTGGCGATGACAGGCTTCCTGATCGTGGTCGGCCTGACGGGAAGCCTGCTCGCGTTCTGGGGCGAGTTGAACCACTGGCTGACGCCGGAACTTTATCCCGGTAAACGCGCTGGGATAGAACTCGACGCGGCGACGCTGGCGCGCCGCGCCGAATCCATCGTCCCGCAGGCGCGCGCAGCGACCGTCTACATGGGCCATCCAGGCTCGGTCTCGATCGGCATGGAGGCGCGCGACGGCGCGCCGCCGCTCGATTTCGAATACATCCATCTCGATCCGATCGATGGCCATGAACTCGGGCGCGTCACCTGGCATGGGCTGCCGAGACGCAAGAACGACATCATGCCGTTCGTCTATGGCCTTCACATGTATCTCGCGATGAGCGGCGTCGGCGAGTGGATTCTCGGCGCCGTGGCGCTCATCTGGACGCTCGATTGCTTCGTCGGTTTTTATCTGACGCTGCCGGCGGGCGGCGAGCGCTCGCGCAAAGGATTCTTTGCGCGCTGGAAGCCGTCATGGCTCGTGAAGCTCAAGAGCTCCTTCTATCGCGCCAACTTCGATCTGCATCGCGCCGCAGGCTTGTGGCTGTGGGCGATGCTGCTCGTCTACGCCTGGTCGAGCGTGTTTTTCACGCTGCCGAATTTCTATACGCGCGCGACGCAGCTCGTTTTGGATTACGAGGCGCCCGTCTGGGCGCAGGACGGAACGCCGCAGAATGATGCGCGTGCGCCGATGGAATGGGAGTCAGCGCAAGCGACCGGCGAGCGTCTGATGGCGGAGCAGGGGCGCCGACACAACTTTACGATCGAACGCCCGCTGGCGCTCTACAATCTGCGCGACAAGGGCCTTTACGAATATCGCGTGCGCTCGTCGCGCGACATTGGCGACAAGGCGGGCTCGACCTCGATCCTGTTCGATTCACGCTCGGGCGCGTTGAAGACCCTTAGCCTGCCGACCGGCCATCGCAGCGGAATGACGCTGACCACCTGGCTCGTCGAGCTGCACACGGCCAATCTCTTCGGTCTTCCCTACCGCATCTTCGTCTGCGCGCTGGGGCTAGTCATCACCATGCTTTCCGTCACCGGCGTTTACATCTGGTGGAAGAAGCGGGCGGCGCGGTTGGCGCATGTTCGGCGGACTCTTCCGCGGCCTGCGCCGGCGGAGTGACGTCTGTGGTTGGAACGCCAATTCACTCTCCATCGATTGAGAAGAAAATGGATTTCGATCACAAAAGACAGGAATGCTTTGTTCAAAATCTGCGCCGCGCCATTCCAGTTTCGGCGCATGCGCGTCCGGCGCTTTTGACATTTCTGCGCGCGCGGGGCGTGATCGGCCCGGGCTCGCCGCGGTTGAAGGTGATCGACGTTTTTGATGCGGGCGATGACCGCGGCCTGATGTGCCGCTTCACCATCGCGGGGGAAGTTGAAGGGCGTGGCTTCGTCGCGCCGCTCGCGCAACTCGCGCTCGAGCGCCGCCGCGCCGTTGCGCCGAATGCCGTGCGCCGGCGGCATTTCTGTCGACCCGGCGCATGAAGGCGTCGCTCGTCGCCCTGCTGTTGGCGTTTTGCAGCGCGCAAGCGCTGGCCGAAGATGCGCAGGAAGACGAGCGCAAGGAAAAGCCCCGAAGCGAGAGCAAGCGGCGCGCGAAAGAAGAAACGAACCTCGAAACGTCGGCGGAGGCGCCGCGCGCGCAAACCCTCGGGCGCGATCAGAGCGGCGTCTATGTCAACGCCCCGGCGACCAATAGCGCCTATTCGCCGAGCTTCGTCATGCGCGGCTTTCCGGCGGGCGTCACGCTGTTCGACGGCGCTTCGCACGGCTTCACCGCCCAGGACGTCGATCTCTCGACCGTCGATCATGTCGAATTCTACAAGGGGCCGAGCGCCATGCTGTTCGGCAAGGCGCTGGGCGGTTATGGCGGCGCCGCCGATTACATCCGCAAGGCGCCGACGCAGGAGAGTTTCGCCCGCGCCGTCGCCACCAAGGCCAGCTTCGACGTCACAAGGTTCACCGCCGACGTCAACGCGCCGCTCAATGACGACAAAAGCCTGCTGTTCCGCATGACCGGCTCGGCGCAAAGCCTCGGCAGTTTCGTCGATTTCACGCGCACGCGCAGCTTCGATATCGCGCCGATGCTGGCCTTCACCGCCGACAATGGCGACCGCGTCAGCCTGCGCGCCGAGCACAATGGCGCAAGGCTCGTTTGGCGCGATGGCGTGCCGGCCGATCCGGTCTTCTTGCACATCCCGCGCGAATTCTACGCCGGCCTGCCGGCGAATGAACATGAGACGCCGTTCTTCGACGATCTCACCTTGCGCTACGAGCACGCCTTCAACGCCGACTGGAAGGTCGCCGCGGTCGTCGACTATTTCCTCTATGCGAGCCGCTGGGGCTGGTTCACCGGCTGGGGCTATGACGGTTTCCAGTCGGTCGTCTTCGGCAATCCGGTGCGCGCCCGCACCGCCAACCGCAGCTTCGACGCCCAATTGCGCCTGAACGGGCGCTTCGACACCGGCTTCCTGGCGCATACCGTCTTTCTCGGCCTCGAACATTGGGACTTCTATTTCGGCTACAACAACGATATCGCGCGCTATGAGGCCGCGCCGCTCAACATCTTCGCGCCCATCTATTCGCCCGGCGTCAGTTACGCCGGGGCCTTCTGGTCGAAAGGCGTGGCGCGCGCCATCAGCCGCTCCGTCTATGGCCAGGACCTCATCGATCTCAATGAGAACTGGCGCATTCTGATCGGCGGGCGCTACGATCTTCTCGCCCAGCGCGAGCGCGTCTTCGATCCCTTCGGCGCGCTGACGGGAGAGCCGACATCGAGCCTGAGCAAGGGAACCAAGGGCTATTTCAGCCCACGCGCCGGCATTCTCTATCGGCCCAATGAGCAGACGCAGTTCTTCGCCGCTTACGGCAAATCGCTCATCCCCAATACCGGCGTGCGCATTCAAAGCGGCGAAGCGCCGCCGCCCCAGCAGGACACCCAGTATGAACTCGGATTCAGGCGCGAGTTTCTCGATCGCAAGATGAGTTTCGAAGTCGGGCTCTTCGACATCACTCGCGACAATGTCGCGATTCCCAATCCAGCCAATCCGAGCGGCTTCTATTCGGTCGTCACCGGCCAGCAGCACAGCCATGGCGTTGAGGTCAATCTCGGCGGCGAAATCCTGCCGAACCTCAAAATCAACGCCGTCGCCACCTTCCTGCATGCGCTCGTCTCGAAGGACGACAACATCCCCTCGCAACAGGGCAGCGATCTTCTGGGCGCGCCAAGGCGCGTCTATGCCTTCTCCGCCAATTACACATTCGACTCGGGCGACCTCAAGGGCCTCGAACTCGGCGCAAGCTACTATTACGCGAGCCGCCTCGAGGCGACGCTGCCCAACACCTACGGCTTCACCCTGGCGCCGCAACAGATGCTCGGCGCCACGCTCGCCTACAGCTTCAACGACAATCTCAAAATCGAACTCAACGCGGCAAATCTCACCAACCGCCCGAACTGGACCTCAAACGGCGCTCTCTTCCATGGCGAGCCAACGACCATCGCCGCCACCCTCATATGTAAATATTGAGGTGGGACGGGCCGCATTGCATTTTGGCGCCGAATCAATCGCGCACGGGCCACAAGAGCGCGCCCCTGCGCACGCTTGTCGCCGCATCAGGCGGGAAAACAGCGGGAATTGGCGTTCCCAGTTTGAAGTGGCGCGCCCAAGGGGATTCGAACCCCTGTTTTCGCCGTGAAAGGGCGACGTCCTAGGCCTCTAGACGATGGGCGCGGCTGCGCGGCCGCATTGCGGCGGCGCGAGGGCGTGTATAGAGGCGCGGGCGGCGCAAGACAAGGCCGACCGCGGCGCCAGATCGCCGCGCATGGCCTCGCGTTTGCACCCCTTGGGGCCAGGCCCTAAAGCATCGCAGCAATGCTCACGATCAACGATCTCGTCTACCGGCTCGGCGGCCGGCTGCTGTTCGACCACGCCGGGGTGTTCCTCCCGGGACGCTCCCGCGCGGGCTTCGTCGGCCGTAATGGTGCCGGCAAGACCACGCTGTTCCGGCTGATCAGCGGCGAAATCGCCCCGGAAAGCGGCGCGATCTCCATTCCCGCCCGCACACGGCTCGGTCGCGTCGAGCAGGAGGCGCCGGGCGGTCCGACGGCGCTGATCGACTTCGTGCTGGCGGCCGACCTTGAGCGCGCCGACCTGCTGGCGCGGGCCGAGGCCGCGCATGATGCGCACGACATCGCCGACATTCAGACGCGGCTCGCCGACATCGACGCCCATTCGGCGCCCGCCCGCGCCGCCGCCATCCTGCACGGGCTGGGCTTCGACGCCGCGGCGCAGCGCCGGCCGCTGTCGGAATTCTCCGGCGGCTGGCGCATGCGCGTCGCCCTGGCGGCGGTGCTGTTCGCGCAGCCGGACCTGCTGCTGCTCGACGAGCCGACCAATTATCTCGATCTCGAAGGCACGCTGTGGCTGGTCGATTATCTGTCGCGCTATCCGGCGAGCGTCGTCGTCATCAGCCATGACCGCGATCTGCTCGACGACGTGGCCACGCATATTCTGCATCTCGAGCGGGGCAAGCTGACGCTCTATAAGGGCGACTACTCCTCCTTCGAAAAACAGCGACGCGAGGCGCAGCTCCTCGCCGTCAAGGGCGCCAAGAAGCAGGAAGAGCAGCGCAAACATCTGCAGGCCTTCGTCGATCGCTTCCGCTCCAAGGCGACGAAGGCGCGCCAGGCGCAGTCGCGCTTGAAACTTCTCGCCAAAATGGAGCCGATCGCGGCGATCGTCGACGATTCGGTCCTGCCGATCCGTCTGCCGTCGCCCGAGAAGCCGCTGTCGCCGCCGATCATCGCGCTGGAGAAAGCGGCGGTCGGCTATGGCGATCGGGTCGTGTTGTCGCGGCTCACGCTGTCGATCTCCAACGACGACCGCATCGGCCTGCTCGGCGCCAATGGCAATGGCAAGTCGACCTTCGCCAAATTGCTCGGCGGGCGGCTTTCGGCCTGCGCCGGCGAGATGGTGCGCGCGCCGAAGCTGGAGGCGGGATTTTTCGCGCAGCATCAGGTCGACGATCTGAATGAGGGCGAAACGCCTTACGCCGTCTTCGCGCGGCTGATGCCGGGCGCTCCCGAGGCGCGCATTCGCGGTCGCGCGGCGCAGACCGGATTTTCCGGCGCGCGGGCCGAAACCCTCATCGCCAAGCTTTCGGGCGGCGAAAAGGCGCGGCTGCTGCTGGGCGTCGCCACCTTCAACGCGCCGCATCTCTTGATCCTCGACGAGCCGACGAACCATCTCGACATCGACAGCCGCGCCGCGCTGATCGAGGCGATCAACGATTACGAGGGCGCCGTCGTTCTGGTCTCGCATGACCGCTATCTGCTCGAGGCCTGCGCCGATCGCCTGTGGCTGGTCGACGACGGAACCGTGCGCGCCTTCGACGGCGATATGGACGATTATGCGCGGCAGGTGCTCTCGAAATCGCGCGATGAAGAGCCGAGGCGCATTCCCGTTGCGCCGGCGCAAGAGGGATCAAAGCAAGAGGCGCCCAAGCGCCGCGACGCGGGGCAGGCGCGGCGCAAGCTCGCCGCCGCCGAGGCGCGCGTCGACAAGTTCACCCAGCTGATCGCCCGCGTCGACGAGGCGCTCGCCGCGCCCGACGCTTTCGCGCGCAATCCGCAGGAGGCGGCGCGGCTCGCGTCGCAACGCGAGGAACTCGCGCAGGCGCTCGCCGCCGCCGAGGAACAATGGCTGGAGATCGCGGCTGAGGCTGAGGCGTAAGTTCTCCTATCCGCGCGGGCCCGCATAAATGCGCCTTCACTGGATCTATGGTCGCGCCTGATAAGCCTTATCCTTGAGGGCGTCGAAAGGCCGATCGGATGGAAGGCACGCACGCTACGCAATTAACGCCTGAGGTGGAGAGGCGAGACGAACGCTTGCTCGCGGCGCGCGCTCTCGCGGGTGAAGAAGAGGCGCTGCGCCTCATCATGGCGGACAACAATCGCCGTCTCTATCGGATCGCCCGCAGCATCGTGCTCGACAGTCATGAGGCCGAGGACGTGGTTCAGGAGGCCTACCTGAAGGCCTTCACCCATCTCGACGAATTTCGCGGCGAGGCCGCGCTCGCCACCTGGCTCGCGCGAATCACGATCAACGAGGCCGCGGCGCGGCTGCGAGTCCGCCGCCGGGCGAAGCTCATTCATGTCTTCGGCGCGCAGAAAAGTGACTCGGACGGCGTTTTCTCTTCACAGGCGAAAGACTGCGACGATCCCGAGAAATCTCTGGCCCAACGCGAAATTCTGCGCCTCGTCGAGCAGGCGACCGAGAGGCTTCCTGAGGATTTTCGCCTGGTTTTCGTCTTGCGCGTCATTGAAGGCCTCTCCGTCGCCGAGGTCGCGCAGATCCTCGAATTGCGGCCGGAGACCGTAAAAACTCGCCTGCATCGCGCCCGCCGTCTCATTCGCGACCAGCTGGAAAAGGACATCGGCCCCTTCGTCATGGAGGCGTTTCCTTTCGGAGGGGCGCGCTGCGCGCAAAGCGTGCGCGCCGTTCTGGCGCGATTGTCATCGCCACATGAATATTCGGGAACCTTTTCCGCCGGCCTTCATCCAATGACCGTCACGCAGCAGTCGTGAGCGAAGTTGGCGCCCATGCGCCCACAGGCGGTCGCCCGGGGCCGGGAGGAAGAGATGACCAAGGGAATGAAGAGAAAGATCGTTATGGCGGTTGCGATGGTCGGCGGATTGGCCGGCTTGACGCTCGCCGCATCCGCCGAAAACGCCGCCCCGATCAAAGATCCCGAGATCGAGCGCACGCGGCAGCACATCAAAATGCTCGATGACGTCTTCAAGACGGCGGTGGTGCTGATCGACGAAACTTACGTCAAACACCCATCGGACCCATCCGCCGCGTCGGCCGCCAAGGCGCTCTTCGCCGCGATGAAAAAGAACGGCTGGTACGACGTCAGGCTGATCGGGCTGACGGACAAAGTCGGCGATCCCGACGATGAGCCCAAAGACGCCTTTGAAAAGACAGCGGCGAAAAGGCTGCGCGGCGGCGAGCAGGCCTATGAAGAAATCATGGAGAAGGATGGCAAGCGCTATCTGCGCATGGCGACGGGGATACCCGTCGTGTCCGAAAACTGCGTGATGTGCCATGCGCATTTCAAGGGCGACAAGGGCAATATCGGCGCTTTGTCCTACACCATGCCGGTGGTGAAATAAGCCAGCGCCGTCGAGCGGGCGATAAATTGAAAGAGGCCTCGACGCATGTATCGAGGCCTCTTTTTTGAGACGGGAGCAGAGAAGGGCTGCCGGTGGGCCGATCGCTTAGGGAAGAAGATCCCGGAACTCCGGATGTCTTCCCACATAGTCCGCGACGAAGGCGCAATCGCCCTGAACCTTCAGGCCGCGCGCCCGCGCAAATTCCAGCGCGTTGCGGATGAGCTCTGAGGCGACGCCCTGACCGCGCAGGCTCGGCGGCGTCTGCGTTGAGGTGAAGACCATCACGTCATTGTCGATGCGGTAATAGGCGAGCGCGGTCTCTCCGTCGATGTCGAGTTCGAAGCGACTGAATTCGGGATTGTCGCGGACGCTTCCCCAGGGATGTCTGTTCGCAGGCTCACCTTTAGCCTTGCCCATAGTCTCGCCCACAGCCTTGCCCATGCCGGCCTCCTCAAGCGTTCATGTTCCCGAAATGGGCCAGGCCCGGCGAAAAGGGAAGGGCGTCTTTGGCTTGCGTTTTCGGCCGCGCCGGGTTCAAAAGCTCCGCCCGCGCCGTTTTTCCGGGCGGCGAACGGGCTATGCTCGCCGCTCCTTCGATTCGTCCCACTGGATCCCACATGCGCCTTTCCCGCTATTTTCTGCCCATCCTGCGCGAGACGCCGAAAGAAGCCGAGATCGTCTCGCACAGGCTGATGCTGCGGGCGGGCATGATCCGACAGGAATCGGCCGGCATTTACGCCTGGCTTCCGCTCGGACTTCGGGTGCTGAATAAGATCAACGCCATCATCCGCGAGGAGCAGACCCGCGCCGGCGCGATCGAATGTCTGATGCCGACCATTCAGTCCGCCGATCTGTGGCGCGAGTCGGGGCGCTATGACGCCTATGGCAAGGAAATGCTGCGCATCGCCGATCGCCATGACCGCGAGATGCTCTACGGCCCGACCAATGAAGAGATGATCACCGAGATCTTTCGAGCCTATGTGCGCTCATACAAGGATCTGCCGCTCAATCTCTTTCATATCCAGTGGAAATTCCGGGATGAGGTGCGGCCGCGTTTCGGCGTGATGCGCTCGCGCGAATTCCTGATGAAGGACGCCTATTCCTTCGATCTCACAGCCGAAGCCGGTCAGCATTCCTATAACAAGATGTTCGTCGCCTATCTGCGCACTTTTGCGCGCCTGGGTCTGACCGCCATTCCAATGGCGGCGGAGTCCGGCCCGATCGGCGGCAACAGCCACGAGTTCATCATCCTCGCCTCAACCGGCGAAAGCGAAGTCTTTTGCCATAAAGATTTTCTATCCTTCGCGCCGCCGCCCGCTTCGATCGATTTCGACGATGCGGCGGCGTTGCAGGCGGTCGTCGACAAATGGACCAGTCGCTATGCGGCGACGAGCGAGATGCATGACGCCGCCGCCTTCGCCGCCGTTCCCGAGGACGCGCGGGTCGCGGCGCGCGGCATCGAGGTCGGCCATATTTTCTACTTCGGAACCAAATATTCCGAACCGATGAGGGCCGTCGTCAACGGACCGGACGGCAAGGAGGTCGTCGTGCAAATGGGTTCCTACGGCATCGGACCGTCGCGCCTCGCCGCCGCCATCATCGAGGCTGGCCATGACGATAATGGCGTCATATGGCCCGAATCCGTCGCCCCCTTCCATGTCGGAGTCGCCGATCTGAAAGTCGGAGACCCGGCGACCGGCAAGGTCTGCGCCGATCTCGTCGAGCAGCTCCAGAACGCGGGACTGGACGTGCTGCATGACGACCGCGACGAACGTCCCGGCGCAAAATTCGCGACTCTCGATCTCATCGGCCTGCCCTGGCAGGTCCTGGTCGGGCCCAAGGGCCTCGCTGAGGGCAGGGTGGAGGTGAAGCAGCGCCGCACCGGAGAGCGGGAGCTTCTCGCGCCTCAGGACGCCGTCACCCGCATCGTCGCCGCGATGAGACAGGCTCAGGCATGACCGAAGCGGCGCAACCGGCAAGAGGCGCCGGCGCCTTTTCGACCTTCGAGGGGATGGTGGCGCTGCGCTATCTGCGCGCCCGCCGCGCCGACGGCTTCGTCTCGGTCATCGCCGGCTTCTCGTTCCTCGGCATCATGCTGGGCGTCGCGACGCTCATCGTCGTCACGTCGGTGATGAACGGATTCCATCGCGAGCTGATGGACAAGATCATCGGCATCAACGGCCACGCATTTTTACAGGCGGTGGAGACTCCGTTCACGGACTGGGACCGGGTCTCCGCGAAGACGGCGAAGTTGCCCGGCGTCCAGCTGGCGATTCCCATGGTCGAGGGCGCGGCCGGCATATCGACTCAGTTCGGCCAGTCGGGCGTGCTCGTGCGCGGCGTGCGCGAGAAGGATCTGACGCGGCTTC
Source organism: Methylocystis sp. SB2 (assembly GCF_049817085.1). Lineage (NCBI taxonomy): Bacteria > Pseudomonadati > Pseudomonadota > Alphaproteobacteria > Hyphomicrobiales > Methylocystaceae > Methylocystis > Methylocystis sp. SB2. Next base: position 3,336,888 of record NZ_CP187401.1, read on the forward strand.
CCGGCGTGGCGGGCAACGTCAAGAGTGGCGCGCTCGCGGGATTCGATAAGGCCGGCGGCGTCGCCATCGGTCAGCGGTTGGCGGAGACGCTCGGCGTCGGCGTCGGCGACTCGGTCAGCCTGCTCATCGCCAAGGGCGTGCAGACGCCTTTCGGGGTCGCCCCACGCATCAAAGCCTACAAAGTCGTCGCGATCTTCTCTATCGGCATGTCCGAATTCGATAGCGTCTTCGTCTATATGCCGCTCACCGAGGCGCAGCTCTTCTTCAACAGGGAGAATGAGGCGACGGTCGTCGAAGCTTTCGTCACCGATCCCGAGAAGATGGACGATTTTCGCATCAACGTCGAAAAGGCGATCGACCGGCCGCTGATCATCACCGATTGGCGCCAGCGCAACAAGACGTTCTTCGACACGCTGCAGGTCGAGAAAAACATCCTCTTCATCATTCTCGCTTTGATCGTCGTGGTCGCGGCCTTCAACATCATTTCCGGATTGACGATGCTCGTAAAGGACAAGACTCAGGACATCGCCATACTGCGCACGATGGGCGCGACGCGAGGCGCGATCCTGCGCGTGTTCCTGATTATCGGAGCTTCGATCGGCGTCGTCGGCACGCTGGCAGGCTTTGCGCTAGGTCTGGCGCTGGCGAAAAATCTCGACACCATCCGCCTCGGCGTTAATAAGCTGTTCGACGCCAATCTCTTCCCCGCGGAGTTTTATTTCCTCTCGCGGTTGCCGGCGATCGTCGACCCGCGCGAGGTGACGGCCATTGTGGCCATGACGCTCACGCTCGCCATTCTCGCCTCGATTTATCCAGCCTGGAAAGCCGCATCGCTCGATCCGATCGAAGCGCTGCGGCACGAGTAGTCGCGATGAGCGAGGCCGTTCTCGAACTCCGCAGCATCGCGCGCCACTATCGCGAGGGCGAGGCGCGGCTCGACATTCTGATGGACATCAATCTGTCCATCTACCCGGGCGAGACGGTCGCGCTGCTGGCGCCCTCTGGCGCCGGCAAGTCGACGCTCCTCCATATCGCCGGACTCTTGGAGCGCCAGGACGGCGGCGAAGTGCTGATCAAGAATGCGCCGACGTCGCGCATGTCCGACGCCGAGCGCACGCGTCTGCGGCGCGCCACCGTCGGCTTCATCTATCAGTTCCATCATCTGCTGCCGGAGTTCTCGGCGCTCGAGAATGTGGCGCTGCCGCAGATGATCAATGGCCTGAGCGCGAATGAAGCCCGCCTGCGGGCGCAACAATTGCTCGACTATTTGCGTCTGGGGCCCCGCGCGTCGCACCGTCCCTCGGAGCTTTCCGGCGGCGAACAGCAGCGCGTCGCCATCGCCCGCGCGGTCGCGAACGCGCCGCATCTTCTGCTTGCCGACGAACCGACGGGCAATCTCGACCCGCGCACCGCGGAGCATGTTTTCGGGACTTTATTGGCGCTTGCGCGCAGCACCGGACTGGCGGCGCTCATCGCGACTCACAATCTGGAGCTCGCCAAACAAATGGACCGCCGCGTAACCTTACGCGACGGTCGAGTAGAGCTGCTCAGCTGAAGCCGATTTAAGCCTTTGGCGCAGACTTCTTCTTGTCGATGAATTGATTCTTGTACCAGAGCCCGAAGCCAACGAGCGCCAGACCCGCGAAGAACACGGCGATCGTTATTTCCCTGGATTGGGTCAAGCCGACAGAAAAGGGGAAGCGAGCGACATATTCTTTCGCGCCATCGTCGCTTTTCGCCTTCACCAGACCGATGAACTTGCCTTCCTGCGGAAAGACGTGTTCGAAGGTGAGTGTGCCAGACTTATACTTCTTGGGCGGAGAATAATACTCTGTATTCGCCTCGAGATTTTCGGTGTCGTCCTTCTGGCCCACGTCGCGGACGACGCGCATTTCGAGATTCATGTCTCGCAGTTCGTCCTGCTGCGCATCCAGGGTGATAATGGTGGGACCGGCGTCTGGAATGTCGTCGCAGAACTGTTCACGCGACTTTTGCGGCTGATACCCTGTGAAAGTCATTGTATCGGGGCCGAGTTTCATCAGGCACTGGCCCTGATTGATGCCGACGTCGCCATGCGCGTGTGCTTGCGTGACCCAGCCGGCCGCCGCAAATAGCAAAACGGCGAAAAATCGCATGATCATCTGGTTTTCTCCCTTCTGAACCGGCCGCTCTGCGATGAGCGGTCTCTTCTTGGCGCGCAGGTCCGGTTCCGACGCGCCAGTTTTCGCACACCCATTGACCGAATGCGAGCTGCGACGGCCAAGATTCCGGAACCTCCAGCAGCGCTTTAGTTAATATAAATTAGCTGCGCTCACTTGTCCCGCGACCAAGGGCCACACGCCCGCGAAAAAAGTTTACGCGGCTTTTTATTGTACAATCTCGTCGCCTGACGATGTTTTTTCGTCAGAAGCAGCCATTAGAGAAGTTGCTTAAACGTCATGCACTTGGCGTAACTTCGGCGCAATTTCAAGGCAATCATGAGCGCCAGGGTTGGCGAAGTTAAATTTTCATTTAACTTAATCGAGCCTTCACCAAACTATGGCGGGACACATGTTGAACTTTCCTTATCTGCGCGACCAAACTGAACTTTCTGGCGCTGGCGGCAGCCTGTCGACCATCTGGTTGAAAGACCATCAGGCTCTAGTATTGCGCAAGACTCGGCCGGGTTTTGACGCGTTAACGATCCGTACAATTTCCGAGATTTTGTCGGCGATCGACCGAGGGGAGCTGAACGAGCTCCGCTACCTCGTCTATGATTTCGCGCATGGCGTGCGAGAGGCGCCGAGGCCGGCCGAGGGTTTCGGAGAGATGGCTGCCGAAAATTCCGAGCTGATCGTCGATACGCCGGTGATCACGCTCGCCTGGGCGCGCGGCCTGATGAGCGGCTCCGATTTCGACTTCGCGATGCATTGCTCCGCCATCGTCGCCGAAAGGGACGCGCAATTCTCCTTCTCGGGAGATCCCTCTGATCTTCTGGGACTTTACGCGGCGGTTGGCCGGACGCTCGGCTTCGTCAAGGCGGAACGTCTCATGGAAAGCAATACGGCGCTCACCGCCGAAGACGCCCATGAACTGCTGATCGTTAGAGACGTCGTCGAGCCGCAGCCTGGCGCCGCTGCGATAGAGCGCTACCTCGCTCAATTCGGTCGACGCTATAACGCCTCGCACGCGATTTTTCGCGCGCAACGTATGGTGCAACCTGGGGTTGATCGGCGGAGCCTGGTGGCGCTTGAGCGCAACTGATGCTTGTCGTGCGCAAATCACGCCGCGCTGACGAGGCGCGGCGCGTCGCGCCAATACTTGAGGAGCGGTCTCAGCTCCTCGATTGGCCGCGGTCTCGTGTAAAGATATCCCTGAATGAGAAAAATATTCTTGCTCGCCATGAAGGCGAGTTGAGCGTCAGTTTCGACGCCCTCGGCGACGAGATCGATGGACAGATCCCGCGCCAGCGCAGAGATCGCCGAAATGATCGCCTGCGTCTTCGGCGACTCGATCGCCTGCCGCGCGAAGGAGCGATCAATCTTGACCTTCTTGACCGGGAAACGATTGAGATAGCCGAGGCTGCTGTAGCCGGTTCCGAAATCATCGAGCGAGAGACGGACGCCGAGCGCTTCGATCTCGCGTAATTTACTGTCGACGTCATCTGACACCATGAGCGTCGTTTCGGTGATTTCGAGCTCCAGACGGTCGGGCTCCAATCCAGATTCACGGAGCGTCGCCGCGACCATCTCGGCGAGATCCTTCTGTTGGAACTGCCTCGGCGCGATGTTGACGGCGACACGGACGTTCGAAGGCCATGATTTCGCGTCATTGCACGCCTGCCGCAGCGCCCAGGCGCCGAGTTCGATGATCATGCCGGTTTCTTCGGCGACAGGAATGAATTCACCCGGCGAGATCATTCCTCGGGTCGGGTGGCGCCATCGCAGCAGCGCCTCCATGGAAACGATGGTCGCTGTGCGGGAATCGACGACCGGCTGATAGTAGACGATCAATTCGTTCGCCAGGAACGCGTGACGCAGTTCGGTGTCGATTGCCCGTTTGCGGGTCAGCGCATCCTGCATCTCCTGGGAATACCAAATCGCCTTGCCGCGTCCTTCAGCTTTCGACTGGTAAAGCGCGAGATCGCTGCATTTGAGCAGGCCGCCGGAGGTCTCCGAGTCTTTGGGCGCCGCAGCCATCCCGATGCTCGCGCCGATGTTGATGACGTGGTTTTCGACGATGAAGGTGCGGTGCATCTCGGCAAGTATATTGGCGGCGAGTTCATCAACGTCAGAAAGGCGTTCGCCGGCGCGCAGCAGCACGCAGAACTCGTCGCCGCCGAGCCTCGCCACGACATGCGGATGCGGCACGCAGGCGGCGAGACGCGCTCCGACCGCAGACAGCAGCTGATCGCCGATGGAGTGGCCCAGCGTGTCATTGACGTCTTTGAACCGATCGAGATCAATATTGAGCAGCGCGGCGTGGAGCCCGCGCTGCCTCAGCTGAACCATTTCCTCCTCTAGCGTCTCCTGAAATTGATAGCGGTTCGGGAGATTGGTCAGATCGTCGAAATGCGCGATGCGCTCGATCTCACGGAGCGCGCGCTTTTGAATCGTCACGTCCTCGATGACGGTAATGAAGGATCCCGCTTCGGCGCGTTCGCAGTGAAACTCAAAAAAACGTTCGCCGAGCTTGTGCGTGAAGATGTTCGCACGCGGCATTGTGACGTGCCGCTTCCATCGCTCAAAAAAGATTTTGCCTTCCTGCGGCGACATGCCGACGCTCTTGCCGATCGCATGCGCCAGCGCCTCCAGTCGGATCGGCGTCGTCGCCGCCACGATGCCGAAGAAATCGATCACGCGCCGATTCACGACCGTGACGGACAGGTCGGCGTCGCCCATGCACAGACCGTGCGTCATCGAGTTCAGCGCGAGGCTGAATTTCTGCCGCTGGCGGGTGGCGTCCAAACCGTTGCGCAGCGCCGACTCCAGATTGCCGTGCAGAAATTTCGTCGTTGAATGAATGGAGACGATCAGCAGCACGACAATCAGCGCAAGGCCGAGGTAGCGCCGTTCTTCATGCATCATCGCGGCGATCGCAAGCGGAAGCGCGAGGCCGAGCGATTGCGCCAAAACAATCCAGGGACGGCCGGCGTTGCGACCCGCGAGTCCGCTAAGGCCGCTCATCATGATGACGATGCTGTAAATGCCGAGCACGTCGTTGTAGTGGTTGTAGAACAGGACCGCGACGGACACGCCGACCGCCGTCATGAAGCCGACCGCGCCGATCGCGTAGAGCCTCTCCCATTCCAGCGAATCCCGTCGGCGAAGCGAGACCGGCGTGTTCGCATGCGCAAAGAAAACGTACAGGCGAAAGGCGCCGAGAACGGCGATCAGCGCCACGAAGTAGAGGTAGATTCGATCGCCGAGAAGGAGCCAAGCGAGCGCAGGCGCGATGAGGCCGCCGAGAAGGCCCGCAAAAAACGAACCGGCGGTGCCGAACAGGGTTTCAACCAGGTCGCTATGGATTTGAACATCGGTGCTTTCGCTGGCGGCTGGCTTCGCGCGGACGAGCATGAGCTAATCCTCTTTGGAAGGCGGCGGCTCTTTTAAAGCCTCGCCCTTGCCGGAGGGAAGCTCGTCGCGGGGAAGACGCGACTGCGCCGAGACAAGCCGTTCCATATAGCGCAGGTCGTGCCGTGAAATGGCCATGGAGCAATCCGTCCAAAGCTCGACCACCCGAAGCAATTCTTCTTTGCGCACGGGGAAACATTGCTTGCGAAAGTTAACGAGGGCCTGACGGCGCCGCCAGTTGGCGCCATCAGGGTCGAGCATCCACTCATGGGCGGTTTCGAGCGCCCGGCCTTCCGGCGCGACGACGTCGACAATGTCGAGATCGAACAGTTCGCGCGCCGTATAAACGCGGCCGGCCGAGAGGATCTGTTGTGTTCGCGCCGGCCCCACGCGCCTGGTGAGAAACGTCACCGCGCCCATTCCCGGGAAGGTGTTGAAGGCGATCTCGGGCACTCCAAGACGCGCGCTCTCCTCGGCGATGACAAAATCGGTGGCCAGCGCCCCTTCGAAGCCGCCGCCCATGCACTGTCCCCTGACGACGGAGAGCGTCAGGACAGGAAGATCGAAAGCCGAGGTCAGCGCGTACATCACCTCGATACAGGCGTAGGCGTAGGTTAACAGGGAATCACGGTCATTGTTCCTGATGCAGGAAACGAATGTCGCAAGATCGCCGCCCAAGCTGAATACATGCGGCTTCTTCGAGGCCATCACGATGTAGCGGATCGGCCACTTCGAGCCCTCCGTCTGCGCCAGACGTTTGATCGCGTCGCGGAACTCGATCGCCTCCTGCAACATCCGCAAAGTGTAACAGTGCGGCGAGTCTGCGCGATAATTCATCCACGCCGATTGCGTCGGCGCGTCATATTCAATCTCAAGGTGTTCGAAGCGCCAGTGCGGAAAATCTTGGGGAGGGTGCCGTAGGTGCGCGGCGCCGATCATATCTGATACTTCGGGGCCAAGGCCTCCCCCCTCGATGACGCAAAAAAACGAGCCGTCCGAGTCCCGACGCAAGGCGCGGCGGCGCGGGCGGGCTAAGCCGCCAAGCTTCAAGTGAGTTCGATCCAGCATTTGGCAATGCCTTCAACTCGTATTCGAAGCTTTTTCCGTCCTAGAAGTTCAGACGAAGGTCTGAACAGACGGAAAAAACGTGGTTCTATTTCGGTTTTCTATTAACCCTTGTGACGCTTGCTCTAGGCGACTTCGAACCAAGTCGCCAGTCCGCCCGCTTCGTGCTCCAGAATATCATCATGCACGGCCCATTTTCCAGGCGATTCGGCGAGGAAGGCGGCGTGCTTGGTTTTGCCGGGGGGGACGATCACGCCGTTGCGCCAATAGGGCTCCCATCCGTCATCGAGGTCATGCAGAAGACGCATGCACTGCCCGTGAACATGCATCGCGAGCGCCGTTCCCGACTTATTGACAAATCCCAGCGTCACCGGGGTTCCGCGGGCCACTTTGAAAAGAGGCTGGCCTTCGTAGCCTTTCGTCAACGCGCCATTGATCGTCCAGGCGGCGCCCGCCGCATTCCTGCGCGGTTCGATCACGAGATCGACTTTTTTGGCGCTCGCAAGCTTAATCTCGGCAGGAAGCGCCGCATTCTGCGGGAGCGACGCTATCGGCGGACGCTTCGACGCCTTTGCGCCCTTGGCGTCCGCGACGAAAAGGTCGCGATCCTCGCCATTCGGTCCGCGCAAGATCAAATTGGCCTTGGCGCCCTCGGTCTCCGGCATGTCGAACATCAGTTCGAAGCGCGCGCCCGGCGCGACGGGAATGCTGCGCTTGATCGGTTCGAAGGCGTCGCACGGCTGGCCGTCGATGGCGATGACGAAAGGCTGCGCTCCGGCGAGGGACAGCACCATGATGCGCGCGTTGCTGAGATTGGCCAGGCGCAGCCGCACCCTGGCGCCGGGCGCCAGGGTCTGCAAGGCTGGCGCAGCCTTGCCGTTGACGCAGAGCAGCGGGCCGACCCGGCCGACGCCGCTTGCCGCCGCCGGATCGTTGAAGCCGCCGACGATCTGGCCTGCGTCATCAAGTCGCCAGTCGTCGAGGACGAGGAGCAGGTCGGCGTCTGCGGGCAGCGGCGTCGGCTCATCGACGACCAGCAGGCCCTTGAGGCCGCGCCCGACAAGCTCTGGCGTCGCGCCGTAGACGCTTGGCCGGTAGCAGAATAGGCCGGGATCGGCGAGCGTGCGGCGGTAATCGAAGGACCCGCCAGGCGCGACTGCCGCCTGCGTCAACGGGGCGACGCCCTCCATCGCATTGTCGCCCCGCAAGCCATGCCAGTGAATGGTCGCGGGTTGATCAAGCTTATTCAAGAAACGGACGGCGAGGTCGTCGCCCTGCTGGTAGCGCAGGACAGGCCCCGGCGTGATCCCGTCGAAACCGAGAATGTTGGTGTCGCCGACGCCGGACAGGCGCGCCTTCCCAGGCCGGGCCTCGATCTGCCGCAGGGAGCGCGGAGGCGACTGCGCTATCGCCGGAAGCGCCGCCAGGCTGGCGGCGACGCCAGAAAGAATCACGCGGCGGGAGAGGTGTTGTGACATCGCCATCTAGCTATGGCGCAGCCCGGCCCGTTGGGCAATGATTGAGAGCTTCAACGTCTCACGCGCCGTGAGGGGAGCGCGAGAACGGCCAAAACACGAGGAGGCTAGAGACATGAGCGCGCCGCGCATGAAGAAGATTGCCGCTATTTTAGGCTTCTGCAGCGCGTGCGGGTTACTGCCGCTCGCGGCGTGGGCGCAGGCTTCGCAAGGCTATTCCGATTATCGCCAGTCGCTGATCGCCGGCGGCTGGAAGCCCAACGTCGGCTACGGGCTGAAAACCGCCCGCGGCAAGCCCCTCTATAAGTTTCCGGAAGTCGTCTGCGGTCCGACGCTTTGCAACGCCAAATGGCGCGATCCCCAGGGTCATGAAAAGGTCATTACGCTGATCCGCGGCCTCGAGGGGGCGGATCACCGCGTGGCGCCACAATAGCCAGCGGCGGCTGGCATCCCGCCGCGTCCATGCTATAGAGCGACGCCCGACGAATCGAGTTCGCGCTTGGGAGCGCCTTGGCGCGCCCTCAAAACGCGCAAGGGACTGCGCCTTTTCGGGGGAACAGGATCGTTTGAGAGGAAGTCGAACGGTTCGATTTCATCTCAAGCGATCCCGGTTCGCGGGCAGGGAATTGAGGCGGCCTATCCGCCGATCGCGGGCGTGGCGGAACTGGTAGACGCGCCGGATTTAGGTTCCGGTGACGAAAGTCGTGGGGGTTCGACTCCCTCCGCCCGCACCAGAGCCGCCTACCGTGGCAGTCGCATAATCGTCGTCGCGCGCCGGCGACGCCGCAGTCATTAAGAAGGCTATCGAGATGCAAGTAACGCAGACCTCCTCGCAGGGTTTGAAGCAGGAATACAAGGTGGTTCTGCCGGCCGGCGAACTCGCCGCCAAGCTCGCCGCCCAACTCACCGAGATCCAGGCGAAGAGTCAGATCAAGGGATTCCGTCCCGGCAAGGCGCCGATTGGCCATCTCAAGAAGCTCTACGGAAAGAGCATCATGAGCGACGTGCTGCAGGAGGCGGTCAATGACGCCAATCGCAAGATCGTTGAGGAGAACGAGCTGCGAATCGCGCTCGAGCCGAAGATCGATTTCCCCGGCGGGCAGGAGGAAGTCGAGCGCGCGCTAACGGCAGAGGGCGATTTCTCCTATGTCGTCACCTTCGAAACGCTGCCGAAGTTCGACATCGGCGCCTTCGACGACATCTCCCTGGAGCGTCCCGTCGCCGAAGTGGCGGATGACGATATCGAGAAGGCGCTGCAATCTCTCGCCGATCGTGCTCAGGAATTCGAGGCCAGGCCAGATGGGGGCAAGGCGGAGAAGGGCGACAGGCTGACGATCGATTTCACGGGCAAGCTCGACGGCGAGCCCTTTGAGGGCGGCGCGGGCGGCGACGTCGATCTGGTGCTCGGCGCGGGAACCTTCATCCCCGGTTTCGAGGAGCAGCTCGAGGGCGCCGCCGCCGGCGACCAGCCGGTCGTCAAGGTCCGGTTCCCCGAGGACTATGCGGCCAAGCAGCTCGCGGGGAAGGACGCCGAGTTCGACGTGACGGTGAAGTCCGTTGCGGCGCCCAAGTCGCTGGGGCTCGACGAGGAGCTCGCCAAGAAATACGGCTTCGAGTCGCTCGAGGCGATGAAGACCGCCGTTCGCGGCAATCTTGAAGCCGATTTCGACAAGGCGTCGCGCGAAAAGATGAAGCGCGCGCTCCTCGACGCGCTCGACAAACGCTATTCCTTTGAGCTGCCGGAGAGCCTTGTCGCGCAGGAATTCGCCAATATCTGGGGCCAGCACGAGCAGGAAAGCCAGCGGGCGGGCCAATCCGTCGCCGAAGACGGCAAGACGGAGGAAGAGACGAAGGCCGAGTTCCGCAAGATCGCCGAACGACGCGTGCGGTTGGGGCTCGTACTGGCGGAGATCGGAAAAAGCGCCGACGTGAAGGTGGACGAAAAGGATCTGACTGACGCTTTGGTCGAGCGGGCGCGCATGTTCCCAGGCCAGGAGAAGGCGGTTTGGGACTATTACCGCAACAATGAGCAGGCCCTCGCCCAGCTCCGCGCCCCGATCTACGAGGAGCGCGTCGTCGACCATCTCTCCAAGCTGATCAAGATCGCCGACAAGACCGTCTCCCGCGAAGAGCTGTTCAAGGAAGAGGAATAGTCGGTCGTCCGGCTGTCTTCCCCGCAGGCGGCGGCGCGCCGCGAGGAAATCCGGGATCTCAGGCTCATGCGCACGGCGCGCTGCGGAGATCGTGGCGTAACGGCCGCAATCGAGTCTTTGCGTCCGGCGCAAGCGCAGATATATGACGGGTCAAGAGTTCCCGGCGCAGGCGCATCAGCCTCCGCCGGACCACAGAGGCGATACGCGATGCGCGACCCAATCGAAAACTACAGCCAATATCTCATTCCACAGGTGATCGAGAACACTTCCCGCGGCGAGCGCGGTTTCGACATCTATTCCCGCCTGCTGCGCGAGCGCATCATTTTCATCACCGGGCCGATCGAAGATCACATGGCGTCGGTCATCATCGCGCAGCTGTTGTTTCTAGAGTCCGAGAACCCCAAAAAGGAAATCTCGCTCTACATCAACTCGCCGGGCGGCGTGGTGACGTCCGGCCTCGCCATCTACGACACGATTCAATTCATCAAGCCGAAGGTCTCGACGCTGTGCGTTGGGCAGGCGGCGTCGATGGGCTCGCTTCTGCTGGCCGCGGGCGCCGACGGTCTGCGCTATGCGCTCCCGAACGCGCGCGTCATGCTGCATCAGCCCTCCGGCGGCTTCCAGGGTCAGGCGTCGGACATCCAGCGCCACGCCGAAGACATTCTGAAAGTCAAAAAGCGCCTCAACGACATCTATGTCCGTCACACGGGCAAGGACTATGAGACGATCGAGCGCACGCTCGACCGCGATCATTTCATGTCGGCCGAGGAGGCGCGGAATTTCGGAATCGTCGACGCCGTTCAGGAGCGACGGCCTGACGACGAGAGCGACGCCAAGCGCTAAACGCTGAAGGCGTCGGCCGCGTTTTCTGAGCGTCCGGCGCCAATTACTTGAGGGATTGGGGCACGGGGCGCGCATGTTTCGTAAAATTCTAATCGCCAATCGCGGCGAGATCGCTTGTCGCATCATTAAGACGGCGAAGCGCATGGGACTTTCAACCGTCGCCGTCTATTCCGACGCCGACGCCGACGCGTTGCATGTCGAAATGGCCGACGAGGCCGTCCGTCTCGGCCCGCCCCCCGCCGCCCAGTCTTATCTGCTGATCGATAAGATCGTCGCCGCCTGTAAGGAAACCGGCGCCGAGGCGGTGCATCCCGGCTATGGCTTTCTGTCCGAGCGCGCCGCCTTCGCCAATGCGCTCGCAGAGGCGAATATCGTTTTCATCGGCCCCAATATTCGCGCCATCGAGGCGATGGGCGACAAGATCGAGTCGAAGAAATTCGCTTCCGCCGCCAACGTCAGCGTCGTGCCCGGCTACCTTGGCGTCATCGAGAACGCCGAAGAGGCCGTTACGATCGCCAGGGACATCGGCTATCCGGTGATGCTGAAAGCGTCGGCTGGCGGCGGCGGCAAGGGCATGCGCGTCGCTTTCACCGACGCCGAAGTGATCGAAGGGTTCACGCGCGCGCGTTCGGAGGCGGCGTCGTCCTTCGGCGACGACCGCGTCTTCGTCGAGAAATTCATCGTCAATCCGCGCCACATCGAAATTCAGGTGCTCGGCGACAAGCACGGCAATGTCATTCACCTGAACGAGCGCGAATGCTCTATTCAGCGCCGCAATCAAAAGGTGATTGAAGAAGCGCCGTCGCCGCTGCTGGACGAGAAGACTCGTCGCGAAATGGGCGCGCAGGCCATCGCGCTCGCCAAGGCCGTGAACTATGATTCGGCGGGCACGGTCGAATTCGTCGCCGGTCAGGACAAGAGCTTCTACTTCCTTGAAATGAACACGCGCCTGCAGGTCGAGCATCCGGTGACGGAGCTCATCACCGGCATCGATCTTGTCGAGCAGATGATCCGCGTCGCGGCGGGCGAGCCGCTGCAGCTCAAGCAGGAAAACGTCAAGATCAACGGCTGGGCGGTCGAGAGCCGTATTTACGCCGAGGACCCCACGCGCAACTTCCTGCCTTCGGTCGGACGACTGGTCAAATACCGGCCGCCGGAAGAGAAGCGCGAAGGCGGCGTCACCGTGCGCAACGACACGGGCGTCACCGAAGGCCGCGAAATCTCGATCCACTATGATCCGATGATCGCCAAGCTGGTGACGCATGCGCCGGACCGCCTTCGGGCGATCGTCGCGCAGGCCGACGCCCTCGATCGCTTTGTGATCGATGGAATTCGCCACAATATTCCGTTTCTGTCGTCGCTCATGCAGAGTCCGCGCTGGCGCTCCGGCAATCTCTCGACGGGCTTTATCAGCGAAGAATATCCGGAAGGATTTTCTTCGCCCGAGCCTCGCGGAGATCTGGCGCACACGCTTGCCGCGATCGCGACGCTCATGGACCACATCGGCAATGAGCGCAAACGCAAGATCTCCGGGCAATTGCGCGGCGGACGGCCGGTCGAATTCGAGCGCGAACGCGTGTGCATGCTCGGCGATCAAAGATTCGACGTCTGCGTCGAGGCGCAAGGCGAAGCGCTGATCGTGCGTTTCGCTGAGGGCGATCAGCGCGCCCATCGCGTTTCGACCCAGTGGCGTCCCGGCGAACTCGTGCTCGAAGGCGATGTCGACGGCCGCACGGTCTATGTGCAGGCGCGGCCCATCCTCAACGGCTACGCGCTGTCGCATCAGGGGGTCGACGTCACGGCGCGCGTCTACACCAAGCGCGAGGCGGAACTTGTCGCCTTCATGCCGAAGAAGAAGGACGCCGGCGCCTCTAAGCACCTGTTGTGTCCGATGCCCGGCCTGGTGAAGACCGTCGACGTGACCGAAGGCCAGGAGGTCAAGGCCGGGGAAGCCTTGTGCATGGTCGAAGCCATGAAAATGGAGAACGTGCTGCGCGCCGAGCGCGACGTGACCGTCAAGAAAATTCTGGCGAAGGCCGGCGACAGTCTTGCTGTCGACGCGGTGATCATGGAGTTCGCCTAAGGCGTCGCGCGCTGACGGCGAGTTACAGGTTGAGGAACATGCTCACCGAAAGAATGTGATTGATCCGGTGATCGAGCGTCTGCGCGCGCTGCGAGACGACGCGCGATTGGATGAGCTGGTTCATGTAGCCGATCTCCACGCGCGCCTTCTCGCTGAAACTATAGCCGAGGCCGGCGAAGCCGCGATTTTGATCGAAGCCAAATCGCGTTGAAGGCGTCGTTGAATTCAGCCGGACAAAAACTTCATCCCACAGCACGAGGCTCAAAGGGGCGTTTTCCCAGAGCGGATGCGAAAAGCGCACAAATTGGCGCAGGCGCCATTCGACGGGATTCACGTTCTGAATGAAGCGTTGTTCAAGGCGCGTGCGGCTTGTCAGGTCGCCGAAGTCGGCCTTGTCGGTCAGCAGGACCTGTTGCCAGATCCGATTTTCATGTTGTGTTTTGGCGTCTTGCGGAAAGGTCGCGATATGCGCGTAGCCGAGCCACAGGCTGGCCTTGTCGGATAGCGCATAGCCGACGCCGGCGCGCCCCAGCGCCTGATCAGCTGTGGTGCCGTCGTTCCGAAAGCGCCCCTGGCTTTCCAGCCACAGCCGCCATTTTTCCAGACTCGGATCAATCGAGCCCAGCTTGGCGATGGTCGTGACGTTTTCCCAGATCCTGAAATCTTCGTCGACAGCCGCCGCCGGGCCGGTCGTCGCGAAAATTCCGAGCAAGGACCCGCCGCAAACGGCGAGCCGCCTCGTCCTTTGAATTGTCGCCGCTGACACCGCCGTCTCCGTGGAAATCGAGCACCCAGCGCATTGGAGCGACTCCTCTCACGCCAGTCAAACCACAGAGATGGTCGATCAGGCCGCGACTGATGTGGGCGTGGGACGCGCCCGCTCCCGGAACAGGCCGTGCAGCGCATCCCAATCGAGCACCAGTTCGCCGCCGTCGCTGCGAAGTTGCTCGTCCCAGCTCGCGAGCAGATCGAGACAGGCGTGATCGATATACTTCAGCTCGTTGAGATGCACATGCACCCGCGCCCCCGGCGGCAGGGCTTCGAAAGCGGCGGCGAGTTGCGGCAGCCGTATGAAAGTCGCGGCGCCCTCCAAGTGGATCACGGTCATGCCGTTGATTTGCTCCCTGCGGATGTTGAGATGCGAGAACGTGTAGAGCAAGCGCGCGACAGCCAGACCGACGCCAACCGCAATGCCGGTCAATACGTCGGTCGCGACCACCGTCGCCAACGTCGCCGCATAGATGCCGGTCTCGATACGGTCCTGACCCCAGAGAAAGCGCGCGAATCCGAGATTGATCAGATTGATGCCCGCGTAGACCAGCACTGCCGCGAGGCTCGCCACGGGGATGATGCGGAGCACGTCGGGCGCGAGGGTGATGAACAGCAGAATCCACAGGCCATGCAGCACGGTCGAGAGTCTCGTGCGTCCACCCGCCGTGACATTGGCCGAACTGCGCACGATGACGCCCGATATGGGCAGCACGCCAAGAATTCCGCAAAGGAAATTGCCGACGCCTTGCGCGACAAGCTCCTTGTTGTAACGGGTTCGCGGCGTGCGTCGCTGCATCGCGTCGACGGCGGTCGCCGTCAGCAGCGATTCCGCGCTCGAAACGAACGCGAGCGACAACGCCGCCGCCCAGAGCGCGCCTTCGCCGATTCGGCCAAGGGTGTGCGTTGTCGGCAAATTCACCGCGGCGAAAAGATCGTCCGGCGCCGGGACATATTTGATGTCGAGGGCGAAGAACGCCGCGGCCGCCGTCGCCAGGCCTACGCCGATAAGCGGGGCGGGGAGAAAGGACAGCCATCTCGGCGCCCAGCGGCGCCACGAGAGAATAACGGCGACGGTGAACAGTCCGATCAGGGCGGCGGATTGGTGCGCCTCCATCGTCACGCCCTTCCAAACGGCAAGTGGCAGCGACCAGAGATTGATGACGCCGCCAAACTCCTGTCCCGTCCCGGGCGGCGTATCGTCGACCATCACATGAAATTGCGAGGCGAAAATCAGCAAGCCGATTCCGGCGAGCATGCCCTGAATCAGCGCCGGCGCGACCGCCCGGAACACCGGCCCGAAACGCAGGGCGCCGGCCGCAATCTGAATCACGCCCGACATTATCACGATGAGCCCGAAGACCTCGAAGCCGAGGTCCTTAATGAACACGGCGGCCATAACTGCCGCGCCATTCGCCGCGCCGCTCACTTGCAGAGGACAGCCCGAAAGCATGCCGACAACGATGCCGCCAATGACGCCGCTGATGAGGCCGACGGCGGCGGCGTTCTCGAAGGGAAAGCCGGCGACGAGCGCGAGACCCATCGACAAGGGAAGGGCGACGAGCAGCACGACGATGGAAGCGAAGACGTCGTCTTTAATCCTCGAGAGACGAGAAGGCGCGACATCAAGTTCTAAAGACATTTTCGCATCCTTTATTGTTCAGGTTCGCGGAGGCGGCGCGAGGTCAAACCTCGACGCTGACGCGTTCTCTCTCTTCGCGCGCAGGCGCTTCCGGCGGCGTCGGCGCAAGCGCGAATTGGCGCGTCGCGGGGTCATAAACAAAGACTTCGCCTGTCTCGATCTTGTAGACCCAGCCATGCAGCCTCAGTTTGTCTTGCGCGAGAGCGGAGGCGACGACAGGATGCGTGCGCAGGTTTTCGAGTTGCGCGAGCACATTCTCCTGGATGGCGACGTTGAGCTGTTCGGCCCCGGTTCTGTCCGCGTATTTTTCGTGCATGATGCGCCGTGTGGCTTCAGCGTGCGACAGCCAGTCGCTCAGCGCGGGAAAGGCTGCCGCCGGCGGCGGATCGAGCAGGCCCTTCATCGCCCCGCAATGCGAATGGCCGCAGACGATGATGTCCTTGACGCCAAGGCCGGCGATCGCGAATTCGATGGTCGCCGCTTCGCCGCCGCGTACGGCGCCGTAGGGCGGCACGAGATTGCCGGCGTTGCGCAGGATAAAAAGGTCTCCAGGCGCCGACTGGGTGAGCAGGCACGGGTCGATACGCGAATCGGCGCAGGTGATGAACAGCGTCTCCGGCGCCTGGCCTTGCGCCAGGCGTTGGAACAATTCGCGCTGGCTACCGAACACCTGCGACTGGAAGTGGTGGAGGCCTTCGATTAACCGCTGCATTCTTGGGCTCCTATTGCTTACGCGCTCACGCGGTGTCCCGTTGAAGTAGC
Source organism: Methylocystis sp. SB2 (assembly GCF_049817085.1). Classification (NCBI taxonomy): domain Bacteria; kingdom Pseudomonadati; phylum Pseudomonadota; class Alphaproteobacteria; order Hyphomicrobiales; family Methylocystaceae; genus Methylocystis; species Methylocystis sp. SB2. Next base: position 3,353,231 of record NZ_CP187401.1, read on the forward strand.
GCGCCGCTCATAATCGGAAGCGTGCGCCTTTCTCTTCAGGCAATCGCAACGGTGACGTCTTCAAAGATGGCGCAGGGGATTGAAATTGAAAATAAGGATATATAAATTAGTTACATAGATAAAAACTATTGGATCATGGAACGCCTCAACTATCAGCATCTGTTCTACTTCTGGAACGTCGCCCGGGAGGGCGGCGTCACCCGTGCGAGCGAAAAGCTCGGATTGGCGCAGCCGACGATCAGCGGCCAGATCGCGGTTCTGGAGGAGTCGATCGGCGCGCAGCTCTTCCGCAAGGAAGGCCGCAATCTCGTGATGACCGAAACCGGACGCACGGTGTTCAATTACGCCGACGAAATATTTTCGCTGGGCCGCGAACTCGGCAGCGCCTTGAAGAACCGCGCCGGGGCGGTAAGCGTCAGGCTGAGCGTCGGCGTCTCCAACGCCCTGCCGAAACTCCTCGTCTATCGTCTGCTCGAACCCGCTCTCGCCGCGCATAATCAAGTCGTCTGTCATGAGGATAAAACCGAGCGCCTCCTGGCCGAACTGCCGGTGCACGGAGTCGATCTCGTCTTTTCAGACTGGCCTGCGACAGGCGCCGCGGATGCGCGCATCTACAATCATCCGATCGGCGAGTGCGGCGTGGCTGCGTTTGCGACGCTCGAACTGCAGCAGCGCTATCGGAAGAATTTCCCGCGTTGCCTTGACGGCGCGCCGCTCTTGCTGCCGACCACGAACACGGCGTTGCGCCGTTCGCTCGACCAATGGCTGGACGTCAACAGTCTCTTTCCGAAGATCGTCGCGGAAGTCGAGGACAGCGCCCTGCTCAAGACATTCGGGGCGGGGGGCGCCGGCGTCTTCATGGCGCCGACCGCCGTTCGCGCTCAGGTCGAGGAGCAATATGGCGTCAGATATATCGCGACGCTGGACGGCGTCAGCGAACGATTCTATGCGATCACCGCGCAAAGAAAAATCAAGCACGCGGGCGTCGCAGCCATTCTCGAGAGCGCGCGGGACTGGCTGGTCTAATCGTTGAACACGCGCGTCACATGACCCATTTTGCGGCCCGCGCGCGTCTCTTTTTTTCCGTAAAGATGCAGACAGGCGCCGTCTTCACGCGCCAGCTCAGGCCATGCGTTGACGTCGTCGCCAATCAGATTGCGCATCTCGACGCGACGACCGTGCCGGCGCGTGGCGCCGAGCGGCCAGCCGGCGACCGCGCGCATATGCTGCTCGAATTGTGAGGTCAACGCGCCGTCGAGCGTCCAATGTCCGGAGTTATGCACGCGCGGCGCAATTTCATTCACGATCAAGGTTTCACGGCCGCCATCGCGGACGACAAACAGTTCGACCGCGATCACGCCGACGTAATCGGCGGCCTCGGCGAGGCGCCGAGCGATGTCGATCGCCTGCGTCGCCGTTTCGTCGGCGATCTCGGCGGGCGCAAGGGTCCTCGCCAGAATGTGATGCTCGTGGAGGTTTTCGGAGACGTCATAGGCGCGAAATTCGCCGTGCAGTCCACGCGCGGCGACAACCGACACTTCTTTCTCGAACGGCACGACGCTCTCCAGAATGCATGCCGCGCCGCCAAGCGTGCGAAAGGCGACCGCGAGGTCGCCGCCGTCGCGCAACTGAGTCTGACCTTTGCCGTCGTAGCCGAGGCGCCGCGTCTTCAGGATCGAGTTGCGGCCGAGCTGCGCGACGGCGCGCGCAAGCGCGCCGGCGTTGTCGACCGGGACAAAGTCGGCCGTCGCGATTCCGAGGCTTTGCACGAACTGCTTTTCGATGAGCCTGTCCTGGGTGAGCGCCAGCGCCTTCGGATTGGGCCGCACCGGCCGATGCGCCTCGAGCACGTGCGCCGTGCGGGCGGGCACGTTCTCGAATTCGTAAGTCACGACGTCGACAGATTCGGCGAAGGCGGCGAGAGCGGCTTCGTCGTTAAAGCCGGCTTGCGTACGGGCGGCGCACACGTCGAAGGCCGGATCGTCGGACACTGGAGAGAAGACATGCGCCTTCAGTCCGAGCCGTGCGCCCGCCAGCGCCAGCATGCGCGCGAGCTGGCCGCCGCCAAGAATGCCGATCGTTGCGCCCGGCGCGAGCATCAAGCGCCGTCGCGCGGCGTCGCCGCTACATTGTCCGTCTGACGCGCGCGATAGTCCGCGAGTCGCGCGGCGAGCGCCTTATCGGCGAGGGCAAGAATTGCGGCGGCGAGCAGCGCGGCGTTGATCGCCCCGGCCCTGCCGATGGCGAGGGTTCCCACAGGCACGCCGCCCGGCATCTGGACGATCGAGAGCAGCGAATCGAGGCCCTTCAGCGCTTCCGATTCGACGGGCACGCCGAGGACCGGCAGCCGCGTCATCGCGGCTGTCATGCCCGGCAGATGCGCGGCGCCGCCAGCCCCGGCGATGATGACCTGGAAGCCTTCCGATTCAGCGCCCTTCGCGAACGCCGCCAGTCGATCGGGCGTGCGATGGGCCGAAACGATGCGCGCGTCGTGGCCGATATCGAGCGCCGCGAGAGTTTCCACCGCGTGGCGCATCGTCGCCCAGTCGGATTGCGACCCCATGATGACGGCGACAGGCGGTTTCGACTTCCCCACTCTGCATTCCTTTACGAAGGGAAGCCATGCGGCATAGACGATGGCTTCTCGATAGGCAAGCGCGCGATCTGCGTCGATCGCGGGCCGATTTCGCTTCGCGAGAGTGCGGCGCCCGCGCTAAGACTCACCGCATTCTCTCTATCGGCGTGGACGAATTATGGACGAAAGCCTGAGGCAAGCGGTCGCCGTGCTGGCGGTGGCGATGATCGTGGCGATCGCCGCCCGTCAAATCAGACTGCCCTATACCGTCGGGCTGGTCATCGTCGGCGCCGTCGTCGCGTTGTCAGGAGCCGACTTCGCGCCGCATCTCACGCATGATCTGATCTTCGATTTGATCTTGCCGCCGCTGCTGTTTGAGGCGGCGCTGACTCTGTCCTGGCGCGAACTTGTTCGCGACTCGCTGCCTTTGCTGGCGCTCGCCGGACTTGGAACGCTGGCGTCCGCGGCTTTCGTCGCCATGTCGATGACCACGTTGCTGGGGTGGCCTTTATTTTCGGCGATCGTTTTCGGCGCGCTGATCGCCGCCACAGATCCGGTCGCAATCATCGCGATGTTCAAGGACAACAGGATCAAGGGCCGTATGCGGCTTCTGGTCGAAAGCGAAAGCTTGCTCAATGACGGCGCGGCGGCGGTGCTCTTCGTCATGGCGCTCGCCTATGCGCGCAGCGGCGGCGCCGATCAGACCGCCGTGGCCACCGCGTTGACCCTGGCGAAAATTGTGCTGGGCGGAGTCGTCGTCGGAGCGCTGTTTGGCGGCGCCACCATCCTCGTCTCGCTGCGCACTTCCGAACATCTGATCGAAGCGGCGCTGACGACGATCGCCGCATTCGGCTCGTTCCTCGTTGCCGAGTATTTCCATGTCTCCGGCGTGCTGGCGACGGTGACGGCTGGCCTCGTCATGGGCAATCTGGGCCTCTTGAGCGAGCAGGAAGGCGGCTACATCAGCCTCAAGGGACGCGAATTCGTTCTGTCCTTCTGGGATTTCGCCGCCTTCCTCGCCAATTCAGTGGTGTTTCTGCTGATTGGCGCGGATGTCGCCGCGATTCCATTTGGCGCCGTCGGAGCGACGCCTCTGGCTCTGGCGATCGCGACGGTGCTGGCGGCCCGCGCCGTCACCGTCTATCCGCTGAGTTCGCTGTTCTTCGCGTCACGATGGAAGATCTCGTGGCGCGAGCAGCATGTGCTGTGGTGGGGCGGGTTGCGCGGCGCCCTTGCGCTCGCTCTGGCGCTGTCGCTCTCCGACGATCTGCCGCTACGGGACGAAATCGTCGCCACCACCTTTGCGGTGGTCGGTTTTTCGATTGTGGTCCAGGGCCTGACCATGCCGCTGCTGCTCCGCGCGCTCGGCTTCCTGCCCGGACGGTAATCGGCGAACAGGCGCTCCGAGCGGCGGAAGAGGAAAAACCAGCTTAAGCGATGATATCGGGCGTGAGCTGGTCTTCTAGATAGGCGATGCGGTCGCGCAGCAGCAGCTTGCGTTTTTTCAGCCGCTGAATCTGCAGCTGATCGGCGACGCCGACCGCCAGCAACGCGTCGATCGCGGTCTCCAGATCGTGATGCTCCAGCCGAAGCCGTGCGACTTCAGCGCGTGTCGCGCTCATGTCGATTTCGCTCGTGTCGTTCATTGACAGCCGCCGTTGAGCGCCATTGAACGCTGGGGAATCGATGGCGCTAGACCGCAATTATCGCGCCGCAGCCATGGCGCGTTCAAGCGAATTGCTCTGTCGTCATTCATAGGCGCTCCGCATCTCCTCGATTGCAGCGATCTTGGCGTAGAGCGGCGCCCAGTCGTCGCGCTCGGCGATCGCCGCCCAAAGCGCCTCGACCTCGTCGATCAGCATCGTACAGGGCGCCGCGCCCTGGAAATAGGGGTGATCCAGGCGCGCAGTCGGCGCCGGCTCGTGTGCGGCCAAAGCGGCGCGCAGCGGCGTGAAAGCTTCCGCTTCGTAATGCGCCGCGGACGGACTGTGTTTGGCGCGCGCCGCGGACGCCATGCCGCCGCGCCAGTCGAAGAAGGTCCGTTCGAAGGGGGCCTGCGTCACTGTCAGAAAATCGACAAAGGCCTTCGCCAGCGCCGCGTCAACTTCGTCGCCGGCCGAGGCGAGCCCGAGCCGATTGAGCAGCGCCGCGCGAAATTCTTGCTGGATACGCGTGGGAAAGCTCGCCAGAACCTTTTCGGCGGTCTTTAGCCCGATGAGGGGGATCAGACATTCGGCCAGACGGGACAGATTCCAGCCCAGCGCGCCGGGCTGACGGCCAAAGGCGTAAAGCCCGCTTTCGTCGAAATAGGCGGCGGTGAAGGTCGGGTCGTAGACCGGCGCGAAGCGCCATGGCCCGTAGTCGAAGCTCTCGCCGGTGACGTTGATATTGTCGGAATTCAGCACGCCATGAACGAAGCCTGACGACATGTAGCCGGCGCCGAGCCGGGCGACCCGCGCCGTGACCTCTTCGAGAAAGGCGAGGGCCCTCTCCGGCGCCGGCAGATCGGCGATGGCGGGAAAATAGTAGCGACAGACATGGTCGAGCAGCCTCTCGATCGCCGCGGCGTCGTCATGGAAGGCGAGGCGCTGAAACGTTCCGATGCGAATATGCGAATGCGACAGGCGCACCAGCACGCTGGAGCGCGTCGGGGAGGGTTCGTCGCCGCGCATCAGCGCCTCGCCCGTTTCGATCAGGCTGAAGGTCTTGGAGGTGTCGACGCCGAGCGCCTCCAGCATCTCCGTCGCCAGAATTTCGCGCACGCCGCCCTTGAGCGTCAGCCGCCCGTCGCCGCGCCGCGACCAGGGAGTCTGGCCGCTGCCCTTGGTGCCGAGATCGAGCAGACGGCCGTCCTTGGCGTCGCGCAGCTGCGCGAACAGGAAGCCGCGACCATCGCCGAGATCCGAGTTGTACACGCGGAACTGGTGGCCGTGATAGCGCAGCGCCAGCGGATGCGCGAACCCGCCCGGGAGCGGCGAAAAACGCCCCAAATGTTCGATCCACTCCGCATCGCTCAGCCCGTCGAGGCCGACCCGCGCCGCCCAGCGCTGATTGCGGTAGCGGAGTCGATGTTCGGGGAAGGTGGCGGGTGCGACGCGGTCGAAGAAGGGCTCGCCGAGACCTTCGTGTAACGTCTCGGGGCGATAAAGTTCGGTAACGGGCATAAGGACCGGGTCTCGCAAATCGCGCGCCGCGGCGCGAACGCCCAAAAAAATAAGGCGGAGATCTCTCTCCGCCCATGGCGTGAAGCAGAAAGTGAGCGAAGGGAAACGCTAATGTCGCGTTTCGCTAATCGACAATTTGGCGAGCTCGTCCTTGATCTGCAGTTTCTTGCGTTTGAGTTCCAGGATCTTCAGTTCGTCCGATTGGGGATGCAGCTGTTCCTGCTCGATCTCCTTTTTGAGCGCGTCATGGCGGCGCTGGAGTTCGACGATATGGCCCTGCAAGGACATGCGAAACCTCCTTAACTTCTCTCCGCTCGACAAGCGGGAGCGGCGTTAAGTCTGCCACAAAGCGGGCGCGCCGCAAGACTCGAAATCGCCCAACGTCACAAAACTTTTGCACGCGAAGCTCATGGCCTTTACGGAACGTCAATTCTTTCCGTGGCTTGCGGTCAAGGCTGATTCCCAACGTCGCAGGCAAAGCCCGCTTGCGCGTCGCCGCGTACGTCAGTATAGACGGGCGCTCCGGCCCACGGGCCTGGGGGCGCGTAGCTCAGCGGGAGAGCACTACGTTGACATCGTAGGGGTCACAGGTTCAATCCCTGTCGCGCCCACCATTCTAGCGACCCCTTTCGGTTCGCCCATCGCCGCAAGCCTTGCAACATTGACTCGACCGTGCGTCATCCCGACGTGCGCTTGAAACTGTAGCTGCTCGCTTGCCCAGGCAGATTCGCACGCCATCTGGCGTCTTGCTTCGGTGAAGATCAGGGCCAGCGCATGTGGAAATATCTACTCCTCACCTTGCTTGGCCTCACCCTTGCCGCCGGCGCGGCTCAGTCGAAAGATCAAGCAAAGGCGCCCAAAAAGTGCTTGCCGATCCTTCGCACGCCAGGGGGCGCCCCGACGCGCCCTTACGGTCAGATCCCTTACTCGGTCTGGTACTACGTCCTTTATCAGCCGTTCTGCGATGGCAAATCCGCGAAGACGTGCATTTGGGCGTGTGGAAAGCCGCCCGCTCAGGTCGTCGGCGCTGAATAAATGCTCGCAGCTAAGGCGCGTTCGCCCTGTTGATTGCCTCGGTCCATTGCGGCGTTCATAGCTGCTCCCATCCGCCCTGACCGGGCGAAGCGGAGGAGACCATGGACCTGCCTGCGATTGACCCGCTGATCGGAATTGGCGTCGCCGTCTCGACCGCCATCACCGACGCGGTCTATGTGTTCTTCAACGCCGCCGTGTCGGAGCGCCGGCGCGTCGCCGCCGCGAGCTGGAGCAGCATCTGGTATCTGCTCTCGGCCTTCGCGGTGATCAGCTATACGTCGAACTGGGCCTATGTGGCGTTCGCGGCGGTGGGCGCCTGGATCGGCGGCTTCTTGTCGATCACCGTGCTGAACCGGCTCGTGCCTCTGCGCAAACCATAGGAATTCAGGGCAAAAAAAAAACGCCGCTCGCGCGGCGCCGAGGAGCGAATCTGTCCGCGCGCTAGTCGCGAATGATCTGATTGCGATCCTGTATCAGCAGGGGCAGGCGCTTGGCCGAGGCGCTGGCGACGCTCATCTCCTGCCTGCTGTGGGCGACCCCGCGAGTCTTTTGCTCGTGGTTGACGTTGGTGGCGAGGCCAAGGGCGAGAAATCCAACCCAAAACGCCACGGGCACGAAGCGCGACTTCGAAAACGGCATTTTGGTCTCCCTCGATTTTTCTTGGCGCCTCTGATTGGACAACTGCAGCTTTCCCCAATGTGCGTCCAAGTAAAAGCGCCAGGAGCAAGCAACCTGATGGCGCCAGATCAAACGGTTCTCCTCTCTGGCTGGCGTGCTAGTTAGCAATGGGCTCGAAAGTTGGCGCCAATGCTTACGTTCCCTGTGGACCTATGCGCGCGGGTTAGAAGCGCATTAGCTTCCGCCCAGGGGAGATTGCAGCGATGACCTTAACGACCACGGATCGTCCAGCGCCCATCGTCAAGAGCGGGCATGTGCAACTGTCGATCATTCTGGCTGAGTCAGACAAGAACACTCTGCAGAACCAGATCTTCGACCAGATCCGCTCGATGATTCTCAACGGTCAGCTCAAATGCGACGATCCGATGCCGACCACGCGCGAGCTGAGCAGCCAACTTGGCGTCTCACGCAATACGGCCGTGCTGGCCTATGAGCGGCTGATCGCCGAAGGATATATTCGCACGAAGCCTTATGTGGGCACCTTCGTTTCGCCGGATCTGCCGGACACGGCGTTTCTGTCGGCCGATCACCGCGCGCCGCAGAAGGAAGAGCAGGGCGCCACGATTGAAGTTCAGCCGCCCTGCGGTGTTTTGCGCACGCATCGCCTCGCCGACCCGGAGCGCCGTCGTCTCGTCGCCGATTTCTGGGTGGGCAGGCCGGACGCGCGATCCTTTCCGCTCAAGGCCTGGTCGCATCACATCAAGAATCGGTTGAAGGCGGTCGGCTCCAATCTCACGAGCTACAATGACGCCGCAGGATTGATGGAGCTGCGGCGCGCTGTCGCCAAACATCTTGCGCCGGCGCGCGGCGTCGTCGCCGATCCGGAGCAGATCGTCATCGTCGGCGGCTGCCAGGACGGCTTCAATCTCGTCGGCCGGCTGCTCGTCACGCCGGGCTCCACCGCGGTGGTCGAGTCGCCCTGCTATCAGGGCGCGGCCTTCGTGCTCGAAAGCCTTGGGGCGACGCTTTATCCCGTGCCCGTGGACCAGGACGGACTCGACGTGTCGCGACTGCCGAAAACCAGGGGCGCCGTCGCCTATGTGACGCCGTCGCATCAATATCCGGTCGGCGTGACCATGAGCCTGCAGCGGCGGCTCGAGCTTCTCGCCTGGGCGACGCAATACGACGCCTACATCATGGAAGACGACTATGACAGCGACTTTCGCTTTGTCGGTTCGCCGCTGACGGCGCTGAAGGGCCTCGATCGCAACGAGCGCGTCATCTATCTCGGCACTTTCTCGAAATGCATGGGGCCCGGCCTGCGGCTCGGCTATGTCGTGCTGCCCCGCCGTCTTGCCGAAGCCGGGCGGCGCATGAAAATGTTGATGAACAACGGCCAAAGCTGGCTCGAACAGGCGGCGATGGCGGATTTCATGTCGAGCGGCGAGTTCGGGCGCCATTTGCGGCGCATCCGCCAACTCTATCGCGATCGGCGCGACGCGCTGCTGGGCGCGCTGCGGAATCACTTCGGCGCCTGCGAGATCTACGGCGACCAGGCCGGCATGCATCTCGTCTGGAAGCTGCCGGAAGGTTTTCCGGACGCGGCCGAGGTGGAGAAGAAGGGCCTTGCCGCCGGCGTTGGCGTCTGTTCGCTGGCGACGGGCTCGGCGCTGCGCTTCGACGACAATGACGGCGGCGACCGGCTGCTGATGCTCGGCTTCGTCGCGCTCACCGAAAAAGAAATCGAGACCGGAATCGCGCGGCTGGCGCAGGCGCTGAAGGCGTAGCGCGCGCCAACCCTCTCCCATCGGGAGGGTGGTTGCGAAGCAACCGGGTGAGGGGTTTCCGCTTCGCGCGAGTTTGCGTATTGCGAAGTGGCCATAACCCTCATCCCGGTCCTTTTGGACCGACCCTCTCCCAAAGGGAGAGGGTTTCGCGCGAGCAAACTCAAGTCATGAACGATTTCAGCGCCCGCTCGCGTCTGCGCGCCATTCCGTCCGGCGTCTGGGCGCTTGGGCTCGTCTCGCTGCTCATGGATTTCTCTTCCGAGATGATCCATGCGCTGCTGCCGATCTATCTTGTCGGCGCGATGGGCGCCTCAATGGCGGAAGTCGGAATCATCGAAGGCGTCGCCGAGGCGACCGCCTCGATCGTGAAAATCTTTTCGGGCGCGTTGTCGGACTGGTTCGGACGCCGCAAGCAGCTGGCGATCATCGGCTATGGGCTTGCGGCGCTCACCAAGCCGATGTTCCCGCTGGCGCCGAATGTCGCCTGGGTCATGGCCGCCCGCTTCATCGATCGCGTCGGCAAGGGCATACGCGGGGCGCCGCGCGACGCGCTCGTCGCCGATATCGCGCCGGCCTCCATTCGCGGCGCGGCCTTCGGACTCCGCCAGTCGCTCGACACGATCGGCGCCTTTCTCGGGCCGGCGGTCGCGGTGGCCGCGATGTGGTTCTCGGCCAACAGCATCCCCTTCGTGTTCTGGATCGCGACATTTCCGGCGGCGCTCGCCGTTGTGGTGTTGGCGCTCGGCGTGCGCGAGCCGGAAGCCTCCCGCCCGCCGCGGCCGGCGCGTTTTCCGCTGCACATCGAGGAAGTCCGTCGGCTTGGCGGCCCCTTCTGGATCGTTGTGGCGATCGGCGTCGTCTTCAGTCTGGCGCGTTTCTCGGAGGCTTTTCTGATCCTGAAGGCGCGCGACGTCGGACTGCCGGTGGCGCTCGCGCCGCTGGCGCTCGTGGCGATGAACGTCGTCTATGCCGGCGCTTCCTATCCCGTCGGCGCCTTCTCGGATCGCGGCGACAGAAAAACGCCGCTGATGGCGGGCCTTGTCGCGCTGATCGCCGCCGACGCCGCCTTGGCGGTCGCCGATCACATGCCGCTCGTGTGGCTCGGCGTGGCGCTTTGGGGTCTGCATATGGGCCTTACCCAGGGACTTCTCGCCGCGCTCGTCGCCGACGTCGCGCCGGCGGCGTTACGCGGCTCGGCCTTCGGCGTTTTCAACCTGGCAAGCGGGGTCGCGCTACTTGCGGCCAGCGCCGGCGCCGGAGCGCTCTGGGACGCCTTTGGGTCCGCGTCCGCCTTCTGGGCGGGCGCGCTTTTGGCGTCGCTGGCGCTCGTTGGGCTCGCGGGGGGCGGCGGTCGGATCGGCCGGTCCCCAGGCCGGGGTGAGCCGGCGCGTTAAGAACTTCAGGGCGGAATTCAGGCCGGTTAACGGATGGCTAAGCATGTCAATTAAACATTGAAAATGAACGATAAATTATCGCAATTGCGCCATTGTTGATCACTCATTTCAGAACTGGCGGGGGCGCTGGCGTTTCAAGAACGCACCATTGAGGGACCAATGAAAAAACGAGCTTTCGGCGTCGCCGTCGCGGCTTGCCTCTCCGTCCTGTCGGCGTCGGCCGCAGACCTGCCTTCGCGCAAGGAGCCGCCGCCGGTCTATTATCCGCCGCCGCCAATCTTCACCTGGACCGGGGTCTACGCCGGTCTCAATCTTGGCGGCGGGTGGCTTGATCGATACGATTATGGACATTGGCTGGCGCCCTCGAGCGCGTCGAACAGTGGCGGCGTCGTCGGCGGCGCCCAGATCGGCTACAATTATCAGCTGACCCCGCTCTTCGTCGTCGGTCTCGAAACCGATTTTCAAGGATCGAGCGTCGGCGGCGGCGGCAATCAGGGGTGGGGCGCAACGCGCAGCGTCGACTGGTTCGGCACAGTGCGCGGGCGCGCGGGCGTGTCGTTGCTGAACGCGCAGCTGCTCCTTTACGGCACGGCCGGCTTCGCCTATGGCGACCTGCGTCTCAACTACGGATGGCTTGGCTCTCAGGCCCGCACAGGAACCGGGTGGACGGCGGGCGGAGGGCTTGAATACGCCTTCCTCCCGAACTGGTCGGCGAAGGTCGAATATCTCTACACAAACATCGGCGCGAATTACGACTCTATCTACGTTGCGCCGTTCATCGTCGAATCCCAGCAGCGCGCGCATCTCAATACCGTGCGCGCCGGCGTCAATTATCGCTTCAACTGGCTGCTTGCGCCTCCCGGCCCGCCAATGGCCGCCTACTGAACGCGAATGCTACAAGGATGAGCGACAAAAGCCCCGGCGACGGGGCTTTTGCATATGTGGCCGTCGAAGGCGCCGCCCGCGTAGTTGCGGCGCCGCAACATTTGAACTATCTGCTTTGGAAGCGTTCCGAGAAGAAATCGGCCGCACGCGAGAGGGTTCTACATGGCAGACGCCGACACTGACGGGCTCGCCGCGCGGCGGCCGCTGTCGCCGCATCTGACGGTCTTCAAGCCCATCCTGACGATGATGATGTCGATCGCGCATCGAATCACCGGGGCAGGGCTTTACGTCGGCATGGCGCTTCTGGCGCTGTTCCTGCTCGGCGCCGCGGTTGGCGGCGGCGCCTTCTCCGCCGTGTCCTGGATCGGGTCGGGCTTCATCGGCAATCTGCTGGTGCTGATGATCGTTTGGGCGATTTTCCACCATCTGCTCGGCGGCGTGCGTCACGCGCTCTGGGACCGCGGGCTATACATGGACGCGAAAGGGCGGGAACTGCTGGCGCAAGGGACGCTCGTCGGCGGCATCCTGTTGACGCTGCTCGTCTTCATCTTCAAGACGCTGGCGGGCTGAGCGGAGCGAACTCATGACGGTTGCGACAAGGTTCAAGAGCGGTCGAACCGGACCCGGCGACGCCTATGTCTCCGACCATAGCGGTTCGCCACACGCACGCTTCATGCGGTTGACATCTTATGCGCTGGTCCCGCTTGGCGTGTTGAGCGCTTGGTGGATTCTTGGAGTTGCCGGCAAGTCGCTTGAAGGCGTGCGCGCCGAAATCGGCAGACCGTTTCCCGCACTCGTGCTTCTTGCGTTCGGCGTGGTCGGCATGATCCATGCGCGACAAGGCATGGACGACATCATCGAAGATTACGTGCACGACAAAGCGTTGAAGGCGCAGGCGATCGTCGCCAACACATGGGCGTCGCGCGCCATCGCAGCGATCTGGGTCCTCGCGATCCTCCTCATCGCTGCGCCGAAGTAGTCGGACGATGCAATTCACGGACGTCGACGTGACAGGCGAGAGCAGGAAGCCGCGCAACGGGGCTGCTTTAATCGCAGTGATCCCGTCTTGTGACGACGCAGCGACGCTGCGCGCGACGCGAATGAGATTCGAGAAGGCTTGATCAATGGTTGCAAAGGGTCCTGCATCAAATGTGTCGGTGGGCGGTCGCGCCTATGCGATCGTCGACCACACCTTTGACGTCGTCGTCGTCGGCGCAGGCGGATCAGGCCTTCGCGCCGTCGTCGGCTGCGCCGAGGCTGGACTGAACGTCGCCTGCGTCACCAAGGTCTTTCCAACCCGCTCGCATACCGTGGCGGCGCAGGGCGGCATCGCCGCCGCGCTCGGCAACATGGGGCCGGACAATTGGAAATGGCACATGTACGACACCGTCAAGGGCTCCGACTGGCTCGGCGACCAGGACGCCATCGAATATATGTGCCGCAACGCCCCGCCCGCCGTTTATGAGCTGGAGCATTGGGGCGTCCCCTTCTCGCGCACCATCGAAGGGACGATCTACCAGCGTCCGTTCGGCGGGATGACGACGGACTTCGGCAACGGCCCGCCGGCGCAGCGCACATGCGCGGCCGCCGATCGCACCGGCCACGCGATGCTCCATACGATGTATGGCCAGGCGCTGAAGCTCGACACGAAGTTCTTCGTCGAATTTTTCGCGCTCGACCTCATCATGGATCAGGACGGCGCCTGTCGGGGCGTCGTGTGCCTGAAGATCGATGACGGAACGATCCATCGTTTTCGCGCCGCGCTCACCGTGCTCGCGACCGGCGGCTATGGCCGCGCCTATCTCTCGGCGACGTCTGCCCACACCTGCACCGGCGACGGCAACGCCATGGTGCTGCGCGCGGGGCTGCCGCTGCAGGACATGGAGTTCGTCCAGTTTCATCCGACCGGCATCTATGGCGCGGGCTGCCTGATCACCGAAGGCGCGCGCGGCGAAGGCGGTTATCTGACAAACAGCGAAGGCGAGCGCTTCATGGAGCGCTACGCGCCTTCAGTGAAGGATCTCGCGCCGCGCGACATGGTTTCGCGCGCCATCACCGTCGAGGTTCGCGAAGGCCGCGGCGTCGGCAAGAATCAGGATCACGCCTATCTGCATCTCGAGCATCTCGATCCGCAGATTCTGCATGAGCGGCTGCCTGGCATCTCAGAAAGCGCGAAAATTTTCGCCGGCGTCGACGTGACGCGCCAGCCGATTCCGATCATTCCAACCGTGCATTACAACATGGGCGGCATACCGACGAATTATCACGGCGAGGCGTTGCGCAAGCGCGACGGCAATCCCGACGAGGTGGTGCCAGGTCTGATGGCGCTCGGCGAAGCGGCCTGCGTTTCCGTGCACGGCGCCAATCGCCTCGGCTCGAATTCGCTTATTGATCTCGTCGTCTTCGGCCGCGCTGCGGCGCAGCGCGCCGCCGAACTCATCAAGCCCAACGATACGCAGCCGGAACTCCCCGCGAATTCGGCCGATCTCGCGCTGTCGCGCCTCGATTTTTTCCGCAACGCCAACGGCGGGACATCGACAGCCACATTGCGCGACAGGATGCAGCGCACGATGCAGTCGCACTGCGCCGTCTATCGCACCGGCGAGGTTCTCGCCGAGGGCGTCGAACAGATCAACGCCGTCTGGCGCGACGGCGCCGACGTCAAGATCACCGATCGCTCGCTGATTTGGAACTCCGATCTCGTCGAGACGCTGGAATACGACAACCTTATCGTGCAGGCCGTCACGACGATGGAAAGCGCCGCCAACCGCACCGAATCGCGCGGCGCGCATGCGCGCGAGGATTTCCCGAATCGCGATGACAAAAACTGGATGAAGCATACGCTCGCGACGATCGATCGCGAGAGGAAGACCACCTCGATCGATTATCGCCCGGTGCACAGCTACACGATGACGAATGAGGTCGCCTACATCGAGCCGAAGGCGCGGGTGTATTAAGATGGTCGAATTCGCCCTCCCCAAGAATTCTGTCGTCGCCGAAGGCAAAACCTGGCCGAAGCCGGAAGGGGCCGAGCGCCTGCGCGAATTGCGCATCTATCGATGGGATCCTGACGACGGCGCCAATCCGCGCATCGACACTTATTTCATCGACGCCGATGACTGCGGGCCGATGGTTCTCGACGCGCTGATCTGGATCAAGAACCGGATCGACCCGACGCTGGCCTTCCGTCGGTCCTGCCGCGAAGGCATCTGCGGCTCGTGCTCGATGAATATCGGCGGCCTGAACACGCTCGCCTGCACCAAGGGCATGGATGAGATCGACGGCGCGATCAAAATCTATCCGCTGCCGCATATGGCGGTGGTGAAGGATTTGGTCCCGGATCTGACGATCTTCTATGAGCAATATGCGGCGATTCAGCCCTGGCTGCGCGCCGGACCAGACCCCGAGAAAGAACGGCTGCAGTCGCCGGAGCAGCGCGCCAAGCTCGACGGGCTCTACGAATGCATCCTGTGCGCCTGCTGCTCGACGGCCTGTCCGAGCTATTGGTGGAACGCCGATCGTTTCCTGGGTCCCGCGGCGCTGCTGCAGGCGTTCCGCTGGGTGCAGGACTCGCGCGATGACGCGACGGAGGATCGCGTCTCCTATGTCGACGACATCTTCCGTCTCTACCGCTGCCACACGATCATGAATTGCACCCAGGTCTGCCCGAAGGGTCTGTCGCCGGCCAAGGCGATCGCGGAACTCAAAAACATGGCCATCGCCCAGGACGAAGCGGAGTCGCGCTGAGCGCGGGGCCGCCTTGATCCCGCCGCGCCGCCGGTTTAGGACGGACCAAACGTCTTGGGAGATCTGCGTCATGTCGACCAGCGCTCGTCGTAGTTGCGCTTCTCTTCTCATCGCCGCCTGCCTGATCGCCGGCCCTCGGGCCGCCTCGGCGCAGCAGCTTCAGGTCGATCCCGGAGCGCTGGACGCTTCGGGTTCTGTCACGACGCAGCCGAAGGCCAAGAAAGCGAAGGCGCAGCAAGCCCCGCGCGCCGGCGCCGGCCAGCAGCAGCAGGGCGGCGGCGGCAGCCGCCAGTTTGGCGAGCTTGAGGGTTGGTCCACCGGCAAGGCGGCGCCCCCCGGAGGAAAGCAGAAGGAAGACGAGACGCCGAGTTCGCCGAACGGGAAATTGCCCATTGGCGTTTCGCCGTCGGGAAATATGTCGGTCGGTCTCCCCTTCTGAAATCTTAGCGCCGGGATTGCCGGCTGGAGTTGATCATGGCGTATAAGGTTGCGGTCGTCGGCGCTACGGGCAACGTAGGCCGCGAGATGCTCGACATTCTCGCCGAGCGCCGCTTCCCCGTTTCGGAGGTCGTTGCGCTGGCGTCGCCGCGCTCGATTGGCACGGAGGTCTCCTTCGGCGACAGGACGCTGAAGTGCAAGGTGCTCGACTCCTACGATTTCTCCGACGTCGATATTTGTCTCATGTCGGCGGGCGGCGCCGTCGCGAAGGAATGGGCGCCCAGGATCGGCGCGCAGGGCTGCGTCGTCATCGACAATTCTTCGGCCTGGCGCATGGACCCTGACGTGCCGTTGGTCGTGCCGGAAGTGAACGCCGCCGCCGCGGCGGGATTTTCCAAAAAGAACATCATCGCCAATCCGAACTGCTCGACGGCGCAGCTCGTCGTCGCGCTGAAGCCTTTGCACGACGCGGCGACGATCAAGCGCGTCGTCGTCTCGACCTATCAATCGGTCTCCGGCGCGGGCAAGGAGGGCATGGACGAACTCTTCGCGCAGACCCGTTCGGTGTTCGTCGCCAACCCCGTCGAAGCGAAGAAATTTCCCAAGCGCATCGCCTTCAATCTCATTCCGCAGATCGACGTCTTCATGGAGGACGGCTTCACCAAGGAAGAGTGGAAGATGGTCGCGGAGACAAAGAAGATTCTAGATCCCAAGATCAAGCTTGTCGCCACCTGCGTGCGCGTGCCGGTCTTCATCGGCCATTCGGAGGCGGTGAACATCGAATTCGAAAAGCCGATTTCGGCGGACGAGGCGCGCGATATTTTGCGCGCGGCGCCCGGCGTGCTGGTGATCGACAAGCACGAAGCCGGCGGCTACATCACGCCGCATGAAGCGGCGGGCGAAGACGCCACCTATGTCTCGCGCATCCGCACCGACCCGACCGTCGATAATGGGCTGGTTCTGTGGTGCGTTTCCGACAATCTGCGCAAGGGCGCGGCGCTCAACGCCATTCAGATCGCGGAAGTCCTGATGAACCGCAAGCTGCTCGCGCCTAAGAAAAGGGCGGCGTAACGCCCGAAGGCGATCATCATCGCCAAATGGGCCGAGCCCAGCGCCAAGTGGGCGATCGCGGTCGAAAGCGAATTGCCGACGGCAACGGCTCATTTGTTGATCTTGAACAGCGTCGGATCTGGCACTTTCGCCTGGTCGATGTTGAAGATCGAGATCAAGGTCTCATAGCCTTGCGGGTCCTTCACCTCCCACTGCTTCAATTTGAAGGTCTTGGGGTCGAAGATCAGACGCACGTGCGACGTGCCGCCGAAGGTCGCCTTATCCTCAATAGCGATGGTGACGCCGGAATCGTCGATCTTCACATCCTCGACGATGACATCCTTTTCGAGGTCGATCTTGTCCTTCATCAGGAATTTGAGCGGCGTCTGGGTGATGAAGTAGAGATCCTGCGTGTTGAGCTTACGGTCGCGCACCGCGACCTGCGCGCCATCGGCCACGACTTCCATCGTCGCCGGCTGCGCGTATTCGAAACGCACGCGGCCGGCGCGCTGAACGTGAAGCTTGCCTTCCGAACGCTTGCCGTCGCCGCCGATCTGCACGAAATCGGCGGTCATCACCGGCGAAGCGTTGAAAAATGCGTTGGCGCGCTTGAGCGCTTCGGCGCGGGTGAGCGGCTTCTCCGGCTCCGGCGCGGGCGGCGGCGCGATCGTGGCGGCGGCAGAGGAGGGGGAGGGCCCCTGCGCGGATGGCTTGGCACCCTTCTTCCCGGCTGACGAGGGGTCCGCAGGCTTCGCCTCGCCGGGCTTGGCAGGCGCGGGCTTCACCGTCGCCGCCTTGGGGTCGACGCTCTTCTCGTCCTCAGGCTTGACCTCAGCCGATTTCGACCTCGCTTCCGCGGGACTGGCTTGGGCGGGCTTCGCCTCCGCTGCTTTATTCTCGGCGACCGCCGGAACGCTTCCCTGAGACGGCGGCGCAGCGCGCGCGATCGTCGCAGCGGCGGCCGGGTCGGCGAATGAAAGCGCGGCGAGCAGGGCGGCAAAGTGAACGTATGTCACGGCGGGTTCCGATTCAGAGGAAGCTGTCGCCGTCTTCCTAGCATAAGTTGGCGGAATTGGGGGCGAAGCCTACTCCGCCGCCTCGATATCGAAGGCGCCGCGATCGATGCCGCCCCCGACGAGAATTTCGCGCTTTCCGGCGTGGTTAGGCGCGGAGACGACGCCTTCCTGCTCCATGCGTTCGACGAGCGAAGCGGCCTTGTTGTAGCCGACCGAGAGGCGGCGCTGGATGTAGCTCGTCGAGCACTTCTTGTCGCGCAGCACGATATTGACGGCGCGGTCGTAAAGGTCGCCGCCTTCCTCCGCGTCCATCGAGCCGGGCAGGGGCGCTTCGCCGTCTTCGCCAACATCGTCCTCGGCGGTGATGGCGTCGAGATATTGCGGCGCGCCTTGCGTCTTCACATGGGCGACGATGTCCTCGACTTCGCGGTCGGACACGAAAGGCCCGTGCACGCGCGAAATGCGGCCGCCGCCCGCCATGTAGAGCATGTCGCCCTGGCCGAGCAGCTGCTCAGCGCCTTGTTCGCCCAGGATCGTGCGGCTGTCGATTTTTGAGGTCACCTGGAAGGAGATGCGCGTCGGGAAATTCGCCTTGATCGTGCCAGTGATGACGTCGACGGAGGGGCGCTGCGTCGCCATGATCAGATGGATGCCGGCTGCGCGCGCCATCTGCGCCAGTCTCTGGATCGCGCCCTCGATATCCTTGCCGGCGACGAGCATAAGATCCGCCATCTCGTCGACGATCACAACGATATAAGGCAGCGTCGAGAGCGTCATCTCCTCATGCTCGAAGATCGCCTCGCCGGTCTCGCGATCGAAGCCCGTCTGCACCGTGCGGGTGATCGTCTCGCCCTTGGCCTGCGCGTCGGCGACGCGGACATTGTAGCCGTCGATGTTGCGCACGCCGAGCTTCGACATTTTCTTGTAGCGATCCTCCATCTCGCGCACCGCCCATTTGAGCGCCACGACCGCCTTTTTCGGGTCGGTGACGACGGGGGTCAGCAGATGGGGAATGTTGTCGTAGACGGAGAGCTCCAGCATCTTCGGATCGACCATGATGAGCCGGCACTCTTCGGGCTTCAGCCGATAGAGCAGCGACAGGATCATGGTGTTGATCGCGACCGACTTGCCGGAGCCGGTGGTGCCGGCGACCAAGAGATGCGGCATGCGGGCGAGGTCGACGATCACCGGCTCGCCGCCGATCGTCTTGCCGAGCGCGATGGCGAGCTTGTGGTTGGAGCGGACGAAATCCTCGCAGGCGATGAGTTCGCGCAAATAGACCATCTCGCGACGCTGGTTCGGCAGTTCGATGCCGATGGCGTTGCGCCCCGACACGACGGCGACGCGGGCGGAGACGGCGGACATCGAGCGGGCGATGTCGTCGGCGAGGCCGATCACCCGCGAACTCTTGATGCCGGGCGCCGGCTCCAGCTCATAGAGCGTGACCACCGGCCCGGGGCGGACGTTGATGATGTCGCCCTTGACGGAAAAATCCTCGAGCACGCCTTCAAGCAGACGCGCGTTGTGCTCGAGCGCCTCCTGCGGGAGCTTGACGCCGCTCGCCTGCTTCTTCGGCTCGGCGAGAAGGGTCAGGGGCGGCGTTTCATAGCGCGTATTGAAGCGGGGCTGCGCGGCGCGGGCAGGCGCACGCGGCCTGCGGGGCGCAGGCGCGGGCGGGGAGACCGCGGGTTCAAAGGGCGGCTCGTCGAGATCTTGTGCTCCCGCCGACGCAAAGCCGGGAAAAACGTCCAGATCCTCGAAGGTCGGCTCGACGCGCGGATAGCGCGGCGGCGGCGGCCGGTCCGTCGTCGCGGCGCGACGTCTGAATCTTGCGGCGGCGCGGAGCATCCAGGCCTTCAGCGCCAGTCCAAGATGAATCAGCGCGCCGAGCGAGATCAACGCGACGCCAGGCTCGCCGCCGGCGTCGTCGTCATCGTCGGCGCCCGGACGAATCTTCGCGTCATCTTCAGAGGAGCGGCTGCGCATATCCGCTTCGGATTCGAAGCCCAGCCCCGCTGCGCCGGTCACGGCGAGGATCGCGACGAGAGCGGCGCCGGCGCCAAAGAGCGCGGTCAGGACGCCGGAGCCGGCAAAGATCAGCCGCGGAACGGTCAGGATGGCGTCGCCGACGACGCCGCCGAGGCCGGTGGGCAGCGGCCAGCGGTTGGTCGCGGGCAGAAGCGACGCGGTCGCGGCGGTTGCGAAAACGCCAAGGACGCAGAGGCCGACGCGCAGCATCACGCGGCCGATTCGGCGCCGTCGCATGAGACGCAATCCCTGGGCGGCGATCGGCACGATGGCGGCGATGGCGCCGAAGCCGACGAGCTGCATCAACAGATCGGAGACGATCGCGCCCGGTCCGCCGAGCAGATTGCGGACGTGGCCCGAGGTCGCGTGGTTGAGCGAAGGATCGCGGGCGGACCAGCTGACGAGCGCCAGTGTGAGCGCGGCGGCGCTCACGAGCAAGGCGGCGCCCAGGATTTCCGCCAGCCTGCGCGCCGCAAACTCGCGAAGCTGCTCGGTAAAATGGCCCCTTGCATGGCTGCGCATATGAGGAGAAGCCTCGCTTGATCGCAGCGCCGCCAACGGCGCGCGGATGCGGCAGCGTAAAAAATCTCGGTTAAGGTGCGCTTAACCCTGGTTTTCCGGGCTGTCGCCGCCTGCCGCGACCGTCTGATTGAGTTCGGCGCCATAGATGAAGATCGCCGCCAGCATCTGAAGAAAAACGATGGCGATCACGATCGAGGCGAGGCCGGCGTAGGTCGAAACATAGCTGCCGGCGAATCTCGCGAGATAGGCGCCGAAGCCGGCGCCGAGCGCGAGCGACGCGATCAGCGTCAGCGCGATGCCTGGCCCGATGAAGGTCAGATTGCGCCGCTCCGCGGGCAAAAATTTATGAGCCGCATACAGGGCAATGGCCAACAGGGTGGTGGTGACGCCATAGCGCACCGGCGCGTAAAGGGGCTGAAGATCCTGCACGAGGGCGGGGATGTAGCGTTCGGCGATCGCGCGCGCGAGAGGCCCCAGCACGAGCAGAATAGCGACGGCGAGGAGCGCGGCCGCGCCGAGAAAGACGTAAAGAATTGATTCGAGGCGCGTCAGCCACCAGGGGCGCTTATCCTTGAGGTCATAGGCGCGGTTCAGCGCGACGCGCAGCGCTTCCACTCCGGTAGAGGAGAAATATATGGCGAAGATCGCGCCCAGCGTCAGCAGCCCGCCGCGCGGCTGCGTCAGCACATTGCTGATCTCCCGAGAAATCGGCCCGGCCACATCCGGGGGCCATGTGTCGAAGAGCAGTTTTCTCGCGGCGTCCGCTTCCTGACCCAAGCCGAAAAAGCCGGCGAGCGCCGTCAGAAAGATGAGAAACGGAAACATCGAAGTCAGGATGGCGAGCGCGATATAGCTCGTGACCGCCCAACCGTCATCGCGGTCAAACTTGAGATAGGCGTGATAAAAGATTCGAAAAAGCGTTCGCATGACAACCCATGATAGCGTGCCGACCGGGATTGGCGAAGGCGCAAGGAGAATCCGCCAATGAGAGGCTTTCCTTTACGGCGCGCCGCCGCCATCAGCGCGGTTTTTGTCGTTCTGGCGCATTCGATGAACTGTGCGCTCGCCAAGGACTGCGACGGTCGCGGCTCTCAGACGGACCTCAATTTGTGCGCGGGAGAGAATTTCAAACAGGCCGACGCGAAACTCAACGCCGTCTACGCCAAATTGCTGAAAAAGATCAGCGCGGCGGGGCAGTCAAAATTACGGGAGGCGCAAAAATCCTGGATCGCCTACCGGGATGCGCAATGCGCCTTTGAGACTCTGGGGACGATCGACGGCAGCATTCACAGCATGGTCTCGGCGCAATGTCTCGCGGATGTGACCGAGCAGCAGACGAAACGGTTGCAGCATCAACTCACCTGCGAAGAAGGCGACGTCTCCTGCGGCGGTCAGTAGGGTGGCCGCTTAATCCCTGCAAAAAGCCGAGATTCGACATGCGCAGACCAATTTCGCCGCGGGCGTTGCTGCGATCGACGCTGTACGCGCTTCGTGGAGGGTTTCTCCTTCGCCCGTTAGCGATCACTGTGCGGGCGATTGTCCTTGCTGAAGGCGGGCGTCGCTCATGACGACGCGGTCGAGGCACCGTGAACGTCTTCGGCGCCGTTTTTCCAATAGTCCCTTTATAAGAGAATTGATTAGCCTGTATCAGCGGCGAACTCCGATTCGGTCCCGCCGCTCGGCTCGGACGTTGGACATTCATTACGATCCAAATTCGACATCGCCAAAATTGGGGGGCGTTGATGGTGGGTAGCGCGGCTACGACGGAGAGCCATCGCGCTCGCCTTGGAGCGCTCGCTCTTGGCGCTTTGGGCGTCGTCTATGGCGATATCGGCACCAGCCCGCTCTATACGATCAAAACAGCAGTCGAATGGGCCGGCGGCGCCGTCACGCCGGAAGAAGCGCTCGGCATGTTCTCGCTGATCGTCTGGACGCTGATTATCATCACATCGATCAAATATGTCGCGGTCATCATGCGCGCCGACAACGAGGGCGAGGGCGGCATTCTGGCGCTGATGTCGCTGCTCGGCGTCAAGCACATGCGCCGCCCCTTCGTTATCGCCATCGGAATGCTCGGCGCTGCGCTGCTGTTCGGCGACGGCGCGATCACGCCGGCGATCTCAGTTTTGAGCGCGCTTGAAGGATTGAAGACGCCGGCCCCTGCGATTGCCCCCTATGTCGCGCCGCTGTCCGTTGTGGTTCTCATCGGCTTGTTCAGCTTGCAATCACAAGGCACGGCGCGCATTTCGAAGCTCTTCGGGCCGGTCATGACGCTATGGTTCCTTGTTATTGGCGCTTTGGGCTTGGGGGGCGTCGTCAAGCATCCCGAGGTGCTCTGGGCGCTCAATCCCACCATCGGCCTCTACTATCTCGCGACGCATGGGATGGCTGGATTTCTGTTGCTCGGCGCAGTGTTCCTGTGCGCCACGGGCGCCGAAGCCCTTTATGCCGACATGGGGCATTTCGGTCGAGGGCCGATCCGACTCGCATGGTATGGCCTCGTCCTGCCGGCGTTGCTGCTCAATTACGCCGGTCAGACCGCGCTCCTTGTCGATCGCCCTGCCGAGGCATCCCCCAATCCGTTTTTCGATCTCTGTCCAACTGCGTTGCAACTGCCGCTCGTCGGGCTGGCGACGGTCGCGACCGTAATTGCGAGCCAGTCGATTATCACCGGCGCTTTCTCGATGACGCGACAAGCCATCCAGCTTGGGTTGCTGCCGCGCATACACATCACGCAGACATCGGAAGAAAGTTACGGTCAGATTTACGTCGGTTTTGTCAATTGGTCCTTGATGGCGCTCACTCTCGTTCTGACCGTCACCTTTCGGTCGTCGGAACATCTCGCGGCGGCTTTCGGAATCGCCGTATCGTTGACGATGCTGCTCACGAGCATCCTGATGTTCCTCGCGATGCGTGAAATCTGGCGCTGGAGCTTGGCCGTGAGTCTGGTCGTTGCAGGTCTGTTCATCCTTGTCGACGGCTCCTTTGTCGCGGCCAACATGGTGAAGTTCTTCGATGGCGGATGGATACCGATCACGACCGCCGCGGTCTTGTACTTCCTGATGAGTTGCTGGGCGGAGGGCTACAAGGATATGCGCACCGCGTTGGAGCGCGACACGCTCCCCATACCGAGCTTCATTACGCAATTTCGCGGCAAGCCGCGCGTAAAAGGCACTGCGGTTTATTTGTCCAGTCGCAGCGACGTCGTTCCTGTTCCGCTCTTGCACAATCTCAAGCACAATAAGGTTCTGCATGAACGCATCGTGCTGCTGCACGTCGAGACCGAGCAAATCCCGCGCGTTAATCCTTCGCAACGCGTCGAGTCAACGGTGCTCGACGACGAAGTTTACGCGATTACCATTCATTATGGTTTCATGGAGCAACCCGACATTCCGCGCGCGCTGCTTCTCGAGTCGCTTTCCGTTCCGTTTCACTTCAACATGATGGAAACGTCGTTCTTCGTCGGCCGCTTGACGATCGTCCCGGCTGGCCTCTCGAAATGGCGGAGATTTAAGCTGCGGATCTATCAGTTTCTCCACCGCAACGCTCTTCCCGCGACTGAGTTCTTTCAAATTCCGCCAGGCCGCGTCGTCGAGCTTGGCGGGCAGGTCGAGATTTGACGGCTTTCATTCTCCGCGCTGGAAATGCTCATAGACGAGCCGCGCCGTCGTCTTGTTGACGCCGGGAACCTTCTCCAGATCCGAAAGCGCCGCCCTTGACACCGCTTTCGCCGACCCAAACGCCAGGAGCAGCGCGCGTTTGCGCGATGGTCCGACGCCGGCGATCTCGTCGAGCGGATTCTTGGTGAATTCTTTTTTGCGCCGCGCGCGATGCGTGCCGATCGCGAAACGATGCGCTTCGTCGCGCAGGCGCTGCACAAAGTAGAGCGCCGGATCATGCGGCGGCAGGCGAAACGGCTCGCGGCCTTCGACGAAGAATGTCTCGCGCCCGGCGTTGCGGTCGGCGCCCTTGGCGATCGACGCGATCGCCACCCCTTCGACTCCGAGTTCGCGCAAGACGTCGCGCGCCACGTCGAATTGGCCGCGTCCGCCGTCGATCAGGATGAGATCGGGCTTTGCCGGAAAAGCCTCGCGATCCTGCTCCGTTTCGCCATCCTTGGCGAGCCGCGCGAACCGGCGGGTGAGCACCTCGCGCATCATGCCGAAGTCGTCCCCCGGCGTGATCTCCGCGCTTCTGATGTTGAAGGTGCGGTAGTGGGCTTTCATAAATCCTGCAGGCCCCGCGACGATCATCGCGCCGATCGCCTGCGCGCCGCCGATGTGGGAATTGTCGTAGACCTCAATACGCCGCGGCGCCGAGACGAGTCCAAAGGCTTGGCCAAGCGCCCCGAGCAGGCGCTGCTGGCTTGCGTCTTCGGCGAGCTTGCGCCCGAGCGCTTGCCGCGCGTTCTGAAGCGCGTGGTCCACAAGTTCGCGCTTCTCGCCGCGCTGCGGCGCGAGCACTTCGACGCGGCGGCCGAGCCGCGCGGTCAACACTTCTTCAAGCAGCGCGCTGTCCTCGATCGGATGGGAGAGAAAGACGCAGGGGGCCGAAGGGTGCTCCTGATAAAACTGCGCGAGAAAGGCGTCGAGAACTTCGGATTCGGAAAGAGTTGCGTCGGCGCGGGGGAAGTAGGAGCGATTGCCCCAGTTCTGATAGGCGCGAAAGAAGAACGCTTCGACGCAGAAGCGTCCGGCGTCCTTGGCGATGGCGAAGACGTCGGCTTCTTCGACGCTGCGTGGATTGATCCCCTGCGCGCCTTGAACGGCTGAAAGCGCCGATATTCGGTCGCGCAGCCGCGCCGCGCGCTCGAATTCCAGTCGCTCGGAGGCTTCGGTCATTTCGCGCGCCAGCTGTTCGCGGACGTTGCGACTTTTGCCGGAGAGGAAATCCCGCGCCTCCCGCACGAGCTCGGCGTAATCCTCCATGGAGATTTCGCCGGTGCACGGGCCCGAACAGCGTTTGATCTGATAGAGGAGGCACGGACGCGTGCGATTGTCGAAAAAGCTTTGCGAGCAGGATCGCAAAAGAAATGCGCGTTCCAGCGCGTTCAGCGCCCGATTGACCGCCCAGACGCTGGCGAAGGGGCCGAAATAGTCTCCTTTGCGCGCGCGGGCGCCCCGGTGCTTGAGGATCTGCGGCGCGTCATGATCCATGGCGATCAGAATGTAAGGGAAGGATTTATCGTCGCGCATCAGCACGTTGAAGCGCGGCTTCAACTGCTTGATGAGATTGGCTTCCAAAAGTAGCGCGTCGGTTTCGGTCTCGACCGAGATGAACACCATCGTCGTCGTCGCCGAGATCATCCGCGCAATGCGGTTCACATGACCCGCAAGACGCGTATAGCTCGCGACGCGCTTGCGCACGTTTTTCGCCTTGCCGACGTAGAGCACCTCGCCGCTTTCAGCGATCATGCGATAGACGCCGGGCCCATTCGGCGCGTGCCGCCAATGCTTCTTGATGACGTCGACGCCGCGCTTGACGCTTTCGGGCGTCTCGGGCGCTTCGGCTCCCGAATCGCACAGCTCCGCCTCTGCCTCCGCCGCGACCTCGGGCGCATCAAAGACATCGTCTTCTTCAGGGGGAAGATCGCGCGGATTTGCGTGAGCGGTCATTCACCTAGATCTATTCGCCGCCGGCCGCGATGGAAAGGCTCGCTGGAGGCGGCCGGCCGGATCAAAGTTCTGTGTAGAACCTCGACCCCTGGCGCATTTCCCCGGCGCGCCGCCTTGCGCCCGCCCGACCGTCTGGCCACAGTCCGGCAAAGCTTGGGCTGCGACGATCAGGGGACGGCATGCAGGCGGCGAGGATCACCGTTCGCGCGGTCCTGTTTCCGGCGCTGGCGCTGGGGCTGGCCGGGGTTTTTTTGTTCGGCGAGCGCTGGATTTCGAAAATTCCGGCGTCCATCGATTTTATGCCGTCGACTCTCGCAGCGGTCTTTTTGATCGGGGCCGTCTTCGCCGCCTTGCAGCACGCTGAAATTCTCGGCGCCAAGACGGGCGAACCCTATGGCACGCTCGTCCTCACCATCGCCGTGACAATTATCGAAGTCGCGATCATGGCATCGATGGTCGAACATGGCGACGAGGATCCCACCGAAGCGCGCGAGGCGGTGTTCTCCGCAATCATCATCGTTTGCAATGGCCTCGTCGGCCTCTGCCTTCTGCTCGGCGGCTTCCGTCACCACGAGCAGGAACTCCAGCCGATGGCGACGAGCGCCTATCTGGCCATCCTGATCGCGCTTTCCGTTCTTACGCTCATTCTACCCGACTATACCACGTCGAGCTACGGACCTACTCTGTCTACAACTCAGCTCATTTTCGTCAGCGTTCTGTCGGTGCTGCTCTACAGCGCATTTCTTTTCATCCAGACCGTGCGGCACCGGTCCTATTTCATCGACGTGCATGTCGCCGCCGTGGGCCACGGCGAGGAGAAGCCTTCGCGCGCGGCGACGATATTCGCAGTTGTGGGACTGGGCGCCAGCCTGCTTGGCGTCTCGCTTCTCGCGGAGCGTGTCATTCCCGGTCTTGAAGAGGCGCTTCGCTGGGGGGGCGTCGACGACGTGAACCGGGTGACCGGCGCGGCTGTGGCGATGCTGGTCCTGCTTCCAGAATCCATGAACTCCATCCGCGCCGCGACGCGCAACGCGCTTCAGACAAGTCTGAACGGCGCGCTCGGTTCTGTCGTCGCGACGATCGGGCTCACGGTTCCCGCCGTGGCGCTGTTGAGCGTCGCAACGAACCGGGAGATCGTCTTCGGTCTCGAAAAACGCGACACCGTCTTGCTGCTGCTGACATTGGTGCTGAGCGTTGTAAGCTTCGGCGCCGGCCGCACGAATCTCATGACCGGGCTGGTGCATCTCGTCGTTTTCGTGACATATATTTTTCTGTTGTTCGTCCCCTAATCTTCACGCAAAGAGCGCCAATGAACGACGACAATCCGATCCTATATTACGCGCCGCGCACACGCGCCTCAAGCGTGCTGACTCTGCTTGAGGAACTCGACGTTCCCTACGAGCTGCGCGTGTTGAATTTCCAGCTTGGCGAACAACGCAAGCCGGAATACTTCGCCGTCAATCCGCTCGGAAAAGTGCCGGCCATCGTTCACAATGGCGCGCTTGTGACGGAGCTTGGCGCGATTTTCATCTATCTGGCCGACGCCTTTCCACAGAAAGGTCTCGCGCCCGCGATTGGCGACGCCTTACGCGGGCCTTATCTGCGCTGGCTCGTGTTCTACGGGTCGGCGTTCGAGCCTGCAATCGTCGATCGTTCGATGAAGCGCGAGCCGGCGCCCGCAAGCAGAAGTCCCTACGGGGATTTTGATGGCGTCATGGCGCTGATCAACGCGCAATTGACGCAAGGCCCTTATCTCTTCGGCGAGCGCTTCACGGCCGCCGACATTCTTTGGGGCGGCGCGCTGCGGTGGACGGTCGGGTTCGGCCTTGTTCCCGAAAGCGCGCACATCTCCGCCTATGTCGAACGCGTGACGTCGCGTCCATGCTTTGCGCGCGTTGCGCAGACTGACGAAGAGCTGCTCAAGATTCATGAAGCGGCGGCGGCGGGCAAATGAGGCGTCTTCTCTCTCCTGATGGGAGAGAGATTCGCGCACGACTTTTGTGCTCTCAAACGTCACCACTCGATCGGCGTTTCCGCGTGTGCGATCAGGTAATCATTCGCCTTCGAGAAATGCTTGCAGCCGAAAAAGCCATTGTTCGCCGAAAGCGGCGACGGATGCGCGCATTCGAGCACGAGATGTTTGCGCCGATCGATGCTCGCGCCCTTGCGCCGGGCGTAGGCGCCCCACAGCATAAACACAACGCCTTCGCGTTCGCGCGATAGCGCATGAATGGCGGCGTCGGTGAATTGCTCCCAGCCCTTGTTCTGGTGCGAGCCGGCTGCGTTCTCGCGCACGGTGAGCGTCGCGTTGAGGAGCAGCACGCCCTGGCGCGCCCAGCGCGAAAGATCGGGATCACGCGATACCGGACGGCCGAGATCGGCTTCGATTTCCTTGAAGATGTTCTGGAGGGAGGGCGGCGGCGGCGTCGTCGCGCCGACGGCGAAGCAAAGGCCGCAGGCCTGGCCGGCGCCGTGATAGGGGTCTTGCCCCAGAATGACGGCTTTCACCGTGTCGAATGGACACTCGTCGAAGGCGCGAAAAATCTGCGGCGCCGGCGGATAGATCCGGCCGGCGACATATTCGCCGCGGACAAATTCCCGCAGCGCTCGGAAATAGGGCTGGTCGAATTCCGCAGCGAGATGTTTGCGCCAGCTTTCTTCGATGCGGACGGGTTTGGTCATTTTGAAGCAAGATCGCGGTTGTCGATAGGAGGCGTTCGCTTGGGAGATAAAGCCAACATGCGATATAATGCCAGCATGGCGTTGTGAATAACATTTGGTGATGTTGCTGCCTGGAGGCGGCCCATGGCGAAAGAAGTTTCCCGAAGCGAATCGCTGATTGCGGGCGCAGGCTGGCTGGCGTTGATTATTGGCGGGCTCATCGCCGCGCCGTATGTCGTCGGCTACGGAATCACGTTCGGAGGATATGTTCCCTATGGAGTCGTCTACAATACAAAAGACGATCTGTTTTCTGGACGGATTGATCCACGCAATTACGTAACTTTCCTCATGAATCGCGGATGCGACTACAACGCGGAGATAATGCGCATCCTCGTCGATCCAACCTTCAAAGACGTCGATGCGCATAGGGTCATAGGCATCATAAAAGGCGGCGCCGCGCCCGACAATTCCGCTCACGAAATTTTGATGGCGGATGTCGTGAAGGGCGTCAGCAGGTCTTTCAGGACTCCTGAAACTGCAGACTCATGTGGGAGAGGAGATGGATCCGGCTATTGCGCTACAAGCGACTTCTGGAGCGATGACATTATCTCAAGTTTTTTCGCAAATGTTTCGGCCTCCTATCTGACGTACTTTCTGCCGAGAATGTCCGACGCTATTTTCGATGGCGCGAACTTGCTTATCAATTTCAGTCGCTTGGGGACGGTTTTCGGCGCCGGATTGTTTGTTGGATATGCGCTCGTCATCGGGATCGTCAGCGGATTTGCGATCCGGATGGTCGGCTCGATCATGAAAGGCTAGTTTTTGCAGCCGCAAGCGCTGGCGGAGCATTTGCGTTTACCGCTCATCCTCCGCAGTTTTCGTGCCCGCCGCCTCAATCCTGCAGCGGGCCCCAGGCGGGATCGCTCGCATAGCCTGGGGTCGGAACCTGAGTCTCCGAACGACCGAAGACGTCGACCATGTGGATTTTCGGTCCGCCGCCGCCAGAAGAATCGCGGAAGAACATCAGGAAGAGACCGTTCGGCGCCCAGGTCGGCCCTTCATTGTGAAAGCCCTCGGTAAGAATGCGCTCGCCGGAACCATCAATCTTCATGACGCCAATCGAGAAATTGCCGCCGTTCTGCTTGGTGAAGGCGATGTAGTCGCCCTTGGGCGACCAGACCGGCGTCGAATAGCGCCCGCCGCCGAATGAAATGCGCTTCGCCTCGCCGCCATGCGCGCCCATGACATATATCTGCTGCGAGCCGCCGCGATCGCTCTCGAAGACGATGCGCGCGCCGTCGGGCGAGTAGGAGGGCGCGGTGTCGATGGCGCCGGTGTCGGTCAGGCGCATCGTCGTGCGCGAGCGCAGATCCATCGTGTAAAGATTGGTCGTCGAGCCCTGCGCCAACGACATGATGATCTTCTGTCCGTCGGGCGAGAACCGCGGCGAGAAGGTCATGCCCGGAAAATTGCCGACCACTTCGCGCTGGCTGTTTTCAATATTCATCAACAGGACTTTCGGGTCGCCGTCGGCGCCAAACGACATGTAGGTGACGTCAAGCGAATTGGGCGAAAACCGCGGCGTGACGACGAGTTCGTCGCCGCGCGTCAGATAGCGCACATTCGCGCCGTCCTGATCCATCATGGCGAGGCGCTTGCGGCGCCTGTCCTTTGAGCCGGTTTCATCGACGAAGACGATGCGCGTGTCGAAGAAACCTTTCTCGCCAGTGATGCGGGAAAAAACCGCGTCAGAGAGAAGATGCGCGACGCGCCGCATATTGGCGGCCTCGGTGACATATTGCTGCCCCGCGACTTGTTCGCCCGTCGTCACGTCGAAGAGTCGGAACTCCGTCTTCAGCCTGCCGTCGCCGGCGCGTTGCGAACGACCTGTGAGGACAAATTGCGCGTTCACCGCCTTGAAGGCGGCGAGATAGGGGGTGCCGTCCGGCGGCGCGGCGTTCGCGGGCAGGGCGCCCGGATCGATAGGATTCAAGAACACCGAACGCTTGAAGTTGTTGAGCGTCACGGAAGTCACGGTGCGCGCGGCGTCGTCGCCGACAAAAGGCGCGACGGCGATATTGACCGGCTGAAACCCGCCTCCCTTGAGATCGATGATGCGTCCGGCGCGCGCCAGAGAAGCGGGAAGGAAAGGGGCGAACGTCGCGCCGGTAAGGAGTCCGGCGGCGGCGCGGCGGGTGATGCAGCGTTTCATAGGCGATATCTTTCAGGCATCGGCGTGAAGAAAGCGTAGCGCTTTGCCGCGATGGACGAAGTTGTTGGATGCGGCGTTTCAGCCCCCTCCCTGTCCCTCCCCCGCTTCGCTTCGCTCGCGGGAGAGGGGACGCTCACGATCGGCGTTTGCGCGAGGCCGATGAAGCACAGTGTTTGCTCCCTCTCCCGCGAGAGCGGGGGAGGGTCGGGAAGGGGGTGAAGCCTTTCGCCACGAACGAACCCGCTCACTAATTCGCATCCTGGAAGCGGATCGTGACTTCGCGCAGAGCCTCTTCGTAGTAGGGCATGAACTCGGGCGGTATTCGCATCGGGCTGCAGCGGCGCACCGCCTGCATCGCCTGTTCGCCGCGGGCGTGTTCGGTCGGGCTCGCAGAGGCGTTCAGCAGTTTCGGACGCCCTTCGAGTTCGCCGTCGCGCGAAAGATGGAACTCCACGATCGGCGTATAGGTCTGCCCGCCGAGCGACAATCCAGACGCCCAGCAAGGATAATAGTGATCGTGGATATAGGCGGCGATGCGCGCCTCCATCGAAGCTGACATCGTTGCCGCCGCTCCCGTTGGCGCGCCGAGCGCCGCCGCCTGCGTCGCTCGGCCGGTCGCGGCCTTGCGTTGCGGCGCTTCGCGGCTCAGCAATTTCGAGATGCTGGCGGCGTCGAATTTGGACTTTGGCGCATTCTCCTCGCCTGACTTCGGCTTCGACTCCTTGACGGCCTTTTCGGCGAGTTCGCCGATCGATGTCTCGGGCTCAGGCTTGTCTTGCTGCTTCTTGCTATCGAGCAGCTTCGCCACCTCGTCGATCTTGAGCCGCTCTTTCGGCTTCTCCGTCGCCGCCGCGTCCTTCGCCGTGTGGTCCGGCTTCGTGCGGGCGGGCGGCTTTGGCTTCACGACTTCGGCTTCTTCAGGTTCTTTCTTCTCGGGCTCTTTTTTGTCGGGTTCCGGCGCCGCGGCCTTAGGCTTCGCAACCGGTTTGGGCTCGGGTTGCTTTTCCACAGGCTTTGGCGGCGGCTCCGGCTTCGGCGGCAGCGCGGCGACTCGCTTGGGCGGGGTTGGCGGCGCATCGTCGGCGGTCGGCTGCGGCAGGGGCCGCGCGGGCGGCGGCGGCGTCGCTATGTCCTTCTTCGCCTGTGCGAGCGGCGGCTCGGGCTTCGTCTCGGCTTCCGGCGCGACCTTGTCCACGCGCGGCGTGGGCTTGATCTCTCGCGCGGTTTTCTCGCCCTTCATGATCTGGGTGAGTTCGCTGTCGGTGACGAGGTCGACCGGAACCGTCTCCACCGCATCATCGAACTTGCGGGCGTCGGAAAACAGGACGAACGCCGCCAGAAGCAATCCCGCGTGGATCGCCGAGGAGAGGGGAAAACCGGGTTCGGAGCGCGAAATTTTCACTTCCGCTCAGCTCACTTCTTCTCCTGCTCCGTCACCAGCGCGACCTTCTTGTAGCCGGCGCTGATGACAAGCGACATCACTTCGGCGACGCGGCCGTAGTTGACCGCCTTGGAGCCGCGCACATAGATGCGTTCGTCGAATCCCTGCTTCACGGCATCCTTCAGCCTGTCGAGCAGCTGCGTCGTCTCGACCGGCTGATCCATCAGGAACACCTGTCCCTTCTCGTCGATGGCGATCGAGACCGGCTTCTGATCGATGTTGAGCGCGCCGGCCTTGGTCTGCGGAAGATCGACGGCGACGCCGGTTGCGAGCAGCGGCGCCGCCACCATGAAGATGATGAGCAGCACCAGCATGACGTCGATGAACGGCGTCATGTTGATTTCGGCCATGGCGCCGTAGCGCGGCACGCCGCGTCGACGCCTGCCGCCCTTGCGTCCCGGGGTCGAGAGGGAAGCGCCCATGCTCGCTCCTTACGCCGCGCGGTCGCGGTTCGACGAGGCCGTGTGCTGGTCGATCTGCCGGGACAGGATCGCGGAGAACTCGTCGGCGAAGCTTTCCATGCGCGCCTGCGCCTTGGCGACGTCGCCCTGCATCTTGTTGTAGGCGATCAGCGCGGGAATGGCGGCGAAAAGACCGATCGCGGTGGCGAGCAGCGCCTCGGCGATGCCCGGCGCGACGACGGCGAGCGAGGTGTTTTTCGAGGCCGCG
Source organism: Methylocystis sp. SB2 (assembly GCF_049817085.1). Classification (NCBI taxonomy): domain Bacteria; kingdom Pseudomonadati; phylum Pseudomonadota; class Alphaproteobacteria; order Hyphomicrobiales; family Methylocystaceae; genus Methylocystis; species Methylocystis sp. SB2. Next base: position 3,386,088 of record NZ_CP187401.1, read on the forward strand.
ATCGAGCGGAACGACGTCATGATGCCCCAGACCGTGCCGAACAGGCCGACGAAGGGGCCGGCGGACGCCACGGTCGCGAGCACGAGCAGATTGGATTCAAGCTTCTCCACCTCGCGGGCGATCGAGACGTCGAGCACCTTCTCGATACGCGCCTGCAGGCCCATGAAGGAGGCGCTGGCGCCCGCCTGGAAGGAGCGCTTCCATTCCCGCATGGCGGCGACGAACAGCGTCGCCGTGCCGGTCTGCGGCCGCTCGGAGAGCTTGCCGTAAAGCTCCTCGAGCGAATTGCCCGACCAGAAGCTTTCTTCGAAGCGGTCCATCGCGCGACGCATGCGCGCAAAAAGCAGCGTCTTGTCGATGATGATCGCCCAGCACCAGACCGAGGCGGCGAGCAGTCCGACCATGACGATCTTGACGACGATATGGGCGCCCCAAAACATGCTCCAAATCGTGATGTCGGCGGCAGGAGCGGCGAGAGGGCTCGCGGCGATCTCGGCTGGATTCATGATTTGTCCTTGAGTCGGCAGGCGCTCTGCGGCGGCTTTGGCTGCGACGCCCGGTCTATCGCCCGCAATTTCGCCATTTGTGGGGCTGCGGTGCGTCGCGCAACAAACCATAGTGAGGATGCGTTAACAAGCCGTAAGGGTTAAGCAAAGCTTGGAAGGTCGGAAGGGCGGGGTTCTCTAGAGGCGGACTCCGGACTTTTTTGCTGGGTTTGCGTGATGCGCATTGCGGTTTTTGACGGCCGGCCATTCTGCCGGCGAGAGGATATTTGCAAAATTCTTCAGGCGCTTATCACGCCTGCAGCGTTTTTTCTTCCCTATTTTCTGCCTCTCTCCTTCGCCGAGCTGGCAGCTTATCTGCTGGCGCTCGTCGCCGTGAACGGCTCGGCCAATTACCTGCTGCATTTGCACGTCCACCATCCCTTCACCACTTCGCCCGCATTCAATCTTCTGCTCGATCTCATGCTCGGCGCGGCGACAGGGATCACCGCCTCGAACTGGCGCATCCAGCATGTCTACGGCCACCATTGTGGCCGCGAGACGAAATTTCGCGCGCGGGATTTTGACATGAGCGCAGCTTTCTCGGGCCGCCGCGCTCTGGCGTTTTGCTGGCGCTCGATGTGGCCGACGATCGTGGGACCCTTCCGTGAAGCCTACGAGCAGGGCCTCCTTAAAAACATCAGGGAGCCCATCGATTACCGCTGGGCCTTCGTGGAGCAGTGCCTCTATCTCGCGCTGATCGGCGCGCTATTCGCGTGGCGGCCGTGGCTCACGCTCGGCTTCGTTCTGCCGTGGCATTTCGCCGTGTTCTTTTTCACGCGCTATGTCGATTTTCTCAATCACTGCGGATGCAAGGAGTCGTCCGGCAATCCTTTTGTTATCGCCAATAACACGACCCATGCGGTGTTTAACCGCCGCAGCGGAAATCTAGGATTTCATACTGCCCATCATCTTTACCCGAACGCGCATTGGAGCGAATTGCCGACTCTGCACCGCGTCATCGAAAAGAATATTCCGCCGCGTCTGGTGACGAGCGTCAACTGGTCGTTCCTGCATTTCCCGCTGCATGTGCTGTGCGGAATTTCATAGGGGCAGGGCTCAGTCATTCAGCCTATAAATCCACCATCCCTTGTGCTGATAGACAAGGGAAAGTCGCGTCAGCGGCGAGGGCAGGGAAGTGGAGAACGGCAATAGCCGCGCAATAAGCCTGTCGCCGTCGCTCTTGCGCTGGAAATAATGCAGCCGCGTCGCGCCGCCCATCGGTTCGACGGCGAAGCCGCTTTCGATCTTTTGATCGCGCATCCATTGTTGCGCGGATTTGATGAGGCCGTGCGAAACGCCGGTCGCGGCGAAATCCTTATAGGCGATGGAGAGCTGTTGCGGCCGTGCGGCGGCGAGCATCCACGCGTCCGAAATGCGCACGGCGACATAGGCGGGCTTGCCGTCCGCAAGCTTCTTCAACGCCTCGCTCGCGCGCGTTTCATCGGCGTCGAGCAGCGCGTCAATAAAACGCGTGAAGCTGTTGGCTGACGAAGTCGGAACTCCCGCGCCCCATCGCGCGCGCTCCGCCGCCCCCGCAGCCGACCAGGCGGCCGGCAACAGAAGTCCGCGCGCCTCTGCGTCGTCGAGCGGCGCGGCGCGCCCGGCGACAAGCCGGATCGCGCGCGACAAGTCCCACCACGCCAGCACGACGGCGTCCTGCGGCGTATGTTCGCGAATTGCCGCGAGCACCTTCGCCGCATAGGCTGCCGAAACCTCTGCGAAGAAGATCGGCTCCGTGACCTGATTGCGCCATGTGAGCGGCGTCAGGCGGCCTGCATCATCGCGCGCGACGACGCCAGTGGCGATAGGGCGGCGCTCGTCCTTCGCCGACACCTCGATCTGCTGGAGGCGCTCGGGCGTGAGTTCGAAGCCTTCGACATCCTTCGCCGCGTCCGCCGAGATTGGCGCGAGCCGCGTTTCAAACGGCGCGGTGGGATTGAGTCCGGCGTAGATCGCCCAGCCGAGCAGGGCGAAGCCGAAGACGATGAGAGCGACGCCGGCGATGAGCCGAATGCGGGGAGTCATGCGCGTCCATTATCATGTGTCATTGCCGCACCCGACTGTCATTCCGGCGAAAGCGGGAATCCAGAGCAACGGCGAAATATTTCGAGAACGCCCCTGGATTCCCGGTCGCGCTTCGCGCGCCGGGAATGACAATCGCGATTTCATAATGGCGTCATTGCGAGGAGCGAAGCGACGAAGCAATCCAGAGCCGTGGGCGCGATTCTGGATTGCTTCGCTTCGCTCGCAATGACGGCCTTGACGCCGTTCTCTCACCCGCCTTTGCGGCCACGGCGCATGAGCAGGCCGGCGCCGGCAAGCATGGCGAGGACGCCCAGACCGCCGGCCCAGGCGCGTCGCGTCGGCGAATCGAGATCGAGGTCGCCGCGCTTCTGGCCGGCGATGCGCTTCAGCTCGGCGCGGATTTCCGCGGATTCGCGCAGCTTCGTATCCTCGTCGTTGATCTTCGCCGCCGCGCCGATGAGCTGCGACCAGCCTTCGGTATAGGTGTAGCCGCCGGGGTTCATATGGGCGAGCCCCTTGTAGTGCTTGATCTGATGATGCTCCCACATGTCGGCGAAGACATATTCGATGGCGCTCGGATTATTGCCCTTCTGCCAGAACAGCTGGAAGAAGCCGCCCGCGTCGTCCTTCTCGGGCGCCGGCGGCGCCGGACGGTTCTTCGTCTGACCTGGCAGCAGTCTGTCGTTGTAGAGCTTGACCAGGACGCTGCGCGCCTTCTCGGTGATGTCGAGGCCGGAGACGATGCCCTTATCCATGCCGTCGAGATAGGCGCGCGCGAAGCTGTCGGAGTGACAGTTCGAGCAGGTCGAAACCCACGATTCCTTGCGCTGCGTGAACCAGGGGTGGTTGAGGTTCTCCGCGATCTTCGGCATCGGCACGAAGGCCCAGCGCGACTTGCGCACCATGTTGTGCGTGAATTTGCCCTGATACTCCATGTGGCAGAAGGCGCAGGTCGGGGCGTTCATATTGCCCTTTTCCATCGCGTCGGCGAGGCGGACGTTCCAGTCCCATGTGTCGCCGCGCGTCTGATAGATCGTGCCGTGCTTCGACAGCATGTAGCCTTCGAATTCATTGTGATCCACGCCGTTGTGGCAAATGGCGCAGGCTTGCGGCTTACGCGCCTGCACGGCCGAGAATTCGTGGCGCGTGTGGCAGGAGTTACACGTCGTCTGCGGCGTGTGGCAGAACGTGCAGCCTTCCGCGACTTCGCGCTGCTCCATCGCCGCCCACACGGCGTTCTCGACATTGGCCTTCATCGATAGCGCGTGCGACGGATGGCCCGGCTTCCATTGATCCTGCGGCCAGGTGAAGGTGTCGCGTTCGGACTCGCGTTCGGAGAACTGCTGCACATGGCATTGTCCGCAGGCGGCCGCGTCGGGCATGCGCAATTCGGTTTTGTGCTGGCCGTGATCCTTGCCGACTCCCATATGGCAGTCGATGCAGCCGACCTCCTTCAGCGCCTCGCCGTTCTTGAGCGTTCCCATCGAACGGAGGTTGTTCTCGACCTCCGTGATCATCGCCTTCTTATAGGCGCGCGCATCCGAGTCGGGCAGATTGCGGATCGCGTCGAGATTGCCGTGCACGCTGCCCTTCCAGCTGTGCGTCCAGCCGGGCGTCACTTGGCTGTGGCATTCGACGCATTGCGCGCGCTGCGCGTCGACGTCGATCGTTTGCGGCGGCTTATAGAAATCATGCGGGTTGAGATATTTCGAGATCGGGATCGGCTCCCAATATTTCGCGAACGAGCCTTTGCCGGCGCCTTGCGATTCGTCATAGTAGCGCTTGGTCAGCGCGTCATAGAGCTCCTTGGGCGAGGCGGTCTTCGCAAGACCCAGCGCCTTGAAGGTTTCATCCGGCGTATCCGCAAGGGCCGGCGCGCAGAGGACAAAGGTCACGGCAAAGGCGAAGATCAGCGCGAGGCATGCCGCGTAATGAGAAAACCTTATTGAACTCACCATGCTCCCCTCGCCCCTTCTGCGTCTGGCTGCATTGTCGGGGCCGAGGCGGCCACAGGAAAGGACCACAGGCCTTCCCGCCCATGAGGCCACCCCCCGGTCGGCCCTATGGCTCGTCAAAACGCTTCCTGACGATAAATGATGATTTTCTGGAGAAGCCATGACGACGCGTTGGTTCCCCTCAGCTTTGACGACCGCCGAGGCGCCGCCCGGCATGCGCATCTATGCGATCGGCGACGTTCACGGCCGCGCCGATCTTCTGCACGTTCTCGCCGAAGCGATCGCCGAAGATCTCGCGGCGCGCCGCTGCGAACAGGCGGTCACCGTGTTCGTCGGAGATTACGTCGACCACGGACTTGGCTCGAATGGCGTTTTGAAACGTTTGTCCACCGGGGATTTTCCGACGCCCGTCGTGACCCTGCGCGGCAACCATGAGGAAACGATGCTGAGCTTCATCAATGATGCGGCGGCGCTCGATGATTGGGTCGGCAGCGGCGCGCTAATGACGCTGCACTCCTATGGCGTCGACGCCGGCGAGGAGGTGGCGAAAGGCGGAGCCTCACAGGTGCGCGTGAAATTTCTCGCGCATTTCCCGGATGAACATCGCCGCTTCATCGAAGAAACGCGGCTTTGGGCGGAATATGGCGGCTATTTCTTCTGCCACGCGGGCGTGCGGCGCAGCGCGCCGCTGCATTTGCAGGCTCCCCACGATCTGATGAACATCCGCGAGGGGTTTCTCGACTGCGGCGAGTCCTTCGGAAAGGTGATCGTGCATGGGCACACGCCGCATAACAACGTCGAGGATTTGCCGAACCGGATCAATCTCGACACGCATGCGTTCAAGACCGGGGTCTTGACGGCGGTGGCGCTGGACGGCGCCGAGCGACGGTTTATTCAGACCGCGTGAGGCGTCACCCGATGCGCAGCTCGAAGGCGTTTTCGAGATGGCGCGGCAGCCTGCCCGGCGCGAGAAAAATCGCGTCGGCGCGCAGCGTATAATTCAACGCCCAAGGATTCGCGGCGAGCCAGCGACCCACGGCGTGCGAGAAGCGGCGGTGTTTTTGCGGCGTGATGGCGATGGCCGCGTCCTCGAGATCGGCGCGCGCCTTCACTTCGACGAAAACGATCGTGCGGCCGCGCTTCGCGACAATGTCGATTTCGCCGCCATGTGCGCGAAAATTGCGCGCCAGAATTTGATAGAGCCGCGCCCGCAGCCACAGCGTCGCCGCCGTCTCGGCGCGAAGGCCATAGACATAGGCGGCGCGGCGGGCGTCGTCCTTTGTCTCGCTCACAATGAAACGGGCGCGATCACTATGCCCCCTCCCTGTCCCTCCCCCGCTGCGCGGGAGAGGGGACCCTAACGACGCAGATCGTGCGGTTTCATTGCAGGGACCCGAGTCGGACTCCCTCTCCCGCGAAGCGGGGGGGGTTGGGGAGGGGGCGCAAGCTCATCTCACTTCCCCCGTCCCGCCGCCAGCTCCAGCGCCCGCGCGTAAACCTGTCGGCGCGGCTGGCCAGTCGCGGCGGACACAACGCTCGCGGCATCCTTCACCGAATGCGCCGTGAGCGCCTCTTCGATTTTGGCGTCGAGATCGGCGGCCGCGGTCAGCGCCGCATCGGCGCCGGGCGGGGCGACGAGCAGCACGATCTCGCCCCTCGGCGGCTCCTCTTCGGCGAGAGTCGCCGCGAGTTCATCGAGCGCCCCGCGCCGCACCGATTCGAACATCTTGGTCAGTTCGCGGGCGATCGCCGCATTGCGCTTGCCGAGAATCGCGGCGCAATCGGCGAGCGTTTCGGCCAGCCGGCGCGGGCTTTCGAAAAACACCAGCGTTCCGGGAATCGGCGCGAGTTCCGCGAGCCTTGCGCGCCGCGGTCCGCTCTTGTGGGGGAGAAAGCCTTCGAAGAAGAAGCGATCGGTCGGCAATCCGGCGACGACCAGCGCCGCCAGCACGGCGGAAGGGCCGGGCACCGACGTCACATGCACGCCTTTCTCGAGCGCCTCCTGGACGAGCCTGAAGCCGGGGTCGGAGACGAGCGGGGTGCCCGCGTCGGACACGAGCGCGAGCTTCGCCCCCGCCTCGAGGCGCGCCAGCAGGTGGGGGCGGATCACTCTGGCGTTGTGCTCGTGATAGGCGACGAGCGGCGTCGAAATCCCGTAATGGGCGAGGAGCGTCTTGGTGACCCTTGTGTCCTCGGCGACCACCGCATCCGCTGCGGCGAGAGTCGAGAGCGCGCGAAACGAAACATCCTTGAGATTGCCGATCGGAGTCGCGACGAGGTGCAGTCCCGGCTCGATTCTCTCGGCTTCGGCCCGCAGGCCAAAGGCGGTGTAGCTCGCAGCAGGCGGAGAAATGGCCTCGATGGTCATGCGCGTCGCCGATCTTCGTTCGTTTTAAGATATTAGATGTTCGTTTAAGAGGACAAGCGCCAACTGCGCGCCAGCCGCAATTCCTCCAAATGGACCGTCTATTGACTTTCGGCTAGGGACTCGGACCCTTAGCGCGGAATAGCCGCGCCATGGCGAGAGCCCTCGGCGCCGCAGGGGGTTTTCATGTCGACATTGTCTTCTCGCTCGCGCGCCGGCGCGTTCACGCGCGGGGCCGTGACGATGCGCGCTGCGCTCGTCGGCCTTGCGGCCACGCTCGCCGCCTGTAGTCCCACGAGCGGGCCGTGGGCCCCTGGTGCGCGCGATCTCAAGCTCAGCGGCGCGACCCAGACTGGGCCCGCAGAGGGCGAGACGATCGGAACAGGCGCGGTGAAAATCGCGCTGATCGTGCCGCTGACGGGCCCCTCGGGTCCGTCGTCGGTCGGCGCGTCGCTTCTCAACGCCGCAAAGCTCGCCTATGCCGACAGCGGCGCCAATGACGTGACAATCCTCGTCAAGGACGATCGCTCGACGCCGTCGGGCGCCGCCGCGGCGACTCAGGCGGCGATCAACGAGGGCGCCGAAGTCATTTTGGGGCCGGTGTTTGGCGCCGGCGTCAAGGAGGCGAGCCGCGTCGCGCGTTCCGCCAATAAGCCGATGATCGCGTTCTCGACGGACTCCTCGGCCGCGGGCCGCGGCAGCTATCTGCTGTCCTTCCCGGTTGAGGGCTATGTCGACCGCGGCGTCAGCTTCGCGTCGCAGCACGGCAAGAAGTCGATCGCGGCGCTGGTGCCGGAAAACGACTATGGCACGCTGGCGATGGCGCAGTTCCAGCAAAGCGCTGCGACGTACGGCATCCGCGTGCCGGTCATCGAGCGATACAAGCCCGGCGCGCCCGGCGAGTCTGTGAAGCGTTTGGCCGCCGCGCGTGATCAGTTCGACGCGCTGTTCATTCCCGAGCAGGCCGAGCAGATGCAGGCCGTGTCGAAGGAACTCGTGGCGAACGGCATCGACTCCAAGAAGGTGCAGATTTTCGGGACCGGCCTGTGGAACGACGCGCGGACGCTGAGCCTGCCGGCGCTGCAGGGCGCCTGGTTCACGGCGCCGGAGAACGCCGGCTTCAACGCTTTCGCGCAGCGCTACAAGGCCAAATACGGCTCCGACCCGGCGCGCGTCGCGACGCTCGCCTATGACGCGGTGTCGCTCGCCATCGCGCTGTCGCGCTCGCAAGGGTCGCAACGCTATTCGGAAAGCGTGCTGACCAATCCTTCCGGCTTCAACGGCGCCGACGGCGTCTTCCGCTTCAAGCCGGACGGCGGCAATGAACGCGGATTGTCGGTGCTGGAGATCGGCGGCGGTTCGGCGAAGATCATCTCGCCCGCGCCGCGCAATTTCACCGGCAACGGCGCGTAGCAGTTCGTTTCGCTCATCCTTCGCGACGCGCCATTCCGGCGCTCTAAGTATGAGTAAGCTCAGTCAGCATTCATTGATTTCTAGTGGAGGATATCATGGCGACCAACCGCACGAACGTCTATTCGCCCTCGGAATTCCTGGAACGCCAGAGCGGTGACGCCTGTCTGCTCCCGCTGACCGTTGTCGGCGTCTCAAAGCCGGGCGCAGACAAGAACTCCATTCTGTTCGCTCTGGATGTCGCGCGGGATGTCTGGATTAACGTGCCCATCGCGCTTGTCGAAAACGTCGAAGTTTTGGGAGATGCGAAGTGCGGCGCGGACAGCTATCCGCATGTCCGCCTGCGCATGAAGGATCCGAGTTCGCCCGAAGGTCAGGCCTTCGCCGCCTTCTTCAAGGGGATGGAGACCGCGTTGCTGTCCATCATGCGGAAGGTGACGCCGATCTTGCTTGAGGCGGGAAAGGCTGGCCTGCGCGACGCTTGCCATGATTGCGTCAATGCTTGCGCGCAGGTTCCCAACCCGCCGGATGATCCCTTTGCGCAGATCTCCTGCATGCTGGGTTGCAGCGCCTGCCCCGGCTAGCGGTTAAGCGGTTGCGCTTTCGCCGGCGATCTTGCCGAAATCGGCGACGCCCATCATCACGCGGCGCAGTTCGGCAAGAAGCCGCAACCGGTTCAAGCGCAGATCGGCGTTGTCGGCGTTGACCGTCACATCGTCGAAGAAGACGTCGACCGGCTCGCGAAGTTTTGACAGCGCGCGCATGGCGCCGGCGAAATCTTCCTTCGAAAGATGTTCGGCGGTCTCTTCGCGCGCGCGAGCGATGGCGGCGGCAAGCTTATGCTCCTGCGGCTCGATGCGCAGGTTCGGCGCATGGCGATGCGCATAGGCGTCCGGCCCGTCCTTCTTCTCTTCGGCCTTCAGAATGTTGCTGGCGCGCTTATAGCCGGCGAGCAGATTCTTGCCGTCGTCGGTTGAGAGGAATGTGTCGAGCGCTTCGACTTTGCGGGTGATCATGAGCAGGTCGTCCTGTAGCGGCGCTTCCCCTCCCCCTTGCGGGGAGGGGCTAGGGGCTTCCGTCTCCGGAACAGCCCCGAGCGCCGCATCTATCAGATCGTGTCTGGCCCCCTTGTCGCGCAAGTAGACCTTCAGGCGATCGACGAAAAATTCGAGGAGGTCGATTGCATTTCGCCGAATAACGCGAGGAGCCTCGAAACGAAAAAATTCTTGGGCTGGAACTAGCGGCAACCCGTTATCTGTATTGTCTCTCTTACCGATTTCACTTTTGAAGGCTTGTCGGACTTGAGGCGCGCGATCAAGAACCGCTTCAAGGTTCGCCCCCAAAAGTGTGTGGTGCTTTTGGTGATCCTCCCACAAGCGCGCAATTTCACGCTCAACCCACTTTCGAAACTCGGTCTTGGCGTCAAACCATACTTCAGTGTCTAGTTCGGCAGCCTTTACGAGGCTTAGTCGCAATCCATTTTCCAGCACGATCCTGATTACGCCCAACGCCGCGCGGCGAAGCGCGTAGGGGTCCTTGCTGCCCGTAGGCTTTTCATCGATCGCCCAGAAACCAACGAGCGTGTCGAGCTTGTCGGCGAGCGCCACCGCGATCGATGTCGGATCGGTCGGGATACGGTCGCCCGGCCCCTGCGGCTTGTAATGTTCCTCAATCGCCGCGGCGACGCTGGCGTCTTCGCCCTGCGCAGCGGCGTAGTAGCGGCCCATCAGCCCCTGCAGTTCGGGGAACTCGCCGACCATTTCGGAAACGAGATCGGCCTTGCAGAGCGTCGCCGCGCGCGCGGCGAGAAAGGCGTCGGCGCCGACGATCGGCGCCAGCTCTTTCGCCAGCGCCGCGATGCGCTTCACGCGCTCGCCCTGCGTCCCCAGCTTTTCGTGAAAGACGATGGCGTCCAGCTTTGGCAGTCGGTCTTCAAGCTTCGTTTTGAGATCAGTCTCATAGAAGAATTTCGCGTCCGAGAGACGCGCGGCGATGACGCGCTCATTGCCGGCGACGACCGTCGCGCCGCCGTCCGAGGCTTCGATATTCGAGACGAGGATGAAGCGAGGCGCGAGTTCACCTCCCCCTTGAGGGGGGAGGTCGGCAGGCGAAGCCTGCCGGGAGGGGGTGTCACCCCACCCCGCGCCTTCGGCGCGACCCTCCCCCTCAAGGGGAGGGTGGTTGCGCAACACGAAACATTTCTGGTTCACGCGGATCGTCGCCCGAATGACTTCCGGTGGAATCGAAAGGAAACTCTCGTCGAATGCGCCCAAAAGCGTCACCGGCCATTCGACGAGTCCCGCGACTTCTTCGAGAAGGCCGGCGTCTTCGACGAGCTCCAACCCCTGCGCGAAGGCGAGATCCTTCGCGTCATGCAAAATGATGTCGCGCCGGCGCGCCGGATCGATGACGACTTTGGCGCGCTCGAGCGAGAGCGCATAATCCTCGAAGCGCTTCACGCGAATGGGCTGCGGCGCCAGGAAACGATGGCCGTGGGTCACATTGCTAGACGCGATTCCGTCGACCTCGAAGCGGACGATATCGGGAGATTCAGTCTCCGGTCCGAAAGTAGCCACGATGGAATGGAGGGGGCGCACCCAGCGCAGTGAATCGCCCCGCTCGGACGCCGCGCCCCAGCGCATCGATTTCGGCCAGGGAAAGCTCTTGATGATCGCCGGCAGAATCTCAGCCAGAACGTCGATCGTCTCGGCGCCGGCGCGCTCGATGACGGCGAGATAAAACTCGGCGCCCTTCTTGTCCTTCGCGATCGTCGCCTGATCGAGCGAGGCGAGTCCGGCGCTCTTCAGGAAGCCGGCGACCGCCGCCTCCGGCGCGCCGACGCGCGGGCCTTTGCGCTCTTCGCGGATGTCGGGCTGGCGCGAAGGCAGGCCGACCACTTGCAGCGCGAGACGGCGCGGCGTGACGTAGGCGACGGCGCCCTCATAGGTCAGGCCGCGATCGACCAGCGCGTTGGTGACGAGCCGCTTCAGATCGTCAGCCGCCTGCCGCTGCATGCGCGCCGGAATTTCTTCGGAGAAGAGTTCGAGAAGGAGATCAGACATTACGTTGGATCAGCTTGCGCTTCGTTCCCCTCCCCCCGCTTGCGGCGGGGAGGGGCTAGGGGTGGGGGGCTCGATCACGCTGCATTTGGGCGGAAGCGCCCAAATGCAGATGACGTGATCGATTCCAAACGTTTAGAGCGCGCTTTACGCGAAAAACCGGACTCCACTTTTTCTCTGCGCGCTCTCCCGTTTGGTAGAGCGCGGCGCAGATCGTGTCCACAACGCTTTCAAGATTGCGCAAAATCTCATGATTCCAAAATCGCAGCACGCGGTAGCCGCTTTTCTCAAGAAATCGCGTGCGCTTTTCATCGCGCAGCGCTTCAGCGTCAAAGCCATGCTGCTCGCCGTCTAGCTCGACGACGATGCGCGTGCGATGACATGCGAAATCCGCGAAATAGGGGCCGATCGGCGCTTGTGGGCGGAAATGAACATTTTTGATTTCAAGTTGTCGGAGCTGTGTCCAGAGCCGCCGTTCGGCCGGCGTCGCGTCGCGGCGCAATTTTCGCGCGGGGGGCGTTCGAGGGTCTGAACGATCTGTTTTATCGTTCATTGCGCGACCCCCCACCCCTAGCCCCTCCCCGCCGCAAGCGGGGGGAGGGGAGTGCAAACGCCCATTGCGACAATATCTCAGGCGATTTCCTTGACCGCCGACGTCGGCGCATCGAGGAGAAATTTCTCGACTTCAAGCGCCGCCATGCAGCCGAGGCCCGCCGCTGTCACCGCCTGACGATAGACTTCGTCGGCGACGTCGCCTGCGGCGTAGACGCCCGGCATGCTGGTGCGCGTCGTTCCTGGCTCGACGGCGATGTAGCCCGACGGTTTGATCGTCAATTGGCCACGGAACAGTTCGGAAGCCGGAGAATGGCCGATGGCGACGAAGACGCCGTCCGCCGCGAGCGTGTGGATCGCGCCGGTCGCGACATTCTTGACGCGCGCGCCGGTGACGCTCAGCGGGTTCTCGTCGCCGACGATCTCATCAATCACGTGATTGAAGAGAATCGAGACATTCTCCTGCGCGAGCAGACGCTTCACCAATACGCGCTCGCTGCGGAATTCGTCGCGGCGGTGGATGATCGTCACTTGCGACGCGAGATTTGAAAGATACAGCGCTTCCTCGACCGCGCTGTTGCCGCCGCCGACGACAAGTACTTTCTTGCCGCGAAAGAAAAACCCGTCGCAAGTCGCGCAGGCGGAGACGCCAAAACCCTTGAACCTTTCCTCGCTCGGCAGGCCGAGCCATTTCGCCTTGGCGCCGGTGGCGATGATGAGCGAGTCGCAGGTGTATGACTTGCCCGAATCTCCGGTGAGCCTGAACGGCCGCTCGTCGAGATGCGCTTCGACGATATGATCTGAGATGAGCTTCGTGCCGACATGTTCGGCCTGCAGGCGCATCTGCTCCATGAGCCAGGGCCCTTGGATCGGCTCGGCGAAACCGGGGTAGTTCTCCACCTCCGTCGTGATCATGAGCTGACCGCCCTGCTCGAAACCGGCGATGAGCACCGGCTCGAGCAACGCACGGGCGGCGTAGATCGCCGCCGTATAGCCGGCCGGGCCGGAGCCAATGATGATGACGCGCGCATGATGCGGCATGAGGTGGCCTCGCGAGTGACGAAGCCCGCAATCTAGCTATTATCAGCGTCGCCGCAACCGCTCGGGCTGCCGGGCAGGCGGCCAATGCAAAAGGCCTCCCGGAAAATTGGAAGAGCTTACCAGCCCCAACCGCCGTCGCCGCCCCAGCCCGGGCAGACGTTCATCCATTGGCGTCGCCAGCCCCAATGGGTCCACACTCTGCGGATCTGATAGCAGTCGCCATATCCGGCGTTGGCGTAGCTGGGCCAGACCTCGCCCCAACCAACGCCCGCGCCGTATCCCGGCGAATAGGCGGGCAGGTCTGTGCGGTAATAGCTCCAGCCCCAAGGCTCGCCCCAGCCCACCGGCCGGCCCGGGCCGGCGCGGCCGCCCCAACGGCCGGCCCAGTGGACGCCGGGCAGCACCGCGCCGCGGAAGCCGCCGCCGCCCCAGCCGAAGCCATGCCATCCGTCCCATCGCTGCGCCTGCGCGGCGCCGGAATGAGCGATTAAGCCAATGAGCAGAGCGCCGGTCGCGGCCGCCGCTTTAATTGCTTTAGACATATCCAGCTCCTCTCCGATGAAAAAACGCCCTCCCAGACCGGGAGGGCGCGTGTCTCAAAATGCTGACGCGAAGCGATCGGCGCTACCAGCCCCAGCCGGTGTTCCAGCCGCCCCAACCGCCGCCCCAGCCGCTGTAGCAGACGTTCACCCACTGGGGTCGCCAGCCCCAATTGGTCCACACGTTGCGAAGCTGATAGCAGCCGCTGTAGCCGATGTCGGAATAATAGGACGAACCCCAACCCAAGCCGTACCCGGCTCCGATCAGGCCCGCGCCATACCACGGCCAATATGAACGCGCCCAGGGGCGTCGCCAGCCCCAGCCGCCACCCCAACCGCCGACCACAGGCCTGCCCCAGCCGCCGCCGCGCCAGCCGCCGCCCCAGCCCGCGCCGCGCCAGCCGCCGCCCCAGCCGGGCCCGCGCCAGCCGCCGCCGCCCCAGCCGCCTCTAAAGCCGCCGCCGGGCAGAACCGCGCCACGGAAACCGCCGCCGAAACCACCGCCCCTGAAGCCGCCAAGTCCGCCGCCAAGTCCGCCGCCGAAGCCGCCGCCCCTGAACCCGCCGAAACCGCCGCCGCCGAACCCTCCGCCTCGGCCGCCAAAGCCGCCCCTTTGCGCCTCAGCGATGTCCGTATGCGCCAGCAACCCGAAAACCAACGCGGCCGTCGCGACCGCCGTTTTGACCGATTGAGACATTTCCAGCTCCTGATCGTGGTCTCAACGTGTTTGCGCTGGCGGGCGAAAATTTCATGCGCGGTCCTGGCGCGCTGAATATTCGCCGCCAACCCCGCCCAACGTCACTAAATCGCGCGGGGCGCACGCACTTCAAGAAGTGCTGCGCTCTACGCTCGAGCAGGGGAAGGAGCTTCCTGATAAAAATAGTCCTGGAGTGTTGCGCTTATGTCGCAAGCCAAAAAGACAAGTTTATGCAAAGCGGTCATGACGATCAAAGACAATAATAAGCAGTAATGGAACAATGTAGGTTTAAGCGCGGTTCCATCATTCTCTTAAGTGTTCCGCGGATGGCGGCGTGACGCTTCTAAGCTCGCCATTGTTTGGTCACGAGCGATTTATATTGGCCAGAGATCCGCGGAGTCGCTTGCGACCCTTGCAAAGGAGAATGTTGTGAAAAGAGTTATGTCCGGAGTTCTGGCCCTTTTCGCCGCGAGCCTGCTCGCTCCGACGGCGACGCAAGCGGGCGAGTGGGTTGGCCAAGCGTCCTATTACGCGCACAGGGGGCGCACGGCGAGCGGCGCGCATGTCGGCGCCCTTACGGCGGCCCATCGGACATTGCCCTTCGGATCGAAGGTGCGGGTGACCAATTTGCATAATAATCGTTCGATCGTCGTCACGGTGAATGATCGCGGGCCTTTCACGCGCGGGCGGGTGATCGACGTTTCCGTCGCGGCCGCCGACAGCCTCGGCTTTAGATCGGCGGGCGTCGCGCATGTCAGGGTAGAGCAGGTCGCCAACTAATATCGCCACCAGAATGCGCTGATCAGGCCGCGCTCGGCAGGCGAGTTGACGCCGCCAAGCGCGGCGATCGCGCCGATCTGCAACGAAAGCGACGCGGTTATGTCGTAGACCGCGCTCAACTGAAATTTCTGCGCGGCGACGACGCCCGCCGGGCCGCCTCTCGGCGCAAAGCCGGAGAAGCTTTGGGCGAGAAGCAGGATCGGGGGCAGGGGTCGTAGCCCAGCGGTGAGGTCGGCACGGATCTCGTCGCCATTCTGTCCGCGCGACCGATAACCCAGCTGGGCGTCGACAAAGGCGGGAAAGCCGAAAAGCTCGAAGGGCCGTCCGACGAGCAGCCGCAGGTCGGCCTGCACGGGATCGCGCATATCGAGGAACCGCCGCGCCGCCGGCGAGGCGGCCCGCACCCCCGCCTGCAGCGAGACGATGTAATCGCCCCAGGTGAAGAGCAGCGTGCGGGCGCCGAGCGCGCCCAATCCGAGACCGTCATAGCGCGCGCCCGCCGGTCCCTGGAGCTAGAGCGGCAGGCCGGCCTTGGCTTCCTCGACGAGCAGGTTGAGGTGGTCGTAAGGCCCGGCCGCGCCGGAGAAATTCATATAGCCGCCTTCGGCGACGATCGTCAGCCAATCAAAGAGGCCGTGCTCGACGTATAGGCGCGTCTCGAACTTGCGATAGGAGGGCGTCTGGATCAGTCGGCCGCTGGCGTCATAGGCTTTGCGCGCGTCGGCGAAGGTCGTGGTGACGATCGCCTGTCCCTCTCCGGGCGGCATGAGCCACGCGCCAGCGAAGGCCGACTGCGCCGCAACGACCCCAAAGCAAAAAACGATAAAAACCGCCAGGACACGCACAGCGACACGCATGGCGACACGCACGGAACCCGCCCGCCGCCGATCCGCCGCGGGCCTTACAAGGCGATGCTAGAAGCGATCCGAGCTGTTGACAACCGACGGTTGCGCTTATGCCCCCACATGCGCATGAACGTCGCGGCCGCCGTGGCGCTGCATGATTTCCATCGCCGCGCGCTCTCGCTCCTCGTTCCAGACGCGAGCCCAAAGCAGCAGTCCGCCATGCTTCAATTGCGACTGCGCCCATTTGGTCTGACGGTCGCCGACGAGCTTGGAAACCAGCAGGCCCAAAACCCCGGCTGCGCCGCCGGTCAAAAGTCCAACCGCGATGGCGCTCGTCAGCGACAGCGCCCAGGCAAGGGCGACTCCCGCGCCAATGAAGACGCCGACGTAGAACAGCACGCCGACGATCGAGGCCTTGCCGATATTGAGCGACTCGCTGTCGATGTATGGCGTGCGCGGCGCTCTGGGACTGTCTTCAAGCGCGTCGGCGCTCACATCCGTGTCGCCGAGCTTTTGGCGCACTGTGTCCTCTTCGGCGAGTAGGCTGATCTCCGAGCGGTCGAAACCGCCAGTGAGAAGATCGTCGATCGCCGACTGCAGCGTGTCGACGGTGTCGAACAGGCCGACGACCTCGCGCAGCTCATGGCGTTCTTCGGGGGTGGTGGCTCTCTTCGCGTCCATGTTTTTGCTCCTGCGCGGCGATTTCGCGCGCGGCCGCGCTCTTGATTAAACAGAGCGGCGCGCCCGGTCTTCAAGAGGCCACGGGCAGGGAAAATTGTTGGGAGGGGAAAAGCTGGTGGCCGACTGTTGCCCCTCGTGCTTCGAGCCGGCGTCCCGTCCGCCACCGCAGCGGCAATGCTAGCCGATCCCGCACGGTTTAAGTTACAGGGATGAGGCGCCTTATGTTGCGCAACGTCGCGTGAACGTCCCGATTGTGACCGCGCGTTCCGATCTCACCCTCGAGGCACCAGAAGCAGTCCTCATCCTGAGGAGCGCCGCAGGCGCGCCTCGAAGGACGAGGACTGCGCCTCGAAGAGGCGTGACAATTAAACTTGGGCAATCCAGCCAAGACGAGTCGCGTTAATTTGGTTTGGCGTTCAGCGCATCGATCCATTTATCCAGCTCGCGGGCACCGACTAAACAACCGATCACAAACGCAAAAAGAAAAACGCCCACTAACGACCACGCATCTGAACGTTGCATCATATGGAAGGTTTGCAAAAGGACGCCAAGGCCGCTCGCCATGAACGCCCATCCGAGTTTTTCGATTTTTTGCCGTGCCATTAGCGCGCAATTCGCCTTTCCGTTCCGCGTCATTGGCGGCCGATTAATAACCGCTGTGACGCTGAGGACGAATCACGAACACCCCGTCGTCGCCCCACACGTCTCGCACTTCAGACACGTGCCGTTCCTCACCAGCGTAAAATTCGCGCACTCGGGACAGGCCTCGCCGACATAGCCTTTCATGCGCGCTTCGGCGCGTTTTTCGGCGACGCCGGTGACAGTCTTCGTCGGCTCGGTCCAGCCGAGCGTCGAGGTCGGATCGTCCGCCTCATGCGCCGCGTCCGGCGTCTCGCGTAAAGCGACCGCCCCGCCGCCCTGCACCACCATCAGCCTGTCGGTCTTGGAGCGTAAGAGACCGCGCGAGACTACGGAATTCGTCTCGGGCGCCTTGCCCTCATGCTGGCCCTTGCCGAGCACGTCATGGCCGACGTCTTCGGGCGAGACATGCGCGAGATCGTTGCGGCCGAGATAGGAGACGGCAAGCTCGCGGAACACATAGTCGAGGATCGAGGTCGCATATTTGATCGCGTCATTGCCCTGCACCGGACCCGCGGGCTCGAAGCGGGTGAAGGTGAAGGCGTCGACATATTCCTCGAGCGGCACGCCATATTGCAGGCCGAGCGAAATCGCGATGGCGAAATTATTCATCAGGCTTCGGAAGGCCGCGCCTTCCTTATGCATGTCGATGAAGATTTCGCCTAAGCGCCCGTCTTCATATTCGCCCGTGTGCAGATAGACCTTGTGGCCGCCGACCGTCGCCTTCTGAATGTAGCTCTTGCGCCGGTTCGGCAGCTTTTCGCGCTCGCGGATCACCTGATGCACGACGCGCTCGACGATGCGTTCGGCGATGGCCGCGGCGCGCGCCGGCATATTGGCGGTCACGAGTTCCTCGACGACGTCCATCGCGTCGATGTCGTCGTCGCCGGCGATGAGCTGCGCCGAGAGCGGCTGCGAGAGCTTGGAGCCGTCGCGATAGAGCGCGTTGGCCTTGAGCCCGAGACGCCAGGACAGCAGATAGGCCTGTTCGCAATCCTCGATCGACGCGTCATTGGGCATGTTGATGGTCTTGCTGATCGCGCCCGAGATGAAGGGCTGCGCCGCCGCCATCATGCGGATATGCGAGTCGACCAGAAGATAGCGCTTGCCGGTGCGCCCGCAGGGATTGGCGCAGTCGAACACCGGATAATGCTCGCGCTTCAAATGCGGCGCGCCTTCCAGGGTCATCGCGCCGCAGATATGCACATTCGCGGCGTCGATGTCGGCGCGCGAGAACCCCAGATGCGTCAGCAGATCGAAGTTCTTGTCGTCGAGCGCGGCCGCTGGGACTTTCAACACGCCGGTGAGAAAGTCCTGCCCGAGCGTCCATTTGTTGAAGACGAATTTGATGTCGAAGGCGCTGCGCAGCGCTCCTTCCACCGCCGCGATCTTCTCGTCGGTGAAACCCTTCGCCCGCAGGCTCGTGGTGTTGATCGCGGGCGCGTTGGAGAGCGAGGCGTGGCCGACGGCATAGGCCTCGATCTCGGCGATGTCGCTCTCGCGATAGCCGAGCGAGCGCAGCCCTTCCGGCACGGCGCGGTTGACGATCTTGAGATAGCCGCCGCCCGCGAGCTTCTTGAATTTGACGAGCGCGAAATCGGGCTCGATGCCGGTGGTGTCGCAGTCCATCACCAGGCCGATGGTGCCGGTCGGCGCGACGACGGTGACTTGCGCATTGCGATAGCCGTAGAGCTCGCCTTGCGCGAGCGCCTTGTCCCAGGCGGCGCCGGCGCGCTCGACCAAGAGCTGATCGGGGCAGGAGGCGACGTCGAGCGGCACCGGCGTGATCGCGAGCTGCTCATAACCGACGCGTTCGCCATGCGCGGCGCGGCGATGATTGCGGATGACCCGCAGCATCGCTTCGCGATTCTCCATGAAGCGCGCGAAGGGGCCGCGCTCCTTGGCCATTTCGGCGGAGGTCGCGTAGCAGACGCCTGTCATGATCGCCGACAGCGCGCCGGCGATGGCGCGGCCGGCGTCGCTGTCATAGGCGACGCCAGACGACATCAACAGGCCGCCGACATTGGCGAAGCCGAGGCCCAGCGTGCGGTAGTCGTAGGACAGCTGCGCGATTTCCTTTGAGGGAAACTGCGCCATCAGCACCGAGATTTCGAGCACGACGGTCCACAGCCGCACGGCGTGCTCGTAGGAATCGACGTCGATGCGCTTGGTCTCGAGATCACGGAACTGAAGCAGGTTTAGAGACGCAAGGTTACACGCCGTGTCGTCGAGGAACATATATTCCGAGCACGGATTGGACGCGCGGATGGGGCCGCCCGCCGGGCAGGTGTGCCAGTCGTTGATCGTCGTGTGGAACTGGATTCCCGGATCGGCGGACGCCCAGGCGGCGTAGCCGATCTTCTCCCACAGATCGCGGGCTTTCAGCGTCTTCGCCGTCTTGCCGTCGAGGCGCTTGATGAGGGACCAGTCGTCGTCCTTCTCGACCGCCTGCAGGAACGCGTCCGTAACGCGCACGGAGTTGTTGGAGTTCTGACCCGAGACGGTGAGATAGGCTTCGCTGTCCCAGTCCGTGTCATAGGTGTCGAAGTGAATGTCCTTGTAGCCCTGCTTGGCGAATTGGATGACGCGCTTGATGTAATTGTCCGGCACGTCGTTTTTGCGCGCGAGCTTGATCTCGCGCTTCAGCGCCGGATTGATCTCGGGGTTGAAGCAATCGTCGCCGGGGCCTTCGCAATTCATGCAGGCGCGCATGATCGCCTTCAGATGCTTCTTGACGATCTTCGAACCGGTGACGAGTGAAGCGACTTTCTCTTCCTCCTTCACCTTCCAATCGATGAAGGCTTCGACGTCGGGATGGTCGATGTCGACGACGACCATTTTCGCCGCGCGCCGCGTCGTGCCGCCGGATTTGATCGCGCCCGCCGCGCGGTCGCCGATCTTGAGGAAGGACATCAGGCCAGAGGACGAGCCGCCGCCCGAAAGCTTCTCCTTCTCGCCCCGCAGCTTGGAGAAATTGGTGCCGGTGCCGGAGCCGTATTTGAACAGCCGCGCCTCGCGCACCCAGAGATCCATGATGCCGCCGTCATTGACGAGATCGTCGGCGATCGACTGGATGAAGCAGGCGTGCGGCTGCGGATGCTCATAGGCCGATTTCGACTTCACCATCTTGCCGTTGGCGTAGTCGACATAGAAATGCCCCTGGCTCGGCCCATCGACGCCGTAGGCCCAGTGCAGGCCGGTGTTGAACCATTGCGGCGAATTGGGCGCCGCCATCTGCATGGCGAGCATGTAGCGAAGCTCGTCGCTGAAGGCCTGGGCGTCTTCCTCGGCGTCGAAATAGCCGCCCTTCCAGCCCCAATAGGTCCAGGCGCCGGCGAGACGGTCGAAGACCTGCTTGGCCGAGATTTCGGAGCCGTTGCGCTGGTCCTTGGGGAGTTCGTTGAGCGCTTCCGTGTCGGCGACGGAGCGCCACAGGAAGGACGGGACGGAATTCTCCTCGACGCGCTTCAAGCGCGCCGGCACGCCGGCCTTGCGGAAATATTTCTGCGCCAGAACGTCGGCCGCGACCTGGCTCCACTGGTTGGGGACGTCGATATTGTCGAGGGAAAAGACAATCGAGCCGTCGGGGTTGCGGATCTCGCTCTTCGTCGTGCGGAACGGAATGTTCGCATAAGGAGATTCGCCCGCCTTGGTGTAGCGCCGCTCAATTTTCATCGTCTCATCCCCTCAAAGCGCAGGCGTCCGCCCGCACGCAGCCGTTCGCCGGCCCGCGACGCAATTTCTTGCCAATTCTGAACTCGAAAGACGCGCGCCCCGCGCTGGCGGGTGGATACGCCGCGATTGAAAGCACGCCGAAAACGAGGATCACGCCCACGCAAAGCAACGCTCACGTCCGGCTGTCGCCGAGAGCCGCCGAACGTCTTAAAGATCGTTCGCCGCGTCGCCATTGCGTGTTGCCTCCAGACTGCGTGAGTCCTGCGACGACGTCAAGATATAGTGATGAAAATTAAAAAAGCGACAACATGTGGATAAGTTAGTGGATAAAGGGGAAAACTCCAGTCAGGCGGGAACGAGCGTCCGGCATCTGCGCAGATTCGGCAAGCGCGACTTTTTGAGCTGCATCAGCGCGCATCAGCCCTCGCCCTTCGAGACACCTGCTATCGCAGGCTCCTCAGGGTGAGGGCATGGGGGTGGACGTTGCGTTTGGTTAACTGCGCATTGCGCTTGAGCTCACGGTGCGCCAGCAGTCCTCATCCTGAGGAGCCGCCGAAGGCGGCGTCTCGAAGGACGAGGACTGCCCGCCTTCAGAAACGGGCTCGGCTCTTACGCGCATACTGAAGATGGCTCCTCATCGCTCGAGGAGGACTGTCCTCCGCCGCTACTTGCAGGCTTTCGCGTCCGCGTGCCGGAGCAGAAAGGCGTGGTTCTCCGCATTGTCGGGGCTCAGATAGAGATAGCTGGAGCGCCCGCCCGCATCGGGCCCCGGCATTTCCAGCCGCTCGACGACAGTCACGAGCACGCCCTCGGGCTGCGCGGCGATCCGGAAGGAGCCGGACTCGCTGTAGCCGATCCGGCAATGATGCACGCCGTCGTTCTTGGCCTTGCAGCGGTCGGTTTCCTTGGCGGAAAGCGACGCGTTGCATAAGAGGGCGCCGCGGTCCGCCTTGCAGGGCCGAAGGTGGAAAAGGTTCTCTTGGCGCGCCCCTTCGTCGAAAATTGCAGCGTCGCCGAAAAGGGATAGGGCGGCGTGTCTTTTCGCGTCTCGATCGACAGCCACGCTTTGTCGACGATCTGCTTTTTATGAGCGGAAAGATGCGCCGTGTCATAGGCGCGCGCGTAACAGCCGAGCGAAGGGAGCGGCTCCGCCTGCGCCGCGACCGTTGCGAAAACAAAAGCGCAGATCGCGCTGCAGATCAGATGAGATTTGAACATTCGGACTCCTGGAGCGAGACGTTCAAGTGTAAACCGCAACTGGTGCGTCACAGCAGCAATTCTCGCGTCACAAAAGCTTCGCCTCCCCGTGATCTTCAAGCGGGGAGATCGCAGCGGAGCGAGTCGCACATGTGGACGGTCAACGCGGATTTCGGTCAGACGATCTTCGCCCTCGTCAATTTTCCGCAAGCGGATGCAAAAAAGCCGAAAGCGGCCAAGAAAACGCTCAGTGAAACGCTCGGCCGTCTCGGCGCGCTGGAAGTGCGGCTCGCGCGCGGCAAGAGGGAAGTGCGCAAGGCGCAGCGCCTGCGTTACGACGTCTTCTACAAGGAAGGCGGCGCCATTCCCGATGCGCGCACGGCCTTCACCCGCCGCGACGCCGACCGTTTCGACAAATATTGCGATCATCTCATCGTCATCGATCACGCGGCGCAGACGCGGCGCGGCAAGATCAGGCCGAAGATCGTCGGCGCCTATCGGCTGATGCGCGACGACATGGCGAAGAAGGCCGGCGGCTTCTATTCCGAGAGCGAATATGACGTCGGGCCGCTCCTTGCCCGTCACGCCGGCAAGCGCGCGCTGGAACTCGGGCGCTCCTGCGTGCTCGCGCCCTACCGCGGCAAGCGCACCATTGAACTCCTGTGGCGCGGGCTTCTCGCCTATGTGCGGGCGCATGACATCGACGTGATGTTCGGCTGCGCCAGCCTGCACGGCGCCAATCCGCTCGCCCACGCGCAGGCCTTGAGCTATCTGGCGCATTACGCCCCGGCGGAAGAGACGTGGCGCGTCAGCGCGCGAGACGAGCTGCACACGCCGATGCGAATGCTGGCGCGCGACGCGTTCGATCCGCGCAAGGCGCGCGACGCGCTCTCGCCGCTGATCAAAGGCTATCTGCGGCTCGGCGCGCGTTTTGGCGATGGCGCGGTCGTCGACCGCAAATTCAACACGACGGATGTTTTCGTCGTCATGCCAGTCGCCGAGATCGACGCGCGCTATCTGGAATTTTTCGGCGGCGCGCCGCACCGCCGCGCCGCTTAGCCGCTCTGTCATTCCCGACGCGCGAAGGGCCTGCCGGGAATGACAGTGCGCCAGTGAAAGCGGCCCCTTGTCCTTCGAGACGTGCGCTGCGCGCGCTCCTCAGGATAAGGCGCCTTGGGTTGCGCAAATGGAGCCGCTGTCTCGAAGCACTATTGAGCAGCGTTGGGTTTCGTGCACCACGTCTCGTCAGGCCTCATGCTGAGGAGGTTGCGTAGCAACCGTCTCGAAGCACGAGGAGTTCGGCGATTCACGGTTGCGGCCATGCGACACGAGCAGCTCCCGCACCCTCGCGCGCGTCTCCGCCGCCAGCGTCTTGCGGTCCTTGCCGCTCGTCTCAGTTTCCTCGCCGAAGACAATGCGACACCGCGTGCGGCCGCGCTTCATCAATCGCCACAGATGCGGCAGGAAGGTCATGTCGCCATACCAGCCTACATCTATCCTCTCCAACCCGTCTGAATAAGAGATCGCCACAGGCGCGAGCGTTGGCGCTTCGCCGCGCGCGGCCATCGCCTCCAGCGGCGCGAAATGCGCCGAGCGGAAGGGCAGGACCGCCGCGCCGTCGCTGGACGTGCCTTCGGGAAAGACGACGAGATCGCCGCCCGCGCGCAGCACATCGGCGAGCGCCTCATTGACGCGCGCAATATTCTGCCTCGCGCCGCGTTCGACGAAGACCGTGCCTTGCAGCCGCGCGAGCAGTCCGAGCACAGGCCAGCTTGCGACTTCGCTCTTCGCTAGGAAGACCAACGGATAGACGCTCGCGAGCGCGATGATGTCGGTCCATGACACATGGTTGGCGACGACAAAGCGCGGCGCCGTCGCGGGCAGGGCGCCGCGCGCCTCAACCCTTATGCCGATGACGGCGCAGACCGCGCGGCAGAAGCGCATCTGGATCGCATGCTGAATCGGCCAGCCGCGCCGGCGCGCGAGCGCTTGGAGCGGAACAAGGAAAATGAAAGCGCCCGCCAGCGTGAGGACGAAGGCGAGCGCGCGCAGATAGGCCATGGCGCGCAGATGCAGCGCCTCTAAGACGGGCGTGTGACAGCGCCTGCGCTACGGCGTCGCGTCCGCCAGGAAAAACCGCACCATCTCGCGCGAGGCCTCGGGACCATGGCGATCGGCGAAGGAGCCGTCGGGATTGCCGCCCGACCAGGCGTGGCCGAGCTCCTCGACAGCCCAATGTTCCAGCTGCGGCACGCCGCGCGCGTCCGCGATGACGGTGCGGCTGTAATTGCGCCCGCCCGCCGATCCGGTCTCGCGCGTTTCGCGGGCGATCGCATCGGCAAGATCGAGCCGAGCCTTTGCAATGATCGTTTCGCCGTTGGTCGGATGCACCTTCTGGTCGGCTTCGCCGTGGAAAACGATCGTCCGCACGTAGTCGTCAGACAGCGACCTGCGCGCCGCGCCGAGCTCGAATTTACCGCCCATCGCCGCGAAGGCGGAGGCGACGTCGCTCGCCGAGCCATGCGCGAGACCGGAATGTATGCCGACCGCGGCGTAGAGTTCCGGATAGGTCGCGGCCATTGTCGCCGCCATGGCGCCGCCGGCCGACAAACCCGCCACATAGACGCGCGACTCATCGACGCGCCATTCCGCCATGATGGCGCGGGTCAGGCCGGCGATGAGGCTCGGCTCGCCCTTCTCGCGGGTCTGATCCGCCGGGTTGAACCAGTTCCAGCAGCCCATCTGATTGGCCTGGGTCGACTGTGCCGGATAGGCGACGATGAAACCATGTTCGTCAGCCAGCTCATTCATGCGCGAGCCGACGGCGAAATCGTCGGGGTTCTGCGAGCAGCCGTGAAGCATCACGATTAAAGGCCGTTCGCCGTCTCCAACGCCATTGGGCGCATAGACCTTATAGTCGCGTGCGCCGGCCGGGCCGACATAGCTGCGCGAGAGATAGGCGGCGCCCGGCGGAACGTCGATGTTGGGGGCTTTTCGCAGGCCGACGAGCGGCGCGCCGCTTTGATTGAGGCCCGGAAGACCGGCATGGCGCAGCAACTCCACCGTCTCGCCGAGCGGGCGGCGCAGACGAAACGTCGAGGGATGCGGCTCGGCATGTGCGGCGGGCTGCGGCGTTGGCGTCGCAGCGCCGCCGGCCGTCAGCGCGCCCATCAGCACGCGCGTCGCTTCCGCGAGATTTCGCTCGCGCGTCAATTGCGTCGCCCGGTTGAAGGCGCTCGTCAGGAGGTTTTTCATTTGTCTACGCCTCGCGGGAGAATGGGGAAGGTCAACTGATGCGGTCGTGGAGCGCCGCCTTGACGGACTTACTCGCTTGCAGCGCGCCGAGCACGGTGATGGATTCGATGGTCTCGCGCGCGAGTTCCGGCGTTACGTCTTCGGCGATGGACGCCAGTCCCAGGACATGGATGCGCAATCTGCGGCCGGCCGCCTTCACGGTCTCGAGGTCTTCGCGGCTGTAGTGGCGCAGGCCGAGATCAAGCGTGTTGCGCACGATGGACTGTTTGACCGCGTCTGCATGCGCGCCGAGCTGGTTGCGAATCGCCGTGCGGATGAAGTCCGTGCGGTTGGAGTAGAAGCCTTCGCGCACCAAGAGATCGATATGGCCGAGATCGACATATCCGACATTGATCGTGATTTTCTCGGCCTCCGGCGGCCTTTCGCGTAATTTGTGTAGGTCCGCCATCGCCATCCTCTTACCATCCGTCTGGATGGTATATGGATGGTCGTGACTTGGGGCGCAAGTGGCGCACACGACCTTTATGCCATCGTCGACCTGATGACTGCGCCCACGCGGTCGAGTTCTTCGCTACTCTTGACGCCGCCGCTTTAGGCGCCCTTATGTGCGCCTGCCCGCTCACACTGGCGGCCAAGATCAGGCTTTCTGGGAGATCCTAATGACGTTTGTGCTTGCGCGCCGCGCATGTGTCGTTGCGGCCCTGTCGCTGTTTTCCGCCGGGCTGCTCGCCGGTCCCGCCTTCGCGCACGGCCCGTCGCGCCAGAAGGTCGTCGAAAAGATCGAAATCGACGCCCCGGCCGCGAAGGTCTGGGAGATCGTCGGCAATTTCCAGGATTGGAACTGGCATCCCGGCATTGCAAAGACCGAAGGGACGGGCGGCAACGCCGTCGACTCCAAGCGCAAGCTGACCCTCAAGAACGGCGGCGTCATTGACGAGACGCTGACCAAATATGACGCCGACGGCAAGTCGCTGAGCTACAAGATCGACGCCGTCGACGTGAAAGTCCTGCCGGTCAATAACTACGCTGCGACGATCAGCGTGAAGGAAGAGGGCGGCAAAAGCGTCGTCGAATGGAAGGGCGCGTTTTATCGCGGCTTCATGAATAATGATCCGCCGCCGGAACTTTCCGACGAGGCGGGGCTGAAGGCGGTGGGCGATATTTACAAGTCGGGCCTCGCCGCGTTGAAGGCCAAGGCGGAGAGCAAGTAAGCGCCGCGCCATGCGCAAAGCGCCGGTCACGATCGCCGTCACGCGCCGCCAACTGCTCGGCGCGGTGGCGGCGCTTTCCGTCTTCGCCCCGGTCATCGCATTCGCGGCGCATGGCGCGTCGCCGCTGAAAGTCGTCGAGACGTCGATCGTGGATGCGCCGCCCGAAAAAGTCTGGGCGGTCGTCTCTGACTTCGCTCACGCCGACTGGCTGCCGGGCGTCGCCCGCGTCGAAGCGTCGGGCGACGATGTTCCCGATCAGGCGCGGCGCAGGCTGATCATGGCCGACGGCGGCGTCATTGAGGAACTGCTGACGAAGCGCGACGCCGAACGGATGCTGCTTGGCGTGCATCGCGAAGGCGATGATGTGAAGCGGCTGCCGGCGACCAATTACACCGCGCTGATTACGCTGCGGCCGGCCGAAGACGGCAAGACGCAGGTCGAATGGAAGGCGCGCTTCTACCGCGGCTATCCCAACAACAACCCGCCGCCGGAATTGAACGACGACGTCGCCATCGCCGCGGTCACGGCGATGCAGCGCGCCTATCTCGCCGCCTTGAAGGCGAAGGTGGAGGGGCGATGAAACTGTGGCCGCGAATTCCCTCTCCCGCTTGCGGGAGAGGGTGTCACGCGGAACGCGTGACGGGTGAGGGCACTCATCCGACCCCGCTTCGCGGTCCCTTCTCCCGCAAGCGGGAGAAGGGACCGCGCGCCTTATTCGCCGCTCTCCTTCTTCTCTCCGCGCCCGCCCTCGCCGACGAGGCTTTCGTCACCGCGCAAGGCGCCGACGCCCTCTCGATTGTCGATCTTTCCAAAATGCAGACCGTCGCGACTCTGCCCATCGGCGGCAAGCCGGCGGGAGTCGCGGTGTCGCGCGACGGCGCGCGCGCCTTCATCACCAGCCCCGAGGGCAAGTTTCTCACCGTCATCGACGCGGCGACCCGCACCATCGAGAAGCGCATTCCGGTCGACGGCGGGCCGCTCGGCGTCGCCGCAAGCCCGGACGGCAAGCGCGTCTATGTCGCCGATCTCTATGGCCGGCGCCTCGTCGAGATTGATCTGGCGAATGGCGCGCAGCGCAGCGTCGGCGTCGGCGCAATGGCGTCGGGCGTCGCCGTCACGCCGGACGGCAAGACGATCATCGTCGCCGACCGCGACGACAATGCGCTTTCCATGATCGACGCGGCGACGTTTTCTCGCGTCGCGACCATCGCGGTCGGCAAGCATCCTTTCGGCGTGACGATCGACGCTTCCGGCGCGCGCGCCTATTCGGCGAACGTGGAGTCGGATGACCTCAGCGTCATCGACCTCGCGTCGCGCAAAGTCGTCGCGACGCTCAAATGCGGCAGCCGGCCTTACACGGTGGCGCTCGCCAAGGGCCGAATCTTCGTCGCCAATCAGCATGCCGACAGCGTCAGCGTCTTTGACGCCGAGACCTTGGCGCCGCTTCAAACTCTGAAGGTCGGCGAATATCCGGAAGGGCTTGCGGTCAGTGGCGACGGCGCGCGAGTCTATGTCGCCAATTGGTTCTCGAACGAACTCTGGGCGCTCGACGCGCAGACGCTGAAAGTTCTCGGGAAAGCCGAGACCGGCGACGGCCCGCGCGCTTTCGGCGCCTTTATTCGCGACGCCGAGTGATCGCAGCCATACAGCAGTCGTTTGAACGGTTAGGATGTCATTCCCGACGCGCGAAGCGCGATCGGGAATCCAGAGTAAAGCCAGCGTTCTTGGATCGGCTCTGGATTCCCGGTCAGGCCGCCGGCCTGCCGGGAATGACAAGAGGGATTGCATCACGGCGTTTCAATATGCTCGGGCCGCAC
The DNA here is from genome assembly GCF_049817085.1 of Methylocystis sp. SB2. Classification (NCBI taxonomy): domain Bacteria; kingdom Pseudomonadati; phylum Pseudomonadota; class Alphaproteobacteria; order Hyphomicrobiales; family Methylocystaceae; genus Methylocystis; species Methylocystis sp. SB2. The sequence continues at coordinate 3,414,376 of NZ_CP187401.1, forward strand.
GCCGAGACCGATGAGCCGCGCCGGCAATCTGCGCAGCAACGGTATGGCGCTAAGGAGTCGCAGCGCCAGCGGCGCGTCCAAGGGTTTTTGCGCCGAGAGCACGCTGCGCACCACGCGATTTTGGATGGCGAGCTGAAGGGCCTGCGTCACGCGGGTCGGAAACTCCCGCCGGCGCTGCACGGCGGCGAGATCGTCGTCGCTTAGCGCATCGTCGCGCAGCTTTGCGGCAAGGAGATTGGCGGCCGCGACGGCGTCCTGGATCGCCAGGTTCACGCCGACGCCGCCAACCGGCGACATGGCGTGCGCGGCGTCGCCGATGCACAGCAATCCGGGGCGGCTCCAAATCTTGAGGCGGTTGACCTGCACGGTCAGCAGGCTCACGTCGGTCCAATCCTTAAGCGCGCTGACGCGATCGGCAAGGAAGGGCGTTAAGCCGGCGATGGAGTCGCGAAACGACTCGATGCCTTTCTCGCGCAATTTTTCGGCGTCGCCCTTGGGGATGACGCAGCCGCATTGCCAATAGGCGCCGCGATCGATCATCGCGAGCATGCGCCCCGGCGCGATTCGGCCGAAGCTTTCGTCGGGATCGCTGTCCTTGCGCGGCAGTTTGAACCACAGCACGTCCATCGGCGCGCCAAAATCCTCGACGGGGAGCTTCGCGTCCTCGCGCATCCGCGAGCTGCGCCCATCGGCGGCGATGACGAGCTTGGCCTCGATCTTCAATTCTCCTTCTGGCCCATTCGCCGAAACGCCGCAGACGCGATCGCCGTCAAACAGGAGGTCGTCGCCAGCGGTCTGCATGAGAAGGCGGAAATTCGGCAGCGCGCGCGCATGCTCAGCAATGAAATCGAGAAAATCCCATTGCGGCATGAAGGCGATGAAATTGCCTTCGCCGGGCAGGCTCGAAAAGTCGGCGACCTTGTATTGACGCTCGCCGATCCAGGCCGAAAGCTCATAGGTCTTGTGGTGCGGAAGGCGCAGGAATTCATCGAGCAGGCCGAGTTCGTCCATGATGCGCAGCGTCGACGGGTGAATCGTGTCGCCGCGAAAATCACGCAGAAAGTCAGCGTGTTTTTCGAGGACGATGACGTCGACGCCGGCGCGCGCGAGCAGAAATCCGGCCATCAAGCCGGCAGGGCCGCCGCCAACGACGCAGCACTGGGTCGAAAGTGTCGCGGACATGCACTACTCCGTCTGGGGGCGTCGCAAGCGGAAGCGCGAGCGGCTGCCATTGCGGGATTGCGGCAAGGCTGGACATTGGCGCCATCAGACGCAATAAGGGGCCACAAAATCGAGGACGCCAAATACATGTCCTATATCGTTCGCTTCTTCACCTGGTGGAACCGCGCCACGCTCAGCACCGGCCTGTGGACGATGCTGTACGGCGAGCGCGTCGGCGAAGATGAATTCGGCAATGTTTATTACCGTCGGCGCGGCGGCAAGATCGATTCGGCGCTCGGCTTTGAACGGCGCTGGGTGATCTATAACGGCTATTGCGAGGGTTCGGCGACGCCGCCCGGATGGTATGGCTGGCTGCACCACACGGTGGATACGCCGCCGACGGATGAGACCTATCGGCCGCGCGGTTGGGAGCTTCCGCATCAGGCCAATTTGACCGGAACGCCGCAGGCCTATCGGCCGCCGGGCTCTCAGCTTGCGCTGGGCGAGCGGCCGCCCGCCGGCGGCGACTACGCCCCTTGGCGGCCCGAAGGCTGAGCGGCTCTCTCCTTGGAAAGGCCTTTCTTGCCTGCTTTCGTCCCCGGCCTGTTGTTGAGGCGGGCGGAGAATCATGCGGTGATCGGATGAAGTTGCCCTTATCCCTGACGCCAGCGGCTGTCGGCGCTTGGGCTTTATTTGCGGTCGCCGCGTCAGCCGAGCCGATCCGGCACCCGACCGCGATCTTCGCCGGCCTCGACAAAACCACTGGCCGCATCATCAATTTTGACGTCGCGATCGACGAAACCGTGCAGTTCGGCGCCCTTCAGGTGACGCCGCGTGTGTGCAACACGCGACCGCAGACCGAAACGCCGCAGACGACGAGCTTCGTCGAGGTGGACGAACTCATCCTCAAGCCGGAACGCCGGGGCGACCCCAAGCCCGAATCGGTCAAGACCGACGCTAAACAAGAGGCGAAGCGCGTCTTCTCGGGCTGGATGTTCGCCGCAAGTCCCGGTCTCCACGGCGTCGAACATCCGGTTTATGACGTCTGGCTGGTCGACTGCAAAGGCGGCAAGGAGACGGTCGCGCCGCCCGCCGAGGCGGCCGCGCCGGCGGCTCCGCCTGCCGAGGCCGAGGCGACCACTGCTCCTGAAGGCGCCAGCGGCAAGAAGCGCCGCTCGCGCAGAGTCGAGCCGGCAGCGCCGCCGCCGATGGAAAATCAGCCGATCGGGCCCGTAGATCAGGCCGCTCCGGCGCCCGTCGAGCCTGAGGCGGCGCCTGCGCCAGCGGAAGATCCTGCCGCGTCAGCGGGCGGGCGCAAGAAGAAGAAGCGGCGCGCCGAACAGCCCAGCCCCGCTGCGGCGCCGCCTCCAGCGAGCAACCCGCTGTTTCCCTTCTAATCCGCAAGCGCGGCCAGCGCCTGAGCGCCGCTCACGGGCGCGTTCTTGGGCCAGACGTTGAAGTTGGCCTTCTCCGGGAGCGCCTGTTCGAGCGCGCGATGATATTCCTCGCGTGAAACCTCGATCGCGCCGAGCGAGGCGAGATGCGGCGTAATGAATTGCGTGTCGAGCAGCTGGAAGCCGCCCGCCCGTAGTCGCCCCATCAGGTGGACGAGCGCGACCTTTGAGGCGTCGCGCTCCAGATGGAACATGCTCTCCCCGAAAAACGCGCTCCCGAGAGCGACGCCGTAGAGCCCTCCGACGAGACGCCCATCGAGGCGGCATTCGACCGTATGTGCGAAGCCGATATCGAACAACTCGCGGTAAAGCCTGTGAATTTCGGCGTTGATCCAGGTCCGCTCGCGTCGAAACGCGGGAGCGGCGCAAGCTTCGATCACCGCGTCGAAATCGCGATCGACGATGACCTCGAAGCGGTCGGACCTTACGGTCTTGGCCAGGGAGCGCGACACGATGAAGTCGTCGAGCGGAAAGATCGCGCGCCGCTCCGGATCAACCCAGTAAAGCTGATCGTCGTCAGCGCTCTCGGCCATCGGGAAAAGCCCGATGGAATAGGCGCGGAGCAGAAGATGCGGGGTGATCGCATAGGGGGCGTTGAGGCGGGACATATACTCAAGGATAGCGGCGCGAGAACGCCGCGCCACCCTCGGCGGCGAGTTTCTTTAAAGAAATCGAATTAATTATGCGTCGTGCAGTTGAGCTTCGCGCCCCGCCACTCGACCATCGCGTCGTCGCCCTTGTTCCAGAACTCGATATTCTTTGCGACGTAGCGCGCGCCGCTCGCGGCCATGGCCTGTTTGGCCATCACAGTCTCGCCTTTAAAGACAAGTTTGGCGCGATTGGCGTTCGCGCCAAGGAAAGTGACGCTCAGAGCCGCGTTGGGATCGCCCGAACAAGTGAAGACGAAGGGACCGCGCATGGTGGTTTTTGCGTGGGCGGATGAGATCGGCGCAGCTGCCGCCAGAACTGCTGCGACGATGACCAAGGATCGGTTCATCTACTTCCACCCTTCGCTCTAAAAACCGGGCTCGATGCCGCCCGTCGCCAAAAAATGCTCCAGCCAATGAATGTCGTAAATGCCGTTTTGAACGTCGGCGTTGCGCACGAGCGTGCGGAACAGCGGCAGCGTCGTATCGATGCCGTCGACGATAAATTCGTCGAGCGCGCGACGCAGTCGCATCAGCGCTTCCGTTCGGTTGCGCCCGTGAACGATCAGTTTTCCGATGAGCGAGTCGTAGTTGGAGGGGATCGTATAGCCCTGATAGACCGCTGAATCGACGCGGACGCCGACGCCGCCGGGCGGATGGTAATAAGCGATGCGCCCCGGCGAGGGCCTGAAGCTCGTGGGGTGCTCGGCGTTTACGCGGCATTCGATGGCGTGGCCGTAGAACCACATGTCTTGCTGTCGCAGGGAGAGCGGCGAGCCTGCCGCGACCCGGATCTGTTCGCAGACGAGATCGACGCCGGTGATCGCCTCCGTCACCGGATGCTCGACCTGAATGCGCGTATTCATCTCGATGAAATAGAATTCGCCGTTTTCGTAGAGAAACTCGATCGTGCCGGCGCCCGCGTATTGCATGTCTCGCATGGCGCGTGAGCAGATCTCGCCAATCTCCGAACGCTGGGCGTCGTTGAGCGCGGGCGAGGGGCTCTCTTCCCAGATCTTCTGGTGTCGGCGCTGGAGCGAACAGTCGCGCTCGCCGAGGTGAACCGCCTGGCCCTTGCCGTCGCCGAAAATCTGGAACTCGATATGACGCGGCTTTTCGAGAAATTTCTCGATGTAGACCGTATCGTCGCCAAACGCGGCCTTTGCTTCGGTGCGCGCGGTGGCGATCGCGATGGGAAGGTCATGCGCGTCGCGCGCGACCTTCATGCCGCGGCCGCCGCCGCCGGACGCCGCCTTCACCAGAACGGGAAAGCCGATCCTTTCGGCGATCTTCAGCCCTTCTTTTTCGCTCAGGATCGGCCCGTCGGACCCTGGCACACAAGGAATGCCAAGCTTCCTTGCGGTCGCCTTGGCTTCGATCTTGTCGCCCATCAGGCGGATGTGCTCGGATTTCGGGCCGATGAAGGTGATGTTGTGTTCTTCGAGAATCTCCGCGAAGCGCGCATTCTCCGAAAGGAAACCGTAGCCCGGATGCACGGCGTCCGCGCCGGTGATTTCGCAGGCGGAGAGCAGGGCGGGAATATTGAGATAGGAGTCGCGGGCGGGGGCAGGCCCTATGCAGACGGACTCGTCGGCGAGCTTGACATGCATGGCGTCGGCGTCGGCGGTCGAATGCACGGCGACCGTTGCGACGCCTAATTCCTTGGCTGCGCGTAGGATGCGCAGCGCGATTTCGCCGCGGTTGGCGATAAGGATCTTGTCGAACATCTCTTACCGCCGCCTACTCGATCACGAGGAGAGGTTCGCCGTATTCCACTGGCTGGCCGTCCTCGACCAGTATGGCCGTCACAATGCCGGATTTGGTGGCGACGATGTCGTTGAAGGTCTTCATCGCTTCGATCAGCAAGAGCTTGTCGCCGAGCGAAACGCGCGCGCCGATCTCGACGAAGGGCTTTGCGTCGGGGTTCGGCCGAAGATAGGCGGTGCCGACCATGGGCGACTTCACCGCATCCAGGTATTCGGGGGGCTCCGCGACGGGAGCCGGGGACGTGACCGGCTTTGCCGCTGGCGGCGGCAGGGGCTGCTGGACCGACGGCGCGACGACGCTCGCGATTGCTGCGGCAGGCGTGCGCGCCGCGCGGATACGCAAGTCGCCCTTCTCCACCTCAAATTCGGTCAAATTGCAGTTTGCGACGAGCTCCGCAATCGTTCGCAGCAGATCCGAGTCGATGACGGGCGCGGGCGCGGAGACCGACGCCGGTTTGCGGGAGGAAGCGGTTCGAGGCGGTTGAGCTTTGCGCGCCATAAGTGTCTCAGCTCTTTCTCAGTTCGTTTTCAAAGACAGCGTCGAGGGCAAGAATGTATGAGAGCGGGCCGAACCCCGCGATCACGCCGCGGGCCGCGGGCGAGATGTAGGAATGGCTCCGAAAGCTTTCGCGCGCGTGCACATTGGATAGATGCACTTCGATGACCACAGCTTCCGCGCCCTTGATCGCATCATAGAGCGCGATCGATGTGTGCGTCAGCGCGCCAGCGTTCAAAATGACAGGCGCCCCCGCGCTGCCGGCTTCATGGATCCAGTCGACGAGATCGCCTTCGTGGTTGGATTGCCGGAAAACCAGCGACACGCCGCGTTCGGCGCAACGCTTCTCCAGCGTCGCGCGGATATCGTCGAGCGACGCCGTTCCGTAGATCGCGGGCTCACGCCTGCCGAGAAGATTGAGATTGGGACCGTTAAGCACATGGACGGCTGACATAGCGCTTCCGAAAACGTTCCCAGAAAAATCTCAAGGGCGGCAGGCCGCCTGTCTTAGCCTCGTTGTCGCCGCAAAGGAAGCCCGTCGCCGCGCTAGCAGTCGGACTTGCCGCATTTGCGCATGTTTTCGATCTTGGCTTTCAGTTGCGCGTAGGGCACGCCGCCGACGATCGCCTCTTTGCCGATCACCCAGGCGGGCGTTCCATCGAACCGCAGCTCATCGGCCAGCGTCGCGACTTCCTTCAGTGCGGCCTTTGTCTCCGCGCTCGACATGTCCTTCTCGAGACGGGGCATATCGGCGCCGACGTCCTTCGCCGCCGCCAGCGCCTGTTGCTTGCCGATGTGGCCGCGAGTCGAGAGCAGCTTGCGATGGAACTCCCAGAACTTCTGGCTGTCGAGCTGCATGCGCGCAGCGGTCGCGACCTGCGCCGCCTCGACGGAGTCGGGGCCGAGAATGGGGAAGTCTTTGAGCACCACCCGCAACTTGGGGTCCGCCTCGATCAACTTGGCGACCGAAGCCATCGACTGCTTGCAGTAGCCGCAGTTGTAGTCGAAGAACTCGACGAGCGTGACGTCGCCGCTGGGATTGCCCACGACGGCCTGGTTGGGCGAGTTCACGATTTTATCACCGTGTTGGCCGACGGCCTTTTCGCGCGTGGCGGCCTCGGCGACTTTCTCGCGCTTTCCAAGTTCGTCAATTGCTTCCCGGACCACTTCCGGGTTCGCAATGAGATAGTCGTGCACGACCTTCTCGATCTCAACCTTCTGCTTGCCTGAAAGCTCCTCGGCGAAGAGCGGCGTCGCTGCGCCTAGAGCGAGACATGCGCCGGCGGCGAGCGAGATAAAAAAGCTCATTGCATTCTCCTTTGCGCGACAGCGCATTCGTGTCGGGTCCCTTCGTCGCCGCGCTTTTAGCACAGGGGGCGGCGGGCGTCCTCCCGACCGAGGATAGAACAATTATCTAGCGGGGTAGGGCGGCGGCGGTCCCCACGCCATCGTTCACCAGCATTGAACCGATGCCATAGTTGAACTTCGCTTCGCCCAGGGTGCGTAGCTGGAGCGTGACCATCACGGTCTGGTTGCGCGCCGGCAGGCCCGTGTAGGACTGCGGCTGATAGATCTGCGAATAATTGATCGAAAGCGTCGTGCATTCGTCTTGATAACCGATGCCGCCGCCGAGCGTTGCGACCGAGAATAGGGGCGCCGTGCCGGTGAGATTTGAGCCCGTAAGCGTCGTTCCGTAGTAGGTGGTCGTTGGATTGGTGAGCGAGTTATAGAGGTAGCGGCTCATATCGAAGGTGACGGTGCCCATCAGGAAATAGTTTTTGGTGATGTCGTATTTTCCGGTCGCGGACAGTCCCTGACGACGCACGTCAAAGCCAATCGCCGGCTGTGACGCGTAATTCGCGTATTGGAGCTGGAGCGAGATCGGATCCAGATTCATTGTCGCGAACACGTCGAGCCGGCGCGCGCGCAAGTTGCCCTTATCGAAGCGGCCCTTGGCGACGAGGCTGATAACGGATGAAGGCGCAAAGGCGAACCGCCCGACGATGTCCGACGCGCGCGAGTCGAGGCCGGAATCGAGGCCGACATTCGCCGCGTCAGCCTGCGCATAGGAGTTGGCGCCGGCGATCTGCCGCGACTGGCCGATCATCGCGTTGATGAAGCCGCCATTGGATAACGACAGGGTGGCCTGGCCGCCATAGTTGAGGCGCGTGCCTGTCTCGAAACGGTCGTAGCCAGAGAACTTGCTCCACTCGAACAGCGTTGAATCGTCGAAAACGAGGCTTTGCGCGTCGATGTTCACCAGCGACGGAATTGAAGTCTCGTTGGGGCGGGCGATGACCTGCGCGATCGGTTCGAAGACGATGTCGCCGATAAAGCTTCTGGCGAGGATCGGGTAGCGCCATTCGGCGCCGAAGCCCGGGAGCGCCTGGCCGCGGAAGCGGTTGTCGGCGCCGTTGAAGAACTGGCCCTGCGCGGCATTGGGGATCGCCGACAGACTTTGGTTATAGATCGGGAACAAGCCTTGCCGGTCGTAATCGAGATAACTTCCGACGAAACGCGCGAACGCGAACGGGGTCCACACGCCGCCGACCGGATCGATGATTTTACGCTTCCAGGCGCCGCTGATCGTCGCGTGCTGGTAATCGCCGCCGACGCCGCGCAACAGACAGCCGCTCTGCGCCGGGTCGGGCGCCCGCCCGTAAATCTGGCAAACATTGTACAGGCTATAGATGCGGTCGAGCGTTCGCGGCTGGATGGACTCGAAGTTCGCGACGTTGGCGGAAGTGCTCGTCACATTGGCGTCGAGTTCAACCTGTCCGCCGACTCCTACCGTCGCCGCAGGATCGATGTCGAAGACGCGGTTATAGTCGATCACCGGATGGACGACGGGCTGCTGCGCCTGCACGTCATTGGGCGACAGCAGCTGGAAATAATAGCCGCGCATGTCGAAATAGCTGCGCGGTCCTTGGCCGGTCAGATAGATCGTCGATGACGCTTCGCGGAAGAAATAGTTCTGCAGGAGATAGTTGTACTGCTGGTAGTCCTGCAGGAAGTAGCGATCGGACAGCGCCGTGATGTCCCAGCCAGCGCGCCAACGGTCGTTGAGCCAGAATTCGCCGAAAGACTGGAGGGCGCCGCGCCACTGCTTGTTGCCGGCGCCAAGCGGGGCTTGCGCGAAGGCGCCTGTGTCGCCCACATGCGTGCCCTGACCGCGGATCGTATATCCGCCATTATCAAAGCGCTGACGGAATTCGGCCGTCACGAACGGGCCCTGCCGGGAAAAATAAATCGGCGTTACGGTGAGGTCGTAATCCGGCGCAATCGCCCAGAAGTAAGGCACGCCGACGCCCGCGCCGAGCTGCTGGCGATAGATGAATACCGGCGACAGAAAACCGGACTTGCGCTTCACCGACGGGTCCGGCGACGACCAGAACGGCACATAGGCGACGGGCACGCCAAGAAGTTCGAAAGACGCATCCTCGTAATAGACCATCTTCTCGACGTTGTCGTGAATGATCCGTTTGGCGCGAACCGACCACGTGCGCGGCTTTGCGGGATCGTTTCGACAGGCCTCGCAGGCCGTGTAGGTGCCCATTTCAAAGGTCGTCGTCTCGCCGGTCCGCTCGGCGCGCGGCGAGGTGAAATGCGTGTTGTTGACGGTGTCGACCTGCAGGCTCTCGATGAACCCGTTCTTGAAATCGTCCGTGAAGTCGAAACGCTCGGCCCTGGCGATGGAGCCGTCGGTCTCGGTCAGCGTGGCGTGGCCCTCGGCGAAGACGCGCGACGTGTTGCGGTCATAGGTGACGCGGTCGGCTTCGAGCAGCCGGCCCTTGTAATAGATCTGGACGGCCCCGCGCGCCGTGACGGTGTTCTTTTTCTCGTCATAGACGAGCTCCTTGGCCTCGACGACCATGCGCGCCTCGGCGCCCGCGGCCGGCGGCGCGGCAGCGGCGGAGTGCGGGGCGAAGGCCGCCTCGACGAGAGCGAGCGCGCCCGCAAGAAGGGATAGGCGCCGGGAGGAGCTGGTGAGCGCCATCAGCCGTCCTCCGAATAGAGCAAAATGACCGTGCCCAACATGCTCCCGACAAGCGCAGGCGACCATGCGGCCACTACAGGGCTGACCATGCCTGCGCCGCCGAGATCCGAGAGGACTTTAGTAACGATGTAAAGCACGAAGCCCGCGGCCACGCCACCCGAAAGGGTTTTTGCGACCCCGCCAAATCGAAAGAATCTTAATGAAAAGGAAGCGGCGACGAGAACCATGGCGACGAGCAGCAGCGGTCGCGCAAGAAGCGTCTGAAACTGCAGCCGATAGCCGGTCGCGTCGAGACCCGCTTCGGCGGTGCGCGCCGTCATTTCCGGCAGCGACCAAAACGGCGTGCCTTGCGGCGGCGTCGTCGCCGCCGCAACCTGCTCGGGCGTCAGGTCGGTGGCGAGCATGTAAGAACCGACGCTGCGCGCCGGCTCTCCGGGCAGGCTGACCTGCGCGTTTTCGAGCACCCAGACCCCGGGCTCGAGGCGCGCGTGACGCGCTTCGACCCGCTCCAGGAAACCGCCGCGCGCCGCGTAAATGTTGACGCTGACCTCCGAGAGCTCCGAGCCGCCATTCGAGGAGTTCATGGCGTGCATGATCGCGAGGCCGTCGACGCCATGCTGGCGCAGCCAGACGCCGTGGTCGATGCGCAAACTGCCGGGCACGCCGAAAAGATCCCACTCCATTTGCTCGGAGCGCTGTTTCATCGACGCCGAGAGCGGGTTGTAAATCGCCACAGACACAACCCCGATGAGCAGGGCGGTGAGCGCCGGGGGGGCAATGAACTGCCAAACCGACATGCCGGCGGCGCGAGCGACGATCAATTCAAGTTTCCTGGTGAGGTCGACGAAGGTCGCCATCGATCCGAAGAGAACGGCGAAAGGCAGGATCATCTCGGCGGCCGCCGGCACCCGCATCGCCGTCATCAGCGCGACGGTCGCCGCGCCGGCCTGCGGATTGTCGCTGGCGCGCCGCAGCATCTCGACGAACACCACGACGAACATCAGGCAGAAAATCGTAAAAAAGATCGCCAGAATCGTACGCATAAACCGCAGCGCAAAATAGCGCGTGATCGTCGCCCCGATCATGGCTGCGGCTGTCCTCCTAGTGTTCTGGCGCGCCGCCCCAGGCGGGAGCAGTTAAAGCCCTGTTAACGATCGCTAGACGCTCGCATCTTTCCGCGCAAGCGTTGCGCGGCTCTTCTGAGCCGCCCCAACATATTCAATTCGCAAGCGTTGCTTTTGCGCCACGCCGGATTTCTGCGTAAAGATCGCGGCGATTCCGCGGCGGGATGCGAATCTGGAATAGTTCAAAAAATGACCAGAGCCGCGATTGACCCCGGTCGCCCGCGGGAAGATATTGCGGGCCGCTCCCGTTAAATTGCGCGCCTGGCGCGCCGCCGGCGCTAACTTTCTCAAAAACCGACGCATTCGCGCCGGAACGACTTCCGCTTCGGCGGAGGAGGCAAGAGGCCCTGATGCTCGTCAACGCCAAATATGAACTCCAGCCATTCGACGCCGCTGAAGCGCTGCTGCGCCAGCCCGAGGAAGCCGGGCATCCGCGAACGCTCGTCGTTTTCGTGGGCCGCGACCTCGCCATGGGCGAGCGCGCCGCGAGCGTGCTCAAGGATGCGGCCGCGCATCTGTCGCGCGCCGCCGCGGCGGCGAAATTCAAGGGCAAATCGGGAACGTCGCTTGAGGTTCTGGCGGCTCCCGGCGCGCCGGCGAGCCGGGTGATTCTGATCGGCCTCGGCGCCGCGGAGGAGACCGACGGCGGCGAAGCCGCCAAGCCCTTCGAGGACTTCGTGGCGCTTGGCGGACAAACCGCGGCGAAAATAGGTGCGGGCGCGCGGGCGGTCGTGCTGTTCGATCTGCCGGAAGGGATTTCCGCCACTCACGACTCGGTCGGTCAATTCGCGCTCGGCGGCTGGCTGCGCGCCTACAAATTCGACCATTACAAGACAAAAAAGAAGGACGAGGCGGATCGCGACGGGCCGATGGAGGTCGTCGTGGCCTTGGCCGATCCGGACGGCCATAGCGCCGCGATGTCGGATGGCGGCCATTTGGCGGAAGCTGTCATGCTCGCAAGGACGCTCGTCAATGAGCCGGCGAACGTCCTGACTCCGCCCGAATTCGCCCGCCGCGCGTCGGAGCTGATGAAGCTTGGCGTTGAGGTCGAGGTCCTGGACGAGAAGGCGATGTCCGAACTCGGGATGCGGGCGCTGCTCGGCGTCGCGCAGGGGTCCGAGGCGGGCGCCCGGCTCGTCGTGCTGCGCTGGAGCGGCGGCGCCGAGGGCGCGGCGCCGCTCGCCTTCGTCGGCAAGGGCGTCGTTTTCGATTCCGGGGGCATTTCGATCAAGCCCGCCGCCTCGATGGAGGACATGAAAGGCGACATGGCCGGCGCCGCCGCCGTGACCGGGGCCATGTACGCGATCGCCGCCCGCAAGGCGAAGGCCAATGTCGTCGGCGTGCTCGGCCTCGTCGAGAACATGCCGGACGGCAAGGCGCAGCGGCCGGGGGACATCGTCAAATCCATGTCGGGCCAGACGATCGAGATCGTGAACACCGACGCCGAAGGCCGGCTCGTCCTCGCCGATGCGCTGACATACGTTATAGAGAAGCATCAGCCCGCCGCCGTCATTGATCTGGCGACGCTCACCGGCGCCATTCTCGTCGCCCTGGGCCAGGAATATTGCGGGCTTTTCACCAATAGCGACGAACTTGCCGAACGCCTGACCAAATCCGGGAACCACATCGGCGAGAAGCTGTGGCGCATGCCGATGGGTCCCGCCTATGACAAGCTGATCGACTCGAAATTCGCCGATATGAAGAACACCGGCGGCCGGCATGCCGGCTCGATCACCGCCGCGCATTTCATTCAGCGTTTCGTCGGCAAGACGCCCTGGGCGCATCTCGACATCGCCGGCACGGGCATGGGCTCGCCGATGAGCGACACCAACCAGAGCTGGGGCGCCGGCTGGGGCGTGCGGCTGCTCGACCGGCTGGTGCGGGATTATTATGAGGGGTAGCTGCCGGTCACTCAATCTAGGCCGGAGCGATAGGCCCCGACTGTCGCTTCAGCCAGACTGCGGAAGTTCTTCTGTTGCTGGGCTCTCGATTCTTACGGCCGAGCAGAAGATTGGGCGCTAGCGTAGGCAGACGCAATGAATAGCGTCAAGAAACAGATGCAGCAGTAAGCATTAAATATTGCCGCGTTAACGCCGGCATTGCTGCTAAAGCTTCAGCCAGCATGCGTAAATACATTATTCTGTCCCCTTTTTAATGGAAAAATCTATTCGCCGCCCAATCTGATGGTCAGTTCAGTTGTCCTGGACTGAAAGGAACGCATCATGATCGAATCTCGATGGAACGCGGATTTTATCGCGACCATTCTCGGCGTCGTATTCGTGGCGGTCGGCCTGCTGGGGTTCATCCCCAATCCGATCGTCTCTGACGGCGGCTACTTCCACGTCAATGCAGCGCACAACTTCGTGCATCTCATCACCGGAGCGCTCTTGCTGCTCAGCCCCTATTTCGGCGTCCCGGTCCTCATGATTCGCACCGTGGCCATCGTCTATACGGCGATCGCCATTCTCGGTTTCCTTGCGCCAAACGTCGCCGAGTTCGGTGGGCTGGTGGAGATGAACCACGCCGACCACTGGCTGCATGCATTCCTGGCTGTCGTCCTGCTCGCGATCGGCTTCACGAAGCCCATGGAACGATCGGTCACCACGGCCCATATGTAAAAGCTGCAAAGCGCCGCGCCGCAGCCTTCGGGCTGCGGCGCTTTGGGCCGAGGCTGCGATGACCGGTATGGACACAATGGAGCTTCGCGACGCCGTCCGCGAGGCCCTCGACAAGAGCCCTCTGGCGGACGCCAAGTCGATCTCGGTCGAGATCGTCGAGGGAGAAGTCGTACTGAAAGGCTCCGTCGCCTCGTCAGCTGAGTGGATGGAGGCGGAATATGCCGCTTCAACGGCCGCTTCGCCCCTCAAGGTCAAAAACGCCCTGACCATCAGCGGGGTTTGGGAGGCGCCGAAAGACGACGTCTACCAGGCCGGGGTCGAATCCTTTCCGGCGAGCGATCCGCCCTCCTGGACGCCGGGCGAGACGTAAGGCGCGTTCAAGCCTCAACACAACCGCGCGCGCCTTGCCCTGATTGAGCTTTGCTGTCGCCGTGTCCGGCCCTTTCGGCTCTTTCTCAAAAATTCACACGTTTTTACCGGGAGTGTATGACACTCGAACTTGCGCGAGGGGGAGAGTTCCGACATAGCGGGGTTTGAAAGGCGCCCGCCATGCCCGAGATCGCCTTCTATCATCTCACCCGCGCCACTGTGGAGCAGACGCTGCCGACGCTCCTCGAGCGTTCGCGCGCGCGCGGCTGGCGCGCCGTCGTGCAGGCGATGAGCGAAACGCGTCTCCAGCGGCTCGACGCCGATCTCTGGTCGTACCGCCCGGAGAGCTTTCTCCCGCACGGGACGAAGGCCGACGGCGCGCCGGAGGCGCAGCCGATCTATCTGACTTGCGAGAACGACAATCCCAACGACGCCGATGTGCGATTCTTCGTGGAAGGCGCGCGCATCGCCCCGGCGCTCGCCGGCTCTGGCGCGCCGCGCGAACGCGCCGCGCTGGTTTTTGACGGACACGACGACGCCGAACTTGCCGACGCGCGCGCGCAATGGAAAGAACTGCGCGATCTAGGCTATAGCCTCGTCTATCACCAGCAGAGCGAGGGCGGCGGATGGGTAGAGAAGGCGCGCGAACCGAAGGCATAGATCACGCTGCATCTGGGCGGGATCGCCCAGATGCAGATGACGTGATCGATTCCAAAGCCGCAGAGCGCGCTCCAGGCGAAAAACCGGATTCCACTTTTTCGCAGCGCGCTCTTAGCGAAGATTTCGCCGAGCGCCGGGCACGAGCGCGCGAAAGGCTCGACGCCGTTGATCCGCATAAGCGTCCCGGCGGGATCGAGGCTGATCCCAAGCGCCGGGAATGGTTTGAAACCGTCTATTCGATGGCGGAAGGCGATCCGGCCGGCGTGCCTTGGGCGCATCTTGAGCCGCGCCCGCTGCTTGAAGACTGGCTGGCCGCGCGCTCGATCGTCGGCCTTCGCGCGCTCGACGTCGGCTGCGGACTGGGCGACAACGCCGAAGCGCTGGCGCGCGCCGGCGCGCATGTCGTGGCGTTCGATCTCGTCGAGCGCGCCGTGCAGTGGGCGCGTGAGCGCTTTCCGCAAAGCAAGGTCGATTATCAAATCGCCGATCTCTTCGATGCGCCATCGGAGTGGCGCGGCGCGTTCGATCTCGTGCACGAGCTTTATACGCTGCAGGCGCTGCCGGAAGCGCTTCTGCCTGACGCCGCGCGGGCGCTCGCCGCCTTTGTCGCGCCGGGCGGAACGCTGCTCGTCATCTCGCGGGCGCGCGACGACAATGAGGAGATTGGCGGCCCGCCTTGGCCGCTCGCGAGGAAGGACATTGAGGCGTTCGCCGTCGACGGCCTGCGGCTCGTTTCACTAGAAGATATTCCACCGAGCGGTCATCTCGCTCGCCATTGGCGCGTGGAGTTTCGTCGCGACGAGGCTGGCGGGTGAGCGCGCCGCTGCTGTCGATTAAAAGCGTCAGCAAAAAATTCGGCGCGGTCGTTGCGCTCGAGGACGTGTCGCTCGACGTGGGGGCCGGCGAATTCTTCGCGCTGCTCGGCCCGTCGGGCTGCGGCAAAACCACTCTGATGCGCTGTATCGCGGGTTTCGAGTCGCCCGACGCCGGAACGATCGCGCTGAGCGGCGTCGATCTTTCAGGCGTGCCGCCCAACCGGCGCCCTGTGAACATGATGTTTCAATCCTATGCGCTGTTTCCGCATCTCAATGTCTTTGAGAACATCGCCTTTGGACTGCGCCGGCAGGGCAAGACCAGAGACGCCATCGACGCGCGCGTCAACGAATTGCTCGCGATGACGCAGCTTTCGGCTTTTGGCCCTCGGCGAATCACCGAGCTGTCGGGCGGACAGAAGCAGCGCGTCGCGCTGGCGCGAGCGCTCGCGCCGCGTCCGAAAATGCTGCTGCTCGACGAGCCGCTCGGCGCGCTCGATCGCAAGCTGCGCGAAGAGACGCAGTTTCAGCTCAAGGAAATTCAACGGCGGACGCAGACGAGCTTTCTGATCGTCACGCATGATCAGGACGAAGCGCTGGCGCTCGCCGATCGCATCGCAGTGATGCGGGCGGGCAGGGTGGAGCAAATCGCCGGGCCGATGGAGATTTACGACCGGCCCGCGACGCGTTTCGTCGCCGGCTTCGTCGGCGAAACGAATTTCATCGAGGGACGCCTGGACCGCAATGGCGCTGCGGCGCTGATCACCGAGTATGGACGAATCCCCTGCGAGCCCGGAAATCTTCCGGACGGCGCGCAGGCGACGCTCAGCGTGCGCCCCGAGCGGATCGGCGTTGCGCGCGACGGCGAGGGAATCGCGGGCTTTGTCGAGGATTTCGTGTTTCGCGGCGAAACGACGCTGCTGCGGGTGCGCGTCGCCAACAACATCGTTCTGCGGGCGGCGGCAAGCCATGGCGAGCGCCACGCGATCGGCGACTCGGTGAGGCTCAGCTTCCCGCCTGGCGCCGGCGCGCTTCTCGCGGAGGGGCCATGAGCGCACGCCGCAAACTCTCGCTGGGCGAGCGGCTCGTGATCGCAGCGCCTTATCTGTGGATCGCCGCCTTTTTTCTTGCGCCGATGCTGCTTATCGCCAAGATCTCCGTTTCGCAGTCGGTGCTGGCGCGCCCGCCCTATCGACCAATTTTCGAATTTTCCGACAGTCTCGCCGACATCTGGGCCAAGGCGCAGACTTTTACGTTCGACGCCTATCGCGCCCTCGTCAGCGACACGCTTTATCTCGAATCCTATCTATCCTCGCTTACGATCGCCGCGGTCTCGACGCTGATCACGCTGATCATCGCCTATCCTTTCGCGCTCGCCATGGCGCGCGCGCCGGAGCGGCTGCGTCCACTCCTCATCGGCCTTGCCGCAGCGCCGTTCTGGACGAGCTTTCTCATCCGCGTCTACGCCTGGATCGCGCTTTTGAAAGACGAGGGACTCATCAATAACGCGCTGATCGCGCTCGGCGTCATATCCGCGCCGCTGCAGATGTACGCGACGCCAGGCGCTGTCGTCGTCGGCATCGTCTACTCCTATCTGCCCTTCATGTTGTTGCCGCTTTATGCGGCGCTGGAGCGCCAGGACCCGAGCCTTCGCGAAGCGGCGGCGGATCTCGGGGCGTCGCCGGCGCAAGTATTCTTGCGCGTGACGTTGCCGCTTTCGCGTGAGGGCGTCGTTGCCGGCGCGCTTCTCGTCTTCATTCCCGCGGTCGGCGAATTCGTCATTCCAGATCTTCTCGGCGGCTCCGAGACGCTGATGATCGGGCGAACCTTGTGGAACGACTTCTTCTCCAATCACGACTGGCCGGCGGCCTCGGCCGCGGCGATCGTGCTCGTCGCTGTGTTGATGATTCCGCTACTGTTGTGGGAGCGGGCGCGGCTTGCCGATGAGGACGACGCCGGATGAGCGCGGTCGTTTCCTGGGCGCGTCGCGCGACTCTCTTTGTCGGCTTCGTCTTCCTCTACGCGCCGATCGTCATTCTCGCGGTCATGAGCTTCAACGCGTCGCGTCTCGTTTCGGTGTGGGGCGGATTTTCAACGAAATGGTATGCGGCGCTCCTGGAGAATGAGCAGCTTCTCCATTCGGCGAAGATCAGTCTCGCCGCCGCGCTGACCTCGGCCACGATCTCGACCCTGCTGGGCCTCCTGGCGGCCATATCGCTCACGCGTTTCGGCCGCTTTCGCACGCGTTTCCTGTTTTTTGGCGCCGTGCACGCGCCGCTGGTTCTGCCGGAGGTCGTGCTCGGCCTTGCGCTGCTTACGTGTTTCGTCGCGTTCGGGGTCGGACGAGGTTTCATTACGCTGGTCATCGGTCATGTGACGCTGACAATGTGTTTCACGACGGTTGCGATTCTCGCGGCGTTACGCGACAGCGATCCGGCGCTCGAAGAAGCGGCGATGGATCTGGGGGCGACGCCTTTGGGAGCCTTCGTCCGCGTGGCGTTGCCGCAGATCGCGCCGGCGATCGTCACCGCTTATCTCTTGGCGTTCACGCTTTCTCTCGACGATCTTGTCATCGCCAGTTTTGCGACGGGCCCTGGCGCGACGACGCTGCCGATGCGCATCTACTCACAAGTGCGTTTGGGCGTTTCGCCGCAGATCAACGCCATTTCGACGCTGCTTCTGGCGCTCGTCGCCGTAGCGCTTGGACTCGCGGCGCTTGTTTCTTCCGCGCGCGCGGCGCGATGGCCAAGTGGTGACAAGCTTGGCGCGCGCGCCAGATAATGCATCATGACAAAAAATTGGTTCGCTTCTCTTCCGAATTTCATCACCATCGGCCGTCTCGTGCTGACGCCGGCGGCGATCATCTTGATCGTCGAGCGGCAATGGACCGCCGCCTTCCTGCTGTTCGCCGTCGCCGGCCTGTCCGACGCCCTCGACGGTTGGCTGGCCCGGACCTACCATCTCCAATCTGAACTCGGCGCGATTCTCGATCCCATCGCAGACAAGGCGCTGATCGTTTCAATGTACGTCACGCTCGCCATTGTCGACGCGCTGCCGGCGTGGCTCACCATCATGGTGGTCTTTCGCGATGTCATGATCACTGGCGCGGTGTCGCTGTCCTGGCTCATGGGCCGGCCGATGAAGGTGCATCCACACTTTTCTTCCAAGGCGACCACCGCCGCGCAACTGGTGTTCGCGGGCGTGGTTTTGGCCTCTCAGGCATACGGCCTTCATATTCCGTTGCTAAATGTGACGCTCATCGCCCTCGTCGCCGCATTGACCGTTGCTTCCGCCTGCGTCTATCTGTGGCTTTGGGTCCAGCATATGAGGCTGTGACATGTCACAGAGAAAACCGTCGCTCAGCTCGGATACTGCGCAGCCGGCGGTCATTCCGCCGCCGCTCGACGCGGGCGACGGCGCCGAGATGCGGCAGCTGCAATGGGCGGGGCTGAGCCTCGAAAGGCAGCTTGCGCTCTGGGGCTTGACGCTTCTGGCGCTGGGCCTGTCGCTCTATTTCCTGAGCCCGGTGCTTGCGCCCTTTGTCGCCGGAACCGCGCTCGGCTATCTGCTCGATCCCGTGGCTGACCGGCTGCAGCGGCTGGGCCTGTCGCGGCTGGGCGCCGCGGGTCTCCTGCTCGTCGTCTTTCTTCTAGTCGTCGGGACCGCGGCCGTTATTCTGGTGCCGATTCTTTCGCATCAGCTTGCGGGCTTCATCACCTCGCTGCCGGGCTATCTGCAGACGCTGCATGGGCTCCTGACGCAATGGAGCGAACGCTTCACCAGCGATTCCATCAATGGCTGGTTGCAGGAATTCGGGCTGGGCGGCGCCGCCGCCTCCTTCGATGCGCAAAAATACATAAACGATCTCACGAGCCAGGGCGCGACGTTGCTCGGCGATTTCGTAAAATCGCTGTTGTGGCGGGGCTATGCGCTGATCAACGTGATCTCGCTCATCGTGATCACGCCGGTCGTCGCCTTCTACATGCTGGTCGATTGGGATCACATGGTCGCCATCATCGATGATCTGATCCCGCCGCGCCATCGCGATGACGTGCGCTCGCTCGCCCGCGACATCGATCGCGCGCTTGCCGGCTTCGTGCGCGGGCAGTCGCTTGTCTGCCTGTTTCTTGGCGTCTGGTATGCGGGAGGGCTTTCGGCGATTGGGCTGAATTTCGGCTTCCTCATCGGGGTTCTCGCCGGTTTTCTGAGCTTCATCCCCTACGTCGGCTCCGTCACCGCCTTCGTTTTATCGATCATCGTCGCGATCGTTCAGGGCTGGCCGCATATCAATCTGCCGATCGAGGCGGTGGCGATCGTGACGACCGGACTGATCATGGACGGCTATGTGCTGTCGCCGCGGCTCGTCGGCGCTTCCGTCGGGCTGCATCCGGTCTGGCTCATGTTCGCCTTGCTGGCCTTCGGCGCGCTGTTCGGCTTTACAGGCCTCATCGTCGCCGTGCCTGTCGCGGCGGCGCTCGGCGCCTTCATGCGCTTCCTTGCTAAACGCTACCGCGGGAGCGCGCTCTATCAGCATCCGATCCCCGACCGCGCATGAGCAAGGCCGGCGCGCCGGAGACATGCGAGCCGGGACGTCAGTTGCCGCTCGACCTGCCGACGACGCCGCGCTTCGGACGCGAAGAGTTTCTGCCCGCCGCGTCGAACCTCGCGGCGCTCGAAATGATCGAACGCTGGCCGGATTGGCCGGATCTGGTTCTCGCGCTGATCGGGCCCGCCGGCGCGGGCAAATCCCACCTCTGCGCCATTTGGGCGGCGCGCGCGGGCGCGCTTGTCGTTGCGCCCGACGCCCTGCCGACGCTGGAAGGGCTGGTTGCGCAGGCGCCGCGCGCCATCGTCATCGACGATATCGACCGGGCGACTGACGAAACCACGCTGTTCCATCTCCTGAATTTTGTGAACGAAAGCGGCGCCTTCCTGCTGATGAGCGCGGCCCGCCCGCCGCGGGCGGAGGACATTCGGCTTCCCGACCTGCTGTCGCGTTTGCGCCGCGCCCCGATCGTCGAAATCGGCGCGCCGGACGAGACGTTGATGCGCGCGGTTCTGGTGAAGCTCTTCGCGGATCGACAACTCCTCGTGGAACCGCCGGCGCTGGCCTTCGCCGCGCTGAGGCTGGAGCGCTCCCTTGCAGCGGCACGCGCCTTTGTCGCCGCTCTCGACGCCGAGGCGTTGGCGCAGGGGCGGCCTGTCACACGGGCGCTCGCGGCCAAGGTTATTGAGAAGTTTACTTGATGGTTGGTCGAATAATTTCGTCGCCGCACAGGCCTGTGGCATGATGGCTGGGACCCGGAAGTGGAAATGAAGCCGCATATTCAAGATAAGCTCGCAGCCCAGCGTACGGGCGCCGATATCGCCGTTATGGATTGCGCCGACGGGATTCTCGTGGAGGATCCCGCCAAGCTTGCGGTCTCTCCACAGCGTTTCATCAACCGGGAGCTGTCCTGGCTGGAATTTAACCGGCGGGTGTTGGAGGAGGCCTCCAACCGCAATCACCCATTGCTTGAGCAACTGCGTTTCCTGTCGATCTCGGCCAATAATCTCGACGAATTCTTCATGGTGCGCGTCGCCGGCCTTCGCGGGCAGGTGCGCTCCGGCGTGACGGCGCGCTCCGAGGACGGCCTGACGCCCGCCGAGCAGCTGACGAAGATCACCGAACGCGTCACGCTCTTGACCAGCGAGCAATTGCGGCGCTGGCGCGAGCTGCGCGCCGAGATTGAAGACGTTGGCATTATTATCGTCGAGCCCGCGGACGTGTCCAAGGCCGACCGCGAGTGGCTCGAGGAATATTTCCTGAGCCGCATATTTCCGGTGCTGACCCCGCTCGCGGTCGATCCCGCGCATCCGTTTCCCTTCATCCCCAATCTCGGCTTCACATTGGCGCTCGAACTCGTGCGCCCCGGCGATCGCAAGACGCTGCAGGCGCTGGTTCGCTTGCCGCCGAAGATCGAGCGCTTCGTGCGTTTGCCGGCGACGGCGGGAGTCGCCGGCCGTGAGCGCTTCATGCTGCTCGAAACGCTGATCGCGATGAACGCGCAGCGGCTGTTTCCCGGCTATTTGCTGCGGGCGCAGGGGCTGTTCCGGGTCATCCGCGACAGCGATCTCGAAGTCGAGGAAGAAGCCGAAGATCTCGTGCTGCTTTTTGAGACCGCGCTGAAGCGGCGCCGGCGCGGATCGGTGATCCGGCTCGAAGTGGCGGCGGATATGCCCGCGAGCTTGCGCGCGCTCGTCGCCGAGGAGCTCGACGTCAACGAGCCGGAGACTTTCGAGATCGACGGCATGTTGGCGCTCAACGATCTTTCCGAACTCGTCGCGCTCGACCGGCCGGAACTGAAGTTCAAGCCCTATAACCCGCGCTTTCCGGAACGGGTGCGCGACAATGGCGGCGACTGTTTCCTCGCGATCAAGCAGAAGGATCTCGCGGTCCATCACCCTTACGAATCTTTCGACGTCGTCGTGCAGTTCCTGCAACAGGCGGCGCGCGATCCCAATGTCATCGCCATCAAGCAGACGCTCTATCGCACCTCCAACAACAGCCCGATCGTGCGCGCGCTTGTCGAAGCCGCCGAGGCGGGCAAATCCGTCACCGCGCTCGTCGAATTGAAGGCTCGTTTCGACGAGGAAGCGAATATTCGCTGGGCGCGCGATCTCGAACGCGCCGGCGCGCAAGTCGTCTTCGGCTTCATCGAGCTCAAGACGCACGCCAAATTGTCGCTCGTCGTGCGCCGGGAAGGCAGCGGCCTCGTCACCTACTGCCATGTCGGAACTGGCAACTATCATCCGGTGACGGCGCGCATCTACACGGACATTTCGGTGTTCACCGCCGATCCGGTGATCGGACGCGACATCTCGCGCATCTTCAATTACATCACCGGCTATGCGGAGCCCGCCGGGCTTGAGCGCATGTCGGTGTCGCCGATTTCGCTCAAGAAGAAGCTTCTCGAACATATCGAGCAGGAAATCGCCTTTGTGAAAGCCGGCAAGCCTGGCGTCATCTGGGCCAAATGCAACGCGCTTGTCGATCCCGAAATCATCGACGCCCTTTATGCGGCGTCGCAGGCGGGCGTCTCGGTCGAACTCATCGTGCGCGGCATCTGCTGTCTGCGCCCCGGCGTCCCGGGACTTTCCGACAACATACGCGTGAAGTCGATCGTCGGCCGCTTTCTGGAACACGCGCGTGTTTACGCCTTCGGCGGCGGCCATGTGCTGCCGCATCCGCGCGCGCACGTCTACATCTCTTCCGCCGACCTGATGCAGCGCAATCTCGATCGCCGGGTTGAGGTGATGATGCCGATCGTCAATCCGACCGTGCATCAGCAGGTGCTCGATCAGATCATGCTCGCCAATCTGATCGACAACGAGCAGAGCTATCGCGTCCTGCCGGACGGCTCGTCGCTGCGCATTGTTCCGCCCGAGGGCGAGGAGCGATTCAACGCGCACAAATATTTCATGACCAATCCTTCGCTTTCGGGGCGCGGCAAGTCGCTCAAGGACTGGCGGCCGCGCTCGCTCTTAAAGCGCGGCCAAAATGCTTGAGGCGGCGGCGCGTGGCGCGACGCAGCGCGCCGACTCCGCGCCAAAACCCGTCGCGATCGTCGACATCGGCTCGAATTCGGTGCGTCTCGTCGCCTATCAGGCGCTCGCGCGCGCGCTGACCCCGATCTTCAACGAAAAGGCGATGTGCGGTCTCGGCAAGGGCGTCGTCACGACAGGCCGGTTGCCCGACGAAGGCGTCGACAAGGCGATGAAGGCGCTGCGCCGCTATCGCGCGCTTTGCGAGACGATGGGCGTCGACGACATCGAGGTGATCGCCACGGCGGCGGTGCGCGGCGCCAAGAACGGCGACGTTTTTCTCGACGCGGCGCGCGACGCCATTCAGCGCGACATTTCGCTGCTTTCCGGCCGTCGCGAAGCGGAGCTTTCCGCGCTTGGCGTCATTTCGGCGATCCATGAGCCGGACGGCGTCGTGGGCGATCTCGGCGGCGGGTCGCTCGAACTGATCGACGTCCACAAGGAAGCGCTCGGCAAGGGGATCACCCTGCCGCTCGGCGGACTCGCGCTGATGGACGCCTCGCGGCGCTCCATGCGCGAAGCGACGCGCATCGCCCGCAAGGCGATCGCCGACGCGAAGCCGCTCGATCATCTCAAGGGCCGCACCTTTTACGCGGTCGGCGGCACCTGGCGATCGCTCGCCAAACTCCACATGCGTCAGCGCAACTATGCGCTCGGCGTCATGCATCATTACCGCATCCAGACGAGCGAAGCCGCCGACTTCGCTGAACTTGTCGAACATATCGACAGTGAGGCGCTTGAGGACATCGACTTCGTTTCGGCGGCGCGCCGGCCTCTGCTCGCCTATGGCGCAATCGTGCTTGACGAGATCATCCGCCGCGCCAAGCCTCGCGAAATCGTCATTTCAGCCGCGGGCGTGCGGGAAGGCTTGTTGTATGAGCGCCTGTCGCCGGCCGAGCGGCGCGTCGACCCCTTGCTCGCGGCGACGCGCGAATTGGAAGCGACATTCGCGCGCGCGCCGGGCTATGGCGACGATCTCATCGATTGGACGGACGCCTATATGGAAAAGAGCGGCATAGATGAAACTGACGAGGAGCGCCGGCTGCGCCACGCCGCCTGCCTGCTCTCCGACATCGCGTGGCGCGCTCATCCCGAATATCGCGC
This sequence comes from Methylocystis sp. SB2, assembly GCF_049817085.1. NCBI lineage: Bacteria > Pseudomonadati > Pseudomonadota > Alphaproteobacteria > Hyphomicrobiales > Methylocystaceae > Methylocystis > Methylocystis sp. SB2. The sequence goes on from NZ_CP187401.1 coordinate 3,438,168, forward strand.
GCAGCGCGCCATGAACATCGTGACGCAGGGGCCCTTCGTCGCCATTGATCATCCGGGCCGCGCCTTCCTGTCGCTGGCAATCGTGTTCCGTCACGAAGGACTCGACGGGGTGGAGGGCCTTTCGGATTTGCGCACGCTGCTGACGACGCGACTGTTCGCGCGCGCGCGCATTCTGGGGGCGCTCATGCGGGTCGCCTATTTATTGTCAGCGTCGATGCCCGGCGTGTTGCCGCGCACGCGTTTGCGGGTCTGCGATCGCGCGGCGACGCTCACTTTGCCTGCCGCTTACGCCGATCTTGCGAGCGAGCGCGTGCTCAATCGTCTGAAGGCGCTCGGCAAGCTCATGGGCGCCGACGCGCAGATCGAGATCGCGCCCTGAACCAAAAGCGGTTCACTCTCCAACTTATTTGAAAGGAATTCGATATGGACAAGCAATTCGCAAAAGGGCTTCTGTCGGCCGCCGTTGCGATCGCGTTGACAAGCGCGAGCGCCCAGGCCTGCACGCGCGTGCTCTATGGGACCAGCGACAAGGACTATCTTGTGGGGCGGACGATGGATTGGGACGTCGATCCGCGAACCAGCCTGTGGTCTTTCCCGCGCGGCATGGCGCGTGACGGCGGCGTTGGTCCGGGGTCAATCAAATGGACCGCGAAATATGGTTCGCTCATCGCCGACTTTTACAACGCGGCCACGGCTGAAGGCATGAACGACGCAGGGCTGGCGGTTAATCTTCTCTATCTGGCCGAGGCGGATTACGGAGACCCGAAGGCCTCCAAGAAGCCGCTGCTGTCCGTCGGCGGCTGGGCGCAATATGTTCTCGACAATTACGCGAATGTCGCTGATGCGGTGAAGGCGCTGCAAAAGGAGCCCTTCGCGATCGTCGCGCCTGATCTTCCCGGCGGCGTCAAAGCGGCGAGCCATATGGCGCTGGCCGATCAATCGGGCGACAGCGCCATCCTCGAATATCTCGGCGGCAAGCTCGTCATTCACCACAACCCGAAATACACGGTGATGACCAATTCGCCGCCTTTCGATCAGCAGCTTGCGCTCAACACCTATTGGGTCGAGATCGGGGGGTCGAAATTCCTTCCCGGCACGCATCGCGCGTCCGATCGCTTCGCCCGTGCCAGTTGGAATTTAGATGCGACGCCGAAAGTCGACGACAAGCGCGTGGCGATCGCCAGCGTCTTTTCCATCATTCGGAACGTCTCGGTGCCGCTCGGCATCACTGATCCGCAGGAGCCGAACATCGCCTCGACGCGATGGCGTTCGGTCACTGACATCAAGGATCGGCTCTATTATTTTGAGCCGACGCTGAATCCTTCGATTTTCTGGGTCGATCTGACGAAACTGAAGCTCGAACCGGGCGCCAAGCCCGCGAAGCTCGACCTCACGGGCAGTCCAATTCTCGCGGGCGATGTTTCAGACAAATTCGTTCCCGCCGAGCCGTTCAAATTCCTGTCGCACTGACGCGCAGGGCATTTCTTGGCGTTTCTTGGCCTTTGGCGGCGCGTCACAAGACGCGCCGCTCTCTGACACAATTCACCCGGACACTATTCACCCGGAGCGCGCGCGACTCGATTGATCTTGTCGACGCGCATGGTCTCTGCGCCATTGGCGCAATTGAAGCGCAACGACGTGCCGACGGCAGAGTCGAAAAATGCTGCTTTTCCGTCCGCGACGGTGACGACGAGACGCGTCGCCGGGGTCACGGGCGTCGGATCCTCCTCCAACGCGGAATCGATGACCATCATGGTCAGACGGCAGCCGTTCTCGCCGCCTACGAAATAGCTCACGACATGCTTCGGGCCGGCGTCAAAGCTCGCCGCCATAAGCGGCTTCATCGTCAGGGAAGCATCAGCGGCGGACAGGCCCGAGCTTGCTGCAAGGCACAGCGCTCCGCCGAACGCCGCCGCGACAATTCGATTTCCTGTAGTCATATTTTATCCTTCCGTTTCGGAGCAGGGCCGGCGTAACGCACAGCCGTCGCAGCGAACTGCGCCCCACTCGAGTTGGAAGGTAGTTACTGCATTGCAGCACGGCAATATCGCAGTGCAATAACTTATCGTAATGTGGCGTTATATATTTGATACTAAACGATTTTTTATGGCGCACAAATATTCGTCAGCCGCTTGCTTGCGCGCAAAAATGGCGCTGCCGTATTGCTGCGCTGCAGTAGAGCATGAGGCTTATTCAACGTTTGCGGGCTCGTCCGCGGCCTGCCAGTCAAAGGTGACGACCCGGCCGTTTTCCACTGAGAGCGCGAGGCGGCCCCGCTTCAACTCCAACGCCTTTTCGCCGAAGATCGCGCGGCGCCAACCCTTCAGCGCCTGAACGTCGGCGTGATCGTCATGCGCGACGGCTTCGAGGTCTTCGACCGTCGCGATCATCTTGGCGGCGACGCCCGTCTCCTCCGACACCTGACGCAGCAAGACCTTGAGCAACTCGACCGTCGCGCCGTTTGAGTTGCGTCGGTCGCGTTCGATGCGCGGCACTGTGGCGGGATCGCGCGCGAGGCCGCGCTCCACAGCGGCGATGATGTCGGTTCCCGCGCGGGAGCGCTCCATACCCTTCGGAAACGACCGCAAATTGCCGAGCGCTTCGACAGAGCGCGGCGCGGCTTGAGCAATCTCGAGGAGCACGTCGTCCTTCAGGACGCGCGAACGCGGCACGTCGCGCGTTTGGGCTTCGAACTCGCGCCAGGCTGCCAGCTCCATCAGAACGGCGAGATCGCGGGGCTTGCGGGCGCGATGGCGCAGCCGTTCCCAGGCGTTTTCGGGATGCTGCTCATAGGTCGCGGGCGAGGTGAGCGTCTGCATCTCGTCCACGAGCCAGTCGAGGCGATTGGAACGTTCGAGCCGCGCCCGCAAGGCGGTGTATATGTCGCGAAGATGGGTGACGTCGGCGATGGCGTATTCGATCTGGGCGTTTGACAGCGGCCGGCGCGACCAGTCGGTGAATCGCGACGATTTGTCGAGACTGGCGCGCGTGATCGCCTTCACCAGTTCGAGATAGGACGCTTGTTCGCCGAATCCGCAGACCATGGCCGCGACCTGCGTATCGAAGATCGGCGCGGGGATGAGTCGGGCGAGACGCCAGATAATCTCGAGATCCTGGCGCGCGGCGTGGAACACCTTGACGACGTCGGGATTGGCCATGAGGCCAAAAAACGGCGAAAGATCAAGGTCATCGGCAAGGGCGTCGATCGCCACAGCCTCTTCCGGCGACGCCAGCTGGATGACGCAGACCTGCGGCCAGAACGTGGTTTCGCGCAAAAACTCGGTGTCGACGGTGACGAAGGGATGCTGAGCGAAACGGTCGCAGACCGCCGTCAGTTCGGGATTGGTGGTAAGAAGACTCATGTGAATTGGTTCTAAACGTTTTTGGTCTCGGTCTGAAGTCCCAAGGAGCGACTTAGGACGTTTCAGCGGCGCTCGGCCGGCTTTGGCCCGACCAAAATACACGGTTTTGCCGAAAATTCGCAGACCATCTGAGGCCACGTCCGCCCTGGACCGGGCAAAGCTGCAACGTGGCGCCGGATGCGGTGCAGCAGGGGGGCGCATAGACGCTCAACTGTCGCAAAAAGACAGTCCCGGCCTCTGGAGTTCAAGATTTCCAAGTTGCGGCCGATGCCTGATGGGGTAGCATGCCGCCGCCACTCTATCCGGGGAGCCACCCAATTCATGCATGAGCGTCTCACTCTCGCAGCGCGCGCGGCCGCGCGGGCGCGGTGTCCGGCGGCTGTTATCGCCGCTTCACTTCTCGTCATCAGCGCGCCCGCCATGGCTGCGCATAAGGGCGGCGTCAGCCCCGCGTGGGGCCAGTGCCGCGCGCCTGACCCCGACGCGCGCATCGCAGGCTGCACGCAAGTCATTCAGGAGATCGACAAGGAGACCCCGCACAACAAGGTGGCCGCTTATGTCAATCGCGCCGGCGCTTATCAGGCGAAGGGCGACTACGCGCACGCCCTCGAGGATTTCGGCAAAGCGCTGGAGTTTGAACCCAAATCATCGGTGATTCTGGCCGCGCGCGGCGCCGCGCATCATGCCAAGGGCGACCTCAACAGCGCGCTCGCCGACTATGATCAGGCGATCGCCGCCGACAAAAAGAACGCCGCCGCGCTTTTGGCGCGCGCCTATGTTTGGCGCGCGAAAGGCGATGTCGAGAAGGCTCTCGCCGATCTCGGGGACGCCGCGAAAGCCGACCCTAAATCAACGGCGGCGGACGTCGCCGCAGGCGCGCTCTATCACGGGAAAGGCGATCATGACCGGGCCATCGCCGCATTTTCCGAGGCCGCAAAGCGCGATCCAAAACTCGCCGCGGCGCGCAATGGACGGGGCGCCTGCCACTACGCCAAGGGCGAATTCGATAAGGCGATCGCCGACTTCGACGCGGCGCTGAAAATCGACGCCAGCTACGTCGGCGCGCTTGTCAACCGCGCCAACGCCTGGCGGGCCAAGAAGGACTTCGCCCGCGCCAAGGCCGATTACGAAGCGGCGCTGGCGGCCAAGCCTGATCTCGCCGCGGCGAAGAAGGGATCGGAGGACATGGCCAGGCTCATCGCCAAAAAGGGTTCGGGCGCGGCGACTCCGGCTGATTCCGCCCCTGCCGAAGCGGAACACGACCACAACTGAAGCCCCCGGAGGCCGAAAGGCGCGTTACAGCGCCTTGGCCGCCGCCAGAACTTCCTCGGCGTGGCCCGGAACCTTTACCTTGCGCCAAATCCTGGCGATGCGCCCGTCCGGACCGATGAGCGCCGTCGTGCGCTCGACGCCCATATATTTTCGGCCATACATGCTTTTCTCGACCCAGACGCCATAGGCGCTGAGCGTGTCCTTTCCCTCATCTGACGCGAGGGGCAGCGACAATTCGTACTTAGCGCGGAATTTGTCATGGCTCTTGATCGGGTCAGGCGACATGCCGACGACCACGGCCTTGGCCTTTGCGAAACTCTCCCGTAAGGCATTGAAATCTATAGCTTCCTTCGTGCAGCCCGACGTGTCGTCCTTAGGGTAGAAATAGAGCACGACTTTTTTGCCCTTCAGCGCGGCGAGCGAGATCTTTTCGCCGCCAGCCCCTGGGAGATCGAAGGCAGGCGCCAAATCTCCCTCCTTCAAGCCTCCCTTCTTCGCTCCCTCCTTAAGTGTAGTTTCGGCCTTGCCGACGGTCGTGCTCATGGCGCCTTCCTTTCGTCGCATCTGCAGCTAAAATCAGTGCGTAGAATGCAGACTGCGCGCCAGCCGGCAAGACCGGCGTAACCGCCCGCGTCCGCGCTGCGATCGAGCCGAGAGCGAGGCCAATTGACCGACAGGACGGGGCGCAAGCCTAGCGGCGGCGATATCGTCGTCGACAGGGCGCGGCGCGCGATTCAGCGGGTGTGTCGCGCGGCGTGGCGATCGCCATTTTTTTGGGCGCTGCCCCGCGGACTTCCCCGCCTGATCATGCTCAGCGGGCTTGCCGCCGTGCTGCTGTGTGCGCTGACGTTCGGCGGCTTCTTCCTGCTGCTTTCGCAGGGCTCCATCACCTTTGCTTGGCTCGCGCCGCGCATCGTCGAATCGCTCGACGAACTCGCAGGCGGCCGCTACGAATTTTCGCTGGGCGCCGCCGCGATCGGCAACGGCGATCATGGCCCGACGCTGTCCGTCGACAATTTCATCGTCAAGAAAGAGGGTCGTCCCATCGTGGCGGCGCCGCGCGCGGAGCTGTCGCTCGACCTTCGCTCCCTGTTGATCGGCCGCATAAAGCTGCGCCGGCTCGAGGTACTTGATCTGGACTTGCGACTTTCCGTCGATCCGGATGGATCCGTGGCCATTTCCGCGGGCGCGCATCCGGTTCCGGCCAAGGCGCCAGTGATTGCGTCCGGAGCGGCGGCGAACGGCGCCGGGTCGGAGCGCGTGACTCTGCTGCGCGGCGCGGCGGGGGCCCTGCGCGGGCTCATGGACTTCGCCACGAGCCCGAACAGTCCAATCGCCGCGCTTGATCGCCTTGGCGTGGCGCACGGCCGGCTCACCATCGACGACCGCACGATCGATCGCGCCATCCGCTATGAAGACGTGACGCTCAGCCTCGACAAGGGCGACAACGGCATGCGCTTCTCCGCGGCGGCCAATGGTCCCTCGGGGCGTTGGACGGCCGTCGCGGTCGCAAAGGGCGCGCCGGGAGGACGGCGCGATTTCCACGCGCAGTTTCGCAATTTTTCGATCGATGAGATTTCGCTTGCCGGCGGTTTCCGCACAACCGCCTTCGACACCGACGCGCCGCTCTCCTTCGACCTGAGATTCGCGCTCGGTCCAGGCGACGAGGTTCTGGAAGCGTCGGGCCAAATGGAAATCGGCCGGGGCTATTTCCGCTTCGACGAGCCGGATCACGAGCCGGTGATGATCGAGAAGATCGCCGGCGTCGCGGTGTGGGACAGGGCCGCGCGCAAGGTCGCAATCGCGCCGCTCGTGTTCAAGGCTGGCGGTTTCGACATGACCATCGTCGGCGAGGCGCGCCCACCTGACGGGGCGAGGACCATCGCCGATGCGGCGAGCCTGGATGGGCCATGGACGATTGCGTTGCGGCTCAAAGCGCCAACTGTGGTCGCGCCTGAGCGCGCGGGAGAGAAAAATGTCCGCATTGACAACGGACTGCTCAATGCGCGCCTGTTTCGCGACGAACGTCAGATGGTCTTCGACAAATTCGCCTTTGCCGGTCCCGATGCGCGCGTCGACCTCAACGGCGCATTGAGTTGGCGCGACGACATCCGCGTCATACTCAAGATGGGAATCGAGGACACGCAGATACGCGCGCTCGCGCGTCTATGGCCGACCCATGTCGCGCCGTCCGTGCGCACCTGGTTCGTCGATCATGTGCCGGTCGGCGTCCTGAAGCGCGCCCAATATGCCGCCGACTTCGACGGCGCGGCGCTGAACGCGATGCGCTACGAGCAGGCGCCGCCGGATCGCTCCCTGTTCGCCGAGGGCGACATCGTCGATGCGACAGTGTCCGACATCCTACCGAGCATGGCGCCGCTCACCGGCATCAACGGCCGACTGCGGATCACCGGACAGACGGCGTCTTTCGACGCGAACTCAGGCGCCATGGAGACCGGGCCAGGTCGACGCCTCGCACTGTCGTCTGGCCGCTTTCTCGTTGCCGACAGCGCGCTGCGCCCGACGCCCGCGATGGTCGAGGTTGCTGTGGGCGGCGACGTCGAAGCCGTCTCTGACCTGCTTTCGTTGCCGGCGATCGCCGACCACGCGTCTATCCCCGTCGAAGCAGGCGCGCTGAAAGGAACCCTCGAAGGTCGGCTGCGCGTCGATTTCGAGACAGGGGCGACCGCGCGCGACGCGGCCACGACGTTCGCCATCGACGCGACGACGTCGAACCTTGTGATCGAGAAGCTGATCGGCAGGGAGAAGCTCGAGAGCGGCGCGTTGCATATCGTCGCTGATCCAGCCGGACTGCGCGTGAACGGAACCGGCAAAATCTTTGGCGCGCCAGCGACCCTCGACGTTCGCCGCGGCTTTGGCGACAAAGGCCCCGCGCAGGCGCAGGTCGCATTCACTTTTGACGATGCCGCGCGCCAGCGCGCTGGCTACGCCATCGCCGGCGTCAGCGGCCCAATTCTGGCGACGATACGCACGCCCCTCCCGGTGGAGAACGTCGACACGCAGATCGATCTCGATCTTACCCGGACGAATTTTGACAATCCGCTCCCGGGCCTCGTCAAGCCGGCGGGAAAGCCGGCAAAGTCTTCGTTCACGCTGACGCGCCACGGCGAGGCGATGTCGCTCGAGCAATTCGTGTTTGACGCGGGACCGACGCAGGCGCAGGGCGTCATCGAATTCGGACGCGAAGGCGCTTTCCGCGCCGCCCGTCTCTCGCAGGCGCGACTTTCGCCCGGAGATGACATGCGCGTCGACGTGCAGCGCAGCGGCGAGTTGGTCAAGATCGTCGCGCGCGGCGCGAATTTCGACGCACGTCCGATCATGCAGGGATTGCTGCGCGCCGAACGCGGCAAGGGCAGCGTCGACGACCTCGATCTCGACTTCAAGTCGCCGATCGTCACCGGCTACGGCAAGCAAATTCTCGCAAACGTCGAACTGAAATTGGAGCGTCGCGGCGGCAAGCCCCGCGCGGTGGCGCTTAAGGGCTTTTTTGGCCGCGAGCAGCTCACGGTCGGCATGGGGCGCGGTCAGGACAACCAGTCGCAACTCGAAATTGCGACAAACGACGGCGGCTCGCTGCTCTCCTTCTTTGACATCTATCGGAAGATGGACAGCGGCGCGCTGAGCGCGACCGTGCAACTTAGTCAAAACCGCGCCGATGGCGCTTTGCGCATTCGCGACTTCTTCGTGCGCGGCGAACCGACCGTTCGCCAGCTGATGGCGCAAAGCGGAACGGCGCGCGCGGATGATCGCGGCAATTACCGCTTCGACCCCGACCTCGTTCGCGTCGGCAGATTGGAGAGCGACTTCAGCTGGTCGGGCGGACAGCTGACCGTGCGCGAGGGCGTGCTTTCGGGTCCCGAGATCGGCCTCACCTTCGACGGCTACATCGACTTCCCGCGCGAGCGGCTGGACCTCGTGGGCTCATATGTGCCCGCCTATGCGTTGAACAATCTGTTGTCGAATATTCCGGTGGTCGGCGTCGTGCTCGCCGGCGGACAGCATGAGGGCGTATTTGCGCTAAGCTATCGGCTCTATGGCGCGCTCCCATCGCCTTCGATCAGCGTCAATCCGCTCTCGGCGATCGCGCCGGGCCTGATGCGCAAGATCATGGGCGTCATCGACGGCACCGCGCGCATGCCGCAGGAGCGGTAGTCTTCGAGCTTACGCGCGCTCAAGCAGCACGTGCTTCTTCTTGCCGAGCGAGAGTTTGACGACGCCGTCGCTCGCAAACGCCGCTTCGCCGATGACGGTGCGTTCGTCCGTCACCGGCGCATCATTGACGCGCAGCCCGCCGCCCTTGATCTGGCGTCGCGCTTCGCCGGTCGACGCGACGAGACCGGCTTTGACGAAGGCCGTCAGCACGCCGAGGCCGGCGGCGACTTCCTCAGCCGAAACGGCGACCTTGGGGAGCGACAAAGCGAGCGCGCCCTCTTCGAAGGTCGTGCGCGCGGTATCCGCCGCCTGTTCCGCCGCCGCGCGGCCGTGAATGAGCGCCGTCGCCTCCGTCGCGAGAGTCTTCTTGGCTTCGTTGATGTCGGCGCCTTGCAGCGCGGCGAGGCGCGCGATCTCTTCCATCGGCAGGAAGGTGAAGAGTTTTAGGAAGCGGGCGACGTCGGCGTCTTCCGTGTTGCGCCAATACTGCCAGTAGTCATAGGGCGACAGCATATCGGCGTTGAGCCAGATGGCGCCGGCGGCGGTCTTGCCCATCTTCGCGCCTGACGCCGTCGTCAGCAGCGGCGAGGTGAGCGCGTAAAGTTGCGGGCAGCCCATGCGGCGGCCGAGATCGAGACCGGTGACGATATTGCCCCACTGGTCCGAGCCGCCCATCTGCAGCAGCGCGCCGTAACGCTTGTTGATCTCGACGAAGTCATACGCCTGCAGGCACATGTAGTTGAACTCGATAAAGGAGAGTTCATGCTCGCGTTCAAGCCGCAGCTTCACCGAATCCATCGTCAGCATGCGGTTGACGGAGAAGTGGCGGCCGACGTCGCGCAGGAAGTCGATGTAGTTTAAACTCGCCAGCCAATCGGCGTTGTCGAGCATCAGCGCGTCGCTCGCGCCGTCGCCGAATGTGAGGAAGCGTTCGAAGACGGTCCGGATCGACGCCTTGTTCGCGTCGATCTGTTCGACGGTCAAAAGCTTGCGGCTCTCGTCCTTGCCAGAAGGATCGCCGACCCGCGTCGTGCCGCCGCCCATCAGCGGCAACGGCTTGCCGCCGGTGCGCTGCAGCCAGGCGAGCATCATGATCGGCAGCAGCGACCCGACATGGAGCGAGGACGCCGTGCAGTCGAAGCCGATATAGGCGGAAAGCGTCCCGGAGCGCGCCTTCTCGTCCAGGCCCTCGAAATCGGAGCACTGATGAACGAAGCCGCGCTCGATCAGCGCGCGCAGGAAGTCGGATTTTGGGGTGAAATCGCTCTGGGAAGTCATGAGGCCGGGTGATAGGCGCAACGCGGCGCCCGCGCAAGCGAGCCCGGCTTGAGAGTTCTGGTTGAAATTAATGGCCCCTTACGATATGTAAGGAGTTCTAACGAGAAGGAGCTTGGCCCCCAATGTCGAAGGCGACCCTAACCAGCAAGGGTCAAATCACTCTGCCCGCCGAAGTACGCCGAGCCTTGCGGGTAGATACTGGCGACAGTCTGGTTTTCGAACAGACAAGCGGCGACGCCTTTCTCGTTCGCGCCGCCTCTGGAGACATACGACGCCTTAAAGGCGTTGTTCCGGCGCCCGCGACGCCAGTCACGCTCGAGGCAATGGAAGCGGCGATCCGAAGCCGGGCCAGCGGAAAGTGATAGCACTCGATACAAACGTGCTCGTGCGCTACCTCGCCCAGGACGACCGCGAGCAAGCCAAAGCCGCGACGCGATTTATCGAAGAGGCGCTGACGGCCGGCGATCCAGGGTTCATTTCGGCGATCGTTCTTTGCGAGATCATTTGGGTGCTCGAAAGCCGCTATGATCTGAAAAGGACGGACGTTGTTTCGATCCTCAAAGCGCTTCTCGATACGCGGCAGATTGTCATCGGCGAGGCAAACGCCGTGCGTGCGGCGCTGAATCATTCCAGCGTCGATCTTGTCGACGCGATCATTCACGAGGTGGGCAGGTCGCGACAGTGTCAAATGACGGTGACGTTCGACCGCAAATTCGCCCGACTCGCCGGCGTCGAGTTGCTTGGCCGGTGAGCGGTCCGCGGCCCTAATGATGGGCGCGATCCGCCCCCTCCCGCGAAGCGGGGGAGGGTTGGGAGGGGTCGGTGTTTCTTGCATGTCGGCGAGTTCCTCCATCCGGCGCTTCGCGCCGCGGGAGAAGAGAGCGGGCCGTCGTCACGCCTCGCGATAGCACGTTAGAACCTCCGAGGCCGCTTTCTTGCTCCACTGCTGGGCTTTTGGTAAAAGCCGCAGGCCTTCGCGCTCGCGCCAGCGCGCCGAGAAACGCAGGACAATCATGCTTTTCTACGAGCCGCTGTTCCTGTTCCTGTTCGGCCCGGCGGTTTACCTCCTGTATCTCTTCTTTGGAGAAGTCCGCGCGCGGCGGGCCGTCATCCTCTTTGCGGCAAGCGTCGTCTTTTACGCCTGGAGCGAGCCGGTCTTCATCCTCCTTGTCTTCGCGTCGGTCGGGCTCGACCTTTACGTGGGGCAGAAGATTGCGACATCGGCCGCGAGCGACACATCCAAACGCTGGCTCGCGCTCGGCGTCGTCGCCAATCTCGCGATCCTCGTCTATTACAAATATACGGGTTTTCTCGCGCTCAATGTCGACGCGCTGCTGAAGGCGTTGACGCTGCCGGGAATCAACATCCCGCAGATCGCGCTGCCGATCGGCGTCAGCTTCATCGTCTTTGAAAAGATCACCTATCTCGTCGACGTCTATCGCGGCGTCACGGCGCCGGCGCGTAGTTCGCTGCTTTACGGGCTTTACGTCTTTTTCTTTCCCAAGCTCCTCGCCGGCCCGATCATCAAATATCACGACATCGCGCGCCAGTTCGAGGCGATGCCGCACGCCGACGTCGACGACTTTGTCGTGGGTTTTTCCCGCTTCATGCTTGGCGTCGTGAAGAAGTTGCTCTTCGCCGATACGCTTGCCAGCGGCGCGGACCTGATCTTCGCGCATGACGTCAGCTCCCTTGGCTTCGTGGAAGCCTGGGCGGGCGTGCTGTTCTTCACCTTCCAGATCTATTTCGATTTTTCCGGCTATTCCGACATGGCGATTGGGCTGGCGCGCATGTTCGGTTTCCGGCTGCTTGAAAATTTCAACATGCCCTATGTCGCGACGAGCATCACCGATTTCTGGCGGCGCTGGCACATCTCTCTGACGAGCTGGATTCGCGAATATTTGTATTTCCCGCTCGGCGGCAATCGGCGCGGCGAAGCGCGCACCTACCTCAATCTGTGGATCTGTTTCTTCGCTTCGGGAATCTGGCACGGCGCGGCTTGGACCTATATCGCCTGGGGCGCCTATAACGGCGTGTTCCTCGTGCTCGACCGGCTCTTTCTCGTCAATCGCTTGCAGCGCTTGCCGGACTGGGTCGCCAACATCATCGCGATGATCATCGTGATCGTCGGCTGGACATTCTTTCGCGCAACCTCTCTCACGCAAGCCGGCGCGCTGCTCGCGTTGATGGCGACTCCGTGGGCGCACGCCAGCGCGCCTATCGCGATTCCTCCCGAATATGTGGTCGTGGCGCTGATAGCCGCGGCAATCTGCGTCGCGCAGCGCCTGTCGCTTTATGTCAAACACTTCGACTGGGGAGTCGCGGCGCAGCGCTTCGCTCTGGCGTCGAACGGCGCGCTTTCCATGCTCTTCCTTGCGGCCTTGGCGAAGGGACTTGCCGATCCTTTCAAGCCGTTCATCTACTTCCGGTTTTGAGTCGCATGAGCGATCTCGCCGAAAAGAATAAGCCCGCCGTGCGACTTGAAGGAGAAAGCGTCGCTACACGACGCGCCTTCATGAAGGCGCTCACGCTTGCGCGCCTGCCGATTTTCGGTTGCGCCGGCTTCATCGCCTTCCTCTTTCTCGCCAATCTGTGGAATTTCGCCGTCGAAGGCGATTGGCCGAAGCTGCGCATCCGCAGCGCCTGGCCGCTTTACGGCGTCGCGAAGCCAAAGCCCGCGTCCTGGACTCTCGACGCCTTCCTGTCAGGAGAAACGCAAAAGGCGGTCTCCATCAATCTTGGCCGAATGTCGCCGGTTTTTCCGATCTCCGTTCGCGCGAAAAATCAGCTCGTCTTTTCGCTTTTCGGCGGCTCGGCGGCGCCCGGAGTCGTGATCGGCCGCAATGGCCAGCTCTATGAGCAGTTCTACATCGATGAATTTTGCGGACGCGACGGCGCCGTCGATTCCGCGCGGCTCGGCGCGTGGTCTTCGACGCTGCGCGAAATTCAGGAGAGCGCGCAGGCGCGCGGCAAGAGCTTCGTCTATCTCATTTCGCCGTCAAAGGCGGCGCGCTACCCGGAAGATCTGCCAAAGTCGGCGGCTTGCGCCCTGCGCGCGACGGCGATGCCCGAAAAGCTTGCGCCTTACCGTGCGGCGCTCGATGAAGCTCAGCTGCGCTATGTGGACGGCCCGGCGCTCATTGCGGCGGAAAAGCCCAAACAACCGATACCGCTCTTTCCGCGCGGCGGCACGCATTGGAACAGCGTCGGCAGCGCGCTCGCCATGCGTGAAGCCACACGCGCGCTTCCCGCTTCTCCCGTCGGCGTGCTGGACTTTACTTCAGCGCCGGCGCCGGAAGCTTTGGGCACCGACCGCGACCTGCTGGATCTCCTCAATCTTTTATCGCCGGACGCGCATTACCCCACGGCGGCGATCGGCCGGGCAGGGGAGAAGGGCGATTGCGCACGCCCGCCGCGGCTGCTCGCGCTGGGCGGAAGCTTTCTGCATGAAGTTCTGGCGGCGGCGACCCTCGCGCCCTGTCCGCCTCAAGTCGATTATTGGTTCTACATGCGGACTGAGGACAACAGTGTCGAACTCGGCCATTACCGGCGCGCGCCTGGCGACGCCTCGAACGGCGAACGGCTGCCGGCCACGACAGAGGAACTCGATGAGAACCTCGCGGGCGCTGATTTCATCCTGCTCGAAGAAAATGAATCGAGCATCGCCACGACGAAGCAGGTCGGGCATCTCGCCGAGGCGTTGCGCCGTGTGCCTTAGTGAAGATGCGGAATTAAGTGAATCCGTGCTGCGCACGCTCTTCAGGATGAAGAGGAAGCTCTTCACCCGATCGCCCTTCCCCTCACCTTGACTATCTCCCGCAAGCGGGGAGATATCGGGATGCGCGTTTGAACGTATCAATTGTTTCGCCACGTCGCCAGAAAGCGCGGCTCGCGAAATGCGGACTTCAAGAGTCTAATTCGAGAAAACTATGCCGCAGGATCACAATCAATGAAACTTACTGTCGAAACGCTTGTCCATGCGCCGATCGCCCGAGTCTGGTCTGCCTACACCACACCGGCCGACATCACGAAGTGGAACTTCGCGATCGACACTTGGCATTGCCCGCGCGCCACAGTCGATCTGCGCGAGGGCGGCGCCTTCTCCTCCCGCATGGAGGCCAAAGACGGCAGCTTTGGTTTCGACTTTGCCGGAACTTACACCAAGATCGTTCGGCACGAGCTGATCGAATATTCCTTCGGAGACCGTAGCGGCGCCGTGGAATTTTTGGAAAGTGCGAATGGCGTAACAGTGCGCAGCACCTTCGATGCAGAAACCGAACACTCAATCGAACAGCAGCGCGATGGGTGGCAAACAATTTTGAACAACTTCAAAAAATACGTCGAGGCCACGGCTTAAAGATAGCGGCGATCGTGCATAGCATTCGCATGACCCGCCATCATGGAACCTCGCTTTTTTGGCGCGATGCGAACATCCCGGCTGCCAGCCAAATGTTTCCGGGGTTCACCCAAGGGCCGAAATTCTCAATTGAGACATCACCCATCTGCAGCGGGATCAAACGCTCGCCGCTCACGCCGCCTGCGACGGATCATCCCAATAGCCCTCTGAGCGGGCGATCCTCGCGTATTCCGCATGCACCAGGGCCGGGCTGTAAAGCCGCTCCAGTCGGCGGACCACGAAATGGCCGCGCGCGAGGCTCTGGAAGTGCTCGGTGAAGGCGACATTGATCGCCGCGCCGCTGATCGCGCCGATGATCGGGACAGCCTGCGCCGCGGTTTTTTGCGACACGACCATGCCGAAGCGCGCCCCGATCGCGCCGATCAGACGCGCCAGGGCGGGCGCCGCTTCGCTGGAGATCTGATGGACAGTCATAAAACGTGCAGCGTCGGACACGGATTTCGCGAGAAGCGCGCGGAGCGCGAGATAGCCGCCCTCTAGAACGGCGCCTTCGGCGGAAGGGCCGCCCAGCGCAAAAACTTCGAGACAGGCGAGGGCGGCGCCCGGGTGGCGCAGGTCTTCTCCCTCGGACTGCGCAATTTCCGCGATCGAGCGCAACATGATCGTCGTCGACAGCGGCAGTTCGAGCGGCAGGCTGGCAAGTCCAACGGCGCCGCCGACGCCTCCCGTCAGCGCCGCCAGACGCCGGTGAATGCGTATGGAGTCCTTCGCCGGCTGCGCGTCGAGGCTGGCCAAGGCCAACTTCATCGCCGCGGCGAGCGCCTTTTGCGTCGCCGAGGCGACCGTCGCCTGCAGTCGCGGCGGCAGCGTCATCGAGCCAAAACTCAGCTGCCGGCTCGCCAATCCGGCAAGCCGCGTTGCAAAACTCTGTCTTTCCAGCGCCGCGACGGCGGCGCGCAGCGCTTCGACGTCGGACTGGGACAGGCCCTGGTTCACGAGAACGGGAAGCGGATAGGAGTTCGCCACGGAATCCTCGGTTTCTTTAGATCACTTTAGAAATCGGACTCTTCCACGTCCTTTGCAAGCGCGGCAAAGGTGTGGCGAAGCAGCAGGCGCGCACGCTCGTGCGTCCGCGCACATGATCCGCCCTCCAGACGCTATAGCTGCGTGGCGGGAGCGGCGCTGTTGCATTTCGCCGGTCGTGATGTACTGCAGACGTGCTTCTGCGGCTCCGCTTCAGACGGAGCGCGCAGATCAGGAAGAGGAGATTTAAATGCGGAAGTTTGGATTGGGTCGCGCGCTGAGCGGCGTTTTCGCTCTAGCCCTGCTGGCGCCGGCGAGCGCTTTCGCGGGCGACCGCATCGGCTCCTTGCAGTGCCGGCTGCTTGGCAACGGCATCAGCGTCTTGGTCGAAAATCAGCAGATCGACTGCATGTATCGCGATGACGCTGAAGGCGCTGTTCCTGCTCATTACGTCGGCGCGCTCACCAAGGTCGGCGCGAATGTGACGATCAACGGTGCTGGCGAGCTTGCCTGGGGGGTCGTCTCCGCCACCAGTCATATCGGACCGGGCGCGCTCGCGGGCTCCTATTATGGCCCGGGCTTCTCAGCCAAGGTTGTGGTCGGCGGCGGCGGCGCGGCGCTCGTCGGCGGATCCAACGACACTTTCTCGCTTCAGCCATTCAACATCCAGGCCGGCTCCGGCGTCGGTTGGACGGCTGGCGTCGAGCGCTTGACGCTCACCTATGTCCCGCCGCCGGCGCCCATGATGCGCCGCCATCACGTCCACCATCATCACCATTATCACCACCATCACGGCTAAATCTTCAGCGTAAACCTCGCCTTAGGCAGGCGCGGTGAAGCTCAGCAGCCGGTCGGTGGGGAAATCATAAAGCCTCGCGCTCTCGCGCCATTCCGGCGCCAGCAGCGCGAGGCTTTTTTGTGCGAATTCTTCAGGCGTTTTGAGCGTCATCGGATCTTCGCCGGGCATCGCCAGAGCGCGCATGCGCGTGCGCAGCGGACCCGGATTGGCGAGCATGACGGTCACGCCATCGCCGGCGGCCTCGGATGCATAAGTGCGGGCCATCGCTTCGAGCGCCGCCTTCGAGATCGCATAAGGGCCCCAGAACGGCTTCATGGCCTCGCGATGCGCCGCCCCTGAGGTGATGAAGAGGACGCGTCCGGCGCCTGACGCGCGCAAGAGCGGATCAAGTGAACGGATGAGCCGCCAGTTCGCGGTGACGTTGACCGCCATGACGCGGTTCCAGTCCTTCGGGTCGACGTGCGCGAGCGGCGACAGAGGTCCTAGAATCCCCGCATTGCCGACGAAGACGTCGAGCTTGCCCCAGCGTTCGAACAACGCGGCGCCGAGACGGTCAAGCGCGTCGAAGTCGGCCAGATCGCAGGGAACGAGCGTCGCCTGTCCGCTCTGCGCGCGGATTTCATCGTCGAGTTCTTCGAGCGCGCCCTGCGTTCTCGCCAGGGCGATGACATGCGCGCCGTCGCGCGCGAGTTCGAGCGCCAGGGCGCGTCCAATGCCGCGCGAAGCGCCGGTGACAAGTGCGATGCGGTCGGAAGGGAGAAGCGTCATGACAGTCTATTCGAACAAGGATGGCCTGAGGCCCTGACGCACATGGATCAGCGCTCGGATGAAGACATGGTCTCCTTCGTCGCAATAGAAAATCAAATGCGACTGGAAACGAAACTGTCGAAGGCGCGGGAGAATCTCTTCCCTGCTGACTCCTATAGCAGGAAAGTCAGCCAGCAGGCCGAATGTGCGCGCTAATCCTGAGTGGTAGGCTTCGGCCTGATAGGATCCGAACGTCGCTTCGGTAAAGGCGTAAATGTCGAGCAAATCGGCGTGCGCGCGACGAGAAAGTCTGAATTCAGCCACGCCGTTGGTCAGCGCGCCGACGAGCTTCCGCTAAAACTTCTTCCATCGTTGTCTCTGACGCAGCGGCGCCATCAGCATCTGCGAGTACTTCGCGCAGCCGGCGCAGTTGTTCGTCTCGCGGCAGCCGGCCCCAGTCTTCCACCTCCGCTTCAGTGGGCGTGGCGGAGGGCATGACCGCCGATGCTGTTACTTCACTCGCCATGGCATGGGGATCTCGTTCGCGCGATTGTCATGTATCAGCTCGCCTCCGCCAGCAGCGACAGCTGCGCCCGGTTTTCGCCGACAAGGTCGGTCAGCGACGTGGGATAATCCCCGGTGAAGCAGTGATCGGTGAACTGCGGCCGGATGGGATCGCGACGCTCGTAGCCCATGGCGCGGTAGATGCCGTCGACCGACAGGAAGCCCAGCGAGTCGCAGCCGATATATTCGCGCATCTCATCGAGCGTATGCGTCGCGGCGAGCAGATTCTCCTTCTGCGGCGTATCGATGCCGTAATAGTCCGGATTGGTGATCGGCGGCGATGAAATCAGGAAATGCACTTCCGTCGCGCCGGCGTCGCGCATCATCTGCACGATTTTCACCGAGGTCGTGCCGCGCACCACGGAATCGTCGATGAGGATTACGCGCTTCCCGGCGACGACGCAGCGATTGGCGCTGTGTTTCATGCGCACGCCGAAATCGCGGGCGATTTGCGTGGGCTCGATGAAGGTGCGCCCGACATAGTGATTGCGGATAATGCCGAGCTCGAACGGCACGCCCGACTGCTGCGAATAGCCGAGCGCCGCAGGCACCCCGGAGTCCGGCACGGGCACCACGACGTCAGCGTCGATCAGACGCTCGCGCGCCAGCTCGGCGCCCATCGCCTTGCGCACCTCATAGACCGGACGGCCATGGACGATGGAATCGGGACGGGCGAAATAGATATATTCGAAGATGCAGGGGCGCATCGGCTGCGGCGGAAACGGCCGCAAGCTCTGAATTCCGTCCTCGGAGATAATGACGATCTCGCCATTCATCACGTCGCGCACGAAGCGCGCGCCGATAATGTCGAGCGCGCAAGTCTCCGACGCGAGAATATACTTTCCGTTGAATTCGCCGATGACGAGCGGCCGGATGCCGAGCGGATCGCGCGCGCCGATCAGCTTCTTGTTGGTGAGCGCGACTAGCGAATAGGCGCCTTCGATCGAGCGAAGCGCTTCGATGAAACGGTCGATGAGCAGCGGCCGGCGGCTGCGCGCCACGAGATGAAGGATGACCTCGGTGTCCGAAGTCGATTGGAAAATCGCGCCTTCGCGGATCAGTTCGCGGCGCAGCGTCTGGGCATTGGTTAGGTTGCCGTTGTGGGCGACCGCGAAGCCGCCCGTGTTCAACTCCGCGAACAGCGGCTGCACGTTGCGCAGCATGGTTTCGCCGGTGGTGGCGTAGCGCACATGCCCGATCGCTGCGGCGCCGGGCAGGCGCTTGATCGTGTTTTCTTGAGAAAAGTGGTCGCCGACCAGGCCCAATCGGCGCTCGCCATGAAAGCGGCCGCCGTCGAAGCTGACGATGCCCGCCGCCTCTTGGCCGCGATGCTGCAGGGCGTGCAAGCCCAAGGCGGCGATCGCTGCGGCGTCCGGCAGATCGAACACGCCGAACACGCCGCAGTATTCGCGAAGCCTGTCGCCGTCGAGATCGTCTGTCGCGTTAATCTCGCGCGATGAGGATCGCTGAAGATCCTCGGCGGCCTCGGTCATGCTTCGTCCCCCGTGACGCGCCGCCGCTCAGCATTCCCAAACGACCGGGCGTCGTATTCCCGTCATATGTGCCAGCGGCGGGGCCCATCCGCAAGACCATCATTCAGGCTTATCGCCCGACGCTGGCGCCGCCTCGGCCGGCGCCTCGGAGCTGGCGTCGGTCGGCGCAGGCTGAATCTTGTCCGGCTCGACGTCGGCCGGCGGCTCCTCATTCGGAGCGCCCTTCTTGGCCTTGATCTTTGCGACGAGGCTGTCGATGTCGTCGGGCAGCATTTCGCGCAGCTTCTCGCCGCCAGCCGTGAGGAAGGGCTTGGCGCGTGCGTCCTTGACCCATTCCGGCTGATTCGTTTCGGGCACGAGCCAGCTGTAAAAGACGAAGGCGACCACGGCGAGCAGGGCGCCGCGAATGGCGCCGAACAGGAAGCCGAGCGTGCGATCGAGGGCGCCGACCTTCGAATCGAGGATGACGTCCGAGAGCTTCACCGTGACAAGAGAAACGGCGATCAAAGAGACGAAAAATACGGAGGCCACGGAAGCCGCGAGAGCGATCTCGTCCTTGCTGACGTATGGTTTGATGTAGGGCAGGGCGAGCGGATAAAAGAAATACGCCGCAGCCGCGGCCGCAACCCAGGACAGGATTGCAAGGACTTCACGGGTGAAGCCGCGCAAAAGAGCGAGCATCCCCGAAATCAGAACGACGGTAATCACAGCCAAATCAAGATATGACGGCATTGCTGGCCCCTTGCTTGTTCGCCCGAGCTCTGAACGCTTCTGAATGGGCTGTTGGCCGCCTTCCGGGCGGCATCCGCACGACCCTCTCCAGAACCTGTGTCAACTTTGCGCCGCCGCGGGTAGGCAAGCGTCGGTCCGGCAGGCGTCTCGCTTTCGCACTGGCAGCCTTCTAACGCATCTTGAGGCCAGCCGGAAACACTAATGCGCGACCTCCTTAGCCGCGCGCGATCGTTCTTTCGCGCGTCGATATGCGGGCGATGGCGGCGACGAGGCCGCCGACGTCCGCGCAGGGACGGATCGTCACGCCGGAGCCGCGCCCGTCATCGGAAATTTGTTGGGACTGCGGGACGACGGCGTGATGGAAACCGAGTTTGCCCGACTCGCGCAGTCGCATGCCGGCGTGAATGACGGGCCGCACGGCGCCGGAGAGCCCAATTTCGCCGAAAAAGCACATGTCGGGCGGCAGGACGGCGCCGGTAAGCGACGAGACGAGGGCGGCGGCCGCGGCAAGGTCGGCGGCCGGCTCGTGGGCGCGAAATCCGCCTGCGACGTTGAGATAGACGTCGTGCATGCCAAGCTTCAGCCCGCCATGCGCTTCGAGCACGGCCAGGATCATGGACAGCCGATTCTGGTCGAACCCGACCACGGCGCGTCGCGGCGTGCCCAGAGATGTCGGTGCGACGAGCGCCTGGATTTCGATCAGCAGCGGACGCTGCCCCTCCATGCCGGCGACGACCGCCGCGCCCGGCGCGCCAGAATCGCGGCCGGCGAGAAAAAGCGCCGACGGATTGGCGACTTCTGCGAGTCCGAGGCTGGTCATCTCGAAGACGCCGATTTCACCTGTGGCGCCAAAGCGATTCTTGGAGGCGCGCAGCATGCGGAAATGATGCGCGCCGTCGCCCTCAAAGGACAGGACGGCGTCGACCATGTGTTCGACGACGCGCGGACCTGCGACCTGTCCGTCCTTGGTGACATGGCCCACGAGAACGATCGTCGAACCCGTCGTCTTGGCGTGGCGCAGGAGCGCCTGGGCGCTTGCGCGCACCTGCGTCACCGTTCCAGGCGCCGACTCCGCCATGTTGGTGTGCATCGTCTGAATCGAATCGATGACGATCAACGCCGGGCGCGCGCCTGTCGCGCAGGTGGCGAGAATGTCCTCGACCTGAGTTGCGGCGGCCAGCTCCACCGGCGCATCGGCGAGATTGAGCCTCGTTGCGCGCAGGCGCACCTGGGCGACGGCTTCCTCGCCCGAAATATAGACGACGCGCGCGCCGCGGCGCGCCAGAGTCGCGCAGGCCTGGATGAGCAGAGTGGATTTGCCGATGCCCGGCTCGCCGCCGAGCAACAGCACCGAGCCCGGCACGAAGCCGCCGCCGGTGACGCGGTCGAATTCGTCGATTCCTGTCGCAATTCTTGGCGCCGCCCGGCCTTCGCCGGCCAGCCCCTCGAGTTCGAAGACGCGGCCGCGCGCGGCGCGGCGGGACACGGCGGGCGCGCCGGCGTCCGACTCTTCAACGAGGCTGTTCCACTCGCCGCAGGAGTCGCAGCGACCTTGCCACCGCGACGCGACGGCGCCGCAGTTCTGACAGACGTAGACCGCACGGCTTTTGGCCATGCATGCTTGGCGCATGACGCGCCGACGCTTGTCAAGCGGGTAAGCGCGCCAGCCGGCGCAAGCGTCATTCGTCGCCGTTAATTCTTGCGCGCATGATGTTGGACGGCTTGAAGGAGACGACCAGCCGCGCCGAAATCTTGGCGCCTGCGCCAGTCTTCGGATTGCGTCCCAGCCGCTCCTTCTTAGAGCGCACGACAAAGGCGCCAAAGGAAGAGAGCTTGACGTCTTCGCGCGCGACGATGCGCTCGAAGATCTCTTCCAGCACCATTTCGACGTATTTCGCGGATTCCGCCCGCGGCACTCCGACTTTCCGATGAATTGCGTCTGCAAGGTCCGAACGGGTCACGGTGCCCCGGCTCGCTATGCGCTCTTCTGTCGCTTCGCCGTTGGGCTTAGCGGTCGCGTCCCCCTTGGCCATTTTCTGCCCTACAATTCATTAAAAACGACGGTCGTGGGCTGTCCGGAGCGCGCCGGGGGGACGACGGGGCGCGATCAGGGGCGGCGCGTTAGCGCTCCGAAACCCGCCCACAGCGGGTATTCGCCACCGGCTATTGTCGGAATTTTTCAGAATTGAATGGGGAAATCAAGCGAAGGTTGTAACCGCGCGTGTAATTTTCTTGCCAATATTTGCTTACATTGAAATAGTTGTTGTATTACGCCAGCTTACCAGCGTATCAGCGCCGATCCCCAGGTAAAGCCGCCCCCGACAGCTTCAAGCATGACGAGATCGCCCTGCTTGATTCGTCCGTCCGCTGCGGCCACGGCCAAAGCCAGGGGCACCGACGCGGCGGAGGTGTTGCCGTGTAAATGCACGGTGGCGATGATCTTTTCCGGCGCAATCCCAAGCTTTTGCGCCGACATGTCGATGATTCGGCGATTCGCCTGATGCGGCACGAACCAGTCGAGATCCTCGGGGGTCATTCCCGTCGCGGCGAAAGCATCTTTGACGACGTCTGTGACTTGGCCAACCGCGAAGCGGAACACCTCTTTCCCCTCCATACGCAGATGACCGACGGTTTGAGTCGCGGAAGGGCCGCCGTCGACATGGAGTTTCGCGCGATGGCGTCCGTCAGAGCGGAGGTGAGTCGTCAACACGCCGCGCTCCTCTGACCCGCCCTGCGAGGGTCGCGCCTCGAGCACCATCGCGCCGGCGCCGTCGCCGAACAGCACGCAGGTCGTGCGGTCGGTCCAATCGATGATCCGAGAGAATGTCTCGGCGCCGATGACAAGCGCGCGCTTGTGCGAGCCCGAGCGCAGAAATTTCTCCGCCGTGGCGACGGCGAAAACGAATCCCGAGCAGACGGCCTGCAGATCAAACGCCACACCATGCGTAATGCCGAGGGCCGCTTGAATCTGCGTCGCTGTTGACGGGAAGGTCCAGTCGGGGGTCGACGTCGCCACGACGATCAGGTCGATGTCGGCGGCGGTAATTCCCGCGTTGGCGAGGGCGTCGCGCGCGGCCAATTCCCCGAGCATCGACGTCGTCTCGCCTTCCGCGGCGATATGGCGCTCCTTGATTCCCGTTCGCTGCACAATCCACTCGTCGCTCGTGTCGACGAGCTTGGACAGATCGGCATTGCTAAGCGTCTTCGCCGGCAAATAGGCGCCCACGCCAAGAACGACGGAACGCAGTTGAGGCATGCTTGTGGTCACTGAGCGGCTTCCCGGGGAGGACTGGTCGAATCGGCGCCGTCCTGCCCTTCGAGGCGGTGCGCCAGCGCGACAGTGTCGCGGATGCGATTGAGAAGGTCGCTGCCCGCCATCTCGTGGCCGATCTCGATCGCGCGCGCAAAGCCGATTGGATCGGCGCCGCCGTGGCTCTTCATGACGATTCCTTCGAGCCCAAGGAACACGCCGCCATTTGTCGCCCGCGTGTCCACCTTCGCGCGAAGCTCGCGGAAGGCGCCCTGCGCCAGCAGATAGCCGAGCTTGGCGAGCAGCGATCCGCCCATCGCCTCTTTAAGATAGGCGGAGACCTGCGCCGCGGTTCCCTCGGCGGTCTTAAGGGCGATGTTTCCGGTAAAGCCCTCGGTGACCACGACATCGACGACGCCTTTGCCGATGCCGTCGCCCTCCATGAAGCCCCGATAATCGAAGCCCGGCAGGTTGAGGTCGCGCAGCAAGGTCGATGCAGCCTTAACTTCCTCAATGCCTTTGATTTCTTCGGTGCCGACGTTGAGCAGGCCGACGGTCGGGCGCTCAAGTCCCAGGATGACCCGCGCCATCGCCGCGCCCATGATCGCCAGATCGACGAGGTGGCTGGCGTTGGCGCCCATCGAGGCCCCGACATCGAGCACGACGGATTGTCCCCTTAGCGTCGGCCAAAGGCAGGCGAGCGCGGGACGGTCGACGCGCGCCATCGTATGCAGGCAAATTTTCGCCATGGCCATGAGCGCGCCGGTGTTGCCGGCGGAGACAGCGACGTCGGCGTCGCCTTTCTTGACCGCTTCGATCGCGAGCCACATCGACGAGACCCGCCGCCCGTAGCGCAGCGCCTGGCTCGGTTTGTCGTCCATGCGGATCGACACCGAAGAGTGGCGCACGTCGGCGCATTCGGCGAGGCGCGGATGACGCTGAAGCTGCGCGCGGATCGCCGGCTCGTCGCCGATCAATAGAAAGCGGCTCTCGGGACGCCGTTCAAGGGCGTTGGCGGCGCCCGCGATGGTCACCTTCGGACCAAAATCGCCGCCCATCGCGTCGAGCGCGATCCGGATAGTTTGCGGCATTTAACCCGTTTCTCCCGACTGCGCGCCTGGATTCGCCGCCTTAATTCTTGGCCGGCCTTTGTGACGCGTCCGAGAAGCGCGTTCGCGCTCCCGCCCTTGCGGGCGACTTGCCATTTGCTGGCCACAGGCGCAAGTGCCTATTCTGTCTCGCCTCAAGCCTCGCGGCGCGGTTTGAGCCGTCCCAGGGTGGCGAAAGGCGAGACTGCCTGAGTTCCGTCCCCAGGTTGGGGTTCGACGAAATTCGCCCCCGGCTTGCGTGGATAGGGATCAAGCGCCAGCGTGAAGAACTCGGAAACGACGGCGCCGAGATCGACGACGCCGCCGATCAACGGGTCAGGCGGATCCTCATCCAACGTGATTTCAGTCGTCTCTTCGTGTCGCCTGCGACCGCGCGGCGCCTCGCCCCGCGGCGGTGCAAAGCGCATCTGAATGGGTTCGACAAGCTCCGAATCGAATTCTTCGAGCGTCGTGACGCAGGTTTGCCGAAGCCTGGCGCGCAACTCGCCTTCGATCTCCAATCCGTCGCCGCGCCGTTGCCGCGCGCGCAGCTCTGCTTGGAGCGAATGGACAGCGGGCAGCGCATTGTGCTGCGCCAGTGCGGCGCACTCGGCCGGCGTCGCCCGAAGGTCGACGTCGAGACCTTCGGGCGGCACTTCAGAGACGGCGAGACGGCGCGAAAGCGGCGGATGCGGGTCGAAAGTGTTGTTCATGGCGTCGTCTCCAGGTCGCGCGCGTTCAATAATCAAATATGTGCGTTGGCGCACGGACGCCAGCGCGGCGCAGCGCGAGAACAGCCGTCTTGCTTTCGCTGCGTTCGAAGATTACGGATTTGGCGAAGGACGATCGACCGGGCGCAGGCGCGCTGCGGCGGGAGATTTCGGAGATATTCATGGCGCAAGCTTTGCGCGTCTTTTCTCGGTTGGCGGCTGTAGCCGGCCTCGCGGTTTCGCTTGCAGGGTGTCTGGGGTACGAGGGCGTCGTCAACCGTGGCGCCGTCCTCGATTCGCGCAGCACCGGGCAAATCAAGCCTGGCATGTCGGCGCAGCAGGTGATGACGGTCCTTGGCACCCCCTCGACGACGTCGACTGTCGGCGGCGACGCTTGGTATTACGTCAGTCAACGTACCGAGCGTCAGTTCGCCTTCATGCCTCAGAATATTACCGATCAGCGCGTCTACGCGGTTTACTTCGACAAGTCGAAGAAGGTTCAGCGTGTGGCCGATTACGGCATGGAAGACGGAAAGCCGATCGACTTCATCACCCGCACGACGCCCAGCGCCGGCCCCGAGTATCATCTGCTCCAAGGCATGCTCTCCAAGGTGTCGAATCTCTTTTAGAGACACCCGCCTCTCGTTACGAGACGCCGCGGCAGCGAGTTCGCGTCTCGGCTAGTGGCGTCATTGTGGCGACAGTGAAGGACCTGTCTGCGTAACGCCCTGTACTAACAAGCTTTTCAGCTTCAGCGCGCCCGTGGCGCGAGCTTAATTATGGCGTGAGCATGGCTTCGGCCGCCGATCTTTCGCCCCGTATCGCAGGTAACCTTCTGTTTACGCAAACTTTGCGTAATTGTGGAGAAACCGCGAAGCATGACCGTCACGGTGACGAACGCCCCGCCGCCTTCCAAGGACGAGAAGGTCGCGTCGCCTCGCTCAGGCCGGCAGTCCAAGGCGTCGCCCCAGGCGACCCTGCCGGGCTTGCTGCTTGATCAATCCTGTTCTCCTTTGTTGCGCGCGCTTTGCGTCGCGACCCTGCTTTCTGTGCTGGCCGTCCTGGCGATGACCGCCGAGCGCGACGAGACTCGTCGTCCGGAGCGGACCGCGCGCGCTGCACGCGCCCGCGTCGCCGCATCTCCGCTGACGACGCTGGCGACGCTGACGCAATCCGCCGAAGACGATACGGCGCTCGACTCGGATTTCTCTTTGGAGCAGGCGGCGCTCACCTGGTCGCATCGGCTGGGGAGTGACGACGCCTTCGATACGCCTGGCGTGATGCGGTTCGGGTCCGTCAAGGTGCAGCAGTCGATTGTCGAGCGCGTCGTCAAGGCCGCGCAGACGACCGAAATGGACCCGGCGCTGCTCATGGCCATCGCCGACAAGGAGTCGAATTTCTCCTCCACCGCGAAGGCGCGGACGTCTTCCGCCAGCGGGCTCTTCCAATTCGTCGAGAAGACCTGGCTTAAGGCGATGAAAACCTTCGGTTGGCGCCATGGGCACGGCGAGACGGCGGCGGTGATCGCAAGCGACGATTCGGCGCGCGTCAGCGGACAGAAGCGCGCGCAAATCCTGGGCTTGCGCAACGATCCCTATCTTTCCGCGGTTCTCGCCGCCGAAATGCTTAAGAAGGACAGCACCAGGATCGCCGAGAAGATCGGCCGTCCTCTGACCCGCGGCGAAACCTACCTCATCCACTTCCTGGGTCCGGACGACGCCGAGCGCTTCATGCGGACCATGGACGAGGCGCCGCACACGTCGGCCGCGTCGCTACTGCCGAGGCCGGCGCGCGCCAACAGGCCGATCTTCTATGAGCAGCAGGGCCGCCGGCTCAAAGTTCGCTCGGTCCAGGAGGTGCATGAAGCCTTCGAGACGATGATGGACATGCGCACCAGCCGCTATGAGGACGTCGCTGCGAAACTGCCGGGCGGCGCCACCGCCTATGCCGAATAGGCGTGCGCCCGAGCGTCGCCGTCGGCGCTCGAGCAGGTTCCGAAAAAGTTGACAGACTTTTTCGATTAGAACCTGCTCAACATTTTGATTTTGAGCGCTTCCTTATCGATCACATGAGTCCATGTGATCGGGAAGCGCTCTAAGCTGAGACGGCGGTCTTCCCCATCATCAGGTCGAGATTTTGCACCGCCGCGCCAGCCGCGCCCTTGCCGAGATTATCGAGCCGGGCGATGAGAAGGGCGTGGCGGCGCGCTTCGTTTGCGACGACAAAGAGCTCCATATCGTCGGTCCCGTTCAGCGCCAGCGGGGCGAGCTTGCCGCTTGTCGGCGCGAGCGCCAGCCGGACATGTTTCGCCTCGGCGTAGTGACCCGCATAGGCGCCTTCGAAATCCACGGCTTTGGGCTTCCCGGGCAAGGCGTCGAGCGCGAGCGGTATCGAGACCAGCATGCCTTGGCGGAAATTACCGACGGAGGGCACGAAAAGCGGCCGCTCGGAAAGCTTCGAATAGGCCATGATCTCGGGCACATGTTTGTGCTCGAGCCCGAGCGCATAGAGCTCGAACGCCGGCGCTTCGCCCCGCTCATAGGCTTCGATCATCTGCCGTCCGCCGCCCGAATAGCCCGAGATGGCGTTGATCGTCAGCGGCTGGTCCGACCGGATAAGCTGGGCGTCGACGAGCGGACGAATGAGCGCGATCGAGCCCGTGGCGTAGCAGCCGACGTTGGCCACCCGGCGCGCGCGGGCGATCGCCGCCGCCTGTCCTTTGCAAAGCTCCGCGAAGCCGTAGACCCAACCCGCCGCCACGCGATGGGCGGTGGAGGCGTCGAGCAATCGCGGGCTCTCATCGCCGAGCGCGTCGCAGAGCGCGACGGTTTCTCTGGCCGCGTCGTCCGGCAGACACAAAACCGCGATGTCGACGGAAGCGAGAATGTCGCGTTTCGCGGCGGCGTCCTTGCGCGTCTCGGGCGGGAGCGAGACGAGCGAAATGTCCTCGCGTCCGGCGAGCCGTTCGCGGATTTCGAGCCCGGTGGTGCCGGCGTCGCCGTCGATGAAGATCTTCGTTCTCGTCGTCATGGCCCGCATCTAATCGATTTGGACAAGGATAAAAAGATTGTCTCCAAGTCCATGGGCGTTTTGACCCGCGCGGCGCGCCATCCTATAGCGCGGCGGGACGCATCCGCCGCAATCCGGGCGAAGCGCAGTCAAAAGTGGAGCCAATGGTCGACAGTCCGTGCATAAAGATCTGCGAACTCAATGGCGACGGCGTGTGCGTCGGCTGCGGCCGCACGCGCGCCGAGATCGCCGGCTGGATATCGATGTCCGACGCGCAAAAAGCCCAGGTCGTCGAGTTGGCGGAAAGGCGCAAACGCGCTTGGAGCGCCAGCCACAAAGGCGACTGTCTTATCGCGTCCAGCGATTAGGCCCTGACGGCGACGTTCTGGGCTCTATATTGATTTTCACGAAATGAGTTTTGACCGCCTCCAGGAGGAGGGGAGATCATGGCGAAGCAGGTAACTGAAACAGACGGCGCGCTGAGAGCGTTCGCGCTGCGATTGTTGGATTCGGTCTACAACGTCTCGGTCTATTCGGTGATCGGATACAGCGCGCTGTTGGGCGTGCTCGCGGTCATCGGCCTGGCGATCTTCATGAAAATTATTTACGTGCCAGAATTTCATCCCTGGTAGCCGCGCTCATTGCCCAAGCGCCTGCTCATCGTCGCGCATGCGCCGTCGCGCAATACCGAGCGACTGAGGGACGCGGTCGCCGCCGGCGCGCGGGCGCCCGAGATCGAGGGCGTCGAGGTCGAGACGCTCAGCCCTTTCGCGGCGACGCCCGAGCATGTTCTCGCCGCCCAGGCCGTCATTCTCGGAACCACCGAAAATCTCGGCTACATGAGCGGGGCGCTCAAGGACTTCTTCGATCGTTGCTACTATCCTTTGTTGGAGCGCACGCAGGGCCTGCCTTACGCGCTCTACATTCGCGCCGGCCACGACGGAACAGGAACGCGGCGCGGCGTCGAGACGATCGTGACCGGCCTGCGCTGGCGGGCGATCCGCGAGCCGCTCATTTGCCGGGGCGAATGGCGGGAGGACTTCGTCGACGCGTGCCGCGAACTGGGCATGCTCGTGGCGGCAGGCCTCGACGTCGGCGCCATTTGAGCCGATCAAGCCATCGTCTATAGCAACCGCACGGGCCGCAGGCCGGCGCGACGATGGTCCGGCAGGGCGAATGCAGCGAAGCGACGATTTTCTCGGCCATCCGCGTGGGCTCGGTTTTCTCTTCGCTTCCGAAATGTGGGAGCGGTTTTCCTATTACGGGATGCGGACGCTTCTCGTCCTCTACATGGTCGACTATTTGCTGACGCCGGCGCGCATGGACGCGGCGCTCGGCTTAGACGCCTTGAAGCGCGGACTCGAGACGATTTCCGGTCCGCTCGGCCCGCAGCCTTTCGCCTCGCAAATCTACGGGCTCTACACGGGCCTCGTTTATCTCGCGCCGATTCTGGGCGGGGCGATCGCCGATCGTTGGTTGGGGCGCACGCGCACGATCGTCATCGGCGCGGCGTTGATGGCCATCGGCCATTTCATGATGGCGTACGATCGCCTCTTTCTGATCGCGCTGCTTTGCATCGCCTTCGGTTGCGGCGGCTTCAAGCCGAACATCTCCGTCCAGGTCGGGGAGCTTTATGCGCCGACCGACGCCCGTCGCGACCGCGCCTATTTGATTTTTTATGTCGGCATCAATATCGGCGCGTTCTTCGCGCCGCTGGTTTGCGGAACGGTCGGGGAGACGATCGGCTGGCATTATGGCTTCGCCTGCGCCGGCGTCGGCATGGCGATCGGCCTCGCGACGTATGTGATGGGTCTTCCGAGCCTGCCGCCCGAGCCGATGCGCGGCCAATGGCGCGCCCCGACGGCGCAGGCGCGCGCGCAGTTTCGCCGGTCGCTCAGCATCCTCATGCTGCTCTTTGCGCCTTCCGCGCTGTTCTGGGCCGCCTTCGAGCAGCAGGGCAACACGATCGCGCTTTGGGCCGCCCAGTCGACGGATCGCAGCGTCGACGTTTTCGGATGGCGCGCCGAAATTCCGGTGACATGGTTCCAGGCTTTCAATCCGCTGATGATTTTTCTTTTCACACCGCCGCTCGTCTCCTTTTGGAGTCGGCTTTCTCGGGCTGGGCGCGAGCCCTCGACGATCAGTAAAATGTCGCTCGGCTGTCTCGGCGTCGCTGTGAGCTACGGCGTCATGGCGCTTGCGGCATGGACGAGCGACGGCGGCGCGGCGAGTTGGCTTTGGCTCCTCGCCTATTTTGCCGTCATCACCGTCTCGGAGCTGCATTTCTCGCCGATTGCCCTGTCGCTCGTGTCGCATGTCGCGCCGGAAGGTTCGCGCTCGGCGCTGATGGGCGTGTGGTTCACATCGATGTTTCTCGGCAATCTCCTGGCGGGATGGCTCGGCAGTTTGTGGTCGAGCGTCGCCAGCGTGTATTTATTCCTGATGATGGGCGCGCTCGGCGTCGTCGGCGCGCTGATCGTTGAGGCTGCGCGGCGACCGCTTGGCGGCCTCCTGTCTTCCCGCTAGCGGCGCGCGGACAATCGAGAAATCTGCATGCATATGCGCCAAAACTTCCCCCAAGCGAGAGCGCCA
This sequence comes from Methylocystis sp. SB2, assembly GCF_049817085.1. Taxonomy (NCBI): domain Bacteria; kingdom Pseudomonadati; phylum Pseudomonadota; class Alphaproteobacteria; order Hyphomicrobiales; family Methylocystaceae; genus Methylocystis; species Methylocystis sp. SB2. The sequence goes on from NZ_CP187401.1 coordinate 3,468,617, forward strand.
GCGCCCAAGCAGATCGCGGCCGCCGTGATTGGGAATGCGCTGGAATGGTACGATTTCGTCGTCTACGGATTTTTTGCTTCGGTTCTGGCGCAGGCGTTCTTTCCAAGCCGAGACGAGACGGCCTCGCTCTTGCTGGCGCTCGCGACCTTTGGCGCGGGCTTCTGCACGCGCCCGCTTGGCGGCCTCTTCTTCGGATTTTACGCGGATCGGAAAGGGCGAAAGGCGGCGCTGCAACTCATCATGTTCGTGATGACCGTCGCGATCGCCGTCATCGCCTTCGCCCCGACCTATGCGACGATCGGCCTCTTCGCCCCCATGCTCATCGTGATCGGCCGACTGTTGCAAGGTTTTGCGACCGGCGGAGAATTCGCCAGTTCGACCGCGTTTCTGATCGAAGTCGCGCCCGCCGGTCGGCGTGGAGTCTATGGCTCTCTGCAGATGGTGGGGCAGGGCCTGTCGATCCTGCTCGGGACGCTCGCCGGCATGCTCGTCGCGGGCGTCTTTTCGGTCGAAGCGCTGCACGACTGGGCCTGGCGGCTTCCGTTTTTTGCCGGCCTGCTGATCGGCCCGGTAGGGCTCTATGTCAGACGTCATCTCGACGAAACGCCAGCTTTCAAGGCGTCGCCGCAGGAAGAAGGCGTCGCGCGCGCGTTTCTCGATCTCGTTCGGCGGCGGGGCGATCGACTGCTCGCCTGTTTCGCCGCCACGATCGGCGCGACGATCTCCTTCTACGTGATCCTCGTTTACATGCCGACCTACGGAAAGACGGAGATGGGACTGAGCCTCGCGCAGTCCTTTATCGCCCAGGCGCCGGGTCTTGTGTTGCTGATCGTGCTGACCCCGCTCATCGGCGCGCTCTCCGACGCGATCGGCCGGCGGCCCTTGCTCCTCGCGTCGTATGGGATGCTGCTTCTTTGCGTCTATCCGCTATTCGTCTGGCTGCAGGCAGAGCGCACGCTGTTGGCGCTGACAGTGGCGCAGACGGCCTTCTGCGTCATTCTCTCGGGCCTCTTTGGCGCGCTCTCGACGGCGCTCGCCGAGCAGTTTCCGACGCATGTCCGCACCGTGGGGCTGGCGATCGCCTATAATGTCGCCGTCATGATCTTCGGCGGCTTCGCGCCCTTCGTCGTCGCCTGGTTGATCGACTACCTCGCCACGCCGATCGCGCCGGCGTTCTATCTGATGTTCGGGGCGGTCGTCGGACTGATGGGCGTCGCGGGTCTACACGAGCGGCTACATGAGCCGGTACTCGAATAGGCCCGGACCCGGGGTCTTGCGACGGGAGGATTTGATGAAGAAAATTGCTGTTTGGATCGCGTCTTTCATCATGACGCAGCAGTTTCTGCTCGGGGAGGCGATCGCCAGACCCGCGAGATGCGTCGTCAATGGCGCCGGCGCGGCGCCATATAACGGGAAATGCGAGTTTTCGCCTGAAACGGGCGGAAGCTTTTCGATCACGCCCGTTGGAAAAAGCGCCTTCGACGGCGCGACGGTGATCAGCGTCTCTGTCACTTTGCCTGGAGTGGCGGAAGTGAGAGGACTGACCCGCGACGGAATCAACTCCCGTTGGGGAGAGGCGAAACGCTCCAAGACCGATCCCGCCTGCTGGATCGGAAGCGACTTCAAGATCTGCGTCTATTGAAAACAAAAGCGGCGCCGAAGCGCCGCTTTGCAAATGCTTGCCTTGAAGATCGCGAAGCTTAGCGCTTCGAGAACTGGAAGCTGCGGCGGGCTTTCCGCTTGCCGTATTTCTTGCGCTCGACGACGCGGGAATCTCGCGTCAGGAAGCCTTCCTTCTTGAGCGCGGGACGCAGGTCCGGCTCGTAAGCGGTCAGCGCCTTGGCGAGGCCGTGGCGCACCGCGCCGGCCTGACCCGAAAGTCCGCCGCCGGCGACCGTGACGACGATGTCATATTGACCCGCGCGCTTGGTGACGCCGAACGGCTGGGCAAGAATCATGCGCAGCACCGGACGGGCGAAATAGACTTCGACGTCGCGGCCGTTGACGGTGATCTTGCCGGGGCCCGGCTTGATCCAGACGCGGGCGACGGCGTTTTTACGCTTGCCGGTCGCATAGGCGCGGCCCTGCTTGTCGAGCTTTTGCACATAGCGCGGCGACTCAGGCGCCGTGGCGACGCTTCCCTGAAGGTCGGAAAGCGAGGAAAGAGTGGACTCGGCCATGATCAGGCGCTCCGGCTATTCTTGACGTTCAGGGCGGCGATGTCGAGCGTCTGTGGGCTCTGCGCCTCGTGCGGATGTTCCGCGCCCTTATAGACGCGCAGATTGCCGAACTGCTTGCGGCCCAAGGGGCCTCGCGGCAGCATGCGCTGCACGGCCTTCTCCAGGACTCGCTCCGGGAAGCGCCCGTCGAGAAGGAACTTCGCCGAGCGTTCCTTGATGCCGCCGGGAAAACCCGTGTGGTGGTGATAGACCTTCTGGTCGCGCTTGCGGCCGGTCAGGACCACCTTTTCGGCGTTGATGACGATGATGTTGTCGCCGTCATCCATGTGCGGCGTGAACGTCGCCTTGTGCTTGCCGCGAAGACGCAGCGCGATGATGGAGGCGAGGCGGCCGACGATGAGCCCGGAGGCGTCGATCAGCACCCACTTCTTTTCGATGTCGGCGGGAGTCGCCGAATAGGTCTTGCCAAACATGGGATGGGAATTCCGTGTGAACGGTGTGTTCGGAGGCCGTTGGATAGGGGATGGGCGAAGGGAGGTCAAGTCATTTTTGCGCGGCAAAGTCTCTAGAACCCCAATAAAACTGGGCGCTAAGGTATATTGGTATTATGATACCTTATATGTTGCCCCGATCTGGAGCAGCATTGCGACGCGAAATGGCCGGGACAAGCCCGGCCATGACATAATAGGAGACTTGTATCCGGGCGCTCGCTACTGATGCAGCGCTTCGCCATGCAGCGCGATGTCGAGGCCCTCGCGTTCATCGTCGTGAGTCACGCGAAGCGGCGTGATCATCGAGACAATTTTCAGCGTCGCCAAAGTGCCGATCACGCCCCAGACGATCGTGACGAGGACGCCGATCGCCTGCACGTAAAGCTGATGCGGATCGCCTTCCAACAGACCAGCGACGCCCGGATCGCCTTCCGAAGCCGTGATCGCGCGGGTGGCGAAGACTCCGGCGAGCAGCGTGCCCATGATGCCGCCGACGCCATGCACGCCGAAGACGTCGAGCGTGTCGTCGTAGCGGAATTTGTATTTCGCGACTGTGCAGAACCAATAGCAGACGCCGCCGGCGATCATTCCGATGACGACGCCGTGCCAAGGCAGGACATAGCCCGAGGCCGGCGTGATCGTGCCCAGGCCGGCGACGGCGCCCGAGATGACGCCGAGCACCGACGGTTTGCCGCGCTGAAACCATTCCAGGCCGCTCCACACCAGCGCGCCTGCGCAGGCGGCAAGATGCGTCGCCACAATGGCGAAGACCGCGCGGGAATTGGCGGCGAGCGCCGAGCCGCCGTTAAAGCCGAACCAGCCGACCCAGAGCAGCCCCGTTCCGACCACCGCCAGCGAGAGATCGAAGGGCGAGAGGTTTTCACGCCCGAAACCGACGCGGCTTCCGAGCACGAGCGCGCAGACGAGGCCGGCGATTCCGGCGTTGATATGCACGACGGTCCCGCCGGCGAAATCGAGGAGGCCCATCTTCTGCAAAAATCCGCCGCCCCAGACCCAATGCGCGGAAGGCACATAGACGATGAACAGCCACAGCGCGCAAAACAGCATGAAGGCGGAGAACTTCATGCGTTCGGCGACCGAGCCGGCGACCAGCGCGCAGGTGATCACCGCGAAGGTCATCTGATAGAGCATGAACAGGATTTCGGGGATCGTCTTGGCGAATGGGCTCACCGTGTCGATCCCGATCCCCGCGAGAAGCGTCCGCGACGCGTCGCCGATAAAGGCGCCCTCGCCGCTGAAGGCGAGGCTGTAGGCGACGCCGATCCACAGCAGCGAGACGAGGGCGGTGGCGATGAGGCTCTGCGCCATTGTGGCGAGAACATTCTTTTTGCGCACCATACCGCTGTAAAAGAGCGCGAGCCCCGGCAGCGTCATCATCAGCACCAGCGCGGTGGCCGCGATCATGAAGGCGGTGTCGGCGCCGTCGATCTTGCCCCCGCCGTCCTGCGCGAGAGCCGGGCAGGCCACAAGGGTCGCGCCAAGCGCCGCGCCAAAACGATCCCACCGGACTCGCGGAATCCTCGCGCCGACGAATGTTATAGCCGCGCGCGCAAACGAGCTCTGCATCGTGAATCCTGATTGATGATGGGGAAGGCGCTTAGAGCGCGTCGGAATCGGTCTCGCCGGTGCGGATGCGCATGGCGCGCTCCAGCGGCGAGACGAAAATTTTGCCGTCGCCGATATGACCGGTATAGGCGGCGAGTCTGATCGCCTCGATGGCGCGATCGACGAGCGCTTCAGGAAGCGCGATGTCGATCTTAACCTTGGGAAGGAACGCGACGATATATTCGGCGCCGCGATAGATTTCGGCATGGCCCTTCTGTCGGCCATAGCCTTTCACCTCGGTCGCGGTCATTCCGTGCACGCCGATTTCCGTCAGCGCCTCGCGCACCTCGTCGAGCTTGAAGGGTTTGATAATCGCCGTGATGATCTTCATTTGCGCAGACATGCCCTCATGGATGGCGGATTGAACATTGTCTCAGCAATTGGCATGCCATTATGCGCATAAAATAATCGTTTTGCATCCTGGCGTCGAGTTCGAGCCTGGCCAGTCGTAAGGCGCCAGGCGGCTAAGTTTTATACACTATGCGTACATTGTCGGCTGAAATGGGCGCGGCTCGCCGCCTTCGCCGGTACGCCGCTTGAGATTGGCGATCTTTCGCTTTTTTGTGATGCGGGCGCCCGGTAGAGGTAGAAGCCGATCGTCGGGAGCGCAGAAAGCGGCGGAGCGGATGAAGCTTGAAGACTGGTCGCCCGAGGCGACCGCCATCGATTTCGTGAATAAGGAAGACTGGCCCGAACGCCGCGCAAAGCTTCCCGAGCCTGCAGCGCGTCTCGCGGAGCTCGCGGGCTTTGAGGCGAAGCCCGGCTCGCTTCTGATCGCGCCTGACCCTGACGGCGCGCCGCGGGTCTTTTTCGGCGCTCAGGGCAGGGCGCCAAAGGCGCGCGATCCGTTCTTTGCGGGAAAGCTCGCGACGGCGCTGCCCAAGGGGCTCTACCGGTTTGGCGATGGCGTCGAGGCGCCGGCGCAGGCGGCGCTGGCGTTCCTTCTGTCGACCTATTCCTTCTCGCGCTACAAGGCGCCAAAGAGGGAAGCCCCGCGTCTGTGCGCGCCGCAGGGCGTCGACCGCGCGCGCATCGAGCGCATCGCCGGCGCCGTCGGCCTCGGGCGCGATCTCGTCAACACCCCGACCAACGACATGGGGCCGGAGGCGCTCGCCGAAGCGGCGCTCGCTCTCGCGGCGAAACATGGCGCCAAGACTCGCGTCATTGTCGGCGATGCGTTGCTTGAGGAAAACTTTCCCTTGATCCACGCCGTCGGGCGCGCAGCCGCTCAGGCGCCGAGGCTCGTCGAATTTGAGCACGGCCCGGAGGACGGTCTGCGCGTTACGCTCGTTGGCAAGGGCGTTTGTTTCGATACCGGCGGTCTCGACATCAAGCCTTCGAGCGCGATGGCGCTGATGAAGAAGGACATGGGCGGCGCCGCGACGACTCTGTCGCTTGCGGCGATGCTGCTTGAGGGAAATGCGCCGGTCCGTTTGCGCGTGCTGCTTCCGATCGTCGAGAATTCGATTTCGGCGTCGGCGTTTCGAACGAGCGACGTTTACCGCAGCCGCAAGGGGCTGAGCGTCGAAATCGGCAACACCGACGCCGAGGGCAGGCTCATTCTCGCCGATGCGCTCGCCTATGCGAGCGAGACGCCGCCTGATCTCCTGTTCGATTTCGCGACGCTGACCGGCGCCGCGCGGGTCGCGCTCGGTCCGGAGATTCCGCCGTTCTATACCGGCGATGACGCGCTCGCCCAAGAGATCGCCGGGCAGGCTGGCGCCGTGAACGATCCCGTGTGGCGAATGCCTCTATGGGACAGTTACGACAGCGGTCTCGACGGCAAGATCTCCGATCTGGTCAATGTCACGAGCGGTCCCTTCGCCGGATCGATCACCGCGGCGCTGTTTCTGAGACGCTTCGTGGCGAATCCCAAGCGCTGGGCGCATTTCGACGTTTATTGCTGGAATCCGTCGACGAAGCCCGGCCGCCCGGAAGGCGGCGAGGTGCAGGCGGCGCGCCTGCTTTATGAATTGATCGAGGCGCGCGCCGAGCAGAGGAACGCGAAGCCGTGAGCGAAGAGTTCGATCGGCGGCTGACGCCCGCGCGCCCGGAAGTCGCGGCCGCCTATCTCAAGGGACGCGTGAGCGCCGAGCGCTATGTCGAAGGCGTCGCGATGGAGGTCAGAGACTGCGTCGTCGACCTTCGGCGGGAACCGCGTCCCGACGCCGCCGTCGACACTCAGGCGATCTATGGCGAGCGCGTCACCGTTTACGATGAGGAAGAAGGCTGGGCGTGGGCGCAACTTGCGCGCGACAATTATGTCGGCTGGATCGCGGCGAATACGCTGTGGCGCGAATTGAGCGCGCCGACGCATCGAATCTGCGTTCCGCGAACCTTCATTTATCCGGGTCCGAACATCAAATTGCCGCCGCTCAACGCGCTGCCGCTCGGCGCCGAAGTCACGATCGCCGAGGAGCGCGGCGGCTTTGGCGTGACGCCGGAACTCGGATTCATCTATCGCAAACATCTCGCGCCTTGCGAGGCGAAAGCGCCGGACTTTGTCGCCGTGGCCGAGACGCTCATCGGCGCGCCCTATCTCTGGGGCGGCAAGTCTTGGATGGGCGTTGATTGCTCCGGACTGGTGCAAATTTCGCTGTTGATGGCGGGGGTGAAAGCGCCTCGCGACACCGATATGCAGGAAGCTGCGCTCGGCGCGCTGCTCGATCCCGGCGTCCCACTCCTGCGCGGCGACATCGTCTTTTGGAAGGGGCATGTCGGGGTCATGCGCGACCCCGTGACGCTGCTTCACGCCAACGCCACGCATATGCAAGTCACCAGCGAGCCGCTCGACGTCGTGCGCGCGCGCAACGAGGCCGCGGGGGCTGGACCGGTCACGAGCTTGAAGCGGTTGCCGAGAGACATTTTGGCATGACGAAAAGGCTTTATCTGGAAGATCTTCGCATTGGGCAGCGGTTACGCTCAGCGAGCGTCAAGATCACCGCGCAGGACATCATCCGCTTCGCGCGCGACAGCGATCCGCAGTATTTTCATCTCGATGAAGAGGCGGCCAAAGACAGCATGTTCGGCGGGCTCGTCGCCAGCGGTTGGCAAACCGGCGCGCTGAGCGTGAAACTCCTCATCGACTCAGCCGACCCGCCTTTTGCTGGCGGGCTCGTCGGCGTTGAGGCGCATATCGCCTGGAAACTGCCGGTGCGGCCAGACGATTCCCTGAGAGTGGAAGCCGAAGTCACGCGGATTGTTCATCCGCGCCACTATGCCGATCGCGGCTTCGTTTCGATGGATATGGCGACCTACAACCAGCGCGGCGAAGTCGTGCTGACGCAGAGCGTCACAGTCGTCGCCTTCCGCGACCCTGCGCGCGCAGGCGTAAGTTCAAACGGCGCCACGGCGATTCCGGGATCATTTTCCGGCGACTGAGTTGCCCGGAATGGGCTCCGCCTCGTTGCGAAACGCCGCTGCGAAGAGCGCGCGCGTATACTCGCTCTTGGGCTGGGAAAACACCTGGCTCGCCGGCCCTTCCTCGACCACCTTGCCATAGCGCATGACGATGAGATGGGCGGCGAGCGCCTTCACGACGCGCAGATCGTGACTGATGAAGAGATAGGCGAGCGAGCGGCGACGCTGCAGGTCGCGCAGGAGATCGATGATCTGCGCCTGTACGGACATGTCGAGCGCGGAAGTCGGCTCGTCGAGCACGACGAATTTCGGCTCGAGCACGATGGCGCGGGCGATCGCGATCCGCTGCCGCTGGCCACCGGAAAACTCATGCGGGTAGCGGTCCATCGTCGATGGATCAAGCCCGGTTTCCTGCAGCGCGCGCGCAACGATTTCGCGGCGCTGATTGAGCGTAAGTTCGGGCCGCTGAACGGTCAGTCCTTCGGCGACGATTTCCGCGACCGACATGCGCGGCGAGAGCGAGCCGTAAGGGTCCTGGAAGACGATTTGCATGTCGCGGCGAAGCGGACGCATGGCGTCGACGCTTTTGCCGTCGATGCGCTCTCCGAGGAAGACGATCGGACCTTCCGAGCGAATGAGGCGCAGCATCGCCAGCGCCAGCGTTGTCTTGCCGGAGCCCGACTCCCCGACCACGCCGACGGTCGCGCCCTCGCGCACCGAAAGGGTGACGCCGTCCACCGCCTTCACATGGCCGACGATCCGACGCATGAAGCCGCGGCGGATCGGAAACCAGACGCGCAGCTGCTCAGCCGATGCGACGACCGGCGCTTGCGTGTCTTCGATAATCGGCGCGCCCTTGGGCTCCGCCGTGAGCAGCGCCTTGGTGTAGGGATGCTGCGGCGATGTGAAGACCTCTCCCACCTCGCCCTGCTCGACGATGCGGCCCTGCTGCATCACGCAGACCGTATCGGCGAAACGGCGCACGAGCCGGAGGTCGTGGGTGATGAACAGCATCGCCATGCCGTAAGTTTTTTGAAGCCGCTCGAGCAGCGCGAGAATCTGCGCCTGAACCGTCACGTCGAGCGCGGTGGTCGGCTCGTCGGCGATCAGCAGATCCGGCTTGTTGGCGAGCGCCATGGCGATCATGACGCGCTGACGCTGGCCGCCCGAGAGCTGATGCGGATAGGCGCTCAGCCGCGCCTGAGGATCAGGGATGCCGACTTCGCCCAGAAGCTCAACGACTCGGTTCCGAACCGCGTCTTCGCCGCGCATGCCATGCAGTTCGAGAATCTCCGCAATCTGCCGCTCAATCATGTGCAGCGGATTGAGCGAGGTCATCGGCTCCTGAAACACCATTGTGATGCCTGCGCCACGAATGGCGCGCAGACGATTGTCGTCGATCGTGAGCATATTCTCGCCGCCGAACAGCGCCTCGCCGGACGCGATCGCGCCAGGGGGAAGCAGCCGTACGATCGACAGAGCGCTGATCGACTTGCCGGAGCCGGATTCGCCGACGAGCGCCAGCGTCTTTCCCCGCTCAAGGGAGAAGGAGACGCGATCGACCGCCTTGGTCTCGTGCCCGCCTTGCCGAAAGGTGACCGAGAGATCGCGAATGTTGAGGAGGGAAGGGGACATCGTTGGCATCACGATAATTGCGACGAAGCGGCTAGGATGCGATCAACGCCAGAATGGTCGGGGCCCACTTGAATCATGCCTGGCGGAAGTCGCATTCGCCTATCCTTGGAGAGGAAAAATCCGCACTTGGCTTGAACAGCCGTTGTGACGTGGATCGCATCAGGAAGCTTACAGGGCGTCGCTTCTCTCAATTCAGCTGTTTGGATGAGGATATCTCGAGTCACTGGCCTCAGTTCGACAAGTCGACTACCAGTAAGAAGATCGAGGTATAGACGCCGCCTTTGGCTCGGAACCAGAGCCTGTGGGCGGATGACCGGCGCCAACAACTCTGCGAGCGTGAGTTCGCTTGTTACGGCCGAAAGCGGCTTTTCACGTATTGCAAGGAGCAGCTTCTGGACCGGCGTGGCCAGCTCAAGGGGCGACTCGAAGCCAATGATAAACACATTTGTGTCGATATAGACTGGCGGGGCGCGCACTTTGCTAGTGGCTCCACTCGTCTCTCATGGCGCTGACGTGTTCGTCGACGTCGCGAATTGACATAAACACATCGCGTCGAAGCGCAAACATTTCCTCCAAAGAGAGAATTTGCTCAGGCGGGGGTTCGATCTCGACGGTTATCGTCACGGTGGCGTTCGAATCGATGCCATCCCTTAGTTCCTCGGGAAGCTTCGCCGCCGGATAATGTTCACGCACAATTCTGTTCATCGTGATGCTCCGCCTGCAATCTACCACGCCGTCACCGGAAATTCTTCCTCGGGTCGAAGGCGTCGCGGACCGCTTCGCCGACAAAGACCAGAAGCGACAGCATCAGCGCGATGATCGCAAAGCCGGTCAGTCCCAGCCATGGGGCCTGAAGATTGGATTTTGCCTGCAGCAACAGTTCGCCGAGCGAGGGCGAGCCCGGCGGCAGGCCAAACCCCAGAAAGTCCAGCGCCGTGAGCGTGGTGATCGACGAGTTGAGAATGAAGGGCAGGAAGGTCAGCGTCGCCACGGTGGCGTTCGGCAGCAGGTGCTTGACGATAATCTTGAAATTGCTCAGCCCAAGCGCGCGCGCCGCATTGACATATTCGAAATTGCGCGCGCGCAGGAACTCGGCGCGAACGACATGCACCAGCGACACCCAGGAGAAGAGCAGCAGGATGCCGAGCAGCACGAAAAAGCCGGGCGTCAAGAAGGATGAAATGATGATGAGCAGATAGAGCTGCGGCAGCGACGACCAGACTTCGATGAAGCGTTGGAACACAAGATCGACGCGCCCACCGAAATAGCCCTGTATCGCCCCCGCGGCGACGCCGACGATCGAGGAGATCGTCGCCAGGATCAGTCCGAACAGCACCGAGATGCGGAATCCATAAAGCAGTCGCGCGACGACGTCGCGGCCCTGATCATCGGTGCCGAGCCAATTATATTCGAGCGCGGCGCAGCCGCGATTGATCTCGCCTGGCCGCAGCCCTTTCGCCGCGGCGACCTCGCATTGCTGCTGCGTCAGCATCCAGGTCGGCGGAGAGGGCGCGGGCGTCGGCAGCTCGAGATTATGCGTGTCATAGGAGAAGCGAATCGGCGGCCAAAGCATCCAGCCATGCGCTTTGATCTCGTCGGCGATCACAGGATCGCGATAATCGGTGCGGGCCAGGAAGCCGCCGAATTTATCTTCGGGATAGGACACGAAGGCGGGGAACAGCAATTGGCCCTTGTACCAGGCCAGAATCGGCCGGTCGTTCGCCAGGAAGTTCGAGCCGAGCGCCATGATGAACAGCGTCATGAAGAGCCAGAACGACCAATAGCCGCGCTTGTTCGCCTTGAAACTGTCGAGGCGTCGCCGATCGAGCGGCGTGAGCCGCAGCCAGCCTTCGCGATGAAGGGGCGGAGCGAGATGCGTTTCGGCGTCGGCTGCTGCTGCGCTCACCGTCATACCTCGCGCGTTTCGAAATCGATGCGCGGATCGATCCAGGTATAGGTGAGATCGGAAATGAGATTCACCACAAGTCCGAGCAGCGCAAAGATGTAGAGATTAGCGAACACGACCGGATAGTCGCGATTGACGATGCTCTCGAAAGACAAATAGCCCAGTCCATCAAGCGAAAAGATCGTCTCGATCAGCACCGAGCCGGTGAGAAAGGCGTGCACGAAGGCGCCGGGAAAACCGGCGATGACGATCAGCATGGCGTTGCGAAACACATGTCCATAGAGCACGCGCCGCTCGGTTAGGCCCTTCATGCGCGCGGTCTGAACATATTGCTTGCGGATCTCGTCGAGGAAAGAGTTCTTTGTCAGAAAGGTCTGCGTTGCGAAGGCGCCAAGCGTCATCGCGGAGACGGGCAGAATGATGTGCCAGAGATAGTCTTTCACCTTGCCGAACAGCGACAGCTGCCAGAAATCGTCCGAGGTCAGGCCGCGCAGCGGGAAGATCTGCCAGAAGGAGCCGCCGGCGAAGAGCACGATCAGCAGCATCGCAAACAGAAAACTCGGAATGGCGTAGCCGACGATGATGGCGTTGGACGTCCACATGTCGAATTTCGTTCCATCGCGCACCGCTTTGGCGATGCCGAGCGGAATCGAAATGGAATAAGAGAGAAGCGTCATCCAAAGGCCGAGCGAAATAGACACGGGAAGTTTTTCGCCGATCAGTTTGAGGACGCTCTCGTCGCGAAAGTAGCTGCGCCCGAAATCGAACATCGCATAATTCTTCACCATCAGCAGGAATCGCTCCCACGCCGGCTTGTCGAAGCCGAACTGCTTTTCGAGCTCCGCGATGAATTTCGGGTCGAGCCCCTGCGCGCCGCGATATTTCGAGGCGGTTTCGGCGGCCATCGTTCCGGTCTGGCTCGCGCCGCCCTGTCCGACGTCGCCGCCCCCGCCGGAAAAGCGTCCGGTTGCGCCGACGTCGAAGCCCTGCAGTTGCGCGATGATGCGTTCCACCGGACCGCCCGGCGCGAACTGCACGATGACGAAAGAGATGAGCATGATGCCGAGGATCGTCGGGATCATCAGCAGCACGCGGCGGGCGATATAGGCTCCCATTAACGTCTCGCGTTCTTTTGCATCGGCCGCATTTCGGCTCCCGATGGACGGCGCCGGGAAATCCCCTTAGCGTCCCGTGAAGTTGATTTTTTTCGCCTTATCTTCGTCCCACCACCAAGTCCACAGCACGCCGGTGTCGAATTTCGGCGGGCGCTCGGGCTGGCCGAAGAGATCCCAATAGGCGAAGCGATGCACCGGATTATACCAGTGCGGGACCCAATAGCGCTGCGCGCGCAAAGCGCGGTCGAGCGCACGGCTGCAGGTGACGAGCTCTTCGCGCGTTTGCGCCTGGAGCGCCTTTTCAACGAGCGAGTCGATCGCCGGATTCGAGACCCCCGGCAGGTTGCGTGAGCCGGGCACATTGGCGGTCTTCGAACTGAAATAAGCGCGAAGCTCCTCTCCGGGGTTCCAGCTCATCATCAGCACGTCATGAACGACGTCGAAGTCGAAGTTTTCAAGTCGCTGCTTGTATTGCGCGGCGTCGACGACGCGGATGTGGGCGTTGACTCCGAGCAGCTTCAAATTCTTGATGAAGGGCTGGGTGTGCCGCTCGAAGACGTTGGTATTGTCGAGAAACTCGAATTCCAGCGGCGTTCCGTCGGGCAAGCATAGAACGCCATCCTTGCGCGTGCACCCGGCCGCGACGAACAGATCATTCGCCTTTTTGAGCAGGACGCGATCCTGACCCGTGCCGTCGGAAACCGGCGCGACGAAGGGCTCGCCAAAAACTTCCGCCGGCAGATCAGCGCGAAAGGGCACCAGCAGCGCCTTTTCCTGTTCGCTCGGCAAGCCTTTGGCTTCAAGCTCGGAGTTCTCGAAATAAGACGAGATGCGCTTATAGGCGTCATACATCAGGTTGCGGCTTGTCCATTCGTAATCGAAGGCGTAGCCGATCGCTTCGCGCACCCGCGGATCCTTGAAAATCTTGCGGCGCGTGTTGAAGAACCATCCCTGGATCTGCGGAATGTTGTAGTTGGGCGTCGTCGTTCGCTTGACGCGCCCTTCCTTGAAGGCCGGAAAATCATAGCCCGTCGCCCAAACGCGCGCGATGTTTTCCTCTCGCTCGGTGAATGCGCCGGCCTTGAAGGCTTCGAAGGCGACCTGGCTATCGCCGAAATATTCGAAGCGCACGACGTCGAAATTGGCCTGGCCTGTCGTGATCGGCAGGTCCTTCGCCCAATAGTCGGGATTGCGATGATAGGCGATGTAGCGGCCCTGCTCGAAGGCGCCGACCTTGTAGGGCCCGGAGCCGAGCGGCGGCTCCATCGTCGTCGCCGCGAAGTCGCGGTCCTTGTAATAGGCGCGCGAAAAGATCGGCTGACCCACGACGCTGAGCGGCAGATCGCGCGTGCGATCGGGCGTGAAGCGCAGCACGAGAACGTCGTCCGCCTCCGCTTCGGCGCTTTCGAGGTCACGCAGCATCTGGCTGATGACAGGATGGCCCTTGCTCTTGAGAATGTTGAGCGAGAAGGCGGCGTCATGCGCCGTGAGCGGTGAGCCGTCGTGAAAGCGCGCCTCTTTACGCAACAGAAATGCGTAAGTGAGCTTGTCGGGCGAGATGCGCACCTTCTTGGCGACGAGGCCGTAGTAGGCGTCGCGTTCGTCGAGGCTCTGATTCATCAGACTGTCGAAGACGAGCGTCATGCCCGTCGCGGGATTGCCCCGCAACACATAGGCGTTGAAACTGTCATAGGTCGAGCTTGCCGGCGACAGCGCCAAAGTCCCTCCCTTGGGGGCTTTCGCGTTCACGTAGCCGAAATATTTGAAGTCGGCCGGCTCGCCAAGGTCGCCAAAGGTCGAAAGGCCGTGGCTCTCGACTTCGCCCTGCGCGAGCGGACCGAAGCGATTGGAGGCGGCGGTCGGCGCTTCGGGCTTGGCCAGCACGCGCGGTGCGATCAAGGCGGCGGCGCCGGCGCCGATAACAGAGCGACGGGACAGGCGAATGCGCGTCAGATCGACGATTGTGGAATGAGCCAAATGTGACCTCAGGCGGCGGTGGGCGCTTGCCCATGAACCGCGATTATGTCGGTTTTTTTGCGGGTTCGCGAGCGGCCCGTTAAGGACCGTCACGCCGCTTTGGCCCTTTGTAGCAAAAATGCGCGACGCGCGCCCAGGGGAAGTCGAATGAACTCTGTCAGCCTAGGCCTTCGCGAGCAAGCATTCATCGGCGGGCTTTGGGTCGGCGCCGACAGCGGCGTAACCTTCGCCGTCAATAATCCGGCGTCAGGCGCGGTCCTCGGCCAAGTTCCCGACATGGGCGCAGCCGAAACGCGCAGGGCGATCGAGTCCTGCGCGCGGGCGCTGCCAAGCTGGCGCGATCGCGCCGCCAAGGAGCGCGGGCATATCCTGCGCCGCTGGTTCGAATTGATCATGGCCGATCAGGAGCGGCTGGCGCGCATCATTACCGCTGAAATGGGCAAGCCGCTCGCCGAAGCCCGCGGGGAAATCGCCTATGCGGCGAGCTTCATCGAGTGGTTCGCGGAGGAGGGCCGGCGCATCTATGGCGACGTGATACCGGGTCCGACAGACCGTCGCCTGCTCGTCTTCAAACAGGCGATCGGCGTCACCGCGGCGATCACGCCGTGGAATTTCCCATCCGCCATGTTCGCGCGCAAGGTCGGCGCGGCGCTCGGCGCCGGTTGCACGATGGTGGTGAAGCCTGCTGAGCTGACGCCCTTCTCCGCGCTGGCGCTGGCCGAACTTGCCGAACGGGCCGGCGTGCCCGCCGGCGTGATCAATGTGGTGACGGCGAAGGACCCTGCGCCCGTGGGGCTCGAATTCACGCAAAATCCGCTTGTGCGCAAGCTGACCTTCACCGGCTCGACCGAGGTGGGGAAAATCTTGCTGCGGCAGGCGGCCGAGAACATCCAGAAATGCTCGATGGAGCTTGGCGGCAACGCGCCGCTGATTATCTTTGAAGACGCCGATCTCGAGCGCGCCGTCGAGGGCGCGATCGCCACAAAATACCGCAACAGCGGTCAGACCTGCGTTTCGGCGAACCGCATCCTCGTGCATGCGTCGATCGTCGACGTCTTCGCCGAAAGGCTCGCGGCGGCGGCTGGCGCGTTAAAGGTCGGCGAAGGGACGGAGGCGGGCGTCGCCATCGGTCCGCTGATTGAAGAAGCTGCGGTCGAAAAGGTCGAGCGTCACGTCGCCGACGCCATCGCCCGCGGCGCGAAGGTTCTCACCGGAGGCTCCCGCCACGCGCTCGGCGGCGCTTTCTTTCAGCCGACCGTGCTCGCGAATGTGCCGGCTGACGCGCTCATCTTCAACGAGGAGACCTTCGGTCCCGTCGCGCCGCTGATTTCCTTTGAAAGCGAGGCTGAAGCGGTGCGTCTCGCCAACGCGACGCCTTACGGTCTAGCCGCTTACTTCTACAGTCGCGACGTCGCGCGCGTCATCCGTGTCGCCGAGCAGTTGGAATTCGGCATGGTGGGCGTCAACGAAACGCTGATCTCGACGGAAGTGGCGCCCTTCGGCGGCGTCAAACACTCCGGTCTCGGCCGCGAAGGATCGCGCTACGGCGTCGATGATTACATCGAGATCAAATATGTCTGCCTCGGCGGACTTTGATCATTCGATCCTGATGCGGCCATCGACGACGGGCGCAATCGCGCCGGCCTTTTCGATGGCGTCGATGATGACGTTCGTCAGCAGCGGACCCTCGAGGTCGCTGACGAGCGGTTTCCCCCGCGCAAGCGCGATATAGCCGTCCTTGCCGCGCGCCAGGAAGTCGATCGTCGCAAGCTTGTAGAGCTTCGTGTCGTCTAGCGGCTTGCCGCCGACCTCGATTGAAACAAGCCGCGAGCCAGGAACCGCGTCGCGCCGCACGACAATGCGGGCGCCGGAAATCTGCGCGAATCGCCCCGCGTCCTTGCCGATCAGCCAAACGGCGTTTTCCAGCGCCGCGCGAAGATCGGCGCCTGTAAGCGCCAGAGTCACCAGCTGATTGTTGAACGGCAGCTCCTTGGCGATGTCCTTGCGCGTCAGCGTTGTCCCGGGTGCATAGCTGCGATTGCCGCGAATGCCGCCGCCGTTGATGATTGCTACGTCAGCGCCAGCGGCGGCGCGCATCGCGTCGGCGAAAAAGTCGCCGATCGCGGTCTCTTCACCGCGCACGCTCGCCTTTCGGCTGTCGAGCGGCGTCTTTGCGACGCCGATGTCGATGTCCAGCGCTTTGTCGATCTCGGCTGCATATTGCGCGACGCGCTCCGCAATCGCGGCGTCTGGCGCCACGTCCGCCGTGTCGATGATGCGGAACCTGGGCGTCCAGCGCTTGACGCCGTCGTCGGCGATCCGCATCTCGACATCGATGGCGACGAGATTGACGCCGTCCGCCTGTGTCTCGCCGATGGCGGCGCGGCCGTCATAGGCGACATAAAGATTATGGTCATGGCCAGACAGAACGATGTCGATTGGTCCAAGCTTCGCCAGACGCAGATCGTCCTGCCATTCGGAATGCGTGACGACGACGACAAGATCCGCGCCGGCGTCGCGCAGCGCCTGCGCCTCGCGCTTGGCCGTCTCGATCGCGGGCAGAAGTTTCAGGCTTCCGGGACTGGACCGTCTCGCGGACTCGTCGTCGGTCAGGCCGAAAATTCCGACCTTCACCCCATCGACATCGATGATCTTGCTGTCGGCAAAGCCGGGGAGGGCGCG
Source organism: Methylocystis sp. SB2 (assembly GCF_049817085.1). Lineage (NCBI taxonomy): Bacteria > Pseudomonadati > Pseudomonadota > Alphaproteobacteria > Hyphomicrobiales > Methylocystaceae > Methylocystis > Methylocystis sp. SB2. The sequence continues at coordinate 3,485,589 of NZ_CP187401.1, forward strand.
GCCGGAGGCATCGCGTAGATTCGCGGCGAGCAGAGGAAACTTCGCTTCGCCCATGCGCTGGCGAAAAACCGCCTCGCCGAAATCGAACTCGTGATTGCCGGGCGTGAACACGTCGAGGCCGACACGGTTGAGGAGCTCGACGATATGCGCGCCCTTGTCGACGCTCGAGGTGAGCGAAGGCGACAGCGTGTCGCCGGCGTGCGCGACGATGATATTCTTCGCCTTCGCGCGCTCGGCTTTCAGCGCGCCGGCGATCCGGGCGAACCCGCCGCGTCCGTCTCTCTCGGCCATTTCGTAGATGTCGCTGAAGACGACGAAGGTGAGATTGACGACGCGCTCAGCGGCGCGGGCGGAAAGAATCGGGATCCCGAGCGCGACAGCTAAGCAAAGAAGGAAAACGCGCCGATTAACAAACCGCGACATAGGCCAGCCCTAATCCGATTGGAAAGACGCGCAATCTGCCTTCCCTCGATGACGAGGGCAATACGTCATGGTGGGAGGCGAAATCCCTCCCCTTGACGGGGAGGGTGGTTCGCGAAGCGAACCGGGTGGGGTGACTTGCGCTGAGAGAAACGTCATCACCCCCACCCGCGCCGCTTCGCGTCGCGACCTCCCCGCAAGGGGGAGGTATAGCCGCCCTTCTCTTCAAACGCCCCACCTCTCCCCGCTCTCCGCGGGGAGAGGGGCGGCAAGCGTTGCGCCATAACAATTTGCGTCTGCTATAAAAGAAAAAGAAACGGCGCCCGTGGGCGCCGCTTCGCATCGTTCAGGAGACTAAACTTAGTAGTTGTAAGCGCGCTCGCCGTGATCGGTGATGTCGAGGCCTTCGCGCTCTTGATCGGGAGTCGGCCGCAGTCCGACGATGAGGTCGACGAGCTTATAGAGGATCGCCGACCCGATGCCGGACCACAGGAGAGTCGCGACGACGGCGATTCCCTGCGCCTTCATCTGCGCCATCATGTCGTAGGTTCCGGCGAAGGTTTCCAGATTGGTGTAGTCGGTGATGCCGACGCCGCCGAGATCGGGACTGACCAGAATACCGGTCGCCAAGGCGCCGGTGATGCCGCCGATGCAGTGCACGCCGAAGACGTCGAGCGCGTCGTCGTAGCCCGCCATCTTCTTCACGAAATCGACGAAGAAGAGGCAGATCGGCGAAACGGCGAGGCCAAGGACGATGGCGCCGACCGGACCTGCATAACCCGACGCCGGCGTCACGGCGACGAGGCCCGCGACCGCGCCGGTGATAAGGCCGAGCATCGACGGTTTGCCCTTCACCAACCACTCGACGATCATCCAGGAGAGCGCCGCAGCCGCCGTCGCCACCATGGTGTTGACGAAGGCGAGCGCCGTCGTGCCGTTCGCCTCGAGATTCGAGCCGGCGTTGAAGCCGAACCAGCCGACCCACAGTAACGAGGCGCCGACCATTGACAGGGTGAGCGAATGCGGCGGCAAGGCTTCTTTGCCGTAGCCGATGCGCTTGCCAACCATGATTGCGCCCACGAGACCCGCGATGCCGGCGTTGATGTGCACCACCGTGCCGCCCGCGAAGTCCAGCGCGCCCTTGCCGGCGAGCCAGCCCACGGCGGCGTTGATCTCATCGATCTTCGCCTGCGCGGCCGCTTTGGCCGCCTCGTCGCCCGCTGCGGCGAGTTGGGTCGCCGCGTCGACAAGCGCGTTCGGATCGGCGACGCCCCACACCCAATGCGCGATGGGGAAGTAAATGACCGTCACCCAGAAGGCGACGAACAGCAGAACCGCCGAAAACTTCATGCGCTCGGCGAAGGCGCCGATGATCAGCGCCGGGGTGATCATCGCGAAGGTCATCTGGAAGACGAAATAAGCATATTCCGGAATGACATGGCCGGGGGTGAAGGTCGCCGCATTGGAAGCGGCCGTCACGCCCTTGAGAAACAGCTTGTTGAAGCCGCCGATATAGTTGCTCAGCGAACCGCCGTCGCCGAAGGCGAGCGAATAGCCGTAAACCGTCCAGATCACGCCGACGAGGGCGACGATCGCGAAGGTCTGCGACAGGATCGACAGCATGTTCTTGGCGCGCACCAGGCCGCCATAGAACAGCGCGAGGCCCGGGATCGACATCATCAACACTAAGAGCGAAGACGTCAGCAACCAGGCGGTGTCGCCGGGATTGGGGGTCGGATCGTTCGCGGCGAAGGCCGGAAACGCCAATGATGCCGAAATCGCCGCTCCCGCGATGACCGAAGCGACAGAAGCGCTTCGAGGCGAAGGAAGTTTCATGTGTAAAAGCTCCTGATGTTGCGGGGAGGCGATCAAAGCGCGTCCGTGTCGGTTTCGCCGGTGCGGATGCGGATGGCGCGTTCGAGCGGCGTGACGAAAATCTTTCCGTCGCCGATCTGTCCGGTGCGCGCGGTGTTGGAGATTGCCTGGATCACCTGATCGACGAGGGCGGCGTCGACGGCGACTTCGATTTTTAGCTTTGGCAAGAAACTGATCGCATACTCTGCGCCGCGATAAATTTCCGTATGTCCCTTCTGACGTCCGTAGCCCTTGACCTCAGTCACGGTAAGGCCGTGCACGCCGATGTTGGTCAGCGCGTCGCGGACCTCATCGAGCTTGAACGGCTTGATGATCGCTGTGACGATTTTCATCTGCCAATCCTGTTGGTTATCGACCTCGTTGGCGAGCGTCGCTCGCGTGACGGCGGCGTCTCTTGATTGCAATTCGCGGGGAGGACGCCGCCGCGTCGGCGACTACCGCCTTCAAATGCCATGCCAGCCGCGCTGACGCCTGAAATCTACAGGCCGGAAGGCGTATCTGCTGTGACACCGACTGTGCTGCAGCTTGCAGCGGGTTGGCTATTGCCTTTGTCCGCCTCGACTATGCGCGAGAGTCAGCGTCGGCCTCGGTTCGCCCGAGCGCTTTCGCTTAGGGCGCCGCCGGCCGGTAATGCGCCTAGAAATTATGCAGACATTGGCCTGTTGCCTAAAATGTGCGCAGGTATCAGGTTCGCGCCGAGTCGCGCTGGCGCACCAGGCCTTCCTGGCTCACCGAGGCGACGAGGCGTCCCTCGCGGGTGAAAATCTGCCCGCGCGTCAAGGCGCGCGCGCCGCCGGCCCAGGGGCTTTGCTGCGCGTAGAGCAGCCATTCGTCGACCCGCAACGGCCCGTGAATCCACAGGGCATGATCGAGGCTCGCCACCTGAATCTTCGGATCGAAGATCGTAAGTCCGTGAACGAGCAGCGCCGTATTGAGCAGCGTCATATCGGAAAGATAGGCGAGCAGCGCTGTATGAATGGCGGGGTCGTCCGGGACCGCGCCGCGCACGCGAAACCAGATCATCTGGCCGGCTGCGCGACGTTCGGGAAAAAATACGTCGTCGGGCGCGACGACGCGCATATCGAGGGCGCTTCGCCGCTTCAGCCAGCTCTCGGCCTGTTCCGGAAGGAAGGCGCGAAAACGCTCGACGAGCGCGTGCACGTCGTCGAGACCCTCTGGGTCCGGCGCGTCCGGCATAGGGGCGGCGTGGGCAAGACCTTCTTCTCGACGCTGAAACGACGCCTCCATTGAGAAGATCGTGTGTCCGCGCTGCGTGGCGTTACAGCGCCGCGTCGTGAAGCTCTTGCCGTCGCGCACGCGTTCGACGGCGAAGTCGATTGGAATCGAGGGGTCGCCGGCGAGGACGAAATAGCCGTGCAGTGAATGAACGGGGCGGTCTTTGGGCGCCGTCCGCGTCGCGGCCACGAGCGCCTGAGCCACGGCCTGTCCGCCATAGACCTGACGGCCGGAAGACGCCGGGCTATGGCCGCGGAAGAGGTCTGGTCCGAGCTCCTCAAGATCGAGAAGCGCCGGAAGCTTTGATGGCGCGTTTTCGTCCATTGCGGACGAGCCGGTCAGTCGACCTGGCGCGCCTCTTCGGGCAGCATAATCGGAATGCCGTCCCGGATCGGATAGGCAAGCCGCGCCGAGCGCGAAATGAGCTCCTGGCGCGCGCTGTCATATTCGAGAGTCGTCTTCGTCAGTGGACAGACGAGGATTTCGAGCAGGCGCGGATCAATCCGTGTCGGCTCCGCAGGGGACTCAAATCTCTCGGCGCCGGAATCGCGTTCGTCAGTCATGGTGTCAATTTCCTTCAATGCCATTGCGGCCGGTCGCCGTTTCGTTGCGCGAGATCGAGCTTCGCGAGCGCGATAAGCGTTTCCGCGCGGGTTTTCAGATCGATGGCTTCGATCAGCGCCTGCTTGTCGTTGGCGCCGAAGGGACACATCATCGCGAGCGCGTTGACGAGCGTTTCGGTCGGCGCCGCGTCTATGCTCGCCCAGTCGACTTCGAGTTTCGAACATTCGGCGAAGTTGCGCAACATTGACACCATGCTTTCGCGATCGACCGCGTCGGCGCCGGCGCCCGTCGTCAAATCCTCAAAGAATTCGTCATATGCGACCTGACACTGCCGGTATTGCGTTCGAACTTTAAGCTCCTCGAGAACGCGAAACCGCGCCACGCCGGTGAGGGTGACGAGATAGCGGCCGTCTCCGGTCTCGGCGAGGCGCGTGATCCGTCCGGCGCAGCCGACATCATAGAGCTGCATTGCTTCGCCGACGGTCTCGTCGCCCGGCAGCGGTTGGATCATGCCGATCAGGCGCGCGCCGGCGATCGCGTCGTCGACCATTGCGAGATAGCGCGGCTCAAAAACATTGAGCGGCAGTTCGCCGCGCGGCAACAATATGGCGCCCGAAAGTGGGAAGAGCGGCAGAACCCTCGGCAATTCGTCGATGTCGGCGTAGGGACGGTTCAGGCTCATATTGGCGAACGCCTCCCTAGGAGTAGAGCAACGTGGACAGCCGCCGCCGTGCGCTCACGGCCGCCTTATCCATCGGTCCCCACGCCTCAAAAAACTGAATGAGCTGCTTTCTTGCCCCATCGTCATTCCAACTACGGTCGCGGCGGATGATGTCAAGCAGCGCATCCGCCGCTTCCTCGCGCAGTCCTTTGGCGTTGAGCGCGAGCGCCAGATCGAAACAGGCCTGCATGTCGTTAGGATTGCCGTTGACGCGATTTCTCAGTTCGTCGAGTTCGCCGAGATCCTGGGCCTGTTGGGCGATCTGAAGCGCCGCCCCAGCCGCCGCGACGCCGCTGTCGCGGCGTATGGCGTCGGGAAGGGCCTCAAACAGCGCCCCGGCCTCATCGAAACGTCCTGAATCGATATAAAGACGCAGCAGGGCGGCGGCGGCATTGGCGTTGGGCGGTTCGCCGCCGGCGAGTTCGCTCAGCAGCGATTCCGCGCCGGCGAGATCGCCCTCCGCGACCATCGCCTGTGCCGCTTCGAGCGCATCGCCCTCGTCCTCGATCGGGCCGATCAGCCGCTCCAGAAAGCCCTTGATCTGACTTTCGGGCAGCGCGCCGACGAAACCATCGATCGGCCGTCCGCGCTGAAACGCAACGACGGCCGGAATCGACTTGACGCCAAGCTGATCGGCGATCAGCGGATCGGCGTCGATATTCATTTTAACAAGCGCGATCTTGCCGCCCGAGGCGGCCACCAGACGCTCGATGACGGGCGCGAGCTGGCGACAGGGGCCGCACCATGGCGCCCAAAAATCGACGAGCACGATCTGCCGCATCGAAGCGTCGAGAACGTCGGCGCGGAAACGATCCGTGGTCGTTTCGACCGGCGTCGTCGGCGCCTTAGCCATTCCCGCCGTCTCAACCATGCGCTTCTCCCCTAGTCGCCATCATCGGCCGTGTGATTTTGTGACGTCTTTGCAGCTTGGAGGCGGCTTAGCGCAACGCCCGGACGAAGGTCAGATAGACCGGATTGCGGCCTTCGGCCATGGCTTTGGCTTCATATTTGGTTCGGGTCCAGTCTGGCCACGGCGTTAGCCAGTCCTCCGCGCGCTGCGCGCGCCAGCGGAAGGCTGGGTGGGCGCGCAGCCGCGCCAAGGTCCAGGCGGCGTAATCGTCGATATCCGTCGCAAAGCGCAGCTCCGCGCCCGCATGCATCGCCCGCGCCAGACGGTCGAGATTTTCTCGCGCGACGAATCGCCTCTTGCGCTGGCGCCTCTTTGGCCAAGGATCTGGGTAAAACAGATACACGCGCGACAGGCTGTCTTCGGGCAGCCAGTCGAGCACTTCTGCGGCGTCGCCTTGATGCAGGCGGATATTCGTCAGTCCACGCTCGTCAATCCGGGCGAGGAGCTTCGCCACGCCGTTGAGGAAAGGTTCGCAGCCGATGAATTCAACCTCGGGGCTGTCGCTCGACGCCGCAATCAGATGCTCGCCGCCGCCAAAGCCGATCTCGAGGCGTCTTTCGCCGGCCGTTGGCTCCGGCGGTTGCGCAAGGTCGAGCGACAGACGCGGCAAGAGCTCGTCGATCAGAGCCGCCTGACGCTTTCGGAGCGCCTTGCCTTTCGAGCGGCCATAAAGACGGGCGTGAGCGCCGCGTTGCTGAGAGGTCTCGCTCATAAGCGCTAATTGGCCGCGATCATTTGGAACGTCGTCCAGTTTGTGGCGCTTGCGCCCGCGTCACAAACAGAGCCATCTCGCGACGGACAGAGCATTTCCCCGCTGCGGCGTTCGCCTTCAGAGCCGCTCGCCGAACCGGCCGAACTTACGCGAAATGCGACTTCAGCTGGTCGACGAGATCGGTCTTCTCCCAGGAAAAGCCGCCGTCCGCGTCAGGCGTCCGGCCGAAGTGACCGTAGGAGGAGGTGCGCGCATAGATCGGACGATTGAGCTGAAGATGCTCGCGAATCCCCCGCGGCGAGAGGCGAATGAGCTGGGGCAGCAGCTCTTCCACCTTCTCCTCGCACACATGGCCGGTGCCATGCAGATCGACATAGATCGAGAGCGGCTCGGCGACGCCGATCGCGTAGGACAGCTGCAGCGTGCAGCGGTCGGCGAGCCCGGCCGCGACGACGTTCTTGGCGAGATAGCGGGCGGCGTAAGCGGCCGAACGATCCACCTTGGTCGGATCCTTGCCGGAGAACGCGCCGCCGCCGTGCGGCGCAGCGCCGCCATAAGTGTCGACGATGATCTTGCGGCCGGTCAGCCCGGCGTCGCCGTCGGGGCCGCCAATGTAGAATTTACCAGTCGGGTTGACGTGCCAGACGGTCGTGTTGGTGATCCAGCCATCGGGCAGCGCGTTGCGAATATAGGGTTCGGCGATGCTGCGAATGTCGGCGGGCGACAGGGTCTCGTCGACGTGCTGATGCGACAGCACGATCTGCGTCGCCTCGACGGGCTTGCCGTCAGCGTAGCGAACCGTGACCTGGCTCTTGGCGTCGGGACCGAGGCCTTTTTCCTTGCCGCTATGGCGCGCTTGGGCGAGCAGCTCCAGAATCTTATGCGAATAATAGATCGGCGCCGGCATCAGTTCGGGCGTTTCGCGCACGGCGTAGCCGAACATGATGCCCTGGTCGCCCGCGCCTTCGTCCTTGTTGCCGGCGGCGTCCACGCCCTGCGCAATGTCGACGGACTGCTCGTGCAGCAGCACTTCCACATTCGCGGTGTTCCAGTGGAACCCACGCTGCTCGTAGCCGATGGCGCGAATCGCGCCGCGCGTGATCTCGATGATGCGATCGAAGGGAACATGCGGCCCGCGCACTTCTCCGGCGATGACGACGCGATTTGTCGTCGCGAGAGTCTCCGCCGCGACGCGAATGGCGTAGGGGTCGATGCCCGCCTTGGGGCCTTCACGGAAAAACTCGTCAACGATTTCATCTGAAATACGGTCGCAAACCTTGTCCGGATGGCCTTCGGAAACGGACTCGCTCGTGAAAAGATAATTTTTCCGGGTCACTTCCAAATCTCCGTTGGCTTTGAGGAAAAGTTGAATAACTGCGGAGCAGGGGGAGTCATCTGCCAGCGCCTGTTCGGTGCGTCAAGCCGAAAAGGCCAAATCGTTCGTTTTGGAGAACGACATTCTCTTATTCCCCTGGCGGCTCGGGCTGCTCTGCGAGCGTCGTCACCAGATCCAGCACGCGCTTGCGCACCTTGGGATCGCGGATGCGTGCGAAGGCGCGATTGAGATGCAGGCCTTCCGTCGTCGATAAAAAATCGACGACATATTGCGACGAGGACTCCTCCGCGAATCCGTCGGACGGCGCTGGCGCGCCGCTGGTCGGCGCGCCCTCGAAGAAAAAAGACGGCGGCACGTTCAGAGTCTTCGAAATCTGCTGCAGGCGGCTCGCGCCGATGCGATTGGCGCCCTTCTCGTATTTTTGAACTTGCTGAAAAGTGAGTCCGAGCGCGTCTCCAAGCTTCTCCTGACTCATTTTCATGAGAATTCGCTGCATGCGAACGCGGCTGCCGACGTGACGATCGATCGGGTCTGGCGCCTTCTTCAACGTTACCGCCTCCTGCACAGTTGTAGCCGAATTGTCGTCGGGCGCGCAAGCTACATCGCAGTTAGGTGCATGAATTTCAAGAAGATTTCAGTTAAGCGCGGAGGGGCGGCGATCTTCCCGGCCAGGACCGTCTACATTTCCCGGCCTGCCCGATAGCTGCGCGGCCCGTGGAACCGCAAAAAATGCAAGATTCAGGGAACGAGAAAGCGCTCGGCCAGCATGCAAGCGGCGTCCTTTCGTCGCGGGCGGATCATCGAGCGCCCGACGAAGCGGGAGCGACTTTATGGCCGGCGCCTGGCGACGCCGAACAAGGCCATGGCCGTCGCGAGGGCGAGGAGCGCTGGGAACGCCAGCGCGCCGTATGCGGCGAAGACGGTGGGCGCCGCCTCCCTCGGCAGACGCCCGTCGATGAGGCCTTCTTCGCCGAGCGGCAGCGACTGAAGGATGCGTCCATAGGCGTCGATGATCGCCGAAACGCCGGTATTGGCGACGCGGATCATTGGCAGCCCTTCTTCGATCGCGCGCAGGCGCGCCTGGGCCAGATGCTGATAGGGGCCGGTCGTGCGGCCGAACCATCCGTCATTGGTGACGTTGAGAAACAGCCGGGGGCGATCGGCGGCGTCGCGCTGGATCGTCTCGCCGGAAAAAATCGCTTCGTAGCAGATGAGCGGCGCAATTGGCGGCAGACCGGGCGCCGCAAGAAGGCGCGGACCCGCGCCGCGGTCCCATATGCCGGGAACGAGGTGATTGATTCCAAGCGGCCGCAGCAGATCCTCCAGCGGCAGATATTCTCCGAAGGGGACGAGATGAACCTTGTCGTAAAAGGCGACGATCGACTCTCCCTTTAGCGCCTCGATCGAATTGAAGATCTTGCCCGTCCGTCCGTCGCCATCGCTTTCGGCCCGCGCCGCGCCGGTCAAAAGAACGCCGCCCTTGAGCGCGCGGGCGATCGCCGCGAGCGCCTCCGGGTGGCGTGAAATGACATAAGGAAACGCCGATTCCGGCCAGACGAGATGGGTGATTTCGGCGAGCCCGGAGGGCCGCTCGTTCGTCGCGCGTTCCGAGAGGTCGAGATAGCGACGCAAGATTTTCGCGCCGTTCTCGGGGCGAAATTTCGCATCCTGAGGGAGATTGGGCTGCATCAGGCGCAACGCCACGCCGTCGACATATTCCGTCTTATTGGCGCCCAGCCGAAACACGCCATAGGCGAACATCAGCATGGCGAGCGCCGCTGCAGCGAACATTGTCCCGCCGATGCGGCGGGCGCCGCGCGGCGCGCGATCGATCAGCGTCGCAGGTGCGGCGAAAATCACGATCGCGATGATGTCGAGCCCGTGCAGGCCCACGAGAGAGGCCGTCTGCGCCATTGGCCCGGCGCTTGTGAGCGCCATGCCGAAATCGTTCCAGGGAAAGCCCGTGAACAGATGCCCGCGCAGCCACTCCGCGGCGCCCAGTCCCGCGGCCAGCGCGAAGACGCGGGCGCCGCCGGGCGACCACAAGAGGCGCGCGAGCGCGGAACCCGCGGCGGGAAAGAGCGCGAGAACCGCCGGCAACCCGAATACGGCGAGCGGCAGCGCCCAGGCGAATTGGTCGGCTTCGACGAGCATCGCGGCGCCCATCCACCAGAGGCCTGCGACGAAATAGCCGAAGCCCAGCCACCAGCCGGCGCCGGCCGCCGAGACGATCGGCGCAAGGGCGAAGCGCGGCGCATCCTCGCCGTCCGCCACGCCGTCGATGAGCCAGACGGCGACGGTCAGCGGCGCAAACATGGCCGGGATGAAATCAAAAGGCGCGAGGGCGAGAGCGCCGGCCGCGCCGGCGCAGAACGCGATCGCGCGGCGCGTCCAGCCGCGGGCGAGGACAATGCGCTGCAAAAGAGTCGGCGCCGACGCGCGCGCGCTGGCGATTTCGGCTATCTGCGCCATCGATCCTCGAACCGCCGCGAATCGGCAGGCCGACTTTACAGCGGATTTAGCAGACAAATTTATGCGCGAGCGAAGGATGTCTCACGCTGGCCGGCGCGACCGCACGCGCAGCTTGCCGACGCGGCGCGGATCGGCGTCGACGATCTCAAACTCGTGAGAGTCTACCGGCGTCGCGATGATTTCGCCGCGCATCGGGACGCGGCCGGCGAGCCACGCGACCAGACCGCCGAGCGTCGTCACCTCGGCGGGCGTATCTTCAAGTCTGAAGTCGACGCCGAGCCGCGCCGTCACTTCATCAAGATCGGCGCGCCCGTCGATGATGAAATCGCCGTTCTCAAGCTCGACGAAGCCCGACTCGTCGACGACGTCATGTTCGTCCTCGATGTCGCCGACGATCATCTCCATGATGTCCTCGATGGTGACGAGGCCGTCCGTGCCGCCATATTCGTCGATGACGAGCGCCAGATGCGTGCGCGTCGCCTGCATCCGGATCAAAAGATCCAGCGCCGGCATGGAGCGCGGCACGAAGAGCACCGGCTTGAGCAAATTCGCCTGCGACAGCGGCGTGTCGAAGTCGATCTTTTTTGGTTCGACGGTCGTAACGTCGGCGCCTTGGGGCCGATCGGCGCAGCACGCGATATGATTGACGAAATCGCGGATATGGATCATCCCGCGCGGATCGTCGAGCGTATCGGCGTAAACCGGCAGGCGCGAATGGGCGGCGGTGCGAAACAGCTCCAAGGCTTCGCGCAGCGGCGCATCCAGCGAGATGGCGACGATGTCGGCGCGGGGGATCATCGCGTCGTCGACGCGCATGTCGTGCAGGCCGAGGACGTTCTTCAAGAGCGCCCGCTCATGCGGGGTCACGTCGCCCGCAGATTCGTCAAGCCTCTCCTCAATGTCCTCGCGCACCGAGGCCGGCGAAAGACCGAGCAGCCCGCGCAGCCTGTCGACGAGGCTCAGGCGTGGTCCATCGCCAGTTCGTCTGAATGGAATTGGATCGTCGGCGTTATCGTATTGCGTCGACATGCGCTTTGTTCAATTCGCTCCGCCGGCCGGCCCGTCTGCATCATCCGCATAGGGGTCGGGAAATCCAAGCGCCGTCGCGATCTTACGCTCCAGCGCTTCCATCCGCTCGGCCTCGGCGGCGGTCTCGTGATCATATCCGATTAGATGCAGAAATCCATGCGCGATCATATGCGCCGTGTGGGCGCGCAAAAGCTTGCCCTGCTCCTCCGCCTCTCTGGCGACGGTTTCGAAGGCGACGATGACGTCGCCAAGCAGAGGCTTGCGCTCGAGCAGGCCAGGCGTCGGAAAAGACAGCACATTCGTGGGCTGATCCTTGCCGCGCCACTCGGCGTTGAGTTCCTGGATCGCCGCGTCGTCGCAAAATGTGACACTGATTTCACATTCCGGCGCGAGCGTGGCCTCGCTCGTTGCGAGACTCTGATGCACGCACTCTCTTGCCAAATCTTCCAAGTCGGCGATCCGCCGCCAGGCGGGCGCCGCGACATTCACGTCGATTTCCAAAGTCAGGGGTCCCCGCGCGTCTGCTTGTTGGCGCGCGCGGCGCGCTCATAGGCTCCAACGATTTGCCGAACAAGATCGTGACGCACCACGTCGCCTTCCGAAAATTTCACGCGGCCGACGACGTCGAGATTGGCGAGCAGGCTTACGGCTTCCGAGAGGCCGGATTTCTGCCCGGGAGGCAGATCGGTCTGCGATGGATCGCCGGTGACGATCATCCGCGAGCCTTCGCCGAGCCGGGTGAGAAACATCTTCATCTGCATCGAGCTGGCGTTCTGCGCCTCATCGAGCAGGATGCAGCTTCGCGTCAGCGTGCGGCCGCGCATGAACGCGAGCGGCGCGACTTCGATGAGTCCGGTCTGCATGCCGCGCTCGACCATCCTCGCGTCCATGAAATCATGCAGCGCGTCATAGATCGGGCGGAGATAGGGGTCCACCTTGTCGCGCATGTCGCCGGGCAAAAAGCCGAGACGCTCGCCGGCCTCGACGGCGGGACGGGACAGAATCAGCCGTTCGACCGCTCCTTGCTCCATTAGCTGCACGGCGTGGCCGACCGCGAGCCAGGTCTTACCCGTGCCCGCAGGACCTTCGGCAAAAACCAGCTCGTAGCGCTTGAGCGCCCGCAAATACTGGTCCTGCGCGGCGTTGCGCGCGCGCACCGACCCGCGCTTGCGGGTCAGGATCTGCTCGAAAGCGCCGCGTGACGGCTCCGAATCCGGAAACAGGCTGCGTTGGCGCGCTGATTCTTCTATGGCCCCGTCGACGTCGCCCAGCGTGATCGTCTGACCCATCGCGACGCGCTCATAAAGCGCCTCCAGCACGCGTCGCGCATGTTCGCAGGCCTCGGACTTGCCTTTGAGCGTGACGTGATTGCCATTGGCGAAGGAGGCGACCCGCAAGCGTCGTTCGATCTTGGCGAGATTCTGGTCGTAGAGGCCGAAAACGAGCGAGGCGTGACGGTTGTTTTCAAAGGCGAGCGTGATTTCCGCTTCAGGGTCAACAGGCTCCGGTCCCCGTGCGGCGAGCAACGGGTCGTCGATGGTCGTCAAGCCTTCGCCTCCTCGCTCATGAGCCGTCCGCTCAAGGAATTCGAGCCCGCCGCGATGATCTTCACTCTGACTTCGCGGCCAATGCACGCCATCGGGCCTTCAACATGCACAGCCTGCATATAGGGAGTCTTGCCCCCAATTTGCCCCTCGTGCCGACCGGCTTTTTCAAAGAGCACGTCGAGTTCTCGGCCGACCGTCGCCGCGTTGAAGCCTTGCCGCTGCTCTTCTAGCAAAACCTGTAGCGCCGCGAGGCGTTCGCTCTTGACGGTCTCGTCAATTTGATCGTCGCGGTCGGCGGCGGGCGTACCGGGCCGAGGCGAATATTTGAAAGAAAAGCTTGAAGCGAAGCCCACAGCGCGGGCGAGCGCCATCGTCGCCTCGAAATCGGCGTCGCTTTCGCCGGGAAAGCCGACGATGAAATCCGACGACATCGCGACGTCTGGCCGGGCCTTTCGAAGCTGCTCGACGATCGAAAGATATGCGTCTGCGCCGTGCTTGCGGTTCATGGATTTCAGAATGCGGTCCGAACCCGATTGAACCGGCAGATGCACATAGGGCATGAGCTTTGGATTTGAGCCATGCGCGTCAATAAGCTCTTGCGCCATGTCGACCGGATGACTTGTGGTGTAGCGCAGGCGCGCCAAGCCTTCGATCTGCGCCAGCCGATCGAGAAGCTGCGCAAGGCTTGCCTGCCGGCCGTCGCCATCAGCACCAAGATAAGCGTTGACGTTTTGGCCGATCAGCGTGATCTCGCGCACGCCGCCGTCGACGAGGCGCATGGTCTCGGCGATGATCTCGGCGACAGGACGCGATGCTTCGGCGCCGCGTGTATAGGGCACGACGCAAAACGAGCAGAACTTGTCGCACCCTTCCTGAACGGTGACGAAAGCCGAAACGCCGCGCGCGCGAATCTGTGCCCCACTGGGAGCGGGCAGGACGCGAAATTTGTCCTCCACGGCGAAATCCGTGTCCGAGACCCTTGCGCCGTCTTTAGCCTGGCGCAGCAGCTCCGGCAGTCGGTGATAGCTCTGCGGACCGACGACGATATCGACGGCGCGCTGGCGCTTGAGCACCTCTTCGCCTTCAGCCTGGGCGACGCAGCCGGCGACGACGATTTTCATGTCGCGGCCTTGCGCGTTCAGCGCGCGTTTGGCGATCGCAAGCTTGCCGAGTTCGGAATAGATTTTTTCCGCGGCCTTTTCCCGAATATGGCATGTGTTGAGAATGACGAGATCGGCGTCTTCTTCGCTCTGGGTCTCGGCGTAGCCCTCGCGGCTGAGCAGGTCAGCCATGCGCGTCGCGTCATAGACGTTCATCTGGCAGCCGTATGACTTGACCAGAACTTTGGAGAGTCGTGCCGCTTCGGACCGCTGAGGTTTGGATCGCGCCTCAATCAGTTCTTTGACGTCTGTGACTATTTTTCTGCTCCATCGCTCGCCCCGGCGACTCGGCGCGCCATCCGAGTGGACGCACTATACGACTTTTTTTGCGCCTTAGAGCAGGTTCCGAAAAAGTTGACAGACTTTTTCGATGAGAACCTGCTCCAACATTTTGATTTTGAGCGATTCCTTATCGATCACATGAGTCGATGTGCTCTGGAATGCTCTACCGCCGCAAGAGGCGACCTGCACTCATATTTTCTGAACTGGCCCGCCGTAGCGCAGGAGCAGCGCATCCGCCGTGAGCAGCGCGCCCGGGCGACTCATTATAGCCGTCCGCAAGCCGCGCTCGCTCAGATCTCCAGTCGCAGAGCGATCGCCGCGCGCCGTTCGCCGTTGGCGCGCTGATAGTAATTCTCCCGCCTGCCGATTTCTTTGAAGCCCTCGCGTGCGTAGAGCTTCAGCGCGGCCTCATTGTCATCGGCCACCTCCAGAAAGACGAGCCGGGCGCCGCCGCGCTCCAGATGTTCGAGATGTTTTTCCAGAATGCGCCGGCCCAGACCCGCGCCGCGTCTGCTGGGATCGACGGCGAAAGTGAGGACTTCGGCGTCGGGCGGCGTCAGCCGCGAAAGGATGAACCCCCCAAGCTCGCCTTTCCGGCCCTCGGGGACCGCCCCATCGGCGATGATGTGGGCGTCCGTCAAATAATTTTCAAAGTCGATTTTCGACCAGCCAAAAGCGAAGGACGCCCCATGCAGACGTTCGCAGTCATCGGCGCGCTCCGCCCCGATGGGTTCGATGACGAATGTCGGCTTGGCGAAGAAGGACGAAAGCAGCGTCATGGCGCAAAGCTCACGCCTGCGCCGCAGCGGCGGCGCGCGCTGCCGCATCGCCCAAGTCCACGGCGCCCTTTGGGGCGTTGGGCCGCGCAGCCGGCATCGTGACGTCGGGCTCTTTAAGATAAAGCGGCCGGGCCGGCGCAGTATCAGGCTGCGCGGCAAGGCCCAGACGCGCCACGAGGGCGATATCGGGGGCAGGCCGCTCGCTCGCGATCCTGACCGGTACGCCGCGGGCGCGCGCCTCTTTCGCAAGCAGCGGCGCGCCAGAACCGGTCAGAAGCAGCGGGCCGGTCCCGAGCGCGCGAAGCGCTTCATGCGGGTTGATGCGGCGCGGCGAGAGGAGCGGGCGCCCGTCCGGGCCGAAGGCGGCGATGTAGACCTTGTCATGGCGGGCGTCGATCGCGGCCGCGACCACGCCGTCGAAGGGATCAATGATCAGCGGCGCCGCAAGCGCGGCGAGCGTCGAAACGCCGACAATCTCTGTCTTACAGGCGAGCGCGATCGCCTGACCGGCGGCGAGGCCGATGCGAATGCCGGTGAAAGAGCCTGGTCCGACCGTCACCGCCACCCGGTCGAGCGAGGCGAAACCGCCTTCGACTTTGCTCATGACGCGTTTGATCAGCGGCAGCAGCGCCTCGGCGTGCCCCCGCTCCATCTCAATCGACTCGGCGGCGATCGGCGCCGCCGCGTCATGGTCCAGCACGCAAGCCGAGACGGCTGGCAGAGCGGTGTCAATCGCAAGGATTCGCATGATTCGTCGATTATGACGGTTTTCGGAGCGCGATCAACGTCGACTCCGGATACGCCGCCCCTACGCCGGCTCGACCGCCTTCACCTGCGGCAGGAAATGCTTGAGCAGGTTCTCGATGCCATGCCGCAACGTCGCGGTGGATGACGGGCATCCAGAGCAAGCGCCCTTCATGGCGAGATAGACGACGCCGTCTTTGAAGCCCCGGAAGACGATGTCGCCGCCGTCGCCGGCGACCGCCGGCCGCACGCGCGTCTCGATCAACTCCTTGATCGTGGCGACCGTCTCGGCGTCGCCGGAGTCATAGAACTCCCCGTCGGGCTGCGCTGGCGCCGCGCCTTCCGTCAGGAGCGGCGCGCCGGAGGCGAAATGCTCCATGATCGTGCCAAGAATCGCGGGCTTTAGGTGCGGCCATTCGGCGCCGTTCTTCGTCACCGAGACGAAATCCGCGCCATACATCACCGCCTCGACGCCGTCGATGGAGAGCAGCGCCTCGGCGAGCGGCGCGTGGATGGCGTCGTCACGCGAGCGAAATTCCATGGCGCCTTGGCCCAGAACATCCTGGCCGGGCAGAAACTTGAGCGTTGCGGGATTGGGGGTAGCTTCAGTCTGGATGAACATCGGGAGACTCCTGCGTCCGGTTCAAGGCCGGCCGGAAGTGCGCGAATATCACAGATTGGGCGCTCTGTGACATCTCGACATGATTACTTAAGCGCTTCGCCGCAGTCTTGCGAGGCTCTTCGCCGCGAGCGCCAGCGCTTGAGCGCGACCCCCGCCCACACCGCTTCGACCAGGCCGAAGGGCCAAGCGCCTTGAAGGAACCCGTAGACGGACCCCAAAGCGCAGGCGGCGGCGAATCCCAGCACGAACCACTGGCTGCGTTCCTCCATTGAATAAGTCAGGAGCATTGCGCTCACCGCGAAAAGCCCGAACCAGGTCAGCGCATCCATCGAACAATTTCTCTCGCGCCGTCCTGCTCTGGGCCCCGTCTTGCATTTGCCATGCCCAATCGAATCTCGCAGTGTCCCCCGATGGATGAAATCTCGCTGCTCGACGCCAACGCTGCTTATTACCGGGCGTTCGCCGCACGTGACCTTGGCGCTTTGAATGATCTTTGGGCGGAGGAGGGCTGTTCCTGCGTTCACCCAGGATGGCCGGCGCTCGTCGGGCGCATGCCGGTGCTCGCCTCCTACCGCGATATTTTTCGTAACCCGGCGCAGGAAGCGGTCACGACGCGAGATCCGAAGACGCTCATCGAGGGCGATGACGGGCGGGTCTTTTGCATCGAGGAGGTCGGCGGCGGCCTGCTGCTCGCGACCAATTGGTTTCGCTGGAACGGGGATCGCTGGCGGCTCGTCCACCATCAGGCGAGCCCGCTCGCGCCGCCGCCCACGCGGCGGGAAGCCAAGCGGTCGCTCCACTAGGACGGTCGCCTCGTCACAGGTGGCGCGGCTCAGGAGTCCGCGCCTTCCGCCTCCTTGCGCCGCCACGGCTTCTTGGACTCTCGGCGCGGGCCTTCCACCAGCCGCACGACCATGCCCCACAGCGTGCGCACGTCCTGCTGGGTAAGGCCCATGCGGTGGAACATGTTGCGCAGATTGCGCGACATGACGGGTTTTTTCGTCAGCGGACGAAAGAAACCGCGCTTGTCGAGTTCGCCTTCGAGAAAATCGAAGAAGGCGAGGGTCATCTCGCGCGCCGCCGGGGGCGAGCGCTCTTCGATCTCAAAGGGAATGGCGTCGCCATGCGCGGCGCGAAACCATTCATAGCCGGTGAGCAGCACCGCCTGCGCGAGATTGAGCGAGGCGTAGGCGGGATTGACCGGAAAGGTGAGGATGGCGTCGGCGAGCGCGACATCGTCATTGTCGAGGCCGGTGCGCTCCGGCCCGAATAGCACGCCATGTTTCTCGCCCGCCGTCACGTGCGCCGCCGTGCTTGGCATGGCCTGGGCCGGCGTCAGCACCGGCTTCATCTGGCCGCGTCCGCGCGCCGTGGCGGCGTAGACGAAGGAGAGATCCTCGATCGCGTCGCGAACGCTCTCGTAAAGCTTCGCGCTTTCGAGGAGATGCACGGCGCCGGCGGCGGCCGCATAGGCGCCCTTGCGATAGGCGCCGGTGCGCGGCCAGCCTTCACGCGGCGAGACGAGGCGCAAATCGGAGAGGCCGAAGTTGGCCATGGCGCGGGCGCACATGCCGATGTTGACGGCGAGCTGCGGACGTACGAGCACAATCGCCGGTCCCCCGGAAAGGTCCGTCTTGCTGCGATCCGTTCCCGCCCCGACCAATTCGCCTCCTCGCCCCAAAGCGGCCGGCAAATTAGGTCGGAAAGCGCGCGGGGGGAAGGGCGGCTTCGCCGCTTCGCCGCAGGCCCCTGGATTGCTACCCAAAACCTTTAGCCGACGCTATAAGGCGCGCGGCACAGAGGAGCGGATGCATGCGGAAGATCAAGGTTGCGAATCCTGTCGT
Source organism: Methylocystis sp. SB2 (assembly GCF_049817085.1). Classification (NCBI taxonomy): domain Bacteria; kingdom Pseudomonadati; phylum Pseudomonadota; class Alphaproteobacteria; order Hyphomicrobiales; family Methylocystaceae; genus Methylocystis; species Methylocystis sp. SB2. The sequence continues at coordinate 3,503,842 of NZ_CP187401.1, forward strand.
CGAACTCGACGGCGACGAAATGACCCGCATCATCTGGGCCGCCATCAAAGAAAAGCTCATTCGGCCCTATCTCGACGTCGATCTCCTTTATTACGATCTCTCGATTCAAAATCGCGACGCCACGAACGATCAGGTGACGGTCGACGCGGCCTACGCCATCAAGGAGCATGGCGTCGGGGTGAAATGCGCGACGATCACGCCCGATGAGGCGCGCGTGAAGGAATTCCAGCTCAAGGAGATGTGGAAATCGCCGAACGGCACGATCCGCAACATTTTGGGCGGCGTCATCTTCCGCGAGCCGATCATCTGCAGGAACGTGCCGCGATTGGTGCCGGGATGGACGCAGCCGATCATCGTCGGGCGCCATGCATTCGGCGATCAATATAAGGCCACTGACTTCAAAGTGCCGGGCAAAGGCCGTCTGACGATCAAATTCGAAGGCGTCGACGGCGACGTCATCGAGAAGGAAGTCTTCAACTTTCCTGGCTCCGGCGTCGCGCTGGCGATGTACAATCTTGACGAGTCGATCAGCGAGTTCGCGCGCGCCACGTTCAACTACGGGCTCACGCGCAGATATCCGGTCTATCTCTCGACCAAGAACACGATTCTGAAGGCCTATGACGGCCGATTCAAAGATCTGTTCCAGGAGATTTACGACGCCGAGTTCAAATCGAAATTCCAGGCGCTTGGCCTCACCTACGAGCATCGTCTGATCGACGATATGGTCGCCTCGGCGCTCAAATGGTCGGGGGGCTACATCTGGGCGTGCAAGAATTACGACGGCGACGTTCAATCCGACACGGTGGCGCAGGGCTTCGGTTCGCTCGGCCTGATGACGAGCGTGCTCATGACGCCCGACGGCAAGACCGTCGAGGCCGAAGCCGCTCACGGCACGGTGACGCGCCATTATCGCGAGCATCAGAAGGGCCACGAGACCTCGACGAATTCGATCGCTTCGATTTTTGCCTGGACGCGCGCGCTCGCGCATCGCGGCAAGCTCGATGGGAACGAGGATCTGGTCCGTTTTGCCCGCACCCTCGAAGAAGTGTGCGTCGCGACCGTCGAGTCGGGCTTCATGACCAAGGATCTGGCCTTGCTTGTCGGCTGCAATCAGAAATGGCTGTCGACGACAGGGTTCCTGGACAAGATCGACGAAAATCTGCGCAGAGCCATGGAGTGAGCGGCGGCGCGGGGAATGATTGTATGTGGCGCCCGTCGCGGCTATATAGGCGTCGCCTATAGGCCAATTAAGGATTCGCGAGATGGCGGTGGATCTGGAAGAAACGTATAAGCCTTCCGAAGACGAACCCTTCATGTGCGATCGGCAGCGCGAATATTTCCGGCGCAAACTGCTGGCTTGGAAGGAGGACATTCTGCAAGAGAGTCGCGAAACGCTCGCCACTTTGCAGAGTGAAAACGAAAACCATCCTGATCTTGCAGATCGCGCGTCGTCCGAAACCGATCGCGCCATCGAACTGCGCGCGCGCGACCGGCAACGCAAGCTCATCGCTAAAATCGACGCGGCGCTGACGCGCCTCGACGACGGCAGTTACGGCTATTGCGAGGAAACGGGGGAGCCGATCTCCCTCAAGCGCCTCGACGCCCGTCCGATCGCGACACTGTCGATCGAGGCGCAGGAGCGTCACGAACGGCGCGAAAAAGTCTATCGAGACGATTAAGTCCGAAACCTTCGGGGGAAAAGTGAAGGGCGTCGCCGCTGGCGACGCCCTTTTTCATTCCTTCTGATCCGAGCGGCCGAGCAGCCGCGCCATCTCCGCCTCAAGCGAGTCCAGCGGATCCACGTCGGCCGGAGCCGCCGGCGGCGGGGGAGGCGGCGGCGCCGCAGGCTTGGGCGGCGGCGGGGGCGCAGGCGGAGGCGCTGCAGGTCTCGCGGCGGCCGGCGGCGGAGCGGGAGGCGGCGGTGGCGCTGCAGGCCTTGGCGCCGGCGGGGGTTCTGCCGGCCTCGGAGGAGCTGCGGGCGGCGGAGGCGGCGGCGCTGGGGCCGCTGCTTCAGGCGCCGGCGCGGGCTTGGGCGCCAGCCGCTGCTGAGCGCGCGCAAGGAAAGGCGGCGTCGGCGAGCGGGGCGGAGCCGGGCGCTGCGGCTGGGCGGCCGGACTTGAAACTCTTGGTCCGGCCGGCGGAGGAGGCGGCGGCGCAGCAGGCCGCGTGGGCGCCGGCGCGAAGAGGTCGGGCGGCAGATTGACGGCGCCCGCCGCTGCGGGTTTCGGCAGCGGCGCTTCTAGCTCTCGAGGCGGAGCCGAAGGCTCGGCAGGCCAGTTGGCCGCGGCCGGCGCTCCGGGGCGCTGCTCGGGTCCGCGGCTGACCGCGCCTTCGAGCCGGTTGATCGTCGCTTCGACGAGGATGTCGTTGGGGCCGCCGATCAGGAGCAGATGTTCGATATTGTCGCGCCGCACAATGACGAGCTGGCGCTCGCGGTCGAGGTCATAGACATCGACGACGTCCAGCCGGCGCGCGCGATTGCGGCCTCCGGGCGAACGGAGGCGGCGTCCGAACAACAGACGGAAAATATAGAGCAGCAGCACCGCAGCGACGAGGAACGCAACGAGCGCCGCGAGCGCCGGCAGCAGTTGAGTGAATTTATCGGGCATGAACGGCTAGTCTCTCGTTCGAACGCGCGTGAACCTTGCCAAATTAACAGCTTTCATGGCAAGCGCCGAAAAAAGGTTAATGAATGGTTAATGTTTGATGAATCAGTGCCCTTCCGACGTCCGGCGTTGCTATTATTGGCGTTCACAGCCATTGTTTTAGATGATTCTGTAAGCGTCGGCAGAGTAATAATCGGCGCGCCGGCGTCAGCATGGCCGTCGCGATCGGCGATATATGACGCGGGTGGTTAAGAAATGAGCGACAGGACCGAAGCGGCCGCCTTGGGACGCAGCGAGCGGCCCGCGAACGTGGGATTGACGCTCGCCCTGGTCATCGCGTTGGTCGCAGGCGTCGCCGCCTATTACCTGACGCCTTCGGACCTCGCGCCGCGAGTCACCATTTTGGCGCTCGCTGTTTTCGGCGTCGCCGGAATCTTTTTTCTCTTCGCCTATGCGGTCGGATTGATTCACTTCTCCGGCCGAGTCGCGGGCAACGACGTCACGAAACTCATCGCCGACACATCCGGCGAAGGGCTGCTCGTCACCAGAGGCGATGCGCGCATCGTCTACGCCAACGAAGCCTATACGGCGATGTGCGACGCGAAGGACGCTTCCGGCGTTCAGCTGGTCGAGCGGCTGTTCTCAGGGCCGCCCGAGGTCTCGGAGGCGATCTATAGACTGGTCCAGGCGGCGCGCGGCGGCGTTTCGCATAGCGAAGATCTGCGGCTTTCGCCGCCGCTGTCGGGGCAGGGCGCAGTCGGCTGGTACCGAATCCGCGTTCGGCCGCTGCCGACGACGTCGGGCGGGCGCTTATGTCTATGGGCGGTGGCCGACGTGACGGCCGATCGACAGCGGCAGGAGAACGTCTTCCAGGAGCTCCAGCACGCGATCGATTTTCTTGATCACGCGCCGGCCGGTTTTTTTTCCGCGAGTCCGGACGGCGCCGTCTCTTATATGAACAAAACGCTCGCCGGATGGCTGGGCTACGATCTCACGCAGGTCGGATCTGGCGGCGCGACGCTGTCCTCCATCGTCGCCCATAGCGGCGCGGCGCTTCTCGCCGCGATGTCGGGCGCGCCGGGCGACGTGCGCACCGAGCAGATCGATCTCGACCTGCGATGCCGCAACGGCAAGTCGCTGCCTGTCAGGCTGCTGCACCAGGTCGCTTTCGGCCAGGACGGCGAATCCGGCCCCTCGCGCACCCTGGTGCTCAACCGCGCCTCTGGCGAACAGCCGGAAGAGAATTTGCGCGCGGCCGAGGTGCGTTTCGCGCGCTTCTTCAACTCGACGCCGATGGCGATGGCGACGCTGGACGGCGAGGGCCGCGTGCTAACGTCGAACGCGGCCTTCGCGAAATTGCTGCCGCAGGCGCTGAAGTCGGGCCAGGGACAAGCCGCGGCGCCATGGTCGGTGCTGACGGGGCTCGGCGAACGCGACGGCGCCGCCCTGCGCGCCGCGATCGAAGACGCGATCGAAGGCAAAGGCGAAGTGCGCCCGATCAATGTCGTGTTCGAGGAAGACGCCGCCGGCGCGGCGACGCGTTCGGCGCGGTTCTTCGTCTCTTCCGCCGAGGACGCCGGCAAGAAGGGCGCGATGGTCTATGCGCTCGACACGACCGAGCAGCGCAAGCTGCAGGAGGAGTTCGCGCAGTCACAGAAGATGAATGCGGTCGGACAGCTCGCCGGCGGCATCGCGCATGACTTCAACAATATGCTGACGGCGATCATCGGCTATTCGGATCTGCTGCTCTCCAGCCACCGGCCGACCGACCCCGCCTTCCGCGACATTCGCCAGATCAAGGAAACCGCCAATCGCGCGGCAGGGCTGACGCGGCAGCTGCTCGCCTTCTCTCGGCGGCAGACGCTGCGTCCGCAAGTCCTGCAGCTCGGCGACGCGCTCTCCGAAGTGCAGAATCTGCTGCGCCGCGTCGTCGGCGAAAAGAACGAGCTCGAACTGCGTCTTGGCCGCGATCTCTGGTTCGTAAAGGCCGACATCACCCAGTTCGAACAGGTGATCATCAATCTCGTCGTCAACGCGCGCGACGCCATGCTGGAGTCAGGCGGACGGGTGCAGATCCGCACGCGCAATGTCGCCGCTTCGGAATGCGCCGCCTTCAATGAGGCGGCGCTGCCCGCGGCGGATTATGTGCTGGTCGAGGTCGAGGACTCGGGCAGCGGCATTCCCGCCGATGTGAAAGAAAAGATCTTCGAACCCTTCTTCACGACGAAGGAGGTCGGCAAAGGCACGGGCCTTGGGCTTTCGACGGTGTTCGGCATCGTCAAGCAGTCGGGCGGCTTCATCTCCGTCGACAGCGAGATCGGGCGGGGCACGGTTTTCCGCATTTTCCTGCCGCGCTACGTGCCGGAGGAGAAGGAGACGTCGCAGAAGGCCGATACGCCCAAGGTCGCTGCGGACTATACAGGACAGGGCGTGGTTCTCCTCGTCGAAGACGAGGATTCGGTGCGCTCGATCGGCGCACGCGCCTTAAGTTCGCGCGGCTTCACGGTGCTCGAAGCCGCGACGGGCATGGAGGCGCTCGAGGTCGTCGAGCGCGTCGACGGCAAGATCGATCTCATCGTCTCCGACGTGGTGATGCCGGAGATGGACGGCCCCGCGATGTTCGCCGAACTGCGCAAGCGCGGCGTCGCGGCGAAGGTGATCTTCGTTTCCGGCTATGCCGAAGAGGCCTTCGCCAAAAACCTTCCCGAGGGCGATTTTGGTTTTCTGGCGAAGCCGTTCTCGATCAAACAGCTGATCGAGACGGTCAAGGCGCATATGCCCTGAGCGGCGGAGAACTCGGAGAACTAAAGCGAGGGGATGAGGTTCACAACGCCGGCGCGACGACCCGCATGCGGCGCTTGATCCCGTCAGGTCCGATGACTTCGCGATAGGTTTCCGGCGCAGCGGCCGCGCCGTCATCGGCGCTGGGCTGCGCCTGCGCCGCGGGTTCTGGCGTCTTCGTCGGCTCTGGCGTCGCTGCGGCGCCTTTCGCTTTCCGACCGCGCGCAACGCCGGGCGGCAGCGCGCGCGACAATTGCTCGGCCTGCTCCGCGGTGACGACCTGATCCTTCGCATGGCGCTCGGCGATGAGTCGCTCGGCTTCGACGAGCGCCTCGGCCCACGACTGCCCCGGCGGCTTGCAGCCGCAGGACGGATCATAGGTCGTCTCGAATTTATGCGCGTTGGGATGGTCGGAATAAGCCTCGCCGTCGATCGAAAGGGCCGAACTGAGCACCTTCGATTGCGACGCCGTATAGAGTTTCACCTCGGCGTTGGGACACAGCGCTCGGCACATCGTCGCGAGATCGTCGAGATTGGAGCTGCGCGCCGAATAGGTGATGGGGAAAAACCCGCCGTCGCAGGTGCGCACGCAGATCGCCATTGGACCCCCGCGCGGCTTCCCGTCTGAAGGCTCCTCCTCCAGTTCCGCATCCGGAACGACGGGCATGCCGCGCGCGCCCGGGCTTTCATCGGGCGCGACGCCAAACAGCTCTTCAAAGAAATTGCGCGGTCGTGCAACGCGCGCTTGCGCCGCCTGCGGATTGCGGCATTCAGCCTCGTAGCGGGCGGCAAGCGCCTGACGCTGGCCGCCCTCGTCGGCGCTCGCCCGATCATAGGCGGCGACGGCGCCAGAGAGTTGGTTGAGCTGGGCGTTGATTGGTCCGCACTGAGGCGGCGGCGGATCGCCGAAGAACAGGAATTGTCCACGGTCGCAGCCGAGCGCGCGAGCGCGCGCCGCGACGCGGGCGTATTCTCCGCGCTGCTTGGCGGCCGCGGCCTGATACCTCCCCGCGCTGCCGCCGGCGCTGGCGCGGGCGATCTGCGCGCGCAACTCCGTACAGTAGGGACTTTCCCCTGCTGCCGGCGAAACGGCGAGGAGGCCGAACGCGACGCCGGCGGCGACCGCCAGTTTCGTCCGCCTGAAGGCGCATTTCGTCAAAAAGGGCTTTATGGTCGCGGCCTCATTGAAGTTTTTGGCTCTCTTCACACTCTGGTAAGAAGCCAAGAAACGCTTGGGCGATCGCTTGGCGACTGATGTTCCGGCGCGCGTCGCTTGCGACGAATCGCGCCATTTTCACCAATCCGGGCCGCGGATCAAACGTCGCTCGATTAATCGCGCCCATCATGTCGGCAACAAGGCGCCGGACGACGCCGCCAGCCCGATTGCGCGCGTCGAATTTTTTGTCTCGCCCAGGGCCGAAGCCCTTCCCTTGCCGTGCGGCTTCGCCCATATCGGCAACGGCGTCGCTAGAGCGCCGCTCGCGGAAAAGCGGATTCGGTTTTTCTCACAGAGCGCGCTCTAAGCTTTCGAGATTGATCATGTTATCCGCCTCTGGGCGATTCCGCCCAAAGGCAGCGTGATCCAGGAGGTTGCCGATATGAAGCGTTCCAAATTGCTGGCTCTGATTTCGACAGCCTTTCTTTGTTTCGGCGCCGCGCCCGCCTTTGCGCAGAGTGGGCCGGATCTCATTTTCCGCAAATCGGTCGATTTCAAGCTCCTCACCCCGAACGACAAGCTCGCGACCTACGGAATCGACGACCCGGTGATCGACGGCGTCGTCTGCTACTATACGGCGCATGAAAAAGGCGGCGTCGCCGGCATGTTCGGCGTGGCGGAGCAGTCGTCGGAGGTTTCGCTCGCCTGCCGGCAATATGCCCCGATCAAATTCAAGGAGAAGTTCAGCCAGGGCGATACGGCGTTCAGCGAGCGGCGGTCGCTGCTGTTCAAGCGCATGCATATCGTTCGCGGCTGCGATGCGAAGCGCAATGTGCTGATCTACATGGTCTATTCCGACAAGCTCGTCGAAGGCTCGCCCGAAAGCTCGACCTCGACCCTCGCCATTCAGCCCTGGGCCGGCCAGAACGAAATTCCGAAGTGCGGAGATTTTCTTAACTGACGCTAATCGACGCAGGCGACCACCGCGGCGTCCGGCTCGATCGAGGCGCGCGCCGCGCTTACGTCGATCGAGGCGGTCACATCGTCGGCGCGGCCAAAAGCTCTGGCCGCGCCATGGCCATGCGCCGCACACCAGGAGTCGGCGACGATCTTGCCGCAATCCGCCTTACGCGTGAGGCATTCCGTCAGGCCGTATCCCTCCTGATCGGCGATAACATAGGCGGCGCTCGCGCTCGCTTCGGCCCGCGCGGCGCAGGCGTCGCCGACGCCGATCCACATTCCTGCAAGTAGCGACGCAAACGCGCGCCGCCCGAACGGCGCCTCATATTTCCACATGACGAACTAGCCCCACGCGACCCCGACAGCCTGCCGCAGACCTAGCGCATAGCGGTAAAACCCGAGTTAAATCGCCCGCCGCTCGGCAGAGGCTCGCGCTTGACGCGGCGGCGCGCTTTAGCGCATGGTCGCCGCCATGACGCTTCGGCTCACCATTTGTCGGAAGACCATCATCAGCTAGCGATCACGCTGGCCGGAGCCGTCACGTCTCTCCAAACGACATGAAGCGACGCCCCGGCCGGCGGCCTTGCGGGGAAATTCATGTCGACGCCTGCGCTGAAAATCTACAATACGCTGAGCCGGACGAAGGAGGAATTCCGTCCGATCGATCCCGCGCATGTGCGCATGTATGTCTGCGGACCGACGGTCTACGACTACGCGCATATCGGCAACGCCAGGCCGCTCATCGTTTTCGACGTGTTGTTTCGCTTGTTGCGCCATCTCTACGGCGCCGAGCATGTCACATACGTGCGCAACATCACCGACGTCGACGACAAGATCAACGCACGGGCGTTCGAGCGCGGGATTTCCATTCGCGAACTGACCGATAAGACCATCGACATATTCCACGAGGACGTTCGCGCTCTTGGATGTTTGAATCCGACCATCGAGCCGCGCGCAACAGATTACATCCAGAACGACGACAAGCAGATCGACATGGTTCGATTGATTCAGCGCTTGCTCGATTCGGGTCATGCATATGTTGAAGATCGTCATGTGCTTTTTGATGTGACGTCCATGCCCACCTACGGACGACTGTCGAGGCGTCCGCTCGACGAAATGATTGCTGGCGCGCGCGTCGATGTCGCGCCCTATAAGCGCGGCGACATGGATTTCGTGCTGTGGAAACCGTCGAAGGACGATGAGCCGGGTTGGCAAAGTCCCTGGGGCAGGGGACGCCCCGGCTGGCATATCGAATGTTCAGCAATGTCAGCCGCGCATCTTGGCGAAACCTTCGACATTCACGGCGGCGGCATTGATCTCGTCTTTCCGCATCACGAAAACGAGATCGCGCAAAGCTGCTGCGCTTTTGGGCGCGACGTGATGGCGAATTACTGGATGCATAATGGCTTCCTGCAGGTCGAGGGCGAGAAAATGTCCAAGAGCCTGGGGAATTTCGTGACGATCCACGAGCTGCTGCACACGGAGAAGTTTGGCGGGCGGAAGTGGCCCGGCGAAGTGCTGCGGCTGGCGATGCTACGCACGCATTACCGCCAGCCGATCGATTGGACCGTGAAGGCGCTCGAGGAGGCGGAAAAGACGCTGGAACGGTGGCGGGATTTCGCCTCTCGTTCGTCAGAGCCCATTGTGCATCTGCTCTTCCTCAATGCATTAGCTGATGATTTAAACACGCCGGACGCTATCGCTCAAATGCATGGCCTCACGCATACGGGTGTAATTGCTGGATTCTCTCTCCTGGGGGAGGGCCGGTTAGCTCCGCCCGAAGAGATAATGGTTTCGGCAGGAAAACTGCGTTTCTGTCTCGAAGCGCTGGGTTTAGACGGCATATTTAATTCGGCTTGGAATACAGTTGAGGTCGATGAAGATGAAGCTGAAAAGGTCGATTTCTTAATTGCCTCCCGCAACGCTGCTCGCGCGTCAAAAAACTGGGCCGAGTCCGACCGCATCCGCGACGAACTCGCCGCTATGGGCATCGCCCTCAAGGACAATAAGGACGGCACGACGACCTGGGAGGTGAAGCGGTGAGCGCGCTTTCCCCCACCCGGCGCGCTGCGCGCGCCACCCTCCCCGCAAGGGGGAGGGATGGGAACGGCGCGACCCGGCGTAGCGATGAATCATTCATGCCTGGCGTGGCCTTTGAAATCTCGCGTTTTCCTGATGCAGGCCCATCCCTCCCCTTGACGGGGAGGGTGGTTCGCGAAGCGAACCGGGTGGGGTGACGGACATGGCCAGCCCTCGCGCGCGCGAATTGCGCAAAAACATGACGCCGCAAGAGGTGAAGCTGTGGTCGCAATTGCGCCTGCTGCGTCCGCAGGGACTTCATTTCCGCCGCCAAGTTCCGCTTGAAGGCTATGTGCTCGATTTTGTTTGTTACAAGTATCGGTTGATAGTGGAAGCTGACGGCGCGCAGCATGGAGAGGATAAGGGTCTTCGCCGCGACGCCAAGCGCGACGCGATTTTTCGAGCGAACGGCTTTCATGTGCTGCGCTTCTGGAATCACGAGATCGACGCCAACCTGATCGGCGTCGTGGAGACCATCATCGCCCGAGCGAAGGAACATATGCGGGAGGCGTCATGAGAAGCGCTGGCGTCTCCCCCACCCGGCGCGCTTCGCGCGCCACCCTCCCCGCGAGGGGGAGGGATCAGAACGGCGCGCCTCGGCGTAGCGATCAAGCGCTCATGCGAGGCATTTTGCATGAAGTTGTGCGTTTAGCTGATGCAAGGTCGGTCCCTCCCTCGACGGGGGAGAGTGGTGGTTCGCAAAGCGAACCGGGTGGTGAACAGAAGGGGATATCCTATGTCCAATGATGACTGGAAAAAGACGCTTCCCTTCAAGCGCCACTGGGCGCTCTATCTCGCCTTCAAGCTGATCGTGCTGGCGCTCGCCGCCTTCATCGCGTGGCATCTGCTGCGCGCCTTCGAGATCATGTGATGGCGCGCAGCGCGCAAACGCCCGGTCTGCGGCCGTTTCTTGCCACAGACGCCGCGACGCTCGCGGCGCTCTTTCGCGCCAGCGTCGAGGCGCTTGCGGCCGATGACTATGACGATGCGCAGCGCGAGGCTTGGGCGTCCGCGGCTGATGACGAGGCGGCCTTCGCGTCGCGCCTCGCGGATGCGCTGACCATCGTCGCGCTCGTCGACGGGAACATCGCCGGCTTCGCTGCGCTGCGCGACAACAAGATATTCGACATGCTCTATGTGCGGCCCGACATGGCGCGCAAGGGCGTCGGGTCGGCGCTGGCGGAGGCGATTGAAAAACTCGCGGCCGCGCGCGGGACGACACTTCTGACGGTCGAGGCCTCCGACGCGGCGCAGGACTTTTTCGCGGCGCGCGGCTATGTGGCGACGACGCGCAATATGAAAACGGTCGCCGGCCAATGGCTCGGCAATACCACGATGACCAAGGAGTTGGCGGTCCAGGCCGCCGGGAGAGCGCATTGATGGCCAAGGAACGGGCCAAGGATTCGGCCAAGGAACGGCTGACGCTATACGACACGACGCTGCGCGACGGCGCGCAGACGACGGGCGTCGATTTTTCGCTCGACGACAAGCGTCAGATCGCCGCCATGCTGGACGAGATCGGAATCGACTACATCGAAGGCGGCTATCCCGGCGCCAATCCCCTCGACACGGAATTTTTTGCGCAGCGTCCGAAACTGCGCGCGCGCTTCGCCGCCTTTGGCATGACGCGGCGTCAGGGCCGCTCGGTCGAGAATGATCCGGGCGTCGCGGCGCTGCTCGACAGCAGCGCCGACGTCGTCACCTTCGTCGCCAAGAGCTGGGACTTTCAGGTTCGCGTCGCCTTGCGCTCCACGGAAGAAGACAATCTCGCAAGCGTGACGCAATCCGTAAACGCCGCCGTCGCGCGCGGAAAGGAAGTCACGGTCGACTGCGAGCATTTCTTTGATGGTTTCAAGGCGAATCCGGACTATGCGCTGGCCTGCGCCAAGGCCGCCTATGACGCGGACGCGCGCTGGGTGGTCCTCTGCGACACCAATGGCGGCACGCTGCCGCACGAGGTCGAGCGCATCGTCGCGGAGGTCGTCAAGCAGATTCCAGGAGACCGCGTCGGCGTGCATTGCCACGACGATACGGGGCAGGCGGTGGCGAATTCGCTTGCCGCCGTGCGCGCCGGCGCGCGGCAGATCCAGGGCACGCTCAACGGTCTTGGCGAACGCTGCGGCAACGCCAATCTCACCACGATCATCCCGACGTTGTTGCTGAAAGGCGAATTTTCCGAGCGCTTCGAGATCGGCGTGACGCAGGAGAAGCTGACGCATCTGACGCGCGTGAGCCATGCGCTCGACGAGCTTCTCAACCGCGCGCCCAACCGCCATGCGCCCTATGTCGGCGCCAGCGCCTTTGCGACCAAGGCCGGCATCCACGCCTCGGCCGTGCTGACCGATCCGCGCACGTACGAACATGTCACGCCAGAATCGGTCGGCAATGTGCGGCGCGTCCTCGTGTCCGATCAGGCGGGGCGCTCGAATATCGCGGCCGAGCTTGGCCGATTGGGCGTCGTCCTCGACAAGGACGATCCACGTCTGGCGCGACTTCTCGATGAGGTGAAGGAGAAGGAAGCGCAAGGCTACGCCTATGAGGGCGCCGACGCCTCGTTCTTTCTTCTGGCGAAGCGCGTGCTCGGCGAGGCGCCGCATTTCTTCGACATTGAACGCTACAGCGTCGCGGTGGATCGGCGCTTCGCCAGGAATGGCGGCTTTGAGGACCAGGGCGCCGAGGCGATCGTCAAGATCAATGTGGATGGCGAGAGCCGGATTTCCGCCGCGGAAGGCAACGGCCCCGTCAACGCCCTCGATCTCGCGCTACGCAAGGATCTTGGCGCCTATCAACGCTTCATCGATGACGTTCGGCTCGTCGATTATCGTGTTCGCGTGTTCCAGGGCGGCACCGACGCAGTGACGCGCGTTCTCGTAGAATGCGCCGACGGCGAGGGTGAGCGGTGGTCCACGGTCGGCGTTTCGGCCAATGTCATCGACGCGTCCTTCGAGGCGCTCGTCGACGCGATCAACTACAAGCTGCTGGTGTCAGTCGAGCGCAATGACCGTCGAACCGCTAAAGCCGCTCAGTGATCGCCGTCTCGCTGATGTCTGGAGAATGGCGGACCGCCGCGAAAATCATCGGCAGAATGTCTTCGACGCGTTCGGCCACGAGATAGCGCACGTTATCGACTTCGCCGAAGAACTCCTCGTTCCGCATATGAGCGAAAAGCGACAGCAGCGGACGCCAGAAGCCGCCGATGTCGGCGATGACCAGAGGCTTGGTGTGGCGGCCGAGCTGAATCCAGGTCAGCTGCTCGGTCAGCTCCTCCAAAGTACCGACCCCGCCAGGCAGCGCGATGAAGGCGTCGGATCGTTCGAACATCAGGCGCTTGCGCGTGTGCATGTCGTCGACGACGACGAGTTCCGTCGCGCCCGTGAAGGGAATCTCCCTTCGGTCCAGGAACTCGGGAATAATCCCGGTGACAACGCCGCCGGCGGCGACCGTGGCCTTCGCCAAAACGCCCATTAAGCCGATGGCCCCGCCGCCATAAACGAGGCCGACGCCAGCGCGGGCAAGGGCCGCGCCCAGCGCGCGCGCCGCCGCTGTGTAACGCGGATCGGCGCCGATCGAGGAGCCGCAATAGACGCAAACGTTCTTAATTTCTCGCATGTGCATTCTCTTGCAGCGCTATCGCCGCGCTGCGGCTTGGGGTGCGCATTCCTTCTAAAACTCATATATGACGCAAAACGTCGCGACGGCGGCCCATTCAATCGGAGACCTATGCTGAATCCTGATCAAGGCGAATCAAGCGCAATCGATGCGGAAGACGCCGCGCCTCAGCCCATTAACGAACAGCAGTTGTCGGAATCGTCTCTTTTCAAGACGATACGGCATTTGTGGCCCTACATCTGGCCGCGCGGTCGCCGCGATCTCGAGCTTCGGGTCGCCGCGGTTTTTGCGCTGCTCGTCGTCAGCAAACTGTTTAACGCGGCGACGCCATACGCTTTCAAATGGGCGACGGACGCGCTTGCGGAGGGTGGCCCAGGCGTGGCGGGGAAGCTCGCAGCCGCGGCGGTCTTTTTTACTTTGATGATGGGCGCGATCCGCATCGCTTCGGTTGTGCTGATGCAGTTGCGCGACGGCATCTTCGCGGCGGTGGCGATGCACGCCGTGCGTCGCCTGGCGACAGATCTCTTCGTGCATATGCATGAGCTGTCGCTGCGATTTCATATCGGCAGAAAGACCGGCGGACTGACGCGCGTTCTGGAGCGCGGGCGCAACGGCATCGAAACGCTGTCGCGCCTCATCATGTCGACGGGCGCCCCGACAGTGCTGGAGATGGCGCTGGTCCTGGGCATTTTTCTCTACCAGTTCGGCTGGCGCTATGGGCTTGTCCTGGTCGCGACTCTTGCGGGATATTTTCTCTATACGACGCTCGCGACAAACTGGCGGATCGCCATTCGGCGCAGGATGAACGACAGCGACACCGACGCCAATCAGAAGGCGATCGACAGCCTGCTGAACTATGAAACGGTCAAATATTTCGGCGCGGAACGGCGCGAGGCTGAGCGTTACGACAAATCGATGATCCATTACGAGCAGGCGAGCACGCAGTCCTATGTCTCGCTTGCGGTGCTCAACGCCGGCCAGACGGTGATCTTCATCATCGGCCTCACCACCATGATGGTGATGTGCGTCTATGGCATCGAGGCCGGCCGCAACACGGTGGGCGATTTCGTCCTGATCAACCTGATGATGGGGCAGCTGGCGCAGCCCTTGAATTTCATGGGCACCTTCTATCGCGAGGTGCGGCAGGCGATCATCGACATCGAAACGATGTTTTCGATCCTGGCGCAGAGCCCCGAGATCTTGGACAAGCCGGGCGCGACGCCGCTCCTCGTGCGCGAAGGGCGGATCGTTTTCGATAATGTCGTGTTCCACTACGAGCCGAACCGGCCGATCCTCAAGGGCGTGAGCTTTGAAGCCGAGCCCGGACAAACCATCGCGATCGTCGGGCCGTCCGGCGCGGGAAAATCGACGATCTCGCGCCTGATGTATCGTTTCTACGAGCCGCAAGGCGGCCGCATCACGATCGACGGGCAGAATATTCTAGACGTCACGCAGGAAAGCCTGCGGGCGGCGATCGGCATGGTGCCCCAGGACACCGTGCTGTTTAACGATTCGATCGGCTACAACATCCGCTATGGAAGATGGGACGCAAGCGACGAAGAGGTTCGCGAGGCGGCCCGGCTCGCCCAGATCGACCGCTTCATCGAGAGCGTGCCGGAGGCCTATGGCGCGCAGGTCGGCGAGCGCGGCCTGAAGCTTTCCGGCGGCGAAAAGCAGCGCGTCGCGATTGCGCGCACGATTCTCAAAGGTCCGCCGATCCTCATCCTAGATGAAGCGACGTCGGCGCTCGACAGCTTGACGGAACATGAAATTCAGGAGGCATTGAGGCGGGTCGCGCGCGGCCGCACGACGCTCGTCATCGCCCATCGTCTGTCGACCATCGTCGACGCCGACGAAATCCTGTTTCTCGATCATGGCCGAATCGTCGAACGCGGCACGCATAAGGCGCTGCTGGCGCTCGGCGGCCATTATGCCGGCATGTGGAACCGTCAGCGCGAAGCCGCCGAGGCGCGCGCCAAATTGCTGGAGGCGGAGCGGGAGGAATTGGAGGAGGCGGAATAGGCGACGCGAGCCTCGGATGGCGAATTCTGGCCGCTCTTTGGCAAGATCGCTTCTTTGTCGAAGCCCAGATTGGCGGCAGCTTCAAAGCTTGGCGCATTCATCGGGGGCGGCGGCCTTGGATGCTTTTTTGGCGGCAAGTCGACGGCGTCGAGCCGAACGTCTCGCGCGCCATGACCGGAGGGTCCGATGTCGGGAAGACTTCTGCTCGCCGCGCTTCTCGCCTGCGTATGCGTCAACATCGCTCAGGCGCAGATCAGGGCGGAACATCCGCGCCATTGCGTGATGAGCGTCGGACCGACGCAAATGATGTTCAGCGCTTTTCAAGAAAATCAGACCGACGAGATTTTCTGCCGGCATGTGCCGACGCTCGGTCCGACGATAATCATTCTCGATGCGCGGCAGGTCGAGCTGCGCGACATGAACATCGAAATCCGCGTGCTGCGCAATGTCGGTCAGGCCGATTGGCGCGACGATCTCGACGCCAACACCGTCGCCGTTTTGCCGCCGCAGAAATATTTGGCGGACAAGGGCACGACAAGCTTCACGCATAATTTCGTCAGCGACGGAAGCTATGTCGCTCTCGTCAGGGCGACCAGCGACGATGGCGCCAAGGAATATATTGGGCAGTATGATTTCTCGGTGGGCGAGGGGACTGAATGGTCCGCCGCGTTCGGCGTGCTCTCGCTTGTGGGGGCTGGCTCCGCGCTGGCGATGTGGCGGCGCAAGCGCGCGACGCCCCGGACGCGGTTCGGCGAGGGCAAGCCGTCTCCGTCAGCGCTTCGACAGTCGCGTTAGATTGCCATTGACCCGCTTCGTGTAGACGGCGAGCGCGCGTTCGGCGGCGCGATGCGGTTGTCCTGTCGCCATGCTCATCGCGGCTGCGAGGCTGGCCTCGGCCGCGGCTTCGAGCTTTTCGCTCACCATCAAATCGCTTTCGCGTTTGCCATGCGCGCCGCCCGTCGCGATCTTCATCAGCCGCAAGCCGATGACCTGATTGGCGACGAAGCCCATCTTGAGCGTGTCGGAAAAAAGATTGTTCATTCTCGATCGATTTCTACGCATGGCGGCCCCCTATGGAGGCAGATAGCGCGGCCACGGCGCTGGCCAACAGGAAACGGCAGTGTGAGTGTGCTCATATACGCGGCGTCTCCTCCTAAGGAGTGGCCCTCCTTGGCGAGGATCGCGCTCGCGCCAAACCGAGCTTTCGCTTGCGGAGATCGTCGTCATTGATCGGGGGAGTGGCGTAACCGCTCCTTTGGGCGCTTCCATCCCGCCGCCGTCTCCCCCATATTGCGGCCATGGCGAAACCTCCCGGAAAGCCCAGAGATCCTGCGCGGCCGACGCGCGCCAAGGCGGCGAAGCCGGAGGTCGCGCCGCTCGCGCCGCATCTCGTGCAACTCCTTAATCCCGCGCTCGCGCCCGGGTTCGGCGAGGCGCCGCAGGCGCCCTATGACGCCTCTTCCATCCACGGTCTCGACGAGGAGGACATCGAGAAATACGGGCTCGGCGAGGGGTTTCAGGCCGGGGGCGGCGTGGAAGCCACCGCCGACAGTCTTGCGCAACTGCTGCGCCTTGGCGATCCGAACATTCGCGACCAAAAGCCCTGGACGCCGCATCGGCCCGAGCGGCCGGCCAAGTCCGAAGGCGGCGTAAGGTTCGACCTCGTCTCCGAATACACGCCGAAGGGCGATCAGCCGGCGGCGATCGAGGAGCTGGTCAAGGGCATCGCGGCGCTGGAACGCGATCAGGTGCTGCTCGGCGTCACCGGATCGGGCAAGACCTTCACCATGGCGAGCGTGATCGAACGCGTGCAGCGCCCGGCGCTCATTCTCGCGCCCAACAAGACGCTCGCGGCGCAGCTTTACGGCGAGTTCAAGAGCTTCTTTCCCAATAACGCCGTCGAATATTTCGTCTCTTATTACGACTACTATCAGCCCGAGGCCTATGTGCCGCGCTCGGACACCTATATCGAAAAAGAATCCTCGGTGAACGAGCAGATCGACCGTATGCGCCACGCCGCGACGCGCGCGCTGCTCGAGCGCGACGACGTCATCATCGTGGCGTCGGTCTCCTGCATCTACGGCATCGGATCGGTCGAAACCTACACGGCGATGACCTTCTCGGTGACTCTCGGCGAGAAGCTGGAGCAGCGGCAACTCGTCACCGATCTCGTCGCGCTGCACTACCGCCGCATCGGCGCTGATTTCACCCGCGGAACGTTTCGCGTGCGCGGCGACACCGTCGACATCTTCCCGGCCCATTATGAGGACCGCGCCTGGCGCATCAGCTTCTTTGGCGATGAGGTGGAGTCGATCTCCGAATTCGATCCGCTGACCGGCAAGAAGACGGTCGATCTCGAATTCGTCAAAGTCTACGCCAATTCGCATTATGTGACGCCGCGGCCGACGCTGCTGCAGTCGATCAAGGCGATCAAGGAGGAATTGCGCGCGCGGCTCGATGAATTGCACCGTTCGGGGCGTCTCCTGGAGGCGCAGCGGCTCGAGCAACGCACGCGCTTCGATCTCGAGATGATGGAGGCGACGGGCTCCTGCGCCGGCGTCGAGAATTATTCGCGCTATCTCACCGGCCGCAGGCCCGGAGAGCCGCCGCCGACGCTATTCGAATATCTCCCGGACAATGCGCTGGTCTTCGCCGACGAGAGCCATGTCAGCATTCCGCAGATCGGCGCGATGTATAAGGGCGACTTCCGCCGTAAGGCGACGCTCGCGGAATATGGATTCCGTCTGCCGTCCTGCATGGACAATCGTCCGCTGCGTTTCGAGGAATGGGACGCGATGCGGCCGCAGACCGTTTCGGTCTCGGCGACGCCGGGAAACTGGGAGCTCAATCAGACAGGCGGCGTCTTCGTCGAACAGGTGATTCGCCCGACGGGATTGATCGACCCGATTGTCGAGGTGCGCCCGGCGCGCGCCCAGGTCGACGATCTTCTCGATGAAGCGCGGGCGACCGCGCAGATCGGCTATCGCTCGCTTGTGACCGTGCTCACCAAGCGCATGGCGGAAGATCTGACTGAATATCTGCATGAGAACGGCGTGCGCGTGCGCTACATGCATTCCGACATCGACACGATCGAGCGCATCGAGATCATTCGCGATCTGCGGCTCGGCGCCTTCGACGTGCTTGTCGGCATCAATCTGTTGCGCGAGGGTCTCGACATTCCCGAATGCGGCCTCGTCGCCATTCTCGACGCCGACAAGGAAGGGTTTCTGCGCTCCGAGACCTCGCTCGTGCAGACGATCGGCCGCGCCGCGCGCAATGTCGACGGCCGCGTCATTCTCTATGCCGATCAGATCACCGGCTCGATGAAGCGCGCGATGGACGAGACCGACCGCCGACGGGCGAAGCAGGAGGCCTATAACCGCGAGAACAACATCACGCCAGCGTCGATCAAGCGCGGCATCGCCGACATTCTCGGCTCGGTCGCCGAGCAGGATCATGTGACCATCGACACGGGTTATGACATCGCGCCGGGGCATAATCTCGCGGCCACGATCGCCGATCTCGAAAAGCGCATGAAGGCGGCGGCGGCCGATCTCGCCTTCGAGGAGGCGGCGCGCATGCGCGATGAAATCCAGCGGCTGCAACGCGCCGAATTGCTCGCCGAGGCGAGCCCGCAATTCCGCGCCTCCTTTGGTCGGGGAGGGCGCGGCGCGATACGCCGCGACGAAGAGGAAAAGCTCGCGACCCGCGCGCATAAGCCGACCGACGCCGACATGGGGCCGCATAATTTCGGCGGCGGGGAAGCGCGGCCTCTGGGTCGGCTCACGCCGCCGCCGCGCGTTTCGCCACGCTCTTCGGGCGGCAAGCCCGGCACGCGCACGGTAAAGGGCAAGCCGAAGTGACGCCGTTTCACCTTCTCCCGTAATCGGAGAAGGAAGCCATGAAACCGGTCCAGATACTTGCTTGCGCGCAAAATTTCCGGTAACTCTTCCGGAAGAATGTCCAGGATGCCAAAGCCGCTAAAGTCCAGTGTCCAAATCTATCGACAGCGGATGAAGCGAAAGGGCCTCGTGCGTGTCGAGGTTCAGGCGCGCAAGGAGGATGTCGCGCTTGTTCGCGGCGTCGCCGCCGCGCTCGCCGATCCTCTCCGTGAAGCGGAAGTACGCGCTGTTCTCCGCGATGTCGTGCCCTCCCCAGCTCCGGGCTCGCTCAAGGCGCTTCTCGCCGCAGCGCCGCTTGAAGGCGTTGACCTAGAACGCCCGCGCGATCTCGGCCGGGACGTCGCCTTTTGAATTTTCTGATCGACACCAATGTGATTTCCGAGTTTCGCAAAGGTGCGCGATGCGATGCGCGTGTCGCGTCTTGGTTCGCCTCGGTAAAGGACGAGCAGCTATATCTGAGCGTGCTGACGCTTGGCGAAATCCGCCGGGGGGCGGAAAGGCTGCGGCGAAGGGACGTGAGGGGCGCCGACGCTCTTGACCGTTGGTTGGTTGATGTCGAACGCGCTTTCGTCGGACGTATTCTGCCGGTCGACTCTGACGTTGCGGGGGAGTGGGGGCGAATGAGCGCTCTTCGGACCGCCCCTGTTGTGGACTCCTTGCTTGCGGCCACGGCCAAAGCGAATGATCTGACGCTTGTGACGCGCAATGTTCGAGACGTTGAGGGACTCGGGGCAATAATTCTTGATCCCTTCGCGGCCGTCAAACCTGAGAAGGGGCGTTGAGGGCCCCTTAACTCCCTGGTTCACAAATCCTTCGTTCTCGATTAGGGTCCGCGCCGAGTCCGCTCCCCGGCCGGGGCAGCGGGTTTTTCGCATTTCACGCGCTATCTAAGCCGCGCGGCCACACTCGCCGCGGGAAGCGCCTTACAAGGAACCACATGGCCAAGGAAGAACTGCTCGAATTTCCCGGCGTCGTCACCGAACTGCTGCCGAGCGCGATGTTTCGCGTCAAGCTCGAAAACGACCACGAAATCATCGCCCATACCGCCGGCAAAATGCGCAAGAACCGCATCCGCGTATTGACTGGCGACAAGGTGCTTGTCGAGATGACCCCTTATGATTTGACCAAAGGGCGTATAACATATCGTTTCCGGTAATTTTCTTTTGGCGGAGCGACATTCTTGACAGCCAATCCCCCAATCGCCCGTCCCAAGCTCGTTCTCGCATCAGCTTCGCCGAGGCGCCTGGCGCTGTTGCAGCAGGCGGGGCTCGACGCTGACGCCCTGCTGCCGGCCGACATCGATGAGACGCCGCACCGCGGGGAATCGCCGCGCGCCTACGCCACACGAATCGCCAGCGAGAAGGCGGCCGCCGCGGTAAAGCTGCGCGCGACGCAGCCCGAGCTGAGGGAGTCTTTTCTCATCGCCGCCGACACGGTCGTCGCCGTCGGCCGGCGAATTCTGCCCAAGGCGGAGACGCGGGAGGAGGCCGAGGAGTGCCTGCAGCTGCTCTCGGGGCGCCAGCACCGGGTCTTTTCGGCGGTGAGCCTGATCACGCCGCGCGGCTTGGAGCGCAGGCGTCTCGTCGAGGCGCGGCTGCGGTTCAAGCGCCTCGGCTCGACCGAGATCGAAGCCTATCTCTCAACCGGCGAGTGGCGCGGCAAGGCGGGCGGCTACGCCATTCAGGGACGCGCCGGCGTGTTTCTGGTGAAGATCGTCGGATCCTATACGGCCGTCGTCGGCCTGCCGCTGCATGAGACGGTGTCGCTCCTCGCAGGCGAGGGATATCCGGTGCTCGCGCCGTGGTTCGCGATGGCGTGACGCCGAGCTAAGCCCCCAGATAGCGCCGCGAGAATCGCGCGCCGAGCCGCGTGAGAATCTCGTAGCCGATCGTGCCGGCGCGCGCCGCGGCGTCCTCGAGGCAAATGCCGTCGCCCAGCAGCTCCACCCATTCGCCGCGCTGCGCGGCCTCGCGCGGCGCCTCGGAAACGTCCAGCACGACATAATCCATCGATACGCGGCCGATAAAGGGGCAGCGGACTCCGCCGACGAGCGCTTCGCCCGTGGGCTTTTCCGTGCAAGAGGCAGCCCCGACCGGCACGCCGTCCGCATAGCCGACGCCGATCGTGGCGATGCGCGTGCGCTTTGGCGCCGACCATAGCGCGTCATAGCCGACGCAGGCGCCGGGCTCGATCTCGCGCGTTGAGAGAATGCGCGCGCTGAGTCGCGCGACCGGCCGCACCGGGCATTCGGCGTAAGGCGTGGGGTTGCCGCCAAAGAGCGCGTAACCGGGACGAACGAGATCGAAATGCGGGCGCTGCGGCAGGAACACGGCCGAGGAATTCGCCATCGAGGCGGGAATGTCGGCGAAGCGCGCCCGGGCGTCCAGAAACGCCTCGATTTGCCGGGCGTTGCAGGCGGCCTCGCGCATTTGAGAACTGACAAAATGGCTCATCACCAGCGTAGGCGCGATGTGGCGCGCGCGCTCGGCCGCCTGCGCCGCCTCGCTGATCGGAATTCCGAAGCGATTCATCCCCGTGTCAAAATGGATGGCGGCTTTGGGCTTGCGTCCCGTCGCCGCCCACTCGTCGATTTCGCCGAGCGAACCCAAGGCCGGGATAAGATCGGCGGCGACGAGGCGCGGCGCGGCGCCGGGCACGAGCCCGTCCAGCACATAGATCGTCGCGTCGTTGGCGACGGCCCGGGCCGCTTCGCCTTCGACGACATTGGCGACGAAAAAGGTTCGGCAGCCGGCCGACAGCAGCGCGCGCATCGCGGGCGCGAGCCCCAATCCATAGGCGTCGGCCTTCACCACCGCCCCGCATTCCGCGCCGCCGGCCAGCCGCGCCATTGTGCGCCAATTATCGGCGAGGGCGGCGAGGTCGACGATCAGAACGCCGGTCTCCGCCGGGTCCGAAGGCTCGGTCCGGGGCCGCAGGCGCGCAGCGGGTTCGTTGATTCCCATCTCGCCGCCATTTTAGGCCGCAAAAGGCGGCGTCCAGATGGCGACGGCATTCTACTCTGAATTTGGCAGAAGACATTCAAATTTCGCGCGCACCTCGGGCGGCAGTCGGCGGGCGCGGCCGGCTTCGACGCACACAATCCGGACTTTGGCGCGGACAAGCAGTTCCGCCTGCCGCAAAACCCGCTGCTCAAGCGTGAGCGAGGCGCCGCCGAGCTCAAGAGTGTCGGTTTCGACGGTCAGCAGGTCGTCCATCGTCGCGGGCTTTTGAAAGTCGACGTCCATCGACCGGACAACGAAAAAAATCGGCGCGCCGGCTGCGCCTTCGAGCAGCGCCTTTTGATCGAGCCCGAGGGAACGCAACATTTCGGTGCGCGCCCGCTCCATGAATCGCAAATAGGAGGCGTGATAGACGAGTCCGGAAAAGTCCGTGTCTTCGTAATAGACGCGAATGGACAGGGACTGTGGCGCGATCGTCGTCATTCTGCGTTCGGCTGGCGGATAGGTTGGAGTTTCATGGGATTGGCTTGAACGCGGCTGTTCTTGATACTGAGCGAAACAATCGCATTTATAGGCATACGCTCTCAGGCGGCGAAGAGCGTCGCTCGCGCTCCAAGGCGCGTCGCAACCATAACCGAGGAGCTTCCACATGTCTTTCCAGATTGGCGACACCGCGCCGGATTTCGAAGCCGACACGACGCAAGGACATATCAAGTTTCATGATTGGATTGGCGACTCCTGGTGCATTCTATTCTCGCATCCCAAGGACTTCACGCCGGTCTGCACGACCGAACTTGGCTACATGGCCAAACTCGAGCCCGAATTTAAGCGACGTAACGTCAAGATCATCGGGTTGAGCGTCGATCCGGTCGACAATCACGCCAAATGGGCCCTGGACATCGAGGAAACTCAGGGCGCGAAGCCGACTTATCCGATGATCGGCGACCCGGACCTGCGCATCTCCAAGCTCTATGGAATGTTGCCCGCAAGCGCGGGCGGCGACGCCAGCGTCAGGACGCCGGCCGACAACCAGACAGTGCGCAATATTTTCGTCATCGGTCCCGACAAGAAGATCAAGCTCATCATGGTCTATCCGATGACGACTGGCCGCAACTTCGATGAAGTGCTCCGAATCATCGACTCGCTGCAATTGACCTCGACACACAAGGTCGCGACGCCCGTCAACTGGCGGCCCGGCGATGACGTCATCATCGCCGGTTCAGTCTCCGACGAGGAGGCCAAGAAGATCTATCCTGAGGGCTGGAATGCGCCGCGGCCCTATCTTCGCATTGTCCCGCAACCGAAATGACGCGGGGCAGGCGCAGGAAAGCGCGCGATGATCTTCAGGCAACTGTTCGATAGCGTCTCCAGCACCTACAGCTATCTCCTCGCCGGCCATCGCGGCGGGGAGGCGCTGATCATTGATCCGGTGCTCGACAAGGTTGATCGCTATCTCCAGCTGATGCGCGAGCTCGACGTACGGCTGGTCAAGTCTTTGGACACGCACACCCACGCCGATCACATCACCGGATCGGGCGCGCTGCGCGACCGCACGCACTGCATCACGGTGATGGGCGAGCGCAGCAACGCCGACGTGGTGTCGATGCGCGTTCGCGAAGGCGAGCGCATCCGAATTCCGGGCGTCGAGCTCGATGTTCTCTACACGCCCGGACACACGGACGATTCATACAGCTTTATGATGGCCGACCGAGTGTTCACCGGCGACACGCTGTTGATTCGCGGCACGGGCCGCACTGACTTTCAGAACGGCGACGCGCGGGCGCAGTACGAGTCGCTTTTCGGCAAGCTGTTGAACCTTCCCGACTCGACGTTTGTCTATCCGGCGCATGACTACAAGGGCGATACAGTCAGCACGATTGGCGAGGAGCGGGCGTTCAATCCGCGCTTGCAGGTCAAATCCATCGATGAATATGTCGCGCTGATGGACAGTCTGCATTTGCCCAATCCGAAAATGATGGATGTCGCGGTGCCGGCGAACGTTCACATCGGATTGCATCAGGAGGACATCGCGCGGCGGGGCTGGTCGTTGACGCCGCAAGACGCGCTCGACGTTCTCGGTCAGCCGTCAACAGCTCTCGTCGATCTGCGCGAGTCGCGCGAGCGCGAAGTTCATGGCGTTATCCCCGGTTCGCTCCATATGCCCTATGACGAACTCGACGAGCATATCCGGGACGGCGGCCTGCTGCATGAATTGGCGGTCGCCACCGGCAAGCGCATCGTTTTTTATTGTGCCTTCGGCGAGCGTTCGGCGATGGCGGTCGAGGCCGCCCAGGAAGCGGGACTAACGTCCGCTCGCCACATTCAGGGCGGCCTCGACGCTTGGATCAAGGCCGGCGGTCCGCTCGTAGGCTAATTTGGATATCGGCTCGATCGAGTTGACTCCTCGTAAGGAGCTGGAAAGCGCAGCTTGAGACGCCATGTACGTTCCTCTGGAGGGTGCACTATGAACTCGAAGCTCGTAAGCCGCGCGCTCAAGGCGCTGGAGCATGCCGGCGAGATCGCCGCCGTTCTCTTATTTGGCGCAATGATTTATTTCGTGCTCACCGCGTGATCGCCGGTTAGTCTTCGCCTTCCCCGAACAATCCGAACTGCGCAGCAGGGCGCGCCGGCTCGGCGAGGCCAAGGTGACGGAAAGCGTGCGGCGTCAGCAAGCGCCCGCGCGGCGTGCGCTGCAAGAAGCCCTGCTGCAATAGAAACGGCTCGATAATGTCCTCGATCGCGTCGCGCGGCTCCGACAGCGCCGCCGCGATCGTCTCGATGCCGACCGGGCCGCCGCCGAAATTGACGGCCACCAGATTGAGATAGCGACGATCCATCACGTCAAGGCCGATTGAATCGACCTCGAGGAGCGACAGAGCATGATCGGCGAGTTTGCGGGTGATTGATCCCACGCCATCCACCACGGCGAAGTCGCGCACGCGTCGCAGAAGGCGGCCGGCGATGCGCGGCGTGCCGCGCGAGCGGCGGGCGATTTCCTTCGCGCCCGAGGCGTCGACGCCGATCCCCAGCACGCGCGCGCCGCGCTTGACGATCAGCTCCAATTCTTCCGCCGTATAGAAATTTAATCGAACAGGAATGCCGAAGCGGTCACGCAGCGGCGTCGTCAGGAGGCCGGCGCGCGTCGTGGCGCCGACGAGGGTGAACTTCGCAAGGTCGATCTTCACCGAACGCGCCGCCGGGCCCTCGCCGATGATCAGGTCGAGCTGGAAATCCTCCATGGCCGGATAAAGGATTTCCTCCACCGCCGGATTGAGCCGGTGAATTTCGTCGATGAACAGCACATCGCGCGGCTCGAGGTTGGTGAGCAGCGCCGCGAGGTCGCCGGCCTTGGCGATGACGGGGCCGGAGGTGGAGCGAAAATTGACGCCAAGCTCGCGCGCGACGATCTGCGCCAGCGTGGTCTTGCCCAGTCCAGGCGGGCCGACGAGCAGCACATGATCGAGCGCGTCGCCGCGCGTCTTGGCGGCCTCGATGAAGACCTTGAGATTGGCGCGCGCCGCCTCCTGACCCGTAAAGTCCGAAAGCGACAGCGGTCGCAGCGACGCGTCGGCGTCGTCGTCGCGCTGCTCGGGGCTGACAAGGCGCGCGGGGGTGGTCAAACGGGCGGCTCCCATGCGCTGGCGCAGGCGCTGTGCTAAGATGCGGCAAACGGAGCCGCGCCGTGAATCGCCCGTCCTCGCAATATGAGTATATGTCCCTCGACGATTTCGAGGAACTTTTGCCCGACAAGCCCGCCGATGAGAAGTGGGAGCTGATCGGCGGCCGCGTCGTGCGCATGATGGTCGGCGCGCGCTGGGAGCACAACTACATCATCCAGAATTTGGCGAATGGCATCCGCGAGCGCTTGCGTGCGTCGGGTTCGCCCTGCCGGACCTTGGTCGAGTCGTTTCGGCTGCGTAGCCGCCCGACAGAGTCTTCAACGCTGCCGGACGTGATCGTCCATTGTAGCGCGCTTGAGCCAGGAGCCGCGTATCTGTCCGATCCGACGGTGCTCATCGAAGTGATGTCGGAAGGGAGCAAGGCTCGAGATCGATTCGAGAAATGGGCGGTCTATCAACTGCTGCCGAGCCTGAAGCATTATGTGCTGGTTGAGCGCGATCGCGCCCATATCGAGACTTTCGACCGTGTCGCAGATGAGTGGGGGGGCGTGCGGATCTTTGATGGGCTCGTCGCGACTTTGGAATTGCCGGCGGTCGGGGTCGGCGTTCCGCTCGCTGAAATCTACCGCGACGTGATCGCCGCCTGATCGCGCGCTCAGCGCGCGAGTTCCCGCAGGCCCTGGCGAATCAGCGCGCTCGCCTCGGCGGCTTCGCCAAGCTGCTTGAGGCTTTCGGCCACCGCGGCAGCCGCCTGCGGGCGCCCATAACCGAGATTGACGAGAGCGGAAATTGCATCGCGCGCGGCCGACGGCGCGCCTTCCGGCTCCTCGCCCGAGAGCCGCGCCAGGGCAGGGTCAATTGCGCCGAAGGCGGGCGCCTTGTCCTTCAGCTCCGCGACGATGCGCGCGGCGAGCTTCGGGCCGACGCCCGGCGCGCGGGAGACGCTCGCCTTGTCCTGCATGGCGATGGCGGAGGCGAGATCGTTCGCGGGCAGAATCGACAGGATCGCCAGCGCCACTTTGGCGCCGACGCCCTGCACGGTCTGCAGCAACCGGAACCAGTCGCGCTCAGACTCGGTCGCGAAGCCGAAGAGGCGGATTGAATCTTCACGCACCTGCGTTTCGATGGCGAGCGCGGCGGCTTCGCCGACGCGCGGCAGCTTCTGCAGCGTGCGCGTCGAACAATGCACCACATAGCCGACGCCATTGACGTCGAGGATGACGAAATCCTCGCCATAGCTGTCGATGAGGCCTTTGAGCTTGCCGATCATGCCGAAATCCGCAGTCTCGCGCCGCGATGCTGGGCGTGGCAGATCGCCACCGCCAAAGCGTCGGCGGCGTCGGCGCTCGTCGCTCCGCTCGCCGGCAGCAACACCCGCACCATCATCTGCACCTGCGTCTTGTCGGCGTGGCCGGCGCCGACGACGGTCTTCTTGACGAGATTGGCGGCGTATTCGGCGATGACGAGGCCGGCGAGCGCGGGTGCGGTCAGCGCCACGCCGCGCGCCTGTCCGAGCTTCAAGGCCGACTGCGGATCGCGATTGACGAAAGTCTCCTCGATCGCCGCTTCATGTGGCGCATGATCGGCGATGACGCCCATCAGGCCCAAATGCAGCTGCGAAAGCCGCTCGCCCATGTTGAGGCTTGCGTCGGAGCGCACGCGCCCGCAGGCGATGAAGGAGAGCCGCGAGCCCTGCGCCTCGATGACGCCCCAGCCGGTGTTGCGCAGGCCGGGATCGATGCCGAGGATGCGAATCGGGGCAGGGGTCATGCGGCGAGCGTAGGCGGAAAGCGGCGCTGGGGCGAGACTCTTGCAGCGTTTCTTGCGGCGGCTCGGACGCCTCAGGGCGGTCGCGTCTCCGGCTGCTCGCGCGTTTTGCCATCCAGCAGACAGCTGACCGTGACGTCGCCCATGACGTTGATGGCTGTCCGGCAGCGGTCCAACAGCCAGTCGACGGTAAACAGCATGGCGATGTAGTCGGTGGGCAGCGCGACGGCCTTGAAGACCATGGTCATCGTGACCAGTCCCGCCTCTGGAATGCCGGCTGCGCCGACGGATGCGACGACCGACGTCAACACGACGATGAACTGCTGGCTGAGCGTCAAATGCATGCCGAGCAATTGCGCGACGAACAACGCCGACATGGCTTCATAGAGCGCCGTGCCGTCATTATTGAAGTTTGCGCCCACGAGCGCGCCCATGCTGGCCGACTCCTCGCGCAGCCCGACGTTTTCGCGCAGGCGCGCATAGGTCACCGGCATCGTGGCCGTGGAGCTGCCGGTCGAAAACGCCATCACCAGCGCATCGCGCACGCCCCGCAGCAGTTCGAATGGGCGCACCCATGAACCCAGTCGCACGCGAACGAGGTAGTAGCCGGCTTGCAACGTCAGCGCCGCGAGCACGGCGACGACGAAGCCTCCCAAAGCGAGGAAGTCGCCAAATCCCTTTACGCCGATGATGCTGGCGACGATGCCGAACACGGCCAGCGGCACCAGGTCGATGATCCAGTGCAGAATCGTAATGAGGCTGGTCAGCGCCACGTGAACGAGGTCTTCGACGGTGCGCACCTCATGATGCCGCAGGCTTCTCAGCGCGACGCCGAGCGCCACCGCAATGAAGATGACGCCCATCACCGTGCCATTGTCTGAAAACGGTCCGCCGATGCTCTTGGGCACGCTGTCCAGGAATTGCGCGAGGGGATCGGCGCCGGCTGCGGCCTTGGCGGGCGCATGCGCCGGCGCGGGGCTCCACCATGAACCGGGCTGAAGGACATTAGCGACGAGGAGGCCGATGCCGATCGCCACCAGCGTGTTGGTCAACAGCAGCGTCACCAGCCGGAGCGCCTGGCGTCCGCCAAGATGCGCGCGCATCAGCGCCTGCATGATCGCCAGCAGGATCAGCGGAGGGGCAAGCGCCCCCAGGAGCCGCAGGACGAGTTTGGCGGGAATTTCTAGCAGTGCCGCCTGATCGCCAAGCGTGACGCCGACGACAAGCCCCAGCGCCACGGCCCCCAAGATTCGCAGATAGAGGGGCGTCGCGCGCCACCAGCCGAGGGCGCCCAGGCCGTCGGTCGTCCGTTCCGCATCTTGTGAGATCAACTGAGACGACCCTTGTCTTGGCGAAAGACAGCAATTGAGCGGTTGGCGTCAGAATAAGCGCTTGTCCGCCTTCGTCGGCTCGCGATCAAGCCTCCGCCTTTGCGACGGCGTCGGCTACGGCGTCAAACGCCAGCATGGTCGAGCCGTGGCGGGCCTTGTAGTCGCGCACCGGCTCCAGCACCGCGAGGTCGGCCCATTTGCCGGTCGGCGGCGGACCGTTCTCCTTGAGCATTCTGCGCAGCGCCTCGCGCGCCTCGCGCAGCTCCTTCGGCGTGGAGCCGACCACGTTGCGCGCCATGATCGAGGCCGACGCCTGGCCCAGCGCGCAGGCCTTCAGCTCATGCGCATAGTCGGCCACTTTCCCGTTTTCCAGCCTCAGATCGACGGTGATCGTCGAGCCGCAGAGTTTGGAATAGGCCGAGGCGGTCGCGTCCGGGCGCGGCAGCCGGCCGATGCGCGGAATGTTTCCGGCAAGTTCCAGAATGCGTTGATTGTAAATGTTGTCGAGCATCGCCGCCGCGCGTTTCAAGCCAAGGCCTTACCATCGCCTCGGTAAATCTCTATATAGGATTTTGCGCGCCCTCGCGAAAGCGGCGGGTCGCGCCGGGGCCTTCAACCGCCCTCGTCAGTCTCGAATTCTCGCGTGATCTCGAACCATCTGGAGAGGGCGACGATTTGAGGGACCGCCTCGCTCGCGCGAGGCATTCGCTGCCGTTGCGCCTTTCAGAGGCGCGCGCTGAAGCATATGGAGGCGCCACATGGATGACGTGGTTAAGACCTGTCCCTTTTCTTCGCTCGAGACGGTTAAAACCGTCGAACGCCCCTCCCGTGATGAAGCAGAAGCCGCCGTACGCACCCTGTTGCGCTGGGCGGGAGACAATCCGGACCGCGAGGGGCTGCAAGACACCCCGCGTCGCGTCGTCAAAGCCTATGAAGAGTTCTTCAGCGGCTATCGAGAGAGCGCCGACGAGGTCCTGTCGAAAGTCTTCGAGGAGGTCGAAGGCTACGACGATCTCGTGCTCGTTCGCGACATTCCCTTCACCTCGCATTGCGAGCACCACGTCGTGCCCTTCGTAGGCAAGACGCACATCGCCTATTATCCGGCGGGCGGGGTGGTGGGCCTATCGAAGCTTGCCCGGCTTGTCGAGATTTTTGCCCGCCGCCTCCAGACCCAGGAGGCGATGACGGCGCAGATCGCGGCGGCGATCGACGAAGCGCTCGCGCCGCGCGGTGTCGCCGTGATGGTAGAGGCGGAACACATGTGCATGTCGATGCGCGGCGTGATGAAGCAGGGATCGTCCACGGTCACCATGCAGTTTTCTGGCGTGTTCCGCGAGGATCCGGCTGAGCAGGCGCATTTCTACACGCTGCTGCGCGGAGCGCGGTGATGTCGCAGGCTTCCAAAGAGGTGGAGGAGGGGAGCGTTTTCGCGCCGAAATTCGACGCGAACGGCCTCATCGTCTGCGTCACCACGGAGGCGGCGACGCATGAAGTGCTGATGGTCGCCTATATGAACGAACTCGCGCTCGAGAAGACGATCGAGACGGGTCTCGCCCATTATTGGTCGCGGTCGCGGCGCTCGCTCTGGCGCAAAGGCGAGACGTCGGGGCAGACGCAAAAGGTGCTGTCGCTGCGCGTCGACTGCGATCAGGACGCCGTGCTGCTCGAGGTCGAAGTCGGCGGCGACGGCAAGGCGTGCCATACGGGGAGAAAGTCCTGCTTTTATCGGGCGCTCGGCGATGAGGGCGCACTGGTTTTCTCCGCCGATGGCGCGTAGGCGCTCGTTTTTTTGGCGGAAAGTTAACCTGAAGCCCACCTTTCGAAGCGCAGGCTGGTCTCCAAATATATCTTGTGCCGCTTACCATGACGGAGACAGCGGCGCGGGAAGGCCCGTATGTTATCGCTACGCTCACGCAACCCTCAACTTGTCGATGCCGAGGCGGCTGGCGCGATGACGGACGAACCACAAGCTCCTCCGACGACCCTCGTACGCAAGGCCGATACCGAGGCCAAACGGCAAAGGCGCGGTCAGCCGACGATCGGGCTGGCGCTCGGCGCGGGCGCGGCGCGCGGCTGGTCGCACATCGGCGTGCTGCGCGAACTCGCCGCCAATGACATCAAGCCCGATGTCATCGCAGGCACGTCGATCGGCGCCGTCGTCGCCGGATGCTACGCCGCCGGCAAGCTTGATCAGATCGAGGCCTTTGCCCGCACCCTGACCAAGCGGCGCGTCTTCACGCTGATGGATCTCTCATTTTCCGGCGCGAGCCTCATCACCGGCGAACGGTTGCGGTCCGCCTTGGAAAAGGAACTCGAAGGCCTGGAGATCGAGGACCTGGCCATACCCTTCGCCGCGGTCGCGACTCAGGTTGGGACGGGCCATGAGGTGTGGCTGCAGCATGGCTCCGTGTCGCTCGCCATCCGCGCGTCTTATGCGTTGCCGGGCGTTTTTGAGCCGGTGCGCATTGGCGATCGCTGGCTTTTTGATGGCGCGCTGGTCAATCCCGTGCCGGTCACCGTGTGCCGCGCGCTCGGCGCGGAATATGTGATCGCCGTAAACGTCACCGCCGACACGATGTATCGCGCGCGCGTCATCCGCGACGATCCCGGCGCGCTGCATCGCGCCGCAGAGGCCGGTCCGTTCGGACAGAAAGCCGACGCCTCCTTCGTCGATCGATTCCTGCCCCGCTATTTCGATCGTCAGCCGGGCGATGCGCCGAACGTCGCCACCGCGATGATCGACGCCTTCAACATCATCCAGGATCGCATCCTGCGTTCGCGGTTGGCCGGCGACCCGCCAGACGCCACGATTACGGCGCGACTGGAGGAGGTCGGCATGTTCGACTTTCACAAGGCGGAGCAACTCATCCATGTGGGGCGCGAGGCGACGAAGCGCGCGCTGCCGAATATCTTCGCCCACATCCCGCTGTCGGCCCCGCCCAGTCCTTAGGCTTGCGCGATGTATTCGCGCATCGATCGGTGCTCTTCCTCGATGACGCGAATGCGGTATTTGACCACGTCGCCGATCGACACGAGGCCCACGAGGCGCGTTTCCCGGATCACGGGGATATGCCGGCGCCGTTCAATGGTCATCACCCGCATCGTGTTCTCGACGGCGTCATCTTCTCTCGCCGGCTGGGGGCTGGGCTGCATATACGCAGATATGCGCTGCGTCAGCGCCTCTGGCCCGTCCAGCGCCACCGCCGAAACAATGTCGCGTTCGGCGATCAGTCCGGCCAGTCGGCCGCTGTCGTCCAGAATCACAAGCGCGCCGATTCGATAGCGCATCATAAGCTGGGCCGCCTCCTGCAGCGTCGTGTCGGCGCTCGCAGTCACCACCTCTCGTCCTTTCTCTGCGAGTATGTTCGAGATCGTCATCTGGCCCTCCTTTTCGCTCTCGACCGGCCTCCCGCGCCAACCGAAGGCGTTACTGCGAACTCAGGGCATGCCGACCTGCGCGATCAAAGAAGCTGAAAAAGAGCAGGCCGAACAAAAACCCTCCGACGTGCGCTTCCCAAGCGATCGCGTTCGATACGCCGACCGCCTGCGGAAAGACGCCAAGAAGCACGTTCACCGCTAGCCATGCGAGAAGGAAAAACATCGCCTGTCGGTTCAAATGCAGTTGCGACAGCGAAGTGGAATGCGATTCCTCGTCGTATGGCGTCCGGGGACTGGGCCGCTTGTCCGCCAGCCGCGCTCCTGGCGTAAATGCGAAACGCACAATTGCCCCCATTGTTCCTGAGATTGCGCCTGATGCGCCCACGACGGGCGCGATTTCGTAAGGGTGCAGCGCAAGAAACAACAACGCGCCTGCGAAGGCGCTCGCGGCGAGAAAGAGGAGGTAGCGCGCCGAACCGAATCGACGTTCGACCGGCGTGCCGAATGCTGCAAGCGCTAACGCATTCACGATGAGATGCGTCCAATCGCCGTGCAAGAAAAAATAGGTCAGCATGGTGCCGTATTCGGCGCCGCCTTCAAGCGTCACGCGCTCCGGGATGAAAGCGAACGTCGTGAGCAGCCAGTTCGAGAATTCCAAAGGACCGTAGGCAATGACGAGCTGCGTCGCCGCCAGCACGACGATCAGCGCCTTTGTCACTATCGGGAGATTGAAAATTTGTTCTCGCCTCGCGTGCACGTTCGCTCCTGTCCGTTTTGCTGGGCAAGAGCCCGCGCAGCATTAAGCTATCTAGCGCGACCGGCCTCGGCGAGCGTCCCGATTTGAAGCGCCGGGCGACGACCCACAACCGTTTGCGCGAGCGCCAGCGGTCGGTGGAGACGGCTTCCGACAGGCTCAGTTTGGTGGTTTCGCTCAGGGTGCGGGGTTCTGGCCGTTGGTCAGCTCTCCATCCTGGGGTTTGCCGCTACGACGGCACAATCGCTGCTTAAGTCGGGAAAAATTGGAACACTAGGCGGGAGTGTGTCCCAATCCTGGGCGGGGGGCTCACGAGTCGGGCGGGTTGAATGAGATTATCGGTTTCTAGGGAGCTTCACGACTATTGGGGGCGATTGAAGGGAGAACGGGCGGCACCGGATCGAGCGGAGATCGATCCCGTCGCGATTCGCCACATACTGCCCGACATCTTCATCATCGAAGTGGACCCGAAACGCCGACTTCCGCTCCGTCTCTGCGGCGCTCGGGTTAACGCCCTCTGGCAGCGCGAGCAGAAAGGACGCCTCTTCCTCGATTGGTGGCGCGCGCCGCGACAGGAGGCCATGGCTGAGGCGATTCGCCGGGTCATCGACGCCCAAACGCCGCTTGTCGCACGCGCCCGGACAGCGCCGTACCGGGATGCGGCGGAACTCGAACTCCTGCTTCTGCCTCTGCTTCACTTCGGTAAGAGCTGTTCGCGCGTGCTGGGGTCGCTTGCGCCGGCACAGCGGCTTGAGTGGATTGGAATTTGTCCCGTGGGATCACTCGACCTGGTCGCCGCGCGGGCGCTGGAGGACCAGGCGGCGGAGGGCTCAGAAGAGGATTGGCGCCGCGCCGAGATCGCGCCGTTGGCCGATCGCTAGCGGCCTCTTCGAGCCAGGATGGCCGTGAGCCATCGCCTCCAATCACGATCATAGCAGAGCGAAGCCTCACGCTATCAGCGCGTGCCCACCTCCTTTTGCGCTCCATAACTCGAGTCGCGACATGAACCTCCGGCCAGACGATTCATGCCTGCCGAAGGCGCTGCTCCGATCAGCCCTTCGCGGTGGGCGAGATCGAGCCAGTCGATCCAAACTCTGAGCGCTGCGCCATTGTGGCGCCGGCGCCACACCAGCCGGAATTCCGACCGAACGCCCGCCAGATACGGGGCTTTTGGATTGACTGTGCGCGGCCTCGACTGATTGAGTGCACTGCATGGCGAGCGATCGCTGAAGGTTTTCAACTAGGCAATCGGGCGAAGGTTTCCGCCTCAAGCTAAAGAGGACACAGATGAAAAAAGCTCTTTCCGTCGCCGCTCTTGTGGTCGCGCTGACGGGCTCGGCTTTGGCGGCCGATCTTCCCAGCTACAAGGCTCCTCCGCCGCCCCCGCTGCCGCCGCCGCCGCTGTGGACTGGCTTTTACGTCGGTCTGAATGCTGGCGGAACGTGGGCGAATAGCAATTCCGTGACCACTGGCGTCGCGCCGATTGCCACCATTGGAGATTTCCCCCACGGCGGCGGTGCCGCTCAGCAGGCCTCCTACCTTGGGGCGATGGCTTTGACGACCTCCGGAACCGTGCCGATTAACGGCGGCGGCTTCATCGGCGGCGGCCAGATTGGCTATAACTGGCAGTTTTGGGGCGGTCGCCTTGTCGCGGGCGTCGAGGCGGACATCCAGGGTGTGGCCGGTTCCGGAAGCTCGAAGACCCTTGGCACACTCGCGCCGGTCACCGTCCCCCAGAATGCCGGAGAAGCGTATGTCGGAGGTATTTCCTCCACGAAGCGGCTCGATTATATAGGCACCGTGCGCGGTCGCCTCGGCTGGCTGTTCACCCCGACCCTGCTCGTTTACGGCACCGGTGGTCTCGCCTATGGTGGCGTGCAGACGAGCACTTCCGTTTTCAATGCGAATACGGTGCTTTGTTGCAATCACTTGCCCCCCATCTTCGGCGCCTCGGCCTTCTCCGATACGCGCGTCGGCTGGACGGCGGGCGCCGGACTTGAGTGGATGTTCATGCCGAACTGGTCCGCCAAGGTCGAATATCTTTATTACGATCTGGGCACTGTGAACGCCGCCTTCTTCATACCGGCGGTTGACAACGTTACGGGGTTCCAGGCCTTCTTCGCTGGGCAAACCAGGGCCCGCTTTAACGGCAACATCGTTCGCGCCGGCGTCAACTATCACTTCAACTGGGGTGCTGCCCCGATTGTTGCGAAATACTGATCCAGCCTGACGATCCATATGAGAGAGCCCGGCCGATTGGCCGGGCTCTCTATTTTAGAAGAGCCTACGCCCCATTTTTCGTTTACAGGGGGCTCACGCCCATTTCGCAAATCTGATGGCGGCGGCGCATTGCCTAACCTGAGGCGACGCTGTATCGAATTGATAATTGCTTCCGGGCACAGGCGTCGCGTGTATTGCGAGGATGTTTTCGATCTCATCGATCGGCTCACGCGCGCCGAGAGATTTCCCATTCCCAACAGCTTCCTCAGTGAATTCCTGCGGGCGACAGGCCTCGCGAACGTCGCTTACCTCGCCTTCAACATCCCGACAGGGCTGGCCGACCGACCGCTGCTGTCCGCCGTTCATGCCGCCTCGTGGCGAAAATCCTATGCCCAGGCGCGCCGTATCGATCTCGAGCCCGTCCTGCGGGTTGGGTTCGGCGGGATAATGCCGCTCGATTGGCGCCTGCTGGATCGAGACGATCCGATAGTTCGTAAACTCCTGGGCGAAGCGATGGAGCTCGACTTCGGCGCCGAGGGCGTCTCCATTCCCCTGCGCGGCCGAAGCGGCGAATATGCGCTGTTTAGCGTCTGCTGCCCTGAAGACGCTTCATCCCTGCTGGCGCCGCGCCATGACCTGATTCGCCGGCTCATGGCGATAAGCGCGATTTTTCACGCCGGCGTGCGAGACTCACTTGCCATAGAACGCCACGTCGACATGCGGTTGTCGGATCGGGAGCTGGTTTGCCTGCGCCTCAAGGCGAAAGGGATCAGAGATCATGAGATCGGGGTCGCGCTTGGCGCGGGTCCAACTGCTGCGCGCTTCTGGCTCGAAACGGCGCGCGCGCGGCTTCACGCCGATTCGGTCGACGACGCCGTCGAGGAGGCGTGCCGCATAGGGCTGATTCGGGTCGGCGTTGAACGGCTTGGTTCCGCGATCGAGTCCACTCCCGCTGACTTTTCTTCGATCAATCGGCGGGAGCGATGATCGCGCTGCTGCCTGGCGAATCGCGCGCGCTTTTTCCCCGTCTGATGGATGAGATGTATGACCTGCGCCTCGGCGCTGCTCGCGCGCATGCCGGGCGGCCGTCCGCTGCGGTCCATCGCATGGCGGTCGTCGATTATTTTGATTCGCTTGATCCGCTCTACGTTCTTGCGCTCGACGAAATGGAAGGCGTCGCGGGAGCGCTGAGGGTTCTGCCGACGACCGGCGTCACGATGTTGAACGACGGCTTCGCGGGAGCGGCGCTGGATGGTCTGCGCGTCGAAAGCCCGCTGATTTGGGAAGCGAGTCGTTTGACGCTCCGCGCCGCCGGAAATTCTCCCGCGACGGAGGCCGCCATCGATCGCACGATCGGTCAGCTCGGCGTCGCGTTGAATGCGATCGCCCAAACCGCGGCGCTGACGCATGTGATCGGCGTTTTCGACAGGTCGATGCATCGACTGCTGTCGCATCGCGGCTGCGCCGGCGAGACATTAGCCCCGCAGATGCCCATCGACGGCGCCGACATGTTTGCTGTGCTCTATGAAGTCGGCGCGGCGATGGACGCGCCATTCAGAAGTCTTGCGGGCGACGCCTCGGCGCCGCCGATCAATCTTGCCGATCTGGAACGTCTGCGCCAGATGGACTGCCGGTCATGAACGAAACGGCCTCTCTCCGGGCGAGCCTCCGAGGGGCAATTTAAAAGATCAGGACGTCGGCGTCTCGCCGCAGGGCGGCGAGCGACGCTTTTGTGGCCGCGAGGGTCAGGCGTTCACGAACGCGGTGATCGCAAGCGTAATGGCGGCGGCCGCGGCAAAAATCGAGAGAATCGCTGAGATCGCATTCATGGCTTTGTCCTGTGGCTCGCTGCCCATTGAGGAAACGAAGAGCCGCATCTGAGGCAGGCGCGACAAATTAGCGCACCGACTTAGAAATATGCCAAGTAGGAAAAGGTTTTGCGATGCACCTGCCACGCCACTTAGAAGAGCGCTGCGCTGTTTCGGCTTGCGGCCAGTAATCCGCCTCTAAACAATGGTTAGTCGGCTCGGCTTTAGCGTCTGTGCGCCGCAATGACGATTAATCCGTCAAAGACATAAGCTTCGCTTTGAGGTCGCCGATTTCCAATTCGGCCTGCACCTGATCGCTGACGTCATATTGCACGCCGAGGAAATACAGCAGGCGGCCGTCGGCGTCGAAGAGCGGCGTGATGTTGAGCTTGTTGTGAAAGAGCGCGCCATCCTTGCGATAATTGCGCAGCGTGACTTCGACCTGTTCTCGATTGCGGATCGCTTCGCGCAGCCGCAGTCTTCCTTCTTGATCGCGGTCGTCGCCCTGAAGAAAGCGGCAGTTGCGTCCGATAATCTCGTCGAGTTCATAGCCGGTGATCCGCATGAACGGTCGATTGGCGTAAATGATCGGCGAATCTTCGAGGTCGGGGTCCGCGAGCGTGACCCCGTTGACGCAGGCGTCGAATATGGTCGTCAGCATTTTCGGAATGATTTCCGCTTCCTTGCGCAGGGCGAAAAGCTGGCCTTTGTTCTGGCTTCTGGCGCGCGCCCACACCCGATAGGCGCTCGGCGCCATGCCGGCGAAACGCCGGAACGCGCGCCGAAAACTCGCCTCGTCGGCGAAGCCGGCGCTGGAGGCCAACTCCTTGACGGGCTTGGCGCTGGTTTCCAGCAACATGCGCGCAGTCTCGACGCGTATCCGATCGATGAAGGTCTTCGGCGACTCTCCGGAGGCCAGTTTGAGCCTGCGATGCAGCGTTCGCTCGGACGTCGATAGCGCCCGTGCGAGCTCTTGAGCGCTCATTGACGAGTTGGACTGCCGAACGATTCGCTCGGCATCTGACAAAAAGGCGCCGGCGCCTTCGTTCAGCCCGGTTGTGTTGTAGACGGTCGGGTCGAGCTGCGCGCCTTTGAAGGGCGCGGCCTCGCCGAGGGTGAACTCCGCCGCGATTCGCGCCGCATCGACCCCGCAAAGCTCACGAATGACATGCAGAGCGACGTCGATCCACGACAAGGGGCCGGCGGCCGTGACCACTCGACGGTCCTCGATCAGCCGAGCGCCCCAGGCGGCGTCGATTCGGGCATACCGTTGCTTCAGCTCCTCATGATGCCGCCAGCTCGTCGTGCAGCGGCGGCCATCAAGGAGACCCGCCTCACCGAGAAGAAAAACGCCCGTTCCACAGCCTGCGATGAGCGCCCCGCGCACATGGTGGCGCCGTAGCCAGGCGGCCGTCGCGCCAAAGCGCGACATGTCCGGCGGCTTTCCGTCCTCGCCGGGCCAGAAACTCGGCACGATGATCGCGTCGCAGCTGGTGATGGCCTCGAAGGACGCGGCGACGGGGAAGCTCGCTCCCGCGCGATCGCGGATCGCCTCGCCGTCCGCGCTTGCCGCAACGACATAGAAAGGATCTTCAGCGTTTTCAGTGGGCGCGGCGGCGCGAACGACGGCGCGCCGCGCGAGCGTCAAAATATCCGTCAGTCCCGAGAAAGCCGAGCCCAGGCATTCATTTAGGCCGGCGATGACAATCTTTTTCATCCGCTCAACTTTTGGCGAATTATGACGCCTGTTTGGCTATTGCGCCATCCTGACCTAGATTACTTCTAATCTCATCCTGCGCTAGTCGAGGCATCTTCGGCTTCCGGTGGGGGATGCATACATATTGACGACGACGCCCCGGTCCGCCGCGGCTCTCGTCATGGAGGTGAAAATGAAGGCGAATTGGAAGAAATATTTGCCTTGGGTCCTGTTCGTCGCAGTCGGCGCGTTGCTTTTCGGGCTGTTCCAGCATCAGCAGACCCGCACGCCGGCTCGCGAGATCACCTTCAGCGAGCTGCTGGTGCAGATCGACGAAGGCCGCGTCCATGACGTGACGATGTCCGGCAATGAGATTTCCGGCCACTTTAACGACAACCGCTCCTTCACGACCTACGCGCCGAGCGATCCGAGCCTCGTGCAGAAGCTTGAGTCCAAGAAGGTGCAGATCAGCGCCAAGCCCGCGAACGACAGTCCGGGTTGGCTCACGACTCTGCTCGTCAATGGGCTGCCGCTGCTGCTCTTCATCGCCGTCTGGATTTACATGGCG